>NZ_OZ240671.1:92500-2235000 GCF_965198575.1 Lichenicola sp. | reverse complement strand
GAGCTCGTCGAGCGCTTCGGGCTTGCTGTCGACCTGCATCCGGAGGCGGCTGGCTGCCTCGTCCATCAGATCGATCGCCTTGTCGGGCAGGAAGCGGTCGGTGATGTAGCGGTTCGAGAGGGTCGCCGCAGCCACCAGCGCACCATCGGTGATGCGGATGCCGTGATGCAGCTCGTACTTCTCCTTGATCCCGCGCAGGATCGAGATCGTGTCTGCGACCGTCGGCTCGCCCACGAACACCGGCTGGAACCGGCGAGCAAGGGCCTGATCCTTCTCGATGTACTTGCGGTACTCGTCGAGCGTGGTGGCGCCGATGCAGTGCAGCGTCCCGCGGGCCAGCTCCGGCTTGAGCAGGTTGGACGCGTCCATGGCACCGTCCGCGCGGCCTGCGCCGACAAGCGTGTGCATCTCGTCGATGAACAGGATCACCTCGCCCGCAGCGGTCTCGATCTCCTTGAGAACCGCCTTCAGCCGCTCCTCGAACTCGCCACGGAACTTGGCACCTGCCACAAGAGCACCCAGATCGAGTGCCAGCAACCGCTTACCCTTCAGTGCTTCGGGCACGTCGCCATTGACGATGCGAAGCGCCAGACCCTCGACGATCGCGGTCTTGCCAACACCTGGCTCACCGATCAGCACCGGGTTGTTCTTGGTGCGCCTGGCAATCACCTGGATGGTCCGTCGGATCTCCTCATCCCGGCCGATGACCGGGTCGAGCTTGCCGCTGCGCGCGACTTCGGTCACGTCGCGGGCATACTTCTTGAGGGCGTCGAAGCCGGCCTCGGCGTTCTCGCTGTTCACCTTCCGGCCCTTGCGGATCTCGGCCAACGCCCGCTCCAGCGCATGCTTCGGCGCCCCGGCCTGAACCAACGCACGACCGGCAGGTTGATCAGTCCCAGCTAGAGCGACCAGCAACCGGTCCTGAGCCACGAAGCTGTCTCCAGCTTTCTGGGCATCCTGCTGTGCACCGTCGAGCGCCCGAACCAGTTCTGGGGTCGCTTGTGGGTGGCCGGCACCTGCTCCCTGCACCTTGGGGAGCCGGCTGAGTTCGGCCTCGACGGCCAGCCGCGCTGCCTGCGGATCGCCTCCGGCCGCACGGATCAGCCCGGCAGCCGCGCCCTCTTCATCATCAAGCAGCGCCTTGAGCAGGTGCTCCGGCGTCAGCTTCTGGTGGTATTCGCGAAGTGCGATGGTTTGCGCTGCCTGGAGGAAGCCGCGCGAACGCTCGGTGAACTTTTCCAATTCCATGGCCCTGTCCCTTTTTGTCAGGCGACTGGTATCTGTGGATCAAGCGGGGCGACGTCCCTAGAAGGCAACGCCGATCGCCAGACCCACCGGTTAGGTGGTGTCTTCCTCTCTGCAGCTCAAGAGCATGTGTGAATGGGGCAGGCCGAGCGAGACCGGTCTCAACCGGCGAGCGCCAAACCTCCAGCCCATGGTGCCGAGGTCGGCTCAGCGTGATGGGCACGAAGACCGGCGATCATGTCCTCGTTGATCTGTACGAGCGTCTCGACAGTGCGGTTGTCGCCCATTGCCGCAATACTTGCACGCACAGCCCAAAAGCCGACTGTGGCGAGATCGGACTTCAGGATCTCCGGCAGCGAGTTGGTCGTGTTGCCGACGTCTTTCAGGAGCATCGACCAGAGCTGCTGGTTCTTGGCAAGCGCGCGCATGCGGATGCTCGGATCGCCGCCATGTACAAGCATCCGGTTGACGAACTCGAACGCAGCCGCCTCGGTTTCCCGCGGCGAAAGTGCCCCGCCCTCGGACCGCCGATACTGCTTTGCGCCGTAGCTCATGGAAAACCCCGTTCACTTGGGAGAGGCAGACCGGGCACTGCTGCCCGGCCTTGCTTGGGTTAGCGGAACAGCGACAGGATCGACGAGGACTGTGAGTTCGCGATCGAGAGCGACTGGATCGCCAACTGCTGCTTCGTCTGCAGCGAGGTCAGCTTGGCGCTCGTCGCCGCCAGATCCGCGTCGGTCAGGGCGCCGACACCCGACGTCAGCGCATCGCTGAGGTCACTGGTGAAGCTCTGCATGCCGGTGATCTGCTGCGTGGTGGCGCCCAGGTTGGTGCTGATGTTGGTCATCTTGTTGATTGCACCCTGGATCGTCGTGATGACAGCGGCACTTGCTGCCAACGTGGTTCCAGCCGAGATGTCTGCGGACGTAATTGCTGACGATGCGGTTAGACCTTTCCCGGTCACGTTGAGAGACCCATCGCTCTGCGTGACGGCGTTGTAGCCGTTGTTATTCATCGCAGTGACCAGGCTACCGAGCATCGTGCTCGTCGACTGGGAACCCGTGTCTACCAGAACAACCACAACATGGTTGGCGCTTGCACCTGACGTTTCCTGAGCAGTCGCAGTTGTCCCGGTCGCGTCGAACTCGAATGTGGTGGTGGTGCCGTCGCCATTGGTCAATTTGACGCCAGAGCCGTTTGCAAAGTCGGTTGATGAAAGAGCAGTGGTTGTGGCGATATTCACGCCAGTGGCCGAGCCCGTCAGAATGCTCTGGGTGGTCTGGCCCGCCCCTGCCGTCCCGCTCGCGATCACCGTATTGCCAGCGGCCATGCCCGTCGTCAGACCAAGCGCGTCGGTGAGGCTTACGGCCGAGCTCGAGGTGGCGGTGGCCTGATTCGCCACAGTCAGAAGGCTGCCCTGCAGGCCGGTGACGACGTTGAGCGCATTGTCGGCGGCGCCGCCCGCGTCGGCCTTGGTAGTCAGCAGGTTGATGCCATTGAATGTCGAATTGCGAGCGTAGGCATTAACCTGATTCAACGCATTTGCGACCTGGCTCTCCATCGTGGTCAAGGAGATGCCTGTCTGGCTCGACGTCGTGACCGTGTTCTGAAGGGTCTGCAGGGTCGAGAGAATGTCACCGGAAGCCTTGCTGGCCGTGTTCACGACCTGCGCACCGAACGCAAGGCTGTCGGACACGGCAGAAAGCCCGGCGATATTGCCGGTCATGGTCTGCGAGATGGCATAGATCGCTGGGTTGTCGGAGGCCGACGACACCTTCTTGCCGGTGGAGACCTGGTTCTCCGTGGTGTTCAGCATGGACGCGGTGGCAGACAGAGACTCAAGGGCCGCCATGGCGGCGGTGTTGGTGTTGATCGAAAGTGTCACGACGGTTTCTCCAGTGATGATTTACGGAAGCAGGAAACCACAAAAAGATTAACGAACTGTCTACGTGGCTTCAGAATTCTGGTTGGCATCAGCCTTTTCGTCGCGCACCATCAAGCGTAGCAGTTTGAGCGCCTTGTAAAAATCCTCGGCCTCAAAGGCTTCAGCAACGCTCAGTAGCGAGACCGCTGTAGTTCCAAGCGCCTGCTGTTGGAGAGCCGCCAGTCGCAGGCGCACGTCCGAGGCGGCTTCAGCACGATCCTCGGCAGGCCCGGCATAGGCGATCTGCAGCTTGTAATAGAGGAGACACAGGTCCGTGTCCGCCTCGCCGGGCATCATGATCTGCTTGCCGAACAGGAACCTCGCCTGGGACACCAGCTCGATCCGACACTTGTTCCGGAACAATATGGTCGCGCCATTCACGACCATCATCTCACCCTGCCGCAGTTCCAGAACGAGATGAGACATGAAGCACCGTATCCTTGTGGCAACCGGCCAGTTGCCGACGCAGACCGATTTTGCAGCAATGCCCTTAACAGCCCGTCAACAGCGAGCCGTTTGCGCTCAGAGATAAGCTGCGAGCGACATGCCCTTCATGTCTGCGATCAGGCTGTAGGATGCTTGAAGCTGGTTCTGCGTGGCCGTCAGCTGCGTCGACAGGCTCGCCGGATCGCTGTCCTTCACGGCGCCGAGCTGCTTCACGAGTGCGTCACTCATCTCGCCGAGCGATGCGGTCTGGCTGGTCAGGTTGTTCTGCGTCTGGCCCAGCGAGGTGACCTCGAGCCCAAGGCCGGCGCTCACCGCCGTCATCTGCGTGGTGGTGTCCTGCACCAGCGTCGTAAAGCCGGTGCTCGACGAATCCGCCTGGTCGAGGCTGCCGACCACCGCGAGGGCACGCATCAGGTCGCGGATGGGAGAGCCGGTCGAGGTGGCGCTGGCGGCTCCACCCGCGGTCGCGACGAGGCCGACGCCGACGTGCTGCTGGTTACCCACGGTGAGGCTGCGGCCGAGCGCCGAAGCGCTGGTCGCATCGGTGCTGAGGCTCGCGGAGAAGACGGATGCCGACGGGCCGTTGTCGGAGGCCGCGGTCACGGTTGCCGCCTCGGTCGTCGCGGCGCCATTGGTTCCGACGGTCGCAACGCTGGCGGCCACCGTCTGGAAGAACGTGCCGCTGGCGATAGTCGATGGATCGGCCACCGGCGCGCTGGTGGAATCGTTGCCTGCAAAGACGTACTCGGTGCCGCTCTGGGTGTTCAGCAGCGACGCGAGCTGCGTCAGGTCCTGGCGCGCCTGCAACGCCACCGCTGTCACGGTGCTGGCACTGGTCGTGCCTGCCAGGCTGGTGAGCGACGTCTGCAGGTTGGTGGCGATCGTGGTGATCCGGGACATCGCCGTCTGGGTTACGGAGAGCGTGTTCTGCGCCGACGTGATGTTGCTGGTCCAGGCGGCGACCTCGGTGATCTGCGGCTGGAGGCTGAGTGCTGCGTAGCGCTGGTCGCCGAGCCCGGCATAGCTGTCCGACAGGACGCCGGAGGAGACCTCGCCCTGGATCGTCGTCTCCTGGGTCGCGAGACGATCGACCGCGCCGGTCATCAGCTGCATCGACATCGGCGTGGTGGTGGCGTTCTGGATTGTCATGATCGCCTCACGTAATCGCTGCGAGAAGGGCCGCGAACATCGTCTGCACGCCGGAGATCACCTTGGCATTCGCGGCGTAGGCGTTCTGCAACGCGACGATCGACGCCATCTCGTCATCAACCGATACACCCGAGACCGTAGCCACCTTGCTGGCGAGCGCGGTCTGGACCGAGGTTTCATTGGCGAGGCCGGTGGTGGTCTGGTTGATCGTCGAAGCCTGGGCGCTGGTCAGCGTCGATGCCAGCGACACCAGGTCGGTTGTGCCGGAATAGGGCGTCGACAAGCTGCCATTGACGCCGAGGCCGGTGGAACCGGCAGCCGGCTGCGTCACGCCCTGCTGCACATTGGTGCCGAAGGTGTAGTCGAGCAGGCGGTCGATCAGCGTGGTGTCCGAGGTGCCGCGGGTCGGATCGATGGTGAATGCCGACGCACCCGCGGGATCGGCGGTGACGTCATGGCTGCCGTCGCGCACGATGCTGGGGTCGGCGGTCACCGCGGGATTGACCTGGATGACATTGGCGAACCCGACCTGGCCGGCAGGCGACGTGGCGGTCGTGCTCGCGCCGGGGAGGTTGCCGGCGCTGTCGGTGAACAGGGTCAGCCCCTGCGCATCGAAGCGCGTGGCGAGGCCGCTGGAGAAGGAATCCAGCTCGGCCTGCATGGTCGGCAGCGTCTGGTCACGCAGCACGAGGTTGGCGCCGAGCGAGCCACCGGTCAGGCTGGCGGTGACGTCGCGGCCGCCGATGGTGATGGTCGGGATCGACCCGGGATACGCATCGGAAACGCCGATCGTGGCATCGGTGGTGACAAGCGGGCCGCTGGTCGCACGCGTCGGCAGCGATTGGCCGTCCGCGGTGCTGACCAGCATGTCGCCGTTCGAAGTCTCCTTGTACTGGACCGACAGCACGCCGGACAACGTGGTCATGGCGGCCGCGCGCTGGTTCTCGAGATCCGCGGTGCTGACCCCGTTCATACTGCCCTGGGCGATCTTGTCCGACAGCGACCCGATCAGGGCCAGGCTCGCATTCGCGCTCGTCACGTCGTCGACCACCGCCTCCTGGGTGGCCTGGCGCTGCGTCTGGTAGGCTGCCGCCGTCGTCTGGATGCCCGCGGCGAGGGTACCGGCCGCTGCCAGTACCGCCTGTTGGCTGGGGGCATTGGAGGGGCCAGCCTCAAGCGTGATCAGGCTCGTCTGCAGGTTGCCGACTGCATCCGACAATGTGCCGCTACTGCCGGAACTTGCGCTCGTCGAACCCTGCAACGACAGGATCGGCGCCAATATGTTGCTGGTCGTGGTCAACGCCGAGACGGTGGCGTTCTGGGTGTAGAGGGTCGCCTCGAGTGCCGTGTTGACGGTCGTGCCGGTCAGCCCGATCAGCACGCCCCCAGGCTGCCCACCGGCGGTGCGGGAGGAGACGGACGACGTCTCCTTCGCATAACCCGCGGTGCCGGCATTGGCGATGTTCTGCGATGCGACTGCCATCTCGGACTGCAACGCCGCGAGTCCGCTCGCGGCGATCGTCATGGACGAGCTGAGGCTCATGAGGCACTCCTGGACCGGTTCGACATGCACTCCTGGCGCTCACCGCAGTGTGCCGGAAAGGCTCTAATGAAGCGTTAACGACTACTGCTTCATGGAGAGCACGGTCTGCAGCATCTCGTTCGCTGCGGTGACCACCTTGGCGTTTGCGCCGTAGGCCTGCTGGGCGACGATCAGCTTGGTGAGGTCGGTATCGAGGCTGGTGGTCGAGTTCTCCACCGACGACGTCTCGAGATCACCGGCGCCGTTCTCGCCGGACAGGGTTACCGTGGCCGCACCCGATGTAGATGTCGCAACGAAGGCCTCGCCATCCTGCGAGGCCAGCCCGTTGGAGTTGGCAAACGTTGCCAGCGGCACCTTGCCGACGAGCTGAGTTTCGTTGTTGTCGAAATTGGCGAGGATATTGCCATCGGAGGTCATGCTGATCCCCTGATAAACACCGGTCGTCACGCTGTCGCTGGTCGAACTGACGGGCGAACCATTGCCCGCGACGCTTGTGCCGGCAGCGGATCCGATCGCACCGAGACTGATGTTGAACGCGCCCATGTTGTTGGTGCTGACCGCCGGCACGCTGAAGCTGGCGGGCGTTCCGCTGGTGGTGTTCGCGGTGCCGCCGGCGGGCGTGATCGAGGCGAGGTAGCCGGTGGTGGGATCGAAGGAGACCGTCGCGGTCATCGTATTGCCTGGCGTGGCACTCGACTTGTCCACCTCTGCCGTCAGCGTCCAGGTGTTCGGCGCTCCGGTCTGGGTCCATGTTTCGTCCAGAGTATGTGGCGCTCCGGCGGAGTCGTACACGGTTGTCTGCGGTTGGCTTGTTGCGGTACTTAGAGCCGAACCACCCGACATGGCCGAGTCCGTGGGAAGCGTTGCCGCATCGGTGACGATGGTAGTCGGGGTCGGCCTGAACACCACGTTGGCCACGTTGATCGGTGCCAGCGTCGTGTTCAGCACGCCGTTCGAGGCATTGACCGAATAGCCTTTCAGGAACTCGTTCGAGGAGTTCACTAGGTAACCCTGCTTGTTCTCGGTGAAGTTTCCGTTCCTGGTGTAATAGGCGGTTGTCTTGAACGCCGGCGTAGTCGTCGTTGAGTCGCCGCTTTCTTCACCCACCGAAAAGAATCCCTTGCCCGAGATCGCCAGGGCCAATGCGTTGGTGCTCGACGTGATCGTGCCCTGCGCGTCGTTCTCGTTGGCGGTCGTGGCGCGGACGGTGCCGTTCGTGCCCTGTGCAGCACCGGATGACAGCACGTAATCGGAGAAGTCGGTTTCCGTTGCCTTGTAACCGACGGTCTGGCTGTTCGAGATGTTGTTGCTTATGTCGGTGAAGGCGTGAGACTGCGCCGTCAGGCCGCTATCTGCCGTGCTCAATGCGCCAAAGATCGACATGTCTGGTCTCCTGCCTGCGCACCGCGAAAAGCGTGCTCGGATCGGTAAGAGCAGAAAGCGTGCCACGCGATTTCTCGTGATCAGCTTGGAATTTCGGCTGATCGAGCGCGTGCATGGACCGTGACATAGCTGCCGGGCTGCAGAATTTGCCGGGCAGATCATGCCTCGGATGCCTGATCAAACAACCATCCACCAATGTTTAATACCGGATCGACGTGGCCCGATGCTTGCAGAAAGGTCGCCGAGGGAGCCGATGTCATGACACATGTAAGCAGCGAACTGAGACTTGCACTGCCGTTCAACGCGGGTGCGATTCTCGGCGCCGGCGGGCCGGGAGCCGCAACCAGCAGCCTCGTCACAAGGCCCGGGTCGCAGCCGCGCGTCGCCAACATCCCCTTCGTGACCTTGCTCGCCGCGAGTTGGGCTGCGACGGCGGCGGTACGAAACACGACCCCGTCGCCTGCCAGCATGGCGCCCCCGTCTTCATCGAACGTTAGCGACCCCGCCTTATCCTCGTCTCCTGTGCGGGAGCCATTGACGAGCTCAGCACTTGCCGTGACGGCGGTTTCCGTCGCGCCGATAAAGGATGCCCTGCCGCCAATGCCGCCCGGTCTCGCGAACGACACGATGCAGCCGATCCTGACGTCGCGCAGTTCTGCGCCGGCGCGAGCAGGCGTGTTGCGGACGATCGCGCTGCCCACTGATGCGGCTGCAACGGGCTTGCCGGCAGCGAGCAGGAACCGGTCGACTGCGACGAGTGCCGGCGCATCCACACCGCAGGCATCATCGTCGGCTGGAGTCAGCCCGGACTCATCGGTCGCTGCACCGGCCGATACCGATACCGGGGCGATTTTGGTGGATCAGCGGCTTGCAGCACCGGCAGCGCCCTCCACCGCGGGCCAGCCGACCCCAGGCACCAGATTTGCAACCACCAGGCCGGGCAACGAAGGCAAGCACGCACCGGTGGTGGACGCAGCGCAGACCAGCGACACTGTCTCCCTGCAAACCCTGCCGCCGGTCGCACCCGTCGCGATAGTAGTTGTTCCGCAATCACCTCCGAGCGGGATCGGACCAGCTCCGGCGCCGCAGCCGGTGATCGCGGCCACACGAGGAGCTTCGGCAGTCCCGCCCGCTTCCGGATCCGCACCGGTACATGGTCCTGCGGCAATGTCGTCAGAGACGGCGATGCTGACACCCGGGCAACCATCGGGCGCATCCGTTGAGGCTCCGATTGCGCCGGATACTGCGGACCGCAGGGCGCGCCCGCCGGTTACCGCTGCAGGAGCAAAGGCCGCGACCGCTCGACCTGCTTCTACACCGACCAAGACGGTTGCGGCGGCGCCGGGCCAGACGCAGACACAGCTGTCGGCAGCACCGGCAGATCCGGATGTGCTCCCGGCCACCAGGCCGATGGATCAGGCCAGCGTGAACCGCGCGGTCGACGCACCGGTGAGCGCCGTGGTGCGGGAACGCGTTGCCGATCAGGGACCGGCTGTTGCAGCCGTCCGGCTGACGGTATCGGTCACGCCACCACCGGCTGCATCTGGTCCTGTCCAGGGCCCTGATGGTGCGGGCGACCCCGTTTCAGCCAAGGCGATCGGTCCACACGAGGGAACCGCTTCCGCTCCGGAAACGAGGGGCGCGAACCAACCGACGCCACCGTCGATCCAGGCACCGCCTCTCGGGAGCGCCGGCGCCGAAAATGTTGACCCTGGCACGGGTCCCCAGTGGGTGGGCGCAGCCGGTCCCGGCCTGCAAGGCAACGCAGCCTGCCCCATGCAAGGCGTGGCGGCACCGACCCTGCCGTCGCCCCATACGGCGATTGTTGCCGCTCCAGCCGTCCTCGGCGTCCCGGTTCCGGGTCTCGCATCTGCCGAGATACCAGCGGCGCCGGGAGCACGACGCGCAGGCGTGGTAACCGACAGCCGGGGCGGCCAGCCAGGTGATGCCCCTCGGAATGCCGCAGAACCGGTCGTGCCGGCCCCCTCCGACCCGGAAATGTCATTCCGTGCAGTTCCCCCTGCCGAAGTCGCCGCTGCGCCGATATCGACACCGACTGCCAAGTCGCCCGCGGCAACCACCAGCCAGACCCTGCAGACGCCTGACCCCGTCCTGGGCGGTGCACCCCTGGTGGCACCCAAGCCTGACGCCCGGGTTCCGTCTGCAGCGTCACTGTCCGGCCCCGCTGCACCGGCCGATCGCATTGCCGATACCGCCCCGCTCGCCGCGATCGGCGTGCCACTTGCCGCAACTCCGGTCGTGGATGCGATGCCCCCTGAGGCAGCCGAACCGACGGTCGCGAAAGCCGGCACGCACGCTCCCGTGCCCACCAGCGGCCGGGTTCAGTCATTCCGTGCCCCGGTCGCGACCGATACCGGGTCGTGGCCGGACCTCGACTCCACGCTGGTGTCCGCAGCGCCGCCTGCCGGATCGGCCGCCCCGCCAGGACCCACCGCCGATCGCCCGTCGCCCGCCACGATCGGCGTGCCAGTCCTGGGGATCTCGAGTGTCGGAACGATCCTCCAGGCAGCGACCGGTTCTCCGACCCCCAAAGCCGCGATCGGGATTCCGGCACCGGCTCGCGGCGGGTCCGGATCGTTCCAGGCAACAGCTTTGGCGGCTGCCGGGGCCGGTGCCGACCAGGCCATCCCCCCGCCGGTCACGATTGCCACCGACCAGGGTGATGTCGCCGACTTCCACGCGATCCCGGCCAATCCGCCCGGGATATCCGCTGCATCCGTCGCCACCCCGACGCCGGAACCCGCGCAGACGCGCCCACGGCACACCGATAATCAGGCAGCGACAAGCGATGACGCCGGCGCGGCAGGGACCGTCATCGTCACGGGTGCGCCGACCGTCCCATCTGCAGGCGGCCCGCAGCCTGTCGTGGTTACGGCGCCTGAGACTTCCGGCGCGGGCCCTGCCGGCACCGGGCTGACCAGCCGGGCGTCGACCAGCGGCAACCCTGCCAGCATTGTGCCGCCGCCAGCTACCGGTCCGGCATCATCGCCTCCGGGCTCGATGATCACCGCTCTGGGATCGCCTGCGCCGGTCGATCCCGGCGCGGCACCCGAACAGGTTGCCGCATCCCTGCTCGTGCTGGCAGCCAAGCCGGACGGGAGCAGCCAGTTGGCTCTTACCCTCCACCCCAAGGAGTTGGGGACGGTCCATATCCAGCTCGACCGGAGTGCTGACGGGGTTACCAGGATCAACGTCACGGCCAGCAACCCGGCGACGCTGCGCAGCCTCATGAGCGATCAGGCGCACCTGCATGCCGCCCTCGATGCGGCAGCCGTTCCGTCGGCAAATCGTCACCTGAGCTTCGAACTCGGCGCGCCGTCGGCAGTCGTTGCGGTACGGGTTCATTCAGCCATACCCGCTGCCGCCGATCGGGCGCATGACGCTCTCTCCGGACAGCGCCCCGAGAGCCAGGCCGCACAGGACATGTCCGGCTTCCGCGGCTCGGACCAGCCTGGCGGGGGGGGATCGTCGAACGAGCGCGCCAGCACCTTCGCCAGAGCCCGCCCCGGTGCACCGGGAGACGCCGACGACGACACGTCGACCAGCCTGCAACCATCGTTCCTATCGAATTCCGCCCGAATGGCGCGGTCCAGCCGCGTGAACATAACCGCCTGACAGCTAAGGGAGCTTGCCATGAGCACGACCATCACGTCCGCCTCCGCCCTCCTTACGGCTGCCGAGACCGCAGCGAAGGCGGCCAACGCCACCAACATCGCCAACAGCACGGCAGCCACGGCAGCTCCATCCGGCGCGGATGCACTGTCGTCTCTGACCAGCAACTACAACGAGTTCCTGAGCCTGCTGACGGCGCAGTTGTCGCACCAGGACCCGACCAGCCCGATGCAGACCGACAGCTTCACCAGCGAGCTGGCGCAGTTTGCCGGCGTCGAGCAGCAGATCACCACCAACACCAACCTGACGCAGCTGTTGTCGCTCAACCAGGATACCCAGGTCAGCCAGAGCACCTCGCTGGTCGGTCGCCAGGCCGTGGTCGCCTCCTCGCAGATCTCGTTGCAGAACGGCTCGGGCGAGCTCCAGCTCAATCCCACCAGCGCCGGCACCGCAGAAATCGCCATCACCAACGCGGCCGGCACCGTGGTCAGGACGCAAAGCCTGACGCTCCCCACCGGCACCACCAACTGGACCTGGGACGGCAAGGACGATTCCGGCAACACCCTCAGCAACGGCAGCTACGATGCCGCCGTGGTGTCGACCGACGGCAGCGGCAACAGCATCAGCGTCCCGTTCAACGTGATCGGCACCGTAACCGGCATCGTCAAGAACGGCACCAACGGCGTCGACGTCGAGATGGGCACGACCTCGGTCGACATGAGCAAGGTGATGTCGCTGCTTGGCACCGCCACCGCCGCATCGACCACCACGCCCACGACGGCTGCCACCACAGCGGTCACGGCGGCGATCAACGCCGCGACCGGGGCTTCGACAACAACGACGTCCTGAGCCTGGCCGGGCTCGTCCGCCAGGCAAAAACTGCCGGGCTGGTAGGGTTCCGTTAACCTTTGACTGGCATTCTTTCCGGGTCGGCAACAGGTCGGCTTCTGGAAAGAGACCATGACCCGGTCCTGCATCCCTCTCGCAACGCGGCTCTCATGAACCCCCTTCTCGAAGGGCTGAAAGCGCTCGGAGCTGCCAAGCTCGCCGCAATGGGCGCGGTGGCGTTCGGCATGCTGGCGATGCTCGCGGTCCTGATCTCCCAGGGCGGCGGACATCCGCAGATGGCGCTGCTGTATGGCGATCTCGACCTCCGCGAGGCCGGCCAGATGGCCGAGCAGCTGGAGAAGGCGCACATCCCGCACGAGCTCGGCCCGCAGGACGACCGTCTTTTGGTTCCGGCCGACCAGGTCGCCGCAGCCCGGCTGCTGCTCGCCAAGGGCGGCCTGCCGTCGGGAGGCTCGGTCGGCTACGAGATCTTCGATCGCGGCGACAACCTGACCGCCACCCAGTTCGAGCAGACCATCAACGAGACCCGTGCCCTGGAGGGCGAGTTGTCCCGCTCGATCCGGCTGATCACCGGCGTCCGCGGCGCCCGTGTGCACCTGGTGCTGCCGCATCGCGAGCCGTTCGCCGCCGAGCAGATGCCGGCCCAGGCCAGTGTGCTGCTGTCCATGACCGGGGCCGCGCGAATGGATCCCGAGGGCGTTCAGGCGGTGATCAATCTCGTCTCTGCCGCCGTACCCGGCCTCAAGCCGCAGAACATCGCCATCATCGACAACCGCGGCAGCGTCCTGGCCCGGGCCGGCAATCCGGTCGATGGCGGTGGCTCCGCACAGAGCGTGGACGAACTCCGCCAGTCGACCGAACTGCGGCTGGCACGGGCCGTCGAGGAGATGCTCGAGCCATCGCTCGGCGCCGAGCACGTGCGGGCAGAAGCCGCGGTCACCATGACGATCGACCAGGTGCACGAGACCCAGGAAACCTACGATCCCAACATGCAGGTGCTGCGCAGCCAGCAGACCACCTCCGACAAGAGCCGCAACAGCGACGGCACCGCGAACACCTCGGTGCAGAACAACCTGCCCAACGCCAATGCCGGCCAGACGCCGTCGGGCAGCCAGGACGACCGGCAGGAAGAGACCAACAACTACGAGATCGGCAAGACCGTCCGGACGCTGATCCAGGATCAGCCGAGGCTCGCCCGTATCAGCCTGGCGGTGATGGTCGACGGCACCTCGTCAAAGGGTGCGGATGGCAAGGCTGCCTGGCAGCCACGCAGCAAGGACGAACTCGACCGTATCTCGACCCTGGTGAAGAGCGCCATCGGATATGACGCCAAGCGCGGCGACGTCGTGACGGTCGTGTCCATGCCGTTCACCGTTCGTGAGCTGCCGGACACGACAGTGCCGGGCGGCCTGCTGGGGCTGCATCTCGGACGCGACGATATCGTGCATATCGGCCAGAACCTGCTCCTCGGCATCTTCGTGCTCCTCGCGCTGATCTTCGTGGTCCGGCCGATGATGTTCCGCCTGACGGACGGGCGGACACTTCCGGCACCGGCCGGCGCCCACGGTGCGATCGAGGCAGCCAACATGCTTCGGCCGGCGCTGAGCGGCCCGGCCAGGTCATCGAACGGCGATGCAGCACTGCTCGAGGATCAGAGCCTGATCAGCGTCGCCAACGTGCAAGGTCAGCTGCGCGCCGAATCAATCAGGCAGATCGTCGACCTGGTTGGAAAACACCCCGAAGAGAGCCTGACCATCGTTCGCGGATGGCTGGCAAAGGAGTTGACCTGATGAGCACCGTCCAGCTTCCCGGAGCGCAGCGTGCAGCAATCCTGATGCTGGCACTCGGCGAAGAGCAGTGCGCGCAGTTGTTCTCCATGATGCACGAGGAGGAGATCAAGGAGATCTCCCTGGCGATGTCGCAACTCGGCAGCATCGATGCCAACACGGTCGAGACGCTCTGTTCCGAGTTCTCGCAGAGCATCAACTCGGCCGGCATGCTGGTCGGCAGCTTCGACAGCACCGAGCGCCTGCTGCAGAAGTCGCTGTCTCGCGAACGCGCTTCGCAGATCATGGAAGAGATCCGCGGGCCGGCTGGTCGCACGATGTGGGACAAGCTCGGCAACGTGAACGAAGCGGTGCTCGCGAACTACCTGAAGAACGAATATCCGCAGACCGTGGCGGTCGTCCTGGGAAAGGTGCGTGCCAGTCACGCAGCACGTGTGCTCAGCCTGCTGCCCGACAGCTTCGCCATGGAAGTCATCATGCGCATGCTGCGGATGGAAAGCGTGCAGAAGGACGTGCTCGACAGCGTGGAAAAAACGCTCCGGTCCGAGTTCATGTCGAACCTCGCGCGCAGCACCCGTCGTGACAGCCACGAGATGATCGCCGAGATCTTCAACAATCTCGATCGCCAGGTGGAAGGTCGTTTCATGTCCGCACTCGAAGAGCGCAGCAGGGAAGCGGCCGAGCGCGTCAAGTCGTTGATGTTCACCTTCGACGACCTGGCCCGGCTCACGCCCGATGCCGTGCAGAAGCTCATGCGCGCCGTGGAAAAGGACAAGCTGCCGATTGCGCTCAAGGGTGCCTCGGAGGAAATCCGCACGTTGTTCCTCGGCAGCCTTTCGGAGCGCGCGGCCAAACTGCTTCGCGACGACATCGCCCAGCTCGGACCGGTTCGCTTGCGTGATGTCGACGAGGCCCAATCGGCAATCGTCCTGGTTGCCAAGGAGCTCGCCACCCAAGGTGAAATCGAGCTCAACGAGCACCAGGACGAGCAGATGGTGGCCTAGAGATGCGCAACCACGCCCTCTCCGGTGTCATCTACGCCGAGGATTTCGACATGCCCGTGGCAGCCGTCGCGCCGCCGCTTCCGGTCGAGCCGATCGTCGTCGAACCCACCTTCAGCCTCACCGAGCTGCGTCAGGCGACCGAGCGCGCCGAGCAGGATGGTCGCGAACTGGAGCGCCATGCGGTCGAGCTGGGCGTCTCAGCGATCCGGGCAGATGCGCTGGTTCGTGTGTCGGACGCCCTGAATGCGGGGCAATCGGACAGGGCCCGCGTCATGGCCGACGCCGCCACCGCCACCGCCGGCGTGCTCCTGGGCATGGTGGCCGCGGTATTGCCGGCATTCGCGGCATCACGCGGCCACGACGAGGCGCGCGCGCTGCTCGGCCTGCTGCTGCCGACGATGTCGCATGAGCCTCGGCTGACCATCCGGGCCCATCCGACGCTCCTCGAAGGCCTGCGCGAGGACATGACGACCATACTGGAAGACAGCCCGGTCATGGTCGACTGGATCGGCTCGAACAGCATGCAGCCCGGCGACATCAGCATCCGCTGGCAGGACGGCATGCTGATGCGCGACACGCAGGCACTCTGCACGCAGGTGCAGGAACTGATCATGCCAGCCCTGGCACCGATGGACGCACCACAGGAGACGTACGATGGCAAATGAGATCGATCTCACCGAGCTGGCCGATCCGCCGGTGATGCAGGAAAGCGGTGCACCCCGAAGTGCACAGGATCTCGAGGCGGTGTACGACATTCCGGTCACGGTGAGCGCCGTGCTGGGCAAGTCGACCATGCAGGTCAGCCAGCTGCTGAAGCTGGGTCGCGGCGCAGTTGTCGAACTCGATCGCAAACTTGGCGAGGCGATCGACATCTATGTGAACAACCGGCTGATCGCCCGCGGCGAGGTTGTCATGGTCGACGACAACCGGCTCGGCGTGACGATGACCGAGATCATCAAGTCGGAGCGGGGGTCCTGATCGTGACAGGCCTGGCACGCGTCGCTGACGGACATGCAGAATGCGCGTCCTGATCATCGGCTCGCTCGGCGGCGAGCTGGGCAAGGCCGCGCAGATCGCGACCGTGCGTGGCGCGCAGCTCGACCAGGCGGACGACATCGTCGTGGGCTTGGCCCGCCTGCGCCGGGACGCCCGCTTCAGGCTCGTGCTGTGTGAGCTCGGATTGCCGATCGCGACACTCGTGCAGAGCCTGGCCCGTGAGCGGATCGCCGTGCCGGTCATTGCCTGCGGACTGGAAGACGATCCCGACGCGGCCGTGCGCGCCGTGCGGGATGGCGCGCAGGATTTCCTGCCGTTGCCGCCGGACCCCGAGCTGATCGCTGCCATGCTGGAGGCGGCATCCGGCGAAAGCCACGTTCTGATCGCGCGTGACCCGATCATGCTCGCGAGCATCAGGGCCGCCGAGCAGGTGGCGCGCTCGGATGCGTCGGTGCTGATCACCGGGGAGTCCGGCACCGGCAAGGAGATCGTGGCACGGCACATCCATCGCCGTTCGCGTCGCGCCGATGGCCCATTCATCGCCCTGAACTGTGCGGCGATTCCGGAGCACCTGCTCGAGTCCGAACTGTTCGGCCACGAGAAAGGCGCGTTCAGCGGCGCCATCGCACGCCGGATCGGACGTTTCGAGTCTGCCGAGGGCGGCACGCTTCTGCTCGACGAGATCAGCGAAATGGACATCCGGTTGCAGGCGAAGCTGCTGCGGGCGATCCAGGAACGCGAAATCGATCGTCTCGGCGGCCAGACTCCGGTGCGGGTCAACGTGCGCATCCTGGCGACGAGCAATCGCAATCTCGGTGCGGAGGCTGCCGCCGGCCGGTTCCGCGAGGATCTCTATTTCCGGCTGAACGTGGTCGGTCTCGAGATCCCGCCGCTGCGCAAGCGTCCGGGCGATATCGCCGTGCTTGCCGCGCATTACGCCCGCCACTACGCGCAAGCCAATGGCTTCGAGCCGCCGCTGCTGTCGGATGCAGCGCTTCTGCGCCTGGCCGACCATCCCTGGCGCGGCAACGTGCGCGAGCTCGAGAACGTCATGCATCGCGCCGTGCTGCTCGCTGAGGGCCCGGTGATCGAGCCCGCCGATCTCGGCCTCGCGCCGGTTGCCACGGTTGCGCACCCCCCGCCCGCACTCGTGGAGGTCCCGGCCGACACACACACGAGGGATCACGGAGTTTCCGGCCTCGTGGGCCGTCGCATGGAGGAGGTCGAGCAGGCGCTCATTCTCGAGACCCTCTACAGCACCGCCGGCAACCGCACGCACGCGGCGACCATCCTCGGCATCTCGATCCGCGCCCTGCGCAACAAGCTGCGCGATTATGCCGATCATGGTGTGCCGGTGCCTCGCCCGATGGCGGGAATCGGGTCCGGCCTCGGCGCCGAAGTGGCGGCCTGACGGATGAGTGACGCCGTCACCACCGCGGACCGCGGGCCCGCCAGCCGACCCACACTGTCGCTGCCCAGGCTGACCCTGTTCTCGGGACGCTGGCGGACGTACCTGCCCGGCACGGACGTGGGCCTGGCCTTGGCCGTAGTGGCGTTGCTGTCGGTGCTCATCCTGCCTCTGCCAACCCTGGTTCTCGATCTCGGACTGGCCCTCTCGGTGACGGCGTCCGTGCTCGTCCTGATGGTCGCGCTGTTCCTCAAGCGCCCGCTGGATTTCACCAGCTTTCCGACATTGCTGTTGCTCACGACTCTGCTCCGGCTGTCGCTGGAGGTCGCGACCACCCGACTGATCCTCAGCCACGGCAACGAGGGTCCGCTCGCCGCCGGCCATGTCGTCGCGGCGTTCGGTGGCTTCCTGATGGGCGGCGACGTGGTGATCGGCCTGATCCTGTTCACCATCCTGCTGATCGTGAACTTCATGGTCATCACCAAGGGCTCAGGCCGCATCGCCGAGGTTGCTGCCCGGTTCAGCCTCGACGCGATGCCCGGCAAGCAGATGGCGATCGACGCGGAGCTCTCGGCCGGTGCCATTACCGACAAGGTCGCTCGCCTGAGGCGCCGTGAACTCGAGGAAGAGAGCGGTTTCTACGGGGCCATGGACGGTGCCGCGAAATTCGTCCGCGGCGACGCGATCGCCTCGCTGCTGATCACCGTCATCAACATCATGGGCGGCCTGGCGATCGGCCTCCTGCGCCACGGGATGGCCTTCAGCGACGCCGCCGCGACCTTCACGACGCTGACCGTAGGCGACGGCCTGGTTTCACAGATCCCGGCCCTGCTGGTCTCCACCGCGTCCGGCATCGTCGTGACGAAGGGCGGCACCGAGGGTGCTGCGGACGTGGCGCTGGTCCGTCAGCTCGGCGGCAATCCGAAACCGATGGCGATGGCAGCGGGTGCGGCGCTGGTGCTGGCGCTGATGCCGGGCCTGCCGGCGCTGCCATTCCTGGTACTAGGCGGCCTGGCCGGCGCAGGCGCCTGGATGCGTCATCGCCACCCGGTCCGCACCGAAGCGGAGGACGAGGCGGCAGCCGTCGTTACCACTGCACCGTCGGAGCCCCCGATCGCCGAGGCCATGCGGATCGACATGATCCGGCTCGAGCTCGGCTACGGCCTGCTGCCCCTGGCGGGCGGCGAGAACCCCAAGCTGACCGAGCAGATCCGCGCACTCCGCCGCACCATCGCGACCGAAATGGGTTTCGTTCTGCCGCCGGTCCGGATCCAGGACAACATGCAGCTCGGTTCAGATGGCTACTCGATCCGGATCAAGGAGATCGAGGCGGGCAAGGGCGAACTCCGGCCGACCCGGTTCCTGGTGATGGACCCGCGCGGCGGCGTACCCAACCTGCCCGGGGAGAAGACCACGGAGCCCGCTTTCGGCCTGCAAGCCCTATGGATTGACGCTGCTCACCGCGAGGAGGCGATGTTCCGCGGCTGCACGGTGGTCGATCCCGTCAGCGTCCTGACCACCCATCTGACCGAAACCGTGCGCGAAACGATGGCCGAGCTGCTCTCCTATTCCGAGACGCAGAAGCTGCTCGACGATCTGCCGCGCGAACAGCAGAAGCTGGTGGCCGACCTGATCCCGTCGCAGATCTCGATGGGTGCGGTGCAGCGCATCCTGCAGTCGCTGCTGTCGGAGCGCATCTCGATCCGCGACCTGCCGACAATTCTCGAGGGCATCCAGGAGGCCTGCGGCGCCGGACTTCGGGCAATCCCTTCGGTGGTGGCGCATGTTCGTGTCCGGCTGGCGCGCCAGATCAGCGACGCACTCGTCGGCGGTGCCGGCTACATCCCGCTGATCACGCTGTCGATCGAGTGGGAGGAGGCGTTCCTCAACAGCCTGGTCGGACCGCCCGAGGACCGGCAATTGGCGATGGCCCCGAGCCGGTTGAACGAGTTCATCGGCCGCCTGCGTGCCGCTCTCGATGCGGCGGCAGCGGCGGGCGAGTCACCGGTCGTGCTGACGAGCAGCGGCATCCGGGCACCCGTCCGCGCCATCGTCGAGCGGCTGCGGCCCGCGACGCCGGTCCTGGCCCAGTCGGAGATCTTCCCGCGCGCGCGGATCCGCACGATCGGCACGATATGAGCATCCTGACCACGGCCGCCGTGAGAATTCGTCATGCGGATTAGGATCTTCCGGGCGGCGACCCTTGCCGGCGCCATGGCGCAGGTCCGCGACGAGCTCGGGCTGGACGCGCTGATCCTGACGACGTCCAGCCAGGGTGGCGTCGTCGAGGTCACGGCTGCCCTCGAGCCGGAGGACGAACCGGACCCTCCCGCGCTATCGGGTCCGGCGCCGCCGCTCGACGTTCAGGTAACCCGGGAGCCGGCACCCGCGTATCACGCATCAGCTCCATTGCAGTCGGGAAGTCCGCTCCAGGACACGCTCGGCCGGCATGGCTTGCCGCCGTCCCTGCTGGCAGCACTCCGGCAGGGGCCACTCGAGGCTGGATGCAGCCGGCTGTTCCGCTTCACCAGATTGCCGCTCGATGCCGACGCACCCCCGTTGCTGCTCGCTGGCCCCCCGGGTGCCGGCAAGACGTTGACGGTTGCCAAGCTGGCGGCGCGCCTGGTCATGGAGGGGCATCGGCCCCTGGTCATCACGTCCGACGAGCAGCGCGCCGGCGCCGTGGAACAACTGGCGGCCTTCACGCGACTGCTGGGGCTGACACTGATCGCCGCCGGTCGCCCGGAGATGCTCGAGCGTGCGTTGCAGCGGCGCGAACCGCTGTCGCCGGTGCTGATCGACGCCCCCGGCCTCGATCTGCTGGATCCCGCGCAAGCCGAGCAGTTGGCATGCCTGGTGTCGGCGTCCGGCGCACGGCTTGCGCTGGCACTGCCCGCCGGCCTCGACCCGCTCGAAGCGGTGGATATCGCCATGGCCCATGCGGGGCTCGGCGCGGACCTTCTGGTGGCGACGCGCCTTGATCGCAACGGCCGATTGGGCGGTGTGCTGGCCGCAGCCCAGGCGTCAGACCTTGCCCTGACCGAAGCGGGGACAGGCCCAGGCATCGCCGACGGCCTGGCACAGCTCACGCCGATGTCTGTCGCCACCAGGCTGGGCGCGACAGAGTCCGCTCGGGCGCCGACACGTGCCCCTGGCAACGTCTCCCCAGGCATGCCGGCGATGACCCGGCGCGCGCCTTTGGATCCCCCCGCACCGCGTGACGGCCTGATCGGTGGCACGCTTGCCCTTCATATCGCCGCCCAGACGGGCGCCAGTCGCCTGCCCCTATGGAAGACAAACCCATGACCGTGATGCTGCAGGTGCCGCGACCGGCAAAATCCGAAGCCGAAGAGCCGGCGCTCGTGCAATCGCGAGCCGGTGGCCCGCAACTCATTGCCATCGCCTCCGGCAAAGGTGGCGTCGGCAAGACCTGGCTCGCGATATCCCTTGCGCAGTGCCTCGCGACCCGGGGCCTGAAGGTGTTGCTGTTTGATGGCGACCTCGGCCTGGCAAATGTCGACATCCAGCTCGGCCTTACGCCGAAGCAGGACCTGTCATCGGTCCTCTCCGGGCGCGTGGCGCTGGCCCAGGTGATCATCCGTCACGAAGTGAGTGAACAACCGGCGGCTGCGTTCGACATCGTCCCGGGCCGCTCCGGTGCTGCGTCGATCGCCGCCCTCGAGCTCGGCCTGCTCGATCAGCTCATCGGGTCGGTTCGGCTCCTTCGGGGCTACGACATTGTCCTGCTCGACCTTGGAGCCGGCATCGATCCCGTCACGCGGTTCATGGCTGCTGCTGCGGACACCTTGATCGTCGTCTCGACCGATGAGCCGACCGCCCTTACCGACGCTTACGCAGTCATGAAACTGCATGCACGGGATCAGACCGCGCGACGGACACGCCCGGTCGCAGGCGGCACCCTGGCCAAGCCCGACGTGCGACTTGTCATTAATCAGGCAACCAGCCTCGCAAGCGGTCGACGTACCTACGACGTGCTCGCCCGCGCCTGCACCACGTTTCTTGGTGAGGCCCCGCTGCTTGCGGGCGTAATCCGTCGGGACGGGCGTGTCGCAGATGCGATCAGGCGGCAGACAACGCTGCTGACACGGTACCCGAACACTCCTGCTGCCGAGGATGTTGCGCGTATAGCAAACGCCTTCGTGAACTGACGACCGATCGTCGTTGTGACATCGTGCGTCGGGTAGGTGGTTGCCGGACCCTCTGCAACCAAAGACGTTGCGACGCGCTGCAGTGCCATGATGGCAATCTCAGGAGACAGCAGCGGCAGAGCCGGGCCCATTGCGGACGACACCCTGGCTCTTTTCGACACCTGGTTGCAGACCAGCCTGCAGCAGCGCTATGACCGCACGCTGGACGAGCCGGTCCCGCCAGAGATCCTGGATCTCGTGCAATGTCCGACCGATCGTCAAGCTGACTGAGGCAGACATCGGCACAAGGCCGGCGGACCTGGCAATTTCGGACGAGAATCCGTCGGAGCAAGGTCGAATGCGGGCTAGCGTTATCCAGATGTCTCCGGGAAGCGACAAGACCGAAAACATCTCGAAGGCAAGAGCACTTCTCGAAGCTTGTATCGCGAAGGACAGGCCCGATCTGGTCGTGCTGCCGGAAATGTGGGCTTGCCTGGGCGGCGATTTGCAATCGAAATACTCTGCAGCCGAGGACATCCCGGCTACCGGTTCGGATGAGCCGGGAGGTGCGGCATTTGAATTCCTGAAGCAGGCAGCCTTGGCGAATGGCATTTTCGTGCATGGCGGCTCGATCGGCGAGCGGGCCGGCAACAAGCTGTTCAACACGAGCCTGGTGTTCAGCCCTGCGGGTCAGGTTCTCGCCCGCTATCGCAAGATCCACTTGTTCGACATCACGACGCCGTCCGGAGCGGGGTACAAGGAGAGCGACACCTACCTGCCCGGGACGGATGTAGTATCAGTTCCGATCGGCGGCCGGTTCGGCACGTTCCGTGTTGGCCTCGCGATCTGCTACGATATTCGCTTCGGGGAGCTGTTTCACAAATTGCGATCAGAAGGTGCTGACGTGATCGTGCTCCCTGCCGCATTCACCAGCGAGACCGGTGAGGCACACTGGGAGACGCTGCTCCGCGCGCGGGCTATCGAGACACAGTGCTGGTTCGCAGCCGCAGCGACCACCGGACAGCACCTCGATGGGCGGGGCAATCCTCGAACGACCTTTGGGCATTCGATGATCGTTGATCCCTGGGGAACAGTTACCGCAACGGCATCCGACGGGCCAGGTTGGACATCCGCCATGATCGACACCGAGCGCACTGCCAGGATCCGCGCGAATATGCCGATCATCGAGCATCGGCGGCTCGTGTGAACCCGCCGGACTGGTCCACGGAGCCGCGCGCCGCCCTCTGGTCGCCCGATACCGTGCTCAAACGACTGGCCTTCGTTGCAGCGCCGAACGTGCTCTCACAGGAAAGTCTGGCGCACTTCGTAAGCCTCTATGGAAATGTCCCGGTATCGGAGGCCGAAGTCGTCATCTGCCTCGGTGGCGACGGCTTCATGCTGGAAACGCTCCATACCGTTCTGCTCGCCGGTACCCCGGTCTATGGCATCAATTGCGGCTCGGTCGGCTTCCTGATGAACCCTGCGGCCGAGGATGACCTCCCGGCTCGAGTTGTGCGTACCCAGGCCGCCGTGCTGCATCCGCTTCGCATGCACGCGGTCACGCAGTCGGGGCTGGTCGAGGAGGCGTTGGCGCTGAACGACGTCTTCCTGTTCCGGCAGACGCGGCAGGCCGCCAAGATCCGCATCATGGTCGATGGCAGGGTGCGACTTCCGGAACTGGTCTGCGACGGCGTGCTGGTATCGACTCCCGCTGGATCGACCGCCTACAACCTGTCCGCGCACGGACCGATCGTTCCGCTCTCGGCCGATCTGCTGCCCTTGACCCCGATCAGCGCGTTTCGTCCGAGACGGTGGCGCGGCGCCTTGCTTCCAAGCTCCGCCGATGTCGAGTTCAAGATACTGGAAGGCGACAAACGACCAGTGGCCGCCGTTGCCGACTTCACCGAGGTGCGCGACGTGGTCTCGGTCGCGGTCAGCGAGGACCGAACGCTCAAGACCATCGTACTTTTCGATCCCGACCAGAGCCTGTCGGAGCGGATCATCGTCGAGCAATTCACGGTTTGAGACACCAGCCGGGAACAGCCTCGGCCTGGCCGACCTTTGCCGGAGACCGGCATCACCTTGCAACAACGCGCCGCATAGGCACCAGCGCGTGTGTTGCGGTCAGTCTCAGGCAGCCGACAAGGCCTCGATCTGCACCTCTGCAAATATTCCAGGAACAGGCACGGTCGCGACGACATCGTCCCGCAGGATGTAGCCACGGCCCCAGATCGTTCCGATCAGGTTGCCGGCGCCTGCCAGATGCAGCTTCTTGCGCAGCTTGCAGATGAAGACGTCGATGATCTTCATCTCCGGTTCATCCATGCCACCGTAGAGATGGTTCAGGAACGCGTCCTTGGTGAGGACCGCGCCTTTGCGTAGGACCAGGAGCTCGAGAATTGCATACTCCTTGCCGGTTAGATGCACCGGGCGCCCCTCCACGCTCACCTCGCGGCTGTCGAGGTTCAACTGAAGGTTCGAGATCTTGAGGAACGGCGAGCTGTGGCCCTTGCTCCGACGGAGGATGGCCTGCACGCGAGCCAGCAGTTCGGTCGGCTCGTACGGCAGGCTGACGACATCATCGGCGCCAGCGGCGAACGCACGAACCCGTGCCGCGGCCTGTGTCGTGCTCGCAAGCACCACAGCCGGCACCGGGTAGCGGGCATGGCGCATCCTGCGGACGAGTTCGGAGCCTTCCATGTCCGGCAGCGCAAGCTCCAGGAGCACGAGGTCGTAGTCATAATGACGGAGCAGCTCGAGAGCCTCCTCTCCGAGGTCCGTCTGGTCGACCATGAAGCCGGCGTTTTGCAAAAGGCGGGTCAGGCCCTGCGCAGCGTTGATGTCGGTTTCGACGAGGAGGATCCTCATGACTACTACCCCAGGTTTTTGGTAAACCATTGTTACCACCTATGCGTGTAGGCTTACAACCGGTTTGTTGCGTTTGGCGGTTTAAATCCTCGTGCACGTCTCGTTAATGGTTCTGTGGTGAGATCCGGCTGTGTCGTCGAAGTTTGCAGCCGCTCAGCGGCCGGATGGGGGAGAACACCGTATGCTGGCAGCCACGGAACGGCTCGAGAGGATCCGCACCGGGCTCGCGTCGCTGCCTGCTGCGCAGATACGTGGGCGGGTGGTTGGAGTATCCGGCTTGTCGGTCGAGTTGGCCGGACTGGACCCACATGTGGCCGTCGGTGACCGAATCGCGCTCCGAGGCCGCGCCGGTAAGCCGGTTGCCGCCGAGATCATCGGGTTCCGCAATGGTCACGCCCAAGCCATGGTTTACGGACCCCTGGATGGGCTGGGGCCTGGTAGTCGGGCGGAAGTCGGCTTCGGCGGCGCCGGTGTCACGGCCGGCGGCACCCTGTCCGTGTCGGCGCAGTGGCTCGGCCGTGTCATCGACCCGCTCGGCTGTCCTCTGGACGGAAAAGGCGCCTTGTTGCCCGGGTCTCGACCGCGCCCCCTGAGAGCGGCCCCGCCCCATGCCACCTCGCGCGCCCGTCTTGGACCGCGCCTGGATCTCGGCGTACGAGTACTGAACAGCTTCACGACCTGTCGAACCGGCCAGCGCCTGGGGTTGTTTGCGGGCTCGGGCGTCGGCAAATCGACTCTGCTCTCGATGCTCGCCCGCCACACCGACTGCGACGTCGCGGTCATCTCGCTGGTCGGCGAGCGCGGACGCGAGGTGCGCGAGTTCCTTGAAGACGATCTCGGGCCGGCAGGGCTTGCCCGATCAGTCGTGGTTGTCGCGACCTCGGACAGCCCCCCGCTCATGCGACGGGAAGCGGCCTACGCGGCCATGGCAGTGGCCGAGCATTTCCGGGACGAGGGCAAGTCCGTGCTGTTGCTGATGGACAGCGTCACACGCTTCTGCCTGGCGTTGCGCGAGATCGGACTATCGGCGGGTGAACCGCCGGCGACCAGGGGGTACCCGCCAAGCGTATTCGCCGAACTGCCACGCCTGCTGGAACGCGCCGGGCCAGGACCGTTATTGCCGGACCGGCCAGCCGGACAGATCACGGCGCTGTTCACCGTGCTGGTGGAAGGCGACGACCACAACGAGCCGGTTGCAGATGCCGTCCGAGGGATTCTCGACGGTCACGTGGTGATGGACCGGCGGATCGGGGAGAGCGGGCGATACCCGGCGATCGACGTCCTGCGCTCGCTGTCGCGTTCCGTCCCAGGCTGCAATGCTCCGGAGGAAAACGCGCTGGTTCAACGGGCCCGGAGCCTCCTGGCGCTCCACGCAGACATGGCCGACATGGTCCGGCTCGGTGCCTACAAGGCAGGAAACGATCCCGCCGTCGACGAAGCGGTGCGACTTGCCCCCAGGATCGAGGCAATGCTTCGGCAGACCCGCACCGAGCAAACCAACATCGAGGACAGTTTCGCAGCCCTTGCGGATGCCATGATGGTTGATACCGGGTCATGAAGCGCGATCCGCTGAAGACCCTGCTGCGTATTCGGCAAGCTACGCTGGACGATGCCCAGAAAGCCGTTTCCGACGCGTATCACGCAGAGCATGAAGCCTCTCGATTGGCCGAAGAAGCCGGAGAGGCCCTGGCACATGAGATGCGGTCGGCAATGAATCTGGGAGTTGACGACGACGCGGTGGAGGCATTCGCGCGCTGGCTGCCGCTCGGGAGACGAGCGATCAAACAGGCCCATGAGGCGCTGCGCGATGCAACTTCACGGCTGGACCAGGCACGCGCGATCCTGACCCTTGCGCGTTCCGGCGTCCGCACGGTCGAAAGCCTGGATGCTCAGCGGAAAGACGAACGCCGCCAGGAAGAGGATCGCCGAGCCCAACACGAGCTTGATGAGATCGGCGCCCGGACAGCCGATGGATAAAAGCAGTCCGTCGCTGGTGAGCGACGGACCGACCTTTAGTCGACTACTTTCGACGGCGAGCACCGCCTGGGAGCAGCCCACGCAGCGCACGCCACGCAGTACGACCTGCCAGCCTGCCTGCCGGGCCGGTAACCGTTCCAGTCAAGGCGGTGATGGCAAGCGCGCTCCGCAGTTCGGACAGCGAGCGATCACGCGTGATGCGAGCCTCGACCTCGATCGGGTCGGGCAGCTTTCCCCGTCCCATCAAAAGCAGGATGCCGGCGACGATAACGTCGAACGCCACGACGATCACCGAAGCCCAGACCTTGCCGGTATGCCAAGGTCCGTAGCAGAGCATCCAGAGGAACACGTGCAGGAAGATCAGCGCGAACAGCCCGAATAGTCCCGCGACAGCGAGGAATACCGCCTGAAGCCCGAACCGGCGAACCATCCGCTGGATGCGGAGGGTTTCCGCGGCGGCCGCGACCTTGGCGAGGTCGACCGCCCTCATCGTGCGATGCGACCGAGGAGATATCCTACCGCGGCAGCAATTCCGATGGCGATGATCGGCTGATCCCGAACCTGGGCGGAGACGTTCTCCACTTGGGTATTGGTCATGTCACGGGCACTATGAACGGCCGTCTCGGCGCGCCCGGCAGCACCGGCGATCGCGGGAGTCACGCGGTCGTTGAGAAGCTGCTCCACCTGAGCGCGCAGGGTCTGTAACTGGTCCTGGGTGTCTCCCGCGACGTCCCTGACAGTATCCGATACCTTCTTGGAGAAACCCATGTCCACATGCTCCCGTGACAGGGCAGACGAACGTAGGCAGGGCCATCAAGTTGCATGGGCCGAATGAACCGGGCTGGTGATGGACCGGGCCCGCACCTGATCCTGCAGGAGGTCAGCGCGCTGTCGCCGGGTCGCCCGGGCGGTCTGCTGCGCGAGATTACGTTGGCGCTCGCCTCGGCAACCTGCCTGACGTTGCTGGGAGGCAGTGACGGTGGTGGCTCGCTGCTGCTCGATGTGGTCGCTGGACAGTCCCGTGCCAGCCACGGTCGGATTACCCTGGGAGGGATCGATCTTCGAGGTATGCCCCAGCACCAGCGCGGGCTCGGCATCGTCTCGGAACGCGATCCGCTGTTTCCGCATCTGAGCGTGCGCGGCAACCTGGCATTCCCGCTCCATGCGCGCGGGGTGGCCAAGGCCGAACGCTCGCGCCGGGTCGATGGCGCGCTGGCGCTGCTCGGGCTGGAGGCGCTGGCGGATACGCGCCCGGCGTCACTCGATGCAGCCGCCGCCATCCGCACCGCGATCGCCCGGGCCCTGGTGTTCGATCCGACGCTGCTGCTGCTGGACGATCCGTTCGGTTCACTCGACCCGGCACCCCGCCTGGCTGCCCAGCGGATGCTGCGCCGGCTGGTGCAGGCACGCCGGCTGACCGTCCTGATGACCACGACCAACCGCGAGGAAGCCCTGCTGCTCGGCGACGAGATCGGCGTTCTGGATGCCGGCAGGCTGCACCAGGTCGGCCCGGCACTCATTTTGCTGGATCGTCCGGCAACGCCCACGGTAGCCAGCAGCATCGGCGACGCCAACCTGCTGCCAGGTCGCATCATCCGAATCGACGACGACGTTGCGCTGGTTCGCCTTGCGTGCGGACACGAAATGGAAGCGGAACCTAGTGATGCCGAGCCCGGCCAGGGGCTGCAGGAGGGCGCTGCCTGCGTGCTGTGCGTGCGGCCGGAGCGGATCGCCACCGCCTTCGTCACCCGACCCGGTCTCGATACCGGCACGGATTCGCTCCCGGCGACGCTGCTGGAGGGAGTGCATCTGGGCGACCATCTCAGGTTGCGCTTCAGGCTCGAGGACGGCACCGAGCTCCTCGTGCGTCGGCCGCCTTCGTCCCTGCCGGGGGAGTTGCGACCGGACCGGCCGGCATTGCTTGCCTGGCAGCCGCACCAGGCCCGGGTTTTCGCCGACGGTCCGGGCTGGACGTGAACCCCGATGCGGAAGCCGCCCGGCACGAAGACGACCGTCGCACCTCCGGCGCTGTTTCCAGGCCACCGCATATTGCTCTACGTTGCGTTGCAATCCGTTCCCCAAGGCGCCCGCCCGGGATCATCCACCGACGATCCGGTCGCCACCACGACGTCCGTGCCGAGACAGATCCCTGAGTGACACCGCCTCTGCAGCCGGCCGTTCTGGACGCATCCCGATGACAGGGAGCCGGATTACGCCCGACCGCCTCCCGCGCCTCGACCCCCGCAGGCCCGGCCGATGCATCGTCGCCCCGGCTTTGCTGTTCCTGGGTCTCTGCCTGGCGTGCGGATCTCTCCAACCCGCGCGCGGTGCCGAGCATCAGAAGGACCCGTCCGCGAAGCCGATGAATGTCGCGTCCCTCGGGGGTGCCCTGCAGGACGCGCAGCAGAAGGCCTTTTTCGCGCCCTTCACCGCCGCCAGCCACATTCCGGTCCACCTTGCCGGCTGGGACGGCCTGCTCGCGACCCTGCAGAACCGCGCCCGCTCCGGTGTCCCCGGCGCCGATCGGGACCTGGTGCTGATGGAGAACAGCTCGGTACGGATTGCCTGCCAGCAGGGGCTGTTCCTGCCGGTCGACCCCGGCTGGCTGGCCAATCCTCCGCCAGGCGACGCCATCAGCCGGTGCGGCATCGGTGCATTGCGGACCGACCTCGTGCTGGCATGGGACAAGAGCCGCGTCGATACCGCACCAGGCTGGGCCGATTTCTGGGACGTGGCCCGCCGCCCGGGCAAGCGCGGTCTGCGGCGCGATCCACGCGGGACGCTGGAAATCGCGCTGCTCGCCGATGGCGTCGCGCCCGACGATGTTTATCGCACGCTGGGGACCACGGACGGGCTGGATCGGGCGTTCCGTAAGCTCGACCAGCTCCGGCCCTACATCGTCTGGTGGGATACGCCGGCCGAAGCGGTGCAGATCATCGAGTCCGGCGCCGTGCTGATGACCAGCGCGCCCAACGGCGAGGTCGCGTCCGCCAACCAGGTCGGGCACCGTGATTTCGGCATCCAGTGGCAGCAGAGCGTCAGCATGATGCTGAGCTGGGCAATCCCCGGCCGACCGATCCCCACCGGGCGCGACGCCGTCGATCCCGCGGCTGCCGACCGCGAGGCCCGCATCCGCCAGTTGCTGGGCTTCATGAACGATCCTGCCAGGCAGGCGGATTTCGTGCAGCGTTACGAGGCGGTCAGCCTGGTGTCCGGCGTGCCGCCCGTGGGACAGGCGCTGCCGGACGACAGCCCCGCCACTCCCGAGCATCTGCATGACGCGCTGGCCGAGGATGACGGCTTCTGGCTGACGCATTTCGACCAGATCAAGGCGCGATTCGACATCTGGATCGACCACTGAGCGGATCATGCAGGGCAACGTGATCCTGGATGGCACCCGCACGATCGGCACGGCACTGCTCGGCTCCGTGGCCGCGTCCTGTCTGCTGCTCGGCGTGATGGCACGTCTCCCTGCTGCCACACCCATGCGCGGCGGCAGACTGCCCATGCGACGGCGGACCCTGGCATCCGCACGCCAGTTGATGCTGGCACTTCTGATACCGGCCGCAGCACTCACGATCTGGCCAGAGCTGCTGCTGATCCCCTTCTTCCACCGGCTGCCCCCATCCCTGCAGCAGCCGCTTGCCTGGCTGCACGAGACCGGAGCCGGGGTTCCGCTTCGGCTGGTCATCGGAACGCTGCCGGCCATGCTGCTGCCGCTGCTCGGTGGCCTGTCGCGCATGCCGGCTGGCCAGGCACGCGCCGGAGCCGGTCTTGGGGCCAGGCTGCCCACCATGCTGCGCCTGGTCTGGCTGCCACAGCTCGGGCCGACCCTGGCGCTTGGCCTGCTCCTTGCGGCTGCGATCGACGCGGCAGCACTGCTCGTTCACCACCGCTGAGGCCGGCTCGGGGCGCTGCCCCACGCTTCTTCCTTATCCAGACCGGAACCCCTAAGCTGAGATGATGCGAGCGTCCGCGCCGTTCTGGAAGACCAAGAGCCTCCACGAGATGACCGCGGCGGAGTGGGAATCGCTCTGCGACGGGTGCGGCCGCTGCTGTCTGCACAAGCTCCGCGACGAGGAAACCGACGAAATCCTCCACACCAACGTCGCCTGCCGGCTGCTCGACACCGACAGCTGCGGCTGTTCCGACTATCCGCGGCGGCGCCGGAAAGTCCCGGACTGTGTCCAGCTGACCCCCGCAGCCGTGGCCGAGATCGACTGGCTTCCCCCCTCCTGCGCCTATCGCCGCATCGCCGAGGGCCGCGGCCTCGCCTGGTGGCACCACCTGGTATCCGGGAGTGCCTCCACCGTTCATGAAGCCGGCGTGTCGGTCCGCGGCCGGGCGATCAGCGAGCGGACTGCCGGCCCGCTCGACCAGCATGTCGTCGAATGGCCAGGCCGCGCCCCCAGGCCGATCCGTCCGGTCGGCCCGGCGATCCAGCCGCAGCTGCGGCGTGTCGTGTCCGACCCCGCGGCAGGCGAGCGGTGATGCGGCGGCCGTTGCAGGCAGCACAGCCCGAGGCCCGCGGGGCTTCACCGTCGATGCAGCAGGAGCTGCTCTGGCTGCCGGCCGGTGAGACGCCGGTCCGCTGGCATCGGTGCCGGAGGGCGCGACGGATCTCGTTGCGGATCGATCCGCGCGCCGGCATGGTCGTGGTAACGCTGCCGCCGAGAGCCGGTCGCGAGGCGGGGTTGGCCCTGCTGCGAACGCATTCGAACTGGGTCGCCGACCGGCTGGCGGCACTGCCGACGGTGGTGACGTTCGCCGAGGGCGCGACGATCCCGTTCATCGGCGAGCCGCACGTCATCCGGCATGTCCCGGACGCCAGGCGCGGTGTCTGGATCGAGGCCGGCGAGATCCGGATCAGCGGCGAGCGTGCCTTCCTGCCCCGCCGGCTTGCGGATTTCCTGCGCGCGGAGGCCCGTTTGCGCTTGGCCAGGCTGGCACATGGCATCGGCACGGCTCCTGAGGCCGGCACTGGACTGCTGCCGAGCAGGCTCGCCATCAAGGACACCTCCACGCGCTGGGGCAGCTGCTCATCGGAGGGCGTGGTGATGTTCAGCTGGCGCCTGGTGATGGCGCCGCCCGAGATCCAGCACTACGTCGTCGCGCACGAGCTGGCACACCTTCGCCACCTCGACCACGGCGCGGGCTTCTGGACGCTGGTCGACCGGCTGACGCCACACCGGGCGCATGCCGAACGCTGGCTCCGGCAGCACGGCCCGACGCTGCTGCGCACCGGATGACGGTCCTGACTTGCGAGGCGAGCGGATCCGGCTAGCTTTGCGTGCGCGGTCCCAATGCCCGCCTGGCGGAATGGTAGACGCAGCGGACTTAAAATCCGCAGTCCGTAGGGCGTGCCGGTTCGAGTCCGGCGGCGGGCACCATGTTGCATAGCTCGATCGAAGCTTAGGGTGCTGAAGCCCGATAGGCAGAGCGTTTCCTGCTATCCACCCGCGCAGGCTCGCGGCGGCCTCCCCAGACCAGGGTGAGTGTGTGAGAAACTGGACTGCTGCCGAAGCTGCCGGGCGGCACCCCGGGCCGCGAAACCGAGACCCGGGCGCCTAGCGGGCTGACGCGACGGTTGCAGTGCCAGGAATGCGGTGGGCGTCCCATGGCGTCGTCGCCACCCTGTCAGTGCTCGCGGCAGACTTAGGAGATGGTGACCGCCTCAACGTCGGGTGCCGATCAAACTGGGCCGCCTCCTTGCGCGCCATCCTTGATACCCAACGTTGCCTCACGATTCCAAGGTAACAAGGCTTCAACGAGGCAAACATTGATAACACGTTTTCCAAAAATGCGACTTATGCGACAGGCTTCTACGATATGCATAAGCTAAAGTTCTTAACTGCTCACAGGGTGTGAGAACCGATAAGGGTTCAGCACCGTCGCAATCTCAGCTCAGCTTCTTCTCGGTCAGCAAGGCTATACTGCGGGCTCGATTGCCGATGACGCCGACCGCATCAGCGATCTTGCGGGCTCGATCTGCAACTTCGACGTGCTCACTGCGGTGACGAGAACTTCGTCGTCGGCGGCATCACCAGCAATAGCGTTGTCACTCTCAGTAATGGCGCGAACGCCGTCGGACTGGCTGGCGACCACAACATCGCGGCAGCCTTGCCGACTTCGTTCTCCTGGCCGGCGACGGCAACTCACTCACCGCCGCCGGTGACGTGGACGCCGCGCTGGTGGGTAACAACAACTCGATGATGGAGAGCGTCTTCTCCGCGCTGGAAACTGGACGCACGGCCCGCACGGCCTATCGGACCCTGGAGCAGACACAGGCTGACATGTCCGACTATCTCGAGCGGTCCTATAATTTGCGGCCGCACCACTCGACCATCGCCTATCTCAACCCAATGCATTTCAAGCAAACACTTTGCCAGCTCAAGATGCGTGTTCAGCGAACCACGAGCAGTCCAGTAAAACCGCCACCCAGCCACTGCACTTGAAGTCCTGGTGCTCTGTCAACAGCCGCTTCACAGCCTGTCGAAGAACTTGACATCCTCACCGATCTCGATCGAGACATTTGCTGTAAGCAACTCGAATCAATACAGACTGGCCCTGGCACGCGGCCTGCTTACACCCCCTCGTCAACCGAGGGATACAACAATGAAGCAGACTGTTCTTCTCACAACCGCCCTTGCCGGATCCGCCCTGACCGCCCTGGTCTGCATGTCCAACATCGCGCGAGCCGCCCCCATTCCATTCGGGTACTCCTGCCAAGGTGGTTGCGGCACCGATGGTGCGGATGGCGACGTCCCGCTCTCGCCTCTCAAGGATCCAACCTATGACTACGTGACGACGACCGGTGGCCTCACCGGCGTGGGCCAGGATCCGATCACACCTCCTGTGTCGCCCACCAACGGCTCGCTCCTGAAAACTCCTACCTTCGCCGCCACAGCCGGAACCAGCCTGAGCTACTATTTCGACTTCATCACGTCGGACGGTGGCATGTACGCCGACAATGTCTGGGCTGCCCTGTTCACGGCGGCCGGCAAGCCGGTGGCGGAACTCTACAACACGACCACCGCGGTGAGTGCCTACACGATCGGAGAGAGCACGGTCTCCTGGTTGGGCGAGTGGTCGAACACGTGCTTTGACGGCGGCTGCGGCACCACCGGCTGGCAATCGGAGGACTACAAGATTGCCGCTGCCGGTAAATACTACCTCGAGTTCGGCGCAACGAATGCCTACGACAAAAACTTCGATACCGGCCTTGCGATCGACGGGATCTCGGTGGGCGGCGTGAGCATCAACCCTGTGCCTGAGCCGATCTCGATCGCTCTGTTCGGTTCCGGCTTATTCGGTTTGAGCCTGTTGAGGTGGCGCCGCAGGTTCTCATAGGGCGCGGCGCCTGATCCGTGCGGGTTCGCATCCGCACGGTCGACGCTTGATCCAAATTACGAGCAAACACCCGAGGGAAGTCCGGCGCTTTTGCGGCGATCTCGTTCAGCGGGGGATCGCTGCAATGCACGGATCATACTCGGACGAAACGATCACCTGGTCGAGCCCGGCGCGATCGCGGCCATCAGTGCCTGAGCACGCAGATCGGTCTTGCAAGATCGAACCGCCCTGTAGAGCTCAGCTCTTCGAAAAGCGCCCCGCGAATTATCGGCTCTCCAGTGCCGGGGAGGACGTGCTCGAATTCGCGGGGTGGACGGACGCCTTGGTCCAGCGCCATCCTGCGGGTGATGCTTGCGCGGACCTTGTCGACCGAGCTTCTCATACCGCACATCGACAAGTTCGCGCGTCTGCATCCCGATGTCGAGATCGGCACCCTCTCGCCCTGGGAGCCGGTGAACCTGACCAACCGTGTGGCCGGCCCGGACAGCGCCGGGGCACCGGTCGCCCCGATCAGCGGCTACTGCCCCGTGTCCGTGATGCTGAACGCATTCGACATGTCGGTGCCCGGGAGTGAGGAAAGTCTCGGCTGATCACGGATGCGAACGTCGCCAGCCTCCTGTGGCGGGAAGCTGGCGAGGTTCTTCTCAGGACATCGGCGCGCCGCCGGTGACCGGGATCAGGGCGCCGGTCATGTAGCTGCCTTCTGCGGAAGCGAGCAGGACAAAGGCGCCGGCAAGCTCCGCAGGCTGGCCCGGGCGGCCGAGGACGGTGTCCTTGCCGAGCGCCTCGAGCTGCTCCGGATCCTTGGCGATCGGCTGGATCGGGGTCCAGACCGGGCCGGGGGCGACGCAATTCACCCTGATGCCCTGCGGCGCCAACAAGTTCGACAGCGCGATGGTCAGGCTGGCGATCGCACCCTTGGTGGCGGCATAGACCAGCATGCCCTTGCCGGCGGTCTTGGCCTGCACGCTGGTCGTGTTCACGATCGTCGAGCCCGGCTTCATGTGCGGAACCGCGGCCTGGCACAGATAGTACATGGCAAAGACGTTGGTCCGGAAGGACTCGTCGATCTGGTCCGCGGTGACGTCCCCGAGGGTCTTGTTCACGGTCTGGTGGGCCGCGTTGTTCACCAGGATGTCGAGGCCGCCCAGCGTCGAGACGGTCTGCGCCACAAGGGCGTGGCAGTGCGCCTCGTCCTGGATGTCGCCCGGCAGCAGCAGGGCGCGCCGACCGGCCTTCTCGATCCAGCGAGCGGTGTCTTCGGCGTCGGATTGCTCCACCGGCAGGTAGGAGATCGCGACATCGGCACCCTCCCGGGCATAGGCGATGGCAACAGCGCGGCCGATCCCGGAATCGCCGCCGGTGATGAGCGCCACCCGGCCCGCCAGCAGACCCTTGCCGACGTAGCTGTCTTCGCCATGGTCCGGCGGCGGCTCCATCTTCGAGGTAAGACCCGGGGCGGGCTGCTGCTGGTCGCCGGGGATGCCGTTATCGGGGGCGTCTGCGGTCATGATGGTCCTCGCGTGGTTCCAGGGTCGTGACCGCTGCAACGACGCCGGGCCGGCGGGGATGCGGTGGCTCCCCGGCTGTCACCAGCTTTTGCGTGTCACCTTGCCCTGGGAGCGGCGGGCGCAGGTGAATGCCGTCCCGGGCGGCTAGCAGATCCGTGCCGGAGCATCGAGGACAGCGACGCTCTGGCAGACCTGGTTGCGGCCGGCGGACTTCGCCCGATAGAGCGCCTGGTCGGCAACCTCCATGAACTGGCCGACATTGCCGTTCGGGTCGAAGGGCCGGCAGGTCGCCACCCCGATGCTGACGGTCACGTGCCCAACGGGATTGTCGGCATGAGGGAGGTTGAGCGCCGATATGGCGGCGAGCACCCGGTCGGCCACCCGCGACGCCCCGGCCTCCTCGGTGTTCGGGAGCAGGACAACGAATTCCTCCCCGCCGAGCCGCGCTGCCACGTCGGCCGGACGTTTCGCCTGCTGCGCAAGCGTCGCTCCGACCGCCGCAATGCAGCGGTCGCCTGCGGGGTGCCCATACCGGTCGTTGAAGCTCTTGAAGAGGTCGATGTCGATCATGATCAGCGACAGCGGGGTCTGCTCGCGCCGCGCACGCTTCCACTCCAGCAACATCTCGCGGTCCAGGGCCAGGCGATTGCCGATACCGGTCAGTGGATCGGTCGCAATCAGGTCCTTCAGCCGGTTGTTCATCACCTGGGCGCGCTGGGCTTGGTCGATGAAGTTCGAGAGCAGTGCTACAAGAACCGCCACGCCGACCACGAGGTTCAACAGCCTGGCGGCGCACCAGCCGAGCGAGAAGCGTTCGCCGCCTGCAAGGACCAACACCATGTTCAAACTCGACGCCAGCATCGCCAGCGACAGCCAGATCGAGACCGCGTCGCGCATCCGTCGCCTGAACAGGACCGCCCCCAGGGCCACGACGCTGAGCACGAACAGCAGCGGCCCGACACCGAACCGCATGAACTCGTTGTACCTGTCGTCCTGCACGAGGCTCGGCAACCAGTCCGATCCTGCGGTCGCCACGATGGTCAGGAGCAGGGCCGTACCGGCAGTGGCGGCGATCGCAAGCGGGATGTCACGAGATCGAAGCGGCGAACTCCTGCCGAACACGAACCCGAGCACCAGGACCGGGAATCCCCCCTGCCAGAAGCACCAGAGCCAGGCCGAGCCCTCGCTACTGCCGATCAGCGGCCCGGTCGAAAGGCCGCCCGGAAACGTCGCCAGGTGTGCCGCCAGCAAGAGGCAGGAAAACAGATAGGCGGCTCCGAGCCGCAGGGGGTCGCGATCCTTCAGGACCATCGCGTTCGACAGCAACAGAATCGCTGTCAGCAAGTCGCTGAGCAGCGTCATGCAGCCGACCGCCGGGACGAAGCTCGGGTTGTCGGCAACCCTGACCCCGCTGAACACCAGCGCCGCCAGGGTGATCGCCGCCATCGCAACCGCAGCGATTTCCGCCACCACGAGATGACGATCCATGGGTGCGGGAAGATCGAGTTGCGGGGTCGAGCGCATCGTCATCCCGCCATCCTGCACCCGGACGTGGCCCATCCGTGAGTCCGATGCACCATGCACAACCCTGGAATGAAACGGCGCCCGTATCGATCAGGCGCGCCCAGACTGGTCGTTACGCAGCCGTCGCACGATCGTTCCGAGCGCGCTAGCGGTCGCCGCGGGTCGCGTCGTCCAGGTCGAGCACGCCCTGCGCGTTCGACAGCGTGGTCGCCAGCGTGTCCACCACGCCGGTCCGCAGCACGCCCAGCAGGATGCCGATCTTGGTGTTCTCCGCCGCCACCACCACCACGTCCTCGATCGCCTCCAGGTCCTTCAGCGTCAGCCCGACCACGCGCCCGGCGACGATGGTGCGCGACGGCCGTCCCTGGATGTCGATGAAGTCGTTGCCCAAAATGTCGCCGACGGTCCCGGTCGCCTGCGCCCGCGCCACCTCGCGGGGCGACAGCCAGCCCATGCGGATCATGTTGCTGTCCTCGGTCATGTCGCCGACGCCGAGCAGCGCGATCGAGGCGCCGCGGGCCCGGTCCAGCGTCCGCCGGACGTTGTCGTTGCGCAACAGGGCCAGGCGCAGCGTCTCGTCCTCGACGATGGCCGGCGCATACAGGGTCTCGCTGCGGCCGCGGAACCGGGCGGCCAGACGGCGCGCGATGTGGTCAGCATTGACCATCTCGCCGCTCTGCACCGATCCGCCGATCGCCGAAACGAACAGCACGTCGCGCGGCAGCGGCAACCCCGACGCCTCGGTGATGGCGCTCACGTTGCGGCCCATGCCGACGGCGACCGTGGTGCCGTCCACGAGCACCTTGTCGAGATACCCCGCAACCATCGAGGCAACGTTCAGCCGGCGGTTGACCGGGTCGAACAAGTCGATCGCGCAGAGCAGGCGGGAGAGCCCGAAGCGGGTCTGCAGTTCCTGCTCGATCCTGCGCGCACGGTCCGGCCGCGCCCTGACCTGGATCTCGACGACGCCGGTATCGTGCGCCTGCTTCAGCAGCCGCGAGATGGTCGAGCGCGAGGTGCCGAACTGCCTAGCGAGATCGTCCTGGGTCAGCCGGTTGATGTAGTACAGCGCCGCGACCTCGATGATCAGGTCGGCGTCGGTCATGCAGCCGGTTCCCCGAGCGCCGCCAGCACTTCCGCCCGGTCCGGAATGCCGGTCTGTGCGCCGTGACGGGTGCAGCAGAGCGATCCCGCCGCGGCACCGTGGCGCAGTCCCGCCTCCAGCCCGAGCCCCTGCTCCAGTGCTGCGGCCATGTAGCCGGTGAAGCTGTCCCCCGCGGCGGTGCTGTCGACCACCTGCACCGCCAGCGCCGGGACGTGGTGGCGGATCCCCCGATCCCACAGCACCGCGCCATCGCCGCCGAGCGTGACCACGGTGGCGCATCCGTATTGCCGATGCAGCGCGCCCGCGATCGCCTCCGGGTCGGTGTCCGCGATCCCGACCGCAGCGCCGATCGACTCCGCCTCGGTCTCGTTGACCACCAGCAGGTCCAGCGCCGCCAGCACCTCGGGCGGCACCGCGGCGGCCGGCGCTGCATTCAGGACGATCCGGGCACCGCGCGCGCGTCCGAGCTGCACGGCGGCGAACGTCTCGGCCAGTGGCAGCTCACATTGCAGCAGCAGCACGTCGCCCGCGCCGAACGCGCACGCCTCCAGCTGCGACACGGTCGTGTGCCGGTTGGCGCTCGACGCGGCGATCACGGTGTTCTCGCCCGCCGCATCCACGGTGATCAGGCAGGTGCCGGTCGGCGTCGACACCGTCCGAACATGCCGGAGGTCGACCCCGGCCGCCTGCAGCAGCGATGCCGCGACGATGCCGGATTCGTCCTCGCCGCGGGTCGCCACCAGTGTCACCGACGCACCGGCACGCGCCGCCGCAAGCGCCTGGTTGGCGCCCTTGGTGCCGGGGACCACGTCGAAGCCGTCGCAGGCAATGGATTCGCCCGGCCGCGGAAAGCGTGGCACCCGCGTCACGATATCCACGCCGATCGCACCGAACACGACGATCACGCTGTTCTCCTCAGAGCCCGGCCTCTCGACCGGGTCGCCGCATGGTTGGCCGGAACATCGTGCTCCCGGCCGGACCGTTTCAGCTGCCCTTCTGGCGCCGCGCCAGCAGGTCGTCGACGTTCTGCGGGGTCACCGGGGTCCACGGCACGTTGTAGTTCTTGTCCGTGCCGCCATCCCACTTCATCTGCGGATATTGCTGCCAGATGTCGGACTGCGGCTTGAAGCTCGCGCCTTCGACCGCGCGCACCGCGACATCCATCGAGCCCTGCGCCTGCGCATTGGCGTCCTGCAGGATCGACGTCATCTCGCCGGCCTTGACCGCCAGCAGCGCGTCGGTGATGCCGTCGATGCCGGCAATGGCGAAGCTGCTCACCTTCAGGTTGGCGCTCTTGATCGCCTCGATCGCGCCCAACGCCATCTCGTCGTTCTGGCCGATGATGCCGTTGATGTGGCCGGGGTAACGCGTCAGCCAGTCATCCATCAGCGTCTGGGCTTCGGCGCGCGACCAGTTCGCGGTCTTCATCTCGAGCACCTTCACCGTCGGGCACTCCTTGAGCGCCTTCAGGTTGCCCTGGCGGCGCTGGATCTGCGCGGAGATGCCGATCGGGCCCTCGATGATGACGACGTTGCCCTTGCAGCCGATCTTGTCGAGCACCGCCTTGGCCTCGAGATACCCCGAGCGGGTGTCGTCCGAGCCGACATAGGAGGTCAGCAGGTCGGTGTTCGCCTTGGTGTTGGTGCCGATCACGGGAATGCCGGCCTTGTGCGCGGCCTCGACCGCGGTGACACCCGCATCGGCGTCGATCGGCGCGAAGATGATCGCGTCGTATTTCTGGCTGATCATGGTGTCGAACTGGTTCTGCTGCACCAGCGAGTCGTAGCGGCCGTCGAACACCGTGACCTCGACGTTGCCGTTCTTGACCTCGGGGCTCTGCTTCACGGATGCGGCCCACAGCTGCATGAACTCGGCCTTCAGGCCATACAGATCGACACCGATCTTCAGCTTCTTGGCCGGATCGGCATGCGCCGCCCCGACCGTTGCGAACAGGACGGCGGTTCCTGCGAGACAGGCTTTACGGAAACTCATGGTGTTCTCTCCCTTGGGTTGTGGCCGACTTGGCTGTCGGTTCCTCGGTTGTTGTCAGTGGGCCTCGCCGCGACGTGCGGAATCGAGCATCACGGCGCCGACGATCATCAGCCCCTTGAAGATCTGCTGGTAGTTGGAGTCGACCCCGAGCAGGTCGAGCCCGTTATTCATCACCCCGATGATCAGGGCTCCGAACAACGTGCCGGTGACGCCACCGACGCCGCCGGACAGGCTGGTGCCACCGATCACCACCGCGGCGATCGCATCGAGCTCATACGAAATGCCGGCCTGCGTGAGTCCCGACCCTGTGCGCGCTGCGAGCATGATCCCGGCGAGTGCCGCCAGGCCGCCCGAGATCAGGTACACCAGCAGCCTGACCCGCGACACGTTGATGCCGGACGACGTCGCCGCACGCGGGTTGCCGCCGGTGGCATAGACCTGACGGCCGAACCGGGTGTAGCCCAGCACCCACCAGGCGATCCCGAAGACCAGCACCAGCACCAGGATCGGCAGCGGGATCCCGACCACCTCCGCGGTGCCGATCCAGCGGAATTGCGGCGTCAGGTTTGGGATCGGCCGGCCGCCGGCGTACAGCAGCGTCAGGCCGCGCGCGGTCGACAGCATGCCGAGCGTGACCACGAACGGCGGCACCCTGAAGCGCGTGACGATGCTGCCCGACACGCCGCCACTGATCAGCCCGACCAGCAGCCCGACCGCGATCGCCAGCAGCGCCGGATACGGTGCGCCTGGGATGCCGGCGATCGCGGAGCGGGTGGCGAACGAGGTGGCGACAATGCCCGCCAGCGCCGCCACCGAGCCGACCGAAAGATCGATGCCGCGGGTCAGGATCACGAACGTCATGCCGATCGCCAGCACGCCATTGATCGAGGTCTGGCGCAGCACGTTGACGATATTGCCGACGGTAAGAAAATAGTCGGACACGAAGCTGAGCACGATGCACAATGCAAAGAACGCGGTGACGATGCCGTAGCGCTTCATGTACTGCACGGCGACGCGTGCACCCGCCATCCGCTGCCCGCTCTCTATCCTGGTCGCACTCATGCCGTCCTGCATCCGTCGTTCATGCGGCGAGATGCAGCATGGTCTGTTGATCCGCGTCCGCGCGCTCGAGGATTGCCGCGATCCGGCCCTGGCGCATCACCACGATGCGATCGCACATGCCCAGGATCTCTTCCGCCTCGCCCGACACCATCACCACGGCGCCGCCTTTCGACGCAAACTCCGACATGATCGCGTAGATCTCGCGCTTGGCGCCGACATCGACACCGCGTGTGGGCTCGTCGAACAGGAACACTTTCGGCGTGGTCATGTCGAAGCGGCCGATCACCACCTTCTGCTGGTTGCCGCCGGACAGGCTGGCGACTGCAAGAGCATCGGTGGCCGTCCTGATCCCGAAGCGCTGGATCGCCGCAGCCGCCAGGCCGGATTCGCGTTTGCGGTCCATCACGCCACGCGGCGACAACGACGGCAGCATCGCCAGGCTGAGATTCTCGCGCACCGAACTGGTCAGCACCAGCCCGCTCTGCTTGCGATCCTCGGTGACCAGCGCCAGGCCGGCATCCATGGCGGCGCGCGGCGATGCGGCCCGGACCGGCACGCCATCGACCGACATCCGCCCGGTCCAGCCGCGCGACATCCCGAACAGGCATTCCATCAATTCGGTGCGTCCGGCGCCGAGCAGCCCGTAGAAGCCGACGATCTCGCCGGCCCGCACGTCGAACGAGATGTCGCTCAGCGTGCCCGGCAGCGACAATCCCTCGACTGCAAGCCGCGTCGTTTCACCCGGAACATTGGTCTTGACGTACTCGTCGCTGAGCGCCCGCCCGACGATCATGCCGATCAGCCCGGCGCGGTCGATATCGGCGACGCGGCCGCTCGACACGTAGCGGCCGTCGCGGAACACCGTGTACTCGTCGGCAAGACCGAATATCTCGGTCAACCGGTGCGACACATAGATGATGCCCTTGCCCTGGTCGCGCAGCCGTTTCACCGCGGTGTAGAGCTGGCCGACCTCGGTCTCGCCGAGCGCCGAGGTGGGCTCGTCCATGATGATGATGCGCGCGTCATGGCTGAGCGCCTTGGCGATCTCCACCAGCTGAATTTGCCCGATCGACAACGAGCGCATGATCGAGCGCGGGTCGATGACGAAGCCCAGCTGCTGCAGGAGCTGCTCGGCATCGCGCCGCATCGCACCGAAATCGACACGCCCGAACGCCGCCATCGGCTCGCGTCCGAGGAAGATGTTCTCCGCCACGGTGAGGTCGAGCACCGGGCTCAATTCCTGCTCGATGATGGCGATGCCGTTGGCGAGCGCCTGCGACGGATGGCTGAACGAGACCGGGCGGCCATCCACCTCGATGGTGCCGCCGTCGCGCTGCTGGATCCCCATGACGATCGACAGGAAGGTCGACTTGCCCGCGCCATTACCGCCGCACAGCGCATGCACCGTGCCCGGCTCGAGCCGGAAACGTCCGTCCGCCAGGGCAACCACCCCGTCGAACGATTTCGTCAGCCCGATGACGTCCAGCAACGCCGAAGACAACGGATCATGCCTCCCGGGCGATCCCTGCCCTGTTCCGGGCAGTCGATGACACGGCACTCGATGTGCCTCAGTCATGAATCCCGTGGTTTGGAACGGATGTCAACCCGGTTGGGCATCTGTGCATCGGCGTCAGGCGCAGACCGCCCCTTCTGGCGGAAATTTGACGCACAGCCCTATCGTCGGGCCTGTCCGGCGGATCCGGGAGGCACGTCTGCACGAACGTGCCGCGTCGATGAGCAAACGATCGCGGGGCGGACCACTGCAGCAGGAACCCGGGGACGGAAGCCTTGCGGCATCCGGCCTGTCACTGCGCGCAACGCTGCAAGGCTCAGTCTCCTGGCGAGCAGAAGGAAAGGCTCGCCTCCATCGGCGGCGCATGCGCGTCGGCCGGCGGTGCCGAGACGACCACCATTGCCGGACGAAGAAGCTGGCCGTTCAGCGTCCAGCTCGACGATATCGTCCGCACGACCGTGCCGGGCGCTTCGGCGGGCACGCATCGTTCGGCAACCTTCTGGTGGATGCGGGGATCGAACTGCGATCCGGTCGGGTCATCCCGCTCGATCCCGTTGCGGGCAAGCAACGTCGTCAAGCGGGCCTCCAGCTGCATCAGGGCGGAAGGCCGGCCATCCCTGCCCTCAGCCTCGGAGGCACGCGGAACCGCCTGGCCGCGATGCAGCTCCTCGGCGAAATCGATCATGTCCGCGGCGATCTTCTGCATCGGCCACTGCTCGACGAACTCCGGAACCCGGGGCTGCCCGACCGGCATCGCCATGACCGGTGACGGCCGCAGGACCTGATCATCTGGCCGCCCGAGAGTCATGTCCATGGCTGGATCCACCGTTGCGCGACCGGTGCCAGGGTCGGCCGCGGTCCAGATCATCGTAGCCGCGCGGTCGGACCGGCGAGAGCATCGGAAACTACCTAACTGGCAGTGCGGCTTGAGTAGTTTCCGAGCCTGCCGCGCCGCATCCCGATGCCGCACCGTCTCCGCTCCGGGACACGCACCCGATCAGCACCGACCCCGGGGCCTCATGATCCAGCGCGAGCGACCAGCCGCCGCTATCTTCGACGTCGACGGCGTGCTGCTGGCATCGCCGCATGAACAGGCCTGGCGCGGGGCGCTTTCGGGTTTCGCCGACCCCGCGGGCTTCACGACGGCGGTGTACCAGGCCGAGGTGGCGGGCAAGCCCCGGGTTGCGGGTGCGTTTGCGGCTCTCCGGGCTCTGGGTGTTGCGGATGCCGACCGCCAGGCGCCGCTCTATGCCGCTGCCAAGCAGGCGCTGCTCGAGACACTGATCCGGTCCGGGGCGGTGGAGGCATTCCCGGACGCGCTCCGCCTTGCAGCCGCGATCGCGGCACTCGGCTGGCCGATGGCGGTCGCCTCGTCATCCAGGAATGCGAACGCGATGCTGCAACCGGTCCGGCTGCCGGATGGCCGGTCGCTCCTCGCGCTGTTCGCCGGAAACGTCTGCGGGCGGAGTTTCCATGAGGGCAAACCGAACCCGGAGATCTTCCTCGCCGCAGCATCGGAATTGCGGGTCGATCCGATCCGCTGCCTGGTGATCGAGGATGCACCTTCCGGCATCGAGGCAGCGCGTGCCGGGAACATGACCGCCCTCGGCATCGCGCGCCTGCACGACGACACGCTGCTGCAGCAGGCCGGCGCCGACCTGGTCGTGGACAGCCTCGATGATGTCGATCTCGAGGCCCTCGCCGCCGGCCGTCTCGGCGTCCGACCGTCATGAACGCCCCACCCACCCGCGATGCCTTGGGAGCCACGCCCGATCCGGCCTGGACCATCGAGCAGCACGGCTTCGACGCGCTCCGCGACAGCTCGCGCGAGTCCAGGTTCGCGATCAGCAACGGCTTCCTGGGCGTCCGCGGCGGCCGTGCGGTGAATCGCCGCCAAGAGTGTGGTGAACATCCCCACACCCTTGTCGCCGGGCTGTTCGACACCGCGGGCAGTGACCAGCCGATCCCCGGCCTCGTGCAGGCGCCGGGATGGTTGCGGGTCCGCCTGTCGCTGCCGGGCGCGCTGCCGGCGCTGCATGTGGACGACAAGCACATCCACCAACGCACCCTCGACCTGAAGCGCGGCGCCCTGCTGACCAGGGGGCGTCTGGCAAGCCCGACCGGTCTCGCCGTGGCGCTGCGGATGCTGCGGCTCGTCTCGATGCATGACCGGGCCCTCGGCCTGCAGGTGATGCGCGTCGAGATCGAGGCCGGCGCGGGCGACCTCACGCTCGAGGCGAGCTTCGACGGCCTGGAGTTCGGGCTCGCGATCGACCGGCTCGATGCGGAGCTGGGCGTCTGGCGTACCGCGACCACCGGCCGGCGCCTGGCGATCGCCGAAACCGCCGCGCTCTCATCGGACGGCACCGTGCTGACGCCCGAGCAGGTATCGCCCTTCAGCCGGCGCTGGCGCTGGAACGCCGAGGCCGGCCAGGTGCTGTGGTTCGAGCGCATGATCGCCGTCGCCCACGCCAAGGCCGGTGATGCGGATCCGGTGGAGTGCGTCGGGACCGCGCTGGGTCGCGCAAAGGCCATCGGATGGCGGCAATGCGTGGCCCGGCACGAGGCAGCCTGGTCCGCGCGCTGGACGTGCAGCGACGTCACGATCGACGGCGATCCCGAGGCGCAGAAGGCCCTGCGTTTCGCTGCCTACCACCTGAACGGCGCCGCGAACCCGGCCAACGAGCATGTCTCGGTCGGCGCCCGCGGCCTGACCGGAAACGATTATCGTGGCCATGTCTTCTGGGACACCGAGATCTTCCTGCTGCCTTTCTACAGCCTGACCTGGCCGGAAGCCGCGCGCTCGTTGCTGATTTATCGCTATCACACGCTCGACGGCGCGCGCGAAAAGGCCCGTCGCCTCGGCTGGCGTGGCGCGCTGTATGCCTGGGAGTCGGCCGATACCGGCGCCGAAACCACGCCCGAGCATGCCATCGCCGCGGATCGGCAGGTCGTCGACATCCTGTGCGGCACGCAGGAGCAGCATATCGCCGCCGACGTCGCCTACGCGGTCTGGCAATACTGGCAGGCGACCGGAGACGAAACCTTCCTGCGCGACGCCGGCGCCGAGATCCTGCTCGAGACCGGCCGCTTCTGGGCGAGCCGTGCCGGCCTCGAGGCCGACGGGCTGCACCACATCCGTGGCGTGATCGGCCCGGATGAATATCACGAGCACATCGACGACAATGCCTACACCAACCTGATGGCGCGCCGAACGATCCGGCGTGCGATCGAGGTTGCCGCCCTGCTGCGCGCACGCTGGCCCGATTGCTGGAGCACACTCTCGACGCAGCTCGCGGTCGACGCAGCCGAGCTTGCACGATGGGCCGCCGTTGCAGACACGATGGCGACCGGTCTGCACGCCGATACCGGTTTGTACGAGCAGTTCGCAGGCTTCTTCGCGCTCGAGCCGGTGGACCTCTCGCACTATGCGGGCCGCTCGGTTCCAATGGACGTGGTGCTGGGACGCGAGCGCATCGCCAGGTCGCAGGTCATCAAGCAGGCCGATGTCGTCGCGGCGATCGGGCTGCTGCCGGACGAGTTTCCGGGCGAGACGGCCGCGCGCAATTTCGAATACTACGCGCCGCGTTGCAGCCATGGCAGCTCGCTGAGCCGGACGATGCATGCGCTGGCTGCGGCACGGATCGGCTCATCCGAGCAGGCACTAAAGTTCTTTCGCGAGAGTTCGCGTATCGATCTCGCGGACACGAATGTCGCCATCGATGGCGGTATCCATATTGCGGCGCTCGGCGGCACCTGGATCACCGCGATCTTCGGATTTGCCGGATTGTCGCTTCGGCCCAACGGACTGGAATTCCACCCGCAGCTTCCGGCCGGATGGCACAGCCTGGCCTTCCCGGTCGAGTGGCACGGACGCACCTTGTCCGTGCGGATCAGCCAGGCCGCGAGGACTCTTGAGGCGACGCTACTCCGCGGCGAGCCGATGGAGGTCTTCCTCGACGGCGAGCAACACCGGGTTTCGAACGACGGCCAAACCTCGAGCTTTCCCTGGACACGCTGACACGCCGGCGAGGTCCGCGGCGCACCGATCGCACCGATTCCGGATCGGAAATCTGATGCGTCATGCGATCACGGCAATCTCCGGTCTCGTGCTGCTCGCAATCATGGCCATTGCCGGAACGATCGCGTTCGACAGACCGGGAATGCCTCCGGCCTTAGCAAACATCAGCGTGCCATTCCAGGCAGTCGATCTCTCGGATCTGCCGCCGATCTCGCACGTCACCGCGCGCGACGGTACCGATCTCGCCTACCGGCGCTATCCCGGCAATCCGGATCGCCTGGTGATCCTGATCCACGGGTCGGCGGGCTCGAGCATCGGCATGCACGCCCTGGCAAAGGCGTTGAGCGATGCAGGGGCAACGGTAATCACTCCGGATATTCGTGGCCACGGCCAATCCGGCGCTCACGGCGACATCGCCTATATCGGCCAGCTCGAGGACGACCTGGACGACCTCATGACCAGCCTCGACAAGACCCACCGGGCCAGCGAAACCACGCTGATCGGTTTCTCCTCGGGCGGCGGTTTCGTGCTGAGGATCGCCGGCGGCCGGGTCGGGCAGCGCTTCGACCGGTTCATCCTGCTGGCGCCGTTCCTGCGTCATGACGCTCCGAACGTGCGGATCGGCACCGCCTCGGGCGGTTGGGTTTCGGTCGCGGTACCACGTCTGCTGGCGCTTTCGCTGATCAACCGCATCGGGATCACGATGTTCAACGGCTTGCCGGTGCTCGCCTTTGCCGTGGCGGCTTCCAACCCGGCCCACCTCACCACCACCTACTCGTACCGGCTGTCGGCGAATTTCCAGCCGGATGACGATTATCCGGCAGATCTGCGTCGCAATACCCGGCCGATCATGGCCATGGGTGGCGCGGACGATGCAACGTTCCGCAGCGACAGGCTGCAGGCGGCACTGGCCATCGGTAAGCCTGACATCCGCGTCGATCTCGTGCCTGGCGTCGGACATATCGGTCTCACGACGACGCCGACAGGAACAACCGCGATCGTGAAGGCGTGGTCGAGCCGCTTCTAGACCGCACCCGCCGCCACCGGCCGCCCGCGCCCGAGCGTCGTGAGGGTGTGTCGCGCGATCATCGCCTCCTCGCCGGTGGCCATCACACGTACCTCGACGGCGCTTCCCGGCAGGCTGATCAGGGCGGCTCCGGCAAAGTTGGCGGCGTCGTCCAGGCGAATTCCGAGCCATGCTAGCCGGGCACAGACCGCGGCGCGGACTGCAGGCGCGTGCTCCCCGATGCCGGCCGTGAACACCAGCCCGTCCAGGCCACCGAGCGCGCTCACCAGCCCGCCGATTTCGGTGGCGATCCGGTAGGTGAACAGCTCGATCGCATCCTGCGCACGCTTGTCATCGCTTGCGAGCAGATCACGGATGTCGGCACTGATGCCGGACACCCCGAGCAGTCCGGAGCGGTGATACAGCATGTCCTCGATGTCGGCGAAGCTGTGCCCCTGCCGGCCGAGATACAGCAACACGCCCGGATCCAGGCTGCCGCACCGGGTCGCCATGACCAGCCCGTCGAGCGGGGTGAGGCCCATGGTGGTGGCGATACTGCGGCCATCCGCCAACGCGCAGAGACTGGCGCCCGATCCCAGATGCGCCACGATCACCCGACCATGTGCCAGGTCCGGTCGCTGCCGGGCGAGCTCGCCGGCGATGTACTCGTAGGACAGACCGTGGAAGCCGTAGCGGCGCACGCCGGCTGCCTCCAGCGCCAGGGGCAGGCCGAACCGCCGCGCTACCGGTGGCAGCGTATGATGGAATGCGGTGTCGAAGCAGGCGACCTGTGGCAGATCCGGCCTGGCCGCCGCCAGCGCGTGGATCGGTGCCAGGTTATGCGGCAGGTGCAGCGGATCGAGCGGGATCAGCGCCTCAAGCTCTGCCATGACCGGCGGCGTCACCAGCACCGGCCCGACATGCGCAGCCCCGCCATGCACGATCCGGTGGCCCACAGCGGCGAGCCCGTCCTGGCCGAGATGGGCGTCGGCAAATGCGAGCAGGGCCGCGAGGATGGTGTCAAACCCGTCTCGCTGCCCCGGTGGCCAGGTCCGGTCCGCGAGCACGCTGCCATCCTGGTCGAACGCCCGGAAATGCGGGGTTTCCTCCAGATCGTCGACTGCACCGTGAGCCGTGGCCTCGACGCCTGCCCCGGACCCGCCGAGCGCCCTGAACAGGCCGAATTTGAGGCTGGAAGAGCCTGCGTTCAGCACCAGGATCGAGCTCGTCATCTGGTGCGCACCTGTCATGGTCACTGCAGCCGCCAGGCGGGCCGATCGGAAGGCGGCTCGCGGGTGGCAGCCCGGACCTGGCCGACTATGCACGGGCGGCCCGCTCGCGGCAGCGTCGGAAACTACCTACGGGCCGCAATCGCGCCGACTCCCTACCCTGCCGGCAGAATCTGGAGCTTTTTGCTTCGATGATCCGGAATGACCACGGCATCTGATCGCCGCACGACACATGTTGCGTGCTACGCTCTCCTGCTGAACGATGCGGAGCATGACATGAAGGAGGCGACCCGACATGCGGCACTCCGACGGCCTGCGCCCGTAGCTGCGAAGCCACGCGTGAAGCGGGCCACGAAGCGGCCCGGGCCACAGACCCCTCCGCTCGACCACTCCTCCGAATTCGGCGTGGTGGCGATCGGTGCGTCCGCCGGCGGTCTGGAGGCCTGCACCGCGCTGGTCGACGCACTGCCGCTCAATCACGGCCTGGCGCTCATCCTGGTCCAGCACCTCGAGCCGACGCGCGCGAGCATGATGGTGGAGCTGCTGGCGAAGCGCACCGCCACCGTCGTCGAGGAGGCGCGTGACGGCGTGCAGCTGCAACCCGACCATCTCTACATCATCCCGCCGGGCCGTGACCTGCGGGTGGCGGACGGGGTCCTGCATCCGTCCGAGCTCGACCCCCGGCCGGGGCTCCACCTTCGCTGCGACGTCCTCTTCAACTCGCTTGCGGAAGCATGGGGGCCGCGGACCAGCTGCGTCATCCTGTCCGGAACCGGGTCCGATGGCAGTCTCGGCATCGAGGCGGTAAAGCGCGCGGGCGGCTTTGTCGTCGTCCAGGATCCCGACGAGGCGGCTCATGCAGAGATGCCGGAAAGCGCCATCCGGACCGGCATCGTGGATCTCGTCCTCGAGGCGGCCGACATCCCGAACGCGCTGATCGCGCATGACCGCGTCAGGCGGCGCGACCAGGCATCGGCCGGCCCCACCCCTGGACCCGACGCCGCCACGCCCGACACCCGCAAGCCCGACGCTCATGCGAAGGACGATGATGCCCCGGTGGACGGCCTGGCGGCGATCATCGATCTGCTGCGTATCGAGAACGGCCTCGATTTCACCCACTACAAACCAGGCACGTTGCGACGCCAGATCGCGCGGCGCATGGCGCTGGTGCCGCTGCCCGCGGACAGGCTGGACCGCTATCTGACGTTCCTGCGCAAGAACAACGGCGAAGTGCTTTTGCTGGCCAAGGATCTGCTGATCCAGGTCACCAGCTTCTTTCGTGACAAGGCGGTGTTCGACCGGGTTGCCAACTCGGTCATCCCGGATCTCATCCGCGACCATCCCACCGAGCGGCCGATCCGCGTCTGGGTCGCAGGGTGCAGCACGGGCGAGGAGATGTATTCACTGGCGATGCTGTTCCAGGAAAGGATCGCGGCGAGCCATCGTGACATCAGGCTTCAGATGTTCGGGTCGGACCTGGATGCCAGTGCCATCGCCCGTGCGCGCGACGGCCTCTATCCGGACAGCATCGAGAGCGTGGTCTCGAAGGCCCGGCTGCGGCGCTTCTTCTCGAAGGAGGAGCACGGCTATCGCGTGTCACCGGACCTGCGGGCCGCGGTGGTGTTTACGGTGCAGGACGTTCTCGCCGACCCGCCCTTCGCACAACTCGACATGGTGTCGTGCCGCAACCTCCTGATCTACCTGCAGCCCGAGGCACAGGCGAAGGTCCTCACGCTGCTGCATTTCGCTCTCCGCCAGGGTGGCATCCTGCTGCTCGGAAACGCCGAGACGCCGGGCAGCCTCGATGCCAGCTTCGAGGTCATGTCGAAGCCGGACCGGCTCTATCGTCGGATCGGCCGGGCCAATACCGGGCTCAGCCTGCCGGCTTCCAGAACCGGTACGCGGGCGGATCCGTTCGCCACCACGGTGCGTGCGCCATCACGGCAACCCTGGCTGGCGGAGCTCGGCCGCAGGCTCGTGCTGGAAACCTACGCGCCTGCCTCCATCCTCATCGACAGCGAGAACCGGTGCCTCTTCACGCTCGGACCGATCGATCGATACCTGAGGCTGGCGCCGGGCCATCCGAGCCACGACGTGCTGACCATGGCGCGTCCAGGCCTCCGTCCGAGGCTCCGCTCGGCCATCGACCAGTCTCGCGCGGCAGGCAGCCGGATCGTCATCGGCGGCCGCATGAGCCCGAGCGAGACCCAGTTCTCCTTCAACGTCGATGTTCAGCCCGTCTCCGGAAATGACGAGAAGCTCCTCCTCGTGTGCTTCGTGGATGTCGCGGCGCCGGAACCGCGCCCCGCCCGCGCAGGAAGCCATGCGGCTTCGATCGTCGTGGGGTTGGAGCGCGACTTGAAGGCGAGCCGGGACGAGCTCCAGGACGCCCTGCGCGATCTCGATCTCTCTGCCGAGGACCACAAGGCCGCGAACGAAGAGGCGCGCTCGGTCAACGAGGAATACCAATCCACCAACGAGGAGCTGATGGCCTCCAAGGAGGAGCTGCAGTCCCTCAACGAGGAACTCAGCTCCCTCAACAGCCAGCTCCAGGAAACCCTGGAACAGCAGAGGACCACATCCGACGACCTGCAGAACGTCCTATACAGCACCGACGTGGCCACGTTGTTTCTCGATCCCGAGCTCCGGATCCGCTTCTTCACGCCGGCAACCAGGCTGCTGTTCTCGGTCATCCCCGGCGATATCGGGCGGCCCCTCGCCGACCTCCGATCGTTGGCATCGGACGATGTGCTGGAGCTCGACGCCAAAGCCGTACTGGGCGGCCAGGCGCCGCTCGAACGGGAAATCGAGGCCCAGAGCGGGGCGTGGTTCCGACGTCGGGTTCTGCCATATCATACCCATGACAACCGCATCGAAGGCGTGGTGATCACCTTCAACGACATCACCAGCCGGAAGAACACCTCGAAGGCGCTCGAACTCGCCAAGCGGGATGCGGAACTCGCGAACGCCGCAAAATCCCGCTTCCTGGCCGCTGCAAGTCATGACCTGCGACAGCCTCTGCAGACGATGTCGCTGCTGCAGGGGTTGCTCACCAAGACGGTCGAGGGCGATCGGACCCAGCGCCTGGTGGCACGCCTCGGCGAGACCCTGAACGCCACCACGTCGATGCTGAACACGCTGCTCGACATCAACCAGATCGAGAACGGCCAGGTTCATTCCAACGTCGTCGCGTTCGACGTCGACGATCTGCTGTCGCGGATGCGCGAGGAGTTCAACTATCACGCGCAGTCGAGCGGCCTGCAGTTTCACGTCGTCTCGTGCAGCCTGCGCATCGTCAGCGACGTGCGGCTGCTCGAGCAGATGGTCCGGAACCTGCTCGCGAATGCGATGAAATACACCTCCGCCGGCAAGATCCTGCTCGGGTGCCGTCGCCACGGTCATCTGCTCAGCCTGCAAGTGTGGGACACCGGGGTGGGCATCCCGGAACAGGAACTCGAGGCAATTTTCGAGGAATATCACCAGCTCGACAATGCCGCCCGGGAGCGCAGCCGCGGGCTCGGACTCGGGCTTTCGATCGTACAGAGCCTGGGCCGCCTCCTGGGACACAAGGTGTCGGTTCATTCGCAGCTTGGCCGTGGCTCGATGTTTTCCCTGGATGTCCTGCTCGAGGCCGGCGCTTCGGAGTCGCCCGGTGCAGCGCCTGTCGACGGAATTGCACCGCTGCCGCTGGCTGCTGACGACGCCGGATCGATCCTGATCGTCGAGGATGATTCGGACATGAAGGATCTGATGGAGCTGCTCCTGAGTGGGGAAGGCTATCGAACGTGGTCCTCCTCGGATGGGGCCGCGGCAATCGAGCTGGTGGCGAAGACGGCGATCAAGCCGGACCTGCTGCTGGCGGATTACAATCTGCCCGGCGAGCTGAACGGCCGGCAACTGGCGGAACGACTTCGCGACATCATGGGACGGGACATCCCTGTCATCATCCTGACCGGCGATGTCTCATTGGCCACGGCGGCCGAAGTGGCGGCAGGCGGTTTCCAGCAACTGAACAAGCCTGTCAGGAACGTAGAGGTTCTGGATACGATCCGAAAGTGTCTGGCGTCGGCACGGCCCCTCGAAGCCGTGCCGGGGAAGCCCGGGCCCGCGGGACACGAGACTGTCGGCAAGGCTGCGGTTTTCGTCATCGATGACGATCGCCAGATCCGCAAGACCATCCGCGCGGTCCTGGAGCAGGACGGCCACGAGGTCGAATGTTTCCCGACAGCCGAAGCGTATCTCCATCCCTATCCCAGGGATCGGGCCGGTTGCGTCCTGATCGACGCGAACCTGCCGGGGATCAGCGGGATCGCGTTGCTGCAGAGGCTGCATGCGGAGGGCCGTCAGCTGCCCGTCATCATGATCACCGGCAGCAGCGAGGTTTCCCTGGCCGTCGAAGCGATGAAGGCCGGTGCAGTCGATTTCATCGAGAAGCCGGTCGAAGCCAAGGAGCTCCTGGCAAGTGTCAGAAAGGCACTCGAGAAGTCGGCCAACTCGGACGAGCTCTCCGCGCGGCGAGAGCGGGCAGCCGATCAGATGTCGACGCTCACCTCGCGGCAGCACGAGGTCATGGTCATGGTTCTTGCAGGAAGCCCAAGCAAGAACATCGCTGCCGATCTCAACATCAGCCAGCGAACGGTCGAAAATCATCGTGCATCGATCATGCGGAAGACGGGTGCGACCTCGGTACCGGCCCTTGCGCGCCTGGCGATCGCGGCGGCCGGAAGCGGCCCTGCACACCCTCACGCCAACGTTCGCAAAGTCGTGAGGTAACGACACCCGAGAGCGAGGCCGGACATCCCCGGCCTTGCGCCGCGTCGATCGCCGGAACGCCCGGTTGATCGAGGGCATCGGGACGCCAATCTCTCCGGTCGCACAACCGGAAGTCCCTCTGCCCATGTCGTCGACGCGCCCGACACCCACCCTCGTCTTCCTGCATTTCCTGGGGGGAAGCGCCGGAACGTGGAAACCGGTCGAGGACCGCCTGGAGGGGCGGCATCCGTGCCTCAGGCTGGACCTGCCGGGCTTCGGCGACGCAAACCATCACGACGGCTACGCGGTGGCGGACATGGCGGACTGGGTCACCGCGCAGGTGCAGTCGCGCCAGCCCGGCCCTTGGATCCTGGCCGGCCACAGCATGGGTGCCAAGGTTGCGTTGCTGATCGCGCGGCGCGCCGAGGATGGCGACGCGCGACTGGCCGGGCTGTGCGGGCTGGTGCTTGCGGCGGGATCGCCCGCTTCGCCGGAGCCGATGGCCGACGCGATGCGCGCCGACATGATGAGCTGGTTCACCGGCGGCGAAGCCGACAATCGGCGCCAGGCCGACGACTATATCGGCAACAACGTCGCGTCGCCGCTGCCCGCGGCATTGCACGATGATGCCGTGTCGGACGTGTTGCGCGCCTCGCGGACTGCCTGGACCGCCTGGCTGCAAAGCGGCAGCCGTGAGAACCTGGTGCGCAGGATCGGCGTGCTACGGACAAAGGCGTTGATCCTGGCAGGCAGGAAAGACTCGGCACTCGGCGGGGACGCGCAGCGCGCATTGATGGCACCGCATTTCGCGCACTCCAATCTCGAAATCCTCGACGACGCCGCGCATCTGCTGCCGATCGAGCAACCCGGGCGGGTGACTGCACTGATCGAGGCATTCGCCGCCTCGCTCGCCGATGCGCATGAGCCTGGGCATGAGCCTGGGCCCGATCCGGTCCCTGCCCTACTCGAGTCCGACCGCATCACCAAGCGCACACGCACGGCACTTGCCGGCCGTCTGCACGATGATCCGGCCTATTCGCCGCAGGTGCTGGGCGCGCCGCAACTGGCGATCCTGCGGGCGGTGATGGAGCGCGTGCTGCCGCCGCCGGATGGGTTGTCGATCGATCTGGCCGCCAGGCTCGATGCGATGCTGACCGAGGGCACCGGTGATGGCTGGCGCTTTGCCGGCATGCCGCCGGACGCGCAGGCGTACAGCATGGCGCTGGATACGTTGGAGGCGAGCGCACAGGCCGGGTTCGACCGGCCGTTCGTGTGCCTGCCGCAGCGCGACCAGGAGAAGCTGCTCGACAGGATCGAGAGCAGCGCGATCGGGTTCGATCTGCCTGGCATGCTGACGGCAGAGAACATGGAGCATTGGTTCGAGGAATTGCGTGGCGATGCCGCCCGCCTGCTGATGGGGGATCCGCGGATGATGGCCCGGCTCGGATGCACCGCCGTCGCCACCGGCGGCGATGCGGCACTTGCCGGGTTCACGGCCTACGGCCCCAACTCGGCAGAGGACTGGGAACCGGCATTGTTCGGAGCGCCGCGATGATGCGCCGCCACGCCACGACCGATGTGGTCGATGCGGTGGTGATCGGCACCGGAGCCGGCGGTGGACCGCTGTTGGCACGGCTCGCGGCGGCGGGATTGTCGGTGGTGGCGCTCGAGGCCGGGCGCGACCGGATCGCCAACCAGCACACCCCGGACGAGATCGCCGCATCGGACCTGTACTGGATGGGCGAGCGGCTGAGCGGCGGCGAGACACCCGAGGCGTTCGGCCCGAACAATAGCGGCATCGGCGTCGGCGGCTCGACCCTGCACTGGGGCGCCTTCACACCACGGCCCGACCCACGCGAATTCACCCTGCGCACCGACACCGGCAAAGGTGAGGACTGGCCGCTGACCGTCGCCGAATTGCGGCCGTATCTCGAACAGGTCGAGCATGACATCGGCGTGTCCGGACCTGCAGAGTTCCCATGGGATCCGCAGCGCCGTTACCTGATGCCGCCGGTGGACCTCAATGCCCCGGCGCTGGCGATGCAACGTGGCTGCGCGGCGCTCGGCATCCGGACCTCGGCCGCTCCCGCCGCGGTGCTGTCACGGACCCGGATCGGCGGCGGTATCGATCGGGCCGCCTGCGTCGGTTGCGGTGCCTGTCACCAGGGTTGCCGAAACGACGCCAAGGCGACGACCGCCAACACCTACATTCCCTGGGCGGTGCAGGCGGGCGCCGAGATCCGCACCGGCTGCATGGCGGTGGGGATCGAGCGCGACCGAACCGGCCGGATCCGCTCGGTGACGTATCTGCAGGATGGCACGCTGCACGCCCAGGCCTGCCGAACCCTGTTCCTGTGCGCCGGGGCCGTGGAAACGCCGCGGTTGCTGTTGCATACCGGTATCGGCAACGCCAGCGGCCAGGTCGGGCGCAACTACATGGCGCATGTGGCGACCCAGGTCTGGGGCACCTTCGATGACGCGATGCGCATGAACAAGGGCTACCCGTCCTCGCTGATCACCGAGGATTTCCTGCGCCCGCGGGATGCCGAATTCGCCAGCGGCTACCTGGTGCAGAGCCTGGGCGTGATGCCGCTGACCTGGGCCAACGCGATGGCGCGCGGCCGCGGTTTGCGCGGACGGGCGCTGACCGAGGCGCTGACCGGCTACAACCACGCAGCCGGAATCGGCATCAACGGCGATTGCCTACCGCAGGAGCGCAACCGGCTGACACTGTCGGACGAGGTCGACGAGACCGGAATGGCCAAGCCGCTGATCAGCTTCAGCTACGGCGAGAACGAGAATGCCATGGACGAGCATGCAACCGACATGATGCGCGCAGTCTGGGAAGCTGCCGGTGCCAGCGACATCTGGGTGGCAGCGCGATCTGCGCACACGATCGGCACCTGCCGGATGGGACACGACCCGGATCGCAGCGTGGTCGACAGTGTCGGCAGAAGTCACGAGATCGACAATCTGTGGATCTGCGACAACTCGGTGTTTCCGAGTGCGATGGCGGCCAACCCGGCGCTGACGATCATGGCGCTGAGCCTGCGCACCGCAGACGCGTTCCTGCGGCAATAGACAGGCATCGCACGCGGGTCACCGTTTTGCGGTGCAGGAGGGCACGCCGGGGATATCGCCACAGGCTCGGCCGCGCAGGGCGCTGAAGGTGAACATCTGCGTTGCGTCGCCGGGCTGCGGCCTGACCGTCGCGACAATACCGCTTACCTGGTCGGCCGCACCGAACGTCAGAAGCAGATCACCGCTCCCGCCGGGGCCGATACTGCGGAAATGCAGGCCCCCGCCGGACATGGTTTCGCCGGAGGCTTGCAGCGCGTCCACGGCCTTCCGGCGCGAGGCCAGTCGCAGGCTCATCAGCAACGCGCCGGTCAGCGGCACGCATGTCACATCCAACCCATCGTGGCCGGAACACGAGGCTTGCGCATGCGACTGATCCAGTGCCGCCGAGACGCAGAGTGCCGCGATCAACAGGGTGCCGACTATTCTCATGACGATGCCGTGCCTGAGTTGTGGTTGATCCGGATCCATGGCGCGCGCGCAGCCGGGATCAATTCGTCTATATCCGCGACAGCGACAGCGGGGTCCTGGCGTGGTCGCGGCCACGGAACCGCAAGCGGTCGAGCAGCAGATAGACAGCCGGCGTGGTGTAAAGGGTCAGGACCTGGCTGAAGATCAGGCCGCCGATGATCGAGATGCCGAGCGGCTGGCGCAGCTCCGAGCCGTCACCGGAACCCAGGACCAGCGGCAGCGCACCGAGCAATGCCGCGGACGTGGTCATGATGATCGGCCGGAACCGCATCAGGCAGGCCTCGTAGATTGCGTCACGGCTGGACGCACCTCGCTGCCGTTCCGCCTCGAGGGCAAAATCGATCATCAGGATCGCGTTCTTCTTGACGATGCCGATGAGAAGAATGACGCCGATCACCGTGATCAGCGAAAACTCGGTCTGCAGCACCATCAGCGCCAGCACCGCGCCGACGCCGGCCGATGGCAGCGTCGAGAGGATCGTGATCGGGTGCACGAAACTCTCATACAGCACGCCGAGCACGATATAGACCGCGAGCAGCGCCGCTCCGATCAGCAGCGGCTCGCTATCCAGCGACTGCTGGAACACCTGCGCGGTGCCGGCGAAGCCACCGACGATATCGGCCGGCATGTGCAGGTCGGAACTGGCCTTGGCGATCGCGGCCTGCGCGGCCGACAACGAACGCCCGGGCGCCAGGTTGAACGAGATCGTGACGGCCACGAACTGGCTCTGGTGGTTGACGGAAAGTGCGGCGTGCCCGGGGCTGAAATGCGCCACGGCACCGAGCGGGATCATCGTTTCCGCACCGGTGCTGACCGCCGCACCCGACGATGCGACACTGCTGCCGCTTGCCGCGATCGCATTCTCGGCGGCGTTGCGCTGCGAGTTGTTGATCCCGTTCGCCGAACTTGCCGCCGAGCTGGCCGAAGAACTCGTCGTCATGCCGGTCACCGTGCCGGACGGTGCGTTGGTGGTGGCGCTGCCGCTTGGCGTTCCCCCGGAGGTGCTGACCCACACATGTTCCAGGACCGCCGGATCCTGCCAGTATTGCGGCGCGACCTCCATGATGACGTGATACTGGTTCAGCGCGTTGTAGATCGTCGAGACCGAGCGCTGGCCGAACGCGTCATACAGCGTGTCGTCGATCTGGTTGACGTTGAGGCCGAGACGCGACGCCGTCGGCCGGTCGATCGTGACCACCGACTGCAGGCCGTCCTGCTGCTGGTCCGAGTTCACGTCGGTCAGATCATGGTCGGCCTGCAGAGCCTGCACCAGCTTCGGCGCCCACTCGAATACCTCGGCGGTGTTGTCGGCCTGCAGCGTGTATTGGTAGGCGGCATTGGTCTGCCGGCCCCCGACGCGCACATCCTGCGCCGGCACCATGATCAGCCGGCCCGGCACATGCGCCAGCGCACGCCGCAAACGAGTGGTGACCACGTCCAGGCTGTCACGCTGGCTCTTCGGCTTGAGCGCCACATAGACGTTGCCGGTATTGGTCTGCGCGGTCGAGCCGCCGCCGCCGGCGCCGGTGGAGCCGACCACGTTCAGCACCGCCGGATCGTGCTGCACGATCGCCATCATCTGGGTGAGTTTCCGGCTCATCGCCTGGAACGAGATGCTCTGGTCGGCCTGCATGCTGCCGAGCAGCCGGCTGTTATCCTGGGTCGGGAAGAACCCTTTGGGAATGATCACCAGCAGCCACGCGTTCAGCCCGATCGTGGCGACCAGCACCAGCAGCACGAGCGGGTTGTGCTTCAGCGTCCAGGCCAACGTCACCGCATAGAAATCCACCACGCGCTGCCCGATGCTCCGACGCTGCGATTGCCCCTGATCCGGCTCGGGTGGCTTCGGACGCAGCAGCAGCGAACATAGCATCGGCGTGGTGGTGAGCGACGTGATCAGCGACATTACGATCGCCGATGACAAGGTGACGGCGAACTCGCGGAACAGCCGCCCGACGATGCCGCCCATCAGCAGGATCGGCAGGAACACCGCGATCAGCGACAGCGTGATCGAGATGATGGTGAAGCCGACCTCCCGCGCACCATTCAGCGCGGCCTCGCGGCGGGACTCGCCGGCCTCGAGATGGCGGGTGATGTTCTCCAGCACGACGATCGCGTCATCGACCACGAAGCCGGTCGAGATGGTCAGCGCCATCAGCGACAGGTTGTCGAGGCTGTACCCGGCGAGGTACATCACGCCGAAGGTGCCGATCACCGAGACCGGCACGGACACCATCGGGATCAGCGTCGCCCGCCAGTCGCGCAGGAACAGCCACACGACGAAGGTCACCAGCAGCACCGCGATCACCAGCGTCATCTCGGTATCGGCGAGCGAGCCGCGGATGCTGAGCGTGCTGTCGGACGCGAAATTGATGTCGATCCCGCGCGGCAGGGCTGCTTGCAGTTTCGGAATCGACGCCTTCACCGCATCGACGGTCTGGATGACGTTGGCGCCCGGCTGCTTGAAGATGATGACCAGCACCGCGGGCTTGCCGTTCGACAGCCCGAGATTGCGCAGATCCTGCACGCTGTCGGTGACGCTGGCCACGTCGACCAGATGCACCGCCGCGTGGTTCCGGTACGCGATCACCAGCGGCTGATAGTCGGCCGCATGCGATGCCTGGTCGTTGGTGTAGATCTGCAGCCGCCGCCCCGAGAGATCGAGGATGCCCTTCGGCGTATCCGCATTGGCGGCCGCGATCGCCGCACGCACGTCCTCGAGCCCGATGCCGTACTTGAACAGCGCATAGGGATCGAGCTCGACACGCACCGCCGGTAACGCCGCGCCGCTGATGATAACCTGGCCGACCCCGGACAGCTGCGAGAGCTGCTGCTGCAGCACGGTGCTGGCAGCGTCGTACACCTGGGCGCGGGTCAGCGTCGGCGAGGTCAGCGCGACGATCAGCACCGGCGCGTCGGCCGGATTGACCTTTCGATAGACCGGGTTGGACAGCAGGTTGGTCGGCAGATCCGCACGCGCCGCGTTGATCGCCGCCTCGACATCGCGCGCGGCGCCGTTGATGTCGCGATCCAGCCCGAACTGCAGGTTGATGCGGGTCTGCCCGGTCTGGCTCTGCGAGGTCATCTCGGTGAGATCGGCGATCTGCCCGAGATGGCGTTCCAGCGGACCGGCGAGGCTCGTGGCGACGGTCTCCGGATCCGCACCCGGCAGCTGCGCCTGCACCGAGATGGTCGGGAAGTCCACCGCGGGCAGCGAGGCCACCGGCAGCTTCAGGAACCCGAGGATGCCCGCGAACAGGATCGCCAGCGTCAGCAGCGTGGTGGCGATCGGCCGGTTGATGAACGGCGCCGAGATGTTCATGGCAGGCCGCGCTATTCCGCCGGCGCCGCGTCACCGGCCGCCAGGTTCGGACGCCGTCCGGTCAGGCGCACGGCGATGCGGTCGAACGCCAGGTAGATCACCGGCGTGGTGAACAGCGTCAGCACCTGGCTGACCAGCAGCCCGCCGACGATGGCGATGCCGAGTGGCTGGCGCAGCTCCGAGCCGGACCCGCCGCCCAGCATCAGCGGCACCGCACCCAGGATGGCGGCCATCGTGGTCATCAGGATCGGCCGGAAGCGCAGCAGGCACGCCTGGAAGATCGCGTCGCGCGGCGCCTTGCCTTCGGTGCGTTCGGCGGCCAGCGCGAAGTCGATCATCATGATCGCGTTCTTCTTCACGATGCCGATCAGCAGGATGATGCCGATCACCGCGATGATGTCGAGCTGGTGGCCGGTGAAATACAGCGCCAGCAGCGCGCCGACGCCGGCAGAGGGCAGCGTCGAGAGAATCGTCAGCGGATGGATGAAGCTCTCATACAGCACGCCGAGCACGATATAGACCGCGACCAGGGCTGCCAGGATCAGCAACAACTCGTTGGACAGCGATGACTGGAACGCCGACAGCGAGCCCTGCAACGCCGTGGTGAAACTGCCCGGCAGGTCGATGTCGTGCTCCGCTGTGCCGATTGCCGCGACTGCCGTGTCGAGCGAGGTGCCGGGTGCGAGGTCGAACGAGATCGACACCGACGGGAACTGGCCGAGATGCTCGACCTGAAGCGGATCGCTGCGGGTCGAGACATGCACCATCGCCGACAACGGCACCTGGCCCAGCGCATTGGTGGTGGTGGTGCTGACGGTGGCCGCGGTGCTGGCGGCGGCCGAGGGCAGATAGATCGACCCGAGCGCCTGTTGCAGCCCGGCCGCGCTATCGGTCCTGGCCTGCAGGATCACCCGGTACTGGTTCGACTGCGTGTACAGCGTGGTGACGATGCGCTGGCCGAACGCGTCGTAGAGGGCATTGTCGATGGTGGCGGGCGTGATGCCGAAACGCGCCGCGGTCGGCCGGTCGATGACGATGTCGAGCGCGCGCCCGGCGGTGTTCATGTCGCTGGTGACGTCGACGTAGCCGGGCATCGCCGCCAGCCGCTGCACCAGCTTCGGGACCCATTCGGTGAACAGGCCACCGGATGGGTTCTCCAGGAAGAAGTGATACTGCGCCCGGCTGACGGTCGAATCGATCGTGAGGTTCTGCACCGGCTGCATGGCGAGCGTGACGCCCGGCACCGCGCGCACCCGCTCCGCCAGGTCCGCGATCACCTGGGTGACGACCGGCCGCTGGCCGCGCGGCTTCAGGTTGATCAGGAAGCGACCGCTATTGAGCGTATTGTTGGTGCCGTCGACGCCGATGAAACTCGACAGGCTCTGCACCGACGGGTCGCGCAGGATCGCGTCGGCCATCGCCTCCTGCCGCCCGGCCATCGCCTGGAACGATATGTCCTGCGCGGCAGCCGAAATGCCCTGGATCGCACCGGTATCCTGCACCGGAAAGAACCCCTTGGGGATCACCACATACAGCGCGACCGTCGCCAGCAGGGTCAGCAGCGCCACCAGCAATGTCAGCGCCTGGCGATCCAGCACCCAGTTCAGCCAGCGCCCGTAGCCGGCGATGATGCGGTCGAACCCGCGCTCGGCAGCGAGGTCGATCCGGTTGCGGCCCTCCTCCGGGCGATGCTTGACCAGGAACGCGCACATCATCGGCACCAGGGTCAGCGAGACGACCGCGGAGATGATGATGGTGACCGCCAGCGTGACCGCGAACTCGTTGAACAGCCGCCCGACCACGTCGCCCATGAACAGCAGCGGGATCAGCACCGCGATCAATGACACGGTGAGCGAGATGATGGTGAAGCCGATCTCCTGGCTGCCGTTGAGTGCAGCCTCCAGCGGCGCCTCGCCATCCTCGACGTGACGCGCGATGTTCTCGATCATGACGATGGCATCGTCGACGACGAAACCCGTCGAGATCGTCAGCGCCATCAGCGAGAGATTGTCGAGCGAGAACCCGAGCAGGTACATCACCGCCAGCGTGCCGACCAGCGACAGCGGCACCGACAGTGACGGGATCAGCGTCGCCGGCAGCGTGCGCAGGAACACGAAGATCACCAGCACGACCAGCACGACCGCCAGCCCGAGCTCGAACTCGACGTCGTTCACCGACGCGCGGATCGGCGTGGTCTGATCGCTGAGCACCCGCACATCGACCGCCGGCGGCAGCGTCGACTGGATCTGCGGCAGCTTGTCGAGGATGCCCTTCACCACCGCGATCACGTTCGATCCAGGCTGGCGCTGGATGTTCAGGATCACCGCCGGCGTCCGATCGGCCCAGGCGGCGAGCTGGTCGTTCTCCGCACCGTTGACGATGCTGGCGACGTCGCTCAGCCGCACCGAATGGCCGTTCTTGTAGGCGATGATCAGGTTGCCATAGCCGCCGGCATCGGTGATCTGGTCGTTGTCGTTGATGGTGCTGCTCTGCGCCGGCCCGTCGAAGCTGCCCTTCGGCGTATCGACATTCTGGTTGCCGATGATCGTCCGCACATCGTCGATCGCCAGCCCGTACGCCGACAGCGCCCGCGGATTGATCACCACCCGCACCGCCGGCCGGTTGCCACCGCTGATCGAGACCAGCCCGACGCCCGGCTGCTGGCTGATCTTCTGCGCCATGCGGACGTCGGCCAGATCCTCGACCTGGGTCAGGCTGAGCGTCTTGCTGGTCAGCGCCAGGGTCAGGATCGGCGTGTCCGCGGGGTTGACCTTGTTGTAGATCGGCGGCGCCGGCAGATCGGACGGCAGCAGGCTGGTCGCCGCATTGATCGCCGCCTGCACCTCCTGCTCGGCAACATCCAGGCTCAGGCTGAGGGTGAATTGCAGCGTGATGACCGAGGCGCCGCCGGACGAGATCGACGACATCTGGCCAAGGCCGGGCATCTCGCCGAACTGCCGCTCGAGCGGGGCGGTGACCGACGTGGTCATCACCTCCGGGCTGGCGCCGGGATAGAAGGTCTGCACCTGGATCGTCGGGTAATCGACCTCTGGCAGCGCCGAGATCGGCAGGAACCGGTAAGAGATGATGCCGACCAGCAGGATCGCCGCCATCAGCAGCGTCGTCGCCACCGGCCGCAGGATGAACAGTCTCGAGGGGCTCAAGCGCGTGGGCTCAGGGGCTGGGCGAGGCAGGGGCGCTCGACGCGGCGGCCGGCGCACCCGGCTTGCCGCCCTTCCTGGGACCGGCGACGCTGATCTTGCCACCGTTGCGCAGGCGATCCAGCCCGTCGGTCGCAACCTTGTCGCCGGCCTTCAGGCCGTCGGTGATCTGGATCAGGCCACCCTCGGACGGCCCCGTCTTCACCACCTGGACAGCCACCGTATTGTCCGGCTTCACCAGATAGACGAAATCGCCCGGCGCACCGTGCTGCACCGCCGCCTGGGGCGCCACCACAACGCCCGACAACGTCTGCAGCAGCAGGTGCGCATTCACGAACTGCTGCGGGAACAGCGTGTTGTCGGGGTTCGGGAAGGTGGCGCGCAGCTCCACCGTGCCGGTGGTGTTGTCGATCTGGGTGTCGACGGCGGCCAGCGTCCCGGTGGCGAGCGCCTTCGCGTCCGAACGGTCATAGGCGGTCACGGGGAGCACGCCCTTCGCCATCTGCTCCTGGACCTGGGGGATATCGTCCTCCGGCAGCGTGAACAGCACCGAGATCGGCTGCAGCTGGGTCACCACGAACAGCCCGCCGGTGTTGGTGGTCTGCACGTAGTTGCCCGGATCGACGAGCCGGATGCCGACCCGCCCGGTCACCGGCGAAACGATGTGGCAATAGACGAGGTTCAGCTTTGCGCTGTCGATCGCCGCCTGGTCGGCGATGACGGTGCCCTCGTATTGCTTGATCAGGAACAGCTCGTCCTGCGCCTGCTGCACCGCGATGCTGTTCTGGCGGTTCAGCAGCTGGTAGCGGGCACTGTCCGCGCGTGCCTGGGCGAGCAGGCCCTCGTCGTGCGCGAGCGTGCCCTGCGCCTGTTCCAGTGCCACCAGGTATGGCCGCGGATCGATCTGGGCGAGGAACTGGCCCTTATGCACCAGCTGCCCCTCCTCGAAGCCGAGCGACTGCAACTGCCCGTTGATCTGGGTGACGACGGTGACCGTATCGAGCGGCGTCACCGCCCCCAGCCCGCTCAACGTCACCCGGATGTTCCCCGTGCCGATGGTCGCGACGGACACCGAGGTCGGCGCGCCGCCTGGCCCATGTGCACCGGCCTTCGACCCGCCGGCCGCCTGCTGCCCCGGATGCGGCACCTTGCCGGAACCGAACATCCGCCAGGCCACGACAGCCGCAACAAGAAGCAGCACGACCACGACCACCATGGCGATCCGGCGTGAGCGCCTGGGACGCGTCGTGTCCACGGGTGGCAGGCTCATGCCGCCAGAACTCCGGCGCCATGCGCGCGAGCCGCAATCGAACCCAAGATCGTTCCGCCCTCATCTATTGCCCAGCGATGCGTGGTGCCAGATCCTGCAATCAGTGCCTAGTCACGACGCAGAGACATCGCCTGCCTTGCCAGCAACCGGAAGCGGAGAGTGCGATCCTGAACGAATTTTTAGACATTGCGACACTAATGGGCGCCAACACTTCTTTACATTCTCTTCCCGACATCACGAGCAAGTTTGCCGCCTGACGGAAAGGCCTCAATCGACCGGACCTTGCGAGCGCCAAGAAAAGCGGGGACTTCGTGGGAACCGGCTTCAAATACGATCCGTTACAACAAAGCGATGCGCACCGTTCGTCGCGACCCGGCTCTGGAAGCGGTGACAACGCAAGGACGTCGCGCCATGACCGACACCAGGATTGTGTCCCTCGCCGCCTGCCTGGCGATCATGGGACTGCCATTCGCCGCAACGGCGATCGCTGCACCGGCAGAGCTTTCCGAACCGTTGCTGCCTGCCCCGACGGTTTCCTCGACAGTGATCGACCTGCAGTATTTCGCGACGTTGCCGAAGCACGCCGACGGCAGTGCTGCCCGCGTGGAGTTCCTGGGCCCGGCGCCAGACCAGAGCACCGACCTCATCGTCACCGACATGGTCGGCGTGATCTACCGGGTCAGTGCTGACGGCACCACCATCACCCCATACCTCGATCTCAGGAACCAGGGGCTTTCCATCATCTCGGACAGTGGCGAGGAAGGCCTTGTCGGAGTCGCGATCCATCCGAATTTCGCCGGCAATCCGGCGCTACCGGGGTACGGCAAGTTCTACACGGCCTACAGTGCGGCCAAAGGCAGCGGAACCCCCGATTTCCTGGCCAACGACGACGCCGACCACGACCAGGTCATCCGCGAGTGGACCGCCACGAACCCGTTCGCCGCCACCTTCAGCGGCACCTCGCGCGAGGTCCTGCGGGTCGGGAAATACGCGTCCAACCATAATGGCGGCGTCATACGCTTCAACCCGAACGCCACGCCCGGTACAAGCGACTACGGCAATCTCTATATCGGCTTCGGCGATGGTGGCGGCGGAAACGATCCGCGCGGCAATGGCCAGAACCTGAGCAGCCCGCTCGGCAAGATCCTGCGGATCAATCCGCTCGCCGGACCGAACGGCGCAAAATACACGATCCCGTCGGACAACCCGTTCCAATCTGTCGCGACCGCCGGCCCGCTCGTCTGGGCCTACGGGCTTCGTAATCCGCAACAGTTCAGCTGGGAGATCGGCGGTCGCGGCCGCATGTTCATCGACGATATCGGCCAGAATCAGGTGGAGGAGGTCAATCTCGGTGTCCGCGGCGGGAATTACGGCTGGCAGATGCGCGAGGGCACGTTTGCAACCGGCGCTGCTGTCGGCAGTGCCGGCGGCAAGAACGATTACGGCGTCTATCCGCTCCCTGCCAACGACAGCACGTATGGTTTCCTGTATCCGATCGCGGAATACGACCATAGCGATCAGGCCCGGGACGGTGGCACCGTCGCCTCCGGCATCGGCAGCGGCTTCATGTATCAAGGGTCGGGCCAGGCGGCCGAGAACGATGTCTTCTACGTGTTCGCCGATTTCGTGCAGGGCCGCTTGTTCGCAATCGACGCCCGCCCGGCTTCGCTCGAGGCCACCACCGTCTACTCACTCGGCATACGCTACGACGGGATCACCTACCAGTCGTTGAGCACATCGCCGCTTGGAGAGGGAACCCGCTCCGACGTGCGAATCGGTGAGGACTCGCACGGCGGACTTTATGCTCTCCTGAAGGGCCCCGGTGCCATCTACAGAGCCCTCATCTCGAACTAGACGATCACCCTTTCGAGGTCTTCGGGGTGAGATATTTCGCGAACCACGCAAGCATGCGGCGACGCGCATCGGCGAGGTCTGCGGGATCCCTCATGCCGTGGCCCTGCCCGGCATAGACCACGAATTCCGTGGGCACGCCCAGCGTATGCAGGGCGTGATAGAATTCCTGCGTCTGCGGCATCGGACACTCTACATCCGCGTCGCCCACGAATTCGAACGTCGGCGTGTGCACCTGCCGGATGTACGTGATCGGCGAGGACTTCGCGTAGATCAATGGATCGTCATAAACCGACGCGCCGAAGAACGGCAGCATCCACTCGTCGATGCCGTTCTCGCCGTAATAGGACTCCCAGTCCGACACCCCGGCGCCGGCAACCGCGGCGGCGAACCGGTTCGTCTGCGTCACCGTCCACATCGTCATGTAGCCGCCATAGCTGTAGCCGGTCAGGCCCAGGCGATGGTCGTCGACCGGCGCGATCCGCTCCACCGCGTCGATCCCGGTCAGGATGTCGCGCAGGTCGCCATGTCCGAAGTCGCGGACGTTGGCCTGGGTGAAGGTCTCGCCCTGGCCGAAGCTGCCGCGCGGATTGGGCAGGAACACGCGATACCCGGCCTGCAGCAGAAACAACGTCAGGCCACGCTGCGAGAGATAGATCGGCGTCGATGCAGCCGACGGGCCGCCATGCACCGACACGATCATCGCACCCGGCGGCATGGCACCCGCGGGCATCCCGGCACCGGGCGACAACAGCCAGCCCTGCACGTCGGAACCGTCATTGCGCCACTCGACGCTGCGCACCGAAACCGGCACGTGCTGGCTGGCATTTGCGTGTGTCAGGGCATGCCACTGCCCGATCGGGCCGGCCTCGATCTCCGGCGCGGTGGTGAAGTTCTGGTGGATGGCAGCGCTGTTGCCGCCGCCGCAGGCGATGCCGTCGCCACCGCGGGACGCTGACAGCGTCTCCTCGCCGGACCAGATCACATGCTCGGCCCCGCCGCCCAGCGTCATCAGCTCGGCCTTGGAGCCGGCCAATGCGGTTGCCGTCAGCCCGCCGCCGCACGCCCAGGACAGCGCCGTGACGCTGGCGCGCAGGTTCGGCGTCAGGTTCTGCAGCACCGAAGCCGCCACCGGTGCGGCGCTCCCGCCAGTCCCGACCTGGTCGAGCGCCAGCCGGAACACGTCGCCGCCGGTCGAGCCGAAATCGCTCATGATGCCGCCGATGAAGGCAACCGACGTGCCATCCGGCGACACCACCGGATCCGCCAGCTGCTGACGCTGCGGCGGGCTGTAGAGCACCCGCGCCGCACCGCCATCGAAGCCGTACAGCTTGGCGACCCACCAGTTGTTGTCGCCGTTGCCGTGCGCCGCGGTGCCGACGAACCGGGCATGATCCGGCTGCGCCTGGTCGGGCTGCCAGTCATATTCATAGACATAGAGGTCGGCCGGCGACTGGTAATGGAGCGCGCCGTCGGCAATCGTGCCGATGCGTTGTTCGTCCTCGCTCTCGCCGATCTCGCCGGTCATCTTGGCGGCCGCCTGGGTCGCCCCCGGCTCCTTGTGCGCGCCGGCGGTGGCCAGCACCGCCAGCGTGCCGCCCGGACCGTAGCGCAGCCCCTCCAGCGTGCCGTCGAAAGCCAGCAGCTGCGACAGACCGGCGCCCGACGCGTCGACCGCATACACGCGGCGCCGGTGGTCAGTCTTGTGCGGGTCGGGCTGCTGCAGCACGAACGCCAGACGGTGGCTGTCCATGGACCAGGCCAGCGACGACGGCACGCATTCGGCACCCTTGCACGGCAGGCCGACCGTCACCGGCTGACCCTCGCCGGACACGCTGCGGATCACGATCCGGAAGGTCGGCTCCGCGTTCTCATCGGCCGGCAGATCCGCCTCGAGGCTGGCCACATGCGCGCCATCCGGAGACATCGCGACCTGCGTGAACAGATGCTGAGGCGGCGTGGTCGGCGCCGCGATGGCTGCCACTGCCGCGCCCACCGCCGCAAGCGGGCTCGCGATCAATATTGCGCCCAGAGGCGCGGCGATCCTGGTAGCCCGCATCAAGGGCCTGGTGTCCGTGAGAGGGTCGTCATGTCGAGGCTCCTGTCGCTGAGCTGGTAACCGAAGAGATCCATCCACGCCCCGAGCGCGGTTTCGATCCCGTGCACCTGTGCCGGATAAAGCAGCCTGCGCCAACGGCCTATCTCGCCTGTCCGGCCGGCATGGTGCCGGTGCCAGTGCGACCTGAGGTCGTAGATGTCGCCGCGGGCGTCGACGATCGTGGTCGGCTGCCGATCGAGCTGGCCGATGAACCGCTCCACCGCCTGGCGCCGGTTCGCCTGGAAGATCGCGTTCCGGGCTTCCGGCCGCAGCACCCCACCCATATGCCCGGCCACGCCGTCGATGGTGCGGATATCGTCGATGAAGCCGAGCTCGTAATGCAGCGTCACCGCCTGCGGCAGCCGGCCCAGCAGCACGCACGCCTCGGCCGCGCGGCGGACGTTGAACAGCGCCTGGCTGAACGAGAAATTCTGGTACTGCATGAGCGACACCACCGCGTCACGCGGATCGCGCAAGGTCACCAGGATCGCATCCGACGCAGCCGCCACCGCCTCCACGCCGCCGACCGCCTGGTGTGCCTTCACGATGTGGCGCACGCCGCGCGCGGAGAGCCCCTCCGTATCGCGCAACTGGAACACGAACCGCTCGTCGATGACGCCGTGCGGATCGAGCTCGCGGGCCACCGCGCGGGCCACGTTGTAGAGCCAGGTCGAACCGCTCGCGAACATGCCCTGGCACCACAGAACGCTCATCAGGTCCGTCGTCCTGCATCCACCGGGGTGATCCTAGACGGAAAGCCGGCGCCGTCGAACCCGCTCCCGATGCGGCAGCGCCGCGAGCCCCCGGACATCGGTTCGTCAGGCCGGCTCGGGTCCCGGTTCGGACACGTCGAAGCGAGCCAGCGCCGCACGATAGATGCAGCGGTCGAGCGACGTCAGACGGTCCAGTTCCGCGGCGATCTCTGCCGTGTGCGGCTCACGCAGCACCGGACGGAAATCCGGCGAGCGATCGGTATCGGCCCCACGATTGAGCCGTGGCGCCTCCCGCAGCGCCTCGACGCCAAGCATCATGCCGAGCCGGGCGAACGATCGACTTGCGTGCTCGGTAATGCCGACGAAGTCGATGCTCGCGAGTGCGGCCAACGCCTGGTCCAGGACAGCCTCCTGCTCCCGCAGCGGATCGTGACCCGGCTGGGCGTACAAGCCGAGCAGGCGACGGACGTAGAAGCTGTCGATGAAGTTCACGATAACCGGATCGTCGCTGCGCAGAAATTCAAGCAGTCCCAGCCGATGCGCCGCACGCACCTGCGGGTTCTCGTCCGGCTGGCCGAGCAGGGCGGGATCGAGCGACCGCCAGAAATAGTACAGGGACAGCAGCCGGTCCGCCGGGGACCTGAGCATCGTGAAAACGAAGCGGCCGGGGTCGAGCCGGCGCAGCGATGGCAGGTCGTAATGACCCCAGACCAGTGGATAATATCTGATCCGCTCGAGCGCGTTCGGCGTGAACGGCGTCACCAGATGCGGCGGCGACCCGCGACACGGATCGGGATCGATCTGGCCCGGGTGGAACTGGCTGCTGATCACCGCCAGGAGCGATGTCCCGGCGGTCTTTTCCAAATGCAGAAAACTGATCGGGCGTCCGGTCCAGACCCTGAGCCGATCGGCGGTGAAATCAGAGTCACGCGAGTCGAGACCGCGACGCAGCCGACCCTGATAGCTTTGATCGGCGAGCAGCCAGGAGGTCAGCATCGTCTGCGTCAGCACCGGCCGGGCGTCCGGCACGGCCGCGAGAGCACGCATCAGCGGCGGCAGCACGACATGGCGTTGCCGGAGTCCCTTGCGGAACGCCAGCCGCTCGGATCGCCGGGCCGGGCGCCCGAGTGCCAGGCGAACGACCGGTCGGCAAAGCAGCATGCCGAACAGCGTGATCAGCTGCAGCCGGCCTTTCCAGCCGAGTGTATGCATCTGGTTCCGAAGCCGGCCCGCGGCGTCGTCCAGCGCACGCCTTGCTTCCGCGTGGTCCGGCGGCAGCGTGGGGCTCCGCAGCAACGCGACATAGTCACCGGGGATCGTGATCCAGGCGAGCGCCGCACCCGTCAACACGGCGGCCACGTTATCCGCATATCCCACCAGGAAGATCCGGTTGGGGATCAGGTCGACTGGCAGAAGCTGGTAGAAGGCGCCTGCAGCAACGAAACATTTCGGCCGCAGGCAGCCGTTGGGCATGACCAGCGCCCTGCCCAGAAGGTAGGTATTGAATGCGACCCGGCGTGCCAGCTGCCCCGACAAGCTTCCTCCCGCCTTTCCCGCAGCACCCGACGCCGCTCGCAGACGTCAGGACTTTGCAAGACCGAGGCCATATGATCAGGAACTCGGGACAGGTGCCTCTGACAAAACAGTGAGTTCTTGGTGCCGGAATGATCCCGCAACCGGAAATGGCTCCCGCTTGCGTCCTCCGCGCACGCCCGTTCATCGAAGTTGTAAAAGAGGAAAGTTCGTGTGCTCGCCCCAGAGCATTGGTTCAGCCTGGATGGTACGCGAGACGCGACCGATGCATCGGAGCACGCGATGCTCACGATACGACGAAACGTAACAGCGTCATCGGATCGTGAGAATTCGCAATCCATCGAGACGATTTCGCTCCGCCATGGAGCAAGGCTCTCGCCATCCCACGTTGAACGCCCAAGGCTGCTACAGGAACGAGACCGGATCGATATCGACATCGACCTGTACGGACCGCGGGAATTGCAGGCCGTCGAGCCAGCGCCTGAGGATCGGCTGCACCGCAATCTCGCGCCGCGTGCGCAGCAGCAACCGCCGGCGATGGCGCCCGCGCAGGATCGCCAGCGGCGCAGGTGCCGGTCCCAGCACCTGCACGCCCTCCCCTGACGGCGCACTGCGACCGAGCGTCTGTGCCGCCGCATCCGCTGCATCAGCCGTATCGGCACTGACGATCAGGGCCGCCAACCTGCCATAGGGCGGCCACCATCCGGGCCGCCGCTGTGCCGCCTCCTTCTGCATGAAGCTGGCGAAATCGTTGGCGATCAGCGCCTGCATCACCGGATGGGTCGGGTTGTAGGTCTGCAGCAGCACCCGCCCCGGCGCCTCCGCCCGCCCCGCGCGACCCCCGACCTGGTGCAGCAGCTGCACCGTGCGTTCCGCCGCACGCAGATCCCCGCCGGCCAACCCGAGGTCCGCATCGACCACACCCACCAGCGTCAGCCCCGGAAAATGCCACCCCTTGGCGACGATCTGGGTGCCGATGATCAGGTCCACTTCGCGATCGGCGATCTTCCGAACTGCCTCGGCCGCCGCATTCGGCCCCGGCAGCGTGTCGCTCGCCATCACCAGCAGGCGCGCATCCGGGAAGGTCAGCCGCGCCTCCTCGGTGATGCGCTCCACCCCCGGACCGATCGGCGTCAGGCTGTTCTCGGCGTTACAGGCCGGGCAGTGCGTCGGCACCGCCTCGGTGTGCCCGCAATGGTGGCAGGCGAGTTGCCGGCGGGCACGATGCTCGACCAGCCAGGCGGTGCAGTTCGGGCACTGGATGCGATGTCCGCAGGTCCGGCACAGCGTCAGCGGGGCATAGCCGCGCCGGTTCAGGAACAGCATCACCTGCTCGGCCGGCCGACCGTCCGGTGGCTGCATCGCCGCCCGCGCCGCCTCGATCAGCACCGGGCTCAGGAACCGCCCGCGCTCCGGCGGATGGTCGCGCAGATCGATCGCCGCCACCCCGGGCATCGTGGCGCCGCCATGCCGAACGGCAAGCGTCAGGTGCTGGTAGCGGCCGCTCTCGACATTGGCGAGCGTCTCCAGGCTGGGCGTGGCCGACACCAGCAGCACCGGCGCCGACGACAGCCGGGCGCGCACCACCGCCATGTCGCGCGCATGGTAGGTGACGCCGTCCTCCTGCTTGAACGCTGTCTCGTGCTCCTCGTCGACGATCACCAGCCCGAGGTCGGGGAACGGCAGGAACAGCGCCGACCGCGCGCCCACCACCACCTGCGCCTCGCCGCCGGCCACCGCGCGCCAGGTGATGCGCCGCCGCTTCGAGCCGAGATCGGAATGCCAGACCGCCGGCTCGACGCCGAACCGCCTGACGAAGCGCTGCATCCACTGCGCCGACAGCGCGATCTCGGGCAGCAGCACCAGCGCCTGCCGCCCCTCCGCCAGGCACGCCGCCACCGCCTCCAGATACACCTCGGTCTTGCCCGATCCGGTGACGCCGTCGAGCAGCGCCGCCTGGAACCGCCGCCCCTGCACCAGCCCGCGCAGCCGCTGCGCCGTGGTGTTCTGGTCGGGTGACAGCACCGGATCCTGGTGATCCGGATCCGGAGTGCCGAATGCCGCCGGGCCGGCGATCGCCACCTCCACCAGCAGCCCCGCCTCGGCCATCGCCCTGACCACGCCGGTGCCGACCTCGGCCGCGCGTCCCAGCTCGGCGGTGTTGCGCGGGGCGCCATCCGTCAGCGCCTGCAGCACCCGGGCGCGGGCGGGCGTGACGCGTGCGGTGGCGGAGTTGCTGCCCGAGCGGACCCAGCCGGTGGTCGGCGGCACCGGCTGCGAGGCGTTGGTCCGCAACGCCATTGCCAGCACCAGCCCGGGCGGGCTCAGCGTGTAGCCCGCGACCCAGTCGACGAACCGGCGCAGGCTCTCCGGCATCCGCGGCACGTCGAGCAGGGCCGCCACCGGCTTGAGCTTGGCATCGGCGACCGATGGCGGTGGCGGCGTTGCGAGATCCCCGGGCAGCCCGACCGGTGCATCCCAGACCACACCCACCTCGGCGCGCCGGTTGAGCGGCACCATCACGACGTCGCCCGGCTCCAGTGCCAGCGCCTCCGGCTGCGCATAATCGAACGCCCCCTGGAACGGGTACGGCAGCAGCACCGGCACCCGGGAGGCGCCATTCCGGACCGGCTTTGTCGCGGCGGCGGAGGCGTCTAAGCTAATCGGCGTGATGTGTTTCTGGGACAGGGATCGATCCAGTTCGGCCGCTTCGGGCAAGCCATCCGGCCGCCCCGAGTGTGGGAGCGATCGTCGCCATGGACAATGATCCGCCGCCGGGCGACCAGGGCGAAGCCGGCCGGGTGGCACGCTTCCTGACCGACAATCCTGATTGGCTGGCGACCCGCTTGGATATCTACAGCCTGTTGGCACCCCCGCGTCGGGTCCATGGCGAGATCATGGCCGACCACATGGCGGCGATGATCGACGCGGCGCGGCAGCAGGCAGCCGACATGACGGCGCATGCCCAGAGCGTGCTGAAGGCCGGACGTGCGGCAGTCGGGCTCGCCGAACGCGTCCGCGCTGCGGTGCTGGCTCTGATCCGCGCCCCGGATGTCGGCGAGTGGGTGACGAGCGACCTGCCCGGCCTGCTCGGGATCGACTCGGCACTCCTGTGCATCGAAGGCGGCCCTGGTCGGCAGCGCGGCATGACATCGCGACTGATGGCACGTCGTGTCGCCGCCGGAACCGTGGCGCGCCTGCTCGGGCGGCACGACGTGCTGGTGCGAACGACGCCATCCGATCCGATCGAATTGCATGGCGAGGCTGCCGGGCTGGCCATGCAGGACGCGCTGCTGCGTGTGCAGGTCGAGGGACAGCCGCCGATGCTGCTGGCACTGGCCAGCCGGGACATGGCGGTGCTCGAGGAAGGACTGCCGGCCAGCATGACCGGTGGCAGCGCAGGCGGTGGCGGCCGGGCAGCGCTGGCGTTCCTCGGCGAGGCCCTGGCGGCACGGATCGAGACGCTGGCCGCCGCCAATCGTGCCCCGAGCCCCGCCTGGTGACACCCGCTCCGACAGGCAGTGTGCTGGTGCAGGAGTTCCTGGACTGGCTGGCGCACGAGAAGCGGGCCAGCCTGCACACCATCGCGGCCTATCGCGGCGACCTCCGACGGTTCGTGGACTTCCTCACCACCCATCTCGGCGGTGAGCCGGACCTGGCAGCACTTGCCGGGCTGCGACAGGCCGACTTGCGCGCCTGGCTGGCCGAGGAGGCGCGTCACGCCACCGCGGCCCCCGATTATTCGCGCGACAAGGCCAACCGCACCCGCGTGCGCCGGGTCTCGGCGATGCGCAGCTTCTACCGGCACCTGGCCCGGCAGCACGGGGTCGACAACGCCGCACCCGGATTGCTGGCCTCGCCGCGGATTCGCGCTCCGCTGCCGCGTCCGTTGCCGGTGCCCGCGGCGCTGGCGGTGCCGGACGGGATCGCCGACCTGGCGCACTCGACGATGGCCGCCAGCCGCGACACCGCCCTCTTCACGCTGCTCTATGGCGCCGGCCTCCGCATCGCCGAGGCGCTGTCCCTCGATCTGCGTGACCTGCCGCGCGCCGGGAACAACGCCGTCCTGCGGGTCCGGGGGAAGGGAAACAAGGAACGCCTGGTCCCGCTGCTCCCCGCGGTGCTGGCGGCGCTGCAAGCGTGGGCCTCGCAGCACCCGGCCCCGGCCCCGGACGCGCCGCTGTTCCAGGGGGTGCGCGGCGGACGGCTGGATGCCGCGGTGGCGCAGAAGGCGATGCGCGAGTACCGACGGCTGGTCGGCCTGCCCGACAGTGCCACGCCGCACGCGCTGCGGCACTCGTTCGCCACCCACCTGCTGGAAGGCGGCGCCGACCTGCGCTCGATCCAGGAGCTGCTCGGCCATGCGAGCCTGTCCAGCACGCAGCGCTACACCCTGGCGGACGAGGGGCATCTGCTGGATGTCTGGCGACGGACGCATCCGCGGCACGGCATGGATCTGGGCGGGGGAGAATCGGTCGATGGCTGATCAGGCAATGGGCAGGCGAGCGCTCTATCCGCCGATCGAGCCGTACGCCCACGGCATGCTCGATGCCGGCGACGGCCATTCCGTCTATTGGGAGCTGTGCGGCAACCCCGACGGCATCCCGGTCGTGTTCCTGCATGGCGGCCCTGGCGGCGGCTGCACACCGACACAGCGCCGGCTGTTCGATCACGACCGCTACCGTGTGCTGCTGTTCGACCAGCGCGGCTGCGGCCGGTCGACGCCGCACGCCTCGCTCGAGGCCAACACCACCTGGCACCTGGTCGCCGACATCGAGCGGCTGCGCGAGATGACCCGCACCGACAAATGGCTGGTGTTCGGCGGCTCCTGGGGCAGCACCCTGGCGCTCGCCTATTCGCAAGCCCACCCCGAGCGTGCCACCGGGCTGATCCTTCGCGGCATCTTCGGCATGCGCCGGGCGGAGCTGCTCTGGTACTACCAGGAGGGCGCATCCTGGCTCTTCCCCGACAAGTGGGAGCGCTTCCTCGCACCGATCCCGGAGGTCGAGCGCCACGACCTGATCGCAGCGTACCGCCGGCGGCTCACCGGCGAGGATGCCGCAATCCGGATGCAGGCCGCCCGCGCCTGGAGCCTGTGGGAGGGCGAGACACTGACGCTGCTGCCGGATCCGGCGCTGACCCTGCAACATGGCGACGACGCCTTCGCGCTCGCCTTCGCCCGCATCGAGAACCACTACTTCACCCACGGCGCGTGGCTCGAGGACGGCCAGCTGCTGCGCGACGTGCCGCGCATCGCGCATCTGCCGGGGGTGATCGTGCAGGGCCGCTACGACGTCGCCACCCCGGCCCGCACCGCCTGGGAGCTGCACCGCGCCTGGCCGAACGCCGCCTTCCACCTGATCGACGATGCCGGCCACGCCACCACCGAGCCCGGCATCCTGACCGCGCTGCTGAACGCCACGGACGATTTCGCCGCCGGCCGGCTGCACGCTCCCGATCACGGCCAGGCCAATCATGGCGCGCCGGAAACCGGTTCGGTTGCGTAGCGTAATTCCAGTAGCACGCTCCCCGACAGGCAGCGGCGGCGCAGGAGATCGATAGTGCAACGACACGATGCCGACAGGCTGGGTAGGGCAATCGTCGTCGGGCTGAGTCTGGTTCTCTCCGGCGCCACCGCGCTCTCCGCGCCTGCTGCCTCGGCGGCCGACCTGGCACCGCTTAACGTGCCGGCCAGCACCGAGCATCACCCCGGCAAGATCGTGTTCGCCGAGCTCGTGACGCCGGACATCGCCGCCGCCAAGCAGTTCTACGGATCGCTGTTCGGCTGGAGCTTCCAGGATTTCGAGCAGAGCCAGGGCAGCTTCACCCAGGCCTCGCTCGACGGCCAGGTGGTCGCGGGCATGTTCCAGCGTCCTCTGCCGACCGGGCGGCGTCCGAACTGGATCTCCTTTATCGCCACCTCCGACCTCGACGCGTCCGAGGGCCTGGCAGTGCAGGCCGGCGCCAAGGTGCTACTCCCGCCGCACCAACTCGCGGAACTCGGACGCGAAGCGGTGTTCACCGATCCGCAGGGAGGGGTGTTCGCCATGCTGCAATCGACGAGCGGCGATCCCCCCGATCTGCTTGCAGACCCGGGCGACTGGATCTGGAGCTCGCTGATCACCACGGATCCGACCAAGGCGGTCACTTTCTACAAGACGGTGTTCGGCTACGACCTGTTCAACATGAGCACGCCGCAGGATCCTGCAACCGCGCAGCACATGCTGATGGCATCCGATAATTTCGCCCGTGCCAGTGTCAATTCGATCCCCTCGAGCTGGGTCGGAGCCCGTCCGCGCTGGCTGGATTACATCCGGGTCGACGATGCGACGGCAATGGCTGCCAAGGCCACGAGCCTGGGCGGCAAGGTGGTGCTGTCGCCAAGGGTGGATCGACATGGCGGCAAGATCGCCATCCTGGCTGATCCGCAAGGCGCCTTGTTCGGCGTGATGGAATGGCCGACGGACGCACCGGCGGGGAACGCGAAATGACCTCGCATCGCGCGAAGCGGCCCGCACTCATCTTGGCATTGGCGCTCCTCGGAGGCCTGTCCGCCTGCGTCGGCGGCTATGGTGGCGGCTATGACGGCGGCGGCGGATATGGCGGCGACTACTACGATACCTCGGGCGGCGGTTACGGCGGTTGGGGTGGCGGCTACCTGGTCGGTCCGTATGGCGGCGGCGATCGTGGGTTCGACCATCGTGGCGGCGGTGGCGGCTTCAACCGTGGCGGCGGCGGCCGGGGCTTCGGCGGGGGCCGTGGAATGCCCGGGATCCCGACCGGAGCGCGTGGCGGCGGCGGCGGCCACGCGGGCGGTGGCGGTGGCGGCTCCCATGGCGGCGGCGGCGGTGGTGGTCATGGTGGCGGCGGTGGTGGGCACGGCGGCCGCTGAGGCTGGTCCGCAGGACCGATCGGCAGGGGAAGACGCCTGAAGCCACGAGGCCGACTGTCGTGGTGACCCGATTTTCACGGATCCTGCCGGCACTCTGCATCGTCTCGATGTCGTGGAGCCCAGCCGCAGAGGCGCAGAACTGCCAGGGTCGGCTCGCAACTCAGGCGCCGCTCGACGACAATGACGGCTTCATCAACATGCCCGTCATGATCGGAGGTCGGCCGGTCACCATGCTGGTCGACACCGGCTCGGATGCAGGGCTGTTCACCGCTCTCGGAGCTGCAAGGCTCGGCCTTCACCGCGACGGCTCCCGTCAGACGGTCATGCAGGGCACGGGCGGGGTCGGCAGGACGGTCCCGAACGTGCGCTACCTGGATCTCGTGATCGGGGCCCTGCGACTGGGCGGTGGCAGCATGCCTGCAGGCGGGCTTCCAGGGATGCCGATCGTGACGCCACCGGTCGTCGGTCTGCTTGGCGCAGACGTACTGTCACGCTTCGATGTCGAATTCGATCTCCCCCGGCACCGGATCAGCTTCTGGAGCATCCCCTCGGATGCGGCGACATGCGCTTTCCCGAATGGCTGGGGTGGGTCGTTCGACACCATCCCGCTAACCCGGCAGGGCAGCCGATTGACGTTCACGGCCATCCTCGACGGACAGCCGATCAGTGTGCTGGTCGACACCGGAGCCCGCTCGAGGATCCTGTCCAGGCAGGCGGCGATCCGTCTTGGAGTGGATCCCGAGATGCTCGATGGGGATCCGGGCGGCATCACCGCGGGTGTCGATCTGCACGAAGCGAGCTATCACTGGCACCGCTTCAGCCGCCTGGTGATCGGCAGCGAAACCCAGCGCCACCCGGTACTGACCGTGGCGCCGCTGGACGAGCCGGTCGACCTTCTGCTCGGGGCCGACTGGTTCGCCGACCGGGACGTCTTGATCAGCTACGCGACCAACCGGATGTTCGTCCGGCACGATCGCTAAAATCCGATCGAATCGGATCTTCGACGTGGGGAGCCGACCCGGCCGGCCCCCCGAGCCGATTGGGATCAGCCGTGCGGCTTGAACACGACCTTCGTGCAGTCATCCTTCTTGTCGCGGAAGGTCTCGTACAGGGCGGGACCGTCCTCGAGGTTGGTGGACACGTGGCTGATGATGAAGGACGGGTCGATCTCGCCCTTCTGGATGCGCTCCATCAGCGGCTGCATGTAGCGCAGCATGTGCGTCTGCCCGGTGCGCAGGGTCAGTCCCTTGTTCATCAGGATGCCCATGGCGATCGGCCCGGCCATGCCGGCATAGACGCCCGGCATCGACACGACACCGCCCGGACGGCATGCCAGCACCGCCTGGTTGAACGCGTACGGCCGCTCCATGCTGACGGTCGCCGACATCACGGCCGAAGTCGCCTTCTGCGCCAGCGTATCGGCGCCGTGCGACTCCATGCCGACCGCCTCGATCACCGCGTCCGGACCGAGCCCATGGGTCATCTCCATGAGGGTTTCCTGGACGTTCTGGTTGCCGAAATCGATCGTCTCCGCACCGGCGGCCTGCGCCAGCGCCAGCCGCTCAGGCACCGTGTCGATCGCGATCACCCGGCCGGCACCCAGCAGCAGGGCCGACTTGACCGCGAGCACGCCGATCGGGCCGCAACCGAATACGGCAACCGTCTGGCCAGGTTGGATGTCGCAGTTTTCCGCGGCCATGTAGGCGGTCGGGAAGATGTCGCTCAGGAACAGCACCTGCTCGTCGGTCAGGCCCTCGGGAACGATGATCGGGCCGACATCGGAATACGGCACGCGCAGGTACTCGGCCTGGCCGCCGGCAAAACCGCCGGTGATGTGCGAGAAGCCGAACAGCCCGGCGAGCGGGTAGCCGAAGGTCTCGGCCTGCATCTTGCCGTTCGGGTTGGTGCGCTCGCAGCAGCTGAAGTTGCCCCACTTGCACTGGCGGCACTCGCCACAGCAGATCGTGAACGGCACGACGATGCGGTCGCCGACCTTCAGCTTCGTGTTCTCGCGGCCGACCTCGACCACCTCGCCCATGGTCTCGTGGCCGAGGATGTCACCGCATTCCATGGTCGGCATGAAGCCGCCCATCAGATGCAGGTCCGAGCCGCAGATCGCGCAGGCCGTTACCTTGATGATCGCGTCGTGTCCGTCCTGGATGATCGGATCGGGAACCGTCTCGCAGGTGATCTTGCCGCGGCTCTGCCAGGTCAATGCCTTCATGTCGGTCTCCGGTCGCAGGCCCTAATAGGGCGTTGAAGGCCGAACTACGTGACCTGCCGCCTGGAGTTGCCATCACCTTTCCTGTGAGCACCGCCCAAACGAGAAGGGGCGGCCCGAAAGCCGCCCCCTCAAGTCAGACAAGTGCGTTGGTCAGATCAGCCGAGACGTTCGCCGTGCAGGGTCATGTCCAGGCCCTCGACCTCGTCGTCGCGGCTGACGCGCAGCCCGATCGTCAGGTCGATCACCTTCAGCAGCACGAACGACAGCACGCCACTCCAGATCAGCGTCACGCACACCGCCTTGCCCTGGATGATGAACTGCGCGAACGAGCCCACCGTGCCGCCCGGCGCCGCATCGGTGGCCGATAGCGGCCCGAAGGCGAACACACCGGTGAGCAGCGCGCCGATGATGCCGCCGACGCCATGCACGCCGAAGCAATCCAGGCTGTCGTCGTAGCCGAAGAGGTGCTTGAGCGAGGTTGCCGCGAAGTAGCAGCCGACGCCCGCGGCCACGCCGATGATGATGGCCGGACCCGGCAGCACGAAGCCCGAAGCCGGGGTGATCGCCACCAGCCCGGCCACCGCGCCGGAGATGATGCCGAGCACCGTCGGCTTGCCCTTCACGATCCACTCCGCGAACATCCAGCCGAGTGCTGCCGCCGCGGTGGCGATCTGGGTGACCGCCATCGCCATGCCGGCCCGTCCGCCGGCGCTGACCGCGGAGCCGGCGTTGAAGCCGAACCAGCCGACCCAGAGCAGCGAGGCGCCGATCACCGCGTAGGTCAGGTTGTGCGGCGACATGTCGTCATGGCCGTAGCCGGTGCGCTTGCCGAGCACGATCGCGCACATCAGGCCGGCGATGCCCGCGTTGATATGCACGACGGTGCCGCCGGCGAAGTCGATCGCGCCGAACGCCGCGACCCAGCCGATCGGGCTCCAGACCCAGTGCGCGATCGGTGCATAGACCACCAGCGACCACAGCACCATGAACACGCACATGGCGGAGAACTTCATGCGGTCCGCGAAGGCGCCGGCGATCAGCGCGGGTGTGATGATCGCGAACGTCATCTGGAACATCATGTAGACGCTCTCGGGGATCGTCGTGACCGTCGGATTGGACGATCCGAGCCCGAGGGTGAAGCCGATATCGTTGCCCTTGGAGATGTTGGCGCCCATGCCGTTCAGCATGAGGCGCGAGAAGTCGCCGATGTAGGGATTGCCGGTGGTGAAGGTCAGGCTGTAGCCGACCACCGTCCAGGTGATGGTGACCAGGCAGCAGATCGCGAAGGCCTGCATCAGCGTGGCCAGCACGTTCTTCTTGCGGACCATGCCGGCGTAGTAGAGCGCCAGGCCGGGCACGGTCATCAGCAGCACCAGCGCGGTGCTGGTGAGCATCCAGGCGGTGTCGCCGCTATCCAGCTTGGGCGGCGGCGGCGGGGGAGCCGCCGCGGCCATTGCCGGATGCGCGAGACCGAGCAGCGCGAACGCCACCAGTGCGGGGGCGACACGCGTGCCGACCGAGCCGGCCCTGGCACGAAACGACTGGGACGACAGGTTCATGGGCAGGGCTTTGCTCACAGTGCGTCCTCGCCGGTCTCGCGGGTGCGGATGCGGACGGCCCGGAGGATCTCGGTCACGAAGATCTTTCCGTCGCCGATCTTGCCGGTATGTGCCGATTGCAGGATGGCTTCGACCACCTGGTCCACCATGTCATCTGACACGGCGACTTCGATCTTCACCTTCGGCAGGAAGCTGACGTGATACTCGGCACCACGATAGATCTCCGTCTGCCCCTTCTGCCGACCGAAACCCTTAACCTCGGAGACCGTGAGGCCCTGAACACCAAGCGGCGTCAGTGCCTCTCTTACGTCATCGAGCTTGAAGGGCTTGATGACTGCTGTGACGAGCTTCATCGCACCTCTCTCTAAACTTTTGCTTGGCCCCGACGGCTGATCGGCACATGCCGGGCCGGACGAATCCCCTGTCTCCAACGCCGCGCCGGAGTAGCCCCGATTTGGCACGCTATCGATCCAAGAACCATGCCACTGATCACCGGGCGCGAATCACGTCGCCGGCTGCGACACGGATGACACGATCCTGCTCGAAATCCATGCAGATCGACGCAATTTCGTGCCGCTTTCGCACTGATCCTGCGCAACATCGCGAAAGCCGCGATGCCCCTGGTGTTGCGTCATGAGCGATACGGTCCTGGACGTTGCGGTGTGCGTGGTCGGCGCCGGCCCGGTCGGCGCCACCCTGGCCTGCCGCCTGGGCGCTGCCGGGATCCCGGTCGCGATCATCGACCGGGCTTCACTGCCCCCCATGGAGCACCCGGATTTCGACGGCCGCGCCTACGCCATCGCCGCCAGCTCGCGCCGGCTGCTCGAGGCTGCCGGGGTATGGGACCATCTGCCGCTGCCATCCGGCCCGATCGAGGGCATCAGGGTCTCGGACGGCAAGCCCGGCCTGCCCGCCTCGCCGCTGTTCCTGCATTTCGACCATCGCGAGATCGGCGAGCCGTTCGGCTGGATGACCGAGGCGCGCAGCCTGCGGGTGGCGCTCAACACGACACTGCACGCGACGCCCGGCATCCACGTCGTCGCGCCTGCTGAGGCCACGGTCACTCGCACCGAGGCAGGTGCCACGATCCGCACCACCGACGGACAGACGATCCGGGCCCAGCTGGTGGTCGCCGCGGAAGGACGCGAGAGCCCGCTGCGTCGCCAGGCCGGGATCGCGGTCACCCGCTTCGGCTACCGGCAGAGCGGGCTGGTCTGCGCGATCGCCCACGAGAAGCCGCACCACAACCACGCGCTGGAGCATTTCCTGCCCGGCGGCCCGTTCGCGCAGCTGCCGATGGCCGCGACCGAAGGCGCGCCGCACCTGTCCGCGATCGTCTGGAGCGACGACAACGCCACCGCGCGGCGGCTGATGGCGCTGGACGATGCCGACTACGCCCGTGAGATCCAGCGCCGGCTCGGCTCGCATCTGGGCGCGATCCGCCTGGTCGGGCGTCGCTGGCTGTATCCGCTCGGCGCCTTGCACGCCCACAGCTACCGGGCGACCCGGCTGGCCCTGGTCGGCGACGCGGCGCACGGCATCCACCCGATCGCCGGCCAGGGGCTGAACCTGGGCTTTCGCGACATCGAGGCGCTCAGTGGGCTGCTGATCACGGCCCAAGCGGCGGGCGACGACCTCGGCGATCCGGCCCTGCTGGCCCGCTACCAGGCTGCCCGTCGCCCGGCCAACCTCGCCATGCTGGCCGCCACCGACCTGCTCGACCGGCTGTTCAGCAACGACAACCCGGTCGTCAGGCTGGCGCGCGATCTCGGCATCGCCGGCGTCCACCGCATGCCGAGGCTCCGGCGTGCCTTCATGCGGGCGGCGATGGGCGGCGGCGGCCAGGCGCTTCCGGTCGCACCGGCCAGAGGCGAAGCTGGACTCGCAGAGTGAACCGCCGCTCACTATCTGCCATCCCGAACGACCCGGACGCGGACCGATCATGATGGATAGCACCAGCCTCCACCCGGACAGCGAGTTGGCACCCGATTTCGACGCACGCTCGAATGAGGCGGACCGCGCCCCCGACGCCACGGTCGTGGCAACGGTGGGTACGACCCTTGGCTCGATCGATCTCGCGGCCTTGTGGCGCCAGCTGATCGTCGAGGCTGCCTGCTGCGGCGATCCGATCATGAGCCGGCTGCTCGGCACCAGCATCCACCGCCATGCCGACTTCCCGACGGGACTGGCCTGGCTGATCGCCCGCAAGCTCGCCGATGCGACGGTGCCGGCGGAAGCGCTGGCGACGATGGTGACCGAAGCCCACACCGCCGACCCGGAGATCGTCGCCGCCGCTGCGTCCGACCTGGTGGCGATCAAGGAGCGCGACCCGGCCTGCCCGGACCTCGTAACGCCGTTCCTGTATTTCAAAGGCTACCAGGCTTTGCAGATGTACCGGGTGGCGCACTGGCTTTGGAACGAGGGCCGCCGCCACCTGGCGCAGCACCTGCAGAGCCGGGCCTCGGAGCTGTTCGGGCTCGACATCCACCCCGCCGCGCGGATCGGCCGGCGCGTGCTGATCGACCACGGCACCGGCATCGTGATCGGCGAGACGACCGTGCTCGAAGATGACGTGTCGATGCTGCAGGGGGTCACGCTCGGGGGCACCGGCAAGAGCGTCGGCGATCGCCACCCGAAGATCCGGCGCGGCGTGCTGATCGGCGCGGGCGCCAAGATCCTGGGCAACATCGAGATCGGCGAGGGTGCCAAGATCGGCGCCGGCAGCATCGTGCTGGAGTCCGTGCGCCCCTATACCACCGTCGTCGGCAACCCGGCCCGGCTGGTCGGCACCCGGCATTCCAGCATGCCGGCGTTCACGATGGATCAGTCGCTCCCCCCCGTCGACTACATCATCTGAGAAAACGCGTGCGAATGCGCTGTGCCGGCGGTCCGACGCGACCTTCTGCGCTTTCGGTGCTCACCGCCGACAAGGCCGCTCCGCTCCGGTTCTCGAAGAGCACGCCGGCCGTGCCGTGAAGGCACGCCACCCTCGCTCGGCACACCACGTTCGCACGCGTTTTCTTCCAGACTCGCTTCAGCCAGGCGGTGCCGGCTCGAGGCGGCGGGCAAGGCGCTGCATGCCGGGGCGGAGTTGCAGGAAGCGGTCGTACAGGCGCTCGAGCAATGCCAGCACGCGACGATTGCGGGCCAGCAGGCCGATCGGCCGGAGCACCGGGATCGCGCGCCACATCGCGGCGAACGCCGCCGCCCCGGCCAGTATCTGGCCGTTCTCCAAGGCGTGGAACCGGGCCAGCAACTCGCGGCGGTCGCGTGGGCACACGGTCTCCTCGCGACTGACATCGACGAACTCGATCGCCTTTCGTCGGTCGAGCCGGCGCATCAGGGCGATCTCGCGCCGGCAGAGCGGGCAACCGCCATCGTACCAGATCAGCAGATTTGACATGGACCACACATGGGCCCGGCGGCGGCCGGGCGACAGGCCATTCGGGAGCACATCATGCGGATCGCAGTGATCGGTGCCGGACTGGCCGGGCTGGCCTGCGCCGCCGCACTGCAAGCCGCGGGCGCCTCGGTGACGCTGTTCGACAAGGCGCGCGGCGCCGGCGGCAGGCTCTCGACGCGCCGAATCGACACACCGTCCGGCGAGGCGAGCTTCGACCACGGCGCCCAGTACTTCACGGCGCATGACCCCGCATTCCAGGCCGAGATCGATCGCTGGGCGGCGCTCGGACTCGCTGCACCCTGGCCGGCAGCAGGCGCCGATGCCTGGGTCGGCACGCCCACGATGAACGCGCCGGCCCGTCAACTTGCATCCGGGCTCGACGTGCATCTGTCTTCCAGAATCGACGCGCTTCGGCGCAACGCTGAGCCCGACCCTGCCTGGTGGCTCCGCATCGACCCCGACGAACATGGCCCGTTCGATGCGGTCGTCGTGGCGGTGCCGGCTGAGCAGGCGGCGCCGCTACTCGAACCGTGGGACAGCGACTTCGCCGACCTCGCCGGTGGCACCCGGTCGAGAGCGTGCTGGACGGTGATGGTGGCGTTCGGGACGGGTCTGTCGGAAACGTCGGATGTCCTGCAGCACCACGGGCCGATCGGCTGGGCCGCGCGCAACTCGGCGAAGCCTGGCCGCACCGGGCCTGAAAGCTGGGTGATCCAGGCCGAAGCGGACTGGTCGGACGCCCATCTCGAGAACCGGGCGGACACCGTCCTCGCGGAGCTGCTCGCAGCCTTCGAACAGGCTCCCGGCGTCGATCTGCCGGCACCGCTGGCCGCCACCGCCCACCGTTGGCGCTATGCCCGTTCGGGTGATGCCGGAAAAGGCTCGTTGTGGAATGCGCGGCTGGGCCTGGGCGTGTGTGGCGACTGGCTGCTGGGGCCACGTGTCGAGTGCGCCTGGCTCTCCGGCACCCGGCTAGCTGCGTCGATGCTGGCGGGTCCAGCCTGATGCCGCGCGGCGTGGCGAAATCCGACCTGCCGAGCAAGCTGTGCGCCCGCTGTGGCCGCCCGTTCACCTGGCGCAAGAAGTGGGCGCGCGACTGGGCGCAGGTGCGCTACTGCTCCGACGCCTGCCGCAACGCCCCGGCCAGCAAGGATCAGCCCGGCGTCCGCACCATCTCGTAGAGCGCCACAGCCGCGGCGTTGGAGACGTTCAGGCTCTCCATCGTGCCCGGCATCACCAGCCCGGCGATCTCGTCGCAGGTCTCGCGGGTCAGCCGGCGCAGGCCCTCGCCCTCGGCGCCGAGCACCAGCGCCACCCGGCGATCCTTAAACGACGCGCCATCCAGCCTGCTGCCGCCGGCATCGAGCCCGACCGTCCACAACCCGGCCGCCTTCAATGCCACCAGCGTGCGCGACAAATTCACCGCCCGTAGCACCGGCACCACCTCGAGCGCGCCCGACGCGGCTTTGGCCAGGGTGCCGGTCTCCTCCGGTGCGTTGCGGTCCTGCAGGATCACCGCCGCGACCCCGAAGGCCGCCGCCGAGCGCAGGATGGCGCCGACGTTGCGCGGGTCGGTGATCTGGTCGAGCACCAGGATCAGGCCCGGTCGCTGCAGCACCTGGTCCAGTGTCGGCGTCGCCAGCGGGTCGGCCAGCAGCGCCATGCCCTGATGCACCGCGTCGCGGCCGAGCAGCGCGTCGAGGCGTGAGCGATCGGTGCGTTCCGCGGCGAGCGGCAGAGGCCCACCCAGACGCGCGGCGAGACCGGCCTCTGCTTCGTCGGTCAGCAACAGGCGACGCAGGCGGCGCTGCGGATTGGCCAGGGCGGCGATCACCGGATGCGTGCCGTAGAGCCAGTTGGCCGCCCCGGCCGGCTGCGCACCGCCCAGATTACGATGCTGGCCCCGCCGCTGGCCGCCACGTGACGGCTCCGGGGTGGCCTCGGTGCCAGCGTTCTCTGGCCGCTTATGCTCGAGCCGGGCCTGCTGCGAGGGCGCACGCAGCGTCGGTGCCGACCGAGCTGCCGGCGGCCTATCCGGCTTGCCCTGCCCGGCTTCGGGGCGCTCGCCACGCGGCCGCTCGTTACGGGTCGCATCGCCGCGAGCGGGACCTGGACGGGTGGAATGGGGTGCTGGCGGCTTGGCCGGACGGTCTGGGGTTCTGGAGCGCATTGCGCATGTTACGACCAGTCGCCGTCCGCGTCACCGCGCGTGCGAAGCCTGCTCGCAGCGGCCTGGCGTATGTTGACAGAACCGGCGTTCGGCCGTAGGTGCCGTGCCCGGCCGGAAGGGTGCCCGAGTGGCTAAAGGGGGCGGACTGTAAATCCGCTGGCGTACGCCTACGTTGGTTCGAATCCAACCCCTTCCACCAACTTCCGCGCTCCTGCCGAGCATCGCTGAAACCGGGATCGCGCTGGAGCGGACGGAGGGAATCGAACCCTCCTCGGTAGCTTGGAAGGCTACAGCATTACCACTATGCTACGCCCGCTCGGCACTCATGCGCAGCGACGTGTTAGCGCCTTCCAGTCGCCCAGGGCAAGACCCACCGTCGGCCGGGTGACAACGTCCCTGCCGCATGCAGGCTCTTGACTTCCGGGGCCGCTCATCCTCTTTACGCCCACTGCGCCGGGTTCACCGGGCGACAGGCCTGGGGCGCGCCGTTTCGGAACGTCCAGGGTCGATCGCGGTGGCGGCGGCGCTGCAGGGGTGTAGCTCAATTGGCTAGAGCGCCGGTCTCCAAAACCGGAGGTTGCGGGTTCGAGACCCTCCGCCCCTGCCAGCCGCCCGTCCATGCTGTATGGTCGTGTCACGGTGGCGGCGTTCTCAAAGGCGTCGTGCGGCTGGTCTATCGGTGTCGAGAAGGTGCGGCGTGGCTGTAAGTCCTGCAAAATTCCTGCGCGAGGTGCGCTCCGAGGTGACCAAGGTCACCTGGCCGACGCGTCGCACAACGCTGATCACCACCGGCCTGGTGGCGGCAATGGCGGCACTGACCGCGATCTTCTTCTTCATTGTCGACCAGGTCATCGGGCTTGGCGTGCGGGCCCTGTTCGGCCTTGGTAGTTAGCCACAAGCCTCGCTTGCGGAAATCGGAGTTCTAGGAAGAGGTCATGGCGAAGCGCTGGTACGTCGTCCACGTCTATTCGGGCTTCGAGAAGAAGATTGCCCAGCAGATCAAGGAGCAGGCCCTGCAGAAGGGTCTGGCCGATCATATCGACGAGGTGCTGGTGCCGTCCGAGGACGTCGTCGAGGTGCGTCGCGGCCAGAAGGTCAACTCCGAGCGAAAGTTCTTCCCCGGCTACGTGCTGGTGAAGATGGAGCTGACCGACGATGCCTGGCATCTGGTCAAGGACACCCCCAAGGTCACCGGCTTCCTCGGCAGCAAGACCAAGCCGAGCCCGATCCCGGACTCCGAGGCCGAGCGGATCATGAAGCAGACCCAGGAAGGCGTGGAGCGTCCGCGCCCGTCGATCCTGTTCGAGATCGGCGAGCAGGTGCGTGTGGCCGACGGCCCGTTCACCAGCTTCAACGGCACCGTCGAGGATGTCGACGAGGAGAAGGGCCGCCTCAAGGTCAGCGTCTCGATCTTCGGCCGCTCCACCCCCGTCGACCTGGAATACGGCCAGGTCGAGAAGGTCTGAGGCTCGACGCGTTGTAGCCGCGGTTCAGGCCCGCGGCTGCACCGGCATGGTCTGGGTGTCCGGGGCGATCGGTCCCAACGCACGCGCCTCACGGGCTGCCTCGTCCGCGACCTGACCCAGCAACTGGCTGAGTGTCGCTGCCAAGGCTGCCACGTCGGTGCCCTGCGGGCTCGCCACCAGATGAATCACGTGGCTCTGCGCCGGGCCTGAATCCGGACGCTGAACCGACAGCAGCGCGTTGATCTCGGCATGGCCTGCGCCATCCTCGGCGAACTGCGAGATGTCGAGTTCCACGACGGCCTGTGCCTCCGTCGAGATCGATCCCGCCTCGGAAAACACGCTGGTCCCCGGCAGCCGCTGCTGCAGGTCGATGACCAGGCTGCGTCCGATCATGTCGGCCAGCGGCTCGCCCCAGGCCGCGTCCGGCGCCAGCTTCAGCTTGTTGTCCTGGTCGTTGCGGACGATGTAATCCCGGTCGAGCATCGTCGCGACCGACGGCGTGCGCACCTTCAGCGTGACCGGACCGCCGGCCTGGGCAACACCCGGCGCGGCGTTCAGCGTGTAATACGCGGGCTCGGACGACCCGCAGCCGGCCAGCGACAGCGCGACCGACGCGAACGCGCCGACCAGGGTGGTCGCACGCACGTGACGCAGCCTCATGAACGGCCTCATGGTTTGCCTCGGCCGAGCAGCAGCGAGGAGGGGTGGCGGCTGAGATAATCGACCAGCAGGCGGATCGAGCGGGCCGTCTCGTTCAGCTGGTCGAGCGTCTGCTGCACGCTGTGGTGGAAGTCGGAGTTGCCGCCATAGGACGTCAGCAGCGTGTTGGCATGCGCCACCGTCTGGTCGAGCTCGTCGGCGATGTGCGGCAGCCGCTGCATCAGCGGCGTGATGCCCTGGTCGGCATGGCTCGCCAGGTGCTGGACGCTCTGCAGCGTGCTCGACAGCTGCTTCAGCGAGTCCTTCAGCTCCGGCCCGTTGACCGTGCTGTCGGTGTGGGCAAGCAGGCTGTTCAGGTTGTCGCCGATCTGCACCAGCGGCATCGCGGCGATCTTGTCGGCGACCGTCGACAGGCTGTCCATGATGCCGTTGATGCCACCCTGCTTGCTCGGCAGCCGGATCGCGTTGCCTTCCATGGTGATCTTCTCGGGCGTGGCGTTCGGCACGAACGAGAACGAGATCACCGTCGAGCCGGTCAGGATGTTGCCGCTGTCGGTCTCCGCGCGCAGCCCGTTATTGACCAGCGCCTGGGTCACCTCGGTCATCGACCCCTTGCTCATCTCCTCGTCGGAGAAGACCCGCTCGGGCTGGATCTCCATTGCCACCCGGACCTGTGCGTCGCCGGTGTCGCGGTTCAGCATCAGCTTGACGTCGGTCACGTTGCCGACCTGCAGGCCGAACATGTCGACCGGGCTGCCGATCGCCAGGCCCTTCACCGAGCTCTTGAAGTAGCTGACGATCTGCAGCCGCTCATGGTAGCCGGCGGTGTCGGCATCGTCCTTGCTGTCATAGAGCTTGAACACCGCCTTGTCCGGGGCCTCGGTCGCCTCCTTGTCGCGGCGCTCCTGCGGCAGCCCGAACGCGACGCCGCCCGACAGCACCGCCTGCAGCGATTCGACCTGCAGATGCAGGCTGCCACCGGAGAAATCGACACGGATGCCCGACACGTCCCAGAATCGCGTGTCGGTGCGCAGGTAGTGGTCGTACGGCTCGCGCACGAACACCTGCACCGGGATCAGACCGCGGCCACCCGGCGGCATCGTGTAGCCGAGCACCTCGCCGACCACGACGTCGCGGAAGAACACCGGCGCGCCCTCGCTGATCGAGCCGATGCTGCTGGTGGTGAGCGTGTAGGTCCGGCCCGGCTCGTCGGAACGGACGCCCGGCGGGGATTCGAGCCCCTTGAAATGGTCCTGCGGCTGACCGCCCGGCGACCCGGGATCGACCGCGATGTAGGCGCCGGACACCAGCGTATCGAGACCCGACACGGTGGCGCCGCTGAGCCGCGGCCGGACCACCCAGAACTGCGCGTTGCTGGTCAGGAACGGCTTGGCCTGCGCGTTCATCCGCACCCGCACCTCGACCCGCTTCAGGTCGTTCGACAGCGCGATGCCGATGACGGTGCCGAGCGCGACCGCCTTCTCCTTGACCTGGGTCTGCCCGGCGGTGAGGCCGTCGGCGGTCTGGAACTCGAGCGTGATCTCCGGACCGCGGCGCGACAGGGTCTGCCACCCGAGATAGGCCGCGATCGCCACGACGACGATCGGGATGACCCAGATCAGCGAGAACCGCGCCGGCCGGATGGTGGCTTCCGACGCCTGGTCGTCCGCGACGGCAGCCGCGTCGTGCGCCGGCTTGTCGGGATGCTCCTGCTGGCCGCTCACGCGCCGACCGGCCTTGCGCCGGAGGTGCCGCCGGACGCTGTCTCGCCCATGCCGAGCTTGACTTCACGGGCGACGGCGACACCGTTCAGCCCGGCGGCGTCCCACATGAGGCGCGGATCGAAGCAGTCCGCCGCAAAAATCGTGAAGACGACCACCGAGGCAAAGGCAAACAAGCCGGGTTCTCCGTTGATGTTGGCGATGCTGCCCAGATGCACCAGCGCCACCAGGATCGATACCATGAACACGTCGATCATCGACCAGCGGCCGATGAAGTCGATCAACCGGAACAGCCGCGCCCGGTCGACCAGCCGCCTGGCCGACCCCCGCCAGGTGCACCACACCATCAGCACCAGCCCGACGATTTTCAGCACCGGCACGGTGATGCTGGCAAAGAACACCAGCAGCGCCAGGGGTAGCATGTGCGCCTCGTACAGCTCGCGAACCCCGTTCAGGATGGTGTGGCCGCCGCCCCGGCCGATCTGGATGATCGTCATGATCGGATAGAGGTTGGCGGGCACGTAGAGGATGATCGCGCAGCTGACCAGGAGGATGCAGCGCAGCAGGCTCTGCGGCTTGCGGCGGCGGACCACAGCCTGACAGCGGGGGCAGTTGCCCAGCACCCGGTCCTGCGGCAGGTCGCGCTCGGCAGCGCAGACGAGACCGCACGACATGCAGCTCACCATCCTGCGGGCCGGCGGCAGATCGATCTCCGACGCATCGACGGTCGAGACGATGACCCGGCGACCATTGGGCCGGCGGGCAAAGCGGGCGACCGGACGCTTGTGCCAGATGAGGTCAATATCGAGGGTGGAGTCCGTCGCGGCCATGGTGACCATCAGGCCCGCCAGCGCCCACACGGCGACGCCCACCTCGACGTGGGCCAGGTCGATCAGCTTGGTGTAGGCGACGAACACGCCGAGCATGTACACCTCGATCATCGACCAGGGCCGCAGGTGCTCGTAGCGCCGCATCAGTCCGGGCGCCCAGTGCGGCAGCTGCGGTTGTGCCGCCGCCACCAGCACCGCGAGCATGAGCCCGATGACGATCGGTGGTGCGATGACGGTCGCGAACAGCACCAGCGCTCCCACCACGCCCCAGCCTTCCCGCATCAGCTCGAGCGGGCCGGTCAGCAGGGTCACGGTGTTGGTGCGGCCGAACAGGTCGAAGGTCATCAGCGTCTGGCTGATCGCCAACAGATACAGCACGGCCGACGCCAGGCAGAAGGCGAGCGGTGTGGAGACCGGCGGGTTGGTGCGACGCCGGCCGATCTGGCCGCGGCATCGGCGGCAGTCTGCGACGTGACCGGGCTTGAGATCCGGCACGTGCTGGAAATAGCCGCAGCTCGGGCATTCGGCGAGCCCGTCGAGGATATGCAGCCGGGCGAGGTCGGTGACCGGACGGCGCGGCTTGGGGTGCAGGCGCAGGCTCTTCAGGGCTGGCCGCCGGGGCAGTCTGCTCTTGGGAGCACCGGTCACGGGGGCCTGCGTGGGAGGAGCGGGTTGGTCTGGACTCATGCCGACGATCGCCTCGGTCAGGATAATCGGCGCCGTCGGGCCGGCGCCTCGTGGTCGTGCAGCCGCAGAGCGCGACCGACCCTGCGAGGCGGCATGTTGCGGGGATGCTCAGGGTTTTGTATAGGCCACCCACGGCTGCCGACATAGCTCAGGGGTAGAGCAACTGATTCGTAATCAGTAGGTCCTCGGTTCAATTCCGAGTGTCGGCACCAGTCAATCAATGAGCTGCTCAGGTTGGCCGCGGAACCGGATCGGGCATCGCGGAAGCCCGTCGATCGAGCTACTGCTATCCAGCTCGCCCTGAACAGCATGCGCCGACCTACGGCAGGACGAGATGGGGCCTGAGCCAGCAGGATGGGCGACGAACCCCAGTCCGGGTTTTCCGTCAAGCCTCGCCCGGACATGCTCCTGTCGCTCGGCGTGCGCTGCCCCCTTTCAAGATGCTGACGATCTTCGCCGTCGCGGCAGCAAGGGAGCGCTGCTGGCCTGATCAGACCGACTATCGCAGCATACCGTGGACAGGGCACGACAGGCGCTATGCCGCAGGGAAGCGGGATCCAGGGCATCCGCTAAACGACTGCGAGCTTGTCCTCGGGGCGTCCATCAGGCAAGCCGCAGGAGCCCGATCTTACCTGTCCGCCGACCTCGGGTTGATTCAGCCCCGGCAGGAGCCGCGCTTCATGGTTCATTAATCGTTTCAGTACATTCTGCCCCAGGAGGCTGTGATCTTACAGCCACCGTCGAGAGCAAACCCGCCTCATGACCTTCAGCGCCGATCAGGAAAAGCGAGTAAAGGCTTTCAATATCACGCCGATGGACATCGCCATCCTGAAACGACAGGCAGTCTTTGCAAAGCAACGACTGCCCAGGCTGCTGGAGGAACTCCATGGCGCCTTCTCCAGCTGGCCGACCATGCAGGCAGCCTTGATGAACCCGGCCGTGCATGCGGTTCGCGTCGCTCACTGGACCCGTGTGGTCTCGGGAGAACTCGATAGTGGCTTCATCGAGTCCGCCGAGGCGTTGGCCTCGATCTTCTACAAGTTCGAGGTGCCCGGCTACGCGGTCGCGATCTGCCATGCGAGCGTCATGAACGGAATCGTCAAGGACCTCGACCTTGAACACGTCGGCCGCCCCGGCATACGGATTTTCAGCGGCCGAAAAGATGCAGAGAGGCTGGCACTCCGTTCGGCGCTCAGCAAGGTCGCCTGGCTCGATCTCGAGGTTCTTCTGGAAACCTATACCAGGGAAGAGCAGGGCAGCCGCGGATTGGCGCTGAACAAGATGGCGGAGACGATCGAGCGCGAGGCGGGGCTTGCCGTGGAGAGGGTCAGCGCCTTGACCGGAGACATGTCGATCACCGCCAGCGCCATGTCGGCGACCGCGGGGCGCACCGGGGAGAACGCCGCCGAGGCAGCCGTCGCAGCTACGCAAACATTGGTCACGGCTCAGACAGTTGCCAGTGCGGCGGAAGAGTTGACCGCCTCGATCGGCGAGATCATGCAATAGGTAACCAACTCCAGCACGTCGGCGCAGAAAGCCGTAGTGGCAGGGCGCCGCGCCCGAGAAAGCATCGATGCCCTGTCGAAACAGGCCGAGCAGATCGGGCAGGTCGCAGGCATGATCGCGGACATTGCATCCCGGACCAACCTGCTCGCACTCAACGCAACCATCGAAGCAGCACGGGCCGGAGATGCCGGCAAGGGATTTGCCGTGGTCGCCAACGAGGTCAAGCAACTTGCCACGCAGACTGCCCGGTCGACCGAGGACATCACCCGCCAGATCAGTGCAGTCCGGCAGGCAACGGCGCACGCAGCCGGTGAAGTCGGGCAAATGGTGACGATGATCGGCGAGATCGACAGCATCACCACATCGGTCGCAGCCGCCGTCGAGCAGCAGGGCGCCGCGACCGCCGAGATCGCCCGCAGTGTCGGCGAAACCGCGGGGGCGGCGAACCGGATGTCGCAGCGTACCGACGACGTGCGTGGCGCCGCCGGCGAGACCGGCAAGCAGGCCGAGGCCGTCCAGCAGACGGCGGGGGTGCTGGAAACCGCCGTGTTGCAGTTGCGCCAGGTGGTGATCCACGTGGTGCGTACTTCGACCGACAGCGTCAACCGGCGCGCACATGAGAGAGTCGCGGTCGACCTGCCGGCGCAACTGCTGATCGCCGGACGCCCAGCCACCGAAACTCAGATCGTCGATATATCGGAGCGGGGCGCCCTGTTGCGTGGCAAGCAGGGCACGCTGGGGGCCGGGACGCGCGGCATTCTGTCCCTGGACGGGTTGGAGCTGCCCTTGTCCATCATCGGAATGCGGAACTCCGAGCTCTTCAGTGTGCAGTTCGCTCTGGACGATGCGCAGCTGCCGGTACTGAGAACTCTGATCCGGCGATATGAACAAGGTGTGCAGGCAGCATAGCATGTCGGATCCGGACGTCGCTCCTGTTCGCAGGGCCGTGTCGGGTTGTAGGCCCACAGCGGACCTCGCCAGCAGCCCTGCTATGACTTTGTGACGCATCGGGCTCTATGTACCCGCCGCCATCCCGGTCGGTGCATCCGGCTCCGTTCACCGTCCAGGTCAAAACTTCAGCGCCGATACCGTTACAGCTCGTAGTCCCGAAGCACCCCTGATTCCTCGAGCGAGGCGATCAGCGGCTCCAGGTGGGTAGCGTACTCACGCCAGCGACCGATGCCACGCGCGCTGATCGGCTGGCGCACCTGGGCGCGGCTCACCGTCCGCACGCGGCGCTCCAACTCATGAAACGTCTCGCAGTTCGGATCATGCGGCAGGTCGAGAAACTTCAGCACCCGGCTCAATGTCCCCGGAAAGTCATCCACCCAGTCGGCTAGCCGCACCGTCATGACCGGGTTCGGCAGCACAGCCTGCCAGTGCGCCATGAGCCTGCGATGCTGGCCGATATACCAGCCGAGATCGGCCAGGTCGTGCGCGTAGGGATGATGGCCGTAGAACCGGAACGTGAAGATCGAAAGCCCGATATCGCGTGGATCGCGGTCGCAGGAAATGATCCGGGCTGCAGGCAGCATCAACGCCACCAGGCCAAGATGAAGGACATTTCCCGGCATCTTGTCGACGATCCTGCCGGCCGATGGTGCCAGCGCGTGGAGTTCGCGAAGATAGTCCGCGGCCACGGCGTCCAGTTGCGCAGTATCGAGTTTATCCGGATGAGCGCCGAGCGTGGCTTGCATGTCGGCCAGCGCGCTCCGTTCACCGGCACCATGGACGTCGCGATGTGCTGCCAGGATCTGCTCGATCAGGGTGGTCCCGGACCGGGGCATGCCGACCACGAACACCGGCGAGGGGTCCCTGTTGGTGGCGATCTGGCCATGCCGGAGCCGCACCTGGTCGAACCTCGCGATCGTGGCATCGACCAGGTCGGCATGCGCCGTGCGGGAAAACGGCTGGAACCGGCTGAGCTTCCGATGCCCGGCCACCCAATGCGGAAATGCCCGGTCCGGCTCGCGGAGCTGCGCCCAGAAGCGGGCGAGATCGTAGTGCGTCATGATGCCGTGCTCGGGGAGCATCGACGCGCCAGCCGTCTGCATGGCGGCCTCCATCGCGCCAGCATGCAGGCGCGCCCGGTCCGTCTCGCCCTCCGCCATCGCCAGCCGGGCCAGGCGCCAATGCAGCAGCGGTGCGAGCGCCGGCGATACGGTGCCGATGGCGTCGAGTTCGGCATGCGCATCGGTCAACCGGCCCAGGCTGATCAGGGCCAGCGCCCGCTGCAGCATCCAGTGCTGGCGCACCATCGCATCGCCCGGACCGGCTCCTTCCAGCAGGGCCAGCGCTTCGGTCGCGCGATCCTCTTGCAGCAGGTCGGCCGCGAGGTTAAGCCGTGCGCCGGGGAAATCTGGTTTGCGTTTAATGAGCGCTCCAAGCAGGTTTTCGCTTGCCTCGGACTCGCCGCTCAGTCGCATGAAACCGCCGAGATTGCTGGCCGCGGCATGATTATCCGGATCGGCATGCAACGCTGCTCGCATCGACCGTTTCGCGGCCTCGATGTTTCCGGATCGGTACTGGGCAACTCCAAGATTGAGCCACGCTTCCGCAAAACCGGGTGAAAGCCGTGTCGCCTCCCGGAACGACACGCTCGCCCGGTCGAAGAGATCGCCTGCCAGATCGGCAAGTCCGAGCATGTAGTGCGCTTGCGCTAGGCCAGGCGCACGGGCGCGTGCCTTGCGTGCGGCGCGCAATGCGCCGCGGACGTCCCCGAGGCCGAGCAGCGACGAGCATAAGTTCAAGGGTGGTGCTGGATCATCCGGAAGCAATGCCTGGCAGGACCGGAACATCGACGCCGCCTCGAGGTGCCGCCCTACCGATTGCAGAGCGATGCCGTAATGCAGCCTGCACCATGGATCGTTCGGGGCCAGCGCGTGGGCGCGCGCAAGCAGGTCGATCGCCTCCGACGGTTCGCCTTGCCGCAACCGACACAGTCCGAAAATCCGCAGGACGTCCGGCAAGGGCGCGACATCCGACGCCAGAGGTTCCAGCACCGACACAGCCTGGGCATAGGCGCCCGCACGATAATGCGCCTCGGCCGTCGGAAGCAGACTCTCGGCGTGGCTCATCTGACACAACTACGCTGCACCGGCAGGTGGTAACATTCCGTTAGTACGCCGTCAATATGCTGTTGCTCCCGGCAGCGCCGCGGTGTTATCCGGTTGCCTGAATGTTACGTAACCGACACGTAATCGATCGCCCGGGCCCGCAGCGAGGTCCATCTGCACGACGGCCCGGCTTCATGGGCGACACAAGGAAGACCTGGCCATGACTTCTTCGAGCCTGCTTTTCACCAGCCAGGACGGCTCCACCCTCATCGCGACCGACGGGACGGTGCAGGGCACCTATATGGTGGCGGATGGAAGCTCGAGTCCGGTATTCTCTGACGACAGCATCTATAGTTCTCTGTCCGCCACGCCGCTCGGAACCACGACATATCTCGTGATGGCTGATGCGACAGGAAACACTTCGGCGCTCTGGAGCTATAACGGAACGGCGGTCACCCAGGTCACATCCTCGAACAACTACGTCTTCAACGCGTCATCCTATACGACGACGGTCAATCCATACCCGCTCACGACCTATGCAGGGAACGTCATCTTTTCGGAAGCGACCCTTGCCAGCAATACCGACGGTTTCAACGATACCGCAACCCTGGCAATCTACAATCCGACGACCCATGCGATCGTGCAGCCGGTAACACCGAACGGCGGCTACGATCCGACCAGCTTCGTGACCCTGGACGGCACACTTTATTTCGAGGCGGCCACCACCTCAGGTCCGGAGGCGATCTACTCGTACAACGGGTCGACGGTCACCGAGATCTACAATCTTGCGCCGACCGCCAGCGGTGTCGCGGCCGCCGGAACCGTCAACGGCTCGTTGATCGCATTTAACGATCACATCTATTTCGGATCCGGCCAACAGACGATGGAGGAACTGACCTCCCTTGCATCGCTCAGCAACAGCGCGACCAACGTCGGCACAACCGGCGAATACCAATTTGACGGATCCCCCGGCAGGAACCCGATCGTTGCAAACGGCTCACTTTTCTACCTTGCCAACAACAACGGCATCTACAGCCTCTCGACCAGCAACGTCGCGACCCTGGTGCTGGGCTCGATCGGCGCGCAGAATTTCACGCCGGTGGTTTACAACAGCGCCGTCTATTTCTTCTCGAGCGATCCAAGCACCCAGCAGTCGAACCTTTACAAGAGCACCGGGGGCGCCGCGACAATCGTCGCCTCGAGCATCAGTGGATCGCAGCTGTTCGTGATGGGCAGCACCCTCTACTACTCGAACGGCACCGGCGCCACGCTGGGCACGATCAACGGCAGCACGGTCGGCACGCTCGCCGTCCCCGGCGGTGTCGGCGGCATCCCGCTGGAGGTCGTCCCACTCACCGGGCTGACCTGGTCGAACCTTCCCGCAGTCCCCGCCACGCCGGCAGCACCGGTCCTGGCGACGGCCTCCGATAGCGGGACCCTCGGCGACCACATCACCAACGTCACGACGCCGACAATCACCGGCACCGGAACGACCGGCGACACCGTCAGTCTGTTCGAGAACGGCGGCGTCACCGCCATCGGCACCGCAACCATCGCTGGCGGCACCTGGTCGATCCACGTGTCCCCCTCGCTTGCCGACGGCACCTACAGCCTCACCACGACGGAAACCAACACGGGCGGCGCATCGGCATCCTCCCCGGGCCTGTCGCTGACCATCGACGCCACGCCCCCGGCTACGCCAGCCGCCCCGACGATTGCGTCCGGCAGCGACAGCGGCACGCTCGGTGACGGCATCACCAACATCATGCGGCCGGCCATCGTCGGCACCGGAACCGCCGGCGACATCGTCACGCTGCATAGCGGCGCCACGGCGCTGGGCACCGCCACCGTGGCAGTCGGCGGCGGCTGGTCGATCACGCCGACCACGCCATTGCTCGACGGCAGCTACAGCCTCACCACGACCGAGGCCGATATCGCCGGCAACGTCTCGGCCGCCTCCCCGCCGCTGGCGCTCACCATCGCCGGCGGCATCATCGATGTTGCCAACATCGGCGACCTGAACGCCGCGATCCAGACGGTCGATGCCGCCACCAGCGGCCAGAGCTACACGATCGCCTTCACCCAGACGATCACCGAGAGCACCAACCCGATGGCGCTGAACCTGGCCAGCGGCGTCAACGTCACCGTCGATGGCGGCGGCTATCTGCTCAACGGTTCCGGCGCCTATCGCGGGCTGTTCGTCTATGCCGGCAGCGTCACGATCCAGAACCTCACAATCGAGAACTCTCTTGCCCAGGGCGGTACCGGCAGCGATGGCGGCGGCGGCGGTGCCGGTCTCGGTGCTGGTCTGTTGGTGGCAGCGGGCGCCACCGTCACCACCAGCAATGTCAGCTTCGTCAATGACTCAGCCAAGGGCGGCGAGGCCCTCGCCACTGCCTGGGGCAATGGCGCCGGTGGTGGCGGCGGCGGCCTGGGCGGCGCGGGCGGCACGATCGTTGGCGCGGCCGGGGGCGCCGCTGGAGGCACCGGCCTGACCGGTTTACCGGCCGGTTCCTTTGGCATGGGCGGCAACGGCGGTGCCCAAGGTAGTAGTGGCGGCGGCGGCTCCGGCGGGTTCGGCGGCGGCGGCGGCGCTGCCGGCGGCTCCGCGTACGGCGGCAGCGGCGGGTTCGGCGGCGGCGGCGGCGGCGGCGGCGGGATCATGGGCTCAGCCGGCGGCGGCGGCTCCGGCGGATTCGGTGGTGGACATGGCCACTCAGGCAACACGGGCGGCGTGGGAGGCCAGGGCGGCGGCGGCCTCGGCGCCGGTGGCGACATCTTCGTCCAGCAGGGCGGCAGCCTGACCATCGAGGGCGGCAGCCTCGGCAACGGAACCGTGGCAGGGGGCGCAGGATCTATTGCCGGTTCGGCCTATGGCGGCGCGATCTTCCTCCAGGGCTACGAGAGCCTGGTCCTGGCACCGGCGGTCAGCACCACGCTCACCGTCTCCGGTGCGATCGCCGACCAGAACGGCTTTGAGGGCATCGGCAGAGGCGGCCTGATCATCAACGGGCTTGGCACGGTGACGCTGGGCGCCACCGACACCTACATCGGCGGCACCACCCTGGACGCCGGAACCCTGATCCTCGGCGCAGTGGGAGCCGCCGGCAGCGGCGCAATCACCTTCGCGCCCTCGGACGTCGCGACCCTGCAATTCACCGGAGCCAACGCGCCCACCAACACCATCGCCGGCTTCTCCATCGGCGACGCGATCGTCCTGTCCGATCTCGCCTATGCCGCGAGCGACACCGTTACCCTGTCCGGCAACGTCGTCACCGTCTCGACCATCGGCGGCGTCCACGACAGCTTCACCCTGTCGGGCCAGCAGAACAACCGCTTCCACCTGGCCGCGTCAGGCAATGGCACCGCCGTGACGCTCGCTCTCAACCCGGTCGTCACCGAAACCCTGGTCTCCGACACCGGCAGCTCGTCCAGCGACGGCATCACCTCCAGCCGACTGCTCGCCGGCACCGCCGACCCCAATGCCTCCGTCGTGCTGAGCTATTCCGGCGGCGGCACCATCACCACCGTCATCGCCAACGCCCAGGGCGCCTGGAACTACAACGGCGCGGGGCTCGTCGACGGCACCCAGACGATCGTCGCCACCGACACCGACGGGACCAACCACTCCGGCTCCGCCAGCCTGACCTTCACCCTCGAGACCTCGGCACTCGCACCCGGTTCGCTCGGCCTCGGCGTCGGCTCCGATAGCGGCACCCTCGGCGACCACATCACCAACGTCACCCTGCCGACGATCGTCGGCACCGGCACGGCAGGCGACGTCGTCACGCTGCATAGCGGCGCCACGGTGCTGGGCACCGCCACCGTGGCAGTCGGCGGCGGCTGGTCGATCGCGCCTACGACGCCGCTGCTCGACGGCAGCTACAGCCTCACCGCGACCCAGCTCGATCCTGCAGGCAACGTCTCCGTCGCCTCCACGCCCCTCGGCCTGACCATCGCCGGTGGCGTCATCGACGTCGCCAACGCCGGCCAACTGGACGCGGCGATCGCCATCGTCGACGCGGCGACCACTGGCCAGAGCTACACCATCGCCTTCACCCACTCGATCACCGAGACCGCCAACCCGATGGCGCTGAACCTGGCCAACGGCGTCAATGTCACCATCGACGGCGGCGACTTTGCGCTCAATGCCGCCAACTCCTATCGCGGGCTGTTCGTCTATGCCGGCACCGTCACGATCCAGAACCTCACCATCCAGAACGCCGTCGCGGCCGGAGGCGCCGGAGCCAGTGGCGGTGGCGGCGGTGCGGGTCTTGGCGGCGGCCTGTTCGTCGCGGCAGGTGGCACCGTCACAACGAACAATGTCAGCTTCAGCGGCGCCGCAGCCCTCGGAGGCGCCGCCCTGTCGAATGTAACGACGGTCGGTGCCGGCGGCGGTGGCGGCGGCGGGCTCGGCGGTGGAGGCGGGAGCCCACCAAGCGGCCAATCCGGTGCACCCGGCGCCGGTGGCGGAAGCGGCCTGACCGGCGTGTCGGTCACGTACGGCAACGGCGGCGACGGCGGCGGCACAAACACCGTCGGCCTGGGTGGCGGCTTCGGCGGCGGCGGCGGGGGCGGCGGGGGCGGGGGCACCGCCGGCGCCTACGGCTCCGCAGGTGGCGGCGGCGGATTTGGCGGCGGCGGCGGCGGCGGCGGCGGCGGCGGCAGCTCTGATGGCGGGGGCGGCAGCGGCGGCGCCGGAGGCGGCGCTGGGTTCGGCGCCGGCGGCGGCGCGGACGGCGGACTCAATATCGGCGGCCAGGGCGGCGGCGGCCTCGCGGCGGGTGGCGACATCTTCGTGCAGGCCGGAGGTAGCCTCACCATCGAGGGCGGCAGCCTCGGTTCGGCACTGGTCCAGGGCGGGACGGGCAACGTCGCCGGCTCCGCTTATGGCGGCGCGATCTTCCTCCAGGGCAATGAGAGTCTGGTCCTGGCGCCTCGGATCAGCACCACGCTCACCATCTCCGGGGCGATCGCTGACCAGACCGGGTCCGGCGGCACCGGCGCCGGTGGACTTGTCGTCAATGGCCTCGGCACTGTGACGCTTGGCGCCCTCGACACCTACACCGGCGGCACCACCCTGGACGCCGGAACCCTGATCCTCGGCGCAGTGGGAGCCGCCGGCAGCGGCGCGATCACCTTCGCGCCCTCGGACGTCGCGACCCTGCAATTCACCGGAGCCAACGCCCCCACCAACACCATCGCCGGCTTCTCCATCGGCGACGCGATCGTCCTGTCCGATCTCGCCTATGCCGCGAGCGACACCGTTACCCTGTCCGGCAACGTCGTCACCGTCTCGACCATCGGCGGCGTCCACGACAGCTTCACCCTGTCGGGCCAGCAGAACAACCGCTTCCACCTGGCCGCGTCAGGCAATGGCACCGCCGTGACCCTCGCTCTCAACCCGGTCGTCACCGAAACGCTGGTCTCCGACACCGGCAGCTCGTCCAGCGACGGCATCACCTCCAGCCGACTGCTCGCCGGCACCGCCGACCCCAGCGCCTTCGTCGTGCTGAGCTATTCCGGCGGCGGCACCATCACCACCGTCATCGCCAACGCCCAGGGCGCCTGGACCTACAACGGCGCGGGCCTCGTCGACGGCACCCAGACGATCGTCGCCACCGACACCGACGGGACCAACCACTCCGGCTCCGCCAGCCTGACCTTCACCCTCGAGACATCGGCACTCGCACCCGGTTCGCTCGGCCTCGGCGTCGGCTCCGACAGCGGCACGCTTGGCGACGGCATCACCAACGTCACCCTGCCGACGATCGTCGGCACCGGCACGGCAGGCGACGTCGTCACGCTGCATAGCGGCGCCACGGTGCTGGGCACCGCCACCGTGGCAATCGGCGGCGGCTGGTCGATCACGCCCACCGTGCAACTGCTCGACGGCAGCTACAGCCTCACCGCGACCCAGCTCGATCCTGCCGGCAACGTCTCCGTCGCCTCCACGCCCCTCGGCCTGACCATCGCCAATGGTGTCATCGACGTCGCCAACGCCGGCCAACTGGACGCGGCGATCGCCATCGTCGACACCGCGACCAGCGGCCAGAGCTACACGATCGCCTTCACCCACTCGATCACCGAGACCGCCAACCCGATGGCGCTGAACCTGGCCAACGGCGTCAACGTCACCATCGACGGCAACGGCTACACGCTTGACGGCGCCAACTCCTATCGCGGGCTGTTCGTCTATGCCGGCACCGTCACGATCCAGAACCTCACGATCCAGAACGCGATCGCGGTCGGGGGCGCTGGCGGCAACGGCGGCGGCGGTGGTGCAGGTCTCGGCGGCGGCCTGTTCGTCGCAGCGAGCGCCACCGTCACCGCGAGCAATGTCAGCTTCAGCAACGACGATGCCTTCGGCGGGAGCACCTCGCTCTCCAACTCTCGCCCGGGCGGCGCCGGCGGCGGCGGTGGCGGCCTGGGGAGTGCCGGCGGCGCGGCCAGCCAATTCGGCACCCCGGGGGTCGGCGGCCTCAGCGGCCTGACCGGTGTGCCCGGCACGTTTGGCCGGGGCGGCGCTGGCGGACCGAACAACTCGAACGGCCAACCTGGCGGCTTCGGCGGCGGCGGCGGTGGCGGCGGCAAGTACTCCAGCGGCGGCGGCGGCGGCTTCGGCGGTGGTGGCGGTGGCGGCACCAGCGGTCGAATCGGCGGGTTCGGTGGCGGGAACGGCCAGAGCGGAGGCTCCAATCCCGCGACCGGCGGTGTCGGAGGTGGCGGCCTGGGTGCGGGTGGCGACATCTTCGTGCAGGCTGGCGGCAGCCTGACCATCGAGGGCGGCAGCCTGGGTGCCGGCGCCGTCGGCGGCGGGTCCGGATATCAGGGCGGCTTCGCTTATGGCGGCGCGATCTTCCTCCAGGGCGATGAGAGCCTGGTCGTGGCGCCCTCCGTCAGCACGACGCTCACGATCTCCGGTGTGATCGCCGACGAGAACGGGTCCGACGGCCGCTATGGCGGCAGCGGCAGCTTGGTCCTCGACGGGCTCGGCACCGTGACCCTGAATGCTGTCAACACCTACAACGGCGGCACCACCCTCGAGGCCGGCACCCTGGTGCTGGGCGCCGCGGGAGCGGCAGGCAGCGGCGCCATCACCTTCGCCGGCCCTGCCACGCTTGCCTTCACCGCGGCGGACCTGCCGACCAACACGATCGCGGGCTTCTCCGCCGGCGATACCATCGTGCTGTCCGACTTGGCTTATGCCGTCTCGGACACCGTCACCATCTCGGGCAACACGGTCACCGTCGCCACCGCCGGCGGCACCAGCAGCGAGACCCTGCATCTCGTCACCGCGCCGGGCGTCGCCTTCAGCCTGGGCGCATCCGGCGGTGGCACCGCCCTGACGCTCGGCGTGCCGGCTGTCACCGAGCACCTGGCCGTGGATACCGGCAGTTCGCCCACCGACGGCATCACCTCGAACCGCACCCTCGACGGCACCGGCCTTGCCAACAGCACCGTCACCCTCAGCGAGAACAACGCCTCCTTCGCCACCACCACGACCAACGCACAGGGCAAGTGGAGGTACGCGACAAGTCTCGCCGACGGCGCGCATACCATCGTCGCCAGCCAGACCAACGGGGGCGGCACCGGCTCCGCCAGCCTGACCTTCACCCTCGACACCATCGCCCCCCTGGCCCCCGCCACCCTGGCCATCAGCGCCGGCACCGACAGCGGTACCCTCGGCGACGGCAACACCGACGACACCACGCCGGTCATCACCGGCACCGGCGAGATCGGCGCCACCGTGTCTCTGAGCGAGGGCGACACCCTGCTCGGCTCGGCCACGGTGCTGTCGAACGGCACCTGGTCCATTGCGACGACCGTCCTGGGCACGGGTCCGCACACCCTGACCGCAACCCAGACCGACCCCGCCGGCAACGTGTCCGGCAGCACGTCCCTGCCGATCGCCATTGCCGGGGTGCCCCAAGCACCTACCGGCCTCACATTGTCGCCGCTGACCGATAGCGGCACCCTCGGCGACCTGTTCACCGACATCCCCGCCGTGCGGATCAACGGCACCGGCATCGCCGGCCAGACCATCATCGTGTTCGACGGCAACACCCAGGTCGGCACCGTGACGATCCCGAGTCTCGGGACCAGCTGGTCGATCCTCACCACCGCACTGTCCACCGGCGCGCATACCCTGACCGCCATCGCCTACGACGCGGCCGGCAATCCGAGCCCGGTCTCGACCTCGCTTCCGGTCATCATCCTCCCGGTTCCGAATGCCGCCGCCGACCTGACGCTCGCGGTCGCCAGCGACACCGGCACACAGGGCGACGACATCACCACCGCCACCACCCCGACCATCACCGGCACCGGCCATTTCGGCGACACCGTCGTGCTGCTCGACGGCACCACCCAGGTCGGCACCGCCATTGTGCTGCAGGACGGCACCTGGTCGGCCACCACCAGCGTCCTTTCGGTGGGCACGCACAGCCTGACCGCGATCCAGACCGACCCCGTGGGCGACCCGGCCCCCGCATCGACCGCCCTGGCGCTCACCATCAGCCCCGCCCCCTCGACCCCGGCCGCACCGTCCCTGTCGCTCGCCAGCGACAGCGGCACCGTCGGCGACAACCTCACCAATGTCTCCAGGCCGCAATTCATCGGCACCGGCACGCCGGGTGACACCATTTCCCTGATCGTGAACAACGTCGTTGTCGCCACGACGAATGCCGGGGGCGGCAACTGGTCGAAGACCCTGGGCACCGCCCTCCCGTCCGGCACCTACACGATCACCACCAGCCAGACCGACAGTGCAGGCAATGTCTCGGCGCAGTCGGCCCCCTACACCTTCACCATCGACACCGACGCGTCCCCTGCCCCGACCGCGCTGGCGCTGGCGACCGGGAGCGACAGCGGCACCCTTGGCGACCACATCACCAACGTCACGACCCCGACCATCACCGGCAACGGCACGGTCGGCGAGACCATCCGGCTGTTCGACGGCGACCAGCTTCTCGGCACCACCGCCGTGCTCGGGAACGGCACCTGGTCGGTGGCACTCACCGGTGCACTGACCGCCGGCTTGCACGGCCTCACCGCCACCACCACGGACGCGGCGGGCAATACATCCGCTGCCTCGGCCACGCTCGGCCTGACCATCGACACCACCGCGTCCGCCGCTCCAGGCAGCCTCGCCCTTGGCCTCGGCAGCGACAGCGGCACCCTCGGCGACGGCCTCACCAACGTGACCCGGCCCGCGATCGTCGGAACCGGCACAGCGGGCGAGACCATCCGGCTCTACGATGGCAACACCCTGATCGGCGTCGCCCTGGTGGCACCTGGTGGCGCCTGGACGATCACCCCCGAAATCGCCCTGGCCACCGGCGCGCATGCCCTGACCGCCACCACCACCGACGCCGCCGGCAACCTCTCGGCCAGCTCCATGGCGCTGAACCTGGTCGTCGACACGGCAGCCTCGCCTGCTCCGACCGCCCTTACCCTGGCCACGCCCAGCGACAGCGGCACGCCCGGCGACAACCTCACCAACGTCACCCACCCGACCATCACCGGCCTCGGCACCGCCGGTGAGACGATCCGCCTGTACGAGGGCCAGACCCTGCTCGGCACCGCAACGGTCGCACCCGGCGGCGCCTGGGCCGTCACGCTGACCGCCGCCCTCGGCAACGGCCCGCACGACCTGACCGCCACGACCACCGACGCCGCCGGCAACGTCTCCACCTCCTCCGCGACACTCGGCCTGACCATCGACACCTTGGTCCCTCCCGCACCGACCGGACTGACCCTGGCCCCGGGCAGCGACAGCGGCACCGCTGGCGACGACATCACCAACGTGACCACGCCGACCATCACCGGCACCGGCACCCCGGGCGACCTCATCACGCTGCTCGACGGCCTCACCCCGGTCGGCACCGCGACCGTGGCCCCGGGCGGCGGCTGGTCGGTCACGCTGGCGAGCCCGCTGCTCGATGGCGTGCACGGCCTCAGCGCCATCGCCACCGATCCCGCCGGAAACGTGTCCCTCGGATCCACGGCGCTCGGACTGGGGATCGTCACCTCGGCCTCGGCGATCGCCAACCTGTCGCTTGCGCCGGCCAGCGACAGCGGCATCGTCGGAGACGGCATCACCAACGTCACCCGTCCGGCGATCGTCGGCACCGGCCCGGCCGGCGAGACCATCCGGCTCTCCGACGGCAACACCCTGATCGGCAGCACCATCGTCGGCCAGACCGGCTTCTGGTCGATCACCCCGCTGACGGCACTGACCCAGGGCACCCACAGCCTGACCGTCACCGCCACCGACATCGCCGGCAACATCTCGCCCGCCTCGACCATCCTCGGCGTCACGATCGACAGCGTGGCCTCCGCTGCCCCGACCGCCCTGACCCTGGCCCCACTCAGCGACAGCGGCACACCGGGCGACAACCTCACCAGTGCCACCGACCCGACGATCCTCGGGGTCGGCACCGCGGGCGACACGATCCAGCTCTATGACAGCGGCGTCCTGGTCGGCACCACCACCGTGGCCGGCAACGGCACCTGGTCGGTCGCCCCATCCGCCGCCCTCGGCAACGGCCTGCACGCGCTCACCGCCACCGGCACCGACCTTGCCGGCAACGTCTCGGCCGCCTCCGCGGTGCTCGGGCTGACCATCGACGACACGGTCCCCGCAGCGCCGGTCGGCCTCGCCCTGGCCACCGCCAGCGACAGCGGAACCGTCGGCGACAATCTTACCAGCGTGGTCCATCCGGCGATCACCGGCACCGGCGCGATCGGCGACACCATCACTCTCCATGATGGCCTGGCGGCAGTCGGAACCGCCGTGGTGGCCAATGACGGCACCTGGTCGATAACCCCCGAGACCGCGTTCGTGGACGGCGTCCATACCCTCACCGCGACCGCCACGGACGCTGCCGGCACGGTGTCGGCGTTCTCGCTGGCCTTGTCGCTGAGCATCGACTCGCACCAGCCGGCAGCGCCCGCGGACATCATGCTGGCGCCCGGCAGCGACACCGGCACGCCGGGCGACGATATCACCAGCGTCACCACCCCGACCCTGACCGGCACCGGCGAGAACGGCGATGTCGTCACCGTCTATGACGGCAACACGCTGGTTGGCTTCGGCGTCGTGGGCGTGGGTGGGATCTGGTCCGTCACCACGACCCCGCTCGAGCAGGGCGCGCACGACCTCTCCGTGCGCCAGACCGACGCGGCGGGCACCGCATCCGGCGGCTCGGCCTCGGCACAACTCGGCCTGACCATCGACAGCGTAGCCTCCACCGCGCCGGCAGGCCTCGCCCTGGCGCCCAACAGCGACAGCGGCACCCTCGGCGACGACCTCACCAACGTTACCCTGCCGAGCATCACCGGCACCGGCACGGCGGGCGAGACCATCATCCTGTCCGACGGCGCCACCGTCATCGGCACCACCGTCGTCGCCGGCAACGGCACCTGGGTGATCACGCCCACGATCCCGCTGGCCGACGGCACCCACGTGCTGGCCGCCACCACCGCCGATGTCGCCGGGAATGTCTCCGCGTCCTCGGCCCCGTTCAGCGTCGTCATCGACACCGCGATCCCGGCGGCGCCTGCAAGACTGGCACTCGCGAGCGGCAGCGACAGCGGCACCCTCGGCGACGGCGTCACCAACGTGAACACCCCCACCATCCTCGGCACCGGCATCGTGGGCGAGACGATCACCCTGTATGCCGGCAGCATCCTGCCGGGCGCCATCCCGATCGGAACCGGCGTCGTCGGTGTCGACGGCACCTGGTCGATCCTCATCGCGAAGGCACTCTCCAACGGCGTCCACGACCTGACCGCCACCAGCACCGACACGGCCGGCAACGTTTCTGCCAACTCCACGGCGTTGGCCCTCATCATCGACAGCACGGTGCCGATCGCCCCGACCCTGGAGCAGGTCGCCGTCAGCACCAGTCCGGCCGCGCCCGAGCTCACAGGCATCGCCCTCGCCGGCGCCACGGTCGCATTGCATGACGGCGCGGTGCTGCTGGGCACCACGACGGCCGACGCGAACGGCGTCTATTTCTTCACGGTCGCCACGGCGCTCGCAGTCGGCATCCATTCCCTGACCGCCACCGAGACCGATCCCGCGGGCACCGTATCGCCGTCCTCGTCGGTGCTTTCGGTGACCGTCAACGCCGACGCCGGCTACACCGTCGCAGTCAGCCCGCCCGACACCGACACCACCGTGACCCACGTGTACGACAGCACCGGCCAGTATGTGTCCGTCGACACCACCGGTGGCACCGGCCTGCTGCTGCAGAGCATCAGTCCGACCTCGACCCTCCGCAACATCTACGACAATGCCGGGACGCTGATCGGCACCATCAGCGAGGCCGGCTCCGCCACCGGCACGGCGCAACCGAATTTCGCCACCGTGGCCCAGACAGACAGCGCCACCACAACCACCGACCTCACCGCCAGCCAGATCACCCTGCTGTCGGAAAGCCACGCCCTCACCTTGCAGGGATCCGACCAGGTCTCGATCGTGGGCGGCGACGACACCATCAGCGCCGGCTCCAACTCGGTCACGATCTCGGGCGGATCGGGCCGCCTGCTGTTCACCGCGGGCAGCGGCGCCAACACCGTATCCGGCGGCACCGGCACCCTCACGGTGCTGGGTGGCAGCGGCGGCGGGCTCTATCAGGGCGGGTCGGGAGCCGGCAACGTGATCTCCGCGGGCGGCGGCAACACCACCCTGCAGGGCGGCACCTCGCACGACCAACTCGATGGCGGCACCGGCAACAGCACCATCGTCGGCAGCAGCGCCGGTTCCGACACCATCACCGGCGGATCCGGCACCAACCGGATCACCGCGACGATCAACGAGACCGTCTTTGCCGGCACCGGCCAGGCCACCGTGTTCGCCCATGCAGGCGGCAACAACCTGATCGTCGGCACCGGCGGCAACGACCAGCTCGACGCGTTGGGCCGCGGCAACGCGATGTTCGGCGGCGCCGGCGACGACACCCTGTTCGGCGGCACGGGTGCCACCACCCTGGTCGGCGGTGCCGGCAGCACGCTCATGGTGGCCGACACCGGCAGCGTCGAATTCGTCGGCGGCTCCGGCCAGAGCACGGTCTGGGGCGGCAAGGGCAACGACGTGATCTGGACCGGCACCGGCACCATGCACGCGGCCGAGGGCCCGGGAAACGACACCGTCATCATCCAGTCCGGCACCAGCAGGATCTACGGCGGGCTGGGCACCGACGTGTACGACATCATCAACGGCAGCGGCGGCGGCAACGCGGTCATTTCCGGCTTCAAGACCGGCACCGACACGATCAATCCGATCGGCTACAGCGGCCCGATCACCCAGCACTTGCTCGGCGGCTCCACCATTCTCAGCCTTTCCGACGGCACCACCATCACGCTGATCGGAGTCAGCCACTACGGCGCCGGTCCGTCGAGCTGAGCCGCCCGGTCGGCCTGCATCTCTCCCGTGCCGACGGCGCCCCTTAACCATTCATTCGGGGAATTGAGCCAGATTACCTGACCGGACCGCGGAGAATGCATATCCCATGTCGTCGCGTGCCCATCATGATGGCGCCTTGGAGCTCCCTGGCCAGCGAGCTCCCGATCTCGTCGCCCTGCTCGGCAGGTGGCTCGGCCTGGGCGAAATCCAGCGTCGCGGCCTGGGTGCGTCGATCGAGCAGCTGGGGGAGTCGTCTGCCCTCATCGAGCAGAGCACGCTCGACCTTTCGGGCCGTTTCCAGAACCTGGCCAGCTCCGCCGACGAGCAGACCGAACGCGTGCAGCGGGTCGCCGCCATTGCAGCAGCCATTGATGTCGGCGGCGTCCCGATGCCGATGTCCGACGCCACCAGGATCGTGGATGTCGCGCTGCGCGAAGGCATCGACGCCCTGCTTGCCGTCTCCCAGCAGGCCGGCCGCATGGTGACGGCACTCGACCAGGTGATTTCCGACGTCGTGGCGACCGAGCAGTGCGTCGGCCAGATCGAGGCGATCAGCAGGCAGACCCGTTTCGTTGCACTGAATGCCAGGATCGAAGCCAACCGGGCCGATGCCTCAGGCGGCACGTTCAAGGTCATCGCCAACGAGCTCAAGGATCTGTCGGAAAAAACCGACGCCACGTCGCATCTCGTGCGCTCCCGTGTGGGAGACGTGGTGAAGGGCGTGCGCCACGCCCATGCGCAGCTCGAGGAAATCGCTGCCGTCGATACGTCCCGTTATCGCCAGACACAGCAGCAACTCGACGCCGTGCTGAGCGGCATGGTGGTGCAGAACCGCAATCTCGCCGCCGTCGTCGACGAGACGATCCGGGCTTCATCCGGCATCGCCGAAACGATCGCCCAGATCGTCATGGGCGCCCAGTTCCAGGATCGTGCGACACAACACCTGAACCACGTCATGGAAGCGATAGAGGTGCTCGCCGGGGCAACGGCGACCCTCCAGTCGGAAACCGAACGCTCGCTTCCGCAACTACCCAGATCGCAAATCGACCGGGCGCTGCTCGAACGCATCCTGGAACGCCAGACCTTGAGCCTGGTCCAGGAGAGGTTTCTCGGCCGTCTTCTGGGCACGCCCGTGCCGGAGCCGGCCCGGACCTCCTTCGTTGGCGATGTCGAGCTGTTCTAGTCGGGACACCCGTCGCCCGGACTTCAGTTTCAAGCGATCGAGCCTTCGCCGCCTTAACTCATCATCAATGGTTTCGACTTACGTTCGGACTGCTGGCCGGAATGAAATGGGATCAGATCATGGATAGTACCGGCAGCGCAGCTGAACTGGTCATCGACGACGGACTGGCCGAACAGGAGACCGGTCAGGCGCTCCTGCAACTCGCTCCGTGCCTCGATCTCGGCGAGGCGGACGCACTCTGCCACGCGTTGCGGAGCCGCCTGTTGGCGGGTGCGATATGTCTCGACGGCAGCCAGGTGGAACGGGCCTCGACCGTGTGCCTCCAGATCATTGCCGCGTCCGTCGCCACTGCGCATGATCGCGGTGCGATATTCTCCCTGCGGTATCCATCCCCTGCCCTGTCATCCGCGATTGCCGATCTTGGTCTTTCAGCCGCAATTCCGCTGGTCGATTGAGATGCATAAACGGGTCATGACGGTCGACGACTCGCGCACCATTCGTGAAATGGTTGCCTTCACGCTGCGTCGAGCCGGCTTCGATGTCAGCGAAGCCGCTGATGGATTCAAGGCTTTGGAAGCGCTGAAGATCACACCGACCGACGTGATCATCACCGATCTCAACATGCCGAACATGGACGGCGTCGCTCTCATCCGCGCCCTCCGGGCCGACCCGAAATGGCGCACCGTGCCGATCCTGATGCTGACAACCGAGTCCGACGACCGGAAGAAGCTTGCAGGCAAGGCCGCTGGAGCGACCGGCTGGCTGGTCAAGCCCTTCGACCCGCAGAAGCTGATCGACGTCGTCAAGCGCGTAACCGGTTGAGTCGGGATGACGTTCGACCACCTTCGCGTCGTCTATTTCGAGGAAAGCGCCGAGCTCCTCGAGAGCGCTTATCTGCATCTCGGCGACCTCGCGGATGGCCGCCGCAACGACGAGACCATTCACGCGCTGTTTCGTGCCATCCATTCGATCAAAGGCGGTGGCGGCTCCTTCGGCCTGAAGCGCATCGTCGCATTCGCGCATGTCATGGAAACCATGATGGACCTGGTGAGGGAGGGCGCCCTCTCCCTGACTCCGGCCCGGCTGGCGCTCCTCGTCAAAGGCACGGATGCACTTGCGGACCTGATTTCCGCCGAGCGCGACGGACTGGTCGTGGCCGTTGACCGGGAAACCGCCCTGCTCGCAGCATTCGCGGACGTCAGCCGGGGAGATGCGCCGCCTCCGGCCGGTCCCCCCATCGCATCCGGACAGCCGCCGGGATGGCGGGTGAAGTTCCGACCGCACCCGAACCTGTTCCGAACCGCCAACGACCCACTCCTCCTGATCCGCGAACTCATGCGCCTGGCGCCGACGACGGTGGCTGTCGACCTGTCCAGCCTGCCGGCGCTTGATTGCCTCGAGCCTGAGGACTCCTTCCTGGCCTGGACAATCGATGTCGGGTCGGAACTCACCCGTGCGCAGATCATCGACGTGTTCGAGTTCGTGGCCGACGATTCAATGCTCGAAATCGAGCCCATGGTCGCACCCGTCATCGCCCCCCAGGAGGTCGAGGCGGCTCCGGCCGAGCAACACGAGTCTAGGGCCGCGCCCGCCGAAACTGGAAATGCGGGCCGCCCCGAGACCGCCACCGCCGCACCACATTCGGTTCGGGTCGATGTCGTCAAGGTCGATCGCCTGGTCAACCTGGTCGGCGAACTCGTCATCAACCAGGCCATGCTGCTGCAACTTGGAGGCACGCTGCCGCCCGACCTGTGTCCAGGGCTGATGGTCGGACTCGGCACACTGTCACAACATCTGCGCGAATTGCAGGAAGCCGTCATGGCCATCCGCACGCAGCCGGTGAAGTCCGTCTTCTCGCGCATGCCGCGCCTGATCCGTGACCTGTCGGCCCAGCTCGACAAGGACGTCCAGCTTGTCATCACCGGCGAGGACACCGAGATCGACAAGACGGTCGTGGAGCAGCTCGCCGACCCACTGACCCATCTGCTTCGCAACGCCGTCGACCACGGGATCGAGACGCCGGAACATCGGATCGCCGCGGGCAAGGCGGGGCGCGGCACCATCCATCTCGGTGCCGAACAGCGTGCCGGCCGGATCTTCATCGCAGTCTCCGACGATGGACGCGGGATCGACCGCGTCCGGGTCCTTGCCCGCGCACGCGAGCGGGGCCTGGTCGCCCCGGACGCCACGCCCACGGACAGCGAGATCGACGAACTGATCTTTCTTCCCAGCTTCTCGACGGCCGCGATCGTATCCGACATCTCAGGTCGTGGTGTCGGCATGGACGTCGTTCGTCGCAACATCCAGGCCCTTGGCGGCCGCATCGCGATCGAATCCCGCTCCGGTACCGGATCCCGGTTCCTCCTGTCCCTGCCACTGACTCTCGCAGTGCTTGACGGTCTCGTCGTCTCGGTCGGTCGCGAGGCGTATGTCCTGCCATTATCGGCAATCGTGGAGAGCCTGCGACCCTCCAGATCCGACATCCACTCGATCGTCGGGCGCGGCGACGTCCTTGCCATTCGCGGCGTCTTCATCCCGCTGCTGCCGCTGCACCAGCAGTTCGACGTCACCGCCGCGAAAACCGACCCGACCCAGGGGATTGTCGTCATCGTCGAGATCGATGCCGGTGAAAAGATCGGACTCCTCGTCGACGACCTGCTCGGGCAACAACAGGTCGTGGTGAAAAGCCTCGAGGAGAACTACCGGTCCGTTGCCGGGATCGGCGGCGCCACCATCCTGGGTGACGGCCGCGTCGCCCTGATCCTCGATGTAACCGGACTGCGCGCTGAAACTGCCGTTCCGTCGATGATGGCGTCATGACCGCACTGCACCGACCTCGAGTGCCGCGTCGCCCCGCGTCCGCCTGCCCTCGCTGCCTCGCCGCCTGACCGTACAGTCCAGTCACCAGGAACCCGTCATGGATATGCCCCCGCCCACCTCATTGTCGCTGGTCCCGAAGGGCAGCCGGTCGCGGCGTGGGACCGATCCGTGCAGCCAGTTCATCACCTGCACGCTGGACGCTGCCGAATACGCCATCGACATCATGGCCGTGCGGGAGATCAAGGGCTGGTCGGAGACAACCGCTATCCCGCATGCTCCGCCCTGGATCAGGGGCGTCATGAACCTGCGTGGCGTCATCGTGCCGATCCTGGATCTCCGCGCACGTTTCGGGATGGCCCTGACGGAACCCACCTCCATGCACGTGGTCGTCATCATCCAGACCGGAGCGCGCATCGCCGGGCTGCTGGTCGATGCGGTGTCCGACATCATTACCGTTGCCGCGAACGATATCCGGCCCATCCCCGAGGTCGGGACGGATGTCCCGACGAGCCTGCTGGCCGGCATCATCCCGCTGGAGCGCGGCCTCGTCGTGCTCGTGTCCCTCGACAGACTTATGGCGCTCCCCGAAGACATCGCCGTCACGCTCGGAAGCGCATTGATTTCAACCTGATCACCCGTTGTCCCAGATTCACTGCCGAGAGGACTTTCCCCGTGTTCATCAGCCGCGCTGCCCGGACCCTGTTTTCGACATCCCGTGCCGATCGGGGATCCGCAAAAAGCCTGCAGGATCACACCCGTGATCTGGAATTCCGCGCAGCCGCACTCGACCGCAGCCACGCTGTCATCGAGTTCAGTCCCGACGGACGGATCGTTACGGCGAACGCCAACTTCCTGAAGGCATTCGGCTACACGCTCGAGGAGATCCGTTGCCAGCACCACTCGATCTTCGTCGACCCGGTGGAGCGGCAGAGCCCAGAATACCGGGCCTTCTGGGACAAGCTCGGCCAAGGCGAATTCGAGGCCGGCCAATACAAACGCCTGGCCAAAGGCGGCCGCGAAATCTGGATCCAGGCCAGCTACAGCCCGGTTCTTGATGCCCTGGGGCATCCGACCGCCATTATCGAGTATGCGACCGAGATCACCGCACAGAAGATGGCGCATGCCGACCTCCAGGGCCAGCTGGCAGCGATCAACAAGGCACAGGCGGTGATCGAGTTCGGTCTCGACGGACGCGTGCTGCACGCCAACGCAAATTTCCTGACCACGCTGGGATACACCCTCGACGAGATCCGCGGCCAGCATCACTCCATGTTCGTGGATCCGCTGGAGCGCCAGGGCGCCGAGTACCGGCTGTTCTGGGACAAGCTCGGTCGCGGCGAGTACGACGCGGGGCAGTACAAGCGCATCGGCAAAGGCGGCCGGGAGGTGTGGATCCAGGCGAGCTACAATCCGATCATGGACATCGATGGCCGACCGTTCAAGGTCGTCAAGTACGCGGCAGACATTACGGTACAGATGCTGTCCAATGCCGATTATCAGGGTCAGCTTGCCGCGATCGGGAAGGCACAGGCCGTGATCGAATTCGGCCTCGACGGTCGCGTGCTGCACGCCAATCAGAACTTCCTCGCGACGCTCGGATACACACTCGAGGAGATCAAGGGCCAGCATCACTCGATGTTCGTGGACCCGATCGAGCGCCAGGGCTCCGGATATCGCCTGTTCTGGGACAAGCTCGGACGAGGGGAATATGACGCGGGTCAATACAAGCGGCTTGCCAAGGACGCACACGAAGTCTGGCTCCAGGCGAGCTATAATCCCATCATGGACATGAACGGTCGTCCGTTCAAGGTCGTGAAATATGCCACCGACGTCACGAAGCAAAAGCTTGCAACTGTCAATTATCAGGGTCAGATCGCAGCAATCGATAAGGCTCAGGCAGTCATTGAATTCGGGATGGATGGCCGGATACAGCAGGCCAACGCGAACTTCCTGAGCGTTCTCGGCTACACCGCCGATGAGATCCGAGGCCAACATCATTCGATGTTCGTCGACCCGGTGGACAGGCAGGGATCTGATTACCGGCTGTTCTGGGACAAGCTAGGGCGCGGCGATTACGACGCCGGGCAGTACAAGCGGATCGGCAAAGGCGGCCGTGAGGTGTGGATCCAGGCCAGCTATAATCCCATCCTCGATTTGAATGGTCGTCCATTCAAGGTCGTCAAATTCGCGACCGATGTAACGGCGCAGCGGATTGCCGCGGATGCACTCAGTAAGGCAGTCGAGGAGACGCAGGAAATCGTCACTGCCGCGCAGGCCAACGATCTGAGCCGGCGGATCTCCCTGGTCGGCAAGACGGGTGCGATCGTCGATCTATGCGAGGGCGTCAACGGCATGCTCGATACGATGTCGTCGGTCGTGGCCTCGATCACCGAAGGCTGCAACACGCTCATGACAGCATCCCGTGAAATTGCCATGGGCAATACCGATCTCTCCCAGCGAACCGAGGAGCAAGCCTCGAGCCTGGAAGAGACGTCCTCCAGCCTTGAGGAACTGACCGGGACCGTGCGTCAGAACGCAGAGAACGCGCAGCAGGCAAACAAGCTGTCGGCATCGGCCTCCGAGATCGCCGTTCGTGGCGGAATGGTGGTCAGCGAGGTCGTGCGGACGATGGGCGGCATTACCCAGTCCAGCAAGAAGATCAGCGACATCATCGGTGTCATCGACGAGATCGCGTTCCAGACCAATATCCTCGCCCTGAATGCAGCGGTCGAAGCGGCGCGAGCCGGCGAGCAGGGCAGGGGATTTGCGGTGGTTGCCGCGGAGGTCCGCAACCTGGCGCAACGGAGCGCCAATGCCGCCAAGGAGATCAAGGCACTGATTTCGGACTCCGTCGAGAAGGTCGACATGGGATCCAAGCTGGTCGCGTCGGCGGGTCAGACGATGGACGAGATCGTCACCTCGGTGAAGCGGGTGACCGACATCATGGCGGAGATTTCTGCGGCATCGAGGGAACAGGCTGGCGGACTGGAGCAGGTCAACGTCGCTGTCTCGCAGATGGACAAGATCACGCAGCAGAACGCGGCCCTGGTGGAGGAAGCAGCTGCGGCCGCTAAATCGATGGAGGAACAGACGGAGACGCTGTCACAGATGGTGTCCAGCTTCGTTCTCGAGGGCCAACAGCGGCCGGCGCCCGCACGACCGGCGCCTGGTCGCAAGCCTGTCCCCGCCGCGGTGACACGGGCGGCTCCGGGCCGTCCGCTACGTCGGGCAACGGTGTCGGCCGCCACCGCAGATGACGACTGGAAGGAATTCTGAGCGACGGCAGAGGTCGACATCGTGCTGGCTCCGGACACACTCACGGGCGACATCGTCCTGACGGATGCGGATTTCGCCGCGATCGTCGTCATGGTACGGCAGCAGTCTGGGATCGTGCTCGGTCACAGCAAGCGCGATCTGGTTTATGGTCGGCTCCGGCGTCGGCTGCGCTCGCTCAACATCGAGTCGTTTGCGCTCTATCGCGAGATGCTGGATGCGGAGGGTGGTCAGGCCGAACGGGTGCGCATGATCAATGCGATCACCACGAACCTGACCGGTTTCTTCCGCGAGCCGCACCATTTCGAGTTCCTGGGCAAGCAGGTCCTGGCGCAGCTTCCGCGCGATCGGAATCGGCTCCGGATCTGGTCGGCCGGGTGCTCATCCGGCGAGGAGCCCTATTCCATCGCGATGACGCTCTGCAACGCGATGCCGGATCTGGGAACATGGGACGCGCGGATCCTCGCGACCGACATCGACACCGACATGATCGCGCATGGTGCGTCAGGTCGGTATAGCGCCGAGCGTGCGGCTGCGATCCCGGCGGGGTTTCTCGCACGGCATGCCCGGCAGCGGGACGCGACAATAACTGAAATGGGTCCGCAGCTGAGATCCTTGATCACGTTCAAGCCGCTGAACCTGCTCGGGCCCTGGCCCATGACCGGCAGCTTCGACGTCATTTTCTGCCGAAACGTCGTGATCTATTTCGACAAGGACACCCAACGCTCCCTGTTCGACCGTTTTGCCGATCAGCTGGTCTTGGGTGGCTACCTCTTTGTCGGTCATTCGGAAAGCCTGTTCCGGGTTACCGAGCGTTTCGAGCATCTTGGCCGCACGATCTATCGCAAGGTCCGGTGAGCGGCCGTGTCAAAGGTGACCGCATGACCGCCACACCGCCTGTCGGCCGGTTTCGCGATCCGACATCCGGTCATATCGCGGTCAAGATCGGGCCCGGCGAGCATTACGTCAGCGGCGATGCAAACGAGATCATCATGACTGCGCTGGGATCGTGTGTCTCAGCCTGTATCCGGGATCCGGTTGCCGGCGTTGGCGGTGTCAATCACTTCATGCTTCCCCATAGCGACGCTGGTGCGTGGGACACGGAAGCCGCCAGTCTGCGTTACGGCAATTTTGCCATGCCCCGCCTGATCAACGACATCCTGCAGCAAGGCGGGCATTCGGGCCGGCTGGAGATCAAGCTGTTCGGCGGGGCCCGGCTTGGCGGTGATCGGGGTAGGATCGGCGGTCTCAATGTCAGTTTCGTCGAGCGGTACCTGCAGGGTGTCGGCCTACCCTGGGTCGTTGCGGAAGTCGGCGGCACGGTCGCCAGGCGTCTGATCTATATGCCCGTGAGCGGACGCGCCTTCGTGCTCGAGCTCCCTGCGCAGACACTGCTCCGTCAGGGCGACGAACCTGTCCATGCCAAGGGGCAGCGCATGCCGCCTGCCCTGCAAGGCGGGCCCGGCATGCCCGTGACAGGAGCCCCCTGATGGCAATCAAGGTGCTCGTCATCGACGACTCCGCGTTGATGCGCCAACTCCTGACCGAGATCCTTTCGACAGATCCAGAAATCCGTGTCGTCGGAAGTGCCGCAGATCCCTACGTCGCGCGCGAGCGGATAAAGGCACTCATGCCCGATGTCCTGACGCTGGATATCGAGATGCCGCGCATGGACGGCCTGGCGTTCCTCGAGAAGCTGATGGCCCTGCATCCCATGCCCGTCGTCGTGGTGTCGACATTGACGCAGAAAGGCACGGACGCGGCATTCCGGGCGCTCGAACTCGGTGCGATCGATGTCGTGAGCAAGCCCATGCTCGATATCTGCGTGGGCATGAATGAGCTTGGAGCCGAGCTCATTGCGAAGGTGAAGGAGGCCGCGGCGACGCGCCCACGCGGGCGGCAGGCAGGCTCGGCAATGGAGGCGCCTCTGGCGGTCGATCCGAAACTTTCCACGGCTGCGCGGATCGTCGCCATCGGGGCATCGACAGGGGGAGTGGAGGCATTGCAACGGGTGCTGATGCGCCTCCCCGCGACGGCGCCGGCGATCCTGGTCACGCAGCACATGCCGCCAGGCTTCACGGCGTCCTTCGCCCGGCGATTGGATTCGCAATGTTCGCTGACGGTGCACGAGGCGGTCGATGGCCGGCGGGTCTTGCCTGGCCACGTGCAGATCGCGCCAGGTGCCCGCCATATGACGCTGGAGCGCACCGGCGCGCACTATGTCTGTCGGGTTTCCGATGGACCACTGGTGTCGGGGCATCGGCCCTCCGTCGATGTGTTGTTCGGCTCGGTGGCGGACGCGGCGGGGGCCAATGCGATGGGGATCATCCTGACCGGCATGGGGCGGGACGGGGCGACCGGCCTGCTGCAGATGCGGCGTGCCGGGGCCCGGACGGTTGGCCAGAGCGAGGCCAGCTGCGTGATCTACGGCATGCCGAAGGTGGCGCGCGAGGTCGGGGCAGTGGAGATCGAAGTCCCTTTGGACCGCATCGCCGAGGAGATCGTGAAAGGCTAGAGAGACTGAACCATGGGTGAAGCACCGCCGGCCTCCAGTCCAGGGCCTGCCCCAACATCGTGGACAAGGGTCTTCTTTGGCGGCGCGCGCCGAGCCTGATCCGCCCCGGCCGAGCGGCAGCCGATTTGGTCTCCATGACCGGTGTGCAGGCCCCCAGGCGCACTAAGTTGGTTACGAACACCACTTGATGCCACGAAGTCACAACTTCTGGTCATCGACGCCACGCCGCTCCCATCGTATTTCGTCATGTCGTATATGAGCCAAGCAAGATCAATAGCTTATCCCGGACGTCAGCTTGGCACGGCGACTGCAATCACTCCTGGCATGGGCAACAGCGCCCACACAGGGGAGATCCAGACATGACCACGCTCAGCTTCGACAACGGTTACGCCATGTTCCAGAGCGACACTGCGCTGTTCGGTCGCCGGGAGGCCGGCACGCCGGTGATCCTGCGGCAGTTGAGCGCGATCGTCGCCACGCCCCAGGTCGAAGCCGCGAGCGCGCTGGTCGGACGCACGGTGCTCGCCTTGGTGCCGTTTTCCGCGCTGGTCTGGATGTTCGTTGCACGCTAGTCGCGTGGCACGGGCCGCCAGTCCGGTGGCGCCAATTCGAAGCCCTCGAACCGGAACGCCGGGGCCACGACGCACGAGACCAGCGTCCAGCGCCCCAGCGAAACCGCGCTCTGCCAATGGCCGCGCGGCACCAGCAGCTGCAACGATTGCCGCATGCCGAGATCGGGCCCGAGATGGCGAGCCTCGGCATCGTGCCCATCCGCCGACGTCGTCAGCACCAGATGCGCGCCGGCCTGCCAGATCCACAGCTCGTCCGCGTCGACGCGATGCCAATCGCTGAGCTCATCGTCGCGCAGCAGGAACAGGATCGCAGTGCCGGCACCCCGCCCGCCGTCCGCCGGCCGATCGCGCCAGGTTTCGCGGTAGTGACCGCCTTCCGGATGCGGCTGCAGATCGAGCGCCCGGATGACCTCTGCGGCATTCAGCCTGTGGTCGCGAAGATCGATCATCGGGCCTCCTGATCGGGTGCGAAGACAACGGTGCCAAGCGCCGGTGTAGGGCGCCCGAGGTCACCATGCCAGCCGCCATAAAAATTGTACCGATCGACATCCAGGTCACAAACGATGGTCTTGCGATACGTTCCGTAATCGTTCTACGTTGAGAATGTTACGAAAAAGTTCTCGGTTCATCGGATCGTCTCAGCTCGCGCTCAGAGTCTCCGTTCCTGACGCAGGCCGTCGCCTATCCATGGATCTGGAGCGGTGTCGCGCAAAAACGGAGATCGACCTTGCCTCGAACGATCAAGACACGTCTCGGCCGTGCCTGTCTGGCCGCCTCCCTCGCCCTGTCCGCCAGCACGGCTGCCACAGCGGCTTTCTCGGCAACGCTCGCCGGCAACGTTGCCAACTGGGTGCCGACCGCTCCCGAAACGGGAACCGCTTCCCCCGGGCAGCAGGTCTCGATCGTCGTGCACATGGCGCTGAAGAACGTGCCGACACTCCGCGGCCTTGCGACCGCCGTGTCGACCCCGGGCAACGCCGCGTATGGCCATTATCTCAGCCAGTCCGAGTTCCGCTCCCGCTTCGCGCCCGACGAGGCGGATGTTTCGGCGGTGCAGGCGATGCTCGGTCGCGCCGGCATGACCAACATCACGGTCGGCCCGCTCGGCTCCTACGTGTCTGCAACAGCGACCGTCAGCCAACTCGGCCACGCCTTCGCCGTCAGCCAGAAGATGTATCGCTACGGCAACATGACGCTGCGCGCCAACAAGGAAGCGCCGACCATTCCGGCTGAGCTCGCCGGCAAGATCGTGTTCATCGAGGGCCTCGACGACACGACGTTCCTGAAGCAGCCGCAGCACATCTCTGTCACCGCCGGCGCGCAACTCGCACCCGCCTCCGCGCCGAGGCCCGCGACACTGTCCGGCACCACCTCGCTGGCCACCGCGGCCGTTCTGCCGCCGCCGGTCGCGTCGAATACCCCGTCGCCCTATTGCAGCACCTATTTCGGCGACGCCAACGCCACCCTCAGCACCAAGCCCGGCCCCTACACCAAGACGCTCCCCTGGCTCGCCTGCGGCTACAATCCGCAGCAGATCCAGGCAGCCTACGGGCTCAACCCGTTCAATATCGGCCTGGACGGGCGCGGCATCACAGTCGCCATCATCGACGCCTACGCCTCTCCGACGCTGCAATCGGACGGCAACCACTACGCCGCCAACCATCACCTTCCGCAGCTCACCAGCGCCAACTTCAAGCAGATCATTCCTGCCGGCATCTACGATGTCAGCGCCAGCGAGGCCTGCGGCCCGTACGGCTGGTGGACCGAAGAGTCGCTCGACGTCGCGGCGGTGCACGGCTCCGCACCTGGTGCCAACATCGTCTATGTCGGCGCGCGCGACTGCGGCTCCACCCTGACCACGGCCCTGCTCGACACGATCTACAACCATCGTGCCGACATCATTACCAACAGCTACGGCAACAACGGCGAGTCCGTGGCCGCGTCCGACGTGGCGATGGAGGACCAGGCCTTCATGGCAGCCGCGGTGCAGGGCATCACGATGCTGTTCAGCTCCGGCGACGATGGCGACCTGTCGCAGCTCAACGGCGTCGCCACCGGCTCGTGGGAGGCGACCAGCCCGTACGTCACCGGCGTCGGCGGCACGTCGCTGCTGCTGAAAAACCAATACGGCGCCAAGTCCGAATATGGCTGGGGCACCTACCGCGACTACCTGGCCGACGCCACCGTCAACAGCAAGACCTCGATCACCACCAGCGGCCTGACCACCACGACCGCGGACGGCCTCACCTTCGCCGACTTCAGCTTCTATGCCGGCAGCGGCGGCGGCATCAGCCTGCTCGAAGCGCAGCCGGCCTACCAGGCGTCGGTCGTGCCGGCTTCCCTCGCCACGACGCTGAACGAAGCGAACGGCTACAGCGTGCCGCTCTCGTCCCGCCGGGTAAGCCCGGATATCTCCGCCGACGCGGACCCGTACACCGGCTATCTCTATGGCGAGACCTACACGATCGCCGGTGACGGCCACAGCGACATCGGCTGCACCAAGGAGAGCGCCACCACCGAGTATTGCGAGATCGCCGAGGGTGGCACCAGCCTGGCCTCGCCGCTGATGGCCGGCGTCATGGCGACCGTCAACGAGGTCCATGGACTGCTTGCCAGGCCGATGGTCGGGTTTGCCAATCCCTGGTTGTATGGCTCCAAGGTCGGCAAAACCACCAACAGCGCCGGCATCAACCAGATCATCGCGCCGACGACACCCACGGCCGTGCTGCGCGGCTACGTCACCAGCTCGAGCCTGGTCAGGGTGGTGACGATCAACTCGGTGCCGGAGGTGATCACCACCACGCCGTTCCCGCTCGAGGTGTGCTCGACAGCGATCTGCGAGGGCATCGACGACGTCTTCAACTTCGTCACCCCGGGCTACAACGACGTCACCGGCCTGGGCGTACCGTATCTCCCGCGCCTGGCGATCCCCTGATCCTTTGACGGCCATCCGGGCCGGAAGCTCCACGCTTCCGGCCCGGATCGTCACTTGCCTCCGGGATCCGCCATCCGGACGATCACCGCGGTCGAAAGCAGGATCGCGCCCACCATTCCCCCGATCGCCCACAGCCCCTTCGGGGTCAGGCTCACCCGGAGCTTGAGCCGGATCAGGACACCCGTCAGTTCGAGCTCGACGATCTGGGCATCGACGACCCCCGGCCGCTCAGGGTCCGCGCCGACCAGGCTCAGGGTGCGCCGCTTCCGGGTTCGCCGATGCCGACACCGGGTTGTTGCGCGTAGGAACCGCTCGGCGGCGCGGTCCCGCTCTGCTGGCAGGCTCCGAGAGCCATCAGGCAGGCGAGGGTCAGGATCGTCGTCATCGTCTTGGTCATGTTGCCTCCGGAGCCGAGGTTGCGCGCTCAGGGTGGCGTTTGGCTACATGCTTCCCATATCCAATTCCGACGGCCGGGCGCCTCGCCGGTTAAGCCGGCCTTAACCTTCCAGAGATACATTTCGCATTCAGCCCGGCTCGATCCCGCCACAGGCCGGGCGTCGAATGCTCACGACGCGGCGTGATCCGCGACGACCGCGCGTCAGAGGGACACATGAGCTGGTTTCAATCGGGTCTGATCGCCCTCGCACTGGTGACGCCGGCGAAACATCCGGCGGCAGCGGTCACGCCGGCGACGCTCCAGGCAAGTCCGGGAGATGTGATCGTCGATTGCGGCGATTTCGCGCGGGTAGCGGATGGAGTCTATATCGGCCGGAGCGGCGCGATCTTCGCTGTCGGCACCATCCGCGACGATCTCGGCGGCGACACCTTCGGCCCGAACGCGCTCAATATCGGCGGGGTCGATCCGGCGCGCTACCTGCAGCAGAAATGCCGGATGTAGAGCCCCCGACCCGCACGTAACCCCGCGATCGCACTTCGCTACAGAACGAGCCCCGACGAGACGGGCCCCTGCCACACGCCTGGTCATATCCTTCCTGCTCAACGTCCGGCGGGCAGGAGTGCCAATCATGTCATTGTGGATCATTGCCGGGATCGTCGCCGGCGTCGCAGCGCTCGGCGTCGTCTTTGCCCTGCTGATCTTCCGCCTCGATGCGCAGGTCGAGGAAGAGCTCGAACTCGGCGACGGCGATCGGAGCTGGACCAGCATCATCTGACGCGCCGGTCCCGCCGGCTGTTCAAGGGTGGTCGCGCGGAACAGCGCTGATTACGGGGGCAGCGCCTTGAGGGTGCCATTCACCGGGTCGGCGGCATCGCTCGCCATCTGGTGGGTTGTCTGGTCGACATAGACCGAGAACAGGTGCTCATCGACCTGGGGGTCGCCGCCGCAGGCTCTGTCGTGCCTGGCAGACACATCGACCCGATCGATCCCGGGATCGCTGTTCCGCGTGACGAAGTATTGCAGGCAGGCCGGTCGCGTTCCGAGATGGTTGTGCATGATGGCTGCACTCACCTTGCCGACCAGTCGATCGTCGGCATCGGCCCATGCAGGTGCGGCGAGGCCGGCCAGGACCGGGCTCCCCAGCACCAGGATCCCGACGGGCAGCCATTGGCCTCGTCGATCGGGCTTCTGGCGCCTCGGCATGCCCCTTATGGTCTTCCCATGTGACCGGATCACCCTGTGCCATCCTCCGAAATCACCCGCCCTGCATCGCTCTCCCAGGTGCAGATCATCCGTTCGCTTGCGGAGGCGCTGGCGTGGTTCGAGAAGGAACTCGGTTGGGGCGTCATCCCGCGGAGCTGCGGCACCTGACGGGCCGCATCGGTGAACTCTACACGGCGATGATCACCCGTGGGCAGATGGTCAGCACATCTCGGTCAAGACCATCACGAGTTCGGGCCATGTCAACTTTCGCCGGAGCACCATCAGCGAGGCGGACCGGATCGTGATCCTGCGGATCGATATCGACGAAGGAGAAGCCTCCATCGAGGAGGTCGCGGACGGACCAGTCGGCGATATCCTGGCTCGGTGCCAGGAGACGCCGGAGGGCTACCGCTACGGTGTCGGCAAACGATCATCGGAACCGCCAGAGCTCGGCCATCTGCGCGTCGTCGCCGAAGCGGTCATGGAGCACCGGCAGATCAAGCAGCTCGAGAATGGAACCGTCATCGTCGAGGTGAACGGCGTCCGCGTGTCAAAGGCAAAACCGGTTCTTCGGGAGCTTGCAATCGCGCTCGGGATCTCACGGCTGAACGGCAACGGCGGCACACAGAACACACGGCAGCTTGGCGCAGACATCATCGCCGCTTTGACGCCCTGAACCACCGCGATCACGCAGCACCTCGACCATCCTCGTCGATGCCGAGGCAGCGGTCGCTCTATAACCAGCCTGCGTCAAAATGTGCCCGACACCGCCACCGACTGGCGGATGGCGACCAACACCCCCATGTCGGCAGGCGTGGATCATGACGATGTCGATAGTCCGGCCGTATCGGTCGGGCGGGCGAGGCCGGAGGACGCCGCCGGCATTGCCGCCGTGCACGTGGCGGTGTGGCGAACGGCCTATCCCGGCGTGGTCCCCGACCACACCCTGGCCGGCCTGTCCCGGGCCGCGCTCGCTGCGCGCTACGAAGCCGCCATCCGCGGCGGTGCGGGCGTCCTGGTAGCGCGGACCACCGGCACCGGACCTGATGACGCACCCGCCCAGGTGGTCGGCTTCGCCACAGCCTCCCGGAGCCGGCCAGGCCCCAGGCTTGCCGACGGCGAGGTCGAGACGCTCTACGTGCTCGATGACTGGCGCGACCGCGGCATCGGCCGCTCGCTGCTGCGCGAATCGGCCCGCCGCTTGTCCGAGTTGTCCTGCCGCTCGCTGTTCCTGTGGGTCCTGGCCGACAACCCGAGCCGCTGGTTCTACGAACGCCTCGGCGGACGTTCCGCAATGCGGTCGACCACGTCGGTCGGGGGTCGCCGGCTGCCGCAGATCGCCATGGTGTGGGACCGCATCGAGACCCTCACCGACTGAGCGGCGGTCCCTCAGGCCTGCTTGATCTCGATCAGGCTGCGACGGATGCGACGACCGCGCTCGATCCGGTCGACGATGAACGCCTCGTCGCCCCAGCGGATCGCGCGCGCCATGGCCTGCGCGTCCTCGGTGAAGCGCGCCAGCATCTCGAGCAGCGCCTCGCGGTTGTTCAGGAACACGTCGCGCCACATCACCGGGTCGGACGCCGCGATCCGGGTGAAGTCGCGGAACCCGGACGCTGCGAACTGCAGCACCTCGTTGCGGCTCTCGCCCTCGAGGTCGTCCGCGGTGCCACAGATGGTGAACGCAAGCAGATGCGGCAGGTGGCTGACGATCGCCAACGCCTTGTCATGATGGGGCGCGTCCATCTCCCGCGTCATTGCGCCGCAGAGCTGCCAGAGCCCGGCGACGCGCGCGGTCGCCTCCGGGTCGGATCCCTCCAACGGCGTGAGCAGCGTCCAGCGACCCTCGAACAGCGTCGAGAAGCCGGCATCCGGACCGGAATACTCGGTGCCGGCCAGCGGATGCGCCGGCACGAAATGCAGGTCCGGCCGCAGCAGCGGCTCGATCTCGCGGATCACCGACTGCTTGGTCGAGCCCACGTCGGTCAGGATCGCACCCGGCTGCATGTGCGGGATGAGCTCGGCGGCGACCACTCCCATGGCGCCCACCGGCACGCACAGCACCACGCAATCCGCGCCCTGCACCGCGTCGGCGACGGTCTCGGCCACCCGGTGGGCGATGCCGAGCTCCACGACCCGCGCCCTGACCGACGGGCTTGCGTCGTACGCCACCACCTCGCGGGCGATCGTGCCCGATTGCAGGGCACGCCGGGCCAGCGAGCTGCCGATCAGCCCGAGCCCGATGACGGCCACTCGCTCGAACAGCGGCTCCTTCGCGGCGGTGCGCTCGACGAGCGGTTCGGTCATGCGATGGCTCCCGGAACAGCAGCGGCGGCAGGCTTGCGCAGGTGCCGGATCTCGAGCGCCTGCCACACCAGCAGCACCGGCACGCCGATGGCGAGATCGCGGCCGCGCCTGAGCAGCGACAGGCTGAATGAGAGGTGAGGATCGATCCCGAACAGGCTGCCAAGGGTCACGTAGGCCGCCTCCTGCACACCCAGCGCCGCCGGCACCAGGAACGACACCGAAACCACGCCACTGGCAACGCCCTCGATCGCCATTGCCTCACCGAAGCCGATCTCGGCGCCCAGCAGGTGATACCCCAGCCAGGCCCAGCCGGCGGCCATGATCCAGGACACGAAATGGATCAGGCTGCTGCCGACGATCCGCCAGGGCTGCGCATAGAACCCGTTCAGCCGCTCCTGCACGCTGTCGAACCCGTCCTGCAGCAGGCCGCGCCACTGCCCGGCGATGCGCGCGCCGAGCAGGTCGATGCCGCGCCGGACCGTGCCGGAAGCGCCGCGCTGCGCCCAGATGAAGGCGATGATCGCCACCGTCATCAGCGCCATGCCGATCGTCACCGGACCGGCGAGGCTGCTGTCCGGCCGGTGATCCAACAGGAAAAGCAGGCCCAGCAAGACGAACAGGATCTGGCCGATCACCTCGGTGGTCAGGTCGACGACGTTGGCCGCCGCCGCTTCCGGCCAGGCGATCGTCCGCGCACGCCTGGTCGCAGAAAAGCACGTGGCCCGCATGCCCATCAGGATGCCGCCGAGCTGCGAGAACGGCAGGCAGGTGGTGCCGCCCTCGCGCACCAGCCGGGCACGCAACAGGCGATACAGCCCGATCCGCGGGCAGGCGACCGCCCAGGCGACTGCCATCACCACGTCGGACGCGAGCTGTGCTGCCACCAGGGCCGCAAAACCGAACGGTCCGACCGAGCCCAGCGAATGCAGCACCGCGCCGAGGCCGAGCCAGGCGGTGAACCCGGTGATCAGCGCGAGGCCGGTCAGCGCGAGCAGGATCGAGACCGTCTTCAAGCGGGCGGGCTTCCGTTCCGGGGCCGGGGCTGGATTGTCCCTGATGCGGCCTCTACACCAGCCAACCGGTCCCTGCCACATGACGACTTGGCGTTGGCCACACCATCATCCTGTTGTCCGGAGCTCCGCGTGCCGCCCATGTCCCTGCCCGTCCTGGTCACCGGCGCCACCGGTTTCGTCGGCTCCGCCGTGGCGCGGGCACTTGCGGCGCGCGGTCACACGCTGCGCCTGCTGGTGCGCAAGGGCAGCGACCGCCGCAACATCGCGGACCTCGATGCCGAGCTGGTGGAAGGCGATCTCGCCCGTCCGGATACCTTCGCGGCCGCCCTCGAAGGCACGTCCGCGCTCTTCCACGTCGCCGCCGATTACCGCCTCTGGGTGCCGGACCCCGCCCGCATGATGCAGGCCAACGTCGAGGGCACGCGGCTGCTGATGCTCGCTGCCCAGGCCGCCGGGGTGGAGCGGATCGTGTACTGCTCGTCGGTCGCCGCCCTCGGCCTGGTCGGTGACGGCAGCATCGCCGACGAGACCACGCCGGTGCATGAGGACGCGATCATCGGCGTGTACAAGCGCTCGAAATACCTTGCCGAGCAGGCGGTGCTGGCGCTGGTGCGCGACCATGGGCTACCCGCGGTGATCGTCAATCCGTCCACCCCGGTCGGTCCGCGCGACATCAAGCCGACCCCCACGGGGGCGATGATCCGCGACGCCGCCGCGGCCCGGATGCCCGCCTTCGTCGAGACCGGCCTCAACCTGGTGCATGTCGATGACGTCGCCGAGGGCCACATGCTGGCGTTCGAGAAGGGCCGCATCGGCGAGCGCTACATCCTGGGCGGCGAGGACATGTCGCTGCGGGAGGTGTTCGCGCTGGTGTCCGAGGTGGCCGGCGTGAAGGCGCCGCGGATCCAGCTCGACCAGCGGCTGCTGTGGCCGGTGGCGGTGGTCTCCGAGGGTCTGGCCCGCGGCTTCGGCATCGAGCCCCGGGTGACCCGCGAGATGCTGGCGATGTCGAAGAAGAAGATGTTCTTCTCCTCCGAAAAGGCTCGCCAGGAGCTTGGCTACACCCCACGTCCGGCCCGCGCTGCGGTCGCCGATGCGGTCACGTGGTTCCGCGACAACGGCATGATCTGAGCGATGCTGGTCCTCGCCATCCTGACGCTGCTGGTGTGGCTCGGCCTGATCGGGCTGCATGGTCGGTTCTGGCAGGCAGGTCCGATCCTGCGCCCCATCCCAGGCAGCGCGCGTACCGACTGGCCCATGGTGTCGGTGGTGATCCCGGCGCGCGACGAGGCGGAGTCCATCGCCGCCTGTATCGCGTCGCTGCTGGCGCAGGACTATCCGGGCCCGTCGCGGATCGTGCTGGTCGATGACGGCAGCAGCGACGGCACCGGCGACATTGCCCGCGCCCTTGCTCCCGGGTCCGATCGGCTGGTGGTGCTGAGCGGCGCCCCCCGGCCCGAAGGCTGGAGCGGCAAGCTGTGGGCGGTGGCGCAGGGCGTGGCCGAGGCCCGGCGGCTCGATATCGGAGACGCTGGCTTCTTCCTGTTGTGCGACGCCGACATCACCCACGCGCCCACGCACATTGCCACCCTGGTCGACAAGGCGCTGCGGGACGGCCTCGACCAGGTCTCCGAGATGGTCGAGCTGAACTGCGCAAGTGCCGCCGAGCGCACGCTGGTGCCGGCCTTCGTGTTCTTCTTCCAGCTGCTCTACCCGTTCGCCCAGGTGAACGACCCCCGATCGCGCACCGCCGCAGCCGCCGGTGGCACGGTGCTGATCCGGCGCACCGCCCTGGACCGCATCGGCGGCATCGAGAGCCTGCGTGGCGCCCTGATCGACGACGTGACGCTCGCCACCCGGGTGAAACGCAGCGGCGGCAAGATCTGGCTCGGCCACTCGATGCTGGCGAAGTCGATCCGGCCCTACCCGCAGCCGGTCGATGTCTGGCGCATGGTCGCCCGCACCGCCTACGTGCAGCTCAGGTTCTCTCCCCTGCTGCTGCTTGGCACGGTGCTGGGCATGGTGCTGGTCTGGATCGCGCCGCTGCTTACCTTGCTGGCCGGACACGGCGCGGCGCGCTGGATCGGCGGTGCCGCGTGGCTCATGTCCACCGGCTCGTTCGTGCCGACGCTGCGGCGGTTCCGGCTGTCCCCGGCCTGGGCGCTGTTGCTGCCCGGGATCGCCCTGTTCTACACCCTGGCGACACTCGGATCGGCGATCGACCATCATCGCGGTCGTGGCGTGGTCTGGAAGCGCCGGGCCTATGCCGGGGCGCCTGGGGGCAACAAGGACGTGACCGCCGCATGAGCAACACGGTCATGGACAACACCATCGCCCCGCCCGCCGCCGACATGTCGTCGGGCAAGCAGGCCGCGGACGAGAACTTCCCCGTCGGCTCGATGCTGATCGCGCGCAAGCTGCGGCCGCACGTCCACGCCTACTACGCCTTCGCCCGCGCCATCGACGACATCGCCGACAACAACGTGCTCTCCCCCGACGCCAAGATCGCCCGCCTCGACGCGATGCAGGCGCTGCTGCTCGGCCGTGAGAGCGGGGCAGCGCAGCTCGGTCCGGCGGAAGCGGCGAGCGCCGTGCGACTGCGCGACAGCCTGGCCGTGACCGGCATCGATCCCGCGCGCGGCACCGACCTGATCGTCGCCTTCCGCCAGGACGCGGTGAAGTCGCGCTACGCCAGCTGGGCCGAGCTCGCCAACTACTGCCGCTATTCCGCCAACCCGGTCGGGCTCTATCTGCTCGACCTGCATGGCGAGGGCTGTGCCACCCACGCTCCCTCCGACGCGCTCTGCACGGCGTTGCAGGTGCTCAACCACCTCCAGGATTGCCGCGAGGACCTGGTCGAGCTCGGCCGCTGCTACCTGCCGGAAGCCTGGCTGCATCAGGCCGGCGAGACCGTCGAAGGCGTGCGGGCCAACCGCGCCAGCCCCGGCCTGCGCCGCGTGCTCGACCAGGCGCTGGACGAAGTCGACCGGTTGAACCGCGACGCCGCCCGGCTGCCCGGCCTGATCTCCGACCGGCGCATGCGGCTCGAGGCGGCCGTCATCGTCGGCCTGTCGCACCGGCTCGCCCGCCGGCTGCGACGCGGCGATCCGCTGGCCCGTCGGGTGAAGCTGTCGCGTCCCGATGTCGCGGCCAGCCTGCTGGCGGCCTTTCGCCACCTCGTCTGACAGCGCGGACCCGCCTCATGCCCCCCCCGCCTAAGCAAACACCTACACCGCTCGATTGCGCGAAGCCGGACCTCGACGTGGTCGAGCAGATCGTCCGCCGCTCCGGAACCTCGTTCGCTCGCGGCATGAGCGTGCTGCCCCCCGACCGCCGCTACGCCATGTACGCGATCTACGCCTTCTGCCGCCTGGTCGATGACGTCGCCGACGAGGACGCCCCGTTCGAGAGCAAGCTGCCCCGCCTGCAGGAGTGGCGCGGCCGCATCGCCGGGCTCTACGAGGGATGCGCCGCCGACCCGCTGGACCGTGTCCTTGCAGCGGCGATCGAGCGCTACGACCTCCGCGAGACCGATTTCGCCGCGGTCATCGACGGCATGCAGATGGATGCGGAGGAGGTGATCGTCGCCCCCGACCTGGCCAAGCTCGATCTCTATTGCGATCGGGCCGCCTCGGCGGTGGGGCGGCTCTCGGTGCGGGCGTTCGGCGATGCCTCCCCGGCAGCCGACCAGGTGGCGTTCCATCTCGGCCGCGCGCTGCAGCTCACCAACATCCTGCGCGACATCGCAGAGGACGCCGAACGCGGCCGGCTCTATCTGCCGCGCGAGGTGCTGGACGAGGCCGGCGTCCCCACCGATCCGGATGGCGCGCTGACCTCACCCCGGCTGCCCGCCGCCTGCCGGATCCTGGCCGCCCGCGCCGCATTGCATTTCAAGTCCGCCCGCGCTGCCATGCGACGCTGCAACCGCCGGGCGATGCGCCCCGCCCGGCTGATGGCAGCGAGCTACGGCGCAATCCTGGCTGCATTGCTCAAGGCCGACTGGCGCGATCCCACCCGCCGCGTTTCCGCACCCAAATGGCGCAAGCTGCTGATCGGCCTGCGCGCCCTGGTGCCGGTCTGACACCATGAGCGGAACCGTCCACATCGTCGGCGGCGGCCTGGCCGGTCTGAGTGCCGCGCTGGAACTGGCGGAAGCCGGCCGCCGGGTGACGATCTACGAGGGCGGCCCGGCGCTCGGCGGACGCGCCCGCTCCTACGAAGACAAGCAGCTCGGCTGCCGGCTCGATAACGGCAACCACCTGCTGCTTTCCGCGAATGAGACCGTGTTCGCCTATCTCGACCGCATCGGCGCCCGCCACACCCTGGTCGGTCCCGGCGCGCCGATCTTCCCGTTCCACGACCTCGCTGCCGGCCTCGACTGGACCGTGCGGCTCTCCCCCGGCCGCATCCCCTGGTGGGTATTCTCCAACCGGCGCGGCGTGCCCGGCATGCGCCTGAAGGAGCTCGGCGGCCTGCTGAAGCTGATGCGGGCTCGCGGCGACCAGACCGTGTCGGAGTGCCTGGACCCCGGTGCACTGGCCGACCGGCTGATGATCCCGCTGGCGGTCTCGGCGCTGAACACCCGACCCGAGATCGCCAGTGCCGCGCTCATGGGTGCGGTGATGCGCGAGAGCATGGCCAAGGGCGGCAGCGCCTGCGTGCCGTGGTTCCCGGCAATCGGGCTGTCGGAAAGCCTGGTTGATCCGGCGACCGTGCGGCTGCAGCAGCTCGGCGTGACGATCCGTACCGGCGCCCGCGTCGCCGGCCTGGGGCTGGTGCATGGCCGGGTCGGCACCATGCTGTTGCCGGAGGGCCGGGTCGAACTCGCACCCGGCGACCAGATGATCCTGGCGGTGCCGGCACATTCGGCGCGCGACGTGGCTGCGGGGGTGCTGCCGGACATGACCGCGCCGACCGAGTACGAGAGCATCCTCAACCTGCACTACCGCGCCGACGTGCTGGACCGACTCACCGGTGACCTCGCCCGCGCCGGCTTTGCCGGCGTCGTCGGCGGCATGGCGGAGTGGGTGTTCGTCAAGCCTGGCATCCTGTCGGTGACCGTGAGTGCGGCCAACCACCTGGCCGACCACAGCGCCGCAGCGCTCGCAGCCACGATCTGGCGCGAGGTCCGTGCCGTGGTGTCGCCTGCGCTTCAGCCCGGCACGACGCTCCCGGACGCGCTGCCGCCGCACCGCGTGGTCCGCGAGAAACGCGCCACGTTTGCCGCGACCCCGGCGCAGGACCGGCTGCGGCCGCAATGTCGCACGTCGGTCCCGAACCTCGTGCTGGCCGGCGACTGGACCGCTACAGGCTTGCCCGCCACCATTGAAGGTGCAATGAGGTCCGGCTTGGTTGCGGCCAGGGCCCTGGGTCCCGGCTCGAGGCCACCACTGACCTGAGCGAGTATGGATGAAATCCGGTCATCAATGCGCTCCGGCCATCCGCGGGCTGGGGCGACCAAGGTGCTGAGCACCGTGCAAGAGCGGGACGCCCTGCTGGCGGACGCAGTGTCCGATCCGGCAGACGAGATCCTCGCCGAGGCGATCGACCGGGGCAGGGCAGCGCTGGCGGCGCGGCAGAAGCCGGACGGCCACTGGCTGTTCGACCTCGAGGCCGATGCCACGATCCCCGCCGAGTATGTGCTGCTCGAGCATTATCTCGATCGCATCGACCCTGCCCTGCAGGCGCGCATCGGCGTGTATCTGCGCCGCATCCAGGGCGCTCATGGCGGCTGGCCGCTGTATCACGGCGGCCGCTTCGACCTGTCCGCCACGGTCAAGGCGTACTACGCGCTCAAGCTGATCGGCGACGACATCGACGCGCCGCACATGCGCAAGGCCCGCGAGGGGATCCTGGCGGCCGGTGGTGCCGAGCGCAGCAACGTCTTCACGCGATTCCAGCTGGCCCTGTTCGGCGAGGTGCCGTGGCGCGGCGTGCCCTGCATGCCGGTCGAGATCGTGCTGCTGCCGAAGTGGTTCTTCTTCAACATCTGGAACATGTCGTACTGGTCGCGCACCGTCGTGGCGCCGATGCTGGTGCTGGGTGCACTGCGCCCGCGCGCGCGAAATCCGCGCGGCGTCCGGGTGCAGGAGCTGTTCGCCAAGAACCCCGAGCGGGTGCGCGACTGGATCCGCGGTCCATACCGGTCCGCCTGGGGCCCGGTCTTCAAGCAGATCGACGCGCTGGTGAGACCGGCCGAGCGCCTGATGCCGCGGCTGATCCGGTCCTATGCGATCCGCCGCACGCGCCGCTTCATCGAGCCGCGCCTGAACGGTGTCGACGGGCTCGGCGCGATCTACCCGGCGATGGCCAACACCGTGATGATGTACGACGCGCTGGGCGTATCCCCCGCGCATCCGAACGCCGCCACTGCCTGGGAGGCCGTCCGCCGGCTGCTGGTCGACCAGGGCGACGAGACCTATTGCCAGCCCTGCGTGTCGCCGATCTGGGACACCAGCCTCGCCGGCCATGCCATCGCCGAAGCCGAGTTGGCCGGGGCACCGTCGCACCCGGGCCTCGACGACGCCACCGCCTGGCTGCGCGATCGCCAGGTGCTCGACGTCAAGGGCGACTGGGCGGTGCGCAACCCGACCCTCGATCCCGGCGGCTGGGCGTTCCAGTACAACAACGCGTACTACCCCGACGTCGACGACACCGCCGTGGTGGGCATGCTGCTGCACCGCCACGATGCCGACGGCAACACCGAGGCGCTGGTGCGCGCGCGCCGCTGGATCGTCGGCATGCAGAGCACGAACGGCGGCTGGGGCGCCTTCGACATCGACAACAACACCAGCATCCTCAACCACATCCCGTTCGCCGACCATGGCGCGCTGCTCGACCCGCCGACCGCCGACGTGACCGCGCGCTGCCTCTCCTTCCTGGCCCAGCTCGGCTACCCCGAGGACCGGCCGGTGATCGAGCGCGGCGTCGCCTATCTCAGGCGCGACCAGGAGGCCGACGGCAGCTGGTTCGGCCGCTGGGGCACCAACTACATCTATGGCACATGGTCGGTGCTGTGCGCGCTGAACGCGGTCGGGGTGTCGCCGGACGATCCGATGGTGGTGCGCGCAGTCGACTGGCTGATCTCGGTGCAGCGTCCGGATGGCGGCTGGGGCGAGGACTGCGCCACCTTCGAAGGCGGCGAACCCGGGCGCTACCATGAGAGCCTGCCGTCACAGACCGCCTGGGCGCTGCTCGGGCTGATGGCGGCACAGCGCCGCGAGCATCCGGCGGTGGCGCGCGGCATCGCCAGCCTGGCCGCCGCCCAGGACGCCAACGGCGAATGGCAGGAGCAGCCGTACAACGCGGTCGGTTTCCCGCGGGTGTTCTACCTCCGCTACCACGGCTACCGGCTGTTCTTCCCGCTGCTGGCCCTGGCCCGCTACCGCAATCTCGGCCGCAGCAACAGCAGCCGGGTCACCTACGGCTTCTAGGCGATTGCCCGTCGGTGAGGCGTCCGCCCTGGCGCGCGACCCGGGCCTCGGGATCGTCGTCGGGCTGCGGGCCGAAGCGAAGCTGGCGCGCACGCTGTTCCCGGCTGCCATGATCGGCATCAGCGGCGCCACCCCGGATGGCGCCAGGCGGGCCGTGTCCGGGTTGCTGGCGCAAGGTGCGACCCGCTTGTTGAGCTTCGGACTGGCGGCGGGTCTCGATCCGGACCTGCGCGCCGGTGACGTGCTGCTACCGGACGCCGTGGTCGTGGATGGCGCGCGCCTGCCTACCGACCCCGGCCTCCGCGCGCTGCTCGCGGCAGGCCGCACGATTGCCCCGCCGTCCCCTCGCACGCTGCCGTCGCTCGATCTGTTGCTGCACAGCGACATGTTAGTGACGGAGGTAGCGACCAAGGCTCTTCTGCTCGCCCGCTCCGGGTGCAGATCGCTCGATATGGAGAGCGGCCCGGTGGCGCTCGCGGCGACCCGGGCCGGCATCCCGTTCGCCGCCTTGCGGGCGATATGTGACCCTGCGGACCGGACGCTACCGCCGGCAGCCTGCATCGCGCTGCGACCCGACGGGCGCCTGAAGGCGCTGCAGGTGCTAGGGTCGATCCTGCGCCGACCGGGCCAGTTGCCGACCCTGCTGGCCCTCGGGCGCGACGCCTCACGCGCGAAGTGGGCGCTACTCGATGTTAGTCTAGGCTCGCCACCGCGCTAACGATCCTGTAACGCACTGTCTTCGGAGTGAATGCCGACGGAGACAGGTCTTGGCCGATACCAGAACTCAGACGATCGCCGGAAGCCGGGTTGCACGGCCCGCTCCGTCGCCATTCATGGGTTATGTGGACGCCTTCGTCGGCGGGGTTGCCAAGGGATGGGCCGTCAACACGCGCGCGCCGACCGAGCCGACGCGCCTGCATGTGCTGATCGACCGCCAGGAAGTCGGCGTGGTCGTCTGCGACCAGCTCCGCGAGGACGTCCAGCAGGCGCTCGGTCATCCGACCGGCCGGCTCGGCTTCAACTTCACGCTGCCGGACTCCTACGTCGACGGCAACCCGCACACCCTGTCGTTCCGCTTCGGCGACCGGGCCATCGTGCCGCAACTCGATCCCGCCAACTCCGCGGTCCTGCACGAGGAATACGAATTCACCCTGCACCGGCTCTACGAGTTCCAGAGCTTCCTCGACGGCATGAAGCAGGGCGCCCTGCGCGGCTGGGTGCAGCGAGTCGATCCCCGATCTCAACTCCGCGCCGGCGGTTGCCACATCCTGGTCACCGCCAACGGCATGCGGGTCGCCCAGGTGAAGGCCGATCGCTACCGTGGCGATGTGGCGGCGGCACTCGGCGGCGATCCGAATTGCGGCTTCGAGATCATCCTGCCGAACTCGTTCCGCAAGGGCGGCCAGCAGACCTTCCGCTTCATCGTCACGCCGGACGATATCGAGCTCGCCGGCAGCCCGTTGACCACCACCATGGTCGACGACCAGCTCGAGGCGCGCCTGCTCGACATCCAGTCGAAGGTGGAGCGGCTGCACGGCGAGATCACCCGGCTGCGCGCCGACATTTCCGACGTCGTGCCGAAGCCTACCTACAATCTCGGCGATTACGACCGCTGGGCCCGCCGCTACTACGACCGCCTGCGCGCCCGTGTTTCCAGCGACCGTGCACATGATGCGGCAGCCGGAAACCGGGTGGCCACACCGCTGGTGAGCATTCTCTGCCCGACCTACAAGCCGATGATGTCGGATTTCACCGCGGCCGTGGACAGCGTGCTCGCCCAGACCTACGGCAACTGGGAACTCATCATCGTCGATGACGGTGCCAAGTCGCCCGAGATTGCAGCCCGGATCAGGAAATACTGCGAGCAGGACCCGCGCATCCGCGCCATCACCCTGAAAAAGAACCTCGGTATCAGTGGCGCCACCAACGCGGGACTTGCCGAAGTGCGCGGCGATTATGTCGCATTCTTCGATCACGACGACCTGCTTGTCGATGTCGCAATCGAGTTGATGGTGAACGCGGCCCTGCGCACCGGCGCCAGGATGCTCTATTCCGACGAGGACAAGATCGACCAGGCCGGCTACTTCCTCGAGCCGAACCTCAAGCCCGACTATAATTACCGCTACCTGCTCGGCTGCAACTACATCTGCCACCTGCTGTTCGTCGAGGCCAAGACGCTGGCCGCGGTGGGCGAGCTGCGTGCGACCTATGACGGTGCCCAGGACCACGACCTGATCCTGCGCCTGGTCGAGCAGATCCCGGCGACCGAGGTGCATCATGTGCCTGAGGTGCTGTACCACTGGCGCAAGACACCGAACTCGACCGCGGTAAATATCGGCAACAAGGGCTATGCGATCGATGCCGGCGTGCAGGCGGTCTCGGACCATCTCGAGCGGCGCGGCATCCCGGCGAAGGTCAGCTCGATCCGCGGCCTGACGCTGTACGGTATCGAGTGGTTGCAGAAACTGCAGCCGAGTGTCTCGATCATCATCCCGTTCAAGGATCAGGTCGACACCACGCAGGCCTGCCTGGACGCGCTGCTGGAGCACACCGACTACAAGGCGTTCGACATCGTGCTGGTGAATAACTGGTCGGTGACCCGGGAAGCGGCGGATTTCTGCAAGCGCGTGTCGAAGCTGAAGCGGGTACGCGTGTTGACCGTCGAGGAGGACTTCAACTACTCGCGGCTGAACAACCTGGCGACGCAGGACAACAAGGCCGACTTCTTTTTCTTCATGAACAACGACGTGTTCGTGAACGATCCAGACTGGCTGAAAACGGTCGTCGGAGAAGCACTGTCGTCAGCCGACATCGCGGTCGTCGGCGGCAAGTTCCTGTATCCGAACGACACCATCCAGCATGCCGGCGTGGTGGTCGGACCGGCCGGCGTGGCAGCCCACGTGCATCGTGGCGCGCCGCTGACCGATTACGGCTATATCGGCCGCGCGCTGCTGAGCCACGAGGTCTCCGCGGTGACCGCGGCGGGCATGCTGATACGCGCCGACGTCTTCCGCCAGGTCGGCGGTTTCGACGAGGAGCACCTGAAGGTCGCCTACAACGATGTCGATCTCTGCCTGAAGGTATGCGATGCGGGCTACCGGATCGTGTGGTGCGCCGAGTTCGTGGCCTACCACCATGAGAGCCTGTCACGCGGCAGCGACGACCGCCCCGAGCACGAGGCGCGCTTCTATGCGGAGACACAGACGATGCAGGAGCGCTGGGGCGAAAACGCGCGCTATCGCCGCGACCCGTTCTACAGCAAGCACTTCACCGTCGATCGCCAGCCCTTCTTCGACCTGGTCGATCCGGCGGTCGAGGCGGAATAACTCAGTCGGTCGGGCCAGCGCCGTATTCCGCGTCGGTCACCTTTTCCATCCAGTCCGCCACCTGGCCGTCGAGCGCCTCCTGGATGGCGATGTGCGTCACGCCGGTCGTCGCCGCCGCGCCATGCCAGTGCCGCTGACCCGGTGGGAACCAGATCACGTCGCCCGCCCGGATCTCGACGATCGGCTCGCCCTCGACCTGCGCCCATCCGCATCCGTCGGTCACGATCAGCGTCTGGCCGAGCGGGTGGGTGTGCCAGGCGGTCCGCGCACCCGGCTCGAAGGTGACGTTGGCGCATGCGACCCGAGCCGGTGCCGGGGCACTGTTCAACGGCTCCACACGGACGCTGCCGGTGAACCATTCCGCAGGTCCCGCATTCGACGGCCGCGATCCGGCCCGTTTCAGTTCCATGATCCTGCTCCTTGCCTGTCGATCAACCCAACGGCCGCAACACCAGCACCTGCAACGGCAGGGCTACGAGCGGTTCGATCGCCACCGCAAACGCCTGCAGATGCGGGGTCCGGTTATGTGCGTCGAGCGCTGCCTGGCTCTCCCAATCCTCGATGAACACGAAGCGGTCAGGGTCCTGCACGTCGCGATGAGGCACGTAGCTGAGACAGCCCGTCTCGCCACGCGTCGCCGCAACGACCGCCTCGATCGCCTTCATGATCGCATCCGCCTGGCCGGCCCGTGCAACAACCACGGCCACCACGTGCACGCTGTCGGCCATGTCGCTCTCCCTCTTGCCGCAAGCCAGCTTGATCCCTGCCGCGCGATCCGCCAAGCAGGCCGAACGCCCACACCCCGGATGGCGACCGGCGACAAGGAGCCTCCGCATCGTGGAACCCCGTTTCCGGCGCCTGCGCCCGATCCTCGTCCACGCGTTGCTGCTGCTGCCGTGCGTCGGGCTGTTCTGGGTGCCGTTCTATGACCGCGCGGAGCCGGCGCTATTCGGCTTTCCGTTCTTCTACTGGTACCAGCTCGCCTGGGTGCCGCTGACCTCGCTGGTGATCTGGCTGGTCTGGAAGTTTGGACGCGCATGACCGCCGCCACCATCGTGCCCTCACCCGGACCGGCCGCGATCGCCGTCTTCCTGCTGTTCTTCGGCGTGACGATCCTGCTCGGCGCCTCGGCCAGCCGTCGCAAGCGACACAGAGCCGGCGACGAGGAATGGAGCCTCGGCGGCCGCTCGTTCGGCACCTGGGTGACCTGGTTCCTGGTCGGCGGCGACTTCTACACCGCCTACACGGTGATCGCGGTGCCGGCACTGGTCTATGCCACCGGCGCATACGGCTTCTTCGCGCTGCCCTACACCATCATCGTGTATCCGTTCGTGTATGCCGTGATGCCGGTGCTGTGGCGCATCGCCAAGGCCGGCGGCCACGCCACCGCAGCCGACATCGTCCGGGCACGGTTCGCCAGCATCCCCCTCGAGTGGGTCGTTGCCGCGACCGGGCTGTTGGCGGTGATCCCCTACATCGCGCTGCAGCTGGTCGGCATCCGCACCGTGCTGGCCGCACTCGGACTGCCGGGCGAGATCCCGCTGCTCGCGGCATTCCTGTCGCTCGCCGCCTACACCTGGTTCGGCGGCCTGCACGCGCCGGCCAAGACCGCGTTCCTCAAGGACGTGATGATCTACATCGCGGTGATCGCCGCGGTCACCGTGATCCCCCGCCATCTCGGTGGCTACGGCGCGATGTTCGCCAATGCAGCCGCCCACATGCACACCGCCAAGCCGGGATCGGTCCCTGCCGGCCATGTGCTCGGCACGGGCCAGTCGATCCCGTACGCCACCCTGGCGCTGAGTTCCGCACTCGCTGCGTTCCTGTATCCGCACACCCTCACCGGCGTGCTGGCGGCCCGCGACGCCGAGACCATCCGGCGCAATGCGGTGATGCTGCCGGCCTACACGCTGCTGCTCGGGCTGATCGCCATGCTCGGACTGATGGCGCACGCCGCCGGCATCGTCACGACGCATCCGAATGCGGTGGTGCCGCTGCTGTTCCTGACGATCTTCCCGGGCTGGTTCGCCGGCTTTGCGTTCGCCGCCATCGCCATCGGCGCACTGGTGCCCGCTGCGGTCATGGCGATCGGCGCTGCCAACCTGGTGACCCGCAACCTGTTGCCGGCCAGGCTGTCCGCATCGGATGGCGGTGACCGCGTCGCCCGGATCGCCGCGTTGCTGGTCAAGCTCGCGGCACTCGGCTGCGTGCTGCTGCTCGCTCCGCAATTCGCCATCGACCTGCAGCTGCTCGGCGGCGTGTGGATCCTGCAGACGCTGCCCGCCCTGGTGCTCGGGCTGCTTCCGATCGGTCTGTCCAGCACCGGGCTGCTTGCCGGCTGGGCGGTGGGCATGGCAGCGGGGAGCTGGATCGTGTTCGCCGACGGATTGAAGCCGGTGCACGCGCTGCATCTCGCCGGCCACACCGTCGGCCTCTCCACCGGGTTGCTGGCGCTGGTCCTGAACGTGGTCGTGGCGCTGGTCGTGTCGCGGTTGTCGAGCACGCGCACGTCGACTCCACCCGGAACGACCTGAAACCGCAGCGTCACACCCACGTTCATTGCGTTATCAACATGGCAGGGCCGTCAGCCATGCAAGAGATCGGCTCCATTCCGTCCCTGACCGCCCGACCCCGACCGACCGCTCGCGGTGCCGCGGTGGCCGCGACGGAGTTACCCGGCATGCGCGGACTGCTCACCTTGCAGGTCGGCGTGGTGCTGATCGCGGCACTGTATTTCGGCAGCAGCATCTGCATCCCGTTCGTCTTGGCCGTGATGCTGAGCTTCCTGCTGCAGCCGCTCAACGGCCTGCTGCGGCGCTGGCATTTCGGGCGCTGGCCCTCGGCATCGCTGTCGGTGCTGTTCGCGCTGGCGCTGCTGGCCGGGATGGCATGGCTGATCGGCATCCAGGCGATGGGCCTGACCCACCAGCTCGCCGCCGACCAGCCGACCATCGAGCGCAAGCTCGACGCTCTGCACCATTTGACCGAAGGCCGCTCGGTCGGTGGCCTGCAGCATCTGCGCGACCAGGTCAGCCAGCTCCTCGCCGGTCCACCGCCGGCACCGCCGCCGCCTGGAAATCCCGCCGTCGTCAAACCGGCCCAGGTCGAGGTGGTCGATGCGCCGGCGTCGTCGCTCGCAGTCGCCGAAGGCCTGCTGTCCCGCATCGCCCATCCGCTGGCGACGGCGCTGATCGTGTTTATCGTATCGATCTTCATCCTGCTGCAGCGCGAGGATCTGCGCGACCGGGTGATCCGGCTGTTCGGCACCAGCGACCTGCACCGCACCACCCTGGCGATCGATGACGCCGGCTCCCGCCTCAGCCGCTACTTCCTGACCCAGCTGGCGATCAATGCCGGCTTCGGCTGCCTGATCGCCGGCGGCCTGCTGCTGATCGGCGTGCCGAGCCCGGTGCTCTGGGGCATCCTGGCGATGCTGCTGCGCTTCATCCCGTATTTCGGCACGTTGATGGCCGCGGTGCCACCGGTGCTGCTGGCAGCCGCCTCGTTCCCGGGCTGGGACCACACCATCGAGACCCTAGCGCTTTATCTGCTGGTCGAGCCGGCGGTCGCGCAGTTCATCGAGCCGCTGCTGATCGGGCACAGTACCGGCCTGTCGCCGATCTCGGTCATCCTTGCCGCCACCTTCTGGACCTGGCTGTGGGGCCCGATCGGGCTGATCCTGTCGACGCCGTTGACCCTCTGCACAGTCGTGCTCGGCCGCCATGTCGAGCGGCTGGAGTTCCTGGCCGTGCTGCTGGGCGACCAGCCGGCACTGTCCCCGGTCGAGAGTTTCTACCAGCGCATGCTGGCCGACGATCCGGACGAGGTGGAGGAACAGGCCGACGCCCTGCTGCAGGACGTCGCGCTCTCCACGTACTACGACGAGGTGGTGATCCCCGGGCTGCAGCTGGCGGATCTCGATGTCGGACGCGGCGTGATCGAGGAGGAACACCTGGCCCGCATGCGGGAGGCGATCGTCGAGCTGGTGGCGGAGCTGGACCGCTACCCCGATCTCGATCCGAAGTCCGAGGGCGCCCCGCGGGAGCTGACCCCCGTCGCCCCGATCGACCCGACCGGCCTGTTGCAGCAGCCCGCGGCGAGCGGAATGCTGGACCGCGAGAGCGTTGTCGACGCCGGCTGGCGGGCGGCGCATCCGGTACTGTGCGTGCCGGGCAGCGGTCCGCTCGACGAGGCTGCGATGACGATCCTGGTGCAGATCCTGGCCAAGCATGGCATCGAGGGCCGGATGGTCACGAACGCTTCGACCTCCCGGACGATGATCGCCAGCCTGGATGTCGGGGAGCCGGCGATGATCTGCCTCTGCGCGCTCGGCATCGAGAGCCGGTTGTCACCGTTGCGCTACACTGCCCGCCGCCTGCGCCAGCGCCTGCCCGGGGTGCCGGTATCCGTTGCGTTCTGGCCGGGTGGGGAGATTGATGATCGGCAGCGTCGTCTCTCGCAGACGCTCGGCGCCGACGCGCATGCCCGCTCGCTCAGGGACATGGTGGCAATCTGCCTGCAGGCGGCGGCGAACGAAGCCAGGGACCGCCAGGCCGCCTGAACGCCGATCAGGCCGCAGGAATGCTGTGGCTTTCGGCGATGAAGTGGAAGAAGCGGCCGTTGAAGGGCTTCAGCACCTCCAGCGTGAGGGCGTGGGATTTCGTCTTGATGTCCGATGCCAGCGACTGATCGAGTGCCGCCCTGTCGGCGAAGTCCATCTCCAGGACCATGACGATCGGGATCGCCCCGCGATCGGCCGACAGCACCCGCTGCACCCGGACGTCCAGCACGTTCGGGAACGACCGCCAGATCGGCTCCAACCGACGGGCGACGTCCGCGAAGAAGGCATCCTCCGTGCCGGGCTCGATCGTGCCCTCGTAGATTGCCACACGCGTCAGCATTGCCGTGCACTCCTGCGGAAGAAGGTCCAGCGCGACGACCCGCTTGTGGTTCGTCAGCGCCGAACGAAGCTCCAGTACAACGGCTGCCGGCCGGCCGCGAGCGCCTTGGCCTCGTAGCGTGTCGGCGGCCAGCCCTCCGGACGACCGGTTACGGGTGTTGCCGGATGGAACAGCGTCTGCGCCGCCATCACCTCCATCACCCAGGCCTGGTAGGTCGGATCGTCGCTGGCCACCCGCCAGGTGGCGCCGGGCTTCAGCACGCGCGCGGCCAGCGGGATTGTCTCGGGATGCACGAAACGCCGCTTGGCGTGGCGGGTCTTGGGCCACGGGTCCGGGAACAGCAGGAACATCCGGTCGAGGCACGCATCGGGCAGCAGCCGCAGCAGCGTGCGCGCGTCGTCGTCCCATAGCCGCAGCAGGTCCGGCACCGGGGCGGTGTCCTCGGCACCCTCCGGCACCAGCCGGGACAGCAGCGAGCAAAGTCCGTTCTCGAACACCTCGCAGGCGATCAGCCCGACATCGGGATGCGCTGCGTGCTGTGCAAGCGAATGCTCTCCGCCACCGAACCCGACCTCAAGCCACACCGCCGCCGGAACACGGCCGAAGCCCGACGCCGGGGCAGCCGCATCGGCCCCCGCGAACCGGACCCGCGGCAGCGTCACATCGAGCAGGCGTTGCTGCCGTGGCCGCAACGGATGGCTGCGCTGGCGGCCGTACAGCCGGTCCGGCGGCGGCTTCACCGCCATGACGGGAGCGGCTTACGAGCGGTTGAAGGCCTGGCGCAGGGTGTCCACCAGGTCGGTCTTTTCCCAGGTGAAGCTGTCCAGCGCCGCATCCGGGGTGCGGCCGAAATGACCGTACGCGGAGGTCACCGCATAGATCGGCCGGTTCATCCGCAGGTGCTTGCGGATGCCGCGCGGCGTCAGGTCGACGGTCTCGCGCAGCACCTTCTCCAGCCGTGTCTCGTCGACATCCCTGCCGGTGCCGTCGAGGTCCACATAGACCGAAAGCGGCTGCGACACGCCGATCGCGTACGAGATCTGCAGCGTGCAGCGGTCGGCAAGGCCGGCAGCGACCACGTTCTTCGCCAGGTAGCGGCACACATACGCGGCCGAGCGATCGACCTTGGTCGGATCCTTGCCGGAGAATGCGCCGCCGCCATGCGGTGCAGCTCCGCCGTAGGTGTCGACGATGATCTTGCGCCCGGTCAGGCCGCAATCGCCGTCCGGTCCGCCGATGACGAACACGCCGGTCGGGTTGACGTAGAACTGGTCCTCGGGGACCTCCCAGCCGGCCGGCAGCACGTCCGCCACCACGCCGCGCAGCGCTTCGCGGATGTCGCGCTGGCTCATACCCTCGTCATGCTGGGTCGAGATCACCACGCTGGTGGCACCCACCGGGCGGCCATCGACGTAGCGCAGCGTCACCTGGCTCTTGGCGTCCGGCTGCAGGCCGCGACCGCGCGGGTCGCCGCTCTTCCGGAGCTGGTTCATGCGGCTGAGGATGGCATGCGCGTAATGGATCGGCGCCGGCATCAACGAGTCCGTCTCGCGCGTGGCGAAGCCGAACATGATGCCCTGGTCGCCGGCGCCCTCGTCCTTGTTGCCGGCGCTGTCGACGCCGACCGCGATGTCGGCGGACTGCGCGTGCAGGTAGTACTGCACGTCGGCATTGCGCCAGGAGAAGCCGGACTGGTCGTAGCCGATGTCGCGCACCGCCTCGCGGGTGGCCTCGACGAGCAGTTCCTCGGTCACCGACGCCGGCCCGCGGACCTCACCGGCCAGCACGATGCGGTTGGTGGTCACCAGCGTCTCGCAGGCAACACGCGCCTCCGGATCGGCGCGCAGGAAACAATCCAGCACGGTGTCGCTGATACGGTCGGCGACCTTGTCCGGATGGCCCTCGGACACGGATTCCGACGTGAACAGGAAGTCGCCCTTGTTGCGCATGGTGCTCCTCGTGTGGCGCCTACGGCACGCCTAAGAACCGGATGCGCCAGTCAAGAGCGCCGGAGTTGGGGGTTTGGCGGAAACGGCCAAGGGGGTCAAGAAACAGTGGTTCGATCCGCGGCTCCGGCGAGCGCTCAGCGCAAGCCGAGCACGTCCTGCATGTCGTAGTGGCCCGGCGGTCGGGTGGCAGTCCATCGCGCCGCCCGCACGGCTCCCGCGGCGAACACCCGGCGATCGAAGGCTCGGTGGGTCAGCCCGATCTGTTCGGCGCCGGAGGTGAATAACAGCGTGTGCTCGCCGACGATCTGGCCGCCACGCAAAGCCGCGAAGCCGATGCTGCCGGGCAGGCGGGCGGTGCCATGCCCATCCCGGACAGGCGCGCGCATCTCGTCGAGACTGCCGCCGCGGCCCGCTGCCACCGCCTCGCCAAGTGCCAGGGCGGTGCCCGACGGCGCGTCGACCTTCTGCCGGTGATGCATCTCGAGGATCTCGGCGTCGTAGGCGTCCCCTGGCAAGGCTTCGGCCATTTGCCTGGCCAGCCCGACAACAAGTGCAACTCCGGGCGAGAAGTTTGCCGCCTGGACGATGGGGATGCGAGCCGCCGCCAGGTCGATCCGAAGCTGGGCATCGGCGGACAGCCCGGTGGTGCCCAGCACCCAGGCGACCCCGGCCGTGGCAAGACAGTCGGCGTGGGACGCGGCGGCGCCTGCATGGGTGAAGTCGATCACGACGTCCGAGGCGGCTGCGAGAGCGGCAATGTCGTCGAAGAGCGGGAGATCGATATCGGACGCAACCTGCGCACCGGGGCGGGCGGTACCGCCGGCCAGGACAAGACCGGACATGCGCACTTCGTCGACGAGCAACCGACCGACACGGCCGAGAATACCGGCGATCCCTACGCGCATCGGATACGGATCGGGCGGCGACGCGGCCATTGCAGCCGCGTCGCCTTTGTCCGCCTACGGCTCGGGCGGGGGGGGGACGTCACCGCAGGCATGAGAAGACTTGGACTCCACCGACCGTCGTTTCAACGAGGACGTCACGCCTTGCGCGCATTTCATCCAGTCGCGAGCTTAAGTTAATCGATTCTGCCGTAACCTTCAGCTCTTGCCTTCGAAGAAATCCCGAACCCTGCCGAAGAACCCCTCGGTCTCGGGGTGGCTCTTGTCGTTCTCGGCGCCCTCGGCCTGGAACTCCTCCAGCAGTTCACGCTGGCGCTTGCTGAGGTGGCGCGGCGTCTCGACCGCGAAGACCACATACATGTCGCCGCGCGCGGCACTCCGCAGCACCGAGAAGCCCTTGCCGCGCAGCCTGTGCTGATCGCCGCTCTGGCTGCCCGCGGGCACGGTCAGCTTGGTGCGCGTGCCATCGACCACGGGCACTTCGACATGACCACCCAGGGCCGCCGTCGTCATGCCGAGCGGAACCCGAACCACGACGGTCGCGCCGTCGCGTTGAAAGATCTCGTGCGGCTTTACCCCCACATGCAGATAGAGGTCGCCGTTGGGCGAGCCCTGCGGTCCGGCCTCGCCCTCGCCCTGCACACGCAGCCGGGTGCCGTCCTCGATGCCCGCCGGGATGTCGACCGAGATGCTGCGCTCGCGCTCGACGGTGCCCGCACCTCGGCAGACCTTGCACGGGTTGCGCACCACGCGACCACTGCCGCCGCAGGTCGGGCAACCGCGCTCGACCAGGAAGAAGCCCTGTTGCGCCCTGACCTTGCCGGCACCGTGACAGGTCGGGCAGGTCTCTGCGCCGCGGCTCTTGTCCTCGGAACCGGTGCCGGTGCACGCCTCGCATGTCACGCGGCTCGGCACGCGCAACGGCACCTTGATGCCGGAGAACGCGTCGGTCAGGCTGATCTCGACCTGGGCACGGACATCTGCGCCGGCACGCGGTCGACCACCGCCGCCGCGACGGCCGCCGCCCATCATGTCGCCGAACACCTGGTCGAAGATGTCGCCGAGGCCACCGGCGCCGGCCGCATATTCGAAGCCTCCAGCGCCCGGACCGCCGCCCTCGAACGCGGCATGGCCGTAGCGGTCATAGGCGGCGCGCTTCTGGTCGTCCTTGAGGACGTCGTATGCTTCGTTGAGATCCTTGAAGCGGCCTTCGGCGCTCTTGTCGCCCGGATTGCGGTCCGGGTGATACTTCATGGCGAGTTTGCGATACGCCTTTTTCAGGTCGTCCGCAGAGGCATCCCGGGCGACCTCGAGGGTCGCATAGTAGTCCTGCTTGGCCATGTGTTCCTCACCGGGGACCAGCCAGCGCCCCACTCGAGGGCACGCCTGACGGTCGTCTCCGTAGTGCCTTGAAGAAGGCGCCCGCCTTCAATCCGAAGCGCGGGCGCCCTTTCGTGTCGTCAACCGCCGGAAGCGATCAGGCCGACTTCTTCTTGTCGTCGATGTCCTCGAAGTCGGCATCGACCACGCGCTCGCCGCCAGGAGCGTTGCCGCCCTGGCTCGCACCCGGACCGGCCGACGCACCCGGAGGCGGCTCGCCGGCACCAGCGGCACCTGCAGCGTCGGCACCGGCCTTGTACATCGCCTCGCCGATCTTCATCGACACCTGGGTCAGGCGATCGGTCGCGGCCTTGACCGCCTCGACATCGCTGCCTTCCATGGCTGCCCGGGTCGCCGCGATCGCCGATTCAGCCTCGGCCTTCTCGGCGGCCGGGACCTTGTCGCCATTCTCGGACAGCGTCTTCTCGGTCTGGTGCACCAGGCTCTCGGCCGCGTTGCGGGCCTCGACCGACGCGCGCTTGGCCTTGTCGGCGTCGGCGTTGGCCTCGGCCTCCTTCACCATGCGCTCGATGTCCTTGTCCGACAGGCCACCCGAGGCCTGGATGCGGATCTGCTGCTCCTTGTTGGTCGCCTTGTCCTTGGCGGACACCGACACGATGCCGTTGGCGTCGATGTCGAAGGTGACCTCGATCTGCGGCACGCCGCGCGGCGCCGGCGGAATGCCCATCAGGTCGAACTGGCCAAGCACCTTGTTGTCGGCCGCCATCTCGCGCTCGCCCTGGCTGACCTTGATGGTCACCGCACCCTGGTTGTCCTCGGCGGTCGAGAAGGTCTGGCTCTTCTTGGTCGGGATCGTGGTGTTGCGATCGATCAGGCGCGTGAACACGCCACCGAGCGTCTCGATGCCGAGCGACAGCGGCGTCACGTCGAGCAGCAGCACGTCCTTGACGTCGCCCTTCAGCACGGCGCCCTGGACCGCCGCGCCGATCGCCACGACCTCATCGGGGTTTACGTTGCGGGCCGGCTCCTTGCCGAAGAACTGCTTCACGACCTCGATGACCTTCGGCATGCGGGTCATGCCGCCGACCAGGATCACTTCCTCGATCTCGCTCGCCGTCACCGACGCATCCTTGAGCGCCGCACGGCACGGACCGAGGGTCCGCTCGATCAGGTCGGCGACCAGGCTCTCGAGCTTCGCGCGGCTGAGCTTCAGCACCAGGTGCTTCGGCCCGGAGGCGTCGGCGGTGATGAAGGGCAGGTTGATCTCGGTCTCCTTGGAGGAGGAGAGCTCGATCTTCGCCTTTTCGGCGGCCTCCTTCAGGCGCTGCAGGGCGAGCTTGTCGTTCCGCAGGTCGATGCCCTGCTCGCGCTTGAACTCGTCCGCCAGGTAGGCGATCACGCGGGCATCGAAATCCTCGCCACCGAGGAAGGTGTCGCCGTTGGTCGACTTCACCTCGATCACGCCGTCGCTGATCTCGAGCACGGACACGTCGAAGGTGCCGCCGCCGAGGTCATACACGGCCACGGTGCCGCCGTTGCGCTTCTCGAGGCCATAGGCCAACGCCGCCGCGGTCGGCTCGTTGATGATGCGCAGCACTTCGAGACCGGCGATGCGGCCGGCATCCTTGGTCGCCTGGCGCTGGGCGTCGTTGAAGTAGGCCGGGACGGTGATGACCGCCTGGCTGACCGTCTCACCGAGATAGGTCTCGGCGGTCTCCTTCATCTTGCCGAGCACGAAGGCGGCAATCTGCGACGGCGCGTATTTCTGGCCGCGGGCCTCGACCCAGGCATCGCCGTTCTCGCCCTTGACGATCGCGAACGGGACCAGCGCGCGGTCCTTCTCGACGGTCGGGTCCTCGAAGCGGCGGCCGATCAGGCGCTTTACGGCGTAGAGGGTGTTGGTCGGGTTGGTCACGGCCTGGCGCTTGGCCGCCTGGCCGACCAGCCGCTCGCCGTTCTCGGCGAAGGCGACCATGGAGGGGGTGGTGCGCGCGCCCTCGCTGTTCTCGATCACCCGGTTCTCGTCACCCTCGCGGATGGAGACGCACGAGTTCGTCGTGCCGAGATCGATACCGATTACCTTGCTCATACTGCTCTCCTCGTCAGCGGCAGCGTGCGGCCCGAAGCACCGGACGCCACCCTTTGGAACACCACGTCATATCATGCCGGCAGGCCGGAAAGCTTAACGAAAGCCTCCGTCGCGTGCATTCAATCCGGCTCGGGATGTATTCAGGCCGGACCGTTACGACAAGCCCCGCCGCGGCAATTCTGCCACGAAACGAGGCAGATCGGCATCAGACGGTCCGGTCGAAGCCACCGCCTGCCGGAGCCTGTGCCGACGGACCACCAACCTGTGCACCGGCCTCCGCTTCGTGCTGGCTCGTCGCGAGCACGGCCGGCTCGGACGACTTCGAGACGACCACCATCGCGGGCTTCAGCAACCGGCCGTGCAACGTCCAGGCCGAGGTCCAGGCCTGCAAGACCGTGCCCGGCGGGTGATCGCCACTCGGCTGCTCGGCCATCGCCTGGTGCAGGTTCGCGTCGAAGCTGCTGCCGGTCGGATCGGTGCCGGTGATGCCGTTGCGCTCCAGGATGCCCAGGAACGACCGCTCGACACTCTCGAACCCCTCGCGGAGCTTGGTCACCACCGGATTCTCGTCGGCATCCGCAGGCGGCAGGCTGGAGAGCCCGCGACGCAGGTTCTCGGCCGCCTCGACCACATCCTTGGCGAACTTCTGCACCGCATACTGGCGGGCATCGTCGACATCCCGCTTGGCGCGGGTCCGCACGTTCTGAATCTCGGCCTCGGCGCGCAACCACTTCTCGCGCATCTCCTCGACGGAGCTCTCGAGCGTGCGGATGCGCTCGCTGGCAACGTGCATCAGCTCGTCCGGGCCACCGGCCTCGGCATCGCCCGCAGTCCCCGATCCGTCCTGCGCCCGATCGGCGTCGCTGTGCGGCCTGTCGAAGTTCGGTGGGCCGGCATGGGCGCCTGCAGCCCGATCCTGGTCGTTCGCGGTGTTCATCGTTTCACCGACATGTGTCTGGGGGTGTTCGTCCATGGCGCTGAATTAGGTGACGCCGCGCCCGGGGACAAGCCGCAGGACGCCCGACAGCACCGGAGCCGACCCAATCGCTGCAAGATTTTCAGGCAGATTGGCGCGGCGGGTGTTTCGGGCCACACTCAGAACGAACCCAGGAGCCCCCTTGATGGAGCCGACTAAGCATACGATCGCGCTGGTCGACGATGACCGCAACATCCTGACGTCGGTCTCCATGACACTGGAGGCCGAGGGCTTCCACGTCCGCACCTACACCGACGGCGAAAGTGCCTTGCAGGGACTGACCGCCAAGCCGGTGGACCTTGCCGTGCTGGACATCAAGATGCCCCGGATGGACGGCATGGAACTGCTCCAGCGGCTGCGTGCGAAGTCGCAGCTGCCGGTGATTTTCCTGACCAGCAAGGACGAGGAGGTCGACCAGCTGATGGGCCTCCGCCTCGGCGCCGACGACTACATCACCAAGCCGTTCAGCCAGCGCCTGCTGCTGGAGCGGATCCGGGCGCTGCTGCGTCGTGGCGAGGTGTTGCGTGCCGAGGCCAATGGTGCAGCACCGGCTGGTGTGATGGCGCGCGGCGAGCTGTCGCTGGACGAGACCCGCCACCAGTGCCTGTGGCGCGGCGCCGACATCCAGCTGACCGTCACCGAGTTCCTGCTGGTGAAGGCGCTGGCATCGCGTCCGGGCCTGGTGAAGTCGCGCGACCAGCTGATCGACGCGGCGTACGGCGAGAACATCTATGTCGATGACCGCACCATCGACAGCCACATCAAGCGCGTGCGCAAGAAGTTCCGGCAGATCGACGAGAGCTTCAACCACATCGAGACGCTGTACGGCATCGGCTACCGGTACAAGGAAGAGTAGCCGCCGGTGAAGGCGCTCTCCCTCCCGGGTTGGGCGCCGGTCAAGCGCACGACTCCCGACCCGAAGCCGGCAGCCGCGCCGCAATCGCCGCCCGTCGCGGCCACCGCGCTGAAACGTCGGCGGCGCCGCTGGATGTCGCCGATGATGCGGCGGATCCTGCTCGTCAACGTGGTGCCGCTGGCGCTGCTGGTGGCGACGCTGCTCTATCTCAACCAGTTCCAGAACAGCCTGCTCGAAGCCGAAGTGAGCGCGCTGCGGGAGCAGGCCCGGATCTATGCCGGCGCACTCGGCCAGTCCGCGGTGGCACCGTCGGCGCACCATCCGGCGCACCACCCGCATCCTGCACATGCCGGCACCCCTGGTGTCGCCGGCTCTCCCGCTGCCGCGACGGAGACCGTCACGCCGGACGCCTTCATGCTGGTTCCGGACCTTGCACGCCCGCTGCTGCTGCGACTGACCGAACCGAGCCCGAGCGCGCAGGCACGGCTGTATGCGCCCGACGGCCAGCTGATCGCCGACAGCAGGTCCGACGCAGCCGAGATCGACCAGCACGCTGCCCGGCCGGGCGTCGACAGCAGCGGCAAACCCGTCCCCGGCTCGACCCGGAGCTTCGGCGCATTGCTGGAGCGACTGTACGACCGGCTGCTCGAACTGCTGCCGCAGCAACCTCTGGTGCCATCCGGCCAGTCGAGCCTGGGGCCGTCAGGTTCGGGAGGCGACCCGGACGTGCAGCCGCAGATCCGCGAGCAGCTCAAGCTCGGCGACACCGACAGTTCCGAGACCGCGCCCTTCATCCGGCGTACGACCGACCACAAGCTGCTGGTAACGGTGGCCGAGCCGGTCGCGCATGACGGCCAGACGGTCGGCATCATCCAGCTGACCCGCGAGGCGCGCGAGGTCGACCGCTCGCTGTTCGCCGTGCGGTCCTCGATCCTGGTGCTGTTCTGCGTGGCGCTGGCGATCACCGTGCTGCTGTCGTGGTACCTCTCGCAGACGATCGCGCGGCCGCTGCTTCGCCTGGCGGCGTCGGCGCACGTGATGCGCGAGACCATCGGCCGCAGCGGCAGCGTGCCGCGCCAGCTGCTCGGCCGGCGCGACGAGCTTGGCGAACTGGCGCAGGCGCTGGAGGAGAGTGCGCGGGCGCTGTGGGCGCGGATGGATGCGATCGAGCGATTTGCCGCGGACGTCAGCCACGAGATCAAGAACCCGCTCTCCTCGATCCGCAGCGCCATCGAGACGCTGATGCGCATCGAGGACCCGGCCCAGCAGAAGCGCCTCCTTGCCATCATCAACGACGACGTGCGCCGTCTCGACCGGCTGATCACCGACATCTCCGACGCCAGCCGGATCGACGCGGAACTGTCCCGCTCGATCACCGAGCCGGTCGATGTGGTGCCGATCCTCGCCGTGCTGGCAGAGATCAACCAGGCGACCCGCAAGGAGGGCGACCCGGTGATGCTGGTCGAGGTGCCGTCGGCGCCGGCCCGGCCGCTGGTGGTGGAGGCGGTGGAGGATCGTCTCGTGCAGGTGCTGCGCAACCTGATCGGCAACGCGGCCAGCTTCTCTCCCCCCAATGGTCGCATCACGTTGTCGGTCACCGACCTCGCGTTGCCGGCGCCCGGGATGGTGGAGGTTGCCATCGCCGACGAAGGGCCGGGCATACCGGCTGGAAAGCTCGACGGCATCTTCGACCGCTTCTACTCGGAGCGGCCGGCGGGCGAGAATTTCGGCCAGCATTCCGGGCTCGGGCTGTCGATCAGCCGGCAGATCGTCGAGGCGCTGCGTGGCCAGATCCTGGCGGAGAACCGCATCGACGCCGAAGGGCGGGTCATCGGTGCCCGCTTCATCGTGCGCCTGCCACACGCCGCCGCCATCACGCTATAAAAACGATCACGGCCGGGCGGCGTTGCACGGCCTATTGGGACGGGCGGGCAGAGTTATGGTTGGGACGATCGGCAGAGCCGACGACATCGAGTTCGAGCAAAAGCAACTGGTTGCGGCCCAGGCGGCGGTGCAGGACGCCAAGCGGAACAGCAGCCTCAACACGCTGTCGGTCTGCCTGCTGGTGCTCACCGTGCTGGCGTCGTTCTACACGCTCTATTTCACCAGCGACCTCGTGCTGCCGTTCGTCCTCGCCGGGGTGCTGAACCTGCTGCTGTCGGGGCCGATGCGCTTCCTGAACCAGCGGCTCCGGGTACCGAAGCCGCTTGCGGCACTGCTGCTGATCGTGGCGCTGTTCGGCCTGGTCGGCGCCATCGGTGCGGCGATTTCGGTGCCCGCCAGCGGCTGGATCAGCAAGGCGCCGCAGAGCCTGCCCGCGCTGCAGCAGAAGCTGTCGTTCCTGAACGGGCCGATCCACGCCGTGCAGGGCGGCATGAAGAAGCTGCAGTCGCTGATGGACCAGACCAGCGCGCAGCAACCAGGCGTCCGCACCATCGCGGTGCAGCAGTCCGGCACCAGCGGCCTGACCAGCGTCGGCTCCTCGATCCTGGTCGGCACGCGGGCGTTCCTCGGCCAGATGTTCAGCATGCTGCTGATGCTGTTCTTTCTGCTCTACGAGGGTGACAGCCTGCTGCGGCGGTTCGTCGAGATCATGCCGACCTGGGCCGACAAGCGCCGCGCGGTGCAGATCGCGTCCGAGATCGAGCGCAACGTGTCGCTGTATCTGGCCACCATCACGGTGATGAACCTGCTGGTCGGCAGCCTGAACTTCATCCAGTGCTGGCTGCTCGGCGTGCCGAACCCGCTGCTCTGGGGCGTGCTCGCGTTCCTGCTGAACTACATCCCGATCATCGGGCCGTTCACCGGGATCGTGGTGTATTTCTTCGTCGGGCTGTTCGTGTTCCCGTCGGCGCTGCACGCGCTGCTGCCGCCGGCGATCTATTTCGGCATCCATCTGATGGAAGGCGAGACCATCACGCCGCTGTTGTTGGCAAAACGCTTCACGCTGAACCCGGTGCTCGTGATGGCGTCGCTGCTGTTCTGGGACTGGCTCTGGGGCATTCCTGGTGCGTTCCTGAGCGTGCCGCTGCTGGCGGTGTTCAAGATCGTCTGTGATCACGTCGAGAGCCTGACCGCGATCGGCCACATCGTCGGCGGCCCTGAAAAGAAGAAACGCCGGCTCGGGAGCTCGCTCCCATTCAGCCGTGCGGCAAGCTAGCACCTGCCACATTGATGGTCCGGCAGGGCGACCGCGTTCAACCCCATGCGCCGGCGGGCTTCTGCCCGTTCATCGTGCAGGAAGGTCAGCAGGACGTAACGGCATCGCGACGTCACGCGGGTCGCCTCGTGGAGAAGCGAGGCGGAGAACACCAAGCCTTCGCCGGTCGCAGGCTGGTAGAGCCCGTCATCGAACTCCGGAAACCTCAGACACCCGCCTTCGTAATCGCCCGCATTGAGATTGACTGACAGCGCGAACTGCCTGAACGCCACGGCAGATCCGACATTGTCGCGATGACGGCTGAAGTGGCCGGCTCCCTCGTCGTATCGCGCGACGAGGATGCGGTCGAGATGAGCGACCTCGTGCTGAAACGCGCGGTCGATCGCGGGAATGCAGCGGTTGAAGAGGCGGTTCCTGACATCGTCGTAAAACCCGTCACCCGGCTCGAGCAGCCAGTCGCGTCGCCGCTTGCGGCGGTGATCGACGCGATCGACCAGTTGCCCGTCCGGACCCGAGGAACTGACCGGACTGTCGAATGTGGGCGCAGTCTCGAACGCCTCGATCAACGTCCGGCAGAATTCCGCCTCGAACAAGCGGGACACGAACAGGACGGGAGGAGCGGGAGGAGCCTTGCCGGCCAATGCGCAGAGACAGGCCAGCGCCGCCTCCGCGATCTGCTCCGGGTCGGCATCCAGGCCCTGCCAGCACCCCGCGACGAGGCCGCCTCGATCGATCACCACAACCAGCGGGATCGGAGTCCCAAGCCGCACGCAGGCCTCGAAGAACTGGTCCGGACAGAGCAGCGCACGGAGTGTGTCGGATGAAGCAGTCTTGTCCGCATACAGCCGTGCCATCGCCGCGAACGGTAGCAGGAGCCACGAGTCCGCACCGGTCGCGACGATCGCATCGCGGCGCGCTGCAACACTGGCGCTGGTCGCCTCCACGACAGGCGTGGATGAGCCGACGCCGATCACCAGGACGGCCGGCCGCCCCGCCTGATGGTCGCTCGAATGAAAGCTGCGATCCGGCCCGACGCCGACGCAGAAGGGCAGTCGATCGCCCGATGAAAGTGCCATGCCACGCTCCGTGACGCCCGAGCGCATTTCCGCACACACAGATGAACAGCGGGCTAACGGCAAACTGCCACCAGCTCCCCTTCAGGATGTCGCCGAACACCCCTCGAGAGCCGCGTCATCCTGCCATCAAAGCTTCACTCGTCGACCACGTTGGATTTTGGGACGTTCGTACAAGCGCCCGTCTCACCTGATGGGATGGTGATCCACGACCGGATGACGCGGCCCGGAGGCTGACAATGAGCGACGTCGTGGACGCCAAGAAGGTCGACCTGCAGGCGCCGAGAACGGTGCAGGACTACATCGACGAGCGCCCGATCTGGCCGGACGGCACCAGCCTCAACTCGGTGCCGATGACAGCCATGCAGCGGCGCATCTGGGCGTTGGCGGCGGCTGGCAAATTCTTCGAAGGCTTCGTGGTCTTCATGACCGGTGTGGCGCTGCCGCTGATCGTGCGCGAATTCCATATCGGCGCCTCGGAGAAGGGCCTGATCAGCGCCGCCAGCCTGGCGGGCATCCTGGTCGGCGCCGTCGGGCTGGGCGGGCTGTCGGACTATTTCGGCCGCAAGCGGATGTTCATCATCGAGATGATCATCTTCTGCGCCTTCCTGGCCCTGCTGATCCTGTGCGCCAATGCGACATCGCTGATCATCTGCCTGTTCGGCCTCGGCCTGGCACTCGGCTGCGACTACCCGACCGCCCACATGATCATCTCTGAAAGCATCCCCAGCACCGCGCGCGGCAAGCTGGTGCTCGGCGCATTCGCATTCCAGGCGGTCGGCGCGCTGGGTGGCACCGGCGTCGGCTGCCTGATCCTGATCTGGAAGCCGGAGCTTGATGCCTGGCGCTGGATGTATGCGACCGCGCTGTTCCCGGCGATCCTGGTCACCATCGGTCGCTTCTACGTCACCGAGAGCGCCAACTGGCTGGCGATCCGCGGCGCGCACGACAAGGCCGAGGTGGCAATCGCGCGGCTGCTGGCGCGCGCGCCGCAATATCCGCAGAACCCCCGGCTGACGCGGCCCCCGCTGGCGCATGCGGACCTGGTCCAGACCACAGCAACGAAAGCACGCCCGTCCTTCGGCGCGCTGTTCGACAGCCGCAACCTGCGCGCCACCATCTTCGCGTCGGTGCCCTGGTTCCTGCAGGATCTCGGCACCTACGGCATCGGCATCTTCACCCCCACCATCCTGGCTGCCGCACTCGGTGGTGGCGCCGACCATGTGCGCAGCCTCAGCGACCTGATCTCGGAGGGCATCCGCGCCGCGGAGGGGGCCGCGATGATCAACGTGCTGCTGATCGTCGGCATCCTCTGCGCGGTGCTGCTGGCCGACCGTGCCGGACGCATCCGGCTGCAGATCATCGGGTTCATCGGGTGCGCGGTCGGTCTGCTGCTGGCCTCGTTCTCGATCGACTTCACCGGCAGCGCCAAGGTCGAGATCATCTTCGCCGGCTTCATGCTGTTCAACTACATGACCAATCTCGGGCCCAACGCGCAGACCTACCTGCTCGCCGGCGAGGTCTTCCCGACCGCAGTGCGTGGCATGGGTGCCGGCTTCGCGGCCGCCTTCGCCAAGATCGGCGCGGTCCTGACGGCCTTCCTGTTTCCGATCCTGCTGGTGAGCATCGGCACGCGCGCGCTGCTGTATGGCCTGGTGGTCACCTCGCTGCTGGGCGCGGTCGTCACATGGCTGTACCGGATCGAGACCAATGGCGTGAACCTGGAGAGGATCGGCCAGTGAAGGCCCTCTCGAAGGCGGCCAGGCGCACCGCCGCCTGCACGACACTTGCATCGTGCCTGATGCTGGGCCTCGCGATACCGGCGCACTCCGCCCCGGTCACGCTGCAGGAGAGCGGGTCCACCCTGCTCTACCCGTTGTTCCAGAGCTGGATCGCCGCCTACGACGCCGCACATCCGGATACCGTCGTGACCGCCGCCGCCACCGGGTCGGGCAAGGGGATCTCCGAGGCCATTGCCGGCCACGTACAGATCGGCGCCTCGGACGCCTACATGTCCGACCAGGAGGCGGAACAGAACCCCGGCATCCTGAACATCCCGCTCGCCATCTCGGCGCAAACGATCAACACCAATCTGCCCGGCCTGTCGGCGCCGCTGCGGATCGACGGGCCGACGCTGGCCGGCATCTACTCGGGCCGCATCGTCAGCTGGGACGCGCCTGGTCTTGCCGCCCTCAATCCCGGCGTCGCATTGCCGCACCAGCCGATCGTGCCGATCCGACGCGCCGACGCATCCGGCGACACCTTCATCTTCACCCAGTTCCTCGATTTCTCGACCCAGCGCTGGGAGGATGGCCCCGGCTACGGCACCTCGATCGCCTGGCCCGACGTGCCCGGGGAAAAGTCCGTCGTTGGCAACACCGGCATGGTCCATGCGCTGCAATCCACTCCGTACTCGATCGGCTATGTCGGCATCAGTTCTGCCGACGCCACCGCCAAGGCCGGCCTCGGCACCGCGATCCTGAAGAACCAAGCCGGGCAGTTCGTGACGGCGACGCCTGCCACGATCGGCGCCGCCGCCTCCGAGCTCGACCCGCGCACGCCCCCCGACGAGCGCCTGAGTTTGGTCTTCGCGACGGGCTCGAACTCCTACCCGCTGATCAATTACGAATACGCGATCGTCTCGGGCAGACAGGCCGATCCGGCCACCGCAACGGCGCTGCGGGCCTTCCTGCTCTGGACGATCGCCCTGGATGGCGGCAACGCCCCGGCTGAGCTGACGCCAGTGGGCTTCGTCGCGCTTCCCGACTTCATCCGGGCGCTGAGCGAGCACCAGATCGCCAGGATCCGTTAGCGCCGGGTCAGGAAGCTGACCTGAAGCTCCAGCCGCAGCACGCGGTGCGTGTCGTGCGAGGCTCCACTCGTCTTGAACATGGAAAAGGCTGCTTCATGAAATCTGGCGTTGTCATCGCATTGGGCCTTGCCGTCTCGATGGGAAGTGCCTCGGCCGCAAGCACGACCTCTCCCGCCGAGATCATGAACGACCTCGCCCACGCGACGAACTCGGGCGATCTGCCGGCGGCCAGGGCGCTCTTCACGAGCTCTCCCACGATCGTGGACAGCTTTGCTCCGTTTTCATGGCAAGGGGCGAACGCGGTCGATAAGTGGTGGAGCAGTTTCGGCAGGTTCTCCAAGCGGCATGGAATGTCGAACATCGATGTCGAGCTGTCGGCGCCCCTCGTCTCGGAATTCGACCGAGAAAAAGACGACGCCTACGTCGTTGTCCCGGGGGTGATCACCGGCTCGATGAACGGCAGCACGTTCCGGATGACGGGTCGCAACACCGGGGTCCTGACGCTTACGCCGGCCGGCTGGCGGATCGTGGTGTGGGCCTGGACCGACGACCCCCATTAGGCCACGCGGCTCAGGGGAGCGGTATCAGGCGCCGAAGCCGCTCCACCAGCAGCCGGTCCAGGGAAGCCGTGCCCGGCATCATGACGGAAGCACCCCCCGCGGCAATCCCCCAGGCCAATGCGTCCTCCGGGGTGCGCCCCTCTGCGAGCGCCATGACCATGCCGGCCAGGAAGCTGTCGCCGGCGCCGACGGTCCCGTTCACGACGACATCGAGTGCCGGCAGCCGCAACAGGCCGTCGGCGGAGGCAAGCGTGGCGCCGTCGTCGCCGAGGGTGAGCGCGAACAGCTCGGTGCGCCCGCTCCGGACCATCTCCAGCGACGCGGCCTCCTGGTCCGCCGTGTCGGGCAGCTTGCGTCCGACGATGCTCTCGAGCTCGCTCAGGCTCGACTTGACCAGCGTGATGCAGGTTCCGCCGGTCGCCAGTGCCGCGCGTAACGGCGGCCCGGACGTGTCCAGCACGAAGCGCGTGCCACGTGCCCTGGCGGCAGACGCGAGCCAGCCATAGAACTCCTCCGGGACCCCGGGGGGCAGGCTGCCGCTGGCGATCAGCCAGGTCGCGTCCAGGGTGCGGATCGCCTCGAGCATCGCCGTCCACTCCGGCTCGCTCACCACCGGCCCCTGCGAGATGAAGCGGTACTCGTGGCCGCTCGACTCGTCGGTCATCGCGTGGCTCGTCCGGGTCCGACCGCCGATCGGCACCACGTGGCGCTCGATGCCGCGATCGGCCAGGAGTTCGTCGAGCAGCCGCCCGGTGGAACCGCCAGCCAGCAACAAGGCGCGCGTCGGGCAGCCGAGCGCCGTCAACACGCTTGTCACGTTGATGCCGCCGCCGCCCGGATCCTGTCGTTCGGAGTAGGTCCGCAGCTTGTGCGTCGGCTGCACGGTCTCTGCCCGCGCGGCGATGTCGATGGTCGGGTTCATTGTCACGGTGGCGATGAGCCCCGCGTCCTGTCGCAGCGTCACGTCCTCGAACTCCCTCCGTCCGCGGGCAGATCGGCAGCTGCCGCTCTCGATGACCGGAAGCAGACCGATGACCAGCCGCACATCCGCGGGCCTCTTGTCGTGCAGAGGCTTGGTCCTCCGCGGGCCGGCAGTCTGTAGATGATTGGCGTACATCGGCGCGCCGACCATGGCTAGGTGCCGGCCGGTGACGAAAATCGTCGCGAGCTTCCAGCCCCAGGCGAAATCTGCCACACAGCCAAGCGATGTCGCCCGCCCAAGGCTGAGGACCTGACCGCATGATCGTCCATGACGTCCGGGTACACCCGGAACGCGAGCGCCTGCCGCGCGAGGACCAATTGGCCTGGAAGATCGCTGCGGTCGCCTCCGATCCGGTCGCCGTCCAGGACGACGTTGCGGAGATGATCGTCAACCGGCTGATCGACAATGCCGCAGTGGCCATCGCCTCGGTCAATCGACACCCGGTCGTCACCGCGCGCGACCAGGCGCTGGCGCACTCGCGTCCGGGCGGGGCGACCGTGTTCGGAATGGGGCCGGACATCCGCGTGCATGCCGAATGGGCAGCCTGGGCGAACGGCACCGCGGTACGCGAGCTTGATTTCCACGACACCTTCCTGGCGGCGGAATACTCCCACCCCGGCGACAACATCCCGCCGATCCTGGCTGTGGCGCAGCAGGCGGGCGCGAGCGGCGCGGATCTGGTGCGTGGTATTGCCACCGGCTACGAGATCCAGGTCGACCTCGTGCGCGGGATCAGCCTGCACAAGCACAAGATCGACCACGTGGCGCATCTCGGACCGTCCGTGGCGGCAGGGGTCGGCACGCTGCTGGGCCTGCCGATCGAGGTCATCTACCAGTCCGTGCAGCAGGCGCTGCATGTCACCACGGCAACCCGGCAGTCCCGCAAGGGCGAGATTTCGTCATGGAAGGCGTTCGCGCCGAGCCATGCCGGCAAGCTGGCGATCGAGGCGGTGGACCGGGCGATGCGCGGCGAGGGTGCGCCGAGCCCGATCTATGAGGGCGAGGACAGCGTCATTGCCTGGATGCTCGACGGCCGGGACGCGCTGTATCACGTGCCGCTGCCGGCGATCGGCGAGCCCAAGCGCGGCATTCTCGACACCTACACCAAGGAACATTCTGCAGAGTACCAAAGCCAGGCTCTGATCGATCTCAGCTTCCGCCTCGGCCGCCGAGTGGAGAATTGGGACGATGTCGACAACATCCTGATCGAGACGTCGCACCATACGCACTACGTCATCGGCACCGGCGCGAACGATCCGCAGAAGTTCGATCCCACCGCATCGCGCGAGACGCTCGATCACTCGATCATGTACATCGTTGCCGTAGCCTTGCAGGACGGCGCCTGGCACCACGTCCGCTCGTACGCGCCGGAGCGTGCGCAACGTCCGGATACGGTCGCGTTGTGGCGGAAAATCCGCACGGTCGAGCAGCCGGCATGGACCGAGCGGTATCATTCGAACGATCCCGCGGTGAAAGCCTTCGGTGGACGGATCATCATCACGCTGAAGAACGGCCAGGTGATCGCGGACGAGCTTGCCGTCGCCAACGCCCACACGCTGGGTGCGACGCCTTGGATGCGCGCTGACTATGTCCGAAAGTTCCGGATCCTGACGGAAGGCATCCTGGAGACCACCGAGACCGAGCGCTTCCTCGATGTGGTGCAGCGCCTGCCGGAGCTTCGGCCGGAGGAGTTGCCGCTGCTGACGGTTGCGGTTCCCGACGCGATACGGGCGACGGGCGGGAAGGGGCTGTTCTGATGAGCGAGACGGCGGCGCTGAAGCCGAAGAAGTCTGTCGCACTCTCGGGAGTGATCGCCGGCAACACTGCGCTCTGCACCGTCGGACGATCAGGCAACGACCTGCATTATCGCGGGTACGACATCATCGACCTGGCGCGGACATGCGAGTTCGAGGAGATCGCGCATCTTCTGGTGCATGGCACGCTACCGAACATCGCGGAGCTCGCTGCATACAAACTGAAGCTGAAGCGGCTGCGCGGGGTGCCGGCGGTGGTGCGCACGGTGCTGGAGAGTCTTCCGGCCGCGTCGCATCCTATGGACGTGATGCGCACTGGCGTCTCGGCACTCGGCTGCGTGCTGCCGGAAAAGGACGACCACAGTCTCGCGGGTGCCCGCGACATCGCCGACCGGCTGCTGGCCTCGCTCGGGTCGATGCTCCTGGTCTGGTATCACTCCGCCTTCAACGGTGTGAGCATCGACATCGAGACCGACGACGACAGCATCGGCGGCCACTTCCTGCAATTGCTGCACGGTGAAACGCCGCGCCCGACTTGGGTCCGGGCGATGCACGCGTCGCTGGTGCTGTATGCCGAACACGAGTTCAACGCCTCGACCTTTACCGCGCGCGTTGTCGCCGGGACCGGTTCGGACATGTATTCGGCGGTTGCTGCCGGCATCGGCGCTCTGCGGGGCCCGAAGCACGGGGGCGCCAACGAAGTGGCTCTCGAAATCCAGGCGCGTTACGCCACACCGGATGAGGCAGAGGCCGACATCCGTGAGCGGGTCGGCAGGAAAGAGGTCGTGATCGGCTTCGGTCACCCGGTCTATACGATCGCCGACCCCCGCAGCGTGGTGATCAAGGAGATCGCCCACGAACTCTCAGCCGGAAATGGCTCCACAGCGAAATTCGACGTCGCTGCGCGGATCGAGACGACGATGTGGGACACCAAGAGGATGTTTCCCAATCTCGACTGGTTCTCGGCCGTGTCCTACGCGGCGATGGGCGTGCCGGCCTCCATGTTCACCCCATTGTTCGTGATCGCCCGCACTGCCGGTTGGGCCGCGCACGTGATCGAGCAGCGCCAGGACGGCAAGATCATCCGACCTACCGCCAATTACACCGGGCCGGAGAACCTCGACTTCGTTCCGATCGTCGATCGGGCGTGACCTAGCAGGTCTACTTCTCGCCGAGCAGCGAGCTCAGCTTGAGGGCGACGCCCTGGCTGCCCTCGATCCTGAGTTGGCCGAGGGTGTAAGCCCACATCGCGTTCAGCGTGCCATCCAACAGCTTGCGCATGTTGTCCGCCGACAGCTTGATGACGGTGTCGGCCTCGGCGTCCTGGTCGGCTTCCACGACCGAGACGTCCGGCTCGGTGGCGTCTATCAGGATCGAGCCGGCATCCTTGAGGTCGATCCGCACACGATAACCGAGCGTCGACAACAACTCGCGCCGCTCTGTGAGAGCCTCGATGATCTCGGCAGTCTCGGACATGGTGTTCTCCGATAATGAGGCCGTCAGCATGGTCGGCTGAGTAACGGAAAAGCGTCCGCAGCGCCGCCAATCCGTGCCCTGTCCGCCAGGCCTACGCTACTCGATGACGTCGCCGATGTCGCCTCCGCACGGAAAGCAGCTCCCGCCGCTGTCGATCGGTAATTTCCGGATGGCATTGTCGAGATCGGCATGATGGAGCGGCGTCGCCGTCCGCCAGTCTGTCTCGTCGTTCAGCGCATGCTTCTTCTCGGGGCGATTCGGCACGTCCCGCAGATGCCTTCGTCGATCGCGGTTTCGACAAGTCTCTCCTCGCTCGAGTCGGGCAATCGGGTGGACCCTTCGCAGAGTGACCCGGCTGTACTGCCCTGTTTCGGCACGCCGTTCAGGCGCTACTCATCAGCGAGCTCTCGCTCGACCCGGCGATGCTGATCGCCAACTTCCGGATGCCGATCCTGATCCTGCAGGGCAAGCGTGACGTTCAGGTCGATCCATCTGATGCGCGTCGGCTCGCGGACGCCGACCGAACGGCGAAACTAGGTCTTTTCACCGACGTGAACCATGCCCTGAAGTCGGTGCCGTCAAAGGCTCTTGCCGACAACCTTTCGACCTATGGCGACCCTGACCTTCCTCTTCTGCCAGCCGTGGTCGATCAAGTTGCCTCGTTCATCCTCAGCAACAGCCCGACGCTAGGCTCCGGATTAGAGGTTCCCGCCGGGCTTGGTGCCGGTCACGGCGGCGACGAGAATGAATACCGCGACAAGCGCCAATAATATACCGAGGCGGTATCGGATGCCCGGGATCATCGACACGACCAAGACGGCCACCGTGAACGCCACCGTGACCGCCCAAGCCTGCCAGGTTATGGGTGTCCATCCCCAGCCGACTGTCTTCGGCCCGAACCATGGACTTCTCACGAGCATGACGCCATGCGCCGAGGATGGTCGGAGGTTTTCGAAGACATCAACCCACCTCCGACATGCCCAGCCCCGACGGTTTTCCAAGCGTAGCGTGTGAGGGCCTCAATCGCTACCGGCGCCTTGCCCTCAACCAGGGGGACCACGCCAGTGTTGCTCAGCGCCGGGACCAGCGCTGTGATCTGGGTCCGGATCATCTGGCGGGCTGAATGAACCGCAATCCCGGAGTCGCTCGTCGAGTTGGCGGGACGCTGGGCTCGCTCGGCGTTCTGCATCAGGCGCGGGTCTAAGAGCGCCAGCTTTCCAAATGCAGACGCAACAAGATCCGTGCCCTTCGCGGCGTCGTCATCGTCATCGTCGGCCAGACGGGCGGGAGACACCCCGTCTTTACGAACAACGGCGCAACCGAAGGCAGCGACCGGGATGGCGGTGAAAACCGTTGCCACGACAAATACGAAGGCGAGTAGCGCGACGTAGCCGGTCAGAGGCCCGCCCTTGCCTGCGCGTATCCGTCAGCAAGACGTGCAACAATCTCTGCCGCGGGGCGAATCGCGTCGATGGCGCCGATTCCCTGGCCGCTCCCCCAGACGTCGCGCCACGCCTTGGCCGACGTCTCAAGGCTCAGCGTGGCTGGCTTGGCACGAGCAATCGCCTCTGGGTCGAGGCCAGCCCGTGTTATCGAGCCGCGCAGGTAGTTGCCGTGCACGCCGGTGAACATGTCGGTATAGACGATGTCAGCCGCCTCCGAGTTTATCACCATCTGCTTGTAGTCGGGTACCGCGTTGGCCTCCTCGCTGGCAATGAACGCCGACCCGACATAGGCAAGGTTGGCGCCAAGAACGATTGCCGCCAACACTGCGCGGCCGGTGGCGATGGCACCCGACAACACAATCGGGCCGTCGAACCAGGCTCGCGTCTCCGCCAGAAGTGCGAACGGTGATTGCACACCGGCATGGCCGCCGGCACCCGCCGCCACCAGGATCAACCCATCGGCGCCCTTCTCGATCGCCTTGTGTGCATGCAGTTGATTGGTCACGTCGTGCATGACGATGCCGCCATAACTATGCACCGCGTCGTTGACGTGAGGCTGCGCGCCGAGTGAGGTGATGACGATCGGGACCCGGTGTCGCACGCAGGTTTCGACATCGGCCGCGAGGCGGCTGTTCGAGCGGTGCACGATCTGGTTGACGGCGAACGGTGCAGCCATGTCGTCCTGGCCGAGCGCGTCCTCGATGCGCGACAGCCAATCATGCAGCGCGGCGTGAGTGCCACGGGCGTTCAGCGCCGGGAACGCGCCGATGATCCCGCTGCGGCATTGCGCGATCACCAGTGCCTCCGACGAGACCATGAACAGAGGCGCGCCCATCACCGGCACGCGAAGGCGGGCGACGATGTCGTCGAAGCTCGTCATGGATCGAGACCGGAGTAGGCCTCTGCCATCCGCTCGATCGCCGCGAGCTTGCTCCGGAACGGTGACCAGTCATCGCTTGCGGCGATCGGCGCCCAGATTGCCTCCATCTCATCGATGAGCATGCCGCAGGGGGTCGGATCGGCGAAATAGGCATGATCGAGACGGAGCCCGGGCATCGCGTCATACCCACTGATCGTCGCGCGCAGAGCGGCGAACCCCTCGCTGGCGTAAGAGCTGGCCGACGGGCTGGCAGCCGCCCGGTCCGATGAGCATGACCCACCATACCAGTCGAAGAAGAACTGTTCGAACGGCACCTGGCTCTCGCGCAGGAATGCCCATACCTGGCTTGCAAACATTGTATCGGCGTCTTGCCCGCCCGACCGCAGTCCCAGCCGACGCAGCAGCGACGTCGATTGTTCCACGTGAAACATTTCGCCGAAGCGTTGCAGCACCGCCTCCAGCGCTGCCTGGTTGGCGAGCGGTAACAGGCACTCGGCCAACCGGATCAGGTTCCACAGCAGCGTGTCCGGTTGACGCCCGTAGGCGTAAAGCTTTCCGGTGTCGAAATAGGCCGCGGTGAAATCGGGCTGGTAGGTCGGCAGGAAACGCCACGGACCGTAATCGAAGCTCTCGCCGGTCACGTTGATGTTGTCGGTGTTCAGCACGCCGTGCACGAACCCGGCGAGCATCCATTGCGCGCCGACCTGTGCCACCCTGCCACACACGCTCTCCAGAAACGCCAGTGCGCGGTCACTCTCGGTCTCGCGCCACACCTCCGGCATGTAGGTCCGGATGGTGTAGTCGAGCAGGCGGCTGATGTTGTCGGTGTCCTGCTGGTAGGCCAGGCGCTGGAAGCTGCCGATGCGGATGTGTGAGTGGCTCAGACGCACCAGAACGGCCGAGCGCGTCGGTGAAGGCTCATCGCCGCGGCTCAGCGCCTCGCCGGTCTCGATCAGCGAGAACGACTTCGACGTCTCGACGCCGAGTGCCTCCAGCATGCTCGTTGCAAGCACCTCGCGCACACCGCCTTTCAGTGAGAGCCTGCCGTCACCACCGCGCGACCAGGGCGTCCTGCCGCTGCCCTTGGTGGCGAAATCCAGCAGCCGCCCGTCGATGAGGTCGTGTCCCTGGGCAAACAGGAAGCCGCGCCCGTCGCCGAGCTCAGGGTTGTAGTTCCGGAATTGGTGACCGTGATAACGCAGCGCGAGCGGCTGAGAGAAAGAGCCCGGCAGCGGCTCGAAGCGGCCGAAATGATCGATCCACCGTGTGTCGCTCAGCGTGTCGAGCCCGACCCGGGCGGCCTGGTGCTGGTTGCGGTAGCGCACGATGTGCTCGGGAAAGGCCGCCGGCTGCACCAGGTCGAAGAACTGGTCTCCGAGCCAGGCATGCGCGGTGGAAGGCTTGAAGAGTGGCGTTGCTGTCATTGTCCCGTCCGGCTCGGCATCGCGTGGCATCCATATGGGACGGAACGCGTCACGCGGCGATTATGTGGGCCCGCTTCGACGGCAGGCCGCCCGGATGACGCCGAAGCAGCAGCACCATGATCAGGATGCCTGGCAGGCAGGCGCCCACGGTCAGCAGGTAGAAAGACGTCCAACCCACCCCCTGCGCGAGGAAGCCGGTGGTGCCGCCCAACGTGCGCCAGGCCACCGGTGCCAGCGACGACAGCAGCGCGTATTGCGTCGCCGTGTATTCCAGTGAGCACAGCCGCGACAGATAGGTGGCGAAGGTGGTGGCGGCCAGCACCTCGGCGAACCCCTCCAAAGTCACCTTGGCGAACAGCATCGCGAAAACCGGGCCGGATCGCACCAGGGCCACATACAGCAGGATCGAGCACATCTGCACGACGGCGCACAGGATCAACGACCGGCCAATGCCGATGCGTGCCACCAGCACCCCGCTCGCTGCCGCACCGGCGAGTGCTGCGCATAGCGAAGGGATCCCGTTCGCGGCGGCGACCGCGGTGGGAGCAAACCCCAAAGCACGGTAGAGCGGGTACGCCATGGTGTCGGCGAGTTGGGTTCCGAGATTGAACACCAGCACGAAGGCAATGACCATCCAGGCATCCGGACGCCCGAGCAGATCGCGGAACGGCTCGAGCACGCGGGCTCTCAGCGCATGCCGCCAGCCCGACCCGGTCGCACCATGGGCGGGGACCAACGCCGGCTCGGGCGCGATCAGGGCCAGGAAGGGTCCGATCAGACTGAGCGCTGCCATGGCGAGAAGCGACAAGTGCCACCCGATCTTGGCAGCAAGCCAGATCGCTCCGGCACCGGAGCACAGCATGGCAATCCGGTAGCCCCAGGTGTAGGCGCCGAGTGCCGCCGCTTGCAGACGACCGGGAAAGGTCTCGATGCGCCAGGCATCGATGACGATGTCCTGGCTGGCGGAAAAGAACGCCAGCGCGACGGCAGCACAGACCAGCGGCCACAAGGCGCGCGCCGGCTGGCAGTCCGCCATCAGCACAATCGCCAGAGTGAGCAGAGCCTGGATCGGCAGGATCCAGCCTCTGCGCCGACCAAGGCGTGTCAACGGTGTCGGCGGCATGCGGTCGAGCAGCGGCGCCCACAGGAATTTCAGCAGGTAGGGCAGCCCGATCAGGGCGGCGGCACCGATTGCTCTGAGCGAGATGTGGCTCTCGCTGAGCCATTGCTGCAGCGTGAAGAAGGTGAGGAAAAGCGGCAGCCCGGAGGCGAAACCGAAGCCGCCCATCAGCGCGATCATGCGCCGAGTTGGCGGATCCAGCTCGCTGGGCGCGACAACTCCAGGAGTGTCGGATGATGCGGTCAAGAGGCGGCCGCTCAAGCCGATCCCATAGCCAGGGGAGCGGGAGCCGGTTGGAACCGGTTCCGCGCACCCCTGTCACGCATGGAGGCGGATAAGCCCGTGGTCAGGAACCAAAGGCAGGTTATTGCGGAGCCGGAGCTGCCTCGGTCGAGGCTGCCGCCTTCTTGTGGTGCTTCGTGGTGGTCTTCTTGTGGTGCTTGGTCGTCTTCTTCGGCGCCATGCTGCTGTCGCTGGATGCGGCGGGTGCCGTGGTCGCCGGTGCGGACATCGCCGGCGCTGCGGTGTCCGGAGCGGGAGCGGTCGGGGCCGGGGCGGCCATCGGTGCCGCGGGGGTGGTGGTGGCGGGTGCCGCCATCGTGTTCTGAGCGAATGCCGGTGCCGCAGCGCCCAGAAGGGCTGCGGTCGACAGGGCGGCGAGGAACCGGGTCGTGAAGGTCATGGATGTCTCCGCGGAGTGGGACAGGCGTTGCTGCAACGCCGACCCCAACGAGGGAACGGCTGCGCAAACACCCCATAACATGGCACCCCAGGCACGTCGCGGGTCAAGTTCGGTATGGCACCGAAGTTTCTTACGCAGTGGCCTGAAATACAACACAAACCGGGCATGGACCGATAACAAATCATGTCGGTTTTGTGGCACCGCGTGGCGGGCTTAGCAGCCGCGCCACGCGGCGTCCGGTTAGGCTATTGAAACGCAACGAACTCCTGATCGGCAGGCAGACGATCAGGCCGCGCTGTCGCCCTTCTTTTCCGCCCGCTTGCGCTGGTTCGGATCGAGGTAGCGCTTGCGGATGCGGATTGCCGACGGAGTCACCTCCACCAGTTCGTCATCCTCGATATAGGCGATTGCCTGCTCCAGGCTCATCCGGCGCGGCGGAACCAGCAGCATCGCGTCATCCTTGCCGGCGGCGCGGATGTTGGTGAGCTTCTTTTCCTTGATCGGGTTGATCTCGAGATCCGACCCGCGGGAATGCTCGCCGAGGATCATGCCGACATAGACCTTCTCGCCCGGATCGACGAACAGCACGCCGCGCTCCTGCAGGTACCACAGCGCGTACTGCACCGCGGCGCCATCCTCGGAACTGATCAGCGAGCCCTTGGTGCGGCCCTCGATCGTGCCGGCCCAGGGCTGATAGCCGGCAAACAGCCGGTTCATGATGCCGGTGCCGCGGGTATCGGTCAGGAACTCGCCGTGATAGCCGATCAGGCCGCGCGACGGGATGATGAAGGTCAGACGCACCTTGCCGCCGCCGGACGGCCGCATATCCTGCATCTGGCCCTTCCGGATGCTCATCTTCTCGACGACGATGCCGGAGAACGCCTCGTCCACGTCGACCAGCACCTCCTCGAAGGGCTCCTCGCGGTCGCCGGTCTCCTCGTTCTGCCGCGTCAGCACGCGCGGGCGACCGATGGTGAGCTCGAAGCCCTCGCGACGCATCTGCTCGATCAGCACGCCGAGCTGCAATTCGCCACGCCCGGCGACCTCGAACGCCTCGCTCTCCGGGCTCTCGGACACGCGGATGGCGACGTTGCCCTCGACCTCCTTGAACAGCCGGTCGCGGATCTGCCGCGACGTGACTTTCTTGCCCTCGCGACCACCGAGCGGGCCGTCATTCAAGCGGAAGGTCATCGACAGGGTCGGCGGATCGACCGGGATCGCGGGCAGCGCTGCGGTGACTTCCGGCGACGCGATGGTCTCCGGGATGGTCGCCTCGGACAGCCCCGCCACGGCCACGATGTCACCGGCCTCGACCTCATCGGCCGGCACCCGCTCCAGGCCGCGGAACGACAGCAGCTTGGTCAGGCGGCCGGTCTCGACCACGGTGCCGTCGGCGCGCAGCACGCGCACCGGCATGTTGGTGCGGGCGCGGCCCTGCTCGACGCGACCGGTCAGCACGCGGCCCAGGAACGGGTCGGCCTCGAGAATCGACGCGACCATCGCGAACGGCGCGTCCTTGTCCAGGTTCGGCGGCTTCACGTGGCTCAGCACCAGGTCATAGAGCGGCGCCAGGTCCTTTTTCGGGCCGTTCAGCTCGATATCGGCCCAGCCCTGGCGGCCCGACGCGAACAGCATCGGGAAATCGAGCTGCTCGTCATTGGCGCCGAGGGCCGCGAACAGGTCGAACATCTCGGTATGGACCTCGTCCGGACGCGCGTCCTGGCGGTCGACCTTGTTCACCACGACGATCGGCTTGATGCCGCGCGCCAGGGCCTTCGTCAGCACGAACTTGGTCTGCGGCAGCGCGCCCTCGGCCGCGTCCACCAGCACGATCGCGCCGTCCACCATGTTCAGGATACGCTCGACCTCGCCGCCGAAATCGGCGTGGCCCGGCGTGTCGATGATGTTGATGCGGGTGTTCTTCCAGACCACGCTGGTGCACTTCGCCAGGATGGTGATGCCGCGCTCGCGCTCCAGGTCGTTCCGGTCCATCGCCCGCTCGGCCACCACCTGGTTCTCGCGGAACGAGCCGGACTGTCGCAACAGCTGGTCGACCAATGTGGTCTTGCCATGGTCGACGTGGGCGATGATGGCGATGTTGCGGATGTCCATTGGCTGACCTGCTGGCTCTGGGCGGCGCGGAAGATGCGCGAACGGAGCCGCCGCCGGAATGGCGGTGGCTGACGCGGGCCCGCTTTGGCCCCGAACAGTTATGATTTGGGGCTAGATAATGCTGCGCCGCGGCGTTTGCACGCCTAAAATGTGCTTGGGGGCCTCAGGCGAGACCTGCGTTCGCCACAAGGGCAAGCAGATCGGCCTCCGGACGGGCCCCGAAATGCGAGATCACCTCCGATGCGGCGATGCTTGCGATATGGCCGCACTCCGGGATCGAACGGCCCTGCGCCAGGCCCGACAGGAACCCCGCAGCGTAGGCATCTCCGGCGCCGGTGCTGTCGACGACGTGGGCCGGCACCGGCGCGATATCGGTCCGTACGCCCTGCCGGAACGCTACGCTGCCATGCTCCGAACGCGTCAACACGGCCAGCTCGACGTCGCGGCCGATCCGTTCCGCCGCCTGCTCGAAGCTGTCGGCCTGGTAGAGCGAAACAATCTCGTCCTCGTTGGCGAACAGGATGTCGACATGACCGGCGGCCAGCGCCAGGAAGGCAGCGCGGTGCCGATCCACGCAGAACGGGTCCGACAGCGAGAGCGCCACCGTGCGCCCGGCGTCATGCGCCAGGGTCGCCGCGCGCCGGAACGCTTCCTGCGCTGCCGGAGGGTCGAACAGGTAGCCCTCCAGGTAGGTGATCCGGGCGTCACGGACGGTGGCCTCGTCGACGTCGTCCGGTCCGAACGCAGTGCAGGCGCCGAGATAGGTGTTCATCGTGCGCTGCCCGTCCGGCGTCACCAGGATCAGGCAACGGGCGGTGGTGCGACCCGCGGCGCGCTCCGGACCAAGCGGCGCCGTCGGGTAATGGATGCCGGCAGCGACCAGGTCGGTGGCGAAGGCCTGGCCGAGCGTGTCGGCGGCAACGGTGCCGAGATAGGCGGTGCGGGCGCCGAGCAGCGACGCCACGACGCAGGTGTTGGCTGCCGAGCCGCCACCGGTCTGCTGGCGGTCCCGAAGCATCGCGGTGAGCTCGTCAGCGCGCGCCGTATCGATCAGCGTCATGCTGCCCGGGATCATGCCCTGCGCCTCGGGAAGTCCGGCCGGCACCGCCGCCAGAACGTCGACGATGGCGTTGCCGATGCCGAGCAGGTCGAAGCGCGCCGCACGCGTGAGATTGGTCAGGCTCAAGATCGGGCGCTCCTTCATGCCTCACCGGCGGCGTCCGCTATCATTCCCGATGATTTGCCGCAAACACTGGCTGTGCCGCCAGGATCGGCTGATCGAAACACGGTTCCGTCAGCGTTGACCCTTGTCGGTCCACGCTGCCTGCGTGTAAGGCGAAGGCCGGTCTCTCGCTCGCGCGTGAGGCTCCCGCTGGGCGGCAGCGCCGTTCAGACCCGAGACATCGACGAGAGCAGCGGGGATCCAGTGTTCAGACGACGCAAACCAGAAGAGGCCGGCGAAGTCCCGCGGGTTCCGCCCGGCCCCGAAATGTCCAGCAAGCCCGCCCAGCCGGCCGAGCAGACCGCCGGACCCGTCGCTGGGCCAGCCTCGGGTGCAGTTCCGGCAACGCCCACCGGCACCTCCACCTTCGGCTCACTGCAAGCGCCGAGAATACCCACGCCAGGTCAGCCGTCGCAGCCCCCGGGCCAAAGCTCGGCCTCGACTACCGTCCCGAACCCAGCACCGTCCAAGGAGGCCTCATCGATGGGTCGTTCACCGTTCCCCACTCCTCCCAGCCCTCCCGCCGCCGCTGGCGGGATGCCCCCTGGCGGTATTCCCGCCAATCGCGGACCGATGCCGGGCACCGGTCCGGGTGGCGCACCGGGTGCCACTTCCGGCGCTCCCGGTAGTGCGCCGCGCAAGGATGCGGCCGAGCGGCGGACCCTCGTGGTCGGACGCGGCATCAGCGTCCAGGGCGTCGTGCAGGACGCCGAGCGGCTCGTCGTCGAGGGCACGGTCGAGGCGACCATGATCCACGCGACCGAGTTGTCGGTGGCCCCGGGCGGTGTGTTCCGCGGTGAGATCGAGGTCGAGGACGCCGAGCTTGCCGGGACCGTCGACGGCACCCTGACGGCGCGCGGCAACCTCACCATTCGCGCCACCGGCCGCCTGATCGGCACTGCCAAGTGCCGCCGGTTGCAGGTCGAGGATGGTGGTCAGGTGACCGGCCGCCTGGAGATGATCACCGAGCAGCGTGCCGGCATCCAGCCACCGGTCGGCGAGCCGATCCAGTCCGTCAAGGCGGCGCCATCCCCGACCGCCCCGGTCGATCCGGCACACGCCGCGACCTGATCCCGGCACACTCCCGGGAGGCATCCAGGCCGTCCCGGCCCGCACCCGGCCTCCCGGCGCGCGGGCCGGGCGCTCCGGCCAGTCTGGATCCGCCATCATGTCCTGGACCGACCTTGGCGACCTGCTGCATGCGCTGATCGCGCTGCCGCTGCTGTTCGGCAGCTTCGTTGGCGGCGCGCTGCTGCAGCGCCGGCTGCCGGAAGCCCATCGTGGCCCGGCGACGCACGCCATGGTGCGGATCGTGATGGACATGCTGGTGACGTTCGCGGCCATCGTGCTCGGCCTGCTGATCACCTCCGCGAAGACCTCGTTCGACGCCACCGGCGACGAGGTCCGCACCTACGCCATCGACATCATCACCCTCGACCAGACGTTGGCGAGCTACGGTCCCGACGCCGGCAGATTGCGACCGATGCTGGCGGACTATACCCGCGACGTCATCTCACGCACCGACCCGGACCTCGGTGTCGCATCGCTCCGGCATTTCGGACTGCTGAGCCGGATCGAGGCCGGCATGCTCTTGCTTCCGGCCGCCACCGACATGCAGCACCACATCCAGGACGAGGCCTTCGGCCAGCTCACCCGCCTGCAGCAGGAACGCCACCGCCTCGCCGACGAGGCGAAGACCGAGACCAACCTGACATTCTACGCGATGCTGATGGTCTGGCTGATGGTGGTGTATGGCTGTTTCGGGCTGATCACCGAACGAACCTGGCTCGGCGACCTCATCGTCGGGCTGTCGGTGATGGCGATCGTGCTGGCGGTGTTCGTGATCCTGGACATGAGCACGCCGTTCACCGGGCTGGTCGTGGTATCCGAGCAGCCACTGCGCGACGCGCTGAAGACCATCACGGCGGGGTAGTCGGACCCCGATCGCCATGGCCCAATATCCCGCGCGGCGGCGGCTCAACGCTCGAGGTCGGAGGCGACCTGCAGCTCGATCGCCTGCAACTCGTCCAGGGTGCGGGTCAGGGCGGCGCTCATCGCGCGCAGCTGCCTGATCCGGTCCCGCACGCCGCGCAGCAACAGCCGCTTCTGCTCGTCATGTTCCGGATCGACGTCGTATAGATCCAGGAATTCCTTGATCTCCCGCAGGCTGAAACCGAGCCGCTTGCCACGCAGGATCAGCTGCATGCGGCCATGCTCGCGATGCGAATAGACGCGCGTCGCCCCGACACGCGAGGGCCGGATCAGGCCCTTGTCCTCGTAGAAGCGGATCGCCCGCGCCGTGACCCCGAGCTCGGCCGCAAGGGCCGTCACGGTGTACAGCCGCCCTTGCTGGGCGCCTCCGGCGGCAACCTCCATCATCAGCTCCAACGCCCTGCTTCCGGCGGCTCTATCGCACCGGCGTGGCGCTCAAGACAACAAGGCCCCCCAAGGCCAGGAAGCTGCTCACGCCGCCTGCGGGCCGGCACGATCCCGTCTGTCCGCCGTTGGCGCGGCGTCGGCCTCCGGCCCTTCGACCCCGGCATCAGCATCAGCATCGGCCTGGGCTGCCCGTCTGCCGGCTTCCTCGGCGACCAGCTCCTTCTTCGACAGCTTGCCGACCAGGGTGCGTGGCAGCGACGCCCGGATCTCGATCTCGCGCGGCATCTCGATCCGCGAGATCTCCCGGGCCAGAAAGTCCGACAGCGCTGCGCCGGTCGCCGTCGCACCGGGCCGCAGCGCCACGAAGGCTTTCGGAGCCTCGCCGCGATAGAGGTCCGGCACGCCGATCACCGTGGCTTCCAGCACGTCGGGGTGGCGATACAGCGCCTCCTCGATCGTCCGCGGATAGACGTTGTAGCCGCTGCACAGGATCAGGTCCTTGATGCGGTCGACCAGGAACAGGTAGCCGTTCTCGTCCAGGTAGCCGATATCGCCCGTGCGCAGCGCGCCGTCGATCATCGTCGCTTCGGTCTCGGCGGCGCGGTTCCAGTAGCCCTGCATCACCTGCGGGCCGCGCGCGCACACCTCGCCTCGCTCGCCCGGCCCGAGAACACGCGACGGATCGGCCAGGTCGCGGATCTCGATCACCGTGCCGATCACCGCCTGGCCTGCCGAACCTGGCGGGCCGGCCTCACCGAGACGATTGCAGGTCAACACCGGGGACGCCTCGCTGAGGCCGTAGCCCTCGCTGACACGGCATCCGGTGAGGGCCTCGAAGCGGTGCTTGACCTCGGCCGGAAGCGGCGCGCCACCGGAGATGCAGTCCTTGATCGAGCGCATCGCCTGGGCCTGCCGCGGCGACCCGGCGGCCACGGCATCCGCGATTGCGGTGTAGAGCGTCGGCACTGCCGGGAAAGTGGTCGGGCGGGTGCGGCGGATGGTGTCGAGGATCGACTTCATCTCGAAACGCGGCAGCAGGATCATCGCGGCCCCGGTCGCCACCGCGTAATTCAGCACCGAGGTGAGCGCGAATACATGGAACAGCGGCAGCACCCCCAGGATCCGGGTGTCGGCACGCATGCCCATCACCGCAATTTCCTGCGCACTGTTCGCGGTCAGGTTGGCGTGGGTAAGCGCCGCACCTTTGGGAATCCCGGTGGTGCCACCGGTATATTGCAGGAGTGCCACGTCGTGCACATCGATCGCGACGTCCTCCGGGCAACCGTCATTGTCGATCAGGCGGGCGTATGGTGCATATAACGGGCCGGCACCCGGTGGCGCGATGGCGCGCCGCTTCACCACGCCGTAGAGCAGCCCTTTCAGCGGCGGCATCGCAGCTGCCAGCGAGCACACGATCAGCTTGCGCAAGGCGGTGCGCGCCGCGACGGCTGTCAGCTTGTCGTGCAGCACGCGCAGGTCCGGCAGCACCATCATGACGGTGCCGGAATCCTCGACCTGCGTGATCAACTCACGCTCGGTGTAGAGCGGGTTGAAATTCACGACGATCCCGCCAGCCTTCATGATGGCGAAATAGAACACCACGAAATAGGGCGTGTTCGGCAGGCACAGACCCACCCGCTCGCCCGGCTGCAGCCCCGATCGCTGCAGGCCGCGAGCCGCCCGGTCGACCAGGCGCTGCAGCTCCGCATAGCGCCAGCGCCGGCCGAGAAAGTCGATCGCCACGCGCGCTGAATGTTTCGCCACCGTTTCGGCAAGCATCTGCGGCAGGGTTCGCACCGGGATGGGATCATCCGCCGCGCGGCCGATGACCTCGCTCACGAACGACATGGCATCTCCTCGGACAGCGAGCGCATCACAAGGTCAGAACCAGAGCCGCGTGCCGATCCCGGCGACCACGCCGCTCGCCTCGACCATGCCGGACAGGGCGACCGGCACCGTTACCGGCGTGCCGGCATAGGCACTGGCGTTTCGGTTGATCGAGGCCGCCTGGAAGTCGACGTAGGTGACCGACGCGTCGAAGGTGATGCGCCGGGTCACCTTGACCGACGTGCCGACCGAGAACAGCCACCGGTTGGCATCCGGCACGCGCGCGTCGCGCGATGCACCCGGTGTCGGGGTGGGGTCGTACTGCAGGCCGGTCCGCATGATCCAGCGCGGCGTCACCTCGTAATCGAGGCCGAAGGCGCCGCTCAACGTGTCCTGGTAGTTCTCGTTGGTCTGCGTCGTCACCGGGCTGGTCACGAAGATCGCATCGAACACGCTCCAGCCCTGCCGCACCGCCTGCGCGTTCAGTGTGAGGCGATCCGTCACCCGGTAGCGCACGGCGAAGGTGGCCGCCCAGGGGGTCGTGAAATGCGCGCCGGCATCTGCGCGGAGATTCTGGCCGGCCAGCAATCCATCCAGGCCGGTCACGCTGAGCTTGCCGCTGAGTTCGTGCTGGATCTTGGATCGATACGCGGCGCCGAAGGTCAGCCGGTCGGTCAGGTGCAGCTGCAGACCGGCATTGAACCCGACGTCCCAGCCGTTGCCGTGCAGCGTCTGCTGACCGTCCGGCTGGCCGGCAAACAGGTTGGGCAGCGCGCTGCTGAGATCGGCCACTTGGTATTCGATGTTCGGACCGATGCCGAGCCCGAGCCAGCTGGTCGGCCGCCAGGCCAGCGTCGGCTGAAAATCGAGCGTGGTCAGGCGCGAGGTTTCGGCTGCGTACCGCGTCCAGCTGTCGGTCGGGTACTTGGTGACGAAGCTGAACGGCGAGGTCACCGCCATGCCGATCGCCCACTGGTCGTCGATCCGATAGGCGAACCCGCCGGTCGGCAGGATGCCGTTCTGCACCGGATTGTCGACCCGGCCATCGCCGCCGACGGAGCTGGTGCCACGACCGAGATAGCGGATCGTCGAATTGTGATCGGTCGCCGTGGAGCTCACGAAGATCCCGGTGACGCCGTTATAGGTCTCGCTCTGCGCGATGCCGGCAATGCTGGCCGGGTTCCACCAGAGCGACTCCGCGCCCATGTCTGCCGCCTCGCCGGAATAGGCGCGACCACCACCCTTCACCGACTGGTCCTGCAGGTAGAAGCCCGCGGCGATCGCGCTGCCGGAGGTGCCCGCGGAGCCTGCGACGAAAGGCAACGCCGTCAGGCAGGACAGCGCCGCACCGCGGGCGGATGACAGGTATCTCATGGACGTATCCCCTAGCGCGGACAGTATGGTCCATCCGTCATATCTTTGCGGTGGCGTTTCGACCACAGTCGCCAAGCCGTCTGGGCTTTTGCCCGACTTTGTTACAGAAGGCTTACGCCCTCCAACACTTGCGTCAAGCAGTTCCGTGATTGTGCAGCGCAGTGCTGCGCAGTTCGGAGACCGGCCCGGGACGGCGGTGTTGTCGCCTCGTCCCCCCGATGCTATCAGCCAGGTGCTTGACGTATAGGGAAGGCACTACCGATCCGGGCTGGTGCCGCTCGAGTGCCGGAGGCCGCCATGATGCAGAACACGGTGATCGCGGGTTATGCCCGCTCCCCGTTCCACTTGGCAGTCAAGGGCCTGCTCGCCCGAGTGCGGCCGGACGATCTCGCGGCACAGGTGATCGGCGGGCTGATCCAGCGCACCGGCGTCAAACCTGAGGACATCGAGGACCTGATCGTCGGGTGCGCATTTCCCGAAGCCGAGCAGGGCCTCAATGTCGGGCGGCTGATCGGGCTACTGGCCGGGCTGCCGACCTCTGTCGGCGGTGTGACTGTCAACCGGTTCTGCGGCTCGTCGATGCAGGCGATCCACATGGCGGCCGGGGCGATCGCGATCGGTGCCGGCGAGGTGTTCATCTGCGCCGGCGTCGAGAGCATGAGCCGGGTGCCGATGGGCGGCTACAACCCGTTGCCCAATCCGGATCTCGCCGCCAAAGGCTCGGCCTATATCAGCATGGGCGAGACCGCGGAGAACGTGGCGACGCGCTACCAGATCGGCCGCCAGGAGCAGGAGCAGTTCGCGCTCGACAGCCAGGCCAAGGCGGCAAGCGCGCAGGTGTCCGGCCGGCTGTCCGACGAGATCGTCACGGTGCGCAGCACGGCGGGCACGGTCGAGACCGACGGCTGCCTGCGCCCGGACAGCAGCGCCGAGGGCCTCGCAGCCCTGAAGCCGGCTTTCGACAAGGACGGCACCGTCACCGCAGGAACCTCGTCGCCACTGACCGATGGCGCCAGTGCAGTGCTGGTCTGCACCGAGGACTACGCCAACCGCCACGGTCTCAAGGTGCTGGCGCGACTGCGCAGTGTCGGCGTGTCGGGATGCGCCCCGGAGACCATGGGGCTGGGGCCGATTGCCGCCAGCCGCAAGGCGCTCGATCGGGCCGGCGTAAAGGCATCCGAGCTGGATGTCGTGGAGCTGAACGAGGCGTTCGCGAGCCAGGCACTCGCCTGCATCCGCGACCTCGGCCTGCGACCGGAGACGGTCAATATCGATGGCGGAGCGATCGCCATCGGCCATCCGCTCGGGGCAACCGGCGCCCGGATCGTCGGCAAGGCGGCGGCGCTGTTGTCACGCGAAGGCGGCCGGTATGCGCTGGCGACCCAGTGCATCGGCGGCGGCCAGGGCATCGCCACCCTGCTGGAGCGGGTGTGATGGCGGCGCTCGACACGGATACCGGCATCCGCCGCGTCTGCGTCGTCGGCGCCGGGGTCATGGGTGCGGGGATCGCGGCCCAGGTCGCCAATGCCGGCGTCCGGGTGCTGCTGCTCGACATCCTGCCGAAGTCGGGTGACGACCGCGATGCGGTGGCCAAGGCCGCCGTGGCGCGCGCGCTCAAGACCGACCCGGCACCGTTCATGTCGCCGGCCGCCGCAAAACTCGTCGAGCCCGGCAACATCGAGGACGATCTCGGGAAGGTCGTCGAGTGTGACTGGATCATCGAGGTGATCGTCGAGCGGCTCGAGCTGAAGCAGGCGCTGTATCGCAGGCTCGAGGCGGTGCGTCGGCCCGGCACGCCGATCAGCTCCAACACCTCGACGATCCCGCTGGCGCAGCTTGTCGACGGATTGCCCGAGAGCCTGTCACGCGACTTCATGATCACGCATTTCTTCAACCCGCCGCGCTACATGCGCCTGCTCGAGCTGGTGGCCGGGCCCGCGACCGATCCGGCACTGGTCGACCGGGTCAGCCGGTTCTGCGACCTCGCCCTCGGCAAGACGGTGGTGCGCGCGCATGACACGCCGGGCTTCATCGCCAACCGCATCGGCACCTACTGGATGCAGCAGGCGGTCAATGCGGCGATGGACCAGGGGCTGTCGGTCGAGGAGGCCGACGCCGTGCTGGGCCGGCCGTTCGGCATCCCGAAAACCGGGGTGTTCGGGCTGCTGGACCTGGTCGGGCTGGATCTGATGCCGCACATCAATGCCAGCATGAAGGCGTCGCTGCCTGCCGGTGACGCGTTCCTCGAGACGCTCCGCGACTCTCCTTTGCTGACCAGGATGATCGCCGAGGGCAATACCGGACGGAAAGGCCGCGGCGGTTTCTATCGGCTGAACCGCGAGGCCGGGAAGATCAAGGAGTCGATCGGCCTCGTCACCGGCGAATACGAGCCATCACGAACGGCAAGCCTGCCGTCGGCGCTGTCACGCGACCCGGCCGCGCTGATCGCGTCCACCGACCGCTACGGCCACTACGCCTGGACCGTGATGGGTGCCACGCTCGCCTATGCCGCCAGCCTGGTGCCGGCGATCGCCGACGATATCGTCTCGGTGGATGCCGCGATGCGTCTCGGCTTCAACTGGAAGCAGGGGCCGTTCGAACTGCTTGACGCGCTCGGTCCGGAGGCCGTGGCACGTCGCCTGGAGGCGGAAGGCCGGCCGGTGCCGCCTGTGCTGCGCACGGTCGGCACTGGCCGGTTCTACAAGGTCGAGAACGGCCGGACGCTGTTCCTCGGCGTGGACGGGGAATACGTCCCGATCGAGCGACCGCCCGGCGTGCTGCTGCTGGACGACATCAAGTGCCGCTCCGAGCCGCTCCTGAGGAACGGGTCGGCCGCCCTGTGGGACATCGGCGACGGCGTCGCGTGCTTTGAGTTCACCTCGAAGATGAACGCGATCGACGAGCACACCCTGAAGCTCCTCGACAAGAGCATCGACCTGGTGAAGCAGCGCTACAAGGCGCTCGTGGTCTATACCGACGCCACCAACTTCTCGGCTGGCGCCAATCTCGGTCTTGCGCTGTTCGCCTGCAACATTGCCGCCTGGGGCGAGATCGAGAAACTCGTGTCGGGCGGCCAGCGGACCTACAAGGCGCTGAAATACGCGCCCTTCCCGGTGGTGTCCGCGCCGGCCGGCCTGGCCCTCGGCGGCGGCTGCGAGATCCTGCTGCATTCGGACGCCGTACAGGCGCATGCGGAGAGCTATGTCGGCCTGGTCGAGTGCGGTGTCGGGCTGGTCCCGGGCTGGGGCGGCTGCGGCGAGATGATCGCCCGCTGGGTCGCCTCGCCCGGCATGCCGAAGGGGCCGATGCCGGCGGTGGCGAAGGTATTCGAGATCGTCAGCACGGCCAGGATGGCGAAGTCGGCGACCGAAGCGCGCAGCCTCGGTTTCCTGCGCGAGACCGATCGGATCACGATGAATCGCGACCGACTGCTGTTCGAGGCGCGTGCCCGGGCGTTGTCTCTGGTGGATGGATACTCCGCTCCGAAGCCTCCCGAGTTCAGGCTGCCTGGAGCCGGCGGACGCATGGCGATGAAACTCGCCGCCGAGGGATTCCACCGTCAGGGGGTCGCCACCGACCACGACCTGGTGGTTGCCGGCAACCTGGCGGAAGTCTTGTCGGGCGGCGAGGCGGATCTGATGGACGTGGTCACCGAGAAGCAGATGCTGGCGCTCGAACGCACTGCCTTCATGCGGCTGATCCGCACCGGCCCGACGCTCGATCGCATCGAGCACACTCTCGAAACCGGCAAGCCACTCCGCAATTGATGCCCATCACGCTGCACAGGACACACCGCCATGCAGACCTATGACGCCCCGCTTCGCGACATGCGTTTCGTGCTGCACGAGCTGCACGGCCTGGACGCGCTGACATCACTGCCGGCCTTCGCCGACCTCAACGCCGAGACCGTCGACGTTGTGCTGGAGGAGGCGGCCCGGATCGCGACCGAAGTGCTGCTGCCGCTGAACGCGTCCGGCGACATCGAAGGCTGCGTCGTCGAGAACGGCGTCGTGCGCACGCCGAAGGGCTTCCGCGCCGCCTACGACACCTTCCGCGAGGGCGGCTGGAACGCACTGGCCGGCGACCCGACTTATGGCGGCCAAGGCTTGCCGGAAAGCGTCAACAAGCTCGTCGAGGAGATGATCTGCGGCGCCAACCTGTCCTTCAGCCTGTATCCCGGGCTGACCCATGGCGCCGTGCAGGCGCTGGCGGCGCATGGCTCGGACGAGCTCAAGGACCTCTATCTGCCGAAAATGATCGACGGCATCTGGTCCGGCTCGATGTGCCTCACCGAGAGCCAGTGCGGCACCGATCTCGGCATGCTGCGCACCCGTGCGGTGCCGCAGGATGACGGCAGCTACCGGCTCACCGGCTCCAAGATCTTCATCTCGGCCGGCGAGCACGACCTCACCGAGAACATCATCCACCTGGTTCTGGCACGACTCCCCGACGCACCGCCCGGGATCAAGGGCATCAGCCTGTTCCTGGCGCCGAAGTTCCTGCCAAAGGCGGACGGCTCGGTCGGGCCGCGCAACGGCATCCTGTGCACCGGGCTCGAGCACAAGATGGGGCTGAAGGCGTCCGCCACCTGCCAGATCTCCTTCGACGACGCGCAGGCCTGGCTGGTCGGCACCGCGCACAAGGGCATGCAGGGCATGTTCACGATGATGAACGAGGAGCGCCTGGGCGTCGGCATCCAGGGCCTGGGGATCGCTTCGGCCGCATACCAGTCGGCCGTCGCCTACGCCAAGGACCGGCTGCAGGGCCGCTCCCTGTCGGGCACCAAGCGTCCGGATCTCGCCGCCGATCCGATCATCGTGCATCCCGACGTGCGGCGCATGCTGATGACGATGCGCACCAGCGCCGAGGGCTGTCGCGCTGTCGGAATCTGGGTGGCTCAGGCGGTCGATCTGTCGAAGCACGCCGCCACCGAGGGCGAGCGCACCGCGGCCGCGGATTTCGTAGCGCTGATGACGCCGGTGGTGAAGGCGCTGTTCACCGATCTCGGCTTCGAGGCGGCGAGCCTGGGCGTGCAGGTCTATGGCGGGCACGGCTACATCCGCGAGCACGGAGTCGAGCAGTATGTCCGCGATGCCCGAATCGCCATGCTCTACGAGGGCACCAACGGCATCCAGGCGCTCGACCTGGTCGGCCGCAAGATGCCGGCGCATATGGGCCGGAGCCTGCGCCGCCTGTTCCACCCGATCTCGGACTTCATCGAGGCGCATCGCAAGGACGAGGCGGTGGCCGGCATGGTCGAGCAGCTCGAGCGGGCGTTCGGCGCGCTGCAGCTGGCGACCGGGCAGATCGCGCAATCCGGCCTGAAGGACCCCGAGGAGGCCGGCGCCGCGGCCACCGACTATCTCCGTCTGCTCGGATTGGTGGCGATGGGCTTCATGTTCGTGCGCGCTGCCGGGATCGCCGCGGAGCGGCTGGCGACAGGCACCGACGAGCCGGAGTTCTATCGCGCCAAGCTGGCCAGCGCGCAGTTCTTCATCGACCGTATTCTGCCGCAGGCGACCGGCCTGTTCCTGGCGATCAAGTCTGGCAAGGCCTCCACCATGGCGCTCGCGGAGGCCTCGTTCTGATGCAGGAGGCGCCGGCCGGCTTCGTACGGCTGCCGATGGCGGGCCTCTCCGACTTCACCGCGCGCACCCTGCCGCTGCATGTCCGCAGCGAGGACGGCCATCTGGTCGGCGGCTTCAGGGTGACGCCGGAGCACTGCAACCCGGCCGGGACCTGCCATGGCGGCATGATCGCGACCTTCTGCGACATCCTCTTGGCGTTCGCGGGAATGTTCGAGAACCGCTTCGAGGCGATGATCCTGCCGACGATCAGCCTCTCGATCGACTACCTGGCGCCGGCGCGCCCGGGCGGCTGGATGCAGGCGACCGGCGAGATCCTCAAGACGACGCGGAGCCTGATGTTCGCACAGGGCCTCGTCCGGACCGACGGGACGCCGTCGGCACGGGTCAACGGCGTTTTCAGGATCCCGCGCCCGGATGCCGAGGCATTCGATACCGGCGCGTGGCTGCGCGATCAGCTCGGCTCCGCCGATCGCGACTGACGAGCCCGCGGCAACGTGTACCGATCAGGCCGCACGGTCAGCGGGAACCGCTCACGCCGCTATCGATCGAGTCCGTAGCTGAATGCCCGGGGGTTGGTTCCGGTCGTGATACTGCCTCGTCCGCGATGCGCAGGCTGCTTGCCAGCGAGAGGACACTGCCCTGCAGGGCGGCCAGTTTATACCGCCAGGCATCGACTGCACGGCGCTGCTCATCGACCGCCTGCTTCAATCTGAGGACAGCGCGCTCGAGCTGGACCTGCGGATCAACCGTCGGCTCAGGCAGCCTTTGGGCCGCCGGACGCTGAGGGAACGGGATCACGTTCGACGCCCGCGCATCCGCCTCGTCGGGCGTCTGTCCTGGGCCGTCCATGGTCTGCATCTTCTAATAACCCCCGTGCTGCACACATCGGACTGTTGCTGCCGCCGATCAACGTAGCCAAGCCTTGAACGTTGCGCCGTCGCGTCGACGGCAGGTTGACAGTCATACGCATGCAAATCATTGACTTTGGTAATGGATGAGCAGCCGCGGGAAGACAATCTTATCGCCTCCGGCCATCGCCTCCCGCGGCCTGGACATGCGCGGCAACGTATTCGGGACCAGCCGCCTCGAGATCACGGGCTGACCGTTGCCAGCTGGCGGCCGATCCTGTTGTTCGGCAATCTGGCCACCCCGATCCGGCAGGGAGAGCTGGCGCGGATGCCCGACCTGGACGCCCCATCACTGGCCTTCCAGCCGGAAACGCCGGAGTGCGAACGGCTGTTGGAGCGGGTCGCGCAGGCCGAGAGGGGCGCCTGCACGACCGCCCTCGGTCGCATCGAACGGACACGTTGCACGCTACGGGCTCGACACGCATCCGGGGGTCCCCCGGCGTGAGTATCTCGACAGCCCGATCGGGACGGTACGCCGCAACCGGCTTGCTGGTGCGACTTGCCGATCGGACGCGGCGGTTCCTGTCGCGCCCGACCTGGCTTGGCCAGGAACTCGCGCCGGATCTTGCAACCTTCGCCTATACGCTCCGCACCATGCTGGCGATCGGCATCGCGCTGTTCACTGCATTCGCCTTGCAGCTGCAATCGCCGATGTCCTCGGTGACCACGGTCCTGATCGTCGCCAACCCGGTGACCGGCGCGCTGGTGTCGAAAAGCGTCTGGCGATTGCTTGCGACCCTGCTCGGAGCCACTGCAGCCGTGGTGCTGATGGCCGTGTTCGCGCAGGCCCCGCTGCTGTTCACGGTGGCCCTGTCGCTGTGTATCGGACTTGCCTGCGTGGTGGCGTCATTGCTGCGCTATTTCCGGGCCTACGGTGCGGTGCTCGCTGGCTACACCATCATCATCGTCGCCAGCGGCTCGTTCGCCGACCCGCAGAACATCTTCACGAGCGCGTTGTCACGCGTTTCGGCAGTCTCGGTCGGCATCGTCGCGGCCGCCCTGGTCTTCCTGCTGACGACCCTGCCGACGCCCCCGACGCTCGGGCGCACCATCGAGAGCCTGGTGCGCGACATCGCCGCGGCCTTCGTGGTGTATCGGCGTCCGAATGGCCAGGCGCTCGATGACCTGGATGCCGACCGGCTGCCCCGATCCGGGCTGCTCGCCCGTGCCGGCGCACTCGACGAGGCGATCGAATATGCCGGTGCCGAAAGCTACGTCCTGGGTCGCCGGACGGCCCGGCTGCGGGTCGGAGCGTCGCGCCTCCTCGGCCTGTTGAGCCAGCTCGAGCCGCTGCACGACCTTGCCCTGCCGGACTCGCCGGACGCCGAAGCTGGACGACAGACGCAGAAGATCGCGCGAGACAGCATGCTCGCGCTGTCGGTCTTGCCGGCCGGCAGCCTCGCCGCCAGCCTTCCGGCGATCGAGGCGGCGCGCACCCGGGTCGCCGCACTCGCCTCGGCCATGCAGGACCCGCGGGCCCTTACCGTCGCCCTGCACGAACGCGATCTGCTGGACCAGTTGGCCCTCGCGATCACCGATCTCACCGAGGCGGGCCCGGCCGACACGAGAATGCGGCTACGCCCCTACCTCGACTGGCAGACGGCGATCCGCAATGGCGTGCGCGGTCTGCTGGTGACCCTGATCGGCGGCCTGTTCTGGTATGTGACGCAGTGGACAGCCGGGCCGACGATGCTGTCCTTCCTGGTGCCGGCTGCCTGCCTGCTGTCGAGCAGCCCCTCGGCGTCCCGCGCGAGCATCGAGTTCGCGACCGGGACACTGTTCGCGATCGTCGGCAGTGTGCTTTGCGAGATTTTCATCCTGCCGCAGATCTCCGGCTTCCCGCTGCTGTGGGGCGCGTTGTGCCTGTGTCTGGCGCCTGGCATCTGGCTGCAATTCAGCCCGGTTCATCGCAATCGGGCGTTTGCCTACGTCGTGTTCTTCAACGCGATGCTGAACGTCCACAACCCGATCAAGTACGACGACATCCTGCTGTTCAATGACTGGTTGGCGTTCCTGCTGGGCGCCGTCTGCCTGGTGATGGTGTTCCGCGTGCTGATGCCGGCGAACCCGGCGCGTGACGTCAGGCGCCTCTCGGTGTCGCTCGGGCGGGCGGTGGAGCTGCTGTCGCGGCGTCAGTGGCGGGCGCCATCGAGCCTGGGCGGGCTCCCCTGCTGGGAAACCTGGCAGAACCTGCAGATGCAGAAGGCCCAACGCCTGGTCCAGCGTCTGCAGCAGGTGCCGGAGATTTCCCCCGCCCCGATCATGCAGGCAGCCTTCGTGATCATCGCCCTCGGGCGCGTGGTGCTGACGCTGCAACGGCTGCAGCGCGACCCGAGATTGCCTCCCGATGGCCAGGACGCGGCGCGTCGGGCACTGCATGCGCTGCACCAGGTGCGTGCTGCACCGACACGCGCCGCATCGGGACTGGACGCGCTCGAACAGGCGATCCTGCCGCTGCTCGACGAGCCGCAGGCCGATCGCCCGGTCCTGCCGGGACAGGAGTGTGAGAGCATGCGCATGCTGGTCGGCACCATCGGCGAGGCAGCCCTGCTGGTGCGCAAGGCCGCGGGTCTGCTCGACCGGCAGTGTCCGATGCTTCCTGCTCCCGGCGGCCCGATGCTCCTGGCCGGGCGCTGAGCCGTGCTGGCCGAAATCCATATCGCAGGCGTGCTGTTCGCCCCGATCGTGCTGTACTGCCTGGCGGCGTTGCCGATCACGCTGCTGCTGCGCGCGCTGATCTGGCGCACCGGCCTGGCCGGCTGGACGTGGCACCTGCCGCTTCTGGAAGTGGCGCTCTATGTGTGCGTGTTGTCGCTGCTGGTCAGGTACGCGTGACGGTTCCTGCATGACCCCTGGCTCAAGGCTCCGACTGCAATGAACCTTCTGCGCGCCCTGCTTCGGGTCAGCCTGACGCTCCTGGTCGTCGTCGCAGCGCTGCTGCTCGGCGGCTCGCTGTGGCGCACCTACATGGTCTCGCCCTGGACCCGTGACGGCCGGGTGCGGGCCTACGTGGTCGACATCGCACCCGAGGTGTCCGGGACAGTGGTGGACCTGCCGATCCGCGACAACCAGTTCGTGCGTAAGGGCGATCCGCTGTTCGTCATCGATCCGTCGCGGTTCCGGCTGGCGATCGACGAGGCCGCCGCCCATCTCGCCAGCGCACGCGAGGATCTGCGTCTGCGGCAATCCGATGCCGCACGCCGGGCAGGACTTGCCGGGATCGTGTCGGCGGAGGAGCGCGAGCGGTTCAATTCGACCGCAGCGACCTCGCAGGCAGCGCTGGATGCGGCACAGGCACAGCTCAACCTGGCAAAGCTGAATCTCGAGCGGGCCACGCTCTATGCGCCTGTGAACGGCTACGTGACCAACCTGGTGCTGCGCACCGGCGACTACGTCATGGCAGGCCAGGCCCGGGTGGCCCTGATCGATGCGGACTCGTTCTGGGTCTATGGCTATTTCGAGGAGACCAAGCTGCATGGCATCGCCGTCGGCGAGCCGGCCCGGATCAAGCTGATGGGGTATGCGCCACTCTTGACCGGCCACGTCGAGAGCGTCGCCCGGGGCATCAACGACGAGAACGGTACGCCGGACCGGGCCGGATTGCAGGACGTGAACCCGGTCTTCACCTGGGTCAGGCTGGCGCAGCGGATCCCGGTGCGGGTGCATATCGACAGCATCCCGGCCGGGATCATCCTGTCTGCCGGCATGACCTGCTCGGTGGCCGTGGGCGCCGAGGTGAAGGACCATGACCGGCTACCGAACTGGCTGCAGGATCATCTCTAAGAACCATGGCGGATTTCATGCCTGCGCCGTGGCGCCATCTCGCCGGAATGCTGTCGACGGTGCTGTCCGGCCTGTTGTTGGCCGGCTGCATGGTCGGCCCGAAATATCACCAGCCGGAGACGGCATTGCCGGCGAACTGGACCGAGCATGCGGCGACGCCGGACGAGATCGCCCGCACCCAGGCGCAGATGCGGGACTGGTGGGCGAGCTTCCACGACCCGGTGCTGACCATGCTGGTCGACCAGGCCATCGCCGGGAATTACGACCTCAGGATCGCCGGCCAGCGCCTGCTCGCGGCCCGCGGCCTGCGCGACCAGATCGCCGGCGGGCTGTATCCGCAGATCGATGCGACACCGGCGGCCGGGATCCAGCGCTTCAGCACCACGCTCGAATATCCGCCGCTGGCGGGCGTGAACTCGGACAACCGGTTCTGGCAGTACGGGCTGACGGCAAGCTGGGAGCTCGATGTGTTCGGCCGCATCCGCCACTCGATCGAGGCGCAGCAGGCGGCGGTCGATGCCGGCATCGAGCAGCGGCGGGGAACCTTGCTGGCGTTGCTGTCCGAGCTTGCCGGCGATTACGTGACGCTACGCGCGAGCCAGCTGGAGCTGCAGATCGCCGACCAGAACATCCAGGCGGCCGGCGACGCGCTCGCGCTGACCAACAAGGTCTATACGCAAGGGCTCGGCACGACCTTGCAGGTGGCGCAGGCCCAGGGCGAATTGGAGACCGAGCAGGCGACCCGCCAGCCGCTACAGACCCGCATCGCCCAGCTGTCGCATGCGATCGCGGTGCTGACCGGACAGATGCCGGGCACCTTCGAGGCCATGCTGGACCGGCCGGCACCATTGCCCGACATCCCGCCGCTGCCGGTGGCGCTGCCGTCGATGGTGATCGCCAACCGGCCGGACATCAGGCGTGCCGAACGGCAATACGCGCAGGCGACGGCAAGGATCGGCGTCGCGGTGGCGCAGCTCTATCCGGACGTGGTGCTGCCGCTCAGCTTCACACCGCAGTCGAGCATGATCCACGAGCTGTTCACCGCGAGCAGCCTCGCCTGGTCGCTGCTGCTGCAGGCGAGCGTGCCGATTTATCACGGCGGCCGGTTGTCGGCGCAGGTGCGCGAGGCGCGGGCCAACGCGGAGGCCGCCCGGCTCACCTATCAGCAGACCGTGCTGCACGCGTTCCAGGAGGTCGAGGACAGGCTGGTGGCCTACCGCAACGACGAGATCCGTACCTCGACCCTGCATCGCGCGGCACAGGACAACGCTCTGGCGCTGGATCGGGCAAGGCGGTTGTACCAAGCCGGCCTGGTCGGCTTCCTCGACGTGCTGACCAGCGAGCGAGCGACTTACACCGCTGAGAACCTGGAAGCGGTCGGGCAACTCGCCCGGCTGGAGGATGCGATCGGGCTGTTCACTGCGATCGGCGCCGGTTGGCAGGGCGTGGCTCTGACCGCCACCACCTTGCCGATCGATGAAGCGCTGCAGGCTCGCATGGCGCAGCGTCACTGACACCGCAACCCTGTCGGCAGAGCGAGGCCCGGCGGTCGCGGTCTGTTGCACGGGCCGATCTTGAACGGCATCACCGGCCATGATGAACTCGGTCGTATGATGATCCGTGTACTGGCCTGCGTGGCGACGATCCTGACTGCTGGCGCCCTTGGTGGCTGCAGTTCAAGCCTTGGTGGCGGTGGCTCAAGTCCCAGCCGGACCTACATTGTCATGCCGAACGGCGAGACGGTTCCGGCCCAGGTGACGACCCGACCGCCCACCGACTGACGACCGCCACACCCTGCCGGTCAGTGGTGGTGCGTCGGGATCGAGCAGCTGGCGCCTGCGACTGACGTGGCGCGTTGCATGACCTGGCCGGCGAACACGACCCCCGCCGGCCCGGCGACCAGGCCGGCCGCGTGCAGGGCGTCATCGGTCCAACTGTTGCAGGTATAGAAGCCGGAATAGCCGATCCGGGTGGCATAGAAGCTGCTCCCCGGGAAGAAGCCGTCGGAGATGCGACGCGGCTGTCCGTCGCGCATCCCGAAGCTGTTCCACACGAAGTCAGAGAGCCGCTCCGCACCGTCCGGTGGCAGCGTGAGTGTCGCCATGGTGCCGTCATCGTAGGCGGTGTCCGGGGCAGCGCGCAGCCCGGCGACCAGCAGGGTGCCATCGCCTGGGAACGGCCCGACCAGCAGGTCATCGAGATGCGTCACCGGCGCCATCATGAAGGTGCGCTTGCCGAACCCGACCATCAGCACCGTCATGCCCGGGAACAACCTGCGGAACAGCGTCATCCGGCCACGCAAGGCGCCGGTCGGGATGCCCAGGTCGGTGTGCCAGCCGTGCGAGACGACGAAGACCACGTTGTCGGGAACCGCATGCGGAATGCAGAGCGGTGGCGAGTATGCGCACCCCGATAACGTCAGGAACGCCGACGCAACCAGGGCAGAAAGCCGCCGACGCACATACCCCGGGGGCAGGCTACGGGCTGCCGGCGTACAGCGCTGCAACATCGTGGGCGAGGGCGGCGCGACTGTCAGGCCGGGTATAGATCATGTGGCCGCCCGGATAGACCTTGAGCCGGACGCGGTCGCGGCCGACCGGCATGTGCTCGATCAGCCAGCGCGACCCGGCGAATGGGCAGGTCAGGTCGAAATAGCCATTGGCGATGAAAACCCGCAGCGACGGGTTGAGGGCCAGCAGTTTCCGCAAGTCGGGCATCCCGCGCGCGACCGTTTCGCTGCCCTGCTTGTAGTCCCAGGCGCTGTTCACCTTCAGGTTCAGCAGGTCGTATCTGAGCGCGGTGCGGAAGCCGAGCACGTCGCCGACATAGCCGGTGAAGGCGTTGCCGTACGCCAGCCCGTAGCCTGCCAGGACCGGTTCCGGGCTGTCGGCATTGTCGATGCCCTCGGGATACGGGTCGGCAATCGAGACCGTGCCGTCATAGAGGCTGTACAGACGGCCGTCGCGGCTGCGCACGTCATGCGCCTGCGGGTCGAGCTGCGCCCGCTCCTTCGCCACCACGCTCTCCGGCAGGCCGGTCATGCCGGCGACCTTCGCGTAGAACTGGTGCGCCGCGTCGGCGTCGAGCGGGGGTCCGGCGATCGTCGAGAGGTAGGGGCCGAAGGCGTAGCGATAGGCGTCGTCGGCCGATTGCGGGGTCAGGGTGTGGTCATGCTCCTGCGCCGAGGCGATCAGGCTGGGCAGCAGGATCGCATCACTGACCGGGTTGTCGGTGTTGCCGAGCAGGCTCATCTCGATCGCCGGCGAGACCATGACGATGCCGGCCAATGGGATGTTCTGCTCGGTTTGCAGCGCATAGGCGGTCTTGATCGAGCGGATGCCGCCATAGCTCTCGCCGACCAGGTATTTCGGCGAGCGCTCGCGCCGGTTGGCCTCGAGCCAGATCCGGATCGCATCGGCGAAGGCGGACCCGTCCTGCTTCACGCCATAGAATTCCGCCGCCGCCTTGGCCGGCTTCTCCGGCAGGCTGTAGCCGGTGCCGACGGCGTCGATGAACACCATGTCGGTGAAACGCAGCCAGCTATCCGGATTGGGCCCGATCTGCGCGTTGGCGCCATCGGTCGGGTTGGAAGTGGGGAAGTTCAACACCACCGGGCCGGCGGCACCGAGATGCAGGAAGGCGCTGCCGGCGCCCGGACCACCATTGAAGAAGAAGCTAACCGGTCGCTTCTGCGCCTGCTGGCCGTCAGCCACGTAGGCCACATAGAACACGCGGGCCGACGGGGCGCCGTCAGCATCACGCAGGGTGAGCGTGCCGGCCGTGGCGGTGTATCCGACATGACCCCAGGCGGCGGTGAGGTCATGATGGGTGACGCTGTTCGACGGCAGTTCCCCGATCAGCGCGTTGTCGGACTTCTCCGGCTTGTCCGTGGAAGCCGGTGTCGCCACTGCGGCCACAGGTGATCCGGTGGGCAGTCCATGCGCCTCCTGCGATCGGGCCGGCATCACTCCCAACGCCGTCGCGGCCACCAGGCAGTGGATGAGCCACCCGTGTCGACGTGTCGGCAATGCGGGGTCGCGGTGCGGCATACGGCTCATGTCGAATTCCTGGAACGGCGGCTGCGGACTTTTTCCCGCAAACAGGCTCGGCGTCCAGTCATGCGTCGGGGCAATCCGGAGCCGCCCGACAGCGTTGGCGACCCTGTGAAGATCGCCACGTTCAACATCAACGCCATCAACAAGCGCCTGGCCAGTCTGCTCGCCTGGCTGCACGAGGCCCGGCCCGACGTCGTGTGCCTGCAGGAGTTGAAGGCGGAAACGGCGGATTTCCCGGAAGCGGCGATCCATGATGCCGGCTACGGAGCGGTCTGGATCGGCCAACGAAGCTGGAACGGAGTGGCGATCCTGGCCCGCGGCCGCGCGCCGGTGCCGACACGGCGCCGCCTGCCGGGTGACGCCGCCGACATCCAGGCACGCTACATCGAGGCGGCAGTCGACGGGGTGCTGATCGCAAGCCTGTACCTGCCGAACGGCAATCCGCAGCCAGGCCCGAAATTCGACTACAAGCTGGCCTGGTTCGAGCGCCTGATCGCCCATGCGGCAGACCTTTACGCGACCGGACTGCCGGTGGTGCTGGCTGGTGACTACAACGTCGTGCCGACCGATGCCGACATCTACCGGTCCAGATCATGGGCCGACAACGCACTGCTCCAGCCGGCCAGCCGCGACGCGTTTCGTCGATTGCTGGCGCAAGGCTGGACCGACGCTGTGCGGACGATCCACCCGGTCGGGCCATCGCCGACGTTCTGGGACTACAAGCGGGATGCCTGGGCACGCGATGCCGGCCTGCGGCTCGATCACCTGCTGCTCAGCGACGCCATTGCCGAACACCTGCAGGATGCTGGCGTCGACAGACAGGTCCGCGGGCAGGATAACGCCAGCGACCATGCCCCGGCCTGGATAACGCTCCGACCCGGCGCTTCAGGAAAACAGATCAGGAGGTCCAGGACATGATCAGCAAAACAGACGAGCGCTTCATGCGTCGCGCGCTGGAGCTTGCACAGGCGGGGCGCGACACGCCGGGCGCGTCTCCGATCGGTTGTGTCATCGTTCTCGACGGCGAGGTCGTCGGCGAGGCGCATAACGAGGTCGGGATCCGGCACGATCCCAGTGCCCATGCGGAGATCGTTGCAATCCGGCGCGCCTGCGAAAGCCTGGGACGGGACGACCTACGGGGCGCCGCTCTCTACTCCACGCTGCAGCCCTGCGGCATGTGCAGCATGGCAAGCATCTGGAGCAGCATCGAGCGCGTCGTGTATGGCGCCTGCCGCAAGGATGTTCATGCGATGTATTTCGAGGACCGGCATATCGACGTGCTGGACATCATCGATGACGCATTCCGTGACGACATGACCGCGGTGGCCGGCGTCCTGGAACAGGAATGTGCCGCGCTGTATTACAAGCCCGGCGATGAACCGCCGGAGCAGGAACAGGCGAACATCTGAGCTCGGCGATGCGGTTCAGGCCGGTGTCTTGTCCTTCCTGGCCGCCTGCATCGCCTCGTCGGTCAGGCGCTTCTCGTTCCGCTTCAGGAACATGAATGCGCCGCCGAGGACCAGGACGGCAACGGCGCCGAGGAAGATGCCGAGCGGACCGGTGATCTTTTCCATCTGACTGCCAAGCAGGTAGGCGGACAGCGAGTAGCCGCCTGCCCAACCGATGCCGCCGAGCGCGTTGTAGAGCAGGAAAACATGCCATGGCATCCGATTCGCGCCGGCGAGCAGGGCGGCAAAGGTGCGGAGGATGGCAATGAACCGACCGAAAAACACCACCTTGCCGCCATGTCGGCGGAACAGGTAGCGGCCGAGCGTCAAGCGCTCCTCGGTCAGGCCGATCTTCCTGCCCCAGCGGGCCAGCACACGGAAGCCGACACTGCGACCGATGAGGTAGCCGAAATTATCACCCATGATGGCGCCGACCACCGCCACGATGATCACCCATGTGATGTTCAACTTGTGGGTTGCGGCACAATAGAGCGCAGTACCGATGAGCAGGCTTTCACCCGGCAGCGGTGCGCCCATGCTCTCCAGCATGACAACCAGGCCGACCAGGCCATAGCCGTAGTGCTGGAGAAGGTGGTCGAGATGATGCAGTGGAGGAATCCAGAGCGTTCCTGAGGTCGTCTTCAGGAACGGGCTGCGGCGCCGCGTGTCAAGCCGCCTGGAAGAGTGGCCTGACCGATGCGCTCGACGAGGAGGGTGAGGTCCAGACCTTCCGGCACCACCAGCATCTCCCCGGGTGCCGCCCCATGCATGACGGTCACGGCATCCTTCGGACAGAGGCCGAGGCAGCCGACCTCCAGGATGCGGACGTCGCGGCGTCGGCCCAGATCGCGCAGGACCTGCTTCATGGCGTCTGGGAGGGCGTGCTTGTTTTTCTCGCCAAAGCCGCCGTCCAGCTTGCGACTGCACTTGCGGCAGACCAGCAACAGGTCCCGCCAAGGTCCGGAGGCCGTGACGATCTCGCCTTCGATAGCCTTGTGCTTCTTGCTCATGTCCGGAGATCTCGCTGCGTTCGTCGGCCCAACGTGCGGGCGGCAGAAAGGCTTCCGAGCGGCTGCGGTCGTCGCTTCCGTCGAGGCATCACAAGGATGGTTGGAGGACTGGTGGAGCCAAGCGGGATCGAACCGCTGACCTCCTGAATGCCATTCAGGCGCTCTCCCAGCTGAGCTATGGCCCCATCGTCTGGTCGGCGCACCGATCGTGATACGCTTGGGTGCGCGGCGTATAGCGGTGGTTCGTGACGGTGGCAAGTCTCGCCGGCAGTGCCGGAAAGCCGGTCAGCTCAGCAGCAGGTTCTGCCGTCGCAGGAAGCCGAGCAGCGCCAGCATTGGCAGGCCGAGGATCGCGGCATACTCGCCATCGACCGCTTCGAATAGCTGCACCCCCGGACCCTCGAGCCGGTAGCTTCCGACACTCTGCAGGACCGTATCCCCTTCGAGTGCCAGATAGGCAGCCAGGAACGCTTCGGTAAGCGGACGGACGTCCAGCGCCGGAGCGGCGACATGCTGCCAAAGCGTTCGACCATATTGCTGGCACACGACGGCTGTGTGCAGCACATGCCGATGCCCGCTCAACGCCTGCAGCTGCCGCTTTGCTGCTGCCTGGTCGGATGGCTTATCGAACCAACGTCCCTCGCACACCAGCAACTGGTCGGCGCCGATGACGATGGCATCCGGATCATGGATGGAAGCGGCCTTGTGCTCGGCGAGCATGAGGGCGGCGTCCGACGGCAGCAGGCAGGCCGCAAGCGCCTGCGTCTTGAGGGCAGCCTCATCCACTGTAGGGGACCGCGCCGTGACCCGGAGCCCGGCATCCCGCAAGAGCCGCAGGCGGGTCTGCGACGAGCTGGCCAGAACGAGAGCCGGACTCGAGGCCTGCAGGCCGGCGGCCGCTGGAATGGAGAGGGCGAGTCGAGTCGGGGTAACAGGCGGTGTCACGCTTATGGGAGTCCTGGGGTACACGGGGATGATAAGAGGCTCTGCCAGACCGGGTACCGAGTCAGGTGCATGACGCGCGAAAGCCGCGACAGCATGGGGTTGTACACAGCACCATGTCAGGAACTTCGGGATAAGTCTGGAAAACCCAGCCTAATCAACAGGCTTGAGGTTGTACACGCTGTGGGAAAAGCGGGGTACGTTTTTCGCAAGCCGGGTACCCCGTCATCCACAGGGCCTACTAGGACTCCAACCATTTTATTCTTCTTCTTTCATGCTTAGATCCGCTCAAGCCGGTAAGACCGATCGGCCGGCTCGAGCGCAAACAGGCGAACCTGAAGATGACGGATAAGCGGCTGTTGCGTGTTCTGCGAGGCGAAGCCGTCTGGCCGCCCCCGGTCTGGCTGATGCGGCAGGCCGGTCGCTACCTGCCTGAGTTCCGGGCTTTGCGGTCACAGGCGGATTTCATCACCCGCTGCATGACACCCGACATTGCCGTCGAGATCACCCTGCAGCCGATCCGACGCTTCGCGATGGATGGCGCGATCCTGTTCAGCGACATCCTGATCCTGCCCTGGGCAATGGGCCAGGGGTTGAAGTTCGTGGAGGGTGTGGGTCCGGTGCTCGAACCGATCCGCACACGTGAGGACCTGGACCGTTTGCAGCCGGAACGGGTGGCTGAAGTCACGGCGCCGATCATGCAGACATTGCGACGGCTCAGGCAGGCGCTCGATGCGCCTGGCGACGAGACCGTCCTGGGTCGCGGTAGCGCCGGCGCCACCACGTTGATTGGCTTTGCCGGGTCGCCCTTCACTGTCGCCTGCTACATGGTCGAAGGCGGGAGCTCGCGCGAATTCCTCGAGCCGCGGCAGATGGCCTATGCCGATCCGGCGCTGTTCGACCGGCTCATCGACATGCTGACGCAGGCCACCGCAACCATGCTGTGCGCGCAGATCGATGCCGGAGCCGAGGCAGTGATGCTGTTCGACAGCTGGGCCGGCTTGCTGCCACCGGGACAGTTCCGTCGCTACGTCATCGAGCCGAGCCGACAGATCGTTCGCGAGATCAGGTCACGTCATCCGTCGGTGCCGATCATCGGCTTCCCCCGGCTCGGCGGCCTGCTGGTCGGGGAGTATGCTGCTGCGACGGGTATCAATGCCCTCGCACTGGACACCTCGGCCGACATGATGGCGGCGGCGGCACTGGTTCCGGACGGCGTAGCGCTGCAGGGCAATCTCGACCCGCTATGCCTGGTCACCGGCGGCGACGGCATGGGGCACCAGATCGACGTGATCCGCGATGCGATGCGCGGCCGACCGCATGTCTTCAACCTCGGGCATGGCGTCCTGCCACAGACTCCGCCCGAACATGTGGCGGCGCTGGTCGAGCGGGTCAGGCGAACATGATTGCGGCACTCGGACCTTATCTGCAGTGGGAGAAAGCCTTCCATCTGATCTCGGTGATCGCGTGGATGGCCGGCCTGTTCTACTTGCCGCGGTTGTTCGTTTACCACTGCATGGTCACGCCCGGGTCGGACCAGAGCGAGGGGTTCAAGGTGATGGAGCGTCGGCTGCTGCGCCAGATCACGACACCGGCGATGATTGCCAGCGTGGTATTCGGGGTGTTGCTGATCCTGACACCAGGCGCCGTCGATTGGCACGCCGGCTGGTGGTACGTGAAACTCGCCGGTGTGGTGTCGATGCTGGGCTTTCATGGCGCCTGCGCCGGCTGGCGCAAGGACTTCCAGCTCGACCGCAACCGTCGACCACAACGGTTCTATCGGATGGCGAACGAGGTCCCGACCGTCCTGATGCTGGTGATCGTGATCATGGCGGTGGTTCAGCCCTCACTGTAGTGAGGTGAGGCGGCTGCGCGGCTGTGGTGATTGGTGGGCGCAGTAGGATTCGAACCTACGACCCGCTGATTAAGAGTCAGCTGCTCTACCAACTGAGCTATGCGCCCCCATGCTCGGATCCTGGTCCAGACCAGGGTTCCTCGCGGGTGACGGCGCTATAGCAGCGTGCGTAGATGAAGGGAAGTGGGCGCAAGCCAGGCTTGGCGACTTATTGGTTCAGCAGTCGCAACACGCCGTCGAGCTGATCGAGAGTGTCGTAGTGGATGCGGAGTTGGCCGCCGCTCCGGCCATTGAACTGGACCTCGACGCGCAAGCCGAGTTTGTCCCGAAGGTCGCGTTCCAGTGCCACGATCTCCGGATCCTTGCCGTCACGCTGATTGATATCGGCCCGTGCCGACGGGGGTGCGATGCGGCTGGCGGTCAGGTGAGTCTGCGCCAAAGCTTCAGTCTGGCGCACCGTCAATCGCTTGGCGATGACCGCCATGGCCGCCTTTGCCGGATCGGGATGATTGATCAGCGCCCGGGCATGGCCGGCCGATAGATCCCCCTTGATGACATCTCGGCGCACCGAGAGCGGCAGTTGCAGCAGCCGCATCGTGTTGGCGACGTGGCTCCTCGACTTGCCGACGGCACCCGCCAGTTCCTCCTGGGTCATCGCGAACTCGCCCATCAGGCGTTGCAGGCCTTCCGCTTCCTCGATCGCATTCAGGTCCCGGCGTTGCAGATTTTCCACCAGCGACGCGGCCATGGCATCCGCGTCGGTGAGGTCACGAATATGAACCGGAACCTCGTGCAGCCCGACCAACTGTGCGGCTCGCCACCGACGCTCGCCGGCGATGATCTGGTAGCGGCCCGGATGCTCGGGATGAACGCGTGCGAGGATCGGTTGTAGGATGCCGCGGCTGCGTATCGAATCGGCAAGTTCCTCGAGCGGCTCCTGCTCCATGATCTGGCGCGGCTGGAAGGCTCCCGGTTCCAGCAGCTCCACCGCAAGGCGATGGACATCGCCTACGGCATCTCCTGCAGACCTGGTGCCGGCGTGGTTCTCGCCGAGCAGGGAAGCAAGCCCGCGGCCGAGCCGGGGAGCCTGTGGGTCCTTGCGCGTGCTCATGACCTGGCTGCCCGCGGAGGATCCGCCCTGGTGCGCATGACGAGTTCCTCTGCGAGCCGGTCGTAGGCCTGGGCGCCGCTCGACTTCGGATCGTAGAGATGCGCCGGTTTGCCATGGCTCTGGGCTTCGGAGATGCGGATATTGCGCGGAATCACCGTCTCGAACACCTGGTCACCGAAGAAGCTCCTGGCGTCTGCGGCAACGAGCTCCGAAAGATTGTTACGGCGGTCGAACATTGTCAGCACGAGACCCTGCAGTCGGAGTGTCAGGTTGAAGGCGCGCCGCACGCGCTCGATGGTGCGGATAAGCTGACTTACACCTTCCAGCGCGAAGAACTCACACTGCAATGGTACGAGCACGGACTGCGCAGCAACCAGGGCGTTCAGGGTCAGGAGGCCCAGGCTGGGCGGGCAGTCTATCAGGATGAAATCGTAGGCGAGCGGTGCCTCTGCCGGTGAAAGCACCTCAGCCAGCCGGTATTCGCGGCGTTCCATGTCGACCAGTTCGATTTCGGCGCCGGCCAATTCATTGTCGGACGGGATCAAGGACAAGGAGGGTATCTGGGTGTCGCACGCGAGGTCGTTGACCGTCCGATCCTCAGCCATGAGCGCGTAGCTGCCGGCGCGCCGATTCGCATAATCGATGCCGAGACCGGTGGAGGCATTCCCTTGCGGATCCAGGTCGATCAGCAGAACGCGATAGCCCAGGACCGCAAGGGCCGTTGCGAGGTTGATTGCTGTCGTGGTTTTACCAACTCCGCCTTTCTGGTTCGCGATGGCGATGATGTGGGGGGAGGAAGCGGGCGCGGCCGAACCGGATTTACCGGCCGGTCGCCCGGTCGGGCTCACTGACACGCCTGATTTCACTCAGCCTGAGGATGACGCCATCCGGATCGGTGCGGCTTGGTCGTCGGGAGACCGCCATGTGCCATTCCGACGCAGCTGCGGTCAATTCTTCGTCGACGGTGCGCCCCTTGAGGAACACGCAGATGCCGTCATGGGAGAGAAACCGCGTCGCCCATCCGAGCAGGCGCGGCAACGGTGCGAGGGCGCGCGCTGTGACGTAATCGGCCGGCGGCAGATCCACCTGCTCGATGCGCCGTGCGACGATCTCCGCCTGCACGCCGGTCGCGCGGGCAGCTTCACGCAGGAAGCTGGCCTTGCGTTGATCGGCTTCGATCAAGGTCACCGGGCTCTCATTGGCAATTGCCAGCACCAGCCCAGGAAAGCCGCCGCCCGATCCGAGATCGATGAACGGGGCCCCAGGCGGGATCTCCTGCACCAGCTGGAGGCTATCCTCGATATGGCGCTGCCAGAGGTGAGGCAGGTCGCCGGTCGAAACGAGGTTGATCCTCGGGTTCCAGCGGGAGAGGAGGTCCGCCAACACCATCAGGCGCTCGGTTGTTTCACGTGAAACAACGGTCCCGAGCGGCGACGAATGTTTCACGTGAAACATCAGGCGGCCTTCAGATGCGCCAGCAGTGCCATCAACGCTGACGGCGTCACTCCTGGCACCCGTCGTGCCGCACTGAAGTTTGCCGGACGTGCTGCCATCAGGCGCTCCCGCATCTCCGTGCTGAGCCCGCCGATCGCCTCGTAATCCAACATTTCAGGAACAATGAGCGACGACTCCGCCGCCAGCTGACGGATCTCCCGCGCCTGCCGGCCGAGATAGCCGCGATAACGAGCCTCCGTCTCTACATGCAACCGGACCCGCTGCGGCAGCTGTGCCAGCCACGGAGCCAGACCAAGCAGAGCCGTTGAAGTCGGCTCGACTGCGAGGAGGTCGAGGATCGTCCGCCGGCGGCCGTCTGCAGTCACGGGGAGGCCGTGCTCCAGAAGCACAGCTGGTGCGAAGCTTTCGTCCTCGGCATGCCTCATCGCCTCGTCGATCAGGCTCCGATCCTGCGCGAATATTGCCGCGCGTGTCGCACCCACGCATCCCCAGCCGGTGCCGATCTCGGTCAGTCGAAGATCCGCATTATCAGCGCGCAAGGTGAGCCGGTACTCGGCACGTGAGGTGAACATGCGATACGGCTCGGAAATACCCTGGGTGGTCAGGTCGTCGACCATCACGCCGAGATAGCCTGTGCCGCGATCCACCACGATCGGGTCGCTGCCCGATGTGCGTCGCGCCGCGTTCAGGCCGGCAAGCAAACCCTGCGCGGCGGCTTCTTCATATCCGGTTGTGCCGTTGATCTGCCCGGCCATGAACAGCCTGCGAATCTGCTTCACTTCCAGGGTCGGCCACAACGCGCGTGGGTCGACATGGTCGTATTCGACTGCGTAGCCTGGCTGGACGATGCGGGCTCGCTGCAGTCCCGGCATCGTCGCCACCAGGAGTACCTGGACGCTTGCGGGGAGGCTTGTAGAGATCCCGTTCGGATAGACCAGGTCGCCCCCCGGGTTGCCCGGCAACGCCTCGGGCTCCAGAAAAACCTGGTGTCGGTCACGGTCTGCAAATCGCACGACCTTGTCCTCGATCGAAGGACAATAGCGTGGTCCGCGCCCCGCGATGCCGCCGCCATACACCGCCGAAAGATGAAGGTTGTCGCGGATCAGCGCGTGCGTTTCTGGCGTGGTCGTGGTGATACGACATGACAGCTGCTGGTTGTCGATCGACGTCGTCATCCTGCTGAACGGCTGCGGAACATCATCTCCGCAATCCTCGGGCAATTCATCCCAGGCGATGCTGTCGCGAGCCAGTCTCGGTGGAGTTCCGGTCTTGAGCCGGCCGAGCGGCAGTCGCATCTCTCTCAGCCGTTGGCTAAGTTTCGCTGCCGGTCCTTCTCCAACCCGGCCGGCCGGCGTGGTCTGGTGGCCGACATGGATCACCCCACCCAGGAACGTTCCGGCCGTCAGCACCACGGCGCCCGCCTCGACATGTCGCCCGTCAGCACACACCACGCCGCACGCCGCGCCGTCGACATCAAGCAGTAGGTCGTCCACGGCCGCCGCTGCGATCGTAAGGCCCCCTGTCTCCCTGAGCAGCTCGTTGATCGCCGTCCTGTAGAGCGAGCGGTCCGCCTGCGCCCGCGGGCCATGCACGGCGGCCCCCTTCGAGCGGTTCAGCAACTTGAAGTGAATTCCCGCACGATCCGCGGCACGCGCCATCAGACCGTCCAGTGCGTCGATCTCGCGCACCAGGTGCCCCTTGCCGATGCCGCCGATCGCCGGATTGCACGACATGGCGCCGATCGTCTCGAGCCGGTGGGTCAGCAGCAGGGTGCGCGCACCGAACCGTGCGGACGCGGCAGCCGCCTCGCATCCAGCATGTCCACCGCCGATCACGATCACGTCCCACTTGCCGCCCATTCGAGGCCATCCCCTGCTGCCAAAGACCGATATTGTGAGGTCCGGCTATTTGCCGATGCAGAATTGTCCGAAGACGCTGTCTAGCAGATCCTCCACGCCGATGGTGCCGGTCAGTCGCCCGAGTGCCTGCATCGCCAGTCGCAGCGCCTCTCCCCGGAGTTCTGCAAGATCGAGGGATCCCGCAGCCGCAAGATGGGATGCAGCCTCCTCTATGCCGGCCCGATGTCGCGCACGGGTCAGCGGTGGCCCCGCTCCGGTCTCCGTCAGGCCCGCGACGGCATCCGCCAGCATGGCTTCCAGGGTCTCCATACCTTCACCGGTCCTGGCGCTGACCCCAAGCCACCCGACCGGTGCAGGCGCCAGATCCACCTTGTTCCAGACCCGCAGCACGCCCGCCCCCTGCCGCCCGACTGCTGAAACATCCGTCGCCACGTCGAGCACCAGGTCGGCATGGTCGGCATGCCGCCTCGCCCGACGAACGCCCTCCGCCTCGAGCGGGTCCAGCGCGTCCCGGAGCCCCGCAGTATCCACGAGTGTCACCGGGATCCCTCGGAGCACCAGCCGCACCTCGATCGCATCACGCGTGGTGCCAGCCCATTCCGAGACGATCGCCGCCTCGTGTCCGGCGAGCCGGTTGACCAGGCTGGACTTCCCGACATTCGGGCGCCCGATCACGGCGATGAACAGTCCGGACCGGATGCGCTGCGCCGGCTCCCCCTGCGCCAGATGCGTCCGCATCTCGTCGAGCAACCGGGCGAGGTCGTGGACGAGCGTGGTCTCGACCTCCGGCGGCAGATCCTCGTCCGGGAAGTCGATCAGCGCCTCCTGGTGCGCCAGCAGATGACGCAGTCGGGCCGCCCAGTCATTGTAGAGCGCGCTCAGCGCACCATCCGCCTGTCGCAGGGCCTGCCTGCGTTGCGCTTGCGTTTCCGCCTCTATGAGATCGGCAATTCCCTCAGCCTCAAGCAGATCCAGCCGGCCATTCGCGAACGCCCGGCGGGTGAATTCCCCAGGTTCGGCAGGCCTCGCGCCGAGGGCCACAAGAGCTGCGGACACCGCCTCCACGACCGCCGGCCCTGCATGCAGATGCAGCTCGGCACAATCCTCTCCGGTGTAGCTCCGTGGTGAGGGGAACCACAGCACCAGCGCCCGGTCGAGCAGCTCTCCGCAACCATCGGCGGCAGGCGCGTGGAGCCCGCGCAGGACCGCGCGACGTGGCGGGGGCCGATCGCCGCCCAGCTGGTCCAGGATCGGTCCGCACAACCTCCCGCTGATCCGGATGATGGCGATCGCGGCACGACCGGCGCCGCTCGCGCGCGCGAAGATGGTCGTGTCGCTCATCACGATGCGCCATTCCATTCGGGCCGAACAGGATAGGCTTGACACCACCCCGTCCGGCGTTGCGATGGTCTGCTTCTGGACCCTGTACCGCTTCCGGAGGCCGGCGCGCTTGCCACAACTGTCACTGCATTCTCCGCTCGGCTCCCTGACCTTGACGCAGGAAGACGATGCACTGGTGGCACTGGACTGGGGCTGGGGCCGCGACCAGCAGGAGACCGTCCTGCTGTGCGAGGCTCGTAACCAGCTGAACAGCTATTTCGACGGCGAGCTGACACGTTTCACGCTCCCGCTGTCACCGGTATCCTCCACACCCTATCGACGTCGCGTATGGGCTGCGCTGGCGGAGATCCCGTTCGGGGAGACCCGTACCTACGCTGAACTCGCGCAGCGTGCTGGGGGCTCTGCACGTTCCGTCGGACAGGCGAACCGCGTCAACCCGCTGCCGATCCTGATCCCGTGCCATCGGGTGGTCGCCGCGACCCACATCGGGGGTTTTTCCATGGAAGGCGGTCTGCAGACCAAACGCTTCCTGCTGAGCCTGGAACGCGGGTCGGGTGCGGAAGTCGGCGCCGAACCGGTGCACGGGGATCAACGCGTATGACCAAGGCTGTCCGCGTTCACGCCTACGGTGGTCCTGAAGTCCTTCGCCTGGACGATGTGCCTGTTCCGGTGCCCTCTGCGAACGAGGTGCTGATCCGACAGGAGGCGATCGGCCTCAACTTCATCGACATCTACTTTCGCAGCGGTCTCTACAAGTTGCCGACGCTGCCTGCCGTGATCGGGATGGAGGCCGCGGGGGTCGTGGAGACCGTAGGCGCCGAGGTAACCTCCCTCAAGCCGGGAGACCGCGTGGCGTATCCTGCCCAACTCGGCGCCTACACCAGGCACCGCGCATTGGCTGCAGACCTCGTGGTGCAGCTTCCGGACTCGATCGACACGCAGACAGCGGCGGGAATGATGTTGCGTGGCCTGACGGTGCAGGCGCTGCTGCGTCAGGTCCGGGTGCTGCAACCGGGTGACACCATTCTGGTACACGCCGCGGCTGGCGGGATGGGGCTGATGATGTGCCAATGGGCGGCGCATCTCGGCGCGATCGTGATCGGCATCACCTCGACCGAGGAGAAAGCCGAGCTTGCGCGGGAGTTTGGCGCAGCACACACGATCGTCGGGCTGGACGACGTGCCGGCAAAAATCAAGCGCATTACCGGTGGCGCCATGGTACCTGTCGTCTATGACAGCGTTGGAAAGGACAGCTTCATCAGCAGTCTGGACTGCCTGGCGCCACGCGGGCTTCTCGTCAGCTACGGCAACGCTTCCGGTGAGGTGACAGGAGTATCGCTAAGCCTGCTGGCGGCGCGAGGCAGCCTGTATGTGACGCGACCGAAGCTCACGACGTTCATTGGCAGGCGTGAGCAGTTGGTCAGTGCATCGAAGGAGCTGTTCGGCGTGGTCGCGAGCGGTGCCGTAAAGATCAGGATCGGCCAGAGCTTCCCGTTATCGGCGGCTGCCGAGGCACACCGTGCTCTTGAGGCCCGGACAACGACCGGCAGCACAATCCTGCTGCCGGACTGATTGTCGCCGCAGCACACCGAACAGCAGGCCCTGGAGTCCCAGGGCCTACGCTCAGGTATTCATCGCGTCGAAGAAGTCCTGGTTCGTCTTGCTGTATTTCAGCTTGTCGAGCAGGAAATCCATCGCGTCCATCGTGCCCATCGGCTGCAGGATCCGGCGCAGCACCCACATCTTCGAGAGCGACGCCTTGTCGACCAGCAGCTCCTCCTTGCGGGTGCCGCTCTTGGTCACGTCGATCGCCGGGAAGGTACGTTTGTCCGACAGCTTGCGGTCGAGGATCAGCTCCGAGTTACCGGTGCCCTTGAACTCCTCGAAGATCACCTCGTCCATACGGCTGCCGGTATCGATCAGCGCCGTCGCGATGATGGTCAGCGAGCCGCCTTCCTCGATGTTGCGGGCCGCACCGAAGAAGCGCTTCGGCCGCTGCAGCGCGTTGGCATCGACGCCGCCGGTCAGCACCTTGCCGGAGGACGGCACAACGGTGTTGTAGGCACGTGCCAGCCTGGTGATCGAATCCAGCAGGATCACCACGTCGCGCTTGTGCTCGACCAGCCGCTTGGCCTTCTCCAGCACCATCTCGGTCACCTGTACATGGCGGGTCGCCGGCTCGTCGAAGGTCGAGGACACGACCTCGCCCTTCACCGTGCGGGCCATGTCGGTGACCTCCTCGGGCCGCTCGTCAATGAGCAGCACGATCAGGAACACCTCGGGATGGTTCTGCGAGATGGCGGTAGCGATGCTCTGCAGCATGACCGTCTTGCCGGTACGCGGCGGCGCCACGATCAGCGCGCGCTGGCCCATGCCGATCGGCGATACCAGGTCGATCACCCGCGGGGTGAAGTCCTTGGTCTGACCCTTGGCCGTGACGGCAGCGTTCTCGCTCTCCATCTTCAGGCGACGGTCGGGATAGAGCGGCGTCAGGTTATCGAAGTTGATCCGATGCTTCACGGCATCCGGCGGCTCAAAATTGATCGTGTTGAGCTTGAGCAGCGCGAAATATCGCTCGCCGTCCTTCGGTGCCCGGATCTGGCCCTCGACGGTGTCGCCGGTGCGCAGCCCGAACCGCCGTACCTGGCTCGGCGACACGTAGATGTCGTCGGGTCCGGGCAGGAAGTTCGCACCGGGCGACCGGAGATAGCCAAAGCCGTCGGAGAGGATCTCCAGCGTGCCTTCGCCGTGGATCTCCTGATCGTTCTCAGCCAGGTTCTTGAGAATCGCAAACATCATGTCCTGCTTGCGCAGGGAGGACGCGTTCTCGATCTGCAGCGACTCCGCGTAGGAGAGCAGATCCGAGGGAGTCTTTGCCTTGAGTTCGGCGAGGTGCATGGGACGCCTCGAAAATGGAGCAGAGCGTGCAGAGGGAGGGGGAACGGGCTGGCTGCCGAGCGGGCAGGGAAACCTAATGTCGTCGCAACGGGGGATAGTCCCGTGCAGGCCAGACCGACATCATTCCGAGTGGAGGGATCCAGGAAGCAGCCAGGCAGGCTGTCAGGACAAGCGAAAGATACGGGCCGTGACGGCGTGCGTCAAGAAGGTGCAAACGAGTCAGTTCGGCGGGTCGAATGAAGCTGGTGTCAGCCAGTAGCGGCCGGCTACCGCGCGATCACCCCACCATGACGCAAGGCGAGTGAACAACGCGACATGGTGTGGAGCGGAGACGATCTCACCGGACAAGGTATCGGCAGTACAGATGCCGGACAGCGACACATCCTGGGTCGGAAGTGCCAGGCGCAGGCTGCAGCCGGCTGTGCCGCTGGTCAGTCCCGGCATGATCCGCCCCGACACCGGACCTTCGGCGACCAGGTGGCGGTCGGACGTGAACAGGATTGCCTCGCCGGCAATCGAACCGTCCGCTGCAGGCGCCGACAGCCCGATCGAAAGATGCAGCGGCGGCTGATCCACCGGTTGAGCGAGCTCAGGCACGCTGCCCTGGACGTCGCCACCATACCGGAACGGCTCGGCCGCAATCCGATGCATCGCGGCAACCGGGTTGGGAGGTGTAAGCGGAGCTGCAGCGGCAACGACAGGCGCGCATGTCGCCGGCAGCATCAGTAGCGCCTTCAGCATCGACGGTCTCGCGCCAGGCATCGTTCGGTCTCTCATTTGCCGCCCAGCCAGCCCTTGCGCCAGAACCAGATCATCGGAGCCACGATGGTGAAGGCCATCAGACCAAGGGCGTACCAGTAGCCGAAGCTCCAGTTCAACTCCGGGATGTCCTTGAAGTTCATGCCGTAGATGCTGGCGATCAGGGTTGGCGGGATGCCGACGATGCTGACCACCGTCAGGATCTTGATGCCATTGTTCTGCTCGATGTTGATGAAGCCGAGCGTGGCATCGAGCAGGAATTGCACCTTGTTGTTGATCTGGCTGTCATAGTCGTTGAGCGAGGAGATGTCTTTCGCCAGCAGATGCAGCCGCGCCGCGAGGGGCTCGCGGCAGGGCCGGTCGGCATTGTCGCTGATGTAGAGGATGATCCGTTGCAGCCCGAGCAGGCTGTCGCGGATCGATGAGGCGAGTTTCGCCTCCTTGCCGATCTTCTGCAGCAGTTCCCGCAACAGCCGGTCGTGGCTGGTGCCGTCTCCTGGCTCGACCGACCGGAAGATCCGGGCCGAAAGCTCGTCGAGCTCGTGTCCCGAACCCTCCAGCAGGTCGGCGATCCGATCGATGAAGCCCTCCAGCAGCATCACCATGGTGTCCTCGCTGCCATGCGGGTCGGGGTTCTTGGCAAGGCGACCGCTGATCGTCTCGAACACCGGGAAGTCGGTGTAGCGGATCGTGACCAGCCGGTCGGCGCTCAGCACGAAGCCCAGTGGCGAGGTGAAGGCCAGGCCGTCGCCGCGCCTGACCAGCGGCGTCGACAGGTAAAACGTCTGCCCCTCCATATAGACCCTGCTCGAGCTCTCGATCTCCTCGACGTCCATGCGGGTGGGCACGCGCAGGCCGGTCAGCCTCTCGGCCAGGGCACGCTCGTCGTCGGTCGGATTGAGCAGGTCGAGCCAGGCCGCCTCGTCGCTCTCCGCCTCCGAGGTCACGGCGACCGGCGGGCGACCGGATGGGTGGGCGAGAAACATGAACACTCCTGGCTCGGATCACACCGAATAATCGATGCCCCGGAAATCATGTCAAACCATGACGGCATGGGCTCCCCATGTGTGAGCACCCTATCTGTGAGGCGTGACCTTGCGCGACCCCTGCGCTAGGAAGGCGCCGTTCCGGAGATGAAGCGTTGAACCCGCCCCAGATCGCGACGACAGACCGCCCCTCGACTGCGACACCCGTGCCGCTCTCGGTCCAGCTTGCAGAGCGGAGCGAGCACCTGCGGCCCAACAGCCTGCGGACCGGACCGGACGACCGCGGCCGCTTCGGCATCTTCGGCGGCCGGTTCGTTGCAGAGACCCTCATGCCGCTGATCCTGGAGCTCGACCAGGCCTACGAGGCGGCAAAGGTCGACCCGGAATTCCGTCGCGAGCTCGACTACTATCTGAAGGACTATGTCGGCCGTCCGAGCCCGCTCTGGTTCGCCCGTCGCCTGACCGCCGAGCTCGGTGGCGCGCGCATCTACCTGAAGCGCGAGGAGCTGAACCACACCGGCTCGCACAAGCTCAACAACGTCATGGGCCAGATCCTGCTGGCCCGTCGGATGGGCCGGACACGCATCATCGCGGAGACCGGCGCCGGCCAGCATGGCGTCGCCACCGCGACCGTGTGTGCCCTCTTCGGGCTGAAATGCGTCGTCTATATGGGCGCCACCGACGTCGAGCGGCAGAAGCCGAACGTGTTCCGGATGCGGCTGCTGGGCGCCGAGGTGCACGCGGTCAAGACCGGCGCCGGCACGCTCAAGGACGCGATGAACGAGGCGATGCGCGACTGGACCGCGAACATCCTCGACACCTACTACCTGATCGGCACCGTTGCCGGACCGCATCCGTACCCTGCGATGGTGCGCGACTTCCAGTGCGTCATCGGCGAGGAGGCGCGCGCCCAGATGCAGGAGGCCGAGGGCCGCCTGCCGGACGCGGTGGTGGCCTCGGTCGGTGGTGGCTCCAACGCGATGGGTATCTTCCACCCCTTCCTCGACGAGCCGGACGTACGGCTGATCGGCGTCGAGGCAGCCGGGCGTGGTCTCGACAGCGGCGAGCAGGCGGCCAGCATCAGCCGCGGCCGGCCAGGCGTGCTGCACGGCAATCGCACATACCTGCTGCAGGACGAGCACGGCCAGATCCAGGAGGCGCATTCGATCAGCGCCGGCCTCGATTATCCCGGCATCGGGCCAGAGCACTCCTGGCTGCACGACATCGGCCGCGCCGAATATGTCGGCATCACCGACGACGAGGCGCTGGCCGCGTTCCAGCTCTGCACCCGCACCGAGGGCATCATCCCGGCGCTCGAATGCGCCCACGCGCTGTCGTATGTGGCGAAGCTCGCACCCACCATGCGCCCCGACCAGATCATCCTGATGAATCTGTCCGGTCGCGGCGACAAGGACATCTTCACCGTGGCGGAGCATCTGGGTGTGAAGCTTTGAGCCGCATCGCCGCACGCTTTGCCGCACTGAAACAGGCCGGCCGTGGCGCGCTGATCCCGTTCCTCGAGGCCGGCGACCCCGACCTCGAGACGGCGGCGGCGATCCTGCGCGGCATGCCGGGAGCCGGTGCCGACCTGATCGAGATCGGCGTGCCGTTCACCGATCCGATGGCCGATGGCCCGATCATCCAGGCAGCGGCCCGTCGCGGCCTGATCGCCGGCGCCACCCTGCCGAAGACCTTGGCGATGGTCGCGGGCTTCCGTGAGCACGACCAGGACACCCCGATCATCCTGATGGGCTATCTCAATCCGGTCGACAGCTACGGCCCGGCGCGGTTCTGCGCCGATGCGGCCGCGGCCGGGGTGGACGGGCTGATCATCGTCGACCTGCCCTCCGAGGAGGCCGACCTGCTGGAAAGCCACGCCAGCGAGCATGGTCTCGACATCATCCGGCTGGTGGCGCCGACCACCGATGCCGTCCGGCTGCCGAAGGTGCTCTCCGGCAGCTCCGGCTTCATCTACTATGTCAGCATCACCGGCGTGACCGGCACCCGCACCGCCTCGGAGGCTGACCTGGCGCTGGCGCTGCCGGGACTGCGCCGCGTGACCGACCTGCCGGTGGCGATCGGGTTCGGCATCCGCACCCCGGCGCAGGCGGCAAACGCAGTCCGCGTGGCCGACGCCGCGGTGGTCGCCTCGGCCCTGATCGAGACCTTGGCGAACAGCCTGGACGAGCATGGTCGCGCCACCGCAGACACCGTCACCCGGGTGCTCGACCAGGTCAGGACGCTCGCGGCCGGCGTCCGATCGGCGCGCGTGGAACAGAAGGAGCGCGTCGCATGAGCTGGCTGACCACCTATGTCCGCCCGAAGATCCGGAACCTGCTCGGCAAGCGCGACGTACCGGACAATCTCTGGACGCAGTGCGACGCCTGCAACCAGATGATCTTCTCCAAGGACCTGCAGAAGTCGCTGAACGTGTGCCCGCATTGCGGCCATCACATGCGCGCCCTGGTCAATGACCGCCTGGCCTGGAGCTTCGACGATGGCAAGTTCACCCGCATCGAGCTGCCCAAGGCGCCGACCGATCCGCTCGGCTTCCGCGACCAGAAGAAATACACCGACCGGCTGAAGGAGCATCGCGCCAAGACCCACCTCGACGAGGCGCTCGTGGTCGCGCATGGCACCATCACCGGCAACAAGGCCGTCGTCGCGGTGATGGCCTACGAGTTCATGGCCGGCACGATGGGCGCGGCTCTCGGTGAAGGCATCGTCGCAGCGGCACGCCTCGCGGTGCTGCAGCAGGCGCCGCTCGTGGTGTTCACCGCATCCGGCGGCGCCCGGATGCAGGAGGGCATGATCAGCCTGATGCAGATGCCGCGTACCACCATCGCGGTGCAGATGGTGAAGGATGCGGGCCTCCCTTACATCGTCGTGATGACCAACCCGACCACCGGCGGCGTGACCGCGAGTTTCGCGATGCTGGGCGACATCCAGATCGCCGAGCCGAACGCGCTGATCGGCTTCGCAGGTCCCCGGGTGATCGAGCAGACCGTGCGCGAGACGCTGCCGGACGGCTTCCAGCGCTCGGAGTTCCTGCTGGACCACGGCATGCTCGACATGGTCGTCAAGCGCGGCGAGATGCGCGAGACGCTCGGCCGGTTGATCTCGCTGCTCGGAACCCGCGATGTCCTCGAGCACGCCGCCTAGCCAGCAACATCCGGCGCCGCTGCCGGAGTTCACTGGGCGCAGCGGGGTCGTGCTGGAGCGTCTGCAGCGTCTTTATCCGGCGCTCATCGACCTCAGCCTCGGCCGGCTCGAGGCGCTTCTGGCCAAGCTGGATCACCCCGAGCGGCGGTTGCCGCCGGTGATCCACGTCGCCGGCACCAACGGCAAGGGCAGCACCTGCGCGAACATCCGCGCCATCGCCGAGGCCGCCGGGCTGGTCGTGCATGCCACCACCAGCCCGCATTTGGTCGACGTGACCGAGCGCTTCCGGGTCGCCGGCCGGCTGGTCAGTGAACCCGTGCTGGTGGCGACCCTGGAGCGCATCGAGGCGGTCAACGCAGGCTCGCCGATCACCGTGTTCGAGGTGTTGACCGCCTGCGCCTTCCTGCTGTTCGCCGAGACGCCGGCCGACCTGGCGGTGATCGAGGTCGGGCTCGGCGGCCGCTATGACGCCACCAATGTGCTGACCGCTCCGGCCGCCTGCGCGATCGCGTCGCTGTCGATGGATCACGAGGCCTTCCTCGGCGACACCCTCCCCGGTATCGCCCACGAAAAGGCCGGCATCATCAAGCCGGGTCGGCCGGTGGTGACCGGCAGGCAGCCACCGGAAGCGCTGGCCGAGATCGAGGCGGAGGCGGCCCGGCAACAGGCACCGCTGTTGCTGCGTGACCGCGACTGGAGCATCGAACCGGCACCCCCCGGGAGCGATGCCCCGCTGCTCTATCGCGACGCTCACGGAACTGTCGCGCTGCCTCTACCCGGCCTGGACGGGCCACACCAGATCGACAATGCCGGGCTCGCGGTGGCGACGTTGCGCGCCTCCGGACTGGCACTGCCGGTGACCGCCTTTGCCGGCATCGCGCGCACCACCTGGCCGGCGCGGATGCAGCGCCTGCACGGCCGGCTGGCTGCCACCCTTCCATCCGACTGGGAGCTCTGGCTCGATGGCGGCCACAATCCCGGTGCCGGCCTGGCGCTGGCCGACACGTTGCGGAGCTGGTCGGATCGGCCGGTGCATCTCCTGGTCGGCATGAAGCAGAGCAAGGACCCGGCCGGCTTCCTGGCACCGCTTCTGGGGGTAGCCGACACGATATGGGCGGTGTCGGAACCTGCCCAGCATCTGGCGCTTCCGGTCGCAGCCATCATCGAGGCTTCCGGAGGCGTCGCCAGGCCCGGACCGACCGTCGCCGAAGCACTGGCCCGCCTGGTGACCGCCGACCCGCGGCCGGGACGGGTCCTGGTGTGCGGCAGCCTGTATCTGGCAGGTGTCGTGCTCAAGGCCGATGGCTGGGTCGCCGAATAGCGCCAACCTGCCTGCCAACTCCTGCACGACGCTGTTGCATTCGGCGCTCGCGCGGTATTTGCTCCCCTGTTCCGAACAGGCGGGGCCGAGTGATGCGCAAGGTGATCTTTGACACCGATCCCGGCGTCGACGATGCGATGGCCCTCTGCCTGCTGACCCGCCGCCCCGAGCTCGAGCTGCTCGGCGTCACCACCGTGCACGGCAACGCCGACATCGACACCGTCACCCGCAACGCCCTGCATCTGAAGCAACGCTTCGGCTTCAAGGCACCGGTGGCGAAGGGCTCCGGCGTCACCCTGCTCAACCGCCAGGGCCAGGGCGCCTCGCATGTGCATGGCCGCAACGGGCTCGGCGACATCTCCGTTGCCGACACCGACCCCACCGATCTGGACGACCGCCGCGGTCACCGCATGATGATCGACCTGGTGCGCGCGCATCCGCATGAGGTCACCATCATCGCGGTCGGCCCGCTGACCAACCTCGCCCGCGCCCTCGACAAGGATCCCGAGATCGCCCGGTTGGTCCAGGGCGTGGTGGTGATGGGTGGCGCATTCGGCATCCACGGTCACACCGGCAACGTCTCGCCGGTGGCCGAGGCGAACATCGCCAATGATCCGGAGGCTGCCGAGGCGGTGTTCACCGCAACCTGGCCGGTCACCATCATCGGCCTCGATGTCACCCAGCAGGTGGTGATGGACTCGGCCTACCTCGACTGCCTCAGGCAGGCAGGCGGCGAGGACGGCCAGTTCCTGTGGGACGTCACCCGCAGCTATCACGCGTTCCACCAACGCACCCGCCGGATCGACGGTGTCTTCGCGCATGACAGCCTGGCCGTCGCCTACGTGCTGGAGCCCGGCCTGTTCACATTGCGACGCGGCCCCGTGCGGGTCGTCTGCGGCGGCATCGCATCGGGCCAGACGATCCAGAAGCCGGAGCATTCGGCGTTCCCGCTCGGTGCGTGGGATGCCCATGCGTCACAATCGGTCGCGGTCGATGTCGATGTGGCCGGGGTGCTGGCGCTGTATGCCGGCACGTTCATCCCGTCGGGGCCGGTCTCACCGCTCGGCCTGCACCCCGCCGCTACCGTTCCGGTCTGGACACCTGGAGCTCAGACCTTGAGTGACGCATCCCGACCCCTGGCAGGGCCGCCGGTCAGCAGGTAGCAGGCACAGCCGGCACTCCGCGATGCATGCGGATCCGGCTCCAGCAGTGCCTCGATGGCGAACCGGCGCATCCTGAGCACGACGAAATCCGCCGGTCCGTCGAGGATGAAATCGAAGTCCTCCGCCAGCACCGACAGCCAATAGGCGACCCCCGGACGCTCGGTGAGGATGATCGGGTCCTGCGCGCTCACCACCAGGCCATTCTCCAGCGCGGTGTTCGCCTCGCCGCGGTTGGTCACGTGATACAGGTACGCGTCGGTCCGGTCGGTTGGACGCAGATTCCGGTGATCGACCTGCTGCAGCATCACCACCCCAGGATCGAGCTGATACGGGCCCTGCAGCTCAGGTTCCGGCTTGGGTTCAGGTTCAGGTTCCGGCTCGGGCTCGGGTTCAGGTTCCGGCTCCGGCTCGGGCTCCGGCTTGGGTTCCGAGTTGCGCGGGTCGATTGGCTCGGGCCCTGCTGATGGCTCGGGTTCTGCCACCATAGGCTCGGCCGCCGGCGGAGCCTGATCGTCTGCCTCAGGCGGCGGTTCAGGATTGGGGGAGGCTGCGCGGAACAGGTCCTCGGGCTGCGGTTCCGGTTTCGGGATCCGGCGCCGGGTGGCCGTCGCGGTTCGGCTGGCAGGCGCCGCTTGGTGCTGCGGCGGATCCGCGTCCACCGGTCCTTGTGCGGCCGGCATGACCTCCGGGAGCGGCAACTCGTGCGTCTGCAGGGCGGCCCGGCGGCTACCCGACTTCCGCACGGCATCTACCCGATGGCTCAACAGGCGGCCCAGTGAGGCGTCGGTGGGCTGCTCTGGCATGGCGGGAGCGAACTTTGCATCTGCGCCCATCATGCGCCAGTAGTGGGCCGCGGCTTCCTCCGGACCCCGGGCGCTGGTGATGCGTCGGAGCACCCGGCCATGCTGGTCCTCGATCCGGAACACAGGCCGGTTGGTGAGCGGGCTGGTCAGGCCGCATGACCGCACCCGGATCCTGCCGCTTTCGGTCGTATCGCTCGCATTCATGTTGGGCCTGGGACCTGCACAAGGCCGAGGTCTATGGGTGCCGGTGCCATCGGGTCAACCGGCCTGGCACATCGCACACAGTCCCTCGACTTCGACGGTCGATCGGGCCGGCCGGAAGCCGACGCCGGCAGCCGCGACGCCGAGTGCCGAGGCCACATCATCGTCCTCGAGTTCCACGGTCCGGCTGCAGCGCGTGCAGATCAGGAACTGTGCCGCATGGTGATGCTCATGGTCATGACCGGAATGGACGTCGTCGGGCTCCGACGCGTGCACGCAGCCGACGAAGGCGGAAAGTCGCTCCACCTTGTGCACCAGGCCCTGCTCGAGCAGGAAATCGAGCGCCCGATACACCGTCGGTGGCGCCGCACCCTTGTGCGCCGAGCGTAGCCGCTCGAGCAGGTCGTACGCGCCCACCGGCGTGTCGCTGTCCAGCACCAGCCCCAATACCTGTCGCCGCAACTCGGTCAGCCGGGATCCGCGGCTGACACAGATGCCGTCTGCCCGCTGCAGCAGGCGGTCGGTGGCTTCGGTGAAGCCGATCCGCTCCATCACGTCGCGCTTCGTCTGCATGAACGGCCTTTCCGACACCAGAGGTTATAGTATAACAGTTTCTCCGGCACGGGAGGGAACCGATCGATGGACGCAACACGCATCAGGCAGACTGCGCGTCGGTCGATCTGGCTGGCGTTCGCCCTGTGCGGCCTGAACGCTGTTTCAGCCCGTGCGGAGGCCCCGCTGCTGATCGTCGCGGCAGAAAACATGTACGGGAACCTGGCGCAGTCTCTCGGTGGCCCTCATGTGCGCGTCACCAGCATCCTCAGCAACCCCGACCAGGACCCGCATCTGTTCGAGATCAGCCCCGGCATCGCGCGGTCCGTGGCGGGTGCCGCAATCGTCGTCGCCAATGGCATCGGCTACGACCCGTGGATGACGACGCTGCTCGCGGCATCGCCGACACGGCCGGGGCAACCCGAGCGCACGGTGCTGGTGGTCGCCGACCTGATCGGGCGGCACGCGGGCGACAACCCGCATCTCTGGTACGATCCGATCACCATGCCGGCCTATGCCCACGCCCTGTCGGCGGAGCTCGCACGCCGTGATCCGGCCGACGCCGCGGATTATGGCCGCCGTCTCGACCAGGTATTGGCCGCGATCGCGCCTGTCGCCACCCGGGCGCGTGCCATGAAGGCGCGGTATGCCGGCATGCCTGTCACTGCCACGGAGCCGGTGTTCGGCGACATGGCGAGCGCGGTCGGGCTCGACATGCGCAACCAGCGCTTCCAGCTTGCAGTCATGAACGACACCGAGCCGGCTGCCTCCGACGTCGCTGCGATGGAGCAGGACCTGCGCCAGCATCGGGTACGGCTGCTGCTGACCAACAGCCAGGCCACCGACAGCGCAGCACAGCACCTGCAGACGATCGCCACGAAGGCCGGCGTGCCGATCATCGGCGTGACCGAGACCGAGCCGCCCGGCAGGGACTACACCCAATGGATGCTGGCCCAGCTGGATGCCGTCGCCGAGGCACTCGGACGGCCTGCGACATGACCCTGCCGGCCGGTCGCGCTTCTGAACCAGCCGTGGCGATTGCCGATGTCAGCCTGGTGCAGGGCGGCCGGACCGTGCTGTCGCGGATCTCGCTCGATATTGCGCCGGGCGAATTCGTCGGCGTGCTTGGCGCCAACGGGGCCGGCAAGACCACGCTGATGCGGGCGATCCTCGGCCTGTTGCGGCCGGCGCAGGGGCGGATCTCCGTGTTCGGGCAGTCAATCGGACGCGGCAATCCGCTCATCGGCTACATGCCGCAGGTGCGTGCGGCGCCGGTCGCCCGCCTGGATGGCCGCACCGTGGTCACGGCGGCCCTGGATGGACAACGCTGGGGCGTGCGGCTGCCGGGGCCGGCTGCACGCCGCGAGGTCGATCGGGTATTCGGGCTTGTGCAGGCAACGGCGTTGGCGCCTCGGCCGCTGTCAGAACTCTCCGGTGGCGAGCGCCAGCGGCTGCTGCTGGCCCAGGCGCTGCTCGGCCAGCCGAAGCTGCTGCTGCTCGACGAGCCGCTGATCAGCCTGGACCCCTCGCGTCAGGCGGAAGTCGTGGGGCTGGTGCGGGACCTGCAACGCTCGCTCGGCATCGCCGTGCTGTTCAGCGCCCACGAGCTCAATCCGTTGCTCGGCGCCCTCGATCGCGTGCTCTATCTCGGCGGCGGCCAGGCGGCGCTCGGCAGTGTCGACGAGGTCATCACCTCGGCCAGCCTGTCCCGGCTGTATGGCGCGCCGATCGAGGTGGTGCGGATCGGCGGCCGCATCTTCGTGATGTCCGGCTCGCACGATGTGGAGCGCGATGCGCATGGTCCGTGCGCCGGCCATCAGCACACCCACACGCACGACCACGCCGCGCGGGCGAGTGCCTGATGCTGTCCGGGCTGTTCAGCTACGACTTCATGGTCAATGCGTTTGCCGCCGCCACCGCGGTAGCCTTGGTGGCCGGACCGGTCGGCTTCTTCCTGGTGCTGCGCCAGCAGAGCTTTGCCGGCCACGCGCTCTCGCATGTCGGCTTCACCGGCGCCACCGGTGCGGCGCTGCTCGGGTTTCCGCCACTCTGGGGCCTGGTGGCGATGACCCTGGCGGCCGGCCTCTCGATGGGATTTCTCGGCGAGAAGGTGGCCGGACGCGACGTTGCGATCGGCATGGTGCTGGCCGCCTCGCTCGGGCTCGGGCTGCTGTTCCTGCACTTCTTCACCAGCTACGCCGCCCAGGCCACGGCGCTGCTGTTCGGCAACGTGTTCGGCGTCGACCGCGCCACGCTGCGGACGCTGATCGTGCTGGGCGCGCTGACCCTCGCCGGGCTGGCGCTGATCGGCCGGCCGCTGCTGTTCGCCAGCCTGCAACCCGAGCTGGCCGAGGCCCGCGGGGTGCGGCTACGGCTGGTCTCGGTGCTGTTCCTCGGGTTGGTCGGGCTGGCCACTGCCGGCTGCGCGCAGATCGTCGGCGTGCTGCTGGTGTTCACCCTGATGGTCGGACCGGCCGCGACAGCTCAGCGGCTGACGCGATCACTCGGCGCTGGGCTCGCCGTGTCGGCGCTGCTGGCGCTCGCCGAGGCATGGGGCGGCATCCTGCTCGCCTGGACCACCGACTGGCCGGCGAGCTTCTGGATCACTGCCCTCAGCGGCGGGATGTACCTGCTGTCTTGCCTGCCGGGGCTGCTGCCTTGGCGGGTGCGGAACCCGCGGCTGCAGGCGCCAGGTCCTCTTCCAGCACCGTGATGATGATCGAGAACGACACTTCGCCCTCGTCCTCGTCGCGATGCACGGTGCCGATCACTTCCTTGTCGATCGCCAGCTCGATCGTCGCGCCCTTGCGCGGCGGTGCCACCACGTTGACCTTGTCCGAGCCGAACAGCTTGCGCAGATAGGTCTGCACCCGCGCGATATCCGAGCTTTCCATGGAAGCGTCCTTTCGATGATCGAGGCCCTGCGGGCTCGTCCCGGGCGGGTGATAGGGTATTACCGCTTTCGATGAAATCCGCGTCTTCGGTCTGGCTCGTCAAACCTGTCCGGATGGCTCCAACGCTGCGAACAGGCTTGCCGCCAGTGCCGCACGGGAAAAATGGCGTTCTGCATAGGCCACCTGCAGCGCGGACTGGCTGCTCCAGGAGCGGTCGTCGCGCAGCAACGTGACCACCGAGTTTGCAAGTGCGGCCGCCTGGTCGTTCACCGGCACCAGCTCGGACAGCCCCGGAACGCCCTCCGCGCCGATCGGGGTCGTGACCAACGGCACACCCTGTTGCAACGCCTCGACCACCTTGCCCTTGACCCCGGCACCGGCGCGAAGCGGCACGATGGCCACCCGGGCCCGCTTGTAGAGTGCCGCCAGCTCGGGCTCGTCCAGGCTGCCGGTCACGGTGATGCGGTCGCCATCGGCCAGAGCCCGTACGGCGGCGGTCGGGTGAGACCCCGCCAGCACCAGGATCGCCGCCGGAATCTCTGCCCGGACCAGCGGCAGGATCGACGTCACCAGCCACTGTGCCGCGTCGATGTTGGGAGGGTGCGCGAAGCCAGCGACGAACAGGATCAGCAGTTCGGCCGGCGGCGCGCCCCGGGTCCGGAAGCGGTTGTAGCTGAATCCCACGACGGCCCGCACCACAGCATCCGGGCACTGCTCCCGCACCATCGCCGCCTCGGTCTCGGACAAGTACAGGAGCACGTCGAACAGCCCCCAGAGCCGGCGTTCGAGCCTGGCCATCTCCGCCGCCGCGGCGGCAAGTGCCGCATCACCCGTCAGTGCCGCCTGCCGCTGCATCCGCACATGGTGGATGTCGTGGCCGTAGAAGCTGAGGTGGGCGCGGGTGTAGCGCATCAGGTCGGACACGAACTCGACGGCGACGGTCGGCCGCATCGTCATCACGTGGTCCAGCTCGGCGCCGTTGCCGATCAGCCAGTCGGCGAAGCCCATCGGCAGCCGATGATCCAGCACCTCGATCCCGATGCTTTCCAGCCGGTGGGTGTAGTCGTTGTGCGACCGGTTCTGTGGCCAGAATTTCACCACCCAGCCGGCATCGCGCAGCGCGTTGAGGATGCCCATGGTCGAGCGCGAGCCGGCGTCACGGTCGGGCTCGGGGACGTAGTGGTCGATGACCAGGATGGTACGCCGCCCCTTTGCGTGCTCGCGGGCACGCATCACGTCGGTTCCGGACGGGAAATGCTCGGCCGCCAGCAGCTTCGGCCAGCGCGCCAGCATGAGGTGCCGGTTCACCTCCTGGCGCGCCTTGATGCCGCTGGTGATGTCGGTGCCGTGCGACAGCCCCTCGTGATGCACCACCACGCTGGCCGGCTGGTACATCACCCGCAGGCCCCGCGCGCGGATCCGGAAGGCGAGGTCGGTGTCCTCGTAATAGGCCGGCGCAAACAGCGGATCGAAGCCTCCGAGCGTTTCGAACAGATCCCGTCGGAGCAGGATCGAGGCGCCGGACACGTAATCGGTGTCGCGCACGGTGTTGTATTGCGGCCGCGAGGGGTCGTCGCCGCGACCGAAGTTCCACCCCGTCGCGTCCTGCCAGACGATGCCGCCGGCCTCCTGCAGCGTGCCGTCGGGGAACAGCAGCTTCGAGCCGACCAGCCCCGCGTCCGGCATCGCCTCGGCCAGCCTGACCAGCGCGTCGAGGAAGCCCGGCAGTGGCTCGGTGTCGTTGTTCAGGAACAGCAGGTAGCGGCCGCGGGCCAGCAGGGCGGCCTCGTTGCAGTTGTGCAGGAAGCCCAGGTTTGTCGCGTTGCAGACCAGGCGCAGGCCGCCGACCTGTTCCAGCCGAACCACCTCCGCATCGCCGGATGCATCCTCGGCGACGATCACCTCGAACGGGGTTTCGGTTTCTGACCCGGCGATCGCGCGCAGGCAGCGCAGCGTGGCCGCCACCTGGCCGTAGCTCGGGACGATCACCGAGACCAGCGGATCGGCCGCCGTCGGCAACTGAAGTGGCGGGTCAGTCGGGGGCTGGGGATCAGGCGCCGGGTCCGTCGGGTGCCGTGGATCAGGCGCCGGGTCCAACCCTGGTATCGGGGGCGGCACCGGGGCGGGTGCCACAGGATCCGCTCGCGCACGTTCGCCGGTAATCGACCGTGCCCGCATCCGGGCCGGCCACTGCAGCGTCAGCGTCCACCAGACCGCCTTGAGCGCACGCCGCCCGTTGCGTGCAACGCCGGGCCGTCGGCCCAGCACGTGTCGCAACGGTTCTGGCGCACGCCAGATCGTACTCGACTGGTGGGCGGCCAGCAGTTGCCGCAACAGGACGATATCGGCATCAAGCTGGGCAATCTGGGGCGCGATCGGCTCCAGCTCCAGCTCCAGCTCCGGCTCCGGCTCCGGCATCGGGTCCGGCGCCGGGATGGGCGTTGCAGATCGGTCGAGCAGCGCGCGGTGCTCCGCCTGCAGCCGGTGCAGCGAGGCACGCAGATCGGCCTGCATCAGCCCCGCGCGAACCAGGGAGAACCGCAACGCTGCCAGCTCGGCCGCGTCGTCCTCTTCGGGGCCTGTATCGCCTGTAGGTCGCTCCGGCAGCTGCACTGTCCTGCATCCTTCCGGCGGGAGCAGTCGGGCCGGCGGCGATCCGGCTCAGCTCGGCGGGGTTGGCCCGCGCGCGATCAGTTCGAGCTCGATCTTGACGTCGGGGGTATCGAAGCCGTCGACAAGGCGCAAGGTCAACGCCGGCCGGGAATCACCGAACGCATCGCGCAACAGCGGGAAGCAGGCGGGGAATGCATCCGCATCGTGCACAAGATAAACCACCCTGACGACGTCGCTCATCGAGAGCCCGGCCGCCTCGAGCGAATGCGCCCCGTTCATCAGGGCGTGACGACACTGCTCCGACAGACGCCGCGGGAAGCCGCCATGCCGCCTGTCGAACCCGGTGACGCGGCGGACGCGCACTTCCTGCCGACCGTTCACCGGTCGGTTCTCGATCCGCGACAGAGGCGAGGGCTCGAGATCGTGAAGCTGCGTCCTTGTCATCACCGACATCATGGCTGCTCCAAATCAGACCGCTTCACCAGCACGGCTGCTCACGAATGCGTCATTCTCCGCCACACTTCAATCCAATATTCATGTTTTGGAGATATTTATGAACAGGATCGCATCTCGTGAAGCTGAGCTGCATCCGGGAGATGCGATGGGTGTCCCTGCTGGACCGGCCGTCATCACGCTGCATGGCAGCTGCGGTGTCCTGAGGGACCAGGCGGTCCTGTTGCTGGGTCGGCCAGGATCCGGGAAGTCCGACCTCCTGCTGCGGCTGATCGATCGCGGGTTCTCGCTCGTCGCCGACGATCAGGTCACCATCCGGGAGGGATTGGCCACTCCGCCGCCATCGCTGGCCGGCCTGGTCGAGGTGCGCGGGCTGGGGCTGCTCCGGATCGCTCACACGGCCCCTGCAGGGCTGGTTCTGGTGTTGGCACTCGACGACCAGGCTGCAGCGGAGGCGTTGCCCGGTCCGATTGCGGACGCTGACGATCGACGGATGCCGTGGCCACGCCGTCATCGGCGTCTCGGGTTGCCGATGCTGCGGATCGACCCGTTCCAGGCCTCGGCACCGCTCAAGGTCGAAATCGCCCTCGATTGCCTGGCCGGTCGGCGCGTGCTGCCGATCAGTGGACTGTGAAGTGGGCTCCCGAAGCGGCTGCGTTTTTTGCGTAGCAGACACTCGCCTGAAACATGACTAGATGGTAAGGAATCGCTCTCAAGTCGTTATGGCGCACCACATTCCAATCAGACGACACCGGCCTCTCCAGCCCGCTGTAACCCGGCAGTCGCCGAATGTTGCCGTCTTGCTCAACGAACCGTTCATGGACAGCCGTGTAGAGTTGCTGCGTATGAGTGGCGAACTGCCTGGATGGGACCTTGGGGCCGATTGCCTGGCAAGGTGTGCCGTCAACCGAATGGAGCGAGCTTGAGCCGCGACTGGTCGATCATTCCGATGAATTCCCGTCTGGCTCGACAAGGCAGACCCGCATGATCGGCCTGGTGCTCATCACCCATGGTGAGATCGGCCCGTCGCTGCGCTCCGCCATGGAGCACGTCGTCGGCCCGCAGCAGCAGATCGCCGCGCTGTCGATCGGGGCCGACGATGACATCCAGGCGCGTCGTCGTGACCTGGAGTCCGCTATCGTCGCGGTGGATCACGGCGATGGCGTGATCCTGCTCACCGACATGTTCGGCAGCACGCCGTCCAACCTGGCAATCGCGATGCTGGGCCGCCCTGACCTCGAGGTGATCGCCGGCGTCAACCTGCCGATGCTGGTCAAGCTCGCCAAGATCCGCTCGAACCGTACTCTCGACGAGTGCATCGAGATCGCCGAGACCGCCGGTCGGAAATATATTTCTGCTGCCTCGCATTTGCCCAAGACCTGTCTTGGCGGCGCCGTGTGCTGCCAGATGTCATCGGCGGCCCCGTCGGAGACGGACATCGAGATCCCACGGATGCGGCGCCCCGAGCCGGTCCTCGGATAGGCGTCCGCCATCCCGGAACCCTCGGCCATGCCAGTCGAGCCGAACCGGCTGACCCGCATCGTCACGATCGTGAACCTGCGCGGGCTGCATGCCCGGGCCGCCGCGCGCTTCGTCGTGATGGCCGAGCGCTTCAACACCCCGGTCGAGGTGTCGCGTGATGGCGAGATGGTCTCCGCCCGCTCGATCATGGGGCTGATGATGCTCGGCGCCGGCCGCGGTGCGCAGATCACCCTGCATGCCGAGGCGGACGGCTGGGATGCGCAGGAAGCCCTGGACGCGCTGGCCGGCCTGGTCGAGGCTGGCTTCGATGAGCAGGACTGACGGCACCGGCAAAGGCGGCGACAGGGCTCGCTCTCGGGCAGCTCCCCGCCCGCGTGCGAAGCGGGACAATCCCCCGGGCCCGCAATCCTCGACCGTTCCGCCCGCCAGCGACCAGTCTGCCAGCGACAGCGGCAATGCCACGTCCTGGACGCCCGGGGCGGAGCTGCGCTTCCGGGGCCAGGGCATCTTTCCGGGGATCGCCATTGGCCCGGTCGCCTTCGCCGCCGAAGCGCCGGCCGTCGTCGCGTCCCGCACCTTGCGTCCTGCCGAGATCCCCGCCGAGACGGTGCGGCTGGACGAGGCGGTGCAACGTTCGCTGCGCCAGCTCGAGAAGCTTCGCGGCCGCCTGGCCTTCCTGTCGGAGGAGAGCCAGGCCGAGATCGCCCCGCTGCTCGATGTCTATCGGCAGATGCTTGGCCCCTCCCGCCTGATGCGCAACGCCATCAGGCGGATCGAGCAGGACAGGCTGAATGCCGAGGCTGCGGTGATGATGGAGGCCGAGGCGCTGGCACAGCTGCTGGCACCGCCGGCGGCCAGGATCGTGGCCGGCGACGCCACCAACGGCACCTCGCAACACAATGCGGCACTCGCCCCGGGGGCCGATGGCGAGGAGGCCGCGGCTGCACTCCGGCGCGCCGAGGAGGTGCGCGAGATCGGTCGCCGGCTGATCCGCAACCTGACGCGCGCCCCATTCCGTTCGTTCGCCAAGCTGCCGGCCGGTGCGGTGCTGGTGACCGAGCAGCTGCGGCCGTCGGATGCCGCCTTGATCGATCCCACCCGGGTCGCCGCGGTGGTGATGGACGATGGCGGCACCTCGGATCATACCGCCATCATGTTGCGCGCGCTGGGCATCCCGGCGGTGCTGGGTGTGGCTGGTGCAACCGCGAAGGCGCAGGCCGGCTCCCAGGCAGTGGTCGATGGCGGCGCCGGGTTGGTCACCCTCGATCCCAGCGACGCCACCCTGCAGGCCGCACAACGCGACGTCGTGGCCTATGCCCGCGAGCGCCAGCGGCTGGCCAGGCTGCGGCGGCTGCCGGCCAGGCTGAGTGGCGGCGAGGCGGTCGAGCTGCAGGCGAACCTCGAGCTGCCGGCGGAGCTGCCGCTGATCGCCCAGGCGGGAGCTGCCGGGATCGGCCTGCTGCGCACCGAGTTCCTGTTCATCAACGCCGAGCGGATGCCCGGCGAGGCCGAGCAGGCGGAGATCTACCGCGGCGTGGTCGCGGCGATGGGCGGCGACTGCACCACCATCCGGTTGCTCGACTGGGGTGGCGAGAAGCAGAGCGAGGCCTTGAGTGCGGCCGGTGTCTTTACCGGGGGCAACGATCTCAATCCGGCGCTGGGTCTGCGCGGCCTGCGTCTGCTGCTGCAGCATCCGGAGGTCATGGAGACGCAGCTCGCGGCGATCCTCAGGGTGGCGCGCGACGGTGCGGTTCGCATCCTGCTGCCGATGGTGACGACCGCGTCCGAGTTGCGCGCCGCCCGCGAGATCTATGACCGGGTGGTCCGCCGCCTGCGTCGCCGGAGCGTTCGCCTGCCCGACAAGCTGCCGCCACTGGGTGTGATGATCGAGACCCCGGCTGCGGCTCTCGGCGCCGAGACACTGGCGCTGGAGGCTGAGTTCCTGGCGATCGGCACCAACGACCTCACCATGTACACGCTGGCGGTGGATCGCGCCTCAAGCCACGTCGCCGGGCTCTACGATCCGCTGCATCCGGCGGTGCTGCACCTGATCGGCCATGCCACCGACGCCGGCTTGCGGCTGCGCCGGCCGGTATCGCTCTGCGGCGAGATCGCCGGCAACCCGCTGGTGGTGCCGTTGCTGATGGGGATGGGCCTGCGCTCGTTCAGCATGAACGCCTCGGCGATCCCGCGCGTGAAGCAGGTCGTGCGGCAGGCCTCGCTCGATGAATGCCGCAGGCTTGCGCGCCGGGTGATGGAGGAGAGCGACCCGCCGGAGGTGGCGCGGCTTCTCACCGAGTTCGCCGCGCGATAAAGCCGGGGCCGCGGGCCGGATCGTCCCGTGTTCGAGACCGCGATAGGACCTGCCGTCATGACCTCCGACATCCTGCCGATCCGCCGCGCGCTGCTGTCCGTGTCCGACAAGACCGGCCTGGTCGAGCTGGCGCAGGCACTAGCGGCGCATGGCGCGGAACTGCTCTCCACCGGCGGCTCGGCGCAGGCGTTGCGCGCGGCCGGACTTACGGTGATCGACGTGTCCGAGCATACCGGCTTCCCCGAGATCCTGGATGGCCGGGTCAAGACGCTGGTGCCGCAGATCCATGGCGGCATCCTTGGGCGGCGTGACCTGCCGGAACATCTGGCGCAGATGGCCGAACATTCGATCGCGCCGATCGACCTAGTGTGCGTCAATCTGTACCCGTTCGAGGCGACAGTGGCGGCCGGCGCGGCACCCGACGACTGCATCGAGAACATCGATATCGGCGGCCCGGCCCTGATCCGCGCAGCCGCCAAGAACCACGCCCATGTGGCTGTGCTGACCACCCCCGCCCAGTACGGCTCGCTGATCGACAGCCTCAAGACGTTGCGCGGCACGACCGTGGCGGATCGTCGTGCCTGGGCTGGTGCCGCGTATGCGCGCACCGCGGCGTACGATGCGGCGATCGCGAAGTGGTTCAGCGACGAGCGCGGCGACCTGCTGCCGGCCTCGCTCGCGATCGTCGGCCAGCGCGCCGAGGCGTTGCGGTATGGCGAGAACCCGCACCAGCAGGCGGCCTTCTACACCGACGGCAGCGCGCGTCCGGGCCTTGCCACCGCCCGGCAGGTGCAGGGCAAGTCGCTGTCGTACAACAACCTGAACGACACCGACGCGGCGTTCGAGGCGGTTGCCGAATTCGGCGCGCCGGCGGTGGTGATCGTGAAGCACGCCAATCCCTGCGGTGTGGCCGTGGGTGCCGACCTCGCCGCGGCGTGGGAGCTGGCGCTGCGCTGCGACCCGGTGTCGGCGTTCGGCGGCATCGTCGCGGTCAATCGCACGCTCGACGAGGCGGCGGCGACACTGATCGCCAAGCTGTTCACCGAGGTCGTCGTCGCCCCAGATGCCACCGAGGGCGCGCGGGCCGTGCTGGCGGCGAAAAAGAACCTGCGGCTGCTGCTGACCGGCGGGATGCCGGACCCGCTGGCCGGCGGGCTGATGCTGAAGAGCGTGGCGGGCGGCTTCCTGGCGCAGACCCGCGACAACGGTCGCGCCGACAGCCTCAAGCTGGTGACCCAGCGTGCGCCGACCGAAGCCGAGTTGGCTGACCTGATCGTCGCTTTCCGCGTGGCCAAGCACGTGAAGTCGAACGCCATCGTCTATGTGAAGGATGGCGCCACGGTTGGCATCGGGGCCGGCCAGATGAGCCGGGTGGATTCCGCACGCATCGCCGCAGCGAAAAGCCTGGAGGCAGCCAGGGCGGCTGGTCTCGACGGGCGGCTCACCGAAGGCAGCGTCGTGGCCTCGGATGCGTTCTTCCCGTTTGCCGATGGGCTGGAGGTGGCGATCGAGGCCGGCGCCACTGCGGTAATCCAGCCGGGCGGCTCGATCCGCGACGCCGAGATCATTGCGGCAGCGGACAAGGCTGGCGTGGCGATGCTGTTCACCGGGATGCGCCATTTCCGTCACTGACCAGACTCGCCGCAATCGAGAACAAGTCGCAAAAGCAAAGCCACAGTCATGGAAGCGCGAGGCATTTGCAGCTTCTTTTCTTTGACTTGAAAATTTCCGGGACAGCGGCGAATACTCTGACATGCGTAAATTCACCGACCTCACCCAGGCCGAAATCCTTGCCTTGGCAATCGCCAACGAGGAGGAGGACGGCCGCATCTATGCGGACTTCGCGCATCAGCTGCGGGACAACTTTCCAGACAGCGCCGGCATCTTTTCCGAGATGGCGAACGAGGAGCAGGACCACCGGCGTCGCCTGATCGACCTGTATGCGGAGCGCTTCGGCAATCATATTCCGCTGGTGCGCCGCCAGGACGTCGCCGGCTTCGCACAGCGTCGCGCCCCGTGGCAGGTGCAACATTCCGGGATCGACACCATCCGGCGCCACGCACGGCAGATGGAACTCGATGCCGCCCGCTTCTACCGGCAGGCCGCCACCCGGACGTCCGATCCGGCGATCCGCAAGTTGCTGGGTGATCTGGCCGAGGCCGAGGACGCCCACGAGCAGGCGGCCGGCGCGATCGAGCTGAAGCTGCTGCCGGCCAGCAAGCGCGAGACCGAGGACGACCACGCGCGTCGCCGGTTCGTGCTGCAGGTGGTGCAGCCGGGCCTGGTCGGGCTGATGGACGGGTCGGTGTCGACGCTGGCGCCGGTGTTCGCTGCGGCATTTGCCACGCATCTGCCGTGGAATGCCTTCCTGGTCGGCATGGCGGCGTCGGTCGGCGCCGGCATCTCGATGGGGTTTGCCGAAGCGGCGTCGGATGACGGCGTGCTGTCCGGGCGCGGCGCACCGCTGCTGCGCGGCCTGATCTGCGGGCTGATGACCACGCTCGGCGGCATCGGCCACACCCTGCCGTTCCTGATCAACGATTTCAGGGTGGCGCTGGTGGTGGCGGCCATCGTCGTGGTGATCGAGCTGGCGATCATCTCGTGGATCCGCTGGCGCTACCAGGACACGCCGTTCCTGTCGGCGGCGATCCAGATCATGTTCGGTGGCGGCCTGGTCTTCGCCGCCGGGGTGTTGATCGGCTCCTCCTGAGGGGTCGACCGCGCGTTCCGCCCCCTTCGCGCAGCCCCTCGCGGCAGGATAGGATGCGGATCATGCGCCGCGCCCTGATCCCACTCCTGCTGCTGGTCCCCCTCATCCCCGGAGTGCCGGCGGCACGTGCCCAGAATGCGCCAGATGGTGCGACCTCGGTGCAGCTGACCCCCGCCGATCAGGGCTGGATCGGGCGCATCCAGGACACGCTGAACGGGATCACCACGCTGAAGGCGCGGTTCCAGCAGATCGCCCCGGATGGCCGCCGCACCACGGGCACCGTCTGGCTCGACCGTCCCGGCCGCATGCGCTTCGAGTACGACAAGCCGAGCCCGCTGCTGCTGGTGGCGGGTGCCGGGCGGATGGTGTTCACCGACAGCCAGCTGGGCCAGACCACCGAGATCCCGCTCGAGAAGACGCCGGTCGGGCTGCTGCTGCGACCGAACCTGAGCCTCGCCGGCGACGTGACGATCACCGGTTTCAACCACGCGAACGGTTTGCTGCAGGTGGCGCTGGTCCGCACCGCGACCCCCGGCGACGGCAGCCTGACGGTCGTACTCACGGACAATCCGGTCGCCCTGAAGGGGTGGAGCGTCATCGACGCGCAGGGGCGGGAAACCCATGTCGACCTGTTCGACATCACCACCGGGCTCGCCGTTCCGCAGAGCCTGTTCGAGACCAAGGTCGAGCAGTGAGCGGCAGGAACGAAACTTGGCCCGGCTCGTTGCTGCCTTTGGGCATCGGCCCAGGGAGAGAAAAAATGGTGGACAAGGATCGCACTGCCGGCGTGGGACATCAGGTCAAGGGCTCGATCAAGGAAGCCGCCGGCAAGGTCACCGGCAACGACCGCCTCACTGCCGAAGGCAAGGCCGAGAAGGCCGGCGGCAAGGTTCAGGAAGGTGTCGGCAAGGGCAAGGATGCCATTCGCGATATCGTCAAGGACTGATCAGGATCGCAACTCATGGCGCGCCCGGACCGGGCGCGCCATGTTCTGTCCGCAGTGAACCGGGAGCATATCGTGCCGTCATGACGTCGATGCAGCCAGTCTGATGTTCGAGACCGCCCTCGTCGGGGCACGCATTTTCACCGGCGACACGATCCTGGTCGACCACGCGCTGCTGCTGGGCCGGGACAAGGTTGTCGGGCTTGCACCGCTTTCGTCGCTGCCACGTGACGCCCGCATGCAGCGAATCGAGGGGCTCCTGGCTCCCGGGTTCGTCGACCTTCAGGTGAATGGCGGCGGTGGCGTGCTCTTCAACGCGATGCCGACGCCCGAGGGTGCGGCGGCCATTGCGGAAGCCCATTCCTGGCACGGCTCGACCGCGTTGCTGCCGACATTCATCACCGATCGGCCGGACGCGATGCAGCAGGCGATCGATGCGGTCCGCCTGGCCGTCGACGCCCGGATGCCGGGAATTGCCGGCCTGCATCTCGAGGGACCGTTCCTGAGCCAGGCTCGCTCCGGCGCCCATGATCGCTCGCTCATCCGCACCATGACGGATGCCGATGTCGACCTTTTGCTGGCGACGGGGATCGAGCACCTGCTGCTGACGGTGGCGCCCGAGGTCGTCTCCCCCAAGCAGATCGAGCGTTTGGTGCGGGGTGGCGTGGTCGTCAGTCTCGGGCACAGCGATGCCGACGCGGATACCGTGTTCGCCGCCATCGATGCCGGCGCCACCGGCGTCACCCACCTGTTCAACGCCATGTCGCAAATGACCGGCCGGGCTCCGGGGCTGGTCGGCGCAGCGCTCGAACGCGGCGAGGTCTGGGCCGGCCTGATCGCCGACCTGCATCACGTCGACCCGATCATGATGCGGATCGCGCTGGCGTCGAAGCGGCTGCCCGGCAGGCTGATGCTGGTGACCGACGCAATGCCGCCCGCCGGCACGCCGGAGGATGGCGACGACGAGTTCGAGCTCAACGGCCGCACGGTCCGACGCGAGGACGGCCGGTTGACCCTTGCGGACGGCACCCTGGCCGGCTCCGACCTGACGATGGACCGGGCCGTCGCGCACGCGGTGTTCGATCTCGATCTGCCGGTCGAGGAGGCGTTGCGCATGGCCAGCCTCTACCCGGCGAAGTTCATGGGGATGGAACGCAGCCATGGTCGCCTCGAGGCGGGCCGCACCGCCGACCTGGTGCTGCTGGACGAGACGATGCGCTGCGAGCGGTGCTGGCGGAACGGGATCGAGCTGCCTCAGCCGGCTCCGGTCGCGGCCGCCTCACCGGGGTCTGCGGCACTGCCCGACGCATCGAGCGCCGCCGCGTCTGCCGCCAGCTCCATCGCCCGCGCATAGACGGTCCGACGTGGCAGATTCACCGCTCCGGCGACCAGAGTGGCGGCGTCCTTGACCGAATGGGTGGCGAGTGCGGCACGCAGCCGTTCGTCGAGTCCCCCGGCATCGCCATCGTCGGCGGCTCCCGGCGCCACCACGACGGTGATCTCGCCGCGGGCCTGGTGGGTCGCGTAGTGCTCGGCCAGCACCTCCAGGCTGCCGCGCCGCACCTCCTCGAAGCGCTTGGTGAGCTCGCGCGCCACCGCTGCCTCGCGCGCGCCGAACACCGCGTGCAGGTCGGCCAGCATCTCCGCCAGACGATGCGGCGCCTCGTGCCAGATCAGCGTCGCCGACAGTCCGGCGCGCTCGGCTGCCAAAAGGCGGCCGAACGTCTCCCTTCTGGCAGCCGAGCGCGGCGGCGAGAACCCCACGAACAGGAACGGGTGCGGCGGCAGCCCGGACAGGGTGAGCGCGGTGATCGCGGCATTGGCACCCGGTGCTGCCTCGATGCGGATGCCGCGCTCGATCGCCGCACGCACCAGGCGGAAGCCCGGATCCGACAGCAGCGGCGTACCTGCATCGGACACCAGGGCGATGCGCCGGCCCGCGCTGAGCATGTCCAGCAAGGCCGGAATGCGCTGGCGCTCGTTGTGCTCGTGCAACGCTTCCGTGCGTGCGGAGATATGCTTCGCAGCGAACAGCCGGGCGGTGGTGCGGGTATCCTCGCACAGCACCAGATCGGCCTGCCGCAGGCAGTCGATGGCGCGCGTGGTCATGTCGCCGAGATTGCCGATCGGCGTCGACACGAGCACCAGTCCCGAGCCGCTGTGCGGCACGGAGCCGGTATCGTCGGGCTCGGGGTCGACCGGGTCGGGAATTGAGGAGTGGGCGTCGGGTGGATCAGGGGGAAGTGATGACGGGTCTTCAGCCATTGCGTCAGTGGGCGCGTCTCGATGCGCGGCGTCAACGTGACCCGGGTCATGGCGTGGCCGTCGGCCTGTTGCGGTGGCCGCTGCTCGCGTCGACGCTGCTGGTGACAGGCTGCGCGAACCTGCCGTTCTTCGGCCCCGGAAGCGCTGCCCCGCCCCCGCCGGCGCCGCAGGCGACGGTGCAGTCCGACCTTGCCCCGGGTCCGATCAACGAGCCGGTTGCGCCGGTGGTGCCGCCCAGCGGACCCAAGGTCGGCCTCCTGCTGCCGCTGAGCGGGCCGAATGGCAGCCTTGGCGAAAGCATGCTGCGCGCAGCGCGGCTGGCCCTGAACACGCCCGGCGCTCCGCTGCTCGACCCGCACGACACCGCGGGTCCGGAGGGTGCCGCGCATGCAGCCACCCTGGCGGTGCAGTCGCATGACGGCATCATCCTGGGACCGCTGACCTCGGCCGACACCGCCGGAGTGGCGCCCATCGCACAGTCCGCGAACGTGCCGGTGCTGGCCTTCACCAGCGACGTCGCACAGGCCCGGCCCGGCGTCTGGGTGATGGGTGTGACCCCTGAGCAGCAGGTCCGCCGGCTGGTGTTCGCGGCCAAGGCGGACGGCCGGACCCGGCTTGCAGCCTTGCTGCCGGCGAGCGCGCTCGGTCAGGCACTGGCCGATGGTCTGACCCATGCGTGCGCCGATGCCGGGCTGCCGCCGCCGACCATCCTGACGCATGCGGGCACCGCCGACAGCATCGACGCCACGATGAAGCAGCTCTCCGACTTCACGACCCGTCAGGCCGCAGCCGCACAGCAGGCGGGTGCCGCGGCGCCGGGTGCTGTCCCGGTTCCGGGCAATCCGGCACCTGGCGCCGTGTCCGCGGTCAATCCCGATCCCGGGCCGGTTCCAGGCCAGGCACCGGCCGCCGTCGCGGCAGCCGGGGGCACGCCCGGATCGGCACCCGCGTCAGCACCGCCCGCACCGTTGCCGCCGCCACCGTTCGACGCGCTGCTGCTGGGCGATACCGGGCTCCAGCTTGCCGAGGTGATCACCGCCCTGCACAACTCGAGCGTGATGGCGCCGCAGGTCCGCATCCTGGGTCCCGGCCTGTGGGGCGCCTTCGCCAGCAAGCTGCATGCCCTGGCCGGCGCGTGGTACGCGGCCCCCGACCCGTCGAACCGCCTCGGCTTCGTCGAGGCATACCAGGCGGCGTATCACCAGTCGCCGAAGCTGTTGGCGGACTATCCGTATGACGCCGCGGCGATGGCGCGGAGCCTGGCGTCACGTGGCTATGACACCGCTGATCTCACGCGGACGGATGGGTTTGCGGGTGTCGATGGGGTGTTTGCGTTGCAACCGGACGGGCATGTCCACCGGTCGCTGGCGATTTTCCAGGTGCTGCCGGGCGGCGGCGCGAGCATCGTGCAACACGCTCCGGCCTCGCTGTCCGACATGGGCAGCTGAGGCGGGCGAAACGCCGGGAGGTCAGGCGGCGACGGTGGCCGTCTGACCGAGCACCGGGCGGATGCAGTGCAACGCATCCTCGAAGCTCTGGAAGCTGCCGAGCGGGTGGTTGCGGACATGGTCGATAACCTGCCACCGCATCCCGTCCGGCCGAACCATGTAGGCCGGATCGGGGTTCTCGCGCACCCACACCAGCACGTGCTCGAGCGTCACCGGGGAGGTGATCGGGGTACGCGGCGACACGTCGACATCGCACAGCCCCATGGAAGAGCCAGCCTGCAGCCACCGCATCAAGTACTCGCGGTGCCGGGGCAGGAATCTGAGTCGTAGCGAGACAATATTGGAATCGACGGGAAAGTCCCGAAGCGGCGCAGGCTTGGCCATTGTTGAACCCTTTGAGGAGAGGCTCGCTATTTCGTGAATAAGGTAACCGGCTCCACTTCACACTGACAAACGGATTCTGCAGCACTGCCCCGCAGACAGGCGGTCCTTCCATTCTTGGCAGATCCTGTGTGGTAAAAATGCAATGATCCGTTACGCTTCCGATGCTTCTACTTGATGTGTTGTGTCAACTCCCGCCGCCAACGTCGATGTAACTGCCCCGAGCTCTCACGCTTTGCTTTAATCCAGTTTTCTGGAACGTCATCGACCTGCCGACGGGGACGTACCGGTCATCCGATCGAGCATTTCCTGCAGGGCGCCCGGCGCGTCCCAACGCAGCGAGACGTCGGCGACCACGACCTCGGCACGCATGTCCGGAGGCAGCCGGACGGCGTCCTTCGGCGTGGTGACCAGGATGGCCTGCAGCCTCAAGGCGTCGCGTCGCAATGCCTCGATATCGGCGGCGCTGAAGCGGTGGTGGTCGGGAAAGCCGCGGGTCGCTGCGAGCTCCAGGTCGATCCCACGGAGTGCCGCAAAGAACTTCTCCGGCCTGGCGATGCCCGCAAACGCCAGCAGCTTTTCGCCACGCAGACCCAGCAGCCCCGGTTCCATGACCAGGTCGGCGCGCAGCAACGGCAGCGATGAAGGCAACTGTGCGGTCACCCCGGCCGCATCGGCACCGATCAGGATCACCGCACGGGCACGCGCCATGGCGGTGGCCACCGGCTCGCGCAACGGCCCTGCCGGCAGCAGGCGTCCGTTGCCGAACCCGCTGGCGCCGTCGATCACCAGCAGCGGCCAGTCCTGCACCAGGCCGGGATTCTGCAGTCCGTCATCCATCAGCAGGATCTGCGCGCCGGCCCCGATCGCCGCACGCGCAGAGGCAGCGCGATCCGCCGAGACCCAGGTCGGCGCGACCCCGGCCAGCAGCAGGGCCTCGTCACCGGTGAGGACGGCGTCGTGGCGATCCGGATCGACCCGCAGCACGCCGCGGACCCGACCGCCATAGCCGCGCGTCAGGCAGTGCACCGCGATCCCACGCGCCTGCAGCCGGCGCGCCAGGTCGAGCGCCACGGTCGTCTTGCCCGCACCCCCGACCCCGACATTGCCGCAGCAGATGACCGGCACCGGCGCGCGCCATCCCGGCCGCCGCAGCCGGCGCGCCGTTGCCCAGGCGGTGACGCCGCCGACCGGACCGAGCAGCCTCGCCAGCGCGGTCGGAGGGCGGATCGACCAGAAGGCCGGCGGGAACATCTAGTGCCTGTCGAGTAGCTGCAGCAGCCGTCGCGCCAGCCGCTCCGGCAGTCCGGCGGATGCGTTCGCCTGCTCAAGCGCCGCATCGGCCATCGCCTGGCGCTGCTCCGGCTGGCTCAGCATCCGCTCGACCCATGCCTGCAAGGCCGGCTCGTCGGGCGCAACGACCAGGCCGCCCGCCTCCCGCATCCGGCTGACATCCTCCTCGAAGTTCTGCGCCAGCGGGCCGATGGCGATGGCACATCCGAGCCGCGCCGGTTCCAGCGGATTGTGCCCGCCACCTGGTGGCTCGACGGCGGCCAGGCTGTTGCCGATGAACACGATGCCGATCAGCCGATACAACAATCCGAGCTCGCCCAGCGTGTCGCAGATCCAGATGCCCTGCTCCGGCGCGGGGTCGCTGGCCTCGGCCCTCCGGGGCGCATCGTCGAGCTCGGCCGCGATCGCCGCCCCGCGCTCAGGGTGGCGCGGCGCGATCACCGTCAGCAGCGTCGGATACCGGGTCGCGATCGCCCGGTGCAGCAGGGCGATCCGGGTTTCCTCACCCGCGTGCGTGCTGGCGGCAAGCCAGACCGGCCGGTCGCCGAGCAGCTGCCGCAGCCGGTCGAGCTCGGCCTCATCGACCGGCAAGGGAGCCGCCGCCTGCTTGAGGTCGCCATCATGCTCCACGGCAGCGGCCCCGAGCCCGCGCAGCCGTGCCGCGTCCTGCGCCGACCGTGCGGTGATCCACGCGAACGCCCCGAACATCTGCCGGGTCACGAAGCGCGCCATGCCCCAGGCGCGGGCACTGCGGGCGGACATGCGCGCATTCAGCAGCACCAGCGGGATGCCGCGCCGCGCGCACCGCACGATCAGGTTCGGCCACAGCTCACTCTCGACCAGCACCAGCATGTCCGGCCGCCAGTGATCGAGGAACCGGTCGATCCAGGCCGGCACGTCGAGCGGCGTGAAGCGGTGTTGCACCCGGTCGGCCAGGCCATCCTCATCGAGCCGCTGCTGCAGCAGGCGCTGGGCGCTCACGGTGCCGGTGGTCAGCAGCAGGCGCAGGTCGCCCCGGCTCCGGCACAGCGTGTCGATCAGCGGCAACAGCGACAGCGTCTCGCCGACGCTTGCGGCGTGCAGCCAGAGCAGCGTGCCGTCCGGTCGCGGTGCCGTCTCGATGCCTCGCCGCTCGCCCAGCCGCTTACCGATCTCCTTGCCGGTGGCCACGCGGCGGCGAAGATTGAGCCGGATGGCGGGCGCGGCGAGTGTGGCAGCAGCCGCCCACAGCGCGAACGGCAGGCCGAACCGCGGCGGCTTCATCCTGCCTCCGCCTGGCGGGTGACGGCGCCGAGCGACGCGGCGATCGTCGGCAGGGCTGCTTCCCAGCCATGCCGTGGGACCAGGATCGGCGCGCCATAGACGATGCGTCCGCGGCCGAACGGCAGCGGCAGGATCATCCGGTCCCACGAGCCGAGCCGCCTGGCCGGTCGGCAGAACGCCGCGGCCGGCACTACCGGCACACCGGACAATGCGGCGAGACGGGCCACGCCTGGCTGCAGCACGTGACGCGGCCCGCGCGGCCCGTCGGGAGTAATCGCCACCAGGCTGCCGGACCGCAGCAGTTCGAGCAGGCTGCGCATCGCTGCCGCACCACCTTTTGCCCGGGCCTGGCCCGCATCGCCCGGCTTCGGCCGATCCGACGAGCCGGCAATCACCTGTACGTCCCAGCGCCGCACGATGTCGGTCATCATCCGTCCGTCGCGATGCCGGCTGATCAGCACCGTCATGCGCATCGCCGGGTTGGCGCGATGCGCGTGCCACCACAGCATCGGGGCCAGCGGCAGGACCTCGTGCCAGAACGCGACGATGGCGCTGCGACCGTCCGCCGCCAGCAGGTAGGGCCACGCCTCTTCGGGCGCCTCGATGCGCCAGCGCGTGGTGCGGAGAGCCACCACCAGGTAGGCGCCGATCAGCCGGGCGCCGAGGCTGCGCACGAACGCGCTGCGGATCAGGCGCTTCATGCCGCCGGAACCCGCGCTAGCGGCCGGTCTGGCCGCGGTGCCGCAGCAGATGGTCGGCGAGCACGCAGGCCAGCATCGCCTCACCCACCGGCACGGCGCGGATCCCGACGCAGGGGTCGTGCCGGCCCTTGGTCGCCACCGACGCCGCCTCGCCGCTGCGGGTCACGGAGGCCACCGGTGTCAGGATCGAGCTGGTCGGCTTAACGGCGAACCGAGCCGTGATCGGCTGCCCGGTCGAGATGCCGCCGAGCACGCCGCCGGCCTGGTTGGAGCCGAACACGAGGTGCCCGTCCTGCATGGACATCGGGTCGGCGTTCTCCTCGCCGCTGAGGCTTGCCGCGGCAAAACCGGCGCCGATTTCCACGCCCTTGACCGCGTTGATGCCCATCAGGGCACCCGCAAGGTCCGCGTCCAGCTTGCCGTAGAGTGGTGCCCCAAGCCCCGGCGGCACGCCATCCGCCTGCAGCGCGATGATCGCGCCCGCCGAGGAGCCGTTCTTGCGCACCCGGTCGAGATACTCCTCCCACACCGGCACCGTGCCCGGGTCCGGACAGAAGAACGGGTTGCGTGTGACCTCGCCCCAGTCCCAGCGCGCCAGGTCGATCGCGTGCGGCCCGATCTGCACCAGCGCGCCACGCACCTGCACCGCAGCGCCCAGCACCAGCCGGGCCACGGCACCCGCCGCAACCCGGATCGCCGTCTCGCGCGCCGAGGAGCGGCCACCGCCACGCGGGTCGCGCAGGCCGTATTTCAGCTCGTAGGTGACGTCGGCGTGGCCGGGACGGTAGCGATCGGCGATGGCGCCATAGTCGCGCGAGCGCTGGTCGGTGTTCTCGATCAGCAGCGAGATCGGGGTGCCGGTGGTCAGCCCCTCATAGGTGCCGGAGAGGATCCGTACGGCGTCCGCCTCCTGGCGCTGCGTGGTGAAGCGCGACTGCCCCGGCCGGCGCCGGTCGAGGAACGGCTGGATGTCGGCCTCGGTGAGCGGCAGGCCCGGTGGGCAGCCATCCACCACCCCGCCGATCGAGGGCCCATGGCTCTCGCCCCAGCTGGTGACGCGGAACAGGTGGCCGAAGCTATTGTGCGACATGGTCTCGCCTCGGTCGCGCGGGCCGGCGCCTCAGTCGGTGATGGAGGCGATGTCGGGCGCCGCCGGATTCTTCATGCCGACCAGGTGGTAGCCGCTATCGACATGGTGGATCTCGCCGGTGACGCCGCTCGACAGCTCGGACAGCAGATACAGCCCGGCGCCGCCGACCTCGTCGGTGGTCACGTTGCGCTCGAGCGGCGCGTTGAGCTGGTTCCACTTCAGGATGTAGCGGAAATCGCCGATGCCGCTGGCCGCCAGGGTCTTGATCGGACCGGCCGAGATCGCGTTGACGCGGATGCCGTCGCTGCCAAGATCGGCCGCCATGTAGCGCACCGAGGCCTCCAGCGCCGCCTTCGCCACGCCCATCATGTTGTAGTGCGGCATGACCCGTTCGGCGCCGAGATAGGTCAGGGTCAGCATCGAGCCGCCGGACCCCATCAGTGCCGCCGCCCTCCTGGCGACGGCGGTGAAGGAATAGCACGAGATGTCGATCGCCTGCAGGAAGGCGTCACGCGGGGTGTCGATGTAGCGGCCGCGCAGGTACTGCTTGTCGGCCCAGCCGATCGCGTGGACCAGGAAGTCCAGGCCACCCCACTCGGTCTTGATCTGCTCGAACGCGGTATCCATCGCCGCGTCGTCCGACACGTCGCACGGGATCACCAGCTTGGAGCCGATGCCGTCGGCGAGCGGCCGCACCCGCTTCTCCAGCGCCTCGCCCTGGTAGGTGAAGGCGAGCTCGGCTCCCTGGGCGGCACAGGCGGAGGCGATGCCCCAGGCGATCGAGCGCTCGTTGGCGACGCCCATGATCAGGCCGCGCTTGCCCTGCATCAGGGTGCCGCGGAGGGGAAGGTTGGCGGAGCCCTCTGGCATGGCGGTTCTATCCTGAGGTTACGGGCCTCATTCTGGGGCCCAGGGTGGCAAGGCGTCAGTCGGCGGCCGCGCGGGCGGGGGAGCTTTGTGGTCGCACAGGGTCACGTATTGAACAAGAGGCGGGGCACGGCATTGCCTCCCCCTTGGCGCGTCGCCCCGGTCAGCGCAGACTTGCACCCGACCGGAGTTCCGTCGCGACGTCTTACCACCTTCTGGCCCATCTTCTGGCCCACCTTCTGGCCCACCTTCTGGCCCACCTTCTGGAGTGACATGATGTCGGACGCGGCGCTGGAAGTCGTCTCGGACCCGATCGAGCTGTTCCGGAGCTGGCTGGACCAGGCGACCGCGACCGAGCCGAACGATCCCAACGCGATGGCGCTGGCGACCGCCCTGCCCGACGGCACGCCCTCGGTGCGCATGGTGCTGCTCAAGGACATCGATGAGCGCGGCTTCGTATTCTACACCAACAAGCAGAGCCGCAAGGCCGGGGAGCTCTCCCGGACCGGGCGCGCGTCGCTGCTGTTCCACTGGAAGTCGCTGCGGCGCCAGGTACGGGTCGAGGGGCCGGTCGAGGATGTCACCGACGCCGAGGCCGATGCCTATTTCAACAGCCGGGCGCGCGTATCCCGCCTGGGCGCGATCGCCTCCGAGCAGTCCCGTCCGCTACCTGACCGTGCCGAGTTGGAGCAACGCCTGGCCGACACCGACGCGCGCTACCCCGGCGACGAGATCCCGCGGCCGTCGCACTGGTCAGGCTACCGGGTGCGGCCGCTGGTGATCGAGTTCTGGCAGGACATGCCGTACCGGCTGCACGACCGGATGGTGTATCGCCGCGACGGCGAAACCGGCTGGCAGACCGGGCGACTCTATCCATGAGCGCCGGGCCGAGGGGCGACATCGCCGCGATCCTGCTGCCGATGAATGGCGCCTCCACGGACGAGGCCGCGCTGACGCTGGGGTTCGACCTGGCACGCCGGTTCTCGGCGAACCTGCAGGCGCTGCATGTCGCGACCGACAGCCGGGAGGTGGCGCCGCTGGCCGGCGAGGGCCTGTCCGGGGCGATGGTCGAGGAGATGATGAGCGTGGCGGAGCGGGAGTCGCTGCGACGAACCACCCGCGCCCGGACATTGTTCGATGCCGCACTCGCGCAGGGTGGCACGGCGGCCGTGACCCGGACGGACCGGTTGCCGCTGGTTGGCCTTGGAACAGCCCGAACGCCCACAGCGAGCTTCCGCACGATCGTCGGGCGCGAGCACGAGCTGGTGGCGCATGCCGCCCGGCTGTCCGACCTGATCGTCATTCCGCACCCGGATTCGGACGATGCGATCTCCTCGTCGGAGGCGCTGCACGCGGTGCTGTTCGATAGCGGCCGCCCGGTCATCATCGCGCCGAAGCAGGCCCCGACCAGCATCGGGCGGCGGGTCTGCATCGCCTGGAACGGCACCGCCGAGAGTGCCGCCGCGGTGCTGTCGGGATTGTGCTGGATGCACGCGGCTGATGCGGTGCAGGTGCTGTATTCCGACGATTACCAGCGCCGTGGACCTGAAGCGTCCGAGCTCGTCGACTACCTGGCCGGGCATGGCATCAACGCCACCAAGGCCGCCTTCAAGCCGCGTGACGGCAACGTCGGAGCCGGGCTGCTGGCGGCTACGGCGGCGTTCGAGTGCGACCTGCTGGCGATGGGCGCCTATTCGCATTCCCGGTTGCGCCAGCTGATCCTGGGCGGCGTCACCCGCCACGTCATCGGCAAGGCGCCGCTGCCGGTGCTGATGGCGCGCTGAGCCTGCGCGGCTAGAAGCGGGTCCAGCCGGGATCGGCGAAAATCTCGGCCAGGAAGTCGATGAAGAGCCGCACCCTTGCCGGCAGTCGGCGCTGCGACGGGTACACCGCACTCACCTCCGACACGCCGCTCCGGTACTCGGTCAGGACCGCCCGAACCGTGCCGGATGCGATCTCGGGCGCGAACACCCAGGCGGGTCCATGCGCCAACCCCAGGCCGGCGAGGACTGCGGCGCGGATCTGCTCACCGTCCGAGGTCCGCAAGCCGCCGGTCGGGATGTGCGTGAAGGCGCCCTGCGCGCCCTTGAACGGCCAGGGCCGGACATCGCCACCGTCGGAGAAGATCACGCAGGCGTGGTGTGCGAGGTCATCCGGCGTCATCGGAGTGCCGGCGCGATCGAGGTAGGCGGCACTGGCGACCGTGATGAACGGGATCGTCGTCAGCTTGCGCGCCGTCAGCGACCTATCAGTGAGCGGGCCGTGTCGGATCGCCAGGTCCAGGCCCTCCTCAGTGAGGTTCAGGCGACGCGAGGAGGCCGAGATCTCGATGGTGATGGCCGGGTGCCGCGCGAGGAAACGCTCGAGCTGCGGCACGATGTGCAACCGGCCGAACACCGGCGCGGCACTCAACCGCACCAGGCCCGAGGGCGACGCCTGGCCGTGCCCGACCGACGATTGCAGCGTCGCGAAATCGTCGACCAGGCGGAGGGCGGCCTCGTAACAGGTGCGCCCGGCGTCGGTCAGGGTCAGGCTCCGGGAGGTCCGTTGCAATAGTCGAGCGCCGAGGGTCGCCTCCAATGCGGCGATCTGCTTGCTGATCGCGGGCTGGCCGACGCCGACTTCCCGCGCCACCGCCGAAAAGCTGCCGCTCTCGACGACGCGGACGAACAGCCGAAGCGCTTCCAACCGATCCATCATGCAGCCTCGACCAGTTCCCGGCAGGAATGATTGCTATCTCCACATGCCGTCTGACCGCCAGTCCCGGAATAGGTGATTGTCCGCCTCCCGGCCTGCGGGCCTGCCAAGGTGACGATCATGCTCAACTCCTCCCCGAACACCCACGTCGAGACGTTTCATCCGCTGGCGGCGGAGGAGCAAGCCATCGAGCAGTCCGTGCTCGGCGCGATCGGCCGGCATTTCGCAGGCTTCCAGGGCTCCATGCGTGACGCCTATGACGCCATGACCGCACAGACGCCGATCGCGGGCGGCGTCACCCTGGATCCGGTGGATCGCGGCGGCATCCAGGGCTGGTGGGTCCGCCCGGACGGCGCACCCGGCGACCGCGCGATCCTGTTCCTGCATGGCGGGGCCTACGCCCTCGGCAGCGCCACCGCCTATCGCGGCTTTGCCAGCCAGGTCGCCATCCGCGCCGGCGTCTCGGCTTTCGTGCTCGATTACCCGCTGGCCCCGGAACACCCGTTCCCGGCCGCGCACGATGCCGCCCTGGCCGCGCGACGCTGGCTCGGGGACCAGGGCATCGCCCGGCTTGCCGTCGTCGGCGATTCCGCAGGCGGCGCCCTGGCCCTCACCGTGGCAACCGACCGGCACGCGGACCGCCCGGCCGTCACCGCGGCCGTGGTGTTCTCGCCCTGGGTGGATCTGGCGCTTGCCGGCGCGTCCTTTGCCGATCCGGCCACCCGCGATCGGATCTTCCAACCGGCGCTTCTCGCATCGGCCGCCGCGACCTACCTCAACGGCGCCGACCCGCGGGACGGGCGCGCCTCGCCGCTCTATGCCGACATCGACACGCTGCCGCCGCTCGCCATCCAGGTCGGCAGCGACGAACTGCTGCTCGACGATGCACGTCGGTATGCAGCCGTGGCCGCGGAGAAGGGTGGCGAGGTCCGGCTCGACGTCTTCGAAGGGCTGCATCACGTGTTCCAGCGCTCGGTCCTGGAACTGCCCACCGCCCGTCAAGCGCTCGACGCTGCAGCTGCGTTCCTGTCGCGCCATTGGCGGTAGCTTATGGTGCCGCCGTCAGAACCCCTGAAGCTCGTTGACCGTGACCACGCGCCAGGCGGTCGGGTGGCGCTCCAGAATGGTCAGCGACAGGTTCTGCACCGAGAACCGGAGCGAGGTTTCCGCGTCCACGCCCAACGCGTGCGCGGTCGCGGCACGGATCGCGCCGCCATGGCTGACGATGACGATATCGCGCCCGTCATGCGTGTCGGCCAGGCGCTCGAGCGTTTCGCCGACACGCTCCAGCACCTGGACCATGCTCTCGCCGCCAGGTGGCACCTCCTCGGCTGCCATCGGCCAGAACGGGTGCGCCGGCATCTCCAGTCGCTCGGGCAGCCGGTGATGCTCGAGCCCATGATAATCACCCATCGATTGCTCGATCAGCCCGGCCTCGACCGACCATTCGGTGCGCGGGTAGCCGGCCTCCTGGATCGCCTGGGCAGTCCGTTGGGTGCGCGACAGCGGGGTGACCACCCACGCGGCATCCCGCGGCAGACGCGCCGCCAGGGCCTGGTACATCGGCACCTGGGCCACCAGGCTCTCCGGGCAGAGCGGAACGTCGAGCGAGCCGTAGAGCTTGGCGCGCGCATTCTCCTCGACCAGCGCATGCCGGATCATCCAGAAGCGGGTGATCCCGGGAGCCAGGAGTGGGGTGTCGAGGAAGGCGGCGCGCTGTGTCATCGGTCGAGGCATCCGGGGTGCAGCTTCGGGAAGCGGCGTATCAGGCCAGATCGGCATGGCCATAAAAGGGCAGGTGTCGCGGCCATCAGATGTTGAGGCCGGGATCGGCGCGGCGGCGCAACGGCGTGTCGGACGAGAAGCGCGGCACCGGATCGAGCCGTTCCAGCGCCTCCCAGTGGCGCAACAGCAACCCGATCTTGTCGATGATCCGACGCACATCGGCGATCTCGCGTGCCATCCGCGCCACGCTGTCGAGCCCTTCATGCGACGGCTCACCGGACAGCAGCCGGGCGCCGACCGAGATCCGCAGCGCTCCCGCCATCGCAGGGCCGCCGGGCGCATGCGCAAGGGCGTCATGGGCGACAGGGGCGGGCTGGCCGATGTGGCACAGCAGCCGGGCCAGCTCACGGTCGGCGTCGTTCGCCGCAGCGTCGAGCGCCCGGCTTACGTCGGCGTTGAGCCAGCGATAGACCTGCCGTGCCCGGATCATGTCCAGCGGCTTGCGGAGTGCGCCGGGGGGGCTGTCCGGCTCGAGCACCATGAAGCTGCGGATGGTCTGCAGCTGGTCCCAACCCGGCTGCGGTGCGCCCGCGCCCATCGGCAGATCCGGGCGGGACGGCGCCGGCACCGGCACGGCCACGACATGCGGGCTCGACGCGATCGCCGCCTCGACGCCGTCGATGAACGCCTCGGTACGCGCCCGCGCCTGCGCGTCGGGCACCAATGCGAAGGCACGCATTTCCGCCAGGGCCGCGTGCCAGCGCAGCAGCATACCGGGATTGGCCTCGGGTCCGAGGTCTGCGGCGGCCTGGTTGGTCGCCTCGCCCGGCCAGTCGGCGCGACCGCCATAGTCGGCGAGCCCGCGCGGCAGCCGGCCGGGCCCGCGCAACCGGGCAGCCATGCGCCTGGGCAGCAGCAGCGCGCCGCAGAACGGCGGCCCGGTGAAGAACTTCGATCCTGTGACCATCACCATCCAGCCACGCGCCAGGTCGGCCTGCACGCGCCGGCGGTCGATCCTGGCCTGGCATGCGTCGACGACGATCTCGAGCCGATCGCCGAGCCGCGCCTGCAGCGCCTCCAGACATGCCGTTCCGGGGGCCAGGAGCCCGGTTTTCGACAGGTCCAGCCGGTGCAGCAGCACGGTGCGTCCTTGGGCCGCCTCCGCCTCGGCCAGACGGGCGCAGGCCGCATCGACCAGGTCCGGCGGCAGCAGGTGGCCATCCCGGTCGCGGATGGCGACCTTCAGCACCCGCGTGTCATCCGGAAAGCCATCGACCAGGGCGCCCTTCACGACGCGGCGGCCGAGTGCGGTGTCATCGGCGAAATGTCGCCCGGCCGCCGCCGATGGAACCCCCGCGCCGGTCTCCTCGGGGGCCACCAGGATGTTGCTGACCGGCCGCGGCTGGCTCTGGCCCGCATCGGGCAGGCTGCACATCGCCAGCGCGATCAGTTCGCTGTCGGTGCCTGACGCCGCCAGCACGATGCCGGCAGGACCGGGCTCGGATAGCCCGTAATAATCTGCGATCGCCGTGCGCACCTGGTCGGTCTCGCGCTGCAAGGCCGTCTCCGATCGGCCGCCGAGTGCGGCGATCGCCAGCCGCTTGCGTGCCGCCTCGGCGCCCTCGAACCCGCGTTCGGACAGCGAGGACGCGGTCGATGATGCAAACGTGACCGCCCATGGGCGCGGCCGGTGGCTGCAGCCGTAATGGTTGAGGCCGGTCCGCGGATCGACCGCCAGGCGGGCGTCGCCGCCCTGCGCCATCAGCGTTTCCGCCGGGCCAAGGAGCGTCCAGCAGGCCGCCAGGGCACGTATCACCGGCTCCGGCACGATGCTGTCGTCATGACCGCAGCAGGCGGTCCGCAGCAGGCGGTAGGAGGCGCCCTGCAATTGCCGTACGCGTGCCCAGACCACGTTGAGCGCGTCCCGGCCGGGCATCCGATCCGCGGCCATGGTGGCGAGCCACGATGCGGGGTCCGGTCCTGCCGGCTGGTCCGCGGGTGCCGCATCCAGCAGCCAGAAGCGGGAGGCGGTCCGAGCCGCGCACAGCCCGGCCAGGATCGGCATGTCGAACGACTGCACCCGGACGGCCGTGGTTCCTGATGCAGCCGCGTCGAGCATTCCAGACGCAGCCGCGTCGAGCAGCCCCGGTGTGGCGGCGTCGAGGAGCCCAGACGCCGCGGCGTCGAGGAGCCCGGACGCGGCGGCGTCGAGGAGCCCGGACGCGGCGGCGTCGAGGAGCCCGGACGCGGCGGCGTCGAGGAGCATCGACAGTTCCAGTGCGTGGCGGATGTGGAACGCGCAGATCCGCTCCGGCCCGAGACAGGAGGCTCCCAGCACGACCTCGCCGCCCGGATCGGCCCGGAAGCTGGTATCGAGGAGGGCGTCGAACACGATGCGCTGCCGGTCGGCGACGATGCGCAGGTCTGGCCGCTCGAGCGCTGCCAGCAGCTGGATATTCAGGACCTCGGCAAACACCGTCCGCTCCGTTAAGCGATCGTTCAGATTCGGTGTGGCAGATCTACGCCCGTTCGAGGCGCGGTGCGAAGCCACAACCGCCTTCGAATCGCCATAGCAGAGCCTGATGGTCGCCACGTCTGGGCCCGACGGTTGCTTGACAGGCGGCGCACTGCCAAGCTGAAAGCCGAGAGATGCAGCACCGAGGACAGGGTCGAGAATGAAAATTCTTCTGACGGGAGGGTGCGGCTTCATCGGCTCGGCGGTGGTCAGGCACCTTATCCGATCGACGTCGCACGCCGTGATAAATGTCGACAAAATGACCTACGCGGCGTCGCGTGATGCGCTTGAGGAGGCCCTCGACGACCCCCGACACACGCTGGTCGAGGCCGACGTTGCCGATCTCGCAACGATGAAGACGTTGTTCGAGCAGCACCGGCCTGACGCGGTCATGCACCTCGCGGCGGAGAGCCATGTCGATCGCTCGATCGACGGCCCCGCGGTGTTCATCCAGACCAACGTGGTCGGCACGTTCTCGCTGCTGGAAGCGGCCCGCGCCTACTGGTTGGGGCTGGAGGGTGAGGCGAAGGCGGCGTTCCGGTTCCACCACATCTCGACCGACGAGGTGTTCGGGGCGCTGGAGGCGAACGATCCGCCCTTCACCGAGACCACGCCGTATGACCCGCGCAGCCCCTATTCCGCTAGCAAGGCCGCATCGGACCATCTGGTGCGGGCCTGGTACCACACCTACGGGCTGCCGACCTTCGTCACCAACACCACCAACAATTACGGCTTCTGGCACTTTCCGGAGAAGCTGATCCCGCTGGTCACCATCAACGCCATCGAGGGCCGCGAGCTGCCGGTGTATGGCGATGGCTCCAACGTGCGCGACTGGCTGTTCGTCGAGGACCACGCCGAGGCATTGGTGCGTGCCGTCGAGCACGGCGTGCCCGGCGAGACCTATGCGATCGGCGCCCGCCAGCCGCGCTCCAACTTGCAGGTGGTGCAGGCGATCTGCCGCACCCTGGACGAGCTGCGTCCGGACCCGGCCGGCCCGCGCGAGCGTCTGATCCGTTACGTCACCGACCGTCCCGGCCACGACTGGCGCTACGAGATCGACGCCAGCCATGCCGAGCAGGCGCTCGACTGGAAAGCGGCGCATGATTTCGAGACCGGGATCCGGCGCACGGTGCAATGGTATCTCGATCATCAGACCTGGTGGGAGGCGATCAGGTCCGGCCGCTACACCGGTCAGCGCCTGGGAACAGCAGCATGAGCAGATCACCCGACACCGGTATGAAGGGCATCCTGCTCGCCGGCGGATCGGGCACCCGCCTGCATCCGATGACCCTGGCCGCGAGCAAGCAGCTGCTGCCGGTGTATGACAAGCCGATGATCTATTACCCGCTCAGCACCCTCATGCTGGCCGGCATCCGCGACATCATGATCATCTCGACCCCGGCCGATCTGCCGCAGTTCGAGCGACTGCTCGGCGACGGCTCCCGCTTCGGCGTGCGCTTCACCTACCGGGTGCAGCCCGAGCCCGACGGCATCGTGCAGGCCTTCCTGATCGCCGATGACTGGCTCGGCAGAAGCCCGTGCGCGCTGGCACTCGGCGACAACCTGATCTTTGCCGACCATCTCGGCGTGTTGCTGCGTGCGGCGTCGGCGCGGCCCGAGGGCGCGACCGTATTCGCCTACCAGGTGCGCGATCCGGAGCGTTACGGCGTCGTGTCGTTCGACGAGAGTGGCCGTGCGCTGGAGGTGGTCGAGAAGCCGGCCAACCCGCAGTCCAACTGGGCAATCACCGGCCTGTATTTCTACGACAACCGGGTGCTCGACCTGGCCCGGCGGATCAAGCCGAGCCCACGCGGCGAGCTCGAGATCACCGACCTCAACCGGCTCTATCTCGAGGAGGGGTCGCTGCATGTGGAGCGTCTCGGCCGCGGGTGCGCCTGGCTCGATGCCGGCATGCCCGACAGCCTGATGCAGGCCGGCACCTTCGTGCAGACCATCCAGTCCCGCCAGGGCATGCTGGTCGGCTGTCCCGAGGAGGTCGCGTTCCGGATGAACTTCATCGACGCGCAGTCCCTGCGCGAACAGGCCCGCAAGCTGTCCAAGACCGAGCTCGGCCGGCTGCTGCTCGAGCTTGCCGACGGCGTGCACGCCTGACAGGCGACAGAGGGAGACGACACGCATGAAGGTAGAACGGCTCGCCATCCCGGACGTGATCCTCATCACCCCGCCCCGCTTCGGTGACGCCCGCGGGTTCTTTTCCGAGACCTACAACTACCCGCGGATTGCCGCCGAGGCCGGGATCGAGCTGCCGTTCGTGCAGGACAACCACTCCTTTTCCAAGGAGCGCGGCGTCGTGCGCGGGCTGCACTGCCAGCTGGACCCACATGCGCAGGGCAAGCTGCTGCGTGTTTCGAAGGGCGCCATCTACGACGTGGCGGTCGATGCCCGCACCGGTTCACCGACCTATGGCAAGTGGGTCGGCGCCGAACTCTCGGCCGATAACTGGCAGCAGCTCTGGATCCCGCCCGGCTTCCTGCATGGTTTCTGCACCCTGACCGACGATGTCGAGGTGCTCTACAAGTGCACCGACGTCTGGGACAAGGCGAGCGAGCGCGCGGTGATCTGGAACTGCCCCGAGATCGGCGTCGACTGGCCGATCAAGCCGGAGGAGGCGATCCTGTCCGACAAGGACGCGCAGGCGCCGCACTTCTCCGCTGCTACCGGCTGGTTCCAGTACTGATGTCGGCGCTGTCTGCCGAGGGTGGCGCGATCCTGGTCACCGGTGGTGCCGGCCAGTTGGCGACATCTCTCATGCGGCTCGGCGGCCCGCGCATCCATCGCGTCGGCCGGCCGATGTTCGATTTCGACCGGCCTGAAACCCTCACGGCCACGTTTGCCGCCGTGCAGCCGGCCGCCGTGGTGAATGCCGCGGCCTGGACCGCGGTCGATGCCGCCGAGGCCGACGAGGCGGGCGCCGCGCGCGCCAATCGCGACGGTCCGGCGATCCTAGCCAGGCTGTGCGCCGATGCGGGGATTCCGCTCATCCACGTCTCGACCGACTACGTGTTCGACGGCGACAAGGGCGCGCCCTATGTCGAGACCGACCCGACCTCGCCGACCGGCGTCTATGGCCGCACTAAGGCCGAGGGTGAGCAGGCGGTGCTGGCGGGCAACCCGAACACCGTGGTGCTGCGGACCTCGTGGGTGTACTCCGCGACGGCCAAGAATTTCGTCCGCACCATGATCAATGCCGGCGAGAAGAACCCGACCCTGAAGGTCGTCGGCGACCAGCATGGCGCGCCCACCGCCTCCGACGACCTGGCCGAGGCGATCCTGGCGATCCTGCAGCGCATCGAGACCGGCGGCTGGCAGGACCACTACGCCGGCATCTTCCATGCTGCCGGCACCGGCGAGACCACATGGCACGGTCTCGCGGTCGCAGCACTCGAGGCCGCCCGGAAGCATGGGCGGACGATGCCCGAGGTGCTCGCAATCCGGACGGCCGACTGGCCCACCCCGGCGCGCCGCCCGGCGGATTCCCGGCTCGATTGCACCAAGCTGGAGCAGGTCTTCGGCGTCCGTCTGCCGCCCTGGCACGCGAGCCTCGTGCGCACGGTGGACGAACTTCTGGCGCCTCCACCATCCTGACGGCTCTCGAGACACGGCTTCCCCGGACAATGCAATCCGCATTGGCGGATCCGCTTGACGCGGTGGACGAACGGAGTGGCGGCCAGGGCGGCAGGACCGTGGAGACCGCCGCCGACGTGACGCCTGTCGCGGTGCTGCTCTCGACCTATAACGGTGCGCGCTACCTGCCGCAGCAGATCGAGTCGTTGCTGCAACAGAGCTTCCGGTCCTGGTCCCTCCTGTGGCGCGATGACGGCTCCAGCGACGAGACCGCGACACTGATGCAGGCTTTTGCCGAACAGGCCGGCCCCTGCCGCTGTCCGCCGATCCAGGATCAGGACGGCCATGTCGGCATTGCCGGCTCCTTCCTGTCGCTGCTGCGCCGGGTGCCGCCGGACACGATCGCAGCCTTCGCCGACCAGGACGACATCTGGCTGCCGGACAAACTGCGGCGCGGCGTCGATGCTCTGGCGGCCGTGCCGAAGGATGTGCCGGCGTTGTATTGCGCCCGCCAACGGCTGGTCGACGAGAACCTGGCGCCGCTGGGACTGTCTCCATACCGCGGCAGGCCCGGCCGTTTCCCGGCGGCGCTCACGCAGAACGTGGCCACCGGCTGCACGGTGATGCTGAACCCGGCTGGTGTGGCGCTGGTCGCCGCCAGCCAGGCGCCGGCTGGCACGCTGCATGACTGGTGGTCCTACCTGGTGGTCAGCGCGGCGGGCGGCCAGCTCATCGCCGATCCGGTGCCGGTGGTGCTGTATCGCCAGCACCAGCAGAACGCCGTGGGTGCGCCGCATTCGCCGCTGCGGCGCGGCGTGATGGCGCTGAGGCGTGGGCCGGACGAGTTCATGCAGCTGTTCCGCCGGCACGTGGATGGGCTGATGGCGTACCGGCACGCCCTCTCACCTGCCGCGCTGCGCGATCTGGAAGCGCTGCACCGGGCGTTGTCCGGCGGGCTCCTTTCGCGACTGCAGGCGATGCGACAGGTGCGCTCGCTGATCCGCCAGACACCCGCCGAGACCCTGCTGTTTCGGCTATGGTTCCTCATCGGTTGACGTCCGGGGGCTGGCAATGAACAGGAACACCATCGGGCTGGTCTGGATCGGCGGCCTGGTGCTTGCGGTACTGTTGACGGTGATCGGCCCGGGCTCGCTGGGCGCCGGAGTCGCCGCCGCGTTCGACCACACGTTCGACACCATCTCGCTCGCCCTGGAACAGCTCGGCGATCCGTTGCGCGAAATGATCCGTGGGTTCGCGCTGGCCGCATATGTCGTGTTCATCGTGCTGTGCGTGCTCGCTCGCCGCCGTGGAATACCTGCGGTCGGCACGGCGGTGGTGGTCACGCTCGGATTTCTGCTGCTGGCAGGTGGCCCGCGGGATTGGAGCCGGACGCTGCAGGGATCGCACTGGCTGCTGGCGCTGATCCTGGCCCTGGGGGCTGCCCTGATCATGACCAGGCGTGTGATGCGGGGAACAGCGGGGGTCAGCCGCTGGAACGTCGGCCCTCGCGCGTGAGGCCACGATCCACATGACGACCCGCGGCCGCGTGCCTGATATACGATCCGTGATCGCATGATAACTTGACGCCCTGCAGACGGTGATGGTTTTCTGGTTCCCTGCATCAGTCAGGGGACGGACATCCATGCTCGACATGATCGCGGGCCAACGCGGCCGGATCCAGGGCACGGCGCGGATCGGCTCGGTCCCATCGTCCCGGCGCCCCGCTCTCCGGTCGGGTCGTGCCGCCGCCCGCACGGCCTGGCTGTCCGGCAGCGGATTGCGCCGCGTCGTTTCGCCCGTGCTGATCCTGCTGCTGTGGCAGGTGGCATCGTCGACCGGCCTGGTTTCGCCGCAGACCCTGGCCTCCCCGCTGCAGATCATGGCGACCACGCGGACACTCATCGCCGACGGCACGCTGCCGCATAACCTGCTGGTTTCGCTGTTGCGGGCCGGCAGCGGGCTGGCGATCGCGATCGTCGCCGGCATCGGGCTGGCGCTGGTGGCCGGCCTGTCGCGCATCGGCGAGGACGCGATCGACGCACCGATGCAGATGGTGCGGACGCTTCCGGCCCTGGCCCTGGTGCCGCTCTTCATCCTGTGGTTCGGCATCGGCGAAACGCCGAAGATCGCGCTGGTCGCACTCGGCGCGATGTTTCCGATCTATCTCAATCTCTTCAAGGGGATCCGCTCGGTCGACCCGAAGCTGCTGGAGATGGCGCGCACCCTCGGCCTGTCCCGCACCCAGACGATCACGCAGATCGTGCTGCCCGGTGCGCTCCCCGACCTGCTGGTAGGGCTGCGGTTTTCGGTCGGCATGTCCTGGCTGATGCTGGTGGTCGCCGAGCAGGTGAACGCCAATTCCGGCATCGGCCACATGATGATGGATGCCGAGGATTTCCTGCGCACCGACATCATCCTGGTCGGGCTGCTGGTCTATGCGGCGCTCGGCCTGATCAGCGACCAGATCGTCCGCACCCTGGAGCGCGTCCTGCTGGTCTGGCGGCCGCAGCAGATCGGCCTCGGCCGGCGCGGATGAGCCTTGGCATGACCAAGCTGCAGCCGATCCGGGTCGAGGGGCTGAGCCGTCGGTTCGGCGACCAGACGGTGCTGGACGATCTCGACCTTACCATCCATCAGGGCGAGTTCGTCGCCCTGCTCGGTCGCAGCGGCTCCGGCAAGACCACCCTGCTGCGCACCCTCGCTGGCCTCGATGCGGTCGAGGAGGGATCGGTCGCCGTTCCACGTAACGTGGCGGTGGTATTCCAGGAGAGCCGGCTGCTGCCATGGCGACGGGTGTGGCAGAACGTGGCCCTCGGGCTGCCCGGTCACGATGCCCGGGATCGCGCGGTGGCCGCACTGGAGGAGGTCGGTCTGAGTCATCGTCTCGATGCCTGGCCGCTCACTTTGTCAGGCGGCGAGGCGCAGCGTGTGGGTATTGCCAGGGCGATGGTCCGCGAGCCCGACTTCCTGATGCTCGACGAACCGTTCGCCAGCCTGGACGCGCTGACCAGGCTGCGCATGCAGGCGATGGTCAGCGAGCTCTGGCAGAAGCATCGCTGCGCCGTCCTGCTGGTGACGCACGACGTGGACGAGGCGTTGCTGCTCGGCGACCGCGCGGTGGTGCTCGACCGGGGCCGGATCTCCCGCAGCTTCTCCATCAACATGAGCCGCCCGCGTCATCACGACGACCCGGCCTTTGCGCCGGCGCGGAAGGACTTGCTGGCGTCGCTCGACGTGTTCGAGACCAGCCGCAACGCCGCCTGAAGCGAGGCCTTACCGGCTGGCCGCCGGTGCTCCGACATTGGCGATCATCTCGCCGAACGGGCCGGCGTTGCGGGCCGGACCGTAGCCGTTGCCGGTGGTCGCCCGCAGCGGCAGCTTCGGGAACACCAGCTCGGCGAACCGGTAGCACTCCTCCAGATGCGGGTATCCGGACAGGATGAAGCGGTCGATCCCGATCGCCATGTATTCGCGCATCCGGGCTGCGACCTCGTCCGGATCGCCGACCAGCGCGGTGCCGGCGCCGCCACGGACCAGGCCGACGCCCGCCCAAAGGTTCGGCGAGATCACCAGCTGGTCGCGGCCGCCCTTGTGCAGCTCCGCCATCCGCTGCTGCCCGACGCTGTCGAACTTCGAGAACGCCGCCTGCGCGCGGGCGATGTCCTCGTCGCTGACATGGCGGATCAGGTCGTCGGCGGCCTGCCATGCCTCGGAAGAGGTCTCGCGCACGATCACGTGCAGCCTGATCCCGAACGACATCGTGCGTCCCTGGGCCGCGGCCAGCGCGCGCACCGCCTCGATCTTTTCCGCGACGGCCGCGGGCGGTTCGCCCCAGGTCAGATAGACGTCGCAATGCTCGGCCGCGACCTGCTGGCCGACGCCGGAGGAGCCGCCGAAATACAGCGGCGGATAGGGCGCCTGGACCGGCGGATACAACAGCTTGCCGCCGTGACTCTGCATGTGCTGGCCGTCGAACTGCACCGTCTCACCGGCCATCATGCGGCGCCAGATATGCAGGTATTCGTCGGTCGCCCGGTAGCGTTCGGTGTGGTCGAGGAACACGCCGTCGCCGGCAAGCTCGCTCGGATCGCCACCGGTCACCACGTTCACCAACAGGCGGCCGTTCGACAGCCGGTCGAACGTCGCGGCCATGCGCGCGGTCATCGACGGCTCGGACAGGCCGGGACGCACCGCCACCAGGAACCGAACCCGCGAGGTCAGCGGGATCATCGACGAGGCAACGACCCAGGAATCCTCGCAGGATTTCCCGGTCGGCAGCAGCATCCCGAAATAGCCGAGCTCGTCAGCGGCGCGGGCGATCTGGCTGAGATAGTTCAGCGTCACATGCCGGGCGCCGATCTGCGAGCCGAGATAGCGGCCATCGCCATGGGTCGGCAGGAACCACAGCACGTCGGCTTCGCTGGCGCCGCGACCGCCATCGGCTGGAACGGCCGGCGCGCGGAAGTCCGTGATGTTGTGCGTGTCGGGTGCCATGAGGGCGATCTCCTGGTCCCGTGACTGATGCACGGTCTCAAGGCGTTTAATTGGTGGCGGGCAAGCTGGATCAGATCGTGGAATTATGCAATGCACGTCGGCGAGAAGGAGCCGATGCATTGTCCACGACCAGACGTTCCCTGCTGTTGCAGGCCGGCCTTTCCATGGCGGCGCTGTCCCTCGCCGGGATCGGCCGGGCCCGGGGTGCCGCGCCACGCACCATCCGCATCGGCTACCAGCGCTACGGCACGCTCATCATCCTCAAGCACACCGGCACTCTCGAGGTGGAGCTGGCCAAGACCGGCGACCGCGTGGCGTGGAGCGAGTTTCCTGCCGGACCGCAGATGCTGCAGGCGATGGGGGCGGGTGCGATCGATTTCGGCATCACCGGCGACGCCCCGCCGATCTTCGCCCAGGCCGCCAGCAACCGCATCGTCTATATCGCCGCCGAGCCGAAGGCGCCGTACGGCGAGGCCATCATCGTGCCGAAAACCAGCACCATCAAGGATGTGGCCGGGCTCCGGGGCAAGACCGTCGCCCTCAACCGCGCCTCGAACGTGCACTGGCTCCTGCTCGCGGCGCTGTCGAAGGCCGGGCTGACGATGGCCGATATCAAGCCGGTGTTCCTGACCCCGGGGTCGGCCCGGCCGGCATTCGATAGCGGACGCCTCGACGCCTGGGCGATCTGGGACCCGTACCTCTCCTCGGTGCAGACGGCATCGGACCCGCGGGTGATCGCCTCGGCAGGTGACCTGGTCGGCAACCGGCAGTTCTTCCTCGCCGACCGTCATTTCGCCGACGCCAACCCGGACCTGATCCGGCTGCTGATGGCCCAGGTCAACCGGTCCGACGCCTGGTCGGAGGCACACAAGGACCAGGTCAGCCAGTATCTTGCGAGTGATACCGGGCTGCCGGTGCCGGTGGTCCGCAAGGCGGTGGACCGGCTCACGTTCGGCGCCCTGCCGCTTACGCCGGATGTGGTTGCCGAGCAGCAGGCCATCGCCGACGCATTCCTGGCCCAACACCTGATACCGGGCCGTCTCACCGTGCAGGATGCGGTGTGGAAGCTGCCCGCCTGAGACCCAAGGCCTCAGCCAGTCGCGACGCGCCCTTCCGGTCTCGGGGTCGCCGCGGCGGCCTCCAGCTCGCGACCTCCGGCCTCGGCGCCCAACAGCGACAATGCGCCATCGCGGATCCGACCGGCATCCGCACGCGGCAGGACGTCCTCCCGCGAGACCAGGAAGAACCGCATCCGGCCCTGGTCGCGGAGCGAGAAGATCGCCGGGGTGCCGCGCCACGGCATCGATGACAGGAAACCCAGGATCGAGCCGCCGGCGAACGGCCCGACGCCGGTGGGCGTATCCGCCTCGCCGAGATGGGAGAACATCAGGTCGTTCCGGGCGCGCCCGTGCAGCTGCAGGTCGATGAACCAGTCCGCGATGGCGTGCAGGTGCTCCGAGGTCAGGATCGAGCGGCGTGGATCCAGCCTGGCCTTGCGCGCCGTGAGGTCGCCGCGGAGCCGTCGGACCTGGTGCCAGAAATCGTCGTCGAGGCCGGGATCCAGCGACAGGTGCACGGTGTCCGGGTAGCCGAACAGCATGTCCGCCTCGATCAGCGGCAGCATCGGCCGGATGTCGATCGGGCAGAGCAGCCGGTTGCGCGCCTGGAGCGGTCGGACCTGTCGCACGGCGCGCAGGAAGGCGGTCGCCAGCGCGGTGTAGGGTGTGACATCCTCGTGCCGGCAGCTGGCCCGCAAGGCGTCGGTGGCAGACACGTCCATGTCCCAGCGGATCACGTAGCTCGGCAGCATCGGCACCGGCAGCGGGCGCCGGAAGCCGGCCCAGGACTCGACCAGCCACCGGGCAGCGCCGGCATGCGACAGCAGGCTTCGCCAGCGCCGGGTCAGGCGGGTGTCCTTGTGGCAAAGCTCCTGGACGCTGACGATGTGGCGTGGGGCGCGGCCCTCACAGGCCGATGGCCGGCGGTTGCCGCAAAGCTCGGCCAGGATCTCGCGCACCAGCAGCAGCATCGAGCGTCCGTCGCAGATGCAGTGGCTGGCGACCAGCACGAGCTCGCTCACCGTCTCCGACCGCAGCCACACCAGGCGCAGCAGCGGCCCAAGGGTGCTGTCGAATGGCCGGTCGATCTCGCTCTCGACAGCCGTGAACCAGTCATCGTCGGAGCTGCGTGGGGCGATGCGCAGCTCGATCGGCGGCACCGGGTCGGGCGTGGTGAAGTGCGGCCGGCCATCCTGCTGCACGATGCGCACGCACAGCATCGGATGGCGTGCCTGCAGGCCGGTGAGGGCGGCCCGGAGTGCCGGCTCCTCGATCGCGCCCGGCAGCCTGGCTACGAGCATGACGTTCCAGGGCCGGCGATCACCGACCAGAAGGAACCGCTCGTAGAAGAACAGGCCGCGCTGCATCAGGGACGATGATCCGCCACAAGCGGTTAAGGCGCCATGAACGTTATGCTGATAATGCGCCACCCAGCGTGCGCTGGAACAGCGCCAGCATCCAGCCCAGCCCGGCCAGATACAGCGCCGGATCGTAGCGTGGTCCCTCGTCGCGCATGAAGGCGTGCGCGCCGTTGACCTCGTGCCATTCGTAGCGCGCGCCCGCTGCCTCCAGTCGTTCGCGGATCAGCTGCCGGCCGGCGAACGGAACATGCGGATCCTGGCGCCCCCACACGAACAGCGCCTCCGCCTTGAGCTCGCCGATCCGCGCCAGGCTGTCATCGGAGCGGCCCTCGCCGAGCGAGCCGGAGTGGATGTCCGTCGCGTAGAAGCAGGCAGCCGCCGACACGGCAGGGTTGAGTGCGGCACGGTAGGCGAGATGGCCGCCGAGGCAGACGCCCAGTGTGCCGATCCGGCCGGTGCAGGCCTCGTGGCCCTGCAGGAAGCCGACCGTCGCGGCGGCGTCGGCATCGTACGCCGTGACCGGCTTGGCGAACTTGAGTTCGTTGCCGCGATTGGTGCCGGGCGGATCGTAGGCCAGCACGGTCCCGGCCGGCTCGTACTCGTGGTACACTTCCGGCACCGCCACCAGGTAGCCCTGGCCCGCCACCATCGCCGCAAGCCGGCGGATCGGGTCGGTGACCTGGTAGATCTCCGAGTACAGCACGATCCCCGGATACCGGCCGGGCACCGCCGGACGGAACAGATGCAGCCGCATCGGGCCGCTGGAATGTCCGGGGGCGCCGGGCACCGGGATGTCGACGGTCTCGTTGCTGATGATCATGGAACGGCTGTCCCCCAGGGAATATTGCGTGGAGATGTCATGCTCTAGCCAAGCGGTCATGCTCGCGCCTAGCGTGTCGCGACCTGTCGAATGGATCATGACCTGATGCAGACCGTCATCCAACGGGAGGGAGTGTTCCAGGTCGAGCTGGCCCCCGGGCAATACGCCGTCCTTTTCAACGCCGGGCGGCCGGTGACGCGGTTCGAGCCGGGCTGGGAGCCGGTCGGGCTGCATGACCGGTTCCGGACGGTGCTGCTGCTGCAGTTGCGCCACGTGTCGGGCCATGAGGCGACCTGGTTCTTCGGCGCCGACTTCCACTTCATCGGCGACACGGTCGAGACTTTGGCACCGCCGCAGCGGGACGCCCTTGCGGGTGCGGCGCTCGGCGCGTTGGCGACCTTGCGCGACGGCATGCTGAATGCGGCAACCCCGCACCTGGTCGACCTGGACGATTTCTCCAGCCTCGGCCTCCAGGTCCGGCGCGAGCTGCTGAGGGCCTGCCACCCACGCCTGTTCCCGCCGCCGATGGTGATCCAGCTCGACGTGACCGAGCCTGGCCAGGCCGGCAGGGAGATGGGCACCCTGGACATCCCCGCTGTCACCGACGGTGCGGTACCGACCCCAGCCCTGGCCCTGGATCGCGGGGCCCTCCTTGCGATGCTCGGACGCGACCTGCAGCAGGACCATCTCGACCTGCTTCGGGACGGACAATACAGCGTGCCGGGCCCGGTCAGCGGCCGCACGCTGCACTCCGACAGCAGCATCGTCGTGGTGTATCGCTTCAACGCCTACCGCTTCGTCGACACCCTGCCCAACGGTGACGGGCTGGTGTTCTTCCTGTGCACGACGCCGGGGATCACCGAGAAGGAGATCTTCATCCCGGCGCTGAACTGCACCATCACCCGGCGCGAGGCCGGGATGGCGGCGACCCGGCTGGCGGACCTGTTCGACGAGTTCATGCGCAACCAGGCGCTGATCCTGGAGTACCTGCCGGCGCCGAAACGGACCGCCGCGGTGCTGACGCCGTATCCCGGCCTGCATATGGGCCACACCCTCTGGAACGAGCTGTCCGGGCTCGATCGGGTCCGTCGTAGCGTGCCGCCCGATCGCCTGCCGCTGGTGCTGGTGCAGAATGCCGACCAGGGCACCGAGGTGTATGGCCCGGTCGCCGAGCTCATGCCGGAATTCGCACACCGGGTCCGATACCTGCCGCTGCTCGGCACCGACATGTCTGAGCACGTCTATCGCAACCGGCTGACCCTGATCGGCGCGTTCGACAACCATGTCAGCCGCGCCATCGCCGACCCGATCATCGCGCTGTCCGAGCGCGTGGCGGCGGCGGGCCGTGATCTTGCCTATGCCGAGCTGCTGGCCGCGGAGGGACGCACCGGCATCCTGCTGGGCCTGCGGGTCAATAGCCGCAGCATGCCCGACCAGACCGAGGTGATGGCCCTCGTCGTGCGCCGGCTGGCGGCCCGGCTGGGCCCGCTGCTGGTGGTGGTCGATGGCAGCAACGCGCGCGTTGCCGGCGATCCCTCCAGCGATTACGGCTCGTTCGGGCCGGCCGGGCCGCGGGCGGCGATGCTCGAGGAGCTGGAGATCGTCATCCAGCTGCGGCGGATCTTCCAGCATGCGCCGGACGTCCGGATCGTCGGCACGGTCGGCGCGCCGGTGCTGTCGAGCGTGTTCTGGGCGTCGCGCTGCCGGCTGTTCGTCGGGCTCTGGGGCGCGGGTTTCGCCAAGTACCGCTGGATCTGCAACCTGCCCGGTCTGGTGCTGACCAACCGCCACAACCTCGATCATCCGCAGGGCGATCTCGGGATCTACCACCTGCCGCGCTACACCGAGGCGCCGACCCCGCTGCGCTTCATCGAGCCTGGCCTGGTGACCGACGAACCCGGCCCGGGCGGCTTCTATGCGAACTTCCGGGTTGACCGGGCCGGGCTGGAGCGCACCCTCGACGGCTTCGTCACCGAACTCGAGCGGAACGGCGCCGACGCCGGTTCGACAACGCCCGAACTGACAGTGTCCACCCGGCCGCCAAGGTTCGGATCCGGCAGCTGAGCCCGCAGGCTCCGGCACCTGCCGGGGCGTGGCAGCGCGAGCGGAAAAGCCGGTTGCGTCTTATGACTTGGCCGATCAGCCGGCGCGGGCGACAATGGCGCTCGGTCATCCCTCGCCTTGCATGGCACTCGAGGTGGCGCCGTCTGCAGCTTGCGAATTGAGAAGGGTCCAGCACTCATGGCCGTGCACGACAGCATGCTGGTCGCAATCGACCAGCTTGGAGTGGTTCGGGATAGCGGGGAGCCAGCGGTCTTCGTCACCGGCTGGACCCCGACCGTGGCCTATCTGGGCCTGGCGCCGCTGATCGTCCTCTGCTTCCGCCATGACGAGGGCAACCAGGCGAGCTGGTACCTGGACGAGAACCTCAACCGGCTGGGCGGCTCGGTCACCGAACTGTCGCCCGACCTGAGCCGGATCCTGGCGGAGGCGAGCTGCTCGCTGTTCGACGGGCTCTGGCGCAAGATCATGGAGACCCCGGAGCCGCCGGCGCTCGATGACCGCGAGGAGGCGTTCTTCCAGCTCCCCGAGGGCACGCGCGCCGAGATCCTGTCGATCTTCCTCGGCAGCTTCGACACGGCGACGCGCTATTCCCAGGTCGACCAGATGAACCCGGCGCACCCGGGCAGCCAGATCATCGATTACGGCTCGCACCGGCAGCCGCTGCAGCGCAGCCACCTGCACGCGCTGCTGAACCCCGGCGCATTGCAGATGCAGAACCTGGCCTTCATCGAGAAGGGCCACATGAGCTTCCCGTCACCGATCGACGGCACGCCGATGACGGTGCGCCATGCGTTGATCATCCACGGGGTGATCTATGCATATCGGGCGGTCGACGAGGCCACCGGGACGGTCATTTTCCTGATCGCGGGCGAGATCTATTTCCGCATCATGGGGGTGTTCATCCCGGCCGCGCGTACCTTCGTCGGTTTCCATCCGGACTCGATGCGCGCGCAGATGCCCGAGATGTTCCGCGAGTTCTTTGCCCGCGTGATGCAGCACGGCAACCTGCTGGCGCGGTATTTCGCGCGCAAGGACACGGTGCCGGTGCATGCCTGGCGGGGCGTCACGGCGATGCATATCGGCCACGTGCTATGGAACGACATCTCCGGCATCGGCAACATCATCGCCAGCGTGCCGAAGCAGCAGCTGCCGCACTTCATGGTGTTCGAGTCCCAGTACGAGCCGGAGATGTACGGTCCGCTCGACAGGATCTTTCCCGAGCTCGCCGGGCGCCTGGAGCGGAGCCACGCCTCGCTCATGGAGGCCATCCCGGGCTTCTATGCCAAGGGCCAGTGCCTGATCCGGTCCTCCTCGATGAAGGTCACGGCCGATGTGCGCGACCGCATCCTGGCGACGGTGAAGCCGCTGGATGCCGCATCGCCCGCGTCGGTCTGCCGCAAGGCGCGCGCCTCGGGGGTGCCGGTGGTGATGTTCGGTATTCGCGTCGAGAACCGTACCATCGTCGGGCTCGAGAGCTTCTGCACGACGCTGGTGCGCCACCTGGCACGCACGCTGGGGTCCGCCATCGTGGTGGTGGACGGCCATAACAGCCGCATCGGCAGCCAGGACGACTTCATCTGGAGCCACGGCGAGCGCGGCGCCTCACGCAGCCCGATCATGATCGAGCGCGACATGGTGGCGGCGATGCAGGCAGCGTCCCAGGGCACCGGCATCGAAATCGTCAGCACCATCGGCCTGCCGATCACCGAGAGCCTGGCCTGCGGGCGCGAGAGCGACGCGCTGATCGCGATCTGGGGCGCGGGGCTCGCAAAATATCGCTGGGTCTGCAACATCCCGGGCCTGCTGCTGACCAACCGGTGGAACCTGACCCATCTCGGCGACCGGTTCATCTACCACCACCCGGACGCCATGGAGGCGCCGACGCCGCTGGTGTTCATTCCCGAGGACGCCGTCGAGGACCTGCCCGATGCGGAACTCGTGGTGCGGCTGGGCGACGGCTTCATCCCGTCGATCTGCAACTTCCGGATCGACGAGACAAAGGCGATGGCGGCGATCGACGCGGTGCTGAAGGAGCACGTGCTGGTTCCTGCCTGACCGGCAACCGGACGGCACCTGCGGCCTTGTTCCTGCCTGGAACAGGACAAGGACGGCAAGGCCATGACCACGCTCTACTGGGGCCCGCACACCTGCGCGATTGGCATCCACGTGCTGCTCGAGGAGATCGGCGCGCCGTACGACACCGTGAAGCTCGACGCCGCCGGTGGCGAGACGCACAAGCCGCCGTTCATCGAGATCAATCCGAAGGGCAAGGTGCCCACGATCATCCGTGACGACGGAACGGTGCTGACGGAGTACGGCGCGATCGCACGCTGGCTCGCCACCACCTTCCCGGATGCCGGCCTGCTGCCCGACGATCGGGAGCACGAGATCCGCGCGATGGAGATGATGGACTACACGGTCGGCACGGTGCACGGGCAGGGCTTCGCGCGGATGTTCCTGCCGGCGCGGTTCGAGCCGAACGACCCTGTGCATGCGACGCTCGGGCTGGGTGCTGGGAACGTGAAGCAGCAGGGCCGCACGATGGTCGAGCAGGGCTTCGCGATCCTGGAGAAGCAGCTCGGCACGCGCGACTTCGCCGGCGGTGACCGTTTCGGGATTGCCGATTCCGCGCTGTTCTATGTTGAGCGCTGGGCGGCCGAGGAAGGCGTCGACCTGCCACCGCAACTGGCCGGTCATTTTTCCCGGATGAAGCTGCGGCCGGCGGTGCGACGGGTGATGGAGCTGTGGGGGGAGGCCTGATCACGGCCTTGCAACCGTAACGACGTGGAACTGTCACACCTTGCTTTCGCGGAATCTTGCTAGACAGCGTCGATAAACATTTGTGACGCCACCGCCGGATTTGGGGAAGCGGGCCTTTATGAATATCTCCATGCGGCAGGACCAGGTCGCCGGCGCCTATGATCGATGGGCGCCGATCTACGACCTGGTCTTCGGCCCCGTCTTCCGGCGCGGGCGACTTGCCGCGGTCGCTGCGGCTGATCGGATCGGTGGTCGCATCCTGGAAGTCGGCGTCGGCACCGGGCTCTCATTGCCGAGCTACGCGCGCAGCAATCATCTCGTCGGCATCGACATCTCCGAGACGATGCTGGAGAAGGCGCGGCTGCGGGTGAAGCGCGACGGGCTGACCCACGTCGACAGCATCGCCGTCATGGATGCCGAGCAGCTGCAGTTTCCGGACGCTTCGTTCGACGTCGTCGTCGCGCAGTATGTGGTGACCGCGATCCCGCGTCCCGAGACGGCACTCGACGAGTTCGTTCGGGTGGTGCGTCCCGGCGGCGAGATCATCATCACCACGCGGATCGGCGCCGAGAAAGGCCTGCGTGGCACGCTCGAGAAATGGCTGATGCCGGTAACCAGCCGGCTTGGCTGGCGCACCGAGTTCTCGTGGCAGCGCTATCAGGATTGGGCGGACCTCTGCCCCGGCGTGAAGCTTCTCGAACGACGTCCGCTGCCACCGCTCGGCCATTTCTATCTCGTCCGGTTCCTCAGGCTGCCCGACGCCGTGGCGCCCACCACCTCCGCCGGAACAACACCGGTCATGGCATCGGCCGGCGCCTATCACTGAGCGTCCAGCCGCGCGTAACGGTATCGATCCGAAAGGGACAGCATTGGCCCGGTTCTTTGAGCTTCTCTCCGTGCAGCGCTGGGACGACCATCGCTATTACCATCACAGCCGCATCAACCAGTCGCTGCATCTCGTGAGTGCCGCGACGTTCGTCGTCGCGTATTGCCTGATGTTCAAGGATCCGGCGCTGGCGGCACTGCTGGCCTGGCTGGTGTCGATGACCAGCCGGCAGATCGGCCACCTGGTGTTCGAGCCGAAGGAGTACGACGTCGTCAACCAGGCGACGCACGAGCACAAGGAGGAGATCAAGGTTGGCTACAACCTGCGCCGCAAGATCGTCCTGATGAGTGTGTGGGCGCTGTCACCGCTGCTGCTGGTGTTCAGCCCGACCATGCTCGGCCTGTGCCAGGCGCCGCATTCGGCGATCGCGTTTGCCCGCCATCTCGGCAATCTCTGGCTGGTGATCGGCGTCGGCGGGCTGCTGTTCCGCACCGTGCAGCTGTTCGTCATCAAGGACATGCAGACCGGCCTGGTGTGGGCGACGAAGATCATCACCGACCCGTTCCACGACATCATGCTGTATCACCGCGCGCCGCTGGCGCTGTTCCGTGGCGGCCACGACAGCGAGATGTCGGACGACTTCCACGACGTGCGCGGCTCCTATTAGCCGCTCTTGCGGCCGCCGCGGTTGGTGATCATCTCGCGCAGGATGCCGCGGCGGATCGAGCGGTTGGTGATGTCGTCATTCCACCACCACCAGCCATCCGCCTGCATGGTGCGCGCCGCCTCGACGAACTTGTCGCACACCACGGCAAAGTCGGCGTCGGTGTAGTCGAGGCTGAAGATCAGCCGGCCGGTGCCGACCCAGCTCAATGCCAACCCGGCCGCACGCAGATAATACTGCAGCATCCAGTTGTAGCGGGACGGCGCGGTGTAGCAGACGGTCCAGATCGAGGAGAGGTTGGCCACGCGCACCGGCACGCCGGCCTCGACAAGCCGGCGGTTGAGCAGGGCCGCCCGATCGTCCCAGACCTGATCGAGATCGTCATACATCGCGCGCGTTGCCGGAGCCTCCAGATGATCCAGAAACTCCGCCATCGCCCCCATGACATAGGGGTGCGAGTTGAACGTGCCGCGCGCGAAGCAGATATCGGCGGGGTGGTCGTCGCGGAACCGCCTCATGAGCGATGCACGGCCGCACAGCACACCGACCGGCAGCCCGCCACCCAGCGACTTCCCGTAGGTGACGAGGTCCGGCTGCACGCCGAAATATTCCGCCGCCCCGCGTCGCGCGAGCCTGAACCCGGTGAACACCTCGTCGAAGATCAGGACGATGCCGCGCGCGTCGCATACCTGGCGCAGCTGCTGCAGCCAAGTCGTATAGCCGGCGCGATCGAGCCCGGCCTTGCGTCCGCTATCGACCAGCGTGCCATCGGACGGCGCTCCGGAGTTCGGATGCAGCGCCTGCAGCGGATTGACCAGCACACACGCGATGTCGGTGCGGGTGCGAAGAACCTCCAGCGTGCGGGCCGACATTTCAGAGAGCGTGTAGGTATCGTGCGCCGGTGTCGGGTTGCCGATGCCGGGTTGCACGTCGCCCCACCAGCCGTGATAGGCGCCGCAGAACCGCACCAGGTGCGAGCGGCCGGTATGGTAGCGGGCGAGCCGGACCGCCTGCATCACCGCCTCGGTGCCCGACATGTGGAACGACACCTCGTCCAGCCCGGACAAGGCGCGCAGGCGGGCGACGTTCTCCGCCACCACCGGATGATACCCGCCGAGTACCGCGCCCAGCTGTTGCACACGATCGGCGCCACGCGCGATGCACGCCTTGTAGAAATCGTGGCCGAACAGGTTCACGCCGTACGAGCCGGTCAGGTCGTGGAACACGTTGCCGTCGAGATCGGTGACAGTCACTCCCGACGACTCTGCCAGAAACGCGCCGGTCGGCAGCGAGCGCTGCACCAGCCGGCTGAACTGGAACGGCACCCTGTAGGCCGCGGTGAATTGCAGATCCGAGACGGCCGGCGAAGTTTCCGCAGTCAGCGCGTTGGTGCTTGCGAAATGCGCGCCGTAGTAATGCGACAGTCGCGTGAACCCCGCACGTCGTCGAGCTGCGATGGCCGAGGGTGCGCCGTCACACTCGAAGAACCGGTCCTCGTCGTAGCTGTAGAACGGGATCAGCGCAGCGACGCGGCGCGCCATCCGCGAGTGGCCGGCGAGCGAAGGGTGTTTTGCGCGCGAAAGGCGGAGGCGTCTTGCCGCTTTGGTCGCAAGCGCCGCCAGCATCGCCGAACCACCGATGACCCGGCTGGCCGTGGTGACATTGAATGCCGCCATCGAGCGACTCCTCCAGCTGACCGTGCGTCTCGATGACGATCCGCGCCGTTATAGGCAGGATCACCCGGCAGGAGAATGTGAACTTCCTGCTGAGCAACGCGATCCCGCGCCGTTCCATGACACGCCTGGTCGGCTGGTTCAGTCGCATCGAGCAACCATTGGTTCGCGATGCGTCGTTCCGCGTGTGGCGATTGTTCTCGAGCCTGGATCTTTCCGACGCCGAGCACAGCCGGTTTCGTAGCCTGCATGACTGCTTCACACGCCGCCTGAAGCCCGGCGCCCGTCCGATCGACCCGGATCCGTCAATGTTGGTCAGCCCATGCGACGCGATCGTGGGTGCGTCGGGCACGATCCGCGACGGCATGCTGCTGCAGGTCAAGGGCATGCCGTATCGCCTTGACGAACTGCTCGATGACGAGGCGCTCGCGGATGAATGGCGTGACGGCCGCTATGTGACGCTTCGACTGACCGCCGGCATGTATCACCGCTTCCATGCGCCCCACGACTGCACCGTCACGTGTGTGACGCACATCTATGGCGATGTCTGGAACGTCAATCCGCCCACCCTGAAGCGTGTGGCGCGGTTGTTCTGCCGCAACGAGCGTGCCGTGCTGACCACCACGCTCCCAGGCGGGCACCGGCTGCTGCTGGTTCCTGTGGCGGCGATCCTGGTGGCCGGCATCCGGCTCAGCTTCATGCAGCTGCCAACCGGAAAGGGCCGCCGAATCCGCTGGAGCCAAGCCTGTGATGCGACCCTGCGAAAGGGCGACGAGATGGGCTGGTTCGAGCACGGCTCGACGATCATCGTGATCGGACCGCCCGGTCTGGAACTCTGCGCCCATGAGGGCACGCAGATCAGCGTCGGGCAGCCACTGATGCGGCTGCCCTGACGCGACCTTAGCGCCCGATATGCCGGAGCGACTTGCCCGCCATCAGGTTCTGCTCGATCGCCTCCAGCGACATGTCCTTGGTTTCCGGCACCAGGAACACGATGAACAGGATGAAGCCGGCGTTCATGATCGCGAACAGCCAGAAGGTCGGGGCCTGGCCGAGCACGGTCAGCAGCGTCAGGAAGGTGTTGCCGACCAGCCAGTTCGCCGCCCAGTTGGTGAAGGTCGAGGCGCCGATGCCGAAATCGCGTCCCTGCAGCGGCTGGATTTCCGCGCACAGCGTCCAGATCAGCGGACCGGGTGCCGCCGCGAAGCCGATGATGAACACCAGCACCATCGCCACCAGCAGGTAGCGTGTCGTCTCGCCATGCACGCCCATCGAGAGCAGGGTGCCGACCGCTGCCATGCCGATCGCCATCGTGATGAAGCAGGTGATGAGCATCGGCTTGCGACCCCAGCGATCCGCAAAACCGATCGCCAGCAGCGTGGCCAGCACGTTGGTCAGCCCGACCACCGCGGTCGCCCAGTTCGCGGCGCCCGCGCCGAAGCCCGCGATGCCGAAGATCTTCGGCGCATAGTACATGATGACGTTGATGCCGGTGAGCTGCTGGATGATCTGCAGGCCGACGCCGAGAAACACCGAGCGTCGGAAGTTCGGGTTATGCAGGAACAGCGTGGTGCCAAGCTGGCGCACCTTGAGCTGCTCGCCGATCTCGGTGATCTCGCGGTCTACCGCGCGGGGGTCCGAGCGGAGGCTGTAGAGCACCGTCCGCGCCTCCTCGGTGCGGTTATGCAGCAGGAACCAGCGCGGGCTCTCCGGCAGGAACAGCACCGCTACCAGGAAGGCAATGCCGGGGATCGCGATGATGCCCAGCATCAGGCGCCAGTTGCCGCTCGCGGTCAGCAGGCTGTCCGAGACGAAGGCGGCGAAGATCCCGATCGTCACCATCAGCTGGTAGAGCGACACCATGGCACCGCGCCAGTGTTGCGGCGCCACCTCCGAGATGTAGAGCGGTCCGGCGAACGCGACGATGCCGATCGCCAGGCCGAGGATCACCCGGCCGATCATCAACGTCGGCACCGAGGGCGCGAACGCACAGGCCACCGCGCCGATCACGAACAGCACCGCGCCGATCAGCAGCGATTTCTTGCGCCCGAGCCGGTGCGACAACGTGCCGGCACCCGCCGCTCCGGCTGCAGCACCGATCATCATGACGCTGACGATCCATTCCTCGGTCCGCTGCGAGGCTGCGAACGCCTTGCCGATGAAGCCGAGGGCGCCGGCGATAACCCCGATATCGAGCCCGAACATCAGCCCGGCCAGGCTCGCGAGCCCACAGGTGATGAACGCCCTGGTCGGGATCGGCTCGTGTGGCAGGGCGCCAGCTAAGGTCCCCGCGCCTGACGTGGCACCCACTTTGGAAAGCGACATGACGCGGGTCCTTGCACTTTGTCCGGAAGCGTAACGCATCACGTCGGCGTCCGATCCCGGGTCCGCTCACAGTTCCCCACCGGTGTCTCAAAATGCGCGTGATGGACAGCGCCCGCGGCCTGAGGTGTGGTGCCGTTCCATGACACTCAGGATCCTTGAATGGTGACGAACGCGCTGATCTCGCCTGCCTATGCGTTCTCGGGGCTGGTGGTCGGCTTCCTCGTCGGCATGACCGGGGTCGGCGGCGGCTCGCTGATGACGCCGCTGCTGGTGCTGCTGTTCCGCTTCCACCCGGCGACCGCGATCGGCACCGACCTGCTGTTCGCCGGCACCACCAAGATCGCCGGCACGGTCGTGCATGGGCTTGCCCGGACGGTCGATTGGCGGGTGGTCGGCCTGCTTGCGGCCGGGAGCCTGCCGGGCACGCTCGTCACCCTCATGGTGATCGACCGGCTCGGGCCGCCGCTGGCGTCGACCGGGCATATGCTGACGGTGGCACTCGGCGTGGCGCTGCTGCTGACCGCGGCCAGCCTGGTGTTCCGCGACCAGCTGATGCGCTGGGCGCAGACGTTGAACCTCAATCCCGGCGGCCGGCGGGCCGAGGTCTGGACGGTGGTGCTCGGCCTCTATCTCGGCGTTGCCGTCACGATCTCGTCGGTAGGCGCCGGCGCCATCGGGGTGACCGCGCTGATCCTGCTGTATCCGACGCTGCCGCTGCCGCGCGTGGTCGGCACCGATATCGCCCATGCGGTGCCGCTGACCCTGCTGGCGGGGGCCGGCCACTGGCTGATCGGCACCGTCAGCTGGCCGCTCTATCTGTCGCTGATCGCGGGCTCGATCCCGGGCGTGATCGCCGGCAGCCTGATCAGCACCCGGGTATCGGAACGGGTGCTGCGTCCGGTGCTGGCCCTGATCCTGGTGGTGGTGGGCGCCAGGCTGCTCGCCTGACCTGCTGAACTGGCGCCCGCTTCAACGCGTCCGGAGGTTCAGCCCGGCTGGTCGCCACCGTTGTCGTTGCCCGAGTTGCCGTTATCCATGCCGCCGCCGTTGTCGCCGCCGCCCTCGTCGCCGGACCCGCCGTTCTCGGAGCCGGTATTGCCCTGATCCGAGCCCGAGCTGGTGTCCGGAGACACCGCGACGAACACCATCTGCCCGTCATGCAGGATCCGCAGCGCCACATCGCCCTTCTTGAGCGCCGCGTGCACCGCATCCACCACCTGGTGCGGGTTGTTCACCGCGATGTTGCCGACCGCCACGATGATGTCGCCCGCCTGGATGCCTGCAGACTCGGCGGGGGAGCCCGGCCGGACCGCGCGCACCACCACCCCGTGCGTGCTGTCATCGACGCCGAGCTGCTGGCGCAGGTTCGGGGTGAGCGGCGCCAGCGACACGCCGATCGAGCCGTTGCCGGGGTTGCCGGCCTGGCCGCCGGACCCGCCGCCATTGGCCCCGTTGACGTTTCGATTGCCCAGGTTGGCGACCGTGGCGTCGACCGTCTGCATGGTGCCGTTGCGCAGGTAGCCGATGGTGACCTTGCTGTTCGGCGCCACGCCGGCGACCTTGATCGCCAGGTCGCGCGGGCTGGCGACCTTCTGGCCGTTCACCTGGGTGATGACGTCGCCGGGCTTGATGCCGGCCTTCTCCGCAGGGCTGTCGGCGACCACGTTGGCCACCAGCGCGCCGGCTGCCGGACCATCGGTCGGCGTCGGCAGGCTGAGCGCCTTGGCCATCGTGGGGGTGATCTCCTGCGCGGTGACGCCGAGATAGCCGCGGGTGACGTGGCCGCTCTTTTCCAGCTGGTCGACCACGTTGCGCACCACGTCGGACGGGATCGCGAAGCCGATGCCGATGCTGCCGCCCGAGGGTGACAGGATCGCGGTGTTCACGCCGACCACGCGGCCGTCCTGGGTGATCAGCGGGCCACCGGAGTTGCCGCGATTGATCGGCGCGTCGACCTGCAGGAAGCTGTCGTAGGGCCCGTCGCCGATGTCGCGACCGCGTGCCGAGACGATGCCGGCGGTGACCGAGCCGCCCAGCCCGAACGGGTTGCCGACCGCGATCACCCACTGGCCGGGCTGCACGTCGTCGCTCTCGCCCAGCGTCAGGAACGACAGCTTGGCGGACGGCTTGACCTTGAGCAGTGCCAGATCGGTGCCGGCATCGCGCCCGACCACCTTGGCCTTGAGGGTGGTGCCGTCATCGAGCGTCACGGTGACCGAGGTGGCGCCCTTCACCACGTGGTTGTTGGTGACGATGAAGCCGTCCGCCGAGATGATGAAGCCGGAGCCGCGGGCCTCGACGGTGCGCGGCGTGCGGTTCTGCGGCGTCATCTGGAACGGGAAGGGGAACGGGAACGGCATCTGCTGGCCGCCGCCCATGCCGCCCTGGCCGCCACCGCCCTGGCCACCACCCTGACCGCCCTCGCCCTCGTCGTCGGAGCCGTCATCCTTGAGGATCGAGGTGATCGAGACGACGGCGGGCTTCACCTGCTTCACCATGCCGACGAAATCCGGCAGCTTCTGGGTCATGCCGGTCGGCTGCAGCGCCGTCTGGGCGTGCGCCGGGCGGCCTTCCAGGGTCGCGACGGTCACACCACCGAGTGCGGTGCCGGCAATCAGCATCGCCATCGCCGAGCGGGCGACGGGAGAGACGCGGCGGGTGGATCGCTTGGACGAAAGATCGGACATGAGGTTCCTGTTGCTGGCGGGCTGACTGGTTTGCTGCTCGTTAGGGGATGTGGCCGTCGAACGTCGGCAGCACCACCCTCGACATTGCGTGGCAGAGTGCACTTCGTTGCCCAACGGCGGTCATACGAGGCCATGAAACCTGCGTTATCCGGCCTGACCCGAGCCGTTTCCGGCATGGCGCAACGCGGTGAAGAAGTCCCGCAGCAGCGTCCCCGCCTCGCGCTCGTCGACGCCGCCGACCACCTGCGGCCGGTGCAGGCAGCCTGGCTGCTCGTACAGCCGCGGCCCGTGCTCGATACCGCCACCCTTCGGGTCGTACGCACCGAACAGCACCCGCGCCACCCGGAAATGCGAGGCCGCCGCCGCACACATCGGGCACGGCTCCAGCGTCACCACCAGGGTGCAGCCCTCCAGCCGGGTGCTGCCGATCGCCGCTGCCGCCGCCCGCAGCACCAGCATCTCGGCGTGGGCGGAGGCATCGTGGCGCGCCTCCACCTCGTTGCCCGCGGCCGCCAGCACCGCCCCGTCCGGCGCCAGCAGCAGCGCCCCCACCGGGACCTCGCCGCGGGCCGCCGCATCCCGTGCCTGCTGCAAGGCCGCCTGCATCGGCGTCATCGCCGGTCCCCCGCACAATTCCTTCGGCGTTCATATTGCTATAGTCAGACGCCATGAAGCGCACCCGTCCCGTCATCGGCGTCACCCTCGACAGCGAGCCGCCCGGCACCACCGACAGCCCGTCCTACTCCCGATACCCCTGGTACGCGCTGCGCGAGAACTACATGACCAGCCTGATCGAGGCCGGCGGCCTGCCCGTGGCCTTGCCGCACAGTGCCGAGCTCGCCGCCGACCTGCTCGACATGATCGATGCCCTGGTCATCACCGGCGGCGCCTTCGATGTCGATCCCAGCCTGTACGGCGACAGCGAGCAGCACGAGACCGTGCTGATGAAGCGGTCCCGGACCGACGCCGAGCTGGCCCTCCTGCATGGTGCCCTCGAGCGCGACATGCCGATCCTCGGCATCTGCGGCGGCGAGCAGCTGCTGGCGGTGGCCCTCGGCGGCAGCCTGATCCAGCACATCCCCGACAGCATCGAGAGCGCGCTCGCCCACGAGCAGCCGAACCCGCGGCATGAGCCCGGCCACCCGATCCGCATCGAGCCGGGCACGCTGCTGGCACGGATCGTCGGCACCGGCGAGATGCAGGTGAACTCGTCGCATCACCAGGCGGTGCGCGATGCCGGGCGCGGGCGGGTCAATGCGATGGCCGAGGACGGCGTGATCGAGGGCATCGAGGACCCGACCCGGCGCTTCTGCCTGGGCGTCCAGTGGCACCCGGAATTCGGCATCGATCCAGGCGATCGGCGGGTGTTCGAGGCGCTGGTCTCGGCGGCACTGGGGTGAGCATGCCCGACCTCGATCACCCGGACGACGATCCGCCTGGCTTCGACGATGACGTGATCGAGCCCGCGGGTGCCGACGCGCCGGCCGTTGCCGCCGCACCCGCCGACCGTGGCGAGCGCATCGCCAAGTGGCTCGCGCGTGCCGGCGTGGCCAGCCGCCGCGATGGCGAGAAGCTGCTGGCCGAGGGCAAGGTCCGGCTCAACAACCGCGTCGTCACCCACCCGGCGACCTTCGTGCAGCCGGGCGACATGGTGCAGGTGGGCGGCAAGGTGATCGACCAGCCGGACCGCACCAGGCTGTGGCGCTATCACAAGCCGGACGGGCTGGTGACCACGCACAAGGACCCAGAAGGCCGGCCGACGGTGTTCGGCGCCCTGCCGCCCGGACTGCCGCGCGTTGTGTCGGTCGGTCGGCTCGACCTCAACAGCGAGGGGCTGCTGCTGCTGACCAATGACGGCGCCCTGGCCCGCCAGCTCGAGCTGCCCTCGAACGGCTGGATCCGGCGCTACCGGGTGAGGGTGTTCGGCCAGGTTGATGAGCGGCAGCTGGCGGCGCTGGCCGACGGACCGGTGGTGGACGGCGTGCGCTACGGGCCGATCGAGGCCGGGCTGGACAGCCGCAAGGGCGACAATGCCTGGATCACGGTGGCCCTGCGCGAAGGCCGCAACCGCGAGATCCGCCGTGTCATGATCAGCCTGGGGTTCCATGTGAGCCGGCTGATCCGCACCTCGTATGGCCCGTTCCAACTCAGCACCCTGGCCCGCTCGGAGCTCGAAGAGGTTACCGGCAAGGTCATCCGCGAACAGCTCCCCAAGTAAAAGGACCGGCCGGGAATGGGCTGTGCTGGCGATCCGATGCACCTGCCTGCGCGTGCCGGGTGCACGGTCGGACGGGCGCTTCCACGGGGCAGCTCTTACCCGGCACAGCCGGTTCCCGGCCGATCTTTCGATGGTGTTGGATAGACGTGCGGATCGTCGCGGGCAGTTTTCGGGGGCGTGGGTTGGCGGTACCGGCGGGGGACGTGACCCGGCCGACCGCGGATCGGGTGCGGCAGGCGACGTTCGACATGCTGCGTCATGCGGACTGGGCCGAGGGCGCACTCGACGGCGTCGTGCTGGACGGCTTTGCCGGCACCGGGGCGCTTGGGCTGGAGGCATTGTCGCGGGGTGCGTCGCGGGCGGTTTTCATCGAGCGGGACCGTGCGGCGCTGATGTGCGTGCGGGCGAATATCGAGGCGTGCCGGATGCAGGCGCAGGCGCTGGTGGTGCCGGGCGATGTCACCCGTCCACCGGCGGCACGCGAGGGTTGGGGTGCTGCCGGCCTGGTATTCCTCGATCCACCCTACGGCGCCGGGCTGGTGGCGCCGGCGCTGACGGCACTCGCGGCGAAAGGCTGGGTCGCGCCGGACGCGCTGGTGGTGGCCGAGATTGCCGCCGAGGAACCGGCACCGACCGACCAGCCGCTGCTCGCCGAGCGTCGGCACGGCGCGGCGCGGCTGTGCATCTGGCGCCGTGAAACCTGACGCACCCCACCCCGTCACCCCGGACGGGCGCTATTTCGTCGTGCGCGGCCGTCTCTGGCGCTGCACCGACCCCCACCTCGACGATGCCACGCGCTCGGCCCTGACCCATGAACTGATGCACGCCCGCCGCGCGAAGCAGTCAGCGATGCGCGCAGGCGACGATGCGGCACGCGAGGCCGCCCGGGCCCGGGTGGACGCTGCCAAGCACGCGCTCGGCGAACGCGGCCCGGTATGGTGGACCGACGGCGCGCCCGACTACAACCGCCACATGGCCCGCAACACGCCTTATGCGGAGTGGTTCTCACAATTGATCGCACTCCTCAGTCAAGAAGCGCGCGTGATGAGGTAGTTCAAAACGGTGACATAATGGTCACGACGAACGGCAACACCATTCCGGGTTGCTGGCAGGTAACGCGTGTCACGTGCCGCCTGCAGCGCGGACTGTTCGAACCGCCCATCCGTGCTTTGCTGCACGACGCAGTTCTCCGGAACGCCTTCTTCGGTGATAGCGCAATCCACGCTGACATGTCCCTCGATACCAAGGCGTGCGAGCACGAGCGGATAGGCCGGTCTGCCGCGAATGGTCGGCCTTGGGGGTACCGTGATCGGGATCCCGAGCCTGACAACGATCGCGTCCGAAAGCGGATCGGGCTTCTGCTCAGGGACCGGAGCCGGGCCGGCACATGCCGCCAGAAGGCACACGAAAATAATTGACGGCACGTGAGCGGTCTTGAGCACCAACGACGGAATATTCAGACAACATAATATCATCTCGCGTAAATGACGTGCATGACCCGGCGATTTTCGGGCGGCGCAGCGGATATCTGTCGAAACCATATGTTCTGTCCGCGTCAGGTCTTGAAAATGATGCAGCGTCGTGGCGTCGAGTCGGTCAGACAGCCGGCGATCCATGTACCCTTGAGATCGACTTGCGGAGCATCCTGCCGGCCACTCACCCTCAATAGGGCCTCGCCTGGCCCTTCCGGCAGCCCCATGTAGAAACTACCCACGTAGGAATTGTCGGAGCCCCACGTCAGACGTCCTGGTCCTTCCCAAGAACCGTAATGGAAATTACCCTCGTAGCGCGCTCCTGTCGGATAAACGGTGACGCCATGACCGTCCTTCATCCCAAGATGAAACTCGCCGATATATTGCCATCCATCCGCAGATTTAAGGCTGCCGGCTCCTTCGAAGTTCTCGTCCACCATGTTGCCCGTGATCGTGTGATCGAGCTTCCCCGTGTCCTTTTCATAGACCCGCATCACCAAGTGGCCTTGATATCTCCCGTGATGCATTTCCCCGTCCAAGATCTGGTCCAGCCGTAGGCCGGAGGCATCAGCGATCACGCCTCGCCCATTGGCGACCGGTTGCGACGGCAGCTTCCAGACGGTTTCACCCTGGCCTTCACCGAAGCCTCCGACGCACGCGCCGCTCCAGCTTGCGCTCTCGCCGGCAACCGGTCTGCTGTCCCAAATCTGACAGCCCTCGACCGTCGTGAACCAGGGAGACCGGCTTTGCGGAAACGAATTCGTCGCCATGGAAGCCGTCTGCGTCGGTTGCTCTGCACAACCGGCGCATGACAGGACTGCAACGATTATCCACCGATTTATTTCCATCTGCCACCGATCGTTCCGGGTAACCACCGAGACGTCCGGACTCGGGCGAAGTTGCAATATCGGCAGAGAACCATCGCCGAAAATATCCACCTCATGCTGGACGGCTATGCTTCGCGCATACGAACAGCAGTTGCGGACACGTGCCGGGGGGTCTTCCGCTAGCCGAACCATTGCAGCGCGACGCGGCGCCACGATGTTCACCACATGCTCGATGCCGTCGCCTGCCTGCTGCTGTTGTTCGTCCTGTTCTACCTGCTGCCGCTCGCCATCGCCGCGCTGCTCTACCGGTGGCGCGGTATCGGGGCGAGATGGCAGACCGCCGACCGCTCCAGCATCGGCCATCTGCCGCCGGCACGGGACGCCCAGGCCGTCGTACGAATCTTCGCGGCGCAGACGGTACGCTGGAAGGGCATTTTCGCCACCCACTGCTGGATCGTGTTCAAGCCCGCCGACGCCCCCCGCTACACCCGGTACGATTACACCGCCTGGGGCCAACCGGTCCGGATGAACGGGTTCGAGCCCGACGGACGCTGGTTCGGCCATGCGCCCCAGGTGGTGTTCGCAGCCGACGGGACCGCGGCCAGTGCGATGATCCCCAGGATCCAGGCGGCCATCAGCAGCTACGCCTTCACCAAGACCGGTGACTACCGCGCCTGGCCCGGTCCGAACTCCAACACCTTCGTCGCCGCGGTCATGGATGCGGTGCCGGAGATCCGCTCGTCGCTGCCGCCGACCGCGATCGGCAAAGACTACCCCTATGACGGCCGCCGCCTGGCCCTGACCCCGACCCGGACCGGCTTCAGGCTGCGCCTCGGCGGCTATCTCGGACTGACCGTTGCATGGGTGGAAGGCATCGAGCTCAACCTGCTCGGCGCCGTCGCCGGGCTCGACATCCGCCGTCCGGCCCTGAAGCTTCCCGGTCTGGGCAGGATCGGGACGCGGTAACGATTGCCATTTGAGGCGCTAAGCGCTTCTTCCGCCAGCATGTTCCAGGCTATGCTTCATCCGGTTCGCGAAGAAAGGCCGGAGCTGTGCCCATGCAGATCGCCCTACCCAGCCGCTTCATCTCGGAGCGGCTCGCTTCGCCGCAACTGCAGGCGCTGATCCGCCGGCGGCTGGCTGAGCTCGGCGGGGTGGTGCTCGCTGCCGTCGCGATCGCGATGCTGGTGGCGCTGGTCAGCTACAACCCGCGTGATCCGTCGCCGGACACGGCCACGATGGTCGCCACCAGCAACCTGGCAGGCCCGGTCGGCGCCGCGTTCGCCGACCTGATGCTGCAGTATTTCGGACTGGCCGGGCTGTTGCCGGTGCTGGCGATGCTGGCATGGGCCTGGCGAATCGCGTCCCGCGGCGGCCTCGGCAGCCTCACGCTGCGAGTCGTGGCGCTGGTGTTCGTGCTCCCGGTTGCGGCTACGGTCCTGGCCGGCGTCGCGATCCTGTTGCCGCACATGGCCCTGCCCGGCCCGGTTCAGGCACCGGCTGCCTGGCTGCCGGCGTGGCTGCACACCGGCTGGCCGGGTGCGGCGGGAGCAGGCGGTGCGGTCGGCCTGTCGCTGGGCCAGGCATCGATCGAAGCCGGGCGCGGCGCGCTGGGCCCGTTCGGCGGCGTGCTGGTCTGGCTGCTGACGGTGGCGCTGGCGATCCTGCTGGTGCCGCTCTGCCTCGGGCTTTCGGCACGGGAATGGCGCGCGGTCGGACGCGGCGCCCACCGCACGGCGCGCTATCCGATCGCGCGCGCGCGCCGCAAGACGGGGGACGATGGCAGCCAGTCTCGCTCGCTGATGAGCCGCTTCAGGAGCCAATCGAATCGCGCGGCCACACAGCGCAGCCTGGCCGACGAGGACGATTTCGATCACGTGATGCCGGGCGAGTCGCCGTTCGCTGCGGAGGCCATGCGGGCGAGCGGGGGCGCCCGGGCGCGCACCGCCGCTTCCGGGTTCGGCGCATTGGTGGCGCAGGAGCCAACGCCTGCGGCGCGGCAGGCAACGGCCCGCGCCCGAAGCGCCGACCGCCAGGAGCCGAGCCTCGCCGGCCGTCGGGCCGAGAAGTCGCCGCCGCGTCCCAAGCTCGGGTCGAGCGGATGGGTGTTGCCACCTGGCGCGCCCGAGGAGCCCGACGACATGCCGGCCCTGCCGCTGAAGTCGCGCACCGCGATGAAGGCCTCGCGCGCCGCCACCCCCGAGTTGCCGCCGATCCGCCTGGGCGCACCGACCGAGGCACCTGCCGCGGTTGCCGAGCCGACTCCGGCGCCTGCGATGCCGCGCGCTTCCGACCCCAAGGCCGGCAGCATGATCACGCGGCTCCTCGGCACCCGCTCCGAGCCGTCCACCCGCGCACCCGCCGCCGGCACCGTCCCGCCGCAGGCTGCCCCGAGACCCGAGCCGTCGCGCCGCGTGCAGCCGGATGACGGCCAGTGGCGCCTGCCACCCTTGTCGCTGCTGCAGCCCGCACCCCCACGCGCCGCGACCGGCCCATCCAACGAGAGCATGCAGGCCAACGCCCGCCTGCTCGAGACGGTGCTGTCGGATTACGGCGTGCAGGGCGCGATCGGCGACATCCATGCGGGCCCCGTGGTCACGCTGTACGAGCTCGAGCCCGCCCCCGGCATCCGTTCGGCCCGCGTGATCGGCCTGGCCGACGACATCGCGCGCTCGTTGTCGGTCACCGCGGTGCGCATCGCCACCGTCCCCGGCCGCAACGTGATCGGCATCGAGGTGCCGAACGCCAAGCGCGAGACCGTGTATTTCTCCGAACTGCTCGACCGCGACGACTGGATCGAGAACCCGGCGCGGCTGTGCCTGGCGCTCGGCAAGGACATCTCCGGCGCGCCGGTGTATGCCGACCTCGCCCGCATGCCGCATCTGCTGATCGCCGGCACCACCGGCTCCGGCAAGTCGGTCGGCATCAACTCGATGATCCTGTCGCTGCTCTACCGGCTGAGCCCGGAGGAGTGCCGGCTGATCATGATCGACCCGAAGATGCTCGAGCTGTCGATCTATGACGGCATCCCGCATCTGATGGCGCCCGTCGTGACCGATCCGGCCAAGGCGGTGATGGCGCTGAAATGGACCGTGCGCGAGATGGAGCGCCGGTATCGCGGCATGAGCCAGCTCGGCGTGCGCAACATCGCCGGCTACAACGAGCGCACCGCGGCCGCCCGCGCCAGCGGCGAGACCATGACCCGCAAGGTGCAGACCGGCTTCGATCCCGAGACCGGCCGGCCGATCTTCGAGGAGCAGAACCTCTCGCTCGAGGCGCTGCCCTACATCGTCGTGGTGATCGACGAGATGGCCGACCTGATGATGGTCGCCGGCAAGGAGATCGAAACGACGGTGCAGCGCCTGGCGCAGATGGCGCGCGCCGCCGGCATCCACGTCATCATGGCGACGCAGCGGCCGTCGGTGGACGTCATCACCGGCACCATCAAGGCGAATTTCCCGACCCGCATCTCCTTCCAGGTGATCAGCAAGTTCGACAGCCGCACCATCCTGGGCGAGCAGGGCTCCGAGCAGCTGCTGGGCCAGGGCGACATGCTCTACATGGCCGGCGGCGGTCGCATCACCCGCGTGCACGGGCCGTTCGTGGGCGATCTCGAGGTCGAGGAGGTGGTGCGCCACCTGCGCGCCCAGGGCGAGCCGGTCTATGTCGACGAGGTGACCTCGCTGTTCGAGGACGAGGGTTCCAGTTCGGGCAGCGGTGGTTCCGGGTCAGGCAACGGGCTCGGCGGCGGCGGCTTCGATGGCGATACGGCGTTGTTCGACCAGGCGGTGGCGCTGGTGGCTCGTGAGGGCAAGGCATCGACCAGCTTCATCCAGCGGCATCTGTCGATCGGCTATAATCGCGCCGCGAAGCTGATCGAGCAGATGGAAAAGGATGGAATCGTCAGCAGCGCGAACCATGTCGGCAAGCGCGAAGTTCTGGTACGCCGGACGCCAGACGAGGATTGAGGGCAGGATCGATGTCGGTCATCGAACGCAGGATCACCGCTGGCGGGCCCGAACTGGGCAGCCGTCCCGCAGTCGATCCGGCAGCGCGTGCGGCCTTCGCCATCCTGCTGGTCATCACGCTCTGCCACCTGCTCAACGATTCGATGCAGGCGCTGCTGCCCGCGATCTATCCGCTGCTGAAGCGCGGTTTCAACCTGAGCTTCGGCCAGATCGGCCTGCTCACCTTCACCTTCCAGGCGACCGGCTCGCTGCTGCAGCCGCTGGTCGGCCAGTTCACCGACAAGCGCAAGCTGCCCTGGTCGCTCTCCGCCGGCATGTGCTTCACCCTGGCCGGGCTGGCGGCGCTGTCCCTGGCGCACAGCTACGCGCACCTGCTCGTGGGCGCCGGACTGCTCGGCGTCGGCTCGTCGATCTTCCATCCGGAGAGCTCGCGCATTGCCCGGCTGGCCTCCGGAGGACGGCATGGCTTCGCGCAGTCGCTGTTCCAGGTCGGCGGCAATCTCGGCACCTCGTTCGGACCGCTGCTCGCCGCCTTCATCGTGCTGCCGCTCGGCCAGTCGAGCGTCGCCTGGTTCTGCCTGGTGGCGCTGCTCGGCGTGGCGTTGCAAGCGCATGTCGGCCGCTGGTATGCCGGTCAGCCCGCCGCCAAGCCGCGCTCACTCCAGCCGGAGCCCGGCGTGGTGCCGCTCAGCCGCGCCAAGGTCGGAGGCGCCATCGCCGTGCTGATCGCGCTGGTGTTCTCCAAGTACTTCTACCTGGCGAGCTTCACCAGCTACTACATCTTCTACCTGATCCACCGCTTCGGCGTGTCGACAACCGCCGCCCAGACCGACCTGTTCATCTTCCTGGGCGCGGTCGCGGCGGGCACCTTCATCGGCGGCCCGGTGGGTGACCGCATCGGCCGCAAGGCGGTGATCTGGGTCTCGATCCTGGGCGTTCTGCCGTTCAGCCTGGTGCTGCCGCATGTCGGGCTCGGCTGGACGATCGGGCTCAGCGTGGTCATCGGGCTGGTGCTGTCCTCGGCGTTTTCGGCGATCCTGGTCTATGCCACCGAGCTGCTGCCGGGCCGTGTCGGGATGGTGTCGGGGCTGTTCTACGGGCTGGCGTTCGGCATGGGCGGACTTGGCGCCGCATTGCTCGGCCAGCTCGCCGATATCCGCGGGATCGATTACGTCTATCGGATCTGCGCCTACCTGCCGGCCCTCGGAGTCCTGACCGTGCTGTTGCCGACCATCGAGGTGAAGGCCCGACGCCTGGGCAAGCAGCCACGAACCGCCTGATCCCGCCGCCGATCCTGTTCCAGGATGCGCGGTTCGTGGTGCTCGACAAGCCGGCGGGGCTTCCGGTGCATGCCGGTCGCGCGGGCGGCCCGTCGATCGAGGACTGCTTCCCCGAGTTGAGCCGGCGGCGTGATGGGCCCTGGCTGGCGCACCGGCTCGACACAGACACCGCCGGCTGCCTTGTCGTTGCCTTGCGCAAGACGCCGCTGATCCTGGCGCAGGCTTGCTTTGCCGAGGGTCGTGCGGCGAAAATCTACTGGGCCGTGGTGACCGGCGAGCCGCCTGCGGAGAGTGGCGAGATCGACCGGCCGCTGGCCAAGCACACGACCCGCGACGGCTGGCACATGCACGCCGACCCCGCCGGCCAGCCCGCTCGAACCGGCTGGCGTGTGCTGGGCCGGGCTCCGGGCCTGGCCTGGCTGGAGTTGCGGTTGCACACCGGCCGCACGCATCAGGCGCGGGTGCATTGCGCCCTGTTGGGCTGCCCGATTCAGGGCGATGCGATCTATGGCGCCCGAGGCGGGGATGGTGAGCCGCTAAACCTGCTCTCCCGCTCGATCACGCTGCCGCTCGATCCGCCGGTTACAGCCACTGCGCCACCACCGCCGCACATGCGCGCCGCACTACTCACGTGCGGATGGTTGGTGGGCTGAACGATGTTGTGGAGCACCCGCTGTCACGCAGGTATTAGCCTTTTGCCGGCCCTTGCCGTCCTCTCCCGTGATTGAGCAGATTCGCTTGACTTGATTGATTCGCTGAAAAGGCGGCGGCGGAGCAAGTAGGTTCTTCTTGAATTTAGAGACTTTCGGAGGCGCTGCGTGGTGGCGACATCGTCGCTGTCAGCTCCTCTAAGAGGGCGCGAACTAAATATTTTCCATGATCAGTTCAGCTATCACAAATATGGAGGCGATCGAAAACGGTATCTGTATCAGCAGTGTTGACTTCGCGTATTCCAAATCGAATTTAATCACATGTGCCATCGTAAGCGCAGTGGTTACCGTTACGCTCTTTGCAACTCCGTGAGAGGCAAGGGCGTAATGAAGCAGATCCCCACACCATAAAAGTAGATAGAACGTTATAGCGCCGAGGATCACGGTCATGTAGAAGGCACGCCGAAGTCTATTGGTCCACGCACTCATCGAGGCTACCCGCCAGCCATCAATGAGGACTTGGCGAGCGCCAACTTCAGTCCTGCCTGCAAGCCCTGCCTGGTCAGGCTGCGGATCATCAGCCGGGCGCCCTCGGCACCCTGGCGCTCCAGCAGTGCCATCGGCGTATCATTATCGAACGGCGGCGACTTCTGCGGCGACGCCAGCCAGCGCTTCGGGTCCAGGCCGAGAGTGACCAGCGCACGATCCAGCGCCCGAAGTGCCGCGTAGGCATGCGCCTCGTCGTCCTGCAGGCGGAAGCGCGGCCGGGTGCCCTTTTTCGTCAGGCCGCCGGCATGGCCGATCATCCGTAGCGCCTCGAGGTCGCCGACGCCCCACTGGTCCATCAACGACCAGAACGCCGCCGACGGGAAACTCGATGCCGGATCCGCGCGGCCATGCCCCTGAGGCGACAGGCCGAGAGCCGTCGGCCCGGACAGGTCGGGCTCCGACCGATCGTTGGGCGGCTCTGGTTCGATCGCTTCGGGTTCTGGTGTGCGCTTCGGTTCAGGCCTGTTCCGGGGCTCAGGCTTCGCCCGGGCCTCAACCTTTGCGCCCGGCTTCGGTCGCGCCAGAGCCTCCACCAGTTCGGACACGCCGGCGATCGTCTGCGCCGCCTCCGACCGCAGCCCCGCCACAAGTTCCGCCTGCGGGTGATCGTCCGGGACGCGCCGCAACAGCGTGTCGAGGCGTACGTCGTCGGAGGCACCGAGGCCCTCCGCGGCGCTGATCGCCTGCAACGCCTGGTGCAGCGCCAGTCGGGTCAGCACGATCTCGTTGCGTCGACGGTGCTCGGCCAGCAGGCGCGCATCGTCCAGGCTTTCGCGGGCGCGGGCCAGCAGATCCGACGCGGCGTCGTTCACACTCCGGAAACCTCTCGGGTGCCAATCTCCCTGGAGCCGCCGCCATCCCGGTGGCTGCGCTGCCGCGTGACCAGGAGCTGATTGATGCGGAAGCCTTCCACGTCCACGACCTCGAAGGTGAAGCCGGCAGCCTCGATCCGGTCCGCTTTGCGCGCCACCCGCCTGAGCCGGTGCATCACGAAGCCACCGATAGTCTCGTACGACCCCGGTGCCGGCGCCAGGTCGCCCGGCCGGTCGACCGCCAACGCGCGGATCACGTCGCCCAGGTCGGCGATGCCGTCCACCAGCCAGCTGTTCTCGTCGCGCCGGACGATCGCCTGTTCCTCGAACGGGTTGGCCAGGCCGTCCATCAGCGCGCCCATGATGTCCTTGAAGGTGATGATCCCGACCACGACGGCATACTCGCTGACGATCAGCGCGAACCCGGCGCCGTGGCTCTCGAACTGCGCCAGCGCCTCCCAGAGGTTCAGCGTGTCCGGCAGCGACAGCACCTCGCGGCGCATCCGCCCCATCACGCTGCCCGGCGTCTCGGGCGAGTTGGGGTCGATGCCCGGGATGCTCTCGCCGACCACCACCGCCAGCACGTCCTCGGCGCGGACGCTGCCGACCACCGTGTCGAGCCCGTCATCGCAGAGCGGATAGCGGGAGTACGGCTTGGCGCGCACCTTTTCCCGCTGGCTCTCGAGCGTCTCCTGCAGGTCGAGATAGACGATCTCGTCGCGCGGCGTCATCGCCGAGGTGATCGAGCGGTCCTGCAGCCCGAGCACGTTCTGGATCAGCCGGTGTTCCTGCTCGAGCAGCACGCCCGAGGCGGTGCCGGCGGCCAGGATCGCGCGCAGGTCCTCCGGCGTCACCGGGTCGGCCGCGGTGGTCATCGGGATGCGCAGGGACCGCAGGATGGCGTCGGCGATGCGGCTGAACACCCACACCAGCGGGAACAGCAGCTTCAGCGCCAGCACCGGGAACCAGCCGACCGCCAGCGCCACCTTGTCCGGCGACTGCATGGCGATGCGCTTCGGCAGCAGGTCGGCGAACAGCACGAACAGCCCGGTGACCAGGCAGAAGCCGAGCACCGAGGCGAGCTGCAGCGCCTGCGCCGGCCCCATGCCGAAGCCCTCCAGGATCGTGGAGAGCGGTGGCGCGATCAGCCAGTCGCTGGCGATGCCGCCGAGCACGCCGACCGCGTTCAGGCAGATCTGCAGCACCGTGACGACCTGGCCGGCATTGCGACGCAGCGCCAGGAAGCGGATCGCACGCACGTCGCCGGCCTCGGCCCGGGTGCGCAAGCGGCCCTCGCGCGCGGCGGCAAACGAGATTTCCGACAGCGCGATCAGGATGCTCAATCCGATCAGCGCCAGGACCGCGATCAGGCCGAGCAGGAGTGTCATCAGGTGGTGTCCGTTGGGTATCCGAGGGTGCGCGTGCGCAGATTCGATGTCGAGCGCGCAACGGTTACAGTCATCCAGGCGGTGCCGTCATGCGTATATTCAGGACGCAGACCTGCTGTTTTGGGGCGTAGGCTCCTACATCTGCATCGGGGGCAACGTCGCGCCCTGACCAGCGAAGGACCAACCATCGTGACCTCGAATGCCAAGTTCCGGTCCAGCCAGACCCGCCGGCAGCTCCTGCAAGGGGTGAGCGCATTGGCGGCCGGGGTGGTGATCTGGAAGCTCTCGCCGCTGGGCGCGCGCGCAGCCGACCCGGCTTCGGGCACGATCGTGGGCGCGACCAACGCGGTCGCCCAGGAAGGTGCCCCGCTGGTCACCCACACCGACGCCGAGTGGCGCCACGTGCTGACGCCGGCGCAGTACGATGTGCTGCGCCAGGAAGGCACCGAGATGCCGTTCTCCAGCCCGCTCAACCATTTCTACTCGAAGGGCCGCTACGACTGCGCCGGATGCGACGAGCCGGTGTTCGCGTCCGACACCAAGTTCGATAGCGGCACCGGCTGGCCGTCATTCTGGCGACCCCTGCCGGCGGCTGTCGTCGAGCGCCAGGATGGTTCGATGGGAATGCAGCGCACCGAGATCCATTGCGTGCGCTGCGCCGGCCATCTCGGACACGTGTTCAGTGACGGTCCGCCGCCGACCGGCCTGCGCTACTGCATGAACGGCGTGGCGCTGCGCTTCAAGCCGGCGCCCGGCGTCAAGCCGCCCGAAGGGGCGTGAGGAGAGCTGTCATGACGATGTCCAGCCTGTCCAGGAAGATCCTGCTGCTCGGCGCCTGTGCCGCTTTGCCGGCCTCGCTGCTGCTTTACGGCGCGGTGCCCGGTCGCGCCGAGGAAGCGCCGCGCCTGGTGCCCGCTTTCGTGCAGACCAACGCAACAGCCGTTCCCGCCGAGAACGGTTCCCGCACGATCACCTTCTCCGGCGGCTGCTTCTGGGGTGTCCAGGGCGTATTCGAGCATGTGAAGGGCGTCCGTAAGGCAGTGGCCGGATATACCGGTGGCCAGGCCGACACGGCGCAGTACGAGACCGTCAGCACCGGCACCACCGGCCACGCAGAGTCGGTCCAGGTGACATACGACCCGCAGGCGATCTCGCTCGCCCGGCTGATGCAGATCTACTTCTCGGTGGCGCTCGACCCGACGGAAGTCAACGAGCAGGGCCCCGACACCGGTACGCAGTATCGCTCCGAGATCTGGACCAGCTCACCCGCCGAGGCCCAGGCAGCGACCGCATACATCGCGCAACTGGATGCGACCCACACCTATGGCGCCCGGATCGCCACCCGGGTCGATCCCCTGCAAGGCTTCTATCCGGCGGAGACCTATCACCAGGACTACCTCGCGCATAATCCCGACGCCGCCTACATCGCCATCAACGACATGCCGAAGGTCGAGGCGCTGAAGCGGCTGTTCCCGCAGGACTACCGCGCGACCCCGGTGCTGGCGCTCCCCTCCACAGGGGCCACATAGCCGCGCATCACGTCGCAGCCTCGTCGTTGGCTGCCGGGACACCACTGCCCTGGCGTCCCGGGACGGCGTGCACCTTCAGGTAATGCCGGAGCTGGTAATATGTCAGGCCGAGTGAGCGTGCCGCCGCCCGCTGGTTGAAGCGGTTGGCCTCCATCGCTTCGTTGAGCAGCCGGAGCTCGTACTGCCGGATGCGCGAGGTGAAGTCGCCGGTGCCATCGGTGGCCGGGTCCGCGGCTGGCCCGGCCATCGCGGTCGGGGCGGCGAGCGTCGGGGCGGGCCGCGCGGGTTCCGCCGACAGCAAAGGCGACGATTTCGGGAACGGATCGAGTACGATGCGCGAGAGCGGCTTCTTCGGATCGATCATCCGGTACACGCTGCGCTCGACCGCATTACGCAGTTCCCGCACGTTGCCTGGCCAGTCATGCGCCTTGAGCGCCGCCATCGCATCCGGCGCAAAACCGGCAAACAGCTCGCGCCCCAGCTCACGTGTCATGCGCAACGCGAAATGCCCGGCCAGCAACGGGATGTCCTCGGGTCGGTCACGCATCGGCGGCACCGGCACCACATCGAACGCCAGCCGATCGAGCAGGTCGGCGCGAAACCGGTCGGCCCTGACCAGCGCCGGCAGATCGGCATGGGTCGCCGCAACCACCCGCACATCCACCTGCTGCGGCTCGTTGCCACCGACCCGCTCGAAGGTGCCGTACTCGATGACCCGCAGCAGCTTTTCCTGGACCGCCATCGATGCAGTCGCGATCTCGTCGAGGAACAACGTGCCGCCATCGGCCAGCTCGAACCGCCCGGCGCGCCGACGCGATGCTCCGGTAAACGACCCCGCCTCATGGCCGAACAGCTCGCTATCCAGCAGCGCCTCGCCCAGCACGGCGCAGTTCAGCTTGATGAACGGCTTGTCCCAGCGCTGCGACAGGTAGGCGAGCCGGCTTGCTACCAGCTCCTTGCCGGTGCCGCGCTCGCCGATGACCAGCACCGGCCGGTTGAGCGGCGCGGCCAGGGAGATGTGCGCCAGCATCTCGCGAAACGCCGGAGCCTCGCCGATCGGCGTCGTGGAGTCGGCAGGCGATGTGGCCGAACGCGCCAAGTGATGGTTCTCCCGACCAAGGTCATGAAGAGGCCGAGTGTCGACGCGGACGGACCTCAGCGCAAGTCGGAGAAAATCCTGCGGCAAACCAATCGGTTACGAGAATGGCCTGCGGTCCGACCTAGTGGCACGGATGCTGCTCTGTCCCTTGCCCAAGGACGAGACCCCGTCCGATCTCGAGACGGAGGCTGCCATGAGCATCTTCTCCCGCCTGTCGGATATCGTGAACTCCAACATCAACGCCATCGTCGCGGGTGCGGAGGATCCGAAGAAGATCATCCGGCTGATCATCCAGGAAATGGAGGACACGCTGGTCGAGGTGCGCTCGTCCGCGGTGCAGACGATCGCCGAGCGCAAGGAGATCGAGCGTCGCGTGGCGACCCTGGCGCGTGACGAGGCCGAGTGGGAGCGCAAGGCCGAGCTGGCCCTGACGCATGATCGCGAGGATCTGGCGCGCGGTGCGCTGCAGGCCCGCACCCACCTGATCAAGACGCGCGAGGCGCTGCAGCAGCAGCTTTCGCAGATCGTCGCTGGCCTCGCCCAGCAGAACGACGACATCGCCAAGCTGCAGGCCAAGCTCGCCGATGCGAAATCCCGCGAGCAGGCGCTGCTGTCGCGCACCGCGATCGCCTCCTCGCGCGTCAAGCTGCGCGAGCGTATTCATGATGGCCGCATCAGCGACGCATTCGGTCGTTTCGAGCAGATCGAGCGCAATCTGGATGCGCTGGAAGGCCGCGCGGAGTCCTATGATCTCGGCCGGCGGACGCTGGAGCAGGAGATCGAGGGGCTCGAGGCCGACACCGCCGTCGAGAGCGAGCTCGACGTACTGAAGGCCAAGATGCGTCGTCGCGTCGGAGGGCCGGGGGTCGAGGGATCGGGCTCGCAAAGCTGAGGACGCCGTTGCATGGACATTGTTCCTCTTGCCGCAATTCTGGGTGGGAATCGTCTCGTGGATCTGACCGGGCTTGTCGCCGTCCTGGCACCGTTCCTGCTCATGGCCTGGTACATGAAGCTGAAGCATGACCGCGGTATCCGGTCGATCGGTTCGCAGGGGCTCGGCGCCGAGGAACAGCGGGCGCTGGCCGACATGAACGAGATCGCGCGGCGGATGGAGCAGCGCGTCGAGAACCTCGAGCGCATCCTCGACACCGAGCTTGCCGGCTGGCGCAGCCGGATGCCGCTCTGACGCGGAGGCCGAACCGATGAACGATCCGTACGCCGATGAGGCCCAGCCGCGGGTGTGGCGCCAGGACCGGGGGGCGATGTTCGCCGGCGTCTGCTCAGGCCTCGCCGATGACCTCGACCTGCCGCTGCCGCTGGTGCGCATGGTGACGGTGCTGTTCGTTTTCCTGCCGACCGGCCTCGCCTATCTTGCGCTGGGCCTGCTGTTGCGCCGACGCATGCCGAACCGTCGCACGCAGTTCCGGTCCTCCGGGACCACGTTCCGGACCGAAACCGGCGCCGGTGCCACGACGCGGCCGCAGCCTGTCGGGCAGAGCTATGCGTTGTTGCGTCACCGTTTCGAGACCCTCGAGCCCCGCCTGGGCCGGATCGAGGCGTTCGTGACCTCGTCGGACTTCGAGCTGCATCGCGGCTTCCGGCGCATGGGCCAATAGCCGATGCCGATCTTCGAGATCCACGATCTGTCGCGTGCCGGCGACATCCGCATGCGGCGGCGTCGCGCGGCGATCCTGCTGGCGGCGATCGTGGTGGTGCCGTGGGTGCTGCTGCAGGACAACGGCAGCCATGTCCATCGGCACCTCGCCCTCGAGGCTCCGGCGTTCCACGTCAGGCTGGACCCGATCCACGTATCGATCCCTGACGGCCCGTCCCGGAGCCTGACCGCGTCCGACCTGACGGTGGATCTGCCCTGCGCGAGTTCGGTGATCGTGAAGGCGGTGCCGGAGCTCGTGGACCGGATCATCGTCTCGGTCCGGTCGGGCCAGGACGCGGCCTTGCAGGCGATCGACGTGCAGGGCGGCAACATTCGAGAGTCGCCCGGCTGCAGCGAGGGCGACGGCGGCGACTTCATCCTGCAAGCCCCGCCGACGATGCCGTTGCGGATCGTGCAAAGCGGCGACCTCGACATGCATCTCGGCCGCTTCACCGGGCCGGTGACGATCGATGGCTCCGGCAGTGGCGACGTGGTGGTGGAACAGGCGGGCTCACTTTCGGATCAGCAACGATCTGCCGGCGACGTGTCGGTGGCGCAGATTTCCGGCAACGTGGTGGCCAACCTGACCGGATCGGGCGACCTCAGGATCGGCAGCGGTCACGCCGGCAGCCTGGTCGCAGCCCTGCATGGCAGCGGCGACCTGGTGGCTGGCAGCGGCGCCAGTTTCGACGGCGTGCAAGCCGTGCTCGACAATAGTGGCGACCTGTCGCTCGGCATCGTGAACGGCCATCTCGACGCGCAGACGACAGGCAGTGGCGATATCGGCATCTGGGTGGCGTCGGTCGACACGGCGCAGCTGGCTGGTTCCGGATCCGGCGACATCCTCATCCGTGCGGGGCGGATCGAGACCTTGATGGCGGAACGACACGGCTCCGGCGATCTGACCGTGCGCGCGACTGTAGGGAACGCGCAGGTCAGCCACACCGGCGCCGGCGATGTGACGCTCCCGCATGTCACCGGCCACCGCGTCGTCACCGACAGCGAGGACAACCGTTGATCGGCAGTCATCCTCGCCGGTGCTGAAGGCGATCCGCCGTTAGCGCGGCTGATCCGGGGTGACGGCGCCATTGGTCTGACCGGCACGATAGGCGGCGGCGTCCTGGCGCTGCTGCTTCCGGTAGCGGTGACGCACGACCATGCCGGTCGCACATCCGCCAGCAGCGCCGAGCACGCCGTGATGGGCGAGATGGCCGCCGACCGCACCGACCGCACCGTATTTCAGGCAGCCGCCCGGCTCTGCGGATGCCGGCGCCATCGGCAGGACGGCTCCCAGCGAGATCGCCAGGGCAACAGGCAGAACAACGAACTTCTTGATCATGGCACTCTCGATATCTTGGGGCTGCAGCCGCGCATCGCGGAGCCGCATCAAGCTACACCATCACTGCAAAATCAGGCGGAATTCGGACTGCATCGCGGCGATTCCGATGCGCACGGAGACGTGCACGGTTTGACCCGGACGCCTCCCCCGCCTGGTTGCAACCGGAACCGCCGCGACGGGAGGCTGGATCAGAACCAGCCGCCATCCACGACGAACTCGCGCGCGGTGACCATGCGGCTGTCGTCGGCGGCGAGCCAGAGCACCATGCGCGCGACGTCCGGCTCATACAGCCGATCGGGGATGCACTGGCCGCTCGCGCGCTTGGCTTCCGCCTCGTCGGTCATCCACAGGTCGAGCTGGCGCTGGGTGATGATCCAGCCGGGATAGACGATGTTGGCGCGGATATGATGCGGCCCGAGATCCCGGGCGAGGCCGCGGGTCAGGCCGATCACGGCCGACTTCGCGGCGGTGTAGGCCGGCATCCCACCCGAGGCGAGCAGGAAGCTGTTGGAGCTCATGTTGATGATGGAGCCGCCGCCGGCCTCGATCATGTCGGGCTTGATCGCCTGCACGCAGAAGAACTGATGTCGCAGGTTGGTGGCCATGCGGTCGTCCCAGTATTCCGGGGTCACGTCGTCGATGGCGTGGCGATCGTCGCGGGCAGCATTGTTGACCAGCACGGTGAACGGGCCGCCGAGCTGCTCGCGGAGGGTGTCGATCCCGGCACGGAGTGCGGTGATGTCGCGCAGGTCGCAGGCGGCAAAGCGGACCGTGACGCCATCGGGGAGGCTGGCCAGGGTCGCGGCAGCGCCGGTCTCGTCGATGTCGAGGAAGCCGACATGCGCGCCCTGCTCGGCGAAGTGGCGGACGATGGAGGCGCCGATGCCGGATGCTCCGCCGGTGACGAGCACGCGGCGTCCGCGCAGGCTGGGGTAGGTGGCGAACTGGTCGGCCATGATGATCGATCCTTGTGGCTCGTGGTGCAGCCTCTTGTCAGAGCCTGTCGGGGAATGCGCCGTGCCGGTCAGGAGCGGGACTCCGGTCCGGCACCCCCGACCTCAGCGGCTCTGAGATCAGCGGCCACCGCGTCGCGGCGCAATCTGCAACAGGAGGGGCCTGCCGCCAACGGGTGCGGATCGAGTTACTTGCCCGGTTGCAGTCGGAACAGCCGCGTTGGACGCAGCGTACGGTCCTCGAGCTCGAGCGAGGTCTCGACATCGTAGCGTCCGATCTCGATCAGTCCGTCGGCGGGCAGGTAGGCGCGACCCGGATCGGCGACCCACACCTCGGCGGTTTCCGCCATACGGCGCAGCCACGGCAGGATGTGCCGGGTCATCGGCGCCTCGTAGCAGACGTCGCCGCACAGGATCAGGTCCCAGCGGTTCGGCGCTCCAACGACATCCTCGGAAATCGGCGTGACCTCGACCGCGTTCAGTGTGGCGTTGAGCCGGATCGCGGCAACCGCCAACGGATCGATCTCGGCCGCCTCGACCGAAGCGGCGCCGGCCCGCGCACAGGCGATCGCCGCGATGCCGCCGCCGGCCGCGAAATCCAGAACGCGCCGGTCGGTTACCGCCTCGGGATGATCCAGCACATGCCGCGCGATCACCTGGCCGCCGGGCCACGCGAAGGCCCAGAATGGCGGCTCGATCCCGGTCTGTTTGAGCCAGTCTTCCGAAGCCTGCCAGATCGGCGTGATCTCGGTCGCGAGGTGCAGCCGGATCTCCGGCACCAGCCTGGTGCTGGCGACAACGGTGTGCGCCGCGATGAAGTCGTTCATCAGGACAGGGCGCCCTCGGTGATATGCGGCTCGGGCCCGCCCCGGGTGATCGCCGCGATCGCGGCCGCGAGCCCGCGCGTGACCGACGCCGTATCCAGAGACGGAGGCTCGCTCCCGGATATGCGCCGCACCGCCGCCTGCTCCGGCAGGAACGGGATATGCACGAACCCGCAGCGCATCGACGGCCAGGTCGTTTCGGCCATGTGGCGCAGGCCGAAGAACACGTGGTTGCACACGAAGGTGCCGGCGCTGTGCGACACCGACGCCTCGACACCCGCCTCCCGGATCGCCGCCACCATCGCCTTGACCGGCAGCGTGCTGAAATACGCAGCCGGCGCACCCGCCACCACCGGCACGTCGACCGGTTGCTGCCCGGAATTGTCGGGGATGCGGGCGTCATCGAGATTGATCGCAACGCGCTCGACGCTGAGCCCCGAGCGTCCGCCGGCCTGACCCACCGCGAGCACGATGTCCGCCGGCCAATCCTCGAGTGCCCGCCGCAGTTTTTCGAGCGAGTGCCCGAAGCTCGTCGGCAGCGTCAGCGTCCGCAACTCCGCACCGGGGAACGTCTCGCGGTGCAGCCCCGCTATCGCCGCCTCCGACGGATTGACGCTCTCGCCGCCGAACGGCTCGAACGCGGTGACCAGGATGCGCGTCAGGAACCGGCCCCCGGTTGTGCCACCAGCTGCGCGCCGATCAGCGCCGTCAGGTTGGCGATGCCGCGTGCGGTGACGCTCTGGGTCAGCACATGCACCGGCCGCGACACGCCGAGCAGCATCGGCCCGACCTGCAGCCCCTCCGCCGCCGCCTTCAGCAGCGAGAAACTGATGTTCGCGGCATCCAGCGACGGCATGATCAACAGGTTGGCCGATCCGGTCAGTGTGCTGTCGGGAACCGTGCGCATCCGCAGCGCCTCGCTGAGGGCGGTGTCGGTCTGCATCTCGCCATCCACCTCGAGGTCGGGGCTGGCGGCCCGGATCAGAGCCAGCGCCTTGCGCATCTTGCGTGCCGACGGGCTGTCGCTGGAGCCGAAATTGGAATGCGACAGCAGCGCCGCGCGCGGCACGATGCCGAACATCCGCACCGCTTCCGCCGCCAGCAGCGTCATCTCGCAGACCTGCTCGGCGGTCGGATCAACCACCATGTGGGTGTCGCAGAAGAACAGCACGCCGTTGCCCTGGATCAGTGCGGTGAGCGCATAGACCCGGTTGGCGGCCTGCAGCGGCGGGATCACGGGCAGCACGTAGCGGACCTGCTGCCACCAGCTGTTCAGCCCGCCGACCACAGCCGCATCGACCAGCCCCGCGCGCAGCAGCATGGACGCGGCAATGGTCGGGCGACGCCGCAGCGCCCGCGACGCCGCCTCGAGCGGCATGCCGCGACGACCGACCAGGCGCTGGTACTCGGCGACCAGCGGCTCGAACAGCTCCGAGGTGTCGGGGTCGATCACCTCGGCATCCTGGTCGAGATCGAGCCGGAGCCCGAGGGTGCGCAGCTTGGCCTCGATGATATGGCGGCGCCCCAGCAGCACCGGCCGGGCGATGCGGTCATCCACCACCGCCTGTGCGGCACGCAGCGTGCGTTCGTCCTCGCCCTCGGCGTAGGCGATGCGTTTGGGCGATTTCCGCGCCGCCTCGAACACCGGCCGCATGACCTGGCCGGAGCGATACACGACGTCGTTCAGGTCCTCGATGTAGGCGTCGAAATCCAGGATCGGCCGGTCGGCGACGCCGCTCTCCATCGCCGCCCGCGCCACTGCCGGCGCCACCACGATGATCAGCCGCGGATCGAACGGCTTCGGGATGATGTAGTCCGGGCCGAACACCGGCGCGTGGCCGCCATACGCGGTCGCCACCACCTCGCTCGCCTCGATGCGCGCGAGTTCGGCGATCGCCTCGACGGCCGCCACCTTCATCGCCTCGTTGATCTCGCGCGCGCCGACATCGAGGGCGCCCCGGAAGATGAACGGGAAGCACAGCACGTTGTTGACCTGGTTCGGATAGTCCGAGCGCCCGGTGGCGATGATCGCGTCCGGCCTGACCTCCCGGGCCAAGGTGGGATCGATCTCCGGCTCCGGATTGGCCAGCGCCAGGATGAACGGCTTGTCGGCCATCTGCTTGAGCCACTCGGGCTTCAGCACCCGCGGCGCCGACAATCCGAGGAACACGTCCGCACCCGGCAGCACCTCGGCGAGGGTGCGCGCATCGGTGGTTTGGGCGTAGCGGGCCATGTTCTCGCCCATGTCGGGATCACGCCCGGCGAACACCACGCCCTTCACGTCGGTGAGCGTCACGTTCTCCGGCCGCAACCCCATCGCCACCAGCAGATCGACGCAGGCGAGGGCGGCCGCACCGGCGCCGGAGGTCACCAGCCTGACGTCGGCAAGCGTCTTGCCCTGCAGCATCAGGCCGTTGGTCACCGCGGCGGCACAGACGATGGCGGTGCCGTGCTGGTCGTCGTGGAACACCGGGATACGCATGCGGCTGCGCAAGGCCCGTTCGATCTCGAAACATTCGGGCGCCTTGATGTCCTCGAGGTTGATCGCCCCGAAAGTCGGCTCCAGCGAGGCCACGATATCGATGAAGCGCTGCGGGTCCTGCTCGGCGATCTCGATGTCGAACACGTCGATGTCGGCGAACTTCTTGAACAGGACGGCCTTGCCCTCCATCACCGGCTTAGACGCCAGCGGCCCGATATTGCCGAGGCCGAGCACCGCGGTGCCGTTGGTGATGACGCCGACCAGATTGCCGCGCGCGGTGTAGTCGCGGGCCCGGTCCGGCTCGGCCTTGATCTCCTCGCAGGCCGCCGCCACGCCGGGCGAATAGGCCAGCGCCAGGTCGCGCTGCGTCGCCATGCGCTTGGTCGGCACGATCGCCAGCTTCCCCGGCTTCGGCAGCCGGTGATAATCCAGTGCCGCCTGGCGGAAGTTCTCGTCCATTCGCGTGATGTCCCTAGAGCGCGTCGGGCCATTCTCCACAAGCCGGGGTCCGCTGCCAAATCGCGGCTGGTCTGCATCGTCGGTAGCCGGGATCGGCCTGGTCGTTACACTCCGTCGCCTAATGCAGCGGCTCGTTGTTACAGCCCATGCGCATCATCCTGCCAGCTCCCCAGCCGGGGCACGCCGAAGCCCAGGAGAACCGTCCGATGCAGACCCGTAAGATGCTGTTGACCACCGCCATTGCCGGGCTGCTCGGTTGCGGCGTCGCCTTCGCCCAGCCTGGCCCCGGTGGATGGCACCATGGCGGCGGCATGCTCGAGGGCGTGACGCTGACCTCGGCGCAGCAGAGCCAGGTGCATGCGCTGATGCAGGCCGAACACCAGAATACCAGGAGCCTGCGCCAGCAGGTGCGCGCGATCCACGAGCAGATCGAGACGACGTTGCTGTCCTCGGGCAACGTGACCGAGGCCACCCTGGCGCCGCTGCAGCAGCAGGAAGCGTCGCTAGAGCAGCAGCTCGAGGCGCAGCATCTGTCGAACCAGATCGCGATCCGCAACCTGCTGACCCCGGAGCAGCTCACCCAGGCGGCCAGCACGCACGCGCAGATGGTCTCGTTGCACAACCAGGAGCAGGCGCTGCACAGCTCGTCGAACTCGCCGGAATAACCTCCCAGCCGATCGATGCGGGGCTGCCCTCAGCCGGCAGCCTCGCTCGCCTCCTCCTCTGCCGCATCCACATGGCTCTGCTTTATGGCATCGAGCACGGAATGCGGATCGGCCGGAGCCGCCATCGCCTCCGCCTCCGGATCATGGCGGTCGGCCAGCAGCGGATTGTCCCGCCGCATTTCCTCGAGCAGCTCGATGATCTTGGCGGCCTTCTGCTCGCTCAGGATCGACAACTCCAGGGTCAGCTGCTCGCGATACTCGGCAAGCTGGTCGTCGTGCCGCTGGGTCGAGAGAATCAGCACAGTGATATAGAGCGCGCCCAGCGAGACCGCGCCATCCATCCAGGCGAATGGCGGGGGGTCGAGCGGGACACCGCCGGCCGCGGTGATCAGCAGGTTGAAACCGATCCAGAACACGACAGCCGCCGTGAGCATGCCGACGAAGCGTGGCCGCCCGACGAAACCCACCAGCCGCGCCACGGCGCGCTGCAACGTCGAGGATGCCCGACGATGCTCCGCGTGGAGCTGCGCGATCGAGCGGATGGTATCCTCGATATGCGCGGGCAGTATCGGATTGCGGTCGTCCAAGCGGCTGGCCTCCTTGGGGGAGCGGACCTGCAATCACAGGCCGGCAACGGGCGGCGACAGATGCGCGTCGCAGGCCCGTTGCGGCCTTTCAACGGACAGGGGCGCGGGGAATGCGGAGATCGCCTTCACCCGCACATGATGACCCTGCGGTCGGATCAGTCCTCCGAGGTTTCGTCCGCATCCTCGCCGGCGACATGCTCGTCCTGCTCGGCAGTCCGCTTGGTGCTCCGGCGTGTTTTCGTCGCGGCGGCGCGGCGCGGCTTCTTTTCCGCGGTGGCGGCAATGAACGGCGCGGGCTCCGGAGCGGCCGGTGCGACTTCGCGGGCAGCCGCCTTCATCTCGGCGTTCTGCTTGCGGAGACGCGCAACGGTCCGTTCGAGCTTCGCAACCTGCGCTTCCAGCTCTGCCTTGTTCGGCTTCGGGGCGGCGGCCGGCGCGCGACGCGCAACAACGGCGCGCTTCGGAGCCGCGGCCGGAGCAGCCTTCGCCCGGGCGCTCGGCACCTTGTTCTTCGAGCCGATCGGACGGCCGACGCGCTTCTTCGGAGCAGGCTCGGGAGTCCGTTTTGCCGGAGCGCGAGTGGTCTTTGTGGTGGTACGGGCCATAATTAATCCTGTAACAATGTGGAGATATCTGCTGACTATAGCCTGAATGCCGAAGCGACAAGGCTTGCGGCCTCACAATTCGCGCTATTACGCATTTATTTCCGGGACTATTCCGATCGTGCGCAGCCGATCAGCGCACCGAAACCGACACGCGGTGCCAGGCAGCGCTCAAATATCCCTTGAAGTTCCATGTGTCGTCCGGTCGCGCGGGTTGCGTCTGCCCGGCAGAATCCCAAGCGCGTACAACAAGTTCATGTCGACCTGCCGGCAGATCAAGTACTGCCGTCCAGAAAGTCCAGCTCCATGGCGCGGTCGCATCATGCTCGAGGCTCGCCTGGATCCAGTGGTTGCCGCCATCATATGAAATATCGACACGCACGATCGGGCGCGCCGTCGCGATCGCGTAGCCGCGCACGGTGACGTGGCCGGTTTCGAGCACCTCACCGGCGGCCGGCTCGCAGATCGCGGAATTCAGTGGCATCTCGTTAATCGTGAATCCGCTGTCCCAATCGACGGTCTCCGGCGTCATGTGCGGGGGGACGAGCTTGTAGTCACGCGCCTGCATGTGATTGTCCGACGGCCGGTCCTGCACGGTGATGCGGCGGAGCCATTTCGGACTGCGCACCCCGGCATAGCCCGGCACCACGACCCGCAATGGATGCCCGTGCTCCGGCGCCAGCGCCTCGCCGTTCATCGCATAGGCGAGCAGCACCTCCGGCGACATCGCCTTTGCCATCGGGATCGACGCACCGTAGGCGAAACGACCTTCGCCTTCGATCTCCACCTCGTCGCATGAGTCGAAGGCCACGTGCAGCGACTCGGCGTCGCTGGCACCGGCGGCGTTCAGGACGTCGGCCAGCCGTACGCCGGTCCAGGCGGCGTTGCCGATGGCGCCGGGAGCCCACGGGTCCCCGGTGGTCGGCCGCACGAGCTGCAGGTCGGCACGCCGATTGCCGGCGCATTGCATCACCGCGGTGACGGTGACTTCGGAAAAACCATCCCGCAGCGCGTCCAGGGAAAATTCGAGCGGCTTCGCCACCAGCCCGGCGACGACCAGGCGGTGCGTCGCCTCCGCAAGGTCGGGGATATCGCCGTGGCTGCGAACATAGAAATCCCGCCGGGCGGTGATCGTCGCGGCACGCAGGCGGTCCAGCGGCGGCTCGGCATTGTATGGCGTCGTGGAGTGGACGATCATGATCGGCGGTTCGGCCTGCTGCATCTCGGGCTGCAACGTCGCCCGGCGCGTCGGGATCATGTCGAGAAACAGGGTTTCGGTTGCAGATGATCCAATTCCGGAAGATCTCCCGTGGCGTGGTCACGGCCCTGGTTCTGGGCACGACCTTGGCCGCTCCGGTCGTTGCAGCGGCGGACGGGGTGCGGGTCGGTTCCGTCAGCACGACGTTCCGGCTGCTCGGGCGCAACGACCAGATCGCCGTCGATCGCTACGATGATCCGAAAGTTTCGGGCGTGTCGTGCTACCTGTCGCACGCCGAGACCGGTGGCGTTAAGGGATCGCTGGGCCTGGCGACCGATCCGTCACGGTTCTCGCTGGCCTGTCGCGCCACCGGAAAAATCGTGCCCCCTGCCGACCTGCCCGATTCCGAAATCGTGTTCGGGCTGAGCACGTCGTTCTTTCTCAAGGAACTGCGCGTATCCCGCCTTTACGACCGGGACAAGCATGTCCTGATCTATCTCGCCTGGTCGACGAAAGCGATGACCACCGGCGGCAGTCCCTACAATGCCATCACCGCGATCCCGCTCGACGCTCCTTGAGGAAAACTTACCGGGTCACGTAGTCCAGCAGCGTCATCGCGAACAGGATGGCGACCCAGAAGAAACCGATCAGCGCGAAGAAGCGGATGATCGGCGGCTCCTCGAACAGCTCCATCGACACCACGATGACGGTGCCGATCATGACCACGGTGACCGCGGCCTCGATCATCCATGCCGCCTGGATCGGCCGCCAGACGCCCAGCAGCACGATCAGCCCGAGCATCAGCAGCAGCGCCAGCATGGTGAGGATGGGCGTGCGCAGGGCCGCCCACAGCATCCGGCGATCACCCGGGGAGAGCGGACGGGCGGCCATCAGCGGTTCAGCACGTAGAGCACGGGGAAGACGATGATCCAGATCAGGTCGATGAAGTGCCAGTACAGCCCGAAGATCTCGATCCGGTTCTGGTGCCGCTCGAGGAACCGCGGCTGGCTCGCCAACCAGGTCATCACCAGCAGGATCGACACGCCGGTGAGCAGATGCACGGCGTGCAGCCCGGTGGTGATGTAATAGAGGTCGGTGAACAGGATGCTGGCCCGGTCGTCGGCGAGCGCGTAGGAGCGTAGCGGCAGGAACGGCATCATGTGCTCGTCCCAGTCCTGGTAGTACTCGAAGCTCTTGAGCAGCAGGAACAGGGTGCCGAGGCCGGCGGTGGCCAGCATCGCCCGCACCATGCCCCGCTGCCAGCCGATGCGGGACAGCTGGATCGCCGCCGACATGGTGAAGCTGGAGACGATCAGCACAGCGGTATTGGTGGCGCCGATCCAGAACTTCAGGTGCCTGGCGACCGCGGTGACCGCCCCGGGGTGCAGGATCCGCAGGATCAGCGCGGTCAGGAACAGGCCGGCGAACAGCAGCAGCTCGGTCAGCAGCCAGCACCAGAGCCCGAACTTGGCGGCGTGTTTCTGCTGCCCGTCGGTGGTGAAATGCTCCTCCCGCTCGATCCCGACCTCTGCACGTTCCTCCCGGAGGGCCTGGCTCACACCCGGGCCTCGCGGTCGGAGTAGTCGTACGGCTCGAAATCGACGGTCGGCGGGGTTTCGAAATTATGCTTGGGCGGCGGGGACGAGGTCGTCCATTCAAGCCCCTTGGCGTTCCACGGATTGGCCGGGGCGCGGGCACCGAACCGTAGCGACCACAGCAGATAGACCATCGGGAAGATGTAGCCGAGCGCCAGCACCAGGCTGCCCGCCGACGACAGGATGTTCAGGATCTGGAATTCGGGCGGATAATTGTGATAGCGCCGCGGCATCCCGAGATAGCCCAGGATGAATTGCGGCATGAACGTCGTGTTGAAGCCGATGAACACCAGGAACGCCGAGAGCCGTCCCCAGGCCTCGGGATACATCCGGCCGGTGAACTTCGGCCACCAGTAATGCAGGCCGCCCAGGAACGCGAGCGCTGTGCCCCCCACCATGATGTAGTGGAAATGCGCCACCACGAAGTAGGTATCGTGCACCTGCTCGTCGACCGCCAGGGTCGCCAGGAACAGCCCGGTCAGTCCGCCCACCACGAACAACCCGATATAACCCATCGCGTAGAGCATCGGCGTGTCGAGCTTGAGGCTGCCTTTGTAGATGGTGGCGGTCCAGTTATAGACCTTCACCGCCGACGGCACCGCCACCGCGAACGACAGCACCGAGAACACCACCGCCGAGGTCTCGCTCTCGCCGTTGACGAACATGTGGTGGCCCCACACGAAGAAGGTCAGCGAGGCCAGCCCGATCGAGGCGTAGGCGACGAAGCGGTAGCCGAACAGCTTCTTCTGCGCGAAGGCCGGCACGATCTCGCTGATCACCCCCATGCCCGGCAGCACCATGATGTACACCGCCGGGTGCGAGTAGAACCAGAACAGGTGTTCGAACAGCACCGGATCGCCGCCGAGTGCGGGGTCGAACACGCCGATATGGAAGGCGCGCTCCATCAGCAGCAGGATCAGCGCGATGGTGATGACCGGCGTCGCCAGCAGGAAGATCAGGCTGGTCGCGTACATCGTCCAGACGAAGATCGGCATCCGGAACCAGGTCATGCCAGGCGCCCGCATGGTGTGGATGGTGACGATGAAGTTGAGCCCGGTCAGGATCGACGAGAACCCCACGACGATCACGCCGATGAGTGCGGGCACCACCCAGGTGTTTGAGAAGGTGGTGCTGAACGGCGCGTAGAAGGTCCAGCCGGTATCGACGCCGCCCGCCACGACGGTGAACAGGGTGAACAGCGACGCGCCGACGAAGATGTACCAGCTGGTGCGGTTGAGCCGCGGGAAGGCCACGTCCTTGGCGCCGATCATGATCGGCATGATGAAGTTGCCGAAGGTCGCCGGGATCGACGGGATCAGGAAGAACCAGATCATCACTACGCCGTGGATGGTGAACAGCTTGTTGTAGGTGTCGTTGCTGAAGATCGTCCCGTTCGGCACCACCAGCGACAGCCGGATCAGCCCGGCGGCAATGGCGCCGATGATGAAAAAGAAGGTGATGCTCAGCAGGTACAGGATGCCGATGCGCTTGTGGTCGGTGGTGCCGAGCCAGGAGCGCAGGGTGTGCTCGTCATGCAGGTAGTCCGGCTCGCGGTCGATCGTCGTGCGCGCCGGGCTCGGCTCGCGTGCGCCTCCGGCGATGCGGGAAAGCGTGGTGTCGGAGGGGCTCATGGCGTCTTCTCCGGTCCGGAGCTGGTGTCGTCGCGATCGGGCGAGCCGAGCGACTTGATGTAGGCGGTGAGCAGGACGAGGTCGCTCTCCTGGATGACGCCCTTGAATGACGGCATGACCTGCTTGTAGCCGGCGATCAGGTTGTGGTCCGGATACAGGATCTTGTCGCGGATGTAGCTGTCGTCGGCGATCAGCGTGCCGCCGGCCTCGAGCGGCACCGGGTTGCCGTACACTCCGGCCAGCGACGGCGCCCGGACCACCGCATTGCCGTCATGGCAGCCGGCACAGCCATACGAGCTGAACAGCGCCTTGCCCTGGCTGGCGAGCGACGTAGAGGTGCCGGCGTTGCGCAACCAGACGGCGTAGTCGGCCGGCGTCATGATGGTGAGCAGCCCAGCCATCTTGGAATGGTCGGTGCCGCAATATTCCGAGCAGTACAGCCGGAACACCCCTGCCTTGTCCGCCTTGAACCAGAGCTGGGTGTAGCGGCCGGGCAGGGTTTCCATCTGGATGCGCAGTGCCGGCAGGTACAGCGCGTGGATCACGTCCTGCGAGATCATGTTGATCAGCACCGGCTGGCCGGTCGGCACATGCAGGTCGTTGATTTCCGCCTGGCCACCCGGATGCTGGAATTTCCACATCCATTGCCGGCCGATCGCCTCGATGCGCAGCGCGTCGCCGGGCGGGTGCTTGTGCCGGTCGAACAGCTTGGCGCCCCAATAGAAGAAGATGAGCGTCAGCATGAACGGGATGAGCATCCAGCTCACCTCGAGCAGCCGGTTCTTGTTCTCGGAATACTCCCGGTGGGCCTGCTTGCCGTCGCGGAAATGGATCGCGAACCAGGTGATGGCGAGAAAGATCGGCACCGTCAGCAGCAGCGTCAGCAGCGTGAAGCTGAGGATCAGGTGGTCCGACTGCACCGCATCCGCGGATGCGGCACGCGGCCACAACAGCAGCGGCGAGCTCGCCGGGCTGGCACTCTGGCTGTTCATGCGAGGGACCAGGTCATGGAACGCCGTCCAACGACTGGCCGATGGTGCGCTGCATCGCCTCGCCGATCGGGATGCGGGCCCGCGTGTGCTGCGGATCGGCCCAGGCGTAATGGTTCAGCCGGTCCGACTCCGTCCGGCGGAGGGCAGCGATATCGCGCAACGGATGGTCCTGCAGGTGCGGCAACGGCGTGGCGATGGGGGTCTGCTGCTCGGCGGTCAAGGATGGCGCCTGCTCGCGGTCGGCGCGGAAGCCATGCAGCATCAGCACCACCAGCCAGATCGCCACGGCAATGGCGATCGCCAGGCCGAGCGAGAGCAGCCCCATCGTCGCCGCACTCATGTCCTCGGTCTCGAACCCCTTGGCGACGGCCTGCGGTGCCGGCGGAGCGGAGGGCTGGCCGCGGCCGGTCTCCTCGCCGAACGGATCCGCGCCGCTTTCCAGCATGCGCTTCCGGGCGGCCTGGCCCATGAACAACGCCGAGACACCGGCGACCGCGCCCGCGAAGGCGAGCAGCGCGCCGTTGCGACGGCGGTGATCCGGCGTCGGGGCATGGTCGCAGGCGGGGTGCTCAGGCGCGGACAAGGCGACGCCTCCCGAGGGCCGGAAGCCAGCCCGCCAGATGCACGCCGACGACCAGCGCGATCAGCCCCGCCGCCGCCAGCAGGTCGGCCGCGGACAGCGTGAAGTGACCGCGGAATGACGGGGTAATCAGCCAGAAGCTCTCCAGCAGCCGGACCAGCAGCGCCAGACCGGCAATGGCTGCGATCAAGCGACGCCGGGCCGCGGGTCGGATCGCCGGCAGCCTCAGTACCGGGGCTGCCAGCAGGAGCAGCACCGCGAGCCACAAGCAGGCCGCACCGAGGCCGTCGATCCGGTGCAGATACCAGCTCGCCTCGTGCGGTTCGTTGGCCGACCAGATCACCAGGAACTGGCTGAAATGCAGGAACATCCAGAGCGCCAGCAGGATCAGCAGCGGCCCCGCAAAGCCATACGACGCCGGCGGGTCGACCAGGCAGGCCAGCAGGGCGGCCACCGAGAGCGCCGAAAGCATCGCACCGGCGAGGACCAGCAGCCCGAATTCCGAGGAGGCAATGCCGGGCTCGACCGCCATGACCCAGTCGTACGCGGCGAGGGTGCCGGTCACCAGCGTCAGGCCGAACCCGAGCCCGGCCGCCACGCGCCGGCCGCCAAGGCGCGGGGGCACGCTGAATTGCAGGGCGAGCGCGCTCCAGATCAGCAGGAACACCACCATGCGCAGGCTGAACGGCGTGTGCGCGAACCACTCCCGGCCGATCCCCGCCGCGGGCCAGGCCGACGGATCGTACAGCGTGCCTGACAGCAGCAGCACCGGCAGCCCGAGCAGCGCGGCCACCGGCATCAGCGGCAGCAGCGCCCGCAACGGCGGTAGCAGAGGGCTCGCCTCGCCGGCGAACGCCTCAAGCAAGCCCACCAGCAACAGCGCACCAAGCGGCACCGACAGCACGAACAGCCACGCAGCCAGGTAGGACGGCATCACCCGCATGCCGGCTCCGCCCAACACCGCCAGGACCAGCAGCGGGATCACACCCGCACCAGCCAGCAGCATCGGTCTGCGGTCACGGGTCATGGCTGCCCCGCATGATCGAGCTCCGCATGATCGAGCCCCGCATGATCCTGGGGTGTGAGCTCGGCGACGGGCAGGCCCTGGCTGCGTTGCAGCGCGCGGATATAGGCGATCACCGCCCAGCGGTCGTCGGACGGCACCCGCTCGGCATAGCTGTACATGACGCCGTAGCCGTTGCTTATGACATCGTAATAATGCTGCGCCGGCGCCTGGCGCAGCCGGTCGCTGTTGAAGGAGGGCGGATGCGGGAAGCCGCGCTGCACGATCATGCCGTCACCTTCGCCGGTCTTCGCATGGCACGGCGCACAGAAGATGTTGTACCGTTCGTGCCCGCGCTCGAGCATTGCGGCGGTGGCGACGGGCGGGTGCGCGACGTCCGGGTCCGTCTCATCGACCGGCACGGCGCCATCGGCGGCCTTGCGCATCGATTGCTGGTTCGGAAAGAACCGGCTCGCGTCCCAAGAGCTCGACTTGTCCTGGGTGTACATGTCGTGCCGCTTGCACCCCGACGGCAGCAGCGCCAGGACCGGCAGCAGCATGATCGCAGAAATCCGCTTCATCGCGGCACCCGGTGCACGACGAGCGGCTGCACCGGCAGCGCCTGCATCGCGAGTGTCACGCGGGCGGCATCGAAATCGTCGTCCTGCTTCTCCACCACCAGGAAATAGCGGTCGCGGCTGGCACCGCCGATGCCAGGGATGTTGAAGGCCGGATGGTTCAGCCGCGGCAGCCGGTTCTGGAACAGCAGCGCCGCCACCGTCGCGATCGCGCCCACCATCATCGCGAACGACACGCTGGGCACCACGAATGACGGCCAGGAAAAGCGCGGCCGCCCGCCGATATTGAACACGTAGTCGTAGCCGGTGGCGTACAGGCACATCGCCATCATCGCCGCCCCACCGAGCAGGACGATCCCCGCCAGTGCCACCGGATGGGTCAGCCGCCGCCGCATCTGCAGCGCCTCGACGGCCCCCTCGATCGGCATCGGCGAATACAGGTCGAGCCGGCCGAGCTTCCGGCCGTGCAGCGAGCGGGCAGCGGCAACCGCATCGTCCGGTCCGTCGAACTCCGCCGCCACGCCCCAGACCGGCGCGTCCCGCGGCAGGTCGAGATGGTCCGACGACACCGGCGTTCGGGTCGCTTCCGGACCAAGATGCGACAGCGCCCGCGTGTCCGGCAACGACAGCACCGGCAGCAACCGCAGCGCCAGCAGCAGCAGGAACAGGAACAGCCCGCCGGAGCCCACGAACGTCGCTAACCCCCAGATGCCGATGCTGTAGGGGTGATCCGACGAGGGCAGGAAATCATGCTGCAGCGTGGCCACGATGACCATGAAATGGTCCGCCCAGCTGCCGACACACACCGAGAGCCCGACCAGCAGCAGCAGCGGCGGGGATTGCCGGGCGGTGCGCAGCCAGAACAGTTGCACCGGCACGATCGCCGCCAGCAGCAACGTCCAGAACGCCCAGGAATGTGGCCCGTGCAGGCGCTGCCCGAGCGAGAACAGCGCATAGCTGTCGCCGCTGAGCAGGGTCCCGAAATTCTCCGCGAACACGCAATAGAGGTCGGCGAGACCCAGCCCGAGCAGCAGCCAGCCGAGCCGGTCGAAATGCGCCTCGGTGATGGATGCCTCGAGCGAAAACGCGCGCCGCATCACCACCACGATGGCGGTCGTCGCGGCAACGCCGGAGAACAGCGCGTCGACCAGGAACGTCACCGGCAGCATCGTGTCGTGCCAGCCGGGCTCGAGGCTGCCTGCGAACATCACCGCGGCCCCGGTCTGCAGCGACACCACGACGATCAGCCCGAGCAGCCCGAGTGCCCGCAGCGACCGGCTCCAGCGATACCAGTGCGACGCCGAGCCACGCCAGCCGAGGGCGGCAATGCCGTAGAGCTGCGCTGCAAGAAGTGGCATCCGGCCGCCTTCGCGGTTGCGCACCCGGTCGACGGCCCGGTCGCGCAGGCTGGCGAGGTCGGGCAGCATGCCGACATACCAGAGCGACAGGCTGACCGTCAGGTAGCCGAGGATGTCGACCGCGTCCCAATAGAGCGGGCTGCGGAACTGCGGCCACAGCCCCATCGTGTTCGGATACGGCAGGTTCCAGTAGAAGAACCACGGCCGTCCGAGATGGATGATCGGATACACGGCCGCGGCAATCGCAGCCAGCACGGCGATGGTCTCGCTGATCCGGCTGACTGCCCCGCGCCAGCTCTGGCCCGTCAGCAGCAGCAGCACCGACAGCCCGAGTGCCCCGGTCGCAACGCCGATCCACCAGTCATAGCCGACGATGTCGAGCGCCCAGGTGACCGGGACGTTGTTGCCCCAGACGCCGACGCCTTCGTACAGCAGCCAGCCGATCGAGATCACCAACACTCCGATCAGCCCGACCGACGCGGCGACCGCCAGCCACCAGGCCCGCCCGATCGCCCCGAACGCCGCCTGCTCGACCTGCCGCCCGATGCTCTCGTAGGTCTGGTCCGAGCGGATGAACGGCGACGCGCGCGGGAGGATGCCGTCGCTCATGCTCAGGCCTTGCCCGGCGCGTCGGGGGGCAGCAGGCCGGCCAGGTACGTGGTGCGCGGCTTCACCCCGAGCTCGCCGAGCAATGCGTAGTTGCGGTCGTCCTGGCGTTGCGCGGTGACCTGCGCGTGCGGGTCGGCGAGGTTGCCGAAGCTGATCGCGCGGGTCGGGCAGGAGGTCTGGCAGGCGGTTTTCACCACCCCGTCGGCGATCGGCTCACCGGATGTGTCGCTGTCGATCCGCGCCTCGGCGATGCGCTGCACGCAGTAGGTGCATTTCTCCATCACGCCGACCGCGCGCACCGTGACCTCCGGATTGCGGCCGGCCTGGATCGAGGGCTGCGCGCCTGCGGAATAATCCAGGTAGTTGAAGTGCCGCACCTTGTACGGGCAGTAGCCGGAGCAGGCGCGGGTGCCGACGCAGCGGTTGTACACCATGAGGTTCAGCCCCTCATGGTCGTGCAACGTCGCCTCCACCGGGCAGCCCACCTCGCACGGCGCGTCCTCGCAATGCATGCACGGCACCGGCTGGAAACGCGTGTCGGGCGCGTCGAGCTCGCCTTCGTAATAGCGGTCGATGCGCAGCCAGTGCATCTCGCGGCCCTGCATCACCTGGTCGCGGCCGACCACGGCGATGTTGTTCTCCGACTGGCACGCCACCACGCAGGCGTTGCAGCCGATGCAGCTATCGAGGTCGATCACCATGCCCCAGGCGCGGCCGTCGCCGGGTTCGGTGACCGGCCTGGTGTCGTACAGCGTGGCCGGCTTCACGGATTCCGCGTCGTTGTCGTGCGTATCCTGGCGCTCGCCCGGATGCTGCATGCGGACGAAGTCATGCCCCTCCATCGAGGAGTGGTCCTGCGTGGTGGCGATCCGCACGCGCCGGCCGGTCTTGCGCAGCGTCACGTCGTCGCGCGCCCACGGGGTATCGGCGCGGACCAGCGTGTATGCGTCGTAGCCGAGGCCGGTGGCGAGCGCGTCCTGCACCCGGCGGCCGTAACCCAGCGTGACGGTGAGGCTGTTCTCCGCCTGGCCCGGGGTGATCCAGACCGGCGCCTCCAGGGTCCGGCCTCCCGCCGACAGCACCACCACGTCGCCGTTGCCCAGCCCCTCGCGCTCGGCCAGGCGCGGCGAGATTGCGACGACGTTCTCCCACACGATCTTGGTGAGCGGCTTCGGCAGCTCCTGCAGCCAGGCGTTGTTGGCCTGGGCACCGTCGCGCACGGTGGGGTCCGGCCGGAACAGCAGCTCGAGGCCGGTCCAGGCCGGGCGTGGGTTTGCAGCGCCGGCCGGCTGCACCGACACCGTCACCGGCTGGAACGCGCTGCCCTCGACGAAGCCGTGCCGCAGCGCCGCGTGCCAGCGATCATCGGAACCCCACTGCCCACGCCAATACGCATGCAGCAGCGCCCGCCCGGCTTGCGGCTCCGGATCGGTCAGCAACGACAGGATCTCTTGCGGCGAACGACCTTCGTAAAACGGCGCGATGGTCGGCTGCAGCAGCGAGACGGTGCCGTCGAACGCCCGCGCATCGCCCCAGCTTTCCAGCGGGTGGGTCAGCGGCAGATGCCAATCGGAGGCCTCGGCGGTCTCGTCGACATACTCGCCGGCGTGGATCTTGAGCGGCACCCGCGACAGGTGCGCGCCGAAATCCAGCTCGGCCGCCGCGTCGTAGAGCGGATTGCAACCCAGCATCAGCAGCGTCTGCACCTGGCCCGCCTGCATCGCCGTGAGCAGCGAGGCGAGATCCTCCGTCGCTGCCACCGCGCGTGCCGTCTGGAACACCGGCCCGCCGAGATTGCCCAGCCGCGCGTTGGCGCGATGCACCGCCGCATGCACCTCGGCCGGTTGCGCCGGGCCTGCCATCACGATGCCCTGGCCGTGCGCCGCTTCGAGAGCAGCGATCGCCCGTCGCACCGCCGGTGCCGAGGAGCCGGTCCAGTCGCCGCCGGTCGCAAGGCAATCGGCAAGCGCTGCCACATCACGCGCCGAGAGCGGTGCGTGATGATCCGCCTTGGCGCTGGTGAGCGTCGGTGTCGGGCCGAATGCGTGCAGCGTGAGCAGCGGACCATTCGCCGTCGAGGCCCGGCGCGCCTCCACCCAGTCCCGCGACACGCCGACCTGCTGCGGCCCCGGATCGAGGAAATCCCCATCAAGCGCCACGACGACGCGCGCCTTGTCGAAGCGCCACCGCGTCTCGAGCGTCTGCCCGAACGCGAGCTGGCTGCCGGCCCGCACCGCCGCCTGCGAGATCGGTTCGTGACCGTGCCAGTGCAGCCCTGGCATCTCTGCACGCAGGCCCGCGATCCGTGCCGCCAGCGAGGGCGAGGTGACCGGCCCGGTCAGCAGCCGCAAACCGTCGCCACGACGCGCCCGGGCGACCGCGATCGGGGCCAGCATCTGCGCGCGGAAACTCTCCCAATCCGTGGTGCGCCCGTTCTGCAAAACGGCCTGCGAGCGGAACGGATCGTACAGCCCGAGGATCGACGCCTGCCCCAGCACGTCGGTGCCGCCGCGGGTCCAGGGGTGGCTGTCGTTGCTCTCGATCTTGATCGGGCGGCCGTTGCGGGTGACCACATGCACGCCGTTCGCGAACCCGTCGGTCAGCGTCGCGGTGGCGTAACGCAGCGGCGAACCCGGACGCTGGTGTGCCGGATCGCGCACATACGCGACCTCCTCGGTGCGGCCATCGTCGTCGTCCGGATCATCGCAACCGGCAAGACCGGCCAATGCCAACGACGCCGCCATCACCCGGAAAAACCGCCGCCGATCGATCGCGCCGCCAATTCCGCCAGGCCCCGCGAGATCGGCAACCCCCGGATATTCCGCTTTCAGGAAACGCCGGAACGCCGGAGTTCCCGCCAGATCCTCGAGACTGCGCCAGGCATTGCCGCCGCTCGCCTGCCGCTGCCGGAGGGCTGCCCGCACGGCACCGATATCGTCCGGATCAGCCGCCATCGTGGACAGCTCCCCCGCGGCATGTCAGCGATGGCATATCGAGCAATCCGTGAGCTGTGCCGCCGGCCGGATATGGTTCTTCAGCACCAGCAGACGGCCGAGTTTCGCCTGGTCGAGCGGCGACGACCATTCCATGTTCCAGACCTGGTCGGGCGTGCGGATGAACTGCGCCGGGTTGCGATGGCAGTTCAGGCAGAACTGCATCGTGAAGGCGTTCGCCCGGTAGGTCAGCTGCATCGTATTCATCGCGCCATGGCAGCTCGAACAGCCGATGCCCTTGGTCACGTGAATCGAGTGGTTGAAATAGACGTAGTCCGGCAGTCGATTCACACGCACCCAGTGCAGCGGCCGATCGTTGGCAAGGCTCTCGCGCACCGGCGCCAGCATCGACGACCCGGTCCAGATCTGCGAGTGGCAGGTCATGCAGGTCCATGTCGGTGGAATACCTGCCGTCGCCGCCGTCTCGACCGACGTGTGGCAATAGCGGCAATCGAGCCCGAGCTCGGCCACATGGTGCTTGTGGCTGAACGGCACCGGCTGCGACGGGGCCACGCCGACACCGTACATGTAGCTCGAGCGCGACACGCCACCGGCGACCAACACGCCACCGACAACCAACACGGCGACGATGAGCAGCACCAGACGAAGAATCGCGTCGGCACCCGGTGCGAATAACTGCCGCACCGCTCAACCGTGGCGAACGGCTTGGAAAAACTCGCGCGATCGTGGAGTTGCGTGCGTCATGCGATTGCAAGGGGGCGTGCCGGTTTCAGGGCGCATCGTCGAAACCCTTCATCGTCCCAGCCAGATGATGAAGCTGGCACGCCGTGCCGGGCATGGCAAACCACATGCCCGGCACACTGTGCGATCCGGCTAGTCGACCAGGACCACGACTTTTCCGACCTGCTCGTTCGACTCGAGATAGCGATGCGCCTCGACGATCTGTTCGAACGGGAAGGTTTTCGCGATCTTCGGACGCAACGCGCCCGAGGCGAGACCAGCCAGGACGAAATCGCGCCCCCTGGCCAGCTTCGCATCGTCGGTGGTGTATTCGAACAGCACGTAACCGCGGATCGTCTGCTGGCGGCCGAGAACGTCGAACAGCGGCAGCGGCGTCGCCTCCTCGCTGAGCGCGCCGTACAGCAGGATGATGCCGCCACGCGCAGTGGCCTGTGTCAGCTTGGCCATGGTCGGGCCGCCGACCGGATCGAATACGACGCGCGCGCCCTTGCCGTCGGTCAGACGCATCACGTCCTGCACGAGATCCTGCTCGGCCGTGGCGATGACATGCGCCGCGCCGGCTTCGGTCAGGTCCGCCTTCTTTGCAGACGTCCGGGTCAGCGCGATCGGCGTTGCACCGACCTGGTTGGCGATCTGGATCGCGGCCAGTCCGACACTGCTCGAAGCAGCCGGGATCAGCACGAAGTCACCGCGCTTGAGGTTCGCGATGTCGATCAGCGCGCCCCATGCGGTCAGGTACTGCATCCAGGTCGCCGCCGCGGACGCCCAGTCCAGGGTTTCCGGATGCTTCACCACGGCGCGGGCCGGTGCCAGCACCAGGTCGCCATACATGCCGTAATGGGCGAAATGGAACGCCGGCACGACGCTGACCGCATCGCCAACCTGGAACTCGCGTACGTCCGGCCCGACCGCCTCGATCGTGCCGGCCGCCTCGTAGCCGAGCTTCGATGGAAACACCGGGTCCTCGAGATAGGCGCCGACGCGGAACATCGCTTCCGCCCGGTTGAGGCCGAGTGCCTTGACCTTGATCCGGACTTCGCCCGCGCCGGGGGCAGGCACGTCGACCTGCTCGATCTTGAGCACGTCCGGGCCGCCGGTCTCATGAAAACGCACACCACGAGCCATGTGGATCACTCCCTTGTCTGAACCGGTGGACAGACATCAGCCCGCCCCGGCCGCCAAGGGCCCAAACGACGTCGTGAGGATCACAGAATGGTGTCCGCGGCGGGATTCGAACCCACGGCCCCAGGATTCATCCCACTTCGACTTTCGCCGCCGCCGCCGGTGAGGGCGACGTTCGTGGTCTGGACTGTCCCTTCACCCTAGGCCGGAACCCTTAGGTGCCGCCCGTCCAGTCTCTACACCTTCCCACCCTTTGCGGGGCGGGCTTGGCTCGGGATCGGCACGACGCCAGAGCGCCACCAGCTTTCCCCGACTTTGAGCGGATCCATCGCGCGGTTTCCCATCGCGACGCCCAGTTGGTGACAAGGAATCCTGTGCTCTATCCGGCTGAGCTACGCGGACAACCGATCCGCTTATAGGCCGCCCTCACGACACCGGGCAACACGCGGCTAGCGGGATGCGCGCGCCTGGTTCGCAATCGCCGCCAGGTGGCGCTTGCACAGCACCAGGTCGGGGGCACCGGTCTGCTTGCAGGCCAGCTCCAGTGCCTGCGTCTGCTCGGCCGCGCGCAGCAGCCCGGCGGCACTCCACAGCGACACGCCTTGCGCGAACGCCTGCGCGCGCTTGAAGAACACCGGCGGACGCAGGCTGCGCATCGCCTCCTGCGCACCCTGGCCGGTCTCCTCCATTACGAGCCGGACATGGCGCAGCCGGTGCAGGTGGCCCAGCAGCGCGCGCGCCACCGCGATCGGGCTTGATCCCTCCGCCAGCGTGCGCTCGATCGCGAGGTCCGCACCGGCCCGGTCACCGGCGGTTGCGGCAAACGCGGCATCGTCCAGCGACGCGCCGGCCGCATCGCCGGTGCAGGCCATGGCGTCGTCCAGGCTGATGCGGCCGCCACCCTCGCCGGCATAAAGTGTCAGCTTCTCCACCTCGCCGCGGGTCGCCGCACGATCGGCCCCGAGCCGGGAACAGAGCCAGGCCAGCGCGTCCGGGTCGATGCGCACCTGCAATGCCGCCAGCATCTGCCCGACCTGCGCTTCCAGTGCGCGCCCTTCCTCGGGATAACAGGCGATCGACGCCCCATCCGGCATCGCCTCGACCTGCGCCCGCAGCTTCGAGCGGGACACCAGTCCGGGCCCCTCGAGCACCACCAGCGTGTCGCCCGGCCTGGCCAGCGCGCGTTTCAGTGGCGGTCCGAGTGCGTCGGTCGCCTCGCGAACCCACACAACGCGCCTGCCGCCGGTGAGGGACAACGCGCCGATCTCCTCCTCGAGCCGCTCGTGCGCGTCGCGCGACAGCGTCGCCAGCCGGAACGGATCATCCAGCGTGCCGGCCGCCGCACGCACCGCTTTGGCAGCGCGCTCGCGGATCAGGCCGCTATCCTCGCCATGCAACAGGATCGCCCGCAGCGTCCCCGGAGCCGCCAGCAGCCGGCCGGCCTGACGCGCATCGACCTTCATGATGCCACCTGACCGCGAGCGTTACGGAGTCGGGTTGCCGCGTCCGATCGCACTCGCCGGCAGCCCGTCCTCGCCCGGCGCCGTGCTGGGCGACTCGTTGGTGTCGCCGGGCACGTCGTGCGGCGTGAGGTATTGGCCGGTCGGCGCCTTCACAGGCGCGGACCCGACCGGCCGATGGTTGGTGAACCAGGTGGCGAGCTGCAGCGTGATGGCATCCGCCAGGTTGTTGGCGATGCGCTGCTGGGTGGTGTCGTTTGCCAGCGTGCTGGCGAAATACTGCTCGTCGATCTGGTTGTAGCCGTCGACCGTGCGAGCATCGCCCGTGGTCACCTGCACCGGCGCCGGCGACACCGAGGACAGCACCCAATGGGCCCGCCCGACGATCCGGTTGCGCTCGGAGGAGTTGTCGCCGTTGATGCCGACCGCTTCGCCCGATGACGAGAGGCTGACCAGCAGCGTGTAGCCCTGCGGTTCCGCCTCGCTGGTGCCGGCAAGCCGCTGCTGCAGAGCCAGGCGCAGCTCCTGGCCCGAGCGGTCCGGGATCGACTGCACGAAGATGTCCGGCAGCTTGGCGATCGCCGACTGGTCCGCCGCGCCGTACAGCGGATGGAAGCCGCAGGATGCGAGCGGCGCCAGCAGCAGCAGGCGCGCGGTGCGGGCGAGGTGGCGGATCATCCGGCGACCACGAAGTTGACGATGCGGTTGGGAACATGGATGCGCTTCACGATGCGGCGTCCCTCCAGCGATCGGGCGACGTTCGGCTCCGCCTCGGCGGCGGCGATCACCAGGTCCCCGGCCTCGTCCGGCAGCGCCTCGATGGTGCCGCGCAGCTTGCCCATGATCTGCACCGCGATGGTCACCCGGCGGGCGGCCAGCAGCAGCGGGTCCGCCTCCGGCCAGGCCCGGTCGACGGCAAGCAGGCCATCCGGCTCCAGCAGGGCGAGCAGCTCCTCGGCCAGATGCGGCATCATCGGCGCGACCAGAAGGCAGAGCGTGACCGCGGCTTCCCGGCGCGCCCAGTCGATGTCGGCGGCAGGGGCCTGGTGGGCGGCATCGGCCAGTGCCGAGGCGAGCTCGTGCAGGCGGGCCACGCCGACATTGAAGGTGAAGGCCTCGAGCGCGTCGGTGACCGCGGCGATGGTGCGGTGTGTGGAGCGACGCAGCGTGTCGGCCGCCTCGCCGAACGCCTGGGGCATGTCCGCCGCGGCGGTGGTGGCAGCGACCCCACCCACGATCCGGAACAGCCGCTGGGTGAAGCGCGAGGCACCTGCGACGCCGGCCTCGGTCCATTCCATGTCGCGCTCGGGCGGGCTGTCGGAGAGCACGAACCAGCGCGCGGTGTCGGCGCCGAAGCGCTCCATGATCGCCTCCGGCGACACCGTGTTGCGCTTGGATTTCGACATCTTCTGGACGCGGCCGATCTGCACCGCCTCGCCGGTATCGCGGCGGGTCGCACCGCTGCTGCTGCGCTCGACGTCGTCCGGATACAGCCAGGTGCCGTCCGTCGCCTGGTAGCTTTCGTGGTTCACCATGCCCTGGGTGAACAGCCGGGCGAACGGCTCGTCCAGCCCGAGATGGCCGGTGGCGTGCATCGCCCGGGTGAAGAAGCGCGCGTACAGCAGGTGCAGGATCGCGTGCTCGACGCCGCCGATATACTGGTCGACCGGCAGCCAGCCATCCGCCGCCGCGCGCACTGTCGGGGTGTCGGCGCGGGGTGCGGTGAAGCGGGCGAAATACCACGAGCTGTCGACGAAGGTGTCGCAGGTGTCGGTCTCGCGCACGGCCGGGCTGCCGCAACGGGGGCAGTCGACGTGCTTCCAGGTCGGGTGGTGATCCAGCGCGTTGCCGGGGAGCGAGAAATCCGGATCGTCGGGCAGGCGCACCGGCAGCTGGTCGTCCGGCACCGGCACCGCACCGCAGGCCTCGCAATGGATGATCGGGATCGGGCAGCCCCAGTAGCGCTGGCGCGAGATGCCCCAGTCGCGCAGCCGCCAGTTCACCACGCCCTCGCCGGCACCCAGGCCTTCCAGCCGCTCGATCGCCGCACGGCGGCCGGCATCGGTCGAGAGCCCGTCCAGGAAGCCGGAATTGATCAGCGTCGCCGGGCCGTCATAGGCGATGCGGTCGATCCGGAACGCGGCCTCTTCCTCGCCCGGTGGCAGCACCACCACCGGCACCGGCAGGCGATACTTGACGGCGAAATCCAGGTCACGCTGATCGCCGCAGGGGCAGCCGAAGATCGCACCGGTGCCGTATTCCATCAGCACGAAGTTGGCGATCCACACCGGGAAGGTGACGTCGGGCATGAACGGATGCGCCACCCGCAGCCCGGTATCGTAGCCGCGCTTCTCGGCCGTCTCGATCGCGACCTCGCTGGTGCCGAGGCTGCGGCATTCGGCGATGAATGCAGCCGCCGCGGGATCGCTCGCCGCCACGTGCGCCGCCAGCGGATGCTCCGGAGCGACAGCCAGGAACGACATCCCGAACAGCGTGTCCGGCCGTGTGGTGTAGACCTCGAGCCCGTCGATGTCGGGGTCCAGATCGGCCGGCGGATGGGCCAGCGGGAACCGCACGCGGGCACCTTCGCTGCGGCCGATCCAGTTCGCCTGCATCAGCCGGACCCGCTCCGGCCACTCATCGAGCCCGTCGAGCGATGCCAGCAGCTCCGGCGCGTAGGCGGTGATGCGCAGGAACCACTGGCTGAGCCGCTTCTTCTCGACCACCGCGCCGGATCGCCAGCCGCGTCCGTCCACGACCTGCTCGTTGGCCAGCACGGTCTGGTCGACCGGGTCCCAGTTCACGAGCGCCGAGCGGCGTTCGACCAGGCCGGCCGCCATCATGTCCAGGAACAGCTTCTGCTGGTGGCCGTAATAATCCGGCAGGCAGGTGGCGAACTCGCGGTCCCAGTTCAGCGACAGGCCGAGCCGCTTCAGCGTGCCGCGCATGGTCTCGATGTTGGCCAGCGTCCACTCGGCCGGGTTGCTGCCACGCTCGCGGGCGGCATTCTCCGCCGGCAACCCGAACGCGTCCCAGCCCATCGGGTGCAGCACCGCATGGCCGCGCGCCCGCTTGTACCGCGCGATGACGTCGCCCAGCGTGTAGTTGCGGACGTGGCCCATATGCAGCTGGCCGCTGGGATAGGGGAACATCTCCAGCACGTAGTATTTCGGCCGGTCGGGCGGGGGCACGTCCGGCACGTCGAAGCACCCGGCCTCGTCCCACACGCGCTGCCAGCGCTGCTCGGCGGCGCGGAAATCGTAGCGCGCCGCTGCGTCGCTCGAGCCGGTGTCGCTCATGGCGTCCGCCCTGTCTCAGGCGTTCCGTTCAGCCGGCGCCGCTATCGGTGCGCAGCTGACGGGCGCGTGCCAGGATCTTGCTGGTGATGTCGGCCGCGGTATTCGAGGCCACCGGCGCGTCGACCCACTGCCCGTCCTGCAGCACCTGGCGGAAGATCGACACCTTGATCGCGTCCGAGCGCAGCGCCTTGCCGAGGATGTAGGCGTTCGCCTTGAAACGCTCGCCGGTGGTGGTCGGCGGGCTGTACCAGTCGGTGATGATGATGCCGCCCTCGGGCTCGGCGGAGGCGAACGGCATGAAGGACAGCGTGTCGATGGCGCCGCGCCACAGATAGGCATTCACCCCCACCGCAGTCTGGTCGCCGGCGGTCGAGCTGCGATCCTCGCCCATCAGGTGGTTGGCCTGTGTCGGCGTGGCCAGGGCGGTGGTGTCTCCGGAGATCGGCTTGCTGTGGTCGCTCGAGCCGTTGCCACACGCGGCCAGCCCGACGAGGCAGACCGCCATCCCCGCCCACCCGAAGGCGCGGGCGCCGAGGCCGGCCCTTGCGTTGCCGCTGGCGGACGTGGTGAAGGCCCCGGTTGTCACGACGGCGGCAGCGATTGGACGCAGAATCATGGTGCCTCTGTGGCCTGGATGAGCCCCGCCGGTTGCGCGGGCGATCTGAACGCCGACGCTCCGAGCCCGGGGCAACCTTCGGGAAAGCCCGGAGAACGACCTCCGGGAGGCCGTCGGGACCGGTTGCAGGTCGTTATCTATCCTGCTCGTCCCGTCGCGCCAAGCGTCCGCCCGCGTCGCTCGGCATCTGCTTCTGCGCCGCCGCCCGCTCCCCCGGCAGCGTGGCGGTCGATCCAGCGATCGTGGGTGCAGCCAGGATGTCGGCATCCTGCTTCGAGGGGGGCGGCGGGCCGCTCGGAGCCGGCTCGTCCTCGAGCGGGAGGCCGGCCCGCCTGAGCCCATCCGCCAGGCATTGCCGGTCCTCTGCGCGTCGCAGCCCGGACTCCTGCACCAGCCGGAGCGTGCCGCCATCCGGCAGCATCGTCTGCAGCCGCACCGTGATGCGTTCCGCCTCGGCCGCCCGGCCGAGATGACCCAATGCCGAGAGGTAAGGCACCAGGTTCGGCACGAAGCCCGGTCGCAGCTCCGACAGCACGCCGCCCATCCGGACGGCCTCGTCGAAGCTGCCCTGCAGCAGCGCGATCATGATGCCCGGCTGGTCCAGCAGCACCTCCAGCGGATGCGTCGGGAACAACATCTTGTAGTGCTGGAAATGGCGGGCGGCCTCCTCGATGCGGCCGAGGCGCACCAGCGGGAACGCCGCCGCTGCCCAGCCGGCGGCGTCGAACGGATAATCGGCCATGGCGCGCTCGATCAGCACCATCGCGCTGTCCGGCTCGTCATGCAGCTCGCTGCGGAGCAGCCCGCTCAGGGTCAGCGCTCCGGGAGAGGCGGAGGATCCGCGCTCCAGCGCCTGGCCGAGTGCCGCCGACGCCTCGGCCGCCGCCTGCTTCGGATCGCCCCAGCGCTGCATGCTGCGCAGCATGCAAGCCAGGCCCAGCATCATGTGCGGCAGCGGATGACCCGGATCGAGCGCCGATGCCTCCTGCAGCAGCGCGCAGGCGCGCTCGTTCTGGAGGCGGTCGATGCGCAGGATCAGGGTGACCGCGCGCATCACCAGCCCGTAGGCATTGAGCTCTGCAGTCGGCCGGTGCGACAGCCGCCGCCCCTCGACCAGGATGATCTCCCAGGGCAGCCGCGCCATCACCTGCGCGGTGATGGTCTCCTGCAGCGTCAGCACGTCGTCCTCGGCGGCGTCGAAACGCTGCGCCCAGACCAGCTGCCCGTGCTGGCGGATGTCGGTCATGCGCAGGATCGCGCGGATCCGGTTCTGGGTGCGTTGCAGGGTGCCGTCCAGCACGTAGTCGAGGCCGAAACTCTGCCTGAGCACGGCGTCGTCGCGCCCCTGCGACAGGCTCCCCGACAGCTCGCTGCCGGAGAGCAGCTTGACCCCGCCATAATGGATCAGGCCGGCGCCAATATCCTCCGCCAGGCCCTGCGCAAGCGCCGGCGCCAGGCCTGGCGCCAGGTTCGGTGAGGTTCCCGGTGTCAGCTTGGGCGGCTGCGGGGCCTGGGTTCCCTGGGCGCCGGCGTGCTCGAACCGTCCGGAGGTAGCCGGGCCGTTCAGGTCGAGCATCGGCAGCACGGTGATGAAGGGCAGTCCGTGATGGATGTCGTGCCGAAGCTGGTTCACCGCATCCGGATGCCTGAGCATCCGCTCGGGAGCCGCATCGAGGCCAGGCGGGAAGGCTGCGGGTGCGTCGTGCTGCTCGGTCGCGGACGCTTCCGCAGCATCCGCCGAAGCACCCGCGCCGGTCCTGCCGGACCCGTCCTGCGAACCCGGATCGGCCTCGACCCGGCCGACCGCCTCTGGGCCGCCGCGCAGCATCTCCGACAGCAGGCGACGGGTGTCGGGGCCGGGCTCGACGGCATTGCGGGCGGCAAACGCGGCCGCGCAACGCTCGGCACTCTGGAACGCCAGCCCGGTCTCGCCGAGCGCCAGTTGCCCGCGGATCTGGGCCCGCCAGGCGGCCTCGTGCAACGGGTCGAGCAGCAGCAGCTGACGGGCCGCGGCCAGCGTGCCCATGGTATCGCGCTGGCGCCGGAGCATGGTCTCGAACAGCCCGATCGCATGCTCGCGCAGGCGGTTGCGCTCCTGGTCGAGCCAGGCGTCGAACGCCGGATCGGTGCCGGTCAGCTCGTCGAGCAGGATGCCGTCGATCGGCGGCAGGCTCTCGGCCTGGTTGGCGTTGGCGTTGCGGATGCGCTCGGCATCGACCGAGGTCAGCGCCGGCTTCAGCGCCAGGGTGTGGCGTTCGACCGTGATGATCTCGACGCCGACCGGCGACAGGGCCTCCAGCAGCCGATGGATCTCCTGGCGCAACGACGCCCGCGCCTGCTCCTCCGACCGCCGGCTCCAGAGCAGCTCGGCCAGCTTCGAGCGCAGCACCGGTCGTCGTCCGGACAGCGCCAGGATCGCCAGCAATCCGCGGGTCTTGCGGCCAAGGGGCAGGACGCTCTCATTATTGAGCGTCAATGCCTGCATCCGGCCGATCAGCTGCAGTCGCAGCAGCACGGCATCCGGTTTTGGTAGGCCGGGCCTCAGGGGTTCCAACGATTTCCTCCCGGCGCCGCGTGTAGCCTCTTCAAGGATGACGGCACTTCATCACCATTACGGCATTACTGCAAAGAACCCTAGCGGCGTAGTCGGCGGCACCCAGCTTTGCCCCGGGCGGCCCCGCCCGCCGCGTCGGTACGACGGCGCCGGTCCGCGAGATGATGTGGAGCGCAGCCGACCTGCAGCGGCGGACCAGCCGCTGCATTTATCGTTTCGATTATTTCTTTTCGTGTTTGGAGACCTGATGTCCGTAAACCCTGACAGCCCGCTGTTTCAGCCGTTCCAGATCGGCGCGTTGGCCCTGCGCAACCGGATCGTCATGGCGCCGCTGACCAGGAGCCGTTCCAGCGACGAGGGCGTGCCCCCGGACTTTGCCGCCGCCTACTATGCCCAGCGCGCAACCGCCGGCCTGATCGTCTCGGAGGCGACCAACATATCCGCCCAGGCGCGCGGCTACGCGATGACGCCGGGCATCTGGGCCGAGGCGCAAATCGCAAGCTGGCAGCGGGTGACCCGGGCGGTGCATGCGCGCGGCGGGCTGAACGTGCTGCAGCTCTGGCACACCGGCCGCATCTCGCATCCGAGCCTGCAGCCGGGCGGGGCGCTGCCGGTGGCGCCCTCCGCGATCAAGCCGATCGGCCAGGCCTTCACCAAGGAGGGCATGCAGGACCACGTGACCCCACGCGCGCTCTCGACCGGCGAGGTCGAGCAGATCGTCGAGGATTACCGCCATGCCGCGACCTGCGCGAAGGAGGCCGGCTTCGATGGCGTCGAGATCCACTCGGCGAACAACTACCTGCTGGAGCAGTTCCTGCGCGACAGCACGAACCAGCGCACCGACCGCTACGGCGGCTCGCTGGAGAACCGGCTGCGCTTCCCGCTCGAGGTGGCGCGCATCGTCACCGAGGTCTGGGGCGGCGGCGACCGGGTCGGCATCCGCATCTCGCCGGCCACCGAAAACCCCGGCAAGACCCCGCTGACCTCCGACGTGATGGCCACCTACGGCACCTACCTGGACGAACTCTCGACGCTCAAGCTGGCGTACGTGCATGTGATCGAGGGCGAGACCCAGCAGACCCGTGACCATCCGGCAGACGTGGACTTCCTGGCGCTGCGCAAGCGTTTCTCCGGCGCCTACATCGGCAACAACGACTACACGACCGAGTTGGCCGAAAAGGCCCTCGCCGAGGGTCGCGCCGACGCATTCAGTTTCGGCCGCGACTTCATTGCCAATCCGGACCTGGTCGAGCGCCTGCGCACCGGCGGACCGATTGCAGAGGCCCCCAAGCAGTACTGGTACGGCGGCGATACGGTCGGCTACTCCGACTGGCCGGCGATGGACGGCCAGATCCGCATCGCCGTCTGACCACCCGCCGCCGAACGCAGCGTCGCGGTCAGAACTTCCGCGGCGCCTCGTTCAGCTTCATGTCGCGCATGTCGCTGCCGGTGACGCCCTCCTCGAGATCGTCGTCGGCGAGGGTGTCCATGGCGACGCTGCGATCACCGCCATGCTCGGCGATCTCGCGCTCGCGTGCCCCGGCAGTCCGGTCGACGTGATAGACCTGATGGATGCCGGCCTCGCGGGCCAGCGTCTGCGCTTGCGCCTGCGCCGTATCCCAGTCGAGCGGCTCGCCCGTCTCGGTCAGCAGGCGGCTGGTCTCCTCCGACTGGTTCTTGTGGATGACGATCAGCTCGATCATCGGGCGGATCGGGTCCTCCTCCTCGAACCGGCGCATCAGCACGATGGCGGGGCCGTCGGGCAGGGGATCATGCGGCTGCAGCGTCGTGATCTCGGTCATGGCGTGTCTCCTCCGGGTGTGGAGCCAACGACTGCCGGGCGGCGCGGTTCAGCCGCCGGGCGTGACCACCATGCAGGGGATGTTCTGCGACCGGAGCGCGTCGCACGCACTCCCTGCATCGCCGCGGGCGAGGCCGGCCAGGCGTGCACGATACAGCACCGCATGCCCGAACGGGGTGGTCTGCTGCACGACGCTCTGGCTGCCGGCGAGACGGGTGAAATCAGCCTGGCGCGCCATCGTGGTGGCAAACCGCGCCTGCTCGACCGAATTGAATGCGCCGACCTGAATTGCCCAGCTGCCATACGCCGAAGGTGCGGCCGGCGGCTCCGGCACCCGCGCGGCAATCCGCATGACCATCGGCGCCGGGGCGGCATATCGGATGGCGGGCTGGATCGGTCGCGGCGTGCAGGGCGCGTCATAGGCGGCATCCGGATCACGCACGCACCCGGCTGACGCCCGGGGCTGGGCGGAGGGTGGCGGCAGTCGCGAGTAGGCCATCGCCGATTGCACCGGAACGTAGGCGGCAACCTGGACCGGCGCCTCGACGGGCGGCGGCGCCTGGCAGGGAGCGTCCGGATCGTATGCCGCATCCGGATCGTGCCAGCAGGCAGTCTGCCTGCCACGCCGCCGGTGTCCGTAGGCCTGATTGGACGGCACCCGATAGGCAGCGAGTTGGACCGGCGGCTCGGTCGAGTAGGAGCCCGCCCCGGTGGCATACGATGCCAGCGGGCCGCTCATGGCGATCTCGGTGCCGAGGTTGGGCCCGATCGAGGCGACGTAATTGATGGTCTCGTTCGGCAGCGAGCGCCCGTTCGAGAGGTAGTCGTCCAGCCGCTGCGGGCCCGCGTTGTAGGCCGCGAGGAAGGCCGGCGCGCCGTATTTCTGGTACATCTGATGGATGTACGCGGTGCCCGCCATGATGTTGTCGTGCGGCTCGTACGGGTCGCTGCCGAGGTTGTACTGCGATTGCAGGTCGGCATAGGTCGCCGGCATCAGCTGCATCAGCCCCATGGCACCGGCGCCGGAGGTGATCGGCTGGCCATGCAGATACTCGTGGCCGCCGGATTCCTGGTGGATCACCGCGCGGATCCATTGCTGGGGCACGCTGAACCGGCTGGAGGCATCCCGGATGTACGGCCGCCACGGATCCTCGGGCGGCCCGGGCTCGGGGTAGATCGTGCTGCCCGGAGAATAATGCCCGGTCCGAGCGTATTGCCCGCCGCCGCCGCCGCCGCACGCCGCAAGCACGCACAGCAGCGGCAGCAGCCAGAGCGTGCCTGGAACTCTCCCCTTCGCGCCGATGGTCCGGCGACGGGAGGGCGGAGCGTCCTGCTGGGGCGAGGCGACCATGGTGCCCGCATGGTGAACGAGGCGGCGGCTGCATATCAACCGGAGCGTGTGGTCCGGCACCCGAATCCCAGCCGGAGGATGCCGATCTGCCACAGGGGTGCCAGCAGTTTCAGCGCGCTGGCGGCCGACGCTCAGGGGTCGGGCCAGGACCAGGCGTGGCAGCGCGCGCGTTCCTGCTCGAACAGCTCCTGTTGTCGTTCGATGGTCGGGTTCATCTCACCGATCAGCGGGTAGAAGCCCCGGCCGGGCCGGCGGGTCTCGCTGTTGACCACCAGGCACATCAGGCTCGGCTCTCCCAGCGCCTTGTTCTGCAGACACAACCGGGCCAGTGCCGCGGTCAGGGACGAGCTGAAGGCCCGGCTCCATTGCTGCATGAAGTGACTGGCGACGCTGCCATAGCTGACGATCTCGCCTGTCCTGGCCAGGCCGACCAGAAGCTGCCGCAGCCGGACGTCATCGACGCGAAAGCCGTTCATCTCTCGATCTCCCTCGGGGGAAGGCGTGGCGACCTCGTCCATCGGCACCCCGAGGCGGGCGGCAGTCTCCTCCGCAAGCGCCCCGGCGGCTCCGCTCACGCTGTCCTCGGAGACGATGTCGCCGCTTGCCGCGCCGGTGGCAGACGGTGCGTGTTTCCGATGCAGGTTCGGGCCGGGCGTCCAGACCGTGTCCACCGGCACCCCGTTTCGGGCGGCGGAATGCGCAAGGATCGCCCGGGTCTCGGCAGTGACCGGTGTCGCGATGTAGCCGTGGGCGTCGTCGCCGATCACCATGCCGGCCGCCGGCGAATCTTGTCGCCAGTACCGGCAAATTAGCAGGCAGAGGGCGGCATCCAGACGGTCCTGGTCGGCCTTCTTGGGCACCGCGATCGGATGGTGCGCCCGCGCCCAGGCAGCCAGCGCCGGCAGTCCGAGGCGGTCGGCCTGGGTGGCGAGGCCGTCACAGACGATCTGCCAGTCGGTGAGCAGGAAGGTCTTGCGCTGCACCGGATTGTACTTCGCCGCCCGCTTGCGCTCCCAGATCGCCGGCACCAGCGAGGGCAGGGCGAGTGCCGGGAACACCTCCATCGCGAAACGGCCGCTGGTCGCGTTGCGCGCCGCCGCCGGGTTCTGCACCACGTCGATCGCCGCCAGGAAACCCCAGATCGGCGCGTCGTCGCCGAACATCGAGGCGCCACCGCCGCCCCGCCTCGCCGGCTGGACGCCGCCCTTCAGCCTGTTGACGATGCTGGCGGCCACGCGCTCCACCGGTCTGCAGCCCGCGAGATTGGGCACGATGGTCGGCTGGTCGATCGCCACCAGCAGCACGTCCGCCGTGGCGCCGAGCTCCAGCACAAGCTTGAGTGCGTCCGCGAAGCTCGCCAGCCTGGGCGCCACGAATTCGGCAGGCTGCCCATCCTCGATCACGACGGCGGCGATGGCGCCCGGGTTGCGCAGGTTGTCGGTCCAGGCGGAGTCGAAGCCGATCAGGATCTCGCGCATGCTACAGCAGGCACAACGCCAGCAGCTCCCGGCGCAGCTTGAGCGGCAGTTCGTCGCCCGACGCCGGGTTGCCGGTGAGATCGGCCGGTGCATCGGCCTCCGTCAGGTAGCGCCAGCCCTGGAAGGCCCGCACGGTGCGCGGCACGACTGCAACGATCGGGCGCTCCAGCACCACGCCGGTGCAGGGAGTGCCGTCGTCGCGCTGGTCCTGCACGATGTCGCGGATGACCTGGCGGCACAGCAGCATTCGGGCCGTCACCCAGTAGATCGAGCCGCCCGCCAGCACCTCCTCGGCGCGCCGCGGAAAGCTGCGGGTGCGGAAGAACGGCTTGCCGTCATGCGCCCCGGTCTCCCGCGATCGCATCGCCTGGCGACCCGCCAGCTCATCCGGCGTAGCGACACCCACCGCCAGCTTGATCAGGTGAACGGCCATTGGGCAGCCCTGTCCGAAGCGGCCGCTACCAGGGCAGTTCCTTGTTGGCGTAGGTCACGAAGAACACGCCCGGGGTGCCGCGTCGCGCCTCCAGCATCCCGGTGACGCCGCTGGTGCTGGTTTCCACGTCGAGATTGGCGCCGGGCCCGCCCATGTCGGTACGCACCCAGCCCGGGTCCACCGCGAGGAAGGTCCGCCGGCTGTCCTTCCGCCGGGCCGCGACCGAGCGCAGCAACGTGTCGAGGGCCGCCTTGCTGGCGCGGTAGGTCTCGTAGCCGCCGGTCTCGTTCATCGCCACGCTGCCGAGCGAGGACGACATCACCGCGATCGTCCCGGGCGATGGCACCAGCCCCTCGAGGCGCTCGACGACGCGCATCGGGCTCAGCGTGTTGGTGCGCAGGATATGGAAGAATTGCTCGTCCGAGACACTGCCGATGGTCTGCGACGGGTCGTGTGCCACGCCGGCATTCACGAACAGCAGGTCGAGCCGGGTGCTGCCGAGCCGGTCCGCGAGCGCCTCGAGCTGCGCCGGCTCGTTCATGTCCAGCGTCTCGATCACCAGGCTGTCGCCGGCCTCGGCGGAGAGCGCGTGCAACGCGTCGGAGGGCTTGCGGACGGTGGCGATCACCTTCCAGCCACGCGCCAGGTGCTGCTGCACCAGGCCGAGCCCAAGGCCACGTGAGGCGCCGACGAAGAGCGCGGTGCGTCCGACGCCGATAGTGCGGTTGCTGTCACTCATGCGGGGCGGTTCCTCAATGATGCGGACCGGCTGCAGGGCCGGCCCGGGTGGATTGCGCGTCCCGGACAAACCCGTCGAGGAACCGGCTGGTGTCGATCGCCTGCACGATGGTGACGCGGCGCATGCCCCGATCCTTCGGCGCCAAGGCCTCGGGCCAGACGTGGGCGTGGCCGTAATCCATGCCGTCGGTCAGGTCGACATCCATGTAGGCATCGACCGATCGGGTGACCAGGGCGGGATTCACGGCAACGGCGGTCGCCATCTCGTCCCACAGCGGCAACGATGCGAAATATCGCTCGAGGTACTCCGTGACGGGCGTCCGGACCGCAGCGATGCGGTCCATCAGCGCGGGCGTCATCATCACGCTGCCGGAGACGTTGCCGAGCGAGACGATCCTGGGCCAATCGGCGGTGAGCACGATATGCGCCGCCTCCGGATCGAACAGGATGTTGAAATCGGACGCGAAATTGGCGTTGCCGGTCACCGCCGCCATGTTGGTGTCGATCAGCCCGCCCATGAAAACGAGCTGCTTGGCGGTGGCAGTAAACGTCGGATCGAGCCGGATCGCGAGGGCCAGGTTGGTCATCGGGCCGGCCTCGACGATCGTCACCTGATGCGGATGCAGGTGCACCTGGCGGATCAGGAACAGCGCGGCCGGCTCGGCAATGGCGTGGGTGCGCGGCGCGCCTGCCGGCAGCGGGCCGATCGGCGGCTCGGTCGCGGGCGCGGCGTCGATGGAACCGGTGCCGCCCCAGGCGCCCTTCCAGGGGATCGTCCCGAAGCGGCGCTCCCACTCGCGCATGCGGGCAACCGTGTTCACCAGCGGATATACGGCACCTTCGGCCACCGGCACGTCGGTGCGCCCGGCGATCTCGAGGAAGCGGAGGATGTTGGCGGCCTCGGCATTCTCCCAGCCATCGCCCGTCACGACCGTCAGGCCGAGCAGGGTGACCGCAGGGTTCGCCAGCAGCGGCAGCGTCGACTGGATGTCGGAGCCGCCCGGGCCGAGGAAATCGTTATCCTCGATGACGTAGAACGGCGCTTCGGCACGCGCTGCCTGTCCGGTCAGCAGGAGCAAGGCGAGGACGCATGCGAGCCTCTGGATCGCCAGCCGCATCCGGGCCGCCTACCGCACCAGCGCGCCGAGCAGCGCCTCCAGCCGCAGGCGTCCGGCCGAGGTGGCGATCAGGGAACCACCATCCCAGCGCAGGTAGTCCTCCTCGATCGCCGCCTCGAGGATCGCCGGCTCGACCGCATCCTGGAGTGCGGTGCCGGTACGGGCGGCGAACCGTGCCGCGTCGATGCCCTCCGACAGCCTGAGGCCCATCAGCAGCATCTCGCGAGCAGGCTCTGGCGCTACCAGCCGGGTCTCGTCGGTGAGGCCATGCCCCAGCCGCTCGACCCGATCTGCCCACGGCTCGGGCGCACGATGCCGGCGGGTCGCGTAGATTGCCGGACCGTCCTGGTCGGCGTCCGGAAGCGTGATGCGACCATGCGCGCCCGGTCCGATCCCGGCGTAGTCGCTGTAGCGCCAGTACGCCAGGTTGTGCCGGCTCTCGGATCCCGGCCTGGCGTAGTTCGAGACCTCGTAGGCCAGCAGCCCATGCCGCGCGGCGACGTCGGCGGTCTCCTCGTAGAGTGCCGCGCCAAGCTCCTGGTCGGGCATCGCGATCAGGCCCTGGCGGTGAAGCGCCTCGAACTTCGTGCCTGGCTCGATGGTGAGTTGGTAGAGCGAGAGATGGTCAGAGGCGAGCGTCAGGGCCTGGTCGAGCTCGGCGCGCCAGGCAGCAACGGATTGGCCAGGTCGGGCATAGATCAGGTCGAACGAGATCCGCGGAAAGATCGCCCGTGCGATTTCCAGCGCCGCCACCGCCTGAGGCGCGGAATGTTCGCGGCCCAGCATGTGCAGCGCGTCGGCGTCCAGGCTCTGCACCCCCAGCGACACGCGGTTCACGCCGGCGTCGCGGAACCCCCGCAACCGACCGAGCTCGACGCTGGTCGGGTTGGCCTCCAGGGTGATCTCGAGGTCCGGCATCGGCGGGAACAGACGGCAGGCGTCGTCGATCAGGGCGGCGACGGTGGCCGGCTCCATCAGGCTCGGAGTGCCGCCGCCGAAAAAGATCGACGCCAAAGGCCGTGGCCCCAGCCGGGCGGCCTCGGTGGCGAGCTCGGTGCGGAGCGCGCGCGCGAACCGGGCCTGCGGAATCTCGTCCCGGACATGGCTGTTGAAATCGCAATAAGGGCATTTGGCCAGACAGAACGGCCAGTGCACGTAGAGGGCGAGACCCATCGACGACAGATGGCCCCCCTTGCTCAGATAGCAACGCGGACGCCGAGCTCCACCACGCGGTCGGACGGAATGCGGAAGAATTCGATCGCCGGCACCGCGTTGCGTGCCATCACCAGGAACAGCGACATGCGCCACAACGGCATCTTCGGGATCGCCGCGCGCACCAGCACCTCGCGATTGACGAAATAGGAGGCCTGCATCGGGTCGAACGCCACGCCGTGCACGCGCAGCTCTTCCAGCGCGCGAGGCAGGTTCGGGCTCTCCATGAAGCCGTAGCGGAGCGTCACCCGGTGGATGCCCGGCGCCATCTCCTCGACCATCATGCGGCCGCCGACATCGGCTTCCGGCTGGTCCAGGTTCTGCGCCGTGACGAACAGGATGCGCTCGTGCAGCACCTTGTTATGCTTCAGGTTGTGCAGCAGCGAGGCCGGCACGAAGTCGGCATTGGCGGTCAGGAAGATCGCGATCCCCGGCACGCGCAGGGTGCGGGATTGCGGCAGCCGGGCCAGGAACGAGGCGAGCGGCAGGCTGTCCTGCTTCCAGCGCTGCAGGATCAGCCCGCGGCCGGTCTTCCAGGTGGTCATCAGGGTGGCGAGCACGGTGCCGAGCAGCAGCGGCACCCAGCCACCCTGCGGGATCTTCAGCGCGTTGGCGGCAAAGAACACGGCGTCCATCAGGAAGAACCCGCCGAACGTGCCGAGGGCCGCAAACCGCGACCAGTGATACACGCGGCGGAACACCACGGCGGCCAGCACGCAGGTGCACATGAAGGTGCCGGTCACCGCGATGCCATACGCCGAGGCAAGCGCGCTTGACGAGCGGAACGCCAGGACCAGCAGCAGCACGCCGACCAGCAGCGCCCAGTTCACCTGCGGCACGTAGATCTGGCCTTCCTCGTCGGCGTTGGTGTGCAGCACACGCATGCGGGGGAAGTAGCCGAGCTGCACCATCTGCCGGGCCATCGAGTAGGCGCCGGTGATCATCGCCTGGCTGGCGATCACGGTCGCCATGGTCGCCAGGATCACCATCGGCAGCCGGATCCAGGACGGGCACAGCAGGAAGAACGGGTTCACCATGGCGTCCGGGTGCTCGATGATGAGCGCGCCCTGGCCGAGGTAGTTGAGCGCCAACGCCGGCAGCACCAGGGCGAGCCAGGCCGCCCGGATCGGCTTGCGCCCGAAATGGCCCATGTCGGCGTAGAGCGCTTCCGCCCCGGTCACCGCCAGCACCACCGCCCCGAGGGCGACGAACGCCATCCAGCCGTGATTCCAGATGAAGATCGCCGCGTGGTGGGGCAGCAACGCCTCCAGTACGAAGGGGTAACGCGCGACCTCGATCCCGCCGAAAATGCCGATGCTGATGAACCAGAGCAGCATGATCGGACCGAACACGCGTCCGACGCCGCCGGAGCCGCGCCACTGCACGCTGAACAGCACCACGATCACCACGACGGAGATCGGCAGCACGACCTCGGCGGCGCTGGGCAGGCTGACCTCGAGGCCCTCGACCGCGGACAGCACCGAAATGGCGGGCGTGATGGTGCCGTCGCCAAAGAACAGGCAAGCGCCGATGACGCCGACGAAGCCGAGGATCTGCCGCAGACGCTGGCCGGTCGCGACCCGCTGCGCCAGCGCCATCAACGCCAGGATGCCACCCTCGCCGTTGTTGTCGGCGCGCATGATCAGCATCACGTACTTGACGGTGACGACCAGGATCAGCGCCCAGAAGATCAGGCTCTCGATGCCGAGCACCTCCCAGCGCGAGACGGCGTGGGCGTTCGGGCTGACGATCTCGAGCGTGGATTTCAGCGCGTAGAGCGGGCTGGTGCCGATGTCGCCATAGACGACGCCGAGCACCGCCAGCAGCGAGGCCACGGTGACACCACGGTTGCGGACCAGGCCGTGGCCACTGCCAGGTGCCGGCTCCGTCGACTGGCTCTGGTCGCCAGCAAACCGGCTGGACGGGGTTGCGCCAGAGACCCCGGCGACATCACTCATCCAGCCATGCTCCGGAGGATGGGCGCGTTCGATCAGGCGCCCGATGCAGCCCCATACGACCTAGTCCGAGGCGGATGCAAGCAAAGTCCCGGCATCGGGGGCGACCGGTGCCGGCCTGCCGCCGAAGATTGCCGTGCCGATCCGCACCGAGGTAGCCCCGCAGGCGATCGCCTGTTCGAAATCACCGGACATGCCCATCGAGATCCCGGCCAGGCCGTGCGCTGCCGCCATCGCCGCCAGCCGGTGGAAGAATGGCTGCGGGTCGACGTCCGCGGGCGGGATCGCCATCAGGCCGGTCAGGACGCTGCCGAACCGTTGCCGGCACGTCTCGATGAACCGGTCGGCATCCTCGAGGGCGATCCCGGCTTTCTGTGGCTCGCTGCCGATATTCACCTGGACCAGGAGGTCGGGCAGGCGGCCGGCCTTCTGCGCAGCCTGGTCGATCGCATCGGCCAGGCGCGGACGGTCGAGCGTCTCGATCACATCCGCCAGCCGGACCGCCTCGAGCGCCTTGTTGGTCTGCAACGGACCGATCAGGTGCAGCACCGGGCCAGGCGCACCCGCTTCCATGCGTGCGGCACGCAGCTGCGGGAACTTGGCCTGGGCTTCCTGCACACGGTTCTCGCCGAACACGATCTGCCCGGCGCCGACGGCTGCAGCGATGGCGCTGGCGGGATGCGTCTTGGATACCGCAACCAGGGTCACCTCGGCGGGATCGCGTCCTGCCTCCGATGCGGCGGTCTCGATCCTCCGGCGGATCCGTTGCAATGCTGCACCGATCCGGTCATCGGGCAGTTGCAGGTCACCTGTGTCGGCGTCCGCGTCGGGTGGAGTCATCGAACGCAAGGTCCCCTGCCACGGCGTCATGGTCAAGGCCAGGCGGTCTCGATCTCCAGTGTGATTTCGCGCATCCGGATGCGCTCGTTGCGCGTCACCATCTGGCCGAGCTCGTCGGACCATGGTTGTTGCCCGGCCTCCCCCGGCATCTGGCGGCCCGCCCCCGGCTTGCCCGGCGGCGACCATCCCTCGCCGGCACCGGTCGCGCCTGCGAGCGTCGCGATCTCTGGAATCAGGGAGCGCCTGGCCCGTGGGGTCCGGGCGTCGAACCACACGAGGCAGATCCGATCCCAGCCATCGAACACGCTCTCCAGGCCATCGAGCCAGGCCGGCACGCCATGGGCGACCCCGTCACGCCAGGCCTCGAGCGCCGGCCTCGGGTCGATCAGCAGCGCGTCGATCTCCGGAAGCAGGTCCCGGGCGAGGCGGATGCAGCGGTCGGTGGCGACGATGATCCGGCCCAGCGTCATGCTGTCCGGGCCGCTGCGGGAGAACTGCTCCTCCGCAAGAGAGAGCCGGAGTTGCTGGACAAGTGCGAGCAGCTTGCCCCACCGGCCGGTGGCGAGGGAGGGGCGGAACTCCAACCGATCAGCAGCTGAAGTATCGTGCGGACTGCCTGCGGCCGCGCTTCCACCGGGTGTGGTTCGACCAGGCCCGGCAACCACCGAAGCAAGCTGCACCGAGAGCTGCTCGATGGCGTCAGCCAGTTGCGGTCCGTGCCAGCCCAGGCGAGCGGCCAGCCTGTTGAAACCGGTGGCGGTCAGGCAGCTCGCTTCGTCCTCCGCCCGCTGGAAGCCGGCGAGGCGGATCAGGGTGCGCAGGAAATGCGCCCGCAGGCGCAACGATGCCTTGGTCAGCGCCTCGAGCGACAGCTGCGCCGCCTCGCCGGCTGCATGTCCGGCATGGCCTGCGAGGGCGACTTCACAGGCAGCCTGCCTGACGTCGGCGGGGCCGATCGCATCCCGACCCGAGAGCCGCCCGACGAGCAGCGTGTCGTGCAGTGTCGGATCCGCGAAGCCACTGACGACGCCCCAGGCTGCCACGTACACGCCGCGGCCGCCGGAGGGGTTCGGCAGGATGAACTCGAGCTCACCCCGGTTGGACCTGACCCGGACGCCGCATAGCGTCGGCGCGATGAACGGAAGATGGACGCCCAGATCGACCCCGTGATCGGCGCGTCGCTGCGGCATTGCGCCGATGCTCCAGGCCGTCCGGCTGACGACCGGCGGCGCATCGGCGAGCCGGGGCGTGGACATGCCGTGGCCCGGGATCCCGAGCGCTGCAACTCGTCCGCGGAAGGCGGCCCCACCCGAAGACCGTTCCATTGCGAGCATCGACTGGAAAGCTGCCAAAGCATGTCACCTGGTGCCGATGGTTCAGGCCGGTGCGGGAAGGCGTTGCTGCCGTGTCGTCTGCCGGTCATTCGATCCCGCACGATTGCACAGGTGAGATGAACGAAACGTGAAGACGCTTCGTGATCACGATGTCGGACCTAGGCCAGGCGGAACAACTGGATGGTCTTCTCAGCCCCGACCAGCAATTCCGTCAGCCGCATCCGGTCGGCGTCGGTCAGGGAAGCATCGGCGGCGGCATAGCGGGATGCAGCCTCCAGCAGCAGGCGGTCATACTGATCGCCATCGCCCAGTTTCGCGGCCGCGAGCGAGAACCGCCGCAGCGCGCGAGCCTCCGATTCGAGCACGCCGACTTCAGCCGGCGTGCATAACGGCGCCGCCACAGGGCCCGAAGGTTCCGGCACAGGCAGATCTGTACCCCACTTTCGTGAGCCCGGCAGTCGCGCGGCGAGTGTCTGCTCGAACACCAGCCGGTTTGCCTTCGACAGGGCCTGACGTAGCGCTGCGACGTGGCGCTGCTCGCCGGGCGGACGATGCTGCAGCCGTCCGAACGCCTCGACCCGGCCGATCAACCCGAGCCTGACATCGAGCCCATGCGGGTCGAGCAGGTCCGCCGGCGTCGGCGGCTCGTCGATCAGCGTCTGCATCCGATCGAGCGTTCCGGCCACTGCGGCATCCAGCCCAGCATGCAGCGACGTCGCGAACCGGTTTCCGCGGGCGAGGGTGGTGGCAGCTGCTGCCACGCGGTCGGGTGCCGAGGCGTCCATCAGCAGCGCGAGCATGATGCCCCATCCGAGGGGGCCGGTGCGGGCTGCGTCGCTGAGCAGCGCGGTCAGTAAATGTTCGTAGAGCGGGTCCGTCGGCGCAGGCAACGTCCGGAGCTCGACCGCCCGCCCGAGGATCAGGCGGATGACCGCGATCAGCTGCCTGGCCATGGCGGCGGTCAGGCCGTGCTGGGACTGCCATGCCGGAGTGGACCAGCTTTCGGGCAGCACCAGGTCAGACAGAAGCTGGGCGGAAGCAGCCCAGAGCGGTGCGCCGACCCGTGTCACCGCAGCCCGGTCGGGCTCGCCCAGGCGAAGCGAAGCAGCGGGAGACGATGCGAAAACGGTCCTGTCGAGGTTCTCCAGGATCAACGCCGATAACGGCCGGATGATCGAGCGCGGGACCGCCAATTCGCCCGGCTTCCAGCGACCGGCCGCGACCAGCACGGGATCGAATGGCACGAACAGCAACCGGCTGGTGGTCATCGCGCGGACCGGACGGAGCCGGGACAGGCGATCGCGTACCGGTGCCAGCAGCAGGTCTGCCTGACCCCGCTCGGGAAGCAGGTCGATCATGCGGGTGATCTGCAGCAGCTTCGGGTTGTCTGCCCGCAGCAATTCCTCGGAAAGGGTGCGCAGTGTCGTATCTCGGCCGCCGTCGCGCTTCGTGGTCGCGTCAGGCATCGACATCATCCAGTGCCAGTTCGTCGGCCCGGACACGTTCGTTGCGCTCGACCAGCACGGATGGCGGGTCCGCGAGCGCCGTGGTCGCACTGGCTTGATCCGGCGAGGCTGCAGGTCCGGCGGGTCTTGCTGACCCCGGCGGTCCAGGCGGCTGTGGGGCTCCGGGCGCCGCCGGCTTCGCACATGCCGGGAGGCCGGCGATCGAGGCCAGCCGGCTGAGTTCCCCGATCATTCCGACACGCGCGGAGAGCGTCGGAGCGTCCAGCCAGAGCAGGCAGATCCGATCCCATCCATCGAGGGCCGCCTCGAGGGCAGACATCGGGGCAAGTGCGGCAGCCGGGTTCTTGCGCCAGCGGTCGACCAGGGCCGCCGGATCCGAGCATGCCGCGGTCGCCGCAGCGAGGAGCAGGTCGCCCTGTGCGAGGCACTGCTCGAGGCGGCCGAGGATTCGGGCAACACCGGCCAGGGGCTGCATCGTCAGGTGCGATTGTTCCTCGAGCAGCGCGTCGTGCAAGCGTCGGAGCAAGGCGAGCAGCTTGTGCACACGGCCCGGGCCGGTCTTGCCGGCGGTTCCGGGCGCGATCGGCACGAAGGCCGTCGAGAGTTGTTCCAGCGCGCTCGACAGCAGTGCTGGCTCCCATCCCAGCGAGTGCGCCAAAGCCGCGAACCCGTCGGCCACCTGGCTGGGAACGACGCCGGTCGCCTCGTTCAGGACGATCGGGTGGTCGAGCGCGGAGACCTCGCCGCGGCGGACCATCGCCATCAGGAAACTCGCCCAGAGCCGGAGCGCCTCGGCGTCGATCGCTGCTCTGGACGTGGCGCCGGCAGCGGCGGCGGCCCGGCCGGCATAGCCCTCGCATGCCACCGCCCGCGCTGCGGCTCGCACCGAGCTCGGCGTCAGGAGGGGCAGCCCGGCCAGACGCTGGGACAGCAGCGTGTCGTGCAGCGTCGGGCTGGCGAAATCGCTCACCATGCTCCAGAGCGCCACGTAGGCGCCGCGGCCACCCGACAGGTTGGGCAGGATGTAGTCGACCGTGCGGTCCCGCAGCCGCCCACGCGCGCCACCCAGCAGTGGCGCGGTGAAGGGGAGGTGTACCCCGGGGGCCGGCGGCGGTGCCTGTTTGGCTGCGGGCCAGGTCTGGGTCGTCGTACTGCTCAACCCGATGCTCCCACGGTTGCTCGCATGCTGCGGCCGGGCAAGGGCGCCCGCGCGCCGCTCTGGTCGACGGCAGGGCCACGTGCCATCTGTCCTGCCGACACTGTGCCCGGTTTGAATGAACAAGCGATTAAGCGATGCCGGCTCCAGGCCGGGTAATACGGCGACTCCCCCTGCGACTGGTCCTGCCACGGCGCCGGCCGACCCGACGCGCGCGATCGCCTTCGACGTGCTGGTTGCCGTGACCGAACGGCGGCGGCCGCTCGAGGAGGCGCTCGACCAGGCCGACACGTCCGGGCTGGTGCCACTGCGTGACCGTGCCGCGGCACATCGGCTGGCCGCGACGGTGTTGCGCCGCATGGGGACGCTGGATGCGGTGCTGGAGCCGTTCCTGGCCAAGGCACCCCCCGGCCGGGTGCGGCTCGCGCTGCTGATCGGGGCGGCCCAGCTGCTGATCCTCGACACCCCGCCGCATGCCGCGGTCGGCACCGTGGTGTCGCTGGTGCGTGCGCGCGGACTTGCACCCTTCGCCGGGCTGGTGAACGCGGTGCTGCGGCGGGTCGCTACGGCGGGGGTGGGCGCGCTGGACGGCCTCGACGCCCCACGGCTGGACATCCCGGCCTGGCTCTGGTCGTCCTGGGGCAGCAACGCGCGCCAGATTGCCGAAGCGTTGGTCGCCGAGGCCCCGCTCGATCTGACGCTGGCGAGGGGCGTGGCGGTCCCGGAGGGCGGGATGCTGCTGCCGACGGGGTCGGTGCGTCTGCCGCCCGGCACGCGTGTGGCCGATATCCCCGGCTACGCTGAGGGCGAGTTCTGGGTGCAGGATGCCGCCGCGGCGCTGCCTGCCATGCTGCTGGGTGCCCAGGCGGGCGAGCATGTCGCCGATCTCTGCGCCGCGCCCGGCGGCAAGACGGCGCAACTCGCCGCAACCGGCGCCCGGGTGTTCGCGGTGGAGCGTGACGGCCACCGGCTGCAGCGGTTGCGCCAGAACCTCACCCGGCTGCGTCTCGAGGCCGACGCCGTCGAGGCCGATGTCACGACCTGGACGCCGCCGGAGCCGCTCGACGCGATCCTGCTCGACGCACCCTGCAGCGCCACCGGGACCGCGCGGCGACACCCCGACGTGCTGCGCCTCAAGCGGCAATCCGATATTGCAAGCCTGGTCGAGGGGCAAGACCGGCTGATCGAGGCGGCGGCGAGGATGCTCAGGCCGGGTGGACGGCTGGTCTATGCGGTGTGCTCGCTGCAGCCGGAAGAGGGCGAGCAGCGCGCGCAGGCCGCAACCCGGTTCGGGCTGGAGCCGTCGCCGTTCACCCCGGAAGAGCTGGCCGCCCTGCCCGAGGCGCGGACGCCGGAGGGGTGGTTGCGCACGCATCCCGGCATGTGGCCGGAGCTGGGTGGAATGGACGGGTTCTTTGCCGCCCGCTTCATTCGTCCTTCATCGTGGTGATGGGATCGAGCCACCTCTCCATCTTGTGTCAGGCTTGTCACTTCCTGCTACAACCCTCGCAATGTCAGCCACCGATACGTCCGCGCTCCGTTCATCCCGACGTGTGATCGTCGCGCCCAGCCTCCTGGCTGCCGATTTCGGCCGTGCCGCCGACGAGGTTGCCGCGGTTGAGGCGGCAGGTGCCGACTGGTTGCATCTGGACGTCATGGACGGTCATTTCGTGCCCAACCTCTCGTTCGGTCCGCAGCTGATCAAGGCGTTGCGCCCGCGCACCCGGATGACGTTCGACGTGCATCTCATGATCGCCCCGGTCGACCAGTACCTCGCCGCCTTTGCCGAGGCCGGCGCCGACCACATCAACCTGCATATCGAGGCCGGTCCCAACACCCACCGCTCGCTGCAGGTCGTGAAGTCGCTCGGGCTGAAGGCGGGCATCGCGCTGAACCCGGCGACCATGGCGGAGGCGGTGGCGCCGGTGCTGGATCTGGCCGACCTGATCCTGGTGATGACCGTGAACCCGGGGTTCGGCGGCCAGAGCTTCCTGCACAGCCAGCTCGACAAGATCGCGCGCCTGCGTCGCATGGTCGCCGCCACGGGTCGCGACATCCGCATCGTGGTCGATGGCGGCATCGATCCCGCAACCGCCCGGCTGGTGATCGAGGCCGGCGCGGATACGCTGGTCGCCGGGACCTCGATATTCGCCCAGCCGGACTATGCGGCGGCAATCGCGGCGCTGCGTGGCGACGCCACCGGCCGGCACGCCGCCTGACGTGAGGCCACCCGCACCCCTGGCGACGGCATCCGGACCAGGGGCCGGCTGATGGTCGTCCGGCGTCTTGCCCGTGACGCGCGCCTCTCGCTGGCCCGGCTGCCCGGCCTCGGGGGCTCGCTCGGCGGGTCCAACGTCCCGGATGCGCCGGCGGTGGCGATCCGCGATCTGTGGCCAGGCGATACCGGACGCGGCGCCCGCCTGATGAAGGGTGAGCTGGTGTTCGCCGGCGCCGTCACACCGCTGCAGCCGGGTGCTCCCGCCAGGAACGGGCACGCGCCGAATGGGCACGCCTCGGGGGGCCAAGTGGGCAGCCATTGGACCGACCTCGGCGTGCCGCCGCTGCTGCGCGCCCATGCACAAGGATTTTCCTGGCTGCGTGACCTGCGGGCGCTCGGGACCGATGGCGGCCGGCTGCGTGCGCGGGCTCTCGCCTCGGAGTGGCTGGCGCGGCCGCCGAACGACCCTGTCGCGCGCGCTCCGCATGTGGTGGCGTCGCGGGTCACCGCCTGGCTCACGCATTACGACTTCTTCGCCGCGTCCGCCGACGACGCCTTCCGGCAGCGGCTGATGACCCGGCTGATGACCGACGCCCGCACGCTGGCCGCCAACATCCCGACCTCGTTCCACGACCACCGGGCGCTCACCTGCCTGAAGGGCCTGCTCGCCTGCGCCGTGGCGATGCCGGAGCAGTCCGGGTTCCTGACCCGCACGATGCGCCATATCGGCCCGGAGATCGGCCGCCAGATCCTGGCCGACGGCACCCACGCCGAGCGCAGTCCCGGCGCGCAACTGGGTGCCCTGCGCGAGCTCGCCGAGATGCGTGCGCTCATGCAGATCGGCCAGATTGCGCCGCCGCTGGCACTTGCTGCCGCACTCGACCGGATGAGCCCGGTGCTGCGCGCGCTGCGTCATGGCGATGGCGGCCTGGCGCTGTTCAACGGCAGCCACGAGGAGAACCCGGCCCAGATCGACCTGGTGCTCGCGCAATCGACCCGCGGCCGCGTGGTGGCGGCGGAAATGCCGGATGGCGGCTTCATCCGGGTCCAGGCCGGGCGCAGCCTGCTGCTGGTCGATGCCGGGCCGCCGCCGCCGACCGGCTTCGACGTAACCGCGCATGCCGGCACCTTGTCGTTCGAGCTGTCGGTCGGTCGCGAGCGGCTCATCGTCAATTGCGGTGCAGGTATCCTCCCCGCCTGGCGTGACGCGCTGCGGGCGACGGCGGCGCATTCCACCCTGGTGGTGGCCGATACCAGCTCCTCGGAGTTCCGCCAGGGCGCGATCGTCCGTCGCCCGGCCAACGTCACCATCGATCACCGGCAGGCGAACGGCGCGCACTGGCTCGACCTCAGCCAGGACGGCTACGCACCGGGTTTCGGCGCCGTGCATCATCGCCGCATCTATGTCGCGGAGGGCGGCGAGGACGTCCGTGGCGAGGACATGCTGGTGGCCGACAAGCCGGTGGCGCTGGCACTCCGGTTCCATCTGCATCCCGGGGTGAAGGTCGCGCGCGACGGCGTGGTCGGGGCGAATGCGGGTCCGGAGCAGCCGGAGGAGGAAGCCGGCGCCGTGTTGCTGACTTTGCCGTCGGGGTCGATGTGGCGGCTGCGGGCCGATAGTGGCCGCCTCAGCATCGAGGAGGGCGTCTATCTCGGTGGCGAGAGCCCGCGACAGGGAAGCCAGGTCGTGATCACGGTCACGCCGGACGCGGCGTCGGCCGACGGTCCGCCGGGTGAGCCGCCGACACCCGCAGGCGATGCAGCGGCTTCCGGATCTGGCGAGGAGCAGCCGGTCGGACGGCAAACCGTCCGGTGGGCGATCAGCCGCGTCGAGTCCTGAGCTGGCCGGCTTCCGCGTCCCCGCGTGAAGATCCTCGAGATCACCAATGTCGATTTCTCGCTCCGGCACTTCCTGCTGCCGCTGATGCGGGGGCTGCGCGACCGGGGGCATGAGGTGGTGGGCGTCTGCGCCGACGGGAAGCTGCTGTCGGACGTACGGGCTGAGGGGTTCCGGGTCGAGCCGTTGCCGATGGCGCGCAGCCTGTCACCTCTCGCGCAGGCGCGCGCGTTCCTTTCCCTTGTCGCGCTGATCCGGGCCGAGCGCCCCGACCTGGTGCACGCTCACATGCCGATCAGCGGCGTGCTCGCCCGTTTCGCCGCCCGTCTCTGCGGGGTGAAGGTGATCGCCTACACGTGCCACGGCTTCCTGTTCAACCAGCCAGGCCGGTGGCCGCGGCGGGTCGTGGCTCTCGTGCTGGAGTGGATCGCCGGGCACGTCACCGATCGCTATTTCACGGTGTCCGAGGAGGAGGCCCGGGATGCGCGCCGGCTGCGCATCCATCCCCGCCCGGTCGCGATCGGCAACGGACGGCCGCCGGCGGTCTTCCATCCGGACGCCATCGCCAGAGCAAGGGTCCGAGCGGAACTGGGCGTGGACCAGGCGACCGTCGTGGTCATCGTCGTGTCCAGGCTGGTGCGCCACAAGGGACACCCAGAGTTGTTGACGGCGATGCAGCAGGTGCCGGGCGCAGAGCTCTGGGTGGTGGGCGACCGTCTTGCCTCCGACCATGGCGAGACGCTGGAGGCTGCGTTTGCCGAGGCGGGGCGGCCTGATCGGCTCGGTGCCCGGCTGCGTCGCCTGGGCTATCGCACCGACATCGCGGCATTGCTGGCCAGTGCTGACATCTTCGCGCTGCCGAGCCATTTCGAGGGGCTGCCGATGTCGGTGATCGAGGCGATGCTGTGCGGACTGCCGGTGGTCGCGACAGACATCCGCGGTCCACGCGAGCAGGTGATACCGGGTGAGACGGGGCTGCTGGTGCCACCGATGGACGTGCCGAGCCTGGCCGTAGCGATCCAACACCTGGTGTGCGACGCGTCGCTTCGTGCCCGGATGGGCGAGGCCGGTCGCGCCAGGGCCATGGCCCTCTACGACGAGGCGGCCATCACCCGGCGCACCCTGGATCTCCTGGGCGCCTGATCAGCCGGGCGGCGTCACACCCACTCGCCGCCGCGCATGAGCGGCTCGTGGTCGCCACCTTGCGTGATCGCGTCGACATCGATCTCGCCGGAGCCGATCATCCAGTCGATATGGATCAGGCTGGTGTTGGCGCCACGCGCCGATAGCGTGGCGGCGTCCTGGCCGTCGGTGTCGCGCAGGCACTTGGTGTAGGCCTGACCGACAGCGAGATGGCTGGCCGCGTTCTCGTCGAACAGTGTGTTCTGGAACAGCACGCCGCTCTGCGAAATCGGCGACGAGTGCGGCACCAGCGCCACCTCGCCGAGCCGTGAGGCACCCTCGTCGGTGGCGAGCACACGTGTCAGCACGCTCTCGCCGCGCGATGCATGGGCCTCGACGATCCGGCCATCCTGGAACCGGACCATGATGTCCTCGATCAGGGTGCCCTGGTAGGACAGTGGCTTGGTGCTGCGGACGAACCCGTCGACCCGCGCCCGATGCGGCGTGGTGAACACCTCCTCGGTGGGGATGTTCGGGTTGCAGACGATGCCGTTCATCGCCCGCTCGGCACCGCCCGCCCACAGGTGACCGTCCGCCAGTCCGACCACCAGGTCGGTGCCGGGACCACGGAAGTGCAGGCCGGAGAAATCACGCTCGTTCAGGTACTGGCTGCGGGCGGCCAGCGTGGCGTTGTGGGCGGCCCACGCCGCCACCGGATCGTCGCCGTCGGTGCGCGAGGCAGCGAAAATGGCGTCCCATAGCTTGCCGACCGCAATGTCCGCGGACTCCCCCGGGAATACCGTCCGGGCCCAGGCCGGCGTGGCGTAGGCGACGATGTTCCAGTTGATGGCGAAGGTGGTGATCAGCTCGAGCGAGGGGCGGTTGACCCGGGAATTGGCCCGGTTCGCGCGCGCAACCCGGTCCGGATCCTGGCCGCCGAGCAGCGACGGATCCTCGCCGCTGATCGCCAGGCGAGCCGCATTGCCGCGGAAGGCGTTGGCGATCCCGTCCGCAAGCCAGCCGGACGCCACGTCGAAGGCATCGTCCGGCGCATACTTGAAGCGGGCAAGCTTGCTCTCGTCGTCGCTGTAGAAGCAGGTCACCAGCGATGCGCCTGCTCGATAGGCATGCTCGGTGACGCGCCGGACCAGTGGGGCCGCATCCATGGGCGCGGTGATCACCAGCTCCTGGCCGCGCGCCAGATTAAGCCCGACCCGGACGACGATCTCGCCGAGACGGTCGAGACGTGCCGGATCGGGGTGGCCTGCCTGGAGCGGAGCCTGGACCGGGACCGCGGCGGCGTGGGTGTCCATGAATGGACCTCCGGGTGTTCCTGGTGTCGAGGGATCGAGCGCAGCAGCCCCTTCGGGCACGCTTGCCAGCCGTTGCGTGCTGCGCGAAGGCAAGCCGGCCGAATGACCGGCTTGCAGTCGGCCAGCTACTTCTTCTTGGCGGCAGGCTTGGCCGGCGCCTTGGCGGCTTTCGGTGTTGCCGCGGCAGCGTGCTTGCCTTCATCCGCGTTGAGCGTGTCCTTCAACGACTTCGCAGCGCGGAAGCGGGCCACCTTGCTGGCGGCAATGGAGATTGCCTCGCCGGTCTGCGGGTTGCGTCCCTGGCGGGCAGCGCGTGCCGAGATGTCGAAGATGCCGAGGCCCGAGTAGCGGACCTCCTCGCCGGCATGCAGGGACTCGCTGATGGTTTTGGCGATGGCTTCGATGGCCTGCGCGGCGCTTTCCTTGGACAGGTCGGCAGTCGACGCGACCTTGGCCACGAGATCGGCGTGATTCACTAGATTTCCTCCCGATAGTGATAAGCAGCAACGTCCGGCGCGCCCAAGGTTTCGATGCCGAAGCGTCGAGCGACATGCCGTGATGCACGAGAGTCGGCTGCCGGGCGGAAAAACACAACAGCGGGAGCGGTCGCATCATCCCGTCGAGGGCTCCGTAACCGCCGTGCGGCCGCTTGAGAATGGCGGCACCAGCGTTCATGTAGAGCCTCGCCGCGGCCCGATATGGGCCGGGCCGCGCCGCCCAGGAGCCAGACGATGCCGACCGAGACCCTGACCTACCAGGCAGACGGCCTGACCATGCACAGCCAGCTGTTCTTCGAGCCCGCCGATGGACCGCGCCCCGGCGTGCTGGTGTTCCCGGAGGCGTTTGGCCTCAGCGAGCATGCGATCGGCCGGGCAAAGCGGCTGGCCGAGATGGGGTACGTGGCGCTGGCCTGCGACCTGCACGGCGATGGCTGCCTGGTGGACGACCTGCAGGAGGCGTTGGGCCTGCTGAAGCCGCTGTATGCGGACCCCTCCAAGACCCGTGCCCGGGCGGCGGGCGGCCTGCAGGCGCTGGTGCAGCGGGCGGAGGTCGATCCGGCCAAGGTCGCGGCGATCGGTTTCTGCTTCGGCGGCACCATGGGGCTCGAGCTTGCCCGGTCCGGTGCCGACATCAAGGCGGTGGCCGGCTTCCATAGCGGGCTCGGCACGGCCGCACCGAAAACCGACGCGAAGGCGATCCGCGGGCGCATCCTGGTGTGCATCGGCGCCGACGACCCGATGATCCCGCCCGAGCAGCGCGCCGCGTTCGAGACCGAGATGCGGGAGGCCGGCGTCGATTGGCAGATGCACCTGTATGGCAACACCGTGCACAGCTTCACCAGCCAGGGTGCGGCCAAGCGCAACATGCCGGACGCGATCCGGTACAGCGCCGAAGCCGATGCCCGCTCGTGGGCTGCGATGCAGACGCTGTTCGGCGAGACCATCGGCTGACCGGCGCGCACGCGGATCGTGGTGATGCGATCGATGGGAGCAGCCGGATGCCTGTAGAGGGCGCGACCTACCGGGAGGCGATGTCGCGTCTCGGCGCTGCGGTGAACGTCATCACCACCATCGACGAGCGCGGGCGGCATGGTCTCACCGCGTCGGCCGTATGCTCGGTGACCGACCAGCCGGCAACCCTGCTGGTGTGCATCAACCGGAGCTCGCGCTCGCGCGTGGCGTTCCGGGTCGGTGGGCCGATCTGCGTCAACACCCTGGCGCACGCGCAGCGGGAGATCTCGGTGGCGTTTGCCGGCCGGCTGGGAATGGAGGAACGCTTCGAGGAAGGCGTCTGGACAACCCTCGCCACCGGCGCGCCGGTGCTCGAGGAGGCGCTGGTGTCGTTCGATTGCCTGGTGTCGAGCATCGTCGAAGTCGGCACCCACAGCGTGATCTTCTGCCATGTGCAGGAGATCCGGCTCGGCGACGCGGCGGAGGCGCTGGTGTATTTCGCCCGCGCCTACCACGGACTGTCGCACCAGCCGGGCTGATCACGGCGTCAGGGGAGTGACCCGCCAGCCCTGGTTCATCTCCGTCACCGTGTAGCGCTGGGGCTGCAGCAGCACGCGCGGCTGACCCGGCCGCGGCGGTTGGCCCGGCCCCGCGGCGTAGTCCGGATTGCGCACGCGTTGCCAGATCGAGCAGACCCGCGTGTCCGGCGTGGCGCCCGGCTGGCTGCCTACCCCGTCACGGACCAGGCCGAGATAGGCCAGGTTGGCGTTGCGGTCGGCGTTGTCGAGCCAGTCGAGCACGTACGGGTTGCTGCAGCCGGGGGCGGCACAGCCTGCCAGCGTCGGGATGGCCAGCGCCGACGCGACCAGGGCTGCCAGCCGCAGCGGCGCCGGTGACCGGGTGGGCCAAGTCTTGATCATGCGTTCCTCCATGCAACCGTCCGTCGCTGCCGCCGCCGGAGCCAGTGTGTGGCCGGGCCACCGCCCGGTGCTGCGACGATGCCGTCTGCACCCTGCAGCGGTTCGGCCAGCAGATCGAGATGGTCGGTGCCGCGCGCCTCGTGCTCGGCGGTGCTGGCGTCCGGCGCCGCGCGTGTAAGGCTGCCATCCGGCATCATGATCCTCGGGCTGTATCCGGGGCCGACCAGCCAATCGGGATACAAGCGGCCGTGCATCAGGCCCTGGCTGGATTGGTTCATGTTGCCGGGCCGGTCCAGGCGGATGAGCTCGGTGCGTCGGGCTCGCGGCGCCAGCGTCTCGACACGCCGATAGCCGGCCATCCCGGCCTCGAGCAGAGCCGTCCGATCATCCGGCGCGGCCGAGGTGATGCCGTTGGAGTGGGAGCGGTGCGGTATCGGCAATCCCGGCGCCGGGCCGCCAGCGACCTGCAACATGGTGACCTGGTCGAAGCCGTTGGCGGGCCGACTCGCCTCGACCGGGCGGGCGTTGCTCGGGGTCGGCTCGACCGCAATGACCGAGCCGGCCGGTCCGACCAAGCCCGCTGACAGCATCGTGAAGCAGCCGATCTTCGCTTCGAAATCCCGTACTTCGGCCCCCGCGGCGCAGCAACGTCCGGAACACCTTCGTCGCATTTGCCCCGTCGCTGTCGGCCGCGACATGGCCGACGGAGGCGTCGTCGCGTTATGTGGAGATGCGGAAGCGGGGAGCTTGGCGAGATCGATGCTGCCCCGCATGGCCGGGCGGTCCAGACCGCGGGGCGAGGATTCGCGCCGGCCGGCATGGCGCGACATCACCTGACTGAGCCGCTCCCCGACCCGCATCGTGTGTTCCGGCCACCCCTCATGGTTCGGCACGCGTCCCGGCGGCGGCCGGGAGCGGTGATCGATGTCGGTGGCATCTGCGGACGGCGAGGCGTTGCCGTCCCGGGGTTTGCGAAGCGGCGCCGGGCGATCATCCGTCTGTGTCTTCGACAAGGCCACGTTGACGCACCGCTCCGGATGGCGCACCCCGACCGGAGTTGGCAGGATGCGCGATAACGGAACAGTGGCAGCGCTTTCCGACAAGTGCCAGCTGCCGGCCGACGGGATGTCGCGACGTTTTGGCGTGACGACGGTCCCGCGCGAGACCTGTCCATGACGCCGGCGCCCGCGGCCCTGACGACCCCAAGAAGCGGGAGAAAAACGTGCCCAACAGGATCTGGGTCGATGTCGAGGATCTTTTCCAGTACGCGATCTTCAACACCCGGCCGAGCGGCATCCAGCGAATCGAGTTCGAGCTGTGCCGCTCCCTGGCGCTGATGCCGGAGGCGCGCGACCGGGTCGGTTTCGTGCGCCACGCCGCCGCCCAGAACAGCTTCTACGCGATCCCGTTCGCCGAGGTGGACGCACTGCATGCGCGCCTAACCGGAGCACCTCCTGCCGTGGCCGGATCGCCTGCCGCCGAGCAGGCGAGGCCGTCCGACAGCGCCGGTGAGCACTCGGCCCGTCCCGCGGCCCGGCGCAGTGCCGCGCAGCAGCCGCGGGGCCTCGGTGTCGCTGCACGGCGTCTGGCCTATCGGATGCCGCTCGATCTGCGGACGCCGCTGGTCACGCTGTTCAAGGCGCAGCGCGACAGCCTGCGTGCGGCTGGCAGCCTGACCGCCGCCGCCGCCGGGCGGATCTCGATGCGACGGACGAATGCGGCGCCCGCGTCCGGCGGTGCCTACGGGTCCGGTACGGCCACGGACGGGCTGACGGTGGCGGCGTTCGAGACCACCGCCGAGGCCGGTGACGTGCTGCTGGTGCTGGGATCGCCGTGGTTCCACCCGTTCTATGTCGATCTGGTCGCTCGTACGCGCGACAGATGGGGCCTGCGGGTGGCGCTGCTGATCTACGACATCATCCCGCTGCTGCGGCCGGAATGGTGCGACGAGAACCTGGTCGCCCGGTTCGGGATGTGGGCGCGCGGCATGCTGCCGCTGGCCGACACGCTGCTGACGATCAGCCAGGCCAGTGCCCACGATATCGTCCGGATCGCGGACCGCCTGCATCTGCCGCTGCGGGCGCAGCCGAGCCCGATCCCGGTCGGCACCGGTTTCAGCCGGCCGGTCGGCCGTCCCGGCGATGCCATCACGGCGAATGCGCCGCCGCCGGTGCGCACCGATCGCCTGCCGCCCCCCGGCAGCTACGTGCTGCTGGTCTCGACGATCGAGGCGCGCAAGAACCACGTGCTGATGTTCCGGGTATGGCGCCGTCTGCTCGACGAGCTGCCGGCGGACCGGGTGCCGACCCTAGTATTTGCCGGCAAGGTCGGCTGGCTGGTCGACGACCTGATGCAGCAGCTGCGCAACGCCCATTGCCTCGATGGCAAGATCCTGCTGATCGAGAACCCGCAGGATGGCGAGCTCGAGCGGCTGTACGAGGGCTGCCTGTTCACCGTGTTCCCGTCCTTCTACGAGGGCTGGGGCCTGCCGGTGACCGAGAGCCTGAGCTTCGGCCGGCCCTGTATCATCTCCAACGCGAGCGCGTTGCCCGAAGCCGGCGGCACGCTGGCGCGCTACTTCGATCCCGAGAATGGCGGCGAGGCGTTCCGCGTGATCCGCCGGGCGATCGAGGATCCGGACGAGACCCGGGCCTGGGGTGCGAGGGTGGCGGCCGAGTTCCGGCCGGTCAGCTGGGACGAGTCAGCGCGCGCCATGCTGCGGCTGATCGATCATGCGCGTCCCCGCGTGAAGCTGCTGGATGCCGGGACCGAGGCCGGGCCGCCCGGAGCGGCCGTGCATGATGAGACGATCGTTCGAAGATCGGCGTCGCACCTGGCATGACGCGGCCGACCTGCTCATGACGTTCGTCTCGCCCGCGCAAGAGTGCGAGGACGTGCTGATGTGGCGCGCCCTCGGCACCCTAGACCCTGCGGGCCTGATTCCGGCCGGGCAGTGCGCTTGATGGGCTCGCCGCGATCAGCTGTTCACGCCAGCTGATCCACACGGCCTTCGGTTCACCGCCATCGGTTTCCCGATCATGGCCTGGCACGCGCCGTATTGGCCGGCGGCATCGCGATCGGCCGCACTAGCGTCGTCCGCGTCGGAGCTGACGGGCGAGGGTGCCGGCGCCGACAGGGGTCGGCTGCTCAGCCGACCGCGCGCCGGGCAGTCCGGATGAGCCGCCGCTGCATCGCCAGCCGCGCGGCCACCCCGCTTTTCGCGATCGATCGAGGGCCAGCCTGTCCCGGCACGAACAGCCGGATCGCCGACTGCGTCACCAACACCTGATACGCCGTGTTGAACACCGCGGTGTGCGAGTGATAGTTGCCGACCGCACGCATCAGGTCGCCATGCGTCTCGTCGAGGTAGGTGCGCATGATCGCGCCGGCTGCCGCCACATTGTAACAGGCGTCGTCGCGCAGCCGCATGTACACGGTCGCGGCGGAGGTGTGGGTGTAGCTGGCCAGCGGCCGCAGCCAGGTCGTGTTGACCTGCATGACGCCCAGATCTTCCGTGTTGTTGGTGTTCCGGTGCACGATGCCCGGGCTACCGCCTTCGACCGCCTGGATCGAGGGCAGCACGCGCGGCGGCAGATGGTAGATCGAGGCGACCAGTCCCATGCAGGCGAGGTATGGAACCGGCATCAGGAGGCCAGGGTCCGGTGGTCGCCCGCATCGTTGCGCATCAGGGTCCCGTTCGTTGTCACGCCACCATTCTAGAGGGTCTATCGGTATATGTTGAAGAGCCTTCGCATGACGCGCCGTCAGACGCCTGCCGGCGAGCCCCTGCCCGACGCCGGCTTCACGCTGATCGAGTTGCTGGTGGTGATCGCCATCCTCGGCCTCCTGATCGCGCTGGTGGCGCCGGCGGTACTGCGCCAGCTGAGCGGCGCCAAGCTCAACATCGCCCGGCAGTCGATCGAGCGGATCGGCCAGATCCTGGACCTCTACAAGCTCGACGTCGGCAACTACCCGGGCACCGATGACGGCCTGCAGGCGCTGGTCACCAAGCCGTCCGACGCCGACAACTGGAACGGCCCCTACGTGAAGAGCAACCAGGTGCCGATGGACCCTTGGAACCACGCATACCTGTATCGCAACCCGTCCAACCGGGAAGGCCATGATTACGACCTTTGCTCGGCCGGGCCCGGTGGCAACGCGAACGATACCGCCGCCGAGATCTGCAACAAGTAAGCGGCCGCGTGCCGGTCTGGCTGCTGCCGTTGCTGCTGGCGCCGATCGTCGGCAGCTTCCTGGGCGTGCTGGTGCGGCGCCTCCCGGAGGGGCGGCCGGTGGCGCTGGCGCGATCCGCCTGCGACAGCTGCGGCACACCGCTCGGGGCCCGCGAGCTGGTGCCGCTGGTCAGCTACCTGGCCCTGCGTGGCCGCTGCCGGCATTGCGCCGCGCCGATCGGGCGGTTCCATCCGGCGATCGAACTGGCGGCTGTGCTGGTCGCTGCGATCGTGGTGTTCGCCTGGTCCATGGGCCCGCCGTCTCTATCGTTGTCGGATCAGGGCAGCGCCGTATGGCTGTGGTCCGGCTGCGTGCTGGGCTGGATCACGCTGGCGCTGGCCTGGATCGACTTGCGCTGGATGCGCCTGCCCGACCTGCTGACCCTGCCGCTGCTGTTGCTGGGGCTGCTGTCCTGCCGCCTGCTCGACCCGGACGCCCTGCCAGCGCACGCCGCCGCCGCAGCACTCGGCTATTCCTCCTTCGCCGCACTTGCCTGGAGCTATCGCCGGCTGCGCGGCCGCGACGGGCTCGGTCCGGGCGACGCCAAGCTGCTGGCCGCGTCCGGCGCCTGGGTCGGGCTCGCGGCGCTGCCGATGCTCGTGCTGCTCGCCGCCGTTGCCACATTGGTGGTCGCCTTGCCAAGCCGGCGGGCGCGGGCCCAGGTGCCGATCCCGTTCGGGCCGGGACTTGCCTTCTCCCTGTTCGCGGTCTGGCTGTATGCTGCTCCCGGCCGCTGACCGGCCCCATGCGAGGCAGACGATGAACCTCATCACCGACCCTCCGGAGACGACCCGCCTGATCCGCAACGGCACCGCCGAGGGTTCGCCGCTGGACCAGCTCGGGCGGCTGCTGGTCGAAACCGGCCGCTGCGACCCACGCAGTCTCGACCGTGCCTACCGCGCCGCGGACGAGAGCGGCGGCCGGCTCGACGTGATCCTGCTGCAGCTTGGGCTGGTGTCCGAGCGCGGACTGGCGGACGGCTATGCCGAGCTGCTCGGGCTGCCGATCGTCTCGACCGAGCGCTACCCGGCCGAGGAGCCGCTGCTGTCCGAGCGCCTTGCCGTGCGGTTCCTGCGCGACGTGCGGGCGCTGCCCGTGGCGCTCGAGGACGGACAGCTGGTGGTCGCCGTCGCCGACCCCCTCGACCCGTTCGCGCCGTCGGCGATCGCGGCTGCCACGGGGTATGCGGTGCGCACCGAGATCGCCGTGCCGATCGAGCTCGAGGCCGCGTTCGACCGGCTCTATCCGCGCGAGGGCGAGGCGCAGGCGCAGTCCGACGACGAGGCGGTGCCGCTCGAGGAGGATGCCGAGCGGCTGAAGGACCTCGCCTCCGAGGCGCCGGTGATCCGGCTGGTCAACCAGATCATCTTCCGCGCCGTCGAGACCCGCGCCTCCGACATCCATATCGAGCCGTTCGAGGACCGCCTGCGCGTGCGCTACCGCTATGACGGCGTGCTGCACGAGATGGAGAGCCCACCGCCCAGGCTGATCCCGGCGATCACGTCGCGCATCAAGATCATGGCCCGGCTCGACATCGCCGAGCGCCGGCTGCCGCAGGATGGCCGCATCAAGCTGGCGGTCCGCGGCCAGGAGGTCGATTTCCGCGTGTCCACGATCCCGTCGCTGCATGGCGAGACCGTCGTGCTGCGCGTGCTCGATCGCAACGCGGTGACGTTCGACTACGAGAAGCTGGGGCTGGCGCCGCAGGTGGTGCATCGCCTCGACGAGACGCTGGCGCTGCCGAACGGCATCATGCTGGTCACCGGCCCGACCGGCTCGGGCAAGACGACTACACTCTATACCGGGCTGCTGACGCTGAATGCCGTCACCCGCAAGGTGGTGACCGTCGAGGACCCGATCGAGTACCAGCTGCGCGGCATCAACCAGATCCAGATCAAGCCGCAGATCGGGCTGACTTTTGCGACCCTGCTGCGCTCGATCCTGCGCCAGGATCCGGACGTGATCATGGTCGGCGAGATCCGCGACCTCGAGACCGCTCAGATCGCCATCCAGGCGGCACTCACCGGGCATCTGGTGCTCTCGACGCTGCACACCAACTCGGCCGCTGCGGCGATCACCCGGCTGCGCGACATGGGCGTCGAGGACTACCTGCTGACCGCTGTGCTGCGCGGCGTGATGGGCCAGCGACTGGTGCGGCGGCTGTGCGACGCCTGCAAGGTCGAGGTGCCGGCGCCGCCTGAGCTGGTCACGCGGTTCGGGCTGGAGCGGCGCACCGAGCGGCGGCCGATCACCCTGTTCCATCCGGTCGGGTGCGCGAACTGCCGCAACACCGGCTATCGCGGGCGGCAGGCGATCGCCGAGTTCCTGGCGCCGGACGCCGAGATCGAGCGGCTGATCTTCGCCCGCACCGACCATAGCGCGATCGAGCGGGCCGCCATGGCTGCGGGGATGGTCACCATGTTCGATGCCGGGGTCGATGCGGCACTGGCGGGCACCACCACGATCGAGGAGGTGTCCCGCAGCATCCGATCCGAGAACCAGGAGTCGTGAGCGCTCGAGAGCGCGCTGTGCCGGCGATCCGACAGGCCTGTCTGCGCTTGCCGCGTGCCCGGCCAGCAGGCCGCTCCGCTCCGGTTCCGGACAGACCTGCCGGGCGCTTCCGAGGGGAAGCTCTCACTCGGCACACCACGCTCTCGAACGCTCACTCGGCGCGATGAGGCATTCCGTTGGGTAACTACAGGTTCACTGCCATCACGCCCACGGGGGAGACCGTGCGGGGTACCACGGTCGCGGCGACCGAGGCGGAGGCGATTGCGTGGATCCGGCGGCAGGGCAACATCCCGATGCGGGCCGAGGCGTCAGGTGGGGGCTTGCTCGAAGCCGGACTGCGGTTCGAAATCGGCCGGCTCAACCGGAAGTCGCTGAAGCGCCAGGAGGTCACCAACCTCACCCGTGAGCTGGCGGTCATGCTCGGCGCCGGCCAGGACCTCGACCGCGCGATGCGGTTCCTGGTCGAGACCGCGCCGAACCCGCGGATCCGTGCGGTGCTCGACGGGCTGCGGGCGGCGGTGCGTGACGGCTCGACGCTGCATGCCGCGCTGACGCGCTACCCGGACAGTTTTCCGCGGCTCTATATCGGCCTGGTGCGCGCGGCCGAGGCCGGCGGTGACCTGGCCTCGACGCTGGAGCGGCTGGCGACGCTGATGGAGCGCGAGCGCGCCCTGGTGACGACGCTGCAATCGGCGATGATCTACCCGGCGATGCTGACCCTGGCGGCGATCAGCTCGATCGTGCTGCTGCTGACCAAGGTGCTGCCGCAGTTCGTGCCGCTGTTCGAGCAGAACGGCGCCGCCCTGCCGCGCTCGACGCAGTTCCTGATCACCGCCGGCAACGTGCTCGCCGATTACGGGCTGTTCATGCTGCTCGGGCTGGTGCTGCTGGGGATCGTGGCACGGCAGGCGTTGCGGCAGGAGCGGACCCGGCTGGTGGTCGATCGCACGCTGCTGCGGCTGCCGATCGTCGGGCTGCTGACCCGCGAGGTGCTGGCCGCGCGCTTCACCCGCACGCTCGGCACGCTGCTCGGCAACGGCGTGCCGCTGATCGCCGCGATGGGCATCGTGCGCGAGGTGATCGGCAACCTGGCGGTGCTGGGCGCCATCGACCGCGCCACCGAGAGCGCCAAGGGCGGTGCCGGCCTGGCGCGCACGCTGGATGCCGCGGGCATCTTCCCGGTACGGGCGATCCATCTGCTGCGGCTCGGCGAGGAGACCGCCCAGCTCGGTGCCCTGGCGCTGCGGGCCGCGGAGATCCACGAGGAGCAGGTCCGGGTCAGGGTCGGACGGCTGGTGGCACTCCTGGTGCCGGCGATCACCGTCATCATGGGTGCCGCGATCGCCGGGATCGTGTCGTCGCTGCTGCTGGCGATGCTGAGCCTGAACGACCTTGCCCAGTAGGGGGGCCCAGTAGGGGGGCCAGTAGAGGAGCCCAGTAGGCGGCCTTACTGGTGCACGATCATGCTCTCATGCACCCAACCCCACGGTGCGGTGTCCCCGACCTGATACCAGCCGCCTCCGGCCTGGCCGAATACGTGCATCACGGTTCCGGCTGGCACCACCCTGACCGGTGGGCCGTGCGGCGCGGAATGGACATTGGCGTTCTGCCGCATCGTGACGGCCCCCGAGGCCGGGAGCACGATGGTTCCGGCATCACCGGCGGCCGGGCCCGTCGGGGTTGCGGCACCCGACGCGGCCACTCCCGGAACGCCCACAGCCGGCGCGGCGGTTGCCGGTGGCGTGGCGGTCGCCACGACGGGCTCGTGCGGATTGGCGACAGTGTCCGGCAGCGGCGGCAGTGGGGTCACGCTTTGCAGCGCACCCGGCGCCGGACCGCCCTTGTCGTAGCAGTCGGCGACCAGGGCCACATAGACGCGGTCGGCCTCGGTCGTGCTGATGCCGACGTGGCTGTCGACCGGCTTGCCGTCGCTGCGGCCGTTGCCGTCGAGTGTGACCACCGTCACGAACGGGACAAAGATGTTCTCGTCGTCGGCGAACGGCGAGGCCTGGCCGCAGACCGCCCAGTGCTGCGACACCGCCTGGCTCCAGACCTGCACGCCGCGGAACTGGGCGTTCCGGTTCGCGACGGTGGATCTGATCGCCTGCTCTGCTATGGCGCGCGCCTGGTCCGCCGATCCACTGCTGCCGGAGTTCACATCTCCGCGGGTCTGGCTCGTCGGGGCAGGGTCGCCCTGGGTCTCGGCGGGTGCGGTCCCGTCGGCTTGGCCCCCGGCTTTCTTGTCCGGCTTGCAACCGCCGAGTGCCAGGAGGGCCCCCAAAAACGCGATGGGAAAGGCAGTGCAGAGCGTCAAGTTCAAGGTTTTCGCCGATCCCGGTTGCATGCGGGCGCAGTATTGCGATCCTGCGCGCAGGCTCAAGCGGTCCAGCACCGGCTGTCCCATTCGTGAGTGAAGCATTCTGTCACGGCCCGGCATCCGGCGCTTCTGTCACGACGTTTCCGTATGGCCAGTTGTTAACGGAAGCTTCACCCTCGACGGGTAAGACTTCTCGGGACAGGGGTGCCTCATCCCGCCTACACTCGCTTGGTCAGGGCTTGCGTGCTTCGCGACCTCGTCTTCGACCTTCCGGAAAAATCTGCGAAAACGACCTGCTAGAACCCGAATGACCGATCCTGACCCTATAGCCGTTCCATTGACAGCGCAGTCCGCCACCTGGCGTGCCATGGTTGCGCCCTATCTCAAACCGGATTGGCGGCGCGCCCTGATCCAGCTCTCGAACACCGCGCTGCCCTTCCTGGCAGTGATGGCGGCGATCATGGTGGGCTTCGAGTACGGCTTCTGGGAGGCGCTGCTGCTGGTGCCGCTGGCTGCTTTCCTGCTCGTTCGGCTCTTCATGTTCCAGCACGATTGCGGGCATGGCTCGTTCTTTCCGGCGCGCTGGGCAAACGACCTCCTCGGCAGCGTGCTGGGCGTGCTGACCCTGACCCCATACAAGGCCTGGCGTGGCGATCACGCGCAGCATCACGCCGGCGCCGGCAACCTCGACCGGCGCGGCATCGGTGACGTCACCACCCTGACAGTCGATGAATACCTCGCTCTGCCGGCTGGCAGGCGGCTGCGATACCGGGTGTATCGCCACCCACTGGTGCTGTTCGGCATCGGGCCGGCCTGGCAATTCCTGATCAACCAGCGCATTCCCGTCGGCAGTCCACGCCGGCGCTGGCGGGACTGGCTGAGCGTGCTCGGGACCAACGCCGGCCTGCTCGGCATGCTGACGGTGCTGGTCGTGGCTCTGGGCCCGATCCCGGTGCTGGTCGGCTGGCTGCCGGTCACCGTACTGGCCGCTACCATCGGTATCTGGCTGTTCTACATCCAGCACCAGTTCGAGGACGCCTACTGGGAGCCGAAGCCGGACTGGGACTTCCAGGCCGCCGCCCTGAAGGGTTCCTCGTTCTATGATCTGCCGCGGGCCCTGCACTGGTTGACCGGGAACATCGGCTTCCACCACATCCACCATCTGTCGAGCCGGATCCCGAACTACCGTCTGCGCGCCTGCCACGAAGAGAACCCGGCGCTGCAGGGGGTGTCCCGCTTGTCTCTCCTGGGCAGCCTGAAATGCGCGAGGCTGGCGGTCTGGGACAGTGAACACGGCAAGCTGGTGTCGTTCCGCGGCGTCCGGGTCGCGGTGGCGCGTCGCAAGGCTCGCCTCGCTGCGTGATGCGGATCAGCCGGGACACACGGCTGTGCATGTCGCTATCGGCGCGGCCTGGTAACTTCGGCACGCGCTTCCAGAATTACCTCTACGAGGCGCTCGGGCTCGACTTCGTCTACAAGGCGTTCAGCACGACGGATCTCCCGGCGGCGATCGGCGGGATCCGGGCGCTCGGCATCCGCGGCTGTGCGATCTCGATGCCGTTCAAGGAAGCCTGTATCCCGCTGCTGGACCGGCTCGACCCGTCCGCGGCGGCGATCGGCTCGGTCAACACCATCGTCAACGACGACGCACACCTTGCCGGCTACAACACCGACTACATCGCCATCGTGCGGCTGATCGAGCGATACGCGATCAGCCCGGACACGCGCCTGGTGCTGCGCGGCAGCGGCGGCATGGGCAAGGCGGTGGCGTCGGCGTTCCGCGACCAGGGGTTCCGCCACGGCACCATCGTCGCCCGCAACGAGGCCGCCGGCCGGACGCTGGCGGAGGCGTGCGGCTGGGACTGGTGCGCCACCCCCGAGGCAGCGACGGGCACGTTGCTGGTGAACGTGACGCCGATCGGCATGTCGGGCGGTCCCGAGGCGGGGGCGCTGGCCTTCCCGGACGCCATGATTGCGGCGTCGGAAACCGTGTTCGACGTCGTGGCGATCCCGGTGGAGACGCCGCTGATCCGGGCAGCGCGAGCCCTCGATCGCACGGTCATCACCGGCGGCGAGGTGCTGGTGCTGCAGGGCGTCGAGCAGTTCGTGCTCTATACCGGCGTCCGGCCAACCGCCGCGCAGATCCAGGCGGCAGCCGACGTGGCACTGGCCTAGCAGGACCGCACGGCGTCATTGCTTCATGGCGAAGTGCCACAAGCCTGGCACGCTGCAACGTGGCGACGGGGCATCGCTGCGCCGGCACGGCCGGATGCCGACCATGCCGGACCTGCTCGTCGTGGATGACGACGAGGACGTGCTTGCGTTGCCGTGCCGCTCCTGCCGGTCGCACGCCTACAGGCTGACAGCGGCCAGCCGTGGTGCCGGGCTGTTCCAGGCCCTGTCGGCCGGCGCCATCGACCTGGTCATTCCTGACGTGATGATGCCGGGCAAGGGCGGACTGAGGCGGTGTCGCTGGATGCGCCAGGACTGGAACACGCCGATCATCATGCTGACGGCAGCCATGACCTATACCCATCGCGTGGTGGGCCCGAGGTGTCGAGGGCGGCGCGCGTGAGCTTGCTCGATCCGGTGGCTCGGTGATCCGGTCCGGTCTTTGTCATCGGAGCGTGCTAGACGGTGAGCCTGCCGTCATAACACTGGGCTGATACTGGGCGAGCGCGACCGGGCGGCTGGCTGTCGATAAGGAGTTCGGATGGAATACGCGCGTCGCTTCAAGTTCCTGGTTTGCGTGCCGGCGTTCAATCCATCCGACCTGGAAGGTGCGCGGCTGCACCAGATCCTCGCCGAGATCGAGCAGGACGGCTACAGCATCCTGCGTGCCCAGCGCGACGACGATGCCGAGCTGGCGATCCGCACGGATGCCGCGATCGGGTGCGTCGTCGTCGACTGGGGCAAGAAGGGGGCCAGCGGTAAGTCGGCCGACCTGATCCAGCTGATCCGCAAGCGCGGCCTCGACATGCCGGTCATCATCCTGGTGCGGCGGCAGACGCTCGAGCAGATCCCGGTCGACGTGCTCGATCATGTCGACGGGTTCGTTTTCCTCGGCGAGGAAACTCCGGACTTCATCGCCAAGACCCTGGTGGCGCGGCTGCGGCAATATGCCGACACGCTGAAGACTCCGTTTTTCGGGGCCCTCGTCGATTATTCGGAACAGGGCAACATGCTCTGGACCTGCCCCGGGCATAACGGCGGCGCGTTCTACCGGCGCAGTCCAATCGGGCGTATTTTCGTCGAGCATCTGGGCGAGGCGATATTTCGCGACGATCTCGATAATTCCGTGCTGCAGCTGGGTGACCTGCTGACGCATGAAGGGCCGGCCCTGCGCGCGCAGCAGGATGCGGCCAAGATATTCGGCGCCGAGCGGACCTATTTCGTGCTGAACGGCACCTCGACCTCGAACAAGATCGCGCTCGGCGCGCTGCTGGCCGAGGGCGACCTGGTGCTGTTCGACCGCAACAACCACAAGGCGGCGCATCACGGCGCGATGTTCCTTGGTGGCGCCACGCCGATCTTTGTCGAGACGGCGCGTAACCCGCATGGGCTGATCGGGCCGATGCGGTATGCGGCGCTTGGCGAGGAGCGGCTGCGTGAGGCGATCCGGGTGCATCCGCTGGTGCGCGACAAGGAGGCCTGGCGGTCGAAGCGGCCGTTCCGCGCGGCAGTGATCGAGCAATGCACCTATGACGGCACGATCTGCTCGGCGGAGGAAGTGCTCGCCCAGATCGGCCATCTTTGCGACTACATCCTGTTCGACGAGGCCTGGGCCGGCTTCATGAAATTCCATCCGCTGTTCCGCGGTCGCTTTGGCATGGGGCTGCGCGGCCTCGGGCCCGACGATCCTGGCATCATCGTCACGCAGAGCACGCACAAGCAGCTGGCGAGCTTCTCGCAGGCGTCGCAGATCCACGTGAAGGACAGCCACCTGAAGGGGCAGCGGCGCCATGTCGGACACCGGCGCTTCAACGAGATGTTCCTGCTGCACGCAACAACGAGCCCGTTCTACCCGCTGTTCGCGTCGCTCGATGTCGGCGCGCAGATGATGAAGGGCCGGTCCGGCGAGGTGCTATGGGACGACACGGTGCGGCTCGGCATCGAGATGCGCAAGAAAATCCGGCTGGCGGCGCGCGAGTATGGCGAGGACGAGCCGAGCCCGGCGAAGCGCTGGTTCTTCGAGCCGTTCGTGCCGAAGTTCCTGCAGCCGTCGGCATTGTCGGCCGGGCTGGACGGGGTGCGATGGGAGGATGCATCGACCGATCTGCTGGCGACCGACGCGGCGCAATGGGAGCTGCGGCCGGGGCAGGACTGGCACGGATTTCCGCATACCCGGCAGGGCTGGGCGATGACCGACCCGAACAAGCTGACGCTGCTGACACCAGGGTTCGACAGCAAGTCGGCGGACGGATACAGCGAGCATGGCGTGCCGGCGCCGGTGGTGGCGGAATATCTTCGCGAGAACCGCATCGTGCCGGAAAAGAACGACCTGAACTCGCTGCTGTTCCTGTTGACGCCGGGTGTGGAGAGCAGCAAGGCCGGCACGCTCCTGTCGCACCTGGTCACGTTCAAGAAACTGCATGACGAGAACCGGCTGCTCGAGGAGGTCATACCGGTGTTCGTGCGACGTCGGGCGACGCGCTACACCGGCGTGCGGCTGCGCGATCTGTGTGCCGACATGCACGCGTTCTACCGCACGGCCGGCATGAGCAACCTGCAGGCGGCGCAATTCCGGGCCGAGCATCTGCCCGAGATGGCGATGCTGCCGCACGAGGCGACCCGCGAGCTGGTCCGCAACAACGTCGACTATGTCAGCCTGGATGATGTGGGGGGCCGTATCGCCGCGACCTTGTGGCTGGTCTATCCGCCGGGGATCGCGACGATCGTGCCCGGCGAGCGGATCACCGAGACGGCGCGGCCGATGGTCGATTACCTGAAGGCGTTCGAGCAGGCCTCGAACCTTTTCCCCGGCTTCGAGACCGAGGTGCAGGGCCTGTATCGCGAGGTCGAGGATGGCCGCATGCGCTTCTATACCTACGTCGTGCGCGAGGATGGCGAGCCGCCGGGGCGCGGTAACGGATCCGTCCGCTGAACGGCGGCCAGGACGACGATGCGCTCGATGACCTCGTAGGACCGGACGAAGGCAGGCACTGGAAGGAACTCGAACGGCGAGTGGAAATTAAGCGCGCCGGTGAAGATGTTCGGCGTCGGGATGCCGCGGGCGGATAGCGCCGAACCGTCCGTGCCACCGCGCATGGCAATGATGTTGGGGGTGATGCCGAGCTGCTCATAGGCGCTCGTCATCAACTCGACGCTGCGCCGGTCGTCGCCGAGGCTCGAGGAGATGTTGCGATACACATCCTCGATGTGGCAGGTGAGGGTCGCCGCCGGCCAGGCCGCGCTGGTCGCTGCGACCTGCGCCTGCACGAGTGCCTTGCGATCCGCGAAGGCACCATCATCGAAGTCGCGGATCGAGAGCGTGAGCGTGGCCGTGGCGGCATTGGCGGTGAGGCCGTTGACCCAGCAATATCCCTGGCGCCCCGCGGTGTGCTCCGGCGTGTCCAGCGGATCGAACCGGCCGATCAGGTCGGTGGCCACCAGGATCGGATTGACCAGCACGCCCTTAGCCGACATCGGGTGCGCGGTGACGCCGGTGATCCCGATCGTAGCCTGTGCCGCATTGAAGGTCTCGACAACGAACTCGCCGACCGCGCAGCAGTCGACGGTGTAGGCGAAATCCACCGGAAACCGGTCGAGCGACAGGGCCTTGGCACCGCGCAGGCCGATCTCCTCGTCCGGCACGAACGCCACCACGATGTCGCCGTGCGGCGGACGCTCGCGGGTTAGGCGGTCCAGCAGCGTCATCACAACGGTCACGGCCGCCTTGTTGTCGGCGCCGAGCACGCTGGTGCCATCGGTGACGATCACGTCCTGGCCTGCATGATCGAGGATTTCCGGATGCTCGGCGGTCCGCAGCCAGATGTCGCGGGCGACGTTCAGGCAGAGATCGTCGCCCGTGAAAGGCACGAGGCTCGGGCGGATATGCGGGGACAGCCCGACATCGACAGTATCCACATGCGCGCAGAAGCCGATCCGGGGAGCGCCTGGCGTGTTGCCCGGCAGTCGGGCCGTGAGTATCGCGTTCTCGTCAACATGGATGTCGTGCAGGCCGAAGCCGGCGAGCTCGGCTTCAAGGAGGTGCACCATCTCCCATTGCCCGGGCGTGCTCGGAAGCGTCGTGGCGCGGGCGTCGCTCTGGCTGGTGATGGCGAGGTAGCGGAAGAAGCGGCAAACCAGCCGCTCTTCGAGAGGGCGGTCTTCCAGAGGGACGGTCATTGGCGGGTCCTGCCTGAGGGGGCGCCGCATCATGACACGGCGCAGCGCCCGTCGAGGACCCCACACAAGAAAACGACCGCGCGGATATTCCGCGCGGCCGCAAAGTTCACGCTGTGTCCGAGAGGTTAGAACAGCTGGATGTGGCTCTTGAAGCCGAACACGGCGGCGTCGGGAAGGTTCGCCTGTGCGTTCGGACGGATGAAGTACTGGAAGTCCGGTGCGAAGGTCACGCCACGGAACACGTGGATCTGGTAGTTGAGCTCGATGTTGTAGGTGTGGCTCTGCACGCCGGGAGGTGCGTCGGATCCGTTGTTGTAGAACTGGCCGCTGCCGGTGATCGGCAGGCCGAGCTCCTGCTGGAGGGCCTCGGTCTTGCCGACCAGGCTGGAGACCTCGAGGTAGCTGAAGCCGAGCGAGATGCCGTCCTGCGGACGCGCCTTCCAGAACCCGTGATCGACAGCGCCGATTTCGGCCTGGCTGGTGCGGGTCGAGGTGCTGTTGTCGTTGTGGAACAGCGCGCCGAAGGCGATCAGGCCGTTGGTCGCACCGGCGCCATGACGGAGCAGCATCTGGTCGACGAGGACGTATTCAGCGGTCGAGCCATGGTCGACGCGCGGCGGCAGGCCGCTCTGGGCGAAGGCGCTTCCGGCGACGTCGAAGTAGTCGTTGTTGTGCTTTGTGTTGTCATAGACGAAGCCGACGCTGTAGTGGCCCGGCAGGTGATCGGGGCCGAAGCTCGGCTCCCAGCCGGCCTGCACCGGGAACGACTGGCCGGCGATCTGCCCGGAGTCGAACTCGAAGCCGGAACGGAAGCCGTTGCTCGCGCTGTAGATGTTCTGCTGGTCGAAGAAGATGCCGGTTTCGACGTAGGTCGACTGGGTCGGCCGCACGCGAATACGGAATGCCCAGTTCGCATCAGGATAGGATGAGAGCGCGGCGTTGTCGGACGACGCCTTCGGGTTTCCGCAGAAGGCGTTGTTCATGAAGTTGCAGTAGAGCGGCGACGAGGCGAAATCATCCAGCAGGGGCATGCGGCCGGCGACGAAATCGACCCGGCCGTTGCCGAGGGTTTCTTCGCCGTAGGCGTAAACGAGATGGATCGCCACGTTGCCGCCGGCGCCGTAGATTTCCTGGCTGGGGTCGAGGTTGTCGCCGAAGGAGCGGCTGTCCGGGATGCCGTAGCGGCCGACCATGACGGTGTGGGTCGAGAAGCCGGTGATGCCGGCAAGACGCTCCCAGTCGATGTCGGTCTCGAGGCCGTACTGGCCCGCGTTGGCCGACCCGGTGTGGAGTCCGGTCACGTTGCCGGCGAACTCGTCGACGTTATCGAGCTGGATGGCGATGCCCATGTTGCGGAGCTTCGGGCCGAAGCCGAAGAGGTCCGGGAAGAGGGCTTCCGACACCGGCAGCGGCGGCACCGAGCTGACCGGATTGATGGGGCCACCGTTTTCCGGCAGCGGCGTCGCGACGCGCTCGCTGGGGTTCAGCGACGTCTGTGCCATGGCGGGGACGGCGGCGGTGCTGGCCAGAGCAGCCGCAACGGCACCGGCCCAGAACTTTCCGGAGACGGCGCAGGACGCGGCGGTCTTCCTTGATGTGGTCATTGGCTTTCCTCGATTTTTTTGTAGCGCAGCGTTTGGCCAGGCCATTCGACCGCCCGAGCAACCGCAGATTAACAGCCAATTTTCCGCGCGCTAGGCCATGATCGTTTTGATCAGTTTGGCGTTGTTAAAAAACCACACTTTGTTTCCGGACGTCCGGAACCCGGCCCGGTGGTCGTGCTGCAACGCAAAACGCCCGCCGGAATGGCGGGCGTTTCGGGGCGTACGGACGAGGCCTGTAGGAGCTAGCGTCGCGCGCTGGTCGCCACGTCGAGCCAGACCGCGAGCAGCAGGATCACGCCCTTGACGATCATCTGCCAGTAGGTGTCGACGCCCAGCATCGACATGCCGTTATCCAGCGTCGCCATGATCAGGGCGCCGATCAGCGCGCCGAACACGGTGCCGACGCCGCCGCGCATCGAGGTGCCGCCGATGATGCACGAGGCGATCGCGTCGAGTTCCTGCAGCGATCCGGCAGACGGCGAACCGGCCGCGAGCCTGGCTGTCGTGGCGATGCCGGCCAGGGCGGCCATCGAGCCCATCAGCGCGAACACCAGCAGCTTGACCATCTGCACGTTGACGCCGGAAAGCCGCGTCGCCTCGAGGTTGCCGCCGACGGCGTAGATCCGTCGCCCGAACACCGTGCGGCGCGCCATCACGGTAAACAGCCCGAGCAGCACCAGCACGATCAGCACCGGCAGCGGCACGCCACGGTAGGCGTCGAGGATCGCGAAGAAGCCGGCGATCACCACCGCGGCGACGGCGAGCTTGCCGAGATCGAGGGCAAGTGGCGGCACCGTCAGGCCGTATTCCGCCCGCTTGGCACGTGACCGCATCGTGGTCATTGCCAGCACCGCGAAAATCAACACGCCGAGCCCGTAGCCGGCGATATCCGGCAGGTAGCTCTGCGAGACGGAGACCAGCGCGTTGGTGACCGGGGCGATGGTGACGCCACCGGTGATGCCCAGCAGGATGCCGCGGAATGCCAACAATCCGGCCAGCGTCACGATGAATGACGGCACCCGCAGATAGGCGACCCAGTATCCGTTGAAGGCGCCGACCGCCGCGCCCAGCACCATGACCAGCGGAATGTTGATGTAGAGCGGCACGTGGTAGGTGACGTCGAAGATCGCCGCGAGGCCGCCCATCAGCCCGAGCAGCGAACCGACCGACAGGTCGATCTCGCCCGAGATGATGACGAACACCATGCCCGAGGCGAGCATGCCGGTGATCGCCATCTGCCGCAGCAGGTTGGACAGGTTGCGGGCGGTGATGAAGTCGCCGTCGGTGAGCTGCGTGAACAGCGCCCAGATGATGGCGATCGCGATCACCAGCGCCAGGATCTTGTTGCGCGCGAAGGCGCTCTTCAGGTGCTCGAGCTTGAGTGTGCGGCGGCGGTCGGTCTGGGCAGCGGCGACTGCGGCTGGGGACGGCGCCAGTGAGGTGGTCTCGGTCATGATATCGGCTTCCGCTCAGGCAGCGCGATCGAGGGGCGTGATGGCCGCCGTCATGATGCGCTCCTGGGTCAAGGTGTCGTCGTTGATGAAGTCGCCGCGCAGTTCGCCCTCGCCGATCACCAGCACGCGGTCGCTGATGCCCATCACCTCGGGCAGCTCCGACGAGACCATGATGATCGACATGCCCTCGCGCACCAGGGCGAACATCAGCTTGTAGATTTCGTACTTGGCGCCGACATCCACGCCGCGGGTCGGCTCGTCCAGGATCAGCACACGCGGCTTCGGCTCCAGCATCTTGGAGATCACTGCCTTCTGTTGGTTGCCGCCGGACAGGCTGGAGATCGGCAGCAGCGGGCTTGCGGTCTTGATGCGAAGCCGGCCGATCGCGTCGCCGATCGTCGAGAATTCCTGCGCCTCGTCGATCAGGCCGCCGCTGGTGAAGCGGTCCAGCACCGACAGGGTGATGTTGTAGCCGACGCCCAGGATCGGAACGATGCCGTGCGCCTTGCGATCCTCCGGCACCATGCAGAGCCCGTGCCTGACCGCATCCTGCGGGTTGCGAATCCGGACCGGCTTGCCGTCGATCCGGACCTCGCCGGAATGGGTGCCGCGATAGGCGCCGAAGATGGCACTCACCATCTCGGTGCGGCCGGCGCCGACCAGCCCCGACACGCCGAGGATCTCGCCGGCACGCAGCGTGAAGGACACGTTGTCGACGCGCTTGCGGAAACGGTTGTCCGGATCGAGGCAGGTGATGCCGATCGCCTCGAACACCACCTCGCCGATCGGGTGCGCCTCGCGCGGGAACAGGTTGTTCATGTCGCGGCCGACCATCATGCGGATGATGTCGCCGGTGCTGATGCTGTCCATCGGCGCGTCGCCGACGAAGCGACCGTCGCGGATCACCGTGACGGAGTCCGCGATCTCCTCGATTTCCTCGAGCTTGTGCGAGATGTACACGCAGGCGGTGCCGCGCGATTTCAGATCCTTGACCAGGCGCAGCAGGATCGAGACCTCGGACTTGGTGAGTGACGAGGTCGGCTCGTCCAGGATCAACAGCCTGGCGTTCTTGCTGAGTGCCTTGGCGATCTCGATCAGCTGCTGTTCGCCGCCGGCATAGTTCGAGACCGGCTTCACCACGTTGATGTGGCTCATCCGGAGCTCGGCCAGCAACTTGGCGGCTTCCACATACATGCGGTCGAAATCGATCATGCCGCCGAGCGACCGCGGCTCACGACCGAGGAAGATGTTCTCCGCAACCGAAAGCTGCGGGATCAGCATCAATTCCTGGTGGATGATGACGATGCCGGCGGCCTCGCTTTCGCGGACCGAGCCGCATTTCAGCTCATGGCCGTCCCACAGGATCGTACCGCCCCAGGTGCCGTATGGATAGACCGCGGACAGCACCTTCATCATCGTCGACTTGCCGGCGCCGTTCTCGCCGCACAGCCCGACGCATTCGCCGGGCCGCACTTTGAGATCGATACCGTCCAGCGCCATGACGCCGGAGAAGTCCTTGGTGATGCCGCGCATTTCGAGCAGGTAGTCAGACACCGAATTGTCCCTCCAGGCTCGTCAGCGCGGCTCCACTGACGGCCTACTTGCCGTCGATCTGCGCCTGCGTGAAGTAGCCGTCCGTCACCAGGCGGCTGACATTCGCCTTGGTCAGGGCGATCGGCGTCAGCAGGATGGTGTTGATGTCGGCCGAGCCGTTGTTCATCTTGCTGGTGTAGGCCGGTGTCTTGCCTTTTGCCAGATCGACGGCCATCTGCGCCGCAGTGCTGGCGATCAACTTCAGCGGCTTGTACACCGTCATGGTCTGCGTGCCCTTCTCGATCCGCTGGGCGGCGGCGAGATCGGCATCCTGGCCCGACACGGCGACCTTGCCGGCAAGGCCCTGGGCCGCCAGCGCCTGGATGGCACCGCCGGCGAGCGCGTCGTTCGAGGCGACGAAGCCCTGGATGTTGTTCTTGTTGGCGGTCAGCGCGTTCTCGCTGATCGACAGCGCCTCGGTGGCGCTCCACTCGTTCACCCACTGCGAGCCGACGATCTTGATCTTGTTGGCATCGACGAGCGGCTGCAGGACTTCCATCTGGCCCTGGCGGAGCAGCTTGGCGTTGTTGTCGGTGGGCGCGCCGCCGAGCAGGTAGTAGTTGCCGGTGGGGGCCGCATTGACCACGCCCTGCGCCTGCATGTGGCCGACACGCACGTTGTCGAACGAGATGTAGGCGTCGATCGGCGCGTCCAGGATCAGGCGGTCGTACGAGATGATCTTGATGCCGGCCTGCTTGGCCTCGTTGATGACGTTGCCGAGCACCTTGCCGTTGAACGGCACGATGACGATCACGTCCATGCCGCGCGAGATCAGGTTCTCGATCTGCGCGTTCTGCCGGCTCTCGCTGGCATCGGCGGACTGCACGTTCACGGTCGCGCCGAGCTTCTTGGCGGCGGCGATGAAGTAGTCGCGATCGTGGCCCCAGCGCTCGAGGCGCAGGTCGTCGATCGAGAAGCCGATCTTCGGATGTGCGGGGCTGGCATGCGCCGCAACCGGCAGCAGTGCGCCGAGGCCGAGCGACAATGCGGCACCAGCCATAAGCTGCTGCGCCAGGCGGCGGCGGCCGGGACGGGAGACGGTGGTATCGGCGACCGCGGTCCGCTTGAAGAGATGCGACACGAACTTTTCCTCCTTGACGCCGGCGCTTGCCAACCCGGGTGAGGGCAGCCCGGTCATTTCCCGTGAACGGTCACCCGACGCGGGTGGCCGGGCTGACGTTGAGCGGACGAAAGCAAATTGCGGCACGTAGCGCAAGCGCACGCGGTCCTCTTTCATCAGACTGGATTCCGCGGAGGCGATACCGCAGCATTCGCGTCACACTCGTCAACATGCGTTGCCAGGAAAGCAGCAAACGGAAGGCGAGCGGCGATCTATTGTGCATCGCACAATTTCTGAGGCGATCAACGGGAACCATCCCGCCGCTGCATTTGGTCGAGGTCGTCACCGATGTGAGGTGATTGTTGATTGACGTGCCTCAGAGCTCGACCTTATCGTCCGGCCAGGGAGACGGCATGCAGAAGATCACCGTGTTCGAGGTTGCGGCCTCCGCCGGCGTGAGCTTGGCTACGGTCGACCGGGTGCTGAACGGTCGCAAAGGTGTGCGCCCCGAGACGATCGTTCGCGTGCGTGCCGCGGTCGACCGGCTGGGATTCCGCCGTGATGCGTTCGCCGCCGGTCTCGCGACACAGCGGCTCGAGCGCTACCTGTTCCTGCTCCCGGCGCGCGGCACCAACAGCTTCATCAACACGCTGCACGACACCGTGGCCCGGGCGGCCAGCGTCATGGCGGACCAGCGGGTGTCGTTGCGCGTGATGGATTATGTCGCATTCGACGATGCCTCGCTCGCGAGCCTGCTCGGCACCGTCGATCCGGAGGCGTTCGACGGGGTTGCGGTGGTGGCGGTCGATGCGCCGGCGGTGCGTCATGAGATCGACCGCCTGGTGGAGCGCGAGATCCCGATCGTGACGCTGGTTTCGGACGTGTCACCGTCGCGTCGCAGCCTGTTCCTCGGCATCGACAACCGCGCGGCCGGTCGCGTCGCCGCCTCGTTGATCGGCCGGATGGCCCAGGCCCGGCAGGCGGGGAGCGGGCGAGGCGGCGTCGGCATCATCGTCGGCCAGATGACGCTGAACGATCATGCCGATCGTCGCCTGGGGTTCGAGCAGGTGATGCGCCGCGAGTTCCCCGGCCTCTCGCTGCTGCCGGTGGTGGAAGGCCTGGACGACAGCGCGGTGAGTGGTCCGCTGGCCGCCCGGATGTTTGCCGAGCACCCCGACATGGTCGGGCTCTACAGCGCCGGCGCCGGCAATCGCGGCATCATCGCAGCGTTGCGAGCGAACGCCGCCGCGCAGGGCACACCACACGTCGACGGCCCGATCGTGGTGGCGCATGAACTGACCGCGCACGCCCGTGACGCGCTATTGTCGGGCACCTTCACCGCGGTCCTGCACCAGGACCAGGAGCAGGAGGTCGAGAACGCCATCGCCGCCCTGCGTTCGGTGACCCGTGCGACTCCGGGCTTCAACCCGAAGCCGGTGCGGATGCAGATTTTTCTGCGGGACAACGTTCCATGATGCGCCCCGCATCATTGTCGGACAGTTTCCCGCCAGAGCGTCGGGCAACGCCCGCCAGAGCAACGGGCAGCGTCCCGCCAAGCATGAGAGAGCCATCATGAGCGACACACTCTTCAGCAACTTCGAGACGGTCCGCTATGCCGGGCCGGACAGCGACGAGCCGCTGGCCTATCGCTACTACGATGCCGACCGCGTCGTGCTCGGCCGGCCGCTGCGCGACCACCTCCGGTTTGCCGTCGCGTACTGGCACAGCCTGGCGATGAACGGCAGCGACCCGTTCGGCGCGCCGACCCTGCAGCGCCCCTGGATGGACCGCTCCGACGAGATGCAGGCGGCGCGCGACAAGGCGGATGCCGCGTTCGACCTGTTCCGCGTGCTCGACGTGCCGTTCTACAGCTTCCACGACCGCGACATCGCACCAGGCGGCGACGACCTGCGCAGCTCGCTGCACAACTTCCACGAGATGGCGGACTATCTCGGGAGCAAGATGCAGTCCTTCAACACCAGGCTGCTCTGGGGCACCGCCAACCTGTTCAGCCATCCGCGCTTCATGGCGGGTGCGGCGACCAACCCCGATCCGGACGTGTTCGCGTTCAGCGCCGCCACGGTGAAGCACTGCATGGACGTCACCAAGCAGCTCGGCGGCGACAACTACGTGCTGTGGGGTGGTCGCGAGGGCTACGAGACGCTGCTGAACACCCGCGTCGGCCAGGAGCTCGACCAGCTCGGTCGCTTCCTGTCGCTGGTGGTCGAGTACAAGCACAAGATCGGCTTTGCCGGGCAGATCCTGATCGAGCCGAAGCCGAAGGAGCCGACCGCGCACCAGTATGATTTCGACACCGCGACGGTGTACGGCTTCCTGAAGCGCTACGGCCTCGAGAATGAGGTGAAGCTGAACCTCGAGGGCAACCACGCGCTGCTCGCCGGGCACAGCTTCGAGCATGAGATCGCCATGGCGGCGAGCTTCGGCATCCTCGGCTCGCTCGACATCAATCGAGGCGACCCGCTGCTCGGCTGGGACACCGACCAGTTCCCGAGCAACCTGCAGGACACCACGATGGCGCTGTACCACGTCATCAAGGCGGGCGGGCTCGGGCTCGGCGGCTGCAACTTCGACGCCAAGATCCGTCGCCAGTCGATCGATCCGGCGGACCTGGTGCATGCCCATGTCGGTGGCATGGACCATTGCGCCCGCGCCTTCCTGATCGCGGCCAGCATCGTCGAGGACGGCCGGCTCGATGCGGCGTTGCAGGAGCGCTATGCCGGTTGGGAGGCAGAGGCCGCGCGCGACATGCTGTCCGGATCGGAAACGCTGGAGAGCATTTCCGACAAGGCTGAAGCACAGAACCTGTCGCCGAAGCCGCGCTCGGGTGGCCAGGAGCGCCTGGAGAACCTGATCTCCCGCTTCTTCTGAAGCCTGGTGGCGGGGTGGCGTGACAGCCACCCCGGTTCAGTCGAGTTCGGCGATCCGCAGGGTCCAGTCGTCGAGCACGTCGCGCAACGTCTGTTCCCAGGTGATTTCCGGGTCCCAGCCGACGCGGTCGCGCAGGCGCCCGGCATTGCCGATGGCGAGCGGGATGTCGGTCGGGCGGGCGCGGGACGGATCCGTCTCGATGCTGACGGCGACCCCCGACAGCGCCAGCAGTCCCTGCAGCACATCGCCGATCCGCCGCGCCGTGCCCGACGCGATGTTCAGGATCGTGCCGGGGGCCAGGCCGTTGGCGTGGCGCAGGCAGAGCGCGTAGGCGCGGCACACATCACGCACATCGAGGAAATCGCGAAACGCGGTCAGGCTGCCGGTGCGCAGGATCGGCTCCTGCCGCCCGGCCCGGATCAGCGCGATCTGCCGCGCGAAGGCCGGGATGGCGAAGTCCGGCGCCTGGCCCGGGCCGGTATGGTTGAACGGGCGCAGGCGGATCACCCGGAAGCCCTCGGCCGCCATCGCCGACATCGCCATGTCGGCCGCCGCCTTGGTTGCCCCGTAGGTGTTGATCGGGGCCAGCGGGGCGTCCTCGTCGAGCGGACGCTCGAGCTTGAAGGAGGCGCCGTACGCGTCACCGCTGGAGACATGCAGGAACCACGCATCCGGCCGTTCGGCGTGCAGCGCGCGGGCGAGATTGAGCGTTCCCTGCAGATTGACTGCCCAGGCCCGGTCGGGGGCGGCGCGGGCGACCGGAATGGCGGAGATCGCAGCCAGGTGCAGGCACGCATCGGGAGACAGGGTTGCCACCGCCTCCTGGACCGCGTCAGCATCCGTGACGTCGCAGGTCAGCGGGAGCAGTTCGCTGTCGGGCAGCACATCCTGCATGGCGCGGGCCAGGTGCTGGCCGACGAACCCGGATAGCCCCGTGACCAGGATGCGCCGATCGCTCATTCCGGCGTCCGGTTCAGGCGTGGAGTTTCGGCAGGGCCGCGGGCGACGGCGGCGGTGCCGTCGGAGCGGGTGCCGCCATCTTGACGGACGCCCCGATGGCGGCCCGATGGCGCGCCAGGTCGGCCTCGACCATCTCGGCGATCATGTCCTCGAGGCTGGTCTCCGCCTGCCAGCCGAGCACCGATTTCGCCTTCGACGCATCGCCCAGCAGCACGTCCACTTCGGCCGGCCGGATCAGGTCGGATCGGCTGACCACATGCTCCCGGTAATCCAGCCCGGCGCAGGAGAAGGCGATGCGGCAGAGCTCGCGGATCGAGGTGGTGCGGCCGGTGGCGACCACGTAATCGTCGGCGACGTCCTGCTGCAGCATCAGCCACATCGCCTTGACGTAGTCGCGCGCATGGCCCCAGTCGCGGGTCGCGTCGAGGTTGCCGAGCGGCAGCTCGCGGGCCATGCCGAGCTTGATCCGCGCCACGCCGTCGGTGACCTTGCGGGTCACGAACTCGATGCCGCGCAGCGGGCTCTCATGGTTGAACAGGATGCCGGACGAGGCATGCAGCCCGAAGCTCTCGCGGTAGTTCACCGTCATCCAGTGGCCGTACAGCTTGGCTACCGCGTAGGGCGAGCGCGGATAGAACGGCGTGCGCTCGCTCTGCACCTTCTCCTGGATCAGGCCGTACATCTCCGACGACGAGGCCTGGTAGAAGCGCGCCTGCGGCCGGGCGATGCGCACCGCCTCCAGCACGTTGACGGCGCCGATGCCGGTGGCCTGGCCGGTCAGGATCGGCTGCTGCCAGGAGGCGGCGACGAAGCTCTGGGCGCCGAGATTGTACACCTCGTCGGGTTCGACCGACTGGATGATGCGGATCAGGCTGCCGATATCGAGCAGGTCGCCATCGACCAGCTCCACCCGGTCGAACACGCCGAGCCAGCGCAGCCGCGCGCTGACCATGTCGGCGGAGGCGGAGCGACGCGCCATGCCGACCACCCGGTATCCCTTCTCGAGCAGCAGGGCGGCAAGATAGGCACCATCCTGGCCGGTAATGCCGGTCACGAGGGCGGTGCGCGAGGGGAGGTCCGGCGTCGTCTGCATGAGCCGAGCGGTTAGAGCAGATTTGCGTGAACGTCCAGGCAGGGCCAGCGCTTTCGGCCGGCGACTGTCATCATGTCTTGGGCGCGCCGGCCGCCGGGGCCTCCCAGGTCATGACCTGGAACGGGCGCTGGTCCGCAGCACCCGGGCCGGTGGAGTTCGTGCCGATCAGCACGATCGCCCGCCGCACGAAGCGATGGCCGGAGCCGTCACGCGCCTCGGCGGTCACCTCGACCACGCTCTCGTCCGGCGCGCTGCCCTGGGCCTGCCCCGGGGGCGCATTATCGTCCGGCGCGGCGCTGCTGCCGGCATCGCCCGGACCGTTGGCGAGGGCGATGGCCTGCCGCACGACAGGGTCGGCGAAGGCGGGATCCGGGTCGTTGTCGTGATACAGCGAGATGTGCGGTTCGAGACGGGCGAGCAGCGCCGGGGTGATGCCGTCCACCAGCCCGAGCTCGGAGATGCTCTCGAACGGCGCGTTCGGCGGCAGGTAGTCGCGGCCGCCCGCTGCCTGCGCCGGCGGTGCGGACTGCCCCACCGGCTGGGCCGTCGGAAACCGCCAGACGATCATCCGGGTGGCGATCGTCACGGCACTCCGGCTGTCGAGCCCGATCGCCTGGAACAGCGCCGCGAGCAGGTCGAGCGACGCCCGGTTGGGATTGACCTTGCCGGCCTGGTTCTCGATCCGGATCGACAGCACGGTGCCGCCGCGCCGGACCAGGTGGGTGCTGCCGTTCGCCGGCCAGTGCGCCTTCGAGGCGTCGATCACGTGGAACACCGCCTCGTCGACGGCGCCATCCGCCTCCGCCTGCAGTTGCGCGTTGCGTTCGAGGTCGGCCGCCTGCCGCGTGCGACCGCTGCCCGATGCGGCGATCGCGGAGACCAGCAGCGAGACCAGCACCAGCGTCCACAGCACGATGAGCAGCGCGAAGCCTCTGTCGCGCCGCCCGCGCACGGGGAGGCGCGCCGCGATCAGGGACCGAGGCCGACGCTGCGGCGCACGCGCTGCTGCGGATCGGCACTGCCGGTCTGGCGCATCGGCGTCAGTTCGCCCGGCACCGCGGCGGCGTTGATCAGCGTGTCGCGCAGATCCTCGGTGAGCGCCTGTGCGTCGCGCTGGTCGTGCAGCACATGCGGCGTGATCAGGATCAAGAGCTCGGTCCGCTGCCGGTTGTTGTTCTGGCTGCCGCCGAAGAAGCCCAGGATCGGGATGTCCTTGAGCCAGGGTATGCCGCTGTTGGCGCGGGTGCTCTGGTCGGTGATCAGCCCGGCGAGGCCGACCGTCTGGCCGTCCTGGATGACCACGCGGGAGACCACCGACTGGTCGTTGAAGGTCGGGTTGGTGGTGGCGTTGCTGCCGGGAACCACCGAGCTGACCTCCTGCGAGATGTCGAGGGTCACCAGGCCGCCGTTATTCACCCGCGGCGTCACGTTCATGATCACGCCGGTCGGCTGGTAGGTGAACTGGTTGAACACCGATCCGGTGCTCAGCGTGCTGGTCTGCGAGCCGGTCTGGATCGGCACCAGCTGGCCCACCTGCAGCCGCGCCGGCTGGTTGTCGAGCACCAGCAGCTCCGGCGACGACAGCACGTGCACGGTGGTGACCGCCTGCAGCGCGTTGAGCGCGATCGGCGCGCCGCCATTGCCGGTGCCGCCGATGATGAAGCCGGGCAGCGTGCTGTTGAAGAGGGTGCTGGTGATGCCGGTGGTGATCGGGCTGATGGTGTTGTTCGAGAGCACCCCGTTGATGCCCCCCGACTTGAAGAAGAACTGGGTGCCGTATTGCAGCTGGTCGTTGAGGGTCACCTCGGCGATCACCGCGTCGATCCGCACCTGCAGCGGCAGGATGTCGATCTTGCGCAGCATCTGGTTGACGGTGTCGTTCTCCTGGTCGGTGGCATAGACCAGGATCGCGTTGTTCTGCGGGTTGGCGATGATCTTCATCGTCCGCGCCTCGTCGCCGCTGCCGCCGCCGCCGGAGCTGTCCAGGCCGCCGAGCAGCGGGTTGCCGCCGGCCGCCTGGTTGCCGCCAGGTGCGCCCGTGCCGGTGCCGGTGCCGCCGCTGGAGCCGAGGCTCGACCCGAGGCCGCCGGATCCCGATCCACCGCCCGAGCCGATGCCGCCACTGGAGCCCAAGCCGCCGCTGGATCCCAGACCGCCGCTCGACCCCAGCCCGCCGCTCGACCCGCCGCCGATACCGCCCGAGCCGCCGTTGGTGCCCTGCTGGTTGCCGCCGGGAATGTTGGCCTGCAGCGGCGCGGTCGGCTGCGCGGTCACGTCATTTGGGGTGAAGGCCTGCTGCAGCACGTACGCCGCATCGTTGGCGTGGCTGTTCTGGAGGTAGTACACGTGCCACGAGCGCACCGTGGTACGGCGGGTGCGCTCGATCAGGGTGAACAGCCGGCGCGCATCGTCGATGAAGTTCGGCTCGTTGGCGACCACCAGCACCGCATCGACGCGGGTCATCGGCACCACCCGAACCACCTGCGAGAGCGAACCGCCGCGGCCCTTGAGCGCGTCCTGCAGGGCGCTGGCGATGTCCTTGGCGTCACCGGAATCGACCGGCAGCAGGGCGTAGGACTGGCCGGCCAGGGCGTCGATGTCGAACGCCTGGATCAGGTTCACCAGCGTGCCGCGCACCGCCGGGTCGCCGCTGACGATCAGCGCGTTCCCGCCCTGCACCGCGGTGATCTTGGAGCCGGCCTGGACGAACGGCTGCAGCGCCTTGGCGAGATCCTCGGCACCGGCATAGCGCAGCGGCACCAGCGCGCTGCCGGACACCGCCGCGTCGGCCGCCAGCGTCTGCATGTTGCCGCCGGCACCGCCCGCAGCGCCACCGCCACCCGGAATACCGGGCGCCTGGCCGCCACCGCCGGCGACGATGCGGTAGATGCCGTTGGACTGGTAGATCGAGGCCCCGACCTGGGCCAGCAGCGCCTGCAACGTCGGCAGCAGCTGGTCGCTGCCGAGCGGTGTCGAGGTGTGCAGCGTGACCGTCCCCTTCACGTTGGGGTCGATCGTGTAGTTGGCGTGCAGCAGCGTGCCGAGGATCTGCGCCACGGCGTCGCGGATGTCGGTGTCGGCGAAATTCAGGGTTATCGAGCCGGCGCCGATGGTCCCGTCCACGTTGCGCACAGCGGGACGGCGATTGCGGCCATAGCTGATCTCGGGCGCCTGAACCGGATCGATCGAGCCGATATCGCCGTTGATGCGGGGCTGTGCGGTGGCAGTGCCGGCACGCAGCGGGGCCAGCGGCTGGATGACCGGCTGCTCCATGTGGTTGCAGCCGGACACCAGCAGGCAGACCGGCGTGACGATGTGCCCGAGGAGCCTCCCCGGGTGGCCCCAGACGGATCGGTTCAGGACGGAACGGCGCGAAACAGAACGGCGTGGAACGAAGATCACGGTGCGTTGGCCTCGCCGGGTGGCTGGAAGGGGAGCCTGCCGGGCGCCTGGCCGGGCGGCGCCGGTGGTGTGAGGAGTGCGGCCGGAAGCCGGGGCATCTGGCCGTTCTGCTGCGTATTTTGGGGCCCGAACTGCAGCCTCCTGTTGCGCAGCAGGTCCAGGATCGAGGGATGATCCGGAAGTGCTCCACCACCGAGGACGTCGGCCGTGCCGGACGATGAGGCGTCCCGCGACGGGGTGAGCGTGCGCGGACCGTCCGGCCCGAACACCTGGACGCTGTTCTGGTCGATCGCCCGCACCTGCCACGCGCCGGCCTGCTGGCCGACCCCGGCGACGATGCCGCGCGCGTCGCCATCGCCGGCGAAGATCGCCCTCCGGCCATCCGGACCCATCACGATCCCGCTGAGACGCGGCTGCTGCGGACCGGCCGCTATGGTGGTGGCTGGCCGGCGCGAGGGACTGAAAAGCGGCCGAGCCAGCACGATCCGGGTCCAGTCGTCGATGCGGGCAGGATCGGGCGCCGCATCATCGGCGGCCGTGGCAGCGTGTGCCGGGCGAGCCGCCGCCAGGGCGCGTTCCGGATAGGCCAGGCGTCCCTCCCGCGTCACGCCGAACTGATATTCGAGCACCAGCACGCCGACAAGCAGGCAGGCGCACGCGGTTGCCAGCCATAGCAGCGGCCGCGGCCGCACGCGACGGGCGACTGAACCACTCATTGCCGGGGCCTGCTCATCGCTGGGGCCCACTCACTGCTGGGGCTCGTCGGACTGGCCGGCGCCGGTGGGCGCATCCGCCTTGCCGGCACGGAACGCCATGACGGTCATCGCGCCCTCGAGCGGCGAGGCCGCCTGCACCATGATGCGTGAGCCATGCAGCTGCAGGTCGTCGATCAGCATCGAGGGCGAGGCCTGCTCGATCGCCGCGATCAGCCGGACCATCACCTCGAACGGCGCGCTGACACTGATCCGCACGCCGACCCGTCGGTAGGCGCCGGCCTGGCTCGCCGGCAGGCTCTCGGTGCTGGACAGGCTGGCGCCGAGCGACGACGCCATCTGCTGTACCTTCTCCTGGAGTGCGGCCGCGGCGACCGCATCGCTGCTGCCCTCGATCAGCGCCACCGGTCCGGACCGGGCCGCACTCCCGGCCGCCGCCTGTCGCAGCGCCGGCAGTTCGGCGGCCAGCATGTCCATCCGGGCCGCCATCTGCCGCTGGCCTTTGATCGCCTCGTCGCGGTCCTGGTACAGCCCGATCAACGGACTGCCGACCGCCTCCCAGAGCAGCAGCAGCACGATCGCCGCGATCCCGAGTGCAGATGCCTGGCCCGCGCGGCCTTGCGGCAGCGAGCCTGCAAAGCCGGCGGGGCGCCCGGCGGAGCGGTTGCCCGGTGAGCGGGTCGACACCGACATCAGCGGCTGATCCCGGCGCGGATCGAGAACAGGTCGGTGTTCTGGCCCTCGATCCGGGTAACCGGCGCCGAGAAGGCTGGCGCCGAGAAGGCCGGATCGCTGCTGATCGCCGGGATCAGCTTGGCGGCACCCGGCGATTGGCCGCTGATCGTCAGCTGGCCCTGCCGCAGCGTGAGATCCGACAGGTAGCTGTCGTCCGGCAGCACGCGCGTCACCGCGGCCAGCACCTCGAGGGTGTCGCCGAGACGGTGGCGCTCGGTCGCCACCAGGTCGCCGCCGGCGGTGCTGCCCGCGATCCGCCGGCGCAACGCCTGCACCGCATCGACGCGCGGCTGCAGCGCCGCCACCTGATGGTTCAGCCTGGAGGCCGCGACAGACTGCAATGCGAACGGCAGCATGATCGCCAGCACGGCCAGGGCGGCGCAGGCAGCTCCTGCGGCTACCAGCAAGCGGCGCTCCTGGATGGCCGAGGCCGTGCGCTCATGCGCCAGCGGGATGCGCAACCGATGGTTGGGGTCGGTCGATGCTCCCGCGTTCACGAAGGCGGGGATTTCGATCCCGCGTGGACTGGCGCCCACAAGGCGCAGCGTGTCGAGCAGCGGCAGCAGCGGCGCCTTCGGAACCAGCGACAGCCGCAGCATGATCCGTCCGGCCTCGCGATCGCGCCGCAGCACCGTCCAGGCAAAGAAGATATCGTCCGCGGCAAAGGGGGTCAGGCGGTCCATCTCGTAGGCGAGCACGCGGTCGAGCCCGGCTTCGGCGGCCAGCGGCAGCGTCACGTCGCGCTGCAATGCCGCACCCGCCGGCAGCCGCAGCAGCACGAAGCGGCCACCCTCCCGCGTCCCGGCGCTGACGATCGCCGCACGCAGCACCGCCGCATCGTCCGGATCGACGTCACCGGGGACTCCCACTCCGGTTGCATCGGGCATGGTCATGCGGCGCAGGGCGAAGTTGCCGAGCACGGTCTCCTCGCCGGACTGGCGACGCAGCAGGCGTACGCCGTCACCGCCGGGGTGCGGCTCCACCAGCAGTGCCCCCACGGCGGAAGGGTCCGGACGCGCAAACCGCGCCGGCACCAGGTCGAGCATCTGGCGCGACCACCAGGTCAGGACGTCGGCAATCATCGGCTGGCACGATAGAGCAAGCTGATGCGGGTTGAAATCCGGCGGCACATGAAGAATTGAAAGCGAGGGAACTTCCGTGACGCGGCCTGCGTGGCGTCGGCGCTGCTCAATCCGGCGACTGGGCGCGTGCCGGTGCGGCGACGATGTCGGGCCAGTGCCGCGGATCGCCGTCCGGGAACACCAGGCGGATGCGGATCAGGTCGGGCGGCTCCGCATCGGACCAACGCGTGTGCCAGACGCCGGCACTGAAATAGCTCACATCGATCTGGTCCACGCCGGTCAGCAGCACCTCGCGATGCGGTGTCGGGACCGGTCCCGCCGGGATGACATGGCGGTGCGGCAGCCAGGCCAGGATCAGCTGGTGCGCCGGATCGACCGAAAGGCGCAGATCGGCCAGGTCGTCTTGCGGCTCCGGCGCGGTCTGCAGGTTCGGCGTCTCCCGGTTTGCGCGGGGTGCGGCATCGGCGATCCGCAGCGGGCTCCGGAACACCAGCCCATGCTGGGCGCCGACCACGCTGTCGCCATCGGTCGAGGTGCCGGGATCGAGCTGCTCGATCAGCCGGCGGAGGGTCCGGTCCGCCGCCTCCAGCCGGCCGCCGGTCTGGATCATGCGGTCCTGGCGGTCGAACGCGGCCAGCCCGAACTGCACGCCCTGGCTCAGCGTCGAAAGCAGGATGCCCAGCACCACCAGCGCCACCACGATCTCGAGCAGGGTGAAGCCGGCATCATCGGAGTTGGACCTGTGGGGCGGCCTCATGGCCCGGCGCCGGGTTGCTGGCCGAGCCGTTCGGTGCGCAGCGTCACCGCGCGGGTGTGGTCGCCGGCCGACGCCTCGTCCGACCATGACTCCGTGAGCTGCACCGAATACAGCACCGCTTGCGGCGCTTGGCTCGAGAGCGTCTGGACGCCGCCGTGATTGCTGGAGCTGCCGATCGTCGTGGATTGCAGCGGCGCGATATGGAGCTTCCAGTGGTAGCCGTGGCCGTCCTCGCCCTCCTGTGTCTCCGCGCGCAGCGGCGTGCCGTGGCCGATGGTGGCGAGATGCGACTGCGCGCGGGACAGCGCCTCCTGGGTGCGATCGGCGATCCGGGTGGAGCGGATGCCCTCGACCGCGCCCTCGAACAGCACGCCGAGTGCCAGGGCGGCGATCACGAACGCGACCAGCACCTCCAGCAGCGTGAAGCCGGCATCCCTACTGACAGTGGGTCCGGCGGGAGCGGCGCCCGGTCGGCGGCAGAGGGAGCGGATCGGCATCGCGCGCATCATCGCCCAGGTGACATATCCTTCATAGGCACGGCGCTTTCCGCGAAGGCACGCGGCTTCTAGTGTGCGCGGCGATACCCGGCTCCCGACTGGATCGGGCAGCCCGACCAGACACGGAGATCGCATGCGCCACCGGACAGAGACCAGGCGGGCGGCCAGCCTGCTGCCGAAGCGCCTGCTCCTGAAGCGGGGGGCGGCGACGGGCCTGATGCTTGCGGCACTCGCCGGGACCGCGCTGGCTGGCCTGGGCGGCACGGCGATCGCGGCCACACCGACCACCGGTCCGAACCCGACGCCGATCCTGCCGGCGGCCCCGACCCCGCACGCCACCGGTGCGGACTCCGCGCTGCGGGCAACGCTGTCGAACGGCCTGCGGGTGGTCATCGTGCAGGACCGGCTGGCCCCCGTGGTCACCACCGAGATCAACTACCTGGCCGGCTCGAACGACGCGCCGCCGGGTTTTCCGGGCACCGCGCACGCCACCGAGCACATGATGTTCCGCGGCAGCGAGGGGCTCGACAAGGACCAGCTGGCCGAGATCGGCGCCAAGCTCGGCGGCGAGTACAACGCCGACACCACCGAGACCGTCACACAGTACTTCTATACCGCACCTGCCGACGACCTTGCGGTGGTGCTGCATGTCGAGGCGCTGCGGATGAACCGGCTCAGCTTGAACCAGGCGGACTGGGACAAGGAGCGCGGCGCCATCGAGCAGGAGGTGTCGCGCGACCTCTCGAGCCCGGCGTACAACTACCTGTCGCAGCTGCAGGCGACGATGTTCGCCGGCACCCCGTACGCGCACGACGCGCTCGGCACCCGGCCCTCGTTCGACAAGACCGACGCGGCGTTGCTGCGGGCGTTCTGGTCACGCTGGTATGCACCCAACAACGCCATCCTGGTGATCGCCGGCGACGTCGATCCGGACAAGGCGCTGGCCGACGTGAAGGCCGCGTTCGGTGACATTCCGCGCAAGGCGCTGCCGCCGCACGCGACCTTCACCCTGGGCCCGGTGGCGCCGCAGACGCTGCAGCTGCCCACGGATTATCCGATCGGGCTGGTGACACTGGCCTACCGGATGCCGGGCGCGCGCTCGCACGACTTCGCCGCCGCCGACATCCTGGGCGATGTGCTGTCGAGCGAGCGTGGCAGCCTGTATGCGCTGGTGCCCGGCGGCGATGCGCTTGCGGCCCAGTTCCTGTATCGCCCGAAGCCCGATGTCGGCTTCGGGGTGGCGCTGGGCGCGTTCCCCAAGGGCGCCGACGGAGCGCCGCTGCTGGCGAAGATGCGCGGCGTCATTGCCGACATTGCCCGCAACGGGGTGCCCGCGGACCTGGTCGATGCGGCACGGCGTCGCGAGATCGCGCAGCTCGGCACGCAGAACGACAGCATCAGCGGCCTGGCGCAGAGCTGGTCCAACGTGCTGGCGTTCCAGGGGCTGGATTCCCCCGATGCGCTCGCGGCGGCGTACCGCGCGGTGACCGTCGATGACGTGAACCGCATCGCCCGCCAGGTCTTCGATCCGGCGCATGTGGTGACCGCGGTGCTGACGCCGCAGGATTCCGGCAAGCCGATCGCCGGCAAGGGCTTCGGGGGTGCGGAATCGTTCGCCTCGGCGCCGGACAAGCCGGTGGCGCTGCCGGACTGGGCGACGACCGCGCTCGCCGCCCTGCATATTCCCGAGGCCTCGCCGGCGCCGGTGGTCAGCACGCTGCCGAACGGCCTGCGGCTGATCGTGCAGACCGAGCACGTCACCAACACCGTGTCGCTTTATGGCCAGATCCGGCAATCGACCGACCTGCAGGAGCCGAAAGGCCAGGAAGGTGTGGGCAGCGTCGTCGAGCGGATGTTCGATTACGGCACCACGACGCACGACCGGTTGAGCTTCCAGAAGGCGCTCGACGATATCGCCGCCGACGAGCAGGCGGGCAGCGGCTTCTCGCTCAAGGTGCTGACCCACCAGTTCGATAGCGGGCTGGCGCTGCTGGCCGACAACGAGCTGCACCCGGTGTTCCCGGACGCGGCGTTCAAGGTGGTGCAGCGGCAGACTGCGGGAAGTCTCGCCGGGCTGCTCGGGTCGCCGAGCTACCTGTTCCAGCGCGCGACCACCCGGGCGGTGGTGCCCCCCGGCGATCCGTCGCTGCGTGAGCCGACGCCGGCGAGCGTGATGGGGCTGACCGTGGCGGACGCCAAGGCGTTCTATGCCAGCGCGTATCGACCCGACCTCACCACCATCGTCATCGTCGGCGACATCACGCCGGAGCATGCGCGCGCTGCGATCCAGCAGAATTTCGGCGGCTGGTCGGCGACCGGACCGACGCCCGTCGTCGACCTGGCGCCGATCCCCGACAACACGACCTCGCGCGCCTACGTGCCGGATCGCAGCAGCCTGCAATCCAACATCGAGCTGAAGGAGGATCTCGGCCTGCGCGTGGCCCAGCCGGACCATTTCAGCCTGGCGCTCGGCAACGAGATCCTCGGCAGCGGCTTTTCCTCGCGGCTGTATCGCGACCTGCGGGTCAAGACCGGCTACGTCTATAGCGTCAGCAGCGCGCTCGACTGGTCACGCAACCGCAGCAATTATTCCGTGACCTACGGCGCCGACGCGCAGAATATCGGCAAGGCGCGCGACCTCGTGGTGCGCGATATCCAGGCGATGCAGTCGGAGCCGGTAAGCGACGCCGAACTCATCCGGGCGAAGGCCTCACTGCTGCGGCAGTTGCCGATGGGTCGTGCCAGTTTCGACGCGATCGGTCTCGAGGATCTGCACCTGGTCGATCTCGGGCTGCCGCTGAACCAGCCGGACCTCGCGGCGCGGCACTATTTCGATACCACGGCAGCCGAAGTTCAGGCGGCGTTCCGGGCGTGGCTGCGTCCGAAGGACCTGGTCGAGGTGGTGCAGGGTCCGCCGTCACCCAGCGGCGGCTGATCCTCGCCCGGCCGACGGATGGGTGCGCCGACCGGGCCGGGCTTCAGGCGTCGATGACGGTGTGTTCCGCGCTGCTTGCGGTTGAGGGTCCCTGACCCGCGGGCAGTGTGCGCTCGATGCGGGTGAAGGTGGCGAGTGCCTGCGCCACGATCTGGTCCATGTTGTAGTAGCGGTAGGTGGCCAGGCGTCCCACGAACCAGATATCCGGGCTGGCATCCGCGAGCGCCTGGTATCGCTTGAAGGTCGCCTGGCTTTCCGCTTGCGGCACCGGATAATACGGCTCGCCGTCGGCTGCCGGATATTCATACATGACGCTGGTGCGGTCGTGGGTCTGGCCGGTCAGGTGCTTGTATTCGGTGATGCGGGTGTAGTCCTGATCCTGCGGGTAGTTCACCGTGCCGACCGGCTGAAAGAACTCGACATCGTGGGTTTCATGCACGAAACGCAGCGACCTGTATGGCAGCCGTCCCTCGGAAAATCCGAAATACTCGTCGATCGGCCCGGTCCAGATCAGCCGTGCACCCGTCACCGTGGTGACGATGTCGGCATAGGACGTGCCGGTGCGCACGGTGATGTTCGGATGTTCCAACATGCGCTCGAACATCTTCGTATAGCCATCCAGCGGCATGCACTGGTGACGGTCGGTGAAATAGCGATCCTCCCGATCGGTGCGCACCGGAATGCGTGCGGTCACGCTCGCATCGAGCTCTGACGGGTCGAGGCCCCATTGCTTCCTGGTGTATGCACGGAAGATCTTTTCGTAGAGATCACGGCCGACCTGGGAGACGACGACATCCTCTGCCGTGGTGACGTTTTCCACCGGTTCGGCGCGCCTGGCCAACCAGGTGGGAAGCTCCGCGGAAGTCAACTGCAGATCGTAGAGTGCATTGACGGTGTCGAGATTGATCGGGATCGGCACGAGACGGCCGTCGACATGACCTTTCACGCGATGCTCGTATGGCCGCCAGTCGGTGAAACGCGACAGATAGTCGAACACCATCGTCGAGTTGGTATGGAAGATGTGCGGGCCGTATTCATGCACCAGAAGGCCGGCATCATCGAAGCGGTCATAGGCATTTCCCGCGATGTGCGGACGCTTGTCGATGATCATCACGCGCTGGCCATGTGCAGCGAGCCGTTCAGCCAGGATCGAGCCCGCAAACCCTGCACCCACGATAAGCCAGTCGTAGTCGCGCGCAGGCATCTTCGCCTCAGACGCCATGCCGTCCATCATCACCCTTTCTCAATCGAGATCCCAAGCAGGGTGCGGCAAGCATAGGATCAAGTCGCGTCACAACATCGCCAGCGAAAACTGGATCTGCAGAAACTGCCGTAGAAATTCCGGTTTTCGCCTGGCGCCCTGTTGGAAATTTGATGCAGGAACCGGCGCGAGTGACCGCACATTCTAGTTTGCATGGCCAACGCGTTCGAGGAAGCATCGATGGACCAGTTCGCGCGCCCGGTCGATACGAGTGGGGCGGATCACCCTCGCCCAACCGAGCAGACCTTGCAGCGCGTGCTGACCGACCGCCCGCCTGAACTGCGTGCGCTCTACTGGCGTGCCGCCCGGTTGCAGGGAGAAGGGACCGGAGCCTTCGCGGCAGAGTTGCAGCCGGGTGGCGCGATCGACCTGCTGCCCGGTACCACCTTGCTGTTCGATACCTATTTCGGAGCGTTCTTCGAAGCCCACTGGCGCATGAACACCAGATTGAAGGCGCTGCGGCTCTCGGTCACCGTGCGGGGCGCGTGCGTCGTGCGGCTCCTGCGCCGTGCCATCGGCGTCAACACGCTGGTTGCGGAAACCCGGGTGGCGGCCACCGGGCGGGCGCAGACGGTGGGTTTCTCGGTACCCGAACGCAGCAGCAATTTCCGCGAATACGGCCTGCTGTATTTCGAGGTCACGGCCTCCATGACAGGCTCCGGTGCGGAATTCATCGAGGCCGCCTGGCTGGGTGACGAGGCCCCCGTGCCGGTTTCGCTCGGGATCGTCTTCTGCACCTTCAACCGCGAGAGCTTCATGGCCGCGGTGCTCGAGGTGATGGTCGCCGACCCTGTCGTAATGGCCGGTCTGGATCGGGTTTTTATCGTCAACCAGGGCCGGCCGGGCCTGCGCCAGCATGCGTCGATTGCGCCGTTCGCCGAGCAACTCGGGGCGCGGCTGACGGTCATCGAGCAGGGCAATTTCGGGGGCGCCGGCGGATTCACCCGCGGCATGCTGGCGACGCTGGATGATCCCGGCCTTACCCACTGCGCCTTTCTCGATGACGACATCCGGCTGGAGCCCGACACGATCCCCCGGCTGACCGCGTTCCTGTCGCTGGCAAACGAGAATGTCGCGGTCGGCGGCCAGATGCTCGACAGCGTGCAGCCGACGCGGCTGTACGAGGCGGGGGCGGTGATCGACAATCACAGCTGGTTCCCGCGCGCGATCCTGCACAACACCGACCTGCTATCTGCCGACGGCCTGGACAGCATCGCACAGCCGCAATCGGTGCATTTCAACGGCTGGTGGTGTTTCGCGGTGTCGCTCGAGATCGTCCGTCGGGTGGGGCTGCCGTTGCCCTGCTTCATTCGCGGCGACGACGCGGAATACGGCATGCGGCTATATCGGCAAGGCGTGTTCACGACCGTGTTGCCGGGTGCTGCGGTCTGGCACGAGCCGTTCTACCTGAAGCTCGGCAACTGGCAGTTGTATTACGAGACCCGCAACCTGCTGATCCTGGCAGCCCTGCACGACCGCTTCAGCAGCCGTGCCGCATTGCGTCGTGCCGGCCGCAGCTGGCTGCTGCACCTGCTGACGTTCCGCTATTTCGGTGCGGCGCTGATCATGCGCGGGATCGCCGACTTCCTCGCCGGGCCGGAGATCCTGGACCAGGATCCGCAGGCGATCCATGCCGGCATCATGGCGCTGCGCCAGCGCTACGGTGCCCAGCCGGTGCAGCGGCGCCAGGTCGTCGAGGCGGCGGTGGTGTCCCGGATGCCGCGCGGCCGGCCGGCCTTCCTGTTCTGGTTCGTGGTCGTGCTGCTGCGGAATGCGCTGCTGCCGACATCCAGGGCCGAGCCGTCGCTGGTGCAGACCGCCGAGTTCTCCTGGATCGGCCTGCGCCACGCCGAGCATATCGTGCTCGATAACTGGTGGGAGCCCGAGATGTCCGCCTACCGCCGGGATCGCTCGGTGTTCTGGGAGCTCACGAAGCAAACCCTGCCGTTGCTGCTTCGCCTGCAACGTCGCGGCGATCGGGTCGCCGCCGACTGGAAGGCTGCGGCGCCCCGCCTCACCTCAGTGGGATTCTGGCGCCGCTACCTGGGCTGCGACACGGCAGCCGAAACGCCCGCGCCGCCTCCACGCTAGGGCCCTGCAGCTGCATATGCGTTGATATCCGAAGGTGGAACGCGCACGTCACTGACCTTGAAGCATGGGGGCAGCAATGCCCAGGGCCTCGTCCAGGACCGTCGGTCACGTTCCGGCGCCAACCCGACGGGCGACCATCGTGACCCTTCCGAAACCTCTTCTCGGCGAGGCCGGGGAGTTCAGCCTCACCGTCTCGCAAGCGTGCGAGCATGGCCTGCCTGCCAATGTGGCGGTGACGCGAGCGACGCGCCGGCCGGGGCAAAACCGGGCGGCCATGGAGGCTTGAAACCATCATGTCGACGAGCATGGTGGTGTCGGGGCTCCCCGGGCTGGTGGGAACCTTCCTGGTCGCCCAAGCCCTCACTCATACGTTTTTCGGCTTCAGTGCGCTGAGGTTGATGATTTTCGCAGGCGTCTTCCTGGCGATCGTTCTTGCATCCGCAGCACTCGTGGCTGCACCGGAGCTGCGCAGGTCTCTGCTCCACAGCCATCGTAGCCCGCAGAGAGACGAAGCAGACCCTAACGGACCGCGACCTGGCCGGTCAGCCAGTCCACCCGGATGGCCAACCGCCGTTCGCCCTCGCTCAACGTGATGCTGCCCCCCGACGCGCTGCCATCGGCGTGGAACACGATCGGCGCCACCTCACCGTCGATGCCGACCGCGTTTGCCAGCGTGTGCCGCAGACCATCGCGCACGCCGTAATCCCGACGGTCGGCATCCACCGTGAACACCACGTCGTGGTCCGCTGCGATGGCGTCCGCGCGGTCCCGCCGCATGTCGGAGGCCATGGTGCGGGCTTGCGCGCGCAGGTCGAGAGTCGCCGAATGCATCGGGCCGCGGGACAGCACGATCGTGCCGACCAGCGCCAGCACCACCAGCACGACGATCATCTCGATCAGCGTGAACCCGTCATCCGCAGCTGGCCGATCCGGCACCTGGTCGCCTCCTCGCACCATCCGGGGGGCAAGCTCGCGTATTTTCGCCACCCGGGCCAGCCTCGCGCGTTGGGTTCCCGACTTCACGGAGACACATCCCATGGCACCCGAACAAACCCCCGTCTGGTTCATCACCGGCTGCTCCACCGGCTTCGGCCGCGAGATCGCCCGGCTGATCCTCGAGCGTGGCTGGCGCGTGGTCGCCACCGCACGCAAGCCGGAGCAGCTGCAGGACCTGGTCGCCGGGCACGAGGACCGCGCGCTGGCGATCCGCCTGGACGTCACCGACAAGCAGAGCGTGGCCGCCTCGGTCGACGCCGCACTGGAGAAGTTCGGCCGCATCGACGTGCTGGTGAACAATGCCGGCTACGGCTACCTGGCGGCGATCGAGGAGGGCGAGGACGAGGGCATCCGCGCGCAGTTCGAGACCAACGTGTTCGGGCTGATCGAGCTGACCAAAGCGGTCCTGCCCGGCATGCGCAAGCAGAAGAGCGGCCACGTGGTCAATTTCTCATCGATCGGCGGCCTCGTGAGCTTCGCCGCGACCGGCTACTACCATGCCACCAAGTTCGCCGTGGAAGGGCTGTCGGAGAGCCTGGCGATTGAGGGCAAGCCGCTCGGGATCAAGGTCACCATCGTCGAGCCGGGGCCGTTCCGCACCGACTGGGCCGGCCGCTCGATCATCGAGTCCGAGACCGTGATCGACGATTACGCCTCGACCGCCGGCGTGCGCCGCCAGCAGACACGCGAGCGCAGCGGCAACCAGGTCGGCGATCCGGTGCGCGGCTCCGAGGCGGTGATCACTGCCGTCACTTCGGAAAATCCGCCGCTGCATCTGCTGCTCGGCAAGCCGGCGCTCGACATGGCGTACGCCAAGCTCGATACGCTGCGCGCGAACTTCGATGCGTGGAAGGAGCTGACCCTGGGTGCCGATTACCCGCAAGCCTGAGATCCCGGTGCCGGAGGAGTCCACGATCGGGCGCGGCCTGACGGCGGTATTTTCCATCGCCTGCGGGATGGTTGTCGCCAACATCTACTACGCCCAGGCGCTGATCGGGCCGATCAGCGCCTCCCTGCACCTGGCGCCGGGGATCAGCGGGGCGATCGTCACGCTGACGCAGTTGGGCTATGCGCTGGGGCTGCTGCTGCTGGTGCCGCTGACCGACCTCACCGAGAACCGCCGGCTGATCCAGCTGACGATGCTCGGTGCCGCGATCGGCCTGGCCGGGATCGCGCTGTCGGGTTCGGTGACCACCTTCCTGATCGCCAGCGTGGCGGTCGGGCTGTGTTCGGTGGGCACCCAGGTGCTGGTGCCGTTCGCGGCCCACCTGGCGCCGGAGCGGGTCCGCGGCCGGGTGATCGGCAACGTCATGGGCGGGCTGATCACCGGCATCATGCTGGCCCGGCCGGTCGCCAGCCTGGTGGCGGACCGGTTCGGATGGCGGGCGATCTTCGTGCTGGGCGCCGTCGCGATGCTGTCGCTGATGGTCGTGATGGGCCGGTTGCTCCCCAAGCGCGCGCCGGCAGCGGGGATGCATTACGGCCAGATCCTGCTGTCGATGGTCCGGCTGCCGTTGCGCGAGCCCGCCATACGCCGGCGGGCGGCCTACCAGGGGCTGATGTTCGCCGGCTTCAGCCTGTTCTGGACCGCGGTGCCCCTGCTGTTGGCCCACCGCTTCGGGCTCGGGCAGCAGGGGATCGCGCTGTTCGCCCTGGCCGGGGCAGGCGGCGCGTTGGCATCGCCGGTCGCCGGGCGGGTGGCCGATCGCGGCTGGATCAGGCCCGCAACCGGCGTCGCAATGGGCATGATGGTGCTGAGCTTCCTCGGTGCCGCCTGGGCTGCGTCCGCGGGCTCGCTTGTCGGGCTGGCGATCAGCGCGATCGTTCTCGATGCAGGGGTGCAGTCCAACCAGATCGTCGGCCAGCGCGTGATCTATGGCCTGGCGCCGGACATGCGCGGCCGCATCAACGCGATCTACATGACGCTGGTGTTCCTGTGCGGCTCGGTGAGCTCGATGCTCTCCACCATCACCTATGCCTATGGCGGCTGGCACCTGACCGCGATGACCGGCGTCGCGATAGGCGGTCTGGCGTTGCTGGTGCTGACGACCGAATTCATGCCGGCTTCGGCCAGCGCCGATGCAGCCACAGCCAGGACGCCGGCTCGGCCCTGATCCAGTCCTCCAGCCGCCGGTTCATCGCGGTCGCGATCGATCTCGTGTCGGTCGCGCGGTCGCCGGTGAGGGCCACGTCCAGCGGCGGCTCGCAGATCATCCGGAAGCGCGCCGGGCCGAGCCGCACCACATGTACCGGCATGATCGGAGCCCGGAACCTCAGGGCGAACTGGGCCAGCGCCGGGGCCGTCATCGCGTCCCGCCCGAAGAACGGCACGGCAATGCCGTCGTTCATCTTCTGGTCGACCAGCAGCCCGAGCGAGCCGCCCTGCTGCAGATGCGCGAGGGCGGCGCGCGCACCAGGCGCACCCTTGGCGAACATCGACACGCCGGGGGGCATCGCATCGGTGCGCAGGCCCTGGATGATACGGTCGACGGTCCTGTTGGACGCGGCCCGGTAGAACCCGGAGACGCGGAGCCCGAGCCCGCCGGCAATCGGCAGGATCATTTCCCAGTTGCCGAAATGTCCTGAAAAGAACAGCGCCCGGGTGCCCCCGCCGACGAGGGCTGCGAGATGATGCTCGCCCTCGATCTCCCATCCCGGGCCGCTCGTGGTGCGGACGAACGAGGCCAGGTGGGGCAGCTCCGCCGCATTGCGTCCCAGATTGTCCCAGACCGCGCGGATGATCCGGCGGCGGGCGGTAGCCTCCATGTCCGGAAAAGCCTGCACGAGGTTGCGGTCGGCAACCCGTGACACCGGCAGCAGCGGTCCGATCGTGCGGCCGATCCAGCCGCCGAGGTTCGACGCCGCGACCGGCCCGATCCGGCGCAGGCCGGCGATCACCCCGCGCAAGGCGACGCCGACGATCCACTCTTGCGGCGACGCCGGCGGGCTGCGGTGGTGTGAGTTCCGCAAGCGCATCATGGCGTGCAGATAGGTCATTCGGCGGACGTGAGGAAGCACCCCGTCCGACACGACGCGACTCACAAACGTGTCGTCGCGGCGCATCTTCGTCGTTGACTTCGGCAGGGGCGGCTGCGACCTTGGAAGCCGCTGATGTGGGAGAGACCGGCCAGCGCCGGCGCCGAAGGAGCAACCGCCCCGGAAACTCTCAGGCAAACGGACCACTCGGCTAGAACTTCTGGAAAGAGACGTCCCCTGCCGTTCAGGGTTGTCGTCCGCCGACGGGATAACGATCTCAGGCACAACAGACAGAAGGGGCGCAACCGGTCGGAGCTTCCGACTGCTAGGGGCGCCGTGTGCATTGATCGATCCGATGACCGCTTCGTTGAACGCGACCTCGCTCACTTGCTGAGCGTGGCGTTTTCGGCTGCGTGCCGCTCCCCCCGTTGAGAGGACCCCGAACGATGTCCGATTTCTTCGACCGTGCCCTCTCCGACGACCCGCTCGTCGCCGACGCCATCGCGGCCGAGCTGAAGCGCCAGGACGAGGGGATCGAGCTGATCGCCAGCGAAAACATCGTCTCGCCGGCGGTGCTGGCGGCGCAAGGCTCGGTGCTGACCAACAAGTATGCCGAGGGCTATCCCGGCCGGCGCTACTACGGCGGCTGCGTGGAGGTGGACAAGGTCGAGATCGCGGCCATCGAGCGTGCGACGCGGCTGTTCGGTTGCGCCTACGCCAACGTCCAGCCGCATTCCGGCGCGCAGGCCAACACCGCGGTGATGCTGGCGCTGCTGAAGCCGGGCGATACCTTCCTCGGCATGGCGATCGATGCCGGCGGCCACCTGACGCACGGCGCCAAGCCGACCATCTCGGGCAAGTGGTTCAACCCGGTGCAGTACGGCGTGCGCCGCGAGGACGGGCTGCTGGATTACGACCAGGTCGAGGCGCTGGCCCGCGAGCACACGCCGAAGCTGATCATCGCCGGCGGCTCGGCGATTCCCCGCCAGATCGATTTCGCCCGCTTCCGTGCCATCGCCGACGCGGTGGGTGCGCTGCTGCTGGTCGACATGGCGCATTTCTCCGGCCTGGTGGCGGGTGGCGCGCATCCGAGCCCGTTCCCGCACGCCCATGTCGTGACCACCACCACGCACAAGACGCTGCGTGGCCCGCGCGGCGGCATGATCCTGACCAACGACGAGACGCTGGCCAAGAAGTTCAACTCGGCGGTGTTCCCGGGCATGCAGGGCGGCCCGCTGATGCATGTGATCGCCGCCAAGGCGGTGGCGTTCGGCGAGGCGCTGCGTCCGGACTTCAAGGAGTATGCGGCGCAGGTGGTGGCGAACGCCAAGGCGCTCGGCGAGGCGCTGATGGCGCGTGGCTACGATCTCGTCACCGGCGGCACCGACACGCACCTGGTGCTGCTCGACCTGCGCCGCGCCGGCATCACCGGCAAGGCCGCGGAAGCCACGCTCGAGCGCGCCGGCCTCACCTGCAACAAGAACGGCATCCCGTACGACCCGCTGCCGCCGGCCCAGACCAGCGGCATCCGGCTGGGCTCGCCGGCGGCCACCACGCGCGGCTTCCGCGAGGCCGAGTTCCGCCAGGTCGCCAACCTGATCGCCGACGTGCTGGCAGCGCTGGCTGCGAACCCGGACGACAACAGCGCCGCGGAAGCACAGGCGCGTGCCCAGGTGCAGGCCTTGTGTGCCCGGTTCCCGCTCTACCGGCTGCACGTCGCGAAGGCTGCCTGAGCGTGTCGGAAAACATCGAGCTGGTCCTCGACCAGGGCGCGCCGCCCGCCGAGCCGCTGGTCGAGGCGGCCGTCATCCGCACCACGCCGCTGCACGCGCTGCACCTGGAGCTCGGCGCGCGGATGGTGCCGTTCGCCGGCTACAGCATGCCGCTGCAATACAGCAGCGGCATCATGACCGAGCACCTGCACACCCGCAGCGCCTGCGGACTGTTCGACGTGTCGCACATGGGCCAGATCCGGTTGCGGCCGCATTCCGGCGTGGTGCGCGACGCCGCGCTCGCGCTGGAACGCCTGGTGCCGGCGGACATGGCCTCGCTGCTCCCGGGACGGCAGCGCTATGCGCTTCTCACCAACCCGGCCGGCGGCGTGATGGACGACCTGATGGTCGCCAACCTGGATGACAGCCTGCTGCTGGTGGTGAATGCCAGCTGCAAGGCGGCCGACCTGGCGCACCTCGAGCAGCATCTGTCCGGCGACTGCGCGGTCGAGCCACTATTCGACCGCGGGCTGCTGGCGCTGCAGGGGCCGGGTGCGGAGGCCGCGCTGTCGGTGCTGGATCCGGGCGTGGCGTCGATGCGCTTCATGGATGTGCGCACCGTCCTGGTCGACGGCCAGGCCTGCAGCATCTCGCGCTCCGGCTACACCGGCGAGGACGGCTACGAGATCGGCATGCCGGCGGCGTTGGCCGAGCCGATCGCGCGCCTGCTGCTGGCCCAGCCTGGGGTGCTGCCGGTCGGGCTCGGCGCGCGCGACAGCCTCAGGCTGGAAGCCGGGCTCTGCCTTTATGGCAACGATCTCGACGTCACCACGACTCCCATCGAGGCGTCGCTCGAGTGGGCGATCCAGAAGAGCCGCCGCTACGGTGGCGCGCGGGCCGGTGGTTTCCCGGGTGCCGACATCATCCTGCGCCAGCTCGTCGAGGGCACCCGGATGCGGCGTGTCGGCCTCAGCCCGGAGGGACGCGCGCCGTTGCGCCTGGGTGCCGCCCTGTTCTCGCCCGACGCGCTGCACGAGACCGTCGGCCATGTGAGCTCCGGCGCATTCGGCCCGAGCCTGCAGGCGCCGCTCGCCATGGGCTATGTCCCGACTGCGCTGGCACAGCCCGGCACCGCACTGGTCGCAGAGCTGCGCGGCCGGCATGTGCCGGTGACGGTCTGCCCGATGCCGTTCGTCCCCCCCAACTTCAAGCGCTAAGTGGGCTGCTGATGTCCGACACGATCGATCTCTGGAACGACACGCGCCCGTCGCCTGACTCGTTTGCCAAACGCCATATCGGCCCGGACGAGGCCGAGATCGCCGCGATGCTCGCGGCGATCGATGCGCCCGACCTGGAAACGCTGACCCGCCAGACGGTGCCGGCCTCGATCCGCGTGGATGCCGAGGCCTGGCACGAGCAGGTGCGGCTGGGCCCGGGCCTGACCGAGCCCGAGGTGCTGGCCCGTTTGCGTGCGGTCGCCGGGCGCAACCAGGTGCTGACCTCGCTGATCGGCCAGGGCTATCACGGCACCGTCCTACCCGGCGTGATCCAGCGCAACATCCTGGAAAACCCGGCCTGGTACACCGCCTACACGCCGTATCAGCCGGAGATCAGCCAGGGCCGGCTCGAAGCGCTGCTGAACTTCCAGACGCTGGTGTGCGACCTGACCGGCCTCGACGTCGCCAACGCATCGCTGCTCGACGAGGCGACCGCGGCGGCCGAGGCGATGACGCTGGCCAGCCGTATGGCGAAGTCGAAGGCGAAGTCGTTCTTCGTCGATGAGGGCGTTCATCCGCAGACACTGGCGGTGCTGCAGACGCGCGCCGAGCCGCTGGGCATCAGCCTGCTGGTCGGAGATCCTGGCACGCCGTTCGACGTGTCCGCGGTGTTCGGGGCGTTGCTGCAATATCCCGATACGCTCGGCCGCATCCGTAATCCGCGCGACCTGATCGGGCGGCTGCACGAGGCCGGCGCGCTGGTGGCGATGGCGGCCGATCCGCTGGCGCTGACGCTGCTGACCCCGCCTGGCGCGCTCGGCGCCGACATCGCCATCGGCTCAATGCAGCGCTTCGGCGTGCCGATGGGCTTCGGCGGGCCGCATGCCGCGTACATGGCGGTGCGCGATCCGTTGAAGCGCTCGATGCCCGGCCGCCTGGTGGGCGTGTCGATCGACAGTGCCGGCCGCCCTGCCTACCGCCTGGCGTTGCAGACCCGCGAGCAGCATATCCGCCGGGAAAAGGCGACCTCGAACATCTGCACCGCGCAGGTGCTGCTGGCGGTGATCGCCTCGATGTACGCGGTCTATCACGGGCCGGATGGGCTTGCCGCGATCGCCCGTCGGGTGAACCAGCTGACCCGGGTGTTGGCGGCCGGGCTGCGCGGGCTCGGTGCGGCTGTCGAGAACGAGGCGTTCTTCGACACCGTGACGGTGGCGACGGGTGAGCGCACTGCAACGGTGCTTGCCGCCGCCCGTGAGGCGGGCATGAACCTACGACAGGTCGATGCGGGTCGTATCGGCATCAGCCTGGACGAGACCACGACCCCCGAGATCGTCCGCGCGGTCTGGCAGGCCGTGGCGCCGGATGCCGACCTCAGTGCCTTGGAAGCTGGACTGCACGTTGCGGCCGACGCGATCCCGGCCGCGCTGGCGCGCCGGACGCCGTTCATGACCCACCCGGTGTTCCACGAGCACCGCTCCGAGACCGAGATGCTGCGCTACCTGCGCCGGCTCTCGGACCGCGACCTGGCGCTGGACCGGACGATGATCCCGCTCGGTTCCTGCACCATGAAGCTGAACGCCACCGTCGAGATGGTGCCGATCACCTGGCCCGGCTTCTGCGACATCCATCCGTTCGCGCCTGCCGAGCAGACCGCGGGCTATGCCGAGATGTTCGCCGACCTGGAAGCCCGGCTCTGCGCGATCAGCGGCTACGACGCGGTCTCTCTGCAGCCGAATTCCGGTGCCCAGGGCGAGTACGCCGGCCTGTTGGCGATCCGCGGCTACCACCGTGCCAACGGTCATGCCGAGCGCGACGTGTGCCTGATCCCGGCCTCGGCGCATGGCACCAACCCGGCCTCGGCGCAGATGGCCGGCATGCGCGTCGTGGTGGTGGGCTGTGATCGCGAGGGCAATATCGACCTCGACGACCTGCGCGCCCGCATCGACCTGCATCGCGACCGACTGGCCGCGATCATGATCACCTACCCGTCGACGCACGGCGTGTTCGAGGAGAACATCCGCGAGCTGTGCGAGCTGGTGCACGAGGCCGGCGGCCAGGTGTACCTCGACGGCGCCAACCTCAACGCGCAGGTCGGGCTGGCGCGTCCGGGCCAGTACGGCGCCGACGTCAGCCACTTCAACCTGCACAAGACTTTCTGCATCCCGCATGGCGGCGGCGGCCCCGGCATGGGTCCGATCGGCGTCCGGTCGCACCTGGCACCGTACCTGCCTGGCCGCCCCGATGCGGGCGGCGAGCATGCGGTGTCGGCGGCGCCGTACGGGTCGGCGTCGATCCTGCCGATCTCGTGGGCGTACATGCTGCTGATGGGCGACGAGGGCCTGAGGCGCGCGACGCAGGTGGCGATCCTGAACTCGAACTACATCGTGCGCCGGCTCGAGGGTGCGTACCCGGTGCTGTATCGCGGGGCCCAGGGCAGGGTGGCGCATGAGTGCATCATCGATCTGCGCCCGTTCAAGGACCGGCTCGGCGTCACCGTCGACGACATCGCCAAGCGCCTGGTCGATCATGGTTTCCATGCGCCGACGGTCAGCTTCCCGGTCGCCGGCACCTTCATGATCGAGCCGACCGAGTCCGAGAGCCGCGCCGAGCTCGACCGCTTCTGCGACGCGATGCTGGCGATCGCGGAGGAGATCCGCGCGATCGAGCAGGGCCGGATCACGGTGGTGGAGTCGCCGCTGCGGCACGCGCCGCACACCATCCGCGACCTGGTCCGCCCGGACTGGAACCGGGCGTACGACCGCGAGGCCGGCTGCTTCCCGGCGGGGATGACGCCCGGCGGGACCGCGGACAAGTACTTCCCACCGGTCGGGCGCCTCGACAACAGCTACGGCGACCGCAACCTGATCTGCTCGTGCCCCTCCCCGGCGGACTACGCGGAGGCGGCCGACTGACGCGACACGAGGGGAGGGGGCGCTAACCAGCGCCCCCTTCACCTTGACGTGACCAAACATCCCCTCTAGACACCCAGTTGCAAATGAGTTGCATTCACGACGGTGTCGGGCAGGGAGCTTGGTGATCACATGGTTCGTCTTCGCAGCGTCCCGCTCACGTGCCTGGTCTATGCCGGTCTGCATGGTGTCTGCTTCGCGCAAACGACAGCCACCAACCTGCTGGGGCCGGTCTGGGGGGTGCGTCCGTGGCTTGCGCAGTCCGGGGTCAGTGTCGGGCTGAACGAGATCAGCGAACTGTTCGGCAACGCCACCGGCGGCATCCATACCGGCGCCGATTACGACGGCCTGACCGAACTCAGCCTCGGCGTCGATCTGGGCCGCGCGATCGGGCTGAAGGGCGGCACCTTCAACGTGAGCGCGTTCCAGATCCATGGCCGCAGCCTCAGCCAGGACAATCTCGACGACATCGACACCATCAGCGGCATCGAGGCCAGCCGCGCCACCAGGCTCTGGGAGATCTGGTACGACCAGCAGTTCCGCGACGGTCAGTACGACATCAAGATCGGCCAGCAGAGCCTGGACCAGGAATACATCACGAGCGCCAGCGCGGGCGTGTTCGCCAACACGGCGTTCGGCTGGCCGGCGCTGCCCTCGTTCGACATGTATGCCGGTGGCCCGGCCTATCCGCTGTCGTCGCTCGGCGTCCGGGTGCGCGGCAACCAGGGTCCGTTCACCGCACTGCTCGGGGTGTATGACGACAATCCCCCCGGCGGGGCGTTCGACAACGACTCGCAGACCAACGCCAACAAGACCGGCGCGCTGTTCAGCCTCAACACCGGTGCGCTGGTCATCGGCGAAGTGGACTACGCCCTTAACACGCCGTCGCTCGGCGATGCCGCGAAAGGCGGAGCGGCGGCCGGTTCCGGACTGCCCGGCGTGTACAAGATCGGCGCCTGGTACGACAGCGGCGCGTTCCCCGACCAGCGCTACGACGACCAGGGCGGCCTGCTTGCCAGTCCGGACAGCGATGGCCAGGGCCTGATGCGGCAGCATGACTACGCATTCTACGGTGTGGCCGACCAGATGATCTGGCGGCCGGATCCGAACGGGCCGCGGTCGCTGAACATCTTCACCCGTCTGATGGGCGGGCCCGGTGATCGCAACCTGATCGACTTTGCCAGCAATCTCGGGCTGGTGCTGAAGGATCCGCTGCCCGGGCGCGACAACGACACGCTGGGGTTCGCCGGCGGCTTCACCAAGATCGGCCGGAATGCGCTGGAGCACGACCATGATTTCCAGACGCTGAATCCCGGCGTCTATGCGCCGCTGCGGTCGTCGGAAAGCTATCTCGAGTTGACCTACCAGTACGTGCCGGTCGGCTGGCTCACGGTCCAGCCGGACCTGCAATACACCTTCATGCCAGGTGGCGGCATCGCCAACCCGGATGAGCCGAACACCCGGGTGTCCAACGAATTCGTGCTTGGCGTCCGCAGTACGATCGTGTTTTAGACCCCATATGCGACTGCATCGCATTAACCGGAGAGCTTCGATGACACCTGCCACCCGACTGCGTGGCCGCCTGCTGATGGCGACCGTCGGGATTGCGCTGGTGGCGGCGCAGGCGATCGTGCCGGCCCATGCGGTCGATGGGCCGACCTCGTTCCTGGCCGGGCTGAAGCACCACACCACCATCGCCTCGACAGTGCCGGCGAACGGCGACCAGAACCCGTATGCGGTGTTTGTCTCGCCGGTCACCAAGGGTCGCCTGGTGCAGGACCACGTGCTGGTCGGCAACTTCAACAATTCCGGCAACCTGCAGGGTCTCGGCAGCACCATCGTGCAGATCGACCCGGCCTCGCAGCAGCTGTCGCTGTTCGCGTCGGTGCCGCAGAAGCTCGATCGCTGCCCGGGCGGTGTCGGCCTCACCACCGCCTTGGCCGTGCTCAAGAGCGGCTGGGTGATCATCGGCAGCCTGCCCAGCACGGACGGCACCACCGCCACCAAGGGCGCCGGCTGCCTGATGCTGTTCGACGACCAGGGCAAGCTCGCCGATGTCTGGACCGACCCGAAGCTGAACGGGCCGTGGGGCAACATGGCGGTGATCGACCGTGGCAGCAGCGCCACGCTGTTCATCAGCAACACCGGCTTCGATGTCGGGCCGGCGCCGGCCGGGGACGCGCCGGTGACCAGCAAGGCCACGGTATTGCGCGTGGGCCTGCAGATCCCCGATGGCGGCAAGCCGCGTATCACCGACATGACGGTGGTGGCGAACGGCTTCGGCGAGCAGCCCGACAAGGGGGTGTTCATCATCGGCCCGACCGGCATCGCGCTCGGACCGAACGGCTCGATCTATGTGTCGGACGCGATCGGCAACCGCATCGTCAGCATTCCGGCGGCGCTCACCCGCACCGACAGCGCCGGGACCGGCACCGAGATCACCAAGGACGGGCTGTTGAAGCGGCCGCTGGCGCTGGTCAGCGCGCCGAACGGCAATCTGCTGGTGGCAAACGGGCTGAACGGCCAGGTGGTGGAGATCGATCCGCGGCGGACGGGGGACGCGGCACAGGTCGGCGCGCAGTGGATCGATGTCGACAAGGCACAGCAGCCTCCCGGTAGCGGCGACCTGTTCGGGCTCGCCGTCACTCCAAAAGGCGACGGGCTGTATTATGTTGAGGACGACGTGAACACGCTGGTCCTGGCGCATTGAGCAGGGCACCGGATGAGAATCGGACGGAGTTGCAGGATTTGACGGCCAGCGACGACAAGCTCCCCGAGGCGCCCCGGGACGCGGTGGCACCCTCCAGGCGTGCGTTCATGCGTGGCGCCGGCGGGTTGGCGGCGGTCGGAGCGGTGTGCCCGTTCTCCGGCGCCAGTTCGGCGTCGATGCCGCTGTCGCGGCCGGAGGAGCTGGCGAAGGGGATCACGCCGGATAGCCGTGGGCCGTCCCGCGCCATGGTCGAGGCATTCGACGGGCCGCACCAGGCCGGCATCCTGACGCCGATGCAGAATCACAGCTGCTTCGTGGTGTTCGACCTCACCACCACCGATGGCGCGTCGGTGGTGAGGCTGTTGAAGCTCTGGACCGATGCCGCACGCCGGTTGAGCCGCGGCCAGACGGTGGCGCCGTTGGATGGCAATCCGGACAAGCCGGCCGCGGATAGCGGGGAAGCGCTCGGGCTCGGACCGGCGCGGCTGACGCTGACCTTCGGCTTCGGGCCGGGGCTGTTCGAGAAGGACGGGCAGGACCGCTACGGACTGCGCGATCGGCGGCCGGCGGCGCTGGCCGACCTGCCGCATTTCAACGGCGACCAGCTGGTGCCGGGCAATACCGGCGGCGACCTGTCGGTGCAGGCCTGCGCGGACGATCCGCAGGTCGCGTTCCATGCGGTGCGGCAGCTGGCGCGGATCGCCGACGGCACCGCGCAGCTGCGATGGATCCAGAACGCCTACAGCGCGCAGTTCGCGGCCCAGGACACCCCGCGCAACCTGATGGGCTTCAAGGACGGCACCCAGAACCCGATCTCGACAATGCCCGGCCACGTCCAGGCGGTCGCCGGCGGCAAGAGCTACCGGCAGTCGGCGCCGGAGGAGATCGTCTGGGCCGGGTCCGAGGGGCCCGACTGGATGCAGGGCGGGAGCTACATGGTGGCGCGCCGGATCCGGATCTCGCTCGAGCACTGGGACCGGACCGACCTGTCGTTCCAGGAGACGGTGTTCGGCCGCCGCAAGCAGTCCGGCGCGCCGCTCACAGGCCACGCCGAGTTCGACCCGCTGGAGCTGGACGCGGTCGACCGCGACGGCAACCCGGTGATCGACGAGAACGCGCATGTCCGGCTGGGCTCGCCGGCCTCGAACAACGGCGCCCAGATCCTGCGACGCTCGTACTCCTATAATGACGGGCTGAGCTTCGTTGCCGAGCGCTGGCCGCCGTGGCGCCAGGGTCTGCAGTACGATGCCGGGCTGTTCTTCATGTGCTACCAGCGCGACCCGCGCACCGGCTTCGTGCAGATCAACGAGCGGATGTCGAAGCTCGACCTGCTGAACCAGTACGCGACGCATGTCGGCAGCGGCCTGTTCGCCTGCCCGCCTGGAACCGCGAATGGCGGGTTCATCGGCGAGGCGCTGTTCAAGGGCGTGGTGCTGCGGACCGCATCGGCCGGCGCACCTGCCGGGAGCCCGGTGAAGCCGGTCAGCTACTGATCGGAAAACCGGCAGTTTTCCGCACTTCTGCTTCCTTGACAGGTCATTGCACCACCGGTAGTGAGCCGGTGCGCCCGTCAGGAGGTGCGATCGATGGATGAGGATACGGCCGAACCCGGAAAGTCCTTCGACCAGCGGCTGCGGGAAGCGCGGACCAGGCAGGGCCTGGACCCGGTGCCTCCCACGACCGGCCAGGAACCGCCCGATGTCTCCGCCCTGGCGGTGTTCTTCCGGGTCGGCGTCGAGCTCGTCTCGGCACTTCTGGTTGGTCTGGCCATAGGCTGGACGCTGGATCACTTCCTGCACACCCGGCCGGTGTTCCTGATCCTTTTCGTGCTTCTGGGTGGGGTCGCCGGCATCATCAATGTCTGGCGCCTCGTAGCACCACCGCCGTTGCCCGGCCGGAAGAGCTAGGCAGCATCATAATCGGCCGGATCAACCGGCAATCGGCCAAGGTGGCTGGAGACGAGGGGACAGGGTCTTGGCGGGCGGACACTCAATCGACGCGCTGGGTCAGTTCGAGCTGCATCCGGTCCTGGGTTCGCTCGGCGCCTCGCTGCGCTTCAGCCAGTCCAACCTCATGATGGTGATCGCGGCACTCCTGGTGCTGGGACTGCTCTATGTCGGCATGCGGCCGCGGGCGATCATCCCCGGACGGCTGCAGGCCGCGGCCGAGATCCTGTACGACTTCATCTATGACATGGCGACCGACCAGATCGGGCATGAGGGCCGGCGCTTCTTCCCGTTCGTGTTCACGCTGTTCGCCTTCATCCTGGCCGGCAACTATATCGGCCTGGTGCCGGGCGCCTTCACCTTCACCAGCCACATCGCCAACACGGCGGGGCTGGCGGTCCTGGTGTTCGTGGTCGGATTGCTGGTGGCGTTGCGCGAGCAGGGCATGAAGTTCTTCGGCCACTTCATGCCGGAAGGCGCGCCGGTCGCACTGGCGCCGCTGCTCGTGCCGATCGAGATCCTGTCCTACCTGTCACGCCCGATCAGCCTGTCGGTCCGACTGTTCGCCAACATGATGGCCGGCCACGTCATGTTCGAGATGTTCGCAGCCTTCACCATCATGCTGGGTGGCATCCACATCATCGGACCGGTGCTCGGCATCGCGCCGCTGGCGATCAACATCGCGCTGATGGCGCTGGAACTGCTGGTCGGCGGATTACAGGCCTACGTGTTTGCCATCCTCACCTGTATCTATCTGCGCGAGGCGGTTGCGCACTGAGGCGCACCGCGGACCGGCGGCTTAACCCTTTCTCAACCATTTTCTCGTAAACAAGGACTTCCCCATGGATCTCGCTGCCGCACGATACATTGGCGCCGGTCTCGCCGTGATCGCCCTCGCCGGCGTGGGTGTCGGCATCGGCAACATCTTTGCCGCCCTGGTCAGCTCGATCGCCCGCAATCCGGCCGCGCGGCCGCATGTGTTCGGCCTCGGCATCCTCGGCTTCGCGCTGACGGAAGCGGTCGCGCTGTATGCGCTGGTGATCGCCTTCATCATCCTGTTCGTCTGAGACCCGGGGCGGCTCGGTGCGCCTGTTGGTGGAGCGGTCTGCGATGGCACGGCTGACGGCACGCATCGCGATGCTGTCCGGGGTCGGGCTCGCCGTCAGCTGCCGCACCGCATCGGCCGCCGGCATGCCGCAGCTGCAGTTCGGCAACCCGCTCACCACCGGCCAGGTGTTCTGGGGCGCGGTGATCTTCCTCGTGCTGTATCTGCTGCTGAGCCGCTCGGCGCTGCCGCGGGTGGCCTCGGTGCTGGCCGAGCGTCGCAGCCGGATCGAGGGCGATCTCGACATCGCCCAGGGAGCCCGGCACGAGGCGGACAAGGCGATCGACGAGTTGCGTCGCGCGCGCCGCGAGGCCGCTGCCGAGGCGGCCGGCATCGTCGAGAAGGTGGTGTCCGAGGCGCGCGAGCAGGCGGCCGCACGCACCCGCGAGATGAACGAGCGCCTCGAGGCCGAGATCGCACGGGCCGAAGAGGCTGTCGGTGTCGCCCGCCAGGCCGCCCTCGGTTCGCTACGTGCAATCGCCACCGACACCGCACAGCTCCTGGTGACCCGGCTGACCGGGGCGGATGCCGATCGCCTGCTGGTCGAGTCCAAGGTGGACGCCGCACTTGCCGGCCGGCCGGCCTGATCCCGGCCCCGTAGGACAATCGCCATGGACGTCCACACCCTCCTGCACGAGCCGCGCTTCTGGTACACGGTCGCGTTCTTCCTGTTCTTCATCATCTTCGGCGGGCGGCTCTGGCGCCCGCTGGCGGCCCTTCTCGACAACCGCGCGGTGCAGGTCCGGCTGGCGCTCGACGAGGCGGCACGGTTGCGTCGCGAGGCCGAGGCCATGCTTGCCCAGGCGAAGCAGGAGCGCGAGGCGACGCTGGCGGAAGCCAAGCTGGTGATCGAGAACGCCAAGGCCGAGGCAGGTCGCATCGCCGAGGCCGCACAGCAAGACGCCGAAGCGGTCGCGGCCCGGCGCGAGCGCATGGCGCAGGACCGGATCCACGCAGCCGAACGCGCCGCCATCGCAGAGGTGCGCACCGTTGCCGCCGATGTCGCGACCGAGGCGGCGCGCGCCGTGGTGGCCGAGGCGATGACCGCGGAAGCCGATGCCGCCCTGATCGACCGCGCGATTGCCGGTCTTCCTGCCTCCTTCGCGACCCGCGTCGCGGCGTAGTTGCGGTCCGGACTGCGGCTCGACGTGTCCCACAGCGCCATACCCGTCACGCCCACTTTGACCGTCGTTGCGGCGGTGCTGAACGAGGCGGAGAACATCCGACCGGTCTGCGTGGAGATGGCCGCCGCCCTCAAGGGTCTTGCGCCGTTCGAGGTCGTGTTCGTCGATGACGGCAGCACCGACGGCACCGTGGCGGCCCTGCTGGCGGCGCGCGACGTGTTGCCGGAACTGCGGGTGATCAGCCACGACCATCGCTGCGGCAAGTCGGCGGCGCTGCGCACCGGGATCGAGGCGGCGCGCGGCGAGTGGATCGCCACCATCGATGGCGACGGCCAGGACGACCCGGCCGAGATCGTCCCGATGCTGGCACTGGCGCTTGAGGCTGGACCCGCCCGGCCCGGGCCGCTGGTGGTCGGCGTGCGGGTGAAGCGCAACGACAACCTCTCGCGTCGCGCCGCCACCCGATTTGCCAACGGCTTGCGCCGGCGGCTGCTGAATGATGGCTGCCCGGATACCGGCGCGCCGATGAAGCTGTTCCGCCGCGACGACTTCCTGCGGCTGCCGCAGTTCGAGGGCGTGCACCGGTTCCTGCCGGCGCTGTTCCAGCATTACGGCAGCGCGCTGATCTGCAAGCCGGTGCACCACCGCGCCCGGCTGCATGGCAGCTCGAAATACACCAACCTCAACCGGGCGCTGGTCGGCATCCGCGACATGATGGGCGTCATGTGGCTGCAGTCGCGCACCCATATTTCGGCCAGGTCGAGCGAGCGCTAGGCGCCGGCGGTGACGCTGACGTCTCGCCACTACGCGCTGATCACGGCCTTCGTGCTGGCGCTGTTCCTGCCTGGTCGCGCCAGCCTGCCGCCGTTCGATCGTGACGAGCCGCGCTACATGGAAGCGTCCGCGCAGATGCTGCGGACGCATGATTTCGTCGATGTGCGGTTCCAGGACCAGCCGCGCTACCTGCAGCCGGCCGGGATCTACTGGCTCGAGGCCGCCGCGGTCGCCGCCACCGGCACGCTTGAGCAGCGCCAGGTCTGGGCCTACCGCGTCCCGACGCTGATCGCGGTGATCATCTCGGTGCTGCTGACGGCGCGGATGGGCACCGTGCTGTTCGGGCTCCGGGCGGGGCTGACCGGCGCGGCCTTGCTGGCGGTGTCGGTGCTGATGACCGCCGAGGGCCGCCTCGCCACGATCGATAGCTGCCTGCTGGCGGCGATCCTTGCGCTGCAGACAGCCCTGCTCCGCGCCTGGTCCGACCGCGACGCCGACCATCCGACAGGTGCGGGTGCCGCTGTGCTGTACTGGGCCGCACTCGGCGCCGGGCTGATGCTCAAGGGGCCGGTGATGCTGATCCCGGCGCTCGGCACGCCGCTGGCGCTGGCGATCGTCGAGCGTCGCCCCGGCGGGTGGAGTCCCAGCTTGTGGCGGACCGACTGGTGGCGTCGACTGCGGCCGGGCTGGGGCGTGCCGCTGATGCTGGCGATCGTGCTGCCCTGGTGCATCGCGATCGCGCTGGTCAGCCACGGGGCGTTCTTCGGGAAGGCGGTCGGCACCAATTTCCTGGGCAAGGTGGCGTCCGGCCAGCAGGCGCACGGGCTGCCGCCGGGCTACCACCTGGCGGTGTTCGCGGTCGCCTTCTGGCCCGGGTCGCTGTTCGCAGCGATGGCGATCCCGTTCGTCTGGTGGCGCCGGCGCACCGCCCCGGTGCGGTTCCTGCTGTGCTGGATCGTGCCGCACTGGGTGGTGTTCGAGCTGATCGCCACCAAGCTGCCGCACTACGTCCTGCCGACCTACCCGGCGATCGCGTTGCTGACCGCGGCGGCCATGACCCAGGTCGGCGGCTGGCGGCGGCCCGCCCCGCTCTGGGGCCGTGCGCTGCTGGTGCTGTATGGGCTGGTGTGGCTGGCGGTCGGGATTGCCATCACGACAGCCGGGCCGGTGCTGCTCTGGATCCTGCAGCACGAACTGCAGCCGGCCGCGTTGCTGGTCCCGGTGCTGTCGCTGCCGCTGGTGCTGCTGGCGACCTGGCTGATCCTGCGTGGCCAGGTGCAGGACGCCGTACTCTCGGCGGCGGGTGCGGCGGTGATCGTGTATTTCGGGCTGTTCAGCGTGGTGCTGCCGGAGCTGACGACGATCTGGCTCAGCCCGCGCATCGCCCGCGCGGTGGATCTGGTGAAGCCGTGCCCGGACAGCGTGCTGGCGTCGGCCTCGTTCAGCGAGCCGAGCCTGGTGTTCCTGGTCGGCCAGAGCACGCGGCTGGTCAACGCCAACGGTGCCGCAGACTTCCTGTTCGACAACCGCGCCTGCGGGCTGGCGCTGATCGGCGCCCGCGACGAGGCGTCCTTCCGCGCCGGCCTCGCCCGGCATGACCTCTCGGTCCGGCAGCTGGGGACGATCGACGGCATCAACTACTCGAACGGCCGACACCTGCAGCTGAAGCTGTTCAAGGCCGGCCAGTAGGCGCGTGGTGTGGTCGGCCAACTGTTGGGGCCGGGATCCATGGCTCGAAACGGTGCCACGGTCGTTCCTGTTGAAAAGTGTAGTGGCGGCAACGCGTTAGGTCCGGCAGCCGGGCCACGCCGGCTGGCACACCGCTTGCGAAACGAAGGTCGAGGCACCGTGCCTCCGGAGCCGTTCGATGACCTATCGTCCCAGTCCCTTCTCACGGTTCGACGACATGCCGTACGGCACGGTCGATGAGCCAGGGCGCGATATCGCGAGCCTGAACTACATCCTCTACATCCTCGGCTTCTTCACCGGAGTCACCGCGGTGGTCGGCGTCGTGCTCGCCTACGTGCGGCGCGGCAGGAGCTACGGGAGCGTGCGCAGCCATTTCGACTGGCAGATCCGGATCTTCTGGCACTGCGTCCTGGCGTTCATCGCGATCGGCGTGCTGCACGCGGTGATTATCGGGCTCGGCGCCATAACCTTCGGGGTCGGGCTCGTGTTCCTGGTGATCCCGTGGGCGCTCGGGATTGCCTGGCTGGTCTGGACCATCTGGGCGATCGCCAAGGGCATGCGGCGCCTCAACCGGCATTTGCCGATCGCCTGATCCCCGATCACCCGGTCAGGACTTAACCCGGGGCAGGTGTGGACGTGCGGTCCGCAGCGGGACGGTCCGCACGGAATCGCCTGCCTGCACCACGCCCTCCCGCTCGACCAGCGCCAGCAGGCCGCGCCGCCCGGTCGACGCCCGGCCGAACGCTCCTGCCAGCCGAGAGTCGCCATGCGCAGCTGCGATTCGGGCACCGGGATGACGACACGGCACGTTCTGCTCGGTGATGAAGATCGTGGCGCCGGAGGGGAATTGCAGCCGGGTCGCGGGCGGCAGCAGGCTCAGCGACGCGATCCCCTGCAGCACGAGGTTCGGCCCGAGCAGCGCCGGATCCAGCGTGGCGAGACCTAGGGCCGCCGCGATCTCCTCGCATTCCTCGAGGGAGACCAGCGAAAGCTGGCGGGTGTTGGCGATTGGCGTGCCGCGGGGGTGCCACGGGGTGCGCGCATCGGCCCGGCGGGTGTTGCCCGCGTGACGGTCCGCGTGCAGGCCGCCGAAGGTCAGCGACAGGCAGGCGACCTTTCGACCGACGAAATCACCGCTGTCGGCGATCAGCAGGGTCGTGACCATTGGGGATGTAGCGGCCGTCGTGGTCGGGAGGAGTGAACCGGTCGGCCAGTTGTTCAAGAAGCGATCCTGCGCTGGAGCACCGAAGCAACGGACCATGCAAGACCGGTGCCCCCCGCCGCGGGTCAGCCGGTGAGGATCACCCGGTGGCCATCCGGATCGATCAGGATGCGTGCCGGTTGCCCGGCGTCAGCGTCGGTCAGCACGCTCCGGGTGCAGGCGATGTCGGCCGGCCCGGACGTGCCCCCGCGCACCGCTGGCGTCGCGTAGGCCAGCAGCTCGAGATGCGGGGTCGCACCGTCGTGCGACAGCGCGGTGACGTCGACCGCCACGTCGCTGACCCCGTCCAGTGCCTGCTGCTCCGGCCCGTGGTTGCGGGACCGGTTGCCGACCGCCAGGCCGAACCCTTCGTAGAAGGCGATGCTCGCATCCGTGTCGGTGACGACGATCGCGGAGTGGTCGATGCCGATGCAGGGCCCGATGGCCGACGAGTTTGCCCAATGGGATGGCGCGCCCCCTGCGGGGAACTCGAGCAGTTCCAGCGGGTGGCCTTCCGGATCGCGGAACTTGAACGCGGTCACGCCGCCGGACGATTGCGGCAGCTGCACCGGCCGGCTCCCGGCGGTGATGGCGTCCCAGTCGGCGGTCGTGGTCAGGCGGGCATAGGCGGCCGCGATGTCCGTGGTGACCAGCGCCAGGTGCTGGAACCAGCGGTCATGGCTGGTGCTGTCCGGAGGATACGGCGCTCCGGGTGTGTCGAACCCGACGAGCTCGATTTCCTGGGCGCCGAGACGCAGGCGCTGCACGGTCGCCATCCCGGTGGCGCCATAGATCGAGGCATCGACGCGGTAGGCGATGGCCGGCGTGAAGCCGAGCAACCCGATATAGAACCGCGCGAACCGGCTCGGGTCGGCGCTGGTCAGGCTGAAGCGGGCGATCCCCGTTGTGGTGGTTCCTGTCGTCGCGATCATGGCCATTGCGCGCCTCTGCGGTTGAGGAAGATCGAGAACAGGGTGTGCGAGCCGCCGATGAACAGCCGGCTCTTGTAGCGGTCGCCGAAGGTAAGATTGGACACCACATGCGGCACCAGGATCTTGCCCAGCAGCTTGCCTGAGGGGGCGATGCAATGCACGCCATCCGCGGCGCTGCTCCAGATGTTGCCGTCCTCGTCGAGCCGGAAACCGTCGGAGTAGCCAGGCTCCACCTTGTGGAAGACGTCGCCGCCGGTCAGCCTTAGCCCGTCCGCGGACACGTCGAACACCCGCAGATACTGCTTCGGGTCGGGGCGCTGCTGGTCGCCGGTTTCGGCCACGTAGAGGCGGCGTTCATCCGGCGAGAAGGCCAGGCCGTTGGGCCCGTCGAAATCGCCCGCCATGACCCGGATGTCGCCGGTCTCCGGATCCAGCCGATACAGTGCCGGCGGCTGCTCGCTCGCCTGGCGGCCGCCCTCGTAATCGTTGAGCAGGCCATACAGGGGGTCGCTGAACCAGATCGAGCCGTCGGATTTCACCACCACGTCGTTCGGTGCATTGAGCCTGCGCCCGTCATGGTGGGTGACCAGCGTCGTGATGGTGCCGTCCCATTCGGTGCGATACAGGCAGCGCCCGCGATGCGAGCAGGTGACCAGCCGGCCCTGGCGGTCGCGGGTCTGGCCGTTGCCGTAATTGGAGGACGCACGCCACACCGAAAACCCGTCGGCCTCGCTCCAGCGCATGGTGCGGTCGTTGGGCAGGTCCTGGAACAGCAGGCAGTTCCAGTCCGCCATCCATACCGGCCCCTCGATCCAGCGAAATCCGCCGCCGAGTTCCTGCAGCGTCGCGTTGCCGAGGATGTAGGTGGCAAATTTCGGGTCGCGGATATCGAAGCCGGCCATGGCCGCCTCAGCGGAAGCGGCAGGGACTGTTTATCGTCGGCGTCTGTTCGTACTGCACGATCATCTGCACGCAGGGAGTGTCGCCGACGGTCCCGGACAAATGGCCGTGCTTGCCGTCACGCGGAGTGCAGTTCTGGTCCTCGCCGAAATGGATCGCGCCGGGGCCGAAGGTGAGCCGCCGGCCGTCCATCGCCTCGACATACCAGGCGCCGGAGAGCGGGATCACCCATTGCGGCTTCGGGTTCTCGTGCCAGTCACCGAACCATCCGACAGGCAGCACGACGAACGACACGCTGAACGGTCCGGTGGTCTTGTGGCCCTGCCATTGTGGTGCGCTCGTAAGGGCCTTCCATTCGAGCTCGGTCATCGCGCATTGCACGAAACGGCTATGGTGGTCGGCATCGACGTAGAGGTGCCAGTACGGGATCGACGGCTTGGGCGTCTGTGCGTCGCTCATGGTTTGCTGCTCTCACCGGCGACAGGGCCGTATGCCGCAGTCGCGTAGGGGTGCGTCGACGAGAGCGGGTCTGCCAGGAAGCTTGAGAGCGTGAGGCTTCCGACAGTGATCAGCAGGAAGCCACCGGCGAGGGAGAAATTCTTGAGGAAATCCCAAAACAAGCCGCGGCCCTTGCTGTCGCTGCCGGCCCAGAAATCCCCGGGCGCCCAGAACCGCTTGAACAACAGGGCCGTCATCATGCAGTAGCCGGCCATGATCAGGGCGGCGAGGCGGTCGGCGTATCCGGTCAGGATGCAGATCGGCATGACGATCTCGACCAGCAGGCCGGTCATCAGCATCGCCGTGGCGGCGCCGTGCGATGGAACCACCTCCCGCGCCTGGGCCACCGCACCCTTGAAGTTCAGGATCTTGTCCAGTGCACTGAACGGGAAGAACAGCACCACCAGCAGGTAGCGAACGGCCAGCACGACTACGAAGCTCAGGCCAGTCATGCGTATCTCCAGACGGTGGCGGCAGCCGATGCTACACCAGTTTTTCCAATGGGCCTCATCGCCCGCCTGCAGGCGAGGTTCCTGGAACAACTCCCGGGGGGCGGCGTTCCTGCGTCAGCCACCGGCCGGAGTGCCCCAGCGTCATGAGCAGCAGCCAACATTACGACGTCATCGTCGTCGGCTCCGGGCCTGGTGGTGGTACGATGGCCTGGAAACTGGCGCAGACCGGCAAGCGCATCCTGCTGCTGGAACGCGGCGACTACCTGCGTCGCGGCCGCGAGAACTGGGACAGCCAGGCGGTGTTCGTCGACGGCATCTACCAGGCGACCGAGACCTGGTACAGCAGCAAGGGCGAGAGTTTCCACCCAGGGTTGCACTACTTTGTCGGCGGCAACAGCAAGGTCTATGGCTCGGTGCTGTTCCGGCTGCGTGAGCGCGATTTCGGGGTGATCAACCATCCGGACGGGATCTCGCCCGGCTGGCCGGTCGGATACGATGCGTTCGAGCCGTATTATCAGGCGGCCGAGGAATTGTTCCACGTGCACGGCCTGCGCGGCGAGGACCCGACGGAGCCCCCCAGCAGCAAGCCCTATGCTTATCCGCCGGTCAGCCATGAGCCGCGGATCCAGGAATTGTTCGATGGGATGAAGAAGCTCGGCCATCACCCGTTCCATCTCCCGGTAGGCGTCCTGCTCGACGAAAAGGACGGCGTGCCGCTGCCGGAGAGTCCGTGCTGCAAGTGCGACGCCTTCGATGGCTATCCGTGTGCCACCAACGGCAAGGCCGATGCGCAGATCATCGTGGTGGATCCGGCGCTGAAGGCCAATCCGAACCTCACGCTGCTGACCAACGCCTATGTCGACAAACTCGTCACCGATCCGTCCGGCCGGACCATTACAGGTGTCGAGGTGATCCGGCATGGCGAGCGGCTGAGTTTCAGCGCCGACATCGTCGTGGTTGCGTGTGGCGCGCTGTCCTCGGCGCTGCTGATGCTGCGGTCGGGCAACGACCAGCATCCGAATGGACTGGCGAACGGTTCGGACCAGGTCGGCCGCAACTACATGCGGCACAACAACTCGACGGTCCTGGCGGTGTCGAAGCAGCCGAACCCGACGAAGTTCCAGAAGACGCTCGGGCTGAACGATTTCTATTTCGGCAGCGACGATTGGGACTATCCGTTGGGCCACATCCAGATGGTCGGCAAGTCGGATGGCGTGCAGGTGCATGGCGAGGGGTTGCCGAAGTTCCTGCAGTGGCTGCCGGAGATGCCGTTCGACTACATCGCCAAGCACTCGATCGACTTCTGGCTGACATCGGAGGATATTCCGCTGCCGCAGAACCGTATTTTCTACAAGGACGACAAGGTGCATCTCGATCTCACCGAGACCAACATGGAGGGGTTGAAGCGCCTGAAGGCGAAGCTGCGTGGCATGTGCAACGATCTGGACATGCATCCGCATCTGTTCGACCGCGAGCTCTATCTCGGCAAGGACGTGCCGATCGGCGGCACCGCGCACCAGGCCGGGACGTTGCGGTTCGGGATCGATCCCCTGACGTCGGTGCTGGACGTCAATTGCAAGGCACACGAACTCGACAACCTGTATGTCACCGACGCCAGCTTCTTTCCGTCGATCGGTGCGGTGAACCCGACCCTTACCATCATCGCCAACGCGATGCGGGTAGCCGACGTGATCGCCGCGCGCTTGCAATAGCGCGCGCTTGACCGGCCTGGAGCGGCCCGGCACGGTTCCGGGTCGCCCTTGCTGCCGGAGCTGCCGATGCGCCTTATTCGTACCCTCGGTCTTGGACTTGCTGGTCTCGCCGTAGGGCTGCCCGCGCGTGCTGCGGCTCCCACTCATCCGCCGGTGGCTCAGGTAAAGCCGGTCACCGACGATTATTTCGGCACCAGGATCATCGATCCGTATCGCTGGATGGAGAGCGAGCCGAAGCCGCAATTCCTGAATTATCTGCACGCCGAGAACGACTACGCGCGACGCGTGCTGGCGCGGATCCCCGGGCGCGACAAGCTGGCACGTGATATCGGTGAGGTCAGCGGCCTGGCGGCGAGGGTGCGGACGGTGGAGCTCGCCGGCGGCCGGATGTTCTATCTGAAGCGCGATGCGGGGGCGCAGATCGACCGGCTGTACATGTCGGATACGGCCGGGCACGAGACGCTGCTGGTCGATCCGTCATCGCTCGGGAGCGGCGGCAAGCATGCCGAGATCGACCAGTTCGAGCCGTCACAGGATGGCAGCCTGGTCGCCTACGGGATCTCGATCGGCGGCTCGGAGAACAGCACGCTGCATGTGATCGATAGCGCCACCAGGACCGTGCGGCCGGACAGCATCGACCGGGCGCAGTTCGCGGACGTGTCCTGGGCGCCGGACGGCAAAAGCTTCTTCTTCGCGCGGCTGCCGGCGGGTTCGGCGACTGCCAAAGCCGACCAGCAATACGCGCACATGGAGGTGTATCGGCACGCTCTCGGCGATGACCCGGCGCACGATGCGGCGGTGCTGGATTCCGACCATCTGCCGTTTCCGTTCAAGGCGGCGGCCGTGTTTCCGTCGATCAGCGTGGTGCCCGGCTCGAGTTATGCCCTGGCCGGGATCTCCGATGGCGTGTCGCCGGAAGTCACGCTGTATGCGTCATCACTCGCTGATCTCCTGGCGGGACATCCTGCGTGGAAACAGGTGGCGTTGCAGTCGGATGGGGTGGTCGGAGCGGCAGTGCGTGGCGACCGCATCGACCTGATGACGCACCAGGACGCGCCGCGTTTTCGGGTCGTGGAGACCGGCCTCGCCGCGCCCGACCTGGCGCACGCCAAGGTCATCGTGCCGGAGCCCGAGGGCGTGCTGACCGGGATCGCGGCCGCCAAGGATGGGCTCTATTTTGCCACCCGCGACGGCGCGACCTTCAGCCTGCACCGGCTCGGCGAAGGGGCGATCCAACCGCAAGCCATCGCGCTGCCATTCGCCGGCACGATCTCGCCGGATGGCGGACTGGTCACCGATCCTGTGCAACCGGGTGCGCTGGTGAGCCTCGAATCGTGGGTCAGGCCGCACCAGTGGCTGCGCTACGACGCGGCGACCGGCGCCGTGACCGACACCCACCTCGTGCCGGCGTTTCCGCGCGACCTGTCCGGCTACGAGAGCGTCGAGACCACCGCGACCGCTCCGGACGGCACGAAAATCCCGCTCTCGATCATCACCCGCAAGGGACTGGCGCATGACGGGAAGCGGCCGACCTACCTGGTGGGTTACGGCTCCTACGGGATTTCCTACGACCCCGCATTCTCACCCACCTTCCTGCCCTGGCTCGACCGCGGCGGGGTCTATGCGGTGGCGCATGTCCGCGGCGGCGGCGAAGGCGGGCAGGCGTGGCACGATGCCGGCAAGATCGCCACCAAGCAGAACACCATCCACGACTTCATCGCGGCCGGTGAGGCGCTGATCGCCCAGGGCTACACCGACAAGGCCCATCTGGGCGGCGAGGGCACCAGCGCCGGCGGCATCCTGATCGGCGGCGCCATCACGCAGCGGCCGGACCTGTTCCGTGCGGCGCTGATCCGCGTCGGCGCCACCAACACGATCCGCGAGGAATACACGGCGGGCGGCCCGGCCAATATCCCCGAGTTCGGCACTGTCACCGACAAGGCGCAGTTCCCGGCGATGCTGGCGATGGATGCCTATAACCACGTCAGGAGGGGCGTGGCCTACCCGGGCGTGCTGCTGACCGGCGGCGCCGACGATCCGCGCGTGACGGTGTGGATCCCGGCGAAGATGACGGCAAAACTGCAGGCTGCGAATTCGGGGTCTGGAGGCAGCCATCGTCCGGTGCTGTTCCGGGTCGAGTTCGACGCCGGCCATGGGATCGGCTCCACCCGCAAGCAGCGTGACGACGAAACCGCCGACGAGTTCGCGTTCCTGCTCTGGCAGTTCGGTGAGCCCGGCTACCAGCCGGCAAAATGACTTGACGGGGAGCGCGTGAGGGGAGAGTGACAACGGCATGACCGGGGTGCCCACCGACGTGGGCTGAGATCAAACCCGTCGAACCTGATCTGGGTCATTCCAGCGAAGGGAGGCATGATGCTGAAACGCCATACGCGCGTTCTTCTTGTTCAAGGTTTACTCGGGTGCGGGGTATGTGCGGGGGCCGCTCCCGCCGGCGCCCAGGAAAACATCACCGTCATCGGACATGCTTCGGTGGATACGGCGAACGGCCCGGTCGGCGGCCAGGCCGGCGGTGGGCTGATCCGTCCGGAGACGGCGGCGAAATCCACCAGCACGGCATCGTCGGATTTCATTCGCAGGCAGGCTCCCACCGAGAACGCGTTCCAGCTCGTATCCCTGCTGCCTGGCGCCAACGTGGCGACGTCCGATCCGCTGGGGATCTCGGCGGAAGACGATCTCAGCCTGCGTGGCCTGGATGGTGACGAGATCGGCTACACGCTCGAGGGCATGCCGCTCAACGACATCGCCTATTATACCGGCTACCCGGGGCAGTTTGCCGACACCGAGAATATCGACCATGTCAGCCTCTCGCAGGGCACCGGCGATCTGGCGACGCCGGTGATCAATGCCGCCGGCGGGTTGCTGTCGGTGACGTTGCGCGATCCGACGAAACAGGCGGGCGGGCTGCTGGAAGGCGCGTACGGGTCGTATCACACCAACCGTGAATTCATCCGGCTCGATACTGGAGATCTGGGAACCAGCGGGATACGCGGCTTCGTCTCGTACTCGAATACGTCGGCGGACAACTGGCGCGGACCGGGGCGCGACAAGCGCCAGCATATCGACTTCAAGTTCGTCCGCGACTGGAGCAACGGAGACCGGGTGGCGCTGATCGGCACCTGGAACGACGCCGTCACCAGCGCGTATCCGCAGCCGACGCAGGCCGACTGGAAACAGTATGGCCGCTCCGGACCGGACAATTACGACGGCACCTACACGCCTGGCGACACCAATTACTGGCGGCTGTACCAGCAGCCGTACCGGTTGTTTTACTTGCTCGCTCCGACGCATATTCGTGTGAGCCAGTCTCTGAGCTTCGATGCGACGCCATACGCGCAATACGGCTACGGCAACACGCCGGGTGGTGCGACGCTGCCGACCAGCGGGCTGTTCGAGGGCACGCAGCCGGTGCCGGGTATGCTGTCGCTGCCGGGCGTGCAGAACGGCCAGGTGACGGTGGCGAGCGACTACCAGCAGGCGAGCTACCGCGCCGGCGTGGTGCCGAAGCTGACCTGGACGCTCGGCAACAACACGATCGTCGCCGGAGTTTGGTACGATTATTCCGACGATCGCGAGCCGGCGCCATTCAATCCGGTCAGTGCGGACGGCACACCCGCCGACATCTGGGTGAACTCGTCGCGCGGCACCATCGTTCTTGCCGACGGCCGGCAGCTGCTGGCGCAGAACGAACACACCATCACCCAGGTCAATGCGCTGTTCCTTGGTGACACGATCTCGCTGCTCGATCATCGGCTGAGCGTGGATCTCGGCTTCAAGGAGGTGATGGTGACGCGGCAGGGCTGGAACGATATTCCAGGTGCCACGTACCGTACCGGCGCGAATGGTGCCGAGCCGTTGCCGCGGATCGGCATGCGTTACCAGATCGACCACCGCAACCAGGTGTTTGCCAGCGTCTCGACAAACTTCCGCACGCCGTCCGCCCCCACGCTGTTCGACAGCTTCGATCCGACATCGGGAACCCTGGAGAGCCGTGCCTCGACGAACCTGCGTGACGAGTATTCGATCAGCGAGGAGGTCGGATACCGGCGTGACGGTGACTGGCTGATCGGCAGCGTGACGGCGTTCAACTACAACTTCACCAACAGGCAGATCGCCACCGTGATCGACCTGAACGGCGTGCTGACGGGCTCGACGATCAATGCCGGAGGCCAGACATCGCGCGGGGTCGACGCAGAGGTCGGGCTGCGACCCTGGCATCATCTGAGCCCGTACATGTCAGGCGAATACCTGCACGCCACGATCGACAACGATCTCGCTGTCGATGGCGATCTATTGCCCACGGCGGGTCATGTCGCGGTGCGCAGTCCGGCATGGCAAGGGGCGGTCGGTCTCACCTACGACGACGGCATGCTGTTCGGCACCGCCAGCGTGAAATATGTCGGTCCGGAATATGCAAGCTTCATGGATGACGAGAAGATTGCCGATCACGCCCAGGGCGATATCACGCTCGGCGTCAGGCTGCCGACACTCGGGCCGGCAAAGCACCCGGAATTCCGGCTCAACCTGGTCAACGTGACGGACACCAACGTGTTGTCAGGGATCGCAGCGCCCACGACCAATGCACGCACCGTGATTGGCCGCTACGGCACCGTCATTCCGGGTTCGCCGGCCACGTACTATGTCGGGCCGGGTTTTGCTGCGCTGCTGACCGTCAGCTCGGCATTCTGATGGCCAGGATGTTCCACGTGAAACATTCCTGCCTCGCAATGCTCCTGATGCTGGTCTGGATGTCGCCGGTGCACGCTGCGGACCGATTGCGCATCATCCTGGACTGGTTCGTAAACGCCAACCACGAGGCGTTGTTCGTTGCCCAATATAGCGGAGCCTATGCGCGGCAGAACCTGGACGTGCAGTTCATCGTGCCGTCCGATCCGTCCTCGCCGCCGCGGCTGCTGGCAGCGCACCAGGCCGATCTGTGCATCAGCTACGAACCGGAACTGGCGATGCTCGACGCGGCGGGCCTGAAGCTGGTGCGGATCGGCACGATCGAGGACACGCCGCTCAACGCCCTGATCGTGCTGGGTGACGGGCCGATCAAGACCCTCGCGGATCTGAAGGGGCGTCGGATCGGCGTGTCGGTGGGTGCGACGGATGATGCGCTGCTGCACGCGATGCTGGCGACGGTCGGGCTGAAGCCGTCCGACGTGACCCTCACCGAGGTCAATTTCCAGCTCGAGCAGGCGTTGATGTCGCACCGTGTCGACGCGATCCTCGGCGGAATGCGCAATTACGAGCTGATCGACCTGCAGCAGCGCGGACTGAACCCGGTGGCGCTGTTTCCCGAGGAACATGGTGTGCCGCTCTATGACGAGCTCATCCTGCTGGCCCGCCAGAACGATGCGCACGACCCGCGGATACGGCGTTTCCTGGCGGCACTCCAGGACGGCACCAACACGCTGCTCAATCACCCGGACGAGATGTGGCAGGCCTTCATCAAGGATCATCCCGAGCTCGACACCAAGCTGAATCACGCCGCCTGGTTTGCCACCTTGCCGCGGCTTGCGAAGAATCCTGCCCTGCTTGATGACCAGCGTTATGCGGCGTTCGAGACGTTCATGGTCGCGCAGGGTGTGATTGCGACCGCGTTGCCGGTCAGCGCGTTGGCGGTGCAGCCGTGACGAGTGGGAGCAAGATCATGCGGGGCTGGTTGGTCGGGATGACATTGAGTGCACTGACATTGACCGCCTGTGCGGGGCCGCCACCCAGCGCGGATCAACGCCGAGCGGCGAACGACGATCTCAACCAGTCGGGCAGGCCGTATGACGGACCGAAGGGCGTTCCGGTCAGCAACCCGCCCGCGGATAACGGCGACCACCGGCTGACCTGCCATCCGGAAGGAGCGGGCTCGGTCTGCGATCGCGACCCCTGAACCCGGGCGCCGTTCGGTTTCTAGCAGTGGCGCCAGTTCGATCATGAATCGCCGGTCGAGGCGGTGGCGAGACTCGCTGGTTGTCGCGCCGGACTAAGCGGATGGCAGAAACTCCGCTACGACCTCGATCCGGCCGACGATTGCCGCATTGAACGCCGGAAGCTCAGCAGCCGGGATCCAGTATTCCTTGTGTTCTCGTCCACCGGCTTCCTGTGGGGCATACTGATCGAGAAACTCACGCCGAACCGCGAAACGCACGACATATCCTCCCCCACGTGGCCCGTTCCAATCACGAGCAATCTTGATCGCGTAGGCTTCACTGAGAACCGGGTAGAAGATCGGCTGACCAGGCAAGCGAGGCGGAAAGGCCTGCATGTCGGACTGCACGACAAGCTCGAGCTCGCTCGGTCCAATAGGCCGCCAAAGGATGATGGCCTCGTCGAGCAATGGGGCTACGCCGGTCGTCATGCAGATCCTGCTGTCAGGCAGCGGAGGCCTGCGCCGCGATCCGGCCGCCGACCTCGGGCTGCCCGCCACCAGCCAACACCGCGTGGGCGGCGGCAACGATGCCGTAGGAATGCTTGCGCGCCGCGTGGTCGTAGATCTGGCCGGCAATCATCAGCTCGTCGGCGCCAGTGTGGGCGATGAAGGACGCCAGTCCACGGCGCACGGTGTCCGGCGCACCGACGATCGACGTCGACAGGGCGTGGGCGACGTGGTGCTCCAGATGCGGGTTGACCGCTTCCGCCATCTCCCGGCTCGGTGGCTTCAGCTTGCCCGGCGTGCCTGACCGCAACGCGATCAGCTGCTGCTTGGCGGAGGTGGCGATAAAGGCAGCCTCATCGTCCGTGTCGGCTGCGAACACGCTCACGCCGAGCATCACGTGCGGCTTGGCCAGCGCGTCGGACGGCTCGAAACGGCTGCGATAGATCTGGATCGCGTCCATCATCGCATCCGGTGCGAAATGCGAGGCAAACGCGAACGGCAGCCCGAGCATTGCCGCCAGCTGGGCGCTGAACAGGCTGGAGCCGAGCAGCCAGATCGGCACATCGAGCCCACCACCCGGCACCGCCTGGATCGCCTGGCCTGGCTGAACGGCGCGGAAGTAGGACTGCAGCTCGACGACGTCGCGCGGGAACGTGTCGGCGCTCATCGGGTCGCGGCGCAGGGCACGCATCGTGCGCTGATCGGTCCCGGGCGCCCGCCCCAGTCCAAGATCGATGCGGCCTGGGAACAGCGCGGCCAGGGTGCCGAACTGCTCGGCAACGGTCAGGGGCGAGTGGTTCGGCAGCATGATGCCGCCGGAGCCGACCCGGATCCGACTGGTGCCGGCAGCGACGTGGCCGATCACCACCGCCGTCGCAGCACTGGCGATGCCGGGCATGTTGTGGTGCTCAGCCAGCCAGTAGCGGTTGAAGCCAAGGCTCTCGGCATGCCGCGCCAGGTCCAGCGTGTTGCGGAAGGCGAGGGACGCGTCGCCGCCCTCGATGATCGGAGAGAGGTCGAGGACCGAGAACGGGATCATGCACTTACCCTCTGCTGTCAGCGTCGCAATATCGTTCGCACGAAGCCTGCGCACACCACGACGAACGCCACGGCACCCAACCACTGTGCGGTTTCGGCAAACCCCGGACCGACGACGGCGAGAACGTCCTCGCGGCCGGTGCTGCCGATGGCCGCGGCGATGGCCACGCCCATAAGACTCTCGCCGACGATGAACCCCGATGCGAACATCACCCCACGCCGGCGCTGCCTGTCCAACATGGGGTCGAGCGAGGTGCTCGCCAACCCGGGTGCGGCGCCCGCCCGTGCCGACAGCACCCGGCCGACGATCCAGGACAGCACCGACCCGACCACCAGCGTGACCGAGACCGTCGGCGGCAGATACAGGCCGATCCCCACCACCAGCACCGGCAGTGACCGGCCATTCCGGCGCAGCAGCGTGTCGGTCAGGACCAGGATGACGCCGAGCGCCACGCCGATCAGGATCATCGACCAGTCGAGCTGGTGCAGGAAGATGCCGCGGGCCAGCGTCGAGAGCAGCGTCGCCTGCGGGGCCGCGAGCGCCCGGGCCGGGTCCATGCCCGCCCGCGGGAGTGCGCCGGTGAAGCCGTAGGCGTTGTAGAGCAGATTCAGCACCGGCGGGATCACCACGGCACCGACCGCACAGCCGACCAGCAGCGCCACCTGCTGCCGCCAGGGCGTGGCGCCGACCAGCTGGCCGGTTTTCAGATCCTGCAGGTTGTCGTTGGAGATGGTCGCCGCAGCCAGCACCGCCGAGGTCACGAACAGCACCGCGCCGATCGCCAGCATGCGTCCCTGCGCATCGAACGCCGCCGGTAGCAGCCCCGCCGCGTCCAGTCCCAGCAGCAGCAGCGACACCAGCAGCACCGCGACGATGGCGATGCCGGAGATCGGGCTCGACGAGGACCCGACGATGCCCGCCATGTAGCCGCACGCCGCCGCCACCAGGAAGCCGAACAGCGTGCAGAACACCACGCACACGACGGCGATCGCGGCGATGCTGCCGCCCGAGGCGCCGAGCGGGCCGCCGCGCTGCCACAGGAACACCCCGATCGCTGCCAGCAGGCACAGCAGCAGCACGCCGCCGAGCAGCACGATCACTCTCGGCGACAGGTCGCGGTCGGCTTCAGGATTGACGGCTCCCGCTTCGGACACGGTTGCCGAAGCTGGTGCCGCGCTGGCCCGGAAGGCGGCGCGCAGACCCGCCGTGACCGGCCCGATCAGTGTCAGCAGCGTCCATACGGCGGCAATCGCGATCGTCCCGGCGCCGATCAGCCGGACCTTGTGCGACCAGATCCCGGTGGCGAAGTCGGCCATCGAGACGCCGGCCTGGTGCGGGGTCATGGCGGTCAGCGCCGGCACGAACACGCACCAGCTCAACACTGCGCCGAGCAGCATCGCCAGGCCGCCGCCGATGCCGATCAGGTAGCCGGCGCCGACCAGGGCCAGCGAGAACCCGGTGGAGAGCCGGAACACCGCCGCCCCGGTGGCAAACGTCACGCTGGCACTGTCGCCGAACAGCCGCAGGCCGCCGCTCAGCAGGCTGAACCCGGCCGCCACCAGGCCGCCATTGATCAGCGCCCGCAGACCGCTCTCGGCGCCGAGCCCGCTTTCGCCCCCGCTTTCGTGATCGACGTTGCCACTGCCGGCGCCGACCCGCAGCACCTCGGCGGCGGCGGTGCCTTCCGGGTAGGGCAGGGTGCTGCCGGTGACCAGCGCGCGCCGCAACGGGATCGTGAACAGCACGCCCAGCATGCCGCCGGCACCGCAAATTGCCGCCACCGGCCAGAACGGGAAGCCCTGCCAGTAGCCGATCATCAGCAGCCCGGGCAGCACGAAGATGATCGAGGACAAGGTGCCGGCGGCAGAGGCCTGGGTCTGCACCATGTTGTTCTCGAGGATGCCGCCGCGCCCTGGCCGGCCGCGATCCAGGATCCGCAGCACCGCCATCGAGATCACCGCGGCGGGGATCGAGGAGGCGAAGGTGAGGCCGATTTTCAGGCCGAGATAGATGTTCGAGGCGGTGAAGATGACGGTGATCAGGGCGCCGAGCAGGAGCCCGCGCACAGTCAATTCACGGATCGGCATGCGTGGTCCCCGTCGCAGTCGTCTGGAACACCGGGATTGTTGCAAAATCCAGCCACTGGCAAGGCCTGGGCGCCAGGCGTTGGTGTCGGACAGGTGAAGCCGGGGCAGCGGGTGGCTGTTACGTTGGCTTGCCGGTCCGAAGAGTGTGCCGCCGATACGTGCTGCGCTTGCTGCTGGGCCTCGCCGCAGGTGGGCTCGCGGCGGCGGCGGTTCCTGCGATCCGCACCATTGCCGACCAGGCCAGGCATAAGGTCGTGGTGCCGGTGGTGGGCGGGCGGATCGCCGACCTCCGGTAAGTCCATAACTCCGGTAAGCGCATAACGAGGTGCTGATCATGCCCGGCGCCCTGTCCTCGATCGCCCTTACCGTGGACCGACCCTCGATCACGCCCTGGATGTTCCGGGTGGCGGCCGAACTGAAACGGGCGATCCGGCTGGCGAGCTCGACGCTCACCGCAGGGACCCTGCTGTCCGGCAGGCCCACGTGGGGGTGTTCCCCTATCCCGTGCATGAGGTCGTCGTCCCCGGGCGGCTGCCGGCCGCCACCATCGGACGCGGCCTCACCGGGCGGGGCCGCGAGATCGCCGCGGTCGCCATGCGTCGGGTCGGCGTCTCGCATCTCGTCGACCCGGCCTACACCCTGCTGTCCGGCGGCGAGCGGCAGAGCGTGCTGATCGCGCGGGCACTGGCGCAGAGGGCCGGCATCCTGATCCTGGACGAGCCGGCAACCGGCCTCGATTTAGGCCAGCAGCTGCGCCTGTCAGACATCCGGCGCGGGCTGGAGGCTGGCTGCCTGGTGATCCTGTCGATCGCGCGCGACCCGTTTCGTGCCCGCAATACAGTCGACAGGCCGGTGCTGCTGCATCGCGGCCGCGTCCTGGCAGACGGTCCGGCGAGCGAACCTATAGCGAGCCGTCGGTGCGGACTCTCTCTCGGCTGGAAGCGGATCGGAGCCTGCCGGCTGCCTGGAGATCGGGTGCCCTCCGGCTCACGACGATTCGCCTGGACCAGTCTCAGGCGTCGGATCAATGTAACGCGGAACGGGACGCAGAGCCCGCCCACGGGAGATCAGCAAACGACAGGGAGGTCAGGCCATGACGATCGCGGCAATCCTGAACACCAAGGGACGAGACATCGTCCGGATCGCGCCGATGGCTCCGGTCAGCGAGGTCGTCGGACTGCTGGCCGAGCACCGGATCGGTGCGGTGCTGGTGATCGATGCGGCCGCCCCGCGCCACAACACGATGTGGCATGACATTGCCGGCATCCTCAGCGAACGCGATATCGTGCGCGCACTCGGCAAGGCGCAATCGGGCGGCGACGTGCTGGACATGACCGCGAGCCAGCTCATGACCGAAGCGCGCTACACCGTGTCGCCGAACGCCACGCTGGCCGAGGCGGCCACGCTGATGACGGAGCGCCGGGTGCGGCACCTGCCGGTCATCGAGCACGACATTCTCGTCGGCATGGTCAGCATCGGTGACGTGGTGAAGGCCCGCCTGGAACAGCAGACCACGGAGGTGGAAAGCCTGAAGGCTTATGTCGTGGGCGGATAATTCCCTGATCGAAAGGAGCGGTTCCAAGGGCGGCGGGAGCCGAGTGTTTACTGTACTTGCCCGATCGCTGTCGGGCACCGCACCGTCTGCACATCCGGCCGAAGCCAACGACGCAGTCCGTGGCGTTCGCCGATATACGGGCAGGTCACGTAGCCCCGTCCCGTCACGGCTGCCTGCACGGCCACTTCCGTGACGGGAATTGCCACGACGGTGCCGAACACCGCTGCCACCGCAATGGTCAACCACACCACGCCTCTGTTGGGTCGCTCGCGCGTGCGACGGTCCCGGCCCTGTCCGCGTGCAGGCATGGGGTATAGAGTCATCGCTCCGAGCGCGAAAAACAGAACGGCCAACGGGAGTGCCACCGCCTCATGCGGTGACAGTACCACCATCGGCGCACGCGTCCTGATCGCTCGAACGACAGGAAGAAGCTGATGCAGAAACAACCATGTGAGACCGCAACCGACAGCGATGAAAGCACCGAACACCGGTAGCGCTTTCAAGCGCGCCTGGTTCGCGTCCGACACGGTTACCAAAGCCGGACCAACTCCGCACGAACCCAGTCCCGATCTCGTGCCAGGCCTGCGGCAAGAGCCTGGACGTCACGCGACATGTCATGAACCGTCTGGCTGTTCGCAAGCTGGCGGAATTTCTGATCAGCAGACGCTCCGAGCTTCTGGCTGATCTGCGCGAGTTTGCCGAGGCCCTCATCATAAAGAGCGCTCAGTTTATCGGTGAGACCGAATTGCTGGTCCAATTCGAAGAATGCGAAGCCTGCGAGGATGCCGACTCCGAATGCAATCAGGAATGGTCCGCAGGCAAAACTTCCGATGAGTGCGAATGCGCCGATCGAACTTCCGGCAACGAACGATCCCGCCGCGGCGCCGATTGCGGATGCAAGCACCACGGCAGGCAGGTCGATGCTCAGGCTTCCCAGGAGTTGTCCCAACGTCGCGTTGTCGCGAAGCAGGTAGTCCGCCACATCGACCGCTACCACGAGATAGATGCCGAACCGCGCGGATTCCTTGGCCGCTGCCCGCAATCCGGGCTTGCCGATCTGAAGCTCCACGATCTTCGGATTGTCGACCTTGTAGCGTGTACCGGTCACCAGCTTTCGTCCGCTTGGCCAACCCTTGAAGATAACGAGCTCGCCGGTCTTGCCCTGGCGGAACTCGACCCGCGCGCCCTTCCATGACGCGAAATCCTTGCTCAACTTGTAGAGCAATTTAACGCTTCCGAGGCCGTCCTTGAACGGGCCTGTCCAAAGCTTGCCCTGGTTTTCGGAATCCTGCAGGAGCTTGTCTGCCTCCACCACTGTCAGTTGGCGTCGTGCTACGCTTTCCTCGAGCCATAGTCGGAGCAGGTTCTTCTCGTCCACGATCATCACGCGATAACTCGGCTGTGACGCCGACGCGCTTGGTGACGTTGCGACCAAATCAACCTCCGTCGACTTCAGCATCCTGCAATGTTTCAGCTGAGCACACGCATCACGTGTATTCCAGCCTTTTCTCCAGGACTACGCCGCGGTCCCGGCCGCCATGGCCGTAACGGTGCCCGAAGCGTCGGTTCACGCGCGGAAGGGGGGGATGGCGCACCATCGTGACGGCACCGTGACGGTGCATACGTGGCCATGGCCGGAGTAATGCTGCACCGACACCTACGACGCAGCGCTCGGATCGACTGCGCCAACGATAGGAGGCCGACAGCGGCCCCGGTGCCGCGGGCCAGCTACCGCCCGCCAGGCCAGGCGAGTGCAGCAAGCGGCCGAGTCCGCCCGGGGCTGGGCGGGCGATGTGAGGAACCGGTGTCGCCCGCTCACCCGTCCGCCACGGCCGTGGCGTCAGAGGGACTCGACGAAGCTCTGATAGGCTTCCTCGTCCATCATCGCGTGCACAGCCTCCGGATTGGTCGGCTCGAGCCGGAAGAACCAGGCCTCGTCCTCGGGGTCGCGATTGACCAGCGACGGGTCCTCGGCGAGCAACTCGTTCATGTCCAGCACCGTGCCGGCCACCGGCGCGTAGATGTCGGACGCCGCCTTCACGCTCTCGACCACGGCACAGCTCTCGCCCTCCGCCAGCACGCGGCCGGATTCCGGCAGCTCGACGAACACGATGTCACCGAGCGCCTCCTGGGCATGGTCGGTGATGCCGACGGTGAGGGTGCCGTCCTCCTCCAGACGGACCCATTCATGTTCCTTGGTGTAGCGCATCTCAGCCATAGGGGCCTCCTGTCGGGTGGTCGCGGCGCAGGTTACGGATCAACGCGGCGGATGGTTCCGGTTGTAGTCGAGCTGCTGCGGGGTGAGCTGGAACCCGACATCGATCTTGTAGGACGTGCCGGGATGCGCCCGCGTCACCGGCAGGTCGAACGTGATCTGATCGGTCCGGACCAGCACCCTGTCGCCGTTGTCGGGGAATTGCGCCAGGGCGGTCAGGTTCTGCTTGCTGATGATCGCGCCGTCCTGGGTGACGGCGATGAAGTACGGCACCGTGATGCTGCTGCCGGGGGCGACCGGGCCGCGCGTGATGGCCAGCTGCATCCCGATCGCGGTATGCAGCATCGTGCCGTTCGCCGCACTGCTGCAATGGCCCGCTACGCCGACGATGCTGCCCTGGCTGACGAGGCGGCTGAGGTCGGGCTGGGCTTCGGAGCCGCCATAGTCGCTGTAGTCGGCTGCCTGCCCGAGGATGCCGACCGGCGCGCAGGCCGGGGCGAAGGCGTTCTCGTCCTGCGGTCCGCAGCCTGCCAGCAGGGCCAGCGGTGCGGCACAGGCGGTGACAAGTGCGAGGGTCCGTATCTGCAGCGGCACGTTCATTCTCGACTTTCGACCGGCCTCCCCTGTAAGCCGGGGCGGCGTTGATGGCGACGCGCCTGGCCGGGGTGGCCAAGGCTGGCGTCGGATGGGGTGTCGCGCCATATAGAGCGCGACGCAGGTTTGGGGAACAAGATGCCGGACCAGATGCTCGATCAGGTGATCTCGAGCCTAAAGGGAGCCCTCACCGGGGCCCCGGACCAGACGGTCGACACGCAGGCGGGCGGCAGCCCGCTGCCGCGGCTGAAGGTGCTGCTGGCCGGCCCGCGCGGGTTCTGCGCCGGCGTCGACCGGGCCATCCGGGTGGTCGAGGAGGCGCTGCGTCGCTACGGCGCGCCGGTCTATGTGCGCCACGAGATCGTGCATAACCGCACCGTCGTGGAGGAGCTGGAGGCCAAGGGCGCCATCTTCGTCGAGGAGCTCGACGAGGTGCCGGTCGACGGCCAGGTGGTGTTCTCCGCCCACGGCGTGCCCAAGACCGTCCCGGCCGAGGCCGAGCGCCGCAACCTGCTCTATCTCGACGCGACCTGCCCGCTGGTCAGCAAGGTCCACCGTGAGGCCGAACGCCACTACGCCGATGGTGGCCCCGAGAGCCGGCACATCCTGATGATCGGCCACAACGGGCACCCCGAGGTGGTCGGCACCATGGGCCAGCTGCCGCCCGGCGCGGTCACCCTGGTGAACGACGCTGGCGAGGCGCGGCGTGTGCAGCCCGCCGACCCGACGCGGCTGGCATTCATCACCCAGACCACGCTTTCGGTGGATGACACCGCAGAGATCGTCGAGATCCTTCGCTCGCGCTTCCCGCTGATCGAGGGACCGAAGCGCGAGGACATCTGCTACGCCACCACCAACCGCCAGGAAGCGGTGAAGGCGATCGCGCCCGGCTGCGACCTGGTGATCGTCATCGGCAGCCCGAACTCGTCGAACTCGCAGCGTCTGCGCGAGGTGGCCGAGCGGTCCGGAGCGCCGCGGGCGTTGCTGGTGCCACGACTGCGCGACCTCGACTGGTCGGTGCTGGACGGGGTGAACACGCTCGGCATCACCGCCGGCGCGTCCGCTCCGGAGGCGCTGGTGCAGGAGATGGTGACCGCACTCGGCCTGCACTACCAGCTCGAGATCGAGGAGCGGACGGTGAAACTCGAGGACGTGATCTTCAAGCTGCCGGCACCGCTCGGCTGACGGCCGGGGCGTCGCTGCCGGGTCGCCCGGGTTCGGACTGATGGCCGTTTATACCGACGTGTCCGACGAGGCCCTGGCAGCGTTTCTGGAAGCCTACCCGCTCGGCGAGCTGGTAGCGTTCCGGGGCATCGCCGAGGGGGTCGAGAACAGCAACTTCTCGCTGCGCACCGGCACCGGCGACTACATCCTGACGCTCTACGAAAAGCGGGTCGATCCGCAGGAGCTGCCGTGGTTCCTGGGGCTGATGCGCCACCTGGCCAGCCGCGGCGTGACGTGTCCGCAGCCGATCGCCGGGCGTGACGGCGAGGCCTTGCGCACGCTGGCGGGGCGGCCGGCCGCGATCACCTCGTTCCTCCCCGGCGTCTGGCCCAGGCGGGTCCGTCCGGAGCATTGCCGCCTGCTCGGCCACGCATTGGCGACGTTGCACCTGGCTGGCGCCGACTATCCGGTCGAGCGCCCGAACGCGCTGGGTCCGCATGCGTGGATGCCGCTGCTGGAGAGCTGCCGCGCCACCGGTGACCGCGTGCAGCCCGGCCTGGTCGACGAACTGGACCGTGCGCTGGCATCGATCCTGCCGGCCTGGCCGACGCAACTGCCGCGCGGCCAGATCCACGCCGACCTGTTCCCGGACAACGTGTTCTTCCTGGAGAGCGCCGGTCGGCGGCATCTGTCCGGCCTGATCGACTTCTATTTCGCCTGCACCGACCTGCTCGCGTACGATATCGGCGTGTGCCTGAACGCCTGGTGCTTCGAGCCGGGCATGGAGTTCAACCTGACCAAGGCGAAGCATCTGCTGGCCGGCTATGAGAGCGTGCGCCGGCTCGATCCGGCCGAACGCGCGGCGGTGCCGGTGCTGGCACAGGGGGCGGCGATCCGTTTCCTGCTGACCCGCCTCTACGACTGGGTGAACACGCCCGCCGGCGCCATGGTCACCCGCAAGGACCCGCTCGAATACCTGCGTCGGCTGCGCTTCCACCTGACCGCGCCCGGCCCCGAGGCGCTCGGACTGTGAGCGAGCTTGCGGGCGGCATGCCACCTGGACCGGAGCCGGTACCGGACGGCGAGCCGGAGGTCGAGGTCTGGACCGATGGCGGCTGCCGGCCCAATCCGGGCCCGGGCGGCTGGGCGGCGCTGCTGCGCTTCCGCGGCCATGAGCGCGAGCTGTCAGGCGGCGAGAAGGCCACCACCAACAACCGCATGGAATTGACCGCGGCGGCCGAGGCGCTCGAGGCGCTGACCCGTCCGTGCCGGATCGCCGTGCACACCGACAGCGAGTATGTGCGCAACGGCGTCACCCGCTGGAGCACCGGCTGGGTGCGGCGCAACTGGCGCAACGCGGCCGGCGATCCGGTCGCCAACATGGATCTGTGGCGCCGCGTGCTGGACGCCGCCAAGCGTCACGAGGTCAGCTGGCACTGGGTCCGCGGCCACGCCGGCGACATCAACAACGAACGCGTCGACAAGCTCGCCACCGCTGCCCGGATCGCCATCGAGGCGGAGTGATGTCGCGCATACGATGAGGACGACATGACCGAGAAGGCGCCTATGATCGTCAACATGCACACGGCGCCGGAAATTGCCGCCGACGTGCCCGCCGCCTGGACGCATTTTCGGCGCGCGTTGACGCCTGCGATGAAGGATGCCGGGCCGGGGCGTTTCGGAATGGGCCGGCTCGGCATGAACGCCACGCGCGTGCCCCCGGGCCACAGTGCGTGCCCGGCGCACACGCATCTCATGGCGGACGAGATCTTCGTCGTGCTCGAGGGGCAGGGCCTGTTCCGCTATGGCGATCGTGTGCACGAGATCCGCGCCGGAGACTGCATCTCCTGTCCGGCCGACACCGGGATCGCCCATCAGATCGCCAACCCAGCGACCCCGGAGAATACGGGCGACCTGGTCTATCTCGCGATCGGCGCCGAGCCGCCCGCGGACGTCTGCACCTATCCCGACAGCGGCGCGATCGTTGTCGACGCCCTCGGTCGCCACGGATTCCTGCGCGAGGCCGATTATTACGAGGGGCAGCCAGAACCCACGCCGCTCCTGACGCCCGGCCGCGACGCACCGGATTAATGAACGGGTTGTTCTGCGGGACGGCGGAAGACGTCGATAAACCACGTACGCCGGTCGAGATTGTCCGGGTTGGCGCTGATGATCATCGTGTAGGACAGTAGCGCTCGGACATCGCCGCGACCGAATACAGCGGAACCATTCTTCCGCCCGAGTGCGACGCCTCGCAGCAACCGATCCGCACAGCAACGCGGCTCCACCCTCGAGCCAGCAAGAGGGCGTTGATCAGCTTGTAGGCCGAACAGGCAGCCAACCGCGTCGCTCTCCAGACCTTTGCGCCATCCGCTCCGCCGTCGGGCGGCTCCGTCCGTCAGGCGCCGCCCACGCCGTCGCCGACCATGCTCCTGGCGTCCACAACCCGATCGAACGTCGCCGCATCGACGAACCCGGACTTCAACGCCGCCTCCCGCAACGTGCTGCCATCCGCGTTGGCGGACTCCGCGATGTGTGCCGCCTTCTGGTAGCCGATCAACGGCGACAATGCGGTCACCAGCATCAGGCTGTTCCCGACCAGGCTCGCGATCCGCGTCTCGTTGAGTTCGGTGCCCTCGACCGAATGCAGGCGGAATTTCTCGCACCCGTCACCAAGGATGCGCGCCGAGTGCAGGAACGCGTTGACGATGATCGGGCGCATCGTGTTCAGCTCGAAATTGCCCTGGCTGCCGGCAAACCCCACCGCGGAATTATCCCCCAGCACCTGGATCGCGATCATCACGATCGCCTCGCACTGCGTCGGATTGACCTTGCCCGGCATGATCGACGAGCCAGGCTCGTTGTCCGGCAGCTTCAATTCGCCCAACCCGCAGCGCGGACCGGATGCCAGCCAGCGCATGTCGTTGGCGATCTTCATCAGCGCCACCGCGAGGCCGGCCAGTGCCGCATGCGCCCGCACCATGGCGTCGAGCGAGCCCTGCGCCATGAACTTGTTCGGCGCCGTCACGAACGGCTTGCCTGTCAGCCGGGCGATCTCGGCGGCAACGTTGACCGAGAACCCCTTGGGCGCGTTCAGCCCGGTGCCCACCGCGGTGCCGCCCACCGCCAGCTCATACAAGCCGCGTCGGCTCTCCGCGATCGCCTCCATGCAGGCGCGGATCTGCGCCGCATAGCCCGACCATTCCTGGCCGACGGTGAGCGGCGTCGCATCCTCCAGGTGGGTGCGGCCGATCTTGACCACATCCATCCAGGCCGCCGCCTTGGCCTCGATCGCCCCGGCCAGCGCGTCGAGCTTCGGCAACAGGCGGCCGTCGATCTCCTCCACCGCGGCCACATGCATGGCGGTCGGGAAGGTGTCGTTGGAGGACTGGCCCATGTTGACGTCGTCGTTCGGGCCGACCGGCTGCTGGCTGCCGAGCGTGCCGCCGAGGAGCTGGATCGCGCGGTTCGACAGCACCTCGTTGACGTTCATGTTCGACTGCGTGCCGGAGCCGGTCTGCCAGACATAGAGCGGGAAGTGGTCGTCGAGCCGGCCGGTGATGGCCTCGTCGGCGGCCTGGATGATGGCGTCGGCCTTCCATCCCGGCAGCCGGCCTTCGGCCCGATGCACCAGCGCGCAGGCTTTCTTGACGACGCCGTACGCGTGATAGAGCGGTTTCGGCATGCGGTCGTCGCCGATCGAGAAGTGGATCAGCGAGCGGGCCGTCTGGGCCCCGTAGTACCGGTCCGCCGGGACCTCGATGCGGCCCATGGAGTCGAATTCGGTGCGGGTGCCGTTGGCATCGAGCCCGATCGGGATGGCCTGGATGGTCGGGTGGTCGTCGGCTGCCATGATCGGACCTTTCTGATGTCAGCGGGATGATGGCGGGTGCCTGCAGGTCGTGATGCCGATGGCAGCGGGCGCGCGAAAACGCTGTCCCGCAAGGGTGATCGACATACCCAGTGATGCAAGCCGGCGTGCGTGGACAACACGACTCGGCATCTCCATCATTGGCGCATGATCCACGTTCATTTGGACCCGCTTGGCGGGGTTGCCGGCGACATGTTCGCCGCAGCGTTGCTCGCGGCGTATCCCGGGCACGCGGCGTCTGTCGATGAGGCGGTGCGGCGGGCGGCGCCGGTGCAGTGCCGGTTGCGGCCGTTCGATGACGGCGTGCTGACCGGCATGCAGTTCAACGTGGAGACGCCCGGCGGCGAGCCTGCAGATCATGCCGGCCACGACCATGGGCATGAACACCACCACGATCACGACCATCACGACGACCAGGCGCACGGCCACGATCGCGGCGATGCGCACGACCACGACCACGACCACGACCACCATCGTCACCGGGCGCATGGCCATCGCGCCTGGAGCGACATCCGCGCGCATCTGCAGGCGTGCGGCCTGGCCGACGCGGTGCGCGATCATGCGCTCGGCATTTTCGCGGTGCTGGCCGAGGCGGAAGGCCGCGTGCACGGGAAGCCGGCGGATGCAGTCACGTTCCACGAGGTGGGTGCTGCGGACTCCATCGCCGACATCGTCGCGGCCGCCGTGCTGATCGATCGGATCGGGGCGGCGAGCTGGAGCATCTCGGCGCTGCCGATCGGCGGCGGACGGATTCGCACGGCGCACGGCATCATGCCGGTCCCGGCACCGGCGACCGTGCTGCTGCTCGACGGGTTCGAGCTGCTCGATGACGGCATCGCCGGCGAGCGGGTGACGCCGACCGGTGCCGCGATCCTGCGCTACCTGCGTGCAAGCGGCCTGCTGCAGGCGCGACCGGCGGGTCGGCTGTCGGGTACCGGCATCGGGTTCGGCACCCGCAGGCTGCCCGGAACCAGCAACTGCCTGCGGGTGCTGCTGCTCGATGTCGGCGGCGAGGCGACCGTCGCCAGCGCGCAGCGCTCGCTGGTGGTGATCGCGTTCGAGGTGGACGACCAGTCCGGCGAGGATCTCGCGGCCGGTCTCGATCGGGTGCGGGCAGTGGCGGGGGTGCACGACGTCGTGCAGATGATGGCGATCGGCAAGAAGGGGCGCCTGACGATACACGTGCAGGTGCTGGCCGCACCGGACGCGCTGGCCGAGGCGACGGAGGCCTGCTTCCGCGAGACCACGACCATCGGGCTGCGCACGCATCTGGTGGAGGGGCAGGCACTGCCGCGGCGGATGGCGCAGACGATGATCGATGGCGTGCCGGTGGCCGTGAAGCTGGTGCAGCGTCCGGACGGGCAGACCGGCAAGGCCGAGGCCGACCACCTGCTGGGTCTGCCGGGTCACGCCACCCGCACCCGGCTGCGGCGCCAGGCGGAAGCAACAGCCGCAGAGCAGGAGCCGGCATCGTGATCCTGGACCAGGAGGCTGCAGCAGCGCTTGCCCGCTTGCAGTCGGTGCTCGGCGAGCTCGACGCACCGCACGTCGCGATCGCCGTCAGCGGCGGGATCGACAGCCTGACTCTGGCGGCGAGTGCGATGCCGGTGCTGGGCGAGCGCCTGACCCTGCATCACGCGACCTCTCCGGCGGTGCCTCCCGAAGCCACCGCACGCACCCGGACGCTGGCCGAGGAGCGCCACGCCCGGCTCGAGGTGTTCGATGCCGGCGAGTTCGAGGATGCACGCTACCGGGCCAATCCCGCCAATCGCTGCTTCTTCTGCAAGAGCCGTCTGTACGGCACCATCGCCGAGCGGCTGCGCGGCACCGGCACGCTGGTGCTGTCCGGCACCAACCTCGACGATCTCGGCGACTACCGGCCCGGTCTGCAGGCGGCGGCCGAGAACGATGTGCGGCATCCCTTCGTCGAGGCCGGCATCTCCAAGGCGATGCTGCGTCGGATCGCGCCGCTGGTCGGGCTGGCCGGGCTGGCGGACCTGCCGTCGGCACCCTGCCTGTCGAGCCGGATCGAGACCGGCCTGTCGATCGAGCCCGCGACGCTCCGCCTGGTGCATGCGGTCGAACGCCTGGTCAGTGATCGGCTTGCCCCCCACACGGTGCGGGCCCGGATCCGTCGCGAGGGGATGGTGGTCGAGCTCGACGAGGCCAGCCTGGAGGCGCTCGATTCCGCCCGCGACGCCGAACTGCGCGAGTCGGTGGCGGCGATCGAGGCGTCGGCCGGGGAGTTACACCGGCCGCTGCGGTTCGCCCTCTACCGCACTGGCAGCGCCTTCCTCCGGCCGGATACGCCCGCATCCGTCGTCGTGCACGAGCCGCATTCATGAGCGGCGATCCGGCACCAGCCGAGTTCCTGCTCGACCATGAGCGGACCGCGCGCATCGGCTTCGGCGAGGCGGTGTATTGCGCGGGCAAGTCGCCGGAACAGATCGCCGCCATCCTGGAGGCCTCGCGAAACACGCCGCTGTTGCTGACCAGGCTCGATCCGGGTCGCTTCGCGCTGCTGCCAGAGTCGATGCAGGCCCGGCTGGATTACGATCCGATCTCGCGCACCGCGTGGCAGGGCGAGCCGGCGCCGCTCGTGGGTGGCGCGCGCGTGGCGGTGGTCACCGCGGGCACCTCCGACGTGCCGGTTGCGCGCGAGGTGACACGGACCCTGCGTTTCTCCGGACACGCCGCCCAGGAAATCGCCGATGTTGGGGTGGCCGGGCTGTGGCGGCTGCTGCGCCGGGTCGAGGAACTGCGCCGCTTTCCGATCGTGGTGGTCGTCGCGGGCATGGATGCGGCACTGCCATCGGTGGTGGCGGGGCTGTTGCCCGGGATGATCGTCGGTGTGCCGACTTCGGTCGGATACGGCGTCGCGGAAGGCGGCCGCGCGGGTCTCGATGCGATGCTGGCGTCCTGCGCACCCGGGCTTTCGGTGGTGAATATCGATAACGGCTATGGTGCGGCCTGCGTGGCGTTGCGCGTGCTGGGTCAGATTTCCTCCTGAACGAACCGACAAGGACATCACGATGGACCGTCGCGACTTCATCAAGACCGTGGCAGCCGCCGCTGCTGCCGGTTCGCTGCCCGTGGATGCGCTGGCCGCTGCCGCCGCGATGCAGGCCGGCAACGCCACGCCGCAACCCGGCAGCGTGACGGCCGGCATTCCGCAGCATCCGGACATGAAATACCGGCCGCTGGGTCGGACCGGCGAGGCGGTGTCGCTGGTCGGCATGGGCGGCTACCATCTCGCCAAGCCGGGCGGCATGGATAATGACGAGGCGATCCGCGTGGTGCATGCCGGGATCGATGCCGGCATCAATTTCTGCGATAATTGCTGGGACTATAATGGCGGCGAGAGCGAGGTCAGGCTCGGCCGTGCGCTGGCGATGCAGGGGTATCGCCACCGGACCTTCCTGATGACCAAGATCGATGGCCGCACCGCCAAGGCGGCGATGGGACAGATCGAGACATCGCTCAACCGGCTGCAGACCGATCATATCGACCTGCTGCAGTTCCACGAGATCATCCGCCCGGACGATCCTGCCCGCGTGTTTGCCCAAGGCGGGGCGCTGGAGGCGGTGCTGAAGGCGCGCGAGCAGGGCAAGATCCGCTATATCGGCTTCACCGGCCACAAGAGTCCGGCGATTCACGCGAGCATGTTCGAGACTGCCGACCAGCACGAGTTCCATTTCGACACCGTGCAGATGCCGCTCAACATCATGGACGCGCATTACGACAGCTTCGAGAAGACCGTGGTGCCGATGGCGGTGGCGCGCGGCACCGGCATCATGGGCATGAAGGCGTTCGGCGACAATTTCATCCTGAAGTCGAACGTGATGCCGCCGATCCAGATGCTGCAATATCCGATGAGCCTGCCGATCAGCATCCAGATCACCGGAATCGACAGCATGGCCATCCTGCACCAGGCGCTCGAGGCCGTCAGGACCTATCAGCCGACCACGCCGGGAATGCGCGCGGCGTTGCTTGCCCGCAGCGAGCAGATCGCGATGACCGGCAAGACCGAGCTCTACAAGACCACCGAGCATTTCGACGGCACCAACCAGAACCCGCAATGGCTCACCGAGGCCTGACCGGCGCCTAGGGCGTCGGTATCATCACCAGGCGCAGCGCGTGGTCGAGTTCGTGGGTGCGGAACGGCTTGGCCAGCACAGGCACGTTCCGCATCGGTTCGGGCAGCACGAGCTCGTCATAGCCGCTGGCGAACACGAACGGGATGTTGCGCCCGAGCAGCATCACGGCGATCGGGTAGCTCAACGTTCCGGCCAGGTTGACGTCGAGCAGCGCCACGTCGAGTTCCAGGGTGCGCGCATGCTCCAGGCCGGCGGTCAGGCTCGACGCGGTCACCACCTCGTAGCCGAGGCTGCCCAGGCTGTCCTCCATCACCATGGACAGCAGGATCTCATCCTCGACCAGCAGGACGCGTTTCATCCGGCGCCGGTCCTGACCGTGGCCGAGGCGGCGTACGGGTGATCGCGACCCAGCCCTGGATGCTTCGACATAGGCCTCGACTTCGGCGTCGGGTGGACTTCGCTGCACTCTGCCAGGTCGAAACGAAGCGGTGACGGCCCGGGCCCTCGCAGTCTGCGTCAAGCCCGGCCGAACCGAAAGCGTCATGCTGCGTCATATCATGACAGGTCTGAAGATCGGGTCAGGGCATCATCTCGCCGGCGGTCGCCGTCCCACCGGACCCGCGGCAGGGCCACCTCCAAGGAAGCGCTCGAACGCTTCCAGGGTCGAGGCCGAGACGTGATGCTCGATGCCCTCGGCGTCCGCTTCCGCCTCGGCTTCGGGAACCCCCACCGCGCGCAAAAGCTCCACCACCACGCGATGCCGGCGCCGGACCGTCGCCGCCAAGGCGTGGCCCTGCTCGGTCAGCGACACCCCGCGATAGGGCAATGTGGTCGCGAGACCGGCACGCCCGAGCCGGCCGATGCACTTGATGACGCTGGCATGGCTCACCCCCAGATGCCGGGCGAGGGCACTCGGACCGACCGCCTCGCCGCCGGCCGCCAGGTCCGAGATCAGCTCCACATAATCCTCGAGCAGCACCCGGGTGCGCGCCGAACGGGCCCGGTCGAGATGCTCGGCCAGCGCTGGCCGCTCGTCCTCCACGTCCGACTTCGGATCGGGCCCGGGTGTGGTTGCAGCAATCGGCATCTCGTCCCGTCGCGCGCTTGTCATCCGGCGAGCACGATAACCGGCTTTCTTCCGTTGACCGAATTGTAGCCATGGCTACAACGTGTGCCGAAACGTCCGCGTATCGCGACCTGTTCCGGAAGTCCCGCTTCATCGACATCGCGCCCAACCTGACGGCCCGCACCCGGACGGCACTCAGCGAGACGCTGGGTGGCCAACGGATCGGCATGCGCAGCCTGCTGGCGCTGCTCGGGCCGGCGGTGGTGGCGTCGGTGGCGTATGTCGATCCGGGCAACTACGTCACTAACATCCAGGCCGGCGCCCGCTACGGCTATGCGCTGCTCTGGGTGGTGGTGCTGGCCAACCTGATCGCGATGTTCTTCCAGGCGCAGGCGGCCCGGCTCGGCATCGTCACCGGTCGCAACCTCGCCGAGCTCTCCCGGGAACGCTTCCCGGTCGGCGCCGCCACGGCGATGTGGATCCTGACCGAGCTCGCGGCGATCGCCACCGATCTCGCCGAGTTCATCGGCGGTGCGGTCGGGCTGTCGCTGCTGCTGCATGTCGGACTGCTGCCGGCCATGGTCGCCATGGGGGTGCTAACGCTGCTGCTGCTGGGCATGCAGAGGCGTGGCTTCCGGCCGCTCGAGATCCTGATCGGCGGGCTGGTGGCGGCCATCAGCGTCAGCTACCTGGGCGAGTTGCTGATCGCGCCGGCGGACTGGGGAGCGGTGGTGCATCACAGCCTGGTGCCGAGCCTGCCCGACAACGCGGCGATCACGCTGTGCATCGGCCTGGTCGGCGCCACCGTGATGCCGCACGCGATCTACCTGCATTCCAGCCTGACGCAGGACCGGGTGCCGATCCGCAACGACGTCGAGCGCGCCCGCATGGTGCGGTTCTCCAACCGCGAGGTGATCTTCGCGCTGACCATTGCCGGCCTGGTGAACATGGCCATGGTGATCATGGCGGCCTGCTTCCACGGCAACCACGCCGAGATCGACAGCCTGGACGGCGCCTACCACACCCTGACGCCGCTGCTCGGACGGGCCGCCGCACTGATCTTCCTGGTGTCGCTGCTGGCGTCCGGGCTGTCGAGCTCGCTGGTGGCGACGATGGCCGGTCAGGTGGTGATGCAGGGCTTCGTCGGCTTCCGCATCCCGATCTGGGTGCGGCGGGTGGTGACGATGGTGCCGTCCTTCGTGGTGATCGCGATGGGCGCCGACGTCACCAGCGCGCTGGTCTGGAGCCAGGTGGTGCTGAGCTTCGTGCTGCCGCTGCCGATGGTGACGCTGGTGATGATCAGCCGCGACGCCAAGGTGATGGGCCGCTTCCGCATGTCCGGCCGCACCCTGGTGATCGCCTGGATCATGGTGGCGTTCGTGGGCCTGCTGAACCTGGCGCTGTTGCTGCAGACCGCGGGCATGCTGCCGAGCTGACCTGGTTTCCAGCGTCCCGGCGAGACCGTAAACTTCCGGTCAGCCAGCCCTGACGCCGGAGTTCGAATGACCGTCGAGATCCCGCAGCCGCGGACCGTGCCGTTCCTCGGCAACCTGACCAGCATCGACAGCCACGCGCCGGTGCAGAGTCTCATGCGGCTGGCCCGCGAGCAGGGACCGATTTATCGCCTGTCGCTGGCCGGGTCGGATCTCACGATCGTCAGTTCGCATGCGCTGGTCAACGAACTCTGCGACGAGGCACGGTTCGTGAAGGCGGTGCATGCGTCGCTGCAGCAGTTCCGCCCGATCACCGGCGACGGCCTGTTCACCGCCTATAACGACGAGCCGAACTGGGCAAAGGCCCACGCGCTGCTGATGCCGGCGTTCGGGCCGATCGGCATCCGCGGCATGTTCCCGAAAATGCTCGATATCGCCGAGCAGATGCTGCTGCGCTGGGAGCGCTTCGGCGACGCGACGATCGACGTCGCCGACAACATGACCCGGCTGACGCTCGACACCATCGCGTTGTGCGCGTTCGATTACCGCTTCAACAGCTTCTACCAGAACGAGATGCACCCGTTCGTCAGCGCGATGGTCGGCGCTCTCGACGAGGCCGGCGCGCGGGCCCGCCGGCCGAGCGTCGCCTCGCGCATCATGCTGCCGAACCGCCTGCATTTCGATGCCGACGTGCGCTTCATGCACAGCCTGGCCGACACGCTGGTCACCGAGCGACGAGCTGCGAGAAAGTTCGGGCAAGCGGGCGCGGACGGCTCCGATGCAGGCCCGCAGGATCTGCTCGACATCATGCTGACCGGTCGCGACCCTGCCACCGGCGAAGGTCTCGACGACGAGAACATCCGCAACCAGATGGTGACGTTCCTGATCGCCGGCCACGAGACGACGAGTGGCCTGCTCTCCTTCGCGCTGTATTTCCTGCTCGCCAATCCAGGCGTTCTGGAGAAAGCCCGGGCGCAGATCGACGAGGTGCTGGGCGCGACCACGCCGCAGGTCGAGGAGCTGCACAAGCTGCACGTCGTCGAGCAGATCCTGATGGAGACGCTCCGGCTCTGGCCGACCGCGCCCGCCTTTGCCGTGCAGCCGCGCGAGCCCACGGTGATCGGCGGCCGCTACGCCGTGACGCCCGACGACGCGCTGCTGGTGCTGATCCCGACGCTGCATCGCGACCGGTCGGTCTGGGGCGACGATGTCGAGCAGTTCCGGCCGGAACGCTTCGAGCCCGAGCGTGCGAAACACCTGCCGCCGAATGCGTGGAAGCCGTTCGGCAACGGCCACCGCTCGTGCATCGGCCGTGTTTTTGCGTTCCAGGAGGCGCAGCTCGCCTTGGCCATGATCCTGCAGCGCTTCGACATCGAGTTGGCCGATCCGGATTACCGGCTGATGATCGCCGAGACGCTGACGATCAAGCCGCACGGCCTCACGATCCATGCCCGGCGCCGCGACGACAATCCGTCCCGCGTGCGCAGCGCCATGCCGTCCGCACCGCAACGCAAGCTGACCCCCGCAGCCGGTCCGGCCCGCCCGCTGCCCGAGCCGATCGGCAGGTTGCTGGTGCTGTACGGCAGCAATACCGGCTCGTGCGAAGCGTTCGCGCGCAGGATCGCCGGCGACGCGGCAGGGCGTGGCTACGCGGCGGTCGTCGCTACCATGGACGATTACGTGGAAAGGCTGCCGGCGGAGGGCGCGGTCGTCATCGTCACCGCGTCCTACGAGGGACAGCCGCCCGACAATGCGCGCCACTTCGTCGAGTGGCTCGAGGGCGTGCCGGAGGGGAGCCTAGCTGGCGTCAGTTTCGCGGTGTTCGGCTGCGGCAACCGGCAATGGGCGCGGACCTACCAGGCGACCCCGAAGCGCGTCGATGCGGCGATGCAGGCAGCCGGCGCCGAACGCATCAGGCCGCGTGGCGAGACCGATGCGAGTGGGGATTTCTTCGGCGCGTTCGATGACTGGTACCGCACGCTGTGGTCCGAGCTCGGCCGCGCCTTCGGCAGGGCAGTCGCCGACGAGGCCGCTTTTGCCGCACCGGCCGTGGAGGTCGAGATCCTGCGGTCGGGGCGCGAGGCGGTGTTGCGCGTCGGCCAGATGGAGCAGGCGACGGTGCTGGTCAACCGCGAGCTGGCGCAGGGACGCGACGGACCTGGCGGCTCGAAGCGGCATCTCGAATTGGCGCTCCCCCAGGGCATGACCTACCGCTGCGGCGACTACATCGCGGTGCTGCCGCGCAACGACGACGACCGGGTCGGGCGTGTGCTGCGTCGCTTCGGCTTTGCTGCGGAAACGGCCGTGGTTCTGCGCGGCGGCGCCGGCGGCTCGACCACGCTGCCGCTCGGCATCCCGATCAGCGTCGGCGAGATCCTGTCGAATTTCGTCGAGCTCGAGGTGCCGGCCAGCCGCGACCAGATCGGCCTGCTGGTCGAAGCGACGCGCTGCCCCCCGGACAAGGCAGCGTTGTCGGCATTGGCCGATCCGGAGACCTACAGGCGCGAGATCCTCGACAAGCGCGTCAGCGTGCTCGCCCTGCTGGAGCGGTTTCCGGCGTGCGAGCTGAGCTTCGCCGCCTTCCTCTCGACGATGCCCGGCCTGCGCGTCCGGCAATACTCGATCTCGTCGAGCCCGCTGCACGACCCTGGCCGCTGCTCGATCACCCTCGCCGTGCTGGATGCGCCGGCGCTTTCGGGGCAGGGGCGCCATCACGGCATCGCGTCCTCGTACCTGGCGCGGCTGCCTGTCGGAGCCCGGCTTTCGGTCGCGGTGCGCCAATCGCAGGCGGCGTTCCATCCGCCTGCCGATCCGGCCACGCCGCTGATCATGGTGTGCGCCGGAAGCGGGATCGCGCCGTTCCGCGGCTTCCTGCAGGAGCGCGCGATCCGGAAGGCGGCGGGCGGGACGGTCGGACCCGCGCTGCTGTTCTTCGGGATCACCGATCCAGACGTCGATTATCTCTACCGCGACGAGCTGGCGGCCTGGGAAGCCCAGGGCCTGGTCAGCGTGCGCATGGCGTTCTCGAGGCGGCCGGAGGGCGAGGTGAGATACGTGCAGCACCGCGTCTGGCAGGATCGCGCCGACCTCGCCGACCTGTTCCGTCAGAACGGCACGATGTTCGTGTGCGGCGACGGTCAGCGGATGGCGCCGGCGGTCAGGGAGACGGTCATCCGGATCTACCAGGAGGCCCGGGCCGTCAGCGCCGAGGAGGCCGAGCAATGGGCCGACCGGATCGAGCACGAGACCGCTCGCTACGTCGCCGACGTGTTTTCCTGAACGCCGCACTCCCGAAGGTGAGACCGTCCGCACTTGCGAAAGCCCGCCGCACCTGCTGCAACCGCGCGCCGCACCTTTGGAAATCGCCCGCATGAGCTTCACCTCCAGCCTGACCCTGGGCCATCTCGACACCCGGCAGCACGAGGCGGCAGCGGCAGCCGTGCTGCGGGTGCTCGAGGCGCACGACCTCGAGGTGGAGCTCGTCCCGGCCGACCGCGATGGGCTGGTGGCGCACATGCAGGCCGGCCGCATCGACCTGCTGGCCACCGCCTGGCTGCCGGACCTCGATGCCGGCCTGGTCGATCCCGCGCAGATGGAGGTTCTCGGCGGCGTGCTGTATCGGCCGTTCCTGATGTGGGCGGTGCCGGCGGCCCTGGTCATTCCCGGCCTGGTGTCGATCGCCGACCTGCACCGGCCGGAGATCGCCGCGGTGATCGACACCAAGATCGTGCTGCCGCCTTGGCTCGAGCCGCATGCGCAGCGGGTGATGACGGTGTACGAGCTGGGGCGTTCGGGCTATCGGCTGGAGGTGCTGGACGCCGAGGTGGCGTTCGACCGTGCCAGTGCGCTGCTCGACGCTGCCGCCGCTGCTGTGTTGCCGCTTTCGCAGCCGCACGCGCTGGCGCATGGCGGTCGGCTGCGTCCGCTCGAGGATCCGGAGGCGGCACTCAACACCCGCCAGGAAGCCAGGCTGCTGCTGCGGCGCGGCCTGCGCGCCTCGCTCGATCCCGACCTGATGGATGAGCTGGAGGAGCTGACCCTCGGCAATCCGGTGGTCAGCGCCCTGGAACACGCCATGCGTCGCGACGGCATGACCGCCGACGAAGCCGCCGAAGCCTGGCAGCGCGGACGCCTGACGCCCCGTGCCTGAGGATCAGGCGGACCACGACGTGCCTGAGGATCAGGCGGACCACGACGTGCCTGAGGATCAGGCGAAAAGCGACGTGCCTGAGGATCAGGCGGATCAGGACGTGCCTGAGGATCAGGCGGACCTGAGCCTCGCCGCCCAGTACGAGGCTTATCCCTACCCGCAGCGTGATCCGCGCGACGAGGCGAAACGGCTGTTCATCGGCAGCCCGAGCCACCTGCGCGAGATCGACCATTGGGTGTTCGGCGCGGCACGACCCGCGAGCCGGCCGTTGCAGGTGCTGGTCGCCGGCTGCGGCACCGGTGACGCTGCCATCATGCTGGCCACCCAGATGCAGCGTGCCGGGCGAGCGGGGCAGGTGCTGTGCCTGGACCGCTCGGAGCAGGCGCTCGGCATCGCGCGCGCCCGGGCGGAGGTGCGCGGCCTGTCCAACATCGCCTTCCAGCGCCGCTCGCTGACCGAGCTGCCCGCCGCCGACCTGGGGCCGTTCGATTACATCGATTGCTGCGGCGTGCTGCATCACCTGCCTGACCCGCTGGCCGCGCTGCGTGGGTTGGAGCGGTCGCTGGCGCCGGGCGGCGGCATGGGGCTGATGGTGTATGCGCCGCATGGTCGCACCGGCGTCTATATGCTGCAGGATGCGCTGGCGCTGCTGGCTCCTGCAGGCGAGCCACCGCCGGCGCGGCTCGATGTGGCGCGCCGGGTGATGCGGCATCTGCCGGCGACGGCTTGGCTGCGCGCCAACAGCAATTTCGGCGACCATCTCTCCGGCGGCGATGCCGGGCTGTACGACCTGCTGCTGAACCCGCGCGACCGCGCCTACGACATCGCCGGGTTCCTTGAACTGCTCGACCAGGCCGGTCTGGAGGCTGCCTGCCTGATGGAGCCTGCGCGTTACGACCCGGACCTGCTGCTGCCCGATCCGCGGCTGCGTGCCCGCGCGGCATCGCTGTCGCCGACCGGGCGCGCCGCGCTGGCGGAAAGTCTTGCCGGCAACATGAACACCCACGTGGTGTATGCGGTGCGTCGCGGCGAGGCACCGGCGGCACCCGACCCGATGGCGCCGGACGCCGTGCCGGTGGCGCGCGAGATGCCGGTCGCCGAGATCGTCCGCCAGATCGGGCCGGACGGCAGCCTGCCGGTGGCGTTCGGGCGGCTCACGGTGCCGGTGCCGCTGCCACCACAGGCACGCGCGATCCTCGGCTTGATCGATGGCGAGCGGAACGTGTCGGCGATCGCGGCGGCCCTCGCCGAACGTGGCATCGGGCCGGCGAAGTTCGCGGCTGCCTGGGCCGAGACCTTCCGCGCGCTATCCCGGGTGAACCGCATCCTGCTGCGGCCTCCGGCTTGAGTGACGGGCACCCCGCCGCGATCATCGTCTTCGGGGCGGCATTGCGTCGGGACGGCTCGCCCACCCCGACCCTGACCTGGCGGGTCGAGGCGGCGTCCGGTTTCGGCGAGCAGCTTGCCACCCCGCCGCTGTACCTGCCGACCGGCGGGATAGGCCGCCATGGTCCCTCCGAGGCCTCGGCGATGGCGACACTGCTCCAAGCCCACGGCATCCCGGAAACGCGCATCCGGCGAGAGGAGACCGCGACCGACACCCTGGATTCCGTCCGGGCCTGCGCCGCGCTGCTGCACGCGATCGGCCATGCCGGGCCGGTGTTTGCCGCCACCAGCGCGTATCATCTGCCGCGCTGCCTGGTGCTGCTGCGTCTGCAGGGGGTGGCGGCGCGCGCGGTTCCGCCGCCGCCGCGGCCCGCGTCGCAGCAGTTCCTGCGCCGGTGGCGGTGGCGGTTGCGCGAGGTGCCGGCGCTGCCCTGGGACGTGGCTCTGCTGCTCGGCAAGCGAATGATCGACAGGGCCCTGACAAAACGTTAGCTTGGGCGGGATCCGAACCAGCGCGGTGCCATGTATCATTCACCCGGCGCCGAGGCGCTGTTCAAGACGTTCCGCGATCGTAGCGACGAAAACTGGCTCGACATCCTGGTGAGCTCGCTGCGGGTGCCCGATATCGAGGGCGTGCCGATGCCGGGCTTCCCGCCGGAGGAGTTGCAGCGCGAGATCCACGGCCATGCCGGCGAGGTGTCGCTGCACGAGGCGCACGTGTTCTTCCGCGAGATCAAGTCGTATTGCGCCTATGCCGGGCGACCGATTGCGGCACACCGAACGATGCTGGATTTCGGCTGCGGCTGGGGCCGGATGCTGCGCCTGTTCATGAAGGACATCGAGCCCGCGAACCTCTTCGGCGCCGACAGCACCTCGCGTTTCCTGATGGAGGCCAGGCGCTGCAACGCCAGCGTCAATTTCCTCTCCTGCCAGCTGACACCGCCGATGATCCTGGCACCCGAGAGCCTGGATTATGTGATTTCCTGGTCGGTGTTCAGCCATCTCGACGAGTTTCTGTCGCTGCGCTGGATCGAGGAATTCCAGCGCCTGTTGAAGCCTGGCGGGTTATTGTTGATCACCACGCAGAGTCGCCGCTTCATCGGCTTCTGTGCGGAAATGCGGCTCAGGCGGGCATCCGGGATCCGCCTCGAGCATCCCTGGTACGAGGCCTGCGCCGACAGCTTCATCGACGAGCCGCTCGAGAATTCCCGTTACGAGGCCGGCCATTTCCTGCATGCGGCGTCCACCACGCCGCCGCATCCGCAGGCGCATTACGGCGAGGCGGTGATCCCGCGCGGCTATGTGCTCAAGAAATGGGGCCACCTGTTCAGGCTTATCGACTTCCTCGACAACCCGGTGCGGTTGCCGCAGGTGCTGCTGGTGCTGCAGAAGCCGGGCTGAGTGCCGGGCCGGACTATTTGGCGGTGGTCGTCCGGTCGTCCATTTTCTGCCAGACCTTCCGGAGTGCGGATATGATCGAGCGGCTTGAATAGGGTTTGGCGATGCAGCCGTCGCCTTTAGACCTGATCAGCATCGGATGATCGGGGTTGCCGGTCGCGTATAATACACCGAATTGTCCAAGCTTGCGGAGTTCGGCTGTGACTTCCGTCCCGTATCCGCCGCCGGCGAGCCGGAAATCGATCACGCCGAGGTCGGGCCTCTGGCTTTTACCGAGCCTGACCGCTTCGTCGACCGTGCTGGCGATGCCGCAAACTTCATAGCCTGCATCGACGAGGATCTCTTCCAAGGCATCGGCGATCATGAGATCATCTTCGACGACAAGAACTTTCAGCATGGGCTGGCCCCGAAAATCCGCAGCACCATACTTGCACCGCCGCGCCACTTAAATATAATAACACTACCGAAACCTATTCAAAACCCACTCGCTCCGCAACAAGATAATCGAGAAGGTCTGCATGTCCGATAACAGCAAGGATCTGGATGTTGTTCGCTTATTGAGACAACAGGCCGCGCTTGCTGCGTTCGGTAGCTATGCTTTTCGCGAACCAATCCTGCTCAACATTCTCACCGAGGCAGCCCGCGTGTGCGCCGCCGGGCTGGGGGTTCCGTTCTGCAAGATATGCAGGTACCGGGTGACGGAGAACGATCTTCTGATCGAGGCTGGCTATGGCTGGAAGCCCGGGGTCGTCGGGCTGGTGGTGTCGGAAGCCAACGAGACCTCGCCGCAGGGCCGCGCCTACGTGACCGGCCAGCCGGTCATCCTGCAGAACCTTGCCGAGGCCCGGGACGTCGTGCTGCCTGCCTTCTACGGTGACCATGGCATCGTCTCGACACTGGACGTGATCATCAAGGGCATGGATGGTCCGCCGTACGGCGTGCTCGAGATCGACAGCACGGAACAGCATACCTACGACCAGCATGACGTGAACTTCCTGACCGGCTTTGCCAATGTGCTGGCCGAGGCGGTGGCGACCGTGGAGCGCAACGAGACGTTGCAGCAGACCATCGAGCAGATGGAAATCCTGGTGTCCGAGAAGGACCGCCTGCTGCAGGAGCGGACGATGCTCGCCGAGGAGCTGAAACATCGTGTGCGCAACAACCTGCAGCTCGTCCAGGTGATGCTCGAGAGCCATACGAAGCTCGAGAGTTACCGGCACGAGCGGGCCTCGGTCGCCGCGATCACCCGTCGCGTCACGACCCTGGCCGAGGTGTACGAGCAGCTGCTCGGGTCCGGCATGGATCGGTCGGTCGATCTCGGTGCCTATCTGACGGCGCTGTGCGAGAGCCTTCCCGAGCTGCAGATCGACCATAACAGCGAGGTCAGCCTGGTTTGCAGGGCCGCGAGCCTGCTGGTCGATCTCGATACGGTCACCGCACTCGGGATGGTCGTGGCCGAGCTGGTGTCGAACAGCTACGAGCACGGCCTGTTCAACGATACGGGCACCATCACCGTGACCCTGCAGCAGGGCGAGGGCGCCGAGGCCGTGCTGATGGTGCAGGATAACGGCGCCGGCTTCGTCGAGCAGCCCGGCAACAAGCGGCATGGCGTCGGCCTGGTCCGGCGGCTGGTGCAGCAGGTGCATGGAACCGCCGTCATGACCGCCGCCGGCGGCACCACCTGGACGATCGGCTTTCCCTCCCGCCCCGGCCCGGCCGAGCGTGGCGGGATCCTCGCCGGGGAGACCGCGTAGCGGAAGCGGTCCGGCGGGCGCGTAACCTGGCGCGATTGCGTGTAGAAGCGGTCGATCAACAGACGCTGGAACGTTCCGCAATGGCCGTTATGCCAGCCGCCCCGGGGCACAGCCTGCCGCCCGACCCTGGCGGGGTGAAGCAGCCCGAGCGGCCGAAGCTGCTGCAGATCATGGGACCGGGCCTGATCACCGGCGCTTCCGACGACGACCCCAGCGGCATCGCCACCTATTCCCAGGCGGGCGCGCAACTCGGCTACGACCTCGGCTGGACGCTGCTGTTCAGCTGGCCGCTGATGTGCGCGATCCAGGAGGTCAGTGCCCGCATCGGCCGCGTCACCGGGCGCGGCATCGCCGGCAACCTGCTGCACCATTATCCGACCTGGCTGGTGACGCTGGTACTGGCCGGCCTGGTGGTCGCCAACGTCATCAATCTCGGCGCCGATCTCGGAGCGATGGCGGCGGCACTGAACCTGGTCGCCGGCGGTCCGCTGTTCCTCTACGTGCTGGGGTTCGGGCTGCTGACCATGCTGCTCGAGGTGTTCGTCCGCTACTCGCGCTACGTGTCGGTGCTGAAATGGCTGGCCTTGTCGCTGTTCAGCTACGTGGCCGTGGCGCTGGTGGTGCATGTGCCGTGGGGCCTCATGCTGACCCGCATCGTGGCGCCGCATATCAGCCTCGATGCCGGATACCTGACCGTCGTCGTGGCGGTGCTCGGCACCACCATCAGCCCCTACCTGTTTTTCTGGCAGGCGGAGGAGGAGGTCGACGATATCGAGGAACGACCCGCCGCGCGGCCGCTGCGCGACGATCCGGCCAGTGCGCCGAACGAGTTCCGGCGCATCCGCATCGACACCTGGATCGGCATGGGTCTGTCGAACATCGTCGCACTGTTCATCATGACCACGGCCGCCGCCACTCTGCATTCGCACGGCATCACCAACATCCAGACCTCGTCGCAGGCCGCGCTGGCGCTGCAGCCGATCGCCGGCCGTTTCGCGTTCGAGCTGTTCGCGCTCGGCATCATCGGCACCGGGCTGCTGGCGGTGCCGGTGCTGGCCGGATCCACGGCGTATGCGATCGGCGAAAGCCTGCACTGGACGGTGGGGCTGGGCCGCCGTCCGGGCCGCGCGCGGGCGTTCTACGCGGTGCTGTGCATCTCGATCGTGGTCGGGTGCGCGATGAACCTGATCCGGATCGACCCGGTGAAGGCGCTGTTCTGGAGTGCGGTGATCAACGGGGTGGCGGCGGTGCCGATCATGGCGCTGATGATGCACGTGTCCGCGCGTGCCGACATCATGGGCGCGTTCGTGTTGCCGCGGGTCCTACGCAGCGTCGGCTGGATCGCCACGGCTGTGATGGCGGTGGCGGCGGTCGGCATGTTCGCGACCATGGGGGCCTGACGCGAGGCCATCACGCGCTCAAGATTGACATCCGGTAACCTCGTCCCTCAACTCACGCGCCACACCCCCGGGCGCCTGTCGCGCCGGGAGCCGGTGCCGGAGCGGCTCGCTGCCCAGCACCCGTCAACAGCCGGAATGCCTCCTGATGCCTGTGCACGCCTTCATCTTCCCCGGCCAGGGAAGCCAGTTCGCCGGCATGGGCCGCGACCTGGCCGCCGCCTTCGCCGCCGCGCGCGAGGTGTTCCAGGAGGTCGATGACGCACTCGGCGAGAAGCTGTCCAAGCTGATGTTCTCCGGCCCGATCGAGGAGCTCACCCTCACCCAGAACGCCCAGCCGGCGCTGATGGCGATGTCCATGGCGGTGCTTCGGGTGCTGGAGCAGGAGGGCGGGCTGCGGCTGGCGGATCGCGCGACGCTGGTGGCCGGACACTCGCTCGGTGAATATTCCGCGCTGGCGGCTGCCGGCAGCCTGAACATCGTCGACAGCGCCCGGCTGCTGCGGGTTCGCGGCAACGCCATGCAGAAGGCGGTGCCGGCGGGCGAGGGCGGCATGGCGGCGCTGCTCGGCGTCGAGCTCGAGCAGGCGCAGGGGATCTGCGACGCCGCTGCCGAGGTCCCGGTCGAGGCCGGTGAGAAGCCCCGGCGCGAGGTGATCGAGGTCGCCAACGACAATGGCGGCGGCCAGGTGGTGATTTCCGGCGCGGCGGGAGCAGTCGCGCGCGCCATCGACATCGCCAAGGCGCGCGGCGTGAAGCGGGCGATGCCGTTGCCGGTCTCGGCGCCGTTCCACTGCTCGCTGATGCAGCCGGCCGCGGACACCATGCACGAGGCGCTCGGCGAGGCCGCGATCGCTGCCCCCGCGGTGCCGCTGATCGCCAACGTCACGGCTGCCAAGGTGACCGCGCCGGACCGCATCCGCGAGCTGCTGGTGGCCCAGGTGACCGGCACCGTGCGCTGGCGCGAGAGCGTCATGGCGATGACCGCGATCGGCATCGACAGCTTCATCGAGCTCGGCGCCGGCAAGGTGCTGTCGGGCCTGGTCAAGCGCATCGCGCCCGACGCCACCATCCGCTCGGCCGGCACGCCGGACGAGATCGAGGCGCTGCTCAAGTCGCTCTGAGCCATATTCCCGAAACCGACACAGGACAGATCCATGTTCAGGCTCGACGGCCAGACGGCCCTGGTCACCGGCGCGTCAGGCGGAATCGGTGCTGCCATCGCACGCGCACTGCACGCCCAGGGCGCCAGCGTCGCATTGTCCGGCACCAGGCGTGACGCGCTCGACACACTGGCGGCCGAACTCGACGGGATCTCGCCCGGACGCGCGCATGTGTGCCCGGCCGATCTCAGCGACCCCGCAGCACCGGACGCGCTGGTCGCCGCTGCGGAGGCAGCCCTCGGATCGCCGCTCGCCATCCTGGTGAACAATGCCGGCCTGACCCGCGACATGCTGGCGCTGCGCCTCAAGGACGCCGACTGGAGCGCCGTGCTGGAGGTCGATCTCGCCGCCCCCTTCCGTCTCGCACGGGCGGCTCTCAAGGGCATGGTCAGGCGCCGTGCCGGCCGCATCATCTCGATCGGCAGCATCGTCGGCAGCACCGGCAATGCCGGCCAGGCGAACTACGCCGCCGCCAAGGCCGGGCTGATCGCGATGAGCAAGTCGCTGGCGCAGGAAGTCGGCTCGCGCGGCATCACCGTGAACGTGGTGGCGCCCGGCTTCGTCGCCACGGCGATGACCGACGTGCTGGGCGACGAGCAGCGGGCCAAGCTCAACGCCGCCATCCCGCTCGGCCGCATGGGCACGCCCGAGGACATCGCCGCCGCGGTGGTCTATCTGGCGTCGGCGGAAGCGGCGTGGGTGACCGGCGCCACCCTGCACGTCAATGGCGGCATGGCAATGATTTGACGCCGGACACCCTGCGGCATGACCCTGTGCCGTCCCCGCCTTGGCGGCCGGGAGGGAACCATGCTAATCGCCCGCTGCTTCGTCCGGAGCGGGGTGTCGCACTCGCAACGGTCGCCCTAACATGGCGTTGGGCGTCGGTGGCGGGGCCGGGTGGCAAAGAGAGTTTAGAACGCGTTCGAACCGCCCGTATCACCAGGGGCAGACAGGAAGCAGAAGCAGATGAGCGAAATCGCCGACAAGGTTAAGAAGATCGTGGTCGAGCACCTCGGCGTCGAGGAGAGCAAGGTGACTCCCGAGGCTTCGTTCATCGACGACCTGGGCGCCGACAGCCTGGACACGGTCGAGCTGGTGATGGCTTTCGAGGAAGCCTTCGGCGTCGAGATCCCCGAGGATGCGGCCGAGAAGATCAGCACCGTCAAGGACGCGATCGACTACATCGAGAAGCAGAAGGCCGCCTGAGGCCTTTCCGCGCGGCGGTGTGCTAGTCACTGGGATCCGGATACATGGCGACTGACAGCCACACCCCGACCGGTGCGCCCGGTCCTGCACCTGCGGCGCGCCGACGTGTCGTCGTCACCGGGATGGGCATCGCAAGCCCACTCGGGATCGGCGTCGAGCACGTCTGGACACGGCTGATCGAGGGGCAGTCCGGCATCGTCCGGATCACCGCGTTCGATCCGTCCGACCTTCCCGCCCAGGTCGGCGGCCAGGTGCCCGAGGGTCCGAAAGAGACCGGCGGCCTCACTCTCGACGAGTGGATCCCGCACAAGGACCAGAAGAAGATGGACCGGTTCATCCATCTCGGACTGGTCGCCGCGATCGAGGCGATCGAGGATAGCGGCTGGGTGCCGCAGACCGAAGCCGACCGTGAGGCCACCGGCGTCATGATCGGCTCCGGGATCGGCGGGCTGCAATCGATCTACGATGCGTCGGTGCAGGTGCATGAGGGCAAGGCGCGTCGTCTGTCGCCGTTCTTCATCCCGTCCGCGCTGATCAACCTGATTTCCGGCCACGTCTCGATCCGTTACGGCTTCAAGGGCCCGAACCATTCCGCGGTCACCGCTTGCGCGACCGGCGTGCATGCCATCGGCGATGCCGCCCGGCTGATCATGCTGGACGACGCCGACGTGATGGTGGCGGGCGGTGCCGAGGCGGCCGTCTGTGCTTTGGGCATCGCCGGCTTCTGCGCCTCGCGTGCGCTCTCGACCGGCTTCAACGACACGCCGGCCCGCGCGTCGCGGCCGTGGGACCGCGATCGCGACGGCTTCGTCATGGGCGAGGGCGCCGGCATCGTCGTGCTCGAGGAGTACGAGCATGCCCGCAAGCGTGGCGCGAAGATCTACGGCGAGATCATCGGATACGGCCTGTCGGGCGACGCGCATCACATCACCGCACCCGCCGAGGGTCATGCCGGCGCGTTCCGGGCGATGGTCAAGACGCTGAAGAGCGCCGGGCTCACCCCCGCCGACATCCAGTACGTCAACGCACACGGCACCTCGACGATGGCGGACGATCTCGAGCTCGATGCGGTCGAGCGGCTGTTCGGCGACAGCGCCCGCGGCCTGGCGATGTCCTCCACCAAGTCCGCGATCGGTCATCTGCTCGGAGCGGCCGGAGCGGTCGAGGCGATCTTCTCGCTGCTGGCGATCCGCGACAACGTGGCGCCGCCGACCCTGAACCTCGACAATCCGAGCCGGGAGTCGGTCATCGACCGGGTGGCGCACGAGGCCCAGCGCCGGCCGATCAACGTGGCACTGTCGAACAGCTTCGGCTTCGGCGGCACCAACGCCAGCCTGCTGATGCGTGGCGTCTGAGGCTGGCCGCCTGATCGTCGCCGGCGGTTCGACTTACTGATGCGCCTGTTCGTCCGCCTCCTCTCCATCCTCGTCGTGCTGCTGGTGCTGGCGGGTGCCGGCGGCGCGGTGGTTCTGCGGATGCTCTGGCATCGCCCGGGACCGTTGCCGCAGACGGCCGACCTGGTGGTCCCGCGGAGCCGGCTGCCCGTCCTGGCAAGCGTGCTGCAACGCGACCAGCTGCTGCGTCCGGGCGATTCCGACCGGCTGGTATTCATGATCCTGGCCCGCCTGACTGCGTCCGGTGGCGCGCTGCATGCGGGCGAGTTGAGGTTCCCGGCGCACGCCTCGATCGGCGCGATCCTGCAGATCCTGCGTCACGCCAAGCCGGTGCAGCACGAGCTGACCATCCCCGAGGGCCTGACCTCCGCGCAGATCGCCGGACTGGTCGAGCGCGCCCCCGCCCTGGTCGGCGACCTGGCCGTGCCGCCGGAGGGGTCGATCCTGCCGGAGACCTATGCCTACGAGCTCGGCACTTCGCGGACCGCGTTGCTGGCGCGGATGCACGCGGCGCTACGGGCGGCCCTGGCGCAGACCTGGGCCGGCCGCGACCCGTCGCTGCCGCTGTCCGATCCCCGCCAGCTGCTGATCCTGGCCAGCATCGTCGAGCGCGAGACCGGCGTCGGGTCCGAGCGTGCGCAGGTGGCGGAAGTCTTCGTCAACCGCATCCGCCAGGGCATGAAGCTGCAGTCGGACCCGACCGTGGCCTATGGCGCGGGTGGCGGCCTCGGCAGCCTGCCGCGTCCGCTGACCCGTGCCGACCTGGTGCAGCCGAGCCCGTACAACACCTACGTCATCCCCGGCCTGCCGGTCGGCCCGATCAGCGCTCCGGGGATCGCGTCGCTGCAGGCGGTGGCGCATCCGGCAACGGGTGACCTGCTGTATTTCGTCGCCACCGGCAGCGGCGGACACGCCTTCGCGGCAACGCTGCCGGAGCATCTGCGCAACGTCGCCCAGCTGCGCGCGATCGAGGCGGCCCGTCCGAGCCAGGCTGCCACGCTGGACCCGCTACGTCCGCCGCCGCAGGTGCCGATGGAGGCGCGGGGCCGGTAGTTGTTCAAGTCGTCGTCGGTGCGGAACCGCGTCGTGTCCATAAGGGTTGAGCCGCCGGTAACCGGAGATGGCGCCATGGCCGAACTCACCCGTCGCACCCTGTTCGGCAGCACCGCCGGTCTCGCCGCCGGGATCGGCCTGATCGCGCCGGCGCTCGGTGCCACCGCACCCATGGCTCCATCCGGGCAGGAGCCCGGGGCGCTCCGTGGATCGGTCGCGGACGGCAAGGTCACGCTGCCGCCGCTGCATCAGGCGAGCGAGCAGAACGGCGAGGCGCCCAACCCGATGCCGCCAGGCAAGCGTCTCGGCGTCGCGGTCGTCGGCCTCGGAGCGCTGGCGCTCGAGAACATCATTCCGGGGTTCGGCGAGGCGAAGTCGGTCAGGCTGACCGCGCTGGTGAGCGGCGAGCCGGACAAGGCGCGCATCGTCGCGGCACAGTACGGGGTTCCGGAAAAGAACCTGTACAGCTATGCCGACTTCGATCGCATCCGCGACAATCCCGACATCGACATCGTGTACATCGTACTGCCGAACGCGATGCATGCGGAGTTCACCATCCGCGCCGCCAAGGCCGGCAAGCATGTGCTGTGCGAGAAGCCGATGGCGGCGACGGTGGCCGAGGCGCAGTCGATGGTCGATGCCTGCAAGCAGGCCAACGTCCGCCTGATGATCGCGTACCGCTTGCAATACACCCCCGAGCATCGCACCGTCATCGACCTTGCGCGCAGTAAGGCGTTCGGCAAGGTGCGCATGATCGAGGCGGTGAACGGCCAGAACGACGCGGCGAACGGTCAGTGGCGGCAGATCAAGGCGATGGCCGGTGGCGGGTCGCTGCCCGACGTCGGGCTCTATTGCCTGAACGCGTTCCGCTACATCACCGGCGAGGAACCGGTCGAAATCACCGCGCAGATGACCCACCCGGCAAACGACCCGCGCTTCCAGCAGGTCGAGGACATCGCGATGTTCACCTTGCGGTTTCCGAGCGGCATCGTCGCCAGCGGCACGTCCGCCTACAGTTTCCACGAGAGCCGCTTCCTGCGGGTGCATGCGGAGACTGGATGGTTCGGGCTCGATCCGGCATTTGGCTACGACAACCTGACCCTCGGCATCAACCGGAAGGCCGGCAAGGCAAGCTCCATGGACAGCCGCCGCTTCACGCCGAAGAGCCAGTTCGCGCAGGAGATGGATGCGTTTGCCGCGTCGCTGCATGCGGGCGAGGAGCCGCACACGCCCGGCGCCGAGGGCCTGCAGGACATGAAGATCATGGCGGCGATCTATCAGGCGGCGGCCGGCGGTGGCATCGTGAAACTGCCGCTGGTGACCGGCCTCGACACCACGCGCGGTCCGTGGCCGAAGGCGCTGGGGCCGTTCGTGCCGGCGTGATCCTGGCCACATCGCCATGCTTCGGAAACGATCCGGCAATCCAACGAGGCGCATAGCTTTCGACACACGCGCCGAGGCGCCAGTCGGAAGCTGTCCAGATGCGCCTGATTTCGATGTCGCTGGTTGCCGCGTTGCTGTCTCCGATCGCCGCACATGCTGCGGACAATCCCTGGAACGGCAGCTGGAAACTCGACCCGGCACGCAGCAGTCCGGGGGGAGGCGGCGCGCCCGGATACCGGTTCCTGCTCGGTCCGGACAATTCCATTCGGTGGGAGATCCCGGAACTCGGCGAAGTCGTCACCGGACATGTGGACGGCCGGCCGATGCAGATCCACCGCACGAAACCGACGCCGGGGCTGACCCTGAGCGTGTCGCCCGGTGCATCCGACGGCCCCCCGATCCTGAACTACGCGGTCGCCAGAAACGGCATCCAGCTCGGCGGCGGCACCATGACGCTCATCGAGGGCGGCAAGGCGTGGGTCGACGTGTCCTGGGGCGGTACTCATCCGGAGGACGGCGGCGAACTCGTGTACATCAGGCAGTAGCCGATCCGACACAGGTCGCGGATCTTCGGCGGCACGCGACTTCCGCGCTCTCGCAGCCGCCGTTATATCGGAGGGCGAGGCCTCGGCAGGTGTCGCGGCTCTCCCCGAGAGGACGATCCGATGCGCCGCCACCAGCTTCTTTGCACAGCGCTCGTGCTCGGCCTGTGCACCGGCCTCGGGTCGCACGCGGCCCGCGCGGACACCATCACCGGCCCGTATGTCAGCCTTGGCGGCGGCTACAATATCCTGCAGGACACGCGGAGCTTCTTCCCGCCAGGCACCATCAACCCGGGTCCCAGCAAGCGGACGTTCCGCTGGACCGACGGTTTCACCGGCGAGGGCTCGGTCGGCTTCGGTTTCGGCAACGGCCTGCGCGTCGAGATCGAGGGCGACGATTACGGCAACACCGTGATCAACCGCGTCCATAGCGGGATCCCCAACACCACCACCGGCAGCAACAACGCGTACGGCCCGATGGTCAACGTGCTCTACGACATCGACCTCGCCCGCTTCGGCCTGGTCGTGCCGGTCACGCCCTATGTCGGCGTCGGCGCCGGCTACCAGTGGAATCACCTCTCGCCGCTTACCAGCGTGTCCGCCGGCGGTCCGGCCTCGCAGACCGCAGTCAGCCGTGTCGGAGGTACGCAAGGGTCGTTCGCGTATCAGGGGATTGTCGGAGCGGCGTACGACATCCGACCGGTTCCGGGCCTCGCCGTCACTGCCGAATATCGTTTCCTCGGCACCGACGACGAGACCGAGGGCGCTTACTCGGTCGAGCAGTTCGCCGGCCGCGGCGAGACCCGTGGGCCGGCCTATTTCGGTGACCGCTTCAACCATAGTTTCATGCTGGGGCTTCGCTACGCCTTCGACACCGCAGCCCCGCCACCGCCGCCGCCGGCTCCGATGGTGCCCGCAGCGCCGCCAGCCGAGGCGCGCACGTACCTGGTGTTCTTCGACTGGGACCGCTCGGAGCTAACCGGACGCGCCCGCGAGATCGTCGCCCAGGCAGCGCAGGCTTCCACGCACGTGCAGACCACCCGCATCGAGGTCAACGGCTACACCGACACCTCGTCGATCCATGGCGGCATCCGCGGCGCCCGATACAATCAGGGCCTGTCGGTTCGTCGCGCCGAAAGCGTGAAGGCGGAGCTGATCCGAGACGGCGTTCCGGGCTCGGCGATCGACATCCACGGCTACGGCGAGAACCACCCGCTCGTCGCCACCGGTCCGAACACCCGCGAGCCGCAGAACCGGCGGGTCGAGATCATCCTGCATTGATCTCGCGAAGGGCAGTCGAGATCATCCTGCATTGAGCCGTGTGACCAGCGGTCGGATGCTGTGCGGATAATGTGACCGCCCGATCCGACCGGGCCGCGGAACTGCGGGGGGCGGGCTGGCTTAGCGCGGCGCAGATGATGGATTGCGCCGATGCCTGAAGACACGTCCCCCCTCTCGCGGCGGGACATCCTCGCCGGACTGGCCGCCACGTCGCTGGTTTCGCTCGCCGGCGGGGGTGCGCGGGCCGAGGCCGCCACCGATACGCAAGGGGCGACGCTCGAGCTCGTGGCGCGCTTCACCAGCCCCCGGCAAGTGACCGGCGTGGCCGTCTCCAAGACCGGCCGCATCTTCGTGAACTTCCCGCGCTGGGAGGAGGATGTCGCGATCTCGGTTGCCGAGGTCGGGCCGAATGGCGCCCTGACCCCATACCCGGATACCGAGTGGAACCGCTTCCGCAATGCCGATCCGGCTGGGACCGCGAAGGCGCCGACCAGCTTCGTGTGCGTGCAGAGCGTCACTGTCGACGCGCAGAACCGGCTCTGGGTGCTCGACCCGGCCGCGCCTGGACTGACCTTCATCGTGCCTGGTGGCCCGAAACTGGTCTGCATCGACCTCGCCACCAACAAGGTGGTGCGCACCTACCATTTCGATACGAGCGTGGCGCCGCAGGGCTCGTATCTGAACGACATCCGTTTCACCGCGGACGGCAAGCGTGCGGTTCTCACCAATTCAGGCAATCCCGGATCGCTGGTGGTGTTCGATGTCGAGACCGGGCACGCGCGCCAGGTGCTTGTCGGACATCCGTCGACGCAGTTCGATCCGAACGTCACCATCACCGTGTCCGGCAAGCCGCTGGTCATGCTGGACGCGCAGCCGGCGCGGTTCTCCGCCGACGGACTGCTGATCGATGGACAGGATCGCTTCGCATACTGGCAGGCCACGACCGGCGACACGATGTACCGGATCCCCCTGGCAGCCTTGTTCGACCACGCAGTGTCGCCGGAACGACTGGCGGCAAAAGTCGAGCGTCTGGGCAAGACGTTCGTGGCTGATGGCTACTGGTTCAGCCACAAGAGCGGCATGCTGTTGACCAGCGCCGAGACGTTTTCCGTGAAGCGTCTGGACCCCAACGGCAACTTCACCGTGCTCGTGCAGGATCCGCGGCTGTTCTGGCCTGACAGCATGGCCGAGGGTCCGGACGGCGCGATCTACGTGACCGCTTCCCACATCCCGGAAATGAAGACGTGGCAGGGTCCTGGCATCAAGGAAACACAGCTGTTCCGTTTCCATCCGAACGCAGCGAAATAGGGACCACCCATGACCAAGGCCATCGGCTATGCCGCACAGCATTCGTATAGCCGCCTGAAGCCGATCAGCTTCGAGCGCGACGACCCGAAGGCGAACGAGGTCGAGATCGAGGTGCTGTTCTGCGGCGTCTGTCATTCCGACATCCACCAGGTCAAGAACGAGTGGTCGAACACGGTCTATCCGTGCATGCCTGGCCACGAAATCGTCGGTCGTGTGACGCGCGCCGGGACTGGCGTCAGCCGTCACGCGGTGGGCGACCTTGTCGGTGTGGGCTGCATGATCGACAGCTGCCGCGAGTGCGAGCCGTGTCATGCGCATGAGGAGAATTATTGCGAGGGCCCGAACAGCTGGCTCGCAACCTATAACGGTCCGATGGTGCCGGCGAAGATGTCACCGGACGGCAGCAACATGTATGGGCGCGACAACACCTATGGCGGATATTCCAGTTCCGTCGTGGTGCCCGAGGATTTCGTGCTGAAGATCCCGGCCTCGCTGAAGCCGGAAGTGGCAGCCCCGATCCTGTGTGCGGGCGTCACCACCTACTCGCCGATGACGCATTGGGGCGTGAAGGCCGGAGACAAGGTCGGCATCGTGGGTTTCGGCGGACTTGGTGACATGGCCGCCAAGATCGCCAAGGCGATGGGCGCCGAGGTGACGCTGTTCACCACCACCGCCGAGAAGCTCGACGAGGCGCAACGGCTCGGTGTCACGGTCGTCCTGCAGAGCGACAAGAAGACCATGACGTCGCTCGCCAACAGTTTCGACTTCATGCTCAGCACGATCCCGGAGAAGCACGACGTCAACCCGTTCGTGCAGATGCTCAAGCGGGACTGCACACTGGCGGTGGTCGGCGCGATCGAGCCGCTCGCCTCGGAGAACAACCAGGAGCGGGTGATGCATCGCAAAAGTGTTGCCGGTTCGCTGATCGGCAGCATCGCCGAGACCCAGGCGGTTCTGGATCTCTGCGCCGAGCACGGCATCGGCCCGGACATCCAGGTGATCCCGATCCAGGAGATCAACAAGGCCTACAAGCACGTCGAGAAAGGCGAAGTCCGGTTCCGTTACGTCATCGACATGGCGTCGCTGAAGCAGGACGAGGAGGCCGCCTGAACCCTAACGCGGCGGCGGCAGGTTCTCCTGCTGCACCGGCCCGGTCGGCGCAAGCTGCATCGGGCCGTTCGCATTGGCGGGGTCGGCGTAGCGCGCACCAGGCGGCGGATAGGCCGGCGGTCCGTATCCAGGCGCCGCGGGTCGAGCGCCGTAGCTCATCAGCGCGGCACGGAGCGGATCCGCGCCTGGATTGTTGACCCGCATCGCCACCACGATGTCCTCCGGCCCAACCGGCTGACCGTAATAGGCACGGTTACCGATGCTGTCGGAGCTCATCATGCTGCCCTGCAGGGAGATGCCGGCGAACAAGCCCTTGGACTTTTCCACCGCGACGATGTCGGCCAGGAACGCTGCCGTGGTCGATCCCTCCATGCCGGCGCCGAATGTCGCGATCGCCACCGAGGCGTCGCCGCCGATCTTGAACTGGCTGTCCATGACCGCCGTGAGGCCGCGATGGGTCTCGATGAACATGACCAGTTCCGCGTCCTGGATGCCGGCCTGCAGGCCGAAGCTGCCGGAGCTCATCGAGTAGAACGCGGGCGCCGACCAGGAGCCGTTGGCATCGCGGGCCAGCAGCACGCAGCCGCCGCCGGAGCCGCCGAACAGGAAGCTCATGCGGAAGATGCTGGGGCAAATCATCACGCCTTTGGCGTGGGAGAGCAGTCGCTGCGACATGCCGTTATCCCGTTTCCAGGCCAGCACGTCCTGCACCGCGAGGGTTGCGCGGTCCACCAGCTGCTGCTGCTGCAGTTGCCGCTCGCTCTGCGCCGATGCGGGCAGGGCTCCGAAGCCGGAACCCGCCGCGACCAGTGCAACCAGGCCAAGGAGACGCCTCGCCCGGGTTGCCGCCCGCCCGCTGCCTGACGTGGTGTGTGTCACGCGCATTCTCGTGGTCCTCGATGTTTCAGCGCTGCCTGGGCTCTGGCATCTGTTGGCACCGAAAATGCGCCAAAACAATGTCCTGCGCCAGAACCTTCAGGCGGGCGCTTACCCCCGTCGCATCAGTCGAGACGGATGCGCGCTGCCTCCGACAGGCGAGCCGCGATCCCGGGTGCGCAGGCCAGGATCGGGATGTCGCCGTCGAGGCCGCCATCGCGCAGGAACGGCGACACCACGGCGTCGGTCTCGGCCAGGATCGCCAGTGCTGCCGCCACGTCCCAGATCTGGATCGAGAGCTCGATATAGCCGTCTGACCGTCCGCAGGCGACATCGGCCAGGGCCAGCGCACCGGACCCGCCGGATCGGGGCATGGCGCCCTCGGTCATCACCCGGTCGATGGTGGCGATGAAGTCCGGCACCGCGACCCGGTGGCCCCAGCCCACCTCGACCATGGCACGGTGGAAGTCGGTGGTCGGCGCCGACTGGATGCGGGTGCCGTTGAGCGTGGCGCCCTCGCCGCGCACCGCCGCGAAGGTCTCGCCGAGGGCGGGTGCCACGATGATGCCGGCGACCGGGACGTCGTGCTCGACCAGCCCGAGCGAGACGCACCATCGGTCCCGGCCGCGGGCGAAGTTGGAGGTGCCGTCGATCGGGTCGACGATCCAGCGGAAGGCGCCGTCATGGGTGCGGCCGGTCTCCTCGCCCTGGAAGCCGTCCTCGGGAAACAGCGCCGCCATCCGCTCGGCGATGAATGCCTCGACCGCGCCGTCCGCCTCCGTCAGCCAGTCCTGCGCGCTCTTCTGGATGCCGGACGGGCCCCCCGCGGGTGGACGCATCTGCATCGCGAGTTCTGCCGCCTCGGCGACGATCGGACCGGCCGCGTCGAAGCGGCGGCGGAGTTCGGCAGGGGCGGGCGAGGGTGCGGTTGTCATGGCGCGCAGCCTCGCACGGCCGGGGCGCCCGCCGCCAGACTTGCGGCCTATTCCACCCGCAGGGCCGCCCGCAGCGACGCGGTGATCGCGGGATCTTCCAGGGCGGCCAGGCGGCTCGCGGCGATGGTGGCGAAACGCTGGGTCAGGGCGCGACGGGTCGCCGGCGGCAACCGATGCGTCGGCGCCTCACGCAGCAGTTCGGCCTCCCCGGCGACGCCCGGCAGGCAGTGCGGGCCGACGCAGGCGACCATGATGCCGACATCGTCCGGCAGCAGATCCAGCGGGAATGCGTCGTCCACGGCGAAATACAGCGTGTCGCAATACGGGCGATATTCCGGCCACTTGTCGTCGACCAGGAAGTCGCGCGGGCCGGATTTCACCTCGATGCAGGCGAAGCCGCCATCCGGTCGCAACGCCAGGATGTCGGCGCGGCGGCCGTTCGGGAGCGACACCTCGTGCAGCACCACCCAGGCGAGACGGCTGCACAGATGGGCGGCCGCCCGGCGGATCGCGAGCTGGTTCTGCGGCAGGCCGAAGTGCGGCAGGGGCATGTCCATCGCCACCTTCATGCAGCCGGCGACGGCCGCTCCGCAAGCCGTGTTCGCGAGGCCGGCTGACGCACGCGGAACGATTGGCAACGGCACGGCGGCCAGCCCGTTTGCTGCCGGCCAATAGCCTCCGGAGCCGTTCGATGACCACCCAGAACCAGTACGCGATGCAAGACCCGACCAAGCAGTACCCGCAGCCGAAATTCGACAAGCAGCCGCAATCGGCGCCGGGCCTGGCCAAGGACATGGACCCGAAGCCTGACCACGGCGAGGACAGCTACAAGGGCTTCGGTCGCCTGGCCGGCCGCAAGGCGTTGATCACCGGCGCCGATAGCGGCATCGGCCGTGCCGTGGCGATCGCCTTTGCCCGCGAGGGTGCCGACATCGTCATGAACTACCTGCCCTCCGAGGAGGAGGATGCGCGGGAAGTCGTGGCACTCATCGAGCAGGCCGGCCGCAAGGTCGTGGCCGCTCCCGGCGACATTTCCGACGAGATGTTCTGCATGGCCCTGGTCGACACCGCCAGCAAGGCGCTCGGCGGCATCGACATCCTGGTCAACGTCGCTGGCAAGCAGACCGCACAGAAGGCCATCGCCGACCTGACCACCGAGCAGTTCGACGCCACCTTCCGCACCAACGTCCACGCGATGTTCTGGCTGTGCAAGGCGGCCCTGCCGCTGATGCCGCCGGGCGCCACCATCATCAACACGACGTCGATCCAGGCCTACCAGCCGTCCGAATTCCTGCTCGACTACGCCAGCACCAAGGCGGCGATCGTCGCCTTCACCCACGCGCTGGCCAAGCAGGTCGCCGAGAAGGGCATCCGGGTGAATGCCGTGGCACCGGGTCCCGTGTGGACGCCGCTGCAGACGTCGGGCGGCCAGCCGCAGGACAAGATCCCCGAGCTCGGGACGAAGGTGCCGCTCGGCCGCCCCGGTCAGCCGGCGGAACTGGCGCCGATCTACGTGCTGCTGGCATCGCAGGAGAGCTCCTACGTCACCGGCGAGATCTATGGCGTGACCGGCGGCAACCACCTGCCCTGAGCATCGGCTCCGCAGAGCCTGGCCGGCAGCCCTACGGGCAGGGTTGTCAGCCGGGTTCGCCGGGTGGCGCGCGTCTCCAGCGCAGCATCACGATCGACACCACCATCACCAGGATGAGTGCAGCAAGCACCAGCAGCTCCAGCATGCTCGAGGTGATGAGGTCGTGCGCCTCGGGGGTGAGCTTGGGTGGGCCTCCCGCAGGAGATGCCGGGGCCGCCTGCGACGATCGCAGGGTGATCACCAGCACGCGCCGGATCGAGGCGATCAGTCCGACCACGAGAAACGGCTCGCAAACCAGCGTCCCGGACCGGAACGAGACCCGGACGGTGTGCATGATCTCGACCAGCATCAGCACGAACAGCAGCCGGTCGATCGTGGCGACGATGGCGTTCGGATCGCCGCGCGCCATCAGCGCACTCCAGAGCGCCCCACCGGCACTGGCCATGCCGATCAGCGTGGTCAGCGCGAGCAGCACGCCCAGCGCGATGTAGGCGACCGTCTCGACATTCAGGAAGACGCGGGTGGCGACAGTGGCGATCCGCTTCACCGTCTGGCCGTCATGGGCATCGGGATCCATCGAAGCTCCTCGGACCCGCCCGGTGCGGGCCGCTATTCGGGGCGCAGCAGCAGGTGCTGCTTGCGTCCGACCGACAGCTTAACAGCGCCATCGATCAGATCTGCATCCGATACCACGCGCGCCTCGTCCTCGACCGGCTGATCGTTGAGCCGGGCGCCGCCGCCGCGGATCAGCCGGCGAGCCTCGCCGTTGCTGGCCGACAATCCACAGTCCGCGAACAGCCGGAAGATCGGGATGCCGGCGGTCAGTTCTGCCGCAGGGACCCCGCGCGATGGCAGCGCAGCCTGCACCAGCTGGCCTTGCTCGAAGCTGAGCCGCGCGGTCTCTGCCACCGCGAGGGCCGTCTCGCGGCCGTGGCAAAGCGCTGTCGCCTCGGTGGCCAGGATCTTCTTGGCTTCGTTGATCTCGGCGCCGGCGAGGGCGGCCAGCCGGTCGCACTCCCCCAGGGCCAGGTCGGTGAACAGCCGCAGGAAGCGGCCGACATCGGCGTCCTCGGTGTTGCGCCAGAACTGCCAGTAATCGAACGGCGAGACCCGGTCCGCGGACAGCCACACCGCCCCGGCCGCGGTCTTGCCCATCTTGGCGCCCGACGCGGTGGCGATCAGCGGCGTGGTGAGCCCGAACACCTGGCGGCTGTCGGTGCGCCGCACCAACTCGACGCCGGACACGATGTTGCCCCACTGGTCCGAGCCGCCCATCTGCAGCGCCACGCCATGCCGCCGGCCGAGCTCGCGGAAATCGTAGCTCTGCAGGATCGAGTAGTTGAACTCAAGGAAGCTCAGGCCCTGCTCGCGCTCCAGCCGCAGCCTGACGCTGTCGAACGACAGCATCCGGCTGAGCGAGAAATGCGGCCCGACCTCACGCAGCAGCTCGATATAGCCGAGCCGGTCGAGCCACTCGGCATTGTCGGCGATCAGCGCGTCGGTCGGGCCGTCGCCGGCGTGCACGAAGCGGCTGACGATGCCCTGGATCGCCTGGCCGTTGCTGGCGATCCGCTCCGGCGTGAGCAGCTGGCGCGCCTCCTCCTTGCCGGACGGGTCGCCGATCTTGGTGGTGCCGCCGCCGAGCAGCAGCACCGGGCGATGGCCATGACGCTGCAGCAGCCGCAGCAGCATGATCTGCACCATCGAGCCGACATGCAGGCTGTCCGCGGTGAGGTCGAAGCCGATATAGCCGGACACGATGCCCGCCTGGAGTGCGGCGTCGAGGCCGTCGCTATCGGTGCACTGGAACACGAAGCCCCGGGCTTCGGCCTCGGCCAGAAAATCGCTCTTGGGCATGTGCGGAACCACCATCGGCTGCACCGGATCTCCTGGCCCGGCGGGGGCGGTGCTGTAGCATGCGCAGATCGGTTCCCGAAGCGGCGAGCCGGCGGGGACCAGGTGCTCGGGGGCGGGACGACGATGCAGCGGGTGATCGGACTGATGAGCGGCACCTCGCTCGACGGGGTGGATGCGGCCCTGGTCGAGACTGACGGCGTGCATGTCGGCGAGCGCGGCGCCTCCATCACGGTGCCCTACGACCCGGACCTGCGTGCGGCGCTGCGACGGCTGCTCGATCGTGCCGCCGATCCGGCTGCCAATCTCGACGACACCGATCCGGAGCTTCTGCGCCTCGAACGGCGACTGACCGACGTGCATGCCGATGCGGTGGCGGCACTCGGCGAGCCGGCGACGCTGATCGGCTTCCATGGCCAGACCATCCTGCATCGGCCGCGCCAGCGCCGGACCTGGCAGATCGGCGACGCGGCATACCTGGCCCATCGCACCGGGCTGCCGGTGGCGTACGACTTCCGCAGCGCCGACGTGGCTGCCGGCGGGGAGGGCGCGCCGCTGGTCCCGGCCTATCACGCGGCACTCGCGGCCGGGCTCGACCAGCCGTTGGTGGTGCTGAATATCGGCGGTGTCGCGAACCTGACCTGGATCGGTCCGGACGCGCTGCTGGCTTGCGACACCGGTCCGGGCAATGCGCTGCTGGATGACTGGGCGATGCGCCACACCGGAACACCCTGCGATATCGACGGCGCGCTGGCTGCCTCGGGGCAGGTCGACCAGGCGATCCTGGCAGGCCTGCTCGCGCATCCGTTCCTGCGCCGGCCGGCGCCCAAGTCGCTCGACCGACTTGATTTCAGCGGCGCGCTGCACGCGGTGTCCGGGTTGTCCGCCACGGATGGAGCGGCGACACTGACCGCCTTCACCGCCGCTGCGGTCGCCGCGACCAGCCTGCCGGAGCGGCCGACACGCTGGGTGGTGTGCGGCGGTGGCCGTCACAACCCGGTGCTGATGCGGGAGCTGAATGACCGGCTCGGCGTGCCCGTCGTGCCGGTCGAGGCGTTGGGCTGGGATGGGGACGCGCTCGAGGCGCAGTGCTTCGCGTTCCTGGCGGCCCGGGTGGAGGCGGGGTTGCCGCTCTCCTGGCCCGGGACGACGGGCGTACCGGAGCCGACCCCGGGAGGCCGGCTGGTCACCCCATCGGGATTGCCGCTATCGTTCTAGTCGGCAGCCAGCGCCAGCGCCTTGCGGGCGACGATCTTGCCGACATAGTCCTCGACCGCTTCCGACACGGTGTCGGCATGTGTCGCGAACACATGGTCGGCGCCGGCGCACACCCGGTAATCGACCGTGACGTTCTTCTGGGTGTTGAGCTTGTCGACCAGCTTGCGGACCGCCGGCTCCGGCACGAGCTCGTCCGAGTCGCCATGCATGAGCAGGCCGCCGCACGGACACGGCGCCAGGAAGCCGAAATCGTAATGGTTGGCGGGAGGTGCGACGCTGACCCAGCCGGAGATTTCCGGACGGCGCATCAGCAGCTGCATGCCGACGAAAGCGCCGAACGAATAGCCTGCGATCCACAGCCCGCCGGAATTCGGGTTGACCATCTGCATCCAGTCGAGAGCCGCTGCCGCATCCGAGATCTCGCCGAAGCCGCCGTCATAGCGACCCTGGCTGCGACCAACGCCTCGGAAGTTGAAGCGCATCACCGAAAAGCCGAGCTTCTCGAAGCTGCGATACATGTTGTAGGTGACGCGATTGTTCATCGTCCCGCCATGCATCGGATGCGGGTGCAGCACGAGAGCGAGCGGCGCGTTGCTCTCTCCGGAATGGTGGTAGCGTCCCTCGAGGCGGCCATCGGGGCCGGCAAACATCACCTCAGGCATAATTTCCCGCGATTCTTATTGCTCCGTTCCGTGGCATGAACGGCAGCTTGTTAACGTAATCTCGACATCCGGCGATGCCCCGCCGGAAGTTGTTCGAGGATGCAGGTCGTTTCCTTGGGTGCCGGACCCCAAGGCATCCGGATGCGACGCATATGGAGCAGAAGACCGTCACGTTCAAAGAGCGTGCAGGTCACGGATGTGCATGGCGCGGGGCTGCGGGAGGACCAGGTGGAGCTTGATCAGCCGAAAGTCGGACACGAAGTCTCTCCCTGATCCGATGCGGTGATTGCCGGGCCGGGCACCCGGCTCGGCGTCGTCCCGCTTCCGGCGCTTTGTCGACAGCGCCTGTCACAGAACTCTATAACGAGACGGTCCTAGCAATTACAATGGAATACGCACACGCATCGATCGCTGCTGACCTGTTTCTCGACACGGACGCGTGAGGACGACCGCATGACCTACCTCGATGCCAATGCCAGCGAGCCGTTGCGTCCGGAGGCGAGGCAGGCGGCGATTGCGGCGCTCGAGCTCGACGGCAACCCGGCCTCGGTGCACGCATCCGGGCGGCAGTCCCGCCGAGCCTTGGAGGATGCCAGGGAGCGCATCGCCACTCTGTTCGGGGCCGATCCGGCCGGGCTGGTGTTCACCTCCGGCGGCACCGAGAGCGACGCGCTGGCGATCCATGCGCTGGGCCGCGGACGTCGCCGGCTGATCGGCGCGACAGAGCATGAAGCGGTGCTGCGGGCGGGCGGCGAGGCACCAGGCGAGACGGTACTGCTGCCGGTGCTTGCCGACGGACGGCTCGATCTGGACGGCCTTGCGGCCGCACTTGCCGGATCCGTCCGCTCCGCACTGGTCTGCGTGATGCTCGCCAACAACGAGACCGGCGTGCTGCATCCGGTGGCGGAGGCGGCGGAGCTGTGCCGGCGGCATGGCGCGCGGCTGCATGTCGATGCGGTGCAGGCGGCGGGGCGCATGCCGGTCTCGCTGGCAGCACTCGGCGCCGACAGCATCGCAATCTCGGCGCACAAGCTTGGGGGTCCGAAAGGCTCCGGCGCGCTGCTGCTGGCAGCTTCGGTGGACGGGTTCCACCTGGCGCCGCTGATCGAGGGCGGTGGCCAGGAGCGCGGCCGGCGTGGTGGCACCCCGGCGCTGCCGGCGATCTGCGGCTTCGCGGCGGCTGCCGATGCTGCCTGCCGCGATCTCCCGGAACAGGCACGGCTTGCCCGCCTGCGCGACCGGATCGAGCGCGCGGCCGAGGCGGCGGGCGCGATCGTCTGCGGGGCAGGGGCGCCGCGTCTGGCCAACACCACATGCCTGGCCCTGCCCGGACGGCGCGCCGACACGCAGCTGATCGCGCTCGACCTGGCTGGGTTCGCCGTGTCGGCCGGCGCTGCATGCTCCTCCGGCAAGGTGTCGCGATCGCACGTCTTGGAGGCGATGGGCCGCCCCGACCTGGCCGGTTCGGCGATCCGTGTCTCGCTGCCGTGGAACGTCGAGGCGGCGGCGATCGACCGCTTCATCGACGCCTACCTCGCGATGTCCCGGGCCACGCCGGTCGGCCGCGCCGCATGATCTATCTCGACAACCAGGCCACCACGCAGTGCGATCCGCGCGTGCTGGAGGCGATGCTGCCGTGGTTCGGCGTCGAATACGGCAATCCGCACAGCGCCGAGCACGCCATGGGCCAGACGGCGGCCGATGCCATCGAGCACGCACGCGGCCAGCTCGCGGAACTGCTGCACGCCGATCCGAGGGAGCTGGTGTTCACGTCGGGCGCCACCGAGAGCAACAACCTGGCGATCAAGGGTGCGGCCCGGCATGCACGCCGCACCGGCGATCCCCGCCGTCGCATCGTCACCCTGGTCACCGAGCATCCGTGCGTGCTGGGCCCGGTGCGCGACCTGGCGGAGGAGGGGTTCGAGCCGGTCATGCTGCCGGTCGGGCCCGATGGCCGGCTCGATCCGCAGCGTCTGCGTGACGCGCTTGCGGTGCCGACGCTGCTGGTCAGCGTGATGGCGGTGAACAACGAGACCGGGGTGATCCAGGATCTGGCCGCACTGGCGCCGATCGTCCGTGCCGGCGGCGCGATGCTGCACAGCGATCTCGCCCAGGCGGTCGGCAAGCTGCCGCTCGACATGCGCGCCCTCGATCTCGACCTGGCCTCGATCAGCGGACACAAGTTCTACGGGCCGAAGGGGATCGGGGCGTTGTTCGTTCGCCGTCGCCCGCGGGTCCGGCTGGTGCCGCTGCTGTCCGGCGGCGGCCAGGAGCGGGGCCTGCGCTCCGGTACGCTGCCGACCCCGCTCGTCGTCGGGCTCGGCGAGGCGGCGCAACTGGCAGCGCTGGAACTTACCAAGGAGGCAGCGCGGATCCGGGCCCTGCGCGACCGGGTGCTGGCTCGGCTGCAGGCGCTGATCCCGGGCATGATGGTGAATGGCAGCCTGGAGCAGCGTATCCCCGGCAACCTGAACTTGCGCCTGCCGAACCGGGATGCGCTGGCGGTCATGGCGATGGCGCCCGGCGTGTGCCTGTCCACCGGCTCGGCCTGCTCGGCTGCCGAAATCCAGCCGTCGCACGTGCTGAGCGCCATGGGGCTGGAGCCGGACCAGGTGGCGCGGAGCTTGCGCCTGGGGATCGGACGATTTACCTCCGCGGACGAGCTGGATCGGGCCGCCGACATGCTCGCAAGCGCCCATGATGGCGTTGCGGTGCCGGCCTGATGCCACGCGAACGCCAGTGAACCGCCGCAGCCCGAAAGGCCGACGATGCCCAGCATGACTTTCATCGAGCGCAACGGGAATGCGCGCCAGGTCGAGGCGCCGGTCGGGTTGTCCGTGCTCGAGATCGCGCATCGCCATGGCGTCGATCTGGAAGGTGCGTGCGAAGGCTCGCTCGCCTGCGCCACCTGCCACGTGGTGGTCGATCCCGCCTGGGCGCCGAAGCTCGCAGCCCCGACCGAGGACGAGGAGGACATGCTCGATCTCGCCTTCGGGCTGGAGAAAACCTCCCGCCTGGGCTGCCAGCTGGTCATCACCGCGGCGCTCGACGGGCTGGTCGTGCGCCTGCCCAAGACCGGCTGACCGCCATGCGCGTCCTGGTGGCGATGTCCGGAGGCGTCGATAGCAGCGTGGTCGCGGCGATGCTGGCCGAGCAGGGTCATGACGTCGTCGGCGCCACGCTGCAGCTGTATGACCATGGTGCCAGCGCCAAGCGCCGCGGGGCCTGCTGTGCCGGCGACGACATCCACGATGCTAAGCGGGTGGCCGACCGGTTCGGCTTCCCGCATTACGTGATCGATGCCGAGAGCCGGTTCCGCGAGACAGTGATCGAACAGTTCGCCGACGCGTATGCCGCGGGCGAGACGCCGGTGCCGTGCATCGCCTGCAACCAGGGGGTCAAGTTCACCGACCTGCTGGGGCTCGCTCGTGAGCTCGGCTGCGACGCCATGGCGACCGGCCACTACGTGCGTCGGATCGAGGGTGCGGGCGGCGCCGAGCTGCACCGGCCGGTCGATGCCGGTCGCGACCAGAGCTGGTTCCTGTTCGGCACCACGCGCGCCCAGCTCGACTTCCTGCGCTTTCCGCTCGGCGACCTGGCCAGCAAGGACGTCGTGCGCGGTCACGCGCAGCGCCTCGGGCTGACCGTGGCCGAGAAGCCGGACAGCCAGGATCTGTGCTTCGTGCCGACCGGCTCCTACACCGACCTGGTGACCCGTCTGCGTCCAGAAACCGCGCAAGCGGGGGAGATCGTGGATGCGCGCGGCACGGTGCTCGGCGCGCATGCGGGGTTGGCGGGCTACACCGTCGGGCAGTCGAAGCGCCTCGGCACGGCCGCGATGCGTGACGGCGAGCGGCAGCAGGTGGTGTCGCTGGATCCGGCCTTGCGACGGGTCGTGGTCGGCCCGCGCGGCGGCGCCATTACGCGTGATCTGACCCTGCGCGACGTCAACTGGCTGATCGACCGGCCGTCCGCGCCCTGGACCTGCCAGGTGCAGTTGCGCGCCCGCGAACCGGTCCGCGCCGCTACCATCGACGGCGAGTCGGTGCGGCTCGATGAACCGGCCCTGCCGGCGCCGGGACAGGCGTGCGTGTTCTATGACGGCAGCCGGATTCTTGGTGGCGGCTTCATCCGCAGGCCGGCCGAACTGCAGGGAGCTGCTTGATGCCAGATGGCACGCTTTACCTCGGCACCAGGCGGTATTCGTCGTGGTCGCTGCGTGGCTGGCTGATGGTGCGCCTGGCAGGACTTGACGTCGAAGAGCAGGTGATCCCCTTGGCCGCCGGCGCGACATCGGCAATTGCCGCCGTTTCGCCGAGCGGGCTGGTGCCGTATCTCGAGCATGACGGCAACCGGATCTGGGAAAGCCTGGCGATCGGCGAGTACTGCGCCGAGCTGGCCCCCGGGCTGTGGCCGTTCGAACGACGTGTGCGGGCGCATGCCAGGGTGGTTTCGGCGGAGATGCATGCCGGCTTCCGGCCGTTGCGGATGGCCATGCCGATGAACCTCGGCCGCGACGAACCCCTGGCAGCCGGGATCGCACCCGACGTTCAGGCCGACATAAACCGGGTGGAGCATCTCTGGAGCAGCACCCGCGACGGGTACGGCACTGACGGCGCGTTCCTGTTCGGCGACCTGTTCACCCTGGCCGATGCGATGTTCGCACCGGTGGTGGCGCGCTTCCTCTCCTATGGGGTGCCACTCGGCGCGACCGCGGCATCGTATTGCGACGCCGTCCGGGCGCATCCGCTGATGGTGCAGTGGTATGAAGCTGCCGCTCAGGAGCCTGCCAGCTGGCAGCTCGAACGGTACGAGAACCTGCCCTGAGCGCATCCGGAGCGGACCCACGCGTCGCGATCGTGCTGCCGCCGCGTGAAGGGTTTTCACCCGAGGCGGTCGGCGCGATCGGGCTGCTGGTGCATCGGCTCTCCCGCCCGGATGACCTGGTGCTCGGCCGGGCAATCGCCGAAACGCCGTTCCTCGATCGGCGCTACAGCCCGGTCCGGCCGCTCTCCTGGCCGCCGCATCTGCGCCTGCGCGGGCCAGGGATCCGCCATGCTGCCGGCGTCGCCACGATCCTGCAGCAGGCGCGGCCCGGCCTGGTCGAGGTGCATAACCGGCCCGAGATCGCCTCCTACCTGGCCCGGCGGTTTCCCCGCTTGCCGGTCATCCTGGTCCTGCACAACGATCCGCAGGGCATGCGCCGAGCCCGGACGGCATGGCAGCGGTCGCAGCTTGCCCGGCGCGTGCATGTCGTCACCGTGTCGGAGCATCTCCGGCAACGCTTCCTCGAGGGCCTCGCCGGGACGACGCGGGTCGACGTGCTGCCGAACTGCCTCGACCTCGCAGCGCTGCCACCTCACCTGCCGATGCCCGATCGCGGCCGGCTGATCCTGTTCGCCGGCCGCCTGGTTGCCGACAAGGGCGCGGACAGTTTCGTTGCCGCCTGCGCCCGCGCGCTGCCGCAGCTCCCCGGCTGGCGTGCCGAGATGATCGGCGCCGACCGCTTCCACCAGGCCGCCGCCGACACGCCGTTCCTGACCCGGCTTCGCGTCGCGGCGGCCGAGGCGGGCGTGTCGCTGCCGGGCTACCGGCCGCACCAGGCGGTGCTGGAATCGATGGCGCGGGCGGCGATCGTCGTGGTGCCCAGCCGCTGGCCCGAGCCGTTCGGACTGACCGCGCTGGAGGCGATGGCCTGTGGGGCGGCCCTGGTTGCGTCCGATCGCGGCGGCCTGGCCGAGCTGGTCCGGGACGCGGCACTGGTGATCGATCCGGATCGGCCGGACCTGCTGGGGGACGCCCTGGTCGGCCTGGCCCGGAGCGAGCCGGAGCGCATTCGCCTGGCTGCGGCCGGGCTCGCCCGGTCCGCTGGATTCGACCTGCCGGCGGCCCGGTCAAGGCTGGCGGCGATCCGGGCGCAGGTGCTGGCGGCGGTTTCCGCACGTGCCGGTTCGGGCTAACCCCAATTCATGGCCGTTGCCTCCCTGCCTCCTCCCGTCATCCGGCGTCCTGCCGTGATCCGTCTGCTCGACCGCCTTTGCCTCATCGCCACGATGCTGTGCGTGATCTTCCTGGTGCATGGCCGAGGGCTGGCGGAGGCGACGATCGATGTCGTTGCGATCGGCTTCCTGGTGCGATCCGGCCTCAGCGGCGAGTGGCGCTGGACCGCCACGCCATGGGTGCCGATCGCGCTGATCTGGTGGGGGTGGCTGACGATCTGCTCGCTGCCGGTGGGTCCGTTCGGGACTGGCGGCTGGCCGGGGTTCGTCCAGGCTGCTGCCACCTTGCGGTTCCTGCTGTTCGTCGCGGCCCTGCAGCATTCCGTGCTGGAGGGTCCGCGCGCGCGCCGGCTGGTCGGCTGGCTGCTGGCGGTGGCGTGCCTCTACATCGCCGCCCAGATGTTGTTGCAGGACGTGACCGGCCGGAACCTGTTCGGCAACCCCAGGTTCCACGACGGCACCCTGACCGGCCCATACGACAAGCCGCGCGCCGCCGCACCGCTGTCCCGCCTGCTGCTGCCGACGATGCTGGTCGCCAGCGCCTGGATCGCCGGCGGCGCCTGGCTCCGGGGGCGTTCCGTGAAGCCAGCCTTTCGATCGCTGCTGGCGGCCGCCTCGGTGCTGCCGTTGCTGGCCGGCCTCGCCATGATGGTGCTGGCCGGCCAGCGCATGCCGATGCTGCTGACCCTGCTCGGGCTGGTGGTCGCCGGCCTGCTGCTGCGCCGCTTGCGCGGTCCATTGCTGGCAGCCCTGGTGGCCGCACCGCTGCTGGTTGCGGTGTCCGCCGTCCTCTCGCCGCGCAGCTTCAGCCACCTGGTGGTGCTGTTCGCGCGGCAGATGCGCGACTTTCCGCACAGTTCCTACGGGTTGATCTACAACCGCGCGCTGGCGATCGGGCTGGCCAATCCGATGACCGGGCTCGGCTTCGACGGCTTCCGCAACGGCTGCCCCGATCCGGCCTACTTCCACGCATGGCCGCCGTGGGGCGACGCCGAGGGCGATGGCGGAGGTGTGGCGATCTGTGTCCAGCATGCCCACAATCACGCCCTGCAGGCGCTGACGGACTCTGGCGTGGTTGGGCTGGCGCTGTTCTGGGCGATGGTGATTGCCTGGCTGATCGCCCTGTCGCGCGGGCTTGCCTCCAGAGGCCAAGTGCCGCTGCACCAGGCATACCGGGTCGGGCTGTTCGCCGCGGTGTTCATCCATGAGTGGCCGATCGCCTCGGCCAGCGCCTTCACCAACATGCCGCTCGGCGGGTGGTTCTTCCTGATCCTGGGGGTGGGCCTGGCGGAGGTGTCGCCCCCAGCCCCTGGCCACGCCACCCCCCGACCCTATATGCAGCCCACCCTGGAGAGCGAGGCACGAGATGGCTGACACGATCGAGATGCAGGCACCGAACACCACTGCCAGCGCGGGTGCGACGCTTGTGCCGGTGACCGTGCTGACCGGCTATCTCGGGGCCGGCAAGACCACGCTGCTGAACCACATCCTGACCGCCCAGCACGGGCGGAAATATGCGGTCGTGATCAACGAGTTCGGAGAGCTCGGTGTGGATAACGACCTCGTCGTCGAGAGCGACGAGGAGGTGTTCGAGATGAATAACGGGTGCATCTGCTGCACCGTCCGCGGCGACCTGATCCGCATCCTGGGCGCGCTGATGAAGCGGCGCACGAAGTTCGACGGCATCATCGTCGAGACCACCGGCCTGGCCGATCCGGCGCCCGTCGCCCAGACCTTCTTCGTCGATGACGAGATCCGCGCCAAGACCCGCCTCGATGCCGTGGTCACCGTGGTCGACGCGCTGAACCTGCCGGCCCGGCTTCTGGACAGCCCCGAGGCGCGCACCCAGATCGCGTTCGCCGACGTCATCATCCTGAACAAGACCGATCTCGTCGACGAGCCGACGCTGCTGGCACTCGAGGAGCAGATCCGCGGCATCAACCGCTTCGTCCGGCTGCATCGCGCGGTGCGCGGCAACGTGGCCCTCGCCGACGTGCTGGACCAGGGTGGCTTCGATCTCAGCCGGGCGCTGGAAGTGGCGCCGGACTTCCTCGAGGAGGAGAGCCACAGCCACAACGAGGACGTCACCAGCCTGTCCTTCGAGCTGGCCGAGCCGCTCGACCAGGCGAAGTTCCAGGCCTGGATCGGCGCGCTGCTGCAGGAGCAGGGTGGCGACATCCTGCGCTCCAAGGGGATCCTGAATTTCGCCGGCGAGCCCCGCCGCTTCGCGTTCCAGGCGGTGCACATGATGGCCGACGGAGACTTCCTCGGAGCCTGGAAGCCCGACCAGGTGCGCAGCTCGAAGCTGGTGTTCATCGGCCGCAACCTGAACCGCCCGCGCCTGCGTCGCGGCTTCGAGTCCTGCCGCGCCCGATGAGCATGTCCGGCGCCGAGACCACATCCGACCTCGGCACGTCCGCGCTGGCGGATCCCGACCACCTGCTGCGTACCCGCGGCGTCACCAGCACGGTGGACGCGTTCATCGTCGGCTGCGTGTTCTCGCGCGACGGCAGCCTCGCCGGCTTTGCCACCGGTGAGGGCGAGCTGCACCTGGCGCCACGCACGACCAGCTCCGCGGCCGACTGGCGTCTGGTGCCGGTGCATGACGGTGCCGTGCTGAGCCTGGCTGCCGACATCGGACCCCAGGGCTTCCTCACCGGCGGCGACGACAACCGGTTGTGCCGGACCAGCGGCGACGGAGTGGTCATCGAGCTCGCCACCGGCCGGCGATGGGTCGAGCACGTGGCGAGCTTCGCCGACGACAAGCCCGGCCAGGCGAAACGACGTGGCGATAACGAGGCTCCGCGTGGGCTGATCGCGTCTGCCGTGGGCAAGCTCGTGGAGCTGCGTGACGGCAGCGGCCAGCTGCTGAAAACGCTCACGCACGAGAGCACGGTGTCCGGCATCGCATTCGATGCCAAGGGCAAGCGCATCGCGACCTCGCATTACAACGGTGCCTCGCTCTGGTTCGCCGCATCCAAGAGCGACTCGGCGCGGGTGCTTACCTGGAAGGGCAGCCATATCGGCGTGGCGCTGCATCCCGACGGCGAGGCGCTGGTCACCGCGATGCAGGAGAACGAGCTGCATGGCTGGCGGCTGTCGGACGGCCACAACATGCGCATGAGTGGCTATCCGCAAAAAACCCAGTCGTTCAGCTTCTCGCGCAACGGCAAGTGGCTGGCGACCAGTGGTGCCGAGGCGGTCGTGCTGTGGCCGTTCTTCGGCGGCGGCCCGATGGGCAAGCCGCCGACCGAGCTGGCAGGCGTGCCGGACAGCGTCTGCACCCGGGTCGTATTCCATCCGCAGCACGAGATCGTCGCGGCCGGATTCGCCGACGGCACCGTGCTGATGTCCGACGTCGGCAGCCGTCGTGTGCTGCCGGTGTGCGGCGCCGGGCATGGATCCGTCTCGGCGCTGTCGTTCAGCAGCGACGGCAGCGCCCTGGCCTTCGGCACCACAACCGGGCGTATGGCCGTGGTGGATATCGCCGCCCGGTCCTGAGCACCGTTCGGCGCTCCCGGTGTTGAGGGTTCGCTTCCTATAACAAAATCAATGGGTATCGGCCGGCGGACGAAGCAATCCGGGTGCACTGTATCAATATTGAGATAAGTCGCAGATTTAAGGAATAAGTTATTCTTCAGATCGTTTGTTAGGAAGCTGGAACCTTTGTTGTCCTTCGAGCAACAATGTTGACGGTGCTCTTTCTAGAGCCGTCAGGAAGACGGTCGGAGCCAGAAGCACCTCAACATGAGGGATATGAATTATGACGCTCATTCAATCTAAGGACAGCTACATTCCCCAGGCCCCGGCCTCCTCTTCGGCCTGGCCGCATTTTGCCCCGGCCGACGTTGGCCCGTCCGAGCTGCTGGCCACCGGCTTTGAGACGCTGGACGTCGTCATCGACACCAAGCGCCGCACGCTGTGGAATTTCATGCGCCCGCGCGACGGCTTTGTCTGCTTCACCCCGCAGCTCCTCCGCGACATGAAGTCGCTGCACCAGATGATCCCCAACCTGCATGAGATGACCCGTCGCGGCGGTGGCGACCCGGTCCAGTATGTGGTCACGGCGTCGCGCATTCCCGGCATCTACAACCTGGGTGGCGACCTGACCCTGTTCGCCGAAAAGATCCGGAGCGGCAACCGGCTGGCGATGCAGTCCTATGCCCACGCCTGCACCGACCTGATCTACAGCAACTCGACCTCGTTCGGCGTCCCGGTCGTGACGATCGGCCTGATCCAGGGCGATGCGCTCGGTGGCGGCTTCGAGTGTGCGCTGGCCCACGACGTCATCATCGCCGAGCGCAGCGCCAAGATCGGCCTGCCGGAAATCCTGTTCAACCTGTTCCCCGGCATGGGCGCCTACAGCTTCCTGTCGCGTCGCCTCGACTGCGTGCGGGCCGAGAAGATGATCCTGAGCGGACGGATCTATACCGCCGAGGAGCTCTTCGAGATGGGCGTGGTGGACGTCCTGGCAGAAGACGGCGAGGGCGAATATGCGACCGCCCGCTACATCGAGAGCAACGCGCGCAAGCACAACGCGCACACCGCCGTCTATCAGGCGCGCCGGCGGGTGAAGCCGATCTCCGAGCAGGAACTGCGTGACGTCGTCGATATCTGGGTCGAGGCGGCTCTCAACCTCACCGCTGCTGACCTGCGCAAGATGGACCGCCTGGCTGCAGCCCAGAAGAAGCGGGTGGCCAACGCATCGGGCGCGCTCTCGCAGATGGCCGCGGAGTAGATCGCTCCGCAGTGCCATCCACACACGGGCCTGCGGCGAACAGCACACCGACCGGTGCGCCGCGGTCGCCTACCGTCTCAATCGCCGCCTCCGATAAGCGGGAGCCCGGCGCGGTCGTCATGGCGGGGTACCGCCGTGCGGACTCGCGCCAGCTCGATCTGGAAGCGCTGGGCCAGTCTCAGGCCCCGCGTCGTCAACTCGGCCGGCAGCACATCCCGGCACTGGCCGCACATGTCGTGGATGATCCGTGCTCCGACATTGGCCGCCGCACTGCGCAGGGCGTGCGCCTCCGAGCGGTACGTGAGGAGGTCGTTGCCCTCGGCCGCCTCCAGCAGATGCCCGATGACATCCTCGGCATCCTTCACGAAGCCGTTCAGCATCTCGCTCGCGAAGTCCGAGCCACCGAGCGCATGCAGGTCGGCCACGACCTGTCGATCGAGCGCCGGAAGCGCCGCACGAAAATAGGGATGCGAGTCGATGCTCGACACCGTTGCCGCGGGGGCCTGGATGTCCGGTCGCGACCGCGGGGCCGCCAGGTGAGGCAGCAGCTGTTCGATGCGTGCGATCAGCGCGGTCGGGGTGACCGGCTTGGTGATGCAATCGACCATCCCTGCTTCGAGGCATCGACGTGCCATGTCCGGGGTTGCATCCGCCGTTAGCGCCACGATCGGCACCGGCTTGTCGCCCATCGACAGCACGCGGTATTCCTCCGCCGCCTCGAGGCCGCTCATGACCGGCATGTTGACGTCAAGCAGCGCCAGGTCGAAATGCCGGTCGACCAGCGCCACTACCGCGTCCTCGCCATTCTGCACGACATGCACATCGTGGCCGGCGCGTTCGAGGATCTTGGTGACCAGCCGCTGGTTGGTCGCGTTGTCCTCGGCGACAAGGATCTGCAACCGTCGCCCGGGGACAGGCAGGACCTCCTCGACGTCCGGGGAGGCGCCCGTCATCAGCGTGCAGATGCGCAAGGCGGCAAGCAGGTCCTGGCTCGTGCAATCCTGGCCGACCGAAGTGGTGATGTGTCGACGCAGCTGCAGCGCCTCGCCGGCGAGCATCCCGTCGATGATCAGCAGCCGCGGAATGTCTCCTGCGTGGTCGAGCATCGTCAGCAACGGGACGATGACGTCGAAATTCGCCGTCGGTGACGACCCTTCCAGGATCAGGATCGGCCGCGGCGCGCCATTGGTGCCGGGGTTGCGGAGAAGGGCTGCGAGTTCTGTCGGAGTCGTCGCCACGTCCGTCGGGATCGACAGCGCAGCGAGGGGGGGTGGCAGCCCTGTACGCTTGCCCAGCGAGAAAAAGACGATCCGCTGGCGACCCGAGGACAACAGGCGGCTGACCGGCAATGCTTCAATCGGCGGGGTTTCGCATTCCAGGCTGAAGGAGAACACGCTGCCCTCGCCGACCGTGCTGGTGACCCCGATCGTGCCGCCGAGCAGCAGGACCAGGCGCTTGACGATCGCCAGGCCGAGGCCGGTGCCACCGAAGCGGTCGAGGATCGTGCTGTCGGCCTGGGTGAAACTGTCGAAGATGCGGCCGATCGCGTCGGCCTCGATGCCGATGCCGGTATCCATGATGTCGAAGGTGAGGACGGTCCGACCGGAGGCGGCACGACCTGCCCCGACCGAGACCGTGATGCCGCCGGAATCGGTGAACTTGAGCGCGTTGCTGATCAGGTTCAGCAGGATCTCGTGCAGGTGCCGGGCGTCGGTGAGGACCTTCGCCGGCACGTCGCTCGCGATGTGGATGAAGATCCGCAGCCCTTTTGCGCGAGCCTGCGGCGCCATCAAGGTCCGGAGGTCGGCCAGGATGCTGCCGACATCGACCGGCGCGTTGCGGACCGGCATCTGCTCGGCCTCGATCTGCATAAAATCGAGGATGCCGGTCAGCAGCGAGGTCAGGATGTCGGCGCCGATATGCAGCTTGTGGACGAGCTCGTTCTGCTCCGAATCGAGAGGCGTATCCCGCAGCAGGGCAGCGCTGCCGACGATCGCGTTCAATGGCGTCCGGACGCTGTGGCTGACGCTGGCCAGGAACATGCTCTTCGCGCGGTTGCCGGCCTCGGCCTGAAGTCGTGCAGCCGAAAGCTTGCGGATCAAGGTGCCGCCATAGGCAGGGACGATGATCAGCCCGACGAAGAGACCCCCGGATATGTATCTCTGGTTCAGCCAGAACGGTGTCGTCAGGCAGACCAGACCGAAGCCGAGCAGTGCGGCGGCCATGGCGATGAACAGGAAGCGCAGGCCAAAACGGAACCCGTTGCCCAGGATCACCCAGAGATAGAGCGGGTAGAATGCCGAGGTGGGGGCGCCGCCCACATGCATCTCGAACGAGATCATCGAGAAGTCGCCCACGAGCGCCACCGCCGCCCGCACCCGGTTCGCTTCCGGGTAGCGGCGGATGTGCAGGAAGAGGAGACCCGAGAACGCGAAGTAGCCGACGATGTAGAGCAGCCCGACATGCAGGTTGGGCGACCTGACGGCGGTCATGTAGATGCCGGTCACAAGGCAGAACACGAACCGGTTGAGGCTCATCTCCAGCTCGGAGCGCGCCATCGCCGTCCCTGAGACCCCGTCCAGGGATGCCGCAGCCCGCAGCCGTGCACCGCTGGCCTGCTGTTCCGGCAGGCGGTCCAGCCGGCGCATCTGCATCGACCGGAGGCTAGGCATCGCCGGAGGCTGTCTCGGAACGGAGCAGGTCGAGCAGCGCCGCGAGCGGCAGCGGATAGCTGAAATGGAACCCCTGGATCTGGTCGCAGCCGACGCCGGCGAGGTGGGTCAGCTGCTCGACCGTTTCCACACCCTCGGCGACCACGGTCATGTTCAGGTCGTGCGCCATGCCGATGATGCCCTTCACGATGGCCGCATCGTTCAGGTCGGTGTGCAGGTCGCGGATGAAGGACTGGTCGATCTTGACCCGGTTGACCGGAAAGCTCTTCACGTAGTTGAGCGAGGAGTAGCCGACGCCGAAATCGTCGATCGCGACGCTGACACCCAGCTGGCGCAGTCCCTTCAGGGCTTGCGCCGCCGCATCCAGGTCATCCACCAGGTCCCGCTCGGTGAGCTCGAGTTCCAGCAGTGACGGATCGAGCCGGCTGTCGAGAAGCACCCGGGTGATCATCTCCCGCGTCCCGGCGACGCCGATCCGGACCGGCGACAGGTTCACCGCGACCGGGATCGGCGCCCGGTCCGGATGCTGCCATTGCACCGCGTCCGTGCAGGCCCGCTGCAGGACCCAGTCGTCGATCTCGGCGCTGAGGGTGCTCTCTTCCGCCCCGGGCAGGAACTCGTTCGGGCCCAGCAGGCCGCTGGTCGGGTGGTTCCAGCGCAGCAGCGCCTCGACACCGGCGACGCGTCCGGTCCGCAGGCTCATCTGCGGCTGGTAGTACAGCACGAACTCGTCCCGACGGAGCGCCAGGCGGAGCTCCTGCTTGATCCGCAGCGTCCGGATGACGCGCTCGTTCATGTCGGTCACGAAGAAGCGGTAGCTGTTCCGGCCCTCCATCTTGGCCTGGTACATCGCCAGGTCGGCGTTGCGCAGCAGCTCCTCGGCGTCGATCCCGTCGGTCGGCGAGATCGTGATGCCGATGCTGCCGCTGATCGAGACCTCCTGGCCGCCATGCATCAGCGGCCGGCTGATCCGCTCGATCACCTGCACCGCCAGGGCTGCCGCCTCGTCCGGGTGATCGATCTGGGTCTGCAGGATCGCGAACTCGTCGCCACCGATCCTGGCCACGGTGTCGTGCTTGCCGACGCAGTCGATGAGGTGGGCGGCCACCGATTTCAGGAGCATGTCGCCGAGGTGGTGGCCCATCTGGTCGTTCACCTCCTTGAACCGGTCGAGGTCGAGGAAGTGCAGCGCGATGATCCGATCGGCGGTCCGCCCGCGGGCAAGCCGATGCTGCAGGCGTTCGCGCAGCAGCACCCGGTTGGGCAGGTCGGTCAGCCCGTCATGGCTTGCCACGTGTTGCAGATGCCGCTCGGCGCGCTTGCGGTCGGTGATGTCGAGCGAGGTGGTCAGCACGCTGCCGACCTCGCCGGCGCCGTTGCGCAACGGCGATTTCGTGGTCAGCAGGATCCGTGATCGCCCACGCTGGTCCAGCACCTCCTGCTCGAACGATTGCAGCGGCTTGCCGCTCTTGAACACCAGCAGGTCGAGCGACCGGCTGCGCTGCTCGTATTCGCTTCCGAAGGCGGAGACCGGCGCGCCCGGACTGTGCGGCGCGGTTTCCGGCGTCTCAGCGACATCGCCAGGGTCGCCATCGGTGAGCGCCGATTGGGATGCGTTGATGAAGACGATGTTGCCGTCGTGATCCGCGGCACTGATGAAGGCGGGCACCGTATCGATGACCTGGGCCAGCGCCTCGCGGTTGTCGCGCAGGAGCTGCTGCCGGGAGAGCTCGCTGTTCTTGAGCTCGAGCTCGAGATCGCGGGCGCGGGCCTCGATGATGCGGTGCTGCCGGTGCATGCGCAGCAGGTTGCGACCGCGGGTGATGAACTCCGCATGGTCCACCGGACTCTGCAGGAAGTCGGTGGCGCCGGCCTCCAGCGCCTGCAGGCGAAACGACCTGTCATCATACGCGGTGATGACCACGATCGGCACGTCCGCGCAGCCTGGGCAGGCCCGGAAACGCCGGGTGAATTCGGCCCCGTCCAGGTGGGGCATCTTGAAGTCGGTGATGACCAGATCCGGGGCTGTCGCCGGCAGGCGATGCAGGGCCAGCAGCGGATCGTCGAAGGTGACGACTTCGGCGCAGGTTTCCAGGGACGCCGCCAGCCGCGCGTAGATGTTCCGGTTGGTGAGACGATCGTCAAGAATTGCGATCAGAGACATGGTGTCTGGGGCATCCGGGAGCGTTCCCCTCATCATGGGCCAAACAAGGCGTGAAGTGTCTGCTTCTATGGAGTTTCCGTCGTGATTTACAGGCAGCTGAGCGCTCGATGGAGAGGTTGCTCGCCGCCATACCTGTTCCAACTGTCTCCTACCGCATTCCCGCCCCCTCGTGAACACCGATGTTCCTATTATGTTCTTGATGAAGATCTCGTTAAGGACGATAGTCGGGCCGTTCGATAACGCGACGGGTCGGAGTGTTCGAATGTTGCAACAGGCAGGTTTCGGGTCGGCTCCGCCTGTGAGGCGCGGTCGTGGCGTTTCCGGCAACGTCGGCAACCGCTTCGAGCGATTCGATACCGAACCGTTCGACGATGGCTGGGCGACCATCCTGGAGGAGCAGCTGGCGCCGGCCGCCATTGCCACGACCCTGACCCGCGACCGCAGCCGCAGCGCGCTTTCCTGGAACGACAGCCCCGACCTGGGCTTCGACCGTTCGGTCAATCCGTATCGCGGCTGCGAGCATGGCTGCGTCTATTGCTATGCGCGGCCGAGCCACAGCTACCTGGGCTATTCACCCGGGCTCGATTTCGAGACGCGGCTGACCTTCAAGCCGGAGATCGCCCAGATCCTGGAGCGCGAGCTACGGCGGCCCGGCTACACGGCCAAGCCGGTGACGCTCGGTTCGAACACCGACCCCTACCAGCCGGTCGACCGCACGCTTGCCCTGACCCGCCAGGTGCTCGAGGTGCTGGAGCGGTTCGGTCATCCGCTGAGCATCGTCACCAAGTCGGCGGGCGTGATCCGCGACATCGACATCCTGGGCCGCATGGCGGCGCGCGGCCTGGTGCGGGTGTGGCTCTCGATCACTACGCTCGACCCGGTCCTGGCGCGCCGGATGGAACCTCGCGCGGCGACCCCGGAGCGTCGGCTCGCGGCTGTCACCCAGCTCTCGGCGGCCGGGATTCCGGCGGGCGTGCTGGCGGCGCCGATGATCCCCGGCCTCAACGATGCCGAGCTCGAGCGCATTCTGGCCGCCGCCTCGACGGCCGGGGCCGCCCACGCACGCTACGTGCTGCTGCGGCTGCCGCTCGAACTCCGGCAGATGTTCGAGACCTGGCTGCAGCAGCATTATCCGGCGCGGGCGAAACACGTGCTGAACCTGATCCGGGAGACCCGCGAGGGGCAGCTGAACGACAGCCGGTTCGGCGAGCGCTTCCGTGGCACCGGACCCTACGCGGACCTGCTGTCGCAGCGGTTCAGGCAAGCCGCCCTGCGGAACGGACTGACCGAGGGCGGCCCGCTGGTGACAACCCACTTCGCGCAGCCGGACGTGCTGTCACCGGGCGACGCGGCGCCGGACCGGTTCAGGCGCGGCTCCACCAGCCGGCCCGACAATGGCGCGCAGCTCGCCCTGTTCTGAACCGGGCCAGCCCGGCTACACCACGTGCTCGGGCGCCAGCTTGCAGGTATGGCCATCCTCGCCGGTCTCGACCTGGAAGGTGGCGTGGCCGATGCCGTGATCGCGGTCCAGCGCCGCCGCGGCTGCACGCAGCATGGCGTCATCGGCGGGCAGGCCGGGCCGGATCAGGTGGGCGGTGAGTGCGGTCTCGGTGGTGCTCATGCCCCAGATATGCAGGTCGTGCAGGTCGACCACCCCAGGCAACGCACGCAGATCGCGCTCGACCGCGGCCCGATCGATCCCCGCGGGCACCCCGTCCAGCGCCAGGTCGAGCGACTGGCGCAGCAACGACCAGGTGCCCAGCACGATGACCAGGCTGACCACCAGGCTGATCGCCGGGTCGATCCTGAGCCAGCCGGTCTCGATGATCAGGAACCCGGCAACGACCACGGCGGCGGCGGTGGCGGCGTCCGAGGCCATGTGCAGGAAGGCGCCGCGCAGGTTCAGGTCGTTCTTCGCACCCGACATGAAGAGCAGCGCGGTGATGCCGTTCACCAGGATGCCTACGGCCGCCACGATCATTACGATCGATCCCGCCACGGGGGCCGGATCAACCAGGCGGCGGATCGCTTCCCAGGCGATGCCGCCGGTCACCACCAGCAGGACGATCGCGTTGAACAGCGCCGACAGGATCGAGGACCGGCGCAGGCCATAGGTGAAGCGGGCGCTGGGTACGCGACGCCCGAGCCATGACGCGAGCCAGGCGGCCGCGAGCCCCAGCACGTCGCCGAGATTGTGTCCGGCGTCGGCGAGCAGCGCCAGCGATCCGGCGATCACGCCATACGCCGCCTCGCCGCCGACATAGGCGAGGTTCAGGGCGATGCCGACGGCGAACGCCAGCCCGAAACTCGCCGGCGCGTGATGATGCCCGCCTGACCCGTGCGAATGGCCGTGCGCGTGGCCATGACCGTGCGAGTGCCCATGCGCATGGTCGTGGTGATGACCATCGTGATGGCCGGGCTCATGCGCGTGATCATCCATCCGAAATGCCCATCTGCTTGTCCAACGCCTGCCGGATGCCGATGCTAGAGGGTATGCGGGCGCGCGTCAGTGTTGTCCGCCCGGACATGCCGTGTCACCAGGGCCACCATGTTGCGATTGACCGACTTCAAGCTGCCGCTCGATCACGCCCCGGACGCGTTCGCACCCGCCATCGCCGCCCGCCTGGCGATCCCGCAGGCGGACGTCCTGGGGCACCGGGTCTTCCGTCGCGGCTACGATGCCCGCAAGCGCGTCGCGGTCAGCCTCGTGTACACGCTCGACGTGGAGGTTCGCGACGAGGCGGCGGTGCTCGCCCGGCATGCCGACGACAGCCACGTGCAACCGACCCCGGACATGACCTACCGGTTCGTGACCGATGACGGCCCGGTGCTCGCGGCACGCACCGATTTCACGCGGCCACTGGTGATCGGCGCCGGTCCGTGCGGGCTGCTGGCCGGGCTGATCCTGGCGCAGATGGGCCTGCGTCCGATCATCCTCGAGCGCGGCCGCCTGGTCCGCGAGCGCACCGTCGACACCTTCGCACTGTGGCGCAAGTCGGAGCTGACACCGGAGAGCAACGTGCAGTTCGGCGAGGGCGGGGCCGGCACGTTCTCCGACGGCAAGCTGTACAGCCAGGTCGCCGACCGGCAGCATTACGGCCGCAAGGTGCTGCACGAGTTCGTCCGCGCCGGCGCGCCGGAGGAGATCCTCACGGTCTCGAAGCCGCATGTCGGCACCTTCCGCCTGGTCAGCATGGTGGAGAGTATCCGGGCGCAGATCGAGCAGCTCGGCGGCGAGTACCGGTTCCGCAGCCGGGTGGTGTCGTTCGCGATCGGGCGCGGGCCGGGGGGCGGGCGTCGTATCGAAGGCGTGACGCTCGCCGATGGCAGCCAGATCGCGGCGACGCATGTGGTGCTCGCGGTTGGCCATAGTGCGCGCGACAGCTTCGAGGCGCTGCACCAGGCGGGGGTGTCGATGCTGGCCAAGCCGCTCTCGATCGGCGTGCGCATCGAGCATCCGCAATCGCTGATCGACCGGGCGCGCTTCGGCGAGCATGCCGGGCACCCGCTGCTGGGTGCCGCCGACTACAAGCTGGTGCATCACGCCGCCAACGGCCGCGGCGTGTACAGCTTCTGCATGTGCCCGGGCGGCACGGTGGTGGCGGCGACCTCCGAGGTGGGGCGCGTCGTCACCAACGGCATGAGCCAGTACTCGCGCGCCGAGCGGAACGCCAATGCCGGCATCGTGGTCGGGCTGACCCCGGAGGATTTCGCCCCCTACGGCGACGGTGTGCTGGCCGGCATGGCGTTCCAGCGGCATTGGGAGAGCCTGGCGTTCCAGGCCGGCGGCGGTGACTACCGGGCGCCGGCCCAGCTGGTCGGCGACATGCTCGCGGGCCGCGCCTCCACGGAGCTTGGCGCGGTCGTGCCCTCCTACACCCCCGGGGTGACGCCGACCGACATGGCGGCCTGCCTGCCGGACTACGCGATCACCGCGATCCGCGAGGCGTTGCCGCAGTTCGGACGGCAGATCCGCGGCTTCGACATGGCGGATGCGGTGATGACCGGCGTCGAGACCCGGACCTCCTCGCCGATCCGCATCAGCCGTGGCGCCGACATGCAGAGCCTGAACACGCGCGGCCTTTATCCGGCGGGTGAGGGTGCGGGCTACGCCGGCGGCATCATGACCGCCGGCATGGACGGCATCCGGGCCGCCGAAGCCCTGGCGCTGGACATGACCGGTGGTCGCAACCTGCGGGATGTGGCGGCCTGAAGTTCAGTCGGCGGCACAAAGATACAGATCGGCAAGCAGGCCGATAGCTGTTTGATCCGACCATGTTATGTCTAGGCTGTTGACAATCCTGATCGAGATCGGGGGTTGAAAGGTGCTGGTCCGGCCTGCTTCGGCATCTTCGATAATGTGCGCAGTCTGCCTGATGGGGCACGCTTATGCGGCGTCGACATCGTCAGGCGAAGCAGCCCGGTCGTTCTCGAAGCCAATCGACACTAACCTTGATCAACAGCAGGAGCAGATCACCGTCTGGGGCCACCGCCGAAAATTCGCTGCGGCTCCAACGCCTGATGCACAGATCCTGGAGCCGGGGAACACGGGCAGTCTCGGCTTTGGCACTCAGGTCGGTGTGGCCCGCATAGAACGCGGCCCAATAGACGGAGCCATTTCGGACGGAGTGGCCGCAGTCGTCGCGATTCCTTTAGCCGGGGTAAAAGGCCTCGACTTCACTGTCTCGCTAGCCGGAACACGTGACGGCCTGTCTTCCACTGGAACAACTGCCGCCGCCGCGGTGGTCGCAGGCCTCCGCCTGAAGTTCTAGACGGTCAAGCCTCGCTGGCGGCCAAGACATCGAGCCGGGTGATCACCGCCGGCCGCACCAGCAGGTCGTTCGAGCGCTTCATGAGCAACGCGGCCCCCTCGCCGGACAGATGCGCTCGGCGACCGGACTCGTTTGGGAATGTCTCGAAGATCTCGAATACCCGGCGGCTCAGTCGGGTGGCATACCAGGGGCGTGTGCCCGGTTCCTGCTGCACATGGCCCAGGATCTCGAGCACCAGTTCCTCCACCTCGGCCTCGCGGCCCTTGCGGGCTTCCAGACGGATATGCAGCGCCTTCGCCGGGCTGCGACCCTTGCGGCCGATCGTGCGGGCTGGGCGGTGCGACGAGCCGCCGAACACGCTCGACACCAGGAACCCGACCGTCGCCAGCACCGCGCCTGTGAGCACCGGATGCAGCCGCGCCTCGGTGTAGAGGCTGATCTTCTGCACGAAGCCGTCGTAGTTGCCGCGCTCCGACAGCGCCTCCGAGGGCACATCCAACACGCTCTTGTCGCGGTCTCGGCGCGGCATGCGGCCGCTCGGAGTGCCCGGGATGACGGTCGCCTCTATCAGCCGGTCGGTCAGGCCCGGCGCCAGGTGCCCGAGCGCTGCAACCAATCGCCCACCACCACCGACGAACACGTCACGCACCGGCTTTTCGGCGCTATGCAGGATCGCCCGTGCCACTGCATCCGGCGCATAGACCGGCGGCACGTGGTGCGGTTCAGAATCCAGGTAGTTGCGCGCATTGATCGTGAACGGCGTGTCGATCTGGCCTGGCTTGATCAGGGTGACCGACACCGGTGCACCCTCGTCCTCGAGCTCCATCCGGAGCGCTTCGGTGAAGCCCTTGATGGCGTGCTTGGACGCGCAATACATGCCCTGCAGCGGCACCGACCGCTCGGACACCTCGCTGCCGAGATTGATGATCGCGCCGCCGCCCAGCTTCAGGTGCTTCAGCGCTTCGCGCGAGCCATACACGACGCCCCAGAAGTTGGTCTCGAACAGCCGTCGCATGTCTGCGGTGGAGACATCTTCGGTGCGGCCATACAGGCCAACGCCGGCGTTGTTCACCCAGCTATCGATGCGTCCGTATGTCGCCAACGCCTGCTCGGCGATCGCCCGCACATCCTCTTCCAGGGAGACGTCTGCGACCACCGCGATCGCCTGGCCGCCCTCGCGGACGATCTCCTCGGCAAGCTGCTTCAGGGCGCCGGCGCTGCGGGCAGCGAGCACCACGCTGGCTCCGCGTCGGGCGGCGATCCGGGCGGTCGTGAGACCGATGCCCGAGGTGGCGCCGGTGATGACCAGAACCTGCTCGTCGAGCGGCTTCAGCGTGATGCTCATCGACATGAAGCCTATTCGGCTTCCTCGAAGGTGACGGCAACATCGGCATTGGCCGACAGCCGCACCGTGCCGTCCTCGATCTCGGCGACCAGCGCGGTCGCGATGAAGTGGTGATGCTGGTCCGAGGAGTCCTGCTTCGTCAGCTTGATGCGGTCGCCCTGGACATGATCCACGGTCCCCACATGCACGCCGTCGGCGCCGATGACTTCGGCATGTTCCTTGATCAGGCTGAAATCGACCATTCGTCCGTGCTCCTGTTGCAGCTGATGGGACAGCAACGTCGCACGGATCGTTTCAGGGTGCCGGTTCCAATCGTTCGTCGATCACGGTCACGTGTGCGGACTAACGTGTCTCCGAGAGCTGGGTCGGCCGCGCCCTGCTGTTCTCGTCGTGATCCACCAGGCTGATCGGGTAGTCGCCGGTGAAGCAGGCGTCGCAGTAGTGCGGCATCCCGGGATCGCGACCCTCGGGGCGGCCGAGTGCGCGGTAGAGCCCGTCCAGCGAGATGAAGGCCAGGCTGTCGGCGCCGATCAGCCGGGCCATCTCGTCGGTGTCGTGGTTGGCGGCCAGCAGCTTGCCGCGCTCCGGCGTATCGATGCCGTAGAAGCAGGAATGCGTGGTCGGCGGCGACGAGATCCGCATGTGCACCTCGGCGGCTCCGGCGGCGCGCACCATCTCGACGATCTTGCGGCTAGTGGTGCCGCGAACGATCGAGTCGTCGACCAGGATCACCCGCTTGCCCTCGATCACGGCGCGGTTCGCCGAGTGCTTCAGCTTCACGCCCAGGTTGCGGATCTGGTCGGTCGGCTCGATGAAGGTGCGGCCGACATAGTGGTTGCGGATGATGCCGAGCTCGAACGGAATGCCGCTCGCCGCCGCGAAACCGATCGCCGACGGCACGCCGGAGTCCGGCACCGGCACGATCACGTCGGCGTCGATGGAGCTCTCGCGGGCCAGCTCCAGCCCGATCCGCTTGCGCGCCTCGTACACGCCGTGGCCGTCCAACACCGAGTCCGGGCGGGCGAAATAGATGTACTCGAACACGCAGAACCGACCCGCGTGGTTGCCGAACGGCCGGATGCTGCGCACGCCGTCATCGTTGATGATGACGATCTCGCCCGGCTCCACGTCGCGCACGAACTCCGCGCCGACGATGTCCAGCGCGCAGCTCTCGCTGGCCAGCACCCAGGCCGGCTTCTGGTCGCGGCCGTTCTCCGGCGGCTGGTCGATGCGGCCCAGGATCAGCGGCCGCACGCCGAGCGGATCGCGCACCCCGATCAGCGCCTCCTGGCTCAGCACCACCAGCGAGTAGGCGCCGATCACCTGCTTAAGCGCGTCGGTCAGCCGGTCGGTGACGGACGAGTACAGGCTGATCGCGATCAGGTGGATGAACACCTCGCTGTCGGTGGTCGACTGGAAGATGCAGCCGCGGCGGACCAGCGCGCGGCGCAGGTTGGTGGCGTTGGTCAGGTTGCCGTTATGGCCGACCGCCAGGCCGCCGAACTCGAACTCGGCATAGAGCGGCTGCACGTTGCGGATGATGGTGGCGCCGGTGGTGGCGTAGCGGTTGTGGCCGACCGCGGCGTGGCCGGGCAGGGCGCCGATGATGCGCGCGTCGCCGAACACGTCGCCGACCAGGCCCAGGCCCTTGTGGGTGTGGAAGCGCGCACCGTCGACTTGGGCGGTCTTGTCGAACGAGACGATGCCGGTGGCTTCCTGGCCGCGATGCTGCAGCGCGTGCAGCCCGAGTGCGGTCATGGCGCCGGCATCGTGGGCGTTCCAGATGCCGAACACGCCGCATTCCTCGTGCGGCTTGTCGTCGTCATGCGGGCCGAGCGGGGCCGCGTCCATGAACGCCGTGTCCGAATGGGAGTCGGACTGGCCAAACGGATCGGTCATGGCGGGCGTCTCCTGCCGGCGGTGCGGCGTGCTGAGCTCAGGTGGCATGGTCTTCCCCGGCGGTCCCGTCGATGGGCAGCGGGCCTGTGGGTAGTGGGCCGAGGTTGGGCCGGAACTTGTCCGGCAGTCGGGCAGCCACGAACACGGCGCCCGCATGAACATAGGGCAGGCTGCGGCTGTCGCGCAGGAATACCGGCCATTCCGAAACCGGCAGCAGCGGCACCGCCACCAGATAGGCGATCACCAGGACCGCCGCACCGCGGATCAGGCCGAATCCGAAGCCTACCAGCCGGTCGAGTCCGCCCAGCAGCGAGCCGCGTACCAGGCTGCCGAGTGCCGCTGCCACCAGCAGGAAGGCGATCAGCAGCACCGCGAACACCACCAGGAAGGCCACCGGATCGGCTACCGCGTCGTCGCCGATCAGCCGGCGCGACAACGGCAGCGCCTGCGGATAGAGCCGGGTCGCCAGCACCGCCGCGGCAATCCAGGCGCAGAGCCCGAGGATCTCGCGAGCACCGCCACGCATCAGCCCGATCAGGGCGGACAGCAGCAGGACCGCCAGCACGACGAGGTCCACCCAGTTCATCGAGACCGGGGCAGGCGCGCAAGAGCGGGGAGGAAGGTCGGGATCACGATGGCGGCTATATCGCCCCGACGCCGCCAGGACACCAGCCCCATCATGGCTGCTGCGCGCGACGGCATGACATCACGGGCATGATCAGGGCAGCTTGGTGCTGTCGACCTTCCAGGGCTTGAGCAGCCGGCGCGGGGTGCGACTCTGCGCCTGGTTGAGCTGCATCAGCAGGCTGCCGAGCTGCTCGCGCTTGTGCAGCTCGATCCAGATCTCGTCCGGAGTGAGGCCGCAGACCGCCCAGAGCTCGACCAACGTTTCGAGCACCGCGGCGCTGGAGCGCACCACCCCCTCATGCCGGCGGCCGAGTGTGTCGGCAATGCACTGCATCGCCTGGTCGCCCAGCTCCTGGGCCAATGCCCGGGTCGGAGCCGGGGCAATCGCACCAACCCTGGCCCAGAGAGCCGTGAAGATGGTCTCGGCCGTCGTGTGCTGCTCCATCCAGGCCTGGTCCCCCGTCCGCCGCGGCGAATCCGGCGACGATGGCGAGCCTACGGGATCGTTCCGCGTTCTGCGACCGGTCAGGCGGCCAGACGTGCAGGTGTTGATGGTTCGGGTCGGAGCCGTGCAGGCGTGAGGTCGGCCGCTACGGCGACATCGTCGAGATACAGCATGGTCGCCGCCAGGTGGATGTCGAGAAAGGTCTCGGGTCCGGCGCGTGGGAGGTCGAGCTCGGCGTTGCCGTCGGTCCAGCGCGCACCGTCCATGTCCCCGGTGTCGTCCCGGTGCCAGCCCTCCAGCTGGATGCCCCCGACCCACATGACCTGCTCGTCGAGGCCATCCCAGAGCACCAGCTTGTCGACCGACACGCCCAGCATCCGCCGGTCGTCGATGAACGGGCCGACCATCTCGGAGGGCGCTGCCGACCGCGAAAGCAGCCGCATCGGCTGGGCGCCGCGTGGGATGTGGAACATGTGGCGGTGCTCATCGTGCCAGCAGGCGGCGAGCTCGGCGCCGTCATCGAGCAGCAGCCGCAGGTCCGGCTGGCTGGTCTGGGCCGGCAGCTGCGGGCGCCGCGAGAAACCGGGACGCTGGGCGCGCTCGGAAAGCTTGTCCCAGATCGGCTCGACCAGCGCGCGGGTGACGGCCAACGGCGCCGCCCTTGCAGACATCGCGACCGCCGCGGCATCGCCCGTCGACGGTGCGAGGGAGGCCGTCCGACCGGTGTCCGGCGCGAACAGGCCGCGATTGCCGGTATCCAGGTAGCTCTCGGTGGTCAGGCCCTCGGACAGCAGGATGCCGTGGTTCGGCAGCTCGAGATGGAAGAAGTCGTAGTCGGGCATGTCGCGCTCGATCACGATCGACGTGCCGTTGACCAGCATGCGCGCCGGTATCAGCCCGGCCGGCGTGAGGATGCAGTGCTCGGCCGTGACCAGCAGGTCACGATGGGGAATGTGATCGGAGAATGCGCCTGCCTCGATCCGGACCGGAAAGGCCGCGTCCCGATTGCCGAATTCAGCCGCTCGCATCGATCGTCCGCCGGTCCAGGCAAGCTTTCTGCCGACCTGGGCGCCGTGTTCGATCACCGTGACCAGGTCGCCCGCCCGCAGGCTTTCCACCGTCCTCTCGCCGGCTGGCGTCGCGATCATCGTGCCGCGCAGGAAGCAGGTCGCGTAGCTGATCACCAGGTCGCCGGTGAAGGCGGAGTTGTTGCCGCCCTCGACCAGCGCCGATGCGCCGACGGTGAAGTTCGAGGCGGTGACGCCACTGCCCATGGCGCCGAGCTTGATGCTGTAGGTCGTGCCACCATTGACGTAGGTCAGCTGGCCGTTGCTGTAGCCGGTGATCGAGGCGGCGTGGTCGACGACACCGTTGAAGACGATCTGGTCGCCGGCGGCCTGGAAATTGTTGATCGTACCCAGTAACGCATTGTTAGGGGTGGATGTGTCGAGCACGAGCGTGTTGTCGATGCCGGCAAAGCTGATGCCGTTGGCAAACGTGGTGAGGAGGCCGGTCGAGCCGATCTCCAGCGTGCCGTAGCCTTCCTGCGCCGTGTAGCCCGGGCCGCCGTTCGACGACACAAGCTTGTTCACACCGCTCGAGTAGAACGTCGCTCCCGCTGCCACCACCGACGTGTCGCCGATGGTCAACATCGTGGTCGAGGGAGCAGCCCCGATCGGACCATTATATTCGACATGGCCGAAATAGCCGGCGTTGATCGTGCCGCCGCTGGTCTGGCCGTACAACGCGCCGAACACCACGTCGACGATGGTGCCGGTGCTGCCGAAGGCGGTGAATACGGAGCCGGGACTCGTCGGGAAAGCACCAGAGACATAATTGTACGTAAATTCGACGTTGCTGATCAGGTCCGCCATGGCAGTGCTGTCCTCCCGGGGAGGCGCACACCCATGTCGCGCCGTCAGGAAGCCATAGCGGCAGTCGTCCCACATACGCAACGAAAAACTAACGTCACGTTAGTGGCCTGTGTTGGCCTGGCGGTCCGGCAGCAACCTAGATCGCGAAGTACTTCGCCGACCGGTTGAAGATCACCAGGGCGCTGGTCGATTGCTCGGGATGCAGCTGCCAGCCATCCGACAGCGAAACCCCGACCCGGTCGGCACCGAGCAGACGCAGCAGCGGCTCCTGGTCCTCGAGCCGCGGGCAGGCGGGATAGCCGAACGAGTAGCGCGAGCCGCGGTAGCCCTGGGACAGCAGCTTGTCCATGTCGCGATCATCCTCGGCGGAGAAGCCGAGCTCGGCCCGCATCCGCTTGTGCGCATACTCGGCCATCGCCTCCGCCATCTCGACCGACAGCCCGTGCAGATACAGGTAGTCCTGGTAGCGGTTGGCCTCGAACCAGACGCGCGCCACGTCGGACGCCTTCTGGCCGACCGTCACCACCTGCAGCCCGATCACGTCGCGCACCTCGTCATCGACGTCGCGCACGAAATCGGCGATGCAGGCGCCGTCCTCGCGGGATTGCCGCGGCAGCGAGAAGCGGGTCGCCTCGGTAATGCCGTCCGGCTCGAACAGGATCAGGTCGTTGCCCTGGCCAGCCGCCTTCCAGTAGCCGTAGATCGCTTGCGGCTTCAGGATGTCCTGCTCGGCGCAGAGGGCGAGCATGCGCTTCATCACCGGGCGCAGCTCCTGCTTGGCCCAACCCAGGAACTCCTCGAGCGACCGCCCCTGCTTCCGGAAGCCCCACTGGAACTGGTACAGGCTGCGCTCATTGAGGAACGGGATCACCGCGTTCGGCGTCGCTTCCACCACGCGCGGTCCCCAGAATGGCGGCACCGGCACAGCGTGCTCGCCGCTCAAGCCCTGTCGTCGCTTCCGTGCCGCGTGCAGATCGACCGGCAGGAAGCCGCGGGTGTCCGCCACCTCGGGCACGCGCTTGTTGGTGCGGCCCTTGGAGCCCTGGCGCTTCGTCTGGATGGCGCCGAGATAATCGTCGAACTGGCCGGTGGCGACCTTGTCCATCAGCGACAGCCCGTCGAACGCGTCGCGTGCATAGGCGACGCGGCCGAGTCCGCCATCCTGCGAATAGGCGGCCGCACACTCCTCCTCGACATAGTTGCGGGTCAGTGCCGCGCCGCCGAGCAGCACCGGAACGTCCAGCCCCTGGCGCGCCATCTCCTCGAGATTCTCGCGCATCACCACGGTCGATTTCACCAGCAGCCCGGACATGCCGATCGCGTCCGCCTTGTGCTCGCGGACGGCCGCCAGCATGTCGGCGAGCGGCACCTTGATGCCGAGGTTCCAGACCCGGTAACCATTGTTGGTGAGGATGATGTCGACCAGGTTCTTGCCGATGTCGTGCACGTCGCCCTTCACCGTGGCCAGCACGATGGTGCCGCGCTGCTGGCCCTCGACGCGTTCCATGTGCGGCTCGAGATGCGCCACCGCCGCCTTCATCGTCTCGGCGGATTGCAGCACGAACGGCAGCTGCATCTTGCCCGCGCCGAACAGCTCGCCAACGGTCTTCATGCCGTCGAGCAGGATGGTGTTGATGATGTCCAGCGGCGGCATCCGGCCCATCGCTTCGTTGAGCTCGTCCTCCAGCCCTTTGCGGTCGCCGTCGACGATGCGGTCGCGCAGCCGGCCCTCCACGGTGTCGGCACGAACCTTCTTGACCGCGTCTGCCAGCTTGCGATCGGCAAAGATCTCGAGCAGCTTCTTCAGCGGGTCGTAACCCTCGCGCCTGCGATCGAAGATGAGATCGTCGGCGACCTGCGCTTCCTCGGGCGCGATCAGATGCAGCGGCCGGATCTTGCTGACATGCACGATCGCCCCGGACATGCCCGCGCGAACCGCATGATCGAGAAACACCGAGTTCAGCACGGCACGCGCCGCCGGGTTCAGACCGAACGAGATGTTGGACAGCCCGAGAATGATCTGGATGTCGGGGAACCGGTCGCGGATCAGCCGGATACCTTCCAACGTCCAGGCGCCGAGCTTGCGGTCGTCTTCGTTGCCCGTCGCCACCGTGAAGGTGAGCGGGTCGATCATCAGGTCCGACTGCGGCAGGCCGTGCTTGTCGCAGGCGAAGGCGACCAGGCGCTCGGCGATGCGCAGCTTGTCCTCCGGGGTTTTCGCCATGCCCACCTCGTCGATGGTGAGCGCGATCACCGCGGCGCCGAACTTGCGCGCCAGGATCAGGCGGTCGGTGGCGGCACCCTCGCCATCCTCGAAATTGATCGAGTTGATGATCGGCTTGCCGCCATGCAGCTTCAGCGCGCTCTCGATCACCGGGGTCTCGGTGCTGTCGATCACCAGCGGCGCGTTCACCGAGCTGGTGAAGCGGGTGATGACCTCGTCCATTTCGCGGATCTCGTTGCGGCCGACGAACGCCGTGCACACGTCGAGCGCGTTCGAGCCCTCGGATGCCTGTTCGCGCCCGACCGATACGCAGCCATCCCAGTCGCCGGCTTCCTGCAACTCACGCCACTTCTTCGATCCGTTGGCGTTGCAGCGCTCGCCGATCGAGAAATAGCTGTTCTCCTGGCGCAACGGCGTCTGGCTGTACAGGCTGGCCACCGACGGGATCCACACCGGCCGGCGCAACACCGGAGCCGGGCGGCGCACACTCCCCGCACGACGTCGCAGCATGGCGTCGAGCGCCTGGATGTGGCCGACATCGGTGCCGCAGCAGCCGCCGACCAGGTTGAGCCCGTCCTCCTCGATGAAGCGCTCGATCCAGCTCGCCATGTCGGCGGCACCCAGCGGGTAGTGCGTGGCGCCGTCGACCAGTTCGGGCAGGCCGGCATTGGGCTGCACCGACAGCAGGCCGGGCCAGTTGGCGGCGAGCCAGCGCACATGCTCCGACATCTCCTGCGGCCCGGTGGCGCAGTTCAGCCCGAGCAGGGGCACGTCGAGGGCGTGGATCGCGGTCGCGGCGGCGGCGATGTCCGGCCCGACCAGCAGGGTGCCGGTGGTCTCGACCGTCACCTGGACGAAGATCGGCGTGTCGGTGCCGGCCTCCAGGCGGGCCAGCTTGGCGCCGTTCACCGCCGCCTTGATCTGCAGCGTGTCCTGGCAGGTCTCGATCAGCAGCGCGTCGACGCCGCCGGCAATGAGCCCCCGGCACTGCTCGGCGAGGGCGGCCTCGAGCGGGTCGTAGGCGATGTTGCCGAGCGAGGGCAGCTTGGTGCCGGGCCCGATCGAGCCCACGACGTAGCGGTGGCGGCCGTCGGAGAAGCTGTCGGCGGCCTCGCGGGCGAGCTCACCGGCGATGCGGTTGATCTCGTGGGCGCGCTCGCCCAGGTCGAACTCGCCCAGCGTGACCGGCGAGCCGCCGAAGCTGTTGGTCTCGACCATGTCTGCGCCGGCCTCGAAGTAGCCGCGATGGATCTCGCGCACCAGGTCGGGTCGGGACAGGTTCAGCACCTCGGTGCAGTTCTCGCGGTCCCAGTAGTCGCGCTCGACATCGAGATCGAGCATCTGCACGCGTGATCCCATGCCGCCATCGCAGAGCAGCACCTGGTCGCGGAGCATGTCGAGAAGGTGCGGTCGAGCCATGGAAGTCCTGTCGGCGGGGCGGGTTTGTAGCTGTTAGGCGGGGAACGTGTAGATAGGGTTAAGACGCCGCTCACAAGACCAGGCGCCGATTCTTGGGGCGCCAAGACCGACATGCCGATTGGGACCTGAGCGGCGAAGGTCGCCAGTGAACATCGCGAAATCGCACGCTGACAGGATGCACATGATGTCGGTCGATGCCCGGATCCCGGTGCTGATCGTGCCGTGGCGCGGACCTGGGCCAGCCGCCCAGGTCGAGCCGGACGGCCGCGCCGTGCTGGTCATCGTCGCGCCGGACGAGGCCCGATCCGGTGGCACGTCCACCCCAGAACCTGGCTGGGCCGTCGAGCCCGGATGGGCGGCGGTCCGCCGGGTTGCGCCGAATGCATCGCCCGCCGTAATGTTCGTTCGCGAGCCCGGCCACGGCTCCGGGTGCGCCTGCTGCGTCGCCCGATCGCCCCTTGTCGAAACGCTGTCACAGCTGTTCCGGCAGCGGGCGCTGGGAGAGCTGCCGCTGTTCGCCAGGGTGCTGCTGGTCGTCCCGTTGACCTCGGCAGATGCGGTCTCTGCGTTGCTGATCAGCGACAGGTTGGTCGCCGGACGGTTCCGGCCGCTCGTCCCCAAGTAGAAAGTTGATCACTTTCGACGCCGCTACATGCTAGGGTTGTCTCGATTGGCCGCATCTGTGGCGCTTGCGCCTTCTGCCCGGGGAGGGTCCTGAACCCGGCGGCGTCCTGACGAAGGAGATCCTGTGGATCAACGCGACGACAACGCCGGTGACTTCGGCAACCCGCCGGAGAGCCTCGCTGCCGGGCCTGGTGCCAGGGCTCCTGAGCCGCTGGAGGTCCGCCTGCGCGCGGTCATGGCGGCCTCGAAGTATCACGGTGTCGAGCTCGACCTGAAAACCTTCAGGGCCGAGCCGAACGAGCCGTCGCCCTCGCCGGCGACGCTGGTACGCTGGCTGGATGACCAGGGCATGGTCGCCAAGGGCATGCACCTGAAGTGGCGCTACCTGGTCCGCATGTTCAACACGCCCCCGGTCGTGCTGATGTTCAAGGATGGCTCTGCTGGCCTGTTCATCTCGGCCGATTATGCCCGCGGCGTGGTCTGGCTGCGCGACCCGATGGGCGACGAGGGCGATCCGCTGGTGGCGGTTGACGAGCTGCGCCTGGCCCAGGTCTGGACCGGCGACGTACTGCTGGTGCGTCGCTCGCGCACCCAGGCGGAATCCGAGTCGCCGGTCGATATCCGCTGGCTGACCCGCGTTGTCATGCGCGAGAAGAAGTCGCTGCGCGACATCGCGCTGGCCTCGATGGTGCTCTCGGTGCTGACCATCCTGCCGGCGCTGATCATCATGCAGGTCATCAACAAGGTCATCGGCCAGCACTCCATGGCGACCTTGTTCTCGATCGTCATGATCATGATCACCATCACATTCTATGAGACTCTGCTCAGCTACGCGAGACGAGAACTCGTCCTGGTGATGAGTGCGCGCATCGACAGCCGCATCAGCATCCACGTGTTCAACCGGCTGCTTGCCTTGCCGCTGGAGTATTTCGAGCGTCAGCAGGCCGGTAACGTCATCGGCCGTGTGATGGCGATCTACCGGGTGCGCGACTTCATGACGGGTTCGCTGCTGCGGACCTTCCTCGACATGTTCACCCTCGTCATCATCCTGCCGTTCCTGTTCTTCCTGGACGCGACGCTGGCCTGGATGGTGCTGGCTGCCGCCGGTGCGATCGGCCTGATCGTGGTGATCTTCATGGGTCCGGTCAGCTACTACGTGGCCCGCGTGACCGGCGCCGAGATGGCCCGTGGCGCGGTGCTGTACGAGTCCATTGCCGGCATCCGGACGCTCAAGACGCTGGCGCTCGAGCCGGCGCGCAAGCAGGAGTGGGACGAGAAGACCGCCGAGGTCACCCGCTGGAAGCTCGCGGCCGGCCGCATGAGCAACTGGCCGCAGACCATCATCATGCCGATCGAGATGTTCATCACCCGGGGCATCATCCTGGTAGGTGCCTATCTCGCCTTGACCGACACCAGCGGCAGCACGGTCGGTGCCGGCGGCCTGGTCGCGTTCATGATGCTGGGTGGCCGGGTGGCGTCGCCGCTGGTGGGGTTTGCCCGCCTGCTGGAGGACTTCACCGAGGTGCGCTCGTCGCTCGAGCAGGTCGGATCGGTGCTGAACAACCCGACCGAGACCAAGGCGCTGACCACCGGCATGCGCCCGAAGATCGTCGGGGCGCTGTCCTTCATCGACGTGAACTTCGCCTATCCCGGCGCCACCACGAAGGCGCTGGACGGGGTCGATTTCCAGATCCCGGCCGGCACCAGCCTCGGCATCGTGGGCCGAAGCGGTTCGGGCAAGTCGACCCTCACGCGCCTGCTGCAGGGCGTCAGCCGGAACTACACCGGCTACCTGAAGCTCGACGGCATCGACATGCGCGAGATCAACCTCACGCATCTGCGCCGCTCGTTCGGCGTGGTGCTGCAGGACAACTTCCTGTTCCGCGGCACCATCCGCGACAACATCACCGCCGGCAGGCCTGGCCTGACCCTGGATGACGTGGTGGCGGCGGCACGCCTCGCCGGCGCGGAAGAGTTCATCGAGCGCATGCCGGCCGGCTACGAGACCTTCATCGAGGAAGGCTCGACCAACATCTCTGGTGGCCAGAAGCAGCGTCTGGCGATCGCCCGTGCACTGATCTCCGACCCGAAGCTGCTGATCCTGGACGAGGCGACGTCCGCCCTCGACCCGGAGAGCGAGGCGCTGGTGAACGCCAACCTGGCGCGGATCGCCAAGAACCGCACCATGGTCATCGTGTCGCACAGGCTGTCGTCGCTGGTGGATTGCGACCAGATCCTGGTCATGGAGCAGGGCAAGGTCGACGACATCGCGCCGCATAGCGTGCTGGTCGAGCGTTGCGCGATCTATCGCCAGCTCTGGCTGCAGCAGAACCGGCACATGAACCCTGACCGCAACACCGGTCCTGCACCGATGCTGGCCGAGGGAGACTGATCATGAGCGGCACCGAACTCACGACGCAGGACTCCGACGCCGACCGCAAGGCCATCCGTCGGCGCAGCAACAACGACGACATGCCGCCGGCCCTGCTGGAATTCCACTCCCCGAGTGCGGCGATCGCAGCGATGCCGCCGACGCCCTCGGCGCGCTACATCACCTGGATCGTCTCCTCGATGGCGTTTGCCGGGTTCATGGTGCTGGCGCTGTTCCCGATCGACCGGGTCGTGACGGCCACGGGTGCGCTGGTCCCGACGGTGCCGACGATCGTCGTGCAGCCGCTCGAGACCTCGATCGTCAAGTCGATCGACGTCCGCGAGGGGGACGTGGTCCATAAGGGCCAAGTCCTGGCCCACCTGGATCCGACCATCTCCAATGCCGATGTCGGGAATCTGCGCAGTCAGTCGCAGAGCTACCAGGCGCAGGTTGCCCGGCTGACGGCCGAGGTCACCGGCAAGGAATATGTCGTCGATCCGTCCAACCCGGCCTCCAACGAGCAGGAAGCGACTTTCCTGCGCCGGAAGGCCGAGAACGTCGCGAAGATGACGGATTATGACCAGCAGATCGCCGGCGCACAGAGCGACCTGGTCGGCGCCCAGGCGAGTGCCGCGATGTATGCCGGGCGCGTGAAGGTGGCCTCGGACGTGCACAACATGCGCGTCGAGCTGCAGCGTGACCAGGTGGGCAGCCGCCTGAACTCGCTGTCGGCCCAGGACGACATGATGGAGATGGAGCGCTCGCAGCTGACGGCTCAGCAGGCTGCAACGTCGGCGCGCAACAAGCTGAACGCGCTGATCGCCGAGCGCACTGAATACATCGAGAACTCGAAGGCGGAAGACTACAAGGATCTGACCGACGCGCAGATCAAGATGTACGACGCCAACAGCTCCTACACGAAGGCGCAGCTCTCGAGCCGGCTGACCACCATGGTGGCCGACCGCGACGCCATCGTGCTGAACATCGCCAAGGTCTCGGTGGGTTCGGTGCTGAACGCCGCGCAGCAGTTCATGAACCTGATGCCGCTCGATGCTCCGCTGCAGGTCGAGGCACGGATGCAGGCGGACCAGGCTGGCTTCGTCAAGCTCGGCGACAAGGCCAACATCAAGTTCCAGACGTTCTCGTACATCCAGTATGGCGGCGGGCTCGGCACGGTGACGAACATCAGTGCGGACGCATTCTCCGCCGACGATGTGCAGGCGGGAGCCGCGAGCGCTCCGGCAAACGGCATGACCACGCCGGGCGGTGGGCAGAGCCAGCCGTTCTACCGGGTGCGGATTCGCGTGGACCAGTACACGCTCCACGACGTGCCGAAGTTCTTCAAGCCGACGCCTGGCATGGTGGTGTCGGCGGATATCGGTGTGGGCAAGCGGACGATCCTGCAATTCCTGCTGAGCACGGTCATCCCGACCGCCAGCGAAGGCATGCGCGACCCGTCCTAGAACCCGGGTTAGCCGGTATCTGTCCCGGACAGGGGTCGCCCAGGCGGCCCCTGCCAGGCTTGCGCGAGTAGCGTTGCGGGTATCCCGGCAGTCGTTCACTCACAGGAGTTTTGCAAGGTCCGATGGCGAACTTCCTGACCCAACGCGCCGCCTCGTTCTTCTCGCCGCGCGCAAAGCTCCGCTACGCCCTGAGCCTGGTCGAGGCGGGTGAGGTTGGCCGTGCCTTCGCACCGCTGAGCGCTGCAGCGACCGCAGGTATTCCGGAGGCGCAATTCCGTGTCGGCCGGGCCTATCTCGATGGCGCCGGCGTCCCGGTCAGCCGTGAGGAGGGTGCGCGCTGGATGGAGCGCGCGGCCGGTGCGGGCTGGGTCGAGGCGCAGGTGGTGCTTGCGACCCTGCATCTGTTTGGCCTGGTGGTCGGGGCGGCCGGCGGCGGCATGGTGTTCGCGCCGGGGCCGAACCGGCACGACGCCAAGCCGGATTATGAGCGTGCCGCGTCGTGGGCCAGGCGGGCAGCGGACGCCGGATCGCCGGATGGACAGGCGCTGCTCGGCTACATCCTCACCTCGGGTCCAGCGGAGATGCGGGACCTCGAGGAAGCCGATGGGTGGTATCAGCGATCGGCAGATGCGGGCTGTCCCCAGGGTCATCTCGGCGTCGCCCTGGCGCAGCTGCGTAACGCGCTCGATGCGGAAGGCCAGAACAAGGCCGCAGCCAGTCTTGCGAAGGCGGCAGAGGGCGGTCTCGGCACCGCCCTGTATCTGCTCGGTGTCATGACCGAACGCGGCGCCGGCGTGAAGCAGGATCTCTCCGCCGCGGTGGAACTCTACCGGCAGGCGGCTGAACGCAATGTCCGGTCCGGTGAGGCGCGCTACGGGCTTGCCCTGATCGAGGGCCGTGGCGTCGAGCGCAATCCGCAGAAGGGCGAGTCCTGGCTGCGTCGGGCCGCACTCGGGGGCGATGCCGAGGCTGCGGCGCTGGTCGGTGACATCTATTCCCGCGGTGGCGAGCTGCCGCCGAACTACGTCGAGGCCGCGACCTGGTATGGTCGTGCGGCGGCTGCCGGTCATGCGGCGTCGGCCCGGGCGCTCGGCCTGCTGTATCTCACCGGCGCCGGTGTGCAGCGCGATGCCGAGGAAGCCGCCCGGTGGTTCCGCCACTCGGCCGAGCGCGGCGACCAGCTTGCCCATGTCGACCTCGGCAACCTCGTGCTCAACGGCGCTGGGACCGAGCAGGACCGGATTGCTGCGCGGGAACGCTTCGAGAAGGCGGCCGAGACCGGTGATCTGGTGGCGGCGTTCAATTTCGGCGTCTGCCTGGCCGAGGGTGTCGGAGTGGAGCGCAACGACCGCCAGGCGGCACTCTGGCTGCGTCGCGCGGCCGACGGCGTGGTCAACGCACAGTACTGGTATGGCCGCATGCTGGCCGAGGGTCGTGGTGTCGAGGTCGACCTCAAGGAGGGCCGGCATTGGATCGCCAAGGCTGCCGAGGCGGGCCTGCCCGATGCGGAAATGGCCTATGCGGAGATGATGCTGGGCGGCAGGGGTGGCTCGCGCGATCACCCAGCGGCGCTGGAGATGTTCGAGCGTGCGGCGAAGCAGGGCCATATCAACGCGATCTTCTCGGTTGCCGCGATGCATGGCGGCGGCCACGACGTTCCGGAAAACCGGGTGATGGCACAGTCCTTCTTCCGGCAGGCCGCCGAGCGCGGGCATGCGATGGCGCAGCTGATGCTCGGGCGCTACCTCGCCAAGGGCCTGGCTGGGGAGACCAACACCGCCGAGGCCCGGTTGTGGCTGCAGCGCGCCCGCAGCCAGGGCATCAGCCAGGCCGATACCGAGCTGGCCAAGCTCGGCAGCCGTCCCCAGGCCACGACCCAGCCAGCGCCGGCACCCGTGGCACGTGCCGCCAGCCAGAACTAGCCGGCCTGCCGGGCCCCCTTCCATGACGGCCCCGAAGTGCCTGACTTCCGCAAGGCTACGGCACCGCCATGCCGACTAGCCCGGGCGCCCGTACTGCACAGGCTGCACCGACCCGCCGGATCACCGAGGCCGACCGGGCCGCATGGCGACACTGGGCGCAGTCGCGTGCGCAGGATGCGTTCCGGCGCGGCCGCCTCGCCACCGATCATGGGCAGCCGGAGGAGGCGTTGCGCTGGCTGGAGCGTGCCCGTCGATTGGCCCCGCACGCGCCGCATGTGACGTTCCCGCTCGCCGTCGCGCGGATGAATTGCGGCGACCCGCACGGCGCGATCCGCCTGCTGCAGCCGCTGGTGCAGCAGTTCGACTTCCGCGAGGGCTGGGTGACGCTGGCCGCCGTCCGTCGCGCTGCCGGCTCGCCCGACGAGGCCGCCGCGGCGATCGCCGAAGCGTTGTCGCGCCATGCGCCCGACCAGGCGGTGCTGGGCCTGCTGACCGACGTGGCTCGGGCCGCCGGCTGGCCAGGCTGGTGCGGGCTGTCGGGCGATGGCCGGCTGCATCTGGACCGGCCTGCTCCGGCCGGCGCCCGTCCCGATACCGCCAATGTCCTGACGCTCCGCCTCGATGGTGAGCCCTGGCCGGTGCAGACGCGCCGGAAGGTGAGCACTCTGACCGGCGACTGGCGGCGGGGACACCGGCTCGAGGTGTTGCGCGGTGGCCGGCCGCTGCTCGGGAGCCCGCTGGACATCCAGGCGATCCTTCGGGTCGAGGGCTTCGTCGAGGTCAGGGACGGCAAGCTTGCCGGCTGGGTCTGGCATCCGGGAGAGCCGGAGCGGGTGCCGGTGGTGACGATCGAGCCGGTCGCGGCTCCCGCCCTCGGCCTGATGCTCGCGATGCCCGGCTACGCCGACGACATCCAGAGCGAGCGCCCGTTGGCCCGTCCGCGTGCGCTGCTGTTCCCGGACCCGAGTCTCGCCGTCCAATCCGACGGGCCGGTGCGGTTGCGGGGCAGCGACGGGCGCGACCTGCTCGGCAGCCCGCTCGATCCGGGCCTCGAGCTTCGTGCCGCCGCCGCCGCTGCGTTGCTGCAGGCGCGCCACAGCACCAGCACACGGCGCCACACCCCGGATGCATCTAGCGCCGCCGCAGAGCCGCCGATCGCGCTGCCGCCGTTCCTGCCGATTTCCGCCTGGCTGGTGGGGCGCTGGCCGGCCGTGTCGACCGCGCCTGCTCCCCCGGTCGATGTCGTAGTGCCGGTGTACCGGCATCTTCGCCGCACCATGGACTGCCTGAACAGCGTGCTCGCCAGCGTGCCCCCCGAGACCAGCCTGGTGGTGGTCGAGGATGCGAGTCCCGAGCCGGCACTGGGACGCGCCCTGGATGAGATGGCTGCAGCGGGGCGGATCCGGCTGATCCGGCATGCCGAGAACACCGGCTTCCCGGCCAGCGCCAATGACGGCATCGCGGCCTGCGCCGGCCGCGACGTCGTGCTGCTCAACAGCGATACGCTGGTGGCGCCCGGCTGGCTCGAGGCGCTGCGGCGGGCGGCCTACCACGCCCCGGAGATCGGCACCGCGACGCCGCTCTCGAACGACGCCAGCATCCTGAGCTATCCGGATCACCGCGACCGCAACAAGGCCCCCGACCTCTCCGGCACCCGCCGGATGATGGCCCAGGCGGCGTCGGCCAACCCGGGCGGGGTGCACGACATCCCCACCGGCAACGGCTTCTGCCTCTATCTCCGGCGCGACTGCCTCGACCAGGTCGGCCTCCTGCGCGAGGACCTGTTCGCGCAGGGCTACGGCGAGGAGAACGATTTCTGCCTGCGTGCGCGTCATCTCGGCTGGCGGCACGTCGCAGCCCTTGGTGTGTATGTCTCACATTATGGAAACGTCTCGTTCGGTGCCGCACGATCGGAGCTGATGCGTCGCAACCTCGACGTGCTGAACCGGCTGCATCCCGGCTACAACGAGATGATCCTCGACTACATCGCGACCGACCCGCTGGCGCCGGCGCGACGGCGGCTCGACTTGGTGCGTTGGGCGCAGGCGAGACGGTCGCGCACGGCTCCTGACATGGCCCCGCGTGCCGCTCTGCTGATCACCCACGACCAGGGCGGCGGCGTGGATCGGGTGGTGCAGGAGCGCGCCCGGCAGCTGCGTGCACAGGGCATCCGGCCGATCGTGCTGCGGCCGGACCGGCTCGGCGCCGCCCAGGTGGCGGCGGACCCGGACGCGATACCGGCCTTGGATGCAGCTCCGGAGACGGCCGAGGACAGCCGCGGCGTGACGCTGTCCGACGCCTCCAGCGAGGAGAACTACCCCAACCTGCGCTATGCCCTGCCGGGCGAACTCGAGGAGCTCGTGGCGCTGCTCGCCGGGGAGGGCGTGCTGCATGCGGAGTGGCACCATCTGCTCGGCCATCATGCGTCGCTGCGCGCGCTGTGCGACCGGCTCGGCGTCCCGTACGACGCCTACATCCACGACTATGCCTGGTTCTGCCAGCGGATCGCGCTGGTCGGGCCACAGGGACGCTATTGCGGCGAGCCGGATGTCGCCGGTTGCGAGACCTGCATCGCGATCCAGGGCAGCAACCTCGACGAGACGATCTCGATGCCGGGCCTGCTGGCACGATCGGCGATCGAGCTGGCAGCGGCCCGGCGGGTGATCGCGCCATCCCGCGACGCTGCCCGCCGGATCACGCGGCATTTCCCGCGGGTCAGACCGGACGTGGTGGCATGGGAGGATGACCGGCCGGACCTGTCGCTCGAACGGCTCAGCGCGGCGTCTGCCCTGGCGCCCCGGGCCGGCGGGGATCGGGCGCCGCGTCGCGCTTCGGGCGGCGGACAGCCGGGGGGTGCGGCGGCACCGCGCGACCGACGGCCGGGGCGCGTCGTGGTGATCGGCGGCATCGGCCGCGAGAAGGGCTACGAGGTGCTGCTCGCCTGCCTGGAGGATGCCCGCATGCGCGCATTGCCGCTGGAATTCGTCGTGGTGGGGCACACGCCCGACGATACCGCCCTGATCGAGGCCGGCTGCGTGTTCGTCACCGGCGAATACCGCGAGGACGAGGCGATCGGGTTGATCGGCGCGCAGTCGGCCGACCTGGCATTGCTGCCGTCGATCTGGCCGGAAACCTGGTGCTTCACCCTGAGCCTGGCCTGGCGTGCAGGGCTTCCGGTCGCTTCTTTCGATATTGGTGCACAAGCGGAACGCATCCGCAGCACGGGTCGCGGCGTTGTCCTGCCACTCGGATTGCCGGTTGCGGAGCTTAACACCTTGCTGCTCAAGCTCTGCGCGCGAAGCTCTGCCCTGATCCTGCCACCGTCTGCGACCATGCAGGCCATTGCAGAGCCGGGGCGCCCGTCGCACCATCGCAGCCCACAACGCTAACCCGCCCCCGGGCCGGTAGTAGAAACGGATATCCCTGATGTCGCAGACCAGTCCGACACCGAACCAGAAAGTGGTGACGGAGCTGAAAGTGTCAGCCCACCTGATGCTGCTCGATCCCGGCCTTTTCTGCGTGTTCCATGCGCCGGGCGGCCCGTTGCCGGATCCGGTCAGCGGCCTGCCGGGCGTGCGCATCACCCGGCCACCGGCAACGCCGCCCGAGGCGCTCACCATCAGCACCTTCAATCCGGATGGCTGGCTCGGCAGTGACAGCAGTGCGGCGCTGGTGCGCATCGACCAGGGGCCGGCGCAGGTGCTGGTGACCATCTACCAGTCGATGAACAGCAACCAGGAGGCCCCGAAACTGCAGGTACTGCGCCTCAGCGATGCGCCGCCGGTCCGCCAGGTGGTTGCCCAAGGCGCGGGCCAGCCGCAGGATGGGGGTCATGCGGTGCAGGCGCCGGTTGCCGGCCAGATCGTGCCCGCGGCGAACACCGAGGCGCCGGCGCCGACCGCCAAGCTCGAGGTCGCGGCGCATGTGCAGCGGCGTGGCGACGTGCTGAGCCGGCTCGGCGAGTGGATGGGCGAGCGCGGCAGCCAGAGCTGGATCGAGGGGTTCGCGATCTCCCCGACGCGGCTGGTCACGCCGGCGGACATCGAATACCAGGCGGTGTTGGGCAAGGGATGGCTGTCGCCGTGGTCAGAGGGCGGCCAGTATTGCGGCAGCCGGGGCATGGCGCTGCCGATCCTGGGCCTGCGCGTCCGGCTGAAGGGTCAGGCCGCGGAACAGTATGACGTCCGGGTCAGCGCCAGCTTCACCGACGGCAGCAGCATCGGCCCGGTGGATGGCTCGGAGACCGCCGAGGCCGCCAGCCTGGCGCCGCTCGAGGCGTTCCTGGTCGAGATCGTGCCGCAGGACGATGCCGAAAGCCTGGCTTCCGAGACGGCTAAGCCGCCTGCGCATGCGGTGGCGGCGGCCGAATCCGAGGCACCTGCGGGTCTGCGCCGCGCGGCCAGGCCGGTAGCCAAGGAGGAGCCGGTCCAGGCTGCCGCTGCCAGGACCGGCGCCAAGCCGGTGCCCGTCGCTCCGGCGCAACCGGCCCGCGGCGGTCCGGCACGTCCTGCCTTCCCGGGTGGTCGACCCGGCGACAAGACGGGCTCCAAGGGCCGTCGCTGAACGGTTGGGCGCGGTTCCGCGTCCTGCGTGCAGGCTCGGGCTCGGATGTCGGCCAGCTGAGCCCGCTTGTGAGGCAGTTCCGCGATCATGCAGGTGCGCGGCCACCCCGCGCCTGATCACTACCGTCTGTCGAAGGGCAGGTCAGCGTTGAAATTCCTGTTCGTCCATCAGAACTTCCCGGGCCAGTTCCTGCATCTGGTGCGTCACCTGACCCGGCAGGGCGAGCACGAGGTCGTCTTCATCAGCGAGCCGAATGCGAACGTACTGCCCGGCGTCCGGCGCATTTTCTACAAAATGAAGCGGACCGCATTCATCGAGACGCACGTCGCCGCGCAGGAATTCGAGATCGCCACGCTGCGTGCGGAAATGGTCGCGCAGACGGCGCAGACCCTGAAGGGGTTGGGCTTCGAGCCGGACATCATCATCGGCCATCACGGCTGGGGCGAGCTGCTCAACATCCGTGACGTCTATCCCGACACGCCGATGCTGGGGTACCTCGAATTCTATTATCATACCGACAGGTTCGACGTCGGTTTCGATCCGGAATTCCCGGACGATCCGACGATGTATCCGCGCGTGCGGGCCAAGAACGCGGTCAACCTGCTGGCGCTGAACACCCTCGGCCGCGGCCAGACCCCGACCTTCTTCCAGAAATCGACCTACCCGGCCTGGTCGCACGACCTCATCGAGGTGCTGCACGAGGGCGTTGATCTGCAGGCCTGCGCGCCCGATCCGTCGCTTGCGCGGAAGGATTTCCTGCTGCGCAACGTGCTGGTCTCACCCGACGAGAAACTGGTGACCTACGTTGCGCGCGACCTCGAGCCGTATCGCGGGTTCCACATCTTCATGCGTGCCCTGCCGCGGATCCTGGAGGCGCGCCCGGACGCCAGGGTCATCGTCGTCGGCGGCGACGGCGTGAGCTATGGCGCGCGGCTGGCGGAAGGCTGCTGGCGCGAGCGGTTGACCGCCGAGCTCGGGGCGCGGCTGGACCTCTCGCGGGTGCATTTCGTCGGCAAGCTCGACTACCAGAGCTACGCAGACCTGCTGAAGCGCTCCGACGCGCATGTCTATCTGACCTACCCGTTCGTCGCGTCCTGGTCGCTCCGGGAGGCGCTGGCCTCGGGATGCGCGCTGGTCGCCAGCGATACCGGACCGGTGCAGGAGTTCGTCAGGCACCGCAAGAACGGCCTGCTGGTGCCGTTCCATGATCCGGATGCGGTGGCAGAGAGTGTACTGGAGTTGCTGGAGAACAAGGCGTTGTCGCAGCGGTTGCGTCGGGCGGCGCGCAAGGATGCCGAGCGGACGCTGTCGATGGACGACTATCTCGCCCGCTACGACGCGCTCATCGAACGGACCATCGCCGCCGCGTGATCCCGCGGCGGCCGGGTTCGGGTGGGGGGTTCAGGCCTTGCCGGCGGCGGCGAGCGACTGGCGGATGACCTCCGCGGCGGCGTCCTTGCCGGCCCAGCCACTGACCTTCACCCACTTGCCCTTCTCGAGATCCTTGTAGCGGGTGAAGAAGTGCTCGATCACCTGGCGGGTGATCTCGGGCAACTCCATCACGTCCTGGATGTCGGTGAACTGGGTGTGCATCTTGTCGTGCGGCACGCAGATGATCTTCTCGTCCTGGCCGCTCTCATCCTCCATCTGCAGCATGCCGATCGGCCGGGCGCGGATCACGCAGCCGGGAACCACCGGCGCCGGGGCCAGCACCAATGCATCGGCAGGATCACCGTCGGCAGCCAGGGTGCCGGGGATGAAGCCGTAGGCGGCGGGGTAGGCCATCGGGGTGAACAGGAAACGGTCGACGAAAATCGCGCCGCTCTCCTTGTCGAGCTCGTACTTGACCGAGGACCCCTGCGGAATCTCGATGAAGACGTTGATGTCCCACGGGACGTCCTTGCCGGGGCTGATCTTGGTGACGTCCATCTGGCGCTACTCTTCGTATTGGGGTTGGCATCGGCCGGGGCGCGACCGTATCGAGGGGCCGAGCCTTTGCCAAGCAGAGCCCGCCTTGCAAAAGCCCGGGCTTTGCGCGATCTGATGGCCTGCTTGTGCGCCTGTAGCTCAATGGTTAGAGCGGGCCGCTCATAACGGCTTGGTTGCGGGTTCGAGTCCTGCCGGGCGCAGATCCATCTTCAGGGCGCGCGTCCAGCACCTGATCGCCTCGACGCCGAAGCCTGTCGCATACCCTCGCTCGGGAGCCGCTCCATGGCCGCCTACCAGTATGTCTATGTGATGAAGGACCTGACCAAGGCGTATCCCGGTGGTCGCGAGGTCTTCAAGGGCATCACCCTGTCGTTCCTGCCGGGCGTCAAGATCGGCGTGCTCGGCGTCAACGGCGCCGGCAAGTCGACCCTGCTGAAGATCATCGCCGGGATCGAGAAGGAATATGGCGGCGAGGCCTGGGCGGCCGAGGGCGTCAGCATCGGCTACCTGGAGCAGGAGCCGAAGCTGCGCGAGGACCTGACCGTCGGCGAGAACGTCGCCTTGGGGTTCGGCAAGCTGAAGCTGGCGGTCGATCGCTTCAACGAGATCTCCAACCGGTTTGCCGAGCCGATGGAAGAGGAGGAGATGAACGACCTCCTCGCCGAGCAGTCGACCCTGCAGGAGGAGATCGAGGCCGGCGATGGCTGGGAGCTCGACCGCAAGATCGAGATCGCGCTGGACGCGCTGGCCTGCCCGCCCGCGGAAGCCAATGTCGACAAGCTGTCAGGCGGCGAGCGGCGTCGCGTCGCGCTGTGCCGGCTGCTGCTCGAGAAGCCGGACATCCTGCTGCTCGACGAGCCGACCAATCATCTCGATGCCGAAAGCGTGGCCTGGTTGGAGCGCACCCTGCGCGACTACGAGGGCACCGTCATGGTGATCACCCATGACCGCTACTTCCTCGACAACGTGACCAACTGGATCCTCGAGATCGAGCGTGGCCGCGGCTACCCGTTCGAGGGCAACTACTCCTCCTGGCTGACCCAGAAGCGCAAGCGGCTGCAGCAGGAGGAAAAGGAGGAGAGCGCACGGTCACGCGCACTTGCCGCCGAGCAGGAATGGATCGGCGCCAGCCCGAAGGCGCGCCAGGCCAAGAACAAGGCGCGCATCGCCAAGTACGAGGAGATGCAGGCGCAGAGCCAGGAGCGCGGCGGCGGCACGGCCGACATCGTCATCCCGCCCGGCCCGCGCCTCGGCGGCACCGTCATCCAGGCGGAGGAGCTGCGGAAGGGCTTCGGCAACCGCATGCTGATCGACGGGCTCGATTTCTCGCTCCCCCCGGGTGGCATCGTCGGCGTGATCGGGCCGAACGGCGCCGGCAAGTCGACGCTGTTCAAGATGATCACCGGCGACGACAAGCCGGATGGCGGCTCGCTCAAGATCGGCGAGACGGTGAAGCTCGGCTATGTCGACCAGTCGCGTAACTCGCTGGACGACAACAAGAATGTCTGGGAGGAAATCTCCGGCGGCACCGACATCATCTATCTCGGCAAGCGCGCCGTGCCGTCACGCGCTTACGTGGGCGCGTTCAACTTCAAGGGCGCGGACCAGCAGAAGAAGGTCGGCATCCTGTCGGGCGGCGAGCGCAACCGGGTGCATTTGGCCAAGATGCTCCGGCTCGAGAGCAACGTCATCCTGCTCGACGAGCCGACCAACGACCTCGATGTCGACACGCTGCGGGCACTCGAGGACGCGCTCGGCGAGTTTGCCGGCTGTGCGGTGATCATCAGCCATGATCGTTGGTTCCTCGACCGGCTAGCCACGCACATCCTGGCCTTCGAGGGCGACAGCCACGTCGAGTGGTTCGAGGGCAATTTCCAGGCCTACGAAGAGGACAAGCGACGCCGACTTGGCGCCGACGCCACCGAGCCGCACCGGATCAAGTACCGCCCGCTGGCGCGCTGAGCCGACGGGGCCGGTTTCCGGTCGCATCGCCGAGCCTGTAGCCGTGTCGATGGGGCGAACGATCCGCACCGGACGCCTGCTGCTGGCGCCGGTGACGTGGCGGGACATGGACGACATGGCGGCGCTGAAGGGCGACGCGGGCGCGTTCGGGCTGATGCTGGGGGGCGTGCGGCGGCGTTTGGAGGTCGAGGCCGAGATGGTCGAGGATCTCGGCTTCTGGGCCAGGCGGGGCGTCGGCATCTTCACGATCCGCGAGGATGGCCGCTTCGTCGGCATGACCGGCCTGCATGAGAGGCCGGATGGACGCGGGCTCGGCCTGCGGTTCGCGCTGTTCCAGTGGGCGCGAGGGCGTGGCCTTGCGCGCGAGGCGGCAGCAGCGGCGCTGCGGTTCGCCCATGACGCCGGCGAGCGCCGGATCGTCGCCATCGCGCGGGACACCAACTTCGCCTCGCGCACCACGCTGGGCGGCATCGGCATGACCGTATGCGACAGCTTCGAGCGCGATGGTCACATCATGCTGGTCTATGAGAGCATCCGTGACCCAGGGTCAGTCAGGATGAGCTGACCTGGGTCGGACGGAAGCGGCTGGTCGGGTCAGGAGGAGCGCGACACCTGGCGGGTCAGGGCAGCGATCAGCGCATCGATGTTGTTGCCATTATGTGCGAGGTAGCTCGCATAGTCGCTGCGCTGGGTCAGGCTCAGGCTGACGCCCTCGGCCACGATGTCCACGACCTTTGGCGACCCGCTGGCGCTGCTGATCTTCCACTGCACGGCGGCGGTCGGCTGACCGGGGCGGGTGATGACGGTCGGCACGTAGCTGGCGCCATCCTGCTGGTTCGGCTGGCCGACAGCGATGCTGACGCCCTTGTACTCGCCGAGCTTGCCGGTGATGCTGTTCACCAGCACCTGGTGGAACAGCTTCAGGTAGCGCTGCTGCTGGTCGGGGGTGGCGGTCCGCCAGAACCGGCCGAGGCAGAAGCGACCGATCGCGTCCACGTCGACGTCCTGGTCGAGCAGCGGCAGGATCGCCGTCTTCTTTTCCATGTTGCCGCCCGAGCCGTTGACGACGGCAACGAGCCGCGTGGTCAGTCCCTGGACGAAGGCTGCGTCGGAGCCTTGCGCCTGCGCCGAGGCGATCAGTGCGGACCCGGACGGTGCCAGCCCCAGTTGGGCCAACCCGACCTGCACGAGTGCCAGGGCGCCGATCGACGCGGTCGCCGGTCGGAGTGCCTTCATCGTGGCTACCGCGCGGCGGCGGATGGTGGTCTTCAGCATAACGATCCTGCCCCGTTTCAGTGGGAATACCAGTCCGGAACGGTCATCCGGTGGTCGTCGCGCATCGCCTGGATTTCGGCGGTGCGGTGTTGTCGATACAGGCTGCGTATCGTCGCGTAAGGGTCTAGCGCATTTTTCTGGAGCTGGTCGAGTTCGTCCAGCACTTGAGCCCGTGCATCGATCACGCCGAGGCCATATCGGGCCCAGTTGAAGGTGAGCAGGCCATAGCCGCGCGGCACGTAGGTGAACGGCGAGAGGGCAATATCGATCCCGAAGCCGGTGACGGCGCGTGGGCTGGATGGGCCAAGCAGCGGCAGGAACAGGTACGGCCCCTGCGGCACGCCCCAGCTCGCCAGCGTCATGCCGCCATCGGCCTCGTGGGCGGGGTAGCCCCAGCCGGTGGCGACATCGAGCACACCGCCGATGCCGACGCTCGAATTGATGACGAACCGCATGAAGGTGTCGCCGGCGCGGCGCGGGCGGGTCTCGAAGACGTCGTTGAAGAACACCACCGGACTGGCGAGGTTGGAGAGCGCGTTGTGGATCCCGGTGCGGACCGCGAACGGGACCACCCACACATAGCCCTGCGCCACCGGCTTCAGCGTGTAGGCGTCGATCGTGTTGCTGAGGCGGTAGAAGACGCGGTTGGTCGGCTCGAGCGGGTCGTTCGTCTGCTCGTATTCCGCGAGGCCGGCGGGGTCGATCGGCTTGGCCGCGCAGGCTCCAAGGGCCAGCAGCGAACCGGCGAGACCCGCGCTGAGCGCGATGCGGCGGGGGCTGCGGAAGGTATCCGGCGCCTGGCCAGGGGGTCGATGGCGATTGTCCCGGCGCATGCACGACCTCGGGTGGAGTGATGCCCGGATCCCGAAGCCCGGGCCCGGCCTGCACAGCCAGTGAGCCTCTGACCGTGGAAACTACCGACAGGCCTGTCTAACATGGGATTGCCGGGGTGCAAGGCAGGGCCGCGGTCAGGTACGTGGCTCGGGCGAATGACAAGACGGTGTTTGTTAGGCTGGGGAGCAGTGCCTAGCATGCAGATGCGGCCTCCAAGGGCTTGGCAGTGGCCAGGGTCGGGCCAACATCGAGCCTGCACCGGTGCGGCGCACTCCACTCTCGAACCTGGATCAGCATGATCGACCTCGACGACGACAGCATGGTTCCCGGAACCGCACGGCAGGGCGGTGCACCGCAGTCCGAGGCGGCGCGGAGCCGAATGGCGCCGCTGGAGCGCTGGCTGACCGGGCCGCGGGTTGCCGGGCTCCCGGCGCCGAATGCCGACCGGGCGCCTCCGTTGCTCTCGTTCGAATTCTTCCCGCCGCGCACCGAGGCGCTGGAGCAGCAGCTCTGGGTCTGCATCCGGCGGCTCGAGACACTGCGGCCGAGCTTCGTATCGGTCACCTACGGGGCCGGCGGCTCGACCCAGGCGCGCACCCACGACACGGTGGCGCGACTGGTGCGCGAGACCGCGCTGACCCCGGCCGCACATCTGACCTGCGTCGGCGCCAGCCGCGGCGAGGTCGACGACGTCGCTCGCCAGTACTGGGATTGCGGCGTGCGGCACATCGTCGCGCTGCGTGGCGATCCGTCGGTCAGGGGCGGCCGGTTCGAGCCACATCCCGAGGGCTATGCCAGCGCCGCGGAACTGGTGGCCGGGCTCAGGCGCGTGGCGGACTTCGAGATCTCGGTGGCGGCGTATCCCGAGATGCATCCGGAGGCTGCGAGCCAGGCGGCCGATCTCGACAACCTCAAGCGCAAGCTCGATGCCGGCGCCACCCGCGCGATCACCCAGCTGTTTTTCGACGTCGACACCTACCTGCAGTTCCTGGATCGCTGCCTGCAGGTCGGGATCACGGCGCCGGTGGTCCCCGGTATCATGCCGGTGTCGAATTTCGGCCCGGCCAAGCGGTTTGCCCAGAGCTGTGGCGCGGGCGTTCCGGCCTGGCTGGAAGGCATGTTCGCCGGCACCGAGGACGACCCCGAGACGCGCCGCATGATCGGGGTCGCGATCGCCGCCGAGCAGGTCCGGCTGCTGCAGGCCAACGGCGTCGACGAGTTCCACTTCTACACGTTGAACCGCCCGGACCTGACCTACGCGATCGCGCACATCCTCGGTGTCCGGCCTGTGCCGCTCGCGACGCCGCCGGTGGGCCAGCCGGAAATCATGCCTGCAGGCTGAGCTGTCCCCCAAGCGCCGACGACGGGGACTGGCTCTCGTTCGCCGACACGGTGGAGACCGAGAGGATGGCCCCCGCAGCGCTGGTGACGGTGGTCGTCACCGAGCCGTCGGCGTTGGTCGCGACGCTGGTGCTGCTGGCGGAACTCGAACTGCTGCCGCTGCCGGAGGACGAACCCGTCCCGGAACTGGACTTGGCGGCGACGGGCGCCGCAGAGCTCGAGGACGCCGTCTGTGGACGGGCAGCCAAGGCGGAAGAGATCTGACCGATACTGCCGCTCATGGCCTGGTGTCCTGAAGAAGTGTGAAGCGTCGATCCGGATCATCCGCCGGAAAGGTTAACGGGGTCCTAAGACGCCCGTGCCTGCGACCGCCTGCTCACCGCCAGCCTTCGAGCTCCCGCCGCACCAGTCGTTCGAGCAGCGTGATGGCTGCAGGCGAGTCGTTGAGGCACGGGATGGTGGCGAACTTCTCGCCGCCGGCATGGATGAAAGCCTCGCGGACCTCGTTGCCGATCTCGTCGAGCGTCTCGATGCAGTCGGCGAGGAACCCCGGGGTGAAGATGGCGATGCGACGGACGCCGCGTGCCGCCATGCGCTTGACCCGGGGCTCGGTATAGGGTGCCAGCCAGCGGGTCGGCCCGAAGCGGGACTGGAACGTCATCGGCAATTCCCGTGACGTCATGCCGAGTGTCGCGCGCAACGCCCGCATCGTCTGCGCGCACTCCGTCATGTAGGGGTCGCCGCGCTGCACGTACTCGACCGGCAGCCCGTGGAACGAGGCGATCAGCACCTCCGGCTTCCAGTCGAGGCCGGCCAGTCCGTCGCGGATGCTCGTGGCGAGAGCCTCGATGTAGGCCGGATCGTCCGGGAAGGATGGCACCGTGCGCAGCGCCGGCTGCCGACGCAGGCGCATCAGCGCGCGAAAGGCTTGGTCATTGGCGGTTGCGGTGGTGGTCGCGGAATATTGCGGATACAGCGGCAGCAGCAGGATGCGGTCGCAGCCACGCTCGATCAGGCGCTCGATCCCGCGGGCCGTCGTCGGGCTGCCATAACGCATCGCCCACTCGACCGGGATGCCGTCCGCCTGCAGGCGTGTCTGCAGTCCCTCCGCCTGGCCGCGGGTGTAGGTGCGCAGCGGGCTCTCGTCGCCGGTGGCATTCCAGATTCGCTTGTAGTTCGCGGCACTCTTGCGCGGCCGCGTGTTCAGTACGACGGTGCGCAGGATCGGCTGCCAGATCGCCGGGCTGGCCTCGATGACCCGCCGGTCCGACAGGAACTCGCCGAGATAACGGCGCACGGACCGGATATCGGTGCCGTCCGGCGTGCCGAGATTGACCAGCAGCACGCCTGCCGTGCCCGGACGAACGAAAGCGGCCGCGGTTCCGGGATTGCCGGTCCTGCGGTTTCTGGCATCGATGAAACCCATGGCCACTATCTAGCGCGTCGGGACCGGATCCCCAAGGCGGGTTGGTGCGCTTCGAGGATCCGGAGCGTTATTCCGCGGCTTCGGCGACCTCGGCGTTCGTGGTTGGCGCGGAGGCGTCGTCATCGGCGTGAGTTGCACGCAGCAATGCCGCACGCACGCCGGCTTCCCAGGCCGGATCGGCCTTGCCGAAATGCACCATCTGGCGTTCGACGATGTCCTGCGGAACACCCTGCATGGCGCCGGCGATGTTGGCGAAGAAGCGCTGGCGCTGACCGTCGTCGAACATCCGGAACAGGTCGCCCGGCTGGGTGTAGTCGTCGTTGCCGTCACGATGATTGTAATAATCGGCGTCACCGTTGATGTGCAGCGGCGGCTCCTGCGCGGAGTGCTGCTCGACCGGGCCGTTGAACGAGTTCGGCTCGTAATAGGCGTCGGTGCCCTTCGGTGCATCGAAGCGCATCGGGCCGTCGGCATGGTAGGTGTTCACCACCGACCGGGGACGGTTGACCGGCAGTGATTCGTAATTGGTCCCGACGCGATAGCGATGCGCGTCCGCGTAGGCGAAGATGCGTCCCTGCAGCATCTTGTCCGGCGAGAAGCCGATGCCGGGAACGATGTTGGACGGCGAGAACGAGGACTGCTCGATCTCGGCGAAATAATGCTCCGGATTGCGGTTCAGCGCGACGATACCGACCTCGATCAGCGGATACTCGGCGTGCGGCCACACCTTGGTCACGTCGAACGGGTTGTACGAGGTCGTTTCCGCATCCAGCTCCGGCATCAGCTGCACGCACAGCCGCCACTTCGGACCACGGCCCGCTTCGATCGATTCGTAAAGATCGCGCTGGGCGCTCTCACGATCGTTGGCGATGACGACGTTGGCTTCCTCGTTGGTCCAGTGCTTGTGGCCGTCGATCGTCTTGAAGTGGAACTTCACCCAGGTGCGCTGGCCTTCGTCGTTCCAGAACGAGAAGGTGTGGCTGCCATAGCCGTTCATGTGACGATAGCCCTGCGGCAGGCCACGGTCGGAGAACAGGATCGCAACCTGGTGCAGGCTCTCCGGGCTCAGCGACCAGAAATCCCACATCGCCGTCGGCGAGCGCATGTTGGTGCGCGGATGGCGCTTCTGGGTGCGGATGAAATCCGGGAACTTCATCGGGTCGCGAATGAAGAACACCGGCGTGTTGTTGCCGACCAGGTCCCAATTGCCTTCCTCGGTGTAGAACTTCACCGAGAAACCACGCACGTCGCGTTCGGCATCGGCGGCTCCGCGCTCGCCGGCGACGGTCGAGAACCGCATCAGCAGTTCGGTCGTCTTGCCGATCTCGGAAAACAGCTTCGCCTTGGTGAACGCGCTGAGGTCGTGGGTGACGGTCAGCGTGCCGTAGGCGCCGGAGCCCTTGGCATGCACCACGCGTTCGGGGATGCGCTCGCGGTTCTGGTGCGCGAGCTTCTCGAGCAGCTGGTAGTTCTGCAGCAGCAGCGGGCCACGCGGGCCGGCGGACTGGCTGTTCTGGTTGTCCGGCAGCGGCGCACCGGCCGTTGTCGTGAGAATGGGTCGCGTCGTCTGGTCGCTCATTCGGAGGCTCCTGCCTTCGCGCATTCGGGGCGCGCTATCACGGCGGTTGATACTGCCGCCAGGGCGATAGGTGAAATCGATCGTTCCTCGCGAACCGATAGGCATATGCTATACGAGCCCTCTGTCATCCGGAGGATCTCGACCTGTCACAGCCTCATCTCGGCGGCCTGTCCCTGCGCGACCTCGACTACGCCCTCGCACTCTCGGAGCTGCGCCATTTCGGTCGCGCTGCAGAGCGGTGCGGGGTCAGCCAGCCGGGACTGAGCGAGCAGATCCGCAAGCTCGAGGCCGTGCTCGGCACGCCGCTGTTCGAGCGTGCCCGCGGCGGCGTCAGTCCGACCCCGCGTGGCCGGCAGCTGCTGCGCCAGATCGAGATCGTGGTCGGCCAGGCACGCCGGCTGCTGGAGATGGCACGCACCCAGGTCGGCGCACTCAACGGGCAGGTGGTGCTCGGGGTGATTCCGACGCTCGGTCCGTATTACGTGCCGCTGGTGCTGCGCGACCTGCGGCGGGAATTTCCCGAGCTGGAACTCCGGCTGCAGGAGAACCAGACGACGGTGCTGCTCGATGCGCTGGCCCGGTTCAATCTCGATGTGGCGATGGTGGCACTCCCGGCCGAGCAGGATGGCCTGACCACCAGTCCGCTGTTCTTCGAACCGTTCCAGGTGCTGCTGCCATCCGGTCACCGGCTCGCGAACTCGCCGACGCTCGAGCTGTCGACGCTCGATACCGCCGAGCTGCTGCTGCTGGAGGAGGGGCATTGCCTGCGCGACCAAGCGGTCTCGCTCTGCAGGCGCCCGGTCGGCCCGTCGCCCGGCCGCCGTGCGTCGCGTTCGGCCAGCAGCCTGGAGATGCTCCGTCACATGGTGGCGGCGGGCGAGGGGTTCTCGCTGATGCCGGCCCTGGCGACGCGCGAGGTTTCGGACCTGAACGGGCTGGTCCGGCTGCGCCCGCTCTCGCAAGGCCACGCCGGCCGGACCATCGGGCTGGTCTGGCGGGCGAGCGACCCGCGCGGACCGGATTTCGAGCGTCTTGCCGCGGTGCTGCGGCAGAGTGCTCCGGATGTCACCCTGCCGGTCGATGCCGACGGCAGACCGATGGTCGCTGGCGCCGTCAGTCCGGCTGGATGAGGCTGCGGAGGGTGCCGTCGAGACGATCCCGGCTGGCCAGGTCGCCGATCAGGACGACACGTCTGCCGCGGCCCGACGCGATCAGGGTCGGCGTCACGATCACGCCGTCGGTGATGGCGCGCCCCGGCTGCGTGAAGACGTCGACGACCTCCAGCGCGAGGTGGGCGGTCTCGGTGTCGATCGAGGCCAGCGCAGCCATCAGATTGGCCTGTGCACGAACCGAATTCGGCGTCGACTTCGCGACATAGAGCCGCAGCCGCACCATCGTGTCGTCGTCATCCCGGTCCTGGACTGGCAGCGCCTGGTTTGCGAACGGGTCAGCCGGCTGCATCGTCTTGACCCTTCGCAACCGCTTGCGGCAGGGCCGGATCGGCAGCCGGCCCGTCATCGCGCGCCCGCCTCAGATCCAGCCGTTCGATCGCCACCACTCGATGGGCCTCACGCCGGCTCCGTTCCGCCAGGGCGAGCAGGTCCGCCTCCCGCTGCTTCCAGCCGAGCTCCAGAACCGCCAGTTCCATTTCGGAGCGCGCTTCCGCCAGTTGCCGTTCGAGGTTGAGCCTTTGGCGCTCGGTGGCGATCTGGTCGAGGACCTCCAGGCGCTCGACCTCCGCCTCCTTCTGCGCCCGGGCACTGCCCATGAGGACCTCGCCCTCCGCCACATAGACGTCCACCAGGTCGATTCCGGCTGCATCGAGAACCAGCTCGCGCACCTGGTTGGAGTGTCCGATGCCGCGCGACTTGATGATGGTGATGGCCCGGTTGCGCTCGCCGTCACGCGCAACATACGAGACGTGCAGCCACGTATCGGCAATCGTCGACACCTGGCTCGAGGACAGCTCGGTGGCGCCCGTCGCCTGGTCCAGCAGCGACGTGCACAACACGGTAATTCCGACGGCCTTGGCCGTATCGAGCAGGTTCTCGCAGATCAGTGACGAGAACGGGTAGTCCGCCTTCAGGAATGCCGAGATCGGGTCGATGACCAGGCAATCCGGCTGTGCGGATCGCAGCAGGTTGCGGATCTCGACGAAATGCTCCTCCGGGCTGCGGCCGCTCGAGAGAAACGAGGAGATCGAGAGCCGGCCGGCTTCGACGAAGGGTGCCAGGTCGATCCCGATCGATCTCATGTTCGCGATGATCTGGGACGCGCTTTCATCGAAACTCACCAGCAGCGCGCGTTCCCCGCGTGCGCAGGCGGCGGCGATGAAGCTCACCGCCAGGCTGGTCTTGGAGGTGCCCGGCGAGCCCGAAATCAGGGTGCTGCTGCCACGCAGGTAGCCACCGTTCAGCAGCGCATCGAGCCGCATCACGCCCGACGAGATCCGGTCGGTGAAGATCGGGTAGCCGATCCGGGCAACCTTGAAGGCGACGACATCGATCCCAGATCTGCCGATGACGAAGGGCGTCGGGCTGGCCGAGAATCCGGAGCCGCGATACTTGCCGATGCGGATGGTGCGGGATGCGCCGGTGGCGGTGACGGTATCGACCAGGACGACCAGGCAGTCCGTCATGTAGAGCAGGAAATCGGCGCGGACCTGGTCACGGTCGCCGGCGCCAAAGGTCTTGACGGTCACGATCGCCGACAGCGCTGCCTCGCGGATCCAGCTATCGAGACGCAACAACTCATGGCGTTCCAGGCGCTCGTTCTGCAGGCCGCTCAGAAGCATGTCGATGCCGTCGAAGACGATGTTGCGTGCACCGATCTCGCCGGCCAGCGCCGTCAGTCCGGCGAGCAGTCCCTCGAGGTCGAACGCGCCTGTCACCACGGCTTCCGCCGGCATCCGGGCATCGACGAAACGGAACAGCCGGCTCTCGAGCGCATCCGCCGGCCAGTCGAACGAGGCGGCATTGTCGCGGATCCGCGAAACCGGCTCCTCGAAGGTTACAAAGATGCAGGGCTCACCCAGCAAGGTCAGGCGGTTGATGATGGTCTGCAGCGCGAACACGGTCTTGCCGGCGCCGGCCGCACCCACGATCGCGGTCAACCGGCCCCGCGGCAATCCGCCGCCGCTGATTTCGTCGAAGCCGGCAATGCCGGTCACGACCTTGGGGATCGTCCGGCCGGGCGCGTGTGCAGCACGATCCGCGGGGCGCTTGTCGGTCATCAGGATGGCACTTCCGGAGCCGGGTCGAGCAACGGCAGCGTCACGTTGTTGGCGAGCATCCAGGCGAAATCCTCGGCGACGAGCGGTATGCTGAACAGGTAGCCCTGGCCGATCATGCACCCTTCGCGCTGAAGAAACTGCCGCTGCATCTCGGTCTCGATGCCTTCTGCCACGAAGCCGATCCCCATGCTCCGGCTCAGCGAGATGACCGCGCGGATGATCAGCGCGTCATTCGACTCGACGACGAGCTTGCGCACGAACAACTGGTCGATCTTGACCTTGTCGACGGGGAATTCCCGGAGATAGCGGAATGTCGCGTTGCCGGTGCCGAAGTCATCGATGACAATCGTGAAGCCCATGTTCCGAAGCATGTGCAGCGACGACAGGGTCTGCTGTGTCGCCTCGATGATCTGGCTCTCGGTCAGCTCGAGTTCGAAGTCGCGCGCATGGCCGCCGAGCCGCTCCAGAGCTGCCGCGGCGAATTCCACGAAACCGGGCTCGCGGAGCTGGTTGCCCGACACGTTGACGGAAATCGACGGCGTTGCCAGGCCGGCGTCGGCCCAAAGCTTGCGCTGTCGTATGGCCTCCTCGAGCACCCAGCGCCCCAGCTCCACGATCAGGCCGGATGTCTCGGCGAGCGGAATGAAGAGATCGGGTCGCAGCAGGCCGAGCGTCGGATGGTTCCAGCGCACCAGCGCCTCGGCCGATACGACGCGGCCCGATGCGAGGTCGACCAGCGGCTGGTAATGCAGCTCCATCTCGCCGTCCTGGATCGCCCGTTCCAGCGTCTGCGCCAGAATACCCCGGTTGCGGACACGATCGTCCTGTGCTGCGGAATAAATCACCTGGGTCCGGCAGGAGCTCCGTTTCGACCAGTGCAGCGCGAGTTCGGCCTGGGTCATCAATTCGCTGGCGACGTCCGGGTCCGGTGTGTCGGGCCGGTCCTGGCTCGCGAGCAATGCCGCACCGATGCAGAGGCGGATCGTCACCGACTGTCCGCCGGCGATGATCGGACGTCCGAGAGCCTCCTCCAGGTCGGCTGCGAGTCTCGGCAGTGCATCGTCATGCGCCGAGATCGGCGCCAGCATGGCGAACTCGTCGCCACCGACACGACCGCACACACCGTCGAGCGATGCGGTGATGCTGGCGATCCGTCGCGCCAGCTCACGCAGGACGTTGTCGCACCGGTCATGGCCGAATCTGTGGTTGAGGGAACTGAACGCCTGGATGTCGATGTGGACAAGTCCGTAGCAGGACGCATCGTTCTCGACGGATGCGATGCGTCCGGTCACGGCCTGGCGCCACGCCTCACGGGTCAGCAGGCCGGTCAGCGGATCGTGCCGGGCGAGCTGCGCGATCTCGGTCTGCCAGCGTTTCTCGGCGCTGATCTCGAGCGCCAGGCCGTCCCATATGATCTCGCCGTTCGGCATCTGCCGAGGCTGGGCCTCGCTGCGAAACCAGCGCACGTCGCCGCTGGTTGAGACCATGCGGATTTCCTCGCGGAAAATCGACATGCTGTCGGCGGAGGAAAGAATGGCCGCGTGCATGCGGTCACGATCGGCCGGATGGATGTGGTCGTAGAGCGAACGCAGCGGGCTCGCGTCGTCGAGCCCGAGCAGCTTGCCCAGCGACGGACTGCAATACACCAGATCGATGGTGCCGTCGGTGCGCATGACGCGCCTGAAGATGTAGCCTGGGATGTCGCTCGCAACGCTCTGCAGTTTGGAATCGAGTTGCGTCCGCGCATCGTCCGCGCGGTGGATCCCGGCCAGGTCGGCGCAGATGGCGACGTAGCCGGTCAGCCGGCCGTAGGCGTCGTGGATCGGGTCCATCGTCAGGTCGATCCAGAACGGCTCGCCATTCCTGCGGTAGTTCAGGATCTCCCGACGAATGCCGACGCCGGAGCCGACGGCGGCGGCGATCTCGGCGAGAACTACAGGATCGGTATCGACACCATGCAGCAGGTCGCAGTTGCGGCCTACGATCTCCGCCTCCGAATAGCCATAAAGAGTGCCGAACGCGGCGTTCATGTAGGTGATCGGATTGTCGGGCCGTGTCGGATCGGTAACGACGATCGGCCATGACGTTGCGGCCATCGCGACGAGCGCATCGGCCGGTCCGATTGCCGGAGCGGACGCGATGGATTTCATCCGGGACCGAACGACCGGACCGTAACGGGAACGACGGCCGAGTAGAAGGATCCTGGACAGGTAATGATCCACGCTGACTTTCAAGCCTCCGGCGGGTCGTTCCCCCGGGAGTGGGGCCATCTGGCGCGCTCCCCCCCGACGGGTTTTAGCATCTTTTTGACGCTAGCCCTGAATAAACTGGATCAGGTTGCGGCGCTAGCGTCCGACCGGGTCACGATCTTGATTGTTACCTCCGGTAAGCGGCAACCCAGGTTTGTAACTGGTTCTTTATGACACTGGTTGAACGCGTGCGCCGCGCTCAAAGCGCAGGCCGGGCGTTCGGTTGGAACAGACCCGGCGATGGCTGCCGCTCCGTCCTCGTCGCTGGGCAGAGTCGCGGGCTCCAACTGGCGATCAGGGCAGCCACGCGTGCGCGCAAGCCATCCCGATCCAGGAGAACGCGAGCGGTCTCCATCCGGCGATCGGCGTCTGGGAGTGCCGCCAGCGGTGCCAGTCGCTGTTCCGCAACGAACGCCGGCAGTTCCGACAGAGCGACGAAGCTGATCGGCAGAACGAGTTCCTGGGTCTGTCCGCGCGTCGCGTTGCCGATGAGCGACGTGCCGACCACGGCCGTGCCGATGGTGAAGCCGCCGGTCGCCGAGAAGCTGCCGGAGAGGTCGAGCGTGAGGTCATGCGCCAGCAGCGGGATCTCCGGATCGGCCCGGCCCGCGGCGCACTGGGCCGACCGGGCGGCGGCGGCGAACTGCACGGGAGCGCTGCCGACGGCACTGACCGCGCCTGCATCGGCCAGTTCCCGCTGCAGCGACTGCAGCGCCTGGGCAACGGTGACCGGGTCGCTCTGCTGCGCACACCCCGCCAGCAGCACAGACATGACGATGATGCCTATTAGTTGAACTTGCCCCAGCGCATGAGACGTTTGTAGAGTGCCGGGATTGTGACCATTGGTAGCACATTTTAGCGGCACTTTTGGTGTTCCTCTGCGTGATCACCGCACGTTAACGTTGTTGTAACGGATCGCCCGTAGAAGCGCGACGTTCGTTGTATGGGAGGACTTGCCGTGAGCCATCTGACAAACAGGACTGCTGAGATTTGGAAACTGTGGCGAAAGGCCGACGCCGAGGTTCATCGGACGACTGGCTTGGCGTTGCACCACCGCGGCGATGTGCAGGAGGACGTTCTGGTGAAGCGGACGCGCGACCATGCGCGTGCGATCGACCAGCGTGTTGCGATACTCCGTCAGCTCAACATACAGACGGGTGAGGCAATTCTGAGGGGCGAAGCCGAGCCCATGGGCTTTCGCGAGCATCGCGAGTTGTGGGCGGCCGATTAGCGCAACGCCCGCCCGGCTGAAGCCACCCGTTGCAAGTATCGCCGAACGGTCTAAAAACCCGATCCTGACGTATGCCGGGTTAGCACAGTGGTAGTGCAGCGGTTTTGTAAACCGAAGGCCGGGGGTTCAAATCCCTCACCCGGCACCGTTCGAGCAGGGCCTCCTGCCAACGTCGCACCGGGACCCGACGCCTCCGCCGACAGCTCCGACTCAGAGCCTGGGGCGCACTGGATCGCGCGGCGGCCACGTCCCATCTGATGTGGATGGCACGCTGGAGGCGTCGTTGGATCAGTTGAGCCCGTTGACGCTGCCGCAATACAGCCTGCGCTTCCAGGTCGACGGCATGAGTTGCGCCTCGTGTGTCGGTCGCGTCGAGCGGGCCATCTCCAGTGTGCCAGGCGTCATCGGCGCTACGGCGAATGTCATCGGCGGTCTGGCGGAGGCCCACTTCCAGGGCCCGATCCCGGAGGGTGCTGCCGGCGCTGTCGTCGCTGCGGTGCGGGTGATCGGCTTCACCATCCGGCCGGAAATCCTGGGATTCGACGTCGACGGCATGCATTGCGGGTCGTGCGTGCGGCGGGTCGAGCAGGCAGCACTCGGCGTGCCCGGGGTCGCGGCAGCCGCCGCCACCCTTGCGACGAGCCGCCTGACGGTGACGCTGGATGCCAGGCTCGGTGCGCCGCCGTCCACTCGGACGCCGGATGGCAGTGAAGCCGCCATCGAGGCTGCCATCGCCGGCCTCGGCTATACGGCACATCGCGAGGACCATGCCGATCGATCGTCCGACGATCGCCACGCCGCGCGGGAGGCAGACGATGCCCGGTCCCGGCGCGATGTCCTGATCGCGGCGGCGCTCACGGTCCCGCTCCTGCTGATCACGATGGGTGGCCCTGCCATCGGTCTCCGCTCCGGCGAACCGATGGCGCTGCTGTCGCTGCTGCTGGCGACTGCGGTGCTGTTCGGCCCGGGTCGGCACATCGTGCGGACGGGCGCGCGCACGATCTGGCATCGCGCACCCGACATGAACGCGCTGGTACTGCTCGGCGCCGGCGCGGCCTGGCTGTTCTCGGCCATCGTGACGTTGCTGCCGGGCCTGCTGCCTGGGCAGGCCGGCCACGCCTACTTCGACACCGGGTCGGTGATCGTGACGCTGATCCTGCTGGGCCGGCTGCTCGAGTCGCGGGCGCGTCATCGCACCGGCGAGGCGGTGCGCGGGTTGGTGCAGCTGCAGCCACGCACTGCCCGGCTGCGTCGCGGTACGGAACTGGTCGAGGTCCCGGTGGGTACGCTGCGTGTGGGCGACCTGCTGCAGGTGCAGCCGGGCGAGCGGTTGCCGGTCGATGGCGTGGTCACCGAGGGGCAGTCGCTGGTCGACCAGTCGATGCTGACCGGCGAGCCGCTGCCTGTCGGACGCACGGTCGGCGACGCGGTGGTCGGCGGCACGTTGAACGGGAACGGGTCGCTCACGATCCGCGCGAGCCAGGTCGGCGAGGCCACGGTGCTGGCGGGCATCGTCCGCATGGTCGAGGCGGCGCAGGCTGGCAAGCTGCCGATCCAGGCCGTGCTGGACCGGGTGACGCAGTGGTTCGTGCCGGCGATCATCCTGGCGGCGCTGGTGACCTTCACCGGCTGGATGCTGGCAGGTGCCGGCATCGCCGTGGCGCTCGGTTTCGCAATGTCGGTGCTGATCGTCGCCTGCCCTTGCGCCATGGGCCTGGCGACGCCGGTCTCGATCATGGTCGGCACCGGACGCGCAGCCGAGCTCGGCGTGCTGTTCGCCAGGCCGATGGTGCTGCAGCGCCTGGCCGCGGCCGATTTCGTGGCATTCGACAAGACCGGGACGCTGACCACGGGACGTCCGACGGTCACCACGATCCTGCAAGCCCCGGGCACCGCGTTGAGCCAGCCGGACCTGCTCGGTTTGGCCGCGTCGGTCGAAGCCCGTTCCGAGCACCCGCTGGCCGCCGCGGTGGTCGCGGCCGCCCGGGAGCGTGGCGCGGTGACGGCTCCGGTCGAGGAATTCGCGGCACTCCCGGGGTTCGGCGTCACCGGCCGCGTGCAGGGCCGCACCGTGGCGATCGGCTCGGCCCGGCTGATGACCAGGCTTGGCCTCGACGCGTCGGGTCTCGAGGCACCGGCGACGGCACTTGCCGGGCAGGGCGCATCGCCGATGCTGGTGGCGATCGACGGTCGCGTCGAGGGCCTGCTGGGCCTCTCGGATACGTTGCGTGCCCATTCGACAGCCGCGGTGGCGGCGCTGCGGGCGCGCGGGACGCAGGTGGCGATGCTGACCGGCGATCATCCGGCCACCGCCGCTTTCGTGGGCAAGCAGCTTGGCATCGACACCGTGCTGGCCGGGCTGCTGCCGGGCGACAAGGCGCTCCGGCTGCGGGAGCTGGCGGGCAAGCGGACGCTGGTATTCGTCGGCGACGGCATCAACGACGCGCCCGCTCTGGCCGAGGCGGATATCGGCATCGCGATGGGCACCGGCACCGATATCGCCATCGAGAGCGCGGACGTCGTGCTGGTGTCAGGCGATCCGATGGGCGTGGTCACCGCGTTCGGACTGGCGCGCGCGGTCATGCGCAACATCCACCAGAACCTGTTCTGGGCGTTCGGCTACAACGTGCTGCTGATCCCGGTCGCGGCCGGGGTGCTGGTGCCGGCGCTCGGGATCTCGCTGTCGCCGATGCTGGCGGCCGCCGCGATGGCGCTGTCGAGCGTCTTCGTGCTGTCCAACGCGTTGCGTCTGCGGCGCGCGTCGGTGCATCCCTGACGCGCATGCGCGATTGGGACGACGATGAGCGGTTTCCTGCACACCTATGCCGAGGCGGGTTTCGATCTGCAGGCGCCGATGGCGGCGGCGGTGATCATGCCGACCACGCTGCGGAGCTCGATCGTCGAGGCGCTGCGCTCGATCTTCCGCCAGACCCTGCAGGCGCCGATCCATGTGCTGATCGGCATCGACCAGGCGCTCGGTGACCTCGAGCTGATCGAGCAGGCCTGCCGCGGTCGGCCGCCGCATGTGGTGGTGCAGGTGCTCGATCCCGGATATTCGACATCGGTCCGGCATGGCGGGCTGCATCCGGCGCGCGATGGCGGCGTGCTGCGGTGCGTGCTGAGCTATCTCGCCAACAGCCCCTACGTGGCCTACCTCGACGACGACAACTGGTGGGCGCCGGAGCATCTGGCGCAATTGCTCGGTGTGCTGCAGGCATCCGATGCCGCGTACGACTACGCGTATTCCTACCGCATGTTCGTGCATCCACGGTCGCTGCGGCCGATCTGCATCGACGAGTGGGAGTCGGTGGGCGTCGGCCGTGGCGTGTTCAAGGCGGCCAGGAACGGCTTCGTCGATCCGAACTGCCTGATGCTCGACAAGCGCCGGTGTGCGGACGCGCTGCCCGCCTGGACCATGCCGCTGCCCGGCGATACCAAGGCGATGTCGGCGGACCGGATGGTGTTCGACATGCTGCAACGCCATCATGCCGGCGCCAGCACCGGCCAGGCGAGCTGCTACTACCGGCTGGATCCGACAGACGGGTTGCAGGCCATGCGGATGTCGCTGTTCGGGGCGAAATACGACCAGGCGGCGTTGTTCGGTGATCATGGGGACGGGGCGTGAAGCGGCTCGTGGCGATGCTGGCGCTGCTGGGTGCGGGCGTTGCCGGGTCCGGTGCGGCAGTCGCGCGCGATCCGATGCCGCAGGTTGCCTACTGGGACAACTGGACCGACCATGCGGGGGTCAGTCACCTGACGCGCTGCACGCTGCACGGCTTTTCGCTGCACAGCGTCGCCAGGCCAGCTGCACCCGAGTGGCAGGATCGCCAGGCCACGCCGGCCAGCGCCATCCTCACCAATGTCGAGCCGCCCGGCTGGGTCGGGCAGTGGCACGAGAACCCAAAGGTGCAGTGGATCATGCCGATCGCCGGCAGCTGGTTCGTGCAGGCGATGGATGGCAGCGACGTGACCGTCGGGCCGGGCGACGTCATTGTCGGCGAAGATCAGGGCACGAAACCCGACGCCGCCGGCCACAAGGGGCATTTGGCGCGCAACCCGGGCCCGGGTCCGGTGTCGCTGATGATCGTGCAGATGGCGGGGATGCCGCCCACTGCCGGGCCGTGCCGTTTCGAGTAGCTGGCAATTCAGCCGCCACTCCGGGGAGCGAGGGCACGCGGGCTTCCTTGTCCGGGCCGAGCCGGTTCGGGGTATGGCCAGTGCCATCCAGACAAGTCGACCGTCCATCGCGACCGGGCTCGGCGGTGACACCTTCCTGAAGCTCCTGGCCGCCGGGACCGCCTGACCGAGTGGCAGAGCGTGCGACAACGGCGCCCGGGGGTCGGTGACGACCGGGCAGTCTGCCAATGCGGGCGCCCTCGTCGCGACTCCTGCGGCGTCGGCGACACCGACCGGGCCGCCCGCGACGATGCATGAGCTGTCTCGCGTGCGCGCGGATGCTCCGCGTCCAGGCCAGGATGATCATGTCCCATCACGGTGCATCGGGACGCGCCCCCACGCCCGCCGGCACGGTCCGTGCTACGATCCTGAGATGGAGACCAAGCTTCCTACCCCCCAGGCCGTCCTCGTCGGCATCCAGACGCCCGAGATCGATGACGTCGCGCACGAAGCCAGCCTCGAGGAACTCGGCCGGCTGGTGAAGACGCTCGGCTACGAGGTGGCCGGCACCGTGTCGCAGAAACGCGAAGGCACCGGCGGCGCGTTGCTGCTGGGCAGCGGCAAGCTGGCGGAACTGGCAGCCCTCACCGGCGGCACCGGCGTGGTCGGCTCGATGGCGCCACCGCCCCGGTCCAAGGCGCGCGAACGGTTCGAGGGCGCGCATGGAGGGGCCCATGGAGGGACCGGGGGAGGGACCGGATCCGACACCCTGTCCGACAATCCCGATGAACCCGACGCGGATGGCGCTCGCAAGCCCGCCTTCGTCATCGTCGATCACGAGCTCTCGCCGAGCCAGATCCGGAACCTGGAGCGGGCCACCGGTGCCCAGGTGCTGGACCGCACCGGCGTCATCGTCGAGATCTTCCACCGCCACGCCAACACCCGCGAGGCCAAGCTGCAGGTGGAGATGGCGCGGCTGAAATACGTCGCCCCGCGGATGCGCGAGTCGTCGGCCGGGGGAGGCCGTCAGCAGGGTCCGGGTGCCGGCGAGAGCGCGCTCGCACTGGATCGACGCAAAGTCCGTGACCGGCTGTCGGAGCTCAGGGACCAGCTCGAGGCGGTGCAGCGCGACGGCGACCAGCGCCGGTCGGCCCGGCGGGACCAGCTGCGTGTGGCGCTGGTCGGCTACACCAATGCGGGCAAGTCCTCGCTGATGCGGGCGCTGACCGGCAGCCAGGTGCTGGTCGAGGACAAGCTGTTCGCGACCCTCGACACCACCGTTCGCACGCTGCAGCCTGAAACACGCCCGCGGGTGCTGGTGTCGGATACCGTCGGCTTCATCAAGCAGCTGCCGCACGACCTGGTCGCCTCGTTCCGCTCCACCCTGGCGGAAGCGCTGGAGGCGTCGCTGCTGCTGTTCGTGGTCGACGCGTCGGACCCGACCTGGGAAGCGCAGCTCGAGGTCAGCCGCGACGTGCTGCGCGAGATCGGCGCCGATGCGGTTCCGTCGCGCCTGGTGCTGAACAAGATGGACCGGGTCGATGAAGCGGGGCGTGCGGCGCTGCTGGAGAAGCATCCCGAGGCGATCATGCTCTCCGCCCATGCGCCCGAGGACGTGAGCGCGCTGCGTGACACCATCATCGCGTTCTTCGAGGCGTCGATGGTGGAGGATGTGCTGGTGCTGCCCTACGCCAAGCAGGGCCTTATCGGCGAGGTCTATGAGAGCGCCCGGGTGCTGTCCGAGGCGTACGACGAGACGGGCAGGGTGCTGACTGTCCGCGGCTTGCCCGGCGCCATCACACGGCTGCGCCGGAGCCTTGTCGCATAGTGAGCCTGGTGGCGGGGTAGGACGATGATCGCGAAAAGCCCGGAACATGCGATCGAGCTTCTGGACGCGGCGTTCAACGCGGGCGACCTCGACACGGTGCTCCGTTATTACGAGCCGGATGCCGTCGTGATCCCCGAACCGGGGACCGAGGTGCGGGGAACCGAGGAACTTGCGATCCTTTATGGATCGTTCATGAAGCCGGGCACGACGGCCACCCAGATCAAGACCCATGTGGTCGAGGCAGACGGGATCGCGCTGTTCACGTCCAGCTGGAGGCTCAGCGTCGAGGGGCAGTCACCGCAGGAATTCATCGCGACCACGGTGTTCCGGCAGCAGCCCGATGGCGGCTGGAAAGCCCTGATCGACAACGCACGGGGACCGCTCGTCCTCGATGCCGACTGAAGAAGGACGCCGACCATGCAGTTGCACGGGATCCACCACCTCACCGCGGTGTCCGCCGATGCGCGTGGCAACCACGACTTCTACACCCGCATCCTCGGCATGCGGCTGGTGAAGAAGACGGTGAACCAGGACGACGTCAGCGCCTACCACCTGTTCTATGCCGACGGCGTCGCCAGTCCCGGCACCGACCTCACCTTCTTCGACTTCCCGACGGCACCGGAGCGGCGCGGCACCCGTTCGATCGTCCGCACCGCGCTCCGCGTGTCCGGCGCGCCGGCGCTCGCATATTGGTCGGCACGGCTGGAGGAAGCCGGTGTGCGGCACCAGCCGGTGGCGGAGCAGGACGGGCGACTCCACCTCGATTTCGAGGATCCGGAAGGCCAACGCCTGAGGCTGGTGGATGATGGTGGTGCCGGTCCGGCCCATCCCTGGGAGCGCAGCCCGGTGCCGGCGGAGAGCCAGATCCGCGGCCTCGGCCCGATCACCATCAGCGTGCCAGAGCTCGATGCGTCCAGCCGCTTCCTCACCGACGTGATGGCGATGCGTGCAGGCCGCCGCTTCATGGCGGGTAGTACTCCGGTGCAGGTGTTCGAGATGGGCGAGGGCGGTCCGGCAGCCGAGCTGCACGTGCGCATCGAACCGGGGCTGGCAGCCGCACGGCCCGGCGCCGGCGGGGTGCATCACGTCGCCTTCCGGGTGGCCGACGACGAATACGAATACTGGGCAGACCGGCTGCAGCAGCTGCGCATCCCGTCCAGCGGTCCGGTCGATCGGTTCTATTTCCGCAGCCTCTACACGCGCGAGCCGAACGGCATCCTGTACGAGATCGCCACCGACGGGCCCGGCTTCGCCAGCGACGAGCCGATGGAGACGCTCGGCGAAAGCCTGGCGCTGCCGCCGTTCCTGGAAGCCCGACGGGCTGCCATCGAGCGCAACCTGAAGCCGCTCTGAACCCAGGCTATGTCCGAAACGTCCACGCTGCAGGCGCCATTGATGTCCGGCGGGACCGGTCCGCACTCCGGCCGGCCGATCGCCCAGGCCGGCGCGGCGCTCGGCGAGGCGCGGGCCGTGCTGATCGTCCTGCATGGCCGTGGCGGCAATGCTGCCGACATGCTCGGGCACGGAGGCGCGATTGCCGAGCCGGATGTCGCCCTCATCGCTCCGGAGGCGGCGGCAAACAGCTGGTATTCGTTCCGTTCAGGCGAACCCGGCAGGCGGCGCAAGCCGGACATGGATCCTGCCGTGTCGGTCCTGGGGGATCTCGTCGACCGGCTGGTGCTGGAGGGAACAGAGCCCGCGCGGATCGCCCTGTTCGGCTTTTCGCAAGGCGCCTGCGTGGCTTTGCAATACGCCATGACCGCACGCCGGAGGGTTGGCGCGATCATCGGTTTCAGCGGCGCGCTGATCGGAGACGTCGCCGTAGCCCCGGCTCCGCAAGCCTTTGCCGGGATGCGGCTGCTCCTCGGTTGCAGCGACCAGGACCCGTTATGTCCGATTGCCAAGGTTCGTAACACCGAACGGGTGTTCCGCAGCCTCGGTGCGGATGTGACCACGCGCGTCTATCCGGGCAACGACCATGTCATCAACGCCGACGAGGTGACGATCGCCGGCGACATGATGCGCGTCCTGGCGGCACCTTCGTAAACAGGCCGGACGCGTGTGGCAGCTTTTGCCAAGTAGTCGGTGATGCGATGGGATTTGCACACCCTGTTCTCCGACCAGATTATTCGCGGCGCAGAACCTGGTCGGTCAGGAAGCTCGAGAGGCGGCCGGCGACGAAATCGCGCTTGAGGGCAGCTTCATCGTACTCGTCGCGGACCCAGTCGAGGAACGGCAGCCGGCCTTCCGCGTCGGCGCGGTAGCGCCAGAAGAAGGCGTCCAGGATGCCGGTGCGCGAGCGGTTGAAATGGCCGTAGCGCCAGGAAAGCTGTGCCAGCGCCTGTTCAGCGGTGCCGCCCTCGAACATCAGGACCAGCCCGGAAGCCAGGCCAGCACGATCGGCGCCCGACTTGCAGTGCATCAGGATCGGAAAGGCAAGATCGCGATACAGGCCGGCGAAGCGAAGGATGCGGTCGCGATGCGGGGCACCCCGGCTTTCAAACGCCATGTCGACATGCGCCAACCCGAGCCGCGGCGCCGCCTCCCGCGACAGCGCATCGGAGCCGCATTGACGGTGGCCGCGTAGGTTCACCAGTGTCCGCAGATGGTGGCGGCGGGCGAAGCGGGCGAGGTGGGACGGCGTCGGATGGTTGGCGCGGAATACCCGGCCCGGCACGACTTCCGCAAAGTTGGTCCACAGCGTGCGGAACAGCGCATGATCAACGAGCAGGCTGTCACGCCAGGCCGCTCGTCGGTCCGCGCCGGTGGTCAGGGTACGGTCGAACATCTCAGGTTCGGCAGGCGATCCGGCGGGAGCGGATCAGCCTTTCCGCTCGAGCTGCAACTGCTTGATCTTGCCGATGGCCTCTGCAGGATTGAGGCCCTTGGGGCAGGTCTGGGTGCAGTTCATGATGGTCCGGCACGCATAAAGCTTCAGCGGATCCTCGAGCGCGTCGAGGCGCTGGCCGGTATATTCGTCGCGGCTGTCGGCGATCCAGCGATACGCCGCAAGCAACGTTGCCGGCCCAAGATACTTGTCGCCGTTCCACCAGTAGCTGGGGCAGGCGGTGGTGCAGCAGAAACACAGGATGCATTCCCACATGCCGTCGAGCTTGGAGCGCTCCTCGGTGCTCTGCTTGCGCTCGGCGTCCGGCGGTGCGGCGGTGTCGGTCTTCAGCCAAGGCTCGACCGACCGCAACTGCGCATATGCGGCGGTCAGGTCCGGCACCAGGTCCTTGACCACCGGCATGTGCGGCAGCGGATAGATCGCAACCGCTTTCTTCACTTCCTCGATCGGCTTCAGGCAGGCGAGCGTATTGCCACCGTCGATATTCATCGCGCACGAGCCGCAAATGCCCTCGCGGCAGGAGCGACGGAAGGTCAGCGTCTGATCGACTTCGTTCTTGATGTAGATCAGCGCATCGAGAACCATCGGTCCCATGCGGTCGAGGTCGAGCTCGTAGGTATCCAGCACCGGATTCTGACCGTCATCCGGGTTCCAGCGATAGACCTTGAATTCCTTCACCCGTTTGGCGCCGGGAGCCGCCTTGAAGATGCGACCCTTGCCGATCTTGCTGTTCTTCGGAAGGCTGAACTCGACCATGAAAAGTCCTTCGGATCCCAGTTGCCTGCTGGTGTCTCAGTAAACGCGCTTCTTCGGCGGGAACACCGATACCTCGTTCGTCAGCGTCTGCATCCGCACCGGGCGATACGCCATCGACACCTCGCCGTTGTCTCCCAGATACGAGACCGAGTGCTTCATCCATTCGGCGTCATCGCGATCCGGATAGTCGTCATGCGCCTGCGCGCCACGACTTTCCTTTCGCGCTTCCGCGCTGACCATCGTGACCGTGCCATTGGCGATCAGGTTCTCGTATTCCAGCGCCTCCATCAGGTCGCTGTTCCAGATCAGCGAACGGTCGGCGATGTTGATGTCGGCGAGACCGGTCCAGAGCCGATCCATCTTGTCGACACCCTCGGTCAGGCTGGTCGAGCTGCGGAACACTGCCGCGTGCGCCTGCATGGTGCGCTGCAGCTCCTCGCGCATGGTGGCGACGCGGGTGCCGCCGCTGGCGTGACGCAGCCGGTCGAGCCGATCCAGCGAAGCCTCGCCGGCCCGGTCCGGAAGTGGTGCCACCTTGTCGCCCGGCTTGATCAGCAGGGCGGCACGATTGGCGGCGGCACGGCCGAACACGACCAGGTCGAGCAGCGAGTTGGTGCCGAGCCGGTTGGCGCCATGCACCGACACGCAGGCGGCCTCGCCGACCGCCATCAGCCCGGGCACGGTGGCGTCGGGGTTGGTGGGCGTCGGGCGGATCACCTCGCCGTGGTAGTTCGTGGGAATGCCGCCCATGTTGTAATGCACGGTCGGCAGCACCGGCACCGGATCCTTGGTGACGTCGATGCCGGCGAACACGCGGGCCGTTTCGGAAATGCCCGGCAGCCGCTCATGCAGCAGCTCTGCGCCGATATGCTCGAGATGCATCAGGATGTGGTCCTTGTTCGGACCACAGCCACGGCCTTCATTGATCTCGATGGTCATCGAGCGCGACACGACATCGCGGGACGCAAGGTCCTTCGCGGTCGGGGCATAGCGCTCCATGAAGCGCTCGCCCTCGGCGTTGGTCAGGTACCCGCCCTCGCCGCGGCAACCCTCGGTCAGCAGGCAGCCGGCCGGGAAGATGCCGGTCGGATGGAACTGCACGAACTCCATGTCCTGGGTCGGCACGCCGGCGCGCATCGCCATGCCGCCGCCATCGCCGGTGCAGGTGTGTGCCGAGGTGCAGCTCATGTAGGCGCGGCCGTAACCGCCGGTCGCCAGCACCACCATGTTGGCGCGGAAGCGGTGCATGGTGCCGTCCTCGAGGCACCAGGCCATGACGCCGCGGCAGGCGCCGTCCTCGTCCATGATCAGGTCGAGGGCGAAATACTCGACGAAGAACTCGACGTTGTGCTTCAGGCACTGCTGGTAGAGCGTGTGCAGGATGGCGTGGCCGGTGCGGTCGGCGGCGGCGCAGGCGCGCGGCACCGGGGCCTTGCCGTAATCCGACATGTGACCGCCGAACGGGCGCTGGTAGATGCGGCCATCCTCGGTGCGGCTGAACGGCACGCCGAAATGCTCGAGCTCCTGGATCGCCGGCACCGCCTCGCGGCACATGTATTCGATGGCGTCCTGGTCGCCGAGCCAGTCCGACCCCTTCACGGTGTCGTACATGTGCCAGCGCCAGTTATCCTCGGCCATGTTGCCGAGGGCAGCGCCGATGCCGCCCTGAGCGGCCACGGTGTGGCTTCGGGTCGGGAACACCTTGCTGATGCACGCGGTCTTGAGACCGGCCGCACCCATGCCGAGGGTGGCGCGCAGGCCGGACCCGCCGGCTCCGACCACGATCACGTCGTAGGCATGGTCCACCACCGTATAGGCCCGGGTGGAAGGCAGCGTGATCGCGTTCATCTGTCACTCATTCCAATGACCTGCGGGCGGGAGCGTCCGGCGCTACGCCGTTGCAGATAGGGAGTCAGGCGGCCACAGGCCAGAAGGCCATCTTCAGGATCGCGACGATTGCAAACAAAGCCAGCAGCAGCGCCGCGCCCTTGTTGACCAGGGAGATCGCCAGGTGGGCGCGCTTGTCGTGCACGTAGTCGTCGATCACCACCTGCAGGCCGAGCTGCATGTGGTGGAAGGTCAGCAGCACCAGCGCCAGCAGCAGCACCGTGTTCACCGGCCGCCCGGCCCAGTGCACGACGCCGATCTGCGGCGCGCCGAGCAGCAGCAGCACTGAGACCACGAACCAGATCGTCAGCGGGATCAGCGCGATCCCGGTCAGGCGTTCGACCCACCAATGCTCGACGCCGGATTTGGAGGATCCGAGGCCGCGCACCTGGCCGAGCTGCGAGCGCATGGTTTCAACGTGGAAGGGCTTGTCGGCCATCGGCTCAGCCCCCCGCCGCCGGCACGTTGTGCCAGAGGCTGAAACCCACCGCCCAGATGAGCGCGGTCAGGACGACGGTGGCAACGATCGAGGCGATACCGGTCTTGCGGTAGGTCGGCTTGGCGAACCCGAAGCCGGCATCCCATCCGAGATGCCGCAGGCTGGCGACAAAGTGATAGACCAGCGCCACGGTCCAGCCGAACAGCACGATCATTCCGAGCGGATTGCCGACCACCCGCTGCACCGTCGCGAAGGCGGCAGCCCCGCTCGCCGCGGCGACCAGCCACCAGACCAGCAGCAGCGTGCCGAACGAGCTGGCGACGCCGGTGATCCGGTTGGCGATCGACAGGAACATCGACATCTGGAAGCGATAGACCTGCAGGTGCGGCGACATCGGGCGGCGCACCAGCGTGCCGTCGCTGCGTTGCGCCACGAACAGCGCGTCTCGGACATCCTTCATGGGCGCGCCGGATACTTTCCTGATGTGGCCCGGGGCGGGCGGCCGGCCTGATGCGGCCTCGGACGAACCGACGGCCTCGATGGCACCTTGGTCCTACGACGAGGCAAACAGACGGTCAACGCAGCCAGCATGCTTTGCACCATGCGGATGCGGGTCATGATCTGCCGGGATGCCGCACCTGGTAGAGCCGATTGGCTGTATCGCGATGCACGAGACCGGCGCGTTCGGCACGTTGCAGCCAGAGTTCGACCTGTGCCGGCGCCAGCTCCAGCGCCTCGGCGATCGCCTCCGGGGTGAGTGGCCGGCGTCCCAGCAGCGGCGTCAGTTGCGCCACGAAGGCGTCGAACAGCGCCGCACCTGCCGCGGACGGGGAGACCTGGGTCGGCGCGGATCTGCCTGCCGCCGGTGGAACCAGGCTCAGTCGCGCCCTGGCCTGGCCACCCTCGGGCGCCTTCAGCGCAGGCAGCTGTTCCGCGAAGCCGGCAGCCTGGACGAGCACCGGCCCGGGATTGGCGATCGGCGGCAGCCCGGCGAAGCTGTCGCCGTCGTCGGGCCGGAGCATGTGACCGGGGTGCGGGCCGGGTGCCGGATGCGGCGGCGTCAGCAGCATCCGCAGCGGGGTCTCGGCGCCCGGCCAGGGATGCGCGCCCAGACGCAGCAGCCGGCGCGCCTCGTGGTCGGTGCCGGCCACCCAGATCGGCACCCAGGCGTGTTCCAGCGCTTCGGCGAGGCCGGCCGCACGGTCGCCCTCGCGGCGGCGTCCGAGCAGGATCGCGGCATCCGACAACCCGTAGAGGCAGCGCTCGGCGACCGCTTCCGCCCCGGCCACTTCATCCACGGCGCGGTCCGGCGCGGCGGCGGAGACGAGCAGCAGCCGGTCGCCATCCACGGCCCCACCATGCCTCTCGGTGCCGCGGGTCACCGTTCGCAGCAGGCCACCGCGCAGCACGACGACCAGATACCCGCCCGGGGCCAGCCCATCGCGCAGCACCGGGTTGTCGAGTTCACCCGCGCCGACGATCGCCGAGAGCGGTCTGGAAACCTGCGCCGCAAGCCGCCTGGCGAAATCCCTGGTCGCCGTGGCGGCATCCTCACCGATCAGGAGCGCCAGGCCGCCGCGGTTCAACGATGCCCTGTCGCCGTGGCCGAACAGCACGGGCGGTGCATCGCCGCGCAGGCGCCGCTTCAGCCGCTTCGGATAATCGGGGTCCGCCCGGCCGATCGCCCAGATCCCGGCCGCGTCCCAACGCTCGATGGAGTGTGCCAGCACGGCGCGGTGTTCCAGCAGGGCGATGATACGCGACGCCGGGAGAGCCAGGTCATCCCAGGCGGCGAGATGCATCGATGCACCCTCCGCAAGCAGATCGCCCGGTTGCAGTCCACGCTTCTTCAGCCAGACGGCCAGCTGCGTCCATTGCGCATCGTCGAGCGGCCGGGACGCAGGCATGGCTCCGGCCCGGTCGCCGAAGCGCCCGGTGAGCAGCAGCAGGGCCTGGGTCTGCGGCGTAATGGACATTTTGTCCTCGAATGAGGCGGATCGTCAGCGGACCGGACCAAGCTCCGGCGGCGGCAGGGTGATCGGCGGCGCCGGCATCAGCACCGGCGGTGGCAAGGCGGGCGCCGCTCGGGGATCCACCGGCGCCGGCTTCTCCTTCACGACATCGACACCCACCAGCGTCGGCCAGGGCATCGGGCCCTGGTGATGATGCAGGTGGTGGGCCCAGGCCGGCATGTATGCGGTCGCCAGGTGACGCAGCGCCAGGTACAGCGCACCCTGCGCCGCGATCGCCGTGACCATGCCGAGCACGATCGGCCAGCGCGCACGCGGCGGACGGGCCGGCGGCGCACCCGGCCGCCAGACATAATAGGCCTCGGGCGGCCGCCTGGGTCCGCCAATCCCGAGGCGGGAGAGCAGCGGGCTCAGGCGGCCTTCTTTGCCAGCAGGTCGAGGGCGATCAGCGTTTCGGCGATCTGCACCGCGTTCAGCGCCGCCCCCTTGCGCAGGTTGTCGGCCACCACCCAGAAGGCGAGGCCGTTCGGCACCGAGGGGTCGATGCGCAGCCGGCTGACATAGACCGCGTCCTCGCCGGCGCAGTCGATCGGGGTGACGTAGCCGCCATCCTCGCGATGGTCGTGCAGGATCACGCCGGGTGCGTCGCGCAGCGCCTCGCGGGCCCGCTCCAGGTCCACCGGCTCATCGAACTCGACCACCACGGCCTCGGAATGGCCGATGAACACCGGCACGCGCACGCAGGTGGCGATCACCGCGATGTCGGGGTCGAGGATCTTGCGGGTCTCGACCGCCATCTTCCACTCCTCCTTGGTGGCGCCGTCGTCCATGAAGCGGTCGATATGCGGGATCACGTTGAAGGCGATGGTCTTGGTGAACTGCTCGGCGGTCGGCGGATCGTTCACGAAGCTGCCCTTGGACTGCACGAACAGCTCGTCCATGCCCTCCTTGCCGGCGCCGGAGACCGCCTGGTAGGTCGAGACCACCACCCGCTTGGCGGTGAACAGGTCGTGCAGCGGCTTCAGCGCGACCACGAGCTGGATCGTCGAGCAGTTCGGGTTGGCGATGATCCGCCGCTTGGTGAAGCGCTGCAGCGCCTGCGGATTGACCTCGGGCACCACCAGCGGCACGTCGAAATCCATCCGGAACTGGCTGGTATTGTCGATCACCACGCAGCCGGCGGCGGCGGCGCGGGGGGCATGCACCGCCGAGATCGCGGCCCCCGGGCTGAACAGGCCGATATCCCAGCCCTTGAAGTCGAAGGTCTCGAGGTTCGCCACCTTGAGCACGCGCTTGTCGCCGAAGCTGATCTCCTGGCCGACCGAGCGGGCGGAGGCCAAGGCGGCGATGTCGTCGACCGGGAAATCGCGCTCGGCCAGCGTCTTGATGATCTCGCGCCCGACCGCTCCTGTGGCCCCGGCGACGGCGACGCGATAACCCATGATTCTGGTCCCTGTGGTTCCTCGGGCGGCCAGGTTCCGCCAAGCGGTCTGGGCCGGGTGTTCTGGTCCGAGATGGGGTCTGCTAGCCCGCCACGCCCGCTTCGTGCAAGAAATCAGCATCGAGCGCCGACGGAACCGCTGCTTTCCCTGCCGCGTTTCTGCCACAATCGGCGACTCAGGAGACAACGCTGTATGGCGGATGCGCCTGGAGAACCGGGCCAGCCACCGCGCTGGGAGCCCATCGGCAAGAGCGGGATCGGCCGCAGCCTGCGCGACGATTCCCGGGTGTGGTTCACCCTCGGCAACGGCATCCTCAACGAGATCGCCTATCCGCGCATCGAGCAGACCTCGGTGCGCGATTTCGGGCTGATCGTGACCGATGGTGGGTCGCTGTTCGCCGAGGAGCGCCGCCATTGCGTCAGCACGATCGAGCCGTTGCACCCCGGTGTCCCGGCCTATCGCCTGACCGGCACGCACGAGGGCGGCCGCTTCCGCCTGCACAAGCGCATCATCGCCGATCCGCGTCGCCCGGCGGTGCTGCAGCATGTGCGGCTGGAGGATCTGGCGCCGACGGGTCCTGACGGGACCGCGAACCCGCCGTTGCGGCTGTTCGCGTTGCTGGCGCCGCACCTGGTCAACGTCACCGGCATGGGGACTGCCTGGGTCGGTGACTACAAGGGCCAGGAGATGCTGTTCGCCGAGGCGCAGGGCACGGCGGTGGCGCTGGCGGCAAGCTGCGGCTGGAGCGCCCGGTCTGCCGGATATGCCGGCATCAGCGATGGCTGGCAGGACCTGTCGCGGCACGGCCAGATGACCTGGCAATACGAGCGCGCGATCAATGGCAACGTGGCACTGACCGGCGAGCTCGATCTCGAGGGATCGGGCCAGGAGCTGGTGATCTCGCTCGCCTTCGGACGGATCTGGACCGAAGCGGCGATGCGTGCGCGTGCCGGCCTGCTCGACCGGTTCGACGAGCTCGAGGCGGAATATGTCGCCAGCTGGAGCGGTTGGCTCGCCGGCACCGGGCTGATCGGGTCGTCACCCGGGGATGGTGTCAGGGGCGACGGTGATGCGGCAGGCAGCTCCGCGGCCGGCTACCACACCAGCCTGATGGTGATCCGCACCCACGAGTGCCCGTCGGTCCCGGGGGCACGCATTGCCAGCCTGGGCGTGCCGTGGGCAGCGCTGCAGAACAGCGACTACCCGGCAGCATGCCACCTGGTGCGGGCACGCGACGTGGTCGCGGCGACCACGGCCTTGCTCGCGGCCGGCGACACCGCGGCGGTGCTGGAGGCGCTGCTCTATCTGCACACGGTGCAGGAACCCGACGGGCACTGGCCGCAGAACTTCTGGCTGGACGGCATGCCCGCCTGGCAGGGGCTGCAGCTCGACGAGACCGCCCAGCCGGTGCTGCTGGCGGATCTCGCCCGGCGCCAGGGGCTGCTGGGGGACGCCGAATTCTCCCAGGTCTGGCCGATGGTGCGGGCGGCCGGACTGGCGCTGGCGCGGCATGATCCGCTGGCCGGCCAGGATCGCTGGGGGCGCAGCGACGGGCTGAAGCTGCACACGCTCGGCACCCAGGTCGTGGCTCTCCTGGCGGCTGCGGACTGGGCCGGGCGCGCCGCGGAGCCGGACCTGCAGCAGTTCCTGCAGGACACCGCGGACGCGGTGCGTGACGTCGTCGAATCGCTGCTGGACGAACTCTGTCTGGAACCGGGACCTGCCGAAGCCGATCCCGACATCGTCTCGCTGGCGGTGCTTGGCGTCCTCGGCGTGGAGGATCCGCGTCTGGCCCGGGCCCTCGCGGCGATCGATGCAGCCCTGCGGGTTGACCTGCCGGGTGGTCCCGGCTGGTGCGTGCGCGGCGACGAGGGACTGGCGCCCCGTCCGGTCCTGACCGCCGAACGGGCGACCCTGGCGGTGTTGGCCGGGCAACACGCGGAAGCCCGGGCGTTGCTCGCCAGCTTCGAGGCCTGCGCCGGCGAGGGCGGAATGCTGCCGGAGCGCGTCGATAACGAGGGCGGCCGCGGCGGCATGGTGATGCCGCATCTCTGGACCCACGCCGAGCACGTCAAGCTGCTGCGCTCGATCGCGGACGGACGGTCGTTCTGCGCGCTCCCGCATGCTCGCGCGCGCTACGCCGGGACCGACACCCCGACCCGCATCGCCCGCTGGCGCCATGATCACGAGCTCCGCGAGATGCCGGCCGGTCGGGTGCTGCGCGTCGAACTGCCGGTCGCCGCCGACCTGCACTGGAGCGACGATGGCTGGGTGCGGATCCAGGACACGCCGGTGGTGCCGGTGGGGCTGGGGATCTTCGTGGCCGAACTGCCGACCGCTGCCCTGGTGCCTGGGGCGCGCGTCGTGTTCACCTGGCGCGACCGGAACAGCGGGTCGTGGCTCGGGGTGGATCATCACATCGCCGTGGTCGAACGGACGAACTTATCCTGATCCCGGCGTTGTGATCAGGCACACGCCATAGCCTTGATGGAGCCGTTGATGGACCCGATCGGACACGTCTCTTCGCCGCACACGGCCCATGAGAAACTGGCCGCGCCGGCGACCGAGAAGGCGCCTCCCTGCACGCTGGTGATCTTCGGCGCCCATGGCGACCTCACCAAGCGCCTGCTGATGCCGGCTCTCTACAACCTCACCGGCGCCGGGCTGCTGGATGATGGGTTCTCGGTGATCGGCGTCGACCGCGTCGAGGGCAGCAACCAGGCCTGGATCGACGAGCTCGGCAAGACGATGCAGGAGTTCACCAAGGATCCGAACGCCGAGTTCTACACGCCGCAGATCAACACCGACTGGTGGGGCAAGCTCACCTCGAAGTTCGAGTATGTGCAGGCGGATTTCACCAACCTCGACCAGCTCGGCCAGCTGAAACAGAAACTGCACGGCAACGTCGTGTTCTATCTCGCGGTGGCCGGGCGGTTCTTCGGCACCATCGTCGAGAATCTCGGCAAGGTCGAGCTGGTGGCCCAGGGCGAGAACGCGTTCCGGCGCGTCGTCATCGAGAAGCCGTTCGGCGCCGACCTGCAGAGTGCACGCGCCCTGAACGAGCAGATCCTGAAGGTTCTTGACGAGAGCCAGATCTATCGGATCGACCATTTCCTCGGCAAGGAAACGGTGCAGAACATCCTGGCGATGCGGTTCGGCAACGGTGTGTTCGAGCCGCTATGGCGTCGCGAGTATGTCGACCACGTGCAGATCACCGCGTGCGAGACCGTGGGCGTCGAGGGGCGCGGGGCGTTCTACGAGCCGACCGGTGCATTGCGCGACATGGTGCCGAACCATCTGTTCCAATTGCTGGCGATGGTTGCGATGGAGCCGCCGAACTCGTTCTCTGCCGAAACCGTCAGAACGGCCAAGGAACAGTTGTTCGAGGCGATCCGGCCGATGACGCCGGAGAATGCGGTGCGTGGGCAATATACCGCGGGCAAGGTGCAGGGCCGCGACGTCGCCGCGTATCGCGACAGCCCCGGGGTGGCGAAGGACAGCAACACCGAAACCTACGTCGCGCTGAAGCTCGAGATCGACAACTGGCGCTGGTCCGGGGTGCCGTTCTACATGCGCACCGGAAAGTCGCTGACCGGACGCCTGACCGAGGTGGTCGTGCATTTCCGCCAGGCGCCGTTTGCGATGTTCAAGGATACGCCGGTCGACAAGCTGTCGCCGAACAACCTGACCCTGAACATCCAGCCGACCCAGGGCGTGACGCTCGGCATCAGCGCGAAAATCCCCGGTCCGAAGATGGATCTCGGCGGCGTCGAGATGCGGTTCCGCTACGAGGACGCGTTCCAGCTGACACCGAACGTCGGTTACGAGACGCTGCTGTACGACTGTCTGACCGGCGACGAGACGCTGTTCCAGCGCGCCGACAACATCGAGGCGGCCTGGCGTGTGGTCGATCCGGCGCTGCAGGCGTGGGAAGCGGACAAGGGCGGGCCGGAGCTGTACGAGGCCGGCACTGCCGGGCCGAAGGGTGCCGAGGACCTGCTCGCACGCGACGGCCGCGCCTGGATGCCGCTCGACCGCGACTAGGGCGGCCACTCCCTGAGCCTGGCGCTGCTCGTGGCGGCGTCAGGAATACGCGCGCCTTCCCGACGATCTTAAGGTTCCGTTTACCGTTCGTCGTCACACTCTCCTGATGTCACACCGACTGCCCGTGCGCCTCCGGAGATGCCGTGCAGGCCGTTAGCGTCGCCGCGACGGTGGCGCTGCAGGCAGCCACCACTCCGGCGGGCATGACGACCGCCCAGATCGCGGCCCTCGGCAGTGCTCAGGCCGGGGCATTGACCGGTGCCGATATCGCCTCCCTCAGCGTGCAGCAGGTTGCCGCGTTCTCGCCCACCGGGATCTCCGGCCTGAGCGGGAGCGCCATCTCAGCCTTCGGCACCGACCAGATCGCTGCCCTCCGGCCGGCGCAGGTCGCCGCCCTCAGACCGACGCAGGTCGGCACGTTGGCGCCGACGCAGCTCGCCGCCCTCAGGCCGGTGCAGATCGGGGCCCTGAGCGGCGCGCAGCTCGCCGCCGTGGCCCCGGGCGGTTTCACGGCATTCGGCTCGGGCCAGCTCGCCTCGCTGTCTCCGAACGCGTTTGGCGGACTGACGACCGGCGACCTCGATGCGCTCTCGACCACCCAGGCTGCCGGCCTGACCCGCGCCCAGATCGCCGTACTCAGGCCAACACAAGTTGCGGCCCTGTCGACGACGATCCTCAATTCCCTGGGCGCGAGCCAGCTGTCGGCACTATCCGGGCAGGCGATCGCGGCGTTGACGACCGCCCAGCTCACAGCGTTCACCACGACCCAATTCGGCGCGCTCGGCAGCGGCCAGATAGCGGCATTCGGGTCGGCGCAGGTGGCGGCCTTGCCCGTTGCCGCCATTGCCAGCCTGACGACTGCCCAGGTGTCGGGATTTTCGCCGAGCGGCATCTCCGGCCTGTCTGGCGATGCCATCACCGCCCTCTCGACCAGCCAGGTCGCCGCCCTGAGCCGGGTCCAGACCGCCTCCCTGAGCACCGCCAGCATTGCCGCCCTGTCGGTGAGCCAGATCGGCGTGATCTCCACTGCGGCGATCACCGGTCTCGGCAACGCCCAGGTCCGCGCGCTCAGCGCCATCCAGGCCGGTGCCCTGACCGCCAGCCAGGTCGGAGCGATCAATGTCTCGCAGGCTGCGTCGCTATCGACCGCCGATATCGCGGCTCTCACCTCGACCCAGCTGGCCGCATTCTCGACCGCCGCGGTGACCGGACTGACCACCGCCGACCTGGCAGCACTGGATACCGGCCAGCTTGCCGGCCTCACCCCCGGCCAGTCCGCGGCGCTGCGGCCGCTCCAGGTGGCAGCACTGCCGACCGCAAGCCTGAACTCGCTGACCGCCTCACAGCTCTCGGCCTTCTCGAATGCAGCCATCGCCGCGCTGACGACTACCCAGATCGCCGCCTTCACCCCGGCGCAGACCGGTGCCCTGACCGTCAGGCAGCTCGGTGCTTTGGGTTCAGGCCAGATTGCGACGCTGCCGGTTGCGGATCTCGTCACACTGACCCCGGGCCAGATGGCGGCGCTGTCGCCTGCAGGGATCTCCGGCCTGACCACGACCTCGATCGGCAGCCTCGGCACCGCTCAGATCGCCGCCCTGAGGCCAACCCAGATCGCAGCCTTCAAGCCGGTGCAGGTCGCGGCGCTGACATCTCCCCAGGTTGCCGGCCTGGGCGCCGGACAGATCGGTGCGTTCAGCGCGGTGCAGGTCGCGGCCATCCCCGCCAGCCTGATCCCGGCGCTGAATTCCACGCAGCTTGCCGCCTTCTCCAACCTCGCCATCGTCGGCTTCAACGCGTCGGATCTCGCGGCACTCTCCTCCGATCAGCTGGCGGGCCTGAGCCCCACCCAGCTCGGCAGCCTGCGGGCTGTCCAGGTCGCGGCATTGCCGACCGCAACCCTGAACGCGCTCGGCAGTGCCCAGCTCGCCGCCCTGCCGCCGTCCGACATCGCGGCACTGACGACCACCCAGATCGCCGCCTTCACCTCGACACAAATCAGCGCGCTGACCACCCGCCAGATCGCCGCACTGGGCTCGGCCCAGGTTGCGGCGCTGCCCGTTGCCGATCTGCCAGCCCTGACCACCGCCCAGGTCGCGGCACTGTCGCCGGTGGCGATGAGCGGCCTGAGCAGCACCGCGATCGGGTCCCTCGACGCCGGCCAGATCGCCGCCCTCAAGCCGTCACAGGTCACCGCCCTCAAGCCCGCCCAGGTCGCAGTCCTGAGCGCGGGCCAGGTCGGCCTGCTGAGCGACAGCCAGATCGGCGCACTCACGCCGGCCCAGCTTGCCGCAATCCCGGGCAGTTTCACGGGGGCAATGACATCCGCCCAGCTCGGCGCGATCTCCAACACCGCCATCACCGGCCTGACCGGCAGCGCTCTCGCGGTCCTCTCGACCGATCAGGTGGCCGGGCTGACGACCGGCCAGCTCGCCGCCTTCAGGACCAACCAGGTCGCCGCCCTGCCGACCGCAGCCCTGAACGCACTCGACGGCGCCCAGCTCGCCGCGATCCCGCCCTCCGACATCGCTGCGCTGACGACGGACCAGGTCGCGGCCTTCACCACGGCGCAGATCAGCGCGCTGACCATCCGCCAGGTCGGCGCGTTGGGCTCGGCGCAGGTTGCGGCCCTGTCCGTCACCGATGTCACGGCGCTGACCACTGCCCAGACCGCATCACTCTCTGCCGCCGGCGTAAGCGGCCTGGGCAGCATCGCCCTCAACACGCTCGGCAACGATCAGCTCGGCGCCCTCAAGCCGAGCCAGATCGCCGCGCTGCAGCCGGCACAGGTCGCGTCCCTGGCATCGAACCAGGTCGCCGCCCTCGGCAGCAGCCAGCTCGGGGCGCTCGGATCGGCGCAGCTCGCAGCCTTGCCCGGCAGCAGCGTCGCCGCCCTCAGCTCCAGCCAGATCGCGGCGCTGTCCCCGAATGCGATCCGCGGACTGACCGCGGCCGGTCTGGGCGCGCTGTCCACCACCCAGACTGTCGGCCTGACCCGGCCCCAGGTTGCCGCGTTCCTGCCGGCGCAATCCGCCGTCCTGTCGACGGCCATCCTGGACGCGCTCAGCGGCAGCCAGATCTCGGCCTTCTCCACCCAGTCAGTCGCCGGGTTCACGACCAGCCAGCTGACGGCCTTCACCACCACCCAGGTCGGCGCCCTGACCGGTGTCCAGGTCGGTGCGCTCGGTTCGGCGCAGATCGGCGCGCTCTCCACCGCCGACATCGCTGGTCTTGCAACCAACCAGGTCATGGCGCTTTCCACGGCGGGGATCGCGGGCCTCACCACCGATGCAATCGCCGCCCTGTCCGCGAGCCAGATCGGCGCACTCGGCTGGACCCAGCTCGCGGCCGTCGGGACCGCCGACATGGTGGCACTGTCGAGCACCCAGATCGGTGCCCTGTCCGCTGCCGCCGTCACCGGCCTGACCAGCTTGCAGCTGCAGGCACTCACCCCGACGCAGGCGGCCGGGTTGACCACGATCCAGATGGGAGCTTTGAGCGGGTTGCAAACGGCGGCGCTTGCCACTGCCGACATTGCCTCGCTGACCCCGGTTCAGGTTGCAGCATTCTCGCCCACCGGGATCGCCGGTCTGAGCTCGACTGGAACCAGTGCCTGGAGCACCGCGCAGTTCTCGGTCCTTGGTACCGCTCAGATCGCGGCGCTCGGGAGCCAGAATATCGGCGCGCTGGACGAGCTCCAGATCGACGGCCTCACCACGACGCAGCTTACCGCGCTGACGTCGGTCCAGGCCGCCGCACTCCCGGCCGGTATCATCGCGGCCCTCGGGACCGGACAGCTCGTGGCACTCTCGACGGCTGCTATCGGTGGCCTCTCGACCGCTGCCCTTGCCAGCCTGGGGACGGCGCAGCTTACCGCCCTGACCACCGCGCAGCTCGGCGCCCTCAACGGGGTGCAGACCGCCGCCCTGCTCCCGGATGCGGTGGATGCACTGACCAGCGCGCAGCTGGTCTCGTTTTCCAGGGGTGGCGTCAGCGGGCTCTCCACCGGTGCGATCGGCGGCCTCGGCACCGATCAGCTCGATGCGCTCACGACCGCCCAGATCGGTGCGCTCGGCTCCGGCCAGGTGGCTGCGCTATCGTCGGACCAGCTCGACGCGCTGCCGGATGCGACGCTGCAGGCGCTGTCGGCGGCCGCGATCGGCGGTCTCGACGTCAATGCGACCGCAGCCCGGATCACCTCGCTGCAGCCGGCCCAGCTTGCCGGGCTTGGCTCGGCGCAGGTTGCCGCGCTGTCCAGCACGACGATCGACGCGCTCACCAGCGTCCAGTTCGCGGCCTTGTCGGCTGCCGGGATCGCCGGCCTCGGCACCGCCACCCTTGCAGGCTTCGGAATACAGGTTTCCAGCCTAACGACCACGCAGGTGGCAGGGCTCGGTTCGGACCAGGTCGGATCGCTCTCCACGACGTCGATCGCCGCCCTCTCGACGGGCCAGATCGCCGCCTTGTCCTTTTCCGGCACGACCGGGCTCGGCGTGGCGCAGGTGGCGGTGCTCTCCACGTCACAGGTCGCCGCCCTGGGCGCGATCCAGCTGCTGGCCCTGGCGCCGGCGCAGATTGCCGCCCTGTCCACCACCCAGATCGCCGGGATGAGCACAGCGCAAGCCGCCAGCCTGAGCCCCAACCAGATCGCCGTGCTGACGACCAGCCAGATCGCGGCATTCTCCAACACCGTGGCCGGCTTCGGGTCGGACCAGATGCCTGGCTTGTCCACCGCAGACATCGCCTCGCTCGGCACCGGCCAGTTCACCGCCCTGAGCGATGGCGCTGTCGGCGCCTTGTCGGAGGCGCAGGTCACGGCGGTCACCACCACCCAGCTGACCGCCTACCGGGCGAAGCAGCTCGCAGCCTTCTCGAACGCCCAGATCTACGAAATGACGTCGAGCCAACTCGGCGCGCTGTTCGGCTAGAGCATCATCCGATCGACTCCGCTTCTCGATCGGATAAAGCTGCCCGGCAGGATCGCGGCCTCTCGTGACGGGCAGGCGCCGGTTTTCCAGGATGCAACATGCAGGCAACCGCGTTCATCGGCGACGAGGGCGGTCTGGTCGCGTCCGGCATCGCGGGTCCGGTGCCGTGGTGGAGCTTCACCAAAACCGTCCTTGCGACGGCCGCCCTCCGGCTCGTCGAGGACGGCCTGCTGCAGCTCGATGGGCCGGTCGAGGGTGAACGCTTCAGCCTGCGCCAGCTTCTGCGCCATGAAGCGGGGCTGCCCGACTATGGCGCGCTGCCGGATTACCATCGTGATGTCGCGGCCGGTGCCGCACCCTGGCCGATCGAGCGGCTCCTGGCGGCCGTCGATGTCGAACGGTGGCACTCCGAGCCGGGAGAGGGGTGGGCCTACTCGAATATCGGCTACCTGAAGGTCTCGCAGCTCATCGAACGGGCCTCGGGCCTGCCGCTGCAGGCTGCTCTCGACCGCCTGGTGTTCCAGCCGGCGCGGATCGCGACAGCGCGTCTGGCAACCCTCCCGGCCGACCTCGAGGGCGTCCAGATGGGAGCTGTCGAGAACTACGATCCGGGCTGGGTCTTCCACGGCCTGATCGTCGGAACCGTGGCCGACGCCGCCGGTCTCCTGAGGGCGCTGATGAACGGGGACCTGCTCGGACCGGCCATGCTTGCGGAGATGCTGCGCGGACGCGCGCTCCCCGAGTATCGCGGCGAGCATCCGGACCCCGCCTACGGGCTTGGCATCATGCTATGGGCGAATGATCCGCTGGATCACCCGCTGGGACACCGGGGCGAAGGCCCTGGAAGCAGGATCGCGGTCCTGGCGCGTGGCACGAGAGCAGCCGCGGTGTGGACCGCACTGCCATCACGCCTGGACGCCGAGGCGCATGCCGTCGCCCTGCTGGCCTGACCGTCCGGGCGGACAGACCAACGCCCGTCCATGCCGGCCGAGGATCCGGCCGGCATGAAGATCCAGGTCAGCCTCCAGCCCGTGGATCGGGGCGCGTCGCCCTCTCGTCAGGCCGCGAGACGCGCCCGAATCGCCTCCAGGCCATCGCCATCCTCGATCCGCGGCGCACAGAACAGTGCGGGGCGGCTTGGCGCCCCCGGGTAGAGCTGGGCGTACTCGCCGGCATTCTGGAACATGCCGCGCGATCCGTCATCGACGAAGCTCTCCGACAGCGCGCCTTCGGCCACGATCACGTCGTGGGTGTCCAGCTCGAGATGGATGTAATCGACCTGGTCGACGCACGCCGCCTGCACGATCGCCCGCCCGTCCACCAGGGCCGAGGCCGGCACCAGCACGCCGTCCAGGAACATCGCGTGCAGCGGTGACACCGTGAGCGGGCGGCGCGGTACCGGCTGACCGGCGGAGTCGCGTCCGAGCGAGCCCGGAGCGAAGGTGACCGGCAGGATGTCGGTGCGCGCGGTGATGAAGCGTCCGTCGTACGAGCGGCGCCCGATCCATTTCAGCGGCCGCGACGTCCCGTTGCGCGTGACCAGGTGATCGCCGATCCGGAGGGCCTCGATCGGCACCTCACCCTTGCTCGTCAGGATCAGCGTCCCCGGGCAGTAGCACGGCGTGCCCTGCTCGACGGTCACCGTGACATATTCGCTGCTGCCGCTCACGACGAAATAATCGTTCGCATAATTGCCGACGAGGTCGATCTCGATGGAGAGGCCGCCTGCCGAAACCTCGAGTTGGCCGGTTGCCGCATCCCAGGTGGCGGTGTCCGCTGCGCCGCTCTGGATCCCGAGAAAGCTGAGATTCGCGCCGACATCGAGAGTGACCGCTCCGGTGTCCTGCTCGTATTCGCCGGCCGACGCGCCGGACAGTTCGAGATAGCCGGTGCTCATCACGTGCGCGCCCGCGACGTGGCCGCCGGCCGATACCAACAAGGCGGCGCCGGACAACACCGTTACCCCCGACACGCTGCCCAGCACGGTCTCGCTGCCGTCGTCTTTCACGTCGTTCGAGACGCCGCCCGCATACACGATTTCCTCGCCGTCGATCTGCACGATGGTGCCGGATGCGACACCGCCGGAGAATATTTCCTGGGCACTTTCGTACAGCTGTCCCGAGCCGCCGATCGTGGTGTCGATGGCCAGGCCTCCGGACTCGACGAGTATGGCGGTGCCGCGTCCCGGGGTGGCGGTGAAGTTGCTGAACTGCACGGTGGAACCGACGCCCGTGATGCCGGAGACGACGCCGCCGGCCAGCACGAACACGTCGGCCGCCGAGACATAGACACCGGACAGGCCGTGCGCGTCGTAGGATCCCTGGTTGGAGCCGTTCAACTCCGCGACGCCGGTCGAGACAACCAGGCCGCCTGTCGTGGTGATGCCGCTCGTCGAGGCGCCCGGGGCCACCACGAGGATGCCGCCGCTGGCCACGTCCGCGCCGTCGACGACGCCGCCCGATGCCGCGAACACGATGCCACCCGACCCGATCGTGACGCCGGAGACCGTGCCATCGAGATTGTCGATGATGAAGCCGCCCGAGACCGTGTCGTCGAGCGACACGCCGCCGCCCTTCACGATCTCAAGGCCGCCGCTCGCGATCACGCTCGCGGTCGAATATCCGCCGGTGCTGATCGTGATGTAGCCGGCACCTCCGACATGCGCCGAGGCGATCGTGCCCTCGAGCGCCAGCATCGAGGCATAGGCGCCGGAGACGACCGTGCCTTCCGAGATCCCGCCCTCGTACGCCTCCTCGCCTCCGGAAGCGAAGACGTGGTCGCCGTGGGTGATGGACTGGTTGTCGATCAGGGCGCCCGACGACGCGCTCATCGCGTTGGCGACGCCACCACTCAGGATGTAGGCGAAGGCCGCGCTGGTCACCGATCCCGAGGTGAGCGTGCCGCCGTAATCGAAGATGCGGCCGCCTCGATTCTCGGCGTTGATGTCGATGCCCGAGCCGCCGGAGGAAATGATCACTTCGAGCACGCCGGTGCCGGGCCCGCTTGCCGCGCCGGTCACGCTCGTGTCGCGCACCGTGCCGCCCGACAGCACCGTCACGATCCCGTCCGATGCCGAGATCAATGTGCCGCTATCGAGCACGAGTGCCGTACCGGATCCGAGATCGGCAAAGCTGATGGTGTTGCCGACCACCAGATGGCCATCGTTCTCGTGGATGACGACACCGGTCGAAATGACCTCGCCGCCGTCGGACACGATGCCGCTCAGCACGCTGCCTGCCAGCGCCACCACGTAGCCGCCGGAGGACAGCGTCAGATCCGACACGGCGCCGCCGCTGGAGGCGATCACCAACCCGTCGGACGTCACCGTGCCGCCCTGGACGATGCCGCCGGCGCTGACGAAGGCCTCGCCGCCGCGGCCGATCGTCGCATCGTCCAGCGTTCCTCCCGACATCAGGAGGGCGCTGCCGAAGAGCCGGGCGTCGACCGCGCTGCCGCCGGTTTCGAGGATCAGATAGCCGTTGGCGGCGACCACCGTGGCCGAGGCGACGCCGCCCAGCTCCACCAGCTCCTCGCCGCTCGCGGAAATATAGCTCGAGATCGTCTCACCGCCTCTGACGTCCTGTGTCGCGGCAAAGATGCCGACACCGACGGCAAGGCCGCCAGACAGGACGTTCTGGAACGCGAACGAAAGCGTCGAGCCGGAATCGATGCCGCCGCTCTCCACGTTCTCGACGCCGAGCTGGGTCACCGTCAGGCCGCTGGCGACGCCGCCGGACAGGACGTCGATTGTGCCGGAAATCACGTCGAACGATGCCGAGCCACCCGAGGTCACCTCGACGAGGCTGCCCGACGAGACCGTGCTGCTGTCGATGCTGCCGCGATCGAGCACGAGGACTTCCGTGAAGCCGCCTGAAAGATTGGTCAGGCCGGAACCGACGTAACTGATCCCGCCGCCGCTCGTGAAGAGAAGCTCGCCGGTGGAGACGATAGCGCCGCCGTCATCGATCGTGCCGCTGACGCTGCCGCCGATCACCACCATGACCGCACCGGACAGCAGCGTGTCGCCGTCCGCCACCCCTCCGGACACCAGGACCAGGCCGCCCGACGACACCACGGTGCCGCTATCGATCCCGCCATCGATCAGCAGGCCGCCGCTCGCGATGCTGCCGCCGAACGCCGAGCCGCCCGCACCCACCGTGAGCGCCCCGCCGCCCTGCACGAGTGTCGCCGAGGCGACGCCGCCGCCATCGATCACCGCCGAGCCGCCGGAGAGGATGGACGCGCCCTGCATCGACGCGTCGAAGCCGACTTCCGTACTGCCGCCCGACAGGATCTGCGCCGAGACCGAGACGCCGCCACTGAAGACCGTCGCACTTCCGGCGATGCTGTCGCCCGTCGCGATGCCCCCGGAGAACACGTACTGGCTGGCGCCGGCGCCGATCAGCGAGCCGCTATCGCTGCCGCCTTCGAGGATCTCGGTGACGCTGCCAGAGAACGTGCTGTTCTCGACGATGCCCCCCGACTGGACCTCGACCAGTGTCGGCACCGACGCCGAAATGAAGGCACCCGACAGCACCTGTCCGGATGTGACGATCGTGGCGCCGCTCGAAACCAGCGCCTGTGACGACGAACCGTGCCGCATCATGTCCTCCAACATTCTTATCGGGTGTGACGTGCTGTCACGGATTGCTGCTGGTTTGCGGCGCTCCGGCGGGCGTGGCCGTTGCGGCACCGACGAGGTGATAGACGATCGGCGTGCCGTTCCCGACGGTGTAGTTGTAGTACGCGCCTCCGGTATTCACCGGCTGGTTGTTGGTCACCACGCCATTATATCCGGGGATGCTGCGATGGAAGACCGTCGTCGACCGCGTGGCCGAATTGCTGCCGGAGACAGTCTGTGCGTGGCCGGCGCTGTAGAGATAGGAATTCAGGTTTCCCATCCGGCCATACTGTTCGACCAGAAGCGCCACCACGCTGGAGAATTCCGGCGAGCTGACACTGGTCCCGATCACGCCCACGTATTGGCCGGCCTCGGTGACGACGACCGCGGAGCGCTGCGTATTGCCGTTTCCGTTGAGCGGGGAGTTGCCGCCATTGCAGGGCTGGACCGCTTCGCTGCCGGGGCATCCGCCGACCTGCATGCCGACATCGGGCAGGGCGCGGAAGCTCGTCGAACCGGTCTGCAACCCGGTCTGGTTCTGGAATGCGGGCTTTGCATAGATGGTGGAAATGCCGCCGCCGGCGCCCCACCACAGGTCGCTGATCGTGGCGCCCACGCCATAGGTGTCGGCCGGCACTTCGGGATCGCCATACGCGTTCTCGCCGACGTATGAGGAATCCAGCGAGCCGGCGGTCGATGCGGTGATGAGGTTGGTGCCACCGACGGCGGTCACGTTCGGATCGCTGGCCGGTGTGCTGACGCTCGGGATCGCGGTTCCGTTGGTTCCCTGCAGGACGTAGTTGGCGGTCGGGCATTCGCGACCCGCATCGTCGCCCGACGAGACCAGGAAGGTGATGCCTTCCGCATTGCCCTGCAGGAAGATCTCGTGCTCGAGCTGCAGCTGTCCGGTTTCGTCGACGCCGTTATTGTAGGCGGCGGTGTAGAACAGCTCGCAGGCGCCGAACGAGGATGAGACGACGTCGGTCACGTCCTGCGCCACGACCTTCACGTACGCATCGATGATGCTGGCGTCGGTCAAGTCCGGGATCGAGTAGAGAATGACGTGAGCGCCGGGTGCGCCGCCGAGCGACTGCTGCACGTCGAGCGACGCTTCGACGAACGCGCCGCCGCCCGCAGCGGCGCCGCCATTGACCGGCACCCGCTCGTACAATCTCGGATCTGCCGGCTGGCCCGAGTTCTTGGTGAAGTTCTCGTGGTTGAACATCATCTTGATGTCGGAATCGAGCACGTCGGACGACATCACGATGCCGATGGTGGCGCCGGTGCCGTCCAGGCGCTGTTTCTTGCCGTTGACCGTGATCATGGTCTGGTACGACGGATACTGGTACGCCTGCCGCAGGTCGTCGTACCAGTACACACCGACTGCGCTCTGGCGATTGCCGGGCTGCCCGATCGCCGAGGCCGGCAGCGGCACGCGCTGCGAGTAGATCCGGTGCTCGCGGACGTTGCGGTCGAGGCCCAGCACCGTGCCGCCCGCCGCCCCGATTGCGCCGCCGAACCTGATCACGCCGGTGGCGAAGGGCCGCGTATGGCCGGTCGCGGTGCGTCCCAGGGCGAGCGGTGTGCCGAGCGCGCCGGTCACCGCGGATGCCGGGCCGGATGCGTGCAGCACCCGACCTTCTGCGGTGACCGAAAGGCCCGAAGCGCGGAGCTGTGCGCTCGCGGCCTCGATTGCCGCCGCGTCGGCGCCGAAGCGGGCATTCACCTCGGCCGGCGTCAGCCAGTGATGGAAGGACGCCGAGGACGGATCATGCTGGGCCGCCACCAGCGCCTCCAGCCCCGCCTTGTCGCGCAGCGGCAGCACCACGTCGAACCCAACCGCGCTGGATGGCGCTACCCCGCCCATCATCGCCATGGGTTCCGCCCATGCGCATGTGGAAAAGGCGAGCCCTGCCATGCCTGCCATCAGACCGTATTGGATTCGCAACGCACGCTCCTTTCTGGATGTCGATCTGCGGGATCAGGCGGTCGCTGTTCGGGCGGATGGCGGACGCAGCCGGTCGCGGATCGCTTCCAGCTGTTCGCCGTGTTCGACGCGGGGCGCACAATAGATAGCGGGCCGGCGGGGCTGCCCGGGGTAGAGCCGCTCGAACTCGGCGGCGTTCTCGAACATGCGGCGGCTGTCGTCGTCCACGAAGCTTTCGGACGCCGCACCCTCGGCCAGGATCACGTCGTGGCTGTCGAGCTCGAGATGGATGTATTCCACCGTCGTCACCGTGCGGGCCTGGGTGATGGTCTGGCCGTTCACCAGCGCCGACGCCGGCACCAGCACGCCGTCCAGGAACATCGCGTGCAGCGGAGATACCACCAGCGCCCGCCGCGGCACCGACACCCCGCCCGCGTCGGTCCCCAGCGAGCCGGGCTCGAACGTGACGGGCAGCATGTCGAAACGGTTGGCCAGGAAGCGGCCGTCATAGGCGCGCCGGCCGATCCAGCGAAGCGGGCGCGCAACGCCGCTCACGGTGACCAGCCGGTCGCCGATCGCCAGCTGTTCCACCGGAACCTCGCCCGTGTCGGTCAGGATCAGCGTGCCCGGGCAGTAGCAGGGCGATCCCTGCTCCACCTCGATATAGGTGCCGCCGCCGAACGAGCCGCTGACCACGAAATAGTCGCTGGAGTAATCGCCCGTCAGCTGCAGGTCGATCTCGATGCCGCCGAGCGACACGTGCAGGATGTCGGTTGCCGCATCCAGCGTCGCCGTGGCGGTCGAGGTGGCGTTGTAGCCGTCCAGGAGTACGGTGGCGCCCACGGCCAGGCTGAGGCCTGCCGTCTCGGCCGTGATGTCGCTGCTGGAGCCCACGAACTGGATCGTGCCGCCGCTGCCGACCGAAACATCGCTGGCCACGCCACCGATTTCCAGGATCGCCTGGCCATGCGCCACGGAAAGGCCGGAGACCACGCCTTCCACGACCTCCTCGCCGCCAGCCACCGTCACGTTGCGGCTGATGCCGCCGCTGAGCACGACCTCGACGCCGGAATCGTCCAGGACCGTGCCCGACGCGACGCCGCCGGAAAAGATGTCCTGCTCGCTCGAATACTGGTTGCTGTTCGCGCCGATCACGTCGCCGAACGCCGATCCGTGGTCTTCCACGGCGATGTAGCCGCCCTGGCCCGGCGTCCCGTTGCCGAGGATGAAGAACTCGTGCGAGCCGATGAGCTGCACGTCCGAGATCACGCCGCCGGACAGCGCGATCATCTCGCCGGCCGAGAACACCACGCCCGAGACGCCGGCGCCGTCGTAGCTGCCGATATTGTCCACCGTCATCTGGATGACACCGGTGGACACCACGATGCCGCCATCGAGCGTGACGCCGGTCGTCGTCGCACCGCCGGCGACGGCCAGGATGCCGCCGCTGGAGACCGTGACGCCTTCGGCCGAGCCGCCGGAGTCCACGAAGAGCAGGCCGCCACCATCGATCGCGGCGCCGGACACGGCGCCACCTTCGCGGACGAACACCGAGCCGCTGGAGACGGTCTCGTCGACCGAGGTGCCACCGTCGAAGACGCGCTCCATGCCGCCGCTGCCGACGAAGGTGCCGGACGCCAGGCCGCCGCTGGCCTCGAAGCTCACGCCACCGCCGACGACGGTCGCGCTGCTGAGCGTCCCGCCCTCCGCGTTCAGCTGGGCGAAGGCGCCGGACACGAAGGCATTCACGGCCGTGCCACCCGCCACCACCGTCTCGCCTCCGGTGGACTGGATGATGTCGCCGCTGGTCAGGCCGCCTTCCACGGCAATGGATCCGCCGGCCGCCGCGGTATCGTCGATGCCGATGCCGCCGCTCAGGATCGCGACCGTGGCGTGATCCGAGACGGTGACCGAGGTCAGCGTCCCGCCGGAGTCGACCAGGCTGTCGAGGAGACCCGCCACGTCGACGTTGGTGGCTGAACCTCCCGCCGAGACCACGATCGAGGTCACGCCGCCATCGCCGATGTTGGTGTTCTCGACCAGTCCGGACGCATAGACCTGCACGGTTCCGCCGCCGGACGCGTAGGAGAGCGTGCCCCCTGCGAGGACGTAGGCGGTGCCGCCGGACAGGAACGTTCCGCTGAGTGCCTTCGGGTCGTAGATGATCCCGGACGTGCCTTCATCCACGAGCACGCCCGTCGATACGACCGAACCGCCATCGGCGACGATGCCCGCCACCGTGGAGCCGGACAGGGCGATCACGTAGCCGCCCGAGTCCAGCGTCGCGCCGGACAGGGTCGAGCCGGACTCGAGCAGTACCAGGCCGGCCGAGGCCACCGTGCCGCCATCCGCCTGGCCGCCGGCGGACAGGGCCATGAAGCCGCCGGCTTCGGTCGTCGTGCCGCTGGCGAGGCCGCCGGACAGCACGTACTCCTGGCCGGAGAGATCGGTGCCGATCGTCTCGCCGCCGACGAACACGTACTGCTCGCCGCCGGACGCAACGGTCGTTGCCGATGCGACGCCGCCATCCTCCACCACCTGGAACCCGGATGCGAACAGCTGGGTGGCGAGGCTGCTGCCGCCGGACACGAACTGCTCGCCCCCCGCGGACACGAACGCGGACACCGCCAGGCCCCCGAAGGCGACGGTCTGGAGGCCTTCACGAAGCACCGTCGTGCCGCTGTCGACGCCACCGCTCAGGATCGTTTCAGCGCCAAGCTCGCCGAGCGACAATGCGTGGCCGACGCCGCCGGCCGAAATCCGGATCACGCCGCTCGCCGAGACGACGTCGTAGCTGGCGCTGCCGCCGGAGGTGACGTCGACCGCGGCGCCGAGAAAGCTCACCGAGCCGCTGTCGAAACTGCCCCCGTCCAGCACGACGATGTCGGTGAAGCCGCCCGACACCGCGGTCAGGCCGGACCCGACATAGGAGACGCTGCCGTTGCTTGCGAACACGATCTCGCCGGTGGAGACCACCAGCCCGCCGGGGTCCACGGTCGTGCCGCTGACGCTGCCGCCGCCATACACGGCGATGATGCCGCCGGACGCCACGGTGTCGCCCACGGCCGTTCCGCCGGACACGATCATCAGGCCGCCCGACGCGATCGTGGTGCCGCTGTCGGTGCCGCCGTCGTACAGCAGGCCGCCGGACTGGACGGTGCCGCCCTCGAGCACGCCGGCGCCGACTGTCCCGCCTGCTCCCGAGACCTGCAGCACGCCGCCACTCTCGACCACCACCGCGGACCCGACCGCGCCTGCGTCGATCAGCGCCGAACCGCCGCTTCCGATCGTCAGCTGTCCGACCTGCGCGCCGTCGCCGGCGAGGAGGCTGCCGCCCGAGGCGATCGTATCGGACGTCGCCTGGCCGCCCGACAGGATCTGGGAGCTGCCGGCAATCATGTCGCCCACGGCGCTGCCGCCGGAGAGCACGAGCTGTTCCGCGCCCGATCCGATCAGCGAGCCGCTATCGGTGCCACCCTGCAGGAATTCGATCGTGTTGGAGAGGAACTCGGCACCCGAGATGACGCCACCGGCAAGGACGGTGCCGATCACCGTCACCGCCGCGCCGCCCGACACGACGGCGCCCTCCAGCACCGTCCCTGAACTGACGATGAAGCTCGAGTTGAGGGACGCAGCTGCGGATTTTTCGGTCATCGTGCTTTCTCGGACTGTGGCTGTTCTTGCGGCGTCGTCTGCCGAACGTTACGGGTTGCTGCTGGTCTGCGGGATGCCGGCAGGCGTGGCGCCGGACGCGCCGACGAGCCGGTAGATCACCGGAGTGCCGTTGCCGACGGTGTAGTTGTAGTAGGCGCCGCCGGTGTTCACCGGCTGGTTGTTGGTCACCACGCCGTCATAGCCCGGGATGTTGCGGTGATAGACCGTGGTCGCCTTGGCCGTGCCGTTGGAGCCGGCGCGGGTCTGCGCCTGGCCGAGCGCGTAGAGATACGGGTTCAGGTTGCCCATGCGGCCGTACTGCTCGACGAGCAACGCGACGGCGCCGGCGAACTCCGGCGAGGCCACGCTGGTGCCGATCAGCCCGGCGAACGAGCCGTCGATCGCGACGACCACGGAGGAGCGATCCGTATTGCCGTTGCCGTTCAGTGGCGAGTTGCCGCCGTTGCAGGGCGTCTGTGACTCGCCGCCCGGGCAGCCGCCGACCTGCAGGCCGATATCCGGCAGCGCGCGGTAGCTGGTCGAGCCGGTGTTGATGCCTGTCGTGCTCTGGTAACTCGGCTTGGCGAAGAGGGTCGAGACGCCACCACCGGCACCCCAGTAGCCGCCGCTCAGGGTCGCGCCGACGCCGTACGGATCGTTCGGGATGAGCGGGTCGCCGTACGCGTTCTCCTTGACGTAGGTCGAGTCCAGCGACGTGGCGCTGGCGTTGGTGACGACGTTGGTGCCGCCGACGGCGGTGACGTTCGGATCGGCCGCCGGAACCGACACGCCCTTGAGGAATACGCCGTTGGTGCCGTTCGCGACGTAATTGACGCTGGGACATTCCAGCCCGGCATTGTCGCCCGAGGAGGCGAGGAAGGTGATGCCCTGGGCGTTGCCCTGCAGGAACAGCTCGTGCTCCAGCGTGAGCGTCGCCGTCTCATCAACGCCGTCATTGTAGGCGGCGGTGTAGGTGAGCTCGCAGCCGCCGAACGAGGACGACACCACGTCGGCCTGGTTGTCGGCGATGACCCTTGTGTAGCCATCGATGATGTTCTCGTCCGAAAGCGACGGCACCTCGTAGAGGATCACGTGCGAGCCCGGCGCACCGGTCAGCGCTTCCTGCACATCGAGCGACGCCTCGTCGAGCGCGTCCGAGCCGGTGTTGGAGCCGCCATCCACCGCGACCCGCTTGTAGAGCGTCGGATTCCGCGATTGCCCGGAGTGCGCCTTGAAGTTCTCGTGGTTGAAGACCGCGGCGACGTCGCTGTCGTAGATGTCGGACGACATCAGAATCCCGATCGTGGCGCCGGTGCCGTCCAGCCGCTGCTTCTTGCCGCCGACCGTGATCATGGTCTGGTACGACGGATACTGGTACGCCTGCTTCAGGTCGTCGTACCAGTAGCTGCCGGTGGTGCCGTAGCGGTTCTTCGGATTGGCCAGGGTGGCGGACGACACGTTCACCCGGCGCGACAGGGTGTGCGCCTCGTGCGGATCCGCACTCAGGCCCAGCACGGTGCCGCCGAGCGCCTGCAATGCCTGCGGCAGCGCCGGTCTCGACATCGCAAAGACATGCACGGTCCCGGCGGGCGTGCGGCCACGCACCAGCGACGTGCCGAGCAGGGCGGTCACCTGCGTCCCGCTGCCGGTCGCACGCAGCGACCGGCCGGTGGTCGCCACCGACAGGCCGCGCGCCCGCAATGCTGCTTCCGCCTGCTGCACGGCGGCGGCAGTCGGACCGAAGCGCTGCTGCACCTGGTCCGGGGTCAGCCACTGGTGGAAGCTGGCCGAGGACGGGTCGTGCTGCTGCGCCACGAGGGCTTCCAGGCCCGCCTTGTCGCGCAGCGGCAGCACCAGGCTGAACGCGACGGTCTCGCCCGGAGACACGCCGCCGACCAGCGCCATCGGCGCCGCTTCGGCTTCGGAGCCGGAGCCGGCCCCGAAGCAGGAAAGCAGCGCCAGCATCGCGACACCTGCGCCGAGAACGGTGGACAATCTCATGATGAGCTCCTGGAGGGTTCTGGAACCGGCCCTGGACCGGCGGATCGTTCGGAAGCGGCTGCGTCGATCGCCCTGATCACCTGCTGTCCGGTGATCAGCCGCGTGCATTCGAATTGCCGCGGCGTGTTGGCGTGCCTTGGGCACCACAGGAAATCGTGGTGGTCGAAACGCTCGCGCGGATCGTTCCAGCACGAGTTGCAGCCATGCCAGTTGATGACCCGGAACGGGGTCGCGAACTCGTTGGTCGGATGGGTGAAGCCGCTGATCAGCACGACCGGCGTTCGCGCCGCCCAGGCCAGCCAGGACAGCCCGCTCGACAATCCCACGAACAACGCCGCGTGCTGCAGCCAGCGCGCGCGTTCCGCCAGCGGCCGGTCGCCGGTCTGGTCCTCGGCGCCATGCGGGATGTGGTTCCAGACGATGCCGGTGCCGTGCACCGCTTTCTGGTCGATGCAGATCACCCGGTATCCGGCCTGCTTCAGGTGCGCGATCACCTCGCGCCAGCCGTTCGGGTTGTTCCAGTATTTGCATTGCGACGAGCTCTGCGCCGCGATGCACACATACGGCTCCTCGATCGGACGGCCGCCGGGTGCGGTCACGATGCGCGGGATCTCCTCGGCGGGATCGACGCCCAGGATGTAGCCGGCGGTGCGGTGCAGCCCGACCAGGCGAAAATCGGTCGGCTGGTGAATACTTTCCTTGTCGTCGAAGAACAGGCCGAGCGAGTAGGTGGCGTAGGCCTGCTCTGCCAACTTGCGCGCAACGACGTCCTCGTGGCTGACGAACTCGATCTCCGGGTAGGCGTCGCGGAACAGCGGGATGATCAGCGCCGACATCGCACACACCACCCGCGCGCGTCGCTCGGCGGCGAAGCGGGCGGCGTATGGAAACCAGCCGATGGTGTCGCCGAGCGTGCCGACCGGAAACTGGATCAGCACGGGTTTTCCGGCAGCGTCGTACTCGTGCGCCAGTACCGGAGGCGAGCCTTCGGGCTGGCCCAGGTCCCACGCCTCGATGCCGATCCGCACGTAGTAGCGCTTGGCCGACAGGACCATCGCGCCGCTGTTCTCGTTCTGGAACAGGATGTTTCCGGTATCGAGGTCGCGCAGCCGCACTCGCCAGCGCCGCCCGGTGGGAAGCTGCACACGGGCGCCGGCATTGAAGTCGAAGCGGATGCCCTCGGCGCCGGTCTGCGTCGGCACGGAAGCCGGGGCAGGGAAGGCCGGCTTCTTCTGCGCCGCCCCGGGCGCGTCGCCGGAAGCAGGCTCGGCCGGCGGCGGCGGCATGATCGCGGTCACTGGAACGACCGCCCCCGCCTCCCGCAAGCCCGCCTCGCCCAGCCCCGCCTCGTCCAGCTTGGCCTCTCGCGAGCCGGCATCTTCATGATCCGGGGCGATCGGCCCGCCGCCGTCAGCCGGTGACCAGGAGCCGGTGGACATGTCCGCGGGTGCGCCAGGAATCCAGGCCATCGATCAGGGCTCCCAGCCGAAACGTGGAAACATCCAGCCGAGCCGCGCGAGGATCACCGCGTTCATGTCCTCGTCGAGGGTATCCCGCCAGCCGCCGGTGGTTCCCCGGCGCATGAAGGCGTCGGATCGCTCGACGCCGCGCGCCCGCCCGCCGCTCAGCCGCTCGAAGGAGGATCGCTCGACGCATTGCGCGGTGATCTCGGGATCGTCCGAAACGCCGAGAAACCGGAACGCGCCGGCCAGCAGCCCTGCCGTATCACGCAGCAGGCCCTCGTAGGTGAGCAGCAAACACGATCTCGGGTCGGCGGCCGCAATGCGAAACATCGAGCGCGCGCCGTCATCCATCGCATCGAGCGACATGCGCACGAATTCCGGCTTGCGCGCCGACATGTCCTGGTCCGGGTGCACGCGCTGGATGAAGGCGTGCCAGGCCGAGGCCAGCACATCGCGCGGATCGCGTGCGATCGCGATCAGCCGCGCATCGGGCAGCAGGTGCTTGAGGCGGGGGAACAGGAACACGTTCTCCGGGGTCTTCTCGCCCACCGCGCGGCAGCCGGCGCCGCCGTCCGGCCGCAGCCGCATCTGCCGGTCCAGCGCCGCGAGGATGCCGGTGCCGAGCAGGAGTTCGCAATCCTCGTCCCCCGGGATCGGATACCCGCCGGTATGGGCGAACAGCTGCTCGTTCTTGCCGGCGATGGCGACGCCGCGATCCTTCACCATCGCCTGCAGCGGCAAGGCCAGATGTTGCCAGAACAGCCCTTCGCCCCGGCACGAGATTTCGGGATGCCCGTCGAGCAGGTGCTGCAGCCAGGTGGTGCCGGACCGCGGCGCGCCGCCGACAAAGAACAGCTGCCGCTCGGCCACGTCCCGCAACCGGTCGAGCCTTCGCGTCATGTCCAGCGCGACGGGGGCGGCGGCGTGCGTCACTGCGTTCATGCCGCACTCGCTGCCGCGGCGGCCGGCCGGCAGCCGTCGATCGCCGTCTGTAGCGCGTCCCGCACGGTTGCGCGCCCGTGACGCCGACGGATCAGCCGCAGACCTTCGGCGCGTGCCGTCGCATGCAGGCCGGCGTCGGCATGCAGGCGGCAGATCCGGTCGGCCAGCGCCTCGGCCTCATCGGCGACCAGCGCCTCCCGCAGCGGCGCCGACAGCGTCAGCCCTTCCGCAGCCAGGGCCGTCATGAGGCAGGGCACCCCGGCGCCAAGGCTGTTCAGCACCTTGCCCTTGATGCCGGCGCCGAAGCGCAGCGGTGCCGCGGACAGCCGCACCCGACGCCAGAGGGGCGCCAGATCGGCAACGTGGCCGAGGATCTCCACACCGGGACGGCCCAGCGCGTGGATCCGCGGCGTGATGTCGCTGCCGGCCAGCAGGCACGGGATGCTCGGATCGCGGGCCCAGACCAGCGGCATGATGGTTTCCACCAGCCAGCAGGCCGCATCCTCGTTCGGCGCGTGCCCGTAATGGCCGATGAAGGCGACGCCGGCACGCGACGTGAAATCGGGTCCGCCCGCTGCATCGACCGCCTCCTCGTCGACGGCGACCGCCCAGGGCACCTCATAGACGGCGGCGGCGGGGACCGCGCGACGCAGCAGATCGGCCTCGACCGGCGAATGGGTCAGCACCGCATGCGCCTGCCAGGCGGCCGTGCATTCCTCCAGCCTGAGCCGGTGGCTCAACCCCAGCAGCTCCGGTCGCCGCTCCGCCTTGGCCTGCCGCGACAGGCGCACATGATGCAGGTCGGCCACGCTGTAGATCAGCCGCGCTGCCGGCATGTGCCGCCGGGCGAGCGCCATATAGGCAGAGGCGGTCGCGATCCGGTGCAGATAGACGACGTCGAAGCAGTTTGCCTGCCGGCGCAGCAGATCCTCGACCGAGCCATAGACGGGCGCGCCACAGACCGTGACGCCCTGCTCGCGGAGCCGCTGCGCTGCCGGCCCGTCGGTGTGGACGTCCTCGGTGGCGGCGAAGCTCACCGCGTAACCGAGCTCCTGCAGCGCCTGCATGTGCGACAGCAGGGCCTGCGACCCGGCATCCCGGTCGGCCGATGGCGTACGCTCGTCGATCACCAAGGCACGACGCATCGGCTGTGATGCATCCGCGTGGGGGCCCTGCAGCCGCCGCTCCCGGTGCGTCCGGTCCCGGGCTACTCGGCTGGCATCGTCGTCGGCCATCTGCTGGCGCACGCGGTCCGCCTCGGACAGCAGGAACGACAGCACCCGATTGCGATCCGGGGCGCCGGCGAGGCTGCCGACCGCGTCGGCCACCACCTTTTCCAGGGTCCCGTCGAACGCGGTTGCCGGCTCGATCGCGACCGGTGAGCCGAGCAGCTCGCGGTGGCTGTTCTCGATGCGGACGTGCAGCACGTGGCGGCTGCGCGGCGACAGCTCGGCCGGCAGCTCGACCTCGAAACCATGGCGTCCGCTGCCGATCCCGGCTGCCGCGAGGTCGTGGCGATAGGCGTTGGCGACCACCCGTACCAGCAGGTGACCATCGGCAAAGACCTGCACCGCAACAGGATGGTTCGGCTCGAGGCGGTTCCACGCCCAGCCCTTGATGAGGCCGCGCTCCACCCTGTCGAGGTGACCGTAGCGGCCATCCTCGACCTCCGCGTCGGCCAGCACCGGCAGGACGTGCGGGCCCGATCCGTCCGCATCGTCCGCCGCCGGATCGAGAAACACCGGCGATGAACCGAGCTCTGCCCCGCCCAGCACCCGCTGCACCTGGATCACGTGGCGCACTCGCGGATCGAGGCCGCCCGGCACGGCGAACTCGAAGGCGTGGCGGCCATCGCCGATGCCCGTCACGACAAGATCGGGCCGCAACAGGTCGGCGTCGACGATGCCGATGGTGCGGCCGTTATCGAGGATGCGGAGCCTGGCGACGGCGCCATCCGGCTCGCGCGCCCAGCCGCGGATCATCTGGTGATCGACCTGGTCGAGATGGCCATCCAGCGGTGTCCGGCCGGCCGGTGCGACCGGCGCGGCGGACCTGGCGCGGACGGCCAGGCGCTCGCGCAGCACCTCCAGCGCCTCGCCGGCTTCCAGATGCGGGGCGCAGTAGCGTGCCGGCTGCGGCACCGCCTGCGGGTAGAGCTCGGTATATTCGCCGGCATTGTGGAACATGCCGCGGCTGCCATCGTCGATGAAGCTTTCCGCGGGGGCATTCTCGGCCAGCAGGATGTCGTGCTCGTCGAGCTCGAGGTGGAAATACTCCACGGTATCGATGGCACCCGCCTGCCGGATGCTGCTGCCGTTGACCAGCAGCATCGCCGCAACCAGGTGGCCATCCAGGAACAGCGCGTGCAGCGGAGACACGAACAGGTCCCTGCGCGGAACACCGTCGGCGAGCGCGCCGGCGCGCACCATCACCGGCAGGATGTCGCTCTTTCCGGCAGCGAAATCGCGATCGTAGGAGCGGCGTCCGATCCAGCGCAGCGGCCGCATCGCGCCCGACGCGGTGACCAGCATGTCGCCGATGCGCAACCCCTCGACCGGTACGTCGCCGGTGTCTGTCCGGATCAGCGTCCCGCGGCCGTAGCACGGCGTGCCCTCGGCGGTGATGATCGTCGCGCCATCGGCGGCGTCGGACAGCCGGAAATACAGGCCGTCATAGCTGCCCTGGAGTGCGACATCGACGCTCCGGCCACCCTCGGTGACGACGAGGGTGTCGGTGTCGGCGTCCAGCACCGCCTGGCCGCCGGACGCGAAGGCCAGGTCGTCGAGCTGGATGCCTCCCCCGGACAGCAACATCGTCGCCAGTGCCAGGCCGCCTGCGGACACCACCTCCAGGCCGCCGGACGAGACCACGGCGCCGCTGGCCGCGGCACCGGAAGAGATCAGCAGGAAGCCGCCCGATCCGACCTGGGTGTCGTCAGCGACGCCACCGGCCGACAGGACGAGATAGCCGCCGGACTCGACCGTGTCGCCGATCGTTTCCGCGCCGAACGACGCGGTCTCCACGCCGCCGCCCGAGATCACGCCGCCACTGGCGACCGCCCCGTTTCCCAGCGCCTCGGTGCCGCCGTTCTCGACCGTGGTGCCGAGAGCGGCGCCGCCGGACGATACGGCGAGGTAACCACCGGACGAGACGATCGCCCCCTGGGCAAGCCCGTTCGAGAGCACGTAGGCCTCGCCGCCGTAGCCGATCGTCGTGCCGCTCGCGGTCCCGCCAGCCGAAACGATCTCGTATCCGCCCGAATCGACGACCGTTGCGATGGAGGTGCCGCCGGCGGACAGGACCTGCATCCCGAACGCGCCGATCGTGGTGCCGGAGGCGACGCCGCCCGACAGCACGATCTCGGTTCCGCCCGACGAGATCACGTCGTTTCGCGTTATGCCGCCGGCCGAGACGCGGATGTAGCCGCCGCTCGAGACCGTGCCGCCGCTGGCCTCGCCGCCGGCCGAGACGACCAGGTAGCCGCCGCTGCCGATGCCTGCCGCGATGCTGTCGCCGCCGCTCAGGACGGTCTCGATGCCGCCGCTGTCGATCATGGATGCGGATGCCACGCCGCCGGCAGAGATCGTGTCGAAGCCGCCGGAAACAAAGGTGTCCTGCGCCATTCCGCCCGACATCACGAGCTGCGTACCGCCGGCGGACAGTACGGAGGCGCTCGCCGTGCCGCCGGCGGAAATGGACAGGTAGCCGCCCGCCCGCACCTCGGCTTCGTACGCCAATCCGCCGGACAGCACGAACGCCTCGCCGCCCGACGCGACGATCGTGTCGATGGCGGTACCGTCCGAATAAACGAATTGCGCGGCCAGTGCTCCGACCGAGGTCGCGATCGCAGTACCGCCGGCCGATACCACCTCGGTCGCGAAGGCGAGCAGCGTCGTGTCGAGGCCGTCCCCGGCGATGATGTCGCTGCCGCCCGACGAGACGAGTGCATTCAGCGTCAGCCCCCCGTACAGGACGTCGAGCGTGTCACCGGGAGCCACCACGACGCCGGAAACACTCGTACCGGAACTGACAAACTGGTTCGTCATCGATCGGATCCTCGAAGCGTGTTCCCTTGACTGCCGCAGACCAGTGCGGTGTGCGGCATTCCGGGTTCGGATTGGATTTGCTTCGTCGGACCACCCCATCCGATAGTCCGAATGGCGGGCAAAGCATCGGGTCAGTCCGTAAACGGGACGTTCGACCTCGCGCCTATGGCGTGGTGGAAATGGCCAGACGATCTGGCCGTATTAATCAGGAAGTTCCAGGCAAACGTCTAAGAGTATCCAGTTGCCCACACCGGATAATCCAAGATCTTGCGAGCCAAGCGGTGGAACGAATGACATCGACCCGAGCTGCCTCTGTCTCATGGAACGTTGCGTGGAGGTGGTCGCAACTGCCTCTTGAAATCCGACGTTCGATATCGTCAGGCAACACTCTGCGCATCCGTTGCCAAGCGGTAAAGAGGGGATATGCGCTATTTGCTGGAATTTTGATCCCGCTGCACCGGGTCGATCAAGCGGTGAGCTATTTCCGCAAAAACTGAGCGGTCTTTAGGCATATGCCTGTCGCGTTCCGATGCGGGCGCATGGCCGTTCACCGTCCGACGATCCCGTCCGATCCCGACGCAGGGCGGCAGGTCCTGCGCAGCCGGACTGCGCGTGCCGGTACCGGCTAGAGTGCCAACCGGCTGAACTCCTCGGCGGTCGCGAAGGCCTTCTGCGTGCCGGGCCGGGTGACCGAGTCTGCGGCATAGCGCGTCGCCTGGCGCAGCGCCGCGTGCAGGTCGTTGTCCTGCACGTAGTGCGCGGCGAACGCGCCGATGAAGGCGTCGCCGGCGCCGCTGGTGTCGCGCGCCACCACCTTCACCGGCGGGATCAGGCTGACCTCGTCGGCGGTCACCAGCAGCGCGCCGTCTGCGCCGAGCGTCACCACGATCGTGCCGATGCCGCGATCGAGCAGCACCCGGGCAGCGGCCTCGGCTTCACGGGCGCTGGAGGTCGGCAGGCCGGTCAGGATCGACAGCTCGGTCTGGTTCGGCATGAAGAAATCGACGTGGGCGATGCGCTCCAGCGACAGCGCCTGGGTTGCGGGCGCCGGGTTGAGCAGCACGCGCTTGCCGGCGGCGTGCGCCCAGTCGATCGCGTGATAGACGGTCTCCAGCGGGATCTCGAGCTGCAGCACGATCAGCCCGCAATCCAGCAAGTCGGCGGCTGCCTCGTCGACGCCGTCCGGCAGCAGATGATCGTTGGCGCCCTTGATGATCAGGATGCTGTTGTCGCCATTCGCGTCGACAAAAATTGGTGCCACGCCACTCGAGGCGCCCGGCACCACGTGGACGTGGCGGGTGTCGATGCCGAGGCGTTGCATGTTGGCGATCGTGTCGGCGCCGAAGACATCGTCGCCGACACGGCTGACCATCAGCACGTCGGCGCCGAGCTTGGCCGCGGCGGCCGCCTGGTTGGCGCCCTTGCCGCCGTTGCCGATCGAGAACGCCGGCGCCTCGAGCGTCTCGCCGATGCGCGGCATGCGGTCGATGGTCGTGACCAGGTCGACCATGTTGCTGCCGATGACGCCGATGCGTGCGCTCATGGCCGATGCTCCGACGGGGGTTGCAGGGCGGCGATCGCCGTGGCGGCGGCGTCGCTTTCGGGGATGTCGAGGTGGCCGAGGCCGACGCTGAAGCTCGTGCGGCCACGCGGCGGCAGCAGGCGCACGTGGCCGCGTGCGCGCTCCGCGATGTAGCCCTCGGGCAGGCACGTGGAGGGCAGCGCGAACGCGCCGACGCTCTGGTCCGGGCCGTTCAGGATCCAGCGTACGCAGAACGGGAACTCGGACGGCGCGTACTCCAGCACGAACGCATCGCCTTCCGGCCGGCGCAGCATCAGGGCGGTGCGGCCGGTGGCGTCGGTGCCGAGGCCGCTGACGTAGAACACCTGCTCGGGGTCGTACGACGCGGGCTCCTCGAGCCGCTGCATCCGCTCCGGGGTGACGGCCAACGTATCGATGAGCGCGCGGTACTCATCGGTCGGCACGACATGCGCCGGGATGCTGGTGCGGACCGCGACCTGCGCCGGGGTGAATGGTGCCGCCTGCAGGATCGTGCCGCCGGCCACGAACGCGAAGTTCACGTGGGCCATGTACATCAGCTCCATCGGCCGCCCGGAGCGGTTCTCGACGTCGAGCGTGATGTCGAAGCGGCCGCTCGCCTCGGTCAGCGTGACCGCCGGACGCGCGAGGTAGTGCGGACCGAAGCCGACCACGTGATCGCGCTCGCTGACAACGCGCAACGCCAGCATGCCGTCGTGGTCGAACAGCTCGAGCCAGGCGCGGCGCATGCGGGCGGTAGGGAACTCGCCGTGCGCCGCATGGGTGTCGGCCGCCGAGGGCACGCCGTTGCGCAGCAGGCCGCTATGGAACGCGAAGCAGCCATAGGTGCCGCCGATGCTGTCCGCCGGCAGCGGCATCTCGAAGCCGCTGCGCATGGTGAGATCCACGCCGTCGAACTCGGCGTGCCAGATCATCTGGCCGAACCACGGCAGCACGATCAGCGATCCGCGGCCGTTGCGGATGCGGAGTGCCGCGATGCCGCTCGGGTAGCGGAACAGGCTGGCCGACAGCGTGCCGGCCTGGATCACCTGGCGCTCGGTGTTGCCGGAAAAGTCCGGGTCCAGCGGCAGGGTGGCGAGCAGGCGCATCGGTCAGCGCTTCCGGGTGCGCAGGGCGTTGAGCGCGATCGACAGCAGCAGGAAGGCGCCCCAGATGAAATCCACCAGGAAGTTGCTGAACCGCATGAGCTGTAATCCCGACGAGAGCAGCATCAGCGCCACCAGGGCCAACGCGATGCCGGCGACCGATCCCCTGCCGCCGGCCGGATTGGTGCCGCCCAGCACTGCGATCAGCACCGCTTCCAGCAGGTAGGAGACGCCGTAATCGGATTTGGCGGCATTGGTGCGGCCCGAGAGGATGATGCCGGCGATGCTGGCGAGCGTGCCGCTGAGCACGTACGAGAAGAAGATGGTGCGCCCGGTATGCAGCCCGGCGAAGGTGGCGGCGCGCAGGCTGGTGCCGATCAGCTTCAGCGAGATGCCGAAGCTGGTGCGGGTGAGCATCAGCGCCACCAGGATCGCCAGGCCCAGGAACACCAGCAGCGGGATCGCCACGCCGTGCAGGCTGCCGTTGCCGATCGCGCCCCATAGCGTCGGGAAGCCGACCACCGCCGGGCCGCCGGTCAGCACCAGGGCGATGCCGGTGAAGATCTGCCCGGAGCCGATCGTCGCCAGGATCGGGGTGATGCGCGCGCGTGCCACCAGCAGGCCGTTGATCGCGCCCCCTACCATTCCGGTGGCGATCGCGATCAGCACGCCGAACGCCACCGGGCCGGCGGCCATGTGCATCAGCCCGGGGCCGCGCGCGCCGCCATGGGCGTGGAAGTACAGCCCCGCCAGGATGCCGGCCAGGTTGGCGATGCCGATCACCGACAGGTCGATGCCGCCGGTCAGCATCGACAGCATCATCGCGATCGACAGCAGGCCGAGTTCCGGCGCCACGTAGGTGATGGACTCGAACACGTACGGCCGCAGGAACTTCGCCGGGTCGAGGATCGACATGGCGGCGAAGATCAGCACCGTCAGCGCCGCCATCTGCAGCAGCGCCGGGTCGATGCGCCGGAGCAATCCGGGCGTGCGGGTGCCGCTCATCGCGCGCGCCTCCGGTCACGCCATGAGGTCAGTCCGGCGGCGACGATCACGATGCTGCCGGTGACGATGCGCTGCCAGGTGGTGTCGATATGCATGATGATCAGGCTGTTGGTCAGCATCACCAGCGTGAACACCCCGAGCATGGTGCCGAGCACGCTGCCGCGGCCGCCGAAGATGCTGACGCCGCCCAGCACCACCGCGGCAATCACGTCGAGCTCCATGCCGACCATGTCGTGCGGATTGGCGATCCAGATCATCGAGCCGTGCAGCAGGCCGGTGAACCCGGCGAGCGCCCCCGCCAGCCCGTAGATGAAGAACACCGTGCCGCGCACGCTGAACCCGGCGCGCCGTGCCGCCTCCTCGCCGCCGCCGAGTGCGTAGATGCTGCGGCCGATCAGGGTGTAGCGCAGCATCAGGTGCACGCCGATCGCCAGCGCCAGATACACCAGCACCATCGCCGAGAGCCCAACATGCTCGCCATTGTTCAGGGTGACCTGCAACAGCTCGGTGCGGCCGAAAGCGATCAGGGCGGGCGGCATGTGGTCGATGTTGATCTGGCTGGCGCCGACCGCGCCGAGCAGCAGGCCACGCACCGCTGTGCCGGTGCCGAGCGTCACGATCAGCGGGATCATCCGGAGGCCGTGCACGAACACCGCGTTGACCAGCCCGAGCAGCAGTCCGATGCCGGTCGCCATCACGAACGGCAGCACCACGCCGTCGTACGGCCAGGCGATCATCGCCTTGATGGTCAGGTACATCGCGGCGATGGCGAAGGCCGGAAACGACACGTCGATGCCGCCGGACAGCATCACCAGCATCACGCCGAGCGCGAGGATGCCGATGATGACGTTGGCGCGCAGCAGGCTGAACAGGTTGCCGGCGTTCCAGAACGCCGGGTTGATGCTGCCGATCACCAGCATCGACACCAGCGCCAGCGCGCCCACCGCAAGCTCCGGCCGACGCAGCAGCGCGGCACCGAGTGTTGCAGCCCAGTTCCGGGTGGGGGCCCCGGCAGGTTCGAGGGTGGCGGTGGTCATGCCCCGGCCTTCGTCATGCGAGCACCTTCAGGTGGTCGGAGAGGGTGCGTTCGGCGTCGCGCAGGCCTTCCGTGCCCTGGTCGTGGAGCACGCCGGGCAGCTCCTCGGCGAGCCGGCCGCGATGCATCACCAGGACGCGGTTGCAGTTGCCGACCAGCTCGGGGAGGTCGTCGGAGATCATCAGCACGGCGAGGCCACGCTCGCGGGCGAGGGCGCGGATCGCGCGGTGGATGCCGGCCTTGGACCCGACATCGACGCCGACGGTCGGGCCGTTCAGGATCAGCAGCCGCGGCTCCTGCAACAGCCAGCGGCCGATCACCACGCGTTGCTGGTTGCCGCCGGAGAGCTGCGTCACCGGCCGGTCACCGGTGGGGGTGGCAATGGCCATCTCGCGAATTGTGGTGGCGGCCGCGTTCGCCATCTGCCCGGGCCGCATCACGCCGAACCGGCTGAGCACGTCGAGCGAGGCCGCGACGATGTTGCGGTCGATCGTCTCCGGCAGGAACAGCCCCTCGGTCAGCCGGTCCTCCGGAACGTAGGCGATGCGCTGCTCGATCGCCTTGTGCACGCTGGTGAGGCGCACCGCCTTGCCGTCCATACGGACCGTGCCGGTATGGCGCGGACGCAACCCGAACAGCGCCAGCGCCAGCTCGGTCCGACCGGAGCCGAGCAGCCCTGCGATGCCGACAATCTCGCCCGGCTGCACGGTGAGCGACACGTCCTCGAGTTCGCCAGGAACCGAGAGCCCCTGCACCTCCAGCACCGGTGCTGCGAAGCCGGTGGCCGTCCACACATACGGGTCCTCGGCGATATCGAGGCCGGTCATCGCGCGGGTGATCGCCGCCTCGTCGAACTTGCCGATCGGACCGCCGGCCACCACGCGGCCGGAGCGCAGGACCGTCAGCTGCTCGCTGATATCGAGCATCTCGCGCATCTTGTGGCTGACGAACAGCACCGCGATGCCGCGCGATTGGATGTCGCGCACCACCCCGAACAGGGTGGCCACCTCGCGTCCGGTGAGTGCCGTGGTCGGCTCGTCCATGATCAGCAGCCGCGGGTCGGCCATCAGCGCGCGGGCGATTGCCACCAACTGGCGGCCGGAGGTCGGCAGGCTGTCGACGGTGGCGTCGAGGTCCAGATGCACGCCGAGCCGCTGCACCGCGGCCTCGGCATGGGCGCGCATCCGCCGCCAGTTCACGATGCGCTTCCGTTCGCGCAGTTCGGCGCCGATGGAGAGGTTCTCGGCAACCGTCAGGTTCCCGAACAGCGAGAAATCCTGGTAGATCACCTGCACGCCGAGCGCGATCGCCAGCCGCGGCGTCATCTGCTCCACGGGCTTCCCGTCGATCAGGATTTCTCCCGCATCGACGGTATTTACCCCCGACACCACCTTGATCAGCGTCGACTTGCCGGAGCCGTTCTCGCCGGCGAGGCAATGGATCTCGCCGGCGGAAATGCTGAGCGACACACCGTCCAGCGCCTTTACGCCAGAGAAGTTCTTGGCGATGTCGCGCAGTTCGAGAAGCGGTGTGGTCATGCGCGGAGCAATATTTAGAAGTTGTACTGGCTCATGTTGTCCTTGGTGACGCCGACCCAGCCCTTGCCGTCCAGCACGTTCGTACGCTTCGGATCGGCAACGGCCAAACTCTCATAGCCCTTCAACCCAAGGTTCAGGCCCGACGCGATCGGCTTCTTGGTCAGCGCCATCACCGCCAGGATGTTCATGGCGTAGCCGGCGATCGCCGGGTCCCAGAACTGGATGTAGTCGATGTCGCCATCCTTGAGGTACTGGCCTGCAACGGAAACCAGGCCGGTGCCGGAGAAGAACAGCTTTCCTTTCAGCCCACGCTCGGCGATCAGCCGTCCGGCACCGGCCGAGGTCGGCATCGGCGCACCGAGGATGCCGCGCAGGTCCGGATAGGTGGTCAGGACTTCCTTCAGCTTGTTGTAGTCGGTGGTGGCGTCGTCGTTGGTTTCGATGCGCTGGGCGACCTGGTGCATCTTCGGGAAGTTCGCCTTCTGGTAGGCGACGCCGCCATCGATCCACTCGTTCTGCGAGGTCGAGGTCAGGCTGCCGACGGTGGCGATGTAGCCGCCCTCGCCCCCCATTTGCATGCCGAGATCCTGCATCAGCTTGGCGCCGTACGCGTGGTTGTCGAACGCCTCGATGTCGTAGTCCGTCGCGGCAAGGTTCGAGGCCTCGTGCGAGATCACCACGATGCCACGGTCGCGCGCCTTCTGTAGCACCGGCTCGACGGCCTCGACCGAGAACGGAACGATGCAGATCGCGTCCACACCTTGCGCGATCAGCGTCTCGACGATCTGCACCTGGGCGGCGGCATCCGCCTGGCTCGGCCCGACCATCCAGGTGTCGTGCCCGGTATCGGCGCCGAACTGCTTCACGCCCACCCGCATGCGGTCGAACCAGGCGATGCCGTCGACCTTCACCACCGTGCCGATCGAGTATTTCTTGGTGGCCTTGGCGGTGATGTCCTTGGACACCCCGGCGGTATCGACCGCCTGGTCCGCGGCGAAGGCCGGCAACCCGGACCCGGCGAGAAGGGCGCTCGAACCTGCAAGGAGGGAGAAGTGGCGACGCGTGATGTGGATCATGGTGGTTCCCCTGAAGGCTGCCGGCTTGTCGCTGCCGTGCTTGCCCGTGACGTTTGGTCTAATGTGAAACGCTCAATAGCTGCCGGCAACCGGTGCTGTCTGGGTCACCAGGGCGATGCCGGAGCTGGTGCCGATGCGGTTCGCGCCGGCGGCGATCATCGCGTGCGCCGCCTCGATCGTGCGAACTCCACCGGACGCCTTCACGCCGAGATCCGGCCCGACCACGCCGCGCATCAGGGCGACATCCTCGGTGGTGGCGCCACCGGTCGAGAAGCCGGTCGATGTCTTGACGAAATCCGCACCCGCCTCGACCGAAAGCCGGCACGCGTCGCGCTTCTCCTGGTCGTTCAGCAGGCAGGTCTCGATGATCACCTTCAGCACCGCACCGCCGCAGGCCTCGCGCACCGCGGCGATATCGTCGCGTACGTCGTCGAGCCGGCCCTCCTTCAGCGCGCCGATCTGGATCACCATGTCGATTTCCTGGGCCCCGGCCTCGATCGCCGCCCTGGTTTCCGCCGCCTTGACTGCGGCCGGCATGGCGCCGAGCGGGAAGCCCACCACCGAACAGACCCGCACGTCGCTGCCACGTAGCTGGTCGGCCACGAACGGCACATGCACCGAGTTGACGCACACCGAGCGGAAGCCGTGCTGCCTGGCCTCGTCGCAAAAGGTGCGGACCTGCGCGCGGGTGGCGTCGGGCTTCAGGATCGTGTGGTCGATCATCAGCGCCAGTGCGGCGCCTGATACTGCATCCGACATGACCGCGGTCCTTGTTAAATTGTTCACATTTGGTATTATAGTCACATGAAGCTGATCGACGTCAACCCGCCCGTTCAGTCGGGGGATCCCCGAAGCGATGCCGTCGATCGTCGTGCCATGCGGCTGCAGCGGTTGCGCGTGCTGGCCGGCCGCGACGGCTCGCTCCGGCTGGTCGATGCTGCGCGCGCACTCGGTGTGTCGACGATGACCCTCCGGCGCGACCTGGCGGATGGCGGCGCAGGGCTGGATCTGCTGGGCGGCCATGTCGTCGATCGCCGGCCGGGGAATGCTGCCGGCTATCGGCTGGATCTCGAGCAGGGCAGCCATCTGGGAGCCAAGGTTGAGGCAGGTCGGCGGGCGGCCGCGCTGGTCGAGCCGGGGGATACGATCTTCGTAGATTGCGGAACAACGATGCCGCATCTGATGGCGGCGTTGCCGATCGACCTCGACGTCACCATCGTCTGTTACGCGCTCAACGTCGCCAATGCCGCAAGCCGCATGCAGCGCGCGCAGCTGTTCATGCTCGGAGGGCTCTTCCATTCCGCTTCAGCAACTTTTTTGGCAGAGGAGGCGTTACGCAGCCTGGAGCGCCTCGGCATCAACAAGGCGTTCCTGTCGGCGGGCGGCTTGCACCCGACGCTCGGGGTGAGCTGTTCGAACTTCAACGAGGTGCCGGTGAAGCAGGCGGTCCTGGAACGGGCAATGCGCTCCTTCCTGGTGATCGATGCCAGCAAGCTGGACCGGGTGATGCCGGCCTGGTTCGCATCTGCCAACGCTTTCGAGCAGATCATCACAGATCGCGGCTGAAGGTGATTGACACAATGTCGCCGAGCGATTATCGCCATGCCTCATAAGAGCGAGAAACGCTCATATGTGAGGAAAGATCATGGTTGGGACGTTCCGGATTAGTATCGGTGCCGTGGCCCTTGGCGCTTTGGCGCTGGGCTCGGGGATGACTGCCGGCGGGAGTGCTTCCGCGGCCGGCCTGCTGATTGGCTTCAGCCAGGCAACGCTGCAGTCGCCCTTCTATGTACAGCTCAAGACCGGTGCGGAAGCTGCGGCCAAGGCGTCTGGCGACACGCTCGTGGTGCTCGATGCGAATGGCGACGTGAACAAGCAGAACAACGACATCCAGGACCTCATCACCCGCGGCGTGAAGGTGCTGATCATCAACCCGGTCAACCCCGATGCCGTGGCACCGGCGCTGTCCGCGGCGAGCGACGCCCATATCCCGGTCATGACCGTCGACCGCGCGATCCACGGCGATGTCGTCACCTATGTCGGCCGCGACAACGAGAAGATGGGCCAGATCGTGGGCGAGGTGGTGGCCGAGCGGCTGAAGCAGGCCGGATCCGGAGCCAAGATCATCGAGATCCAGGGCGATGCCGGCGGCACGGTGATGGCAGCCCGGCGCGATGGTTTCAACAAGGTCGTGCAGGCTGCCGGCGATAAAGTGGTTATGGGCCCGTACGCTGAATACGTGCGTTCGAATGCCGTCACGGCGATGCAGGATCTCTTGCAATCGAATCCGGACGTGAAGGCGGTTTATGCGCATAACGACGACATGGCGTTGGGCGCGCTGCAGGTGCTGCGCGAGAACAATCGCAAGGACGTGCTGGTAGCCGGCGTCGATGGGCTGTCCGAGGCGGTGAACGATATCGCCACTGGCAACCAGTATGTCGCAACCGCATCCAATGATCCGATCCGGCTCGGCGCCGTCACCATCGAGACCGCGCAGAAGATCGCAAGCGGCCAGAAGGTGCCGGCCTTCATCGATGCGGGGACAGCGCTGATCGACAAGCAGACGGTCGGACAATTCGACACCAGCGGTCTTTTCGCGAAGCGCAAGTAGGTTTACGAGGCGGCGCACCGAGACGCGGACGATCCTGACAAGATCCTGACAAAATTCAGGTCTTAGCCAAATCTCCAAAGGAGAGCCAACCGATGCGCGCAGCTGTCATGTACACCCCGGGCGATATCCGGGTCGAGGACGTGCCGAAGCCGGTGGCGGGACCGGACGACGTGCTTCTCAGGGTGGCAGCGTGCGGCGTGTGCGGTTCGGATATTCCGCGCATGCTAACCAAGGGCGCGCATCGCATGCCGATCATCTGTGGCCACGAGTTCTCCGGCCATATCGTCGAGATCGGCGACCACGTCGAGGGTTACGCCGATGGTGAGCTGGTGTCGGTGGCGCCGCTGATCCCGTGCCGGCGTTGCGACCAGTGCCTGACCGGCAATTTCTCGCGTTGCCGGGACTACGACTATTTCGGCAGCCGTCGTGATGGCGCCTACGCCGAATACGTTGCCGTGCCGCGCGGCAACCTGTTGAAGACGCCGGCCGGGATCGATCCGCGTGCCGCGGCAATGACCGATCCGGCCTCGATCGCCCTGCACGCGATCTGGAAGAGCCCGATCACCATCGGCAACACCGGCGGCGTGATCGGCTGCGGACCGATCGGGCTGTTCGCGATCCAGTGGATGCGCCTGATGGGTGCGTCGCAGGTGGTCGCGGTCGACGTCTCGGAGCAGAAACTGGAGCAGGCGCGCGAGGCCGGCGCCACCCACACCTTCCTGAGCCACGGCCCGCGTCCCGAAGTGCCGCCCTGCGACCTGGTGATCGAGGCGGCGGGTCACCCCTCGACGGCCAACCTGGCGGTGCAGTTGGCGGGGCCAGGCGGCCACGTGGTGTTCATCGGCATCCCGACCCAGGATGTCGGGCTCGAGGTCGCGACCTTCAATCACATGCTGCGGCAGGAAGTGTCCCTGCATGGATCGTGGAACTCCTTCGGCGCGCCGTTCCCCGGCCCGCAATGGACCACCACGCTCGAGAAACTCGGCACCGGCGAGTTGCGCTGGGAGTTCATGATCACCCATGAGCCCGGCCTCGACGAGTTGCCCAACACGATGAACAAATTCCGTGAGCGGAACGAGTTCATCTCCAAGGTGATGGTGCGGCCCTAGGCGGTCCAGCCGGGGAGCCATCGCATGGGCCTGCTCCTGGGGTTCGATTTCGGCACCGGCGGCGTTCGGGTCGGGCTGTTCGACCTGGACCGCCGCACGATCGTGGCGACCGCCGAGCAGACCTACGAGACGCACCATCCGCAGCCCGGTTGGGCCGAGCAGTCGCCGGCAGCCTGGTGGGATGCGCTCGGCCTCGCCTGCCGGCAGACCATGCAGCTGGCCGGCCACCCGACCATCGATGGCGTGGCCCTCGCCACCACCGCCTCCACCGTGGTCGCCTGCCGGATGGACGGCACGCCGTTGCGGCCGGCGCTGCTCTGGATGGATTGCCGCGCCGGCGCCGAAGCCGCGCGCACCGCCCTGAGCCGGCATCCGGTGATGGAGCAGAGCGGCGGCAGCGACGCGGCCGAGTGGCTTGTCCCCAAGGCGATGTGGCTCGCGGCGCATGAGCCGGACACCTACGCGGCCTCGGACGTCATCTGCGAGTGCCTGGACTGGCTGAATTACCGCCTGACCGGGCGCTGGGTCGGCTCGCGGATGAACGCCACCTGCAAATGGAACTATGACGGGAACGAGGGACGATTCCACCCGGAGCTCTATGACAGCTTCGGGGCCCCCGAACTGACCCGCCGGATGCCGGGCACAGTGCTGCCGGTCGGCACGGCGATCGAGGCGCTTTCGGACGCGGCAGCCGCCCATCTCGGTCTGGGCGGGCAGCGTCCGGTCGTGGCCCAGGGCGGCATCGACGCGCATATCGGCATCCTCGGCGCCGATACGGTCGACCCCGGCAACCTGCTGATGATCGGTGGCACCTCGGTGGTGCATCTGTTCCACCTCCCCGAGGACCGTCCGGTGCCGGGGTTCTGGGGCCCGTATCCACATGCGCTGATCGAGGGGCTGTGGCTGGTCGAGGGCGGGCAGGTATCGGCGGGTTCGGTGCTGTCCTGGCTCAGCGGGCAGATCTTCCAGCTCGACCGGGAAGGCACCCGGCTGCTGATCGAGGAGGCGGGCCGCCTGCCGCCGACGCATACCGGCCTGATGACGCTCGATTACTTCATGGGCAACCGCACCCCTTATCGTGATCCGCATCTGCGCGGCGCGCTGCTGGGGCTGTCGCTCGGGCATGATCGTGCGGCACTGTATCGGTCGGCGGTGGAGGGTGTGGCGCTGGCGTCGGCGAACGTGGTGGCGCAGGCGCGGTCGGTCGACGTGCCGATCGAGCGCATCGTCAGCGCCGGCGGGTATGCCAAGAACGCGCTGTGGCTGCGGGCGACGGTCGACGCGATCGGCTTGCCGGTGCAGCTCGCGGCGGAAGAGAACCTGACCATTGTCGGCACCGCAGCCGCGGCTGCGACCGGGGTGGGGCTGTTCCCCGACTTGCGCACGGCGAGCGCCGGTGTCGCGCGCGGCGGCCGGACGATCGAGCCGGACCTGTCGGTGCACCAGTACTATCTCGATGGGTTGGAGCGTTACCGGGAGGCGACCGCCTGCCTCACGCCGATCCTGCACAAGCTGGCGGCACAGGAAGTGCGCGCTGCCGGACCGCTGCCGGTGCAGCAACGACAGAAGGACACTCCTGATGCGCGAGCTTACTGACGTGTCCCCGACGGCACACGACGAGATCGACCTCCGCACCTTGTCCAGCGCCGGCCGCGAGTCGCTGATGGTGCAGGCGGCGAAGGGGTATTACGACCTCGACCGCACGATGGGCGACATCGCCAAGTCGCTCGGCCTGACCCGCTGGCAGGTCGCCCGCCTTCTCAAGGACGCGCGCGAGCAGGGGGTGGTGCGGATCGAGATCGTGCCGCGGGCGCAGCGCCGTCCGGATCTCGAGAGCCGGCTGCAGCGCGCGCACGGGCTGCGCGAGGCGATCGTCGTGCCGGTGGTGGGCAACGATGACGGGCTGATGGTCGACAGCGTGGCGCAGGCGGCGGGCCAGTTCCTTGCCGCCCTGACGCCGCGGCCGATGCTGGTCGGCGTGTCCTGGGGCCACACCATGGCCGCGGTGGCGCACTGGCTCCCGCGCGGCTGGAACGATGGCGTCGAGGTGGTGCTGCTGAACGGTGCGATGAACATCCGCGCCAGTGCCACGCGCACCAACAACATCGCTGAGCTGTTCGCGGTCGCCGGCAACGGGCGCGCGACCGTGCTGCCGGTGCCGGCCATCGTCGGCCGCGCCGAGACCCGCGCCGTGCTGGAGCAGGATCCGGTGATCGAGAGCGTGCTGGCGCTCGGCCGCGAGGCGCCGGTGGTGTGCTTCGGGCTTGGCGGCATGACCCCGGAATCCGTGCTGGTCGGGTCCGGCTACATCACCGAGGCGGAGATCGCGCGGCTGCGCAAGGCCGGTGCCGTCGGCGACGTGCTGGGCCGGTTCGTCGACCGCAACGGCGCCGTCGTCGACACCGCGCTGGACGCCCGCACCATCGGGCTGGATCCCGCCGAGCTCCCGGGCAAGGCGATCTCGATGGGCATCGCGGTCGGGCGGGCCAAGCATCCGGTGGTGCTGGCGGCCCTGAAGTCGCGGCTGATCAACGTGCTGGTGACCGACGAACAGACGGCGCTGGTCGCGATCGAGGCGGCCCGTGGCGCCTGACATCGTTCTCGCCGTCGACCGCGCTGCCAAGATCTTTCCCGGCAACGTGGTTGCGCTCGAGGAGGCCTCGCTGTCGATCCGGCGCGGCGAGGTGCATTGCCTGCTGGGTGCCAACGGGGCCGGCAAGAGCACGCTGCTCAAGGTGATCGCCGGCGCCCACGGCATGACTCGCGGCACCCTGACGCTCGACGGGGTGGAACGGCATTTCCGCACCCCGCTCGAAGCCGCCCAGGCCGGCATCTCGATGATCTACCAGGAGCTCGACCTGGTGCCGCAGCTGACCGTCGCCCAGAACATGCTGCTGGGCCGGGTGCCGGGACGTTTCGGGCTGATCGACCGGAGCCGCCGGCTGCGCATCGCCCAGGCGGCGCTGGATCGGGTCGGCGCCGGGTTCGGTCCGACCGCGCTGGTCGGATCATTGTCGATCGCCAACCAGCAGCTGACCGCCATCGCCCGCGCCCTGACGCTCGACGCCAAGGTGATCATCATGGACGAGCCCTCGGCGGCGCTGAACGAGACCGAGCTCGAGCGGGTGTTCGAGGTGATCCGCGAGCTTGCGCGGGCCGGCATCGCGATCCTGTATGTGAGCCACCGGATGAACGAGATCCGGGCGATCGGCGATCGCGTCACGGCCTTGCGCAACGGCCGCACGGTCGAGACCTTCGACGTCGCCGGGACGCCCGAGCAGACGCTGGTCGAGGCGGTGCTGGGTCGCAACCAGGCACTGCTGGAACGGAGTGCCCGCAAGCCGGCGCGCGACACCGTGGCGCTCTCGGTGCGTCGGCTGCAGGGTCCGCAGGGGCTCGACGTGCGCGACCTGTCGGTCCGCGAGGGCGAGATCATCGGGCTGTCGGGGCTGAACGGCTCCGGCCGCACCAGCTTCCTGCACGCGCTGTTCGGCGACCTCGCCAGCACCGGCGAGATCGAGCTCGGCGGCCAGGCGTATCGCCCGAGCCGGCCAGGTGAGGCGATCGCCCGCGGCGTGGCGCTGGTGCCGGAGGATCGCAAGACCCAGGGGCTGGTGCTGGACTCCGCGATCTACCGCAACGCCATGCTGCCCTCGCTCCGGCGCCGCCGCTTCATCTCGCACGAGCGGATGCGGCGCGGCGCGAGCCCGGTGCTGGCCGATCTCTCGACGCGCTACGGCACCCTCGACCAGCCGGTGCGGCAGTTGTCCGGCGGCAACCAGCAGAAGGTCGTGTTCTCGAAATGGGTGGTCGAGGGCAGCCGGATGCTGCTGCTCGACGAGCCCTCGCGCGGCCTCGATGTCGGCGCCAAGGCCGAGCTGTATGCGCTGATCCGCAGGCTGGCCGAGGACGGTGCCGCGATCATCGTCGCCAGCAGCGAGCTCGATGAGATCTACGTCAATTGCGACCGCATCTGGGTGTTCCACGAGGGGCGCAACGTGCGCTGCTTCGACCCCACCATCGCGTCGCGCGACGACATCCTGAAGGCGGGCCTGGTCGGCCATCGGACCACGGAGACCTGATCATGAGCACGCTCGCGCATCCCGCCAGTCCGAGACCCGCGACGCCGTCACTGTCCGGACGCCGCATCGTCGAGCTGATGCTGCGCTACAACTTCATCGTCATCTTCTTCGCCGTCGTGGTGATCGCGACGCTGCTGTCGAACGACTTCCTGACGGTGCGCAACATCTCGAACCTGTTCCAGCAGGCGAGCATCGTCGGCATCGTCGCGATCGGCATGACCTTCGTGATCCTGACGGCCAACATCGACCTGTCCGTCGGCAGCGTGGTCGCGTGCGGCGGCATGGTGGTGTCGCTGCTGATGGCGGCCGGCATTCCACCGCTGCTGGCGATCGCGGCGGCGCTGCTGACCGGTGCGGCGATCGGCGCCTTGCTCGGTGCCATTTCGGCCTATGCGGCGGTGCCGAGCTTCATCGTCACCCTGGCCGGGCTGGTGACGGTGCGCGGCGTCACCTACCTGATGTCGAACGGCGTGCCGATCGGCGGCCTGCCGCACGGCTTCGGCATGTTCGGCTCGCTGCAGGTGCCGCTGCTTCCCGGCTTCGCGTTCCCGGTGCTGGCGCTGCTGTTCCTGGCCGTCTGGGGCATCGCCGCCCTGGTGCTGCGTTACACCGTGTTCGGCGAATACGTGTTCGCGACTGGCGGAAACGCAGAAGCGGCGCGCCTTTCGGGGCTCCCGGTGAAGCTGATCGTGACCATCGTGTTCGCGGTGTCGGGGCTGCTCGCCTCGCTCTCCGGCGTGCTGCTGACCGCGCGGCTACGGATCGGCCAGCCGACCGCGGCGCAGGGGATGGAGCTCGACGCCATTGCGGCGGTGGTGCTGGGCGGCACCAGCCTGTTCGGTGGACGCGGCGGCGTGGTGGGCACGCTGTTCGCGGTGATGCTGCTGCAGGTGCTGCGCAACATCTTCAACCTGCTCGGGCTGGGCTCGTTCTACCAGATGACGATCACCGGCCTGATCATCATCGCCGCCATCCTGCTGAACCGCGCGATCGACAGCCGCCAGGGCAGGCGCTGAGACCGGGCAGGCTCGAGGGACGCCGGCGGTGATCGCCTGAATGGCGGTGCGTCAGCCGGGGCAGTCGCGGCCTAAGCAGGGAACGCGCCCGGGCAGGTGGCCGGTTGGAGACGTGAGGCTTATACGTCCTGGTCGGCAGCAATCCTGGTAAGCACCATGATGCAGGTCCCCGGAGAACCTGTGCGTTATTACCGTCGGCTGGCATTCCCCGCGTGTCTCGCGTCGGCGGTTCTAAGCAGTGCGTTCTTTTACATGCAGATAACCTTTCTGCTCTTGCTGCCCGTCCTGGCGCTCTTCTTCATCGTCTGCCTGACCCGCTTTGGCTTGCGGCCGAAATGGATCGCAGGCTGGCCGACCTTCTCGTCGGGGCTTGTCTGATCGGGATCTGGGTCGGCCTCCTCGAGGCGGGGGATCGTTTCGGGGACGGCTTGCGCTGGCTCGTCTGGTCGGAGAGCTACAAGCGGATAGTGAATTCTCGACCTGCATCGTTTGTGGATGCGTTCGACCCGAACCCGCGACACATGCTCTGGCGAGTTTGGGGCGGCCTCGGGACGGATGAGGAGGCAGATCTCGCGTTCGACCGGAGTGGCGCTCTTGCGCGCGTTGCTGCCGAGAGCTGGAACGCAAGGAAAATCGTCTATGATTGCCAGGTTGTGTATGTGCGTCAGCTCGAACCTGACTGGTTCATCGTGAGCCTATATGCAAACCAAGGATGGCCGGGCTGCTGAACCGCTGGCCGCTCAGCTGACCACGGTCGACATGGCCGAAAGCGGAGGCAGCGGCCCCGGGTCTCGCCGCCGGCTTCGAAAAGCTGAAGCGCCGCGCGACCGCAAGACATGCCTCAAGCAGGTCCAGGCTCGGGCGCGCCGTAGATGGGGCGTCAGCGGTCAGGCGCTGGTTGTCACCCCGGGGTGAAGCGCTTGACCAGCGCAGACAGCTTGTGTCGACGCAGCTCGGTGCGGGCCTTGGCGCTGGACGCCATGTAGTTCAGCTGGATGGCGTAGCGGCGCCCGACGAAGGTGCGATGGCCGTGATAGGTGGTCGGGCCGTTCGGGAACACCAGCAGCGTGCCATCGACCGGTGGCACCTCGACGGCGAAATCCTCGAGGTCGTCCGGGCCACGCAGCAGGCGCAAGCAGCCCTCCTGGCGGGTCCACTCGGCACTTGCCTTGTTCAGGTACAGCAGGACCGTGACCAGCTTGGCGGTCGAGTCGGTGTGGATCTGGCCGTCCTTCTCCCGGGTCCGGCCGCGCATGGTCAGCATCGTCAGGCTGCCCTCCAGGTCCAGTCCGAAGCGCGTGGCGATCGCGTCCCGCAGGGCCGGCCCTTCGAGTTCGTGCACCAGGTCGGCAGCCGCGCCCCGCAACCTGAGCGCCGACGGGGGATAGGAGCCACCGCCCGGGATCCCGGGCAACGACTGCAACACCGCCTCGAGCTGCGCCGGTGGAACGAAGTTCGGGATGACGATGTGAGGAAACGGGTCGGTCGCCACCGGACGAGCGAAGCCGGCATAGTCGAGGCCAAGATCGACATGCTGGCGTGGCGAGCGTGGCGGGAGGGTGTCTGGCATCGTCAGCGGATCCGCACTGGAGTGGCGGCTAGTTAGGTCCGCAGCTTCCGAGGGTGCAAGCTCGGGAAGGATGCAGGTTAGCCGCGCAGCGGATGGCTGGGATGCAGGATCGTGTTGGTCGACAGGAACTGCGCGCAGCCGATCTGGCCATCGCAGCAAGGCAAGGGTGCGTCGTCGCTGGTATTCCGCCGGGTCGCCCCCGACGCGTCGGCGCCTGGCACGTATGCGACATGTGACAGCAGCTGGCCGTGACCTTCGCACGTGAAATGCGGCTTCTCGACGGTCATCCGCAGCTCCGACGCCTGGGCACCTGCGGCGGTGAACGCCAGCATCAGCGGCAGGGCCAGCATTGTCTTCTTCATCGCACCGTCTCCGTCATCGGACAGACCATCGCAGAAACAATGGCCAAACCGCTGGAAAGGTTACATCGCTCGCATTTCGTTGAACCTGATACGAAATGAGACAGGCCACGCCCCGCTCTCACGCGAAGGGTTTTTGTGCAACGCGGCATAGATCATTGATCTTGCGAGGAACTCGATGTATCGGCGGCGGATGCCGTCTTTCCAAGTTATGACGCAGACCGGAGCACCGGACCTGGGGGCTGGTCCGGGACCGGACCCGCGAGGCAATGCGGCAGGCACTGGTAGAGCACCTCTCGACCCCAAGGGTGCGTTACAAGGCCCATTATCACTGTATCGTGATCGCGTCGGCCGAGGACTTCTCGAGGAAGACCCGGTGCAGCTCGACGCCGCAGCCCGGCTGGACCGGCTTTGGCAGGAACTGAACCAGCTCCAGGCTCCGGCGACAGCCCGCGCGCGTTCCCTGATCGGCCGGCTGACCGGCCGTGCTCCCCCCAAGGCGCCAAGGGGCGTTTACCTGGTCGGCCAGGTCGGGCGCGGTAAATCGATGCTGATGGACCTGTTTTTCGAGCAGGCGCCGGTCGCGGCAAAGCGACGCATCCACTTCCACCGGTTCATGCAGGAGACGCATGCCAAGGTGCATGCGTACAAGCGCGCCCACCCGGAGGTCGCCGACCCGATCCCGCCGTTGGCCGATGCCGTGGCCGCCGAGGCCATGCTGCTCTGCTTCGACGAGTTCCAGGTCAACGACATCGCCGATGCGATGATCCTCGGGCGGCTGTTCGATGCGCTGTTCCGGCGCGGCGTGGTGATCGTGGCGACCTCGAATACCGCGCCCGAGGCGCTGTTCCAGAACCGGCCAGGTGCCGACGCCTTCAAGCCGTTCATCGCGCGCATCAGGCAGGAACTCGACACCGTGCTGCTCGACAGTCCGCGCGACTACCGGCGCGGCAACCTCCGGGGCCTGCCGACCTGGCATGCGCCGGCGGACCAGCGTGCGGAGCAGGCCCTCGATGCGGCGTTCGAGCGGCTGGCCCGCGGGCAGGCACCGCATTCGGAGGCGCTGGAGGTGATGGGGCGCCAGGTCCCGGTGCCGATGGCCGCGGAAGGTGTCGCTCGATTCGACTTCGAGGCGCTGTGTGCGCGGGCCCTGGGCGCCGGCGACTACCTGGCCCTGGCCCGGCGCTTCCGCAGCGTGATCATCGACGGCATCCCGCGCCTCGGGCCGGAAAATTTCGACGTGGCGCGGCGCTTCATCGTGCTGATCGACGCCTTGTACGAGGCGCGGGTGAAGCTGATCGCCTCCGCCGCCGACCAGCCGGACCGGATCTACGAGCATGGCGAGGGGGCCGTCGCGTTCGAGCGCACCGCCTCCCGGCTCGAGGAGATGCAGACGCAGGCCTACCTGGAATTGCAGCACCTCGAGTAGCGGCGCTTGCGGAGCGGGGCATGAAGGACTAGCAAAACCGGCCTTCCGGCGGGTTCCGGGTTCTCCGGCGGGTCTTCATCCAACCACCCGCATACCTCGGGGACACGCATGGCTCGCAAGAAGATCGCCCTCATCGGCGCAGGCAATATCGGCGGCACGCTCGCCCATCTGATCGGCCTGAAGGAGCTGGGCGACGTCGTGATGTTCGACGTGTTCGGTGGTGTCGCCGCCGGCAAGGCGCTCGACCTGGCGCAGTCCTCACCCGTCGACGATTTCGACTGCGCCTTCAGCGGCGGGTCGGATTACGCCGCGATCGCCGGCTCCGACGTGGTGATCGTCACCGCCGGCTTCCCGCGCCTGCCGGGCATGTCGCGCGACGACCTGCTGTCGAAGAACGCCGAGGTCATCGGCCAGGTCGCCGACGGCATCCGCGCCCATGCCCCGGGCGCCTTCGTGATCGTCATCACCAACCCGCTCGATGTGATGGTCGCGGTGATGCAGGAGAAGTCCGGGCTGCCGGCGAACATGGTGGTCGGCATGGCCGGCGTGCTCGACAGCGCCCGCTTCCGGCTGTTCCTGGCGCAGGAATTCAACGTCTCGGTCGAGGATGTGACCGCGTTCGTGCTGGGCGGCCATGGCGACACCATGGTGCCGCTGACCCGCTACTCGACGGTGGCGGGCGTGCCGGTGACCGACCTGATCAAGATGGGCTGGACCACGCAGGAGCGCATCGACGCGATCGTGACCCGCACGGCCAATGGCGGCGGCGAGATCGTCAAGCTGCTGGAGAAGGGGTCGGCGTTCTATGCCCCGGCCGCGTCCGCGGTGGCGATGGCCGAGAGCTTCCTCAAGGACAAGAAGCGCGTCCTGCCGTGCGCGGTGAAGCTCAACGGCGAATACGGCCAGACCGACTTCTATGTCGGCGTGCCGGTGGTGATCGGGGCCGGTGGCGCCGAGCGGGTGCTCGAGGTCGAGTTCACACCCGAGGAGAAGGCGGCGTTCGAGAAGTCCTGCGACGCGGTAAAGAAGCTGCTCGCTGATTTCCGCGCGATCGGAGCCTGAAACGCCGGAAACCTGAAGGTTCTCCATGGTTTCGCCATCGAGTTGGCACAAACCATGCGTCTAGAGCATCCCTGGGGACAGTGATTGTTAACGTGTCGGTAGCTTCCGGCACGTTATCTCCAGGCTTGCAAACGACAGGTCCGGGTTTCGCGATGCACCGGGCAGACTAGGGAGTAGCTCCATGGCGGGCGTGGACGTTCTGGCGACGGCCTTCAGTGGCGGCAATGCGGCATATCTGGCTGATCTTTACGCACGCTGGGTGTCCGATCCGGGCAGCGTCGATCAGAGCTTCGTCACCCTGTTCGCCGCCCTCGACGAGGAGGCGGTCGCGGTTCTCCAGGACGCCTCCGGAGCCACATGGGCGCCTCGCCATTTCGAGGTCGAGCGGCCGGAGCCTACACCCGTCGCCGCCAAACCCACCGTGGCAAAGGACGCCAAGGCGCCGGCTCCCGCCAAGGTCGCGCCGGTCACCGCGTCCGCACCCGACGCCGACCAGCTTCGCGCCAGCGCCGATGACAGCCTGCGCGCCATGCAACTGATCCGGGCCTACCGGGTCCGCGGCCATCTCGAAGCGCGGCTCGATCCGCTGGGCCTGCAGATCCCGAAATCGCATGCCGATCTCGATCCGGCGACATACGGCTTCGGCCCGGAGGATTATGACCGGCCGATCTATCTCGGGAAAACCAAGTCGCTGCTGCTCGGCACCGAGATCGCCAGCATCCGCGAGATCCTGAGCGCCATCCGTGCGGCGTATTGCGGCCCGATCGGCGCCGAGTTCATGCACGTGCAGGATCCGGCCCAGCGGGAATGGATCCAGGCGCAGATCGAGGGCCGCAACTGGCGCGAGAGCTTCAGCACCGACCAGAAGAAGACCATCCTGCGTCAATTGGACGAGGCTGAGGGCTTCGAGGCGTTCTGCCAGAAGCGCTATGTCGGCACCAAGCGCTTCGGGCTCGAGGGCGGCGAAGTCGCGATCCCGGCGCTGCACACCATCATCCAGCAGGCGGCGCACGACGGCGTGCGTACCGTGGCGATCGGGATGCCGCATCGTGGCCGCCTCAACACGCTCGTGAACATCGTACGCAAGCCGTACACGGCGGTGTTCAGCGAGTTCGCCGGCGCCAGCTTCAAGCCGGACGACGTGCAGGGCTCGGGCGACGTGAAGTACCATCTGGGCACTTCGACCGATCTCGAGATCGAGGGCCATAAGGTCCATATCTCGCTGCAGCCAAACCCATCGCACCTGGAGGCGGTCGATCCGGTCGTGGTCGGCAAGATCCGCGCCGGCCAGGACATGATCGGCGACACCAAGGGCCGTCACTCCGGGCTCGGCATCCTGATGCACGGGGACGCCGCCTTTGCCGGGCAGGGCCTGGTGTACGAGACGATGGCGATGAGCCAGCTGATCGGCTATCGCACCGGCGGCACCATCCACCTGGTCGTCAACAACCAGATCGGCTTCACCACGGTCTCGGCGCATGCCTATTCCGGGCTGTATTGCACCGACATCGCCAAAGCGGTGCAGTCGGCGATCCTGCACGTGAACGGCGACGAGCCGGAAGCCGTGGTGTTCTGCGCCCGGCTCTGCGCCGAGTTCCGGCAGAAGTTTGCCGCCGACATCGTGCTCGACATCGTCTGCTACCGCCGCCACGGCCACAACGAGAGCGACGAGCCGGCCTTCACCCAGCCGACCATGTACAAGGCGATCCGCGGTCGGGCGACCACGCGCTCCCTCTATGCCGAACGCCTGGTGCGTGAGGGTGCGATGACCGCCGACGAGGCGCAGGCGGGCTGGGATGCATTCCAGGCTCAGCTCGAGGGCGACTACAGGGCGTCGCAGTCCTACCGCCCGAACAAGGCGGACTGGCTCGAGGGCCAGTGGGCCGGGATGAAGCAGTCGGCGGACAAGGCGGGCTCTTCGGACCAGGCGACCGGGCTGCCGGTGGAGACGCTGAGGCAGATCGGGCAGGCGCTTGGCACGGTGCCGGCGGACTTCAACGCGCATGGCAAGATCGTCCGGCAGCTCGAGGCCAAGCTGGCGATGTTCGAGAGCGGCGAGGGTATCGATTGGGCCACCGGCGAGGCGCTGGGGTTCGGCGGGCTGCTGCTGGAGGGCCACCGGGTGCGGCTGTCGGGCGAGGATTGCCAGCGCGGCACCTTCAGCCAGCGCCACGCGGTGCTGATCGACCAGACCAACCAGAACGAGTACGTGCCGCTGAACAACATCCGAGGCGCGGATGCGGGCGGCCAGGCCGGCATCGAGATCTACAACTCGCTGCTGTCGGAGTTCGGCGTGCTCGGCTTCGAGTATGGCTACAGCCTGGCCGACCCCAGGACGCTGGTGCTGTGGGAGGCGCAGTTCGGCGACTTCGCCAACGGCGCGCAGGTCATCATCGACCAGTTCATCGCGTCCGGCGAGACCAAGTGGCTGCGCATGTCGGGGCTGGTGATGCTGCTGCCGCATGGCTACGAGGGCCAGGGTCCGGAGCACTCGTCGGCGCGCCTGGAGCGCTACCTGCAGCTCTGCGCCGAGAACAACATGCAGGTCTGCAACATCACCACGCCGGCCAATTATTTCCATGCGCTGCGCCGGCAGATGAAGCGGACCTACCGCAAGCCGCTGGTGGTGATGACGCCGAAATCGCTGCTGCGTCACAAGCTGGCGGTGAGCCCGCTCTCCGAGATGGCGGCGGGAACCTGGTTCAAGCCGGTGATCGAGGAGACCGACGCGATCGGCGCCGCCGCCAAGGTGAAGCGTGTCGTGCTGTGCTCGGGCAAGGTCTATTACGATCTGCTGGCCGAGCGTCGCGAGCGCAACCTGCAGGACGTGGCGATCGTCCGGCTCGAGCAGATCTATCCGTTCCCCGACGAAGAGCTCGGGCGAGTGCTGGCCGCATACGGCAATGCCGAGATCATCTGGTGTCAGGAAGAACCGGAGAATGCCGGTGCCTGGACCTTCGTCGATCGTCGCATCGAGGCGGTGCTGAAGCGCCTGGGCCTGAAGTCGAGCCGGCCGAGCTATGCCGGCCGGATCGCCGCCGCCAGTCCCGCGACCGGGCTTGCGCGCACCCATGCGACGCAGCAGGCCGCACTGGTGCGCGAAGCTCTGGGTGTGCAGGCGGACGTCGACGAGAGGGCGGCCTAGTCGCGCAGGCTCGACACTCCGGCGTCTGGCCACTTCCGGGTGCCAGGGGTACAAATGGGCTGGCTGCGCGCGTCCGGCTACCACGATAGACGCCGATAGATAGACTGAAGGAAGCCGATGTCTGCCGAGATCAAGGTTCCGACGCTTGGAGAAAGCGTCACCAGTGCAATCATCGCGCGCTGGCTGAAGCAGCCGGGCGAGACGGTGTCCGTGGACGAGCCGGTCGTCGAGCTCGAGACCGACAAGGTCAGCGTCGAGGTATCGGCGCCGGAAGCTGGCGTGCTCGGGCCGCATGAGGTCGAGGAAGGCGCAGAGGTCGAAGTCGGCGCGCTGCTCTCGGTGGTGGAAGCCGGTGGTGCGGCGTCGCCCGCCCAGGCAAAACCGGCCGCGGCTCCGGTTGCTGCGGCGCCAGCACCGGCACCCGCATCCGCACCCGCCGGCGCGCCGACCGGTGGGATCCAGCCGCCGCGTCCGACCAGTGGTCCGGTCGCACGTCCGGCAACGCCGCCGGCCGACGTCCAGCGGGAGGGCCATGCACCGCTGCCTGCCGCCCAGAAGATGATGACCGAGAAGAAGGTCGACGCGTCTGCGGTCGGTGACGGCACCGGCAAGGACGGCCGCATCACCAAGGGCGACGTGCTGGCGTTCCTCGATCGTCCGACCCAGCCGGCTGCGAAAGCGCCCGCGGCGAAAGGTCCGGCGCGGACCGACGACCCGCGCGAGGAGCGGGTGAAGATGACCCGGCTGCGCAAGACCATCGCCAACCGGCTGAAGGATGCGCAGAACACCGCGGCGATCCTGACGACCTTCAACGAGGTCGACATGTCCGCGGCGATGGCGATGCGCGCCCAGTACAAGGAAGCCTTCGAGAAGAAGCACGACGGCGCCCGGCTCGGCTTCATGTCGATCTTCGTGCGCGCGTGCGTGGCGGCGCTGAAGGAATTTCCGGCGGTCAATGCCGAGATCGACGGCGACGACATCGTCTATCGCAACTTCGTGCATATGGGCATTGCGGTCGGTGGCCCGAACGGACTTGTGGTGCCGGTGCTGCGCGACGCCGATCGCATGGGGTTCGCCGAGATCGAGCGGTCGATCGCAGGCTTCGGCAAGCGGGCGCGCGACGGTGCGCTGAAGCTCGACGAGCTGACCGGTGGCACCTTCTCGATCACCAACGGCGGCATCTACGGCTCGCTGATGTCGACGCCGATCCTGAACCCGCCGCAATCGGCGATCCTGGGGATGCACAAGATCCAGGAGCGGCCGATCGCCGTCGCCGGCCAGGTGGTGATCCGGCCGATGATGTACGTGGCGCTCTCGTACGATCACCGCGTGATCGACGGCAAGGAGGCGGTAAGCTTCCTGGTGCGCATGAAGGAAGGCGTGGAGGATCCGCGCCGGCTGCTGCTGGAACTCTGACCCGCCGGCGTCCTGAGCCGCAGCTGTTTTTCCTAGCCACTCGAAAGACGTGACCCATGCCGGTTGAGATCAAGGTTCCCACGCTTGGTGAGAGCGTCACCACCGCGATCGTCTCGAAGTGGCTGAAGCAGCCTGGCGAGCAGGTCGCGGCCGACGAGGCGGTGGCCGAACTCGAGACCGACAAGGTGAGCGTCGAGGTGTCGGCGCCGGAGGCCGGCGTGCTGGGCGCTCACGCGGTGGCCGAGGGTGACGAGGTCGAGGTCGGGACGGTGCTGACCACGGTCGGTGGCGAGAGCGGCGCCGTTGCCGGCTCCGAGCCGCCGGCTGATGTTTCTGCCTCCGCAAGTGCCTCCGATGCGGGGGCAGCCCCCGCTTCTGCCGGTAGCTATCTGCCGCAGCCCGAGACCGCGGCGCCGTCTGCGTCGGTGCAGAGTGAGGTGCCCGCATCGTCCGGCCAGGCGGCAAAGCCTGCACCGCCGGCGCCGACCGGTGCGCCTGCGGCGGCTCCTGCCGAGGTGGGCGAGACGGATTACGACGTGATCGTGGTGGGTTCCGGTCCGGGCGGCTACGTCTGCGCGTTGCGTGCGGCTCAGCTCGGCATGAAGGTTGCCTGCGTCGAGAAGCGCGCGACCCTCGGCGGCACGTGCCTCAATATCGGCTGCATCCCGTCCAAGGCGCTGTTGCAGAGCTCGGAGAACTTCCATGAGGCGACGGAAGGCTTCGCGGCGCACGGCATCATCGTCGGCGAGGTGAAGCTTGATCTGGCGCGGATGCACGCCCGCAAGGCCGAGGTGGTCGGCGCCAACGTCAAGGGCGTCGAGTTCCTGTTCAAGAAGAACGGCGTCACCTGGCTCAAGGGTGCCGGCCGCATCAACGCGCCGCATACGATCGAGGTCACCGGCGAGGGTGGTGCGAAAAGCTTCCGGGCGAAACACATCGTCATCGCGACCGGTAGCGACAGTGTCTCGCTGCCCGGGATCGAGATCGACGAGAAGCGGATCGTCAGCTCGACCGGGGCGCTTGAGCTGGAGAGCGTGCCGAAGCACCTGGTGGTGATCGGCGGCGGCGTGATCGGGCTCGAGCTCGGCAGCGTCTGGAAGCGTCTCGGCGCCCAGGTGACGGTGATCGAGTATCTCGATCGGCTGGTGCCGGGCATCGATGGCGAGGTCGCCAAGGCGTTCGAGCGGGTGCTGACCAAGCAGGGGCTGAAGTTCAAGCTCGGGCACAAGGTCACCAAGGTCGAGGCGAGCGAGACCGGTACCGTCGTGACGGTGGAAAAGGCCAAGGGCGGCGCTGCGGAAACGATCGAGGCCGATATCGTGCTGGTGGCGATCGGCCGTCGCGCGGTGACCGACGGGCTTGGCCTCGCGGATGTCGGCGTGGCGCTCGACAACAAGGGCCGGGTCGAGGTCGATGCGCATTACGCGACCAATATCGAGGGCATCTACGCGATCGGTGACGTGATCGCCGGACCGATGCTCGCGCACAAGGCCGAGGACGAGGGCGTGGCGCTGGCCGAGATCCTGGCCGGGCAGGCGGGTCACGTGAATTACGGGGTGATCCCGGCGGTGGTTTACACGTGGCCGGAGGTTGCCGGCATCGGCAAGATCGAGGAGGAGCTGAAGGCGGAAGGCGTCGATTACGTGGTCGGCAAGTTCCCGTTCAGCGCCAATGGCCGTGCGCGGGCGATGAATTCGACCGACGGGTTCGTGAAGATCCTGGCCGACCGCAAGACCGACCGCCTGCTCGGCGCGCACATCCTCGGACCGGATGCCGGCACGCTGATCGCCGAGCTGGCGACGGCGATGGAGTTCGGTGCCAGTGCCGAGGACGTGGCACGGATCTGTCATGCCCATCCGACCCTCAACGAGGCCGTGAAGGAAGCGGCGCTGGCGACAGGCGGGCGCGCGCTGCACGTCTGACCGCACTGGTATCCGCGCCCATGCTTGCCTTGACCATGGGGGATCCGGCCGGGATCGGCATCGAGCTGACGTTCTGGGCCTGGCATGCCCTGCGGCGGACCGGTCCCGCCTTCGTGCTGCTGGCCGATCCCGACTGGGTCGCGGGGCTTGCCAAGGGTGTGGCCGAGATGCGCGCGGTCAGCTCGCCGGAAGAGGCGCGCGAGGTGTTCGGGCAGGCGCTGCCGGTGATGGCACTGTCCGGTGATGCAGCGCTCGCCAGCACTCCGGTTCCCGGTCGGCCTGATCCGGCGAACGCAGCCGCGATCACCGGCAGCATCGCGGAGGCGGTGCGGCTGGCGATGGATGGTCGGGTCGATGGTGTGGTGACCAACCCGATTGCCAAGTCGGTACTCAAGCAGGCGGGTTTTCCGCATCCCGGCCATACGGAATATCTGGCCGAGCTGACCGGAGCATCCGGCTCCGAGGTGATGATGCTGGCGGGGCCTAGCCTGCGTGTGGTGCCGGTGACGATCCACGTGTCGCTGCGCCAGGCGCTGGACAGCCTCACCTCAGGCGAGATCGTCCGGGTCGCGCGCACCACGGCCGCCAGCCTGCGCCGGGATTTCGGTGTCTCGAACCCCCGCCTGGCGGTGGCCGGGCTCAACCCGCATGCCGGCGAGGACGGCCACATGGGCACCGAGGAAATCACCATCATCCGGCCGGCGATCGAGCGGCTGCGGGCGGAGGGTCTGGATGTCAGCGGGCCGATGCCGCCGGACACCATGTTCACCGCACCGGCGCGGGCGCGCTACGATGCGGCGATCTGCATGTATCACGACCAGGCGTTGATCCCGCTCAAGACGCTCGACATGGCGCAGGGCGTGAATGTCACCCTCGGGCTCGATCTGGTGCGGACCTCGCCGGACCATGGCACCGCGTTCGACATCGCCGGCGAGGGCGTGGCGGACCCGGCCAGCCTGATCGCAGCGTTGCGCATGGCAGGGCTGATCGCCCGCAACAGGAGTGCCGCATGAGCGCTGCCCATCCACCGGTCAGGCTTGGCGTGAACATCGATCACGTGGCGACGGTGCGGAACGCCCGCGGGGGCGCGCATCCGGATCCGCTTGCTGCCGCGTTGCTCGCAGTCAGGTCCGGCGCGGATGGCATCACGTTGCACCTGCGCGAGGACCGACGACACATCCGCGACGACGATGTCGCGCGTATCCGTGCGGCTGTGTCGGCGCCGATCAACCTGGAGATGGCCGCCACCGACGAGATGGTCGAGATCGCGCTGCGTCACGCGCCGCATGCCTGCTGCATCGTGCCCGAGCGACGCGCCGAGGTGACCACCGAGGGCGGCCTGGACGCGGCCGGCCAGATGCGGTCGCTGGCGCCGAAGGTGGCCAGGCTCCGGGCGGCCGGCATCCGCGTGTCGCTGTTCATCGATCCCGATCCGCAGCAGATCGAGGCGGCGGTGCAGCTTCGTGCGCCGGTGGTCGAGTTGCATACCGGTGCCTATGCCGAGGGCCGGGAGGGCGAACTCGAGCGGTTGCAGGCCGGGGCTGCCCTGGCGGTCTCGCATGGCATCGAGGTCCATGCGGGACATGGGTTGACCTATGCGAATGTCGGCCCGGTTGCGGCAATTCCCGGGATTGCCGAGCTCAATATCGGCCACTTCCTGATCGGCCAGGCAATCCTGGAAGGGCTGCCCGACGTTATCGGGCGGATGAAGGCGTTGATCGACGGCGCCCGCTGAAAACCGGGAGATCCAACGATGGATTATGTTCGACTGGGCCGGACGGGCCTGAAGGTCTCGCGCCTCTGCCTTGGCTGCATGACCTACGGCGAGCCGAACCGTGGTCCGCACGAGTGGACGCTGGGCGAGGAGCAGAGCCGCCCGTTCATCCGCGAGGCGCTCGAGGCCGGCATTAACTTCTTCGACACCGCCAACGTGTATTCTGCGGGTTCGAGCGAGGAGATCGTCGGACGGGCATTGAAGGATTTTGCCAAGCGCGACGAGATCGTGCTGGCGACCAAGGTGCATGGCGTGATGGGCGAGGGCCCGAACGGTCGCGGCCTGTCGCGTAAGGCGATCCTGGCCGAGATCGATAACAGCCTCAGACGTCTGGGCACGGACTATGTCGACCTCTACCAGATCCACCGCTTCGACCACGAGACGCCGATCGAGGAGACACTGGAAGCGCTGCATGACGTCGTGAAGGCCGGCAAGGCCCGCTACATCGGCGCGTCGTCGATGTATGCGTGGGAGTTCTGCAAGGCGCTCTACGTGGCCGATCAGCATGGCTGGAGCCGGTTCGTCAGCATGCAGAACCACATGAACCTGCTCTACCGCGAGGAGGAGCGCGAGATGCTGGGCCTGTGCATCGAGGAGGGGATCGGGGTGATCCCGTGGAGCCCGCTGGCACGCGGCAAGCTTGCCCGGCCGAACGGCGAAGGCGGCACCGATCGCGATCGCACCGACAAGTTTTCGCGCACCCTCTACGACGCGACGGTGGATGCCGACGCCCGTGTGGTCGATGCGGTGGGCGAGGTTGCCGAGGCACACGGTGCATCGCGGGCGGCGGTGGCTCTGGCGTGGCTGCTGGCCAAGCCCGGGATCACCGCGCCGATCATCGGAGCCTCCAAGCCGCACCACCTGAAGGATGCGCTGGCCGCACTGACGCTAACCCTCACCACAGAGCAGATCGGCCGCCTCGAGGCCGACTACGTGCCGCACGCCGTCGCGGGCTTCTGAGCGCGAAGGCGGCCGTGACCGGAAGCGGCCGCCAATGACGGTGTTCTTTACCGCCGACACGCATTTCGGACATGGCGGGGCGCGCGGCCTGTATCGACGTCCATTTGCCAGCACCGCCGAGATGGACGTGGCGATGCTGCGCGCCTGGAACGAGACGGTCGGCCTCCTGGACGAAGTATGGCATCTGGGGGATTTCGCCGTCGGACCGACACCCGACCGGACGGCGTTGCTGCTCGAGGGCCTGTCGGGGATCAAGCATCTGGTGACCGGCAACAACGACAGCGCCGGCACGCGAGCGTTGCCCGGCTGGAGCACGGTGCAGGACTATGCCGAGCTGGTCATTGAAAATACCGGCCTCGTGCTGTGCCACTACGCCTTCCGGAGCTGGCGCAACATGCAGCGCGGCTGGCTGAACCTGCACGGCCATTCGCACGGTCGACTGGCGCCGCCGATGCCCCGGCAGTTCGATGTCGGCGTCGATTGTCGCGGCTTCCGACCGGTGCAACTCGCCGACTTGCAGCGTCGCTCACCTGCACGCGCGGGTGCCGCCCGCCGTACAGGTTCGTGATGCCGCCTGGTTGCGGGGTCTTCAGCCGGCTGTAGCCACGACCTGGATATGCACCGGCTTGAGCGCCGCCTCGATCCGCGGTTCCAGGACCGGGACGACCAGGGGCAGGAGCGGCAATACCCGATCGAGAGCTTCGGCGATTGCAGGCTTGGACTCGCTCTTGGCGATCGCGATCGCGCCGCCGATCAGTGCGGTGGCCAGGGCGGTGTAGCGGGCAGGGCCGGTGAGCGCGAGCGCGCCCGCCACGGTCAGGGCCAAGGCAGACAGCCCTGCATAGGTGGAGGGTTCATCAAGTCGCGCAAGCAGGGTCGACAGGAACGAGGTCATCGTTCGGAGCTCCTGAATAAAAAGGGAATGTGGCAATGCGGGTCAGGGTGGTGCTTCGTCGGAGCAGCGGCGGCGGCCGCAGCAGACGGCTCTTCACTGCGGAAAAACGATACCCGACCCTAGATCGATGCGATAACGTAATAGGATGGCGTGGTCGATCGCAGACTCTTTAGCCGCCACGTGTCACGTCGCGCAGATATTCCGGCCCCAGCTCGTCCAGGTCGCGGACGCCCAGCAGCGCCATGCCGATATCGACCTCCCGGGCCAGCAACGACAACGCCCGATGCAGGCCGGCCTCTCCCGCCAGTGCGGTCGCGTAGAGGAAGGGCCTGCCGACCAGGACAAAATCCGCGCCGAGTGCGATCGCCTTCAACACGTCGGTGCCACGCCGGAAGCCGCTATCGACGATCACCGACATCGCGCCGCTCTCTGCCTTGATCTCACGCAGCACGTCCATCGGCGACACCGCACTCCCGAGCTGCCTGCCGCCATGGTTGGAGACGACGATCCCGTCGATGCCGCTATCGCGCGCAATCCGGGCGTCCTCGGCGGCCAGCAAGCCTTTCAGCACGAACGGGCCTTTCCACAGCCGCCGGATCAACTCCACCTCGGTCCAGGTGAAGGAGCTGTATCCGGTGACACGACCGATCTGGCGCGAAAACAACCCGATCGGTTCGCCCACCTCGACGTTGCTGATCGCCGGCATGCCGCGCCTGGCCAGCGTGCGCAGGAAGGTGCCGCCGAGCCAACGCGGATGCAGCATCGCGTCCAGACTGAGCCGCGGTGTGGGACGCAGCGGCATGCTGTAGCCGGTGCGGACGTCGGCCGGCCGGTTCGACCCGACAGGCACGTCGACCGTGAGCACGAACACCTTGATGCCGGCATCGGCAACGCGCGCCACCATCCGCTCGATCTTCGCGTGGTCGGGCGACTGGTAGGCGGCGAACCACGTCTCCGGGTTGGCCTTCACCACCTCCTCCATCGGCGTCAGGGAGTTGGCGCTCAGCAGGAACGGGACGTTGGCGGCCGCCGCGGCGCGCGCCATCCGGTTGTCGCCGTCGAAGGCGATCAATGCGGACGATCCCATCGGCGCGATGCCGAACGGCGTTGCATAGGTGTGTCCGAACAGGGTGGTCGCCTGGCTGCGGGCGCTGACGTCGCGCAGCACCCGCGTCACCATGCGCCAGCGGTCGAAAACCGCCCGGTTGCTCTGGATCACGCCGCCATCATCGGCGCCGTTGACGACATAGCCATGCACCGCCCGCGGCAGGGAGGGCTTCACCAGGCGCTGGAAATCCTCGAGTTCGAGTGCCTGTCGGAGCCGCCGCATCACGCGCGCCCGCTCGCGACGGTTGCAGGCAGCGGCAGTGGTTCGATCCGGCCGACGACGAACAGGTAGGTCGCTGCGCCGAGCAGGCAGAGGCCGCCCGCAGTGGCCAGCGGGATCACGAACGAGCCGTGGGTGATGGTGAGCATCACGCCGGTGAAGCTGGTGGTGACGACGCCAGCGAGGTTGGACGCAAAGTTCTGGATGCCGCCGATCGACGCCACCTGCGCCTTGGTCGGCGCGACGTCGCCCGGCAGCGACCAGATGCTTGCCGCGGTGAAGGCCAATGCGGCGTAGGCGATGCCGAACAAGGCGAGCGCCATCCAGGCTGCCGGGACCACGGCGGCCAGGGTGATCACCGACGACAGCAGCATGCCGCCGACCAGGCAGGTCTTGCGCGCCGCGGTCAGGCTCCAGCCGCGACGATACAGCCAGTCCGAGGTCACGCCGCCGAGCCAGCCGCCGGGAATGGCGATCAGCCCCGGAATCAGGCCGAGCGTGCCGAACTGCTTGAGCGAGAAATGCCGCGCCGTCATCAGGTAGGTCGGGAACCAGGTGATGAAGAAATAGATCACGAAGTTCAGGCAGAAAAACCCGAGCATCATGCCCCAGATGGTGCGGTAGCGGAACAGATCGATCCAGCGCATCGGCGGATCGCCGGCATCCTGCACGGCGTGACCGGCCTCGATCTCGGCCAGCGCCTCGCGACTCACATCGGGGTGCAGCTCCGGCTTGCGGTAGATCAGCAGCCAGGCGACCGCCCAGACGAGCCCGAGCAAGCCGGTCACCACGAAGGAGGCGCGCCAGCCGAACGAGGCGATCAGCCAGGCGCAGAGCGGGATCGCCACGAGGTTTCCGACGCGCGATCCGGAATCGAAGATCGAGGAGGCGACGCTGCGCTCATGCGACGGGAACCAGCGCGCGACCACCCGGGCCGATGCGGGATAGGCGCCGGCCTCGCCCGCGCCGAGCAGCAGGCGGAAGCCGAACAGGGTTGCGGCCGAGTTCGCCAGGGCGGTCAGGCCGGTGAACAGCGACCACCAGCATACGGCGATCGGGAACATCAGCCTGGCGCCGAAGCGGTCGACCAGCCATCCCATCGGCAGCTGCATCACCGCGTAGGTCCAGAAGAACGACCCCAGCAGGAACCCCATCGTGGTGTCGTTGACGCCGAGCGCGTGCTTGATGCTGGGAGCCGCGACCGCAAGGTTGGCGCGGTCGGTGTAGTTGATCGCCAGCGCCATGAAGCACAGCCACACCATGATCCAGCGTGCCTGCGGCATCAGCGTGCGTGGTCGTGCCGGGGCGATCCGGCTGGTTTCCGCGTTCGACGACATGGACGTGCCTCCCGGCAAGTGTCGGAGGCCGTTTTCCGGCCTTCCGTGGTTTTGACGCGCGATCATTGCGCCGAAACCACCGTTCGCCCAGCCGGGATGATCACGGGGGCGGCTGCGTCGCCTCGTCGAGGCGCAGGATGGTGTGGACGTTGGTGAACGACGTCGCCAGCGTGTTGATCGCGCCCGTGCGCAACGCGCCCAGGATGGCCGGCGCCTTGGTGTTCTCCGACGCGATCGCAATCACATCGGGGATCCGGTTGAGGTCCTCGCGTGAGAGCCCGATCACCCGCCCCTGCATGCCGGTGTTGGCCGGCCGGCCGTGGATGTCGATGAAATCGTAGCCCATGGTGTCGCCGATGGTGCCGGACAGCCGCGCCTCGGCGATCTCCTGCGGCGAGAACCAGCCCATGCGAACCATGTTGCTGTCCTCCGACAGGTCGCCGATGCCGATCAGCGCCATGTCGGCCCGGCGTGCCCGGTCCAGCGTCAGCTTGACGGTGTCGTTACGGTAGAGCTCGGCCCGAAGATCGGCGTTGGTCACCAATGCCGGCGCATACAGCGTCTCGCTCTCGCCGCCGAAGCGCGCAGCCAGGCGGCGGCAGATATGGTCGGGGTTCATGTTCTCGCCCGCGCGCAACGAGCCGCCGATCGCACACACGAAGGTGACGCCGGCGCGGGGCGGCATGGCCAGGGCGTCGGCCACCGCGGCGACGTTGCGACCCATGCCGACCGCCACGATCGATCCGTTGACCAGCGATTTCTCCAGGTGGCCACCGACCATCCGTGCCACGGCGCTGCGCTGTGCGTCCGCATCGCGGTGGTCGACCGAGACCAGCAGGCGGGTGATGCCGAAGCGGCGGATGAACTCGCGCTCGAGTTCGACGCCGACGGAGGCGGGCTGGTGCACCCGGATCTCGACCAGGCCCTCCTCCCGGGCACGACGTAGCAGCCGGCTGATCTTCGCCCGTGACATCGAGAAGCGCTGCGACAGCGTCTCCTGGGTCACGTCCTCATAGTAATAGAGGGTAGCGATCTCGATCAGGGTTTCGGCCCTGACCTCACCACGCTCCGGCGGCCTGGCAGCTATGATCTGCATGCGACGATCAGGTCGGTGCCGGACTGGGATGAACAAGATTTTGCCGCGACCGGCATGCAGACGATCTCCAGGCAGTCGGCACGCTCGGAAAACGACGCCGGTGCACTATCGCCATGGCTCGACCTCCCCTCCCACGGCCTATGCCGCACCGCACAAACGTCACACCGTTGAACGATTTCTCACTATGATCATATCGAGAAGGAAGATCTAGCGTCGATCCCGCCCATGAAAGCGCATCGACGCAGCGACATGCCAAGCACCGTCGGTCTGCAGGTGAAAATCCGTTCAGCGGATTGACCATTGTGCAATCGGTCTGGCATCTTCAGGCATCGGTCGGGGCGGTCAGGCCCGGCCCGTGGCAGATCCGGACAGCCTAGCGAAAAGGGACGAGCGGCATGAACCGCGTGATCAACGATCCGAACCAGGTGACCGAGGATAGTCTTGCGGGCGTCATCGCCGCGCATCCCGACCTGCTCGTCGCCACTGATCATCCTCGCGTCCTGCGCGCGGCCGAGCGGGCTGGAGAGCCGCGGGTCGGCGTCGTGACCGGCGGCGGCTCCGGGCATGAGCCGGCGTTCTTGGGCTATGTCGGGCCCGGCCTGTGCGATGCCGTCGCGATCGGCGAGGTGTTCGCATCGCCCACGGCAAAGAGCTTCCACGCGGCATTCCGCGAGGCCGACCAGGGCCAGGGCGTTGCCTGCCTGTATGGCAACTATGCCGGCGACAACATGAACGTGAAGATGGCGGTGAAGCTCGCCGCCAAGGACGACATCCGGGTCGAAACCGTGGTCGCTAATGACGATGTCGCCTCCGCATCGCCGGACGAGGCCGACAAGCGGCGTGGCGTCGCCGGCGAGATCTTCATGTGGAAGGCCGGCGGCGCCCGTGCGGCCGAAGGTGCCGATCTCGGCGAGGTCATCGGGGCTGCCCGCAAGGCGATCGACAACACGCGCTCGATCGGCATCGGCCTGTCGGCGTGCACGATTGCGGCCAACGGCAAGCCCAACTTCACCATCGAGACCGGCACCATGGAGGTCGGCATCGGCCATCACGGCGAGCACGGCATCGCCGTGCTGCCGGTGGCGCCGGCGAAGGAGATGGCCGGCATCATGCTGGAGAAGATCCTCGCCGACCTGGCTTTCGGGGGCGAGGACGTCGCCGTACTGGTGTCCGGCCTCGGCGCCACGCCGCTGATGGAGCTCTATCTTCTCTACGGCCACATCGACGAGATGCTGCGCGCCCGCAACATCACGCCGCGCCACCGCTTCGTCGGCAACTACTTCACCTCGCTCGAGATGATGGGCGTCTCGGTGACGCTGACCAGGCTCGATGCCGAGCTCGACCGGCTGCTGCGGGCGCCGGCGCGTTCGATCGGCCTGACCGTTTCCGGCTCCTGAGGAATACGCCCATGTCCGACACCGTCTCCCTGCTCGATGCCGGTCCGATCACCCTCGACATCGCGCGCGTCGTGGTGGAGGCGCAGGACCACCTGTCCGAGATCGATGCCGCCACCGGCGACGGTGATCACGGCATCAACATGGCCAAGGGGTTCCGCCTGGTGCTGAGCCGGCTGGAGGGCAAGTCGTTCGACCTGGCCGAGGGCTTCACCACCATCGGCGACACCCTGCTCGGCGATATCGGCGGCTCGATGGGTCCGCTCTATGGCTCGTTCTTCACCGAGATGGCGGACACGCTGAAGGGCCGCACCGATCTGGATCGGGACAGCTTCCAGGCCATGCTGCAGGCCGGAGAGGCCGCCATCGTCGATCTCGGCGAGGCCAAGGTCGGTGACAAGACGCTGATCGACGTGCTCACGCCGGCACGTCTGGGGTTCGAGCAGGCGGCGGCATCCGGCAGCGATTTCGCCACCTGCCTGGCGGCGTTGCGGACCGCCGCGGCGACCGGACTGGAATCCACACGCGACATGGTGGCCCGCCTCGGACGCGCCAGCCGCCTCGGCGAGCGCTCGCGCGGTGTGCTCGATGCCGGCGCCGCATCCTCCGAACTCATTCTCAGGACGCTGGCGGACGGGCTGTCCCAGCGTCTCGCGCGCTGATCCGCTGCAGCCCCCTTTCAAGGAGCGTCACCATGGATAACCTGAGCACCGTGCCGTCCACGCCGTCGGTAAACCTGCCCGCCAAGATGATGGCCGTGGTTGCCTACGAACCCGGCGATTACCGCCTCGAGGAAGTCGACGTGCCGCGTGCCGGCCCCGACGACATCATCATCGAGGTCGAGGCGTGCGGTATCTGCGCCAGCGACATCAAGACCTTCCAGGGCGCACCGTCGTTCTGGGGCGACAACAAGGGCCAGGCTCGCTACGTCAAGGCGCCGATGATCCCGGGCCACGAGTTTCTCGGACGCGCTGTCGAGATCGGTGCCAACGTCGCGGCGGCCGGGAAATACAAGGTCGGCGACCGGCTGATCTCCGAGCAGATCGTGCCCTGCGAACATTGCCGCTACTGCTCGCGCGGCGAGTACTGGATGTGCGAGAAGCACGACGTCTACGGCTTCCAGAACAACGTCAATGGCGGCATGGCGAAATACATGCGGTTCCCCAAGGAGAGCCGCACGCATCATGTGCCGGACGGCATTCCGATGGAAAAGGCCGTTCTGGTCGAGCCGTATGCGTGCTCGGTGCATGCTGTGAATCGCGGGCTGATCCAGCTCGATGACGTGGTGGTGCTGTCCGGTGCGGGCCCGCTCGGGCTCGGCATGGTCGGGGCGGCGCGGCTGAAGAACCCCTCGAAGCTGATCGTGCTCGACGGCAAGGAGGACCGGCTCGCCCTTGCCAAGAAGTTCGGCGCCGACATCGTCATGAACCCGTTCAAGGAAGACGTGGTCACGAAGGTGAAGGAACTCACCGACGGCTATGGCTGTGACGTGTATATCGAGGCGACCGGGCACGAGGCGAGCGTCACGCAAGGCCTGAACATGATCCGCAAGCTCGGCCGCTTTGTCGAGTTCTCGGTGTTCGGGCATGAAGTCACTGCCGACTGGTCGATCATCAGCGATCGCAAGCAGCTCGATCTGTACGGCGCGCATCTCGGGCCGTATTGCTATCCGCTGACGATCGCTGCGATCGGCGATGGCCGCTTGCCGACCGAGGGCGTGGTGACGCACAAGCTGCCGCTGTCGGAGTTCAAGCAGGGCTTCGACCTGATGAAAAAGGGCGAGGGCTCGATCAAGATCGTCTTGATCCCGGAATAAGCGATTGGCACGGACTGCTGATGATACGAAGACGATGGTCGGAACCGTGAAACTGCCGCCTCGCCGTGCGCTGGCCGGGGCGGTGGCGGCCGTACTGGTCGTCGCGATGGCGGTCGATACCAAGGTCGTGCGGATCGGCTCGCCCGCGGACGTGCAGGCGGACGTGTTTTCGCCGGCCAAATTCGGCGCGTCGGAGTTTTCGAAGGTTCAGGCTGCGGTCGAGAGCAAGGCGGTCGACGCCGCCGCATTGGCGACCGCGATCGGCAAGGACCAGGACGCTGCGGCGAAGCAATACGGCGTCCCGGCGGATGCAGGTTCCGAGATCCCGGTGAAGTTCACCGGCAAGGTCAGCGGCGAGGATTCCGGTGTCTGCACCGTCACGGTGCCAGGCGTTCCGGACGGCACCCAGATCACCGTGCAGACCGGACCGGCGATCATCGGTACGGATCTGCGCGATGTGACCGGCACGATCACATTCGGCCAGTTCAGGAACCAGATCGAATATCAGAACGCCGGTGCCGCTCTGAACACCGTGATGAAGCAGCAGGTCCTTTCGAAGATCGATACGAGCAAGCTTACCGGCAAGACCATATCCGTCGTCGGCGTGCTGTTGTTGACCGATCCGGGAAACTGGGTCGTCACGCCCGTGCAGCTCACCGTGCAATGAGTGCGTCTGCCCATGCGGCGGTCGATGCGGATTCGGTGGTGCTGTCGGCCCGCAACATCGCCAAGATCTACGGCAGCACGCACGCCCTGAAAGGTGTCAACTTCGACATCCACCGCGGCAAGGTGACCACGCTGTTCGGAGAGAACGGCGCCGGCAAGTCGACACTGATGAAGATCCTGTCCGGTGTCGCGACGCCGACTTCGGGCGACATCCATCTCGATGGCCGCCCGGTCACGTTTCCATCGACGGTGGCGGCGCGGGATGCCGGCATCTCGATCATCCACCAGGAATTGAGCCTGGCACCGAACCTCAGCGTGCGGGACAACATCTTCCTGGGCCGCGAGCTGCGCCACGCGACCGGCGTCGACTTTGCCGAGGAGGCGCGACAGACCCGGACGCTGATGATGGAGCTCGAGGAGGATATCGAGCCGGAGACGCTGGTCGAGGATCTGCGGCTCGGGCAGCAGCAGATCGTCGAGATCGCACGCGCGCTGTCCGTCGATGCGCGCATCCTCATCATGGACGAGCCGACGTCCGCGCTGAGTGCGACCGAAGTCGAGGTGCTGTTCAAGGTGATCCGCGACCTCACCAGCCGTGGCGTGTCGATCGTGTATATCAGCCACCATCTCGAAGAGGCTTTGCAGATCACCGACTACGCCGTGGTGCTCCGCGACGGTGCGATCACCGCAACCGCGGAAGCGCGCGATATCGATCTGCAGTGGATCGTCCACAACATGGTCGGCGACCATTACGATCGCGGCTCACCGCCCTCCGGATACCAGTTCGGCGAAGTGGTGCTTTCGGTTCGCGATGTCTGCGTCGATGACACGTCCGGTTCCGGCGCCCTGGTGGTGGACCACCTGTCGCTCGACGTGCGCGCGGGCGAAATCGTGTGCATCTACGGCCTGATGGGCGCCGGGCGAACCGAGCTGCTGGAGTCGATCGCCGGCCGCGTGCCGATGGCGAGCGGCGAGGTGTTTCTCGAACGGCAGCCGCTTGCCGGACTGAGCATTGCGCAGCGTATCGCCAAAGGCCTGGTGCTGGTGCCGGAAGATCGCCAGCGGGACGGTCTCGTGCAGACGATGTCGGTGGGCGAGAATGTCTCGCTGGCGAATATCGGGGCGTTCACAAGGCGGTTGCTGACGTCGCGGACTCGCGAACGCGCCCTGGTCGACGCGTCGATCCGAAATGTCCATATCAAGACCGCCGGCGGCAGCGTCCCGATCGGGTCGCTGTCCGGCGGCAACCAGCAGAAGGTCGTCATCGGCAAGATGCTGGCGACCAACCCCAGGATGATCCTGCTGGACGAGCCGAGCCGCGGTATCGATATCGGCGCCAAGGCCGAGGTTTTCAGGCTGCTCGGAGAAAAGGCGGAGCAGGGTCTTGCTGTCCTGTTCTCGACCTCGGAGGTGCAGGAGTGCCTGAGCATCGCGCACCGGATCGTTGTCATGCGGCGGGGGCGGATCTCCGCCGAGTTCGGACCCGACGTGCCGAAGGAGGAAATCATGGCGGCTTCCGGCGAAGCGGTCGTCAGTTGACGATGAACAGGAAGCAGAGTCTGCCAGCATGACAAAGACCATCACGCCGTCCCGGGCCGGCGGCAGATTCGAAATCGGCAGGCTGCTCCTGGAGGGCCGTGCGTTTTTTGCGTTGATCGTCATCATCGCGGTCTTTTCGCTGCTGTCGCCGTACTATTTCTCGGTCAACAACTTCCTGACCATGGCCTCGCATGTCGCGATCTTCGGCATCCTTGCGGTCGGCATGCTGCTCGTCATCCTCAATGGCGGCATCGACCTGTCGGTCGGCTCGACGCTCGGCTTGTGCGGCGTGATTGCCGGCTTCCTGATGCAGGGCGTGACGATCACGCAATTCGGCGTGACGCTCTATCCGCCGGTCTGGGTCGTGGTCATCCTGACCTGCGTGCTGGGCGGCCTGGTCGGGCTGATCAACGGCGTCCTGGTCGCGCGCTTCAAGGTGCCGGCGTTCGTCGCGACGCTGGGGGTGATGTATGTGGCACGTGGCGCGGCACTCCTGATCACCAACGGCCTGACCTACAATAATCTCGGCGGCAGGCCCGAACTCGGCAATACCGGCTTCAACTGGCTCGGCTTCAATCACCTGTTCGGGATCCCGATCGGCGTCGTCGTGCTGGTGGTCGTGGCGCTTGCAGGCAACCTCGCCCTGAGCCGAACGGCGTACGGTCGCTGGCTGTACGGCTCCGGCGGCAACGAGCGTGCGGCCGAGCTTTCCGGTGTTCCCGTCAGGACCGTGAAGGTCTCGGTTTACGTGCTCTCGGGGATCTGTGCTGCGGTTGCCGGCCTGATCCTGTCGTCGCAGTTGACTTCGGCCGGTCCGACCGCGGGAACCTCCTACGAATTGACCGCGATCGCCGCCGTGGTGATCGGCGGCGCCGCGCTCACCGGGGGTCGCGGCAACGTACGCGGCACCCTGCTCGGGGCGTTCGTGATCGGCTTCCTGTCGGACGGATTGGTCATCATCGGCATCTCGTCCTACTGGCAGACGGTATTCACAGGCGCCGTGATCGTGCTGGCAGTGCTGCTGAACGCCATCCAGTATGGCGGCCGCGCGAAACGCCCGGCCGCGGCGCAACCGAGCTAGACGGCACTAAATCTTCTATTAGGGGAACATCATGTCCAGGAAAAAACTACTTCTGACGTTCACGGCGCTCGCACTCGCGGTGCCTGTGCTGGCAGGCGTGTCCAAGCCGGCGGCGGCGGCCGGCGGCCTCATCTCGATCATCGTCAACGACCCGTCGAACCCGTACTGGCTCACCGAGGGCAAGGTCGCATCGGCCGAAGCGGAGAAGCTCGGCTACCAGTCGAAGGTCGGCGCGTCGAAGGGTGATACCAACACCGAGTCCAACCTCATCGACACCGCGATCACCAACCGCTCGGTGGCGATCATTCTCGATCCGGCCAATGCGAGCGGATCGATCGGTGCCGTGAAGCGCGCCATCGCCGCCAAAATCCCGGTGTTTCTGGTGAACGCGGAGATCAACCAGGCCGGCCTTGCAAAGGCGCAGCTGGTCTCGAACAACGCACAGGGTGCGGCCCTGGGCGCACAGCAGTGGGTCAAGGATGTCGGCCAGAAGGGCAACTATGTCGAGCTGCTGGGATCCCCGTCCGACAACAACGCAGCGACGCGCTCGAACGGATACACGACCGTCCTGACGCAGTATTCCGGCCTGGTGAAGGCCGGCTCGCAGGTCGCAAATTGGGATCGGACGCAGGGCCACGACAAGATGCAGAACCTGCTGCAGGCGCATCCCGACATCATCGGCGTGATCAGCGGCAATGACGAGATGGCGCTGGGCGCGATCGCGGCGCTGAAGGAAGCCGGCAAGCTGTCGAGCATCAAGGTCGGCGGCTTCGACGGATCCCCGGATGCCGTTGCGGCGATCAAGGCCGGCGAGCTGCAATACACCGTGCTGCAGCCGGTCGCGATCTTCTCGGCGAAGGCTGTCGACGAGGCGGACCATTTTCTGAAGACCGGCAAGACCGGAGTTGCCAACGAAAAGCAGTTGTTCAACTGTGTCCTGATCACCAAGTCCAATACCAGCCGTTACGTTTCGGCGTTCACGCTCGGCAAGTAGCCCTGCAGAAGTGGAGCTCAATCATGGCTGACGACAAACTTCGCATCGTGATCGGTTGCGACGAGGCCGGGACCAGGTTCCGTGATGCGCTGCTGGCCGACCTTCGGAAGCACCCGGGTGTTTCCGAGGTCGAGGATGTGGGTGTCGTCGGCAACGACACCACCGCATATCCGCACATCGCGGTGCGCGCGGCACGCATGGTTGCCGACGGCCGCGCCGACCGGGCGTTGCTGATCTGCGGCACCGGTCTCGGCGTCGCGATCAGCGCCAACAAGGTGCCGGGCATCCGTGCCGTGACCGCGCACGACATGTATTCCGTGCAGCGCGCGATCCTGAGCAACGACGCGCAGGTGCTGTGCCTGGGCGAGCGCGTCATCGGGCTGGAACTGGCGCGCGTGCTGGTGGGCGAATGGCTGAAGCACCGGTTCGACCCGGCCTCGAACTCGGCCTCCAAGGTGGCGGCGATCCATGAGTACGAGGCGGCGGCCGTACCTGCCGCTTAACGCCTCATCCCGCGGCGTCGTCGATATCCCGGATCAGCTCATCCAGGCTGGTCCGGATGCCGACGTAAAGCGCGCTGATCTCGTCCGTCGGCGGAAGCAGATTTGGGACCATGACCGTCATCATGCCGGCGGCGGATGCGGCGCGTATACCGTTATGCGAGTCTTCCAGCGCCAGGCACGCTCCCGGCTGGATCTGCAACCTCGATGCGGCCGTCAGGAACGTCTCCGGATGCAGCTTGGCGCACGTGACGTCGTCCCTGGTCACGACCGCGGCGAAACGGTGCAGGATCCCTGCCTCCTGCAGATGGCGTGTGGCGAGCGCCCGGCCGGTCGATGTGGCGACCGCGTGCGGCAGGCGGTGGCAATCCAGTGCATCGAGCAATGCGTGCACGCCCGGTCGTAGCGGAATCCCTCCCTCGCACAGGCGCGCGAACTCGGTCTGGAAGCGGGCATCGTAGGAGCGAAGGTCGAAGGCGGGGCCGAACGCTTCCGCCAGCCTGACCTCTGTCTGGTCCCGCGGAACGCCGATCAGCGTGCCGTGCAGCGCGTCGCTTATGGGATAGCCCAGCGCCGCAGACGCGAACTGGTGCGCCTGGCGGTAGAGCGTCTCGGTGTCGAGCAGCAGCCCGTCCATGTCGAACACGACCGCCTGCGGCATGTGCGGGAGCAGGCGAGCGATCCTGTCGTCGTGGTCTGCCATGTCTACTCGCCCTCCTCGTCGTGCCGGCCACGGGAGCGCATCGCGCTGAGCCGCCGCTTCATCTGTGCGATGCGTTTCTGGTGCTCGGCGCCGCGACGCATCGCCACACCCACGGCCAGGATGTCGATCAGCACCAGGGCCGCCAGGCGCGAGATCGTCGGTGTGTAGATATCGGTGTTCTCCAGCGTCTCGATGACCGGCAGCTCGTGGCAGAGCCGTGCCATCCGGCCACCGGCGCGGCCGGAGATGCCGATGATGGTGGCACCGGCCTCCTTCGCCACGCCCGCGACCTCGAGCAGGCCGGTGGTCTGGCCGGTGTTGGAAATTGCCACCCCGACGTCGCCCGGTTGCATCATCGAGGCGGCAATGAATTGCTGGTGGCTGTCGGAATGCACGCTGCATGGCACGCCGAACAACGGGAATTTCTGCTGCGCGTCGGCGGCGACGATCCAGGAGGCGCCGAAGCCGAAGAACTCGATCCGGGTCGCCGCCACCAGCAGGTCGATCGCGCGCGCGACCGCCTCGTGATCGAGCTGGGTGCGCGCCCAGTCGAGGCTCGTCATGGTGTAGTCGAATACCTTGTCGGTCAGTTCCTGCGGCGTGTCGGTCGCGGCCAGCACCGACTGCGTGGCCGGCACCCCGAGCGCGACGCTGTGGGCGAGCTTGAGCTTGAAGTCCTGGAACCCCTCGAACCCGAGCGCGGCGCAGAACCGCATCACCGTCGGCTCGCTGACCCCGGCGCGTCGTGCGGTTTCATCCACCGTCGCGAGCAACGCCGCCTGCGGATCGGACAGGATGTGCTCGGCCACCCGGGGGTCGGACTTTCGCAGATTCGGGAGCCGCACCAGGATCAGCTCCAGCACGTTCCGGCCCGACATCGCCGTCCGGTCGGTGCCGTGGCCGGTCTTCTCCTCGGTGCTCGACATCTGGCTCCTCGTGCGCGGTGGCGGGTTCAGGCGCCGAGCAGGAGCGCGTGTTGCGTATCGGGACGCAGAAGTCCAGGGCGCAGGTCACGCTCAGCATGGCGTTCGGCGAGAGCGTCGATCGCATCCGGATCGGCCGTGTTGAAGGCGAACAGCCCGAAATGATGCGGGATCAGGGTGGCAATCCCGGCATCCGCGGAAAGCCCGACGGCCTCCTCCAGGGTGAAGTTGCCCGGCACTCCGGCGGCAGCCCGCTCGGCGTCGCGGCCATTCACCGGCAGCAGCGCGAGATCGGCCTCGAGGCCGCGCACATGCTCCAGCAGTCCGTCATACGGGATGCAGTCCTCGCCATGGTACAGGCGCAGGCCGCTCGCCGCGATGCCGTAGCCGAGGAAACGGTGGTGCCCGGCCTCGTCCTGCTCCAGCCGCTCGTGCGCCGCCGGAATCGGGTGAAGCACCAGGTCGATGCCGCCCAACGGACGGACCTTCTGGCCCGCGTCGGCGAGGATAAGGCGGCCGGGGTCGAGCCCCAGCGCCACGGCATGCACGGACTCGGCGGCCGGAACGACGAAGTGGCAGTCCGGGTGGCGGGTGGCGATCACCGGCAACGTGCCCGGGTCCATGTGGTCGCTGTGGCGGTGGGTGCAGACCACCAGGTCGACCCGCGTGAAGCCGTCGGCGGCAATCGGCGCGGCCATCATGCGGGTATAGGATCGCGGCCCGCCACGATATTTCTCTGCCAGATGGTTTGACAGGTAGGAGTCGATCAGGATCACCGCCGGACCGATCCGAAGCACGAACCCGGCTTGCCCGAGCCAGGCGAGTGCCACGTCGGCATCAGGCGCCGCGGGCCGTGCCAGCCAGGCGCCGAGGCCGCCGTTCAGGTCCTGGCGAACGATCCGCATCTATCCGGCGTGCGCCACGCGGAGTGCCGCACGCAGGTTCTCGACCGCGCCGACGGTCGCCCGGCGCACGCTCTCTGCGGTCAGGCCACCGATATGCGGCGTGGCAATCACCCGCGGGTGCGACAGCAACGCCGACGGCGCCGGCGGCTCGATCGCGAACACGTCGGTCGCATAGACGCGCACATGCTCCCATTCGAGGGCGGCAAGCATGGCCGGCGCCGATCAGGAATGCCTCCGCGCCTGGGTGACCGGACCAATGCTCCGGCGGCACGATCGCATCCAGCGCCAGGCGTGCCGAAATCGGGTCCTTGCCATGGCCGATCAGCGTGCCATCGCGCTTCGAGAGGCAGCTCACCTCGTGCAGCGAGCGCGCGTGCGGATCGAGCTCGTCGAACAGGTCCGACGCCGCGTGCAACAGGTCGATCTTGTGCGCCGTCACCAGGGCACCCTTAGAGAGCGGATCGGCGGCGATGAAGGCGACGACCTGCCGGTAGTCTTCGGGGCGCGCGTGCAGCGGCAGGTCGATGCCGTTGATGGCGCAGTCACCGAGACCCAGCCCCTCGGCCCAGCGCGGGAAGATCGCCATGATCGAGGATTGGCCGGTGCTGACACCGACGAAGTGCAGCGTCGGCCTGGTGGCGGGGGCGGGGAGCTGCATCAGGTGGCCTCGCGTGCATCGCGGGCGAGCCGGAGCGCCTCCTCGGCATTGCGCCGGATGCCGGCCCAGTCGGCCTCGCGGATCATGTTCCGGGAGGCGATCCAGGTGCCGCCGACCGCCACCACCGACGGTTCGCGCAGCCACTCGCCCAGGTTCGTGCGGGTGACGCCGCCGGTCGGGATGAAGCGCAGCCCGTGCAGCGCGAAGGGTGCCGAGATCGAGCGCAGCATCGGGATGCCGCCGGCCGGCATGGCGGGGAAGAACTTGAAGGTGCGGATGCCGTGCGCGAGGCCGGCCTGCAGGTCGGACGGCGTCATCGCGCCCGGGACGTAGGCGAGTTCGAGCTCGTCGGCCTGCCTGATCAGAACCGTGTCGAGCCCGGGCGCCAACGCGAATGCCGCCCCCGCCTCGGCGGCGCGCTTCAGGTCGTGCGCGTTGATCACGGTGCCGGCGCCGACCATCATGTCGGGGTAGCGCTCGGCGATGCGGGCGATGACTTCGGCCGCCGCGTGGGTGCGGAAGGTGACTTCCACCACGCCAAGCCCGGCCTCGAGCAGCGTTTCGGCCAGCGCCTCGCCCTCCGCCACGCCGTCGATCTCGACCACCGGGATCACGCCGAAGACAGTCGCCTCGCGCAGGACGGGTTCGATGTCGCGCATTATTCGGTCGCTCCGGTTGCCGTGGAACGAAACCGGTAGCGCGGATTGGGCACCTGCTTCCAGCCGCCGGTGCCGTCATCGACGATCAAGTCGCGTATGCCGCCGGCGCGTTCGATGATCGCGTAGTCCTGGCCTGCATCGGCCGGATAGCAGAACAGGGTGATCAGCGGCTCGGCGCCGACATTCACGCTGCGATGGATCCAATGCGGCGCCACATACACCACGCTGTTCGGCGTCATCGGCTCGGCGCGGACGGTGCCGTCCTCGAGCTCCATCAGCATCACGCCACGCCCGGACTGGCGGACATAGATTTCCGGCCGGTCGCTGACCGCATGGATATGGCCGCGCGTGAAGATGAATTCGTCGCCGACCTTGCCCGGGTACAGGGTGCTCATCGAACACGACGAGGCGGCCGCTCGTGACGGCGCGGCACTGCTCGCCGGAGCCGGCGCCGAGGCGTCCTGGCGGCTGGTCGACGTGACCGACCCCGCGGCGCTTGACGCAGCCGCAGCCGCGATCGAACAGAAAGTCGGTGCCGTCGAGATCCTGGTGTGCTGCGCCGGCATCGCCATCAGCGGGGTCGCCGCCGAGACCGCCACGCCGGCGCAGTGGCGGCAGGTGATCGACGTCAACCTGAACGGGGTGTTCTGGTCCTGCCAGTCGTTCGGACGCGCCATGCTGGAGCGCGGCCGCGGCGCCATCGTGAACATGGGCTCGATGTCCGGCCTGGTGGTGAACCGCCCGCAGGAACAGGCGTCCTACAACGCCTCCAAGGCAGCCGTGCACCAGCTGACGAAGTCGCTGGCCGCGGAATGGGCGCCGCGTGGCATCCGCGTCAACGCGGTGGCGCCGACGTACATCGACACGCCGATGACCCGCTACGGCCTGCAGGATGAGCGCCTGAAGCAGGCCTGGCTCGACGCCACACCGATGGGCCGGGTCGGCCGCACCGACGAGATCGCCTCGGTGGTCTTGTTCCTGGCGCCGGAAGCGGCCAGCCTGCTGACCGGAAGCATCGTGGTCGCCGACGCCGGCTATACCTGCTGGTAGGCGCCTGCATCTGCTAGCGTGAGTGCCATGGCCGTCATCAACTATCTGACCCGCATCGAGTTCGAGGCAGGAGCCATCTCCAGGTTGCCGGAACTGCTGGACGGCCTCGGCGTCCGGCGGCCGCTGCTGGTGACCGATCGCGGCCTTGTCGCCACCGGCCTGGTCGACCGTGTCGTGGCGCTGCTGCCGAGCGCCACGGCAATCTTCGACCGCACCCCCGCCAATCCCACCGAAGCTGCTGCCATCGAGGCGGCGACGTTGTATCGCGGCTCCGGGTGCGACGGCATCGTCGGGCTCGGCGGCGGATCGTCGATCGATCTCGCCAAGGCGGTGCGGCTGCTCTCCGGGCATGATGGACCGCTCGCGCAATACACCGCCGTCGCCGGCGGCGTGTCGCGGATCCACGGCAGGATCTGCCCGCTGATCGCCGTCCCCACCACCGCCGGGACCGGCTCCGAGGTCGGACGCGCGGCCGTCATCATCACCGCCGACGGCCGCAAGCTCGGCATCATCAGCCCGTTCATGCTGCCGAGCATCGCGTTGTGCGACCCCGAGCTGACCCTCGGCCTGCCGCCGTTCCTCACCGCGGCGACCGGCATGGATGCGATCTCGCATTGCCTGGAAACCTACATGGCGCCGGCGATCAATCCGCCCGCCGACGCCATCGCGCTCGACGGCCTGAAGCGGGGCATCGCCAATATCCGCGTGGCTGTCACCAATGGTGCGGACCCGCAGGCGCGCTGGGAGATGATGATGTGCGCCCTCGAGGGTGCGTTGGCGTTCCAGAAGGGCCTCGGCGCGGTGCATGCGCTGACCCATCCGCTCGGCGCGATCCGCGAGCTCGGGCTGCATCACGGCACCCTCAATGCGGTCTTGATGCCGGCCGTGCTGCGCTTCAACCGTGACGTCATCGGCCGCAAGTGGCAGGTGCTGCACGACATCCTCGGCGGCGAGCCGGACGTCGTGATCGCCGATTTGTGCCGCGGGATCGGACTTCCCCGCGGCCTGGCCGAGATGGGCGTAACGGATGCGATGATGCAGCAGATCGCCGGCGAGGCGTTGCTGGACCACTGCCATCCGACCAATCCGCGCCTGCCGACACGGGAGGATTACCTCGCCTTGTTGCAGGATTCCGCATCGAGCCGGGGCACGACATGAAGGCTTCCACCCGCAGACGCTTCAAGCGCAGCGACATCGAGGTCACGAAACTCGGGATGGGCAGCGCGCCGCTCGGCGGACTGTATGCGCCGGTTTCCGCCGACGACGCGCGCGGCGCCCTCGAGGCGGCCTGGGACGCCGGCATCCGCTATTTCGATACCGCACCGATGTATGGGCGTGGCCGCTCGGAGCATCTGGTGGGCGAGTTCCTGCGCTCGCGGCCTGCTGAGGACGGCTTCCGCATCAGTACCAAGGTCGGCCGGCTGATGACCAATGCACGCCCCGGCCGGGTGCTGCCGCCCGAGGCACCCGTGAACGAGTTCGATACCGGCTGGCACAGCGGCCTGCCGTTCGTCGAGCTGTTCGACTATTCCTATGACGGCATCATGCGCAGTTTCGATGACAGCCAGCAGCGCACCGGACTGAAGCGGTTCGACATCCTCTACGTGCACGATATCGGCCGGGTGACGCACGGCGCCGCGCACGATGCGCACTGGTCTGCGCTCACCCGGGGCGGCGGTTTCCAGGCACTTTCCGCACTCCGCCAGGCCGGGCTCGTCGACGCCATCGGTCTCGGCGTCAATGAATGGGAAGTCATTCGAGACGCGATGGAGGAGATCGATCTCGATTGCTGCCTGCTGGCCGGCCGCTACACGCTGCTCGACCAGGGTGCCGCGGAGCAATTCCTGCCGCTGGCACGCGCACGCGACGTCGATGTGGTGATCGGCGGCGTGTTCAATTCCGGCATCCTCGCAGGCGTCGGTGCGGGGCCGGCAAAATTCGACTATGTCGACGCACCGCCGGCAATCATCGAGCGTGTGGAGCGGATCGCCGCGATCTGCGCCAGGCATGACATCCCGCTGGCGGCGGCGGCGATCCAGTTCCCGATCGCCCACCCGGCCGTTGCCGCCATCCTGATCGGTGGCCGAACGGCGCTGCAGGTTCAGCAGGCCGTAACCTGGTTCGAGACGCCGATTCCGCCCGGGCTGTGGGCCGACCTGCTCGCTGCCGACCTGATCCCGGCCAACATGACGCAGGGCTGATCATGCTCGATTGCCACCAGCATTTCTGGAAGCTCTCCCGCAACGACTATGACTGGATGGGCGAGCATGTCGCGCCCCTGCTGCGCGATTTCATGCCGGACGACCTGCGGCCGCTGATGGCGCGCTCGGGGATCACCCGGACGATTGTCGTGCAGGCCGCCGCGACCGAGGCGGAGACGGAATTCCTGCTCGGGTTGGCGGCGGAAACTGATTTCATCGCGGGCGTCGTCGGTTGGCTGGATCTCGATGCGGACGATTTTCCGGACCGGATGCAGCGTTTCCGGCGCAACCCGTTCTTTGTCGGCGTCAGGCCGATGCTGCAGGATCTGAGACAGGATGACTGGATCCTGCGCCCGCGTGTGCTCCGCAGCCTCGCCTGCATCGCCGATGCCGGGATGCCGCTCGACATCCTGACCTTCCCTCGACATCTGCCGCACGTGATCCGCGCATTGCGCGCGACGCCCGGCCTGAAGGCGGTCGTCGATCACCTCTCGAAGCCGCACATTGCCGGCGGAGTTCTGGATCCGTGGCGTGACCATATCCGTGAAATTGCCGCTATGCCCGACGTGTCCTGCAAGCTGTCGGGAATGGTCACCGAAGCCGCGCCCGAAGCATGGCGCCTGGAGGACCTGCGTCCCTACGTCGATCATGTCGTCCAATGTTTCGGACCCCGCCGCCTGATGTTCGGCAGCGACTGGCCAGTCTGCACGCTCGCCGCCTCCTACGGCGAGGTCAACAACGCGGTGCGGGCACTCCTTTCGGCTCATTTCGGCCCTGCCGACATGCACAGGATATTCGCCACCAACGGTGAGGCATTCTACGCGCTTCGCGCCACATAGAAGAGGCAGAAAGTCGCGAGCGGCACTGCGCAAAGCCTGGCCAAGGCGAGAATCACCGCAAGGCGAAGTGGTCAAACAGAAGCGTCTCGGCATGGTGTCTTGTTCCGATGCCGCATTATTCTTTTGCTGACCCCTGCGCGTCCGCCGAAGTGGCTTCATCCGCCGCCATTCGCCAACATGAATTGGACATCCAGGAACGCTGTCACTTGATCGAACCTAAAAGATCCAGTCGACCAACAACTCGCCGCCGGAAACTTCGAGCACCGTGCCGGTGACATACGGGTTGGTCATGAGGAAGACGGCCGCGTGCCCGACGTCGGCCGCCGTCCCGATCCGCCGGGCCGGGAAGGTCGCGCGGACCTTGGCGCGGATTTCCTCGACGGTTGCCGCGGGCAGGACGTCCCAGAAGTCGGTATCGATGAAACCCGGCCGGATCGTGTTGACGCGGATCGGGCCCAGTTCCAGGGCGAGCGACTGCGACAGGGATTCGACAGCCGCGAAGGTCGACGTGACCGCAGCCAGGCCGAGCTTTGCCCGTGCCCCGGTGCCGCCTGTGAGGAAGGTCATCGAGCCGCCAGCCGGCATGTGCGGGGCGGCATGGCGGGCGCAGGCCCAGGTGCCCAGGAACTTGCCCTCCAGGTAGCTGCGGACGCCGCTCATGTCGGCATCCATGAAAGATCCCCAGGACCCCAGTTCCGGTCCGGCGGTGACGACGAGGTGGTCGAAGGGGCCGATGGACTCGAACGTGGCTTGCACGGCCACCTCGTCGCGGATGTCCAGGACGACCTGGTCAAACGCCGCCAGGTCGGGCCGCTCAGCGGCCGAGACGTTGCGGCGGCTGGCGACCGTGACGGCCGCGCCCATGGCGTGGGCGGCCTGGGCAACCCCGAGGCCGATCGCCTTTTTTCCGCCAACGACGACCACGCGCTTGCCGGTGAGGTCGAACGATGGTGCCGGCGGACGTGTCTGCTCGGATGTGGATTTGCTCATGACTGGTGCCCTGCAATTTATGGGTAAGTCCGGGCGTAAGCGCATCGAGGGGACGATTGGCGGCTTGCCAACGCCCGCGCGAGCGCCTGGCCATCGGCGCCGCAAGCTATGATCGCTCAGCCGAGGAGATCCCGCGGATCACGACCTGGACGAAAGACACTTGCAAGAACGCAAGCCGCCCTGGAAGCGGCCCTTACGCTATCGTCCGAACGACGCCACCATCGACACGCAATGAAGCACCTGTTGTGGCAGACGCCTGCTCCGAACAGACATAGACGACCAGGTTTGCGACTTCCTCGGTTGTCGCGAAGCGATGGAGGAGCGTGGTCGGGCGCGACGTTTTCAGGAACTGCTGCTCGGCTTCCTCACGCGTGATGCCTTGCGCGTCTGCGTTCGCCTGCGCCCAGCCTCCCATGATCTCCGAATTCGTCGGACCAGGGAGCACCGAATTGACGGTGACGCCGGTTCCGCCGACCACCTCGGCCAGGCCCCTCGAAATGGCGAGCTGAGCGGTCTTGGTCATGGCGTAGTCGATCATGTCCTTGGGGATTGCGAGCGCGGACTCGCTGCTGATGAAGACGACGCGCCCCCAGCCGCGCTTCATCATGTTCGGGACATAGTGGCGGGACGCGCGAATGCCGCTCATGACGTTGAGCTCGAAGAGTTCGGTCCACTCGCTGTCCTCGACGTCGAAGAAGGACTTCGGGCGCCCGGTTCCGACATTGTTGACGAGAATGTCCGCATCCGGCACCTGCGAAAACAGGTCTGCCGCACCTTCCGGAGTCGCGAGATCCGCGATGACGCCGGTAAACTCTGCGTTCGGCAGGAGTTCGCGAAGCTCACGAAGCGCCGTGGAGACGCGCTTCTCCGTGCGGCCATTGATCACGACCGCGGCGCCGGCGCGCGCCAGCCCCTCGGCGATCGCCCGGCCGATCCCGGCGGTCGATCCGGTGACAACGGCCTGGCGACCCTTCATCTCGATAATCATGACATCGTTCCTCACGTTCGGAGAGACTCCGACGTAGGTGATGTCAGGGCCAGCCATAATCCCTTAGGTTGCCATATGATCAAGTCCTGTGAGGAATGAGTTGGACAGGCTTCATGAGCTGAATGCCTTCATAGCCGTGGTTGAGGCGGGCGGTTTTTCCGCTGCGGCGCGAACAACCGGCGATTCGCAGTCTGCCATCAGCAAGGCAGTCGGCTCATTGGAGAAGCGGCTGGGCGTGATGCTGTTCAACAGAAGCACACGGCGGGTCACCCTGACGGATCAGGGACAAAGATACTATGATCGCACGAAGCCGCTCATCGATGAGATGCAGGATGCGGATACCGAACTGACCAAGGGCACACTCGGTGTATCGGGTCTCATTCGAATCGCCGCATCCGCTACGTTCGGCCGCCTTCATATATTGCCCCTCATCCCCATCCTGTTGTCACGCAACGCCGGCCTGCAGGTGGACCTCATCCTCTCGGACACAGTGCGCGACATGGTGGAGGACCGGATCGACCTGGCGATCCGTGTGGGGGCGGTCGATGAACCCGATGCGGTTGTCAGGCGCGTCGCGGTGACCCCGCTGATCTGCGTCGGATCCCGTCAATATTTCGAGCGCCACGGCATCCCTGAGGTTCCGATGGAGCTTGTCGACCATAACTGCCTTCTGTATGGCGGCCTGGCAGAGTCGAAGAATTGGCCGTTTGTCGGGCGCGACGGCCGGTTCAGCGTGCCGGTTCGGGGGAACCTGTCGTCCAACAGCGTGGAAACGATCCGGACAGCTGTTCTGGCCGGTGTCGGGATTGGCATGTTCGCTGGAGTTTCTCTTTCCGAAGAGCTCAGTCATCCTGATATTATGATCATCCTCAAAGACTTCACGGGTGATGTCAGGGATATAAACCTCGTCTGGCCGAAACGCCGTTTCGTACCGGCCCGCGTCCGCCAGGTGACCGACTTCTTTGCGGAAGCCATTCCGCAGCGGATCTGAAATCGTGCCGGCTCGGTCACCCGTGCGACCGCTGCCGGCTCTCGAAGCGGAGCCGGCTGCCGATCGGTCGGTACAATTCTCTACAGAATGACGGCCTGCCCTGAACCGCCGGACGTGGGCGCGGCGACGTGCTCAGGCCTGTCCCGGCACCCGGGCGCCGCGACGGTTCAGGTAGATCGCATAGACCTCGTGCGTCGCGCAGATGAACAGCCGGCTGTTCCGGTGGCCGCCGAATGTCACGTTGGCCACATGCTGGCCGATCTTGATGCGCCCGATCAGGTCGCCCTCGGGGCTCACGCAATGCACCCCGTCGCCGGCGCTGGTCCAGATGTTGCCGTCGGTGTCGGCGCGGAACCCGTCCGCCGCACCCACCGACGGCGCGTAGAAGTCGCGCTCATTGCCGATGCGGCCGTTCTCCGCGTCCAGCACATCGAACTTGTGGATCTGCCGCTGCACCGTCTCGTCGTGCATGCGGCCGGTATCCGCAATATAGAGATGGCGCTCGTCCGGCGAGAAGCACAGTCCGTTCGGGCCGCTGAACGCATCCGTCACCACCTTCAATTGGCCGTTGCGTGGATCGAAGCGGTACACCTGGGTGGGCAGCTCCTCCTCGGCGAGGCCGAAGCCCTCGTAATCCTGCGCGATGCCGTAATGCGGATCGGTGAACCAGATGGTGCCGTCGGACTTCACCACCACGTCGTTCGGCGAGTTCATGCGCTTGCCCTCGTAGCGGTCGACGAGGGTTGTGAGGGTGCCGTCATGCTCGGTGCGCACGACCGCACGTGGGCCGTGCAGGCACGATATCAACCGCCCCTGCAGATCGCGCGTGTTGCCGTTCGAGTAGTGGCTCGGCTTGCGATACACCGAGATGCCTTCGCCCTCGATCCAGCGCAGCATCCGATTGTTCGGGATGTCGCTGAATAGCAGGCAATTCGCATCGCCGAACCAGACCGGCCCCTCGGCCCACCGGCAGCCATCGGCGATCCGCTCGAGATCCGCATTGAACAGCGTGTACTGTTTGAAGCGCTTGTCGATGACGTCGTAGATGCTCACGGTTCAGCGTCCCCAGATCTGCCGGTAGGCGGCACGGTAGTTGTTGTCCGGGTCATAGATGTCTTTCTTGCCGCCATCCAGGTCGACGTTCTTCGCCGTGACCAGGTGCACCGGCGCCACGTAGCCCGATGCGGGCTGTCCCGCGAACCCGCGATTGAGCTCGTCGATCACCTGCCAGCCCTGCAGCAGCAGCGGCTCGGGCACCGTCGCCGCCTGGAACTGGCCGCCGCGGATGCGCTCGTACGCCGAGTTGCTGCCATCGCCGGCGCTGATGTTCACCGGCGGCCCGGCGGGATCACGGCCGGCGGAGATCAAGGGCGGTCCGATGAAGTCGTAATACAGGTCGTTGATCGCCAGGCTGTAGGTCCATTTCGTGCCATAGCGCTGTAGCAGCGACGTGGTCAGCTGCGAGATGCGCGTGGACGTGTCGGCGAGCGGGGTGTCCTCGAACGACAGCACCGTGCAGCCGGTGCAGGTCTTCATCTCGTCGCGCATCATCTGCGCCTTCGCCAGTGCGATCGCGTAGGCGCTGTCGGTGTAGATGATGACCCCGGCCTTGCCGTCGCTCTCGGCGATCGCGTAATCGGCGGCCACCTTAGCCACCCTAGCGCTGTCGCTGCCGACATTGCTGACGACGTCGTACTCGGGCAGCGGACCGGGTTTCGGCGCGCCGTGCCAGGCCGCGATCTTGATGCCGCTTGCCGCCGCCTGCTTGATGTCGGCGCCGTTCTGCACGATGTCGTAGCCGCCGATGATGATGCCGGCCGGCTTCAGCGCCACCGCCTGGCTGAACGCGGAATGGATGCCGGACACGCTGCCCTGGCCGTCCAGCACGCGCACGTCCCAGCCGATCGCCTTGCCGGCTTCCTTGACGCCGTCGCTGACTTCCTGGATGCCGCCATTGCGCAGATCGGCCGCGACATAGATCACCGTCCGCGCGCTGGCCGCCTTCGGGCCGGTGGTGGGACCGTCCCACTTGGAAGCCGGTGCCGTTGCCGCGGCGACAACCGTTTTCGCCCGCGCCACCACGTCATCCTGGGCATGCGCTGCGCCGGCGCCGATCACCACCGCCAGCCCGATCCCGGCCGAGGCTAATTTCGCTCTGTTCGATGTCATGGCTTCCATTCCCCGTTGATGGCCGCGTTTGTGCGGCGCGTTTTTCATGTGCCGGCTTTATCCGGTACTGGTGGTCGTGCACGTTGCAGCACCCGGCCCATGGCGCGTCGCCGTCCGGTCCAGCCGGCCAGCCCGATGGCGATCAGCAGCGTGGCGCCGTTGAAGGCGGGCTCCACCCAGAAGGCGCCGCCCAGCTGCTCGATGCCGGAGATGCCGATCGCCAGGATCACCACGCCGACCACCGTGCCCCAGATATTCACCCGTCCCGGCGTGATCGTGGTCGAGCCCAGGAAGGCGCCGACCAGCGCCGGCAGCAGGAACTCCAGCCCGACGCTGGCCTGGCCGACGCGCAGCCTGGCGGCCAGGATGATACCGGCGAACGCGGTGATCAGCCCCGACACCATGAAGGCCAGCATGGTGTAGCGCCGGGTCGGGATGCCGTTCAGTTCGGCGGCCCGCGGGTTGGCGCCGATCGCGTACAGGTAGCGGCCGAGCGGCGTGTAGGTCGAGATCACCCACAGCGTCAGCGCCAGCCCGATCACGTAGAAGGCCGGGATCGGTATCCCGAAGATGCGCGCGATATCGAGCTCGAAGAACGCCTGCGGCAGATGCCCGATCACCTGCCGGCCGCCGGTCCACCACAGCGCGATCGCGTAGGTGATGGTGCCGGTGCCGAGTGTCGCGATGAAGCTGTCGATCTGCACCACCTCGACCAGCAGCCCGTTGAGCAGCCCGAACACCAGCCCGAGGGCGAGCACGATCAGCACCGCGAGCGGCCACGGCACGCCGCTGATCTGCAGCGAGATCGCCAGGATGTGCCACAGCACCACGCCGTATCCGACGGTCAGGTCGATCTTGCCGGTCATCATCGGCACGGTTGCGGCCAGCGAGAGCATCGCCACCACCGCCTTGTCGCCCAGCATCGAACGCACGTTCAGCCAGGTCGGAAAGGTGTCCGGCAGGATCGCCGAGAACAGCAGCGCCAGCACGACGGTCAGCACCACGAGCCCGTAGACCGGCAGCAGCCCCATGACCCGGCGGCCGAGCGGCAATCCGCGCTGGCTGCCCGGTGCCGGCTCGAGGGCGGTGGATTTCAGCGACGTCATGCCGGATGTCCTTCGTATGGCGCGGCGGCGGCGAGGGGGGCCGATTGCGGGGTGCCACCGGCGGAGGCAGCGGCGAGCAGGCTCTGCACCGACAGCGCGTCGCGGCCGATCTCCGCGCACACACGGCCCTGGCTGAACACCACCGCCCGGTGGCAGATGGCCGCGACCTCCTCGAAGTCGGTGGCCACCACGATGATCGAGAGCCCGCCCGCCAGCGCCTGGCGCAGCAGCCCGTAGATCTCGGCCTTGGCGCCGACATCCACGCCCGCCGTCGGCTCTTCCAGGATCAGCAGCCGCTTGGCGATGCCGAGCCAGCGCGCCAGCACCACCTTCTGCTGGTTGCCGCCCGACAGCGTCTCCACCGGGCGGCCCGGGTCGTTCGGACGCAGGCTCATCCGCGCCCCGGCCGCGATGCAGTCGGTGCTCTCGGCGCCGGGCGTGCGCAGGCTGAACAGCGCGTGGCCGTGCGCGCCCGGATTGAGGAACACGTTTTCCCGCACGCTGAGCGGCATCCCGAGGCTCTCGCCGACCCGGTCACCGGCGACCAGCCCGACCCCCGCCGCCATCGCCGCCGCTGGCGACACGGGCCGATACTCCCGCCCGCCCAGCGTCATGCGGCCGGCCTCGATCGCGCGGCAGCCGAACAGCGCCCGGCCGATCGCGTCCTGGCCGGCACCGCGCAATCCCACCAGCCCGACCATCTCGCCCTGTCGCAGCGTCAGGCTGACCGGCCCGGCCTCGTCCGCCACAAGCCCGTCCAGCACCAGGCATGTCTCCGTCCCGGCGGCTCCGGGGTGCTGGAACACCTGCTCCGGCGGACGGCCGACGATCATCGTGACCAGGTCGGTGGGGTCGGTCTCGGCGATCCGCTTCACCGCCACCAGCCGGCCATCGCGCAGCACCGCCACGTCGTCCGCCACCTGGAACACCTCGTCGAGCCGGTGCGACACGTAGATCATGCCGATCCCGGTGCGGCGCAGGTCACGCAGGACCGTCAGCAGCCGGACCACCTCGTCGGCGGGCAGGCTGGCGGTCGGCTCGTCCAGCACCAGGATCTCGGCCTTCGCCGCCAGCGCCCGGCCGATCGCCACCAGCGACCGCTCGGTGCGGCTCAGATGCATGATGCGCGCGTCCGGATCGATGTCGGCGCTCATCGCCTGCAGCACCGACAGCGCCTGCGCCCGCGACGCCGACCACGAGATCAGCCCGTGCCGGCGCCGGTAGCCGACACCCAGCGCGATGTTCTCGGCCACCGTCATCCAGTCGATCAGCCCGAGATCCTGATGGATGAAGGCGACCGACTGGCGCGCACCCTTGGCCGCCTTCAGGTGATGATACGGCTGGCCATGCACCAGGATCTGCCCGGCATCGGGGGTGTGGATGCCGGCCAGCATCTTGATCAGGGTGGATTTGCCGGCGCCGTTCTCGCCGAGCAGCGCCAGGATCTCGCCGGCGCGCAGGGTCAGCGACACACCATCGACCGCGAGTGTGCCGCCGAAGCGCTTGGAGACGCCGTCAAATTCCAACAAGGCCGCGTCGGCAGTGTTCATTGCGGCTGCTCTCCCGGCCCCTGTGTCTCAGCCGATATCCAGATGGACCTTGATGGCGCGTCGCCGGTCGCCGGCCATGAGGAACGCGTCGTTGGCCTCCCGAAGCGGAAAGGTTGCCGACAGGATCGGGGTGACATCGATCCGTCCCGCGGCGAGCGCCTGCACCGCGATGTCGAAGGCCTCGTGGAACCGGAACGACCCCACCAGGTCGATCTCGCGCGACATCAGCAGGTTGACCGGCAGCGGCACCGCACCCGGCGGCAGCATGCCGAGCTGGACGATGCGACCGCCCGGCCGCACCAGCAGCGGCATCCGCACCACCGAGGCCGCGGCACCGGTCGCCTCGATGGCCACGTCGAAGCCACCGAGCTCGTCCGCCGCACGGTCGAGCCGGTCCGGATCTGCCTGCACGTCGATGGTGTCGGTCGCACCCATGCGGGCCGCCACCTGCAGCGGCTCCGGAAACAGGTCGGTGATGGTGACGCTGGCAGCCCCGGCGTGGCGGGCGGCGGCGAGGCACAGCAGCCCGATCGGCCCGGCGCCGGCGATCAGCACATGCCGCCCGACCACATTCCCGGCGCGGGCGATCGCATGCAGCGCTACGGCGAGCGGTTCGGCACAGGCGGCGAAGCGGTAGGACATCGTTTCGGGCACGGCGACGCACTGGTCCGCGCGCAGCACGACATGCTCGCTGAAGCCGCCCTGCACGTGCGGCATCAGCGCGGCACTGCCGAGAAAACGCATGTTGCGGCACAGATTGCTGCGGCCGGCGCGGCAATAGCGGCAATGCAGGCAGGGCCGGCTCGGATTGATCGCGACCCGGGTGCCGACCGTCAGTCGCGACGGCAACGGCCAGTCCGCCGCGGGCGCCAATTCCGCCACCGTGCCGGACACCTCATGCCCGAGGGTGAGCGCCTCGCGGACGCGAAAATCGCCGACGCCGCCCTTGTTGAAATAGGAGAGATCGGAGCCGCAGATCCCACCGCAGGCAACCCGCACACGGGCCTCGCCCGGAAGCAGCGCACGATCGTCCCGATGTTCCACGCGCAGGTCATGCGCGCCGTGCAGCACGGCAGCAAGCATGTGGTTCCCCCTCGGTCACTACCGGCTTTTGCTGCCGGCTCTTGCAATGTGACCGTTCCCATCGCTATGCCATTTCGCCCCGGTCGACGGAAGCCCATTTGTCGGTTCAGCCGCACCAGTGTGAGCCAGCCGCGCGAGCGTGAGCCAGCTGCGGCAGCATAAGGATGTTCTATGCCGGGGATCAGCGCCTTCGACCTGACCGGCCGGCTCGCGCTCGTCACCGGATCCAGCCAGGGGATCGGCTTCGGCATCGCCGGCGGGTTGGCTGCAGCCGGCGCCCGTGTCGTGCTCAACGGCCGCAACGAAGCCCGTCTCGCCGAGGCGGCCGCCCGCATCGGCGAGACCGCGTTCAGTCCGGCGGGTGGCCTCGGCGTGTTCGACGTGACCGACGCGGATGCGGTCGAGGCCGGCATCGCACGGATCGAGCGCGAGGCGGGCCCGATCGACATCCTGGTCAACAATGCCGGGATCCAGCGACGCATGACGCTGGAGGAGTTTCCGGTCGAGACCTGGCACGAGGTGATGCGCACCAACCTCGACAGCGTGTTCTTCGTGGGCCAGGCGGTGGCGAAACGCATGATCCCGCGGGGCCACGGCAAGATCATCAATATCGCCAGCCTGCAGAGCGAGGCCGCGCGTCCGACGATCGCGCCGTACACCGCCTCCAAGGGGGCCGTGAAGATGCTGACCCGCGGCATGTGCGCCGACTGGGCGCGCCATGGCTTGCAGATCAATGCGATCGGGCCGGGCTATTTCGAGACCGAGCTCAACCGTCCGCTGCGCGAGGATCCGGTGTTCGACGCCTGGCTGTGCCGTCGCACGCCCGCCGGACGGTGGGGCCGCGTCGAGGAACTGAACGGTGCTGCGGTGTTTCTTGCATCGGCTGCCTCGGACTTCGTCAACGGCCAGGTCATCTATGTCGATGGCGGCGTTCTTTCGGTCTTGTGAAAAAGGAGGCGCACCATGAGCGTCAAGCTGCTCCAGCTCTGCCCGGTCCTGCCCGCGACCCAGACGGTGCTCGATGCCAACTACACCGTCCTGCGCATGCCGTCCGCGGCTGGTGACGAGTGGTTCGCCGAACATGCGGGCGACATCGAGGCGGTGGTCACCGGCGGACATCTCGGGATCGAGACGTCGCTGGCCGAGCGGCTGCCGAAACTCCGCATCGTCGCGATCAACGGCGTCGGTTACGACCGCATCGATCTCGACGCGATGCGTCGCCTCGATGTGCGCGTCACCAACACCCCTGACGTGCTCACCGACGATGTCGCCGACCTGGCGATCGCCCTGATGCTGAACGCGATGCGCGGCCTGCCGGCGGTCGAGCGTCATGTGCGCGAGGGACGCTGGCCGGCAGCGCAACCTGCGCTGACACGGCGCGCCTCCGGGTTGCGCTACGGCATCGTCGGAATGGGTCGGATCGGTCAGGCAATTGCCCAGCGCCTGTCAGGCTTCGGCGGCAGCATTGCCTATACCGGACCGTCGCGGAAGGCGGTGCCGTACGACTATCACGCCGATCTTCGAAGCCTCGCCGCCGCGTCGGACGTCCTGTTCCTGGCCTCGCCGGCCTCGGCGGCGACGCGGGGGATCATCGACCGTGGGGTGCTCGACGCACTCGGGCCGCAGGGTGTCCTGGTGAATATCGCCCGCGGCTCGATCGTCGATGAGCCGGCTCTGGTGGACGCACTTGTCGAGCGTCGTCTCGGTGGTGCCGGGCTCGACGTGTTCGAGAACGAGCCGCATGTGCCGGCGGCGTTGCTCGATCTGCCGCATGTCGCACTCGCCCCGCATGTCGGCAGCGCCACCGTCGAGACCAGGCATGCGATGGGACAGCTGATGCTGGATAATCTCGAGCGCTTTTTTGCCGGCGAGGCGCTGCTGACGCCGGTGGTGTAAATGTGACGATGGCTGGCGGCTGAAACAGGCCCGGAACCGCTGGCCGCCGTTGGTCCAATTCGTGCCGGCGCTTATATCCTGCGCATGGCGCGATGCACCCGTCCCGGACTGACGACAGACACCATGACGCTCGTGATGCGCGCGCTGGGCGACCCGCGGCGCTATGACATCATGATGCAGCTTGCTGCCGCCGACGCGCCGGTCCCGTGCTACGCCCTCGACCAGACCGCCCAGGTCAGTGCGTCGACCATGTCGCATCACCTGCAACAGCTCGAACAGGCCGGGCTGATCGACGTGTCGCGCGACGGCAGGTTCACCGTGCTGCGGTTCGTCAGGGCCCGCTACGAGGACTTCCTCCGTCAGCTTGCAGACAGCGCCGCTCCGGCAAGCCCGGCAGTCGCAGAGGCCGACGCGATCTGACCTGACGCCTTGAACGTGGCCGTGTCCGCACCCACACTTCGATAACCATCGAAATGTCAGGGAAAATCATGACGCAGCTCACAGGCAAGGTCGCTCTGGTCACCGGCGCCTCCAAGGGCATCGGGGCCGCCATCGCCGAGGCGCTTGCCGCGGCCGGCGCATCGGTTGCGGTGAATTACAGCAGCAGCCGTTCCGGCGCCGATGCGGTGGTCGGTCGAATCGCCGAAAACAGCGGCCGCGCGGTCGCCGTGCAGGGCGATGTCTCGAAGACCGAGGATGTCCGGCGGATCTTTGCGGAAACGACGAAGGCGTTGGGGCCGATCGACATCCTGGTCAACAATGCCGGCGTCTATGCGATGGCGCCGCTGGCCGAGGTGACGGAGGCCGAATACCGCCGCATCTTCGACACCAACGTGTTTGGCCTGCTCGCTGCCAGCCAGGCCGCCGCGGCGCAGTTCGGACCCGATGGTGGCAGCATCATCAACGTCAGCTCGATCGTTTCCCGCATCACGCCGCCGGGTTCGTCGATCTACACCGGCACCAAGGGTGCGGTCGATGCCATCACGCGCGTGCTGGCGAAAGAGCTCGGCCCGAAGCGGGTGCGGGTGAATGCGATCAGCCCTGGCCTCGTCGATACCGAAGGTACACAGACCGCCGGCTTCATCGGCAGCGAGTTTGCCAAGGGAGCAATCGCCGGGACGCCGCTGGGCCGGATCGGGGAAGTCGACGACATCGCATCCGTCGCCGTGTTCCTCGCCTCGAACGACGCGAAGTGGATCACCGGAGAAGTCGTCAGCGTGTCCGGCGGCGCCTGACGCCGCGCATCGTCCGGGGCGGCGAAGCTGCTGCCCCGGCGTCGGTCAGACCTGGTTCAGCGGGTGTACTGGCCGGCAGCGACGGCCGGGATGTCAGACCGGCTGAAGCCGAGATCGCTCAGCTCGCGGTCCGAATAGCAATACAGCTCGTTGCGAACCCGGGCGCGCTTGCGGTGCTGCTCGATGGAGTTGCGGGCGACATCGACCAGTGCGCGTGCCAGCACTGAGAGATCGATCGTTGAGCGGGGGGCGTATGCGCTGACCTGTGCCATCGGGGTGGCTCCAAATGATTGTGCAATGCAACATAAGCGACCCTACCCATCTTTGGAAGGGCTTTTTGTTGCATCGCACAAATCTTTTGCTGGAGGCCGGTCTCAGGGCCCGTGCGCGGACCCAACCGGCGTCATGCCGTCCGCATCCTGGCCCATCGGCGGGGCCGTGCCGGTCTGCTGGCAGGCCCCGAGGCAAACCGCGCAGGTCAGCGCCAGAACGATCGATCGCAAGCGGGTCATAGGAATCTCCTGTCGTGTCATGAGCCCAACGCCGGATACGTGACACCGGTCAGCTGCTCCGAAATCGTCCACAGGCGCTGCCACACCGCCCGGTCGAGCGCATGCGCCGAGATCCGGCCGGACTTCGGGGCGCCGCGGATCTCGAGGAAGCCGTCCGGCCCCCAGAACTCTCCGCCGATGACGTCAGGCATCGTCGCCGCGTAGAGGCCGGGCAATGCCCCCTGCGCCGCATCCTGGCCGAAGACGCCGATGCCGAGATTGACGGCCGTCACCATCACGCGAGGCATCCCGATGGCGGCGACGAACCCGGTCGCGGCGATGCCCGGATGCGCCGCCACACTGACCAGGCGAGAGTGGGCCGCACGGGCGCGCCGGTCGAGCTCGAGCGCGAACATCAGGTTGGCGAGCTTCGACTGGCTGTAGGCCTTGCTGCCGTTGTAGCCCCGCTCGCCCTGCAGGTCGGTGAAGTCGATCCGGCCGCGCCGGTGGGCGATGCTGCTGATCGCCACCACGCGCGGGGCCGGCGCTTTCAGCAGGGCCGGCATCAACAACCCGGTCAGGGCGAAGTGGCCGAGATGGTTGGTGCCGAACTGGCGCTCGAAGCCATCGACCGTGACTGCCCGCGCCGCTTGCATGCCAAGCCCGGCATTGTTCAGCAGCACATCGACCTGCCCGCCGCTGCCACTCTCGCCAAGCATGCGGTCGGCGAATGCGCGCACGCTCGACAGGTCCGCCATGTCGAGCAGCGACACCGACAGCCTTGCGTCCGGATGGCGTGCGAGAATGCGTTTGCGGGTTGCGTCGCCACGCCGCTGGTCGCGCACTGCCAGCACGACCTCGGCGCCCCGTGCGGCAAGTGCGGCGGCCGCCGTCTCGCCGATGCCGCTGCTCGCACCGGTGATGATCACCCTGCGGCCGCTCTGGTCCGGGATGCTCGCCGTAGTCCATGCCGTCATCGGTACGATCCTTCTTCTCGAGGTGCGCCGGAGGTCAGTGACACATCCCCGATCGTCTCATACGTCGCCGGCACGCCGACGTTTGCCCGTCAGGCGGGTGGGGGACCGGCAGCCTGCTCGGACCGGCTGGAATTGCAACTCCGGGGCCACCCGCTGCCCCAATCAACGCAATGGATCGGGGTCTGGATGCCGAACCCGGGGGCCCGTGGCGCGCCTCCCGTGCCGGCATGCCAGAGCATCATCCGACCGACCGCGCTTATCGGTCGGATAAAGACGCACGCCAAAACAACGAGCTAGAGTTTTTTCCGGTCCCTTCCGATCGGGAAAAGCTCTAGGCTTGCCCGACAGGCTATACCGGGTGCGGCATGCAGGATCTGATCGACGTGGCGGCAACAATTGTGGAACGGCTCCGCGCACGCGGCGAGACTGTCGCTGTCGGCGAGTCTTCCTCCGGCGGCCTGATCGCGGCGGCGTTGCTGGCCCAGCCCGGTGCGTCGGCGGTGTTTGCCGGCGGCGGCGTCATCTATAACAGGGCCGCGATGGTGGCACTCGCCGGCTTCACGGCGGCGGAGGCTCAGGCGGTGCGAAGCGCCAGCGAGCCCTATGCCGGGCAACTCGCGGCGCGCATGCGCGAACGTCTCGGCGCCACCTGGGGCCTGGCTGAGACAGGTGCCGCCGGACCGACCGCGAACCGCTCCGGCGACCCGCCCGGTCACTGCTGCTTCGCCGTGTCTGGCCCGCTCGACCGGGCGCAGACGATCGCGACCGGCAGCGCCGACCGGCCGGGCAACATGCGGAACTTCGCGTTGGCCGCACTGGTGTTCATGCAGGCGCAACTCGATCTGGCCGGCCCGGCGGGAACACGTCCCGACACTGCATCTCCCTGAACCCGCCTGCCCGGGTGCGAGGCTGGCCGCCACGGCCGCCCTGCAGCGCGATCGTCCGCTGGCCGTCGCGCGCCGCGATCCCGTCCATCAAGGGGGGCCCGTACGGGCGGCGCCGGAGGGTTTCAGCCAGCCGGGGGCGGGCGTCCGGACTGGGGAGTGCGCGACGGTTTCCCGCTGGTGCCGAAGCCGCCCCGCCGGGCACGACGGTCGCCTGCCTGTTCGCCCGTACCGATGCCCCGGAGTTGCGGAGGCTCGGCCGTGATCGGGTCTGCCCGCAGACGCCAGCCGGTCGCGTCATCATGCCGGTCGCCGGCCTCTGCGTCCGGTCAGCGCGAGTTCGTGCAGGCGGGATGGCTCACGCTGTCTGCATGCGGATCTCGCGCAGGCGCTGCATGAGGTAGTCGTGCGCGGTGATCGGCTCCGGATAGAGGTCGCCGCCCTCGCCGATGCAGCCCGGCAGGGTCTCGATCACGAAGTCCATGTTCGGCGCCAGGAAGAACGGCATCGAGTAGCGGCTGCGGCCCGCTGCCTCGCCGGTCGGGTTCACCACCCGATGCGTGGTGGACGGATACACCTGGTTGGTCAGTCGCTGCAGCATGTCGCCGACATTGACCACCAGCGTGCCGGGCTCGGCCTCGATCGGCAGCCAGGCGCCGTCGCGGGTGAGCAGCTCGAGCCCCGACGCGGTGGCGCCGACCAGCAGCGTGATCAGGCTGATATCCTCGTGCGCCTCGGCCCGCACCGCCGGCAGGTGTTCGGGCGCGATCGGCGGATAATGCAGCGCGCGCAGGATGGAATCGCCGCGACCGGTCAGGCCGGCAAAGAAGTCCGGTGCGAGCCCGAGATCACGTGCGATGGCAGAGAGCACGCGCTGCCCGGCTGCCTCCATCGCCGCGTACAGCGCCACCCCATGCGGCCGGAAGCCTGGCACCTCGTCGGGCCAGAGATTGGGACGCAACACCGGATCGTCCGGAGCCGCATCGCTGCGACCGATATGGTAGAATTCCTTGAGGTCGGGGATGTCGCTGGTGCGCGCGGTCTCGACCCGGAAGCCGACATAGCCGCGGCCCCCGCCGCCTGCGGTCCGGACGGTGTACTGCGCCTTGGTCCCGGTCGGGAGTGCGAAGAAGCGGGCAAATTCGGTGTAGGCGGCCTCGATCAGCGCGGGATCGATGCCGTGATGGCTGAAGCAGCAGAAGCCGAACTGGCGATACGACTCGCCCAGTTCCGACACCAGGCCGTCCGGGTCATGGTCGAGGCGGCGCAGATCGAGGGTGGGGACGTGCTGCATCACTCAGATCAGTCCCTTCATGCGCAGCAGGCCGATCGCCGCGATCGTCACCATGCAGCTGATGCGGCCGTCGCAGATCATCGCCTCGACCTCGGCCAATGGAAAGCTGCGCGCGATCATGTCCTGCTCCGTGGTCTCGCGGCCGGTCGCGGTCGCGGTTAGGTCCCTCGCCAGGAACAGGTGGCCCTTCTGGTTCGAGTAGCCTGGCCCCTGGAACAGCACCGCGACGTGGTCCATGCGGGCGGCGATCAGCCCGGTCTCCTCGGCGAGCTCGCCGGCGGCGATCATCCCGGGCGTGGCGTCGGGCCGTTCCTCCCACATGCCCATCGGCAACTCCCACAGGCGCTGGCCGATCGGATAGCGGAACTGCTCGACCAGAGTGAGGCTGCGGTCGGCGTCGAATGCCGCGATCACCACGAAATCATCGCGCTCGACCACACCATACAAGCCGTCGGAGCCATCCGGCCGGCGGATGATGTCCTCGCGCAGCCTTAGCCAGCGGTTCTCGTAGGCGATGCGGCTGGAGAGGGTGGTGTAGCCGCCGTCGTCTCGCGTGGGAGCGGACGGTATGGACGCGGGTGGCGGGGAGGCGCTTGGCATCGGGTGGGCGCCCTGTGCTGTTGATGCGCGCCAGCATACAGGTCGCGCCGGCCTCCGGGAGCCGCCATGATGGGGCCGCCAGAGGGAAGCATCCCTTCGCCCGAGCCCAAGCGGAGTTCCAGTGCCGATGCCGAATGCCTTTTCGTCCGTTGCCGTGTTCTGCGGCTCGCGCTTCGGCACCGATCCGGCCTACCGGCTGGCGGCCGAGGCGACCGGACGCGGCCTGGCGGAAGCGGGTATCCGGCTGATCTATGGCGGCGGCAAGGTCGGGCTGATGGGTGTGGTGGCGGATGCGGCGCTGGCGGCCGGGGGTGCGGTGTCGGGCATCATCCCGCACTTCCTGCAGACCCGCGAGATCATGCATGCGGGTGTCGCGGACCTCACGGTCACGGACTCCATGCACAGCCGCAAGCAGCAGATGTTCGCCCAGGCCGACGCGTTCCTGGTGCTGCCTGGCGGCCTCGGCACGTTCGACGAGGCGTTCGAGATCCTCACCTGGCGCCAGCTGCGGCTGCACGACAAGCCGATCCTGATCGTCGACGTGGGTGGCTGGGCACGTCCGCTGATCGCCACGATCGATGCCGCCATCGCCGACGGTTTTGCCGATGCCTCGACGCGCGCGCTGTTCGAGGATGTCCCGGACGTGCCGGCGGCGCTGGCGCGGCTGGGAGTCCTGCCGCGTCCGACCCACACCGGCGACCCGGCATTGCTCTAGCCGCGAGGCCCCGGGGGGGGGCTGTTTCGTCCCCTTGCCTCCTCGGGCGGTGGCCTGTATGACGCGCTCCAGCCGGAGTGTAGCTCAGCCTGGTAGAGCACTGTGTTCGGGACGCAGGGGCCGGAGGTTCGAATCCTCTCACTCCGACCAGCCTTGTCAAGGGGTTCGGTCCTAAGGCAACAGAGTATGTCGGTACATGCGTACCGGAGCTGGAAAATCTGGCAGCGGAACCATAGTCGGCGAAGGCTAAAGGCGTGGTTTGCTTTCAATTCACCCCACTGATGCCGCAAAGAAGCGTTGGTTGGTGTTGCGTCTCGTCCCGTCTAGAAGCGGCGTCGCGCGGCCTTACGAACAGCATCAGGTTTCATCTGCAGCAACAGCCGACAGCTCTGCGTTGAGTTGCAGCTAATGCCGAGGCAGGTAGTCGTAAAGTCAGAAAACTTCCTAGTAGGTCCAGAAGCACTTTCTGCTCGTCCTGGGACGGCAAAGCTAATGCTTGAAATAATCGCAACATGGACCTTGATCGACCACTATGTTGGAATGATGTTCTGCTGCCTTTTGAACGGTGAGGAAACCGCAGCGTTCGATATATTTCACTCTTTCTTCGATCTGGGTCCTAGAAAGCGAGCATTCTTGATCGTAGCCAACAAGAAGCTTCCGGACAAACGCCTCATTGCAGATCTAACTAAATTCCTTGAGAGCTTGCGCAGTAAATCAGGATTAAGAAACAAGGTGGCTCATGGTCTCTGGGGAGCATCTGATGAATTCCCACACGAGATTCTTCTCCTTGACGGGCAGTCGTTTAACGCCCGGTTCATGCTCAAAATCAAAAAGGCGCAGACTGATATAACTCTTGAGGAATTACATAAGGATAAATATAGCCATATGAACGCTGAGGCTTTTAAGGATCAGGAGTTCTTCAGAGATATCGAATCCCTAGCGGAACTCTCTCATGTTACGCTGCGTCTGGCGGCTAGAATGATACCCCACGTCGCTCGTCGAACATCTTGATCGCTGATTCTGCCAGAAGTTCAGCGCCAGTTCTGTCACAGAGGAACGAAAACTCTTCTCCATTGCCGTAGCCGAAACGATCTAAAATCACGTCAGCAATACATTCGTTCAGAGCTTGTTTCTCGTTGTGGTCAAAGGGCATGTTGATCGCTCCGACATACGCCACTCTAGGCAGGCGCTCTCATTGGTAGGGATGCTTTAACCGAGTGCCGCTGAAGCGTGGCTTAGATGATCCGGGTGGTGATGCCCGTATGTCTCCTCAAGCATCCTGGGACTTGTGTGTCCCATCATCCCTGCGATCTCCCACCAAGGCACGCCCTTCTGCGCCATCCAGGTCGCTGCAGTGTGCCGAAGCGTGTGAGGTGTGACCTGAGCAAGTTTCGCGCGCGTCGCAGCTGCTCGGAAGCCGGTTTTTATAGACGCGACCTGACCGCCAGCCCACTCGATGACGTGGTTGGTCGTGCGGGCCTCACTCGCCACCCGCAGCGCCTCGAGCAGGGTGTCGTTGATCGGCACCTGAGCGCGGCCTTTTTTCGTGCTGGCGCGACCCGGCAGCCGGAAGTCGATCCGTCGCTGCTCCAGGTCGACACGCTCCCAGGTGAGCTCAAGGATCGCCGCCGCACGCGCGGCTGTTTGAAGCGCCAGGAGCACGAAGAGCCGGATGTGGGGCGCCTCGCAGCCATCGATCAGCCGCGCTGCCTCAGGCCGGGTCAACCACCGCTCCCGCGCCGGCGATCGCGCCGGGAGGGGCAGCTTTGGCGCCTTCACGATCAGCTTCTTGCTCTCGGCCCAGACGAGGGCGGCCCGGAGTGCCTGGATCTCCGTCCTGATCGTGCTCGGCGCTATACCGGCTGCCTGGCGCTGTGCCTGTTACGCCCGGCAGTCGTCTTCCTCGATCGACTCCGGGGGGTGCCGCACCGAAGTGCACCGACGGTGGCTTGTGCGCCCACCTGAGGCGCTCGGCGCCGGGCTTCTTCAGCTCCTGGCGGTTGGCGAGGTAGCGCTCGAGGATCCCGGTGATCCTGACCGCCGTCAACTGGGCCCGCTCAAGGTCCTTGGCATACGCCGCAGGACGAACTCTGCCGACGCGCGATCCTTGCAGCCCGTAGAGATGCGACGGCGCTGGTGACGGATGACCCATGCATCCCGACCGGCTGTTCGGACGAGGCGGGGGCGCGTGAAACTGGCATCGGGCCTCGTACTCAGCAACAGCGGCGATCGGCACGCGGAGGAGCTTCTCGCCGATTCGAAATGCGTTCAGGTGACCGTCGGAGATCAGGCCTCGGACTTTGCCCGGCGAGCAAGCCCACCGGTCCGCAAGGTCGCGGATCCGGTAGCACACCGGCTCATGTCGCATTCTGCTCTGATGGCGTTTTTGCGTCCTGCGCGGAGGGTTCGAATCCTCTCACTCCGACCAGGCTATCCTACCGGGTCCACACCGGTCGCAATATCCTGCGGCCAGTGCCAGGCCAGGTTGTGGATCAGCATCGCCACCAGCCCCGACCAGCCGGTCTGGTGCGACGCCCCGACACCGCGGCCGTTATCCCCGTCATAATATTCGTAGAACAGCAGAAGGTCGCGGAACGCCGGATCTTCCTGCAAGACCGGCACATCGCCATGCACCGCGCGCCTGCCGTCGGGCCCACGGGTGAACAGCCCGATCAGCCGTTTCGAGAGCAAGGCCGCGACCTCGGCAAGCGTCGCAGTCGTGTCCGACCCGGTCGGGCAGGCAATGCGGTAGCCGTCCCCGTAATAGCGGTCGAACCGGATCAGGCTCTCGAGCAGGAGGTAGTTGACGGGCATCCAGATCGGGCCGCGCCAGTTCGAGTTGCCGCCGAACAGCCGGGAGCGGCTCTCCGACGGCTCGTAGCCGAGTTCGAAGTGCTCGCCTGCAAGATCGAGCCGATACGGCGCCGCCTCATGTGCTTTCGACACCGCCCGGATGCCGTTCGGCGCCAGGAACTCGCTCTCGTCCAGCATCCGCTGCAGCGTCCGGGTCATCCGGTGCGTGCGCAGCAACGACACCAGCACGGTGCCCCCCTGACCGACCCTGTCCCAGTTCGACACCAGCCCTGCGAGGTCCGGACGGTGCTCGAGGAACCAGCTCATCCGTGACGCGAAGGCCGGCAGCCGCTTGATTTCGTCATCCTGCAGGATGGTCACCGCGTTGAGCGGGATAAGCCCGACCATGGAGCGCGCCCGCAACGGGATGCGGGTGCCGTCGGGCATGCCCAGCATGTCGTAGAAGAACCCGTCCTCGTCGTCCCAGAGCGAGTTTCCGTCGGCCGCCGCGATCAGCAGGAAATGCTCGAAAAACTTGATCGCCACGTCCTCGTAGGCGGTGTCCTGCAAGGCGAGCTCGATCGAGATGTGCAGCAATGACAGCGCGAACGACGCCATCCATGCGGTGCCGTCGGACTGCGCCAGGGTTCCGCCGCCAGGCAATGCCGACGACCGGTCGAAGATGGCGATATTATCGAGCCCGAGGAAACCGCCCTGGAATATGTTGCGGCCCTCGTCGTCCTTGCGGTTCACCCACCACGTGAAATTCATCGACAGCTTGTTGAACACGCGCTTCAGGAAGTCGTGGTCGGGCTTGCCGGTGAGGGCGCGGTCTGTCTCGAACACGCGGATGGCTGCCCACGCATGCAGCGGCGGGTTGGCATCGCCGAACGACCACTCATAGGCCGGCAGCGCGGCGTTCGGGTTCATATATCCCTCGCGCGTCAGCAGCATCACCTGCCCCTTCGCGAAATCCGGGTCGACAAGTGCCAGAACCACCGATTGCAGCGCCAGATCCCACGAGGCGAACCAGGGATATTCCCATTTATCGGGCATCGAGATGATGTCGGCAGCGTTGAAGTTAGACCAGTCTGCGTTGCGAATGTTGCCGCGTGACGCTGCCGGCTTCGGAAACGCCGGATCGCCCTCGAGCCACCGGTGAACATCGTAGCGGTAGAACTGTTTCGACCAGAGCATTCCGGCCAACGCCTGTCGTTGCACCAGGCGTGCGTCCGCGTCGGCGACTTTCTCCTGCAGGGCTGCATAGAATTCGTCGGCCTCGGTGATGCGTTGGGCGAACACGGCATCGAAGTCGGCCAGACCGTCGCCGGCCAAATCCTGGCGCACGCAGAACCGCATCCGCATGACGTACTCGCCGCCCGCGGCCACGTCGATCCGGCGCAGATTGGCACATTTCGTGCCGGTGCGCCCGGGATTGATCGCGGTCTCCTGGCCACCTACGATGAAGTCGTTGATGCCGTCCTTGAAATAGCCTGGAGCGCTCTGCCCGTACAGACGGTTGACGTTCGTATCGTTGTCACAGAACAGCAATTCGCCGCCATGTTCGACGAGCAGTCGCATTTCCGGCATGGACGGATGCGTCGCCATGACCTCGGTGTCGGAGATCGCTCGCAGCAACGGCTTCTCGAGATTGCCGGCCCATGACCAGACATTGCGTGCCCAGAGCTGTGGAAGCAGCCATAGCGGTGCCGCATCCGGACCGTGATTGACCACACGCACACGCATCAGGATATCGTCGACAGCCGCTTTCGCATACTCCACGAACACATCGAAATATCGGCCGTCCTTGAAGATGCCGGTATCGATCAGCTCATACTCGCCGACATCCTGACCACGCGATCCGTTCTCTCGCACGAGATCATCGTATGGATACGCGGCCTGCGGATACTTGTAGAGCATCCGCGCGTAAGAGTGCGTCGGTGTGCTGTCGAGATGGTAATAAAGTTCCTTGACGTCCTCACCATGATTGCCTTCCTGGTTGGTGAGTCCGAACAGCCGTTCCTTCAGGATTGGATCACGGCCGTTCCAGAGCGCCAGCCCCAGGCACCAGCGCAGGTGGTCGTCGCCAAAACCGCCGATGGCGTCTTCGCCCCAGCGATAGGCACGACTGCGAGCATGGTCGTGCGGCAGGTAGTTCCAGGCCTCGCCATCCGGAGAATAATCCTCCCGCACGGTTCCCCATTGGCGGTCGCTGACGTACGGCCCCCACGCCTTCCAGGCGTCGCCAGCGTGTTCCGAGCGTGCGGCGATCAGTCGCCGGCCTTCCGCGGTCGCGAAGATCTTCGGGCTCTCGGGCGTCTTGGCGTCTGTCATGGGACAAGAAGTGCCAACGCGGCCGCCCGCGCGCGCGTGCCATGATCGGCACGTCCATTGACCGCTTCGGGTCGCCAATGGCGCTGGAACGCTGTCAGGACCAGCATGAGTTTCTCGTCCAAGGCACCCTCCGTCTCGATGTCGAAGCCGATCCGGATGAGCGCCTGTCGTACCGGGTGCATGCGCTCCGCATCCGTCACGACGTCGCCGGTCCCCGGGTCGGGCGGGGCTGACGGGTAGATCCCGATCCCGGACGCGGCCAGCGCTGCCCAAGGGAACAGTTCGCCGGGATCCTGCTTCCGGTCGGGCGCGATGTCGCTATGGGCCACCACGCCGATCGGAGGGATCGGATGACGCGCCAATATGCCGACGCAGAGCCTGCGCACGGCTTCGATCTGTGCCGCCGGAAACGGACGGTAGCCCCATTCGTGCCCCGGGTTGACGATCTCGATGCCGATCGAGGTGTCATTCAGCATCGACCGGCCGCGCCAGAACGAGATGCCGGCATGAGCGGCACGCAAATGCTCTGGCACCAGGCGGAAGATCCGTCCGTCCTCCTCGACGACGTAGTGCGACGATACCGCGGCCTCAGGGTCGCACAGCCGCTCGATCGCCGCTTCTCCGCTCTGCATCCCGGTGTAGTGCAGTACCAGCGTATCGATCACCGACCCCGGGTCCCGCTCGCGGCAGTTCGGACTCGGCCGCTCGATGATCGTCTCGGTCATTACGCGCTAAATTCCCCGGTCGCGTTTGATGCGATCCCAGGCGGCGTTGACACGAGCCACACGCTCCGACGCCCCGGCGATCTCGGCCGCCTGCGCCCCGCGTGCAGCCAGCGAATCCGGATGGATCTCGCGCATCAGCTTGCGCCAGGTCGCACGCACCTCGTTATCGCTCGCATTACGGCGCAGTCCCAGCACGGCATAGGCGTCCGGCTCGCTCGTGGAGGGCCGCGCGGCTCCGTTCTCGGCTCGGTCCCAGGCAGCGTGCGCCAGTCCGAAGGCGTGATGGGTGGCGCCGAGGAAGTCGAGTTCCTGGCGAACCAGCGGCCCATCGGAGCGGGCAATCGAGAACAGCGCCGCCAGCACCTCCTCGAGGACGTGGGTCTGGTCGCTGTAGGCCCGACCCAGCTCCTCGGCAAACGGCACGAAATCATCCGTCCGGGTGCGGGCCTGGTCGAACAGCCGGCCGATCTCCCGGGTGGATTCGGACGGGATCCGGAAGCTGCGCTTGAAGCTGTCAATCTCGTGCCGGTTGACCGGGCCGTCGCACTTCGCAAGCTTGGCCGAGAGCACGACCACGACGATCGCGAACAGCTGGTCGCGTTTCCCGGCGACCGCAGCCATCTTCACGGCAACACGCAAGGCCGCTCCGTTCGGGTCCGCCGCCGCCCGTGTGCGCGGATCGCTCCCAAGGAACCCGGTGCCGCCCCAGCTGCCCCAGCTTCCGGCCGGAGGATCGAGCAGTGCCCCCCGATCGGCGGCATGCCCCAGTGCCGTGCCAAGCATGGCTCCAAGCGGGCCGCCCATCGCGAAGCCGGTCACGCCGCCGAACAGTTTGCCCCAGATCGCCATGCCCTGCCTGTATCATGAGCCCGCATTGGACGCGTATCAGTCTTAACGGGCAAATGGGACCGGGTTTTCCACTATGGGCACGTCGCGCGCGTCCGGGCTGGCTCGGACGCGCTGCCAGGGTGCGGACCATCAGCCGCCGGGTCTCAGCGCCGGCTCGGCTTGTCGGAGCAGACGCTATGCGCCAGTCGCAGCAGGCGGGCGGCACTGGCTGGCATTCCCGCCCGGTGCGCATCTTCGGCCAGGGAAAGGAGCTGGTGTGAAAGCAACAGCGGGCTGATGGCAGCGGTGCGGGCAATCGTGCCGGCATTGTCATTGATCGGGTGCATCGGAATTTTTCCTTCGGGTCGCGGCCCCTGTTGGCGCCGGTGAACCCACCTTGGGCGCCTAATGGTTAACAGTGCCCTAACACGCGGCGATTTTGCAGAAGCGCAATCTTCAGGCTGATCAGCTCGGCCGCCCGAACCGGATCACGCCACAGGCGCCTCCTGGGGGTGTCTCTCCCGGGGCGACCTGCACCGACGCTCTCTTCGGCTGCTGACCCCGGAGTGGCGGTCAGACCTTCCGCACCGACGCGATGAAGCTGTCTACCTCCATCGAGAGCTGCTCGGCCTGACGGAAGAGATCCCCGGCCGACCTCGCGCCCGAAGCTGACGACCAGATCCTCCAGGCGACGGCTCCGCTGCTGGCGACGGTCCTGCGCAGTCGCCTGCTCGAGCGCAAGGCGGTCGGCATGCTGTCCTTGAACACCTGAACGGCGGCTGCCATTGCGCCGATCTCGTCGCCTCGACCAGCTCCGGGGATGATCGCAGTCATGTCACGGTTCGCCAAAGCGCGCATGGTGGCGGTCATCGCAGCGAGCGGCCGGGAGATGTGGCGGATCAGGCTGGCTGCGGTGGCAGCACTCAGCAGCACCGCTATGACGCTACCGCAGATAAGGAAACTTCGCGTCGTGGCATGGACGTTGCGGCTGACGTCGGGCCTGCTTCTTTCCAGTGGCCTCGTTGTAGCTCATGTCCCAGATCATGAAATCCCTAAGTTCCGGATACGACCGGAGAGCTCTCTAAAACTACTCGTGTTTATCTCGATAACTCATGAAGCTCTGGTGTGCCTGCATCTCAGCGTCGGCAAGCTTATATCGAGGCCATAGGATGTCGAAAACGGTCGTGTAGCGGGTTCGCTCCTCGCAAAGACCATGCGTAATTCTGCGCGTCGGGCATCCATCAACGCGACGGCCAGCAGCCCGCTTTGCGCCGCGCTCGCCAAGGGATTGGCGCGGATGATCCCGGCAGTATCGTTCATCGCACCCATTCGGCTCAGCGCGAACACGCCGAGCAGCGCCGTCACCCGGGTCAGTGCGGCAAAGCCCGCGCCCAGCTTGATCCCAATCGAGAGGCTGCGCCCGACGTTCGGATTGCCTGGCGGATGAGGTGTGGCGGGAGTCATGGCCCAATCCCTGTTCAACCCCCGGACCATGCCGAACAAAGGTTACCAGCCGGTTAGGGCGCGTCGGTCCCGTCGGATCCCTGGCTCATCGCTCTGCGGCGCGAGTGCCCGCCTGGAGAGCCCGCACACGCAGCGCCGAAGCCAGCGTGCGGGCGGGATCGCGTGCGGCATCTTCCGAAGCGACGAGAGCAACCAGGGTCACGCCCTGGGCCGCCGCCAGCGCCTCGAGTGCCATCCAGAACTCCGCTTCGAGCGCCACGCTGGTGCGGTGCCCGGAGAGCGACAGGCTGCGTTTCACCAGGCCGCGCCCGTCCTGACGCGCCTGCATCAGCCGGTGAGCCGTCCGCACGCCCACGCCGCAGCGTCGGCGACCACTGGATCGGTGTCGGCAGTGAGGTCGCGGGCCGCCGGCAGCAGGTCCGGGAGCCCCGAATTCCCGATGGCGATCAACACGTTGCGCACGAAGCGGCCCCGCCCGACGCGCTTGATCGGCGAGCCCGAAAAGAACGCGCGAAAGCCAGCGTCGTCGAGCCGCGCCAGCGCGTCCAGGCGTGGGGCGGTGAGGTCTTCCCGCGCCTGCAGCTTGGCCGTATGGCCGGCCACCGCGAACCGGTTCCAGGGGCACACCGCCAGGCAGTCATCGCAGCCATAAATTCGGTTTCCCATGGCGACGCGGAACTCCACCGGGATCGGTCCCGGGTGCTCGATCGTCAGGTACGAGATGCAGCGCGTCGCATCCAGGCGGTAGGGTGCCGGAAACGCATCGGTCGGGCAGGCGGCCAGGCAGCGTGTACAGGTACCGCACGACCCGGCGCGCGGCGGCGTCGTGGGCAATTCGAGCGTCGTGTAGATCTCGCCCAGGAACAGCCACGAGCCGTGCTCGCGCGAGATCAGGTTGGTGTGCTTGCCCTGCCAGCCGAGACCGGCGCGGGCGGCGAGCGGCTTCTCCATGACCGGTGCGGTGTCGACGAACACCTTCACCTCCGGCATTCCGGCCGCTCCGGCTTTCACCACGAACTGCGCGAGGTGCTTTAACTTTCCCTTCATCACCTCGTGGTAATCACGGTGCCGGGCATAAACTGAGATGCCGCCGCGATCTGGCCGCGACTGGATCTCGAGCGGATCGCCGTCCGGAGCGTAGGAGAGTCCAAGTGCGATCACGCTGCGCGCCTCGGCCCATAATGCCTGCGGATGGCTGCGCTGCTCGGTCCGTTCCGCGAGCCAGCCCATCTCGCCGTGGTAGCCGGCTGCAAGAAAATTCCCGAGCCGCGTGCGGGCTTCCGGACCGAGTGCCGCGTCGCAGATGCCGAACGCGTCGAAGCCGAGCGCCAGCGCCTGGTCGCGGATCTGCCGAACCAGATCCGGCGCACTCACGGCTGCTCGCCTCGCTGCCACCGACTCCGCAGATCCGCGGCATGTGCGTCCAGGCGCCCCTCCAGGATCGCCGCGCGGATGCCCGCCATCAGGCGCTGGTAGTACGTCAGGTTGTGCCAGGTGAGCAGCATCGGACCGAGCATCTCGTCTGCACGGAAGAGGTGGTGCAGGTAGGCGCGGCTGTGTCGGGCGCAGGCAGGGCAGGGGCATCCGGCCTCGAGCGGCGCCGGGTCCGTGGCATGGCGGGCGTTGCGCAGGTTCAGCGTGCCGAACCCGGTATAGGCGCGTGCGGTGCGTCCGGCGCGGGTCGGCATGACGCAGTCGAACATGTCGATGCCGCGCATCACCGAGCCCAGCAGGTCGTCGGGCGTGCCGACCCCCATCAGGTAGCGCGGCTTGTCCGCGGGCAGCAGCGGCGCCGTGGCATCCAGGGTCGCGAACATCAGCTCCTGGCCCTCGCCGACCGCCAGCCCGCCGATCGCATAGCCCTCGAAGCCGATCCCGGTCAGGGCGCGCACGCTCTCGGCGCGAAGCTCCGGCTCGGTGCCACCCTGGACGATGCCGAACTGCGCATAGCCGTCGCGCGCCACGAACGCTTCCCGGGATCGCGCCGCCCACCGCATCGACAGCCGCATCGATGCAGCGATCGTCTCGACAGACGCAGGCAGTGCGGGGCATTCGTCGAAGCACATGCTGATGGTGGCATCGAGCGCCCACTGGATCTCCGTCGAGCGCTCGGGTGTCAGCCGGTGCTCGCTGCCGTCGAGATGCGAGCGGAACGTCACGCCGTCCTGATCGAGCTTCCGCAGGCTGCCCAGGGACATCACCTGGAAGCCGCCGGAATCGGTCAGGATCGGACCGGGCCAGTCCATGAACCGATGCAACCCGCCCAGCGCCTGCACCCGCTCGGCACCTGGCCGCAGCATCAGATGGTAGGTGTTGCCGAGCACGATGCCGGCGCCGGTGGAGCGCACGGCGTCCATCGTCATCGCCTTCACGGTGCCGACGGTGCCCACCGGCATGAAGGTCGGCGTCGCCACGATGCCGTGTGCGGTGTGCAGATGACCGGCGCGGGCGGCCCCATCCAGCGCCTCCGGCTGCCAGCCGAAATCGCTGATGCGAGACCTCTCAGGCAACGTCCGGCACCCGATGCAGCAGGGTCGCGTCACCGTACGAGTAGAACCGGTAGCCGCCGGCGATGGCATGTGCGTAGGCGTCCCGCATCGTCTGCTGGCCGGCGAACGCGCACACCAGCATGAACAGTGTCGAGCGCGGCAGGTGGAAGTTGGTCAGCAGCAGGTCGGCGGTGCGGAACCGGTGGCCAGGCGTGATGAACAGACTGGTCTCGCCGTCGAATGGCCGCACCTCCCCGTCAGGCGACGCCGCGCTTTCCAGCAGGCGCAGCGACGTTGTGCCGACCGCCACGATCCGCCCGCCTGCCGCGCGGGTCGCGTTGATCGCGTCGGCCGCTTGCCGAGTGACGATGCCCCGCTCCGGATGCATCCGGTGTGCGCTGACGTCGTCCTCGCGCATCGGCAGGAACGTGCCGGCGCCGACATGCAGCGTCACCGTCACGTGTCGTATGCCGCGCTCCAAGGCCTGTGCCAGCAGGGCCGGGGTGAAATGCAACCCGGCTGTCGGTGCCGCCACCGCACCGTCATGAGAGGCGAACATCGTCTGGTAGTCGCTGGAATCGTCCGGGGTCGGGCCGTCCGGCCGCGCGATATAGGGCGGCAGAGCCAGCCGGCCGGCTCCACGCAGGAAGCTGTCGAATGTCGCCGCATCCAAGACGGCGCTCGCCTCGTCATCGATAGCGGCCGCGACGAACCGCAACACCGCAGTGCCCCCGACCTCGCGCGACAGCACCCTGGCCACGATGTCGGTGCCCTCGAAACGCAGCACATCCTGATCGCGCAGACGTCGGGCGTTGCGCACCAGAACGTGCCAGGTGCCGTCCGGCAGCATGCGGTCGAGTGTGATGCCGATGCGGGCGTCGCCGCGCATGCCCGTGAGTTGTGCCGGGATCACCCGCGTATCGTTGGCCACGACGAGATCGCCCGGCTGCAGCAACGACGGCAGGTCGGCCACAACCCGGTCGATCGGCATCCCGGCGCGCACCTCGAGCAGCCGGGCGCTCTCCCGCGGTCGCGCCGGAGCCTGGGCGATCCGCTCGGGCGGCAGCGGAAAATCGAAGTCGGACGCGAGCAGGCTCATGGTGCGCACGATCTACGTCCTGGCGTCCGGAACGGCCAGCCCCGCAGGCCACGAACCCGCCGCACGACCGAGCCTGGCAAGCGCTGGCGGAAGCCGTTCGGGTGTGGTTTGAACGGCCCCATGCCTGCGCCCGCCACCACCATGGCTGTCACCGAGACGCGGCCGGTCTGGAAAAGCTTCCTCGCCTTCCTGGCGCCGATGATGCTCAGCAACATCCTGCAGGCGCTGTCCGGCACGATCAACAACATCTATCTCGGCCAGATGCTCGGCACCGCGGCCCTGGCGTCCGCCAGCGTGTTCTTTCCGATCATGTTCTTCTTCATCGCGCTGATCATGGGCACCGGCGCCGGCGCGTCGATCCTGATCGGCCAGGCCTGGGGCGCGGGTGAACGGGATCGCGTCAAGGCGGTCGCCGCCACCACCCTCACGACCGGCCTCGCCTTCGGCCTCTTCGTAGCCCTGGTGATGACGCCACTCATCCGCCCGATGCTGGCAGCACTCGGCACGCCCCCCGACGTGCTGGACGGTGCCGTCGGCTATGGCACGGTGATCGTCGTTTGCATGCCCGCCCTCGTGGTGTTCCTGCTGGCGACCCAGCTCGTCCGCGGCGTCGGCGACACCGTCACGCCACTGAAGGCGCTGGCGATCTCGATCACCATCGCGATGACCCTGACGCCGCTGCTGATCCGCGGCCGGCTCGGTCTGCCGCCGCTCGGCGCCGCCAGTGCCGCCTCGGCTGCGGCGATCTCCTGGACCCTGACCGCCTGCTGGATGGGCTGGTACCTCCGCCGCCACGACCATCCGCTGGCCCCGGACCGCGTGTTCCTCCGGCACATGCTGCCGAGCCTGCAGATCCTCAGGCTGGTGCTCCGCCTGGGCGTGCCGTCGGCGGTGCAGATGGTGATCATGGCCCTGGCCGAGATGGTGCTGGTCAGCCTGGTCAACCGGTACGGCACCGACGCCACCGCGGCCTACGGCGCCGTCAACCAGGTGATGGCCTACGTGCAGTTCCCCGCAATGTCGGTGATGATCACGGTGTCGATCCTGAGCAGCCAGGCGATCGGCGCCCGTCGCCTCGAGATGCTGCCGCGGATCCTGCGTGCCGGACTGCTGTTCAATCTCGGCCTGACCGGCTGCCTGGTGCTGCTCGCGTACCTGTTCTCCGGCAGCATCGTCAGCCTGTTCCTGACAACGCACGGGGTGGTGGCGCTGACCCAGTCGCTGCTGCACATCGTGCTCTGGAGCGTCGTGCTCTATGGCGCCGCCGGGGTGTTCTCGGGCCAGATGCGGGCAAGCGGCGACGTGCTGATCCCGACCGGCCTGTCTGCGCTCGCCATCCTGGCGGTCGAGGTTCCGGTCGCCTGGCTGCTCAGCCGGATGATCGGCATCGATGGCGTCTGGATCGCCTACCCAGCCACCTTCGTGGCGATGCTGTTGTTCCAGTTCAGTTACTTCCAGCTGTCCTGGCGCCACAAGACGATCGCACGGCTCATCTGACCGATCCTGCTGGCGAAAACGCGACCGGTTCTGGCTGCGCGGACGGTGGCGCTCCGACGTGCGTCATGGCACATGAGGGCACGTGAGAGCACGCCGCACGATGAACCCCTGGGCATGCTGACGGTGCCTCGCCCCAACGCATCCGTACAGCCGAGACAGCCCCGTTTCTGCACCGGCTCGATCATGCGCCACACCGCGGTCATGGCCGGCACCGGCGCCATCGGGCTGGTCGCGGTGTTCGCGGTCGACCTGCTCAACCTGTTCTATATCTCCCTGCTCGGCGATCGCGGCCTGACCGCGGCAATCGGCTTCACCGGGGCCGTGGGCATGCTGCAGATCGCGGTCTCGATCGGCATGTCGATCGGCCTGGGTGCGGTGACGTCGCGGCTGATCGGGGCCGAGCGGTTCGAGGAAGCCGGCGCCGTTGCCAGCTCGGCGCTGATCGTGATGGCGGCGATCATGCTACTCATCGGGCTGGTCACCGTGGCGCTGCTGGACCCGATCCTGACCATGCTCGGCGCCACCGGCAGCACGTTCCATGCAGTCGCCGGCTACGTGCGGATCGTGTCGCCGTTCCTGCCGCTGATCACCCTCGGCATGGGCTTCTCGTCGCTGCTGCGCGCGCTTGGCGACGCGCGGCGCTCGATGACGGTCACGCTCTGGGGTGCGGCTGCCTCCGCCTGCCTCGACCCGCTGCTGATCCTGGGCCTCGGCTTCGGCCTGCATCTCGGCCTGACGGGGGCCGCGATCGCCACCGTGATCTCGCGTGGCCTGACCGCGTTTCTCGGCTTCCGCAGCGTGCAGCGCCATGGCCTGCTGCAAGCGCCGCATCCGAGCCGCCTGCTGCCGGACTCCAGGCGCGTGGCCAGGGTCGCGATGCCGGCGATCCTGACCAACCTCGCAACCCCGGTCGGCGGCGCCTTCGTGATCCACGCGCTCTCGAGCTTCGGCCTGCAGGCGGTGGCCGGACAGGCGACGATCGACCGCATCACCCCGGTGGCCTTCGCGTTCATCTACGCGCTCACCGGCTCGGTCGGGCCTATCATCGGGCAGAACCTCGGCGCCGGGAAATTTCCCCGGGTGCGCGAGACCCTGCGGGCGTCGCTGCTGCTGGTGCTGGCCTGCGTCGCCGTGATGTGGGCGGTGCTGGCGACGTTCCAGGATCAGGTGGTCGCGCTGTTCTCCGCCACCGGCACCGGCGCGCAACTGATCCACGTGTTCTGCTCGGTCACCGTCGCCGGCTTCCTGTGGGTCGGTGCGCTGTTCGTGGCCAACGCGGCGTTCAACAATCTCGGCTTCCCACTGCTCTCGACGCTGTTCAACTGGGGCCGCGCCACCCTGGGCACGATCCCGTTCGTCACCATCGGCATGCGCCATGGTCCGGTCGGCGTGCTGGTTGGGCAGGCGGCCGGCGGTGTGGTGTTCGGCAGCCTGGCGGTGATCACGGCGTTCCTGGTGACGCGGCGGCTGCATCCGCGCATGGCCGGCCCGGGTCCCGCCATCGACGTGCCGGCCGGCACCGCGAAGGCCGCGATGGCCGAGTTGTCCGAGATCGACGGCACCGACCGGTAGCGCGAAGCCGCCGCAGTCCGCTCAGAGGTACACCCCGCCGCTGACCTCGATGCGCTGGCCGTTGATCCAGCGATTATCGTCGGACAACAGTGCGGCGATCATCGGTCCGATATCGTCGGGCAGGCGGCGCGTCCGAGTGCCGTTGCCTCCGCGACCTGTCCTGGATGTTGGCCTGCTGCCGGATGCCACGATTGCCGTGGTAGGTCGGAACCAGCTGTGACAGCAACTTCGCATCGACCGCGCGCATACGTGCTCCACCATCGAGTATGACAGATGAACTTTCAAAAGCGCTTCATGACGATAGGATGCATGACCATCCTGTTTCAATCCACAGCTGCCTGGGCAGGAGACTGCCGGTCACCGGCTCCGATCGAGTTCCGCAAAGGCAGTAATGCGGCAGGCGTGCATGGCGGGATCGTCCGCGCCGAGGATGTCTGTTACGCGCTCGTCGCGCGTGCCGGGCAGCATATCGAGGCGGATATCCAAAGCCCGGACGAGAACGTGGTCTTCTCGCTCTACGCACCGGGATACCGAGTGACCCCGGGCACGGATGGCGTCGATATCACCGGCCCGACCTTGCCGGGCGCGGGAGACGAGGACGATGCGACATCCCTGCACGCCACGCTCCCGGCAAACGGCCGTTATCTGTTCCTGCTTGGAACCAAGCGTGGCGCCGGCGGCGACTATCGGCTGCAGGTGCGGGTCCACTAGGTCAGCGATAGCGGGCCAGCCAGTGCGCGTAGGGCGGCGGCAAGGTCGCCCAGGCCGGGTTCTCGACACCCAACGCCTTTGCGGCGGCGTACGGCCAGTGCGGATCGGCGAGCAGCGGGCGACCGAGCATGACGAGGTCGATCTTGTCCTCGCGCACCAGCGTGTCGGCCTCCTCGGGCTTCGAGATATACCAGCTTGTCGTCCCGGGCAGGCCGGTCTCCTGGCGGACCTGCTGGGCGATCCCGCCCATGAAGTTCGGCGCCCACGGGATGCTGGCCTCGGGCGTGTTGAAGCCGATCGAGACGTCGACGAAATCGAGCCCTTCCTGCTTCATGCGCGACAGCAGCGTGATCGCCTCGCCGAGCATCGCGTCGTTGCCGTCGAACTCGACCACGCCCAGCCGGATGGTCAGCGGCCGGTCCTCGGGCCACACCCGGCGCACCGCCACCAGCGTCTCGAACAGGTAGCGGGCACGGTTCTCGGCGCTGCCGCCGTACTGGTCGGTGCGCTTGTTCGAGAGCGGCGAAAAGAAGTTCTGCGCCAGGTAGCCGTGCGCCATGTGCAGCTCGAGCCACTCGAAGCCGAGATCGCGCGCGCGGGTCACGGCGGCAACGGTGTCGCGCTGCACCCGGGCGATGTCGTCGAGGCTCATCTCGTGCGGCACCCGCGGCAACCCACCGCCGAACGCGACCGGCGACGGCGCGATCGTGGTCCAGGAGTTTGGCTCGCCCTCGGGGATGTGGTCGTCGCCTTCCCAGGGACGGTTGGCCGACGCCTTGCGTCCGGCATGCGCGATCTGGATGCCGGGCACCGCGCCGGTCGCCTTGATCGCAGCAACCAGGGGCCGCATTGCCTCGGCCTGGGTGTCGTTCCACAGCCCCGTATCACCCCAGGTGATCCGGCCTTCGGGCGCCACCGCAGTCGCCTCGACCACCACCAGGCCGGCGCCGCCGCGGGCCAGCGAGATGTAATGCACGTGATGCCAGTCGTTGATCACGCCGTCCTGCGCCATGTACTGGCACATCGGCGACACCGCGATGCGGTTGCGCAGCGTGACGCCCTTGAGCGTGTAGGGGTCGAACAGACCGGGCATCGCGTGAACTCCTGAAACGTGTAATGAGGCTTAGTTCGATATTTATCGAACAAAGGCAAGGGGTGCTGGGGTGATGGGGGATGGCGCACACGCGCAAGCCGGTGACCACGACGCGCCGTCAGGGCCTGCGCTGCGGCTGGACAAGGTGTTTCAGGCGCTCAGCGATCCGGTGCGTCTCGGCATCGTGATTCAGCTTCACCGCGAGGGTGAGAGCAGTTGCGCGGCACTTGATGGTGGCCGGCCGAAATCCACGATGTCGCACCACTTCCGGGTGCTCCGGGAGGCCGGGCTTGTCGAGACCCGTGCCCAGGGCGTGACCCACATCAACACTCTTTGCCGGGATCGCCTCGATGCGGCGTTTCCCGGCCTGCTGGACGCGATCGTCAGCGCGGCGGGAGCGAGCCGTTATCGGGCCGACGCATATGAAAGAACGCCTCGGGGGTGACCTCGATATAGGCCGTCGGACCGCCGCCACGCAGGATCGGCCGGGCGCTTGCGGTGTCGTAGATGCCGTCCTGGATCAGGCTGAGGTCGATATGCACCGCCACCACCTGGCCGATCGTCAGCCAGGTCTGCACGGCGCGGCCCTCCAGATCGTGCAGTTGCACCTGCTGCAGCAGCCGGCACTCGAACGCGACCGGACTCTCGCCGACGCGCGGCACTTCGATCAGCCGGGACGCCACCGGTGTGAGCCCCGCGAGCTCGAACTCGTCCACCTCCGGCCCGACCGTGGCGGCCGTGGCATTCATCGCCTCGGCCAATGGGCGCGTCGCCAGGTTCCAGGTGAAGTCGCGCGTCCTGGCGATGTTGGCGACGCTGTCCTTCCAGCCGGTCGAGGAGAAGCCGATGATCGGCGGCGTGTAGTTGAACGCGTTGAAGAAGCTGTACGGCGCCAGGTTGAGGTTGCCCGCCTCAGCACGACTGGCGATCCAGCCGATCGGCCGCGGCCCGACGATCGAGTTGAACGGGTCGTGCTTCAGCCCGTGACCGTGCCGCGGCTCATAGAAATGCATCGCCGCATCCGGCCGGATCTCGTTGCTCATGGTCAGCCCTGGTAGGAGGCGATCTCGATCAGGTTGCCGTCCGGATCGTGGCAATAGACCGAGGTGGTGGGGCCGAGTGCGCCCAGGCGGGCAACCGGTCCCTCGGTGATCGTCACGCCGCAGCGGCCCAGATGGTCCACCACGTCCACGCTCTCGACCGCGGTGACGAAGCAGAGGTCCTGGCTACCCGGCAGGCTGTCCTCGGCGGTGATCCAGCCCTCCGCGCCATACGGCCGCAGGTTGATCTTCTGGCCGCCGAACTTCAGCGCACAGCGGCGGTTGCGGCCGTACTCCTCATGCTCCATCCCGAGCACGCGCTGATACCACGACGAGGATTTCTCCACGTCGCGGCAGGTGATGACGATGTGATCGAGCCGGTCGACGGTGAAGCGCATCGGTCAGGGCAGCCTGTTCAAGTCAGTCCATCGTAGAAATCATGGCCCTTGTCGTCGATCACGATGAAGGCCGGGAAGTTCTCGACCTCGATCCGCCAGACCGCCTCCATGCCGAGCTCCGGGTATTCGAGGACCTCGACCTTGCGGATGCAATCCTGCGCGAGCCGTGCCGCCGGGCCACCGACCGAGCCGAGATAGAAGCCGCCATGCGACTGGCAGGCATCCTTGACCGCCTTCGAGCGGTTGCCTTTCGCCAGCATGACGAACGATCCGCCCGCTGCCTGCAGCATGTCGACATAGCTGTCCATGCGGCCGGCAGTCGTGGGCCCGAAGGAGCCGGTCGGCAGGCCGTCGGGAGTCTTGGCCGGGCCCGCGTAATAGACCGGATGGTTCTTCAGGTAATCCGGCAGCCCCTCGCCACGATCCAGCCGCTCCTTGAACTTGGCATGGGCGATGTCGCGCGCGACCACCACCGTGCCGGTCAGCGACAGCCGGGTCTTGACCGGGTACTGCGACAGCAGCTTGCGGATCTCCCACATCGGCTGGTTGAGATCGACCGGCACCACCTCGTCGCCGAGCACCGCGTCGGTGGCCTCGGGCAGGAAGTGCGCCGGGTCGGTCTCGAGCTGCTCGAGGAAGATGCCCTCGGGCGTGATCTTGGCCTTGATCTGCCGGTCCGCCGAGCACGACACGCCGATCCCCACCGGCAGCGACGCGCCATGCCGCGGCAGCCGCACCACGCGCACGTCGTGGCAGAAATACTTGCCGCCGAACTGCGCGCCGATGCCGAGCGACTGGGTCAGCTTGTGCACCTCGGCCTCGAGCTCGACATCGCGGAAGGCGTGGCCCAACTCGGAGCCCGCGGTCGGCAAGGCGTCGAGATACTTGGTCGAGGCGAGCTTCACCGTCTTGAGGGTGAACTCGGCCGAGGTCCCGCCAATCACGATCGCCAGGTGATAGGGCGGGCAGGCGGAGGTGCCGAGCGTGCGGATCTTCACGCCCAGCCACTCCAGCAGCTTCTCCTTCGACGCCAGCAGCGCGCGCGTCTCCTGGAACAGGAAGCTCTTGTTCGCCGAGCCACCGCCCTTGGCGATGAACATCAGATGCAGCTCGTCGGCATGGTGCTCGCCGGGTGCCGCGTTGATGTCGAACTGCACCGGCAGGTTGTTGCCGGTATTGACCTCGTCGAACATCGTCAGCGGCGCCATCTGCGAGTAGCGCAGGTTGGTTTCGGTGTAGGTCCGGTGGACGCCGTAGGAGAGCGCCTCCTCCTCGTTGCCGAGGATCCACACACGCTGGCCCTTCTTGCCGAACACCATCGCGGTGCCGGTATCCTGGCACATCGGCAGCACGCCGCCGGCGGCGATCGAGGCGTTCTTCAGCAGGTCGAGGGCCACGAAGCGGTCGTTCGGCGAGGCCTCGGGGTCGGTCAGGATGCGCGACAACTGCGCCAGGTGGCCAGGCCGCAGCAGGTGCGAGACGTCGCGGAACGCCTGTGCTGCCAACTCCGACAGCGCCTCGGGCGCGATCTTCAGGATCGTGCGGCCATCGCAGACGGTCGTCGAGACGCCCTCGATCTCGAGCTTGCGCCAGGGGGTTTCGTCCTCGCCCAGCGGGAACATCGGCGAGTAGGCGAAGGCTTTGGCGGTCTTCCCGTCGGAGGAGGCACGGCGAGGCGGCAGGGCGTTCATGGCGGTTCCGGTTCAGGCAGCGTCCGTCTGGCCGGGCAGGCCAGCCCGAAGACGCGCAGGTGAAAAGGAAACGGTAGCGATCAGGTGGGTGTGGACCCGCCGCGCTTGCGGAAGGCATCGAGGCTGACGACCTGCGGCGTCGGGTCCGGAGCCGGGCCGGTGTCGGCTTCCTCGTCCTGCATGTCCGCCTTGCCCGAGGATACCGGACTCTCATCCACGATCTCGACCGCATCCTCGGTTCCGGGCGTGAACCGCAAGACCAGGCGCACGAACGGGTCGGCGAACCCGGTGATGGCACGCAACGGCACCACCAGCGTCGTCGGCACGCTGCCGAACGACAGCCCGACGGAGAGGGTCTGCGCCTCCTCGTCGATCTTGAGGTCCCAGAACTGGTGCTGCAGGACGATGGTCATTTCCTGCGGGTACTGCGCCAGCATCCGCTTCGGCACCACAGTGCCCGGATCGTCGGTCCGGAAGGTGATGTAGAAATGATGGCCCTCGGGGAGGCCGTCCGCCGCGGCATGGTTGATTGCCCTGGCCATCACCTGGCGATATGCGTCCTCGATCCAGCGGTCATACGGCAGCAGGCTGTTCGGCATGCCGCCTTCGTCGCCGCCGCCGGAGATACCACCGACATCGTCCTCGGCCATGCGGGCCCCCTGGTTCGTGCCGGATGCCGTGCGATGGCCCTGGCCTCAATCGTGCAGCCATGCGGCAAAGCCCCAGGCGGCGCAAGCTGATCTCACAAAGAGCCATCGCACGGAAGCGATGACCAGGCGGTTAACGAAGTGGGGGGGCTTCTGTTGCCCGGTGCCCCCCCGAACCGCGCTTATCGCTTATGCAGCGACAGCGAGCGCCTCATGGTTATCATTGGCACTTGTGATATGACCCGATAACGGCGGTATCATGCCGGGCAAAAGGTGAGTCTTTACCACGCGTGTCGAGCCTGTTTCGTCCCCATAAGCCTGGACCTTGCGGACCAGATTGGTGGAGACGCCGGGCACTGCCCCCGGGTCCACAACGTTTATTCCAATCACCGTTTATCGCCATAGCTGGGGTTGCCCCCTCGCACCGCCATACATAGGGCGCCCCACCCCCCGCGTCCAGGGCGCCTTGTTTCCCGGGGTGATGGAATTTCCCTCGCCGCGTGCTACGCCCGATCCATGCCACTCAGCCCCGACCAGCTCGCCGAGATCGACCAGCACAGCCAGGCCAGCGCGCCTACCAGGCGGGCCACCGTGCCTGCATTGGAGGCGATGCTGTATCGCCCGATGCCGGTGCTCGATCACGGCTTCGTCCGCGTCGTGGACTACATGGGCGACGATGCAGCGATCGTACAGGCGGCGCGCGTTTCCTACGGCCGCGGCACCCGCAAGGTGTCGGAGGATGCCGGGCTGATCCGCTATTTGATGCGCCACCGGCATTCGACGCCGTTCGAGATGTGCGAGATCAAGTACCACGTGAAGCTGCCGATCTTCGTGGCGCGCCAGTGGATCCGCCACCGCATGGCCAACGTGAACGAGTACTCGGCGCGCTACTCGATCCTCGACCGCGAGTTCTACATCCCGGAGCCGGAACACCTGGCGGCGCAGAGCCAGAACAACCGGCAGGGGCGCGGCGCGGTGCTCGAAGGCGAGGCGGCGCGCGAGGTGCTCGACCTGCTGCGCGACGACGCCGCCCGCTGCCACGATCACTACGCGCTGATGCTCGGCGACGAGGATGCGGACCAGCCCGGCGACCAGCCGCCCGCGGAAACCGCACGTCGCGGCTACGGCCTGGCGCGCGAGCTGGCGCGGATGAACCTCACGCTCAATACGTACACGCAATGGTACTGGAAGTCCGACCTGCACAACCTGCTCAGCTTCCTGAGCCTGCGCCTGGACAGCCACGCGCAGTTCGAGATCCGGGTCTATGCGGAGGCGATGCTCGAGACCGTGCGCGCCTGGGTGCCGACCGCCTGTGCCGCGTTCGAGGATTACCGGCTTGGCGCCTTCACCCTGTCGAGCTCGATGCTGGACGTGGTCAGGCGGCTGCTGGCCGGCGAGGCGCTGGAGCAGAAGGCGAGCGGCCTCAGCAGGCGGGAATGGGACGAGCTGATGCAGGCGCTCGGGCGCAGCTGAGCCGGGAACACGGGATCCTGAACGGTGCGGTATCGATCCGTATTGCGAACTCCGTCGACAGGCCTACACTCCTGTCATGGCTGACCCAGGTAAGCCGAGCCCGCTCCCGAGCCTGATGCCGTTCATCGTGATGGCGGTGCTGCTGGTCGTCATCTATGGCGGGTTCCTGCTGTTCCCGATGATCAAGTCGATCATCAACCAGCAGGACTGCGTCGCGACCGGCCGCAACGATTGCTACCAGCGTTCCGGCTAGTGCCCGCCGCCCGACAGCCAGCTATCAGCTAGCCCGCGGCCTCTGCAGATGCGGCCGCAGCGCTTCCGCCACGCGGGCCGCGATCGCGTCATAGGCGCGGCCGGCCTCGCTGTCGGGGTCGCGTGCCAGGATCGGCGTGCCGGCATCTGCGCTGAGCCGGATGTCCATCAGCAGCGGCACCTCGCCGAGGAACGGCACCCCCAGCGCCTCCGCCTCCTTGCGCGCGCCGCCATGTCCGAACAGCGGCGTCGCGTGGCCGCAATTCGGGCAGCAGAACACGCTCATGTTCTCGACGATGCCCAGCACCGGCACGTTGGTCTTCTCGAACATCGCGACGCCGCGCCGCGCATCCAGCAGCGCGATGTCCTGCGGCGTCGACACGATCACCGCACCCGCCAGCGACACCTTCTGCGCCATGGTCAGCTGCGCGTCCCCGGTGCCGGGCGGCATGTCCACCACCAGCACGTCGAGCGCGCCCCATTCCACGTCGCTCATCAGCTGCAGCAGCGCGCCCATCACCATCGGACCGCGCCAGATCATCGCCGTGCGCTCCTCGACCAACAGCCCGATCGACATCGCCTTCAGGCCCCACGCCGCGATCGGCATCATCCGCTTGTCGCGCACCTCCGGCTGGTAGGTGCTGATGCCGAGCATGCGCGGCAGGCTCGGCCCGTGGATGTCGGCATCGAGCAGCCCGACCGACAGCCCGAGGCGCGACAGCCCGATCGCCAGGTTGACCGCGGTCGTCGACTTGCCGACGCCGCCCTTGCCGGATGCGACCGCGATCACCGCGCGCACGTCGGGCAGCAGCTTGGCCGGTTCCGCCGCCGGACCGCCGCCCAGACTGATCGGTCGATGACCGCCCCCGCCGGACGCCGGCCCCCCTGAAGGTGACGCCCCTGATGGTGCCCCCCCTGATAATGGCAGAGCGGGCGGCGCCGAGGCAGGAGCCTGGCCGGCGCCACGATGCGCGGTCAGCACGACGGTCGCGTTCATGACGCCCGGCACCGCACGCAGCGTGCGCTCCACCGAAGCCCGTACCGGATCGAGCGCGGCTGCATGGGCCCGATCGGTGGCCAGCGTCACCTGCACCAGCCCGCCCTGGACGCGGACGCTCTCGACCAGGCCGGCGGTCACCAGGTCCTGGCCGCTGCGCGGATCGATCGCCTGCTCGAGCGTGCGCCTGACGGCCTGCTCGAGTGCCTCGCTGGTTGCGTCCGCCATGCTGCCTCCCGTCGCCGACCCACTCACGACCGGGATCGGCTGGAGCAACAGATGGACGTGGGGCGGGCATAATGCAGCCGTCCCGCCGCGGCAAACGTTGGTGCCCGTAGCAGAGCGTAACGCAGGCACCGTTGCCCTGGAACCTGGACCGCGAAGGTCCATAGTATCGGCGGGATGGGGCGAGGCAGGGGGAGGCGTCGATGAACATGACCATGGCGCTCAGCCCACCGCCGGACACCGCCGCCGTGTCACCGGCGCCGCGTCCCACGCGCGATCACCGGGTGGACGCGCTGCGTGGCGTGGCGCTCACCATGATGTTCGCCGACCACATCCCGCAGAACCTGCTGAACCGCCTTACCCTGCGCAATCTCGGGTTCTGCGATGCGGCAGAGGTGTTCGTGCTGCTGGCCGGCTTCGCTTCGATGCTCGCCTATGGCCGTGCCTTCGAGCGCCAGGGCGTGGCGACCGGCGTGTCCATGCTGATGCGCCGGGTGATCCGGCTGTACCTGTTCCAGATGGGCATGCTGCTCACCACGGTGACGGCGATCAGGCTGTGGCGCCGCTATCATCCGGTGCCGGTCGACTTCCTGGAGCCGGAGCTGGCACACGGGGTGCACAGCTTCTGGCGCGTGCTGTCGTTGCAGGCGCTGCCCGGCAATCTCAACATCCTGCCGCTCTACATGGTGCTGCTGATCCTGTTCCCGGTGATCTACCTGGCGCTGAGGATCAACTGGCGCGTAGCACTCGCCCTCAGTGCCGCGGTCTGGCTGCTGATCAACATCGACCCGCGGCTGAACCTGCCGAACTGGTTCGACCCGGATGGCTGGTATTTCGACCCGTTCGCCTGGCAGTTCCTGTTCACCATCGGCGCCTGGACTGCGATGGCGACCCGCACCACCGGCGGCGACATCGGGCACTCGCGCTGGCTGGTCGCCGTCTGCTGGCTGTATCTCGGCTTCAGCGCGATCCAGTCGTTCCCCTGGTCGCAATGGGGCTTGCCCAACCTGGCACTGCTGCCGATCGCACCCCCGCAAAAGACCCCGCTGTCGCCGCTGCGGTTGATCGACGTGCTGGCGATCTTCTACCTGGTGCTGAGCAGCCGCCTCGCCAGCACAGTGTCGGCGATGCGGGTCGGCCAGGTCTTCGCGGTGTTCGGCCGCCACTCGCTCGAGGTGTTCTCCGTCGGCACCGTGCTCGATCTGCTGTTCAGGCTGGTGATGACCACCTATGGCAGCGGCTGGCCGATGCAGATCGCGGTCAACGTGCTCGGCTTCGGCACGCTCTATCTGATGGCGACCGCGCTGGACCGTCGCAAGCAGGCCCGCAAGGAGGTCGAGCGGCGCCGGGCCGATGACCGCGGCAAGGCGGAGCGGGTGCCGGGTTCTGCCGCCGTGTCCAACACCTGAACGAAGCGCCTGATCTCGATGAACAGCCTGTCCCGCCTGCCGCTCCTGCCTCGCACCCACGCCCGCCATCTCGGCCCGTCGGCACCCTTGCGCATCGTCGCGTTCGGCTCGTCGACCACCGAGGGCTCCGGCTCCAGCGGCCCGGCGCACACCTACCCGGCGGTGATGCAGGCTACCCTGCTGCCGGCCTTTCCAGGGGGCATCGTGCTCTCCAACCAGGGCGTCGGCGGCGACAACGCGGTGTCGATGGATGCTCGCCTGGACGCCGTGTTGGGGGCCGAGCCCGACCTCGTGGTGTGGCAGACCGGATCCAACGACCCGTTGCAGCAGGTGCCGCTCGAAACCTTCGAGCGCCTGACCCGCGCCGGCATCCGGCGGTTGCGCGCGACCGGTTCGGACCTGGTGCTGGTCGACCAACAGTACTGCCGGGCGCTCGAGGAATGCGCCGATTTCCCGCCCTTCCTGGACGCGCTGCACCGGATTGCCGCCGAGGCAGGGGTGCCGGTGTTCGATCGCTACCGCCGGATGCGCGAGTGGTGCACGGGCGATTTCACCCGGGACACCCTCTCCCCCGACGGCCTGCACATGGCAGATCCCGGCTACGCGCTGCTGGGCCAGGCCATCGCCGCCTGGCTGCTCGAACGCGTCTGATCCGTCGCCGCCGGCTCTTGCCCGCGACCGGAGCCCGTGAGCAGACTCGGAGCGCGACCGATGTCGTCCGGCGATCCATGATCGTTCCTGTAAGCCTCCTGCTGGAGACATTTCGACCCATGCGCTTCGCGACACCGCGTTCCGGCGGAAGCGCCGTCTCCCGCCTGCGAGCCGGTCTGCTGGCTTCCTCGGTTGCCATTGCCGCCACCTGCGGCGTGGTCCCGGTGGCCACGTCGCCGACACCGGCCTTCGCCCGCGGCGCTCCCGACAGTTTCGCCGACCTCGCGGCAAGGCTGCTGCCGTCGGTCGTGAACATCTCCTCGACCGAGACCGTGTCCGACGACAGCCAGGAAGACGATGACGATCCCGACCAGGGCGCCCCAGGCAACCCGCCAGGAGACAAGGACCAGAGCGGCAAGGACCAGGGTGGCAAGGACCAGAACCAGGTGCCGATCCCGAGCTTCCCGCCGGGCTCCCCGTTCGAGAAGTTCTTCCACGATTTCATGAACAAGCACGGTGGTGGCCAGGGTGGGGGCCCCGGTGGTCCGGCAGCACCTGGGCACAAGATGCAGAGCCTGGGGTCGGGCTTCATCATCGACCCGTCCGGCCTGATCGTGACCAACAACCACGTCATCAAGGGCGCCGACAGCATCACCGTGACGCTGCAGGACAACACCGTCCTGAAGGCCCGCCTGCTCGGCCACGACGACAAGACCGACCTCGCCCTGCTCAAGGTCGACACCGATCACAAGCTGCCCGCGGTGGCGTTCGGCGACAGCGACAAGGCGCGGGTCGGCGACTGGGTGGTGGCGATCGGCAATCCGTTCGGCCTGTCCGGCACGGTCACTGCCGGCATCGTCTCGTCGCGCGGCCGCTCGCTCGATAGCGGCCCCTACGACGACTTCATCCAGACCGACGCGCCGATCAATCGCGGCAATTCCGGCGGACCGCTGTTCGACATGGACGGCAACGTGATCGGCATCAACACCGCGATCTACTCGCCGTCCGGCGGCTCGATCGGCATCGGCTTCTCGATCCCCTCGAACGAGGCGCGCGGCGTGATCGACCAGCTGCGCCAATACGGCAAGGCGAAGCGCGGCTGGATCGGCGTGCACATCCAGGACGTGACCCAGGACATCGCCGACAGCCTCGGCCTCAAGACCGCCAAGGGCGCGCTGGTCGCCGGGGTGGAGTCGAACGGTCCGGCGGCAAAGGCCGGGCTTCGCAGCGGCGACGTGATCCAGCAGGTGGGTGGGACGGACGTCGATGGCCGCTCGCTGCCCCGCGTGGTCGGCGAGACCCCGGTCGGCCAGAGCGTGCCGCTCGGGATCTGGCGCGATGGCAAGGCCCAGACCATCCAGGTGACGGTGCGCGAGTTCCCCGAGGACCAGCCGAAGCCCGCCGCCGCGGCGCCGGCGAAGAAGCCCTCCGCTCCGGCCGCGGTCGATCTGGCCGGGCTCGGCATGAAGCTCGCCCCGCTGGATGACGGCCTGCGGCAGAAATACCAGCTCGGCGACAGCCAGAAGGGCGTGGTGGTGACCGACGTCACGCAGTCCGGAGCGGCCTCCGATCGCGGCATCCGGCCGGGCGACGTGATCATCGAGGTGCAGCAATCCGAGGTCACCACACCCACCGACGTGCAGGCCCGGATCGCCGATGCGCGCCGGCAGAAGCGGCCGTCGGTGGTGATGCTGGTGCAGAGCGGCGACGGGATGCGTTGGGTGCCGTTGCCGATCGAAGGGCTGCAGCCCGGAAGTGCCCCTGGAATCGGATCCGATCGGATTCCCAACCCCCCACGCCACTCCGGAAACCACGACTAGGACCCAGCCGGTGGTGATCGAACCGGCGTCGCCGCATGCGTTCGGGCGCCTCGTCTCGCGGCTGGCAGGCTGGACGCCGGAGCTGCGCCAGACGGTGCGCACGCTGGTGTCGGTCTTCCTCTCCGGCCTGATCGCGCATGCGCTGCATCTGCACGAGGCGGCCTGGGCGCTGATCACCGCGGTCATCGTCACCCAGGCTCGGGTCAGCTCGAGCCTTGAGGCCGGACGCGACCAGATCCTCGGCACGCTGATCGGGGCCGTCGCCGGCGTGGTGGCGATCGTCCTGTCGCTCGAGGGTCTGCCGGAGCTGCCGGTGTTCGCCGTGCTGATGGTGCCGATGGCGCTGATCGCCGCTTTCCAGCCGAACCTGCGGCTCGCCGGGGTCACGCTGGTGGTGGTGTTCCTGTTCCCCGCGCAGGGCGGCGGCCCGTTCAGCCGGCCGGTCGATCGCGTGCTGACGATCCTGCTCGGCGCCGGCGTGTCGCTGGTGGTCTCCTACCTGGTGTTCCGCAGCCGGGCCCGCAGGCTCGCGTTCCAGGCAGCGGCGGCGATGCTGGACACCCTCGACGAGACGCAGCGGCGCGTGTTGACGCACCGGATCCGGATCCCGGAAGTGGAGACGCTCAACGACGCCGCCACGGAGTCGCTCAAGGCGCTGGTGACGGCGATCCTGGAGGCGCGACGGGAGCGCCTGGGCTCGATCGAGCGCCATGAGCCGCTGATGGTGCGACTGGCGCCGATGCTGCGCCGGCTGCAGAGCGACGTGCTGTTCGTCGCACGGGCGAGCGACGAGACCGCGGTGGCGGGTCCGACGCCCGACCGGGATGCGCCACTGGTGCCGCAGATGGCGGCCGTGTCGGAGGCGATCACGGCTGCGTTGCAGGCGCTCCGCACGGCGATGCAGGACGAAGCCGACAACAACAACCATGCGCATGACGAGGCGGTCCACGCGGCAGATCGGTTGGCCGCGGTAGTCGGCCAGCTCGGCGACGATGCCGGTCCGCTGCCGCGCTTCACCTTGCAGATGCTGAGCCGCGACATCAGCGACACGGCGCTGGCACTCCGGCCGGAGAACAACGACCGCTCCAGCTGAACCTGCACGCCGAAGCCCGGGCCCTAACCGTTGCTTAACCAGTCTCGGCCATGTTCGCAGTCCTGGAGCCGTCATGGGCTTCGATGTCCGGGAGGCGAGCGCTTTGTTCCAGCTTTTGCAGAACGTCAGCGTTCGCGCCAAGGTCATCATGGCATTCGGCATCGTGCTGGCCTTCGGCGTCGGGCTCGGCCTGTTCGCGGTGGTGCAGGTGAAGCAGCTGAATGCGTCGGCTGCTGTCATCCATGACGATGTCACCGGCATGCGTCTGATCTCGACGATGGCCCTCCAGCTCGAGCGGATGCGCGGAACCGATGCGCTGCTGGGGATCGCGCGCACGGATGCCGAGCGGCAAAGTCTCGTCGATGCGGCGACGTCCGCACGGGAGGAGTTCGACAAGAGCTATGCGCGTTATGCCGCAACCGCCGATGCCGGCGAGGACCGCCTGATCGTGCAGGCGATCGACGCCGGCTGGAAGCGGCTCAGGACGGCCGAGCTCCCCTTGGGCAGGCTCGTCGGGGACCGCCACCTTGACCAGTCCAGCGCGCTGCTGCTGGACGGCATGCGCAAGGAGGGCGTGAGCCTGCGCCGCGAGATCGCCCGAGCCAGCAGCTACCAGGACCGGCAGGCGGATGCCTCCTCACGGGAGGGCCTGGCGATCGGCCGGACCGCACAGACCTGGATCATCATCGTCCTGCTGGCGCTGGCGGCGGGCTGCCTCGCGGTCGGCTGGTCGATGATCCACGGGATCTCCCATCCGATCGCCGCAATGACGGCCGTGATGCGTCGCCTGGCGGATCGCGATATGGCCGTCGTTATTCCCGGCACCGGGCGCGGCGACGAAATCGGCGGCATGGCCGTGGCTGTCCAGGTGTTCAAGGACAACATGATCGCAGCCGACCACCTCAGGGCGGAACAGGCCTTGGCGGAGATTGCCCGGCAACAGCGGACCGAGCGTCTCGAGACGCTGGTGCATGGTTTCGAAGCCAAGGCTGGCCATCTTGTCGGCAGTCTGGCCTCCGCCTCGACCGAGCTCGAGGCGACGGCACGGTCGATGTCGTCCATCGCGACCTCGACGAACCAGCAGGCCGGAACCGTCGCGGGAGCGGCCCGGGATGCCGGGACCAGCCTGCAGACAGTGGCCGCCGCCGCCGAGGAGCTCAGCGCCTCGATCGGCGAGATCAGCGGCCAGGTGGCGAGATCGGCCAGGATCACCGGCAAGGCGGTCGAGGACGCGCATCGCACCGATGCGATCGTCCACGCACTGGCTGCGAGTGCGCAGAAGATCGGCGATGTGCTGGGGTTGATCGCGAACATTGCGACGCAGACCAATCTCCTCGCCCTCAACGCCACGATCGAGGCGGCCAGGGCGGGCGACGCCGGGCGCGGGTTCGCCGTCGTGGCATCCGAGGTCAAGGGGCTCGCGCAACAGACGGCCCGCGCCACCGAAGAGATCGGCGTGCAGATCGCGCAGGTCCAGTCGGCCACGCGGGAGGCGGTCGAGGCGGTGCGCACGATCGCTGCCGTCATCGAGGATGTGGGTGCGATTGCCGCGGGGATTGCCGCTGCAGTCGAGCAGCAGGGGGCGGCCACTGCCGAGATCGCGCGCAACGTGCAGCATACCTCGCAGGCCGCGCAGGCGGTGACACTCAACATCGCCGGCGTGAGCAGCGCCTCGAACGATACCGGCGCCGCCTCGACTCAGGTTCTGGGCGCCGCCGCTGACCTATCGCGACAGGCCGAGGAGCTTTCTGCCGAGGTCCGCCTGTTCGTGTCGGCAGTCAGGGCAGCCTGACACCTCAGCGCGCGTTCGGCGTCGGAACATTGGCGGGCAGCGCCGCATTCGACGTGCCTGGTTGCGGCGACGCGCTGGAGGCGCCCGGGGGTACCGTGCCGGTATTCGAACCGACGGCCGGACTGGACGCGGTCTGCCGGCCACTGCCGGCCGGCGCGGTGTTGCGGAGATCCGGGTGTCGTCCAAGCCACCCGAGGCAGGTGCGCAGGATCGGCGCGCAATACGCATCCGGCGACAGGGTGGCGTTCTTCTCTCCGGAATACATGAGCTGCGTCACCCGGCCCTGATCCACTCGGAAGGTCGCGTGGCAGTAGCCGCCGTTCGACAAACCGAGGCCGCCGACGATCGGGACCGAGTAGCTCATCGAGCTGCTGGAGGTCGCGTAATAGGTCAGCACATCGGTCGTGCCGAAGCTCGCATGCTGGTCCGGCACGCCGAGGCAGGCTTCGAGATCGACCTCGCTCAGCCCGATCAGGCGGGTCTCCGCGCTGTGTGCGATGTGGCTGTCCTCGACGGCGCAGCCGCCGAGCAGCATGGACAGGCAGAGCGGCAAGGCGAGCCGGAAGTCGGGCCGTGCGGCTGGGAGATCGCGGATGACGAAAAATGACAAACAGAACCTCTGGATGCGTTGACTGGGCGCCGCCAACACGTCGCCCGCAACTGCAGTTCGCTTGTCTTAGAACCTGAAGGCAAGGGTGGAGAGGTAATACGTGCCGTTCGAGGCCCCGGCCTTCTCGATCGAGCGGGACGCGAAGTAGCGTGCCAGGTCGTGGGTCCAGGTCAGATGGCGGGTGATCCGCCAGGCCAGGGTCGCCTGTGGGAGGGTGCCGATGAAACCGCCGCTGTATTTGGCGCGGAATGGGTAGATGCGACCCGACCCATAGACCGCGTCATCGGCATTCTCGCGCCACAGAACCGGCACCTTGAAGCGCAACAACGTCGATTGGCTCGGCGTGTATTCGATCTGCGGGGCCAGGCTGACCAGGTTCGACGCGGTGAAATAGGTCGTGGTATCGAGGTAATTGCTCTGCGGGTTGTATGGCGCGATGTAGGTGCCCTCGCTGCCGGTCTTCTTGCTGTCGTTGCCGCCCGAATAGACGTCGGTCTGCACCCCGACCAGCGGCCGCCCATACACGCCCTGGAAGCGATAGCCGAGGAAGCTGTTGACCGCGAAGGCATCGACATCGCGGGTCTTGGAACTGTTGGCGTAGCGGAATTCGCCACCTTGATAGATCCCGCCAACCGAGAATTCGATCGGCCCGGCGCGGCCCCAGATCCGGGTGCCGTAATTGTCGCGCAGCGTCGAGCCGGCCTGGGTGCTGGTTGCGGTGGCGATCGCCGCCGGGGTGCCGCCCAGCAGGTAGCCGATATAGAACAGGTCGACGAACACGTGCCCGGGCTCGCCGAGCAGCTTGAAGTCGGGCAGGGCGTAGGAGCCGTTGCCGCCGAACAAACGCGAATTGTAGTTCTCGTTGTCGCGGAACATCTGCGTCGGCACGGTATTCGTCTGCACGAAATCGTATGCATCGAAGCGGATCCGCGGCCAGATCGCATATCCGCGCACGCCGTTCCAGGACAGCGGCAGGTTCGGCGTCTCGCGCAGATAGACCACGTAGTTCGGCGCATCCAGGAATTCCTGGCGCCCGAACAGCACGCCGGTCTTGGCGCCGGCGATATTGGCCTTCGCCTCCACGAACAGCTGCTGCACGTCGAGGCGCGAGCGGTAGGTCGTGTTGTAGCCGTAGCCGCCCCAGCCGGCGGCGTCGCCGTTGATGAGCTCGCCGTACACCCGCAGATGATCGCCGACGTGCAGGTCTGCGCCGACCGTGTTGCGCAGGGTCATGCGGCCGGAATCAGCGGGTTTCTGCTGGCCGAGGAAGGGGCGGTTCTCGAACCAGTTCTTGAGCCGGCTTTCGCCGCTCAACGTCAGGTAGATGCTCTTGCTGTCGTTGAGCGGGATGAACTTGAGCGGATCGAAGACATCGTCACGCAGCTTCGGGTCGCGCAGCGCTCTCCAATCCTCCGCCCACCGGGTCACGCCGTACCGTGCGACCGGCCCGAACCCCGCAGGCGACCCGTCGAGCTGGTTGAATACTCCCCAGTCACCGGTATGGATGGATTTCGGAGCCTGCGCCTTCGTCGGGTTGGACCGCGCCTGGGGCAGGGCCGAAAACTCCGGCGTGGTGTGCAGCGTCGCGGAGCGTCCCTGTGCGTGCGCGGCACCGCAGCCGCCGGCCACCAGGAACAACGGCGCAGCCATCAGCGCAGCGGCAACCGCTCCCTGCTGCGACCAGCTTCGGAACTGCCCGGATCTCGGCGTGACCATACAAATTCCCGCGGGCTAGGGATATAACAACACTCAAGGACAGGGGTTTGACCAACTGCCGCTCAATTGACGACTATCCATAGTATTTCCCGGAGTGCAACTATCGTCCCGGGTGGTGCAACGAAAATCCCTCCCTCGACTCAGCTGCAAGGCTTCCGGCGCCGTCAAATTGCCACAGCGAGGGGGGACTGTTAGGAGCGCGGACGGATTGCAGCCGGCCGCCGGTACCGTCAGGCGGCGGGCCGGAACAGGGAGGACGCGGTTGGCTCTGCTTCGACGTGACGTGGTCCAGGCCGGTGCCGGTGCATCGATGATGGCGCTGCTCGCCGGTGTCGCCTTCCCCGGCGCGGCAGCCGCGGACACGAAGCCGGACGCCGCTCCCAACGCGGCACCGGGCCCGTTCGACGGCGCCACCGTGCGGCGATTGGCGCAGGCAATGGCGAAGCACGCCTACCAGGCACCCGACAGCCGGCTTCCGGGCGCCATCGACAAGATGGATTTCGACCAGTATCGCGGCGTCCGCTTCAAGAAGGACAGCGCGCTCTGGCGTGGCCAGGGGCTCAACTTCCAGATCGAGTTCCTGCCCCGCGGCTTCCTGTATCGCCCGCGTATCGACATCTTCGAGGTGACGAACGGCCAGTCGGTGCGCGCACCCTACAACCCCGATTTGTTCACCTACGACGATCCGAAACTGCGCGTGCTCGACGACATCGGTTTCGCCGGCTTCCGCATCCACTACCCGATCAACCGGCCGGACTATTTCGACGAGATCTGCGTTTTTCTCGGCGCCAGCTATTTCCGCGCCGTCGCCCGGGGCCAGACCTACGGCCTGTCGGCGCGTGGGTTCGCCAACGGCACCGGCGATCCGAAGGGCGAGGAGTTCGCGTTGTTCCGCGCCTTCTGGCTGGAGAAACCGCAGCCCGGCATGACCGCAATCGTGGTGCACGCGCTGCTCGACAGCCCGACCGTCACCGGCGCCTACCGCTTCACCATCAGGCCCGGCGACGAGACCATCTTCGACGTCGAGAGCGTCGTGTATCCGCGCCGTACGATCGCCGGATCGGGCATCGCACCGCTCACCGGCATGTTCTATTTCGACGCCAACGACCGGCAGCATGTCGATGATGCGCGCCCGGCTGCGCATGACAGCGAAGGCCTGTCGATGTGGAGCGGCAAGGGCGACCAGCTCTGGCGACCGTTGGTCAACCCGATCGACCTGCAATTCAGCGCCTTTTCCGACGTGACGCCGAAAGGCTTCGGCCTGATGCAACGCAAGCGCGCGTTCGCCGACTTCCAGGACCTGGCTCTGTCCTATGAGAAACGCCCGAGCCTGTGGATCGAGCCGATCGGCGACTGGGGCGAGGGTGCCATCGACCTGGTCGAGTTGCCGACACCGAACGAGGTGAACGACAACATCGTCGCGTTCTGGCGCCCGAAGGCTCCACTCACGGCGGGTGGCGAGTACACCTACACGTACCGGATGCATTGGGGCTGGGACAATCCCTGGTCGAGCCGCTTCGCCCGCGTCAGCGAGACCCGGATCGGCGCCACCGGCGACCACAAGGGCCGCTTCGTCATTCTCGATTTCACCGGGGATGCGGTGAAGTCGCTCGGGCTCGACGCAAAGCTGCATGCCGATCTCGGCACCAATGCCGGCGACATCCGCAACGTCGTCGTGGTGCCGAATCCCGAGATCCAGGGCTGGCGCATCACCTTCGAGTTCTACCCAGGCAGCGCGAAGATCGCCGAGCTGCACTGCATTCTTGCCAGCGAGCAGGCGCCGCTCTCCGAGACCTGGGTCTATCGTTGGACACCCTGACATTGCAGTGTCCGGCGCTGCCTCCGGAGGCGCCGCTGTCGATGCCGGTGCAGTCGCTCTCCTCTGCGCCGCACGTCGATGTCCGCCCCGGCCCCTCGACGCGCGCACCGACACTGTGGCTTCGCCGCCTGGGCGTGATCGGCGGCGCCGTTCTGCTGACCCTCGGCGGCGGCTACGAGATGTATTTCGTGCTGAACGGCAACGGCCCGAACACCCTCGGCCTGATGGTGCTGGCCCTGTTCGTCGTGCTGTTCGCCTGGATCGCGCTCGCCTTCACTTCGGCGCTCGGCGGCTTCATCCCTTTATTACGGGGTGGCGGCCTTGGGCTCGGCATCGTCCGCGATGGCCCGCTGCCGGAGCTCACCACGCGCACCGCGCTGTTGCTGCCGACCTACAACGAGGATCCGACGCGGGTCATGGCCGGCCTGCGCGCAATCTACGAAAGCCTCGACGCTACCGGTAAACTCCCCCATTTCGACCTGTTCATCCTGTCCGACACCACCAACCCGGATGTTTGGCTCGAGGAGGAGGCGGCCTTCCTCGCGCTCAGAGACGCGACCGGCGGTCACACCCGCATCTTCTATCGCCGGCGGCCGAAGAACACCGAGCGCAAGGCCGGCAATGTCGGCGAGTGGGTGCGCCGCTTCGGGGCCGCCTACCCGCAGATGATCACCCTCGACGCTGACAGCGTCATGGATGGCGGCACCATCGTGCGCATTGCGGGTGCGATGGAACGCCACCCGGGGGTCGGCCTGATCCAGACGCTGCCGGTGATCGTCAATGGCAGCACCCTGTTTGCCCGCATGCAGCAGTTTGCCGGCCGGGTGTACGGCCCGCTGATCGCCTACGGCATCGCCTGGTGGCACGGCCCGGACAGCAACTACTGGGGCCACAACGCGATCATCCGCACCCGTGCCTTCGCCGAACAGGCCGGGCTGCCGGTGCTCGAGGGCCGCCGTCCGATCGGCGGCCACATCCTCAGCCACGATTTCGTCGAGGCGGCGCTGATGCGTCGCGGCGGCTGGTCGATCCACATGGTCCCAGGCCTGGCCGGCTCCTACGAGGAGAGCCCGCCCTCGCTCACCGACATCGCCATCCGCGATCGCCGCTGGTGCCAGGGCAACCTGCAGCATGCCGGCGTGCTGCCGGCGCGTGGGCTGCACTGGGTCAGCCGGCTGCACCTGCTGATGGGGATCGGCTCCTACGTCACCTCGCCGCTGTGGCTGGTGTTCCTGCTGTGCGGCATCCTGATCTCGCTGCAGTCGCGTTTCGTGAAGCCGGAATATTTCGGCGGCACCAAGACGCTGTATCCGAACTGGCCGCAGGTCGATCCGGTGCTCGCCAAGTGGGTGTTCATCGGCACCATGGCGGTGCTGCTGGCGCCGAAGCTGCTGGCCTACGTGGCGTTGTTGTGCAATCCGGCCGATCGTCGCGGTGCCGGCGGGGCGGTGCGCGCGCTGCTGTCGCTGCTGATCGAGACGCTGCTCGGCGGCCTGATCGCGCCGATCGCCATGCTGATCCAGACCAACGGCGTGATCTCGATCCTGGCCGGCCGCGACTCCGGCTGGAACGCCCAGCGTCGTGACGACGGCCGCATCCCGCTCCGGCTGATCTGGGCCGGCTACTGGCGCTACATGGTGTTCGGGCTGGTGCTGGCGGGGATCGCCTGGGCGGTGTCGCCGGCGCTGTTCGCCTGGATGTCGCCGGTGCTGCTCGGGCTGGCACTGGCGGTGCCGCTGGTGTCGCTCACCGCGGGGCGGAGTTCGGGCCTGGCGCTGCGCCGCCTCGGCCTGCTGCGGATCCCCGAGGAAGTACGGCCGCCCGCCGTGCTGGCCCGTGCGGTGGCGCTGCAGGCTGTTGCGCGTGATGCAGCAGACGGTCCCGGTGCCAGCCTGATCCGCATGCTCGAGGATCCGTCACTGCTGGCCGCACATCGTGCGATGCTGCCGCCGGCCAGGATCCCCGGACGCGACCCGTTCGAGCCCTTGCTCGCGCTGGGCCTGGCCAAGCTGTACGAAGCGACGACCTTCGATCAGGCGCTGGGCCTGCTCACACTCCCCGAGCGGGCTGCCATCCTCGGTTCGGATGCCGGCCTGGAGCGGCTGCAGGTCTTGAGCCGGCTTTAATCCCCGCAACGTGACAGTGCAATTAAGATTGCACACCAGCGCTTGCACATTCGTTCGCGTTAGCCGATGTTACCGGCACAGATGCTCTGTAGCCAGTTCCGGAACGCGAGCAAAGGGCAATGCCATGTTGAAAAGCGATGTCGTCGAGGTCGACGGCGTGTTCGTCGGTACCGCGATCCTGCAACCGAACCGGACCGACCGCGCGTTCTTTGCCACCCACGACCGCGTCCGGATGCTGCACGGAAAGATCCTGCCGAGCCTGGCATCCGTCCGCTGGCACGCCGCGCGCCAGTTCCACGCCGCTGCCTCGACGACCCTGGCACTGCGGGCCGGGCCCGGATGCCCCGATTGCGTTCCGGGCTGATCCGCGTCGGGCCTGGGTCAGGCAGCTACTGGATGGTGAAGCCGCCATCGACGACCAGGTTCTCGCCGTTGACCATGCCTGCGGCGCCGCTCGCCAGATAAAGCGCCGCCATGGCGATCTCCTCGGGCTGGGCGAAGCGGCGCGTCGGGATCTGCCGCTTCATCGCCTCGCCGACCTCGCCGGCCCAGGCCTTCTTGCCGAGCTCGGTTTCCACCACGGTCGGGCTGATCGCATTTACGGTGACGCCGCGCGGACCCCATTCGAGCGCCAGCACCTTGGTCATGCTGATGATCGCCGCCTTGGATGCGCAATAGGCGAGGTGGCCGTCGATCGCGATGATGCCCGCCTGGCTGGCCAGGTTGACGATGCGGCCGCTCCCCTGGCGCAGCATCTCGCGCCCAACGATCTGCGACAGCACGAACGGCGCCCGCAGGTTGATCGCCATCGTCATGTCCCAGTCCAGCTCGGTCAGGCTGTCGGCGGGCGCCAGGCGGACGATGCCGGCGTTGTTCACCAATACGTCGATGCGCCCGAACCGCGCCAGGATCGCCGCCATCGCCTGCTCGAGTGCGGCGGTGCTGCTGACATCCGCCACCAGCCCCAGATGTCCGGCGTCGCCGAGTCCTGCCGCCGTCGTCTCGACCGACGGATCACGATCGACCAGCGCCAGATGTGCGCCCCGTTCGGCGAATACCCTGGCCATCGCCTGGCCGATGCCGGCCGCACCGCCGGTGACCATGACGACCTTGCCGGTGAAGTCGAAAGCGGCATCGAAAGCGGAAAGGGTCACGATCGAACTCCCTCGAGAATGACCGGGTGGCACCGATAAGCTGCCACCCGGAACGACGGTCCTACTGCTCGGCGTAGTGCCCGTCTGCAAGGTTCTTGTTGATCAGCGCCGGCAGGTCGCTCTCGAACTTGGCCGGGTCGCCATAGAGCTGGCCATAGTAGTGCGCGACGTTGTCCTTGGTGACTTCCGGCATCACGAACATCGCCTGCTTTGGCACGTCCTTGCCCTGGATGTGGTTGATCGCGACCTGCACCGCCATGCCGAGCTCGAGCGGGCCATCCTGCAGGTTGGTCTCGAGCAGGGTGCCGTCGCGGACCGCCCGCATGCCGTCCTTGATGCCGTCGACGGCGGTGACCGGGATCTTCACGCTCTTCTCGCGCATCGCCTGGATCGCGCCGATCGCCATGTCGTCGTTCTCCGACACCACGCCGGTGATCTGGTTGCCGTAGCGCGACAGCCAGTCCTGCATCACCGAGTAGGCCTGGTTGCGCGCCCAGTTGCCCGGCTGGATCGCCAGCAGCTTCACGTCCGGGTACTTCGCCAGGATGTTCTTGATGCCCTTGGTGCGATCGATCTCACCGGACTGCCCGAGCGGACCCTGGATCACCACGATGTTGCCCTTGTGGCCGATCGCATCGACCAGGTGCTGCGCTTCCTGCTCGCCCGCCTTCACGTCGTCCGGCCCGACATAGGACACTGCCTCGGCCATCACCGCGGGCGTCGCCGTCAGGTTCACGATGACAACCGGAATGCCCGCCGCCTTCGCCGCGTCGACCTGTGGGCCGAGCGTCGAGGAGTTGACCGGCGCGATGATGATCGCATCGACCTTCTGGTTGATGAACTGCTGGATCTGCGAGATCTGCGCGTTCACGTCCATGTGGCCCGAGTTCCACAACACGCTGGCGCCGTTCGCCTTGGCGATGGATTCCGCGCCCGCCTTACCCAGCGAGATGAACGAGCTCATGTCGTACACGGTGTAGCCGATCACCGGATGCGCCTTGTCGGCCAGCGCCGGTGCGGCCGAGACCGCAACGGTCGCCAGCATCGTGCTCGCCGCCAGCGCGGTCTTGATGAACTTCATGGTCATGGATGTCCCCCCTTGTTGAAAATTATCGGTCCGCGTCAGTCGTCGGTGCGGTGCGTCAGGCTGTCGACGAACACGGCGCCGATGATGATGAGGCCCTTCACGATGAGCTGGTAGAAGGGCGAAACATTGATGATGTTCAGTCCGTTATCGAGCACGCCGATGATCAGGAAGCCGAACACCGTGCCGATCATCGAGCCGCGGCCACCGGCCAGGCTGATGCCGCCGATGACTGCGGCCGCGATCGCGTTCAACTCGTAGCCGGTGCCGCTGGTGGCGATGCCCGCCGTCGCGCGCGAGGCCAGCAGCACCCCGGCGAGGCCCGCGAGCGCGCCGCCGATCGTGTACACCGCGAACCGGATGAACCGCAGGCTGACCCCGGCGACGCGGGCAGCGTGCGGATTGCCGCCGACCGCATACACATGCATGCCGAACTTGGTGCGGGCGAGCACGATCCACGACACCGCCACCACCACGACCATCACCAGCACCGGGATCGAGATCCCGGCGACGTTGCCGGCGAGGCCGAGGAACTGGTCGGACAGCCCCGAGATCGGCTGGCCGTCGCTGAACACGAAGGCAAGTCCGGAGGCGACCGTCATGTTGCCGAGCGTGGCGACGAACGGCGGCACCTTGGCGAATGCGACCAGCGCGCCGTTGAAGGCGCCGATCGCCGCACCCGCCAGCACGCCGATACCGATCGCCTCGGCGCAGGTCAGCGCGCCGTCGTTCTGCGCGAACAGGGCCGCCGCCACGCCGGACAGCCCGACCACGCTGCCGACCGACAGGTCGATGCCGCCGGTCAGGATCACGAACGTGGCGCCGGTCGCCAGCAGCGCGTTGGCCGCGACCTGGATCAGGATGACGTTCATGTTCGACACGGTCAGGAACGACCGGTTGGAGATCGCCAGCGTGACCAGGAACAGTGCCAGGATGATCACCAGCGAGTAGCGCAACGCGAAGCGCCGCAGCACGCGCGGGTCCAGGCCGGGCTTGCTCACGCCGTTGGCCGTCTCACTCAGCTGCATCGTCGGTCCTTCCCATGGCCAGGCGCAGGATGCGTTCCTGGTCCAGTTCGTCCTTGCGCAGCTCGCCCATGATGCCGCCGCCGCGGATCACCAGCACCCGGTGCGAAAGATTGATCAGCTCGGGCATGTCCGACGACGCCAGCAGGATCGCCACGCCTTGCGCCGCCAGGTCGTTGATCAGCCGGTACAGCTCGGAGCGGGCGCCGATATCGATGCCGCGCGTCGGCTCGTCGAGGATCAGCACCCGCGGCATGTCCGTCACCAGCCAGCGGGCCAGCGCCACCTTCTGCTGGTTGCCGCCTGACAAATGCCCGACCAGCTGGTTCAGCGTCGCATACGCCACCCGGGTGCGGCCGAGCACGTCGAGGGCGCGCTCCCGGCGGCGCGCATTGTTCATCCAGCCGCCCGGCCCGGTGAAATCGTCCAGGTGCGGCAGGGTGATGTTGTCCAGGATCGACAGCGAGGTCAGCACGCCGGCGAGCTTGCGATCCTCCGGCACCATGGCGATGCCGCGCTAAATCGAGCGCTTCATGTCGCCAAGGGGGAGGGCCTTGCCGTCGAGGGTCACGGTGCCGGTGGCCGGCCTGGTGCCGAAGATCGCCTCCAGCATCTCGCTCCGTCCGGCGCCGACCAGGCCGCCGAAGCCAAGGATCTCACCCGCCCGCACCGTGAACGACACCCGGGCGTCGTAGCCCGCGACGTGCAGGTCGCGCACCTCCAGAACAGGTGCCGCATCGTTGGCTGCCATCTGGCGGTCGGGGAACAGCTCGGTGATCTCGCGCCCGACCATGTCGGCGATGATCTGGCTCTCGGTGAGCGCCGACGTCGCCTCATGCCGGATGATCGCGCCGTCGCGCATGATCGCCACGGTGTCGGAGATCTGCTCGATCTCCTCCATGCGGTGGCTCGTATAGAGGATGCAGGTGCCGCGCTCGCGCAGCAGCCGGATCACCCGGAACAACTGCTCGGTCTCGCGCGACGACAGCGACGAGGAGGGCTCGTCCATCAGCACGATACGGCTGTCCCACGACGTCGCCTTCAGGATCTCGACCATCTGCGTCGCCGCCACGCCGAGCCGCTTCATCGGCATGGTCGGATCGAGATCGAGCCCCACGCCCTCCAGCATCGACTTCGCCTGGGCGATCATCTCGCGGCGGCGGACGAGCCCGAGCGGCCCGGTGGTCTCGTGGCCGATCAGCAGGTTCTGCCAGAGCCGCATCTCCGGGATCGGCGCCAGCTCCTGCGGGATGATCGAGACGCCGCGGGCCTGCGCGAGCTTGGGATCGAAGCGGCGGATCGTCTCGCCGAACAGCGCGATGCTGCCGCTATCCGGGGTGAGCTGACCGGCGATCAGCTTGAACAGCGTCGACTTGCCGGCGCCGTTCTCGCCGGCGAGCACGTTCACCGTGCCCGGCATGAAGCTGACCGACACCTCGCGCAGCACCGGAACGCCGTCGAATCCCTTGCTCAGCCCCGAGCAGAGGATCGCGGGTCCGGATGCATCACGGGCGTGGGGGAGGGCAGGCTCGGCCATGGTCGGAGCTGGAGACACATGGCCCTCCCGGCGCCTCCCGGTCATTCGGGGACATGCGCCCCGGCTTCATGCCAGAGCAGTGGAAAAGCACAAGTCGACGATGCAACAAATGTGGCATGGCGGCACGCATGTCGTCTGGGTGAACCATGCTTGCCGCGGGTAAGGAACTTCCCGACCAAAGGCCTCATGATCACCATCCGGTTCACCAGCAGCGCGCAAACGACGGTTCCGCAGCCCGTCGGCTCGGCGTTGGCCCTGCGCGAGGGCGACGGGATCGCCTACGTCATCCAAGACGGGCGGGTGGCGCTGCCGCGTGCCCGCCCAGACACGGCATCGGATGATCCGTTCAGGACCTTTGCCAAGTGGGACAGCCCGGCCGACGCCGATGCCTATGCCGGATTGTGAGGTCTGGGACCCTGGTGAAGCTCCCGTTCCCCTGCACCGATCGACCGGTGCAGCGCTGATGGTCACCAGTGCCGGCAATCGGGGCTGGCCCGGCGATGTCGGTATCTCGGACCTGGCCGAGGCCGGCCTTCCGGCACCGTCGGTCGTCCGCGCCGCCAAGATCGCCACGATCGAGGCCGGCGACGCCGAGCGGATCGGCTACCCGCCGCATGCCGACCGGCTCCAGGTTGCCTAGGCCATGCGAGCCCGCTTCAGCCAGGCTCTCGCGCTGTAACGCCGAGCATCGCCATCGGCCTGGCAGCCGAGTTGCCGGACAACCGACACCCCCGGTAGCATCCCTCCCGGCCATTGGCGGGACGCTCATGCGGGTTTTCGGTGCGAGGGGATGCGGTTCGGCGATCACCGAAGCCATGCTCGCCCTGGTTGGTCAGCCCTACGAGTTCATCGATGTCGAGGGGTTCCACCTGCCTGGCCCGGCCAGGGAGCTGCTCGGAACGGTGAACCCTCTGCATCAGGTGCCGGCCCTCGTACTCGACGATGGAACGATCCTGACCGAAACGGCGGCGATCACCTTGTCCCTGTCGGACCGATTCGCCGGCCTGGCGCCGGCGGTCGGCGCCCCCGAGCGGACGCGCTTCTTCCATCTGTTGATCTGGCTGGTCGCCAACGTCTATCCGACCTTCACCTACGGTGATTACCCGAAACGTTGGGCACCCTCGGCATCGGACGAGCTCGATCAGGCGACGGGCCGCTATCGGGAGGGACTTTATCTCTGGCTGGAAGAGCAGGTGAGCGAGCCGTTTGTCCTGGGCCCGGCAGTCGGCGCCCTTGATATTTACCTCGCGGTGATCGTCGCATGGCGTCCCCGGCTGGAATGGTTCCAGCGCAACACGCCCAGGATCGCCCGCATTGCCGAGCGGACCAGGCTGCTGCCCCCGATCGCCGAGGTCATGAGGTCGAACGGCTGGTAGCTGCCGGGGCCCGGCTTTGAGGTCAGCTTCCCTCGGCCTGGGCGGAGACACCCTGCCGCTCGACCGGGACCGGCGCCGGAGGCTCTGAACCCGACGCGGTCGAGGCCGAACCTTGCTGCGGAGTCTGGCCCGAGCTCTGGCCCGGTTCCGGCATCGGCGCCGGGCGCACGCGCAGGCGGCGGATATGCCGGGCGTCGGCGTCGAGCACACGGAACTGGATGCCGCTGACATGGCTCAGCACCTCGCCGCGGGTCGGCACGTGGCCGGCCAGCTGGAACACCAGCCCGCCCACCGTTTCCATGTCGCTGTCGCGCTCCTGCTCGGTCAGGATCGGGCCGAGCCGGTGCTCGAAATCCTCCAGCGGCATGCGCGCATCGATATCCAGAGTGCCGTCATGGCGCTCGACCAGCATCGGCACGTCGGGCTCGTCATGCTCGTCCGCGATGTCGCCGACGATGGTCTCGACCAGATCCTCGATGGTGACCAGCCCGTCGATGCCGCCATATTCGTCGATCACCAGCGCCAGGTGGATCCGGCGCAGACGCATCTGCAGCAGCAGGTCCAGCACCGGCATCTGCGGCGCGATCATCAGCGGCTGGCGCAGGATCGCCTGCAACCGGAAGCTCTCGCTCGGGCCCGCATACGCCACCAGGTCCTTGACGTGGACCATGCCGACGATGTCGTCGAGCTGCTCGCCATACACCGGCAGGCGGGAGTGGTTCTCCCGCTTCATCATCGCCAGCGCTTCCTCGAAACTGATCGCCACCGGCATCGCGATGATGTCGGCCCGCGGCACCATCACGTCATCGACGGTGGTCTCACGCAGCCGCAGCACGTTGGCGATCAGCGCGCGCTCCTGGCGGTCGAGCTCCGGCACCTCGCCATCGGTCTGCGGCGCCTCGGCCGCCTCCTGCACCAGGGCGGCGATCGAGCTGCGCAGGCCCTGGTCGCCGCGACGCCGGGAAAAGCGGGATATCAGACCCCGCAGCAGCGGTTTCGGCGTCGGGTCGGAGCCGCCATCGCCGCGGTGATCGGCGGGCCCGCTCATGGAATGTGTCCGGGGTTCGCACCGGGTCCGACAGCAATAATGCCGCGTGGCTTCCAGGGGTTGGGCACGCCCAGGCGGTGCAGGATCCGCGCTTCCTGCATCTCCATGCGTCGTGCCTCGCCGACGCCGTGATGGTCGTGCCCACGCAAATGCAGCGCCCCATGCACGACCAGGTGCGCCAGGTGATGGCGCGGCTGCCGTCCGGCGGCGATCGCCTCGCGGCGTACGGTCTCCAGCGCCAGGATGATGTCGCCGCCCGGGACGCCCCGCGGCGTCTCGAAGGTCAGCACGTTGGTCGGCTTGTTGCGGCCGCGATGGCGCGCATTGAGCCTCCGGATCGCCAGGTCGTTATCCAGCACCACCGATCCGGCACCGCCGCCGGCAATTGCCGCCAGCCGCGCAAGCCGCGCGACGTCCGGCACCAGCCGCCGCCAGCGCCGATCGACGATCAACACCTCGACGTCGAGGCCGGGCGCAGCCGGGGCGGGGGGTGCCAGTCCCGATGCCTTGGCACGGGCCTTCAAACGCCGTTTCTCGCGCTTGGCCTGCTTCGGCGAACGCTTCCCCTTGCTGCCCTCGGGCCGGAGCCCAAGGGTGTCGAGGTCGCGTTCGGATCTACTTCGCGGTTCCATCACTCTCCCGGCGCGTCCGGTGCCGGGAGATGTCCCGCTCGGCCGCCGCTCGCTGATCATACGCATCGACGATGCGGGCGACCAGCGGATGGCGCACCACGTCGCGGCTCTCGAAGCGGGTGAAGCCGATCCCGGGCAAACCCTCGAGCGTCTCGACCGCATCGCGCAGCCCGCTCGACACGCCGGTCGGCAGGTCGATCTGGCTCAGGTCGCCGTTGATCGACATGCGCGTGCCGGAGCCCATTCGCGTCAGGAACATCTTCATCTGCGCGACGGTGGTGTTCTGCGCCTCGTCCAGAATGACGTACGCGTGAGCGAGCGTGCGCCCGCGCATGAAGGCCAGCGGCGCCACCTCGATCTCGCCGGACGCCATCCGCCGCAGCACCTGGTCGCCCGGCATCATGTCGTGCAGCGCGTCGTAGAGCGGCCGCAGATAGGGGTCGATCTTTTCCTTCAGGTCGCCGGGCAGGAAGCCCAGCCGCTCGCCCGCCTCGACCGCCGGCCGGGACAGCACGATCCGGTCGACCCGCCCGGCCTGCAGCATCGCCACCGCCTGCGCCACCGCGAGATAGGTCTTGCCGGTGCCGGCCGGTCCGATGCCGAACACCATCTCGTGGTTGGCGAGCATCTCCATATACGCCGCCTGGCCGGGTGAGCGCGGCTCGATCGCGCCGCGGCGGGTGCGGATCGCCGGCAGGTCGCTGAACGGCAGCCGCGGATCGGTCTCGCCACCGGCCACTCCGGAAAAGCCGGGGGATCCCAACCCGGTCGATCTGGCGCCCGTCGAGCCGGCGCCGGGCAGACTGTGGAAGCCGTCATTGTCGCGACGCGGGTTCATGCCGCGACTGCCCGATGGTCGACCGGACGCCTGGCTGAACCCCTGGCCGCCGGCATGGCTGCCGACCTGGCCGCCGCCGACGTGACCCCCTCCAACATGGATCGCTTCGCGCCGCGGATCCAGGACGTTGCCGTGCAGGTCGGACATCCGGATCGCAGCATCGATCTCGGCTGAATCAATCGTCCGTCCCTCCTCGAGCCTGCGATACAGCGTCGCCAGGGAGGAGCGGGCCAGCGCCACCCGTCCCGGATCGCCACTGATCGACATGCGGTTGCCACGGCACGCCAGCCGCACGCCCAGTCCCTGCTCCAGCCTGACCAGGTGGCGATCATGGTCGCCCAGCAGCAGTTGCAGCAGCGCGTTGTCGTTGAATTGCATCGTGGCGGCGCGGGGTTCCGTGTCCACCCCCGATCGAGGCACCGGCAGGGCGGAGGCAGGCAGCGGACCGGCTGCGGCGCCTGTGGAAGCGGGGACGGGCGAGGGTGGCGTGGCGGTCACGAGCTCGGTCAAGCGCAGGCTCTCTCCAGCAAGGGGTTCGCGCGGGGCATGTCGGAAACGGGGCTAGGCACGGGCGGCAGCAGCGATGCCGTCAGGGAGTTGGTGAGCATGTGGTCGATCTGCACCATCGCCGTGGTGCCGATCAGCCATTCCGGCCCGCTTGCATGCACCGCCTGCAGGTACGGGCTGCGGCCTGACAGCTGGCCGGGCTTGCGACCGCAGCCGGTGAACAGCACCTCCATCGATCGGCCGACGCTGTCCGCATTGAACCGGTCCTGCTGCTGGCGGACCAGCGCCTGGAGCTCCTGCAGGCGGGCGTCACCGACCTCGGCCGCCACCTGCAGCGGCGCACCGGCGGCGGGTGTGCCGGGGCGGGGCGAGTACTTGAACGAGAACGCCTGTGCGAAGCCGATATCGCGGATCAGCGCCATCGTGGCCGCGAAGTCCGCATCGCTCTCGCCCGGATGGCCGACGATGAAGTCCGACGAGAATGCCAGGTCCGGACGGGCAGCGCGCAGCCGGTCGACCAGCCGGCGATAGTCGTCCGCGGTGTGGCCGCGGTTCATCGCCGCCAGCATCCGATCCGATCCGGACTGCACCGGCAGATGCAGGAACGGCATCAGCGCCGGCAGGTCGCGATGGGCGGCGATCAGGTCGTCGCCCATGTCGCGCGGGTGCGACGTGGTGTAGCGGATCCGCGCCAGGCCGGGCAGCTCGGCAAGCGCTCTCATCAGGCTGGCCAGGCTCCAGGCGCGACCGTCCGGACCCTCGCCGTGATAGGCATTCACGTTCTGCCCGAGCAGGCTGATCTCGCGCACCCCGCCCGCCACCATGCGACGGGCCTCCGCCAGCACCGAGGCGACCGGCCGGCTCGCCTCGGCGCCGCGGGTGTAGGGCACCACGCAGAACGAGCAGAACTTGTCGCATCCCTCCTGCACGGTCAGGAACGCGGTGACCCCGCCCGGCAGCTGTGGCCCGGTCGCATCCGGCAGAAAGTCGAACTTCTGCTCGACCGGAAAGTCGGTCTCGATCACCGCACCGCCGGCACGTGCGGCCCGCGCCACCATTTCCGGCAGCCGGTGATAGGTCTGCGGCCCGAGCACGATGTCGACATACGGTGCGCGGGCCAGGATCTCGGCACCTTCCGCCTGAGCGACGCAGCCGGCGACCGCCAGCACCGTGGGGAGCCCCGCAGCCGCACGGGTTTCCTTGATCACCCGCAACCGGCCGAGTTCGGAGAACACCTTCTCCGCCGCGCGATCGCGGATGTGGCAGGTGTTCAGGATGACCATGTCGGCCTGGTCCGCGGTGTCGGCCGGCCGGTAGCCCAGCGGCCGCAGCACGTCGGTCATCCGGGCGCTGTCGTACACGTTCATCTGGCAGCCCCAGGTGATGACGTGCAGGCGTTTTTCAGGCTGGAAGCTGGTCAAGGTGCTCGCGGTCTCGGCAACCGGCGGGGGAGTCCGCACGGGAACGCCGGGAGCAATCGGGTGCCGGCCTCGCGCGGTCAAGGGCGGCCGATCATCAAGCCGCGGTGCCTGTCATGCGTGAAACCTGGCGATAGCCGATGGCGAGATCTCCTCGGACGCCGCCATCAGGCGAAAGACGGCCCCGTGCTGTCAAGCGGAAACGTCTCCGCGACCGGGTGGCACGCCGCCTGGGGAGCGATCTTCACCGGAGCGTCACCGATGCGGTTCTGCCGCAGCGCCGCCGCACCCTCCGCCACCACCGTCCAGGCCGCGATCGAGAGCGCCTTGCGGGTCGGGAAATCGGCCGGGTCCAGCATCGGATGCAGCATGATCGTCGCCCGCATGCCGCGCCAGCGGGCCAGCCTGGTGAAGTGCGAGGCGAGGTCCATGTCGCCATACCAGGCAAACACCGGCCGGTTGGAGCGGCCGATCGGCAGGCCGCCGAGCCGGTCATAGACGATCGAGATCGGCTGCACGAGCGGGCAGGGCGCAGCGATCTCGGTGTCGCAGCCCTCGCCCGTACTGGCACCCTGGCCGCCATTCGGCTTGGCGGCGGCAAAGAAGCTGGAATGGAACGGCAGCACGCGAGAGCCGTCCGAGCTGGTGCCTTCCGGGAACAGGATCAGGTCGTCGCCGCCGGCCAGGCGCTTGCGCATGTCGTCGCGCTCGCGGCCGGTCGCCTTGCGCTGGCGGCTGACGAAGATGGTGCGGCCGAGTCGCGCGACGGTGCCGACCAGCGGCCAGCCGCCGACATCCTCCTTGGCGACGAAGCAGGCGAGCAGGCGCCCACCCAGCACGGGCACGTCGATCCAGGACGAGTGGTTCGACACATAGATGACCGGTCGCCGGGCCTGCCCCGCTCCGGTGCCGACGTCGCGGCTGGGCATCGGGCTGCCGATCACCCGGATTCGCATGCCGAGCAGGACGCACGCGATCGACCAGTATGCTCGGGCGAAATCCGCCTTGGCGCGTCCCGGCAGCAGCAGCAGCACCGACTGGATGCAGCAGGCGATGCCGGTCCAGCCGAGGATCGCCACCCCGCGGCGGGCAACGCGCAAGGTGCGGAACAGCCGCACGACAGGACTGGCCGATCCGCCCTCTGCCGCCTGGCTGTTCGGGAGCGTGATGGTGGTCGAGTTGGGAGCGGCGGATCTGCGCGGTGTCGCCCGGGCCGCGGCATTGCCTGGCAGCTCGGCCGCGCGGCTGGGTTGTCGGGCCGGCGCGGAGGAGGGGGTCGTGCTGGAGAACGGCGAGAGGAGCGGTCGCAACGACGGCAGCGCCGAGCGTTGTCGCAGACGTGGCGGATGGGTGCCGCCGATGGAACCGGCATCGAGCGCGCCGGGATGGCCAGGGAGAACCTGCATCGGCTCGACATAGCGTGATTAGGGGTGGGACGACAATCTCACGCGGTGCTACAGAAATTTCCTGAATCGAGGATGACGCGCCCTGGCTGTACGTGCCGACAAGTCCTGCCGCATCCGCCATCAGTCCTCGGTCAAGCTCGCAGGCCATCTTGTCGCCGGGATCGCCGCGCTGACCGCGGTGGGATCGGCCGTGGCCGCCGACCCGCAACCCTACAAGGTCAGCATCCAGCCGACCGGGGACGCCGCGCTGGACGGCGCGATCAAGGGCTCGTCCAGCCTGGTCAGCCTGCAGAAAACCCAGGCGGTCGGTCCGTTCGCACTTGCCGGCCGTGCCCGCGCCGACGTCGCCCGGCTGCGCACCGCGCTGGAAAGCTTCGGGTATTATGACGGCCATATCGACATCAGCGTCGCCGGGCATCCTGTCACCGACCCGGCCCTCCCCGACCTGCTGGCGGCCCTGCCGAAGGGGACCGTGGCGCCGATCCGCATCGCAATCGGCCGCGGACCGCTGTTCCATGTCGGCACCGTCACCCTGAAGCTGCCGCCGGGGGTCGTGCTGTCCGGGCCGGAACAGGCGGCATTCGGCCTGACGTCCGGCCAGCCGGCGGTGGCGTCCGACGTGCTGGCCGCCAGCGGGCGGCTGCAGACCGCGTTGGAGGAGGAGGGTCACGCCTTCGCCACCGTGGACCCGCCGGTCGCCTATCTGCGGCCGGGGACCCGCACGCTGGACATCGTCGCCAGCGCCAAGCCGGGGCCTCGGGTCGATATCGGCGCGATCCACCTGGCCGGGCTGAAGCGGGTCGATCCCGGCTTCGTGCGCCGCGAGCTGCTGGTGCATCAGGGGCAGCTCTACCAGCCAAGCAAAATCGAGGCGGCGCGGCAGGACCTGGCGTCGCTCGGCGTGTTCTCCAGTGTGGGCGTGAGTGCTGCGCAGGCCGTGGCGCCGGACGGCAGCCTGCCGATCACCTTCGATTTCACCGAGGCGCTGCGCCACACGGTCGCCCTGCAGGCCGGCTACTCGACCGATCTGGGTGGCAGCGCCGGTGTCACCTGGACGCACCACAACCTGTTCGGCGAGGCCGAGAAGCTGGATCTGGCGGCGCTGCTGACGGGCCTCGGCGGCACCTCGCAGCAGGGGCTCGGCTACGACGTCTATGCCGACCTGCTGAAGCCCGACTTCTACCGCCGCAACCAGTCGCTCGACCTGCGCGTCGAAGGCCTGAAGCAGGACCTGCAGGCCTACAACCAAACCGCCTTGCTCGTACGCGCGACGATCAACCGCAAGATCTCGACCAGCTGGACCATCTCCGCCGGCGTCGGCGCCGAGCAGGAGCGCATCCTCCAGGAGGGGGTCTCGCGCAGCTACACGCTGGCCTTTGTCCCGATCGCCGCCAACTACGACAGCACCCACCTCGCCAACCCGCTCGACGACCCGACGCACGGCTTCCGCATCTCGATCGACGCGACACCGAGCTACAGCCTCGGCTCCGGATCCGGCGACAGCACCAGCAACAACCAGGGCGGCGATACCTTCTTCACCATCCTGCAGAGCACCGTCTCGACCTATTTCGACCTGCACCGGATCGGCCTCGCCGCCCCCGGGCGCAGCGTGATCGCAGTCCGCGGGGTGGTCGGCACGGTGCAGGGCGCCACCACGTTCGAGCTGCCGCCGGACCAGCGGCTCTATGCCGGCGGCAGCGGCACCGTGCGCGGCTACAAGTACCAGGGCGTCGGGCCGCTGTTCGCCGACGGCTACCCGGTCGGCGGCACGTCGGTGGATGCCGGCACGGTCGAGTTCCGCCAGCGCATCGGCAAGAGCTTCGGGGTGGCCGCGTTCGCCGATGCCGGCCAGGTGTCGGACAGCAGCGCGCCGTTCGGGGGCACGCTCAGGGTCGGGGCCGGTGTCGGCGGCCGCTACTACACGCCGATCGGGCCGATCCGGCTCGATGTCGCGGTGCCGCTGAACAAGCCGCCCGGCGGCGACACGTTCGAGCTCTATATCGGCCTCGGGGAGGCGTTCTGATGCGTCGTCCGCTGCGGATCGTCGCCTGGGTGGTCGGGCTGCTGGTCGGTGTGCCGGTGGCGCTGGTCGTGCTGCTGCTGGCGGTGCTGCTGGTCGGCGCCAATACCGGGCCTGGTCGGCGGCTGATCGAGCGCCAGGCGGCGGGGCTGACCGGCGGGCTGGTCACGCTGCACGGCCTCGGCGGGCGGTTCCCGGATGCGCTGACGGTCGACCGGGTCGAGGTGAACGACACGCGCGGCACCTGGCTGGCGATCGACCACCTGATGCTGGACTGGTCGCCGCTGCGGCTGCTCGGCCTCGACGCGCATGTCGAGCTGGCGCGGGCCGACCGGATCGAGGTGTCGCGCCTGGCCGTGCCGAACCCGAACGCCAAGCCGGCGCCGCCCGCCAAGCCGGGGCAGAAGAGCGGCCTGCATCTCGGCGTGCAGATCGACCGGCTGGTGGTGGACCGCATCGATATCGGCGCCCCGGTGGCCGGAACCGCGGTGAGTGCGGCGATCGACGGCCACGCCCGGATTGCCGACCTGGCGCCGATCCTGAGCGGCGCCTCGGTGGCGACGCTGCCGAGCACCGACATCGCCCTGTCGCTGCAGCGGCTCGACCATCCGGGCCATGTCGGGCTGACGGCGCTGGTGTCGCCCGGCCGGCTGGCACTGCATGCCAAGGTCGACGATCCCGCCGGCGGCTTTGTCGCCGCACTCGCACACTTGCCGATCCTCGATCCGATGAGCGTGTCGCTCGATCTCGACGGGCCGCAGGACAGCTCGGCGCTCGTGCTTGCCGCCACCGCGGGCGCTCCGGCCACCGGCGTGTTGACGCTTGCCGCCCGCGGCACGCTCGACCTGGTGCAGCCGCATTTCGACCTGCAGCTGCACGCCCATGCCCCGGCGATGCAGCCGATGCCCGGGATCGCCTGGAACCGGGTCGCCCTCGACGCGCACCTGCAGGGCACTCCGCAGGCACCGGCCGGCCAGGGCAACCTCGTGCTGGACGAGCTGTCCGCCGCCGGCGCCGGGCTCGAGCGTCTGACCGCGCGCTTCGACGGTGCCGAGAATACCGGGCCGGTGCATCTGCACGCGGTGGCCGAGGGCATCCGCATTCCGGGTCCGAAGCCGCTCCTGCTTGCGGCCGATCCGCTGACCCTCGATGCGACGCTCGATCCGCACGCAAGCGGCCGACCGCTGGATCTCGTCGTGTCGCATCCGCTCGCCGGCATCACCGGGCGGATCATCACGGCGGCACCCCTGCACGGCCAACTGGTGGTGACGCTGCCGGACCTGGCGCCGCTCGCCGCCGCCGGTGGGGTCATGCTCGCCGGCCACACCAGGCTCGATGTCGGGCTGTCCCTGGCCGGGCCGAAGGCGGACGTGACGATCGACGGTCCGCTGGCGATCACCGGCGGCCAGCCGCAGGCGGTGGGGCTGATCGGGCAGGCGGGGCAGATCTCGCTCGCCGCCGGCAAGGATGGCGCCGACCTGGTGCTCCACCAGCTGAAGCTCGATGGCCAGGCGCTGCACCTCACCGCCTCCGGCACCGACCGCTCCAACGTCCTGGACGCGCAATTCAGCCTCGCCTTGCCGGCGCTGGAACGCGCGCTGCCGAGCCTGCGCGGTGCCCTGACGCTCGCCGGAACCGCCACCGGACCATCCACGGACCTCGCCGCGCACGTCACCGCCGACGGCAATCCGGGCACCGCCACGATGGCGACCGGCCCGCTGCACCTGCTGCTCGACGCGCAGCACCTGCCCTCGGCGCCGCAAGGCACCGTCGCGCTGACCGGCACGCTCGACCGGGCGCCGCTGTCGCTCAAGGCCGAGGCCGCCAAGCTCGCCAACGGCGCGCTGCACCTGACGCTCGACGCGCTCTCCTGGAAGAGCACCACCGGCCATGCCGACATGACGCTGCCGGCCGGTGCGAAGCTGCCGCTCGGCACGCTGGACGTCCGCATGACGCGGCTCGCCGACCTGGCGCCGGTGATCGGCCAGCCGGTCGCCGGCAGCGTGCAGGCCGGCATCCGCACCACGCAGGCAGCCGGTGCGGCCCCGCGCGTCACCCTCGACGTCCGCGCCGATGGCGGCATCAGGACAGACCATGTCGGCCGGCTGCTGCTCGCCGGCACCGTGGATGATCCGATCGCCGCCCCCTCGGTGGACCTGAAGCTGGACGCCACCGGGATCCAGGCCGGCGCCATCACCGGCATGGCGCACGCCACCGCACGCGGGCCGCAAACCGCCCTGGACGTGGCGGCGCAGGCGTCGCTGCAGAACGTCGCAGGTGCCCCGGCCCAGCTCGACACCGCGCTGCGGCTGGACCTGCCGCACAAGCAGGTGGCGATCGGCCGGCTCGAGGCGACGGCAAAGGGCGAGGTCGTGCATCTGCTCGGACCGACCCGGATCGGCTTCGGCCAACAAATGTCGGTCGATCGGCTGCGGCTTTCGGTCGCACCCCCCGGTGCCGCGCCGGCGACCCTGGACGTGGCCGGCAAGATCATGCCGCGGCTCGACCTGACCGCCACACTCGCGAACGTGACGCCGGCACTGGCTCACCCGTTCGCGCCAACCCTCGACGCCGTCGGCGTGATCGCCGCACAGGCGCGCCTGACCGGCACCACCAGCCGGCCCGAGGGCACGATCCACCTGACCGGCAACGGCCTGCATCTGCGCACCGGTCCCGCCGCCTCGCTGCCGCCGGCGACGCTGCTGGCCAATGTCGGGCTCGGTGGCGGCAGTGCCCGTGTCGATGTCCACCTCGATGCCGGGCGGGACGTGGCGCTCAGCCTTGGCGGCACCGCGCCGACCTCCGCCACCGGACCGCTGGCGCTGCGGGCGAACGGCGCCGTCAACCTGTCCCTGGCCAACGCGATCCTCGGCGCACAGGGCCGCCAGGTGAACGGCCACATCACCCTGGCCCTCGGCGTGTCCGGCACCGTGCAGGCGCCGCGCCTCGACGGCACCATCCAGCTCGCCGGCGGCGGCTTCCAGGATTACGCGCAAGGGGTCCGGCTCACCGACATGAGCGGGCTGATCCAGGCCGCCGGGCAGAGCCTGACGATCGCCAACTTCACCGCCCATGCCGGCGGCGGCACCATCGGCGCCAGCGGCACGGTCGGCGCGCTGGTGCCCGGGCTGCCGGTCGATCTGCACATCACCGCCAGGAACGCCCGGCCGTTGTCGAGCGACCTGCTGACCGCGGTGCTGGACGCCGACATCCGCGCGCACGGCCAGGCCAGCGGCCGCCTCGATGTCGGCGGCACTCTCACCGTCGACAGCGCCTCGATCAACATCCCGAACGGCCTGCCGCCATCCGTGGCCCAGCTCAAGGTGATCCGTCCCGGCGACAAGCCGGCACCGGTCGCAACCGCCCCGGCGACGTCGCTGATCGGGCTCGACCTCACCCTGAATGCGCCCGGCCAGATCTTCGTGCGCGGCCACGGGCTGGATGCCGAGCTCGGCGGCACCCTGCATGTCGGCGGCACCTCCTCGGCGCCGGCGGTCAGTGGCGCGTTCAACATGCGACGCGGCACCTTCGACCTGGCCGGCATCTCGCTGACCTTCACCAAGGGCCAGGTCGGCTTCAACGGCACCGGCGTCACCCACAAGATCGATCCGACGCTCGATTTCGTCGCCGAGAGCGTGGTGAGCTCGACCATCGCCCGGCTCAATGTCGGCGGCTATGCCGACGCGCCCAAGATCACCCTGACCTCGACCCCATCGCTGCCGCAGGACCAGGTGTTGGCGCTGCTGCTGTTCGGCCAGGATGCGAAGTCCCTGAGCGCCTTGCAGATCGCCCAGGTGGCGGCGGCGCTGGCGTCGCTGAGCGGTTCCGGTGGTGGCTTCGATCCGCTCGGAACGGTGCGCAAGACGCTGGGGCTCGACCGCCTCTCGGTCGGCAGCGGCAGTGGCACGAGCAGCAACAGTGCCAGCGTCGAGGCCGGCAAGTACGTGGCCCGCGGCGTGTATGTGGGGGCCAAGCAGGCGACCAGCGGCGGCGGCAGCCAGGCCCAGGTGCAGATCGACCTGACGAAGCGGCTGAAGCTGCAGACCAATGTCGGCACCGGCGGCGCCACCACCGGCATCATCACCCCGGAAAACGACCCCGGCAGTTCGGTCGCACTGAAATATCAGTTCCAGTACTGATCCGCGTCGCGGTCTGGCGCGTTGCCGCATTCCGCACGCGAACCCCTGTCACCGGGAACATCTGCCTATGCCTGCCGCGATTACCGGACCCGCGCCTGCCGTCCCCCAGCCGGACGATTCGCGTGTCGCTACCGGAATTGCCGGCCTCGACGACATCCTGAATGGCGGCCTGACGCGGGACCGTGTCTATCTGGTCGAGGGCACCCCCGGCACCGGCAAGACCACCCTGTCGCTGCAGTTCCTGCTCGAGGGCGCCAAGCGTGGCGAGGTTGGCCTCTACATCACGCTGTCGGAAACCGCCGAGGAGCTGCGGGCGGTCGCGGCCACGCATGGCTGGTCGCTGGACGCGCTGTCGCTGTTCGAGCTGGTCGACGAGGCCGGGCTCGATCCGGACAGCGAGCAGTCGATCCTGCACCCCTCGGAAGTGGAGCTCGGCGAGACCACGCGTGCGGTGATGCAGCAGGTCGAGGCGCTGCGGCCGTCGCGTGTGGTGTTCGACAGCCTGTCCGAGATGCGGTTGCTGGCGCAGAACCCGTTGCGCTACCGGCGTCAGATCCTGGCGTTCAAGCAGTTCTTTGCCAGCCGGCAATGCACCGTGCTGCTGCTCGACGATCGCACCTCCGAGCCCACCGACCTGCAGCTGCACAGCATCGCGCACGGCGTCATCTCGCTCGAGCAGGTGCCGCGCGATTTCGGTTCCGAGCGGCGGCGGCTGCGCGTCATCAAGATGCGCGGCGTCAAGTTCCTCGGCGGCTATCACGACTTCCGGCTCGATACCGGTGGCCTGATCCTGTTCCCTCGGCTGGTTGCTGCCGCGCATCGCCGGGACCGCGCCGACGTATCGTCCAGCACCGGCAATGCCGGCCTCGATGCGCTGCTGGGCGGCGGCCTGGTCAGCGGCACCAACACGTTGCTCACCGGTCCGTCGGGCGCCGGCAAGACCACGACCGCGGTGCGCTGCGTGCTGGCCGCACTCGAGCGTGGCGAGCGGGCGACGTACTACCTGTTCGACGAGGGCCTGCACACGCTCATGGAGCGCAGCGCCTCGCTCGGCATGGATCTGCGGTCCTATGTCGAGAGCGGCCTGCTCACCATCCAGCAGATCGACACGGCGGAGTTGTCGCCCGGCGAGTTCGCCTGCCGGGTGCGTGAAGCGGTCGAGTTGCACGGCTCCAGCATGCTCGTGGTCGACAGCCTGAACGCCTACCAGCACGCGATGCCGGGCGAGCAGTACCTCATCCTGCAGCTGCACGAGCTGCTGAACTACCTGAACCAGCGCGGCGTGAAGACGCTGATGATCCTGGGCCAGCACGGTCTGGTCGGTGAGGTCCGCGCCGACTTCGACCTGAGCTACCTCAGCGACAGCATCCTGCTGTTCCGCTTCTTCGAGGCGCATGGCGAGGTGCGGACCGCGATCTCGGTGCTGAAGAGCCGGACCAGCCGCCACGAGCACAGCATCCGCGAATTCAGGCTCGGTTCCGGCGGATTGCAGGTGGGCGAGGCGTTGCGCGACTTCGAGGGCGTGCTCAGCGGGTTGCCGACCTATCGCGGCGAGACGTCGATGCTGCAGGCGGACGGGAGCCCCCAGGCGGGCCCGCAAGCGTCGCGGACCAGTGTCGCTGGCGGCTCGACCGGAGCGTGACCGAACGGTTCCTCATCTTCGCGCCGCGCGGCCGGGATGCGGCGATCATCGCGCAGGTGCTGGAGCGCGGTGGCCTGGTTTGTGACGTCTGCCCGGGCCTGGCTGAGCTGTGGAGCCAGTTGGACGGCGATGTCGGGGGCGTACTGGTCACCGAGGAAGCCCTCGAGACCGGTGGCGTGCAGCCGCTGCTCGACTGGGTCGAGGCGCAACCGCCCTGGTCGGATCTGCCGATCATCGTGCTGGCGCCGAGGCAGCTCGGGCTCCGTCCACCGGCTGCCGCACTGGTCCTGGAACGGCTCGGCAACGTCATGCTGATCGAGCGGCCGATCAATGCCGAGACGCTGCTGCGTGGTGCGGAGGGCGCGCTGCGGGCCCGGCGGCGGCAGTACCAGGCACGCGGGATGCTGCAGGAGCGCGAGCGGTCCGAAGCCGAGCTGCGTCGGCTCAACGAGACACTCGAGCAGCGGGTGGCGGCGCGGACGCGCGAGCTCGAGGCGGCGCACGAGACGCTGGCCTTCGCGCTCGATAGTGCCGGCATGGGATCGTGGGACCTGGACCTGGTGAGCGACACCTCGCGACGGTCGGGGCAGCACGACGCGATCTTCGGGTTCACCGAGCACCAGGAAGTCTGGGGTGCCCGGGAGTTCCTTTCAGCCGTGATCGAGGACGACCGGATGCCGGTGGCCGCCGCGTTCGACCAGGCGCTGAAAAGCGGCACGCTCGACATCGAGTGCCGGATCAAGCAGGCGGGCGATGGCGTGCGCTGGATCGTCGCCAAGGGCCGCGTCGAGTATGAGGAGGCGAGCGGTGGTGCGGCGCGCAGGCCGGTGCGCATGGCCGGGATCGTCATGGACACCACCGGTCGGCGGCTGACCGAGGACGCGCTGCACCAGGCGCAGAAGATGGAGGCCATCGGTCAGCTCACCGGCGGCGTCGCGCATGATTTCAACAACCTGCTGACGGTGATCGTCGGCGGCCTCGACATGGTGATCCGCAAGCCCGAGCGGACCGAGCGGGTGGTGCGCCTGGCCGAAGCGGCCATGACCGCGGCCAGGCGTGGCGAGCAGCTGACCCAGCAGTTGCTGGCCTTCTCGCGCCGACAGATGCTGCGGCCCGAAACGCTCGACCCGCGCCGGCTGCTGCACGAGTTCGAGGCACTCGCCAAGCGCGCGGTCGGCGAGGCGGTGGAGCTGGTGTTCGAGTTCGCGCCAGCGATCCATCCGGTCCGGGTCGACCCGGCGCAACTCGAGTCGGCGGTGCTGAACCTCGTCGTCAACGCTCGCGACGCGATCATCCAGGCGGGCAAGGCAGGCGGATCAGGCCGTGCCGCGGGGCGGATCACCGTCACCTGTCGCAACGTCGATCTCGAACAGGACCTGGCGGTCGAGCGCACCCTGGCACCCGGCGCCTATGTCGAGGTGGCGGTGGCCGACACCGGCTCCGGCCTGGATGCGCGCACGCTCGCACGCGCGTTCGAGCCGTTCTTCACCACCAAGGAGATCGGCAAGGGATCCGGTCTTGGCCTGAGCCAGGTGTACGGCTTCATGCGCAGCGCCGGCGGCGACGTGCTGATCGAGTCGGAACTCGGGATCGGCACCACCGTGCGACTGCTTCTGCCGCGCTCACCCGACGCCGTCGTCGAGCAGAAGCAGGCCGTGGTGGACAGCCTGCCGCTGCGGCCGGCGGCGAACGACGAGACCGTGCTGCTGGTCGAGGATGACGAACAGGTTCTCGACATGGCGATCGAGAGCCTGCAGGAGCTGCGCTACAAGGTCGTGGTGTCGCGCAACGCGAGCGAGGCGCTCGAGTACCTGAACAGCGATGATCCGATCGACGTGCTGTTCTCCGACGTGGTGATGCCGGGAGGCATGAACGGCGCCGAGCTTGCGATCGAGGCCCAGCGTCTGCGGCCCGGCCTGAAGGTGCTGCTGACGTCGGGATATGTCGGCGAGGTCGGGGCCGGCCAGGTGGTCGGTGGTGGCCTCCCGGTGCTGACCAAGCCGTATCGGCGCGACGAGCTCGCGCACAAGCTTCGCATGGTGCTGGGCCAGGTCTGAAGCGCGGCAGCCGTGCGGCCGGGCGTGTCAACCTGCTGTTAAGATCTGCCGGTCATTATCGAGATCGTCCTCTCGATGGTGTTCTCATGATGCAGAGCGTGAATGGTGGCGGTGTCGCGCCCTCAGGCGGCAACGTCGGCGTGTTCCTCGACGGGATCGAGAAGATCGCGAGCACCGCGCCCGGGATCCAGGTTCTGGAACAGGCTGCCCAGGCTGCGTATGAGCCACAGGCTGCCGCATCGCTCGGCCTCCGGGTGATGCTCGATAGTGCAGGCCGGCCGGTCACGATCGCCACGGCGAGCGGCGTCACCGCGACCGCGTTCATCGACAGGTCGGGCAACGTTCTCATCGCCTACCAGGGCACGACGAACGCCGCGCAGTACCAGCTCGATCTCGGCATCATCGCCGGCACCGCCGGATCGAAGCTTGCCGGATTCTCCGACGCCCTCGGCTTTGCCAGGCACGTCCAGGCAGTCGCCGCCAGCGAGGGCATCGCGGGCACGCGGATCTACGTGACCGGCCATTCCCTCGGGGGCACGCTGTCCTCCTATGTCGCGTCGCAGACCGGCCTCGCCGGTGCATCCTTCGCGGCCTCCGGCATTCCCGGCTATCACGCGCCTGCAACACCGGCCGCCGATTTCATCAACTATGTCGACAGGGGCGATCCTTTCGCCAATTACGGAACCGACACTGCGGAGAAGGCCAGTGCCGTCGTCGCGAACAAAGCGATGGATCATTACGGCAGCGTGGTGCAGCTCGGCAGTGCCGCGGACGCTGCAGCGCTGGCACCGTTCGCCGCCGCAATCGGCGGATATTCGCCGGCGCAGCTGCTGTCCGGCGCGACGCCCGCAACGCCGGCACAAGTGACCGCGCTGACCAACGCGTTCTACGGCCTGCTGGGCACCTATCACGGCCTGCCCGGCTATGCATCGGCGGCCAACATGACGGCAATTCCGAACTCGGCTTACGGGCTGCACACCGTCGCTCTCTCGACGATCCTGGCCACCGTCGTGGGCGACATGCCGAGGCTTCGCGCCGACGTTCCGACACTCCTGCAGGCATCGAGCTACGCCGTGGCGCTGCACGCGTTCCAGAGCGAATTTCCGGTGCTGTCGGCGGAGATCACGTCGTTCGTGCATGCGCCGGATTTTGCCGGTGCATTCACCGACATCGTGGCGGACCTGCCATCGCTTGCAGCCGACTTCACCGACCCCGCAAAGCTCGGCCCGCTTCTGGCAGGGATCGCGAACAGCCTTTCCGGGGGCCGGCCGACGAGCCTCGGCGGAGGCGCGGCACTCGTGGATCATCTCGCCGCGGCATCATCCGGCGGATATGCGGCGGCGATCTCCCACATCCATGCCTAGCAGCTCAGTCGGAACCGGTGCGTTTGGCGTTCGCCATCTGCTGCAGCATCGGCAAAACGCGCGCCACCACACCGGCCCAGTCGCCCTGGCGCTTCTGCCGGACGATCCGCACCGAGGGATACCATGGGCTGTCCTCGCGGTCGTGGAACCAGCGCCAGCAATTGTCGTAGCGGTCCATCAGGATCGTCGGCACGCCGAGGCCGCCGGCGAGATGCACGATCGAGGTATCGACCGTGACGACAACATCGAGGTTGCGGATCAGGTTGGCGGTATCGTCCATGTCCTCGATCGTCGCCATCGGGTCGAACAGCGACAGGCCGGCCGGCGGATCGTTCAGCTCCGCCGCGTAAGGTCCGTGCTGCAGGCTGACCAGCTCCACGTGGCGCAGCCCGGCGAGCGGTGCCAACTGGCGCAACGAGGTGCTCCGCTTGCGGTCGATCGCGTTGGCCGCCAGGAACTCCGGCCGTGGCGCGCCGCCCCACACCAGCCCGACGCGCAGCTTCGGTATCGACGCATATCCCAACGGGTCGATCAGCGGGTCGATCCGCGGCGATTTCGGCAGCCGCGACGCTGCCTCCGCGACACAGCCGGGATCGGTGTGGAGATAGGGCGGCAACTGGCCCCAGATGTGCTCGGTGCCGGCAAAAGCCCGCGGCAGGCTGATGAACGGGCAGTGCCAGTCCGCCTCGAGGGTCACCTGGTCGGCGACGATCACCCCCGAGACGCCTTCCACCCGGGCGCACAGCCGGGCCAGGTTCTGCGGCACCCAGACGATCACCTTGGCGCCGAGCCGGCTCAGCAGCGGCACGTAGCGCAAGTACATCAGCGTGTCGCCGATGCCCTCCTCGTGGGTGACCAGGATGGTCCGGCCGGTGAAGTCGCTGCGCGGGGTGAGGTTGGGAAGCAGCTTGCCGATCGGCAGCTGGGTGTGCCCCGGCAGTCGCAGCCGCCATTCGTGCTCGTGCCAGCCCTGAACCATGCGGCCGGCCTTGAGCAGGCAGATCGAGTGGTTCAGCCGCACCTGCGGCTCCGCCGGCTTGAGCTGGATGCTGCGGCGATAGGCCGACAGGGCCTCTTCGAACGCGCCCTCCGCGGCAAGCGTGCAGCCGATATTCGCCCAGGCGGCAGAATTGCCGGCATCCTCGGCGACCACGTGGCGGAACTCGGCCAGGGCCTCGTCGGTGCGTCCGAGGGCGGCGAGAATGATCGCCCGCTGGTTGCGCGACGGATGGTAGCCGGGCATGTCGGCGATGCTGCGGTCGATCTCCCGGAGCGCCTCGTCGAAGCGGTACAGGTCGTTGAGCAGCTGGGCGAGCCCGAGCCGCAGCCTGGCATCGTCTGGGGTGAGTTCCAGGCAGGCGTGGAAGGCGGGCTCGGCATCCGCGCGCCGCTGCTGCTTGTGGAGCAGTGTCGACAGGTCCATGCACGGGTGCAGCGACTGTGGTCGCTCGGCGGCGATCGCATTCAGGAGCGGGGCCGCACGGAGCGGTTCGCCGGTGGCCGCCAGGGTCAGCCCGATCAGCAGGCGCGTCTCGAAATCGTATTCCGCGACCGAGCCCTGCATGAGCGGGAGCAGCACCTGCCGCGCTTCGGCGAAGCGGCCATCCTGCAGCGCATCGAAGCTCGCCTTGACGACCGCCCGGTGGTCCAGTGGCGGCTTCGGATCCCGTATCCGGGAGGCGGCGCGCGAGGCCGGTCGCGGGCGGCGGTTGGCTCCCGACATCAGGCCGCTCCGGTCATGCGCATCATCGGGTCTAGCTGTCGCCGAGCAGGCGGCGCACCGCGGCCGACATCGTCGACGGCAGATAGGGCTTGTTGACGTGCAGGTCGAACGGGCTCGTCACCGCATCCGGATCGGGTCGCCCGCTCATGAAGATCACCGGCAGGTTCGGCCGGCTCTCCCGCGCGCGGGCGGCGAGTTCACGACCGTTGAGCGAGCCCGGCAGCTGGATGTCGGTCAGCATCACGGCGAGATCCGGCTCGCGTTGCAGCGCCGCCAGCGCTTCGTCGCCATCCCCGGCTTCGACGACCTCGAATCCGTCATCGGCCAGGACCTCGGCCAGTGTCATCCTGATGAGGAATTCGTCCTCGACGATCAGCAGCCGGCGTGCGGCCATCCATAACTCTCCAATCGGGCGCACCTGGCGACAACCAGGCGAGTCCGGCCGCGGCGTCCGCCGATATAGCAGGGACCTCTCCGCCTCGCACAAGATATGGCCATCCGCGCGGGCCTGCCAGGGGGCTGGGTGCCGAGCATTCCCGGCGGTCCGCGGTTGCGCTACCCTGACGCCAAGACGTCCGACCTGGCCGGCAAGCCGGATCTGCAAGGAGAACCCGTTGTCGTGATCGACCCGTTCGCCTGGATCGCTGGCTGGATCCACGAGACCATCCTGCTGCCGATCCTGTTCCGCACCGGCGAGATGCAGTGGGAAGACGTGTCCTTCATGTGGGCGCTGTTCGCGGTCTATGGCGTGCTGCAGGTGCTGATCAATTACGCCATCTGCGTGCCGGCCGAGCGCTTCTGGCCGCTGATCCGCTGGGAGCGGCGCGAAACCGTCGCGATGGACGTGTTCTACACGCTGATCGCGCGGATCGGCGTGTTCCCGCTGGTCACCTTCTTCGGGTTCTACTGGATCCAGACGGCGATGAACGGCTGGCTCACCGACCACGGCTACATCCCGCCGACGCTTGAGGGACTGTTCCCGGCACTGCTCGGCATGCCGGTGCTGACCTTCTTCATCTACGCCGTGGTGCTGGATTTCGCCGATTATTGGCGCCACCGTTTCAGCCACACCTTCGGCTGGTGGTACGGCCTGCATGCGCTGCATCACGCCCAACGCCAGATGACGTTCTGGTCCGATGATCGCAATCATGTGCTCGACGACGTGATCACATACGTGTGGTTCATCGGCGCCGGGCTGCTGATCGGGGTGCCGCCGATGCAGTTTCCGCTGCTGGTGCTGACCTTGCGGCTGGTCGAGAGCTTCAGCCACGCCAACACGCGGATCTCGTTTGGGCGCATCGGCGAGCGGCTGCTGGTGTCGCCGCAGTTTCACCGCGCGCATCACGGGCTCGACGCCAGCGGCCGCAATTCCTGCAATTACGGCGGCGTGTTCCCATGGTGGGACATGGCTCTGCGTACTGCCGACTTTCGCCGCGACGTGATCGAGACCGGCGACCTCCGCGCCCCCGAGGCGCTGGCCAGCGGATCGTGGCTGGCGCAGCAGCGTGCCGGTCTGGCGCTGTCCTGGCGGCTGCTCACCCGCAAACGCCGTCGCCGGGTTGCCGCGGAGTAGGGTTGATCAGGCGCCCTTGAGCCGCTTGCTGCACGCGCTGTAGTAGCCCCCGCCCTTCTGGATCCAGTTCATCCCGCCATTGGCGCCCGACGCCTTGTTCGCCTTGTACTGGTCGAGACAGGTCTCCATGCGGGCCTTGCCGGGCTTGTCGCTGGCGTATTTGGTATTCACCGCGGTCGGGAAGGTCGCAGTGCCGACGGCGGCGGTGGCGGCATCTGCCTTGGCGGGTGCCGTGGTGGTCGATGCGACCGTCGCCGGCGCCGAGCCTGCCGTCGGAGCGGGCGAAGTCGTGGCGGCCGGCGCCGGGGTGTCGGTGGCCGCAACAGCGGCATTGGAACACTCGGCGGTCCGGAAGGCCTTGTAGTTCTGGCCGTTCAGCGTGCCGGCAGTCTTTGCGGCCTGGAACTTGACGCCGCATTCCTTGCTGCTCAGGGCGTTCGCCGGCAGGGCACCGACACACACCAGCGACAGGCCCAGCCCGGCTGCCGTCCACGCCGTCTTGCGATCCAGGATGCTCATCAACTCGTCTTCCCCGATGGTGCGGCTACAGCCGCCGCACCGTGGACCCGTTCCGCCTGCGGATCAATCTCCGCCCGTCAACCGCTGCACTAGGCCGCCGAAATCTAACCCCTGCGACGGTGCGCCCTGTGCGGCGGAGCCTGTCCCGGCTTGCGACGGCTCGTCCGACGCCTGGCCGCCGGGCACTTGTCCGTCCGGCGTCTGGTTGTCGATCGCGTGCGGCAGCAGGTGCGCCAGCAGCTGACTCGCGGTCCCGGCCGGGATCCCGTGCGCCTCGGCAAAGCTCTCGATCTGCTGCGGCGGGAACACGCGCTCGATGTCCTCGACCGCAACCGGCAGGTTGCTGCCCTGGCCGACCCATGACTGAACCTTGTCGCCCAGCCCCGCCTGCTCGAACTTCGAGACGATGCCGGGGACGCCGCCGGCCGCGTTGAACACTTCGGACAGCAGGCCGCCCGCTGCGTTGGTGCCGCCGCTGCCCTCGACCAGGCCACCGAGTGAGCCAAGGCCGCCCGAAAAAAATCCGCTCATGATGATCGTTCCCACCGCTTCCTGGCCTCTTAAGAGCGGGGCCGGGCGGGCGGTTTCAGCCTGTTCGCGAAACCGGTGCCCAGGCCGGCGCAACCACAAGCGACCTGTCGGACTTTGGTCTCGATGCCGCATCCCGACACATGGCTGAAGGTGCTGCCCGATGGGCTCTATTGCGAGCCTGGCGGCTTCTTCATCGACCCGGTCAATCCGGTCGACCGCGCCGTCATCACCCACGCCCACGCCGACCATGCCCGGCCAGGCCATGCCAACGTGCTGGCGACGGCGGAAACACTGGCGATCATGGACGTCCGGATGGGCGAAGGCCGGTCCGGGCGGGCGCAGCAGGCGGTCGGCTACGGCGAGGTCGTGACCCAAGGGGGCGTGCGGTTGTGGTTGCAGCCGGCCGGCCACGTACTCGGCAGTGCCCAGGTGGCGATGGAGTGGCAGGGCAGCCGCGCAGTCGTTTCCGGTGACTACAAGCGTGTCGCCGACCCGACCTGCCTGCCCTTCGAACCGATTGCCTGCGACGTGTTCGTCACCGAGGCGACGTTCGGGCTGCCGGTGTTTCGCCATCCGCCACCGGCGGGCGAGGTGGCGCGCCTGATCGACAGCGTGCGGCTGTTCCCCGAGCGCACCCACGTCGTCGGCTGCTACGCGCTCGGGAAATGCCAGCGGCTGATCCGGCTCATCCGTGAGGCCGGCTGGGACGGGCCGCTCTATCTGCACGGGGCGCTCATGTCGGTGTGTCGGGCCTATGAGGCGATGGGGGTGCCGCTGGGCGACCTGCGTCCGGCGACCGTCGCGGCGAAGGCCGAGCTCGCCGGCGCGATCGTACTGGCGCCACCCTCCGCGATCGCCGATCGCTGGGCCAGGCGGCTGGCGGATCCGGTCACCTGCCTCGCGTCCGGCTGGATGCGGGTGCGGCAGCGGGCGAAGGCGAAGGGCGTCGAACTGCCGCTGGTGATTTCCGATCATGCCGACTGGGACGAGCTCTGCCGGACCCTCATCGATGTCGACGCGCCCGAGATCTGGGTCACCCATGGCCGGGAGGAAGCGCTGATCCATGCAGCGGCCGGTCAGGGGCGACGGGGCCGCGCATTGCGCCTAGTCGGGTATGGCGACGAGGAGGAGGGGGAGGACGGCGCCAAGGCAACCGACGCGCCCGCTTCCGAGACAGCGCTCCCCGCATGATCGCCTTTGCCGAACTGCTCGAGCGGCTGACCCTGAGCCCGGGGCGGCTCGCCAAGATCGCCCTGCTGCGGCGGTTCTTCGAGACCGAGCCGGACCCGGACCGCGGCATCGGCCTGGCCGCACTGACCGGCGAGCTCTCGTTCCAGGCTGCCAAGCCGGGCCTGATCCGTGCGCTGGCGGAGAGCCGCACCGATCCGGTGCTGTTCGCCTGGTCATACGATTATGTCGGCGACCTGGCGGAGACCGTGGCGCTGATGTGGCCAGAGCGTCAGGTCAATGCTCCGCCACCGCTGCTCGCCGAAGTGGTGGAGGCGCTCGCCGTCACCCCCAAGGCCGAACTGGCGACGCTGGTGGCGGGGTGGCTCGATGCGTCGTCCCCGGCCGTCAGGCTGGCGATCCTGAAGCTGATCACCGGGGCACTCAGGGTCGGTGCGTCGGTGAGGCTCGCCAAGCTGGCGCTCGCGGAACTCAGCGGCGGCCGCATCGCTGCCGACGACATCGAGGAGGTGTGGCACGGCCTGTCACCGCCGTACACCGACCTGTTCGCCTGGGTGGAGGGACACGGCGAGCGTCCCGATCCGCAGGATGCGCCGGTGTTCCGGCCGCCGATGCTGGCGCACCCGCTGGAGCCGCCGGACCTGGCCGCACTGCCGTTCGATGCCTTCGCGGCCGAGTGGAAATGGGACGGCATCCGGGTGCAGCTGGTGTCGACCCCTGGCGGCCGGCGGGTCTATTCGCGCGGCGCCGACGACATCTCGCTGGCGTTTCCGGAGATCGTCGAACGGCTCGGCTTCGACGCGGTACTGGACGGCGAGCTGCTGGTGCTGCGCGACGGCGTGGTGGCGCCGTTCGCCGACCTGCAGCAGCGGCTGAACCGAAAGTCGCCGACCGCCCGGATGATGGCGCAGTTCCCGGTCTGGGTGCGGCTCTACGACATCCTGTTCGACCAGGGCGAGGACCTGCGGCCGCTGCCCTTCACCGATCGGCGGGCCAGGCTGGAGGCCTTCCACGCACGCGAGGCGCCAGACCGGATGGACCTGTCGGAGATCATCCAGGCGCCCTCGATCGAGGCGTTGTCGGTGCTGCGCGATGGAGCGCGTGCCGCCTCGATCGAGGGGCTGATGTTGAAGCGCCGCGACAGTCCGTACCTGCCCGGGCGGCCGAAGGGACTGTGGTGGAAGTGGAAGCGCGATCCGCTGACCATCGACGCGGTGCTGATGTATGCCCAGCGCGGTCACGGCAAGCGCAGCTCGTTCTATTCCGACTACACCTTCGGCCTGTGGCGCGAGACGGAGACCGGTGACGAGGAGCTGGTGCCGGTGGGCAAGGCCTATTCCGGTTTCACGGATGCCGAGCTGGTGGTGCTGGATCGCTGGATCCGCAACAACACGACGCAGCGTTTCGGGCCGGTCCGGGAGGTCGAGCATGAACCGCGCAACGGGATCGTGCTGGAGATCGCCTTCGACGCCGCGCAACGCTCGACCCGGCACAAATCCGGGGTCGCGTTACGATTTCCGCGGGTCGGACGCTTGCGGACGGACAAGCCGCCGGCCGAGGCGGATCGGCTGGACAGCCTGATGCGCCTGATCGTGACCGCCGACGTCCAGGAATGAAGCTTTCGACCGGCCACTGCCTCGCAGCAGCAACCGGCCAGCGCGCTAGTCCGCCGGTGCAACGACCGGCAGCAGGGCCGCGGTCGTCATCGGGCGGGGAATGTGGTGCCAGAGGTTCTGGATCTGCGCCGGCGCAGGCTCCCGCCTGACGATATCGTAGCCAGCCCGACGCAGAGCACGGATCGCGACGAGGTCGAGATGCGGCACGGCATCACGAATTGCAGTCAGATCTTCCATGGTAAAGTCGTTGTTCACGGTGTTTCCTTCTCCAGCAGCCGTAACGGCAGCAAATTGTCCTTCGGTCCCGTCTTAATGCGCGACTCGATCCGAGCGGGGTGATAGCCCGCTCATGGGACGCTCCCACTATCCATGCAGTGTTACAACCTTGTTTCAGATGGTGCGTGCTGGCCGCGGCACAATGCCATGAAGCATTGTGTCTTTTTTACGACGGAGACGATGCCGTGGATAACGTCGAGATGGCGCAGGACAGCCTCGAGCATGCACATGGCCACGACGCCCACTCCGGGGCCGGTGGGCACGCGGCGCCGCCGACCTCCACCAGGCTGGCGGCGGTTCTCGTCGCGGTGCTGGCGGCGGTTGCGGTGGTCGTCGAGATGAGCGGCAACGACCAGCAGACGGTCTATCTCGCCAAGGATGTGTCAGCGTCGGATCTCTGGTCGCAGTATCAGGGCAAGTCGGTGCGCCACACCGTCCTGCTCGAGACCGCCGCACTGCTCGAAGCCGAGGCAGCTTTGGCGACGAACCCACAGCCCGCCAACCAGGGCCGTCTCGATGCGCTGATCGCCTCCACGCGCGCCGCCGCGGCCAGGCTCGAGGACGAACCGGGCCATGACGGCATGAAACAGGTGGCGGCGCGGGCGACCCAGGAGGAGGCGGCGCGCGACCATGCGCTGGAGCTGCATGAAGGGCTTGAGCGCAGCGTGCGGGGCCTGCAGATCGCGATCGTCCTGGTCGGGCTGTTCATGGCGACCAGGTTGTTCTGGCTGTTCGGCGTGGGCGCTGGCCTTGGGGCGGTGGCGCTGCTGTACGGGATCGTTGTCGGCCTCGGCCTCGCCTGAAGCGCCTCCGGACCCGCTTAACAACACCGTCGCATCGTAGTTTCTGTTGCATCACGATGATCCGAGGCTTATGGCTGACCTCCGCGATCGAGGGTGAATTATGGACGGGCCTGGGCCACAGGTTAAAGGCCGGCGCATCCTGGAGGCTCTTCTGGCCGCCTCGCTGCTATGCGGTGTCTCGGTGCTGATCGTCGGCCGGCCACACCCGCACCTTGCCGGTCAGCCGACCGTCATGGCGGCCTCGATGCCTGCCGAGATGCCGGTATCGGAGTCGATGCCGGTGATCCCCCACCCCGCGCGCGTGGAATTTCACCACAGCGCTCCGTAGCCCGCGGATCGTTCCAAACCGCAGACGTGACCGGAAGGTTGACCGCACGCGGTCGTCGAGCCGACCATGCGCCGCAATTGGGGAGCTGGATCCATCCGGCCCCGGCCCGGGAGCGGCGCCCATGTCCGAAGAGATGATCTTTCACGTCAAGCCGAGCCTCGCCGCGTCGGCCCAGGTGAACGCGTCGCGGTTCGGCGTGATGACCAACCACGCGATGCAGAACCCGGACCCGTACTGGCTCGAGCAGGCGCGGCGCCTCGACTGGATGCAGTTTCCGCAGATGAGCGGAAACGGCAGCTTCGACGGCGACGTCAGGCTGTCGTGGTTCTCCGACGGCACTCTCAATGCCAGCGTGAACTGCCTGGATCGCCACCTGCGGTCGCATGGTGACCGCACTGCGCTGATCTGGCAGGGCGAGCAGGAGGATGCTGTCCGCCATGTCAGCTTCCGCGCGCTGCATGCCGAGGTCTGTCGCCTTGCCAACGTGCTGAAGCAGCTCGGCGTCGGACGCGGCGACCGGGTGGCGACCTACCTGCCGATGGTGGTCGAGGGCGTGGTGGCGATGCTGGCCTGCGCGCGCATCGGCGCCGTGCATGTGGTGATGTTCGCAGGGTTCTCTGCAACGGGCGTGGCCGGCCGGCTCCGCGACAGTGGTGCGAAGCTGCTGATCACCGCCGATGAGGGTCGTCGTGGCGGCAAGCGGATCGCGCTCAAGGCGCTGGCCGACCAGGCGCTCGAGGAGCCCGCCACCCCGGTCGAGACCGTGTTGGTGGTCCGCGTCACCGGGAGCCCCGTGGCGATGCAGGCCGGGCGCGACCACGACTACGCCGCACTCGTCGACGCCGCCGATCCCGTCTGCAAGCCGGAGGAGATGCAGGCCGAGGATCCGCTGCTGATCCTCTACACGTCGGGCAGCACCGGAGCGCCGAAGGGCGTGCTGCACACCACCGGCGGCTACCTGCTCTGGGCCAGCCTGACCCAGGAGATCGTGTTCGATCACCGTGCCGGTGACGTGTTCTGGTGCACCGCCGACCTCGGCTGGGTGACCGGCCACTCCTATGTCGTGTACGGCCCGCTTTCGAACGGCGGCACCACGATGCTGTTCGAGGGCACCCCCTCCTGGCCGGCTCCCGGGCGATGGTGGCAGGTCATCGACAAACACCAGGTCAACTGCTTCTACACCGCACCCACCGCGATCCGGGCGCTGATGCGCGAGGATCCGGCCAGCCTGAAGGCAAGCTCGCGGGAGAGCCTGCGGGTGCTGGGGTCGGTCGGCGAGCCGATCAATGCCGAGGCCTGGCTCTGGTACTACCAGGCGGTCGGCGACGGTCGCTGCCCGGTGGTCGATACCTGGTGGCAGACCGAGACCGGCGGCATCATGATCGCGCCGCTGCCGGGCGCCGTCGCGCAGAAGCCCGGATCGGCCGCGCTGCCGTTGCCCGGCATCTGCCCGGTGCTGGTCGACGAGAAGGGTGTTCCGCAGCTCGGCGAGGCGGAGGGTCATCTCTGCATCGACCGCTCATGGCCGGGTCAGGCGCGCACCATCTGGGGCGACCATGCGCGCTTCGTGCAGACCTATTTCACGACCTATCCGGGGCTGTATTTCTCCGGCGACGGCGCCAGGCGCGATGCCGACGGCTATTACTGGATCACCGGCCGCGTCGACGACGTGATCAACGTGTCGGGCCACCGCATCGGTTCCGCCGAGGTCGAGGCGGCGTTCGGCACCCATCACGCGGTCGCGGAGTCCGCGGTCATCGGCGTGCCGCACGACGTGAAGGGCCATGCGCTGGCGGCGTTCGTCATCCTGAAAGCGGGTGGCGAAGATGCCGATGCGGCGCTGGAGGCGGAACTCGCGCGTCATGTCGGCCAGGAACTCGGCCGCTACGCCACCCCCGACATCGTCATCCTGGCCACCGAGCTGCCGAAGACGCGCTCGGGCAAGATCATGCGCCGCATCCTGCGCAAGATCGCGACCGGGGAGCACGACCAGCTGGGCGACGTCTCGACGCTCGCCGATCCGTCGGTGGTGCAGGCATTGATCGAACGCATGCGGCAGCGGGGTCCACGCTGATGTCGATGTCCGCCACCACCCACCGCCTGCCATCGGTCAGGACCGACATCCCGGCCAGGCTGGATCGGCTGCCCTGGTGCCGCTTCCACATGCTGGTGGTCGCCGCACTCGGCATCACCTGGATCCTGGACGGGCTCGAGGTCACCATCGTCGGCTCGATCGGACCCGCACTGGAGAGCCCGACTGCCCTCGGTCTGACCGCTGCCGATGTCGGCATGGCCGCCTCGGTCTATCTCGCCGGTGCGGTGTTCGGAGCCCTGCTGTTCGGCTGGCTGACCGACCGGGTCGGCCGCAAGAAGATCTTCAACATCACGCTGGGGCTCTACGTCGTCAGCGTGCTGCTGACCGCCTGCTCGTGGAACATGTGGAGCTTCATCCTGTTCCGCTTCCTGACCGGTGTCGGCATCGGCGGCGAGTATGCGGCGATCAATTCGGCGATCGACGAGCTGATCCCGGCCAGGCTGCGCGGCCGCGTCGACCTGATGGTCAACGGCTCGTTCTGGCTCGGTGCGGCGGCCGGCGCAGTCGGGTCGCTGGCGCTGATCCGCGACAACGGCACCTTCACCTATGGCTGGCGCTTCGGCTTCGCGATCGGCGGCGTGCTGGGATTGATCGTGCTGATGCTGCGGAAATGGGTGCCGGAAAGCCCGCGCTGGCTGGTGACGCACGGCCATCACGAGGAGGCGCACGACGTCACCACCGGCATCGAGCGCCGCGTCGAGGAGGCGTCGGAATGCAAGCTCGGCGTGGTCACCCAGACGCTCACCGTGCATCCGCAGCGGGTGTTCGGTTTTGGCCAGATCCTCCGGGTGATGCTGGCCGAGTACAAGATGCGCTCGGCGCTGGCGCTGCTGCTGATGGCCGCCCAGGCGTTCCTGTACAACGCGGTGTTCTTCACCTACGGCCAGGTGCTGACCCACCACGAGCACGTCACGCCGTCCCGCGTCGGCGCGTACATCCTGCCGCTGGCGATCGGCAACTTGATCGGCCCGGTGCTGCTCGGCCCGCTGTTCGACACGGTCGGACGAAGGCGCATGATCTTTTTCACCTACAGCACCTCGGGCCTACTGATGCTGGTGGTGGCCTGGATGTTCGTGCACCACGAGCTCACCGCGGTCACCCAGACCATCGGCTGGGTAGCGATCTTCTTCTTCGCTTCGCCCGCCGCCAGTGCCGCCTACCTCACCGCCAGCGAGATCTTCCCGCTGGAGACGCGGGCGATGGCGATCTCGATCTTCTTCGTGCTGGGCACGCTCATCGGCGGCGTCGGTTCGCCCTATCTGTTCGGCCGGCTGATCGACATGGGCGGCCGCATGCCGCTTTCGCTCGGTTATGTCGGCGCTGCGGTGCTGATGATCGCGGCTGGCCTGATGGCGCTGAAGTTCGGCGTCGATGCGGAAGGCAAGTCGCTCGAAGAGATCGCGCGCCCGCTTTCGAACTGACCTCACCTCACAACGAAGGGAAACGGAATGATCCGACTGCGGAGCCTCATGCTCACCGTATCGGCCACCGGCATGCTCGGAGCCTGCATCGTCGAGGCGCCCTCACCGCCGCCGCGGGTGATTTACCGGCAGGCCCCGGTCGTGGTACGCCAGCCACCGCCGCCGCCGGTCATCATCGAGCAGCCGCCACCGCCGCCGCGCGAGCATCCGTACTGGGCGTGGCAGCCTGGCCATTGGCGCTGGGACGGCGCGCGCTGGGTCTGGATGCGCGGTCACTACGTCGAGCGGGCGGGCTATTGATCCCTGCCGGCGACCGTTGAGCCTGCCGGAAACGGCCGCCACGGGGGTGCCTCTGACCCGGCGGCTGTTTTCCGCACTCGGCAGCTCCGCGGCACTGCTGGCGGCAGGCTGCTCGCCGGTCCGGCTGCTCAACACGCTGGCGCCGGACCGACTGGCCGCGGACGGCATCGCCTATGGTGCCGACTCCCGCCAGCGCCTCGACATCTACCGCCCGGCCGGGATCCCACCGTTCCCGGTGCTGGTGTTCCTCTATGGCGGCAGCTGGGATAGCGGCGCGCGGGGGATCTACCGCTTCCTCGGCGGCGCCTTTGCAGCCCATGGGTTCATGACCGTGGTGCCGGACTACCGGCTGTTTCCGGAGGTCCGCTACCCGACCTTCCTGCAGGATTGCGCGGCCGCAATGGCCTGGACCCGCCGCAACATCGCGGCCTATGGCGGCTCCAGTGCGGCGCCGACGCTGATGGGCCACTCCGCCGGTGCCTACAACGCGGCGATGCTGACGCTCGACCCTGCGCTGCTGGAGGCGGTCGGGCTGTCGCCGCGCCATGATATCGGCCGGATGATCGGGCTGGCCGGGCCGTACGACTTCCTGCCGCTCGACACCGACGAACTGCGCGCGATCTTCGGGCCACCCGCGGGACTGCCGGCAACCCAGCCGATCAACCATGCGGATGGCGGCAATCCGCCGATGCTGCTGCTCGCGGGCACTGCCGACCACACCGTCCGCCCGGGCAACACCGTGCGTCTGGCCGGACGCATCCACGCGCGTGGCGGCCCGGTGTCGTACCGGCTGTATCCGGGTGTCGATCATCTGGAAATCGTCGGGGCGATCTCCGGCGCACTCCGGTTCCTGGCCCCGACCTTCGGCGACTCCCTGGCCTTCATGCAAGGCGACGCCTGACCGGCGTTCCGATACGGTGCCGGTGCGCCAGGTCATCCGGTCGGCGGTGGCGGGCGTAAACGAGGCAATGACCATTCATCCTCATCCTTTCCCATGCTTCTGCGACCGCCGGCCTCGTGGAGCGTTGCCATGAGCAGCATGACCATATCGTCACGCTGGCAGTCGGCAGCTATGGTCGACGGATCGTGGATGGGGTCGTGCCTGCGCATGAGTTACGCTGAACCCGCGCCGGACGAACCGGTCGCCGATCTCGCGGTCCTGCTCGGCCGGTGCGCCGAGGGCGACCAGAAGGCGTTCCGGACGCTCTACGAATTGCAGTCGCCGCGGCTTTACGGCCTGGCCCTGCGACTGATGCAGCAGCCGGCACTCGCCGCCGATGCGATGCACGACGCCTTCGTCCAGGTGTGGCAACGAGCGGCGCAGTTCGATCCGGCACGCGGGGCCGCCGAGGCCTGGCTCGCCGGATTGTTACGGTATCGCGCCATCGACATCCTGCGCAGACGCTCCCGTGAGCGCTACGGCCACGAGCCGACCGACGAGGTGGACCCCGCTCCGGATGCGCTCGAGCGACTGGCTGCGGCCGGCGACGATGCCGCGCTGCACCGGTGCCTCGAGCAGCTCGAGGGGGCGCAGCGGAGTGTCGTGCTGCTCGCCTTCATGGAGGGGCTGTCGCACACCGAGTTGTCGAGCCAACTGAAGGCACCGCTCGGCACCGTGAAAAGCTGGATCAGGCGCGCCCTGCTCGGGCTGCGCCGGTGCCTCGAGGCATGAGCGGCGGGATCGAGACCGGCGCCGGGCCGGCCGAGGAACTGGTCGTGCTGGCCGGCGAATACGTCCTGGGCACGCTGTGTCGCGAGGAGGCCCGGCTGCTCGAGCGTGAGGCCGAGACCGATCCGGTGGTGGCCGGGGCGATCGCCGGATGGGAGCAGGCGCTGGCGCCGCTGCTGGAGACGGTGACGTCCGTGGCACCACCCCCGACGGTCTGGCCGCGAATCCAGTCGACGCTGGACTTCGCTGGCCCGGTCCGGCCGGCCGCGCCGACAGGGGCGCTACCCGGCAACCGCCTCGCCGCGGCCGGCACGGATCCAGCCAGCGCTGTGACTGGCAGCCCGAACCGGCCCGCGAACAGCAACATCTGGCGCGCCGCGGCGGCGGCCGGGTTCCTGCTCGCGGCCGGCATTGCGGGCGTTGCGATCCTGGATCGGCCGGCCGGCGTTCCGGTTCCGGTTGCGGCACTGTCCCCGGTGGGCAGCAAGCCCGCCGTCTTCGTTGCGGAGTCGCAGCCGAACGGCAGCCTGTCGATCGTGCCGCTGTCGCCGGTCGACGTGGCGTCCGGCCATGATCTCGAACTCTGGTCGCTGCGCCGGGGCGAGACGGTGCCGCATCCCCTGGGTGTGATGCAGCCGACCGGGACGCGCCTGGCCGCCGGCACGCTGCCGCACGGCGATCTGCAGCTGCTGATCAGCCTCGAACCCAAGGGCGGCTCCCCGACCGGCCTGCCGACCGGGCCGGTGCTGTGGGGTGCGTTCCTCCCGCAATCGAGGTGACGTGCCGCCAGGTCGGGAGCAGATGCGCATCGTCGGGTGGCCGGTCACTGCGGAAACGCGCACCGAAAGCTGGCTGCGGAGCGGGCTGAGCCGCCTCCAGCCCGCCAGGCCGTCCCTCTGGCCGACGTTGCGGCCGTTGCGGCTGCCGACCGATCGCAAGAGTGCCGCCGTGCTAGTTCCGATCGTGCTGGCGCAGCAGCCGTTCGTGCTGCTCACCCGGCGCTCGGCGCTGCTGCGTCATCATGCAGGCCAGGTCAGCTTTCCCGGCGGACGGCCTGATGGCTCTGACGCGGACGCGGTCGATACGGCGTTGCGTGAGGCGGCGGAGGAGATCGGGCTCGATCCGACGCTGGTCGAGATCATGGGACGGCTGCCGGACTTCGATACCGGGACGAGCCGGTTCACCATCGTGCCGATCGTGGCGCTGCTGTCGCCGCACGCCACCTGGAGTGCCTCGGCGGACGAGGTTGCGGCAATCTTCGGGCTGCCGCTCGACACGCTGATCGATCCGGATGCGCCGCGACTGAGCCGGAGCGGTCCGCGCGCCGGCACCTGGAGCTGGCCGCATCCGGAGCACGACATCTGGGGCGCCACCGCGGGCATCCTGGTGACGCTGGCCCGCCTGCTGCAAGGCCCGCCGGGCGCGCGCCGGGACAGGACATTGCCGCCCTAGGAGTGGGTGGCTCAGGCGAGCTGCGTCGATTTCCCCCGGTCGGCACTCGGAAGCTGCAACGCGATGTCACCGGGACCGAGCTTCACGCCGAAGCTGGTCGACGAGGTCGCCGCGAAGCATGTCCAGACCTGGCGGTTCCTGAACGCGGTCAGGCTCCCATCGGTGCCGAACTTGACGGTGATGGATGCCACGTCGCCCTCGATCGGCGTGTCGACGACGGAGGGGACGACGCGGTGGTGGCACCGTCGGAGGGGTTGGTTGTCGAGGCACGGACAGGAACCCCGGCCCGCAACGACTTGAAGCGTATCGTGTTGCCGAACGCGGTCGACCCGGTGATCTGTCGTGCCTTGGCCGTCTTGGTCATCTCCGCGCCAAATCCGGCTTCGTATCCGCTCCAGTCGGTGTGCTGCTGCGATCAGGCGAGCGTGTTGCGGACCATGATGGCTTCCAGAACTGCGGCAACAGGCGGGTGTTTCCCTGCCTGTGTGACGAGTGGAACATCCAGCACCACTTCCGGGACAATCCGGTCGAGCGGGTAAAGCCCATCCGGACCGGCATACTCCGTCACGGGGGATGTCGAGGGGGAAACCGCAGACACGCTTACACAACAGGCACCATGTGACGGCGGATACGTTACGAAAGTGCCAACGCAGCACTCGATCGAGCGAGAAAATGGGATCGTGCTGTCGCTTCGCACTGGCGGCCATTTCCCCACACCGCAGCCTGGGTGCTCCAGTGCCGATCAGGCTTCCGCGTGCACCAGCGTCGCGTGGCGGTCGACCAGGGTGGCGCTGGCCTCGTTCAACCCGATCACCTCGACGCGGACGCCGTGACGACGCATCTTCGTTGCCACCGTCTGCAGCGCGGCAACGGCGGTGACATCCCAGAAATGCGCCGCCGCCAGGTCGATCCGCACCGTGCGTGCGGTGTCGCGCAGGTCGAACGCATCTGCAAACATCTCGGCGCTGGCAAAGAAGATCTGGCCGGTCACGCGGTAGATGCGGGTGTCGGCAGACGCGTCGTACGTGCTGGTGACCGACATCAGCCGCATCACCTTGAAGGCGAAGAACACGCCGCTGAGCAGCACGCCGACCACCACGCCGGCGGCGAGGTCGCTGGTCGCCACCGTCACCATGACGGTCGCCAGCATGACCACGCTGGAGGTTTTCGGATGCCGCACGATTTCGCGGATCGATCGCCAGGAGAAGGTGCTGATCGAGACCATGATCATGATCGCGACCAGGGCCGCCACCGGCACCTGCGCCACCCACGGCCTGAGCAGCACCATCAGCACCAGCAGGAACAGGCCGGCCACCAGCGTCGACAACCGTCCGCGACCGCCATAGCGGACATTGCCCACGGTCTGGCCGATCATGCCGCAGCCGGCGATGCCGCCGAACAGTCCGGCGGCGATGTTGGCCAGGCCGAGCCCGCGGCATTCCTGCGCCTTGGAGCTGGTGGTGTCGGTGAGCTCGTCCACGACGCTCGCGGTCATCATGGATTCGAGCAGCCCGACCACCGCCATGGCGAGCGCGTAGGGTGCGATGATGCCCAGCGTCGTCCAGGCGAGCGGCACGTGCGGCAACACCAGGCTCGGCAGCGAGGAGGGCAGCCGGCCCAGGTCGGCGACGGTGTGCAGGGGCATCGGCAGCAGGAGGCTGATGGCGGTGAGCACGACGATGCAGACCAGCGGCGACGGCACCGCCTGGGTGACGCGGGGCAACAGGTAGATGATCGCGAGGCCCACGGCGATCATCGCGTAGGTGTGCCAGCTCACCCCGAGCATCTGCGGCACCTGGGCCGAGAAGATCAGGATCGCCAGCGCGTTGACGAAGCCGGTGCGCACCGAGCTCGAGACGAAGCGCATCAGCACGTCGAGCCGCAGCAGTCCGAACACCAGCTGGAACGCACCCGCCAGGAGAGTGGCGGCGAGCAGGTAGTCGAGGCCATGGGCGCGGACCAGGGCGGCGGCGACCAGGGCGACCGACCCGGCGGCGCCGGAGATCATTGCCGGGCGGCCGCCGGTGAAGGCGATGACGATGCCGATCACGAAGGAGGCGAACAGCCCGACCTCGGGATCGACGCCGGCCACGAAGGAGAAGGCGATGACCTCGGGGATCAGCGCGAAGGTGCCGACCATTCCGGCCAGCACCTCGCGCCGGAGATCGCCGAGGCCGCCGAACCACTCGGAGCGGGTGCGGGAGAGGGAGTGCATGGTCATTGGAGTGTCCGCAGTCTGCGCGCGATTCCGGGCCGGGCCCTTGGGCTGCGGCATGGTCGGACTGTCGGGCGTTGTGCGTTGTCCGGCGGATCGGCGGCCGGAAGAGCCACCCGGGTTTGCACCGGGTCCGGGATGTGTCGCTCTCAGCTAGTCCAAGTCGTGACGCACTGCAACATTTCGGCGGGTCTCAGCGGATCAGGCGGCGGCGGCCTCGTAGAGCGCCATCTCGTCCAGGGGGGCGGTTCCGAGTGCCGCCTCGAAGTCGGCGCGGCTGGAGACCGCCAGCGTCCCGGCGGCGCCGTTCGGGCCGAGGTTGGAGCGGAAGATGCCGGCGGCACTCACCGGCAGGAAGTCCTCGTACAGGAGCGGCTCGTCCGAACCGGGGTGGAAGAATGCCAGGCCGTGCTCGCGAAGCTCCCGGGCGGTGTCGGGGAACTCCGCGAAGATGCGCGATGCGGCTTCGGTGCGATCGGCGCCGTCGGCGGTCTCGGATTGCAGTTGCGACAGCAGGCGGTCGTATAGCGCGCGGCCCTTGGCGGTCAGTGCCGCGCCGCGCTGCTCGACCTCGCCGAAGCGCGCGGTGTGGGTGCCCGTGGTTTCCCCCGATGCCGGGCCCGCACCGGCGGCGAACCGGACCGGTTCGTTCAGCGCGTGGAAGCTGGTCTGGCGCAGCAGGATCGGCACGGCACGGCGCGGCGGACCCTCGATCACCGCCTTCGGGTTCATACCGCGCGCCGCCATCGCGGCCTGCACCGCGTCGATGTCGAGCGTGCGCGGCGTCAGGTGGTTGATGTGCGGCCCGCGGAAACACACCACGTCGGCAACCAGCGGGTGGGCGGCCTTAAGCCGGTCGTAGAGCCCGGCATCGACGGGCGCGGTCTCGTGCCAGCGGAAGGTCTGCAGCGCCTCGGCGACGAACTCCGGCGCCAGCGGTTCCGGCAGCCCGCCTTCCTGCTCGGCCAGCGCCACCAGCTCGAGCAGCCGGGAGGTGAAGATGCGGCGGCGCTCGAGGACGGCGGCGGCTTCCGCGCGCAGTTCGGGATCGCCGATCAGCTCGAGCCGCAGCAGCGAGGTGAAGACGCGGAACGGACTGATCGCCAGCGCTGCTGCCTCGACCGGCCGGAACGCGGTGGAATGCACCGGCACCCCGGCCGTGGCCAGGTCGTAATAGCCGACCGGCTGCATCCCCATGACCGCGAACAGCCGGCGGATGCCGGCAAGCTCGGCCGCCGTGCCGACGCGGATCGCACCGTGCCGCTCGACCTCGAGACGCCCGTCATGGTCACCCGACACGAGCCGGTTTGACCCGGCAACCAGCTCCAGCAGCGTCCCGTAGAGCGGCACCTCGCGGCGATACATGTCGGACAGGGCTTGCGAGAAGCTGGCCCGCAGGCGGCTCGGCTCGATCGGCGTGGCGTTTGGCATCGGTGGCTTCCGTAGGGTCCGGGGCGTTCAGCGGGAAATGCGGATGGAGAGCAGGATCATGGAGTTGGCGCACAACACGCGGCCGATCGCGCCGATCGTGCGAGTCATGGTCTCGACCGAGGGGCCGTTTCGGCGTCAGCGTTCATCGGGAGGTGCGCCTCGATCTGCAGCTGATCTGCCGGCTGCGTGAGGTCGGACATCCTGGCCTCGATGGTGAGACTCTCGATGAGCAGTGGGTCGGTGGCATCGAGCGACGGTACTGGCCGCTGACGGCGAGTCAATGCGCGCCGGGGGCGGGCATGTCCGGCATCGGAGTTGCTGCTCCCTGACGTCTTGAGAAGCTCGACTCTACGGGGCTATATCGATGAACTCACGGTACAGGGCGTCGACCTCCTCATGAGATCCTTGCTTCCTGTCCTGTTCCCGCCCCGCCGCAAGATCATGTCGGCCGCCGCAACGGACCGGTTCCGCCGGGAACCCCGCGCAGCTGCCGTCGTCGGATCCGAGCCAGAGCCAGAGCCAGAGCCGGTGCCAGAGCTTGACCCGGTTCCAGAGCCGGACCCGGAGCCGGAGCCGGAGCGGATCGTCGAGCCGGTGCTGACCGTGATGGAGAGCCGCCCGCTCCGGCCCCTGGTGATGCTCGACCCGATCCGGATGATCGACGGCCGGCTGCACCTCCTGCTGGGGGATGGGGTCGTCTGTCCGGTTCGCTACGGCGATCCGGCCGGGTTGCATCCCGGCTGGAGGGCAACGGCGCTGTATGTCGGCTGCGACCACCTGCTCTGGTTGGCGCTGCTGCATGTGGAGGGTCACCAGGCGGACTGGTTCCTGACCGAGCAGGCGACCTATCTCGCGGACCGGGTGGAGGATATTCCCGGCCCGTTTCTGGATGGCCTGGTCCAGCATGTGCGCGTCCTGCTCCAGATGCCACCCGGGCCCACGCGCGACGCGGCACTCGACGCACTCGGCCACATGCATCTCCGGACGCGCGAGGCGATTGACGCACAGATCGCGGCCCGGGATGGGAGTTCGAGACCCTCCGAAATCGATCACGGTGTCGTGCCGTCGACCATGCCGGCGCAGCCCGGGAAGCTGACTGCGGTGGTCAGGTTGGTCGGCGCGGACCTGGCGCGACCGGGGGTGCTCGGTGGTGTCTGGCGCCAGGACGGCGACCGCATCGTCGTGGAGGCCGGCCAGCCCCTGTCGGTCACGCTGCGGCTGCCGTACCGGCCGCTCCACGCGCGGTTCAGCGTCGACCTCAGCGGGGTCCACCCGACGCGCAAACTGACCGTCACCGCCGATGGCTGGACGATCGGCACCACGCGCGTCGGCCACGAGAAGGCAGGCGGCAGCCGGCTCGATTACTGGATCCCGGCTGAGGCACTCGACGGGGACACGGTTCGGATCGAGCTCGTCACGCCGCCTGAGAGCATTCCCGCAACGGCCTTCACGATCGACCGCGTCGCATTCGATGTCGGTCCTGCCACGCCGGCAACCACGCCCCGCGCGGACGATACGGCGCTCATGACGATGTTCGAGAGCCTGGGCGAGAATTGCGAGTTCGGCTTCGTGCAGCGGTATTTCGGCGCCGAGCCGCTGGGCCTGTTCCGGTTCGCCGGCACCACCGACATCCGCAACACGCTGCGCCTGCTGGAGAGCGACTTCGAGGGCCTCGGCGACACCGGCTCGTTGTCCACGATCTCGACCAATGCCGTGCTGTACCGGCTGCCGGATCCGCCGCTGATCATCCCGGAATTCATGATGGTCGATGAAAAGCGTCGCTTCTGGTACCACACCTTCCACGGCCCGGAGCAGCACACGGAAGCGGAGGCTTGTGCCCTCAACGAGCAGAAGCTGCGTTACCTCACCCGGAAATTCATCGAGGATCTCGAGGATGGCGAAAAGATCTGGGTGCTGAAGGACAGCGTCCGTGGCGATCTCAACGAGGCGTTCGCATTTCTCGACGTGCTGAACCGCAGGGGACCGAACAGGCTGTTCTGGGTGACGCGGCTGGTGGAGGGGCGGCCTCCCGGCGCGGTCGAGTGGGTGGCGCCCAATCTGCTCCGCGGTTATTCGGGGGGCGAGCATCGCGATCCGCAGATCTTCGATGCGGAGGCCTGGAAGGTTCTTTGCCTCAAGGCCGCGCGGGCGTTCGCGGAACGGGACGCCCGCGGACACTGACCAGCAGGACCTGAAGCGTCGGCATTCCCATGATCACGAGAGGTTTGAGGATGCCGGCGGGCGCGCATCCGGGAGTGTCCGATGGAGCGGCAGCTCGCGGCGGTGCGCGTCCGAGTGCTCAGCGGGAGATGCGCGTGGAGAGCAGGATCATGGAGTTGGTGCGCAGCACGCCGTCGAGTGCGCCGATCTGGTCGATCACCCGGTCGAGTTCGGCGGTGGTGCTGCCGCCGATCACCGCGATGAGGTCGACCGGGCCGCTGACCGCGTGCAGTTCGCGCACCTGGGTGATCTTGCGCAGCATGGTCTCGACCGAGGGCGTCTGCTTCGGCGCCAGCGTCATCAGCACGTGCGCCCTGACCTGCAGATGATCCGCGGGCTCAGCGGTGCGCACGGTATAGCCGAGGATGCTGCCCTGGCGCTCCAGCCGTTCGATCCGGCTCTGCACCGTCGTGCGCGACAGCCTGAGCCGGCGCCCGAGCTCGGCCGCCGACAGCCGCGCGTTGGTGGTGAGAAGCTCGATGAGCTGTCGGTCGGTCGCATCGAGCTGCATCGCGCGACGGTACCGGCCGGGGTGCCGGTGTCAATGCGTTCGGGGGCAGCTCCAGGCGAGGGCCCGGACACCCGCCGCAGAGTGTTTCGGAACGCTCATCCAGGCTACGATGCAAGGCACGAAAGCCGTTCCAGAGGGCTTGTCTTCTCATGAAATCCTTGCTGCCAGGCCTGTTTGCTCATCGCCGAACGGCTGCATCGCCCGCTTCGCCCGCCACGACCGAGTTTTCGCCGGATGACCTCTTCGGTCGCCGAGCCCGCCTGGCTGCCGCCGTGTCGCCCCCGCCCGCGCGCAAGCCGGCACCGGATCGGGCGCCGGATCGGGCGCCGAACCGTGCGGCAGAGCCCGTGCTGACGGTGCTGGATCGCCGGCCGCTGCGGCGCCTGGTGGTGCTCGACCCGATCCGGATGATCGACGGCCGGCTGCACCTGCTGCTGGGGGACGGGATCGTCTGTCCGGTTCGGTATTCTGATCCGACCGGGCTGCATCCCGGCTGGACCGCGACGGCGCTCTATGTCGGCTGCGATCACCTGCTCTGGTTGTCGTTGCTGCATGAGGAGGGTCACCAGGCGGACTGGTTCCTGACCGAGCATGCGACGTTCCTTGCGGATCGGGTGGAGGATGTTCCAGGTCCGACCTTGGACATCCTGCTCAATCACGTGCGCGACCTGCTCGCGATGCCGCCCGGGCCCACTCATGACGAGGCGCTGCAAGCCTTGAGCCACATGCATCCGGGGACGCGCGAGGTCATCCAGTCGCTCATCGCGGCCCGGGAGATCCAGTCATCCCGGCCACCCGGCGCGGCTGAGCAGGGCGAGCCGCGCATTGCGGCGCAGGAGACCCGCCCGGACACGGCGGATCTCGAGTTCAGCCCGGCGCCACTGACGATGCCGGCACGGCCGGGACCGCTGACCCCGGCAGCCAGGATGGGAGGAGCGGAACTCCTGCAGCCAGGGGTGCTCGGCGGCATCTGGCGGGAGGCGGGCAACCGCATCGTGGTCGAGGCCGGGCATCAGGTCTCGGTCACGCTGGCCGTGCCGTATCGACCGGTCCATGCGCGGGTCAGCTTCGATATCAGCGGGACCGATCGATCCTTCAGGCTGACCATCGCGATCCGCGGCTGGACGATCGGCACGACCCGCGTCGGCTTCGAGAAGGCGAGTGGCAGTCGGCTCGATTACTGGATCCCGGCGGAGGCGCTCGACGGCGAGACGGTGACGATCGACCTCGTCACCCCGCAGGCCGGCACGGAAGTCGCGGCCTTCATCATCAATCATGTCGCCTTCGACGTGGGGCCGGCGGTTCCGGACATCACGCCGCCTGCGAACGACGCAGCCCTGATGGCGATGTTCGAGAGCCTGGGGGAGAATTGCGAGTTCGGCTTCGTGCAGCGCCATTTCGGCGCGGAGCCGCTCGGGCTGTTCCGGTTCAGCGGCACCGGCGACCTGCGCAACACGCTGCGTCTGCTGGACAGCGACTTCGCCGGCCTGGGCGACCCCGGTTCCCTGTCCGCCTTCCTGATCGACGCGCTGCTCTACCGGCTGCCGGATCCGCCGCTGGTCATCCCGGAATTCATGATGCGGGACATGACACTCGACTTCTGGTTCCACACCTTCCGCGGCCCGGAATACGACACGGAGGACGTGTCCCGCGCCAACAACGAGCAGAAATTGCGTTATCTGGTCAGGAAGTTTCGCGAAGACCTGGAGGATGGCGAGAAGATCTGGCTGCTGAAGGACAGTGTCCGGGGCGACCTCAACGAGGCGTTCGCGTTTCTCGACGTGCTCAGCCGCCGCGGTCCGAACAAGCTGTTCTGGATCACGCGCACCGTCGAGGGACGGCCTTCCGGCGCCGTCGAGTGGGTCGCACCCAACCTGCTCCGCGGCTACTCGGGCGGCCCTCACTACGATGCGCAGATCTTCGAGCCCGACACCTGGCAGCGTCTGTGCAAAAATGCCGCGCGAGCCTTCGCCGAGCGGGCCGCAATCGGGATCGCCTGATCAGCCGGGCGCCAGGGTGACGGTCCAGCCATCCGGCCAGATCCGCAAGCGGTGCGACGGATCGAGCTGCCAGGCGCGCACCTGGTCACGCCAGGCCGGGCCGTTGCGGATCAAGGGCAGCGTCTCCGGATACATGATGGCCCCGATCACCATGAGCCAGACGACCGCACTCCACGCAGCCCGAGCGATACGCCGCGTGCTCGTCGCAGCGAGCGCCAGCACCGCGAGAGCGAGCAGTGCCTGCGGCACGAAGATGTAGCGCTCGCCGGACTGCGCTCCGATCAGCATGGCGGTCCCGCCGAGGGCGCCGTAATAGGCGGCGGGTGCGGTGAACACGGCGGCAGCCAGCAGCCAGCGGGATGCAGCCGCACGGCGCGTGCGTAGCAGCACGACGACGAACGGCACGAACAACGCCACCGGCAGCAGGACCGCCCAGAGTGCGACATGGCCGGCGGCAAGCTGGTTCTGGACGTCGTGGCCAGCCCGGTAGGCGACCGTCAGCCCGAAGAACGGCTCGACGATGTGGCGGATCGCCACCACGCACAGCAGCATGAGGGGATCGAGGTGATACGCCCGGCCCGCGAAGGGCTGGAAGAACACCAGGATCTGGACCGCACTCGCCGCGGCCAGCGTCAGGCCCTGCAGCAGGCGCGCCGCCGACCGGTCGAGTGCCGCCCGTGCCAGGAACAACGGGATCAGCACGATCCCGCCGGGTCCGCAGAGTGGCGTCAGGGCCAGGATCGCCAGGCGCGCCAGGGCTGCAAGGCCGGCCGCCGGTTCGAGCGCCAGGATGATGCCGCAGCAGAGCGTCAGCTCGAACTGGCAGTGCAGGGTTTGCAGCCAGATCTCCTCGGTCGCCGGCACCAGCAGGATCAGCAGGATGCCGGCAATCCGCACCCGCATCCGGCCGAGCCACTCGTCGCGGGCGGTCAGCAGCAGCAGGGGCGGCAGCAGCTGGAACGCGAGCCCGACAGCGATGGTCATGTAGGGTGCGAGGCGCAACGGCATCACCAGGCGCGCCGCCAGTGTCGCCGCATTGGCGACCAGGTTCAGGTAGCCGCCATAGGAATTGAACAGCGCCCGGAGCGGCGGCAGCGTCGCGGCGGCGGCGAAGAAGTTGCGGCCTTCCTCCGCCCAGAAGCGGCCCTTGAGCACGATTTCCGGCATCCGCGCGACCACCAGGACGGCGAAACCAAGGATCAGCAGGAGAATGAGCGAGAGCCGAGGCCGTTGTTCCTCCGCAGCAAACGGCTTCATGAGGCTCCGTCGGTCGTTCAAGGGGATTGGCGGGACGCGTGGGGGGATTGCGCTGCCAGATGAGCGCGAGAGCTCGCCGGTGTCGAGTGGGGCACGCCGTCATCGCAGCAGTGCGGTCAGGCCGGGATCGGCTCCGGTTGCATGACCGCGGACGTGACGGGTGCACCGCCGGGATGTTCGAAGACGCGGGCGCGGGAGAGGTCGAGGCGACAGGGTGTGCCGGGTGCCAGCGCCGGCGATCCGGCGGGTGCCAGCACCTCGAAGCTGTCGGCTTCATCGGTGCCGGAGGCGCCGGCGGTCGGTGCCACCCGGTAGCGCATGAAGGCGCCCGCCCGCTGCGCCGTGAGGATGCGCGCGCCGGCGTCGGGGTTGCCGTGTGCGGCGAGGTCGATCTCGTAGGGTCGCAACGACAGCAGCAGCCGCCCGGACGCGATGCCGCCGGGGATTGCGGGCAGCGTCGCCGCAGCCTGCGCCCAGGGGTCGTCCAGATGCAGGCGGCCATTGGCGATCGTGGCCGTGAAGCCCGCCGTCTGGCCGAGGAACTGGTGCACGAACGGGGTCGCCGGCGTGTCCTCCAGCACCTGCGGCGTGCCGACCTGCTCAAGCCGGCCGTCGCGCAGCACGGCAATGCGGTCGGCGACCTCGAGCGCCTCCTCCTGGTCGTGCGTCACCAGGATCGAGGTCAGGCCGAGGCGGTCATGCAGGCCGCGCAGCCAGCCGCGGATCTCCTTGCGCACCAGCGGATCGAGGGCGCCGAACGGTTCGTCGAGCAGCAGCAGCTCGGGTTCGGTGGCGAGCGCACGGGCCAGTGCCACACGCTGCCGCTGGCCGCCGGACAACTGGCCGGGGTAGCGTTTCGCCAGGCCGCCGACCTGCACCAGCTCCAGCAGCTCGGCCACCCGGGCGGCGATGACGTGGCGATCCGGCCGGCGCGCGCGGGGCCTGACCTGCAGGCCGAACGCGACGTTGTCGGCCACCGTCATGTGCGGGAACAGCGCGTAGTTCTGGAACACGAAGCCGATATTGCGCTCGCGGGCCGGCACCTGCGTGACGTCGCGGGTGCCGATCACCAGGTGGCCGGTATAGCCCGGCTGCAGGCCTGCGATGATCCGCAGCAGCGTCGTCTTGCCGGCGCCGGACGGTCCGACCAGCGCCAGGAACTCGCCGGTGGGCACGCCCAGGCTGATCTCGCGCACCGCCGGGGTGCGGCCGAACAGGCAGGTGATGTCACGCAGGTCGACGCCCATTCGGTCTCCGCTAGTGCGAGGTGGCAGCGCGACCACGCCGCCACTCGAGCACGCCGCGCAATCCCACCGTCAGGCCGGACACGATCGCCAGCAAGGCTGCCAGGGAGAACGCCGCCGCCGTCTCGTAGTCGTTGTACAGGGTCTCGATGCGCAGCGGGATGGTTTCCGTGAGGCCCGGAATGTGGCCGGACACCACCGACACGGCGCCGAATTCACCCAGTGCGCGGGCAGTGCAGAGCAGCACGCCGGACAGCAGCGCCAGGCGGATCCCGGGCAGCGTGACGCGCAGGAACAGCGGGATGAAGCCGGCGCCGAGCATGGTGCCGGCCTCCTCCTGCTCGCGGCCCTGCGCCTCCATCACCGGCATCACCGTGCGGGTGACGAACGGGAAGGTGACGAACAACGTGGCGAGCAGGATGCCGGGCAGCGCGAAGACGATGCGGATGCCGTGCGACGCGAGCCACGGCCCGGCCCAGCCATGCGCTCCGAACAGCAGCACCCAGACCAGGCCCGCCACCACCGGCGACACCGACAGCGGCAGCTCGATCAGCACCAGCAGGGCGGCGCGGCCGGGGAAGTCGAAGCGGGTCAGCGCATAGGCCGCGAACACGCCGCAGACGCTGTTGATCGGCACCACGATCAGCGCGACCAGGGCGGTGAGGCGGATGGCGGCACGGGCATCGTCGTCGGCGAAAGTGGCGAGTACCGCGCCGAGCCCGTGCCGCAGCGCCTCGGTGAACAGGCTGGCGAGGGGCAGCAGCAGGAACAGCACGGCCACCGACCAGGCGCCCAGCGTCAGCGCCAGGCCGGAGGGGGTGTGGATGCCGGAGCGGCTGTCGAGTGCGCCCGCGGTATCGGCGGCGGGCTTCAACGGGCGACCCCGCGCATGGCAGGCAGCCGGCGGCGCAGCAGCGTGACCCCGAGCAGGCACAGGGCGGCGGTCAGCAGCATCACCAGGCCGATCGCGGCGGCCCCGCCATAATCGAATTCCTGCAGCCGGATGACGATCAGCAGCGGCGCGATCTCGGAGACCAGCGGGCGGTTGCCGGCGATGAAGATGACGCTGCCGTATTCGCCGACGCCACGCGCGAAGGCCAGGCCGAACCCGGTGGCGAGGGCCGGCATCAGCGCCGGCAGCAGCACCCGCCGGGCGATCTGGCCGCGCGTGGCGCCGAGCGTGGCGGCGGCCTCCTCGAGCTCGACGGCGAGCGCGCGGAGCACCGGCAGCAGCGTCCGCACGACGAACGGCAGCCCCACGAACACCAGCGCGATCATGATGCCGAGCGGCGTGTAGGCGACCTTGATGCCGATGCGCGCCAGCGGTCCGCCGAGCCAGCCGTTCTGCGCGTAGAGGGCAGTCAGGGTGATGCCGGCCACGGCGGTCGGCAGCGCGAACGGCAGGTCGACCAGCGCATCCAGCACGCGCCAGCCGGGCGGACGAACCCGCTCGAGTACCCAGGCGAGCAACAGCCCGAGCCCGGTGCACACCGCGGCCGCCAGCAGTGCCGTGCCGAAGCTCAGTTCGAGGGCGGCCAGGGTACGGCGGTCGGCAAGCGCGTGCAGCACCGCGCGCGGGCCATCCTCCCAGGGCCGTGCGGCAAGGGCGGCGAGCGGCAGCAGCACCAGCAGCCCGACCCAGACCAGCGTCAGGCCGAAAGTCGGCAGGGCGCCGGGGATGATCGCCGGGGTGCGGGGGCGCCGGAGCGAGGTCACTTTCCAGCGGTGGAGATGCTGTCGAAGACGCCGTTCGGGCCGAAATGCTTTGGCTGCAACACCTTCCAGCCGCCGAGGCTCTCGACGTCGTACATCTTGATGTCGGGGAAATCGGCGCGGTGCCGGGCAGCGACGGTCGGATCAAGCGCGCGGTAATGGTGCTCGGCCACGATCTCCTGGCCGGCGGGCGTGTACAGGTAGCGCAGGTAGGCCTCCGCCAGCTTGTCGGTGCCGCGGGTCTTGACCACGCTGTCGACCACCGCGACCGGCGGCTCCGCCTTCACCGAGCTCGACGGATACACGATGTCGAACTGGCCGGCGCCGAGATCGTGCGCCGCCAGCAGCGCCTCGTCCTCCCAGGCCAGCAGGACGTCGCCGGCGCCGCGCTGCACGAAGCTGTTGGTGGAGCCGCGCGCGCCGGTGTCGAGGATCGGCACGTGCTGGTAGAGCGCCTTCAGGTACGCCTCGGCAGTGGCTTCGGTGGCGCCGGGCTGGTGCAGCGCCCACAGATAGGCGGCGATGTAGCTCCAGCGTCCGCCGCTCGACGTCTTGGGATTGGGCGTGATCACCTGAACGCCGTTGCGTACCAGGTCGCTCCAGTCGTGCAGCGCCTTCGGATTTCCGTGCCGGACCAGGAACACGATGGTGCTGGTGTACGGCACCGAGTGGTTCGGCAGCCGGTCGGCCCAGTTGGGGTCGATCAGGCCCTTGGCGGCGAGCGCGTCGATGTCCGAGGCGATGCCGAGCGTGACCACGTCGGCGGGCAGGCCGTCGAGCACCGATCGCGCCTGCGCGCCGGAACCGCCATGCGAGGTCTTGACCGTCACCTCGCCGCCGCCCTGCTGCTTCCAGGCCACGGCGAACTGCGCGTCGATGTCCTTGTACAGCTCACGGGTCGGATCGTAGCTGACATTGAGCAGGCTCTCCGCCATGGCTGGTCGGCCGGCGGCGAGGAGGCCGATCGCAAGGATCGACGAGGCCAGGAAGGTTGGTCGCGACATGATCGGTCCTATTCAACGTTTTCAGCTCGTAATTCGTAGCATAGAACTATCCGATCAGGTCAATCATTGCAGGCGAGGGCACCAGTGTTGCGATTGCCGGCCAACAGACCGCCTAAGCCTGCAAGAAGGACGGCGCGCAATCGATTTCCCGGCCACATGTTAATAAGTCGTGGTCGACGCGATTGTAACCCCAGGTTGTAGAGCGTTGCGCGTATCAGAGGGTCTCGGCCAGCGATCGGACCCCAGAAATATGGACGATATTATACAAAACGGCGCCGGATTGGCCTGGAGCCGGTTCAACAGGTTCCTCCCGACGCAGCTGGAGGCGAGCGGGCAGGCACAACCCGGGCGTGCAGACTTCGTGATCGATGCCGTCGATCGCTTCCTGGAACAGGCGGCGCACCGGCCGGACGCGCCGGCCATTGTCATGGACGGTGCGTGCGTGAGCTATGCCGACCTCGAGGATCGGGCCCGGATGCTCGCTTGCCTGTTCGCCGAGCATGAGGCGCCCAGCATCCTGATCGCCCTGCCGCCCGGTGCCGACGCCTACGCGGCGATGCTTGCAGCTGGCCTCGCGCACGGGTTCTACACGCCGCTCAATCTCAATTCGCCGCCGGCGAAACTCAGGCGGATCTGCAGCCAGCTGCAGCCGGACATCATCGTCGGCACCCCCGCCATGCTGCGCATCCTCGCCGGGCAGGCACCGGGCGCACGGGAGATCGACCCTGCATGCATCCACTCCCAGGGACGCTTCGAGGGCAGCGGCACCCGGAACGACATCGCCTACATCATCTTCACGTCCGGCTCGACCGGCGTTCCGAAGGGCGTGGTGGTGCAGCGAAGCGGGCTCGACCACTATGTCGACTGGATCGGCAGCGCGCTCGGGGTGGCACCCACCGACCGGATGTCGCAATACGCCAACATCGCGTTCGATCTCAGCGTGCTCGAGATCTACGGGGCGCTGTGCTACGGCGCCAGCCTGCATCCGGCGTTTGGCCAGGGCGATCGCCTGATGCCGGCGCGGATGGCCAGGCGCGAGCAGCTGACACTCTGGGTCTCGGTGCCGAGCGTCGTCGGCCTCATGCTGCAGGCGGGCGAGCTCACCCCGGATCATCTCGGCAGCATCCGCCGCTTCGTGTTCTGCGGCGAGCCGCTGCTGACCCACCAGGTCGCGGCGATCTTCGAGGCGTGCCCGGATTGCGTCGTGCAGAACACCTACGGACCCACCGAGGCGACCGTATCGATGACGTCGGTGACGATGATCGCGAGCGACTACCTGCGCGAATGCGGCGCGTCGGTGGCGATCGGGGAGCCGATCACCGGCATGGAACTGCTGCTGCTCGGTGGGCCGTCCGTCGATGCGGGCGAGCTCGTCATCATCGGCCCGCAACTGGCGCGGGGCTACTGGCGGGACGAGGTCGCCACCGAGCGCGCCTTCCGCACGATCATCCTCGATGGTGCCGCATGCCGTGCGTATTTCACCGGCGATTGGGTGGAGCGTCGCGGCGGCCGGCTGTTCTTCAGGGAGCGGGTCGATTTCCAGGTCAAGGTGAAGGGGTTCCGCATCGAGCTCGGCGACGTCGCGGCGGCAATCGCCAGCTGCGGGCATGCGGCGGTCTGCGTGTTCAAGCATGACCAGGTGCTGGTTGCGGTGGTCGAGCAGGCGGACGGCGACGTCGATGCGCCGGCGCTGCGAGCGGCGCTGGCCCTCACGATCGAGCCGCACGCGATTCCGCAGATCATCCGCTCCATCGCGCAGTTGCCGCGCAACGACAACGACAAGATCGACCGACGCCTGACCATCGCGTGGTTCGCCGCCACGGCTGCTGCCGTCGCCTGATCTGGTTTCAGCCTTGGACCCGGTTGACCGGCGGCGCGCGCCTCTGGTTGTTGGCCTGCATGTCCGCATCGAAGCAGCCCCTGGGACGACCGCGCCCTGCCCTCGGGCTGTCCGGCGGAGCCTTGGGCGAGCGGGATTTCCGGCGCTTCTTCTGCGCCTACAGCCTGTCGCTGGTCGGCAGTGCGATGGTGCCGGTGGCGCTCTCCTTCGCATTGTTCGCCCATGGCGGCGGGGCGACCGAGGTCAGTGCGGTGCTGGCGGCCGAGATGTTGCCGATGGTGGTGCTGCTGCTGCTCGGCGGGGTGATCGCCGACCGGCTGCCGAAGCGCCGGGTGATGGTCGGCGCCGATCTGTTGCGCTGTGCGAGCCAGGCGCTGCTCGCGATGCTGCTGCTGACCGGCCATTTCGCGCTGGTCCCGATCATGCTGCTTGCGGCCCTGCTCGGCGTCGGCAACGCGTTCTATGTGCCGGGGCGCAACGGGCTGATGCCGCAGATCGTCAGCGCGGGGCATCTGCAGAGCGCCAACGCGCTGTGCGCCATTGCGCAGTCGGCGGGCACGCTGGTGGGGCCGATGCTGGCCGGGCTGCTGGTGGCGGGTGCCGGTGCCGGCTGGGCGATCGCCATCGATGCGGCGAGCTACGCGATCGGGGCGGGGCTGATGCTGTCGATGCACCTGCACGCGCCGTGTGCGCCACCGCGGCCGGCGACCCGCATGGTCGACGAGCTGGCGGCGGGGTGGGTGGAGTTCACCCGGCATTTGTGGGTGTGGCTTATCGTCGGGCAGTTCTCGCTGTTCTTCCTGCTGGTCTATGGGCCGATGCAGGTGCTGGGGGCGCTCGGGTTTTCGCATGTCGCGGGTGGCGCGCTGGCCTGGGGCGGGCTGCTGTCGATGCTGGGTGCGGGGGCGGTGCTCGGTGGCGTGCTGGGATTGCGGGTGCAGCCACGGCGGCCGATCCGCGCGTCGCTGCTGATGTTCCCGCTCTATGCGCTGGTGCCGGGAAGCCTGGCGGCGCATCTGCCGTGGGGCGTGCAGGCGGGGTGCTTCCTGCTCGGCGGGCTCAGCCTGTCGATGTTCAACGTGCTGTGGGAGACCGCACTGCAGCGCGAGATCGCGCCGGACATGCTGTCGCGGGTGGCCGCCTACGACGTGTTCGGCTCGCTGTGCCTGCTGCCGCTCGGCTACGTGGTGGCGGGTCCGATCGCGGCGCTGCTGGGCGTGGACGGGGCACTCTGGCTTGGCGCCGGGTATGTCGTGGTGTCGACGGCGCTGGTCCTGCTGCCGGCCGGGGTGCGCGCCGCGGCTGCCGTGCCCGCGCGCGCCTGATTTCAAATGCCGGCCGTCTTGCCGTAGAAGCTGCCCCCTTCCGGAGGATGGCCGCCCGCTGATGCTGCAGATCGACAACATCGTCTTCAATGCCTGGGGTCGTCGCTTCTTCGATCACGCGAGCGTCAAGCTGCCGAACCCGTCCAAGGTCGGGCTGGTCGGGCGCAACGGCGTCGGCAAATCCACCCTGTTCAAGCTGATCAAGGGCGAGCTGACACCCGACACCGGCGAGATCAGCCTGCCGAAATCCGCGCGCATGGCGACCGTCGACCAGGAGCACCCGGCGACGCCGGTCAGCCTGATCGAGACGATCCTGGCGGCCGACGTCGAGCGCGCGTCGCTGATGGCCTCGCTGGAGACCGCCGACCCGGAGCATATGGGCGACATCTGGGCCCGGCTGATGGAGATCGACGCCGATACCGCGCCGGCCCGCGCAGCCGAGATCCTGAACGGGCTGGGTTTCTCCACCGAGGACCTGGAGCGGCCGATGGCCGAGTTCTCCGGCGGCTGGCGCATGCGGGTGGCGCTGGCGGCGGCGTTGTTCTCGGCCCCCGACCTGCTTCTGCTCGACGAGCCGACCAACTATCTCGATCTCGAGGGCGCGCTGTGGCTCGAGGCGCGGCTGGCACGCTATCCGCACACCGCGCTGATCATCAGCCACGACCGCGAGCTCTTGAACAACTCGGTCGGCTTCATCCTGCACGTCACCGAGCGCAAGCTGGAGCTCTACACCGGCGGGTATGACAGTTTCGAGAAGCAGCGCGCGGAGAAGATCCGGCTGCAGAGCGCGCAGCGGGTGAAGCAGGAGGCCGAGCGGGCGCATCTGCAATCCTTCGTCGACCGGTTCAAGGCGTCGGCGGCGAAGGCGGCACAGGCGCAGAGCCGGGTGAAGCGGCTGGCCAAGCTGGAGCCGATCAGCATGACCATCGAGGAGCGGGTGTCGCCGTTCCTGCTGCCGTCGCCGCCGCGTCCGCTGGCGCCGCCGCTGCTGCGTCTGGAGCATGTCGAGATCGGCTATGGCGACGCACCGGCGGTGCTGCGCGGGCTCGATCTGCGGCTCGATATCGATGACCGCATCGGGCTGCTGGGGGTGAACGGCGCCGGCAAGTCGACCTTTGCGAAGATGGCGGCGGGCGCTTTGGGGATCCGGTCGGGGCGGATGACGCGCAGCTCGCGGATGGAAGTCGGCTGGTTCCACCAGCACCAGATCGAGGCGCTGGACCCGGAGGAGACGCCGCTCGACATCATGCGGCGCGAGCGTCCGCTCGACAGCGACCAGTCGCAGCGCTCCAAGCTGGCCCAGTTCGGCATCAATTTCGACAAGCAGGGCACGACGGTGGAGGCGCTTTCGGGCGGCGAGCGGGCGCGGCTGCTGCTCAACCTGGTGGCGATGACGGCGCCGCACCTGCTGATCCTGGACGAGCCGACCAATCATCTCGACATCGACAGCCGGCGGGCGCTGCTCGACGCGCTGAACGATTACGAAGGGGCGGTGATCCTGATCACCCATGACCGCTCGCTGATGGAGCTGGTCGCCGACCGGCTGTGGCTCGCCGCCGACAACACCGTGGTGCCGTTCGACGGCGACATGGACGATTACGCGAAGTTCGTGCTGGACCGCGCCAAGGGTGGCACCGCGGCGCCGAGCCAGGCGGCGTCGAAGGAGAAGCGCGCCAAGAAGGCCAAGCGGGCCTGACCGGTCAGGCCGCGGGTGCCAATGCGCGATCTGCCACGAAGTCTGCCATCCACGCCTGCATCTCCGACGCCGGGCAGGGGTGGCCGATCCGGAAGCCCTGGACCTCGACGCACCCGGCGGCGCGCAGGAGCGCGATCTGCTGGTCGGTCTCGGCACCTTCCGCGGTGGCGGCGGCACCGACGCTGACACATAATCCGACCAGCGCCCGCAGCACCGGGACCGCCTGCGGCCTGACGCCGAGATCCTGCACGAAGGACCGGTCGATCTTGATGCGGTCGAACGGCAGCATGCGCAGGAAGCTCAGCGACGAGTAGCCGGTGCCGAAATCATCCAGCGCTATCGTGATGCCGAGCGCCCGGAGTTGCCGAAGCATGTTGCCGACGCCTGCGATGTTGTCGATCATTGCGGTCTCGGTGATCTCGAGTTCCAGCCGCTCCGGCGGCAGGCCGGTTTCCGCCAGGATCTGCCGGATCCTGTCCACCAGGTCGGGCAGGCGGAACTGCGTCGGCGAGAGATTGACCGACAGCTTCGTCGCGTCCTGCCAGCTCACCGCCTCGCGGCATGCGGCGCGCAGGACCCAGTCGCCGATCTCGGGCATGAGCCCGACGCTCTCGGCGAACGGAATGAAATCGCCCGGCGGAACATCCCCCCGCAGCGGTGACTGCCAGCGCAGCAAAGCCTCCCACCCGGTGACCATGTCCCGGTTGATGTCGACGATCGGCTGGTAGAGCAGGGTGAATTCACCGCGGGCAAGGGCTGCGCGAAGATCGCGCTCAAGGTCGCAGGCGCGAGCCGGCTGTCCTGCCTTGCCGGTGCCGGTGCCGGAGCCCGTAGCGCAAGGTACGCGATCCTCGGCCAGTCGATCCTCGGCGCGGCGGGCCGGACGATCCGCGGCCTCCGCCCTGTCGTGCTCGATCCGGTTCCGGCCGTTCGCCTTGGCGAGATAGAGCGCTGTATCTGCCCGTGCGAGGAGGGACAGCGACGTATCGCCGGTCCGCAGGAAGGCGAGGCCGCCACTCGAGGTGACGGTCCAGTCCAGGCCGCCAAGGTGGCCGGATGCCTCGGTCATCGCCAGGCAGATGGCGGACACGCGAAGCATGACCGCGTCGGCGTCGCCTGGCAGGATCAGCAGGAACTCCTCGCCTCCGTAGCGGCCGACCGCTTCGCCGGGTCCGATATTCGTCGCAAGTGCCCCCGCGAAGGCGACAAGCACCTCGTCGCCCGCAAGATGCCCGAAGCGGTCGTTGACCATCTTGAAATGGTCGATGTCGCAGAGCAGGACCGCCAGCTCCTCATACATCGCCACGGCATCATCGAGCGCGCTCATGATCGCTCGCCGGTTGGCAAGCCCGGTGAGAGCGTCCGACATCGCCAGGCGTCGCATGTCGGATGCCTGGCGCGCCAGTTCGCCTGCCTGGTGCTGCAGCGTACTCCTGGCCTGTTCGATCTCGACCGTCCGGGCGCGCACCATGTCCTCGAGGCGCTGCTGGTTGCGCAGCAGCAGCCGGGTTTTCATCCGCCATGCGCCGACGACGACAGCTAAAATCGCGAATCCGGAAAGGCCGAACGACCACCAGCGCTGCCACCATGGTGCCCGGATATGGAGGGTGAAGCCAACCTGCCCCGAGCTCGACCGGTGCGTGGTGTCCTCGGCCACCAGCTCGAAATCCACCCGGCCGGCGGGAAGTGCCGCATACCGCACCTCATGCTCGGTGGTCGTGCTCCAGCCGGTATCGATCCCGCGCAGCCGGTAGTGGAAGACGATGGTCTTGCCACGGGAATAATCGAGATCGACGAAATCGATGACGAGCGACGCCGGCCTCCAGTCGGCATGCATCGAGCGCGATAAGGGCAACTTCCGCTCGCCGAGCGACAGGCCGGTGATGAGCGGGTGCAGGGGCGCCAGCACCGGAGGCGTCGCCGGATCGATGAGGTGCGACAGGCCGTGGCTGGTCCCGAACCACATCGAGCCGTCCGGGCCCTCGTAGATGGCGTTCTGGTCGACGTCGTTGCTGATCGGACCGTTGGAGCTGTCGAAGCGGCGCCAGACCTTGCCATCGAACATGTCGATGCCGCGGTCGGTGCCGACCCAGATGGAGCCGCGACGGTCGCGATGCGCGAACAGGATGTTGTTCGATGCGATCGTCGGCGCGACGATGGTTGGGGAGCTGTGCGACGTGGCGGCCGACGACACGGAAGCGGAGCATCCCGCTCATGTCGGTCCCGATCCAGACCTCGTTGTCCGATACGAAACTGAGCGAAATCGGCAGGGCTTTCAGGACGCCGGCCGGAATCACCAGGTCGAAGCGGCCGGTATCGTTGCGTCGGAACACGCCGTCCGGGGAGAGCACCCACACCACGCCCGCCGGATCGGTGGCCAGGGTGATGGTTTCGTGCGCCAGCGCCGGTGCCGGATGGACCAGCGACGCCGGCTGGTCGGCATCGGCCACGACGAACAGCCCGCGATCCGCGCCGAGCCAGAGCCGGTTGTTTCCGTCGATGACGGCGCTGGCGATCTTTCCAGGCGATGGAAAAGTCTCGACGGTTTTCAGCGCCGCATCGCGACGGACCAACGCAGAGCCGACAGGCGCCAGCCATAGCCGGCCGCCTCGGGTTGTCACGGCGGCGTAATTGGTTTCCGCGGGGGTGCCGGCCGGCGTGCCGTCGGTCGCGATCGTGCCGCCATCCGTCGCGACCCAGACCTGGCCGTTCGGCGTGCCCGACATCGACCAGACGATGTTGCTGGGGAGGCCGTCATCCTTCGTCCAGTGCTCCCAGCTGCCCATGCCGATACTGCGGTAGGCGCCCGTCACGAAGCTGCCCAGCCAGAGCGAGCCCTCGCGGTCGCGCATCATGGCGACAATCCGGTCGGCTGGGATGCCGCCCGGGTGATGCGAGTGGAGTTGCCAGCTGCTGCCGTTCCAGTCGAGAAGGCCGCCGGCACTCTGGGTCAGGACGCCCCCATGCCCGTCATCCTGCAGCACGAGCCGCTCCGGATTTGCGACGTAGGAGGTATGATCGCCCGGGGCCACCGCCTGGGAGCCGAGGGTCGAGCCAGGCAGGGTGGTGACCGTGAACACGGCCTGACCCGGCTTGCGCCAGGCGATACGATCCATGCTGCGCGCCCAGATGGTGCCGTCAGGGGTGCGCAGCGCCACCTGCCAGCTATCCGGGGCCAGCCCTTCGGCCTTGCCAAGGATCGTCAGCACGCCGCCGACCTCGCGACAGATGGCGTCGCCGCAGCCGATCAGCAATCCGCCATCGATGTCCGGGACGACGAAGCGGGCGGTGGCAAGGCCTGGCGTGGCTGCCAAGGCTGCTGGCCCGAACAGGGGCGAGAAGGTGCCGACTGCGTTCCGGGCAACTCCGGTCGTGGCCAGAGGCGCTCGCAGCAGCATGCCGCCGACGTCGAGGACCACATCCCGGCCGGAAACGACAAGCAGATGCGGCGACTTGAGGAACAGCGGCGCCCGGCCGGTGTCGATACGCGTGAAATCGGCGCCCTGGCCGAGATACAGGTTCCGGTTGGTGACCACCCAGGTTCGTCCGGCATCGTCGGCGACGATCTGTTCGACCCAGGCCGCGGACGGCATTCCGGTCCCGTAGGCGGCTATGCTCAGCCCATCGTAACGATACAGTCCGGCTTCCGTGCCGAGCAGGATGTAGCCGTCGCGATCCTGCGCCAGGGCTCCGACGCTGGCATTTCCCAGTCCCTGCTCGTCGTTGAGGTTCTGGAACCTGGTGAACTGGGCAAGCGCCGGACGGACCGCGAAACACAGCAGGACGAGGCAGAGCAGCGCCGTGCGCAGGACATGCTGGTCGGGACGACGTTCGGGACGCCAGGCGTCGCTTTCCCTCTGGACAGACATGCTCGCCGCCGCTCCTCCGAGCAGCAGCTATGGATCAATCAGGTTACCAAACCGACAATGGCCGCGTCATGCCGCCAATACCCCGCAGACCTGATGTCGGCAGCCGGGATCTGGCGCTCTTCGAGCAGATGCGCCTTCAGGCGGCGTGCCACCTCGATCTCGGCGGCGATCCAGGCATGGGTGTCGCCGTCCGGTAGCCGGGTGGCGGCCAGCGCCTGCAGCAACAGCTCGGGATCCCCGGCGGGACGGCCGTTGCGGGGGAGCCAGGTGATCGAGGCGCTGGCGGCGGTCGGCAGATGGCGTTCCTCGCCACGCGTCTCCACCTCGATCAGGGCGATGGCGCGAACCCCCGGCGGCATCTCCTCGAGCCTGCGGGCGATCGCCGGGAGTGCGGTCTCGTCGCCGGCGAGCAGGTATGTGTCGTAGGTGTCCGCCAGCAACAGCGAGCCGCGCGGCCCGCCGATCCCGACCTGCTGTCCGGGTGTGGCCGCCTGCGCCCAGGCCGCGGCGGGCCCGTCGCCGTGCAGCACGAATTCGATGGTGAGCAGCAGCGAAGCGGGATCGAAACGGCGCGGCGTGTAATCGCGGACCGTCGGCGGCGCGGTGCCCTCGGGGAAGCGAATGCCACCCGCCTCGAGGATCGGGGATGCGGGCCGCTGCTGGCCGGGTGCCGGCAGGAACAGCTTCACGTGGTCGTCCGCGGCCGCCGTCGTGAAGCCGGCCAGCGCATCGCCACCCAGCACGATCCGGCGCATCCGCGGCGACAGGGTCTCGGCACTCACCACCTCGAGCGCGCGGTAACGGGTCTCGTGCCGGACCCGGATGGCGGTGTGTGGGAGTGCGCGGTCGTGGGTCAGGACCCTCATGTCGGTGCTGTTGTCCATGTTCAGTTGCCCGCGCTCTTGGCGCCGATGCCCATGATTTCGACGGTGGCACGATCGAGGATGCGGGCGATGCGGCGGGCCTCCTCCGGATCGCAGCCACGCTTGCGCATCAGGGCGTGCTTCAGCTCGTGCCGGGCGCGGTGCAGGTCGTCGGAAGCCTGCGGATCGGCATCGGTGACGCCGGCGAAGGCCTCGCGCACCTGCTCCATGCGGCCACCGATCCGTGACAGCGCGTCGAGCATCAGGTCGGCGCGGGCGCGGTTGGCGGTCAGGTGGGCGCGGCCGGCATCGGTGAGCGAGTACAGCTTGCGGGTGCCGTCCGGCATGACGGCGGCGTGGCCGATCTCGTCCAGGTAGGTGAGGGCCGGATAGATCATTCCCGGGCTCGGTGCGTAGAAACCGCCCGACCGCTCCTCCAGGATGCGGATGAGCTCGTATCCGTGCGCCGGCTGGTCCGCCAGCAGGGCCAGCAGCACCAGTTGAAGGTCGCTCGAGCTCAGCCGGCGGGTGCCGGGGATGCCGTCGCCGCCGCCCATCGGACCGCCACGACCGAAGCCGCCGCCGCGGCCAAAGCCGGATCGCCCGTGGCGGCCGCCGATCGCGTGGATCAGGTGGCGGAGAGGATGAATGTGAGGGAAGCCTGTGTGTCTGGACATATCTTAAGATATATCTGGAGAGATAGTGTCGTGCAAGTGCCGGTGTGCCGGTGGCCCGATCGCGTTGACGGGTCATGGCCGCGAATGGGATAGTTTCGAAATTATAATGCGAGTGATTTGAGTGACGCAGTCTTCGAACTTTCTGCATGTTCAGATAAACGCGGTGATCGCTTAGCGTGGTCGATACGGACGCGGACGCCGCGTCGCCAGGCCCGCCAGTCTCCGATCGCCTCAGCCTGACTCAGGTCGTGCAGAGTGCCGCGCATGCTGCCGGATGCCGGATCGGCATGGTCCTGACCGGCGTCGGCGAGCGCTTCACCCTGGTGGCGTCGTTCGGCCTCGACCCGGCGAGCGAGACCGTTCTGGACAGCCGGTTTCTGGCGAGGATCGCCGCTGGCCGGACCGGGACCGTCCTGATCCTGGACGTCGCGGGCGAGCAGCCGGATGTCGAGGTCTGGTGGCGCGCCCTGGCCGTTCGGCAGCCGGTGCCGGATTTCATCGCAGCAGTCCGGGTGATGCCGGCCGATCAGACCAGGCGCGGGCTGTTGGTCGTTGCCGATCCCGCAAGTCGGACCGGCCTGTCCGCGGCCACGACCTACGTCCTGCTGACGCACGCAGCGCAGCTCACTGCGCTGCTCGAGCTGGACGCGCTCCACCGGCCGCCCGCGGATGCCGGCTTCCGCATCGCCGGACCGCTGGACGCGCGTGCCCTGGAGCGGCTGCGGTTGCTCGAGTCCGTGGTCGTGAATGCAAACGACGCGGTGCTGATCACCGAAGCCGAGCCGATCGACCAGCCCGGCCCGCGCATCGTCTATGTCAACGCTGCGTTCACCCGGACCACCGGCTACGACGAGGCCGATGTGCTCGGGCTGACGCCACGTCTCCTGCAAGCGCCGACCACCGACCGTGCGGCACTCGACCGGCTGCGCCTGGCGCTGTCCCGCTGGGAGCCGGTCGAGCTCGAGCTGCTCAACCGTCGCAAGGATGGTAGCGGCTTCTGGGTGGAGCTCAGCATTGCGCCGGTTGCCAACGAGCAGGGCTGGTTCACCCACTGGGTGTCGGTGCAGCGCGAAATCAGCGACCGGAAGCATGCGGAGGAGAGTGCGATCCGGGCGCGGATCGTCGAAGCCGAGAACATCATGCTCGAGAAGGAGATCCAGGAGCGGCGGCGCATCCAGGCGCAGCTGAGCTTTGCCGCCTTCCACGACGACCTGACCAGGCTGTCGAACCGCGCCTTCTTCATGCGGGCCTTGACGACGGCGCTGGATCGCGTCGCACTCGACCCGGCCTACCAGGTCGGTGTGCTGTTCCTGGATCTCGACCGCTTCAAGCTGGTCAATGACAGCCTGGGCCATCAGGCCGGTGACCTGCTGCTGGTCGAGGTGGCGCGCCGCCTGCGCAGCTGCGTCCAGCCGGAGGACACGCTTGGTCGCATCGGCGGCGACGAGTTCGTCATGCTGGTCGAGACCGCTCACGACAGCTCCCGGGCGCGCCGTCTCGCGGAGCGGATCATCGAGACGATGCGACGTCCGATCTGGCTCGGCAGGCAGGAGATATTCTGCTCGATCAGCGTCGGGCTGGTGCATGCGACCGCGCAGTATCGCTCACCCGAGGAGCTCATGCGCGACGCCGACATCGCCATGTACCGGGCCAAGCGGAACAATCCCGGCAGCTACATGGTGTTTACCGATTCGATGCGCAGCGAGGCGGTCGACAAGCTGGCGCTGCAGACCGACCTCCGCCACGCGATCGCGCGCAACCAGTTCGTGCTGCACTACCAGCCGATCTGCAACGCCGAGACCGGAGCCGTGCTGGGCCTGGAGGCGTTGATCCGCTGGCAGCATCCGCAACGCGGGCTGATCTGCCCGGCGGATTTCATCGGGACTGCCGAAGAGATCGGCGAGATCGCCCGGATCGGCCACTGGGTGCTGACGCAAGCCTGCACCCGCATGCGACGCTGGCATGCGCGTTTCCCCGGATTGCGGCTCAGCGTCAACGTGTCCGGCGTCGAGTTGCGCGACGCGCGCTACGGGGCGGTCGTGCAGGCGGTGCTGGCGGAAACCGGTCTCGATCCGGATCTGCTGCAGATCGAGACCACCGAAGGCGTCTTCCTGCACCAGCCGGGACGGATCGACGGGATACTCGGTGAGATCCGGGCACTCGGCGTGCGCGTGGCGCTGGATGATTTCGGCACCGGCTACTCGTCGCTGGGTTATCTCGATCGCTACACACTGGATGCGATCAAGATCGACGGCTCGTTCGTGATGCGGATGCTGACGCGACACAGCACGATGGCGATCATCGATGCGATCATCACGCTGGGCCGGGCGCTGGATGTGGAGATCATCGCCGAAGGGGTGGAAAACGAGACGCAGCTTGCAGCGTTGCGCGGCGCCGGTTGCCGCTTGGTGCAGGGCTATCTGTTCAGCGCGCCCCTGGTGGAGCAGCAGGTCGAGCGGATGCTGGAGTCGAAGGCGGCACTGATCGAGTCGCCGCCTTCGAACTCATGATTCAGGCGCTGTTCAGGACGGCGTCCGCAGGCCGCCCCGAACTGCGTGTCGATCAGTAGACGTATTTCAGGTAGGCCAGGCCGATCGCCAGCTTGTAGGCGCTGAGGGTGCCGTTGCCGACCGCGTTGTCATAGCCGCCGATCGCGTTGTAGCCCCAGTTGTTGCCAGCCGCGATGTCGTTCGCGGTCAGGTTGCCGAGCTCGTACAGAGCCGGGTTCAGCTGGCCGACGCGGCCGCCGAGTGCCTGGGTGAACAGCGCGTTCACGCCGTTCAGCTGCGGCGCCACGAAGCTGGTGCCGCCGTAGCCGGTGATGATCTGGCCTTCCTCGATATACTGGAAACCGGATTCCGGATCGGCGTCGGTCGACAGGTCCGGGCTGTTGCGGCCGGCAAAGTTGGACGGCAGCGTGTACTGCACGACCGGGCCGGAGCCGGTATCCTGGGTCAGCTTCTGGTTCGGCCTGGTGAGGGTGATGCCCTTCACGCCGGCCTGGTACCAGGGCTGCGCGAAATAGGAGCTCACGCCGCCGCCGCCGCCGGTCGAGAAGAACAGCGAGACCGGGTCGGTGGCACCGCGTCCCTGCTGGGCTGCCTCGGCGGCGATGTAGTCCCAGCTCCAGGCGCGTTCCTGCGTGACGTAGAGATGCAGCCCGCTCTTGGTGGTGAAGGTGAACGGCGTCGTGGTGCCGCCGGCCGAGGTGACCAGCGGATCGCTCGACGGATGATCGACCGTGTAGGGCGCGTTGCAGATGGGGTTGTCGGCGCCCGGCGTGCCGGAGGTGGCGCAGCTTTCCACGGTGTCGAACGAACCGGAATCGCCGGCCGCGATGAACACCGACTGGCCCTGCAGCGCCATTTCCAGGAACGCGTCGTGGAACGCATCGAGCAGGAAGGTCTGGGCCGGCGTCTGGGTCGCGGTGTCGTAGAAGAAATGGAGTTCCGGCTGGCCCCAGCTGGAGGAGACCGTGTCGGCGATGTTGTCCGACGCAGCCGCCTCGAAGCCGTCGATGAAGTTCGCGTTGGTGTTGTTGGGCGCGATATAGACCCGCTGGTTCGCGCCGGGAGCGATCGCACCGGACTCCTCGACGTCGAGATCGGTCTCGCCTTCGCCGAGTGCGTCGCTCGGCGCGATGCTGGTGCCGCCATCGACATTCACCGTGGTGATGCGCGACTGCGAGACGTTCAGGCCGGTCTGCTTCCAGAACAGATAGGCGTCGCTCGGCTTGAAGTTGGCGAGGGTCACGATGCCGATTGTGGTGCCGCGGCCGTTGATGCCCTGGCCATAGATCGGCGTCACGCCGTAATAGTTCTCGAAATCGACCGGCAGGTAATTGCCGGGCGTGCCACCGACCAGGGCGCCGCTGACGGCACGGGCCTGCACGCCGTGCGCCTCGGCACTGGCGACGCGCATCGGATGCGGATGCGTCAGCGTGTTCAGTCCGCCGAACCCGCGCACCAGACCGGCAAGCGATGCGGGCAGCTTGAGCGGCGCGTCCGGCGCCATGCCGCTATGGCCGTTCACCGTGAACCGTTTCAGCTTCACGCCGAGCGTGCTCTCGGCAGTTCCGGTGCTGCTCACGACCTCGATGCCGAGATGGTTCGGAAACACATAGACGATGCTGTAGCCGAGCTGCTGCAGCACGGCCTCGACCTGCGCGACCTGGGCGTCGCTGTCGGCGTACTGGGCGACGAACTGCGGCACCGTCAGGAATTTATGGTAGCCGGGCGTACCGGGGATCTGCATCGCCCGTGCAGCGGCCTCGGCCTGCGCCTGGTTCTTGATCGGCAGATAGACCGTCTGCGCCAGGATGCTGCCGACCGAGATGTCGGACGCGGTGGCGGCTGCATGCCCGGTGCCGGTGCCGGCCAGCGTCACGGTCAGGGCCGTCAGGACGGAGGCGACCGAAGCCGCCAGCCGATGCTTGTAGCGAAACGACATCAATTTCCTCCAGTGCCTCGACGCTTCCCGGCAAGGCTTCTGCCTTGTGACGAAGTGACACGCGTCGTGACGAACTGTCTAGATTTTGTGCGCGGACGCTACAAGTCCGCCTGCCACCGGTTTTTCTGGAAAGTGGCAGGCGATGTACCGTTTCTGTGCAGAGCGTGTCGCATGAGCGGGCAGCACGCCCCACCGACGAGCAGTTTTCACCGGCGTCATGGCCGGCGGGGAGGTTTCAGTTGCTGGAGATCTCCGCAAGGTCCGGTGTGGCCAGGCCGCTGCGCACGCCCCAGCTGCAGAACAGCAGCGACACCACAGCCACCAGGGCCATGTCCCAGCCGAACGGGATCCAGCCCAGGCCGCCGAACTCGTGGCTGCCGATCCATGACAGCAGCGCCATCGTCGGCAGGTACAGGATCAGCCATACCGCTGCCTGCAATTCGCGGCGCAGTTCCGTGCGGCTGGCGTTGCGGCGATACCAGACATAGATCGGCAGCGACGCCACCAGCAGCAGGATGATCTCGGCGGTGAGGGGCCAGCGCGCCCAGTACAGCAGCTCCGATGCTGCGACGAACGAGAACGGCCCGAAGAAGCCGATGCCCGGCAGACGCACCGGACGGCGCAGTCCGGGGGCGGTGCGACGCAGGGTGAGGGCCGAGATCGGGATCATCAGGTAGGAGATCACGGTGGCGACGGAAATCGCCGCGGCAAGCGTGCCCCAGCCGCGGAAGAAATACAGGAACACGAACGCCACGCCGAGGTTGAACCACAGCGCCGGCCGGGGCGCGCCGTACACCGGGTCGACGCGGCCGAGGATCTCGGGCGCGGTGCCGTTGCGCTGCATGCCCACGATCATCCGCGAGGTGCTGGCCATGTAGGCGCTGCCGGTGCCGCTCGGCGACAGGAATGCGTCGAAGTACAGCAGCATCGCCAGCCAGTTCAGGTTGAAGGCAAGCGCCAGCTGGGCGAACGGCGAGGAGAAGTTGACGTGCGCCCAGCCACCCGCCGAAAGCAGGTGCGCCGGGTCGATCGCTCCGAGATAGGCCACCTGCAACAGCAGGTACACGACGGCCGAGATCGCCACCGAGCCGAGCACCGCGAACGGGATGGTGCGATCCGGATTGCGCGCCTCGCCGGCCATGTTGAGCGGGCTCTGGAAGCCGTTGAAGGCGAAGATGATGCCCGACGTGGCCACCGCGGTGAGCACGCCGGCGCCGCCTGCCGGGAAAAAGCCGCCGCTGCCGGGCGAGCTGCCGGTGACGTTGCCCGGGTGGAAGGCGCTGAAGATCAGGGCGATGCCGGTGAGGGCGGGGACGACCAGCTTGAAGATGGTGATGAGCGCGTTCGACCGCGCGAACACCTTCACGCTCCAGAAGTTGATCAGGAAATAAACCACGACCAGGAAGCCTGCCATCACCAGGGCGATCGGGGTGAGGTGGCCGTCGACGTAGAGGTTTTGCGCCCATTTATAGGGCCAGGAACTCATGTACTGGACCGACGCCTCCGCCTCGACGGAGATCGAGCTGGCGATGGCGATCCAGTTGGCCCAGGCGGCGAGGAAGCCGACGAGGGGTCCGTGGGAGGTGCGCGAATACCGCACCATGCCGCCCGAAACCGGGAACATGCCGCCGAGTTCGGAGGCGACGCCGGCGATGACCAGCACGACCACCGCACCGATGATCCAGGCGAGGATGGCGGCGGGTCCGGCGATGGAGGCGGCCCGCTCGGCGCCGAACAGCCAGCCGGAGCCGATGATCGAGCCGAGCCCGGTGAACAGGAGCGGCCAGCCCCCGATCTCGCGCTTGAGGGGAGTGGGCATGGGTGTCGTGGCTCCTGGACGGCTCTGATTGTCGGGCAGGATGACCGCGAAACGATGGCAGGTGAAGACGGGAAGTTCGGTGCGAGGTGAACGCGGTGAAATGGCCGCCGTGGAACGAGCGGCGTCGGACGCGAGGTGGCGCAACGGGAGAGGGTGCGTATCTGCCGGTTGCGAAGCCGATGGCGACATTTATAAACTGCTCTTGCGGCAACGGATGCGATCGACCTTGAGAACGACGGCCTGGCTGCTCCTCGCGATCGTCGGCCTTCCAGTCTGCTGCACGCCCGCATCGGCGGCCGATTTCCGCCGGATCGATATCGGCCCCGAGCGCTCGCTCGTCCTGATCGAGGGCATGATCCTGCCGGGCGATACCGATCGGCTGACCCGCTTCCTGCTCACCTCGCTCGACAACCACCACCTGGCCGCCTTCGCCTTGAGCAGCCCGGGCGGCGTGGTCGGCGAGGGGGCGCGGCTTGGTGAACTGATCCGGCGTATCGATGCGGCGGTCGTGGTCGGCGCTCATGCAGACTGTGAGTCGGCGTGTTTCCTGCTGTTTGCCGCCGGTGCCAGGCGCGCCGCCATGCCGAGCGCCAGGATCGGCATCCACAGCGCGGAAAACCTTGCCGGTGACGAAACGACCGGGGCGATGGCAGCGACCCTGGAAATGGCGCGGCTCAGTATTCGCTGGGGTGTTCCGGACGAGATCGTCAGCCGCATGATCTCGACCGGTCCGGCTTCGATCGCGTTCCTGACGCCTGCCGAGCTTCGCAGGATGAACGTCACCATCGGCAACGCATCCTGAGTTTCATCGATCAATAGGCAACGAATTCATGCATGTCCGTCCGTTTTCCCGAGCCCTGGTGGCAACCGGATTCACGATCCTGGTTGCCGGTCTGACAGCCGGATGCGAATCCCCGCCAGGCAGCGACGCCGACCTCTCGAAGCTTGCCGCGGTAGCCCCGGCGCAGGCCAAGCGCCCGAGTGCGCTCACCATCATCGATGGTCCGGGCGGCACCAGGCGCGTGCTGGCGAACCTGGATTTCCTGCTGTCGCCGGATCGCAACGAGGCGCAGCTGGTATTCCACGCCAGCCTCAATCCGGACTGCTCCGATGTGGATGGTGTCGACATCAAGATCACGTTGCCGCCTCAGCACGGCACTGCGACGGTGGTGCACGGCCCCGGCTATGTGGCCGAGGTCGCGAATACGCCGTTCGCCAAGTGCATGAGCTCGGCCCATGTCGGCAAGCGCGTCGTGTATCGGCGCGATCCGGGCTTCGTCGGTGTCGATCAGCTGACATACGACGCCTATTTCCCGAACGGTTCGTCCATCGAGGTGCATTACAAGCTCGTCTCCCAGTAGTGCCGAGAAAAATCGGGGGCATCTTCACGCGTTGTTAGGAAGCCATGGCGCACAACCGGGGGGTGATGCGGCACTTCCCCGGCAGGATGATCCATGGCCCCCCAAGCACTCGTCGATCAGACGCAAACGGGCTCGCGGACACTGCGTGTGGAGGGGCCGCTCACGTCGCGTGACGCCGATGCGATCCCGCATCAGCGGCTGGCGCTGCACCTGCTGCAGAATGGTGGCGCCGGTCTTGCCGATCATGCGTCTCCTGGCCGGACCAGGCATCTCGCGGCCACCGCCGATCCCGGCCTGTCGGACGCCGATCGCGAGCAACTGACACGTCAGCTCGCCGCCGCTGCCGTCGATGCCGTGCCGGGCGTCGTCTATCGCTTTGGCTGGCCGTATCGGGCGGCGGCGCCCGGCGATCGGAGCCGCGGTCTCAGCTTCATTGCCACCGATACCGGCCTGACCGCAGCGGACTTCGCGCCCGGTTCATTCGGATCGAGCGGCTTCACGCAGAATGGCGGCCTGATCGTCACGCCGTCGCATTGGTCACGGACACGCCTGGTCGAGAGCGGCTACGCTCCGGACGCGGTGCACGTCGTGCCGTTCGGCGTCGACCCGGCCGTATTCCACCCGATCACCGAGGCGGCTCGCCAGCTGGGCCGTGCCGGGCTTGGCTGCGCGCCGGACGAGATCCTGTTCCTGCACATGGGCGCCGCGAGCTGGGCGAATGGCGCCGATCTGCTGCTGCGGGCTTTTGCGGCCCTGCGGGTGCGTGGCCATCGCGTCCGGCTGCTGCTGGCCGACAGCTCGGATCCCGATGGCCTCGCAGTCCATGAGATGCTGCTGCAACTCGCCCCGATTTGCCCCGATCTCGGCCGGGACATCACCCGCGCCGCCATCACGATCCTCTCCGGTGCCCATGCGCCGTCGCTCTACGGAGTGGCCGATTGTCTTGTTGCACCGGTGCGCGCCACCTCGTTCGCGTTGCCGGTGCTCGAGGCGATCGCCTGCGGCACCCCGATCATCGTGCCGCGTGGTGGAGCGGCCGACGATCTGTTCGCGGATGCGGCGGACGGTGTGCACCTCGGCTGGCGAATTTCCGCCGAGCCCGCGTCGGATGGCGACGTCGGGGTCGGTGTGGGGGCCGGACGACGCTGGATCGAGCCGCAGCTCGAGGCACTGATCGCCGCCATGGCCGAGGTCGGCTGCCGAACCGGTCCGGATCCCGCGCTCAGCGTGGCGGCGCGCGATCGGGTGTTGCACCTGTTCGGCTGGGCCCGCGCAGCCTACGCGCTCAGAACCTTGTCGGCAGGCATGGTCGGCCCCGAGACGCCGGATATCCGGATCAGGCTCAACAGCTTCGACGTGTTCGACACGCTGATCGCCCGCCGCTGCCTCGAGCCGTGGCGGATCTTCGAGCAGGTCGGGGCCCAGGTCGGCATTCCCGGCTTCGTGCAGGCGCGGCTGATGGCGGAGGGGCAGCTTGCGGGCCGCGCCTACACCCTGGACGACATCTACGTCTCGCTCGCCGGGCTGTGGTCTCTCACGCCGGACCAGGCGGACTGGCTGAAATCGCTCGAGCTCGCGGCCGAGATCGACAACGTCATTCCGATTGCCGAGAACATCGACCAGGTGCGGCACGGCGACCTGCTGATTTCCGACATGTATCTGCCGGAGCCGGCGATCCGCTCCCTGCTGGCGGCGGCTGGCCTGGACAAGCGGGTCGGGCTGATCGTGTCCACCCGCGGCAAGCGCGAGGGCCTGATCTGGCCGCGCATCGCCCCCACCGTCGATATCGCTCGCCACCTGGGCGACGACGTGCTCGCCGATGTCGAGATGCCGACGCGCTTCGGCATCCCGTCGGTGCGGACCGAGGTCGCCACGCCGAGCCTGGTCGAGGGCTGGCTGATGCAGGCCGAGCTGCGTCCGCTGGCGCTGCTGGTGCGCGAGGCACGGCTCCGCAGCACGCACGAGGATCCGGTGATGCGCGGGCTGCAGCGCATCCAGGTCGATCTCAACCTGCCGATCCTGCTGCTATCGACGATCCAGCTCTTGCGCGTCGCCGGCGAGATCGGCGCCGATCGGCTGCTGTTCTGCAGCCGGGACTGCGATCTGTGGCTGGAGCTGTTCCGGGCACTCCGGCCCCCGGGTGGCGGGCCCGCTATCCCGGCCGAGTACTTCTACACCAGCCGGATCGCCAGGCTGGGTGCGTCGCCGGACTACCTGGCCTATGCCCGGGATCGGATCGGCGCCCGTGGGCTGCTGGTCGATGCCTGCGGTACCGGCTGGTCGGCGTCCCACCTGCTGCAATCGCTCGGCCGGCTGGATGCGCATGCCTTCTTCATCCACCAGTGCGCCCCGCTTGCCGTCTATGAGCAGAGCGCGCCGACGCCCCGGGGATGCACGATCCACGCGGTCATCCATCCTGAGAGCGCAATCCCGAATGTCGGCATCGAGATGGTCAACACGGCGGAGCATGGCTCCGTGAGTGACGTCAGGACCATCGCCGGCGCCGTCGTGCCGGTGCTGGGACAGGGTTATGCCGACCCTGCCGTGCGCCGCGCGATCGGGTTGCAGCGTCGGGCCTTCATGGCGGCATTGTCGGTGCTGACGCGCCACGACCTCGGCGCCCTGTTCGAGCTGAGCCCGGAGCGCATCGCCAGCGTCGTGCAGCCGCTTTACGAACACCTGCACGCGCAACCGGAGCTGCGGTCGGTGTTCCTGGCCGAGTTCCGCAGGGAGACGCGGGAGGTTCATGCGACGCTCAACGTGCCGTTGGCATAAGCGCCTTCAGGGAACTTGATCCTGGGGGCTCGAGGCCCTAAACACCCTTCCCTGATCGCGCGTCCGGGCCTGGAATGGGCATGCCCGGCCGCGACGGCTGTCCTGTGGCCCGCGGTGGGCCACCTCCTAAGGGAGAGGGCAGCTCCACCGGTAGGAGACCAAAATGCCCAAGATGAAGACCAAGTCGTCGGTCAAGAAGCGGTTCAAGATCACCGCGACCGGCAAGGTGCTCGCAGGTCCCGGCAACAAGCGCCACGGCCTGATCAATCGCTCGCAGAAGATGAAGCGGTCCAACCGCGGCAGCCAGGTGCTTGCCGAGCAGGACGGCAAGACTGTGAAGCAGTGGGCCCCCTACGGGCTGGCCTGAGGAGCACTGACAGATGGCACGCGTAAAGCGGGGCGTAACCACACACGCCCGTCACAAGAAGGTCCTGGCGCAGTCCAAGGGCTTCGTCGGTCGCTCGTCGACCAACTACCGCATCGCGCTCGAGCGTTTGGAGAAGTCGCTCCAGTACGCCTATCGCGACCGTCGCAACAAGAAGCGCGACTTCCGCGGGCTCTGGATCCAGCGCATCAACGCCGCGGTTCGCGAACACGGCCTGACCTACAGCCGCTTCATCGCCGGGCTGAACAAGGCCGAGATCGAGATCGACCGCAAGGTGCTTGCTGCGATCGCGTTCGATGATCCCGCGTCCTTCGCCGAAATCGTCAAGAAGGTGCAGACCGCCATCGCCGCCTGACCAGCTGTCTCGACGTCTTCAGAAAAGGCTGTTCCCACCGGGGCAGCCTTTTTTGTTGTGGTTCACCCGGCACTTGGGCTATCTAATGGCTATCCAACAGTGAGGGTGCCATGCAGGTGCAGCTGACGCGATGGGGCAACAGCCTCGGCATGCGGATACCCAAGGATTTCGCGCAGCGGTTCGGACTGGCCGACGGCATCCAGGTCGAGGTCGAAGCGGAATCCGATCGGATCGTGATCTTGGTTGCGCGGCCGCGATACGCGCTGGCCGATCTGCTGGTCGGCATGACTCCGGACGCGATGTCGGACGCCTTCGACTGGGGCCGGGACCTCGGGCGCGAGGCCGGTTGAACGAGCCTGGCCCCGTTCCACAGGCCGGCGATCTGATCTGGCTGGATCTGGATCCGCGCACCGGGCGTGAGCAGAGTGGTCGCCGTCCGGCACTGGTCGTGTCGCCGGCGCCGTTCTGGGAGGCGACGCGGTTCCTGATCGTGTGCCCGATCACCAACCGGGTGCGGCCGTTCCCGACCAGTGTCGTGCTGCCTGACGGCCTGGCCATCGCCGGCGAGATCCTGACCAGCCATGTCCGCAGCATCGACACGCTGGCGCGTCCGTTCGAGCTTGCCGGCATCTCCATCACGCCGGCGCTGCTGGCCGAGGTCAGGGGCAAGCTGGCGGCGCTGACGGGGATCGGCTGAGCCTTCTGGTCGCCTCGAGGCTTATCCGCTAACCACGTCCCCCCGGCATTTTTGCGCCGGCCTGAGGACGACGATGCCCGACGATCTCGACACGCTGAAGCAGGACACTCTGGTCGCCCTCGAGGCCGCCTCGGACGCACGCGCGTGGGACGCCGTGCGGGTCGGCACGCTCGGCAAGTCCGGCCGGTTGACGTCGCTGCTGAAGGAGCTGGGCAAGGCTGCCCCCGAGGAACGCAAGGCCCGCGGCGCCGCGCTGAACGCCCTGCGCGACGAATTGGGTGCGGCGATCGAGGCGCGCGGGCGGGCGTTGGAGGCGGCGGCACTGGACGTGCGGCTACTGGCCGAACGCGTGGACGTGACGCTCCCCGCGCCACCGGAAACCCTCGGTTTGATCCACCCGCTGAGCCGCACCATCGAGGAGATGGTGGCAATCTTCGGCGCGATGGGCTTCTCGGTCGCTGAGGGGCCGGACATCGAGACCGACTGGCACAATTTCTCCGCCCTCAACACGCCGGCGCATCATCCGGCGCGCACCGACCACGACACCTTCTATCTGCCGCCGCTGGCGGGTGAGGGTCCGGCGAGCCGGGTGCTGCGGACCCAGACCTCGGGCGTGCAGATCCGCACCATGCTGTCCGCGCCGCCGCCGATCCGCATCATCGTGCCGGGCCGCACCTACCGCGCCGACCACGACGCCACCCATTCGCCGATGTTCCACCAGTGCGAGGGGCTGGTGATCGGGCCGGCCTCGGGCGAGGGCGCGATCACGCTCGGGCACCTGAAGGGCACGGTGATCGAGTTCCTGCGCGCGTTCTTCGGCCAGCCGAACCTGCCGATCCGGTTCCGTGCCTCGTATTTCCCGTTCACCGAGCCCTCGATGGAGGTGGATATCGGCTGGAGCCGGCAGACCGGCGAGATCGGTGGGGGCGCGGATTGGCTCGAGGTGCTGGGCTCCGGGATGGTGCATCCGCGGGTGCTGGCGAATTGCGGGCTGGACCCGCGCGAGTGGCAGGGGTTCGCGTTCGGCATGGGCGTCGAGCGGCTGACGATGCTGAAGCACGGCATCCCCGACCTGCGCTCGCTGTACGAGAGCGACCTGCGCTGGCTGCGGCATTATGGCTCCAGTCCGTTGTCGCCGGCCATGCTGCATGAGGGGATCTGAGCGATGAAGTTCACCCTGTCCTGGCTGCGCGACCACCTCGACACGCATGCGACGCTCGACGAGCTTACCGCGCGGCTGAACCAGATCGGCCTCGAGGTCGAGGGCGTGGAGAACCGTGGCGCCGCGCTGGCGCCGTTCCGGACCGCGCGGATCCTGTCCGCCGAGCAGCACCCGAACGCCGACCGGCTGCGCGTGTGCCTGGTCGATGCCGGGCTGGAGGGGCTGGATGGGGCGCCGGCACCGGTGCAGGTGGTGTGCGGGGCGCCGAACGCGCGGACCGGGATCTCGGTGATCTTCGCGCCCCCGGGCACCTACATTCCTGGCAGCGACATCACCATCAAGGCCGGGGAGATCCGCGGCCAGAAGAGCGATGGCATGCTGTGCTCGCTGCGGGAGCTGGGGCTCGGCACCGAGCATGACGGCATCGCCGAGCTGCCCTCCAACACCACGCCGGGCCAGTCGTACGCCAACTTCGCCGGGCTCGACGACCCGGTGATCGAGATCGCCATCACGCCGAACCGAGGCGATGCGCTTGCGGTACGGGGCATTGCGCGCGACCTGGCGGCAGCCGGCATGGGTCACCTGCGGCCTTGGCTGGCGCAGACCGTGGAGGGCACGTTCGACAGCCCGGTGACGTGGGAGAACGCCTTTCCCGAGGCCTGCCCGTATGTGCTGGGCCGTACCATCCGCGGCGTGCGCAACGGGCCGAGCCCGACCTGGCTGCAGGAGCGGCTGACGGCGGTGGGCCTGCGTCCGATCAGCGCACTGGTGGATGTCACCAACTTCTTCGCCCTCGATCTCGGGCGGCCGCTGCATGTGTTCGACGCCGACCTGGTGACGGGTGGCGTACTGACGCTGCAACGTGGCGCCGGCGAAACCTTGCGTGCGCTGGATGGCCGCGACTACGTCGCCGACCCGGAGGATTGCGTCATTGCCGACGCGGCGGGGGTGCAGTCGTTCGCCGGGCTGATGGGCGGCGAGGCGACCGGGGCGTCGGACACCACGACCTCGGTGTTCGTCGAGTGCGCGCTGTTCGAGCCGGTGCGGATTGCCTTGTCGGGTCGGCGGCACGGGCTGAACTCGGACGCCCGCCAGCGCTTCGAGCGCGGCATCGATCCGGCGCTTCCGGTGGCAGCGCTGGAGGCTGCGACCCGGATGATCATCGAGCTGTGTGGCGGCGAGGCGAGCGAGGTCGTGTCGGCGGGCGCGGAACCCACCTGGCAGCGCGAGGCGAGCTTGCGGTTCGCGCGGATTGCCGGGCTGGGCGGCCTCGACGTGGACCCGGACGAGGCGGTGCATGCGCTCGAGACGCTGGGCTTTGCGGTTCGGTCGCGTGACGACGAGCGGGCGATATTCGACGTGCCGTCCTGGCGCAACGACATCGCCGCGCCGATCACGCTGGCACTGCAGCCGGGTGCCGATCGCGACGAGGCGGCGGCCCTGGCAGGCGTGGCGGCGGTGGAAGCGGAATGCGACCTGATCGAGGAGGTGCTGCGGCTGGCCGGGCTGGATGCGGTGCCGCCGGTGTCGCTGCCATCGCTCGGACCGGTGCCGCTGCCGTCACTGACGCCGCGGCAGGTCCGCAGCACCACCGCGCGCCGGCTGCTGGCCTCGCGCGGGATGGCCGAGTGCATCGGCTTCAGCTTTACAGCGCGCGCCCATGCGGCGCGGTTCGGGGACGCGCCCGAGAGCCTGCACCTGCTGAACCCGATCGCGGCAGACCTAGACCAGATGCGGCCGACGCCGCTCGCCACGCTGGTGCAGGCGGCCGGACGCAACGCCGCGCGCGGCCTGGCCGACCTTGGGCTGTTCGAGATCGGCGCCGGCTTCACCGAAGGTGGCCCCGTGCCCGGCGGCCCAATCTTTGGCGGGCAACGCTTGATCGCGGCGGGACTGCGGACGGGTCGTAGCGCGCGCCATATCGGCCGTCCCGCACAGGAGGTGTCCGTGTGGGACGCCAAGGCGGACGTGATGGCGCTGCTGACGGCGCTGGGCGTGCCCGTGGAGGCCGTTTCGATCACCGCGGACGCGCCGGCGCATTACCATCCCGGGCGGTCCGGCGTGCTGCGTCAGGGGCCGAAGATCGTGCTCGGGCATTTCGGCCAGCTGCATCCGGGCCTCAGCCAGAGCTGGAGCCAGGCCGGCAGCCAGGGTGGGGCGGCGGTGGCGTTCGAGCTGTTCCTTGATGCGGTGGCGGACCCGAAGCGGCGTCGCAAGGCGGCACCGGATCTGCCATCGCTGCAGCCGGTGCGTCGCGATTTCGCATTCCTGGTCGGGATTTCGGTGACGGCGGAGGCGGTGCTGCGGGCGGCGCGGGGTGCTGAGCGGACACTGATCGCCGGAGTGAGCCTGTTCGACCTGTACGAGGGTGAGCGGCTGCCGGACGGCATGAAGTCGCTCGCCCTGGAGGTTGTGTTTCAGCCGCGCGAGCATACCCTGACCGATGCGGAACTGGAGGCGGCATCGGCGAAGGTGGTTGCTGCGGTGGCGAAGGCGACCGGGGCGAGTTTGCGTCGCTGAGGGCGCGCCGTCGAGCGGGTGCTCTCACCTCCTGTTAGCGGAACGATCCGGCCTGCGGAACGTCGAGGTCGAAAGGGGGAAACCATGAAGCGTCGCATGCCGACGGCGATCCTGTTGCTGCTGGGATGCATCCCTGCGGCATCCGCGGCGCCGTATTACGAGGTCCGCCACACCGCCTATGGCTGCGTCGATCCGCATGCCGCCCTCAGCCTGAGCAGCCGTTTCGGCCGCTTCCATCCGGTGGGTTGGACGCAGCAGGTTCGCGAGGCGGGGCGGTGCTTCCTGCTGACGCCGAAGATGCGGCTCGAGATCCTCGAGCACGCGACCGGCGTCGCACTGGTGCGCCGCGTGCCGCCGCATATCGGCGAGCCACCGATCTACGTGGTGTCAAGCGACATCCGGGCCGCCCAGGCGCCGGTTGTGGAGCGATCGCGGCATCGCTCGGAACGACCAGCGACACGCGCCGAGGCCGACAGCACGGCCGCCCGAAGCGCGCCGGTCACGGCGCCGGAGCAGGCGGCACCCGCGGTTGCACCGGCGCCGGTTGCGGCACCCCCGGTTGCGGCACCCCCGGTTGCAGCGGGCCCGGCTGCTGCTGCCCCGGCTGCTGTGGCGCTGGGCGGGTCGGCAGAAGCGACGCCATCGCCGGTGTCTGCGCCTCCGGCCCCAGCGGGACGGCAGCCCCCCGCAGCTGTGGTCGACAGCCCACAGGCGCCCGCTGCCACGACAGCTGCTTCTCCGCCGGAAGGTGTCACGCCGCCGGCCTCGACAGCGACGGCAGGTAACCAGGCATCGGCTCAAGCTCCCGCTCCCGCTCCGATCGCATCCCCGGCCTCTCCCGCGACGGCTTCGGGTGACGCAACGACGTCCGCGCTGCCCTCGGCTCCTGTTCCGGTCCCCACGCATGTCTCCAAATCGGACGCAGGCGCTCAGGCCTCCGCAGCCGCCCCGACGCCCGTGTCACCTGCACCCGTGACACCGTCGCCCGCGACACCGGCACCCGCGACACCAGCTTCCGAGCCTGCTCCGGCGCCCGCTGCGGACGCTCCCGCTGCCCAACCGGCCTCTCCGACAACGCCGGCAGCAACGGCGACCCCTGCGGCCCCGATCGTCGCGCCTGCTGCGTCGCCGTCGGCTCCGGCCGCGGCCGGCGTTCCAGCCTGGCCGCCGCATGACCGGCAGGGCAACACGGCACATCCCGGCCGCGCGCTGCTGTTCGGTGTGTTGGTGACGCTGCTGCTGCTGGCGTTCGTGCTGGCCGCGTTTGTCGTGGCCCGCCGGCGCCGCCATTTCGCGCATGTCGAGGATGCCGGCTGGCCACCGAACGAGGATGATACGATCACGGCACCCGTCGTGAAGACCGCCGCCGATCTCGATGCTACGCTGACGCCGCAGGAATTCCGCAAGATCTGCGCGGCCGAGTTGGAGCGTGCCGGCTGGGCGACGCAGCTCGGCTTGAACGGTGGCGGCAATGGCCCGGATATCGTCGGCCACCGGGCGGACGCATTGCTGGCGGTGCGCTGCCGGCTGTCGCGCACGGCGATCACCGGCGAGATGGTCGACGAGGCGGCGGAGATGGGCAAGCGCCACGATGCCGCGATGACGGCACTGGTCTCGAACGCGCCGTTCTCGCAGCGGGCGCGTGACGAGGCGTTCCGCCACCGGGTGCATCTGCTGCGCGACACCGAACTCGCGGTGTTCATCAGCTGACGCGAGCCGGCCGCTCCGGATGACAGCCTGGTGGTCCGGACGTGCCGGCTCGTTCCTGGAGCTTTCCGAAACGCGGCTGCTGGAAACGCTGGCGGAGCGAGCCGTCCGCCGGTTCCGGATCAACGAAGTGCAGCAGCTTCGCGCGTGGGAAATCCAGCTGCCGCTCCTGAAGGACACGCTGCGACGGCTGGATGACGTTGCCAGCTGGCACGTGCTGCTGGAGTTCGAGATCCCGCGGCTCGGCGGCCGGATCGATGTCGTGCTGCTGTCGCCGCGGGCAGTGTTCGTCATCGAGTTCAAGGTGGGCGCCGACCGGTTCGACGTGGCCGACCAGCTGCAACTTGAAGGGTATGCGCTCGACCTGCAGGATTTCCACGCCGGCTCGCGCAGCCAGCCGATTCTGCCGATCCTGGTCGCCACAGAGGCAGCCACGCCGTTTCCGACGCTGCCGTTCCTGATCGGCGGCTGCGCGCCGTTGATGCTCGCGAACGGGAAAAGCCTCCCGGATCTCGTGGGTTCGCTCGATCGCCTGGTGCCGGCTGTCGGTCACGCGCTCGACGCCGCCGCATGGGAGCTCGCTGCGTATCGGCCGGTGCCGAACGTCATCGAGGCGGCCTGCCTGCTTTACGATCGGAACAACGTCGCCGAGATCGCCAGCGCGCGGGCGGATGCGTTCAACCTGACCCGGACTGCCGATCGCATTGCCGCCATTCTCGCCCGGGCCCGTGCCGACAACGCGAAGGCGATCCTGTTCGTGACCGGCATTCCCGGCGCCGGCAAGACCTTGTGCGGCCTCAACGTCGCCTTCTCCCGAACCGAGGGCGAGGCGGATGCGGTGTTCCTGACCGGTAACCCGACACTCGTGCATGTGCTGCGCGAGGCGCTGGTGCGGGATGCGGTGGCAAAATCGGAAAAACGAGCGCCGGCTGCACACAGGATGAAAGGCGTGATCCAGGCGCTGCCGAAGTTTCGCGACGACAACGTGAAGTCCGGCAAGACGCCGCCCGAGCGCGTGGTGGTGATCGACGAGGCGCAGCGGAGCTGGACCGAGGCGCACGCGATTGCCCACACGCGCGATCGTCCGGTGCAGCTGGATCGGTCGGAGCCGGCGCATGTGCTGGATATCATGGCGCGGCATGAGGGTTTCGCCGGCATCGTCTGCCTGATCGGCAACGGACAGGAAATTCATGACGGGGAGGGCGGCCTTGCGGAATGGGGATTGGCACTTGTGCCGCGGCCGGAGTGGCGCGTGTTCGTCTCGGAGTTTTCGCTAGTACACCCGGAGCCGCGAAATCGGCTGGCGGCGCTGGATGGCCTGCATGTCGAACCGGCGCTGCATCTGACGGTGCCGGTGCGGTCGTTGCGTCATGATGCGACGCCGGCCTGGGTCGATGCGGTGTTGCGCGGGGACGTCGCGGCGGCGCGGCAGGTCATTGCACAGGACGGACCGGTGCCGTTCCGCCTGACGCGCGACCTCGACATGCTGCGCTGCGGATTACGTGCGAGCGCACGTGGCGTGCATCGTGCGGGTCTGGTAGCGAGCGCGGGTGCGCGGCGCCTGCGGGCGGAGGGGCTCGGCTGCGAATTGCCGCATATGGATCCTCAGGCCGTGGCGCGCTGGTTCCTCGAAAGCTGGTTGCGGGATCGTGATGTGCGGGCCTCGGATTCGCTGGAAATCGTGGCGACGCAATTCTCGGTGCAGGGACTCGAGCTCGACCAGGTTGGTGTTTGTTGGGACGCGGACCTGATCCGCGCGGTGGGCGGTGCGGCCGAATCCGGGCCGTGGCAGGCGCGCTCGTTTCGTGGCACGCGGTGGCAGATCGCGCGCGATGCGGACAAGATCGCCTGGCGGCTGAACACCTACCGCGTGCTGCTGACCCGGGCGCGCTACGACACCATCATCTGGGTGCCGCGCGGTGATCCTGACGATCCAAGCCGCGATCCCGACATTTTCGATCGCATCGCCACGTTCCTCGTGGGGTGTGGCGTCCGCAGCCTGCTCGAGCCGTCGGCGCCACGTGGTGTGGAGCCTGCGCCGCAATTGACGCTCTTGATGCCGTGATCCGACGCACTGCGGCCAAGCTGCGGCTTGCGTGCCCTATTGAAGGCAAAATAACGTGCCACTCCTGCCAGTACCGGAACGATCGGGGGCTCCGGACGTCCAGGCCACGGAGGGGACACCAATGGAGCGTCGTTTGGCTGCGGCGGCACTTCTGCTGCTTGCCGCATCGCCGGCAGCGGGTGCTGCTTCATACTACCAGGTCGGCCACACGCTCTATGGCTGCGTCGATCCGAGGGCCACGTTGGCGCTGCATGGCCCGGAGGCGCGCGCCCGGGGCCGCGACTGGGTTCGGTATGTCCACAGTGCGGGTCGCTGCTTTGTTCTGTCCCCGGCGCTTCGGCTCGAGGTGATCCTTCAGCAGGGCGGGCTCGTGCTGCTGCGTCGCGTGCCGCCGCGGCCTGGCGAGCCTCCGGTGTACGTCCTTGCAGGTGAGATCCGCCCGGCAGCGCGTGTGGCAATCGGGCCGCCGGCGCCGCCGCACATGGCGATGGTCGATGCGCCACCGCCGGGACCGGCAACCGGCGCTCTGCCCACGCCGCCGGTTGCCGTGACGGCTGACGCACCGGTCCAACTCGCGCCCAGGCCCCAGGCGGCGCCGGGTCCGCAGGCTCCCGCCGCATCGATACCGGCTGCACCAATGCAGTCGGCACCGGCTCCGGCGCAGCCTGCACCGGTCATGGCCGCTGCATCTGTCTCCGATCAGGCGGCGGCAACGGCACCTTCGCCGACGCCGGTAGCGGCTCCATCGTCCACGGCGTCCCCGGCACTTCCCGCAGCCGCGTCTCCGAGCGCTGAAACAGCACCCGCACCCGCAACACCCGCACCCGCAACACCGGCACCCGCAACACCGGCACCCGCAACACCGGCACCCGCAACACCAGCACCCGTAACGGCGCCACCTGCAACGGCGGCACCTGCAACGGTGGCACCCGCAGCACTGGCACCCGCAACGCCGGCGGTGCCTTCTGAGCCGCCACCCTCAGCACCGGCATCCGACGCATCGGCCTTGCCCGCCGCCCCAACATCCGCGGCATCGGCACCCGCAACGGCGGCACCCGTAACGCCGCCACCCGCGCCGCCGCCGGTGCCCTCGGCGTCGCCACCCACAGCACCGGCATCCGAGGCATCGGCCTTGCCCGCCGCCCCAACATCCGCGGCACCGGCTCCCGCAACGCCCACACCAGCATCGGCAGCGGGTGCAACGGTGCCCGCCTGGCCGCCGAATGCGGGGACGGGCCGGGCGGGATCCGGGAGCTATGGTCCGTTGATCGGCGTGCTGCTCGGGCTGCTGTTGCTGGTGTTCGTCATCGGCGCCGCAGTCGTCGCGCGTCGGCGCAAGCACTTCGCGCATGTCGAGGATTCGGGCTGGCCGCCGAACGAAAGCGGCGTGGCACCCGCGATCCCGGCCGGAGCCACCGCCCGGCCGGAGCCGGTGCCGACGCCGCAGGAGTTCCGCCGCCTCTGCGCCGCTGAGCTCGATCGCGCCGGCTGGACGACGCAAATGGGGTTCACCGGCGGCGGCGTCGGGCCGGACATCGTCGGCAAGCGTGCGGGCACCATGCTGCTGGTGCGCTGCCGGCAGTCGCGCAGCGCCATCACCGGCGAGATGGTCGACGAAGCCGCGGCGATGGGCGCCAGGCAGGAGGGGGCGGTCACCGCGCTGGTCTCGGACGCGCCATTCTCCGGACGGGCACGCGCGGAGGCGCTCCGGCAGCGGGTGCATCTGCTGCGCGACACCGAGCTTGCCGAGTTCGGGCGCTGATCCGCTGCAGGGCCGGCGCATGATGAAAGGCCGCTGCCGCGCGCCTTGCTGACTTTTGCGCCGGTTTCGCCTATCTGTGCGCGCATGACCGACACGCCGCTCGCCCTGATCCGCAACTTCTCGATCATCGCCCATATCGACCATGGCAAGTCCACCCTCGCCGACCGGCTGATCCAGGTCTGCGGCGGGCTGACCGAGCGCGAGATGACCAACCAGGTCCTCGACAACATGGATATCGAGCGCGAGCGCGGCATCACCATCAAGGCGCAGACCGTCCGGCTCGACTACCCGGCCAAGGACGGCAAGACCTACGTGCTGAACCTGATGGACACCCCCGGCCACGTCGATTTCGCCTATGAGGTGAGCCGGTCGCTGGCCGCCTGCGAGGGCTCGCTGCTGGTGGTGGATGCCTCCCAGGGGGTAGAGGCGCAGACGCTCGCCAACGTCTACCAGGCGCTCGACGCGCACCACGAGATCGTGCCGATCCTGAACAAGATCGACCTGCCGGCCGCAGAGCCGGAGCGGGTGCGCCAGCAGATCGAGGACGTGGTCGGCATCCCGGCCGATCATGCGGTGGAGATCTCGGCCAAGACCGGCATCAACATCGAGGGCGTGCTGGAGGCGCTGGTCACCCGGTTGCCGCCGCCGACCGGCGATGCGGATGCGCCGCTGAAGGCGCTGCTGGTGGATAGCTGGTACGACGCCTATCTCGGCGTGGTCATCCTGGTGCGGATCAAGGACGGGCACCTGAAGCGCCACGCCAAGATCCGCATGATGGCCAAGGGGACCGTGCACACCGTCGAGCAGGTGGGCGTCTTCACCCCCGCCATGAAGCCGGTCGACGAGCTCGGGCCTGGCGAGATGGGCTACATCACGGCTGCGATCAAGACAGTCGCGGATTGCAACGTTGGCGACACCATCACGGAGGATCGCCGTCCGGCACTCGAGGCGCTGCCCGGGTTCAAGCCGTCGGTGCCGGTGGTGTGGTGCGGGTTGTATCCGATCGACGCCGACGACTTCGAGAAGCTTCGCGAAAGCCTGTCGCGGCTGCGGCTGAACGATGCGAGCTTCCATTACGAGGCCGAAACCTCGGCGGCGTTGGGTTTCGGGTTTCGCTGCGGGTTCCTCGGGCTGCTGCATCTGGAGATCATCCAGGAGCGGCTCTCGCGCGAATTCGATCTCGACCTGATCGCGACGGCGCCGTCGGTGGTGTACAAGCTGCACCGCACCAACGGCGAGACCGAGGAGCTGCACAATCCGGCCGACATGCCGGACGGCTCGGTGATCGCCAGCATGGAGGAGCCCTGGATCAAGGCCACCATCATGGTGCCGGACGAATATCTCGGCGCGGTTCTGACGCTGTGCAACGACCGTCGCGGCCGCCAGGAGGATCTGACCTATGTCGGCAACCGGGCGATGGCGGTGTACCGGCTGCCGCTGAACGAGGTGGTGTTCGACTTCTACGACAAGCTGAAATCGGTCAGCCGCGGCTATGCCAGCTTCGACTACGCGATCGACGGGTACGAGGAGAGCGACCTCGTGCGCATTTCCATCCTGGTCAATCTGGAACCGGTGGATGCGCTGTCCTTCATCGCCCACAAAGGTGCGGCCGAGACACGCGGCCGGTCGATCTGCGCCAAGCTGAAGGAGCTGATCCCGCGGCAGCTGTTCAAGATCGCGATCCAGGCGGCGATCGGCAGCCGGGTGATTGCCCGCGAGACCATCGGCGCTTTGTCCAAGGACGTGACCGCGAAGTGCTACGGCGGCGACATCAGCCGCAAGCGCAAGCTGCTGGACAAGCAGAAGGAGGGCAAGAAGCGGATGCGCCAATTCGGCAAGGTGGAGATCCCGCAGACTGCCTTCCTCGCGGCCCTGAAGATGGAGAGCTGACGCGGCGGTTCCGCCCTTGCTTCGGAACCGGACTTTGCTATTGTCCGCCGCCCTGACCGTCTAGCGGTCGGATCGCGGGCGAGGACGGGTGGCCGAGTGGTTTAAGGCGCACGCTTGGAAAGCGTGTGTGCGTGAAAGCGTACCGTGGGTTCGAATCCCACCCCGTCCGCCAGGCGAACATCTGAAGCAGTGTAATCAGTCGGGACGAACGTTTCAGCTCCTGCTGCATGCAAAGCATTCCGCTGTCGGAAGCTTGGTTCAGCCCACTGCGCGGCAACCAGACATGACGTGCCTCGGTCGTCTAGCGCCGTTTCGTTCGATCGTGCTTATCGATCGGATAACGGCGCTCTCCGAATCGACAAGCTGGAGCTTTTCTCCGATCCGTTCCGATCGGAAGAAGCCCTAGTACGCGTTCCAGGCCGGCTTGGTGTCCGGTGCGCGGCAGTTCGACGTCCAATGGAATTCTCTCGGGTGGACAGCTCACAGGCGCATTGTCCGGCGAAGTCGAGAGGCAGATACAGGCCATAAACCTACGCGCGCGCCAAACCTACTTCACCGTTGCGGAGTGTGAGCCGAGACCTTCGGACTCTGCTCCGGTGCCGGATGTCGGATCGATCGGAGCCATACCGTCCTCCTCCAGATCGGTGTCGTGGACGAAGAGGCGGATGGCAGCGGGCCATGCCCCGGGGTGGGCGCTGAAGGCGGCGGCCATCTGGATCAGGCGCCAGTTCCTGGTGCTGGCCATCGTCACCAGCGGCTCGGTCGCGGATGCGAAATTGCCTGGTTGCGGACGAACCACAACCACATGACCGGGCTTGCGGACGAGGTTCCCGGTCGCGGGATCGGTGACGGCCGGTTGCAGGTAACCGCCGACGACGAGCTTTCCGGCATTCGCCAGCTCGACCGCGCGTGCGATGACGGCAGGATCACCCGACGTGCCGAGCGGCTGCCAGCCGGATGCGGTGGCGGCGGGCCCGGGATAGTCGCCGCCATCGAGCCAGGCCACCTGCGCATTGGCCAGCAGCTCCTGCGGATGGCTGGGTGGCCGCAGGATATAGATGTCGAGATCGAGCGCCACCGCTGCAACGAACGCACTGCAATGGGTGTGATCCTCCGGGGTGGAGCCGTCGGCACCGTTCTGCTGGCCGGTCTGCCAGACGATGTGGTGGCCGGCGATCCACTTCGTCTCGACCGACATGTCATCGAGGAATTGCTCCAGGCGCAGGCCACCAGCGGAGAGGCCGGCAACCGCACCCGCGGCGTCCACAGGGAGGTCTGCCATGATCAGGCAACTCCCGTCTGCGCGGCCGCGACGTCGCCGCCGGTTGCCGGATCGGCTTGAGTGGCGTCGGCAGACGGGCTTTGCGACCCCAGTGCGACGGCGACGTCGTCGGACAGGATGGTGCCGTCATCCAGCAATGCAACCGGGGAGGCTTGCTGGAGCATCTCGACCGAGAACGAGATCGGACTGGTCAGAACGGAAACGCCGCGGCAGGCGCTTGCCTGGAACTGCAGCTTGCGGTCCGTCAACTGGCCGCCGGTCTGCACCGACACCGTCATGGTTATTGTCGCGATCCCGCCGTCCTTGACGAAAAGATTGGTGGTGATGTCGTAATGCACGACCGTCGCATGCAGGTTCGCAAAAGTCTGCTGGGTCGCAGCATCGACATCGCCGAGGTCCACCTCCTCGGTCTCGAGGCAGACATAGCCGATGGTGCCGATCGCATTCGCCGCACTGGTGAAGCCGTTGCCATCGATCCAGACGCTGACCAGCGCGTAGGCCAGTCCGAAATCCGTTTTGGGGATGGTGATCGCCTCACCGCCGAAAAAGAGTTTGATACGCATGTTTCAGGTCCTTTGGTTTGTGAGACTTGGAGGGGGATAAATCGACGCGGATCCATCAGTCCGTGCTGCTATCGGCTGCGTCGGCGCGCGCGGGCTTCGGCCCGGCAGCACGCAGATCGGTCAGGTTTTTCAGCAGGCCGAACCAGAACGGTGCGCCGAGCGACACGGCCAGGGCCGTTACGATCCAGCCGACAATCGTCTGCGCGCCGATCGCACCGTGCCAGCCGAATGGCAGCGGCTGGTTCTGCAGCGCACTGAACGTCGCCTGCAACTGCGAGGCGGGATCGGCAGTCGAAGCGTGCGCGGCAACATCATTGGCACTCGCGACGAGGGCCGCCCGGCTGACCGGCAGGTCCCAGAGCAGACGCGCGAGATGGAGCCCGTCGACATTGAGCGCCACCGCCAGCAGCGACCCGATGACAAGCATGACGTATTGCGAAAAGCGTTTGTAGATGCCGCTGAGACGGTCCATCGCGTCGTCGAACCAGGTCTCGATGCTGCTGCGCAGGCGATCGAGATCACCACCCGCGTCGTGCACGAAGGTCGTGAGCGTCGTCTTGAGGTCGCCCGCCGGGAGCGATGCGATGGTCGCCTCGGCCTGGCTGAACGCCGGCAGCGAGGAGCCGTCACGGAGCGCGTCGAGCAGCGCCATCGCGAAGGTTTGGGCGGACAGGTAGGAGGGCAGCGAGTTCGGCGTGTCATGCAGAAGCGGATGGTTGGTCAGGCGCTCGGTGACGCGTGACAATACCGGGTCCTGTGCTGCGGCCTTCAGTGCCGACGGCGCGGCAGCCCCCTTGGTCAGATGCGCGTGCAGCCAGTCGCCGATCCCCTGCCAAGTGAAGCCCGCAGCAGGATCGTTGTTGATGAGGACATCGATCGACTTGTTCAGGTAGGTGCCACGCCACTTGAACAGGCCGGCGATGATCTCCTGCACGCCGCTGGCAATCAGCGCCAGCAGGAAGAAGGTGACCGCGAGACCGATCGCGACATCGAGAATGGTGCCGATCTGCATGACACTAAGCCTCCATCGAGGGTTGCGGGCCTGCCAGCAGGTTCAGCAGGATTCGGGCCTGGTAATTGAAGGAGTTCGGACCGGCGCCGTTGTAGCGTCGGATCGCGTACGGCCAGTCGCACAGGAAGCCGGCGCGGTCCGGGACGCCCTGGTAGTGCGTTTCGGAATAGGCGTGACCCTCGCCATAGGTCTGGCTGGCGCCGGCATAGACCGGTGTCGTCGACGCGATGTCGATCCTGGTTGTCTGTTGCGCGCAGGTCCGGCAGTCCGTCATGTACCGGGGGTCGGTCGGTGCGTAGCGGCAGATGCGCAGCGGCAGCAGGCGATGTTCCGCCGTGCGATCGTCGGCGCCTGCCGTTCCGAGCACAAAATGACCGAATTTGTCGGCCAGGTTGGCGGTGGCCTGCGCGATGTTCTGCGCCGGATCGGCAATGACCTGCGCCGCTTCGTCGGCACGCGGCGGATGATGGAACAGCGTGTACTGGGCAACGCCGTAGCCGCGCGAGGTGACCGCATCGGCGGCACCGTTCCGGTCCAGGCCGATCGTCAGGTAGTTGTCGCTATCGTTCGTGGATGGAGGCACCGCGTAATGCCGGCCACCGGTCTCCTGCGCGATGATCGCCAGCAGGAAAGGGATCGGCGCCTCGGTGCTGCGGAGAGCGGCGATCGCAGCCATCACTGCATGGTTGGCGGCCGCCGGATCGTCATGGTTCGGCAGCTTGATCACCCGCTCGTCGGCGAGCAGCGCCTCGATGCTGTCGGCCAGCGCCGGATCCACGACGCCGGTCACGGAGCCGACGCCGCGGTTGTAGCTGGTGATCGCGACCGGCGCGTCGCCGTCGCCGGCGGTGGAGTGACCGGCATTGTGCAGCAGGTCGTATTGCAGGGCGCGCACGGCGCTGCGGGTGCCGTCGCTGAAGACGCCGTCGATGCTGCGCTGCAGATAGCCGAGCTGGCGCAGGTCGTGCTGCAGCGCCTGCACGAGGCTGCGAGCGGGATCGCTGGACCGGCCTAGACCGGCCGTTCGATAGGCGAGTGCCATGTCATGAACCTCCTGGGCTGTGCGCGCTACCAGGTGAGCGCGGGGTCGGGATCGGGCGTCATCGGCAGCGGCCGGCAGATGAAGGCGAGGATCGAGATCCTGTCGTCGGCCGGGTCGGTGGTTGCCGGTGTTGGCGCAGGTGCCGGGGCGGGTGCCGGGGCCGGCGCAGGTGCCGGGGCGGGCGGGGGCATGGGTCGCGGTGGAGGCACATGCACCGGTGCCGGGGCAGGCGGATGCGGCGGTGCGGCGATCGGCGGCCGGACCGGCTGCGGGTGAGGAAACGCCACCGGCATCGCCTGCAGCATCGGCATCGGACGACCGCCGGGAAGGATGCGCCGCGGGATCTCACCCGGCTCCGGCCCCTGTCCACCGAACCGGTTCCAGACCTCCGGCGGCAGCACCGGCCGGGGTAGCGCATGCACCGGCTGTGGCGCCTGGACGGTGCCGGCCGTCGTGCGGGCACCCGTGCCGGGCGGGGTGATCCGGATGTTGCGCACGAACACCACGGCAACGACGATCGCGGTCCAGCTGCCGGTCGGCGGCGTGGCCCCGTCGCTCAGGACCTTGCCGTCGGCGAACTTCCAGAAGCGCTGGTCGAAGATCGACGGGTCGAACCAGGGTCGGGTGACGGCGGCGGAACGGAACTCGAACGACACCGCTGCCGCCGTCGAGGCTCCTGGCGCGGGCGCCGGCGTATCGCCGAAGAGCGCGTGCAGCGCGGCGGGTGCGTTGGCCGACAGGCTGGCGATCTCGGCAGCAGTCAGATCCAGCGTGGTCCAGTCCTGCGCCACCAGGTCGGACGGGGCGAACCCGCTGGGAGCGTAGGTGGCGCCGCTGCTCGGGTTGGTGACGGAGTCGACCGACGGGTCGTAGCCGTGGCGCCAGCTCGTCCACATCGCCTGCGGCATGCGGGCCTCGCACCGCGCAAGGGTCGCCTGCGCGGCCTCCACGTCGGCCCTGCGGCCGGTGGTCTGCCAGGTCGTGTTGGCGGCGGCGATCGCTGCGCGCAGCAGTGGTTCACCGTCCGATTGCCAGGCTGCCAGTGCTGCGGTTCCGGCGGCGGTCGCTGTAACCTCGGCCGCCTTGTAGGCCTGCTCGGCGTTCAGCACCGCGTCGCGGCAGTGCTTGTAGGCGACGACGATCGGGCTGTCGGCCGTGCGGTTGTCGGCGTCGACAACGACCAGCAGCGCCCGCGCCGCCGCGTAGTCCGCCTGGTCCTGGGTGGAAAGATTGCCGGTGGCGAGCTGCATCGCCGTCAGCCACGCATCGTACTGGTCCCACAGCGTGGTCTCGCCATCGGCATTGTCGATCGGTCCGGTCAGGCACCGGCTGACCGCACGAGAGAAATCCTCGCACGCGGCGCCGACCGCGAGATCGGCCTGCGCCCTGCCGAAATCGAGGTCCTGCGGCCGGAACGAGATCGGCGTCAGGACGGGGAAGCTGAGGAACGTGTCCGGTGTTTCGAACACCAGCTTGGCCTTGGTCATCAAGGCGAGTTGCGTCGCGGCGTCCATGGCAGGAGCCTCCCCATGCCGGTCGTTGGGTTCAGATCCAGGTCTTGATGTCGGGCGACGGGTTCGGCGATTTCGGCAGCACGTGGCAGCGATAGCCGACCACCTGCATGCCCGGGACGCTCAGCCCCTGGTCGGTCCAGCTGTAGCCGTCGCTGCTGCTGCTGCTGGAGCTGCTGCTCGAGTGGCTTGCCCCGCCGCCGAGCGAGAACGGCCCGAGGGAGAAGCTGGCGCTGCCACCCTGGGCGCTGCTCTTCTGCTGCTCCATGAACGAGCGGAAGCCGGAGTTGTCGCCGAAATCGAGCATCAGGTTGCGGACCACGATCATCGAGGTCGGGTAGGCCGGCATCAGGCCGGCGGGCGGCATGCCGCCGTCGCTGAGCAGGTTGTTCTTCACGTCCGGATTGCCGGGATCGAAGCGCCAGGTCTTGCTGTTCAGGAACGACGTCTTGAACCAGGCGCGGGTAAGGGCGACCTGCATGATCTCGAACGACATCCTGCAGTATTTGGTACTGAAGTTGCCGCTATACTGGGCCTGCGACTTGGATCCACTGGCGCCGCCGCTGGCGCCGATGCCGAAGAAGCCGGCGGAGGCATGGGCCGACCAGCCGGTCGCGCTGAAGCTGTTGTTCGAGTAGCTCGCGAAGTCCGTCTCGCTGAAGTGGAATGTCGACCAGCCCGGTGCCTGGTAGAAGTCGCCCGGCGTGGCACCGGTGTAATAGAAATCGCTGCCCGAGCTGATGCCGGTCAGCTTCGCCTTGGCAAGGTCGTCCTTGTAGGCGGCGAGCAACAGCGACAGGTCGCGGCCCTCGACCTGGGCGATATAGGCGGCAATCTCCTCGTACTGGTTCTTGTAGCCGGTGGTCACCCAGTCCGACATCGCTGCGGTCACCAGGTTGCGCAGGATCGGCGCGTTGATGGCGAAATACTCGACCGATTGCGGGTCGTTGCCGGCCAGCGCGTTGATGCGTGCGCTGTTATAGGCGAGGGCGGCGTTGTCGTAGGCCGTCATCTTGGTGTTGTAGGCGATGACCATCGGGCTCGCGCCGATCACGTCGACCTCGGCGCCGCTGATCAGGTCGGTGGTCTTGGTGGTCGTGGTCAGCAGGCTGCGCAGGTGATCGATCTTCGCCTTCTCGTCATCGGGGATCACGCTTTCCATGATCTGGCTCATGGTCAGCGTCAGCTCGTAGACTTCCGAAAGCGTGCCGTTGTCGGTCTGGATCGCGAGTGTTGCCAATTGCTTGCCGTCGAGCGAGGCAACGTCCGGGATGAAATCGACCATGCGGGCGAAGGCCTCCGCCGCCTGATAGACGCCCTGCGTATCCTGGGCGCGAAGCTGCGACAGCTGTGCGTCGGTCAGGCCCTGCGGCGCCGGTGCGGGTGCGCTGGCCGCGCTGGTGCCGGTGCTGGACGCGGCACCCGCGGCCGGCGCCGGATTGGTTGCGGCCAGCAGGGTCTGCGCCGCAGCGGGCGTGACGACGCCGCTGAGGCCCTGGGTGAGGAAACGGAAATCATCGGCCGTCACGGCGACGCCGGGGGTCACGAAACTCAGGAAGTTGTCCGGCGACTTCGGCACGGTCGCGTCGCCGTTGGTCAGCACGTCATAGAACTTGGCCATGATCGAGTTCGACAGGACGCTTGGAGTAATGTCAGCCATTGCTGCGGTCCTTCCGGGAGCGGCGGGGGCGCCGTCATGAGGGTGCGTCGGGCAGCCCGAGGACCGCCTGCCCCGACGTCCCACCATGACCGGGCGGTCCAGGTCCTGAAGCCGCCGCTGAAAGGTTCTAAAAAAACCTGAAAGCGCGTCCGATCAGGGATTTGCGACCCGCGCCCGGGACGGGGGTCGCCTGCCTCGGGACGACGAGGGTTGGCGACACCTGATGCGGCGGATACGCTGGCGGGATATTATTTCGGTCATGGAGCGCATGTCAGAGCCAGGTTGCGCCCTCGCCAGCTACCGGTTCGACCGCTTCGTGCTCGAGCCGAGATCCCGGCTGCTGACGTCGGACGGGGTGGTGGTCCCGCTCAGCTCACGCGGCTTCGACATTCTTCAACTGCTGGTCGAGCAGCGTGGCCGGGTGGTCACCAAGGACGAGATCCTGGACTCGGTCTGGTCCGGCACCCTGGTCGAAGAGAACAACCTTGCGGTGCAGATCTCGGCTTTGCGCCGGGCACTTGGCGCCAACGGCCGCGCCTTCATCATCACGGTGCCTGGCCGGGGTTACCGCTTCGTGGCCGATGTCGACGAGCAGCGCGCGATGGAGCCGCCGGAGCAGCCATCGGTACGCCGCGATGCCGCGGACGGCGAGCCCTTGGGTCATGCGAGCGACCCGCCGCCGGCGGCCCCGAACCCGCCATCAGCACCAGGGCGACGACTGCTCGTGCGCGCCGGGCTCGGGGTGGGGATCGTGGTGACGATGGCGCTGGGCTTGTGGCTGTTCGATGCTCACCAGGCACCCCCACGGCTGTCGATCGTCGTGCTGCCGATCCGTAACCTCAGTGACGATACGGCACGGAATTACGTCGCCGATGCCATCACCGATGATCTGACCACGGAGCTCGCGCATCTGCCCGGGAGCGTGGTGATCGCCCGCGAGACCGCCGACAGCATCGCGATGCAGACACTGACGGCCGGGGAGATCGGCCGCCGGCTCAACGTCCGTTACCTGCTCGAGGGCAGCCTGCGTGCGGAGGATATGACGCTGCATATCAATGCGCAGTTGATCGAGACACGCGGCGGCACCCACCTCTGGGCGCAGCGTTTCGATGTTCCGCAGGCTCACCCGGGCCAGGCGCGTGACCAGATCGTCGCCCGGCTGGCGAGCGCGCTGGATATCGAGCTGGTGCGGGTGGAGGCGGCCCGCACCGGGCGTCGTCCCGACGATGCCGATGCCATCGACCTGTTCTTCCGCGCGCGCTCGATCCTCGACCATGACGACACGCTGCACGGCTTCAGCACCGCCCAGGCGCTTCTGACACGGGCGGTTTCCCTGCGGCCGGATTTCGCCGACGCGCACGCTGCCCTCGGCGAGGCACTGCTGCGCAAGATCCGCGACACCGACGATCCCGACGAGGCGGCCGATCACCAGGCTGCGCTGGCGTCCATCGCGCGGGCGCTGGCACTGTCCCCCGATAACGGGGTGGCGCTGGCGGCGCATGCTTACGCACAGTTCCTGGACGGCCATGTCACCGATGCCGCCTATAGCGCGGGGGCGGAACTGGCACTCGATCCCAACGACATCATGGCGCAGGACACGATCAGCAACTGCGCGTTGGCGCAGGGCCGGCTGGACGAGGCGGCAGACGCGCTGCAGACGATCATGCGACTGAATCCCGAAGGCGCACGCAGCCGGCAGCGGGCGCTCAGCCTCGGCACGCTGCGCCTGTTGCAGGGACGCTTGTCGGAGGCCGAGGACTGGGTGCGGCGCAGCATCGCGGGCGACCCCGACCCCCAGCCGGGGGACGACGATCTCGGCCGCGCCGAGGGGGCAAGGATGTTGCTGATCGCCATCGCCGGGCTTCGCGGCCGGACCGTGGAGGCGCACGCTCTGTATGCGCAATACGAACGGCTCTGGCCGCATCGCAGCGTCTGGCGCATCGCCGCCCTGACCCCGCGCTACATGTCGGCTCTGCCCGGCTACGCGCGCATGGCCGCCGCACTGCACGCGGCGGGGATGCCGTTGCATGCCGACGAGCGTGCGGACGATCATGTTCCCCCCGCCACGACACCGCTGCCAGAGACGACCTTCGGTGCGACGCCCATGAGCCTGCCTGGCGCGCGGACCCTGGATACCGCCGGGCTGGCGGCGATGATCCGCGACCACCGCGCCGGTGTCATCGTCGATGTCGGTTCCGGAGCCGCGGTCATCGAGGGCGCGCGATGGCCGGGGGAGGCCTGGTTGGCCGGAGCGCCTCCCGGCCAGACCGTGGTCGTCATGAGCGACGGCTTGTATGGCTCGGCCGGATACAATGCTGCACTCAAGCGCGTGCAGGCCGGCGACCGACAGGTGGCCTGGTATCGCGGCGGCGAGGAGGCGTGGAATGCTGCCGGCTATCCGGGCGTCGATCTGCGACAGTGACGTCCGGAGCCAGCGAGATTAACGCTTGCATCACGTTGGGAGAACGTCCGGATCATTATTATAACGGATTAAAATCACCATATCCCGTTGAGGTTTGTTATAGGGAAGCTCGAGTGCACAGGCGGGAGTAGCGTTATGTCCTTGAGCAAGACCACGGTGAACATCACCTTTACCTTCGAAGGCAGGGTGCCGGATGCAGCACAGCGCAAGCCGGCTGCGCAATTTCCGTTTGGTGGATTGGGCGTGAAGGAAATTACGATCGCCCCGATCGACCTGAGGGGACTCGATGGGGCGACAGCGGAGGCCGCGATCGCGAAGCAGGTCACTGCGCTCGCCCAGGTGACGCAGTGTCTTTCTCTTGCTTCCGTGCAGCTCGAGGAAGCGATAGCTGATCGGTAGGCGACGCGCGTTGACCGGGCAACACCGACCTGCGCGTTGCGCGCGAGCGGTATGGCCCTTCTGCTGCTCACCGGCAGATCGGTCTGCCTTGCTCGCGGAGGGCCTCCGATCCAATCGATGGTGTGGCGCGGGTGGCTTCCGGGGTTAAGGCTTCTCAGCTTCCGATAGGATATCGCTATACCCCTTGGGAAATTGCCGATGGGGATAGAGTGGCGTAATTAAGTGACAATCTGGAGAGGGATACGGACCATCACCGTCGTTGCCTTCATCATCTCACGCATGGCTCTGCCGTAGCCATGCGGACCGTATTGGGATCGCCGCGGGGCACCATCCGTAGTCTCGGAAGTTCGAGCACCAGCTAAATCTTGACACTTTCCTGTAACAAGGCGGCGTCGTAGTCATTTCGTCGAAGCACCATCAGCTTGCCGGGAAAGACCTCGATGCACTTTAAAGCGCCGCCATCCTGGCTTGATGCCTCTTCCTCTCGTCGGAACTCTTTTGGCACCATTAGGCTTCATCGATGATAGAACGGCTGATGTCGATATTTCCTTAATCTAGCCAACAACCAGGTACTGGCCGTCATCAAGACGCTTAAGTTCGGCTACAATCGGGTCATCGTTCGATGAAGTTCTCCGCCCCTCGTAGCCGCGCTTACAGCACGACCAAGTGTCAAGCACTCAGAAACGCCCTCTTCGACACGACGCGCATCGTACTTTCTGCGCGATGACCAGACATAAGCACGGCCTAATATGCCTGCCGCACCTTCTCAGAACGATCTCGTCTCCGATGAAATCAGACATATCAAGCTCGTAAACATAGCGATTGTGAAATACTGAACAATCAGGTCTTTACTGATTTGGGAAATATAAAAATGAAGGAAGGTCTTCACCCTGTAAGCTTCAGAGGTAGCGGCACGACCTACGTTGATAACGTCGGGCTTGCGTTTTATCGAATATTGATAGTATACTCTATATTATTGTTTCTAGCTATTTCTGTTCTTGTGTACTATTTTGCATATGACGGAGATAGAATGTTCCGAGCCTTATTTGGAGACCCTGTCGTCAACAAGCTTCGTATCGTCGTTATCATCCTGCCATTCACCCTCGTCGCGGCGATACCGATTTTTCTACTTCGTTCCCGAATCGAAGATAATGCAAGGCAGTACGCCAAGACCGACACATAACAGTGCCGCAGGCTATTAGTGTGAATGAGAATCGACGCCGCGCTGTTTTTTGTGACCAAGAAGGTCCGGCGTGCCGCTGACGCGGAAGTCTCGCAGTGTGCCGCGGTTGGACGACCGGCAGGACATGAGCGGGATCGTGCACTTCATGAAGTCTATCGGCCGCTGAGTCGGGTCCCCAGCGACCTAGGGCTCGCGCAGCACGCTCGGCAATCCCGTCGTCCTTTGGGGTGCGAGTCTGGGTCTGGGAGAAAATGTTCGAGGGACTGCGGCGGCATACGGACCACCGGCCGAACTCCTGCTCGCCAGCACACCCGTCAGAACGCTTCCTGCGCCGGCGGCGGAAAGGGGGCGGCACGACTAGGCGATCGGCACCGGCCCAGGCGGACGCATCACTGAAATCTTCACTCCGCCCGACGGGCTGAGACGTTCGGTCGTGTTCTCGTTCAGCCGAGGCGCCGCTGCAGGATCTGCCAACCCAAGGTTCTGGTCATGGCGGATCGCAGGAACGACACCAACCTACGACACGCTTGCTGACACTTTGCCAGCGCTGCCTACCTTGCGGCCGCCGTCAGCTACCCTTTAGTAATTTCGACCGCATGAGAAAGAGCAGTATGCGTCGAACTGGACGTGCATCAAGATAATCTCTTCTTGCCGAAAACCCGCTCGCCAAAGAATCGGCGACGATTGGCCGGAGTGATTCCGAATCCAATTTCAAGCATGAGACGCGGGGCCGCGCGGGCGAGGCTGCCAGCGTGATAACCGTAAGGATCTTCCGCAAAACCAGATCCGGCGTCGCCGTGTATCGGAGACAGGCGGTCTGCGCCGTATGTTGCGAGCACCTCTTCCATGGGGCGGCCAACTGTGATGGAAAATTGGTGCTTAAGAGCGTGATGCCTATGCGTACCCTTCAGATACAGGTGTGGGCCGGCGTCGGCATCTACCGGTGTAATATAGAAAAAGTATTTCAGCATGCGCCAGTCATCGAGATCGAAATGGAGCATTTCTCTCGGGGTGGTCGGCTTGGAGTCGGCATCGGTCATCGACGCAGGAAAGCTCCACCACAGGCGGGTGCTGATGATTTTCGCTTTGTGGCCGAGATATTCCCTGGCAACAGCGTTGAGCAGGCTGTCAGCCTGAACAGCCATAGCCGCACGGCACTCCTCGATCCGCTCGAAGTAGTGACCGCTGGTCACGGGGTTATGCGCTGACTGCCGGGCAAGGTGCTCTTCGGGGGTCAAATCCAGATCGCGATCATGGTTTCCGAAACAACTGGTTTCCTGCGCGAACGCAAGAATCTGCGATGTGATGTCATCCGGCAGCCTGAGGTCACTGAAGATGCCGTCCATTCGAAGTGCGGCAAGAATTTCAGCTGCTTTCGGCAAGAACATCGAGGCCCCCTGGTCATGTGGAGGATACACTCGATGCCGATCCGGAGCGTAAAGGCGTCTGCCCAACGTAGTTCGGCCCAAGGTGAACATAATGAGCCAACGGGGATCTTCTCTGAAATCACTCAGATATGTCGGAAGACGCTCCCACATCCGGGCAAGAATCGATCGTTCCCGCGCGATAAGTTCCAGGCTTTTAGCTGTGTTCATGATATGTCAACTCCTGTCACTATCGGGGACCCCTGGGCGTCTTGAAGTCGCACGGGAGACATGAAGACGTCGCATATTTCAAAGACTAAAACCGATAGTCTCTACTAGTATTGGTTCCATAGACCCAAATGACCGGCAGCAGAAAACTGCCGGGTGAGAATGGATCAAGGAAGTCGAGCTCGACGGGGAATCGGATAGCATAGAAGACCATCAAGCCAATTAAGAATGCCGTCTCCGGACCTGGTCGCTGCAGGCATGATCGCACCGTCGCGACGCCAGCTGCCATCAAGAAGCCTGCCATCAGCACGACCCCGACCTGACCCAATTCAACAGCGGTCTCGTAATACAGGTTGTGGAAATGGAATCCCGCCCGACTCTCGATCTGCGCGTAGCGCCAGAGGCCTTCCGCTTCCACGTGGCCCTGCACCCAAAAAGACTGATAGCCAAGTCCCAGTATCGGGCGCATGGCGATGTACTCCCTTGCCCGCGACCACAGGAAGGTCCGGCCGGTCAGGCTGGTGTCCTTTCCGGCAGCAGCGAGGGTGGACGACACGTCGAACCCTTCCTGGAGGGCCACGGTGATGACGAGAATCAGACCGATTGCGATGATCGCGGTGAGGGCTAGCAGCAGGTTGCGCTGCCGTGGCGGCAGCCTTGCCAGAAGAAGGACTGCGGCTGCAGTGCCGATCCCGCCGCCTCCGGCAAACAGCGCCCCCAGCGAGTGCGCCTTGATGAGGATCACCGGGTCCAGCAACAGACCCAGGCTCGCGAGAAGCCGCAGGACGACCGGCTGGCGACGGTCGGCCAGCACGGGAACGCTGCTGATCATGGACAGGCAGGCAAAGCACGCCAGGTTGTTTTTGCTGCCGAACATGCCGACAAGGGCCACCTCGCCGGTTGTTCCCACGGCGGCCGTGGTGTGGAAGACGGCACTGAGTACCATGCCAATCAGCAGCGCGCACATGAACGACGAGATCAGCCCGCGCTCACTTTGCGCGCGCGCGGCAACGATGGCGATTGCGGTGAACAACAGGAATTCGCTCCCGAGCTTGAGCGAGATGGCAGGCTCAATCGACCAGATCGCGGATATCGATGCGAAGAATGGCAAGAGCCAGGGCAGCCGATAGCTCTCCAGACACGACAGGCAGCGTTTCGGCCACGCGGCGATGTAAAGCAGCCAGGCTCCGACGCAAACGGCCATGCCAAGCGAGCCGATCCGTGTCGCGACGACGAAGCCGGTAAAGGAGACGAAGGACACCCACCAGATCGGCTCCACCACCCGGTTCGGGCGCGGGCGGAACACCGCGTTGACTTGGTCCCGCACAGGTGGAGCGGGGAGGAGTTGGCCTGCGCCGACCATCAGCCGGCTGCACCGACCCGGGTCAGCACGGCGCCGAACAGCATACGCGGATCCAGCCCGGCGATACGAAGACCCTCGGTCAGGGCAGCGGCGCTCGTGCGCGCTGCCTGAACCACAAGCACCAGGTTGGTGATGTCAGAGAAGACTGCATGCGCCTGCGATGGCTCGGACAAGGCCGGGAGATCAACGACGATGACGTCGTGATCGCGGCGAAGCACCTCAAGCTGGCCGCGGATCTGAGCCTGAGTCTGGCGGCGTTTGCCGGACAGGTCGAGGAGAGTGACGGAGTATCCGGAGGCGGCGAGGGATGGGACGAGGTGGCGGGCAATCGTGCTGGTTCCAGCGCCGTGAGCCAGGGAAACCAGACCGATCAGGCGTCCCCGGCCGGTCGCGGCTGGTGGTTGGACCCGGAGTTGCAGACGCTGGATCCCCAGGCTGAATAGCGTGTCGGGATACGTAACGACAGGAGAGCTCGCTGCGGGATCCAGACCAGGCGGCTCTGGTAGGATGGATGTTTCCGGCAGCGTCGCCAGGCAAGCAAGCCCGGTCTGTGTTTCCAGGTCGGCAGCACTGCGCAGCCGGCGGTCGAGCGCCTCGCGCACCAGACTGAGCCCGAAGCCGAAACCCAAGCCCGCGACGATCGACGCGAGCAGGATGAGCTTGCCCTGGGGCTTGCTCTTCGACAGGGGCGGCCGGGCAGGGGTGATGACGCGAGCATCGGCGACTGGGAACGATTCGTCCTGCGTCGACTGAACCGCGCGCTGCAGGAAGCCGCTATAGAGGGCGCGATAGGCGTCCGCGGCGCTCTGCAGCGACCGCAACGTCGCACGATCCATGTTGGACGAGGCTGAGCGCGCCACCATCGCATCGAGTTGGGCGCGCAGTGCTGCCTGGCTGGCAAGAGCTACCTCGAGATCGCTATCAGCGGTTCTTTCGATCCGGCCCATCTCGCTGCCGATCGAGCCCTGCAGTGACGCCATCTCCTTGCGCAAGGATACGGCGGCGAGGTGATCCGGGCCGAAGCGCGCCGACCATTCGGTGACGCGCTGCGCGTCGTTCAGGTAGCGTTCGCGCAGGTTATTGATCACCGGGCTGGTCAGGGCTTCGGAGACGGTGGCTTTAGCGCTCCCACTGCCGACAGCTTGCCTGATCCGGTCCAGCCGCGCTCGGGCGACGGCGGTCTTCCCTTGGGCCGCCACCAACTGGCTGCTGAGCTCGGTGATCTGTTGGTCGTCGAGCGTCCCGTGGCCTGTATCGACGATGCCATTTTTCGCTTTAAAGGCCTGGACGGCCTGGTCAGCCCGCAGCGCCTTGTCGCGCGCCTCGGCGAGCCGGCCCTCCAACCATCCGGAAGCCTGTCGGTTGGCACTGGTTCGATCGCCGATCTGCCCGGCGACATAGGCGTTGATCAATCCGTTGGCCAGCCGGGCCGCGAGGGCGCCGGAAGTGGCGGTGGCATCGACCTCGATCACGTAGGTCAGTCCGATCCTGTGCGGATTGATCATCGACAGGAGCTGCTGGGCAAGGCGATCCGTCGTGACCGCCCTATCGTTCACGCGGTCGATGGGCGCGAGCGGGGAATGGCGCCAGGGCCCGACCATGCGAGACAGCAACGACGGCCTTGCCGAGAATGCTGGATCGTCTGCGAGATCAAGCCGCTCGACAACCTGCCTTGCCAGGCCGGAAGAGCGAAGGACCTCCACCTGGCTCTCGATCATCGCGTTCTCGATTTGCGCATCGGAAACCAGCGGACGTTGCCGCAACAGATCGGTCTGACGGGTGTCGATCAGCAGAGTGGCGCTGGCCGTGAAGCGCGGGGTCGCAGTGAGCGTATAGAGCAGGGCGACGATCACCGCGCCGCCAACGCAAGCCGACTGCAACCTCGAGTTGCGGCGCAAGAAGACCATGAGATCGCCGATCCAGGTGAACGGCGGCTGGCCAACCGAGCCTGCAGCCAGAAACGCCACGTCATTAGCGAGCGGCGCGTTCATGATGCGGCATCCTTAGATTTGATTTTGGCTTTGGTTTGGTCGCCGGGATCCGGCGGAGGCGGACTTGCGTGGCGGCCAACCCATCTTCCCGTGCTGTCAGCGAAATCGAGCAACCCGCGGTAGCAGGTTTCAGGGGAGAAATATCTTTGCGCAATTTCCAATGCAGCTTCTCCAAGGCTCGCCCGCGCCGCCTGGTTGAGCAGAAGCCCGGCCGCAGCCGCGACAAACGCCTCGGCTGTGTCTGCCTGGATCACGGCGCCCGACACCAGGTCGCCGACACCCTGGAGGGTCGTTCCGGTAGCGATGATTGCTTTTCCGTGGCCAAGCGCCTCGATCAGCTTGATTTTCAGCCCGGAGCCCAGGCGCAGGGGTGAGATCACGATCCCCGCCTCGCGATAGGCCGCGTCCAGATCGTCCACCCGCCCTAGAAGCGTGACACCGGGCATCGCGCCGGAGAGGCCGCCGCAGCAGCTCCCGGCGATCCGCAGTCTGGCCAGTGGGAACTGTTGCAGGATCGCCGGCCACGCCTCGTCGAGGAACCATCGGATCCCGTCAAGATTGGGGAGCGTGTTGCTGCCAACGAAGAGCAGGCTTCCACTTTCGCCGGGTCGAGGTGCAGCGACCGGTTGTACTGCCATGGGCGCCAGGATGACCGGCGTACCCGGCAGAAGCCGCCTGATCTTGTCGGCTTCTTCGGACTGGATGGCGAGCACGGCGTCGGCTTTTGCGAGAAGCATCGCCTCAGTCTGCGGATCGAGATGGATCACGGCGCGCCGGGTGTCCTGATCGGAGAAGAAGTCGTGCATGACGACAACGCTCGGGACGCACGGCTGCAGCACGAACGGGATTGCCTCGTTCAGGAACGCGTAGTCGGTGATGATCAGCGTTGCGTCGCGCGGGGTACTAGAGATGAAGAGGCGGTCTGCGTCGGTCAGCGGCACGGCTATGGCGTGCGGCGCCTTCTGGCCCAAGGGAGTGATTTCGATCCGGAGCCGGCGGAGCAGCCGGTCGGCTATCGCCCCCGCCGCACGCAGCGCGATACGTGGATCGCGCGCAACAATAAGCCGGCCGACGCGCCACGACCCACGAATCCTGATCGATGAAAATACGTCCATCACTGGATCGAGACGCAGAACAGGCCACCGCCCGAACATTGCAGGCGATGGCGAAATGAGGTCGATCTCATAACCATTCCGTCGGAGGTATGTGCAAATGCCGAGCAGATAGGCGGAGCTTCCGTTGGTGGCGCCGACGATCCGTTGTCGCGACAGCAGGGCCGCGCGACGTCCGGATATCGGTACCACGGGCTGCATGCGAGAATCGCGTCGCAGTACCCGCCGGAGCCGGTCCTGCAAGGGAATCACCAGCAGGGCCGCGACTCCGGGCCTGCTCAAGCAGAGCAGCGTCGCGCTGATCCAGCGCCGTTCCTTCAGGGTCGCAACCAGGCCCTCGAAATCTATGGCACGCCGGATCGTGCTGCGACGTCGATCTAGTGCGGCCCGGATCTCAGGTGGGCGTGTTTCGGCCGGTTGTGCGGCGCGCAACCGGTCGTCAGCGTCCAGCATCGGTTGCAGCGTGCAGATCGACAAACGATGAGAGACCGAGTGATGATGACGGCGGTAGAAGTAAGTAAGATGCGGGCTGATCCGGAAATGCGCGCCCGCAAGAAGCAGACGCAGCACGAGGTCATAATCCTCGGCGATCCGAAGGCCAGGATCATAGCGGCAACCTGCCTGTGCCAGGAATACGCTGCTGAAGACAGGTTTGAGATAGCCGAGAGGTGCGCCCCTGGAAAAGAAAGTGTTGGAGTTGATGTAGTCCGCAACCAAGACTGGGCCGCCAGGGATCTGCCGCCTGGTAAGGAGCGGATGGCTCGGCATCAGCCGGGCATCGTCGAACACGATCTGATTGTCGGCGACAATGTCGGCACCGGTCGCCTCCGCGGAGTCGAGCAGGATCTCGAGGCGGCTGGGATGCATGATGTCGTCACTGTCCAGCACGGCAATCCAGCATCCGCGTGCGACATCCAGGGCTAGATTGCGCGCCGCGGCGGGACCGCCATTGCCCAAGGTGTGCAGGAGGGCAACCCTGGGATCACCTGCGGCATACTGGGTCACGAGCTCTACACTGTTGTCGGTCGACCCGTCATCGACAACGATGATCTCGAGATCACGGATGGTCTGGCGCGACGCGGAGGCCAGGGCGTCGAGGATGAAGGGCGCGCCGTTATAGTTTGCCATCACGATGCTGACGCGCGGCCTCGGAGACCACTCCGGAGCTTCGTGCGGGTGCAGCGCCGAAGCAGGCGCCTTTCCGTCCATCATCGGAATTGCCAACAGGTTCGCCGACATCTGCGCTCCGTCAGCGGCTGGCATTGGGGTTCCGGGTCCAGATCCCGATCGACCGGATCGCCAGGCATGCCGGGAATTGGGTTCGTACGGTTGGCGGACCGGGCCAGCTTCCTAAGCCCCCGACCGCAAGGTTGACGATCAGGTAGAACGGCTTGCGCATATCGGCGGGCGTTGGCCTGCTGCCGACGGCAACGCCATCGATATAGAAGGTGATGGTCCGCGTCGTCCAATCTAGACCGTAACGGTGGTAGTCGGTCGAAAGGTCAATTGTGCGCCCGGTCTTCTCGGTCGTTGTGCTCCCGTTATAGCTGTCAGGCTGCGATGCTACCCAACTCCTGTCGCCGCTGTGAATCGAGAAATACGCAGTGCGAACATCGTCGCCGAGAATCTCGGTGATATCGATCTCTGGCGGCCACGACTGGTCGATGGGGAGGAGCCAGAAGGCGGGCCAGAGTCCTGGACCCGACGGCACCTTTGCTGTCACCTCGAAATAGCCGTAGGTCTGGCTAAATGGGTAGGTGTTGAAACTTCCCGAGAGGTATTGTCGCGGCATGTCGGCGGGTAACGTTGCCGCTGCCCTTGCGGGTATTGGCGTTGCGGTTAGCAGAAGCACATCATCCAGGATCGAGAACGGATCGATCCCGAGATCTGTCAACGCGTCGCCATTTGGATAGGCCTCTTTCTCATTAGAAAGAGATGCCCAGGCGGGGGCGGATAACGCGTTTTTCCTGTAAGGTGAGCGCAGCCCGCTCATCATTCCGGCGCTGAGCACGAAGCCGGGATCGTTGAACGGCCTCGCTATTGGTGGCCAGGGCATCGGTCCGGTGCGCCAGTGCGGCATCGTCCTGAAGTTGAGGTTCAGAGTTTCCACTGGGGCCGCCTGGCTCCACGCCGGGTGGCAGGTTCCCATAGCTAAAGCGACAACAAGGAGTGCGTAGGTCGCACAAGCGAAGGTCCGCCTCCGCGCCATGGCTCCGCGGGCAAGGGCCTGAAGTGGCGAGATGTGCCGCGTGAAGCGATGTGCCACTAGCGCGTCGAGGGATTTTCGCATGCTCAGACATTTCCGGAGGGTGGCATAAGCATCGACGGGATCGTGCGGACCATGATCTCCAGGTCGCGCAGCGGCGACCACTTGCCGATATACTGGAAGTCGAACTCGACGCGCTTACGCAGTTGCTCTTCCGTATCGGTATTGCCACGCCATCCATTCACTTGCGCCCAGCCGGTCATGCCCGGTTTGACGCGGTAGCGAAGCATGTATTCCGGAATGACTTCGGCGTAGATACGACCGTCGGCCTTGGCACGCGGGGCGTGGGGACGCGGACCTACCAGGGACATCTGCCCGAACAGCACGTTGAAGACCTGCGGCAACTCGTCGATCGAGTATTTCCGCAGATACCGCCCGACACGGGTGACGCGGCGGTCGCCCGAGGTTACGAGCGTCTCCGCCGCCGCGTCCGCCTGTGCCACATGCAGTGAGCGGAACTTCAAGATGCTGAATTGGCGGCCGTATTGACCAGAGCGCATCTGTCGGAACAGGACCGGGCCCTTGCTATCCACCTTAATGAACAGGGCAACGAGGAGGAATAGCGGGATCAATGGGAACAATAATGCACATACACCCAGGATGTCGACACTACGTTTAAAAACCGCGCCCGCAGCTGAGAAAGGCGGGATCATCAGCGTTGGCATGACAACACCAAGGAACTGCCCGTCGCCTCTGCCTACCAGTGCGGGCGGCACGTGGTCGGGTATCAACTTTACGGTCAAGGGCAGAAATCGCAGCCGCTCTAGAAGCTCGGAAATTCGGATACCGGCGGACCAGGGAAGCGCCATGTAAACTTCGTCGAGTTCGGCGTTATGAATGTAGTTTACAAGATCGCTGACCGTGCCCAAGCAAGGTAGGAGCTCCGTGAGCGGTCCTGGCCGATCGAGCCTGTCGTCGAAGAAACCAACGGTTTGAAAACGCGATCTGCGATCCGCGCCGATCTGGGCCAGCATCATCGCCGCGGAGTGGCTGTTGCCAATGAAGGCGATAGGCCGACGGGGCAGGCAGCCGGCAAGCGCGGTCGCGATGAGGCGCCTGACTACGCTACGTGTTCCGAGGATGCAGAAGATCGAAAACCCGAACCAGACGATCAGCGCCTCGATATCAAGTTGCGCATGGCTTCGTGTGGCGACCAGTCCAAGCAGCAGCGCCAGCCAGAGCAGCCAGGCAGCTTCCTCCTCGCGTCGTTTCACCGCCTCGCGGACAATCGTGGCAATCGCGGAGATCACGACGTAGGCTAGGGTCAGGCCATAGATTTCGTCGTACGTGGCAAGATGCGGCGCGATGTCGAGTGCGATCATGCTGCCGAGCAGAACCGCCAGTGCCTCGAGTGCCAGACCACCGATCACAAACGCCAGGTATAGTCCGCGATAGAGCCATTGGCCCCTCTCGGCTCCCAGCACCGCGGCAGGCGGTGACGTCAGTCTCAAGTCAACGTTCATGCGTGTCCTCGAAGTCTGCCGCAAGAGGTTGGAAATCTGTCAATGCGAGACTGCAGCGTACGGTCGGGATAGACTTTCTGCATCGACCTGGGCTGACGCAGTCGGACGAAGACACGCCTTCGCAAATCTGTCCCGTCTGAACTAGATTATGCCGAAGGAGATAATGAGTCGTTAACGCCTGGTATAAAGCAGGTGGAGAGTGAAGTGTTTTTACGCGCTCAAGCCTACCGATTCGGCAGAATTTGCGTCGGAAGCTTCGAAGATACGACAGATGTAGTCGATGAAATGCTGTCGTGCCGTGTGGTCGAGGAGCGCGTGGTCGGCACGCGGGATCACCTTAACGTTGATATTCTCGAATCCTTGCAGAGATCGTTGCCCCGGTCCTACCACGAGTGCGAGTTCAGACAGCCCCGGATCCCCCTCGCTGTAGAGGAGATCGACGTGTGTGCCGCGTTCGTCGAGCTCAGTGAGCCAGCGTCGAACCTGGCCGGAATGTGTCCGCAATCCCATCTTGCGTTCGAGCAGCAGGCAGCCACTGATGTAGGCATTCGCGAATAGCCGACGGATGAGTGCCGCACCGATCGAACCGACGGCAATCTCACCGCAGAGCAGACGCAGCCAGACGCCCTGTCGGGTTGCTGCCCTCAGATAAAAGGCAACAGGCCGCCGTTGCTTCCTGTTGATCACACGTAATGGTACGTCGTTCTCCCAGATAAATTTCTGCAGGTTTGTCAGGATCAGTCGATCGATACGCGGCTCGTGCAGGCCGGCATGGAATGCTGCATGAGCCCCCGAACAGATGCCCACGAGGACCGGCCTGTGGAGCCCGCGGGCCGCAAGCACTTCGACTCCGGCGACCACATCGCCGACGATCTCCAGCCCATACGGATCCGCCTCCTGGTCGTCCCGGCTGGTGCTGTCGCCGAAGCCAGCGGCGTCGATACGCAACGAGGCAATGCCTAGAGCGGCAAGTCGCCTCGCCAGGGTGACGTACACGCGCCCGTCGCCGGTCCTTCGGCCGAAGCCCGTGTTGAGCATGAGCACGGTTGGTGCAGGGTCCACATGGCGCTGCATAGGTAGGCAAAGAACACCGTACAGGCTGCTCCGCGGCCCGAAGTGCAGACCTTGCTCTATCGCGTTTGGCAGTTGCAGAAGCCCGCACGTTGGCGGAAGCGGCGGTGGCAGCCTTCGATCCCGGGGTAGCAGGCTCGCGCACCATTCAACGATGTTTGTGAATGCGGCTTGCGGGACCGTGGCGGAGAACGGGTTCTGCAGGAACTCAGGCGCCCCAGGAAAATCGCCGCGCGTGACGCGTGCCCCAAGTTCCTCGAGGCGGTTGGCCAGAGCGGCGATCAGGGGCGCTCCGCTTGCTTCCATCAGCAGGACGTCCGGCGCCGTCTGCGCGAGCGTGCGCAGGTCGATCGCCGACAGCGCGTGCAGGGTTTCGTCGGCGAGGCGGTCGCCCGCGACATCGAGATGTGCCGAACCTGTCTGCGGCGGGGGCAGGAGGTTGGCTTCGCGCCATCCGTTGGCGAGCAGCCGCAGCTCGCGCGTGTAGCTCCTGCCGGAGATCACGGGCGACAGGCAGCAGATGGCGATGATCGACGGATCCATTGCGGCCGCCCGGAGCGCGAGAGCGGCGCCGAGCCGAAAGCCGATCAGCAGCATGGCGTCGGCGCCAGTCGCGTGGCGAAGGAAGGCGGTTGCAGAGCCGATGCTGCCTTGCCAAGCTCCGAGTCGATCCGGATCGGTCTCGCTACCGGCAGAGTCGCCGGTGCCGGGATAATCAAAACGTAGCACGCTGAAACCACGCTTTTGTAGAGCATCGGCCAGGATCTTGCAGCCGCGATAGGTGAGCATCGCTTCCTGACCGAACGGTGCGCAGATCACGACCCCGATCCCGTTCGATCCGACGTTCAGCCAGCCAGCGCACCCGTCGAAGGTCACCGGCATCATGCGGAGGTCGCCAGCGGACTATGGTGCGGGCTTGCCTCGGCCCCGTTGCGGACGCCGAAAGACACTGTTTGCGTTCCGTTGATCGCCGCTACGTGTCCGGAGGGCGGTTCGCTCCAGCCGCGCAACGCTCGCAGCGTGATGCGTCGGAGCCTGGCTGGAGGCAGATGGAACCAGTCATCGTCGGCCTGGTAGCCCTCAACGACGATATGCACCGCCTGAGCGAACCGGATGGCGGTGATGTCGATGAACCAGCTTGAGTCGATCACTCCGATAGTTGCCTTGATGCCGAGATCGTCGGATGGCAGGGCTCGGCCCAGAGGAAAATGGAATGCTTCGGAGAGCGGGTGTCCGGTCCTGGCGCACCGGAGTGTGGCGATCGTGACGTGATGTTCCGGCGGACCGAAACAGTATGCCCGGGTGATGTCGAAGAAGCTGTCGAGGAGCGCCTGGCTGGAGAGCGAGACCGCAGTGCGTGGTCCGAGCTCAACCGGTTGCTCGGCTGACACCACCGCGATCGACCCACGCCGGAGACATTCGAGTTTCAGGACCGCAGACACCGGATCCGGCGTCTCGTTCAGGACGTGGACGCCCAGACCGTCCAGCCCTTCGTCGGACAGCAGCAGCTGGATCGGAGCCAGGACACGACGCAGCCCGTGCCAGGCGGCCTTCTTGTGGCCGTGGCTGTCGATGATACCCCAACCACTCCCGGGCTCCAGGTCCTGGAGCTGCCAGACCAGGCCGCCGGAACAGGACGAGCCCGGACGACGCCACTCGGCGAACACCGCCTCCATCAGATCCGCGGTAACGGCCCGGGACAGGTCGAGATAGCGGGCGTGGTCCTCGATGCGCAGACGTGCAGGATCCACCGAGTAGAGCGTGCTGAGATAGTGATCGCGGATGTCTGCGAAGTCCCAGGACGCCCCCAGGTCCCGCGGCGCATGAGCAGTTTTCCGCGACGATGGCGATGCGGCGCTTGGCGGGTTGGCGAAGGCGAGGCATTCGCTGGCGAACCGCACCCCGGCGCGGCGTGCATCCTCCAGCGGCCGTCGATAGGCGCCGACGCCGTAATAGTGCGCAACCCCGGCGCCGACCGTAATCGGCAGCGGGCCGCCCCAGGGAGAGTGCGGAACGTAATGCAGGCCGGGGTCGAGGCGCCGGACCAATTCGGGAAGCGTCGTTTCGAAAAACGGCATCGCCCGTCGCGCCGCGGTAACGCCGAGCATCGTCGCCTGCTGCGCCATCTCCGAGCCGCCGCACAGCACGACGAAGGATGGGCTGGCGCCGAGGCGGCCGAGAAGCTGCTCGACCTCCGCGATCGCCTGCCGCCGCAACGGCTCGCGGTCGAGCGGGTAGTCCAGGTTGGCGAACATCAGGTCCTGCCAGACCAGGATCCCGAGTTCGTCGCAGAGCTCATGGAAGGCCGGCGTCTCGTAGAGCATGGTGCCACCGAGGCGGACCATGTTCATGCCGGCATCGCGCAGGGCCACGAGCCAAGGTTCGTATGTGTCGCGGTCGCCGGCGAGGCCGAGCAGGTCGGCGCTGGTCCAGCAGGCACCGCGGCAGAACACCGCGACGCCGTTGATCTCGAGTGCAAAGCCTGCCCCGTCTGGCCCGTCCCGGACAACGGCCTCACGGAACCCAACCCGACCGAGACTCAGGGCGGTCGCGCCATCGCTGAGGAAGACCTCGTGCAGGATCGGCGTGCCATGCGTATGCGGCCACCAGCGCGCGACACCGGGCAGCGTCACTTCAACAGTGAGGCGGCCGTTTTCCGCTTCGTTCAGGTCAACGATCCGCGTCCCAACACGCAGGGTGAGCGGGCGGCGAGTTGATGGCCCGGGGATGCTGGCCGGATCGTCGAAAAGGAGGTCGACGGACAGGATCCCATCATTGCCATGCATCCTGGTCGCGAGCCTGCAAGACTCCACGATGCCCGGACCCCCGAGACGCTCGATCGGCCGGAATGGGCCGACCGCGTGGAATGACGGGCACCAGCCGGGCATATGACCGAGCAGTGTCTGTCGATACAGGCGCAGCGCGTTCGTCGTCACCAGCCGGGTCCGCCAGCGCGACCGTCCGGACGTTGCAGCGAGCGCCGTCGAGAGCGAGCGGAAGCACAGCGCCAGGCGCATCGGGCCGCTGGTCGGGAGCGCGACCGTCAGGGAAAGGAACATGCTCGTCGACTCTGCGACGCGGTGCTTGTCGAGCCAGATTTCTGCGAGACCGGCGAGACCCAGGAAGCGTAACCTCTGGCCCGGAAATGCCTCGAACACTGTCAGGAACCAGATGTCGTAGTCGTGCAGCGGCAGTGGCACTGGTGCCCCCCACGCCGCTGGTCCCTGCAGAACCTGGAGTGCCGTACCGGGAACGATGCCATCCCGCCACGGCATCTCGGCCGGCAGCAGGTCGGGAGTCGGCACGGTATTGGCCGCCGTTCGGGCGATCCGCCAATGCGCTTCCAGGAGCGGCGCGAATGCGAGCGGCGGCGCGTCGAACGCAGAAATGGTCACGATAAAGCTGTTTTTCGGATATAACGGAATGACGAGCCGTAGCCTTTGAGCCAGCGCGATGTCATGATGTCCAGGCCTCGAGGCCGGACACGATCTCCGCATACGACGTCTCGAACTTGGTGAAGCAGTCTCCGCAGGGATCCGGGCGCTTCCGGGCGACGCTGCGTGCGAGGCGGAACTGCAGCACCTTGGCGGTCTGCGCTATCCTGTCGCACGCGTCGACCACGCTGCCGAGCCGATCAGACGAGAGCCACGCGACATGGCTGCCGAGAAGCTCGAAATTCGCGCCGACCGAGCGTGGGAAATGGAATGCATAATCGTGGAACGTCTCGGGCGCTGCGATCAGGCTCTCGAGATCGCCCTGGAACGCTTCGCCCCAGATGGAGAATGGGCTCGCCGACGGGCGGCGGGACAAATGTCCACGTAGCAGCTCAACCGCCGTCACATGCAATGCTGCCGGGTCGAGCCTGACAGCGGCTTGGGTGACGACCTCGACGTAGGGAGGAAGCAGGTCCGGCTGTTCAGCAAAGTCCGGACGCAGGCGGAGCGCGCCGCGGTAATCGTCACCGTCGAGCAGGCCGCGCGCAGCGTTGTGAAAATAGTGGCAGTTGCCCAGATCAGGAGCGATGCAGTCGATCGCGATCGTCGTTTTCACATGCTGCTGGCGGTAGGTGGTCGCGATGGTGTCGGGCAGGTAGAAGGCATCCACTTCGAGAAGCACGGTCTGACCGCGCCCAACATGCAGAGCCGTATGCTGCTCCAGTGAGCGGTAGATCGACAGCTCCTGCACCGTCAGGCCGTAAAGCCGGCGCAGATCCTCGAACGGTATCTTCGAGAAGGTGAACTGGTCACCCTCATGTGCCTGGGCAATTCCAAATCCGAAAGCGGCAGCGGGAACCTCACCGAGGCTGGCAATGAGCTCGATCCATAAATCGGTATAGCAATTAGTTTCCGGCCAGAAGCGGCCGACGTCGTGCAGGACATGAGGCACGAAGCCGCCTGTTGCGCCTAGCTCTTCATTCAGGATGGCCACAGTGCAGTCTTTACATGCTGAGGCCAGGCCGAACGATCAAGACCGTGATGGCGGAACAAGGCGAGTGTCAGCCGCTCGAACCCGAAACCTACGCAGGCCGTATGGGCAAGGCTTCCATCTTCCATCCTGAGGTCCCAGATCTCGCTGAAATGGTCCATGTGGTAGTTGAAGCTGAGGCACGCAGTCGGGCTTTCCGTGCTGTTGACCGGGACCAGAAGCTCGTATTTCAACGCTTGGTCGCGCTGGCTTTCGGCCATGATCTTGCCCCCACGGCCGAAAAATGGATCGTTGGCCACGTCGATAGCCACTGGCAGTCCGAGGGCGCCGATCAGCACACGTCCGCGTTCCGACCACATGTCGCGGAAGGCCAGAACGCTGGCAGGCGCACCGATGCAAACGAACTCGCGCATCCGGAACATCTGCATCCGGGTGGGCTCGACCGATGGCTCATGACGGAAGCAATAGGAGGACACGTCGACAATGTGCCCGGCGGCGCTCACCGGCCCGCGCAACGCCATCATCGGATACACCGGGTAACAGGCGGCCGGCGTCAGGGCCAGGTCGACGGACTGCTGTTGTGCCGTCCAGTCTTCGCCGGCTTCGAGGCATTGCAGCAGCTTCTTGTGAGCACGATCGTCGCCACAGAAGCAGTGCACCGTGCCGGCGAGATGCGGGAACCCTTTCAAATACCCGCTCGTCTCCATGACGCTACGTGGCATGGCCGGCGGGAAACGTACGACCTCCGCACCGGGCATGCCGCCGTCCCGAGAGATCAGCCCGTCGATCCCGTCGACCACGCTCTCGAATTCGCCGCTCCGGCCATAGATGCCGTCGACGCCGCTCGCGATGAGGAGCCCGGCATCGAAAAGCGTATCGCGGAACGAGTTCTCGGTCGGCATGGCTTAGCCTCTCATCAGCGGAGCGCGCTGGGCGACGAGTAGCGTTGCTGTGTTGGCAGCAATACGATCGTTGTTGACCATCAAGGGTGCCGAATGAAGGTCGCGCAGGTGGCGGCCGATGCTGTAAGGGGTCCCGTACTTGTAGCCGGCGATCCCGCAGATCAGCATTGCCTGCTGCACGACCTCTAGTGCCGCCTCGGACAGGGCGATTTTCAGGCCGTTCACTTCGGCCAGGAAGCCCAGCGGAAGCGCCTCGCGATCGCTGATCCGGATCGAGAGATATTCCCCTGTCGCACAGTCCAGGCGTGCGCGCATCGACGTCAGCATCGAGACGGCTTTTTCCAAACGGACCGCGCCAGGCGGCAACGATCCCGGATTGGTCTGCGCCTGCCGCCGAAGAAATGCCCTCGCCTTCTCGGTCGCGTCGGTGGCGATGCCGAGCCAGACTGAACCCCATAGGATGTGCGAGGTCGGCAGCATGGTGTGCTGCGCGATGTCCCCGAACGGCAACGGAACGATCTGTGCAGGTCGGGCGGAGAGCGAGACGTCGAAGGCCTTGCTGTCGGTTCCGCGCATGCCGAGAGTGTCCCAGCGACTGGTCTCGGTCAGCGATGTGTCCGTGCGTTCTGCCACGATCAGGATCTGGTCGGAGGAGGATGCCTCGGTGTTGCGCCGCGCGGTCACCAGAAGTGCGTCGGCATGCTCCCCGTACGAGATCGCAGATGAGCGTTTCGATAAGGTCAGCCGATCGTCGAGATAGTCCGGCGCGCAGAGGCTGGAGCGGATGTTACCGCCGATGCCCACTTCCGAGGTGACGGAGGCCAGGAGCAGTTGTTCGGACGCAACGCGCCTCAGGAACTCGTCCTGCCATTCGCTTCCGCCGACCGCCGCGACCAGGCAGGCGACCTGGATTTGATGCATGGCATAAATCAATGCGCTTGAACCGCAGGCCTGCCCCAGGATACGGCAGACCATCGCCGCATCTGCCAGTGGCGCGCCAGGTCCGTCGAGATGGACCGGGACGAGCAGGCCAAGAAGCCGGTGCTCCTTGAGCGCATCTATGGTTTCGGTGGGAAAACGGGCGCAGGAGTCCACGTCGTCCGCATGGGCGGCAGCAACTACGGCCGCCGATCTGGCGCGGTCCGAGAGGGCTCCCAGGTCGTTCAAGACGTCAAGGCCGGTGGCTTGAGGCCGTTGACCACACTTGCAAGCGAGCTGATGCTCTCGAACGAGCGCCGTGTCAGAAGGTTGTCTGGAAACTCCACGTCGAAAGCCTCCTCGACGGCGAGCATCACGTTGACTGTGGCAAGTGAGCTCAGGCCCACCTCGTAGAGATTATCTTGTGCGCCGAGACCTTGGGTCGGGACGGACAGGCGACCACAATCGGTCAGGATCTTGCGAATACGGTCTTCCATGGCATGTGCCTCCTCTTGGTCATGGTTTCGCAGAAAAACGTAAACAAAGGATGAGCAGAGATGGCTGGTGGCGGGCCAACACGTCCTATCTCAAGCCGGCATTGAATCCCTGGCTGGTGTAGGCAGCTGGCAGGACGAGCGCCAGAAACTTGGCAAGATCAGTCGAGGGGGCGTTCGACACGAAAATAATATCTTCCGGGTGCATGATGAATCGGCTGGCGTAGATGTAGCCGCGTGGGTCCCGCAGGTCTGTGACATAAACTGTCGGGATCTTGATCCCGGGCTGGATGTCTCCGGGCCGCGTCAGCCGGTAAACGAAGAGGGCACGGGCGTTCGCGCGGTCGTCTTCCAGACCGCCCGCCCTTGCGAGCGCGTCCGCAAGTGTCACCTTTTCACCTCCGAATGCGATACGCCGGTCCAATGGCCCGAGCGAGGAGGTCTGGCCGGTCGCGCCCATCGCCAGGAAGAACTCCGGATCATGCGATATGTAGATTGCATCGCCGGGCTCCAGAGGCAGATTCTGTCCGGGATCCGCAACAATTTCCGAGAGGCGCGCGCGTTGCACGGTGCCTGCCCGTTGCAGGGACACGATGGTTTCGTAGTCCGGGAAGCGCGGGCCACCGGCGCGTGCGATTGCGCCCATCATCGTCTCGCCGCCGGGGTCGAGCGAGAAATGGGCTGTCCCGCCGACATCACCCACAACCGAGATCATGCCGGAACGCCGAGCCAGGATGCTGACGACCGCCTGCGGTTCGAGCGCGCGGCTGCCGAGCCGCTGCACGATGGCGCGTTCGACTGCGGCCGGAGTATGCCCGACGACCGCAATCTTGCCGCCGAACGGAATCGTTATGTTGCCGCCCTCATCGACCTGCTGTGACGGCAACGTGACCGAGTTTCCGGAAGGGTTTTCAGGGTGGTCGGTGATGAACAGGCCTCCAGGCCCGGACTCGAAAATTGTGATACCCAGGTCGTCGCCGACACCGATGGTGCCGTGGATCGCGTGGCTGGTTTCGGCGACAGAGAATCGCGGTTCGGGAGCGGGCGTGGTGAGGAAGCGGAGCGTGTCGGCATCGACGGTGATCAACGCGTAGGCTGTTGGAGTGGCCGGATGCAGATCAGTGACGGAAGCCTGTTGCCGCACGGCCTGCAGGCCAGGCCCGCTCTGCGGAATGAACGAACCGCAACCTGCGCTGGGAATGATGATGGCCAGGCTCATGCCGATGGCCGCGGCCATCAGGAGTGGCCGCGCAGGGACCGACACGTGGGACGCTCCGTTGTGCGGCTGAGGTCTCTGACTCATGCTCGCGCCTCTGCCAACATGACCGATTTTTCGTCCGGCAAGGTCCGTGTGCGGGTCAGGCGGCCATCGAGGAAGCCGATCGCCCAGGCGATATGCATGACGATCGCGGCAGGCCCCATCGCCACAAGGGCTGGATCACGCTGCCGTACGGCCTCGGTGAGGCCCCAGACCAGGCAGGCGGAGAGATACAGCCCGGCTGGCACTGCCATAAGCGGAGCGCATGGTGCGAGCAGCGCACACGGCATCGCCATCAGGATGACGATCGGCAGGCATTGGCGGAGCCGTAGCCGCAGCCGGTGCTTGACCGTCGTGCGCGCCCGGCCGCGTCCATGCCGGACATATTGCGTCCCAAGCTGCCGCAACGTCTCACGCGGGTAGTAGTCGATCGCGGCATCGCTGCAGAGCCAGACGCGGCCGCCGGCCTGCAGGGCGCGGATATCGAGCTCTGCATCCTCGTTATGAGTGAAGGTCGGATCGTAGCCACCGAGCGACCGAAAGAAGTCCAGGTCGAAAGCGGCGTGATGGCCGTGATCGACGAAACGCGAGTTGCCGGCGCGACGATGGCTCGATCCGCCATTGCCGAGCAGGCTGTTCTGGGCGGCGGCAATTGCGCGCTGCGTCGCGCTGCTGCCGACCGTGCGCATCGGTACTACCACTGAGGTGGCGCCTGTCGTTGCCAATGCCTTCAGGCAGGTCCGTACGAATCCTGGCGGGTAGCCGGCATGAGCGTCGGCGCGAAGCAGCACGCGGCTTTCGGGCGACGCGAGGTGCGCAGCCAGGTTGCAGGCTGCCGATTGCAGCCGCGCCGGATTGTCGATCAGCCGGATCACCGGATTGGCAGCAGCCAGGGTTCCCACGATCGCCAAGGTCCCGTCGCAGCTGCCGCCGTCCATCACCAGGATTTCCGTTCGCAAATCGCCCAGCTGATCGAGCAGCGACAGCAGAGCCCGCCGGACATGGCGTTCCTCGTCCAGCACCGGCATCACGATCGTGAAGAAGGGGATCGCCGCGCCAGTCATGCGGCTTTGTCGTGTCGGAGGACGGCGGACTGTCCATGCGGGGCGTCTCGCCGGTGCAATCCGCGCAGCGTGTCGACGAACTGCGCTGCACTGTCGGCGCTTTCCATCAGCGCCATCCGGTCGATGCGCCCGACCGCTGCCTGCAACGACTGGTAGGAGCCCGCATCCAGCCCGGCGAAGAACCGGTCCAGCACTGGCTGCAACGGCTCCTCCAGCAGCACTCCGCAGCCCTGCCGGGCAAACCATCGGCCGGTTTCCACCGACGCCAGGGCCAGCGGCACTGCACCGAACATGCTGCCCTCATAGAGCCGGTTCGGCAGCAGCCACTCTGAATTCAGCCCGGCCTCATAGAAATCGAGCGTCCAGTTGAAGTGTACGTCCATGTATAGGCCGGGAAGATCGATCGCGCGGTCGTAGCCGCCGCCGAACCGCATCCCCGGGGTTGCGGCGACCACGGCGTCGAACTCGGGAATCACGTCGCGGGCCGGGCGGCCGCGGATCTCGACCTCGATCGTGCCGCTGGATCCCCGCACCAGGCTGGCCAGCAGCAGGAGGCTGCGGCGGCACCGGATGATGCCGAACCAGCCGATCCGCCATGGCGGTCCGTCCGGCCGCGGTGATCCCGCCTGGCAGGAGGTCGCGCCGTCTTGCAGTTCGCTCGCGAGGACCTTGTTCTCCAGCAGGATCCATGGCGGCAGGCGTCGATGGGCCGGTTCGAAATAGGCGTCGATGAAGCGCGGCGAGCTGACGATCAGCAGCGCGCACGAGTTCAGCAGACGCTGTTCGATGCGGCGCATGGCAAGGCTGGGGAGACTGTTTCCGGTCATCAGCCTATGAATATCAAGGCATTCGTAAATAATTGGTTTACCGAGCCGCAGACGGGCGCGCACCAGCACCGCGATCACCAGCATCTCGAGGCTGCGGGCGAGGATGATGTCCGCGGCCCGCATCTCGTCATGCCACCGTCCGGACAACAGGACCGCCGCCGCCGTCGAGACGATCCGTCGCACCAGGCGTCCGTTCCGGGTGATGCCGATCAGGCGTCCGGAGGTCCCGTCATGCGCCCCTGCATTCCGGACGCGGCTGAAGCCGACCAGCCGGACCAGCGCACCACCCTCCTGCAGGAAGCGGACGCGACGACGGATCGCGGCATCCGCCAGGTCGTGCGCCAGATAGAGCACCTTCATGGAAGGGCGTTCAGCGCCGGCGCCGGTTCCGGAAGACGCAGCGACCAGAGATGCGCGAGCCCGATCCACGCACCGCCGACAAGGAGTGCCGCCAGGCCGGACAGGCACAGCAGCGTGCAGCTCCGTGACGGCGTGGCGCCGGCGCCGATCGGCATCATCATCGCGACCATGCCTGATGCCGAGATCATCAGCAGGACGGGAACCAGCGCGGTCAGGGCGTAGGTCAGCGCCGGTTGCCGCACCTCGCCACGCGACAGCCACGCCATCCAGCCGACGATCACGGCGTTCTTGACGACCATCCCCATCGCGCAGAGCAGGATGCTCGACCCCGCGAAGGCGAACACCAGGGCCATGCTGCCGATGGCGGACGCGATCGATGTCATCAGCAACTCGCGGTTGCGCCCCGAGACCGAGAGGAACGATCCGGGCACCATGCCGACCGCCCGCACGAACCCGTTGAGCGACAGCCAGCCGACCAGCGGCGCGGCTGCGAGCCATCGGCGCCCGAAGACCAGCGCCACGACGGCATGGCTGTTGCTGAACACCACCGCGGCCGGGATGCCGCAGACCACCGAGAGCACGAACAGGGCGCGCCAGGTGGCCTTCTGCCGGGACAGCGCGCCGTCGGCTGCGAACAGCGGCTGGAACAGGATCGACGAGAACGAGTTGGCCACGGTCACGAAGGTGGTCTCGAGCCGCTTGCCCAGATTGTAGTAGGCCAGACCGAGTTTCCCGGCGAGCGGGGCGATCGCCATCTGGTCGAGGTAGTTGATCGAGGCCGCCAGGACGCGGTTGCCCGTCGAGAGCAGGGTCTCGCTGCGGAGCCGGCGCACGCAATCCCCGTGCAGTCGAGGCCGGACCAGGAGTCCGCGCCCTATCGCCGTGCTGCCGAAGGTCAGGCCCGACTGCACCAGCTGGTAGGTCACGAGACCGTAGATCGGCGCCACCACGAGTGCCACCAGCACGCCGAAGCCGCCGGCGACCAGATTGGCCACCACCGTGCGCACGGCCAGTCGTCGGTAGGCGAGGCGGGCCACCAGAATGGCTTGCGGCTGCACCGTCGCCAGATCGAGCGGGATCCGTAGCGTCAGCAGGGCCAGGATGATGAAATGGGCATGCAGCCCGGGGACAAGGAAGCCCAGCCCGTACAACGTACCGACGCAGAGCGGCACCAGAACGGCACTGGCACAAAGCAGCAGGGCGAGTGCGGTCTCGTGGCAGCGCTGCAGGTCGGTCTTCTGTTGCAGCAGGGCCTCATAGACCCCGGGTAGGCCGACCGCCTTGAACAGCTCGGTGCAGGCGGTCGCCAATGCGATCAGTCCGAGCACCGGCGGGCTGATCTCACGTGCGAAGAACACGAACAGGGCGAATGGCAGCAGCACGCTCGAGGCGGCATTGACGCCCGCCCACACCGCGCCCAGCAGGTAGGATGAAGCGGGCGCGGGAGAGGCATCGGACGCCACCGCACCGCGGTCAGTCTTCCGCATCGATCCGACCTCACCAAAACTACCGAATGTAAAGCGCCAAGCTACGTGAGATCCGACAAATTCCCCTGAGAGCTAGTAACTTATTGTCTGCTGTGTGACTAGTTAAATCGGTCCGGATACGTAATGCTCGAGTGGGAGTGCGTCGTGGTGAGACAGCGTGTCTTTTATGTATTAGGCGGTCCGCTTCAGGCGGATCTTGAGGCAAGGAAGCAATCCGGAGACCAGCCGCTCTCGGAGTTCAATCTGTTCGCTAAACGCAACGATGCACGGATCGTGTCCACCGACGAGGTTCAGGGCGGTGATCCTATTTCGTTGCGACGGCGGCTCGGTCTGGCGCGTGTGATTACACAACGTGCGGCCGATTACGATCTTCTCGTCACCTCAGGTGAGGATATCGGCTTTCCTCTGACGCTGGCATCGATGCTGACGAAGCGGCCGAAGCCGATCTGGATCATCCTGCATGGTTCGTATCTGCAGGGGAGGAAGTTCGCGGCGATCGCGCCGCTTCTGCGCCGTGCCCGTCATGTGCATTTCTTGTGTCTGGCTGAGTCGTTGCGCGCGATGATGATCGAACGTCACGGATTTCCGGCTGATCGCTGTCACAATGCAGGTTATGGTATCGATACGAGCTTCTTCACTCCCGGGCCGCCGGGTCACGAGCCCCTGATCGTTTCGGCCGGATCGGCAAACCGCGACTACCAGACCCTGGTCTCCGCCGCCGAAGGGCTCGGAGTTCCCATGCGCATCGCTGCCGACAGCCTATGGCGTCCCAAACAATCCCCCCTCGATCCAGGGGCACTCCCCGATTTCGTGACGATCGGCTCGGCTGGCAACTACATGGATCTACGCAGACTGTATCAACAAGCATCGGTCGTCGTCGTGCCGATGCACCCCGCACAATACGCATGCGGATATGCCGTCATTGCCGAGGCGATGGCCATGGGGAGAGTCGTGATCGCGACGCGCACGGCCGCGCCGTCGGATCTTCTTGTCCACGACAAGACCGGATACTATGTCGAGCCTGGCGACGTCACCGGGCTGCGCGGCAAGATCCGTGTTCTGCTCGACGAGCCGCAGCGCGCGCTGGACATGGGCGCCCTGGCTGCGGAACGCATGCGGAAACACTTTTCCCTTGCCGCATATTGCGAGACCATCGAGCGCACGATCGGCGTCCACTCCGTCGCGCCGCAGGTGGATCTGTGAGCAGGCCATGGCATTGGGGTCAGGCGACCTGATCGATGCGCTTCCCGCGGAATTGCATGCCAGGACCTCGCGCGCGTAAGGTGATATGCGGCCGCAACGGCAGCACGTTCGGCCCGGCACAGGCGTTCACGATGACCGGGTGATCGAGGACCAATGCCTCCTCCCAGTGTTCTTGTCGCTCCAGTATGGCAAGTCCGCCATGACTGGGTCGCGCGTCACCCTGTCCAGGCAGGCGAACTTGCCAGGCCGCAGAGGGTCGGAACCCTCCCCAATTTCAGCGAGGGGAGGATCGTTGCGGACCTCAGGCGGTCCTGCGCTTCGGCTTGTCGACCGGTTTCTGGCCTCCCGCTTTCTGGCCTCCCGCCTTCTGCGCCGCGCCGGTACTGCGGGCCTGCTGCCTGAGCACGGCCTCGATCCAGCCATTCAGCCGCACCGTCATCGCTTCCGCTTCCTCGCGTGCCAGGTAGGCCTCGGGGAACCGCAACGCCATCCAGCGCCACGCCACCAGACGCTTGTGGCGCTTCTCCGCCCGCTCGAGCTCGTCGCGCGCGGCCCGCTCAGGCGGTGGCAGCCGGGCGCCCGACGGCAGTGGCACGGCCCGGCCCGCACCGTGTTCGGTCGCCCAATTCGCCAGCCGCGATACACCGTTATCGCGCTCGTCCACCGGGCACATCGCGTAGGTCCAGCGCTGTTGCAGGTCCAGTCCGGCGACACCTTCCAGGGCGGTGGCGACCTCGAATGCCTGGCTCATGTCGGCCAACCGGTAATTCGGGTCGTCGCGACGCAGTACGGCGCGCCTGATCCGCGCCAGCACGCCGAACAGGCTGTCCGATCCGATCTCCGCAGCCACAGCCTGCACGATGTCGGAATCCGGTTGCACCAGCGGCCGCAGCTCGGCATGCACCAGGGGAGGGGCCGCGAGCATCGTGCGCACGAAGGAGGGACTGCCGGCGCCGGCCAGCACTGCGACGATGCCCGCCTCGTGCTTGCCGTAACGACCCGCACGGCCGCCGATCTGCTTGATCTCGTGGCTCTGCAGATCCCGGCTTTGGGTGCCGTCGAACTTGCGCAGTGCTGCGAACACCACGCGGCGGATATTCAGGTTGAGCCCCATGCCGATCGCGTCGGTGGCGATCAGGATGTCCGCGTCGCCGTCGTTGAAACGCGCCGCCTCCGCCCGCCGCACTTCAGGGCTCAGCGCACCATACACCACCGCCACCCGCCGACCACGCGCCTGCAACGCCGCCCGCAGATCCAGCACGTCGCGACGCGAGAACGCGATCAATGCATCGCCGCGCTGCAGGTCGCCGAGCTGTACCGGTTCGGAGGCAGCGGTCAGCGGGCCTTTGCGATCGAGCGTGATCTCGTCCAGAGGGTCGCCACATAGCTCGGCGATGCGGCGCACCATCGGCACGCAATCCGGCGATCCCAGCACGAACAATTCGCGGGCCGGTGCGCCCATGATCGCCGCGGTCCAGGCGGCGCCGCGCTCCGGGTCGTGCAGCATCTGCGCCTCGTCGACGATCGCCACGTCGACCGGGTTGTGCAGCGGGCACATCTCCACCGTGGCGGCCAGGTGCCGGCTGCCCGGCACGTTGATCCGTTCCTCGCCGGTGGCCAGCGACACCAGCACGCCACGCGCCGCCAGGCTCTCGCGGAACTCGTGCGCCAGCAGCCGCAGCGGCGCCAGTGCCAGCCCGCTTTCCGCGCCGGCCAGACGCTCGATCGCCAGGTGCGACTTGCCGCTGTTGGTCGGGCCGGTGACCAGCGTGATCCGGCGTTTCAGCGCGCGTGCGGTGGCGAAGTGGGCTGCGTACCGGTCCAGCGCCGCCACCCGTGCCACTGCCGCATTGGCCGCCTTGCCGCCAGCCTTCTGGCCGCCGAGAATCGTCGGGCCGCGCGTCGCATCCGGCTCGGCCTCGCGCCACGCCTGCACCTGCGGCCGCAGCCGGATCAACTCGGCCGGGTCGAACTCCCAGCGTTCGCCGTCGGGCTTGCCGGGTTCGGGCACCCGCCGCGCCACCGGCAGCCGGTCGGCGGCGACCCAGCGCAGTGCCTCCCGGGTCGAGCATCCCAGCAGCCCAGGCACCTCGCGGAACTCGACCAGGCTGCGCTCCCAGTCGCGCAAGCGCTGCAGTTCCGCGCGGCGGCGGGTGCGCGAGACGGTCTCGGCCGCCTTGCGCTCCTGGCGTCGCTGGGCCTCATCCCGGAGTGCCGCCCGCGCAAAGGCCGCATCGGACGACAGCCCGAACGCCTCGGCCACCAGCCCGGTCAGGGTCTCGTGCTGGGTCGCCGACAACACACGGCCGCCCTCGTCGAACAGCTCCGCGACGGCCGCGTCGAGTGCCTCCGCCGGGGTCGCTGCGAGCCCGCGCAGCCGGCTTCGCACGACATCCGCCAATGCCTCGCGCAGTGCCGGTTCGTCCGCCTCCGGATCCTGCAGGCCGGCTGCGGCGGCGATCGCATCATCGCGCCGGACCCAGATCGCGCCGGCGCGCTGCGACAGGTCGACCAGCCGCCCGACCCACCCCTTGCGGCGGACTTCGCACAGGGCGTCGCGGACCGCGTCGGCGTCCGCGGGCAGGCGGCGCGCGACCAGCCGCAGCAGGCGGGGCATTTCGGAGGGTTCGACGACCAGACCGGCCGCCTCGATCGCGGCCTCGGCCGGGGATGATGTCATGACACTCTTAAAGCACGATCACCGTCGTCCTGCGTAGCGGCCAGACCGGTGGCCGCGAACATCGGCCGAGGGCTCGGCGCCATTAACCGGATGGTAACCCGGAGATCGCCATGATGCCTCGTGGCTGGAGGAGTGGGCGCGACTATGAACATGATCGCGCCCGCGTCGGGAGGGCTGCACTCCTTCGGCCGGAGCCCGTTGACCGGCAGCACCGACACCGTCCTGGTGCACGAGCTCGACGTGGCACAGATCGTCCTGGGCTACCGGCTGCGTCTCGGCGTCGATGTGAGCCGGCTGTTCGCGGGCGTCTCAACGCTGCGCCTGCTGCACGAGCCGGCGACCGGCCTGTCGTTCTTCGATCCACCGATCCTCGGCGACGGCGCGTTCTATGATGAACTGGCCCGTCATCCCGGATATTATCCCGGCGAGCGTCAGGAATTCGCGCTCGCCGCAGCGCACGTACCACCGGGTGCCCGGGTCTGCGAAATCGGTGCGGGGGCCTGCAGTTTTCCGGCACACATCCCGCATGCCGACTATGTCGGGCTTGAATTCAGCAAGGCCGCGATCGAGCAGGCACGAACGCGCGGCATCACCCTGCTGCCGGAGGACGTGGTCGATTTTGCCCGGGTTCGAGGCGAGGCGTTCGACGTCACCTGCGCCTTCCAGGTCCTGGAACACGTGCGCGAGCCGCTCGCCTTCATCGAGGCGATGGCGGCGCTGACCAGACCCGGTGGGCGGATCATCCTCTCCACACCGAATGCGGAGGCCTACATCGCCCGGTCGCGCGACGTGCTGAACGTTGCCCCGCACCACCACACCTGGTGGACCGACCGGTGCTGGAGTTGGGTGGCGGACCGCCTCGGTTTCGCGCGTCTCGAGCTGCTGCACAGCTCGATCGACGAGGTGCTGATGCCTTGGGCCCGGATGGTGGCCGCCGACGGGCTGGCCAACATGCTCGGACTCGAACTGCATCCGGTGGTGGATGAAAGACCGATCCGGCATCGGATCGACGTGCTGGCGGAACAGACCGCAAGAACCATCGTCGCCGGCCTGCGCCACCGAAACGACGTCCCGCTGCTGGGCCACAGCACCGTGGCCGTCTTCACCAGATAGGGACGACGGGCACGCCATCCGCCGGCGCCAGCCTGCGCGATTGCCCTGGTGCCGACCCCCTCGCCACCACCCGGGGCGGCATCGTGAAGCCGTGCGCGCAGGCACTCGGATCACCTCGAGGACTCGGGGGGCATGTCGCACTCCCCGGTGGCTGCCGGCCCTCGAGCAGCCCTCCGGGGACCGCAACAGCTTCCAGCCCAGCCCAGCCCAGCCTAGACGCAGCCGACAGCTGGACCGGTGGCGTGAAATCACCCGGATCCGACGTATGGCCCGGGCCACCGGCCCTGCCGCGGATAGTCACCGCGCCGGGAGGAGCCATCCGTTGAACCGAGCTGCCCGATGGTGCGGCCGGCGTCGACCCGGTGGTCTTGGCTGCAGTTAATCACCCCAAGTTGATCCTGAGTCGGTGTCCTCGTTGCCTCAAGCGAATGCTCATTATTAACTGCAAAGTAACGATAGCGCTCATTCAGGAGCTTTGCTGGCGGTTGAATTTAGTGCTTATTCCCGGTAGTTCCGGTCGCGTTAGAGTTTGCTGTTTAAGGTCGAATTACGTTGCGGCCCCGACCCACCGGCAACTGTTTCTGTCCGCTAAACCCTGTTCAACCGGAACACGTGCGACCGCCGTTTTGTCGCGCGAGATGAGGAGTCTTGGCAGCCGTGATGTTCGTGCAGCAGATTTCCGCCGGTCCAGCGTTGTGGTCGAGCAGCGGTCCGGATCAGGAGATCCAGGGAGACAACATCTGGAAGCTCGTCGACAGGGCGTTACGGTCTGATTTCGAAAACAAGCTGATAAAGTGCGACGGCCTGTCGATAACCAACGGCGAACTTTATGCCGCGATCGAGGCATTGCCGTGGAAGCCCTCGTATCGGCTTGTCGGCATCATGATGTCGCGTTGTATATCTGCCGTCGCGGCAACGCTCGCGGTCTGGAAGAACGACGCGGTGTACGTTCCGATCGCGGTCGAATATCCGCTCGTGCAGATGCTGGCGATCACGGAAAACTGCGGCCTCGACCTCATCATCAGTGACCGGCTCCTGCTGTTGCCGTGCTATCGCGAAGTCGGGTGCCAGTCCGGCGTCGATGGTGTCGTCATGCGCTTCTACGAGCGCATCATGCCCGCCGGCACCGTGACGCGGGATATCGAGCATCCGGGTCTCTGCTACATCGCCCATACCTCCGGAAGTTCCGGCGCTCCCAAGGGCGTGCGGGTCACGCATTCGGCGTTGTTGAACCGGATCGCGGCGATGCGGCAGTTCCTTGACGTCGGTCCCGAGGACCGGTTCCTGTACAAGATCCCGACCCTATTCGATGTGCATATCTGGGAGTTCGTCCTGCCGATCGTGTGCGGCTGCATGCTGGTGATCTACCGGGAGACGACACGCTTCTGCCTGCTCGCGGTGTCCGAACTCATCATCGAGGAGCGGGTCAGCATCGTCGGCTTCACGCCGGCCATGTTGTGCGTGCTGCTGAAGAGCCAGGAATTCGTCGAAGACAACGTGCTGCGGGTTGTCATCTGTGGTGGCGAGGCCTGGGCGCCACAACTCGCGTCCGACGTTTACGCCAGGATGCCGCACGTCGTGCTCTACAACTCCTATGGTCCGACCGAAACCACCATGGTCGTGACCAATTGGCGGGTGCCCAACCGCCCTGGGCCGCAGGAGATCAGCCTCGGCCAGCCGCACGCCAACACCACGCTGGTGGTGGAGGAGCATGCCCGCATCATGACCTCGAAGGGGCTGCAGGTCACCGGCGAACTTCTGGTCGGCGGCGAGCAGGTCGCACTCGGATATATCGGCGCAACAGCAAGCAATCCGTTCAGCGAGCGCTCGATCGGTGGCCGCACGCTCCGCTTCTACGCGACCGGCGACATGGTGCGGCTGGACGTGTCGACCGGAAACCTCTGCTTCCAGGGCCGCAAGGACAACCAGATCAAGATCAACGGCGTCCGGATCGAGCTCGATGAGGTCGAGAATGCGCTGCGGTCGATCGATGTGGTCAATGGCTGCGTGGCCTTCGTCGCAGAGAGCGGTGGCGCGGGCCAGCTCTGGGCATTCTTCACGACCGCCGACGATCGGGAGGTCTCGATCGACCACATCCGGGCAGAGTGTGCCCGCCAGCTGTCGCGCTTCAAGATCCCCTCCGTGCTGCGGCATGTGCAAACGCTGCCCGTGCGCGAGAACGGCAAGATCGACAGGGGCGTAAAGAACCGTTTCCTGGTCGCCCAGGAGCCCGGGCTGGCCTATGCCGAAAAGATCGCCCTGAAGCCCCTGGCCGATGTGGCGGATCACCTTCTTAAGCCGATAGCTGCGACTGGCCAGGACAGGTTCCGCCCGCAAGTCCTCGGACACCGTCCCGCCGACTTTGCATCCCGACGCCTTGACCGAGGTGGCGCCGCATCCGGGGTCGGTTGATCTCGCGACGTGGCTGCTCGATAGTCATCCCCTGGAGATCCGGCTGAGGCCTGTTTCCGGCGATGGTGGTCGATCCGGCCGTCCGCGCGCCCCGCGTCTCTGCGAAGGGTCCCGTCATGTCCAGCTACGCTCCCCTCATCGTCGGCCTGGGCGGGACCACGCGTGCCGGCTCATCGTCCGAGAAGGCCCTGGCCACGGCCATGCGGGCTGCGGCGTCGATGGGTGCCAGGACGGAGATGTTCGACGGGCCGAGCCTGGTGCTTCCGCTGTATGCGCCTGAAAATCCCGCCCGCAGCGAGGGCGCGCAGCGTCTGGTGCAGGCGTTGCGCCAGGCGGACGGCATCATCATTGCGTCTCCCGGCTATCACGGCTCGGTATCCGGCCTCATCAAGAACGCGCTCGATTATGTCGAGGATCTGGCCAAGGACGAGCGCGTCTATTTCGACGGTCGCGCCGTCGGGCTGATCGCCTGCGCCTATGGCTGGCAGGCCACCGGATCGACCATGGCGGCGCTGCGCTCGATCACCCATGCCTTACGCGGCTGGCCGACGCCGCTCGGTGTCGCGATCAACACCGTGGGCCAGCCGTTCGATGCCGAGGGCCATCCGACCGACGCGGGCGTGGCTGCACAGCTTGAGCTGCTCGGGCGCCAGGTGGTCGACTTCACGCGGCATCGCGAGGCGTACCTGCGCACCGGGCCCGGACCGGTCGACGCGGCGTGACCCCGCCCCGGGCCGCGCGCGCGAGGCAGACGGCGAGGCGGACCACACGTCATGGATGAGGCGGTGATCGACTCGGCGATCTTTCGCGAGGGCATGTCACGTCTGGCCGCTGCGGTTTCGCTGGTGACCACCGACGGACCGCGCGGGCGCCACGGTTTCACGGCCTCGGCGGTGTGCAGCGTCACGGATACGCCACCGGTCCTGCTCGTCTGCATGAACCGGGACTCCGTGCCGGTCGACGCGTTTCGCGAGAATTCCGGCTTGTGCGTGAACGTCTTGTCCGGGGCGCATCAGGGTCTGTCCGACCTCTTCGCCGACCCATCCATCGCCATGGCGAACCGGTTTGCCGCATCGCCCTGGCTCACCACGGTCTCCGGAGCGCCGATGCTCCCGACCGCTGTGGTGAGCTTCGATTGCAGCATCGCGCAGGTGGTCGAGATCGAGACCCACAGCGTGCTGTTCTGCCGGGTTCGCGATATCGGTTTTGCCGACCCCGTGCAGGACGCCCTGCTCTGGTGCAGCCGCGGCTACCACACGATCCCGCTCGCCTCGCGGCTGGTCCCCCAGGGGTCCAAGGCGGGCTAGGGTCAACGGGGCAGGTCTTGCCCGACCCAACCCGTTCATGTCGTGGGCTGCCCCCCCGCTTACCGAACGCGGTCGGCTCGGTGCCGTGGCGGACGCTGATCCGAGGGGCCGCGATGGTCAGGCTTCATCCTGGTGCTGGTCGGCCTCGCCTGGCGCCCGGCCGGCCTGCACGAGCGTGCTTTCAAAGCCGGCCTTTATGGGCTTACCTCGTGCAGGCAGGACTGTTCCGGGGTGGCATCCGTCGATGCCCCCGGGTCGGCAGGTCCGGGGGAGACGACGCATGACCGGGTCCGGATCGACCCCCTTGCAGCTGGTGGCGGACCGGATCCGGCTTTGGTTCGATGCGGCATGGCCACTCTGGCTCGAGCAGGGCATGGATGGTGGGGGCCTGTTCCACGAGCAGCTCGATCTCGCCGGCCGGCCTGACCTGTCGCCACCGCGGCGGGTACGGGTGCAGGCGCGCCAGCTCTATGCGGTCTCGCGTGCCCAGGCTGCCGGTTACCCGGCCGCGAATGCGATGCTCGCGACCGCCCTGGAAGCTGTCGAGCGCCGATGCTGGGGCAAGGCCGGCGGTCCCGGATGGATCCATCTGCTCACCCCGGCCGGAGAGCCCTCCAATACCCTGCGCGACCTCTACGACCAGGCCTTCGTGCTGTTCGCGCTGGCCGGGGTGCGACAGGCGGGCTTCGAGCACGCACTGACGCTGGGCCGTCGGACACTGGACTTCATCGACACGGCCCTCGCGGACCACGACGTCGGTGGCTATCGCGAGGGGCTGCCGGACTCGCTGCCACGCCGCTCCAACCCGCACATGCATCTGCTCGAGGCGTTCCTGGCCTGGCACGCGGTCACGGGCGAGAGCGAGTTCCTGGACCGCGCCAACCGGATCGCCTGGCTGTTCGCCGAGCACTTCTTCGACCGGACCAACCGCACGCTGGGCGAGTTCTTCGACGCGAAGTTCGTCCGGCTGCCGGGAGCCCGCGGAGACGTCGTCGAACCTGGCCATCATTTCGAATGGTCCTGGCTGTTGCACCGGCTCGCCGAGGCCGGCGGCACCGACCTCCGGCACGAGGCCCGCACCCTGCATGACTGGGCAGTTGGCCACGGCCTCGACGCCAACGGGTTTGCGATCGACGAGAGCGACCGGTCAGGTCGTGCGACCAGATCAACCCGACGGGTCTGGCCGCAGACCGAGCTGATCAAGAGCACCCTTGCGAATGGCGACACCGAGGCCGCAGCCCGCGTTGCCGGCGCGTTCCTGGACAGCTACCTGGCCACGCCGATCGAGGGATTATGGGTCGATCAGTTCGACCAGGCCGGCGCCGCGATGTCATCGACCGTGCCAGCCAGCACATTCTACCACATCATCGTGGCGTTCGAGGATCTGCTGCGGATGGCAGGAGGATAAGCCACGGCACAGCCAGGGCACCATCATCTGCCGATGCAACCCCCCGGGGCCGTCTAGCTTGCGCCGAACAGCCTTCCGATCAGTGGGTGGATCGGCTCGGCGGTCGCACCATCATCGCCGATCCACAACTCGCTCATCGTTGCTCCGCTGTTGACGAGCAGGAAGCTGCGACCCTGGATGCCGACGGAGAGCCGCGAGTTGGCCGTGAATCCCAGTCCGGCAAGATCCACCGAGAATCCGTGCAGTCCATCGCCGTAACCGGATGAAGCAAGATCCTGCCGAAGCCGGTCGGCTACGAAGTGCCGCACAGCCTTCGCGTCCCGATAGAGCGTAAGGGTGACCGGCAGGGTCTGGCCGCGCTGCCAGGCCCAGCCGAACAGCCTCTGATCCCGGATGCCGTCGATGAAGCCGTCGAAGATCCTGCGCGCACTCTCGATGTAGGCCGGGCGGTCGGGTTCCACCAGCGCCACGAGAGGTGCCACGTCGGCAGGATCGAGATGCAGGCCACAAAATTCGAGCAGACGATCGACGAAACAGTCAGGCTGGCTGACCGCTTTCTCATAGCTGACCAGCATGACCGGGCAGTCGAGGGCCTTGCTGAACTCCAGCATCTTTTGAAGGTCGAAACTCGCCAGCGTGAGGCTCTCGAACGGGTCTCGATGTTCGGATATCGCGTTGCGCTCCGCGATGGCCACGGCATCCCGCACCGTCAGGACAACGAAGGGGTTTCGACAGTGACGCACCGTGGACGGTCCGTGCACATGCAGATGTGGCCGCTTGAAGCCCCAGATCGGGAAGCGATCGTCGCGTTGCCTCAGGAGTGTCCGGTAGCGCTCGAGATCCAGGTCGGTCTCGTCGAAGAGCGCCGAGAACTCGTTGTCCTCGAACACCACGTGATCCAGATTCTCACCGAGATAGACCCCGGCGCCGTGCAGGACCCTGGCGACCATGCTGGTCCCCGACCGGGCCACGCCGGTCAGGACCAGCGTCTTCGGGCTCCGTATCTGACCCCCATCCGGAGCGACGGGGTGTAACGTGATGACGCCCTTGTTGCGAAGATCCATGTCCATCCCGACCGGCGACGCAAGACGTCCCCGGGATGAGCCCTTCGGCCGTCTAAGTCTATAGTTCGAGACGAAACGGTCGTGAAACAAGGGCGGCCCGGGAATGATCGCCCGGGCCGCCGTAGGTCAGTTGCTTTTAGGCGTGACCGTGCAGGCAGCGAACTTGCCCTTGCTGTCACGGCAGGCCTTGGGTTTGACAGAGGCGCAGGTGATGAACTTGCCTGCAGCGTTTCGACAGGGCGCCGCAGACGCAACTCCACCGAGACCCATCGAAAGCGCCAGCGCACTGGCGACGAGTATTCTCACGGTCTATCCCCTCCTGCTGTGGATTTCGTTTCTCAGATGCCGCCGCGGAACAGCAGCACCACGACCACGATGATCAGGATGAGGGGAAGCAGTCCCAGGCCGTTGAAGCCGGTGCCGCGCGAGCCGCCATACCAGCCGGAGCGATAACCGTAGCCGCCGCCTCCGAGGGCGAGGATGAGCAGGATGATGATGAGAATGGTCAGCATGGGGATGGTCTTTCGGTCGGGAAGTCGGCGGGAACGTCTCGATCTGGAAACGCTCGAGCCCCGGAAAAGATGCGCCGGTCGTCGCAGCGGCCGGCCCGCCCCGGCGGGCAACGGCTTGCACTCATGGGCGGAAGTGGAAAAACTCGCACGCCACCCGGGTCGACGACGCCACTCATGAGCAACCTGCCCGACCTGGAAGCCTGGGCGATCTTTTCTCGCGTCGCCGATTGCGGCTCGTTTGCGCGCGCCGCGATCGAGCTTGGGCTGTCGACCGCCACGGTGTCGAAGGCGGTCGCGCGGCTGGAGCACCGGATCGGTGCCTCGCTGCTGAGCCGGACCTCGCACCGGCTGGCGCTCACCACCCTCGGCCATGAGGTCGCCGGCCGCGCGCTGCGCCTGCTTTCCGACGCCGAGACCATCGAGGCCGAGATGCTCGATCGCACCGCCCAGCCGCGCGGCCTGGTGCGGATGGCGGTGCCGATGTCGTTCGGCCAGCAGCAGGTGGCGCCGCTGTTGCCGGGCCTGTTCGAGCGTTTCCCCGAGATCCTGGTCGACATGCACCTGAGCGACGAGGTGGTGGATCTGGTGGCCGGCGGCTTCGATTTCGCGGTCCGGATCGCCCGGCTCGAGAACTCCTCGCTCAGGGCGCGACGGATCTGCGACGTGCGCAAGCTGGTGGTGGCGTCGCCCGGCTACGTCCAGGCGCACGGGGCGCCGATGCATCCACGCGATCTGCACCACCATGCCTGCTTCGGCTACGCCTACCTGCAGACCGCCGACCGCTGGACCTTCACCGGACCTGGCGTGGAACCCGTGACCGTGCAGATTGCCGGCCCGCTCAGGGTCAATAACGGCGAGGCGCTGATGCCGGCACTCTTGGCCGGAGTCGGACTCGCCGCACTGCCGGACTTCCTGGTCTGGCATGAATTGCAGGCGGGATCGCTGGTCGAGCTGCTGCCGGACTGGTCGCTGCCGGTCTCGCCGCTCAGCCTGGTGATGCCGCCCGCCGCACTCCGGCCGACCCGGGTCACCGAGACAATGGACTTCCTGCATCGGGCGCTGTCGCAGGCGCCGTGGGCATTGGCGCCTGTCTGAGGGACGCCGGACCCGTCAGCGAGGTGGCCCGATCAGCGTCCGAACCATCCCCACGACGTCGCCCACCTTGAACGGTTTGTCGAAGACCGCGGCGAACAGCGCGCCATTCTCCCGTGCGAGATGCGCCTGTGCACCGCTCATCAGGATGATCGGGGGCATGGTGTCGGCCAGCCGGCTTCGCAGCGTGCTCGCAAACTCGAGCCCGTTCATCACCGGCATCATGTAGTCGGTGATCACCAGGTCCGGCGCCTCTCGCTCGGCCACATCGAGAGCCTTCTGGCCATTGCCGGCCCGCACGACGTGGTACCCCTCATCCTCCAGCGCGAACGTCACCACGTCTGCCACGAGGAACTCGTCATCCACCACGAGTATGGTCGTCATGGCGCGATGCGATCGGTGCGGTTCGAGGCCAACTCGGTCAACGCCGCGCGAACGGTTCGCCAATGCCCGCCATGGCGCTCGACACCTGCTCGAACGCCGTGGTCAGATCCACCCCGTCACTCCTGATCACCAACTCGCGCAGGGCCGGATCGTAGTGGCTGTCGCGCACCTTCAGAACGGACACCACCCTGCGGAGTTCGGCGCGCAACTCGACGAACCGCATCAGCAGCAGGTTGTCGACCAGCCCGGAGAGCTCGGCCGTGGGGGTGTGGACCTCGGTGCCGAACAGGTCACGCATCTCCCAGCTCGCCAGCACCGTCACGTCGCGGGCCCGCAACTCGTTCATCAGGCTGCTGAAGAAATCGAAGGTCCGGCCGGGGATGGTGGCCGACCGCGCGATGACACTGAGACTATCGATGAACAGGCGCTTTGCCCCGGTGGCCTGGACCGCGGCCAGCAGGCGGTGGCCAAGCGCATCGATCAGCCGCTCGGCAGGTGGCTGCCACAGCACATGCAGCGCGCCGCTCTCGACCAGCGGCTGCAACGGCAGGCCGAGCGATTGCGCCTTGAGCATCAGCCGCCCGGGGTTTTCGTAGAGGCCGAACAGGATGCCGGGCTCGGCCAGCGTGCAGTTGCGCAGGAACGCCAGGCCCATGGTGGTCTTGCCGCACCCCGACGGCCCCAGCATCAGGGTCGAGGACGCGCGCGGCAGGCCACCACCGAACATCCTGTCGAGTGCCGGGATGCCGCTCTCCACGCGCGCCAGTTCCATCGCCATCGGCGCCGGCGCGGACGGATAGTTCAGCACGGACTCGAGCCTCGGATGGATGACGATGCCGTCGCCGGTGATCTCCAGCTCGTGCAATCCGGTAAGAGCCGCACTGCCGCGGGTCTTGCGAAGCTGCACCCGCCGCACCGACCGGCTGCCGATCAGGTCCTGGCAGAGCTCGATGACGCCATCGACCATGGTGAGCTCCGGGCTGCCATCGTCGATCTGCGAGTTGGCCAGCAGCAGCACCGTGCAGCCGGCAAATGCCGCATGCGCCTGGACCGCGGCAATGAAGCGCTTGATCTCGATCGGCTCGCTGGTCGATGAGCGGGCATTCCGCAAGCCATCCACGATCAGTAGGGAGGCCTGCTGGCGGACGATCTCGCGGCGGAGCAGCGTCACCACGTCCTCGAGCCCGTCGCCTCCCATCTCATCGACGGCGCTCACGAACTGAAGCTCCGTGCCCACGCGTGCGCGATCGAAGAAGCTGAGCGTGGACAGGAACTGGAACAGCCGGTCGTGACCCTCCGCCAGCATCGTCACGAACAGGGCGCGATGTCCCGCCGCCGCGTGGTGGAAGGCGATCTGGTTGGCCAGGATCGTCTTTCCCGACCCGGGCCGCCCCTGGACGATATAGGACGCGCCCGCCACCAGGCCGCCGGCGAGGATGGTGTCGAGCCCGGGGACGCCGGACTCAAGCCGTTGGAGGTCTTCCATCTTTGTCTTTCGAACGCTACCGGATGTCGGTCAACGCGCGGAAGCCCGATTGGTACTGTCCGGGGGCACCATCGGCAGCCAGACGGCGCTCGCCTGGTCGCCCTGGTGCATGATCCGCTGGGTCGCAACGGTATAGTCGGTGGGCTTGGCGAAGAAGATGTTGTCCACGTAGCGCTGCGGGTTGCGGTCATAGAGCGGGAACCAGCTGGACTGGATCTGCACCATGATCCGGTGGCCGGGCAGGAACACGTGATTGGTCGGCGGCAGGGTAAAGCGGTAGCGCTCGACCTGGCCGGCAGGGATCGGTGACGGGGTGGAGAAGCTCTGGCGATAGCGCCCGCGGAAGATGTCCATGGCGATCGGCAGCTCGTAGCCGCCCATCGACGGATCGGCCGGCACGATCCCCGGATACACGTCGATCAGCTTGACCACCCAGTCGGAGTCGGTGCCGGTGGTGGCGGCAAACAGATCGGCTGCCGGCTGGCCCGAGATCCGCACCGGCTTGTCGAGTACGCCGGTCTCATACGACAGCACGTCGGGCCGGTCGACGACGCTGCGCTGGTCGGTGGTGAGCCATGGCTTCCAACGCGCGCTGTCGCCGAAGCTGACCGGGCGCGGCAGATACGGCACCGGCTTGGCGGGATCGGAGACGTAGCTGTCGCCGCCGGCCGTCGCCTCCGCAGCCGGATGGTCGAACGACAGCGAGAAGCCGGACTGCAGGTAGAGCGGCGTCATCGGGCTGGCGCAGCCTTGGTCGCAGGCAAGCGGCCACTGCGCGAACCGGTCCCAGTGGTTCTCGCCGGTATTGTAGATGAAGGCGGCCGGCACGTGCGCGTCCGGAGAGCCGGGCTTCAGGTACTGGTCGAAGAACGGCCGCAGGATCTGCTGGCGGTACTGCAGCGCGGTGTCGCCGTTCCAGTTGAGCCGGCCGAGGCTGGCCGCGTCATAATTCACCTGGCTGTGGCGCCAGGGGCCCATGATCAGCACGTTGTTGCCTTCGTGGCCCTTCGCCTTGAGCGCCAGCCAGCTATGGATCGCGCCCCACATGTCCTCCTGGTCCCACAAGCCCTGCTCCCAGAGGGTGGGCACGTCGGACGGATTTGCCGCCACCAGGTGGTCGAGCGCCTGACCCTGCCAGAACGCGTCCCACGCGGGATGTGCCGACATCCGGCGCCAGAACGGCAACTGGTCGAGGCCGTTGGCGCGCGCATAGTCACCGGCCGAGCCGGCAGCGCGGAAGGTTTCGTAGTCGTCGTAGCCCGGCCGGGCGATCGGGTCGCCCCAGCCCTTCACCGTCATCTGCCCGGTGAAGAAGTCGAACCCGGGCTGGCGGAAGGCGCCGTAATGGAACCAGTCGTCGCCCATCCAGCCATCGACCATCGGGCTCTCAGGTGCCGCGACCTTCAGCGCCGGATGCGGGTGCAGCAGCGCCATCACCACGGTCCAGCCCTCGTACGACGACCCGATCATGCCGACCCGGCCGTTGCTTTCAGGGAGGTTCTTTACCAGCCAGTCGATGGTGTCCCAGGCGTCGGTCGTATCATCCGTATTCGTCGGATTGAGCGGCCCCATCGGCGGCCGGGTCATGACGTAGTCGCCCTCGGAGCCATGCTTGCCGCGGACATCCTGGAACACCCGGATGTAGCCGCCGGCAACGAACACGTCGTCGCCCTGGGGGAGGGTCGCCAGCATCGACGGACTGACGTCCCGGGTCAGGCGCTTGGTGGCATCATACGGCGTCCGGGTCAGCAGGATCGGCGCAGCGTGCGCCCCGTTCGGGATCACGATGACAGTGTGCAGCTTCACCCCGTCGCGCATCGGGATCATCACGTCGCGCTTGACGTAGTCGGCGCCTGGCCGGGGCAGCTCGACGTGCGCTGGAATGTCGTTGCCGGTCGCGACCAGCAGCGGATCGGGAGCGGCTGCGGCCAGTCCCGGCAGCAATGCCGATGCGAGGAGAGACATCGCGATGGGTGTCCGTTGCCTGGCCACTCGAGCCTGCATGCTGCCAAGCCATCCGTTTTGCACCCGCATTCCGCCTCCCTGATCCGGCCAAGCCGTCCCGTCTGAGGCGACACGGTGTGGCTTGTCCAGGAGCGAGGTCAACCGCAAGCCGGCGCGCGACGCACGGACGACCGATTCGCCAGGCGCCGCATTATGCCGATCCTGCTGGAAGTTACAGGACACTCAGGCGGGCGGTCTCCTGAGCGGCATTCTGCCAGTTGAAGCGGTGCATCACTGCCTGACGAGCAGAGTCGAAATGCTGACGTTCCGGTCTCCAGCCGGCGGCCATGACCGACATCGCATCGATCAGGGTTTCCGGCTCCGGCTCGATGTATGCGCCGATGAGCCCGGCGTCGGACGTTTTCCGGTGGAATGTCCCGGCGATCCGGAGTGATGTCGCATCGTTGCAGAAATCATCGGTGGCACCCCCTTGCGTGACGATCGTCGGAATCCCGCAAGCGATAGCTTCGAGAACCGGCAAGTTGAAGCCTTCCGCTCGATATGGCGACACGTAGCAATCGGCCAGCCCGAACAAAGTCGCCAGCTGTTGCGGCGAGAGGTTCATCGGCACCGTGATGATGCCCGAGCGGACAACATCCAACATCAGCGACGGGATGCTCCTGCCAAGCGTCTGCATGATCGCATCGAGCGTCACACCATAAACCTTCTGCTGATCCTTGATCAACAGCCGCACCTTCAACCCGCGCAATCTCAGCGTGGCGAACGCCTGCAACAGGAGGTCGATGCCCTTGTTCCAAAGCGGCGGCCCGATGTTGAGAAACAGCGTTTCGTCACTCTCGACACCAAGTGCTGCGCGACCGCGGGCTCTCGCATCCGGCCAGATCGGCTTGAAGATGTCGGCATCCACCCCGAGCGGCGAGATGTGCACGCGCTCCTCTGCAAACCCATATTCGATGATGCGATCCCTCGACCATTCTGTCGATGTAACGATGCTGTTCTCGTTCCGCGTAAAGAACGGGGAGCGATCCTGGCCGGGGGCGAAGCTGTCAGGCGCCAGGCCGACTTCGGTTATCATGAAGGTCGTTGTGCGATGTTCCGAAAAAACCGTGTCGACGCCTGTCCTGAACGGCGAGCAGATCCGATAGATCCCGGTGATCAGGTCATGATCCGGGTCCGGCTCCTGCAGCCCATTGAGAACAGTGCATTCCTCTGGCCTGAATCCGGCCTCGGAATCGTTTGCACGCCAGTGATTGAAGGCGAAGGGCAGATCACGGCAAAACAGCTTCAATCCGTCGAGCTGCGCAAGTCCCAGAAGCTGATTCTGGTTGATAAGCGCGTAGGACTGGTTTATCCCCCGCCACCCCTCGACCAGAAGGCCCTTGTTCGCATAGTCCATCGCTCGATCCCGTTTGGTGCTGCGAACGCGAACATGAAGCACAAGTAGTTAACGAGAGGTAACGGAGCTGTCACAGAATTTCTTTGGCGCCGTTGAGAAGGCGTTAACGATTTCAGCTGTAGGGTGATCTGTCCCAAAAAGGCGACATATCTTGTGTCCCCGATTGGAATCCTCGTGACAACCTCAAGCTTGACCTCTGCGCAGATTGCCGCCCTTTCGACAGCCACCGTCAACGGTTTGTCGACTGCCACGATCAATGGCCTCACCACGGCGCAGATCATCGGCTTCAGCTCGATCCAACTCGCCGCATTCACGACAGCCAATATAGTGGCCATTACCACCGCCGATCTGGCAGCCCTATCCACACTTACACTCGCAGGCCTCACGACGGCGGAAGCGGCCGTGCTGACCACCGGCCAGGTGCAGGCGCTGACGACCGCTCAGCTGGGTGCGGTTTCGACCGCGGACGTGGCAGCGATCACCACGGCTGACCTTGCGGTGTTGGGCACGGGTCAGCTGGCGGCGCTGACCACGGCGCAAGTGATGGCACTGACGACCTCGCAGGTGGCGGCACTGAGCACATCGCAGCTGCCCGGCCTTACGACCACGCAGGTAAAAGTGCTGAGCAGCGCGCAGATGCAGGCGCTGACGACGGGCCAGGTGTCGGCGCTGACCACGGCGCAGGCGGCGGTACTAGGTTCGGCGCAGCTGGCGGCACTCGGTGCGGCGGGGATATCGACGACGGGCACGGCCTCGATCCCGGTGCTGAGCACGGCGGACGTGGCAGCCCTCTCGACGGCGGCGATCGGCGGCCTGACTACCGCCCAGGTCATCGTGCTGACGACGGGTCAGGTGCGGGCGCTGACGACCGCTCAGCTCGGGTCCGTCTCGACAGCGGACGTTGCAGCGATCACCACGGCGGACCTGGCGGTGCTGGGCACGGGTCAGCTGGCGGCGCTGAGCACGGCGCAGGTGATGGCGCTGACGACATCGCAGGTGGCGGCGCTGGGCACGAACCAGCTGCCCGGCCTTACGACCACGCAGGTCAAGGTGCTGAGCAGCGCGCAGATGCAGGCGCTGACGACGGGCCAGGTGTCGGCGCTCACCACGGCGCAGGCGGCAGTGCTGGGCTCGGCGCAGTTGGCAGCGCTGGGCGCGGCGGGGATATCGACAACGGGCACGGCCTCGATCCCGGTGCTCAGCACGGCAGATGTCGCGGCGCTCTCGACGGCGGCGATCGGCGGCCTGACCACGGCCCAGGTCATCGTGCTGACGACGGGCCAGGTGCGAGCTCTGACCACGGCGCAGCTGGGTGCGGTTTCGACCGCGGACGTGGCAGCGATCACCACGGCTGACCTTGCGGTGTTGGGCACGGGTCAGCTGGCGGCGCTGACCACGGCGCAAGTGATGGCACTGACGACCTCGCAGGTGGCGGCACTGAGCACATCGCAGCTGCCCGGCCTTACGACCACGCAGGTAAAAGTGCTGAGCAGCGCGCAGATGCAGGCGCTGACGACGGGCCAGGTGTCGGTGCTGACCACGGCGCAGGCAGCGGTGCTGGGCTCGGCGCAGCTGGCGGCACTCGGTGCGGCGGGGATATCGACGACGGGAACGGCCTCGATCCCGGTGCTGAGCACGGCGGACGTGGCGGCCCTGTCGACGGCGGCGATCGGCGGCCTGACCACCGCCCAGGTCATCGTGCTGACCACCGGCCAGGCGCAGGCGCTGACCACGGCGCAGCTGGGTGCGGTGTCGACGGCGGACATTGCGGCGATCACCACGGCGGACCTTGCGGTGCTGGGCACGGGCCAGTTGGCGGCGCTGAGCACGGCGCAGGTGATGGCGCTGACGACATCGCAGGTGGCGGCTCTGGGCACGAACCAGCTGCCCGGCCTTACAACCACGCAGGTCAAGGTGCTGAGCAGCGCGCAGATGCAGGCGCTGACGACGGGCCAGGTGTCGGCGCTCACCACGGCGCAGGCATCGGTGCTGGGCTCGGCGCAGCTGGCAGCGCTGGGCGCGGCGGGGATATCGACAACGGGCACGGCCTCGATCCCGGTGCTCAGCACGGCAGATGTCGCGGCGCTCTCGACGGCGGCGATCGGCGGCCTGACCACGGCCCAGGTCATCGTGCTGACGACGGGCCAGGTGCGAGCTCTGACCACGGCGCAGCTGGGTGCGGTTTCGACCGCGGACGTGGCAGCGATCACCACGGCTGACCTTGCGGTGTTGGGCACGGGTCAGCTGGCGGCGCTGACCACGGCGCAAGTGATGGCACTGACGACCTCGCAGGTGGCGGCACTGAGCACATCGCAGCTGCCCGGCCTTACGACCACGCAGGTAAAAGTGCTGAGCAGCGCGCAGATGCAGGCGCTGACGACGGGCCAGGTGTCGGTGCTGACCACGGCGCAGGCGGCGGTACTAGGTTCGGCGCAGCTGGCGGCACTCGGTGCGGCGGGGATATCGACGACGGGCACGGCCTCGATCCCGGTGCTGAGCACGGCGGACGTGGCAGCCCTCTCGACGGCGGCGATCGGCGGCCTGACTACCGCCCAGGTCATCGTGCTGACGACGGGTCAGGTGCGGGCGCTGACGACCGCTCAGCTCGGGTCCGTCTCGACAGCGGACGTTGCAGCGATCACCACGGCGGACCTGGCGGTGCTGGGCACGGGTCAGCTGGCGGCGCTGAGCACGGCGCAGGTGATGGCGCTGACGACATCGCAGGTGGCGGCGCTGGGCACGAACCAGCTGCCCGGCCTTACGACCACGCAGGTCAAGGTGCTGAGCAGTGCGCAGATGCAGGCGCTGACGACGGGCGAGGTGTCGGCGCTGACCACGGCGCAGGCGGCGGTACTAGGTTCGGCGCAGTTGGCGGCACTCGGTGCGGCGGGGATATCGACGACGGGAACGGCCTCGATCCCGGTGCTGAGCACCGCAGATGTGGCGGCTCTGTCGACGGCGGCGATCGGCGGCCTGACCACCGCCCAGGTCATCGTGCTGACGACGGGCCAGGTGCAAGCTCTGACAACGGCGCAGCTGGGTGCGGTTTCGACGGCGGACGTGGCAGCGATCACCACGGCGGATCTTGCGGTGTTGGGCACGGGTCAGCTGGCGGCGCTGACCACGGCGCAGGTGATGGCGCTGACGACATCGCAGGTGGCGGCGCTGAGCACGAACCAGCTGCCCGGCCTTACGACCACGCAGGTCAAGGTCCTGAGCAGCGCGCAGATGCAGGCGCTGACGACGGGCCAGGTGTCGGTGCTGACCACGGCGCAGGCAGCGGTGCTGGGCTCGGCGCAGCTGGCGGCACTCGGTGCGGCGGGGATATCGACGACGGGAACGGCCTCGATCCCGGTGCTGAGCACGGCGGACGTGGCGGCCCTGTCGACGGCGGCGATCGGCGGCCTGACCACCGCCCAGGTCATCGTGCTGACCACCGGCCAGGCGCAGGCGCTGACCACGGCGCAGCTGGGTGCGGTGTCGACGGCGGACATTGCGGCGATCACCACGGCGGACCTTGCGGTGCTGGGCACGGGCCAGTTGGCGGCGCTGAGCACGGCGCAGGTGATGGCGCTGACGACATCGCAGGTGGCGGCTCTGGGCACGAACCAGCTGCCCGGCCTTACAACCACGCAGGTCAAGGTGCTGAGCAGCGCGCAGATGCAGGCGCTGACGACGGGCCAGGTGTCGGCGCTCACCACGGCGCAGGCATCGGTGCTGGGCTCGGCGCAGCTGGCAGCGCTGGGCGCGGCGGGGATATCGACAACGGGCACGGCCTCGATCCCGGTGCTCAGCACGGCAGATGTCGCGGCGCTCTCGACGGCGGCGATCGGCGGCCTGACCACGGCCCAGGTCATCGTGCTGACGACGGGCCAGGTGCGAGCTCTGACCACGGCGCAGCTGGGTGCGGTTTCGACCGCGGACGTGGCAGCGATCACCACGGCTGACCTTGCGGTGTTGGGCACGGGTCAGCTGGCGGCGCTGACCACGGCGCAAGTGATGGCACTGACGACCTCGCAGGTGGCGGCACTGAGCACATCGCAGCTGCCCGGCCTTACGACCACGCAGGTAAAAGTGCTGAGCAGCGCGCAGATGCAGGCGCTGACGACGGGCCAGGTGTCGGTGCTGACCACGGCGCAGGCGGCGGTACTAGGTTCGGCGCAGCTGGCGGCACTCGGTGCGGCGGGGATATCGACGACGGGCACGGCCTCGATCCCGGTGCTGAGCACGGCGGACGTGGCAGCCCTCTCGACGGCGGCGATCGGCGGCCTGACTACCGCCCAGGTCATCGTGCTGACGACGGGTCAGGTGCGGGCGCTGACGACCGCTCAGCTCGGGTCCGTCTCGACAGCGGACGTTGCAGCGATCACCACGGCGGACCTGGCGGTGCTGGGCACGGGTCAGCTGGCGGCGCTGAGCACGGCGCAGGTGATGGCGCTGACGACATCGCAGGTGGCGGCGCTGGGCACGAACCAGCTGCCCGGCCTTACGACCACGCAGGTCAAGGTGCTGAGCAGTGCGCAGATGCAGGCGCTGACGACGGGCGAGGTGTCGGCGCTGACCACGGCGCAGGCGGCGGTACTAGGTTCGGCGCAGTTGGCGGCACTCGGTGCGGCGGGGATATCGACGACGGGAACGGCCTCGATCCCGGTGCTGAGCACCGCAGATGTGGCGGCTCTGTCGACGGCGGCGATCGGCGGCCTGACCACCGCCCAGGTCATCGTGCTGACGACGGGCCAGGTGCAAGCTCTGACAACGGCGCAGCTGGGTGCGGTTTCGACGGCGGACGTGGCAGCGATCACCACGGCGGATCTTGCGGTGTTGGGCACGGGTCAGCTGGCGGCGCTGACCACGGCGCAGGTGATGGCGCTGACGACATCGCAGGTGGCGGCGCTGAGCACGAACCAGCTGCCCGGCCTTACGACCACGCAGGTCAAGGTCCTGAGCAGCGCGCAGATGCAGGCGCTGACGACGGGCGAGGTGTCGGCGCTGACCACGGCGCAGGCGGCAGTGCTGGGTTCAGCGCAGTTGGCAGCGCTGGGCACCGCCAACCTCAATGCGCTGACGACGACTGACTTGAGAGCCCTTTCGACGATTGCACTGCCTGGTCTTACAACTGACGACATTGTTGCTCTGACGACACTGCAGCTTGGCGCTTTGACGACAATGCAGTTCATCGCCCTGACGACGCGGCAGATCTCAGCCATCACGACTGGCCAAGTAATAGGCCTGACGACGACGGAGGTTGCCGCCTTGACGACAGCCCAGGTCACTGCACTCACCACCGCGAGCATCGCTGCCTTCACGACCACTAGCCTGGTAGCCTTCTCAACGGGCGATCTTGTCGCCCTCACGACAATGCAGATCCCGGCATTAACGACAGCACAGATAGTCTCAATGTCGGGATCTCAGGTCGCAGCCTTCACCGTCCAACAGGTGAACATCATGACGCCAGCTCAACAGTCAGCTTTGTTCCACTAGACCACAGAGACCGTGTCGTTGGTCGACGCCACGGTCTTCACCCGGCGGTAGGACGTCTAAATCTTGCCGCTCGGCAATCCCAAGCCGTCAAAGCTTTATTAAGCTTTACCGATCAATCTGCGAGAAAATGGTATAGCAGCTGGTGAAGCCCATGAATCAGATTTTGTCGGGCGCTGATACGCCTGATCCAGACATCGCACGAAGGACTATCCGTGAGGAGATTTCGTCCCAGCCGATTGCTTTCGGTAACTTGAGTCTCTTGTCTCTTGCTCAGTCTCTCGATCTCGCCGTCCCGCCGCTTGCGCCTGATGCACAGGTTCGACTCTACCAGAACTGGATCGCCGCCGGTGGCGGCCGGACCGGCGATGGTTTCGGGGCGTGGTATAATATGGGGGTGATCTACAGTCAGCACGGCGACAAGCAGTCGGCGATCCTCGCCTATCGGCAGTCACTCTTGATGAAGCCTGACTTCACTCCTGCAGCGATCAATCTCGGACTGGCGCTGGAAGCGCTGGGCTCGATTGAGCCGGCCTTGCAGGCTTGGAGAACCGCGCTGCAGACAGATGCCGACCGGGTAGCTTTACTTAACCAACAAGGTAGACTGCTCGAGCAACTGGGCCGACTCGACGAAGGCGAACAGATGCTGCGCCGGTCATTGCGGATCGACTCAGCACAACCTGATGCTATTCAGCACTGGCTGCACCTTCGCCAGAAAATGTGCCAGTGGCCGATCATCGATTCAACTCTGGGACTTTGTGATTCCGACATGATGGCTTTCTCGGGACCGATTGCGGTCCTGGCACTGACGGATGACATCGATGTACAGCGAGAAGTGACAGCATCCTGGATTGCCCGAAAAACCACACCGATTGCTGGCCAGCTTGCATCGACACCTAACGCGCGTGGCTCTAGAACAAAAAAGCGTATTCGGATCGGCTATCTATCATCGGACTATTGCAGGCACGCCATAAGCTATCTCGTAGCGGAGTTGTTCGAGGGGCATGATCGAGCGCGTTTTGAGGTATTCGGTTATTGTTCGACGAGAGACGATGGAAGTGACATCCGTCAGCGTGTGCTGGCCGCTTTTGACCACGTGAGGATTATCGTCGATCTGGATGATGAGCGCGCCGCCAGGCTGATCCGTGAGGACGAGATCGACATCCTGATCGACTTGAACGGTCTTACTGCCGGAAGCAGACTGCAGCTTCTGCGGTGGCGGCCGGCGCCGTTGCAGGCGACCTATCTCGGGTTTGTCGGGCCGGTTCCGCTTCCCGAGCTCGATGCCACACTATGCGATGACTACGTCATTCCCCCGGCACAGGCGGCGTCCTACCTTCCCAGACCCCTGCCAATCGCCGGGATCTATCAAGCCAACGACAGTCATCGTGTTGTGCTTGAAGGGTTGACCCGGCATGCCGCAGGTCTTCCCGAAGGCCGTTTCGTGCTGTGTTGTTTCTGTGGTCATTTCAAGATTACACGAGAAATATTCGCCGCTTGGATGTCAATCCTGAGACAGGCGCCAGGGGCCATCCTGTGGCTTACCGACGATAACAAATGGTCTCGGCAGTCACTTCGAGAAACGGCTCATGCAGAGGGAGTAGATCCTGAGCGACTGGTTTTTGCAAACCGTTGCGCACCAGAGACTTACATGGCGAGGCTTGGACTTGCCGACCTCTTCCTCGACACCTTTCCGTACAATGCGGGAACCGTCGCCAGCGACGCAATCCGTATGAAGCTGCCGATTGTCACGATGCCAGGCAGGTCGTATGCATCCCGTATGGCCGCCGCCTTGCTGACTGCATACGGCGTCACCGCCGGGATCACTGAAAACCTTGACTCCTATGTCAGGTGCGCTGTGACCTTTGCAAACGATCCCCCGCTTCACCAGCGCCATCGCGGCGAGTTCTCGGCAGAACGCTGGCATGCCACGCTAGGTGATAGTCAGGCCTTCTGCCGGTCATTCGAGAAGTCCTTGCTGACCATGATCGACAATGCGGCGGCGGTCGCTGATGAACATGACGAGGCTTCGTCCACCCTGATCCTATCTATCAACTAAGACGGAAGACTACCTTGACGCAGCTATCCCGCTCATAGCGGAAGCTCTTCCATTTTCGGACCGTTCTTGAGGGTGCCGGTACGGTGGGTGATCAGGAACGTTCGATCGATCGTCCCATCCTGGATCAGCTTCGCCACCGGCTCGAGATGGCGCTTCACGTGGGTCTGTTCACTCCGCATCGTGGGGCCCTTCTGGACCACCCCCATCATATTCACCGGAACGGGTCCTACATAAACGGCCGGCACCGACATGATCCCGCTCGGACGCACCGCCTGCATCATTTGTTCCTGGGCCTGAGTGGAGCTCACCGTCGCCCGCACCTTGCCAATCGCGCCGAGCAGACCGCGTACCCCGCCGCCGCCCCCATGCCCACACAATCGACCACTGCGTCAGGAGCTTCCCCGGCCGTGATCTCCTCGCCCATGAGGTCGCAATAGTCGATCGCCTGCCATCCGATGAGCAGGATGTCGGTCAGGAACAGCGCCTGCTCGTCGGGCAGTCCGTCCAGCACCTCCATTGGCGCCACCTCCGCCACCGGAACGCGCACATATTCCGCCTGACATCCAAACAACCACTGGTCACGTTCGGATAGCCGAACAGCCCGGCCGGCGGCTGGCCGAACATCTTCGCCGCCATCTCGCCATCGCGGTTCGACGTCATGAACGATGCCCATTTGCCCGCTCCGCACATGCGGCGCCTGCCGCCAATGACGTTGAACCGCACGATCACCCGATCTCCCTCCCGAAGCGGGTGGTTTGCATGCCGACTTCGATCACCTCGCCCATGAACTCGTGGCCGGGCACGTCGCCCTACCCCATGATCGGCATCTGCCCATCCATCAGGCGCTGGTCCGAGCCGCGAATCGCGCCGCTCGTCACGCCGATGATGACGTCCCGCGGGTCCTCCGATCGACGGGGCCGGCCCCGTCTCGGAGCGAGTGTCGTTCCGTCCGTCCCGACACAAAGCCCGCATCATCAGTCTCCGACCGAGGCGTCCGATCGAGACGCGGTCGAGGCTCCACCAAGCCAAAGGAGCCGATCACGTTTCGGAGCGTTGGTAACCGCGTGCTCGCGTCCGCGGCATGACATGCGGTCGCGGCGATGATCGGGCGTTTGGAGGATGACGATGATGGAACACAGACAGCTTGGCCGATCCGGCTTCAAGGTCCCCGTGCTGAGCTTCGGCACCGGCACATTCGGCGGCAAGGGCGAGTTCTTCGAGGCGTGGGGCACCTCCGATGTCACGGAGGCGTCCCGCCTGGTCGATATCTGCCTCGACGCCGGCCTCACCATGTTCGACAGCGCCGACATCTACTCGGCCGGCGCCGCCGAGGAGGTGCTGGGCGAGGCCATCAAGGGCCGTCGCAACCAGGTGCTGATCTCGACCAAGGCCACCTTCCGCTCCGGCGACGATGCCAACGCCGTCGGCAGCTCCCGTTTCCACCTGGTCGATGCGGTGGAAAAGGCGCTCCGCCGGCTGCAGACCGACCATATCGACCTGTTCCAGCTGCACGGCTTCGACGCCCTGACGCCGCAGGAGGAGACCCTCTCGGCGCTCGACGACCTCGTCCGGGCCGGCAAGATCCGCTACATCGGCTGCTCGAACTTCTCAGGCTGGCACCTGATGAAGTCGCTCGCCACCGCCGAGCGCTACAACCTTCCGCGCCACGTGGCGCACCAGGCGTACTACTCGCTGATCGGCCGCGAGTATGAGTGGGAGCTGATGCCGCTCGGCCGGGACCAGGGCGTGAGTGCCGTCGTGTGGAGCCCGCTCGGCTGGGGCCGCCTCACCGGCAAGATCGGTCGCGACAAGCCCATCCCTGCCGGCTCGCGTCTGCATAAGACCGCCGACATGGGCCCGCAGGTCGAGGACGAATACCTCTACAAGGTGGTCGACGCGCTCGAGCAGGTCGGCGAGGAGGTCGGCAAGACCGTTCCGCAGGTTGCCCTCAACTGGCTGCTGCAGCGCCCGACGGTGGCCAACGTGATCGTCGGCGCCCGCAACGAGGAGCAGCTCCGGGCCAATCTCGGCGCGGTCGGCTGGACCCTGACGCTGGAGCAGGTGGCGAAACTCGACGCCGCCAGCGAACGCCCGAAGACCTACCCGTACTGGCACCAGGCCTACTTCGCGGAACGCAATCCGTTCCCGGTCGGCTGAAGCCCGGCCACACCGTCAGCCGACGCGCTCCCCCAATCCTCCGGCAGCGGCCAGTTTCGTTGCGGCCAGGATGTCGGGTTTGCCGGACCCGAGCAGGGGGAGCGACGGCGTCACGCGCAGTTCCGCAGGCAGTGCCACGTCCGGCAGATGTGCCAGACGTGCCTGCTTGAGGAACTCGGATCGCGTGGCGTCGGGACGGTCGGTGAGCAGCAGGATTCGCTCGCCCTTGCGCGGGTCGGCAAGGGCCACCGCCACCGACACCGCGTCCGGCCAGAGGTCACCCGCCACGCGCTCGATCTGCGCCAGCGACACCATCTCGCCGGCAACCTTGGCAAACCGAGCCGCCCGGCCGCGGATCGTCACGTGCCCGTCCGCGCCCGAGATCGACACGATGTCGCCGGTGTCGTGCCAGCCCTCCCGCGGCGGCTGCAAATGCCCCGGAGCATCCGGCAACAGGTAGCCGAGCATCACGTTCGGCCCGGACACATGCAGCCGCCCGGCATCGGGAACGCCCTCCACCGGCACCAGCTTCACCGCCAGCCCCGGCAGCAGGCGCCCGACCGTGCCGTCGCGGTTCGAAAGCGGCGTGTTCACCGCCAGCACCGGCGCCGCCTCGGTGATGCCGTAGCCTTCCAGGATGCGCAGGCCGAACTTCTCGTTCCAGATCCGCCTGGTCCAGCCGGTGACCGGTTCGGCGCCGGCGACCACCAGCCGCACCGTGCGGAAATCCGTCGGGTGGGCGGTACGGGCATACCCGGACAGGAAGCTGTTGGTGCCGAATAGCGCCGTGGCACCGATCGCCGAGGCGACCACCGGGATCGTGCGGTAGTCGAGCGGCGAGGGGTACAGGAACACCGGCACGCCATGCACCAGCGGCAGCATCATGCCGCCGGTCAGGCCGAACGCATGGAACACCGGCAGCACGTTGAGCACCGTGTCGGCCGGCCCGAAATCGATCCGCGAGGCGACCTGGGCGATGTTGGCCAGGATGTTGCGGTGGCTCAGCACCACCCCCTTCGGCACGCCCGAGGTGCCCGACGTCATCATCACCACCGCCGGACCGTCCGGATCGACACCCCGGACCAGCGGGCGACGGCCACGCAGCAGCCCGCGCACCCTGTCTCCGAACCCGATCGGCAGGTCCTCCAGATACAGGATGGCGACGTGCGCGGAGAGGGCGTCCATCACCGGGCCGATCCGCGCCTTTTCCACCAGCCGCCGCGAGGTGGCGAGGGTGGTGAAGCCGGTCGCGTCGATCGCCGCCCGCAATGCTGCAAGACCGCCGCGCGGGTTCAGCAGCACCGGCACGATTCCGGCGGACGCGAGGCCGAGAACCGATGCCGCGGCGGCATTGGCGTTCGGCAGCATCAGCCCGATCCGCCGCTCCGGCGTGGCGTATGGCGCAAGCCGGGTGCCGAGCACAGCCGCACCGGCCAGCAGCTTGCGGTAGCTGAGCCTCCCGCGCACCGGATCCTGCACCGCCACCCGGCCCATGCCGTGGGTGCGCGCGGCCAGCGCCACCGCCTCGAACAGCGTCATGCCGGTGTCCGTCGTGGCGAACTGCATGTCCGACAGCACGTCCTGCAGCGCCCGCCCGGCCGCCTCGCGCCGCCGCCGGCCGGCAAGATCGGCACGCAACGCGAGCGTCTGCGCCGGCAGCACCGTCAGCCTGACCTTGGGGAACAGCCGGCGACGCACCTGCGTGCGGGTGAGGCGGGAGAACATCGTCGCCTGCAGACCCTCGATCCGCGCCGGCACGATCAGGGCGCCCGCCTTGTCGGCTGCCATTGCCGCACCATCCTGCACCCGCATGATCGATCCGGTGACGGTGATGCGTCCCTCCGGAAAGATCACCGTGGGGCGGCCACCGCGGATCGCCTCGATGATGCGGCGCATGGAGAGCGGGTGCGCCGCATCGACCGGCACCGCATCCACCACGCGCAGGAACGGCCGCACCCACCAGAGCCGGCTCACCCCGCCATCGATCGCGAACAGCGGCCGGTCCATCACCGCGAACAGCAGGCACGCATCCAGCCAGCTGACATGGTTCGGCGTCACGATCACCGCCGGACCACCGCCGTCGACGCGGCGCTGCGGCAGGTTCTCGGCGCCACGCACCTCGACCCGGTAGAACAGCCGGAACAGCAGCCAGACCAGCTCGCCGGCGGGATTCGGACTCAGCCGCCACAGCATGACCCCGCCCGCAACGAGACTGGCCGCCCCGCTGATCGCCAGCAGCGACGGTTCCGCGAACCCCACCTTCTGCGCCGCGATCAGGAACGCAGCGGTCAAGGCCATTCCACACGCCGCGACCACGTTCTGGCCGGCGACCGATCGTGCCCGCCGGGTGGGTTCGGCATAGGCCTGCACCGCGGCAAGGGTCGGTACCGCCATCAGGCCGCCGCCGACTGCCGCCAGGAACAGGTCGGCCAGCAGGTGCAGCCTGGATGGCACCACGCCCGCCAGCCCCGACGCATGGCCGAGATCGATCAGCGACAGCCCGGTCAGCGCCGCACCGGGCACCGCGAGCAGCAGGACGATGCGGCCGCCGCTGAGGAACGACGCCATCCCGGAACCGGCAGCAATCCCGCCTGCGAACACGCACAGGCACAGCGACACCAGGCCGGGGCTGCCATCGGGACGTGCATGGACCAGGCCCGGCATCAGCGAGAGCGCCGCACTGCCGACCATCCAGAACCAGGCGTTGGCGAAGGCCGCACGTCGCATCGGCCCGTGGCCGAGCCCGCGCAGCAGCGACACGGTGGAGCCGATAAGCTCGAAACGGATGCGCAGGCTCGGAGCGGAAGCGGTTGCGCGCGGGATCAGCCGGGCGAAACCCCACGCGGCCAGGCTGACGGCGACGAGAACAATTCCGACCGCGACCCGTGCCGGAAGCTGCATCTGCCCGGCACTTCCTGGCACCATGCCCCCCAGCATCGCACCGCTGGCCACCGCGCCGGCGAGGATCGCGGCAAACGTAGCCGCCTCGATCAGCGCGTTGGCCCCGGGCAACCGGCTTGCGGCCAGCCGATCGGGCAGGATGCCGTATTTCACCGGGCCGAACAGCGCCGACAGCAGGCCCGCGGCGACGAGGCACGCGAACAGCAGCGGCACCGAGCCCAGCCCGAGCGCCACCAGCGCCAGCACCGCGACCGGGATCTCCGCGGCCTTCAGGCGTCGTGCCAGCATCGCCTTGTCGCGACTATCGGCCAGGTCGCCGCCAAGCCCCGAGAACAGGATCGACGGCGCCACGAATGCACCGGCAGCGGCGGCCACCATCCAGCCATGCCCGCCGCCGGCCGGCATCCACAGCGCCAGCAACCCGAGTGCGTTGCGCAGCAGGTTGTCCCCGAAAGCGGCCAGCAACTGGCACCAGAACAGCGGCGCAAAGCTGCGGCTCAGCAGCAGCGTGCGGCGGTGATCACGTGCCGGGATGCGATCGGCATCGGCGGGACCTTGCGCAACGGCGCCATCGGGAGCGTGCGGTGTGGCGGGTTGATGGTTCACGGCGATGTCCGGCGGGACCGGCCGGATCATTGCGTTCCGACGTCGGCCGCCCATTGTGTAAGGCACGACGCCGGCAACGTGAATGGTGCGACGCCGGGGCGGACGGGTTATGACGACGGTGCGGATTGCGGGAACCCGGCGTGACGGGGCCCGTTCCGGACGAAAGCGGGGCGACCATGGCACACGGTTCGATTGCGGCAGACAGCAGCACGAGCACGGCCCTGGCGGCCACGTTCGATGCGGTCCGAAGGCACACCGACCATCTCAGCGCGGCGTTGTCGCCCGAGGATCAGGTCATCCAGTCGATGGCCGATGCGAGCCCGGTCAAGTGGCATCGCGCCCATACCACATGGTTCTTCGAGCAGTTCGTGCTGCTTCCGAACGACCCGGCCTACGTTCCCTACGATCCGAGCTTCGGCTTCCTGTTCAACTCCTATTACGAGGCGGTCGGGGCGCGGCACCCGCGAGCCACGCGCGGCCTCGTCACGCGTCCCGGTGCAGGCGCGGTCGGGCAGTATCGCCGGCATGTCGATCATGCGGTGCACGCCCTGCTCGCCGACGCGCAGACCGCTGACCGGCTCTCCGAGCTGGTCACGCTCGGGATCAACCACGAGCAGCAGCACCAGGAGCTGCTGGTCACCGACATCCTGCATGCGTTCGCGCAGAACCCGCTCGCCTGGTGCGACGACGGCCTGCCGACACTCCCGGGTTGGCGGCCGCCTGCCGGCACCCCGGGCCCGACACGGTTCCTCGAGCGACTCGGCGGTCTTGCCGGGATCGGCCATACCGGTGGCGGTTTCGGCTTCGACAACGAGTATCCGCGTCACCACCAGCTGCTGCAGCCGCATGCGCTTGCCAGCCGTCTGGTACGGAACGGCGAGTGGCTGCAGTTCATGGCCGATGGCGGCTACCGGACCGCGACCTTGTGGATGGCCGATGGCTGGGACCAGGTGCGTTCGAATGGATGGGACGCACCGATGCATTGGCGCCCGGACGGGGAGGGTGGCTGGCTGACGGTTTCGCCCGCAGGCCTGGCGCCGGTCGATCCGGATGCGCCGGTGCGTCATGTGAGCTGGTACGAGGCGGACGCCTACGCCCGCTGGGCCGATGCACGGTTGCCGACGGAGGCCGAGCTCGAGGCCGCGTCCGACGACCTGCCTGAGTTCTTCGGCCATGTCTGGCAGTGGAGCAACAGTGCCTACCTGCCATATCCGCGCTTCAAGGCGGTGGCCGGTCCGATCGGCGAGTACAACGGCAAGTTCATGATCAACCAGATGGTGCTGCGCGGCAGCTCCTGGGCGACCCCGCCTGGGCATCATCGGTCGAGCTATCGGAACTTCTTTACCCCCGAGAAGCGCTGGCAGGTGACCGGCGTACGTCTCGCGCGGGACCTCTGACCGGGCCCGGGACCGATCATCATGCCTGACGAGATCGCACCGGCCGGAACCGCGGCCCGGCCTGATGACGTGCTCGGCGAGATCCTGGCGGGGCTAGGCAACCGCCAGAAGACGCTGCCGGCGAAGCTGTTCTACGACGAGATCGGCTGCGAGCTGTTCAACCGCATCACCCAGTTGCCCGAGTACTATGTCACCCGTGCCGAGGTGGCGCTGCTCGACCTCCATGCCGACGAGATCGCCGCCCGGGCACCGGGCGCGAACGGTGCCGGTGGTACGGCGCTGGTCGAATACGGGGCCGCAGACGAGAGCAAGGGCGTGCGCCTGATCGACGCGGCGTCCGCACCGTTCCGCGCCTACGTCCCGATCGACATTGCCCCGTCCGCGCTGGATGCGATCGTGCGGCGCATGCGGACGAGCCATCCGGACATCCTGCTGTCCCCGATCGCCGCCGACTTCATGCAGCCGCTCGCCCTGCCGCCCGGTGTCGCGACACTGCCGTCGATGGGCTTCTTCCCGGGCTCCACCATCGGCAATTTCCGTCCACAGGCGGTGGTGGGCTTCCTGCAGCTGGTGCGCCAGACGCTCTCGGGCGGCGGCGAGCCGTGCCTCGTCGTCGGCATCGATCTGCGCAAGGACCCGTCGCGGCTGGTCCCGGCCTATGACGACGCAGCCGGGGTGACGGCGGCCTTCAACCGCAACATCCTGCGCCACGTGAACCATCTCGCCGACGGCAGTTTCGATCCGGACAGCTTCGTCCATCGCGCGATCTGGAACGAGCGCGACGGCCGCATCGAGATGCACCTGCAAAGCCCACGGTCGCAGACGGTCAGGGTCGGCGGCCGCACCATCCAGTTCGTCGCGGGCGAGACGATCCATACCGAGGACAGCTACAAGCACACGCGCGACGGGTTCGTGGCCCTTGCCGCGACGGCGGGCTGGCGCTCAGACGGGTTCTGGACCGATCCGGACGGGCTGTTCGGGATGCATCTGCTTCGCGGCTGACACGATCGCCTCCCAGCCGGACTGTTTGCTCGCAAGAACCTCCGCCTGACGGATCTCCGGCATCACGTCGAGGAAGCGCCCGACCTGCTCCTTGAGGGCTGCGGCGATGGGTCCGTTCAGATGCGCCTGGCGGCCTTCCTCGTCGGCGAAGAAGTCGATGATGGCAAAGTCGTTTGGTCCGGAACGCAGCGCATACCAGGCGATCGTGCCGGGCTCGGCATCCGCCATCTGTTTCGCAGCCACCAGCATCTCGCCGAAATCCCGGCCCTGGCCGAGCCTGGTTTCGATCGGGACATACAATGCGAGCCTCGCCTGCGTCGTGCCGTTCGGCAGCTTGGCGGCCACGATCTCGGACGACGACATGTCCGGCAGGCCGCTCAAACTGGTGAAGCTCTTGACCACCAGGCCGCGGCCGATCTCGCCGGCGATGTGCTTGAGGCGGCCCAGATGCCCGTCGAAGGTGTCGAACAAGGCGAAATGCTGCGCATCGAACCTCAGCGCATACCAGTCACGGGTGTCGGGCTCATGCTCCGCCGCGTCCACGGCATTGCGCAGGAAATCGGCGATCTCGTCCTGGCTTTCCGACTTCGCTTCGATCTCGATGAACATGGCCTTCGGCATCGTCGTCTCCCTCGCACTATCCAATCGAAACGTGGCAGCGCGCCGCCGGTTGTCGCGCCCTCCGTCACTCCGCGGCCTGGTTCAGCTCCGCAGCAGCTGCACGCTCCAGCCGAGACGGTCCTCGCCGCCGGGAGGGATGTGCATCAGGAACGGCTTGTCCTGGAACTCGCCTTCGAAGCCGACCGGGCTGGCCAGCCCATGCCACGGCTCGATGCACAGGAAGCCGGCGCCGGGCTTCGACCAGATCCCGAGCTGGGTCATGCCGTGCCACGCGATGCGCAGCGCCGGCCCGTCGGCACCGGCTTCATAGGTGACGGCGTGGCTCACCGGCCGGTCGAGGATGACGGCATCGTCGACGAATAGCGCGTCCGCCAGCTTCAGCTCCCGGCCGTCGATCGGGCTGGGTTCGGGAGCCTCGCGCAACAGGCCACCCACCACACGGCGGATCGGCGCCGGCTCGGGATCCGCGAACACCAGCCGATACGCCTCCCGGGCGGTATCCTCGGAGAGCGGCCAGCGGAAAGCCGGATGCGCTCCGAGGGAGGCCGGCAGCACCGTGTCACCCGGATTGACGATCCGGTACTCGACCGACAGCCGGTCGCCCTCGACGCGATATGCGACCTCGAGGCGGAACGCGAACGGGTAGATCGCCCGGCTCTCGGCATCGTCCATCAGTGCCAGGCGGCATCCGGAGGCGTCACGCTCGATCCACTCGAAGCGCCGGTCGCGGGCGAACCCGTGCTGTGTCATGCGGGTGCGGCGCCCGTCGTGCAGCAGGGTGTCATTCGCCAGGCGCCCGATGATCGGGAACAGCACCGGCGCATGACGCGGCCATTCCGGGCCGGCCTGCCACAGCAGCTCCCGACCGCCGGCAGTCTGCAGCGACACCGGTTCGGCGCCGGCACGCGCCACCGAAACCTGCAGCCGCTCGCTGCCGAACATGTGCACGTCATTGCTGGCGGGGTTGGTCATGTGCCTGCTCCCATCGTCGCCGGTCCCCCCATCCTGGCGGAGGTGCCCTGCCGATTTGCAGAGCCGCCGCGGGCATTGCAAGAGGGACGGCCGGTGGGGGGTGTGACCTTCGGGTGGGTCTCGGGAGATGCAATGGACGCGCTGCTGGTGGAAGCGACACGCGGCGACAGGGTGGAATCCCGCCATGCCGGGAGTGCGGTGGTGATCGACGCGCATGGTGCGGTGCTGTTCCAGGCGGGCGACATCGACGCGCCGTTCTACACCCGCTCGACCGTCAAGGCGCTGCTGGCACTGCCCCTGGTGGAGACCGGCGCCGCCGACCGCCTCGGACTTACCGATGCGGAGCTCGCACTGGCTTGCGCCTCGCATGTCGGCGAGCCGGTGCACGTGGAAACCGCCGCGTCGATGCTGCACAAGGCCGGCCAGCAGCCGGGCTGCCTGGAATGCGGCGTGCATTGGCCGACCAGCCGCGCGGGACAGCGCGCGCTGGTCGAGGCCGGCGCCGAACCGTCTGCGCTGCACAACAACTGCTCGGGCAAGCATGCCGGCTTCGTCTGCCTCGCGGTGGATGCGGGCGTGGCGGTGCAGGGCTACGTCCGCCCGGAGCACCAGACGATGCGCCAGGTCACCGCGGCACTCGCCGACATGACCGGTGCACGCCTGGATGACGGCAACCGCGCGATCGATGGCTGTGCGATCCCGACCTACGCGATTCCGCTGCGTGCGCTGGCGCTCGGTTTCGCGCGCTTCGGCGCCGGTATCGGCATGCATCCGGATCGGCACCGCGCCGCGTCCAGGCTGCGCGCCGCAGTGGCCGCCAATCCGGTATTGGTCGCCGGGCCGGGTCGCTTCGATACCCGCGTCATGCAGGCGTTCGGCGGGGCGGTGTTCAGCAAGATGGGGGCCGAGGGCACGCATGTCCTGTCGCTGCCGGAGCAGGGGCTGGGCATTGCGGTCAAGTGTGCCGACGGTGCCACCCGTGCCGCCGAGCTTGTGGCGGCGGCCCTGCTGGCGCGCCACGTGCCGGCCACCCCGGAGCAGCAGGCCTTGTTGCAAACCCTGGTGCGGCCTCGTCTGCAGAACTGGAACGGCACCGAGGTGGGCACCCTGCGTCCGGCGGGGGCGCTGGCATCGTCGTGACGAACGACCGCCAACGCCCCGCCGCCGCGGGTCAGACGGTCACGACGACCGGTGTCGTGGTGTCCTGCAGCGCGCGCTGGTTGCGTGCGTAGGTGAAGTAGAGCGCGCCGCCGGTCAGCAGGAAGGCACCGACCGCGTTGCCGATGGTGACGGGGATCTCGTTCCACAGCCACCAGTCGGTCATCGTCACATGGGCCCCGAACATCATGCCCACCGGGATGGCGAACATGTTGACCACGCTGTGCTCGAAGCCCTGGCTCACGAAGATGAAGATCGGCAGCCAGGCTCCGAGGATCTTGCCGAAGGTGGAGGTCGAGGCGAGGCCCATGACCGAACCCAGGCTGACCATCCAGTTGCACAGGATCGCCTTGACGAACACGGTCAGCATGCCGGCCATGCCGAATGCCTCATAGGCCGTGGTCTTGGTGACCGCGAGGGCCCGCAGCTTGTCGCCGATCACGCCGCCGGTGGTGTTTCCGGCATCGGTGGCAGCGATCCAGAACAGCACCGCATACAGCAGGCTGCCGGCCAGGTTGCCGAGGAACACCAGGCCCCAGTTGCGCAGCATCGCCGCCCAGCCGATCCGGCCGGCGAACAGGGCGGTCGGCAGGATGCCGAAATTGCCGGTGAGCAGCTCCATCCCCAGCACGACGATCAGCGCAAAGCCGGCCGGGAACAGCAGCGCGCCGACGACGAACTGGCCGGTCTGCGCCGCGACCAGGAACGCCATCGAGGTAACGAAGGCGAGATAGGCGCCGGCAAGCATCGCGCGCACCAGCAGATCGATCGTCGGCAGACGCGCCTTGACCACGCCGGACTCAATCATGCTGCCAACGATCGCGGCAGGTTTCACGTAATCTGACACTGGACGTCCTTGTTCATGTTTCGTGGAGCTTCGTCGCCGCGTGCCAGCTCAGTCGCCGTCCGGGCGGCCACGCAAGCGCTTGGTGTCGGAGCGCTGCGACTTGCCATCCAGCCGACGTTCCTTGGAACCGCGGGTCGGTCGCGTCGGCCGCCGCTTCGGGGGCGGCGGCGTGGCGGCCTCGCGGATCAACGCAAGCAACCGCTCCAGGGCGTCCACACGATTGCGTTCACGCGTGCGGTGACGCTGTGCCATGATGACGATCACCCCGTCATTGGTCAGGCGATGCCCGGCCAACTGCTCGAGACGGGCGCGCACCGCATCGGGCAGGCTCGTCGACTGCCGCGCATCGAAGCGCAACTGGACGGCGGTCTCGACCTTCTGGATATTCTGTCCGCCTGCTCCGGACGCCCGCATGAAGGACTCATGCAGTTCCTCCTCGTCGAGGGAGATGCGGGAGGTGACCGGAACCAGGGCGATGACGTCGTCTCCTCCCGGAGGGCGTGCGAAGCTCGGGGGTTGTAATGTGGAGCGGGTCGGTGGTCGAGACTATCAGCTGCCCCGCCGCAATGTGTTAACGGGAGTTCTGATGACCGAAGCGACGCGCGCGATGGCAGGCCGTCAGCCCGAAGCTCCAGACCCGGCGTGGCTGCCAAGGCCGATCGCCGGGTTGCTGTTCGGTCTGCTGCTGGGGCTCCCCTCGGCGCCCGTACTGGCGCAAGGCACACCGCCGCCTGCTGCCGCTTCGCCTGGTACGCTTTCTGGTGCGTCGTCTGGTGCGCCTTCTGGTGCGCCTTCTGGCCCCCAGTCACTCAGCGATGAGGAGCGCGCGCGGTGTGACAGCTTTGCCCGGCTGCATCGCTATGCCGAGCAGTCCAAGGCGATGTGCGAGGAGGGTCGGCAGGTCAAGCCGGGCCCGATGACGACGGCAATCCTCGAGCGTTGCCGCGTGCTCGAGGGCGACCGTTTCGACCGGCAGCCGGTCGACGACATGATGGACACCCTCGCCCGCCAGATTTCCGAGCAGGGCATCGGCAATGCCTGCCACGCCGCCAGCGTGCAGGCCTGGAACCTGATCAGCCAGTAGCGTCACCCACGTCGAGGCCAGGTCTAGATCCTGGCCGCGACACTGAAGAAGATGCCGCGACCCGGGTTGACCCAATAAAGCGGCGCCCCGTTGCCGGCGGCGGCTCCCGCATAGCCGATGATGCTCAGATTGTTGAACAGGTTCGTGACCTGGACACCAAGATCGATCTGGCGGTGCTGCTGCAGCGGCAGAAGATAATGCACCGACACATCAGTGGTGTCGTACGACTTGATCGGGAACTTGTCCTTCTGGCCGGTATCGAGCCCATATTGCTGACCGACATCCTTGATCAGGAACGAAGCGTCCAGCTTGTCGCCGCGGCGAATGACGTTTCCATGGTCGAACAGCACACCCGCCACCGCGGTGCGACGCGGCGCCTGCGCGATCTGGGCGCCGTTATGATAGTGGGCGTCGTTGAGTGAGCCATTGGCGTACAGCGCGAACCCGTAACCGACCTGCGCCGTCGCCTCCAGTTCGATGCCCTTGAACGTGGCGTTGCCCTGGTTGGTGTATTCGGTGTTGGTGCCGATCGTGGTCGCGGCAATATAGTTCTGATACTGCAGGTCGTAGAAATCGGCGTCGGCGCTGAGCCAGCCGCGCTGGTACACGGTGCCGATCTGGTAATTGTCGGTGCTCGATGGCTGCACCGTGTTGACGATCTGCGCATAGAACACGTTGAGCGGCGGCGTCAGGAAGCCCTTGGCCGCCTGGAAGAACACCGACCAGTTCTTTGTCAGACGCTCGTTCACGTCGATCGAGGGCAGCGCCTTGTTGTAGGTGGCGTGGTCGTCGGCCGGGCCCTTGATGGTGCGCACCAGCGGTCCGTCGAGGTGGCGCGTGACGGAGCTGTATTTCACGCCGCCGGTGATGGTGAGCGACTGCAGCGGCCGCCAGGCATACTCGATGTAGGGCTGCGCGGTGATCAGCCGGTCGAAATACTGATACTGATACGGCGACGCGCCGCGCTTGGTGACGTAGGGCTGCTGGTCGTGCGTGAGGACCACGTTGGTCTTGTAAAGCGTGTTGTCCTCGCTCTCGAACCAGGCGCCGGTCCGCAGCTGGCCCCAGGGCGTATCCTGGGTGAGGCGCAGGATGTTGCCCCATGCACGATAATCGTTCTGGTAGGCGGCACCTGGAACGGCGTTGTCCAGGTTCACCAACGCGCCGTCGATATAGTATTTGTGGGAGGCCGAACTGGTCAGGTTGGGCGAGCTGAGCGAAGGGTCCGAGGTCTGCACGCCGCGATGGTAGAATGCGGTGGTGTAGGGCTGGTCGGAGACCTTCAGTCCGTTGCCGAAATCGTGATCGAGCTTCAGATATTCGAAGTCGGTGGTGTAGGCATCGCGATTGTACGGCCCGTATGCCTGGCTATGCGGGTCGTCGTTCAACGAGAAGTTGCGGCCGTATTTCTGCATCTCGGCCATCGACGTGCCGTACGGCGTGTCGGTGACGGCATTGTCCAGGTTGACCATCGCGGTGAGCGTGGTGTCGGCGCCGAGCGGCTGGATGTATTTCAGGTAGAAGTTGCGGCGCTCGTCCGACGTGCCGCTCAGCGCGCCGCGGCTCTCGTTGCGCTCGAGGTCGACGATGATGCGGCCGCCATCGAGCAGGCCGCCGCCCAGAGTATGGGTGAACGTGCCGCTATCGGCCTCGAGACCATAGAGCTTGGTGCCGAAGGTTCCGAACGTCGCATACGGCACCAGGGCAGAGGTCGTCGACGGATCCAGCCCGTGCAGCTCGACGTCACCGCCGAAGGTCGCCGAGCCGATCGTCGAGGCGGGGCCGGGGCCGCGATTGACGGTAATGGTCTGCAGATCGTGTGCAACGAAATACGCTGCCGGCTGTGGCGACAGGTTGCTGGGCGAGCCCGGCACCTGGACACCGTCGAACAACACGCTGAACTGGGTGTATTGCAGCCCGCGGATGCTCTGGCCGAAATCCTGCTGCAGGCCGGGACCGTTCGGATCGATGTCCATCGCACTCGGCGTCATCCGCAGGATATCGTCGTAGTTCGAGGTGGCCGGGACGTCCTGCGCGATGAAGCGCTGCGAGATCGTCGAGGTCGGCTCGGTTTCCGTCAGCGAGGCACCCTGCGGCGCCTGCTGCGCGGCAACGCCTGGAAACGCCTGGCCCGTGACCTGGATGGTTTCCGCCGGTGCGGCGGTCTGCGCCTCGGCCGATGTCGTCGCGACAAGTGCAAACAGCGGGGCGAGCGCGAGGAGCGGGGCAGTCGTGCCGCAACACGGAATCGATCGGTAGCCAAACATCTGAGAGTTCGTCCTGACAAGAACCTGACCGGCCGGTTCTAGGGAACTTCTCAGAACGTTCTAGTGAAGCTGTTATGACAGTACAGGCAACAGCACCTGAACAACGCAGTCGGGCCCGGGCAGAAACCCCACGGTACCGCCATGCCGCTGCACCACCTCCTGCACGATCGCAAGCCCGAGGCCGCTTCCGGCGGAAGCCTGGCGCCCCTTGCGGAAGCGCTCGAACATCATCGGTCGCAGCGCTTCCGGAACACCCTGGCCTTCGTCACTGACATCGAGTTTCAGGTGCGAGCGGCCGTCGTCATTCGCAACCCGTATCATGGCCCCTGCCAGGCCGATCCGGCCGGCGCCGTGATGCAGGGCATTCTCGATCAGGTTGCGCACCATGTCCTGCAGGTCGGCGGCATTGCCGCGCAGGCGGAAACCCGGAACCGGTATATCGGGCAACTCCACCGACAGCGCCCGACCGGCGGCCTCCACGAGGGGCAGCATCTGTGCCGCGGCTGCCCGCACCACCCGGTCGAAATCCACCACCGGATCCGTCTCGACACGGTCGGCGCCGGCTCCCTGCTTGCGTGCCAGGTCGAGCAGACCGTCGATCCGCGCGCTCATGCTGGCGATATCCCGTTCGAGTGCGGGCCAGTCCAGCGGGGCACCGTCATGGCGCACGCGCTGCAGCCGGAGCGCCAGAGTTGTCAGCGGCGTGCGCAACTCGTGAGCCGCATTCATGGTGAAACGCCGTTCGACCTCGTAGGCGCCGGCAAGCCGATCGAGCGCCGCATTCATCGCCTTCACCAGCGGCGAAAGCTCCATCGGCAGCCCCCTGGTGCCGATGCGACGGCCGGGATCGTGCGGCCCGACCCGAGCCGCTTCCATCGAGGCGCGCAGCAGCGGGCGCAGCGTCCAGCGGCAAACCACTCCGACCAGCAGCAGCATCAGGCCGCCCACCGGGAGCAGCACCGCGAGGTCCTGCCACGGTTCGGGCAGCTCATCGCCGAGGAGCAGCCGGCTCAGCTCCCGCTCGAGCCCGCTGCCATCCTCGAGCACGTGCAGCCCGGCGACCACGCCGAGTCCAACGCACAGGACCAGCCCCATCGAGATGGTGAGCCGGCCGCGCAGGCTGCCCATCGGCCTCATCGTGGCGCTGCGCCGGTAAAGCTCACTCTGCCGGTCGCGACGCTGCCAGCAGACGGTAGCCGATGCCACGCACGGTCTCGATCGCCACCACGGAGCCGGCCGCCGCCAGCCGGCGACGCAGGCGGGAGACGGTCGCCTCGAGCGCATTGCCGGTGAATACCTCGGCAAATCCGTAGAGCCGGTCTTCGAGCATGTCGCGTACCATGGTCCGGCCGCTGCCCCGCACCAGCTCCTCCAGGAGCGCTGCCTCGCGCCGGGTCAGCGCCAGCGCCCGGCCATCCACCACCGCCTCGCGCGTTGCCGGGTGGAATTGCAGGTCTCCGAAGCCGAGCGGTGGCGCGGCCTCGGGACGTCGTTCCGTGCGCCGGGTGATCGAGCGCAATCTGGCATCGAGCTCAAGCATGTCGAACGGCTTGACCAGGTAATCGTCGGCGCCGGCATCGAGCCCCTGCACGCGATCGCCGACCGATTGGCGCGCCGTCAGCACCAGGATCGGCAGGGCCGCCGCCGGGCCCGCGCGCAGCCGCCGGAGTACTTCGAAACCGTCCAGGTCGGGCAGGCCGAGATCCAGGATGAGGGCGTCGTACGGCACGGTCTCCACCGCTGCCAGGGCATCGTGGCCGCACCCGACAGCATCGGTGGCAAATCCCGCGTGACGAAGATGCGCGCCGAGCATGTCGCGCAGTTCGTCATGATCCTCGACCAGCAGAACCCGCATTGTCGTGCCGCGGCCTCCGCCGGTCTCGTGTTTCCGTGGTCAGGCCGCAGACACCGGGGCATCCGGGGAGGTCCTGCCGCCTGGCCGATCCCGGCACGTGACGTTAGCCGCCACGCACCGAAACCGGAAGATCGATCTGGTGAAGATATCGATCCCCGCCCGCGGTCGCGGACGGGGGATGGTGCCGGTCAGTCGTCGTCGTGCGCCTTGACGACATTGTGAAACGCGCTCGGCCAAAGCATCGTGTGCTCACCCGGATACGGGCGATGCCAGTTGGTCGCCGAGTACCAGATCACATGGTTGAGGAAACGCTCATCCACGATGTCCGCCTTGGTCATGTTCGGCCGCATGATGCGGTTCGACGCGACGTTCCAGGCCTTCTCGAACGGGCTCATCGTGTGCGTGTTCATCGTGTAGTTGGCAGGCCCGGTGCCGGGGATCGGCACATTGCCCGGCCCAATGTTCAGCGCGGTGTTGGCGGGGGTGACCGCGACCGGCGTGAGATCGGCCTTGTTCTGGAAGGCATTGAACATCGGGGTCGCGACCCGGTCGAACTGCGACATCGGCTGCACACCGAGAATGTTCTCTATCGTGCGCTCCATGTTCACGACGGTGTAGGTCGTGTCGATCACCTTGCCGACGCCGCTCGACTGCGGCGCGATGGCGTACGGGCTGATCACGTAGGCCGGCTCACGATGGCCGTCGATGTGGTCGACGCCGTCCTGGCTGTCGTCCTCGGTGACGAAGATCGCCGAGCTGGACCAGACCTTGCTGTGGCTGATCGCGCTGACCAGGCGTCCGAGCGCCAGGTCGTTGTCGGCCTCGTAGTTGTTCGGCAGCGGATTGCCGGTAGTGGTGCCGTTGGTGTGGTCGTTCGGCAGCCAGATCACGGTGAGGTTCGGGACCTGGTTGGCGGCATCCTGTGCGGCCAGCAGCGGCAGGTAGTAGTCCATCCGGTACTGGTCGGGGATGCCCAGGTTGAAGGACGGATAATGCGGGTCGAGCAGCTTGTTGACCGCCGGGATCTGCGACTGCTCGGAGTCCGAGTTCGGCGGCACCACGTTGGCGCCGGACTTGCCGCCGCTCTCGTTATAGAGCGACGTGTTGTAGAAATCGGCCCACGTGTAAGGCTGGTCGGTGGCGGGGTTGTTGGCCACGACCGAGGCGTCGCTCCACTCGCCGTAGATCTTGACGTTCAGGCCCTTTGCGACCGCGTTGGTCCAGATGTAGCCCTTCTGCGTGAAGGTCAGCGCGTCGTTGTCGTTGCCGCCCGGATAGGAGCGGATCCAGTCGGGCGACTGGATGTCGTTCGAGTAGAACGATCCCGCCTCGATGGTCCAAGGATGCCCATCGGCGGACTGGCGGCTCGGCGCGTAGAAATTGTCGAGCAGCGGAAAGCGCTGGATGAAGGCGTGCTGGTTCGGAACGTTGGCGCCGAACACTGCGAGCGACGGATCACCGGCACCCTGGGCCACGTCACCGAGCATCTGGTCGTACGTGCGGTTCTCCTTGATGATGTACCACACATGCTTGATCAGCGACGGCTCGCCGATGCGCTTCGGCACGGCCACGGCCTTGGCATCCGGATCGGCGCCGGTGAGGTCGGCATTGGCGGAGAGCCAGTGGTTGTTGTTGTAAACCTTGACGGTGTCGGCTGCGAGCTCGGCCGCGGTCGGGATCTTGATCAGGCTGACCGCACCGGTGTCCTGGTGGGTGTTGAACGCCGAAACGCCATGCGCGGTGCCGATCGAGCCCTGCGCGCCGGTGCCCTTGTCGTTGGCGACCACCAGCTGGCTGGTGCCCGGGTCGTAGCCGATCGCGGTCGGGAAATAGAGCGTGGGGATGTAGCCGATCACCGCGTTGGCGTCCGACTTGGAAAGGTCGACCACGGCGACGGCGTTGGACTCGCCCAGCGTCACGTAGAGCCGGTTGCCGACCACTGCGACGAAGTCGGCACCCGCACCGAATGCGCCGTTCGCCAGCGGCACGCCGACGGGGATCGTCCGCACCACGGTGTTGGTGGCGGTGCTGATCACCGAGACGGTGTCGCTATAGGCGTTCGCGACATAGACGTAGCCGTTCGACTGCGCCATGCCCGCCGGGCGCAGACCGACATTGATCGTCGCCGCGACCTGGCCGCTGGTGTTGATCACCGAGACCGTGCCGGTGGTCGCCGCACCCGTCGTCTTGTCGGCGACCATCGGGGTGCCGTCGGACAGGGTGGTGAAGTCGGACGCGGTCGCCGTACGGCCGCCCTCGTTCGCAACGTAGGCGTAGTTGCCGGCGATGATGACGTGGTTCGGCGCGTTGCCGACCGGGATCTGGCCGATCAGCGCGCCGCTGGTCGGGTTGAACACACCGACCGCGTTGCTGGCGCTGAGCGCCACCAGCGCCTCGTTGTCGTCCACCACCGCGATGCCGCCCGGATCGGCAGTACCGGCGGTGTAGAGGTTCGGATTGTTCGGCGCCGGGATGGTCACGGTGGTGCCCTGCGTCAGCTCGCCGTTGACCGGGCTCACGTTCACCACCTGGACCTTGCTGTCGTCCTGGCTGAACATCAGCTTGGTGCCGTCGGGGCTGTAGGCGATGCCGGCGAACGATCCGGTGGCGTCGGGCGTGAAGGTCGAGCCGGATTTGGCGACCGGAACGTAGCGCTGCAGCACCGCACCCGTGCGGGTGTCGAACACGATCACCGGCTCGGCGGCGCTCATCAGCAGCACGGCGGCCGTATGCGTCTTGGTGTTCGGATTGAGCGCGATCGCCTTGGCGCGCACCGGCGAGCCGAGCTGCACGGTGACGCCGGCCGGCGTCAGCAGCTGGTTGCTGGAGGCCAGGATCGAGCCGTTCAGCTGCGGCCCGACGGTCTTGGTCTCGGTATCCGCAGCCATGGCAAAGCCAGGTGCGGCAAGCACCACGGCAAGCACGCTCGCGAGCGAGCGGTTGAGTTGAGTTCGCAAAGGGTTGGCTCCTTGTCTCGACCGCACCGCGCCGCCATGCCGCGCTTTCGCACAGGCATGCCTCAGCTCCTGGTCCGGCGACCAAAATTGGTCCGTCACATCCGGCAGAGCGGTGGATAGGGGGCGTGCCTGACGCCCGCCTGACAGCAGCGTCGGACTTTCATGAACAATTGAAGTCGGTTGCGGGGGCCGGTGGCGGGAACGCGGATGATCCTCGCCGCCCCTGGTGTGGTCGCACCGGAATGATCTAAGCCGTGGGGCATGGCGCCCTTGCAGCTGATCCCGACCGTCCTTGCTTCAGGTGCCGCCTCCGCTGTCGAGTTCATCGAGGCGTTGACCGTCGTGCTGGCCCTGGGTGCGGCCCGCAACTGGCGCTCGGCGCTGACCGGTGCGGCCGCGGCGATCCTGCTCCTGGCGCTGCTGCTGGCCACGTTCGGCTCGCTGCTGCGGCACCTGCCGATCGCCCCTGCGCAGTTCGTGCTCGGGCTGCTGCTGCTGCTGTTCGGAACCCGGTGGCTCCGCAAATCGACCCGCCGGAGCGCTGGCCTGATCCCGATGCGCGACGAGACTGCGGCCCTGCAGCGTCACGAAACGCGATTCGCGGCCATGGCGCGCGGACCTGGACCCTGGGACGCCCCAGCCCTGGCGATCGCGTTCCAGGCCACCGCCTTCGAAGGGCTCGAGGTCGTGTTCATCGTCGGTGCGATCGGGGAGACCGGTCCGGCCGCCATGCGTGCCGCGGTGCTGGGCGCGGTGGCCGCCTTCCTGCTCGTGTGCGTGATCGGCCTGATCCTGCGCGGCCCGATCACCCGGGTTCCGGAGAACGCCCTGAAGCGCCTTCTGGGGGCGATGCTGTCCGGCCTCGGGACGTTCTGGATCGGGGAGGGCTGTGGCCTCGCCTGGCCCGGAGGCGACCTGGCGGTGCTCTGGCTCGGGCTGGCGTTCCTGCTCGTCTCGGCGCTCGGAGTGGCTCGCCTTGCCGGCGCGACTCCCGCGGGCCGGGGCTGACCTCGTGAGGGTCCTGCTCAGCCTTGCCACGCGGATATGGAAGGTGTTCGTGGATGACGGCCGGGTGCTGGCAGCGCTGCTCGCCTGGATCGGTCTTGCCGGTGTCGTGCTGCCTTATCTGGCACTCGGCGAGTGGTCGGGGCCTGTCCTGTTCGCCGGCATCGCCACCATCACGTTCATCAGCCTGAAGCCACGCCCCTGACGCGGCGACCATCGACTGCCGGTCAGACGACCTCGACGTCGCTTTTTTCCAGCATGGTGGCCAGTGTCTCGATCAGGATACGGCCGCTCAACGGCTTCTCGCACCGCGGATAACCGCGATATTGCGCCTCGACGACATCGCCATGATAGCCCGTGGTGAACACGAACGGCACGCCCCGTGCCATCAACGCGTCCGCGATCCGGTAGGACCGCTCGCCATGCAGATCAACGTCCAGCAGCGCGATATCGACCGTGAAGTCGGCCTCCTCCACCGTTGCCAGTGCCTCGGCCGCCCAGCCGATCGGCCCCACGACCTCGGCACCGACGCTCTGCAGCATCTCCGACAGGGCGTCACCGATGAGGTAGTCATCCTCGACGACGAGAACCCTGCGATCCTGTAGGCGAATGCTCCCGGTCATTGCCGCATCATCCACTGTCACTCTTCAATGGCATAACAATTCGGCACGAAATGCCGTCATCACGAAGCGAGTATTGGGTTTCGGCACGGAGCGCGAACCGCAACGCGCGGTCGATCAGTTGCCGGCCGTAGCCACGCTTGTCCCGGCCTTCGAGCGGGATCACCACACCCTCCTCGTGCCAGTCGAGAACCAGCTGCGTCCCCTTGGGCCCGTCGTCACGCAGCGACCAGGCGATATCGAGGCGGCCGGACGGCACGGTCAGCGCGCCGTATTTCAGGGCGTTCGTCGCCAGCTCGTGCAGGGCGAGCGCGAAGGTCTGCACCTGCTCCAGCCGTAGCGTGACCGGCGGCCCCGACACGGTCACCCGCTCGTCGTCGGCCGCATGCGCGTTGAGCTCCGTGCGGACGATCTCGCCCAGCCCGACATCGTTGTTGGCGGCCTTGCTGATCAGGCCCTGGACCCGGCCGAGCGCCGAGAGCCGGTGCATGTAGCTCTCGATCGTGCCACCCTTGCCGAGCGTCTGCAGCGCGATCGCCTGCACCATCGCCAGCAGGTTGCGGGTGCGGTGCTGCAGCTCGGCGATCAGCACCGTCTGGCGCAATTCGGCCTGCGCCAGCGTCGTGATGTCGACGAACGTCACGACAACGCCCTCGACCTTGTGCTGCACGTCGCGATAGGCCGAAAGCCGCATCAGATAGTGCGTCTCATCCAGCTCGTGGCCGGACTGCTGCTCGGAGCTGCGCTGGATCCGGTGCTCGACGGGCCGGCCGTGCTCCAGGACCACGGCGAGATCGTCGGTGAAGCCCGGGAGATGCAGCCGGCTGGCGAGATCGGTGATCGGCCGCCCGCGATCGCCGGGCAGGATGTTGAAGACCCGCGTCAGCGACGGCGTGAAGCTCCGGATCACCAGCTTGCGGTCGAGGAACACGGTTGGCTGGTCGGCGCTGTCGAACAGGTTCTGCAGGTCGCTATGGGCGAGGTCGAGCGCGTCGATCTTGGCGGTGAGCTGCGCATTGACGGTGTGCAGCTCCTCGTTCAGCGACTGCAGCTCCTCCTTGGACGCCTCGAGCTCCTCGTTGCTCGACTGCACCTCCTCGTTGACCGAAACGAGCTCCTCATTGGAGGACTTCAACTCCTCGATCGCGGTTTCGTACTCCTCCACCATCGCCTGCAGGCGCTCTCGGGTGTCGTGCAGTTCGCGCTCGAGCTGGATCGCGGCGCCATCGTCGCGGGGCCCGGCGGTGCCGAACGCCTCTGCGCGGCTCTGCGTCGGACCCTCATCCTCGAACAGGATCACGAACAGCGGCTCGCTCTCGGGCCGGTCGCGCAACGGATCGACCGTCAGCGTGACCCGCTGCACCCGGCCATCGTCGCCTTCCACGGCGAGCCGCTCGCGCCGGATGGTGCGGTTGGTCTCGACCGCCTCGCGGAACGCCGCATACAGGTCGAGCCGCAGCCCCTTGCGCGCCATGGTGAGGACCTGCCGCGTGGGCTGGCCCGCCGCCGCCTCGAGATACTTGCCGGTGCGCGCCGAGTAGAACACCACGTCGCCGTCGCGGCTGACCACCACATGCGCCGGTGCGAACCGCTCCAGCACCTGCGTCTCGACCGCCTGGCGCAGCACCATGCTGCCGCCGGAGCCGGTCCGTATCGCCGTCTCCCCGGCGCGACCCGGGCGCGGCGGGTTCAACGTGAGCGGCACCCGCACCGAGTCCGAGCTGTGCCCGCGGCTGCGAAAGATCCGCTGTTTCTTGTCGATCGGGGCGAACAGGTCGGAGAACTGGCCGATATTCTCCGATGTGCCGAGGAACAACGTGCCGCCCGGCCGAAGCGCGTAGTGGAATGTCGGGATCACCTGGTTCTGCACGTCGGCGCCGAAATAGATCAGCAGGTTCCGGCAGGAGATCAGGTCGATGTGTGAAAACGGCGGGTCCCTGATGACGCTGTGCGGCGAGAACACGCAGAGATCCCGCACCGCCCGGTTCAGCAGGTAGCTGCTGCCGTCGAGCACGAAATACTTCTCCCGCCGCTCGGCCGAGACGTTCGCCAGCAGGGCCGCCGGATAGCGCGCCGCACGCGCGATCGACAGCGCGCTCTCGTCGATGTCGGTGGCAAAGATCTGCACCCGCGGCGCCCGCGGACCCGACGGCCCATCCAGTGCGCCGGACATGGTGCTGCCGCCGGCGCGCGTCTCGATGTGCTCGACCACCAGGATCGCCAGCGAGAACACCTCCTCGCCGGTGGCGCATCCGGGCACCCACAGGCGCACGGTATCGGCAGGGCTGCGGCCCTCGAACAGCTTCGGGATGACCTGCTCGGCCAGCACCTCGAACGCCTCGGCGTCGCGGAAGAAGTTGGTCACGTTGATCAGGAGATCGCGGAACAGCGCCTCGACCTCGGGGCTGTCCTGCCGCAGCCGTTCCACATATCCGGCGATCGTCTGGATCTGGACGATCTGCATGCGACGCTGGACCCGGCGCAGGAACGTCTTGACCTTGTAGCCGCCGAAATCGTGGCCGACCTCGCTGCGCAGGATCGCGCAGATGTCGTGCCGCGCCGCCAGCAAGGGGGCATCGTCGGCCGTGGCATCACCCGGGGCGTCGTCCGCGACATCGTCCAGGAGCGACGCGATCCCACCGACCGGGCGCAGGCTGCGCGCGAACGCCGAAAGCTTGGCCCCCATAGCCTCCACCGGAACCGCCAGGTCGACCATGCCGGTCGAGATGGCGCTGCGCGGCATGTCGGGATGCTGCGGGCCGTAACTGTCGGCTGCCTGCGCCAGGGTCAGGCCGCCATGTTCCTTGATCGCCTTGACGCCCAGCGCACCGTCGCCGTCGCCGCCGGACAGCACGATGCCGACCGCCCATTCGGCCTGGTCGAGTGCCAGCGCGCTGAAGAACACGTCGATCGGCTTGCGCTCGCGGGTTCCGGCGATCGGCCGGCTGACCTGCAGGCAGCCCTCCCGGATGCCGAGGACAGCATCGGATGGCAGGACATGCACGGTGTCCGGGTCGATCCGCGCCCCGTCCCTGGCCACCATCACGTCGAGCGTGGTGTAGCGCGCGATGATCTCGTGCAGCACGCTGGCCCGTTGTGGGTTGAGGTGCGTGACGATCACCAGCGCCAGCCCGGGCCTGTCGGGCAATCCCCGAAACAGACCCTCGAGCGCCTCGATCCCACCCGCCGAGGCGCCGACACCGACGATCGGGAACCGCGCTGTCTGGCCGGAAGGTGCAGGGTTTTCGTCGTTGGTCGAAGGCGGCTCCCGATCGATGCCCGCACCACCCGTGGCTTCGTCCAGGGGTGAATCGTGAGAGTGATCAGGGTTCACTGACCGGGGCGCTCGAGCAGGGGTTCAGCCAGCTTGACCATCGGAAGCAGAGCGTGCGGCCTTTCCGGGAGTTTCCCGCCATGGCAGGGCTGGCGACGCCAGGAATGACCTGTGTCTCATTTTAACGCCTGCCGGCGCCAGTGCGTTCGGCCTCGCACTGAAGCAGGTCACGCTCACTTTATCGGAAGGTGCAGCGCGCGGATATGTCTAGCCGACGGGTGGGTGTACCAGCGATCGCGCCAGCCGCACGAGGTCGCTCGGCAGATAGGGCTTCTTCAGCAGCCTGTAGCCGAGCTCGTTCTGCCCGCTCGCCTTCAAGGCCTCGGGCCGGCCCGAGGCGATGATGACCGGGATCTCCGGGATCAGCTGCCGCACACGCGCCGCCACCTGGGATCCGTCGGCGGTGCCCGGCATGTGGAAGTCGGTCACCAGCAGGCTGAATTGCCGCGGGGGCTGCTGCATCAACGCCATCGCGATGTCGCCGTTCTCGACCTCGAGAACCTCATAGCCGGCGTCCTGCAGGGACTCCGACATGATTTCGCGGATCAGGGGTTCGTCTTCAACCAGCAGCACGCACACAAGGAAGCCTCTCGACGGTCGGCACGACATCTAGCGCCAGTCTCAACGTATCGTTCCGTATCTCCCGGTACGATACGTAGCCGTGGCGCCGGATGCGGCTACGACGCCCGCTTGCGGGACGAGTTCAGCTTCGGGGGAGCACGTCGACGATCGCTCGCGGCGCCAGCCGAACCACGACGTGCCGGCGCACCCTTGGCCGGAGCATAGCCGGCGCCATGGCTTTGCGGACGCGGCGAGGGGCCGGCGGTCGGGGCCGTGCTGGCCGAGATGGTGACCTCGTCGTCGTCGGTGGCGGCGATGCAGGCAGCGAACCGCTCGGCCATGGACTGGCTGATCTCGAACCGAGTCTCGCCGTCGAAGATGCGGATGGCGCCGATGTCGCGCTTGGTCACGCCGCCGAGACGGCAGATCAACGGCACCAGCCATTTCGGATCGGCCTTGTCGTTGCGGCCGATCGGCATGCCGTACCAGACGCTGGGCTCGTCGGAGCGCGGCTCACGGGGCGCCCGCGGCTCGCCCGAATGCTCGGACCGCTCCGCACGCTGATACTCGGACCGCTCCGCTCGTTGATACTCGGATCGCTCCGCTCGGGGCGCCCGCGCCGGCCGGTCGGCATAGTCGCCCGCCGGCACGCGACGCTCCGGACCCGGCGACATCGCGCGGATCTCCTCGGGGTCCGGCAGCTTGGCGCGATACAGCCGCACCAGAGCAGCGGCGATCTCCTCCGGCGTGCGACCCGCCAGCAGAGCCTGGCCGAGCGCCTGGTCCTCGGGGGTGAATTCCTCGGTCAGGATCGGGTCGGCCAGCAGCCGCTCGCCATCGCGGGTGCGGATCTCGTCGGCGGTCGGAGCCCCGCTCCAATGTGCCTGCACGCGGGCGCCGGCCAGCAGCTGCTCGGCCTTGCGACGGCGCATCACCGGCACCACCAGCACGCAGGTGCCCTTGCGCCCGGCGCGTCCGGTGCGACCACTGCGATGCAGCAGGGTGGCGCTGTCGGTCGGCAGGGCGGCGTGGATCACCAGCCCCAGGTCGGGCAGGTCGATGCCGCGCGCCGCCACGTCGGTCGCGACGCATACCCGCGCACCACCGCTACGCAGCGCGTCCAGCGCGCGGGTGCGCTCGGCCTGGCTCAGCTCGCCGGACAGCGCCACGGAGGAGAAGCCGCGCTCGAGCAGGCTGCCGTGCATGTGGCGCACCATCTCGCGGGTCGAGCAGAACACCATAGCGGTCGGGCTCTCGAACCAGCGCAGCACGTTCACCACCGCATGCTCGGCCTCGTGCGGTGCTGCCAGCACGGCGCGGTAATCTATGTCGGCGTGCTGGCGGGTGCCGGACACGGTGTCGATGCGCAGCGCGTCGCGCTGGTACTTGCGCGCAAGCGTGGCGATCTCGCGGGCGATGGTGGCGCTGAACAGCAGCGTGCGGCGATCGGTGGGAGTCGTGTTCAGGATCTGCTCGAGCTCGTCCTTGAAGCCGAGATCCAGCATCTCGTCGGCCTCGTCGAGCACCACGACCTTCATCTCGGAGGTGTCGAGCCGCCCACGCGACAGGTGGTCGCATAGCCGCCCGGGGGTGCCGACAACGATATGGCAACCGCCCTCGAGCACCCGCGCCTCGCGACGCACATCCATGCCGCCGATACAGGCGACGATGCGGGCGCCGGCATCCGCATACAGCCAGGCGAGCTCCTTGTGGACCTGCACCGCGAGCTCACGGGTCGGCGCGATCACCAGGGCCAGCGGCTTGGTCGCGCGGCCGAAGCGCTCGGCGTCACCGAGCAGGGTCGGGGCGGCGGCGATCCCGTACGCGACCGTCTTGCCGGAGCCGGTCTGTGCCGACACCAGCAGGTCGCGACCCTCCGTCTCCGGCTGCAGAACGGCCTGCTGAACCGGGGTCGGCTCCTCGTAGCCGCGTGCGATCAGCGCACTGGCGAGGGACGGGTGGGTCGCGGGAAAAGGCATGCGTGGGGCAATCCATCAGGGACGCGCGGCCGACCGCCCCGCAGAACAGCGGTTCGGGAGAGGGCGGATGCGATCGGGTTGAGGGAGCGGACATAGAGAGGCCCGACCGCAAAAGCCAGCAAAACCGCGATGCCGGGACTGCATGGCCCCGTCGCGCCCGCGTGCATCGCCCTGCCGCGCTGGCTTGAAACCGCCCTGCCGGTCCGCTCGGAACTAGCCCTGCGCCCCGGCCAGCCAGCGATCGATCGCCGCCTGGGCCGTATGCACCGCCACTTTGAAGGAGCCACGCAGCCCCTCGCTCCGCGCCGTGCCGCGTTCTGCGCCGCTCTCCGGACCGTCCTCCGGGTAGATCACCCAGGCTCTTGCGCGATCGGTCTCCGGCCACACCACATACCGGCAATCGCGGTAGCTCAATATCTGCTGCATCGTCCTCGCCACCCGGGGTGCTGCCCCGCGGCTCGCCTGCCGCGCGGGGTCCCCTGCCTATTTCGCCTAGCCCGAAGTGGCGGTCCGGTCAGTTCACAAGTTGTTCGTTTCGTTCACATCTTCGAAGAGGCCCCGCCGACGACCGGCACCAGCAGCGCCTCCACCGACGGCACGGCATCGATCGACGGCGGATAGTGCGGCGTCGGCATCACCGGATGCGCCTGCTCGAACGCATAGCCGAACCCCAGCAGCCTGCCCTCGGACCAGGCCGGCCCGATGAAGGACAGCCCGACCGGCAGCCCGGACACCAGCCCCATCGGCACCGTCAGATGCGGCATCCCGGCCACCGCCGGCAGGGTGCTGGCGCTGCCCATGTCGTGATCGCCATCGATCGTGTCGATCTTCCAGGCCGGCGAACCGGTCGGCGCCACCAGCGCGTCGAGATGGTCGGCGGCCAGCAGCCGGTCGATGCCCTCGGGGCCGGCCATGCGCCGTGCGGTGTCGCGCGCGGTGATGTAGGCCGGGTCGTCGAGGCCCTTGGTCGCCTCGGCCTTGATGAACTGCTCCTGCCCGAACAGCCCGAGCTCGCGATCATGGTGCGCGTTGTTGAAGGCGATCAGGTCGGCCAGCGTGCGGTACTTCACCACCGCCGGCGTGCTGGCGAGGTAGGCGTTCAGCCCGGCCTTGAGCTCGGTCAGCATCACCGCCTGCTCGTCGTTGCCGATGGTGTCCATGCCCGGGAAATCGGTGATCTCGACCAGCGTGGCGCCCTGTGCGCGCAGCACGCCGAGCGCCTGATCGAACACCGCGTCCAGCTCGGGATGATAGCCGGCGGCGAACCGCATCACCCCGATCCGCTTGCCGGCCAGCGCGTGCGCGTCCAGCGCCGTCGTGTAGTCGATGCGGTGCGTGTCGGCATCGGCGGTCGCGGGATCGGCCGGGTCGCTGCCGGCAATCACGGTGAGCAGGCGGGCGGCATCGGTCACGCTGCGGGTCATCGGCCCGGCGGTGTCCTGGCTCACCGAGATCGGGATGATGTGGGTGCGCGACACCAGCCCGACCGTCGGCTTCAGCCCGACCAGGCCGTTGAGCGAGGCCGGACAGGTGACCGAGCCGTCGGTCTCGGTGCCGATGGCGATCGGCGCCAGCGAGGCCGCCACCGCAACGCCGCTCCCCGAGGATGAGCCGCAGGCCGAGCGATCCAGCGAATACGGGTTGCGGGTCAGACCGCCGACGCCGCTCCAGCCGCTGACCGAGCGGCTGCCGCGCATGTTCGCCCACTCGGACAGGTTGGTCTTGCCGAGAATGACCGCGCCCGCCGCGCGCAGCCGTGCCACCAGCGGTGCATCGCGACCGGACACGTTCTGCGCCAGCGCCAGCGAACCAGCGGTGGTCGGCATCGGGTCGGCGGTCTCGATGTTGTCCTTGATCAGCACCGGAATGCCCTCGAGCAGCCGGGCCGGCTCGTGACCGTGCCTGGCGTCGCTGGCGCGGGCCTCGTCGAGCGCGCGCGGATTGATCTCGAGTACCGCCCGCAGCGTCGGCCCTGCTGCATCGATTGCGGCGATGCGCGCGCTGTACAGCTGCACCAGCTGCTCCGACGTTACCCGCCCGGCGGCGAGGTCGGCCTCGATGGCGGCCATCGTGCGGCCCTCGATCGGGTACGGCGCCGGGTCCGCGCGGGTCGTTTCGCTCGACATGAGTGTTGAGGCTCCCAGGAGAAAGGCGAAGGCGCGGGCGGTCGGCAGCATGTGGCGGTGTCTCATCGGTTCGGGTGTGCCGCCATCCAGGCGTTCATCTGGACGATCTCGCGCTGTTGGGCGGCAATGATGTCGCGCGCCATGCGGCGCAGTTCCGGATCGTGGCCGTAGCGCAATTCCACCTTCGCCATGTCGATCGCGCCGGCATGGTGCGGCGTCATCATCGCGACGAAATCGTGGTCGGCATCGCCGGTCATCGGGGCCGCCGCCATCTGCTGCTGCATCCGGCTCATCCCGGCCATCATCGCCTGGTCTGCACCGCCAGGCGCCGTCGCCTCCGCCGCAAGGCAGGGCGACGAGAGCAGTGCACCCATCAGGCCGGCGGCCAGCATGATCCGGGGCAGCGAGTGCGAGCGCTTCATGATGTCCGGTCCGGAAGTGATTGCGGTAGTTTCCCGGCTCGATGCCCGAACGGCAAGGCCCCGCGGCCAGCCTATTCCGCCGGCAGCACCTTGCCCGGGTTCAGGATGCCGTCCGGATCGAGCGCCCGCTTGATCGCGCGCATCACCGACACCCCGGCGCCATGCTCGAGCATCATGAAATCGAGCTTGCCGTGGCCGATGCCGTGCTCGCCGGTGCAGGTGCCGTCCATGCCGATCGCCCGACGGACCAGCCGGTCGTTGAAGCGTTGGGCCGCTTCGAGCTCCGTCGCCGAGCCCGGATCGAGCGGCAGCAGGCAATGGAAATTGCCGTCGCCGACATGGCCGACGATGGCGCCCCGGAACGGCAGCGCCTGCATGTCCGCGGTGGTCTCGACGATGCACTCGGCCAGCCGCGAGATCGGCACGCATACATCGGTGGTCCAGCTGCGGCAGCCGGGCCGGGTGGCGTTCACCGCCCACAACGCCTCGTGCCGCGCCTTCCACAGCTTTGCCCGATCCTCGGCCAGCGTCGCCCAGTGCAATGGGCCGGCGCCATGCTCCAACGCCGCCTCCTGCACCGTCGCGACCTGCTCTGCGACCTGGCCCTCGCTGCCGTGGAACTCGAGGAACAGCGTCGGCGCCGTCTCGTTGTCGAGCCCGGAATAGCGGTTCACCGCGTCGATCGCGGCGGCGTCGAGGAACTCGATCCGCGCCATCCGCACCGACAGCTGGATCAGCCCGATCACGCACTCCACCGCCGACTGCACGCTGGGGAACGTCACCACGGCGCTGGCGATGGTCTCCGGGATCGGCGAGAGCCGCACCGACAGCTCGGTGATGATGCCGAGCGTGCCCTCCGAGCCGATCAGCAGCCGGGTCAGGTCGTAGCCGGCCGCCGATTTGCGCGCGCGGCCACCGGTGCGCACCACGCTGCCGTCCGCCATCACCGCGACCAGCGACAGCACGACGTCGCGGATGGTGCCGTAGCGCACCGCGTTGGTGCCCGACGCCCGGGTCGCCGCCATGCCGCCGATGGTCGCCGGCGCACCCGGATCGACCGGAAAGAACAGCCCGAGATCGCGCAGGTGGGTGTTGAGCTGCGCGCGGGTGACGCCGGCCTCGATGCTGCAGTCGCCGTCCTCGGGCCGCACGCCCAGGACCCGAGTCATCCGCGACAGGTCCAGGCTGACGCCGCCCTCGAGCGCCGCGACATGACCCTCCAGCGAGGTCCCGGCGCCGAACGGCACCACCGGCACGCGGGCTTGCGCGCACAGCCGCACCAGGTCGGCGACGTCGGCTGTGCTTTCGGCGAACACCACAGCGTCGGGCGGTACGCCGGGGTGCCAGCTTTCCTCGTGGCCGTGCCGCTCGAGTTCGGAGGCGTTGCGCGCGAGCCGGTCACCGAACCGCGCCGACAATGCCGTCCAGAGCGCCTCGGGCAGCGCGCGCCGGGTGTGTGCTGCGCCCGCCACGGCTGTCATTCCATGCTGGTCCATCGTCCGGCCGCTCCCCAACTCTTCGCATCGCGATGCCGCATCCTTTATAGGAGCCGCCATGCTGATCGACTTCCACAAGATGCACGGGGCAGGCAACGATTTCGTCGTGCTGGACGAGCGCGTCCGGCCGCTCGGGCTGGAACCGGCCGCCATCGCGCGCCTCGCCGATCGCCGCACCGGTATCGGCTGCGACCAACTCGTGCTGCTGCAGGCCCCCGATCCCGGCTCCGACGATACCGTGCGGGTGCGCTTCTTCAACGCCGACGGCAGCGAGTCCGGCGCCTGCGGCAACGCCACCCGGTGCGTCGCCTCGCTGCTGGCGCACGACAACCCCCGCGCCGATCTGCGCATCCGCACCGACGCCGGCCTGCTCACCGCCGAGGTGCTGGCCGACGGCGAGGTCACCGTCGACATGGGCCAGCCCGGGCTCGAATGGCGCCAGGTCCCGCTGGCGCACCAGGTCGACACGCTGCATCTGCCGATCGGCGGTGACCCGGCCGCCTGCTCGATGGGCAACCCGCACGCCACGTTCTTCGACGTCGATCTCGATCCCGCCCGCGCCGGCCCCGACCTGGAGACCGACCCGCTATTCCCCGAGCGCGCCAATATCGGCTTCGCGCAGATCCTGTCACGCGACCGGATGCGGCTCGTCGTCTGGGAGCGCGGGGCCGGCCTGACGCCGGCCTGCGGGTCCGGCGCCTGTGCGGCCGTGGTGAACGCGGTGCGGCGCAACCTGACCGACCGGCGCGTCACGGTCGAGATGCCCGGCGGCGAGCTCGTCATCGCGTGGGACGATTTCGGCCACGTCCGGATGACCGGCCCCGCAATCGTGTCGTTCACCGGCCAGGTCGAGCTGCCATGACCGGCGCTGCGCCCGACATCCTGACCTTCGGCTGCCGGCTCAACACCTGGGAGAGCGAAGTCATGCGCGCCCATGCGAGCGGCCTCGCCGACGTCATCATCGTCAACACCTGTGCCGTCACATCCGAGGCCGAGCGCCAGGCGCGGCAGGCGGTGCGTCGCGCGCATCGCGACCGTCCGGACGCCCGCATCGTCGTCACCGGGTGCGCGGCACAGCTCGATCCGGCCGCATGGACCACGCTGCCCGGCGTCGTGCGCGTCCTCGGCAACGAGGAGAAGCTGCAGGCGGCGAGCTGGACGGAGACCGCACTCGGCTCCGGCGACGCGGTGTCGGACATCATGGCGGCGCGCGAGACGGCGGCGCATCTGGTGACCGAGTTCGTCGGCCGATCCCGCGCCTTCGTGCAGGTGCAGCAGGGCTGCGACCATCGCTGCACCTTCTGCATCATCCCGTTCGGTCGCGGGCCGTCGCGCTCGGTGCCGATCGGCGTGGTGGTCGACCAGGTCCGCGCGCTGGTCGATGCCGGCTACCGCGAGGTGGTGCTGACCGGCGTCGACATCACCTCCTATGGCGGCGACCTGCCCGGCCGTCCCGCACTCGGCCAGCTTGCCCGGCGGCTGCTGGCACTGGTTCCGGGCCTCGAGCGGTTGCGGCTGTCCTCGCTCGATCCGGTGGAGATCGACGCCGACCTCTGGCAGCTGATCGAGCACGAGGAACGCCTGATGCCGCATCTGCACCTGTCGCTGCAGGCCGGTTCCGACCTGGTGCTGAAGCGCATGAAGCGCCGGCATCTGACCGACGACGCCGCCCGCGTGGTGGAGCGCGCACGCCGGCTGCGGCCGGGCATCGGCTTCGGCGCCGACCTGATCGCGGGCTTCCCGACCGAGGACGACGCGCTGTTCGAGGAGACCCTCGGCTTCGTGCGCACCCACGAGTTGCCGTATCTGCACGTGTTCCCGTACAGCGAGCGCCCCGGCACCCCCGCGGCCCGGATGCCGGCGGTTCCGGTGGCAGTCCGGCGGGAACGTGCGGCACGGCTGCGCGAGGCCGGCACGCTGAGCGCCCGGGCGTTCCACCAGGGCTTCGTCGGCACCGAGGCGCGGGTGCTGCTGGAGACTCCCACCGGCGGCCATTCCGAGCAGTTCGCACCGGTGCGTTTCGAGCAGCCGGCCGGCGAACCTGGCCAGGTGGTGGCAGCGCGGGTGCTGGCGCAGGCGGGCACCGGCCTCCAGGCAGTAAGGATCTGACGCGATGGCCATGGGGTTCTTCAACCGGCTCAAGGAAGGCCTGTCGCGCAGCACGCAGAAGCTCGGCGGCAACCTCACCGCGGTGTTCGCGCACCGCCGGCTCGACGAAGCCGCCCTCGACGAGCTCGAGGAGCTGCTGATCGCGGCCGACCTGGGGCCAGCCGTCGCCGGCCGGGTGATCGACGAGTTCCGCCGCAGCCGCTTCGGCCGTGAGGTGACCGACGAGGAGGTGCGGATCGCGCTATCGGCCGAGATCGCCCGCGTGCTGGAGCCGGTGGCGATCCCGTTCGTACCGGACCCGGCGCTGAAGCCCCATGTCGTGCTGGTGGTCGGCGTCAACGGCACCGGCAAGACCACGACGATCGGCAAGATGGCGCTGCAGTTCGGCCGTCAGGGTCTGAAGCCGATCCTGGTCGCCGGCGATACCTTCCGCGCCGCCGCCGTCGAGCAGCTGCAGATCTGGGGCGAGCGGGTGGGCGCGCCGGTCATCTCGGGGCCGCCCAACTCCGATGCCGCCGGCCTGGCGTTCGAGGCCCTGAAGCGAGCCACCGCGGAGGGCGCCGACCTGCTGCTGATCGATACCGCCGGGCGGCTGCACAACAAGGGCGCGCTGATGGAGGAGCTGGCGAAGATCATCCGCGTGCTGCGCAAGTTCGACGCCACCGCGCCGCATTCGGTGCTGCTGGTGCTGGACGCCACCACCGGTCAGAACGCCATCGAGCAGGTGCGGGTGTTCAAGGAACTGGTCGCGGTGACCGGGCTGATCGTCACCAAGCTGGATGGCAGTGCCCGCGGCGGCATCGTCGTGGCGCTGGCCGAGACGTTCGGGCTGCCGTTGCACGCGGTCGGGGTCGGCGAGACGGCGGAGGACCTGCGTCCGTTCTCGGCCACCGAGTTCGCCCGCGGGCTGGTGGGCGACACCGTCCGGCTGGTTGCCGGCGGCCCGCCCGCGTCCTAACGGACCTCGATCGCGACCAGGTTGTGGACTTCGCGCCCGGGCTTGCGGTCGCCGGGGACGACCAATTCGAGGCCGCCGAGCGACCTGCCAGCCTGCCGATATGCGATGAGGACCTGCTTCTCGGCAAAGCCCGGATCCAGCTCGGCTACCGACGGCGCCACCCCTGTAGCCGTCGCGGCCCTCTGCCATGATGACGTGCTGCAGGTGGGTCTTGCGAGCGACCGCATCGGCGACGCCGTCACGGTCAGGCGAACGCCAGAGCAGCGGGCCGGTGAAGCTGGCGGTGCCGGTGCCCTGGTCCGTGGCGTTGGAGACGGTTGGGGCCGCCGTCGGCAGGTGCTGCAGGTCGCTGAGCGTCAGTGTCGCAGGATGCGCCGGCGGGCCTCGGTCGGAGGCCGCCGGTTGCCGTCTGCACCACGACGCCTTGCCCGCCAGGAACCATTGTGGTGGCGAGCAGGGTCGTCGCGCGCGACCTCATGCCGCCATCCGCGCTAGATCAGCCGCCAGGTCACCACGACGCGACGGTTCGCGGCGGCTGCCGGATCGGCTGCGTCTGCCGGATCGGACGCTCCAAGCGCCTGCAGCAGCAACCGGTTTGCAGGGATGCCACGCGCCACCAGCGCCTTCTTGACCACTTCGGCACGCCGCGCCGAGAGCAGCAGGTTGGCATACTCGTCGCCGGTATTGTCCGAATAGCCGGTGGTGAACATCAGGACCGGGTTGGCGTCGCGAAACAGCCGGGCCGCCAGATCCAGCTTCTTGTCGGCTTCCTGGGTCAGGGCCGAACCACCATGCGGGAAGGTGATGTCGATCTGGTCATTGGCGACCGCCTTCACCTCTTGGCCGGCGCTCGGCTTGGTTGCCAGCGGAACGTTCGGTGGCGCCTGTACCGCTGCGGCGGCCTCGTTGTTTCCGGGTGAGGGGTGAGCGCAGCCTGCAAGCAACGCTGTCGAGGCCAGCACTGCCCCAAGGTAACCAAGCCTCGTCCGATCGATCATGAAACAGTTCCCCCTCTCCAAGAGTTCACAAGCCGCGAGACCGATATCGCGAGAATCCTGCAGACGTTTCCATCCCGGTCCACCATACACATCCTTGTGTTATAATCTGGGCGCGGGCCGTCATGCGGAACATTGTCGCTTTTATCGGACTGTCTTTGGTCGTCATGGCTGCTCCCCGCCTAGCATCTGCCGATGACCAGGCAGGCATCGCGGAGTTCCGGTCGGGCGCCTTCGCGGAGGCCTATCGGACCTGGCGTGAGGCTGCGGATGCCGGCGATGCCAGGGCAGCGCGTTTCATCGGGGTCATGTACGACGCCGGCGAGGGCGTGCCGCAGGACCAGGGCCGGGCGCTCGTATGGTATCGCCGGGCCGCCGACCTGGGTGACCCGGTTGCGATGTTCAACGTCGCGGTGCTGTACGATGCCGGCAGGGGCGTGGCGCCCGACCACGCCAAGGCAGCACGGTGGTATGCACGTGCTGCCCGCCTGCATGACGGGCGCGCCGAATACAACCTGGCGTTGATGGCCAGCTCGGGTGACGGCATCCCGCGCAACCCCGTTTTCGCCCGCAGGATGTTCGCTGCTGCCGCCCGGGACGGCATCGCGGCGGCGGCGGCGCGCGTGCATGCGCGCCCTGCGGTGGTGCCGCCGGATCCGCAGGATGCCACCTTCGCCGAGGCGCAGCAGGCGCTGCTGTCACGCGATGCCGGAGCGAAGTCGGTAGCGGTTTCGTTGTTCAGGCGGATGGCGGAGGGGCAGGGCGCGTCCGCATCGCTGGCGCAATACGATCTCGCCTGGTGTATCGAGAACGGTATCGGCGCGACGCAGGACCGGGAGCAGGCCTACCGACTGTACCTACGCGCGGCGGCAGGGGCCGCGGATGCCAGCCTCCGGCAGCTCGCGGAAGCCGGCGCCTTGCATCTGCGCACCCAGGTCCAGGTCTCGACGCTGGTCGTGCCATCCAATTGAGCGGCACGCTCGGCTCTTGTCACCGAGCCGGCGCACTCCCGGCCGTCCAGCCGGTCGGAGGTGCGGGAAACACCACCCGCGCCCCGGGTCTGATCGGCTCGGGGTTGGCCGCCACGACGTCAGAGAAGGGCGGTGGCGTCACGTCCCGATAGACCCGCGCATAGAGCGACTCGAGCGTATCGCCGGGCTGAGCCTGCAGCAGCAGCGCAGCCGCAGGTGGCGGGAGTGGGGCCGGTAGCGGCATCGGCATCCGGGGCGCTCGCGGCGCCGGAGGCGGGGCCGGTGACGGAAGTGGCGCGCGGACCGGTGGCGGTGGCGCTGGAACCGGTGGCTCCGCAGGTGTCGGCGTGATCGGGGCAATTGGTTGTTGCGGCGCCGGCGCCGGCGCCGGTGCGGACGGCAGCGGTGGCGCAGGCGGCGGCAGGGACGGCGCGGGCGGCGGAAGGGACGGCGCGGGCGGCGGCAGGGGCGTGACGCCGACCGGATGCGGCGCCGGCCGCCCCCCGGGCAGGATCGCATAGATCACCAGCCCCGCGACTGCCACCACCGCCAGGATGGCGACCATGATGCGCAGCATGATCCCACGTGGCGGCGCCTCGGCCTGCGGTCGATCGAGGCTGCCGGTTGCCGGTGCAGCTTGGATCGGCGCGCCGTCGCCTTCGGGAGGCAGCGTGAAGCGCCCACCGAGTGCGGTCGCAAGCGCCATCAGGCGCGCCCGCCGGAGCGCCACGTCGAGGTCACGAGAGGACCCGAACAGGAACTGCAGGCCGCCATGTTGCGCGGCGGCCTCGGCGGCGACGTCCAGTTCGCTCAGGAGCGCCGACGACGCACTGTCGAAATCGGCGATCACCAGCAGCAGCCACGCATCCGGCGTGGCGCGTGCCGCATGCGCCTTGCCCACGACGTCGCGGAGATGATCGGGGGTGGCCGCGAGCGCCTGGAAGCGCACCGGCTGCAGCTTGTTGCCGAGCCGGCCATGCAGATGATCGATGATCCTGCGGATCGCATCGCCAGTCCGGACCGGCGATCCGAACAGAAGAGCGCCCGGACCGCCCTGCAGCAGGCTGTAGGCGGCATCCTGCGCCAGGCCGGCTGTCGTATTCTGCGCCCGGTTCGGGCCCGCCTGTGAGGTGGTTCCGGATCTGTGGTCGGTGTCGGACACCGGCGCCACGCCGTCGCTCCCGCTGCCCGTTGGAGCGTTCAATGCAGGTCCTTGGTCATGACACTGAGAGCAGGTCGTCCGGGATGATCACGTCCTGGAATCGCTACTGCACCGGGATCGAGAGGCTCATGCCGCCGCCATTGTGGCGGTGACTGGTGCGGTCGTCGATCGTCGATCCTGGCGCGTAGCCGTCACCGGAGAATGGTTTGGCCGCACCGTAGAAGCTCGGGCCGACGCTGGCCTGATCCTGCGCCGCGAGGGCCTGCGGGCTGAGCCCGGGCTCGTCGAAATCCTCGTTCGGCAAGGGTGCCGGCCGCAATGTCTGGGCGTGCGCCTGGATCACGAGGGCGCCGGTCGATCCGCGGGGCATGGCGTCGCGCATCGGACCCGTCTGGGCCAGGCTGCTACTCTCGAACGTCGCCATCGCGGTCGGATCGAGCGACTGCACATGCTGGGTCGTCGCGGTGCCGGCCTCCTCGGCAGAGGCCGTTGCGGCCAAACAGGCCGGCGCGCCGACCAGCAGCAGAACGGGCATGATCCAGACGAGCCGCTTCATGTCGGGCTTCCAGGCATCTGATGAGGGGAACGCAACGGCTCATGCGGCCGAGGCGGTTGCAACCTGCCCTCTCCGCGCGGGTCGTCGATAGGGTTGCCGAAAGGCGCCAGCAACGGCCCCTGGCCCACGCGCTGCCAGGCATCCAGCGCCCAGTGCACGGACGGGAAGGCGATTTCGCCCCAGGGTATCCCGGCCCAGTCGAACAGGCCGATTTCCAGGCTCTCCGGCCCGGCCTCGGCGACCGGATCGCCTGCGTCGGCGAAGCGGGCACGATAGATGATCTGCACCTGGCCGATGCGGCTGATGTCGTAGATCGCCAGGATGCCGTCGAGCGTGATGCGGGCACCGGCCTCCTCGAGGACCTCGCGCTTCGCACCTTCCGCGGAAGTCTCGCCGAGCTCCAGATAGCCGGCGGGAAGCGTCCAGAAACCCTGCCGCGGTTCGATCGCACGGCGGCACAGCAGAACCCGGTCCTCATGCACCACGACGGCACCCACGATCACCTTCGGGTTCTCGTAGAACACGTGGCCGCAATCGAGACAGGAGAGCCTCTCCCTCTCCTCTCCCTCAGGCTGGATGCGGGCGAAGCGCGACATGAAAAGAGCGTGAGGGAATGCAACCGGCGTTTCAACCGGTAATCCACCAAGCGTAACCGAATGACTCCGATTGTGATCCACTACGCCGAGATGTCGAGCCGGCTGCCGCGGCGCGACGGACCGACCACCGGCGCCGGGGAGGTGTTCGCGCTCGACGGCCCGGAGGATGAGGTCACCGTCGCCAGGACGCGCCCCGTCGCCTGCGCGACGGCAGGTCCGGTGGTCGAGAAGGCCGGGAGGGTGGTGCTGGAGATCATGGCGGGACCACACTGCCCCGCCATGATGAACAGCCGGTTAACGAACCGGCGGCGACTTGCTCAGGTCGGCAAGGCGATGCCGCGCAGCGAGGTGAGCGCCTGGATGCCGGGCAGCGTCTTGCCCTCGAGCCACTCGAGGAACGCGCCACCGGCGGTCGACACGTAGCTGAACTGGTCGGCGACACCGGCATGGCGCAGCGCCGAGACGGTATCGCCGCCACCGGCCACCGACCGCAGCGTGCCGGCGCGGGTCAGCTCCGCCACGGCACGCGCCAGGGTGTTGGTGCCGACATCGAACGGGGCGATCTCGAACGCGCCGAGCGGGCCGTTCCAGACCAGGGTGCGCAGCTTCGCGACCTCCTCTGCGAGGTACCCGACGGTGAGCGGTCCGGCATCGAGGATCATGCTGTCGGCCGGTACCGCGTCGATCGCGACCGTCTGGTTCTCGGCATTCGCCTTGAACTCGCGGGCCACCACGCAATCCACCGGCAGCAGGATCCGGCAGCCGCGCGCCTCCGCCTGCGCCATGATGGCGCGCGCGGTGTCGTGCATGTCGGCCTCCTGCAACGAGCGGCCGACCTCCACGCCCTGTGCCGCCAGGAAGGTGTTGGCCATCGCACCGCCGATGATCAGCACGTCGACCCGGCCCAGGATGTTGCCGATCAGGTCGAGCTTGGTGGAGATCTTGGCGCCACCGACCACGGCACCCACCGGCCGCTCCGGGTTCTCCAGGGCAAGCGTCAGCGCGTCGAGCTCGGCCTGCATCAGCCGTCCGGCATGCGACGGCAGGTGCTTGGCCACACCCTCGGTCGAGGCATGCGCGCGATGAGCGGCCGAGAACGCGTCGTTGACATAGATGTCGGCGAGCCGGGACAGCGCCAGCGCCAGCTCGGGATCGTTGGCTTCCTCGCCGGCGTGGTAGCGGGTGTTTTCGAGCACCAGCACGTCGCCGTCCCGCATCGACGCCACCGCCGCTTCCGCCTCGGGCCCGATGCAGTCGGCCGCGAACAGCACCGGATGGCCGAGCACCTCGGCCAGTGCCACGGCAACCGGAGACAGCGACATCTCCGGCACGCGCTTGCCCTTCGGCCGGTCGAAATGACTGACCACGATCACCCGCGCGCCCTTGTCGGCGAGCTCGCGGATGGTCGGCGTCAGGCGCTCCAGGCGGGTGAGGTCGGTGATCCGACCCTCCCGCACCGGAACGTTCAGATCCGCTCGCAGCAGCACCCGCTTGCCGGCGCAGTCGAGGTCATCGATCGTCCGGAAGGACGCGGCTGCGAGCGCCATGCTCAGAGCGCTCCGAACACGGCCGCGGTGTCGGCCATGCGGTTCGAGAAGCCCCACTCGTTGTCGTACCAGCCGCACACGCGGACCAGCTTGCCGCCATCGATCAGCGCCGTCTGGGTGGCGTCGAACGAGCACGATGCGAGCTGGTGGTTGAAGTCCGAGCTCACGCAGGGGTCGGTCGAATAGACCACGATGCCCTCGAGCGGGCCGGACGCGGCGGCGGTCTTGAACAGCTCGTTCACCTCGGCGATGGAGCCGGGGACCTTGCCCGGCACGAAGTCGAGCGACACCAGCGACACGTTCGGCGTCGGCACCCGGATCGCCGTGCCGTCCAGCTTGCCCTTGAGCTGCGGCAGCACCAGCCCGACCGCACGGGCCGCACCGGTGTTGGTCGGGATCATGTTGATGGCAGCACCACGGGCCCGGTGCAGGTCCTTGTGCAGCGTGTCCACGGTGCGCTGGTCGCCGGTGTAGGAGTGGATGGTGACCATGTAGCCGCGCTCGATGCCGTATGCGTCGTCCAGCACCTTGGCCATCGGCGCCAGGCAGTTGGTGGTGCACGAGGCATTGGAAATCACGGTCATGTCCGACGTGATGGTGTCGTGGTTGACGCCGAACACGATGGTCGCATCGACGCCGTCGGCCGGTGCGGACACCAGGACCTTGCGGGCGCCGGCGGTGATCAGCTGCGCCGCGGCTTCCTTCTTGGTGAACAGGCCGGTGCATTCCAGCGCCACGTCGACGCCCTGGTAGGGCACCTTCGCCGGATCGCGCTCGGCCGACACCTTGATCGGGCCGTAGGTGCGGCCGTTCGCCTCGATGGTGATGGTGTCGCCCTCGGCCGTCACGGTGCCGGGGAAGCGGCCATGCACGCTGTCGTAGCGCAGCAGGTGGGCGTTGTCGGACACCGAGCCGAGATCGTTGATGGCGATCACCTCGACGTCGGTGCGCCCGCTCTCGATGATGCCGCGCAATACCAGGCGGCCGATCCGGCCGAAGCCGTTGATGGCAAGCTTAACAGCCATTGAGCTAGTCCTCTTCCTTGAGCTTTGTGTGCGACGAGATGCCGAGGCGACGGCGAACCCGTGCCGCGACCGCTTCGGGGGTGATGCCGAAATGGCGGTAGAGCGTGTCCGCCGAAGCCGCGGCGCCGAAGCCGTCCATGCCGATGAACACGCCGCCCTGTCCCAGCCAGCGCTCCCAGCCGAAGCCGGAGGCTGCCTCGATGCCGATCCGCGGCACCTCGCCGAGAACGTCGTCACGATAGGACGCCGGCTGCGCGGAGAACAGTTCCCAGCATGGCAGCGAGACCACGGCGACCGCAACTCCGCTCTCCTCGAGCAGGGCCTGGGCTGCCAGTGCCACGGCGACTTCCGGGCCGGTGGCGATCAGCGTCACCTGCCGCGGACCGCTTGCAGGCGAGAGCACGTATGCGCCGCGCGCGCAGCCGATACGGCTCCCTGCTGCCGGACGCGACCCGTTCCAGCTCGACTGGGCCGGTGGCTGGGCCTGTGTCTGAGGCAGCGGGCGCGGGCAGAGCGCGATCAGGCTGGGGCCGCCGGTGTGGCGCAGCGCCAGTTCCCAGCAGGCCACCACCTCGGCGGTATCGGCGGGCCGGAACACCGACACGTCCGGCATCGCCCGCAGGCTGGCGAGCTGCTCGACCGGCTGCCAGCCGGCACCGTCCTCGCCGAGCGCCAGGCCGTCATCGGTGAGCAGGTAGATCACCGGCTGCCCCATCAGCGCGGCGAGCCGGAGGGCTGGACGCATGCGGTCGATCGAGACGAACGAGGCGCCCAGCACCGGCCGCAGCCCGCCATGCAGCGACAGCCCGTTCGTCAGCGCCGCCATGCCGTGTTCCTGCACGCCGCAGGCCAGGTGACGCGCCGGCCGGTCGGCCAGGCCCATCGCACGCAGGGTATCCGGCAGCCCACCGCCGACACCGGCACCGGCGCTGGAATGCAGCGTCACCATCTCCGGCAGCAGGCCGCACAGCAGAGCCAGTCCCTGCCGCCCGGCGGCGAGGGTGCCTGCAACCGGACCGGGAGCCGGTGGCGTCGCCATCATCCTGGACAGTTCCTGCTGGAGACCCGCCGGCTGCCCCGGTTGGTGTCCTGGCGGCTGCGTCGCTTGGGACCTGGTCCAGGACTGGGTCCAGGCCTGCTGCCAGGTGGCCGGCAGCACGGCACGTCCGGCACGCTCGAACTCCTGACGGAGACGGTGCCGCGCCAGGCGCCGCAGCCAGCCGCGCCGGGCACCCGCACCACGCATGCCGATGCCGAGCCACGCATCGGAGGAGTGCGGCAGCTCATGATCGGCCGGTGCCGGCGCGGGCTGCGACCCGGCGTGGCAGGCGATCAGGGTCGGCCGCCGGACCCGCAAGGCGCCGGCGATTGCGGCTGCGATCGCCTCCGGATCGGATCCGTCCACCCGTCGCACCGCCCAACCGCAGGCGGCAAAACGGGTCATCGCCTCCGGGCCCGATCCCCCGGATGCTCCGGCCTGCATCGCCTCGTCGTTGGCCGCATGGGCGTCGAACAGCACGACCAGCTTGTCCAGGCGCATCTGGCCGGCAAGTGCCGCCGCCTCGAGCGAGACGCCGGCTGCGAGGTCGCTTTCGCAGGCGAGCACCCAGGTCCGGTGATCGACGAGGGTGCGTCCGAACCGGCCGGCCAGGGCACGCTCGGCCATCGCCATCCCGACCGCGGTCGCGAACCCCTGGCCGGGTGGGCCGACAGCGGTCTCGATCGCCGGATGCTGGCCGTGGCCGCAGCGGGCGCCGACGTCCTCGTGTCCGGTCAGCCGGAGCAGTGCCCGCAGCAGTGGCATGAAGCGGCCGGACGAGAGCACGAAACGATCGCGGTCGGGCCATCTCGGATCTGCCACGTCGAACCGCAGGAACCGGCTCCAGAGCACCGCGGCGGCCGCCTCCATGCCCCCGACCGGCGCTGCAGCGACAGTCGCGGTGACCTGCCCGGTGACCTGGCACACGTCCGGGGCGGACATGCGGTTGCGCTCGTTGCGGTCCCTCTCGCGGAGACCTTCCGCGAGCATCGCCCGGATGGCGTCGACCAGATGGCCGGTCTCGTCGGCCGACATCATGACGTCGGCGGTGACGAATGCGTCGTCGGCACCCGACTCGTTCAGGTCATGCGCCTTCGCACCCGGCGAACCGTGCGTCTCCGTGTCCGGAACGCCGACCTCCATCACGCCTCCAGGGCCCCACGTCTCGAAGGGGTAACGGCAATGCCTGACGGCCGGGCCGGATGCCGCCGGATTGCAGTGTCGCACGGTTCATAGGCGGCTGCGGACTGGCGCCGCAACCCTTGCTGGGGCGGGTCCTTCCTGCGACGGTCGAAACGCCATGCAGATCGCCACCCCGACGACCCCCGCCGTAATCACCCTCTCCAGGCCACGTCGCGCCGGGGTGGCGGCATTCGCGTGCCGGCCCGGCTGGTCGTCGCGGGTCGTGCCGGTGGTCGGCTTGCTGGTGTGCAGCGTGCTCTCGGGCTGCAAGCTGATCGACCAGAAGACCTTCGATCCGTCGGCCGGCCGCCGCCCGATCGCCCACGTGCCGCCGGCAAGCCCGGCACCGCCGCCACCCCTGCCGCTCGCCTCGGTGCGCTACCAGGCGGACCCGGCGACCTGGCAACCTGGCCTTGCCGACATCGTGCGGATGGCGCTGGCCCGCAAACCGGAAGCGCTGTTCCAGGTCGAGACGCTGGTGCCCGCAACCGGCACTCCGCAGGCGCAGGCAGCCGCCCTGTCCGCCGCCGGGCATGCCGGCGGCGAGGCGGTGGCGGACACCATCGTCTCCGCCGGCGCATCGAGCGGCCAGGTCGAGATGTCGGCCCGCACCGACCCGTCGATTAAGCAGCCCGAGGTGCAGGTGTTCGTGAAGTAGAGTGGCCGTCCGGCCCTGGGGAGAAGGGGGGCCGTCCGGCGCGGGAAGTAGGGGGGCCGTCCGGCGCTGAAGTAGGGGGGCCGTCCGGCCCCGGGAAGTAGCTCCGCCGGCGGCCGGGGCTCCTCGTGACGTCGCTCGCCCGCGGCCGGGCTCAGTGCGCGCGTTGCGCCGCTACCGCCTGGCGCAGGTCGGCGAGCTCGACGGCGCCCGGGATCGTCTGGTCGCCGATGATGAAGGTGGGCGTGCCGGTCAGGTGCAGCGTGCGCGCCAGTTCCACGTTGCGGTTCAGCACGCTGCTCACCGCGGGTGACTTCATGTCCTGCAGCAGCCGCGGCACGTCGATTCCGACCGCCGACGCGAGTGTCCTGATCCGGTCCAACCCTGGCGCGCCGCTATCGCCCATCAGGGCCTGCTGCAGCGGCTTGTACTTGCCTTGCAGCGCGGCGGCCTGGATCGCCTCGGCGTCGATCACGCTGTTCGGCCCGAGAATCGGGATCAGCTTCTCGACCACCCGCACCTGGCGATCCGAGCCGATCAGCGTGTCGAGCGTCGGCAGCACCTTGCGGCAGTACGGGCAGCGCGGATCGTAGAACTCGACCAGCGTCACGTTGCCGGCAGGATTGCCCAGGATCGCGTCGCCCGTCTGGCCGGTCAGGGCCCCGCGGTTGGCCTGCAGTGCCGCACCGGCATCGGCGTCATCCTTCTGCTGTGCCGAGGCGCGCAGCGTGGTGATCGCGTCGGTCAGGATGCTCGGGTCGGTCTTCAGCGCCTGCCGCACGATGGCGACGATCTCGGCACGCTGCTCCGGCGAGAAGCTTCCCGTCACCATAGCGGTCTGTGGCGCCGTCTGGGCCCGCGCAGGCAGGCTCGTCGCGGCGAGGCTGAGCCCGAGCAGCAGGTGCCGCGCGAGACGCCACGTGCGCCGGGAAGGATGCGGGACTGGATGACGAAACTCGGGCAACGCGCTCTCCCGCTCATGGCGACGCGACGCGATGTAGCATCGCCGACCCGCCACCGCGAGACGTCCCCGATCCTGGCGCGTGGTTGCCGCAACGACCGAAGCCGTCTAAGGGCAGGCGGCGATGGAAGGCGGCATTTCGGGATGCACAGCCGGGTCGCCGACCGATTGACGGAGATCAAAGGCGTGCCGAACCTCGTTCCGGCCTCGAGTGACCGACCGGCACAGCCGACCGTGGCCCCGCTCCCCAGCACCCAGCGCTCCGCTGTCGCGCGGGCCTTCCGCCTGGCGCTCAGCCTGTCCGTCAGCGTGCCGCTCGTCGCCTGCGGCAGCGTGCAGAAGGTGCGCAACCTCGTCGAAGGTCCGCCCTCGCCCTATCTCGCGGGCTATATCGGCAACGTCGTGGCGGACGAGCCGGTGGCAGCCCTGACCGGCCGCGATGTGCTGGCGCGTGGCGGCAATGCGGCGGATGCGGCGGCGGCGATCGGCATGGCACTCGCGGTGACATTGCCCTCGCGTGCCTCGCTCGGCGGCGGTGGGGCGTGCCTGGCCTACAAGCCGGGCGGCAACCGTGCGCCCGAGGCGTTCCTGTTCGTGCCGGTCGGTGGCAGCGGTGCCGCGGGCGTGGCGTCGGGCCGGCCGGCCGCGGTGCCGATGACCGCGCGCGGCCTGTTCCTGATGCAGGCGCGCTACGGCAGCGTCGCGTTCGAGGATCTCGTCAAGCCGGCCGCCAGGCTCGCCCGCTCGGGCGTCACCGTGTCGCGGGCGCTGGCCGACGACCTGGATGCGGTGCGCGGTCCGTTGCTGGCCGATGCCGGCGCCCGCGCGATCTTTGCAGCCGGCGGCACACCGGTGGCGGCCGGCGACCAGCTGGTGCAGCCGGACCTGGCCTTCACCCTCGACCGACTGGCCCTGGCCGGGGTCGGCGATCTCTATACCGGCCTGCTCTGGCAACAATTCACCGATGGCGCCGATGCGGCCGGCGGTGGCCTGACGCGCGCCGACATCCGCGACTCCGTGCCCTCGGAAACCACGCCGCTGCTGGTGGCCGGCGAGAGAGGCGACGGCGGTGCGGCGCGCGTGGCGTTCCTGCCGCCGCCGGCGGATGGCGGTCTTGGCGCAGCGGCGGCGTTCCGCGCGAGCGAGGCCGGTGGCGACGGCGGCACCATCGCCAATGCGATCGTCGGCGCCTGGCGGGCGAGCCATCCGGTTGGCGCCAATAGCGGCAACGACACCGCAGAAGCGCAGTCGGCGCTGGATAATCTCGGGAGCCAGGTCGCTGGCACGCTCGGCCGGTTGCCCGCCTCCACCGCGTTTACCGTGATCGACCGCAATGGCGGCGCGGTCGCGTGCGCGCTCACCATGGACAACCTGTTCGGCACCGGCCGCGTCGCCGGGCAGACCGGGATCGTGCTCGCAGCCTCGCCGGCGCGGTTCCCCCGGCCGTTGCTGGCCGCCGCGATCGCCTGGAACCCGAATGCCGGCAGCTTCCGCGCCGCAATCGCCGGGTCCGGACAGAACGACGCCGCCGCTGCCGTCGGGGCCGCAATGGCGCGTGCGCTGCGTGGCGAACCGACAGCGCCGGTCACCGACACCGGGCGCGTCAACGCGATCGTCTGCCCGCATGGGCTGCCGGGCGACCACAGCGCGTGTGTCGCCAGCAGCGATCCGCGTGGGGCCGGCCTTGCCACGCGCAGCGACTAGCCACCACCCGACGGTTCGCCGGAACGGGTCGCGATGCTGAAGGTTGGGGCAGGCGCGTCGCTGCAGCCGTTCCTGGCGATGGAAGTGGTGCGCGCGGCCAACGCCCGGCAGGCGGCGCTCGCGGCCGGTGAGCCCCGGATCATCCGGCTCGAGGTCGGCCAGCCGGCCACCGGTGCGCCGATGATCGCGATGCAGGCGGTGCAGCGCGCACTCTCCGACGTGCTGCCGATGGGCTACACCGAGGCCCAGGGGCTGGTGTCGCTGCGCCAGCGGATCGCCCGGCACTACGCCGAATTCTACGACGCCACGGTGCCGATCGAGCGCGTCGTCGTGACCACCGGCGCGTCCGGCGGGTTCCTGCTGGCGTTCCTGGCGGCTTTCGATCCCGGCGACCGCATCGCGCTGGCGAGCCCGTACTACCCACCCTACGTCAACATCCTGCACGCGCTCGGCATGCAGCCGGTGGTGCTGCCGACCGACGCCTCCAGCCGGTTCCAGCCGACCGTGGCGCTGCTGGAAGCGATGGCCGAAACCCCGGAAGGCCTGCCGGACGGGCTAATCGTCGCCAGCCCCTGCAATCCGGCCGGCACCACGCTGGACGCCGACGAACTCGCGAGCCTGGCGCGGTTCTGCCACGCGAACGGCATCCGCCTGGTCAGCGACGAGATCTATCACGGCCTGAACTGGGAGACGCCGCCGGCCACCGCGGCCGCGTTCAGCGACAGCGCCATCGTCATCAACAGCTTCTCGAAATACTGGAGCATGACCGGCTGGCGGGTCGGCTGGCTGGTGCTGCCCGAGGACCTGCTGCGCCCGGTCGAGCGGCTGAAGCAGAACCTGTTCATCAGCGCGCCGCACGTCTCGCAGATCGCCGCCGAGGCCGCCTTCGACGCCGGCGACGAGATCGCCGCCAATCTCGATCGCTATCGCCGGTCGCGGGCGCATCTGCTGGCACGGCTGCCGCAGGTCGGGTTCGACGATCTCTGCCCGGCGCAGGGCGCCTTCTATATCTATGCCGATATCGGCGCCCGCAGCCACGATAGCACGAGCTTCTGCGCCAGGCTGCTGGCCGAGGTCGGGGTGGCTGCCACGCCTGGCGTGGATTTCGACGCCGTGCGCGGCCATCGCAGCATCCGGTTCAGCTATTGCGGCCCGGAGGCGGACATCCTCGAGGCGACCGATCGCCTGGCCGCCTTCCGTGGCTGAACCGACCGTCGCGGTGATCGGCGCCGGGCCGGCCGGTCTGGCTGCGGCCGAACTGCTGGCACCACGTTGCAGGGTCACGGTGTACGACCGGATGCCGAGCCCCGGGCGCAAGCTGCTGATGGCGGGGCGGGGCGGCCTCAACATCACCCATTCCGAGCCGCTCGAGAGCTTCCTGCAGCAGTACGAGGCGGCCGAGCCCTGGCTCCGTCCGGCGATCGAGGCGTTTCCCCCGGCGGCCCTGCGCGACTGGGCCGAGGCGCTGGGTCAGCCCTGCTTCGTCGGCAGCAGCGGCCGGGTGTTTCCGCGCGCGATGAAGGCGTCGCCGCTGCTGCGTGCCTGGCTCGCGCGGCTGGACGGGCTCGGCGTGACCCTGCGCACCCGCTGTCGCTTCGCCGGCTTCGACGATGCGGCCGCCGTGCGGCTCGACACCCCGGACGGCCCGGAGCTGATCCATCCCGATGCCACGTTGCTGGCGCTCGGTGGTGCAAGCTGGGCCAGGCTCGGCTCCGACGGCGCATGGAGCGGCCCGCTTGCCGATGCGGGTGTGCCGGTGGTCCCGTTCCGGCCGGCGAATTGCGGCTTCGTCGTCGGCTGGTCGGCACCGTTCGCCGAACGCCATTCCGGCACGCCGCTGAAGTCGGTAGCGCTCCGGTCGGGCGATCGCATGTCACGCGGCGACATGATCGTGACCGCGGACGGCCTGGAGGGTGGTGCGGTGTATCCTCTGGCGGCGGCTCTGCGTGACGAGATCGAGCGTACGGGGCGCGCCGTGCTGACGCTCGATCTGCGGCCGGACATGCAGGCTGCCGAACTCGCGGCGCGGCTCGCCCGGGTGCGCGGCCGGGAGAGCCTGTCCAACACGTTGCGCAAGGCGCTGTCGTTGGCGCCGGTGGCGATCGGGCTGCTGCGCGAGATCGGCGATACGCCCCCGCCGCGCGATCCGGTGGCACTGGCGGGGCTGCTCAAGGCGCTGCCGATCGTGCTGACAGCCCCGGCCGAGATGGACCGCGCCATTTCCACCGCCGGCGGCGTCTCCATGCAAGGTGTGGACGACCGCTTCATGCTGCGTGCCCGCCCCGGCAGTTTCGTCGCCGGCGAGATGCTCGACTGGGAGGCCCCCACCGGCGGCTACCTGCTGCAGGCCGCGATCGCCACCGGCCGCGCCGCCGCCCACGGGCTACTGGCCTGGCTGGCGGAGCGCATACCATGACCGTCGCGATCGAGGTCGGCTTTCGCGTCGAAACCGGCCCTGACGGTGGGCCCTCCGGCCTTGGTGAGCCGGCACGATGACTGTGGCATTGGAGATCGGCGCCCGGGTCGAGATCCGTCGCACGGGCTGGTTCTCAAGCCTCGGCGGGCGCGCCGCATGACCGTCGCGATCGAGATCGGCACCCGGGTCGAGACCGGGTCCACCGGCGGCCTGACAGGCATCGGCGAGCCGGCGCTGCTCGACCTCGAGGAGCTGCTGTCGACGCGCCTGCTGGTGCAGGGCAATTCCGGGTCGGGCAAGTCGCATCTGCTGCGCCGCCTGCTGGAGCAGAGTGCCGCCTGGGTGCAGCAGGCGGTGATCGATCCCGAGGGCGACTTCGTCAGCCTGGCCGAGCGCTTCGGCCACCTGGTGATCGATGCTGCCGAGCATGACGAGGCCGGGCTTGCCGCCGCCGGTGAGCGGATGCGGACCCACCGGGTGCCGGTGGTGCTGAACCTCGAGGGCATCGACGCCGAGCAGCAGATGCGCCGCGCCAGCGCCTTCCTCGGCGGCATGTTCGATGCGCCCCGGGAGAGCTGGTACCCGGTCCTGGTGGTGGTCGACGAGGCGCAGCTGTTCGCGCCCGCGGTCGCCGGCGAGGTGTCCGACGAGGCCAGGCGCGCCTCGCTCGGGGCCATGACCAACCTGATGTGCCGCGGTCGCAAGCGCGGGCTGGCCGGGGTGATCGCCACCCAGCGCCTCGCCAAGCTGGCCAAGAACGTCGCCGCCGAGGCCACCAACTTCCTGATGGGGCGCACCTTCCTCGATATCGACATGGCGCGCGCCGCCGACCTGCTCGGCATGGAGCGGCGCCAGGCGGAGAGCTTCCGCGATCTCGGCCGCGGGCGGTTCGTGGCCCTGGGTCCGGCCTTGTCGCGTCGGCCGATCACCGTCGGAATCGGCGCGGTGGTGACCGAAAGTCGTTCTGCCGGCCCGGGCCTGCTGCCGCTCGCACCCGCGGCCTCCGAAAAGGACATGCGCGAGCTGATCCTGACGCCGCCCTCATCGACCGGCACGCCGCGCCCCCGGCGCATGCCCGGACCGCCGCCGCCGGACATCCTGGCGCAGCTCTCGGCTCACGGGGCGACCCGGGCCAGCGCTCCCGGATTGCCGGATGCAGGGGACGGCGGTTTGACCCGCGCGTCGCCCGTGCAGCCGACGCTGGAGGACGCCGCGCACGACCGCCAGCGCATGCAGGTCGTGCTGCGCGCCATGCTGGCCGATCACGACGCGGAGCCGGAGGCCGGTTTCCGTCCGGTGCACGTGCTGTATCAGGATTTCCTGGTGCGCTGCCGGATCGAGGGTCTGGGACGCGACGCGCTCGATCTTGCCGGCTTCCGAAAGGCGCTCGCCACCGCGCGCGCCGGTCTCGACGAGGTCGGTGCGGAGGCGCCGGACTGGCAGGCGGTGATCCGCACCGGGGCGTCGCTGCCGGAGGATGTGCAGGGCGTGTTCCTGCTGGTGGCGCAGGCGGCCCATCGCCGGCTGCCATGCCCGTCCGACCTCGAGATCGCCCGCGCCTACGGCACCCACTCGACCGGCCGCGCCCGTCGCCAGCTGCATTATCTCGAGGAGCGCGACGTGCTGGTGTTGCGCCAGGATGCCACCGGCCGGCGCATCGCCGTGATTGTCGGGCCGGGGTGGGAAACGTTGCCGGGTGCGGCGGCGTAGTGCTGCTGCCCCGCCGTTCCCGGCCCTGACGGGGTGATCTGGCGGCGGCGGTCGGCTCATGCTTTCCTGCGGCGCCGATCAGGGCTCCGGACGACTGCCACGAGGAAATCAATGATCCGTCGCCTCTCGCCGTGTCTCGCCGCCGCCGTCACGACGCTCACGATCCTGGCCCACCCTGACCTTGCCAGTGCCGGCACCAAGGCCGGCGTCACCATGCCCGACACCCTGCAGGTCGACGGCACCACCCTGGTGCTGAACGGCATGGGGGTGCGGGCTTTCACCCTGCTGCACATCAACGGCTATGTCGGCGCACTCTATCTGCCGCAAAAGACCAGCGATGCCGGCGCGGCGCTGTCGGAGAAGGGCCCCAAGGCGCTGTTCATGCAGTTCCTGCGCGGCGCCGCGGTCGACCGGGTGCACCAGATGTATCTGGCCTCGAGCAGGCTGTATTGCTCGAAACACGTCTGCACCGATGGCGACAAGGTGGCGTTCGAGAAGCTGCTCGGGACCGTGCGCCCGGTCCAGCCTGGTGATCGCACCGGCTTCATCGTCACCGACAGCGGCGTGCAGGTGCTGTTCAACGGCGCCCAGGTGACGAAGATCGACGACCCGGCCTTCGGCCGCACCATCCTGGATTCCGACCTCGGCACCACCCCGCCGTCCGAGGAACTCCGCGACGGCCTGCTCGGCAAGTCGAGCAGCTGACGCATCGGCTGGTGGCCGTAACGGTCCGTTAATCCTCTGCGTCTTATGGTCGAGCGTGCGAACGCCTCGACATGTCGCGAAGGAAAAAACGGTGAGCGCAGCGCGGCCCGGTCTCAACATCCGGGCAAAATTCCTCCTGGCTTTCGGACTGGTGTTCTGCAGCACCATTGGTCTCGGCGTCTTTTCGATGGAGCGGCTGCAGGCCGTCAGCGCCGTGGCGACCGAACTGCGCACCAAGTGGCTGCCTGCGAGCCGCGCCCTTGGCGACATGGCACGGTTCTCCGAACGCTTGCGGGTCAACCAGGCGCTTCTGGTCGATGCGACAGGCGCTGCGGCGAGCCACGACGCAGGTGAAGTGCAGCAGCAGGCACGGCTTTTCAACGACGTCTTCCGGACTTACCTGGCAGCGATCGCGCCTGGTGAGGAGAGCCACCTTGCCAGTCTGATAACGGATGCATGGGGCCGTTTCGGCCAGCTGTCGGACAAGTACACGGAGATACTAAGCCGCGGCACAAAAACCGAGCAGGTCGCCTTCCTGAACGGGGAACTCAGCGTAGGCATGAAGGCTGTTCGTGCCGCCATCAGCAACGACCTCGATTTCCAGCTCCGCAGCGGAAAGGAGGCGGGCCTTCTTGGAGCGTCCCTGGCCGACTCTGCCCACACATGGATCCTTGCCACCCTCAGCGCGATGGCTGCACTGAGCCTCTTCATCGGCTGGTCGATGATCCGCGGCATCGCCACGCCGATCAGCAGACTGACAGTCGCGATGGGGCAGTTGGCCGACCGGGATATGGCGATCGTCATCCCCGGTCTCGGCCGACGCGACGAGATCGGCGGGATGGCCGCTGCAGTCGGAGTTTTCAAGGACAACATGATCGAGGCAGAGCGGGTCAGACTCGATCAGGAAACATCGAAGGCCGCTGCGGCAGAAGCGCAAAAGGCCGCGATGAACAGGACTGCCGACGCATTCGAAACGACGGTGGGCACGCTGGTGTCGATGCTGTCGTCCGGTGCGACCGAGCTGCAGGCGACGGCGCAGTCCATGTCGGCGACCGCGACCAGTACCGACCGACAGGCGACCACGGTTGCGGCGGCCGCGGGTGATGCAAGTAAGGGTGTGAATACCGTCTCCGCGGCGGCCGAGGAGCTCGCCTCATCGATCAACGAGATCAGCAGGCAGGTTGCCCACTCGGCGAAGATCACCGAAAAAGCGGTGGAGGACGCGAGGCACACCGATACGATCGTGCAGGCGCTGGCGGACGGTGCGCGAGCGATCGAAGGTGTCGTGCAACTCATTACCGGTATCGCCGCGCAGACAAATCTTCTGGCGTTGAATGCCACCATCGAGGCTGCCCGGGCGGGGGATGCCGGCAAGGGGTTTGCCGTGGTGGCCGGCGAGGTCAAGAACCTTGCAATGCAGACCGTCAAGGCAACCGAGCAGGTCGGTGCCCAGGTCTCGCAGATCCAGGGCGCGACGGAGGAAGCCGTAAGGGCCATCAGGGCAATCGGCGCGACCATCGAGGAATGCAACGCGATCGCATCGAATATCGCGTCTGCGGTCGAGGAGCAGGGCGCTGCCACGGCCGAGATCGCCCGGAACGTGCAGCAGACTGCTGCAAGCACGCAGCAGGTCACAGCCACGATCTCCGGAGTGAGCCAGGCTGCCAACGATACCGGCGCGGCGGCAGCGCAGGTGCTGGGTGCGGCCGATGATCTGTCACGCCGGGCCGAGCAGCTGACGCAGGAAGTCGCCAACTTCGTCGCCGGAGTTCGAGTCGCCTGAACCTGTTTCGGATCAGCGGCGCGCTAGGCCGTTCGTTGCATCAACGTCCGCACATGCGCAGCAACGGAGGCAGCGAGGGCGTCCAGGTCGTAGCCGCCCTCGAGCACCGAGACCAACCGGCCCTGGCAATGACGGTCGGCAACCTCGATCATACGCTCGGTGATCCAGGCGAAATCGTCGGTTCCGAGTTCCAACTGGGCCAGCGGGTCGGCGTGGTGGGCGTCGAAGCCGGCGGATACCAGCAGCAACTCCGGTGCAAAACGATCGAGGGCTGGCAGGATGGTGTCGCTCCAGCCCTTCCGGAAGGCGGCGGACCCACTGCCGGGCGGTAGCGGGAGGTTGACCACGTTGCCGTCGATGCCGGTTTCGGAGGCCGCACCGGTGCCCGGGTAGCACGGGTGCTGGTGGCTGCTGGCGAAGAACATCGCCGGATCGTCCTGCAGCATCGCCTGCGTGCCGTTGCCATGATGCACGTCGAAATCGACCACGGCGATCCGGCGCAGACCCCACCGCGACTGCGCATGTCGGGCCGCGATCGCCACCGTGCCGAACAGGCAGAACCCCATTGGGGTCGCGGCTTCCGCATGATGCCCGGGCGGTCGGACCGCCGCGAAGGCGGCCCCGGCCTCGCCATCCATGACCGCGTCCACCGCGGCACACGCGCCGCCGACACACCGGAGCGCCGCCTCGACGCTGCCGGCACTCATCAGGGTATCGGCGTCCAGTCGGACCACCTCGCCCACGGGCGGCCGGATCGCCAGGATGCGCGCGATGTACTCGGCCGGATGCGCCAGCCGGAGCAACGCGTCGTCGGCCACCGGTGCCGACCGGCGGTGCAGGGTCGCGAAATCCGGATGGTCGAGCGCCTGCAGCACCGCGCGCAGGCGATCGGGGCATTCCGGATGGTCGGAGCCGGGATCGTGGTCCAGGCAGGCCGGGTGGGTTAACAGGACGACGCTCATCGGATGAGCATGACCGGGTCAGGCCGGGTCGTCGAGGCGTCGGCGCATCGACCGGTGTGGCACGGTCACCTCGATGAAGGGCTCACCATAAGCCACGTAGCCAAGCCGCTCGTAGAACGGGATGGCCGTCGTACGCGCCGACAGCCCAGCCCGGACCGCACCAAGCCGTTGCAGCTCAGCCTCCCCACGACCCACCAGCCTCGAGCCGAAGCCGCGCCGTTCGAGACCGGGTCGCACCGCCATCTGCCGCAGCTTTCCCGTGCCGGTCGGATCCGGCCGCAGCAGCAGGAGGGTGCCGGCGAGCGTGTCGTCGAGCCAAAGCGCCAGGTGCAGCTGGTTCACCTCCGCTGCCAGCTGGTCCTGGCTGAATTCGAGGCCCAGTGGGGCACGCAGCACCTGGTGCCTGAGCCTGACCATCTCCTCCCAGCCGGGCGTGCCGAACGTCTCGAACGTGATCATCGGCACCATGTCTCCCCGGTTTGGCTCCCTGGATGAACGGTCTATCTAGCGGATCGACCCAGAGGAGTTTGCCCGAATGCCGCTACCCGTCCACCCAGCCCTTGAGCGTGATCGCGTTGCCGTGGTGACCGGCGGTGCCTCCGGAATCGGTCTGGCCGCCGCCATGCGGTTTGCCGGCCTCGGCATGCGCGTCTGCATCGCCGATCTCGGGGAGGATCGCCTGGCCCGGGCCGCCGCGACGTTGGCGGACCTCGCACCTGCCGGCGCGGCCAGCATCATGACCAGTGCCACCGACGTCAGCGTGGCTGCGGATGTGCAGCGCCTTGAAGCCGCGGTCACCGAGCGGTTCGGTGGCGCCGACGTCCTGATGAACAACGCCGCGGTGCAGCCGGGGAGTGCGATGTTCGGGCTGCCCGGCGTCTGGGAGCGGATCATCGGGGTCAATCTCTGGGGCGTGGTGCATGGCTCGCAGGCATTCGCGCCGGGCATGATTGCCCGTGGGCAACCCGGGTTGATCATCAATGTCGGCTCGAAGCAGGGCATCACCACGCCGCCCGGCGATCCGGCCTACAATGTCGCCAAGGCCGGGGTAAAGGCCTTCACGGAGGCCCTGCAGCACGAGTTGCGCAACACCGATGGCTGCCGGATCAGCGCGCACCTGCTGATCCCCGGCTTCGTGTTCACGCCGCTGACCGCGAACGGCCGCGATGCCAAGCCGGATGCCGCCTGGACCCCGGAGCAGACCGTCGACTTCATGATGCAGAGCCTGGGCGCGGGCGACTTCTATATCCTCTGCCCCGACAACGACGTTTCGCGCGCGCTCGACGAGCAGCGCATCCTGTGGGCTGCCGGCGACATCGTCGAGAATCGCCCGCCGCTGTCCCGCTGGCACCCGGACCATGCCGACGCCTTCAAGGCCGTGCTGCAGAAAGCCGGGCTGTAGATCGGGCACTTGCCGGCTGCCTGCCATAAGGGAGGCGTCCGGTGGTTGCCGTCCAGGCTGCTGTCGGGTGGTTCAGGGGAGCAATGGTCAAGCGGTCCTGAGCACCGGGGCTGCCGCGCCTTCGGCTGGAGGGCCTGGGCGCGGCAGTTCGGTATCAAAGGGTCAGCGTTTCCACCAACCCGTGCGCCGGGCGGCCGGTGACGCCTCGCTGCCGATGATGATCGGCCGCACGATGCTCGGGTCCGGACCAGCCGGTGCTGCCGGGGCATCAACGGCGGTCCCGGCTGACGGCGCGGACGCTGCGACTGCCGGTTCGGGCGCGGGCTCGGGCACGGTCGCGGCTTCGGTGCGTTCGGGCTCGGGCGGCAGAGCGTCCGCTACCGACACGTCCGGATCCACAGCACTCGACGCCACCGGTTCAAGCAGCGGCACCGGCGTCGCCGTCTCGCCGGCCTCGACCGCGACCGTCTTCCTGGCGCGACTTGCACGCGGCTTGCGCGGCTTCGCCGTGGTCGCCGGTGTGCTCCCAGCCTCGGCCTCGGGCGTCGCCTCGATCGCAGGTCCCGTCAGGGCAGCCGGTTCGGGAGCAGGCGCCGGTCCGTCGACGACGCCAAGCGCCAGCGTCGCCTCAGGGGTCCCAGTCTCCGCCGCCTCACGCTCCTGCGGCACGGTCTCCTGCGGCACGGGCTCGGGCGCGACCGGTTCCGGGGTCAGCGCTGCGGTCGCCGGATCGGCCTGTTGGTACGCCGGGGCTTGCGTCTGCCGCGGTCCGGCTGGCTGCCTTGCCGGAGCATGAGACGCTGCCGAGGCTGACGGATCGGGCGCCAGCGCCATGTTCTCCTCGGCGCCGCGCTCGATCAGCTCGAAGATGTCGAACGCATCGCCACCGCCGAACGGGTCAGCGGGAGTCGGACCGTTGTAGGGGCGCGGCGCGCTGGCAGCCGGCCTCGCATTGTCCTGCGAGGGAGACTCCGCTTCGCCGGTGCCTGGACGCGGCCGGTTGCGTCCGCCGCCTCGACGACGGCGACCCCGTCCGGGCATCTCCTGCTGACCGGCCTCGGTCTCGCCGGCTTCCGGCTGGCCGGCGCCGGGCTGCCCGACGTTCGGCTGCCCGAAATTGGGCCGGCTCGACTGGCGGGCGTTCGCCTCGATCGACTGGCGGGCGTTCGCCTCGACTGTCTGGCGGGCGTTCGCCTCGACCGGCGCCACATGATCGTCGTCGCGGCCGGTCTCGAACACCGAAGCGCTCGCGAGCGTCTCGCCCGGCAGCAGGGTCGGCACCGCATTGGCGGCAATTTCGCCGGGTGACTCGTCGTCGCTCTCGCCGTCATCGAGCTCGGGCTGCGCGCTGCCCTCCGGGATGACCGAGCCGTCCTCGCGACGTCCACCGCGCCGACGGCGGCGACGACGCTTGCGCGGCTGCTCGCCTTCGCCCTCGGAGGCTGGAACCGCCCGATCCGCCGCCGAAACCGATGGCGCGCCCGGCTGCCGCGCGACCGCCACGTCCGGCGCCTGTGCGGGCTCGTCGTCCCAGGTCTCGTCGGTCTCGTCGGATGCGGCCGGCGGCATCGCCTGGATCGGGATCCGGGTTGCCTGCACCGGAACGGCATCGGCAACCGGTGGCGGCGCCAGATACGGCCGCACCTTCTCGATCTCGAGCGCCGGCGGGATCAGCCGGTCGTCGGCCGCCAGATGCACGGTGATCTGGTGCCGGCTCTCGATCTCCTGCAGCCAGGCGCGCTTGTGGTTGAGCACGTAGAACGCGACGGAGCCCGCGACGCGGACCAGGATCTCGGCCGCCTTGCGCTTGCCGGCTTCCTCCTCGATCGCCCGCAGCACGTGCAGCGCCGAGCTCTCGATGCCGCGCATGAAGCCGCTGCCGCCGCAATGCGAGCAGGTCACGAAGCTGCTCTCGGCGAGCGACGGACGCAGCCGCTGGCGCGACATCTCCATAAGGCCGAAATGGCTGATCGAGCCGACCTGGATGCGGGCGCGGTCGTTGCGCAGCGCGTCCTTCAGGCGGCGCTCGACCATGCTGTTGTTGCGCCGGGCCTCCATGTCGATGAAGTCGATGACGATCAGCCCGGCCAGGTCGCGCAGGCGCAGCTGGCGGGCGACCTCGTCGGCGGCCTCCATGTTGGTGCGCAGTGCGGTCTCCTCGACGCTGCGTTCGCGGGTGGAGCGGCCCGAATTCACGTCGATGGCGACCAGCGCCTCGGTCTGGTTGATCACCAGGTAGCCGCCGGAGCGCAGCTGCACCGTCGGCTGCAGCATCGCGTCCAGGTGGTGCTCGACCTGGTAGTGCGAGAACAGCGGCTGGCTGCTGTCGCGCCACAGGTTCACCTTGTTGGCGTTGCTCGGCATCAGCGTGCGCATGAACTCGCGCGCACCCTTCCAGCCGGGCTCGCCGTCGACGACGATCTCCTCGATGTCGCGCGTGTACACGTCGCGGATCGCCCGCTTGATCAGGCTGGCTTCCTCGTACACGAGGCAGGGTGCCGTCGAGGCGAGGGTGTTCTCGCGGATGTCGTCCCAGGTGCGCAGCAGGTACTCGCAGTCGCGCCGGATCTCGGGCCGCGGACGCTGGGCGCCGGCGGTGCGCACGATCATCGCCATGCCGCGCGGGATCTCGAGCTCGGTGGTGATCTCCTTCAGGCGACGACGATCCGCGGCCGAGGTGATCTTGCGCGACACGCCGCCGCCACGCAGCGAGTTCGGCATCAGCACGCAGAAGCGGCCGGCGAGCGAGATGTAGGTGGTCAGCGCCGCGCCCTTGTTGCCGCGCTCCTCCTTGACGACCTGGATCAGCAGGATCTGCCGGCGGCGCATGACCTCCTGGATCTTGTACTGGCGCAGGAATCTCGCGGTGCGGCGCTGGGCGCGGCTGTCCTCGTCGCCGACATTCTCGCCACCGACGGTTTCCGGCGCCGGCTCGTCCGACTGCTCGTCACGCGGCTCGTTGCGGCGCCCGTTGCGTCGGGGAGCGCGGTCCCTGGTCTCGTGGCCGCCATCCTCGCCAGCCGCATGGGCGGCATCCTCAGTCGGACCGTCGTCAGCGGACTCCTCAGGCGCGGCGTCCTGGCTGGTCCCGGCGTCGAAATCCGCACGGATGGTCTCGTCATGGATCGCCAGGCTGGCGGTCGCACGCGGCTGCTGATCCTCGGGCCCGTCCGGGGTGGCCCCGAACGGATCGATGGACTTTGCCGTGGTATCGATGACGGCGTCGTCGTCCGCGTCGTCGCGATCAGGATGCTTCGAATGGCCGTGCGGCTCGTGCTCGCTCCGGGCTTCCTCGGCCTGGCCGTGGTCATGCTCGTGCCGGCCCTGGTCCTGGCCGGGCTCTTCGTCGTCGTCGCCGTCCTCGTGGTCGGCGCGGGCCTCCTCGGCGCGGGCTTCCTCTTCCTGCAGCGCGATCAGGCGTTCGCGATCGGCGACCGGGATCTGGTAGTAGTCGGGGTGGATCTCGCTGAAGGCGAGGAAACCATGCCGGTTGCCACCATACTCGACGAAGGCGGCCTGCAGGCTCGGCTCGATGCGGACGATCTTGGCAAGGTAGATGTTGCCCTTGATCTGCTTCTTCGCCGAGGTTTCGACGTCGTAATCTTCGAGTCGATTACCGTCCAGCACAACGACGCGGGTTTCTTCCGCGTGTGTCGTGTCGATCAGCATGCGCTTGGTCATGTAGGAAGGAACTCCGGTGCGCCGGGGCACAGCTCCTGTCGCCTGGCCGGGCTGGACGGATGCATCCGAGCCTCCGGACGGCGTGGGGAAAAGCAGGAAGCGTCGCGCGCGCGGCAATGGGGGGACGGACCGGCAACGGTAGCGTGGACGCTGCCTCGACCGCCCGCACCGCGACGACGCGAAGGCACGAGGCCATCGATGTCGCGTAGGTCCGATTCGGGTCTGTGGCGGCGGTCATCCGGTCCTTGAGTCGTGAGGTACGGGATCCGCACGGCAATGCCGAACGACGCCCGACTTGGGCTGACGTGTCCGGCAAGGGTCGACGATGAAATCGTCCCCGCTGGAGCGGCATGGATGCGGGAGCATCTTGGCGCTCGCCGGGCCGGACGCGGAAGACTGGCTTCCGGGGACCATCGGCGTGCGTTCCATGCGGAAGGCAACATGCCGGATGAGCCACCCCACGCCCAGGGTGACGCGTCAGGAACGCAACCCCCGCGAGAGCGAGCATGCTCATCACACGCGAGCATCATGACAAGAATTCCCGATCCCCGCAAGCGCCATGCCGGCACCCCAAGCGGATCAGAACGATCGCCCCGGTTCACGCTCCGTGCTAACGTCAAGACACGCCCGTAGGTGATTGCTACCATGGTCAAAGGCCGGAGCATGCAGGTGAGGTTCTTGCCGGGTGAGCCGGACCATCCCGATGCCGGACGCCGGCACATGATTAGGGCCGTGGCCTGCGTCGCCGCCGGCATGATCCTGCCTGCCTCGGCACGTGCCGCGCATCGAACCCTGGCCGCACCGCCCCGGATCGGTCGCGCGCTCCCGCCGAGGCCGCTGGTCATGCTCGATCCCGGGCATGGCGGCAAGGATCCGGGGGCGATCGGCGTCTCCGGGACCTATGAGAAGCATGTCGCGGAGGCGGCTGCGGCAGAGTTGCAACGCCAATTGTTGGCGAGCGGACGCTACCGGGTCGAGCTCACCCGCGGCACCGACATCTTCATCCCGCTCGAGGACCGGGTCGGGATCGCCGAGGGCAGGCAGGCGGCGCTGTTCGTGTCGATGCATGCCGATGCGCTGCACGACCCGTCGGTCCGCGGCGCCAGCGTGTACACCCTTGCCGATGGCGCCTCCGACGCGCAGACCGCCGCCCTTGCCCGCACCGAGAACAGCGCCGATCGCTTCGCCGGGCCGCGCTTCCATGGAACATCGCCCGAGGTGCAGGCGATCCTGGCGAGCCTGGTGCGCCAGGAGACGCGGGTCGGCTCGGCGCACATGGCGGGCAGCGTGGTCAACGCATTCCGGCCGCAGATCGGGCTGCTCAACAACCCGTCGCGGCATGCCGGCTTCGTGGTGCTGAAAGCCGCCGACATCCCGAGCGTGCTGGTCGAGATGGGCTTCATGTCGAACCACCAGGACGAGGCGGCGCTGCGCCAGGCCTCGCATCGGGCCATGGTCGCGTCGGCGATGACCCGGGCGATCGACGGCTATTTCGCCTCGTCCGCCGCCGGCTTCACCAGGCTGTCCGGCTGATCAGGCAGCGTCCTGGATATCGAAGCGGGCCACCTTGCCGTCCCGAAGCTGGAACACGTGGCTGACCGTCTTGTCGGCGAGCCCATGCGTCTGACCCTGGAGCGGGTGGCCGTCGAGATCGCGAACGGACTGCCGGACCTCGGCAACGATCACGCCATCCGCGGCCCGCTGAAAACGCACCGGCTCGACGTGCGGACTGACCATGCGCCACTGGCGCGTCCAGTACTCTCGCACGGCGTCGCAGCCATGGACGTGACCGCCATCCATGCCGTTGGCCCAGGCAACATCGTCGGTAAGCGCAGTCAGGATGCCGTCGATGTCGCGTGCGTTGAAACAGGCATAGAGCCGGCCGAGGAGCTTGACGTCGTCATCCATCGGATCTCTCCCTGCGAGGCGCAATCGCCGAACCAGGGCACCCCTAGTTACATATGCACGTATGTACTAGGGTGAGGCTGATTGCCAGGGGTGAGGGTGCGATGAACCAAGACGTGCTTTCGACACCCGGTCATTTGATCGGCCTTGCGGCGCGCGGCTTAGCCCGCCTCAGCGAGGCCCGGCTCAAACCGCTTGGTTTTGGCGTCGGGCACGTGCCGGTGCTGGTGGCGCTTCGGGACGGTCGGGCCAGTACCCAGCGTGACCTGGCCCGCTTCGCCAGGATCGAGCAGCCGCCGATGGCCCAGATGCTTGCAAGGATGGAGCGGGACGGACTGATCCGGCGCGAGCACGACCCGGCTGACCGGCGCAGCAGCCAGGTCACGCTGACGGAGCTTGCCGAAGCTCGCCTGCCGGATGCAGTCGCCACTCTGCTCCAGGGCAACCAGGAGGTTCTACGCAACTTCACCGAGGCGGAGGTCGGGCTCCTGGTGACGCTGCTGACACGTCTGATCGCCGGCCTCGATGAGGTCGCGCGCGTCGGATCACCCCGAGCGCCGGTCTTCCGGACGGGCACCTAGCAGCCCGTGGGGCGCCAGGCGGACGCCACCGAGCTCTAGAGCCTTTCCCGACCGAATGGGACCGGAAGAAGCTCTAGTTCGTTGTTCTGGCGAGCAACTTAATCCGAGCGATCATCGGGGTCGGTCGGATGATGCTCTAGTAGCCATAGCCGGGCGGCGGGGGAGGAGGCGGAGGCGGCGGGTAGCCACCATCGCCGTAGCCACCACCGCCATAGCCGCCACCGCCATAGCCATAGCCCGGCGGCGGACCCTGGTATCGCGCCGGCTGCACGATGGTGTCACCCGACGCGATCATGCACTGCCCATAGGCTGTGTCGTAATTCTGCTGGAACGCGGCCGCCGAGCGCTGCCCGTTTGCGGCACCGGCGGACGAGCCCACGAGCAGGCCGCCACCAGCACCGAACGCAGCACCCGCGCCCGGATTATGGAACGCAGTACCGAGCAGCGCGCCGGCGGCGGCCCCGAGCAGGGTCCCGGCGACGGCACTGCCGACACCGGCGCGGTTGGCCGCCTCGGCCGGGGTCACGCCGCCGTTCGCCTGGGCCGCGAACTGCCGGCAATGTTGATCGTCGGTTTCGAACTGCTGCATGGTCTTGCCCTTGCCCGGCTGCGCAAGGATCGATGGTCCGGGCGGCGGGGCGACCGCGCAGGCGGACAACAGCATCGTGCTGGCCAGAACGCCGGCCAGGGCTGGAGAGGCAGTCTGCAGGAAGCGCATGGATCGATCAGCCTGAAAACGGTTGGGGTCCGACGGTCCCATCATATAGGAGCCCGATGCGTCTCGTGGAGACGACTTGCTGTAACCAAGGGTTCCATCCGCAGCGCGCATGCGCGCGGGGCACCACTGCCGCGCAACATTCTGGTCGCTTTGGGCTGGCAAAACGGCCGTCCTCGGCTACAAGCGATGCATGCCATGGCATCCGAACGGTATCGGCGCGATCGCGCTTCGACTTAACAGCCCCTGAGCGAGGAGCTGGCGGGACATCCGTCGGCGCGCTTTGGGGAGTTCGAGGCCAGCCTACCGCATCATACCCGCAATGACGGGCCACAAGCGCCGGAACACGAGGCCGCGGGCACCATCCCGGACCTGCCGGCCGACCGAACCAGACGGAGCCACCATGAGCGTCGACCACCCGAGCTTCGGCCGCATCGCCGACGACCGCGTCATCATCTTCGACACCACCCTGCGCGACGGCGAGCAGTCGCCCGGCTTCTCGATGAACATCGAGGAGAAGCTCCGCATGGCGCACGCCCTGGCCGAGCTCGGCGTCGACGTGATCGAGGCCGGCTTCCCGGTGGCGAGCCCCGGCGATTTCGACAGCGTGCGCCAGATCGCCGAGCACGTGCGCGGCCCGGTCATTTGCGGCCTGGCCCGCACCGGCGGCCGCGACGACATCGCCCGTGCCGCCGAGGCGGTCCGCCCGGCGGCCCGCCCGCGGATCCACAACTTCATCTCGACCTCGCCGCTGCACATGAAGTTCAAGCTGCGGATGGAGCCCGAGACGGTGCTGGGGCTGATCACCACCGGCAACCAGGCGGCGCGGAACTTCACCGACGACGTCGAGTGGTCGGCCGAGGATGGCAGCCGCACCGAGCCCGACTTCCTGTGCCGCTGCGTCGAGGCGGCGATCAAGGCGGGTGCCACCACCATCAACATCCCCGACACCGTCGGCTACTCGACGCCCGAGGACATGGCGGCGATCTTCAGCATGATCCGCGAGCGGGTGCCGGGTGCGGACGGCGTCATCCTCTCGGCGCATAACCACAACGATCTCGGCCTGGCGGTCGCCAACACGGTGGCGTCGCTAAAGGCGGGTGTCAGGCAGATCGAGTGCACCATCAACGGCATCGGCGAGCGTGCGGGCAACGCGGCCCTCGAGGAGATCGTGATGGCGCTGCGCACGCGAGCCGACGTGCTGCCGTACCAGAACAACATCGTCACGCCGAACCTGCTGCGGGTGTCGCGCATGTTGGCGACCATCACCGGGTTCGACGTGCAGCCGAACAAGGCGATCGTCGGCCGCAACGCGTTCGCGCATGAGAGCGGCATCCACCAGGACGGCATGCTGAAGAACGCCGCGACGTACGAGATCATGACCCCGGAGAGCGTCGGCTGGACCAAGTCGTCGCTGGTGCTGGGCAAGCATTCCGGCCGTGCCGCGTTCCGCGACAAGCTGGCTGCGATGGGCTACGGCGACCTCGGCGACAACCAGGTACAGGACGCGTTCGTCCGTTTCAAGGACCTCGCCGATCGCAAGAAGGTCGTCCACGACGAGGACATCGTCGCCCTGGTCGATGACGAGCTGCGCGACCATGCCCGCATCCGCTTCGTGTCGATCGATGTGGTGGCGGGGTCGCGTCGCCCCGCGCGTGCCGAGCTGGAGCTCGAGATCGACGGCGTGGTCAGCCGTGCCGAGACCACCGGAGATGGTCCGGTCGACGCGGCGTTCGATGCCGTCCGCACGCTGTTCCCGCACGAGGCGGTGCTGGCGTTGTATTCCGTCGGCGCCGTCACCGAGGGCACCGACGCGCAGGCGCGGACCACGGTGCGGTTGCGCGAGAACGGCAAGATGGTCGACGGCCAGGGTGCGGATACCGACACCGTGGTGTCCGCGGTCCGTGCCTATGTGCATGCGCTCAACAAGCTGCTGGTGAAGCGCACCCGCCAGGCGCCGGAAACTCTCTCGGCTTAAGTTCCTGACGACAGCAGGCCAGGTCTCCGGTCGCAGTGCGCGGGCTGCGCCGGTCCTGGTAAAACCGGCCCCTGGGCCGGGTGCCCGCTCTCCGTGGGCGGTTGTCCCGACCTGCACCTTTCCGTGGGTTGCCCCGTCGTGGCGCTCATGCCCCCGACGACATATTTCCGTATCCTGGACAGACGGCCTGATCGGTCGCTCGCTCTGCTTGCCTCCCTGGGGATCCAGCCGGCTTCAGCGACGATGACGCGTCCCTCCTGCGGCCGGGTCGAGCCGACGATCGCTGTTTCGCCGCCGGGATCGTCCACCGGCTATGGCATGGAGTGGAAGGGCACGTCGGGTGCCGGGCACGGTCCTGCCGGGCCTCCCATCGGCGGGCGTTCTGCCTGGAGACCCTCTCTAGACGCGGCATCCAGCTTTGCATCCCGCCACCGGGCGCCGGAGGATCGTGATCCTGCCTGACGCGACGCTCTACAGGAGGTCTCACCAGATCGAGAGCGCTTGCGCCTCGATGACTTTTGACGCACCGGCAAACAGCGTCTTCGAGCCGGCTCTATTTGCAGCCCCAGGTGTCGCAGCAACGATCATCTTCTGGCCGTTACGGCACGCTGCACAGCGGCGGCTGATTTCTGGAGCATGTACAGGATCCGACGCACAAATCAATTTTTGAACCTCGCAAACGTGCGTAGGTGAACCGTTACTTCTCTGGAATAGCTCACTCACCTGCTGCGACTTCAGTCTCCTCCCCGTCATGAACCGGAGCTCGATGCGATGAGTGGAACAATCACGATTGCTGCAGGCGCTCAGGACTATGAGACCGGAAGTGGTACTTACACAGACACGCTGACCGTCGGCGCCGGATCGACGCTCAACGCCTACAGCACGACGACGACCGCGAACAACCTGACCATTACCGACCTGACCGGGTCCGGATATTCGTTCACGATCAATGCCGGTTATTATGCCAACCTCGTCTTCGATGCGTCGGAGGCGCTTACCGGTACGGTCGCGTTCAATATCGGACTCGAGAATCAACCGGGCGCTACCGGCGTCACGACCGGCTTCGGCACGTTCACGATCGGTGCCGATACCGCCCAGCTCAGCACGAACACCACGATCGGCATGTACGGCACCAGCGACACGCTCGTTGTCGATAATGCCACCTCCGCGGCATATCTCGGCGCCCAGGTCGCCGGCTTTGCCACGACTGATGCAATCGACCTCGACGCCATCGGTTACGCAGACGGTGACTACGCGTTCTGGTCCCAGACCAAGGCCGGGGGCGGCACGCTCGAGGTGCTCGACTCGGATGACAATCTGCTCTCGACGATCGCGTTCAGCGGCGGAACATACAAGACAACGAAATTCGTGATCGGCTCCGACGCTGCAGGTGGCGTGCAGATCACGTATCTCTGCTTTCTGAGCGGCACGCTCATCGCGACCCCGGCCGGACAAACCTGTGTCGAGGCGCTGCGGCCTGGTGACCTGGTGACGACGATCGTCGCCGGTGTCGCCGTGCCCATGCCGATCATCTGGGTCGGAAGCCGGCGCATCGACGCGGCTTCGGTGCAGGATCCGGGGACCGTCTATCCGGTGCGGATACGTGCCGGCGCATTCGGCGAGGGCGTGCCGTCGCGTGATCTGCTGGTGACACAGGAACATTGCATCTTCATCGATGGCTGCCTTACTCCAGCGCGGATGTTGGTGAATGGTCGATCGATCACCATCGATGATACCATCACGGCGTTCGAGTTCTTTCATATCGAGCTCCCCCAGCACGGGATTGTCGTCTCCGAAGACCTGATGACGGAGAGCTATTTCGACAGCGGAAACCGGGCACTGATGCTGGATGGAGCGGCTGAGGAATGTTCCGGACAGCCTATGGCGGCCCCGCTGGCGGTCGCCCGTGCCGACGTCGAACCGATATGGCACAGGCTGGATCAGCGGGCTTCCGTGCTGGGCTACCGACCACGCCGCGAAACCGTGCTGACCGACGAGCCGGATCTGCGTGTCCTGCTGGATGACGGGAGGACGATCCCGCCATGCTGGCATGATGCAGCGAAGCAGATGTTCCGGATCCCGCATGGGACCCGGCCGATCCGGCTGATCTCGCGGGCATCGACGCCAGCCGACGTGATCGGGCCGTTTTGCGACGATCGTCGCCGGCTCGGCGTGAAGGTAGAGAAGCTTGTGCTGTGGGACGGTCTGAATGACGCGGAGTTTCCGGCGGTCGATTTCAACCTGCCGGGGTGGCATGCCGGCGAAGACCAGGCGCGCTGGACCGATGGTGCAGCCACATTGCATCTCCCCGACATGGCCGATGGCAGCATCCTGGACGTCCATCTCGTCGCAACGATGGTCCATGCGGCGGCAAGCGCAGGTGGCGCGGCGTAATCGTCGAGGGCCTTGTCCGCCGGCAGTTCTGATCCTCGATCTGCAGCAGAATCCAGGTGTCCGGCGGCGTCCGCTCCTGACCGCCGCTCAAGGAGTGCTGTCCCCGGTGTGATGCCTTACACGGCGAGATCGGACGGCCACATCGCATCGGTGCCGGCAGCCTCGACATGCTGGCGGTTCACCCGGGCAGACGCGTCGGACGCGGGTCAAGTCGCCACCTCTCCATGCGCCCGGCCCCGATGATCGGGCGCTCCCGGCACCGGACAGCCGGGCCACCCGCGTGAACAGCCTGGGGGTGGATAGCGTGGGGGGCGAACAGGTCGCTCATGACGCAGGAGCATGGGGCGCGGCGGGGCCGTGGTGGCGGGACTGTTCCACAGCCGTGCGCTCGCCTGCTAGAACGTCGCGGCCAGCGCGCCCCGAGGAACCTGCATGTCGCCGCCGCCTGATCAGGGCCAGAACCGCTCCAGCCTGCACCGCCCCGGCCTTGCAAGACGGGGCGTGTGCCTGGTGATCTCGGCGCCGTCCGGTGCCGGCAAGAGTACCATCGCCAACGCGCTGCGTGCCGCCGAGCCGGAGCTGCAGCATTCGGTCAGCGTGACCACCCGGGCGCCGCGGCCGGGCGAGACCGAGGGCGTGCACTATTATTTCCGCCAAGTGGAGCAGTTCGCCGAGATGGCGCGCACCGGCGAACTGGTGGAGTGGGCCGAGGTGTTCGGCCGCGGCTACGGCACCCCGCGGGCGCCGGTCGAAGCGTGCCTCGCCGCCGGCCGCGACATGGTGTTCGACATCGACTGGCAGGGCCACCGGCAGTTGCGTGCAGCACTCCCCGCCGACGTGGTGAGCCTGTTCGTGCTGCCGCCGTCGCTGCCGATCCTGGAACGCCGGCTGCGGGCACGCGCCGCCGACGACGCGGACGAGATCGCCAGGCGGATGGCGGCCGCCCGCGACGAGATCTCGCACTGGAAGGAGTTCGACCACGTGATCGTCAACGAGGTGCTCGAGCGGGCGATCGGCGACGCGCGCGCGGTGCTGAACGCCGCCCGCATCGCCACGGTCCGGCAGCGCGGCATGGCGGCACTCGTGCAGGGTTTCGGCTGAGGCGGCCCGATGGATTTCTCCCAACTGACCGTTCTGTGCGTCGGCGACGTGATGCTGGATCGCTTCGTCTATGGCGACATGGAGCGGATCTCGCCGGAAGCGCCGGTGCCGGTGCTGCGCCTGACCCGTACTGCCGAGATGCCGGGCGGCGTCGGTAACGTTGCCAACAACATCCTGTCGCTGGGCGGCCGGGCGATCCTGGTCGGGTTGCTCGGCGACGACGAGGCCGGCATCAGGTTGCGGCGGATCATTGCGGCGCAGCCCGGGCTGAGCGACGCGCTCGTCACCACTGCGGATCGACCGACGGTGTGCAAGACGCGCTTCATCGCCGCTCACCAGCAGGTGGTGCGGGCCGACGAGGAGAGCCGGCTTGCCCTGCAGCCTGCCGAGCAGGCGGCCCTGATCGCCGGGATCGAGACGTGGATCGATCGCGCCGACGTGCTGCTGCTCTCGGACTATGCGAAGGGCACGCTCGGCGAGCCGGTGATTGCCCGGGCGATCGAGCTGGCACGGGGGCGCGGTATTCCGGTCTTCGTCGATCCGAAATCGCCCGACGTGGTGCGCTACCGGGGCGCGACCTGCATCAAGCCGAACACCCGCGAGCTTGCCGCCGCGGCCGGTCGCCCGGTCGAGGACGATGCCTCGGTGGTCGAGGCGGCGCAGCAGGTGATGGCGCTGGCGGGCTCGGACGCGATCCTGGTGACCCGGTCCGAGAAGGGGATGATGCTGGTCGAGCGTTCAGGTGCGGTGCATGCGGTGCGGTCGCGGGCGCGCGAGGTGTTCGACCTGTCCGGCGCCGGCGACACGGTGATCGCCACCATGGCGCTGGCCTTCGCTTCGGGCCGCTCGCTGGAGCAGTCGATGCATATCGCCAATGCGGCCGCCGGGGTGGTCGTCGGCAAGCTCGGCACCGCCACCGCCGATATCGCCGAGGTGCTGGAGGAGCTCGACCTGCAGGACCAGGAACTGGGCGGGCTGGCTCCCGAAGGCGGCAACATCGCCGGGCTGTCGTCGCGGTCGCGCGTGCTGGGGCTGGTGGCGCGCTGGAAGGAGCAGGGGCTGTCGGTCGGCTTCACCAATGGCTGCTTCGACATCATCCATCCCGGCCACGTGGCACTTCTGGCCGCCGCCCGGGCCGCGTGCGACCGGTTGGTGGTGGGACTGAACACGGATGACAGCGTGTCGCGGCTGAAGGGGGCGAGCCGGCCGGTCAACCCGCTCGGCGCCCGTGCTCAGGTGATCGCGGCGATCCGTCATGTCGATGCGGTGGTCGCGTTCGAGGAGGACACGCCGCTGGAGCTGATCCGCGCCCTGCTGCCCGACGTGCTGGTGAAGGGCGCCGATTACACGGCGGACCAGGTCGTGGGCGCGCGCGAGGTCGAGGCGAATGGCGGCCGGGTGGTGCTGGCACGACTGGTGCCGGACACGTCCACGAGCGCCACGATCGCACGCATCCGATCGGATCCCCCGAACGCGGAAATCCGATCGGATCGGACAGGCGACGATATCCGATCGGATACACGGCGCGAGGGCATCCGATCGGATGGCGGGGTCAGCAGCATCAGCACCGATGTCGACCATGCGAGCATCCACCCGGAGGCCACTCGCGGCTGATGGAACGTCTGCCGGGCATCGCCACCTCGGATGCGGACCCCCATGCCAGGCCGGAGCAGGACATCCTTCGGGTGCATGCCGGGTTGCGCGACTGGATCTTCGAGCTGGCGCTGCCGTTCTGGAGCACGGTCGGCATGAACCCGCCGGCGGCGGCCGGGCGGGGACGCGGTGCCGCCGAGTTCGTGACCCTGGCTGGCGTGCCTGGAGAACCCGGGTTCCGGCGGATGCGGGTGCAGGCTCGACAGCTCTACGTGTTCGCCGAGGCGGCAGCGCGCGGATATGCCGGGGCCGCCGCGATCGCCGACGGCATCCACCGCTTCATGACCCGGCATGGCGCTGCGGCAGACGGCGGCTGGGCGCGGCTGCTCGATCCCGACGGACAGGTGCTCGACCCAACCAACGACCTCTATGACCTGGCTTTCGTCCTGTTCGGGCTCGCCCGCTATGCCCGGCTGACCGGCGCGCCCGCTCCGCTGGCCCAGGCGGCGCGAACGCTCGGGTTCCTGCGCCGGAGCATGTCGCGCCCATCCGGCGGGTTCGCCAATGCGTGGCCGCCGGAGCCCGGCTGGCGGCAGCAGAACCCGCACATGCACCTGCTCGAGGCGGCGCTGGAGCTGTTCGACGTGAGCCGCGACCAGCGTTGGGCCGACCTTGCCGGCGACTTGGTGGTGCTGTTCCGCGAGCACCTGCTGGAGCCGGGCAGCGACACGCTCGGCGAGTATTTCCAGGAGGACTGGCGGCGGGCGGCGGGGCTGGAGGGCGACAAGGTCGAGCCCGGTCACCACGCCGAGTGGGTCTGGCTGCTGGACCGCCACGAGGCGCTGACCGGCACGGCCACCGGCGATCTCGTGCGGCGGCTGGACGGGGTGGCGATGCGGCACGGGGTCGGCCCGGCCACCGGTCTGGTGCGTGACGAGATCGGTCGCGACGGCAGTTTGCGGAGGGGTTCGTCGCGACTGTGGGTGCAGACCGAGATGCTGCGGGCGCATTGCGTGATGCACGCGCGAGCCGTACGGGCGGCCGATCCGGAGGCGGCGGATGCCCGGCTGCGTGCCATCGTCGTGACCACCGACAATCTGCTGTCCCGCTACCTGGTCGGCCGCGACGCTGCCGTGTTGCCGTCCGGAACCTGGATCGACCAGCTCGACGCGTTCGCCAGGCCTGCGATAGACCGCATCCCGACCAGCTCCTTCTACCACATCATGGCTGCCTGGGTTGAGCTGGACAGACTTGTCGCCCGGGGTCTGGGGCCCGCGGCCCCAGCGGGTCCAGGGCAGCGCCCTGTCCTCACTTGATCCCCGTTATCCACCGCTTCTGTACCACCCATCCACAGGCCAACTGCGCTAGAAGGCTGTGGTGAACCAGATCGACCCCACGCCCCCCCGCGACTCCCTGCTCGGCCTCTCGCAGCGCCTGCCGCCCTCGAACATTGCCGCCGAGCAGGCCCTGCTGGGCGCGCTATTGGCCAACAACAAGGCCTACGAGCGCGTCGCCGAGTTCCTGATCCCGGACCATTTCACCGACCCGATCAACGGCCGCATCTACCAGGCGATCGTGCGGCGGGTGGAGGCCGGCCAACTCGCCGACGCCATCACGCTCAAGGCCGAGTTCGAGCATTCCGGCATTCTCGACGAGGTCGGCGGCACCGCGTACCTCGCACAGCTGCTGACCGCGATGGTCGGCATCATCAATGCCGGCGAGTATGGCAAGGCGATCCACGATGCCTGGATCCGGCGGCAGCTGATCGATATCGGCGAAACCGTGGTGAACAACGCCTTCGGGCTGAACCCCGAGCTCGATGGCGGCAGCCAGATCGAGGCCGCCGAGGAGACCCTGTTCCGGCTTGCCACCGACAAGGGCCAGGATGGCGGCTTCGTCACCTTCGAGCGCGCGCTGACCGACGCCATCGGCATCGCGGAAAAGGCGTTCCACCGCACCGGCGCGGTCGCCGGCCTGACCACCGGCCTGCGTGACCTCGACAAGAAGACCGGCGGCATGCACCCGTCCGACCTCCTGATCCTGGCCGGCCGCCCGGCGATGGGAAAGACCGCGCTGGCCACCAAGATCGCCTTCGGGGCAGCGCGTTTCCTGATGCAGGAGGCGCGCGAGAAGGGGGCGGGCACCCAGCCGAAGGGGTCGGTGGCGATCTTCTCGCTGGAGATGAGCGCCGAGCAGCTGGCCACCCGCCTGCTGTCGGAGGAGAGCCGGGTATCGGGGGAGCGCATCCGCCGCGGCGAGATCGGGCAGAAGGAGTTCGACCGCTTCGTGCAGGTGAGCCGCGAGCTGCAGACGCTGCCGCTGCACATCGACGACACGCCCGCGATCAGCCTGTCCGCGATGCGTACACGCTGTCGGCGCCTGCATCGGACCAAGGGGCTGAGCCTGGTCGTGGTCGATTACCTGCAGCTGATGCGGCCGGCAGTCGGCACCAAGCCGGACAACCGGGTGCTGGAGATTTCCATGATCACCCAGGGGCTGAAGGCGCTGGCCAAGGAGCTGGCGATCCCGGTGCTGGCGCTGAGCCAGCTGTCGCGCCAGGTGGAGAGCCGCGAGGACAAGCGGCCGCAGCTGTCGGACCTGCGCGAGAGCGGATCGATCGAGCAGGACGCCGACGCGGTGATGTTCGTCTATCGCGACGAGTACTACCTGCAGCAGCGCATGCCGAAGCAGATCGGCTTCGACACCGGCGACAAGTACCAGACCGCGCTGGAGAAGTGGCAGCGCGACATGGACCAGGTGCACAACAAGGCCGAACTCCTGCTGGAGAAGCAGCGGCACGGCCCCACCGGCAAGGTCGACCTGTTCTTCGAAGGCGAGTTCACCCGCTTCGCCGATCTGGATACGGTGCACGGCGGGTAAGGCCGATCGAGGGACCTGCCAGCGTTCTGCCGGGGCTTGGCGACCATGGTGTTCAGACGTCTGTTCAAGGGCCGCGCCGCGATCGACCCCGACCTAGCTCCGCCCGTGGGTTCCCCTCAGGTTGAGCCGCCGACCCAGTCCTGGCCGTTTGCCAAGCTCGCCAAGGCGGTCGCGGCGCTCGAGAAGGCAGAGGCGGCGCTGCGGGTGCGGGAGTGGGACAAGGCGGAGCGTCATCTCGAGGATGTCGGACAGGATCCGCCGGACCGGGCCACCTACCTCATATTGCTGGCGATGGTCTCGATCGGCCGGCAGGACTGGAGCGAGGTCGAGCGCCGATGGCAGGCGGTGATCGACGAGTTCCCGGACCGGCTTGACGCCTATAACGGCCGTGCGACGGCGATCCGCATGCAGGGCAGGATCGACGAGTCGATCGGCGCGTATCTGTTCGCGATGGAGCAGGCACCGATGGATCTGGGGCCGCCATCGATGCTCGCGCACATGCTGGAGAACCTGCCCGCCGCCCAGGTGGCCGAGCTCAGCCCGCTGCTCAAGGTGGCGCTCGATCGTCACCTGGACGACCAGCGGCAGCAGCCGCTGGTGTACTGGTCCAAGGGCAAGGTGGCGCTGGCGGCCGGTGAACTGACCGAGGCGGTGCAGCATCTCCGGGTCGCGCAGGCGGCGGCGATCAACAACCTTGCGATCCGCAACGAGCTCGAGATCGCAGAGGCGCGCCTTGCTGCGGCACCGATGCCGGATCCGTCGGTCGCCTGATCGTCCGGCAGCGGTGGGACTTCACTCCCTGGCGGCAATGGTCGTTGGGACGGCTATCGTGTGGCCCCCTGCTGCGGTGAGGATGAATGCGCCATACGCTTCTGCTGTTGGTCCTGTGCTCCCCGGTCGTTGCGGCAGGAGCGGATGCACAGTCCAATGGGCCGACCCCCCTCATGCTGCAGCAGCAGTTCCGCTGGGCGCCCGGACCGGGGATCGCGGCCGGCAAGGTGTCGGCGGCCGGTGGCGACACGAGCAACACGATTGCGACCGCAGGTATTCCAGGCGCGATCGCGCGTCGTTGGGCGGATCGTCTGATCGAGCGGATCGACGTCGCGGATTTCGGCACCACCGCGGACGCCACGACCGCGTATCTTAGCCAGGCGGCGCCGGCTGCCTCGACCGTTCTTGCGATCGGGACCGGCCCGGCACCGGCCATCGGCCGCATCGTCGTCGGCTACGGCATCCCGGCCGGAACGACCGTCACCTCCGTTGCAGGCACTGCCGGCGTGGTCTCGATCGGGCTCAGTGCCGCGACCACTGCAACCGCGTCGGTGGGTGAACAGCTCGATTTCGGCACGCATGACGACGTCCCGGCATTTGCCGCGGCGCTGGCGGCGGCGAACGCTCCGGCGCAGATCTACGTGCCGCCCGGTCGCTATTACATGACCGGATATGTCGGCAACAAACCGGGCATCACCTGGATCACCGAGGGCGCCAGCTTCGCCCAGCTTGGCGGCATCGCCGAGCAGGGCGACCAGTCGATCATGCAACAGGCCGGTGGCGCGGCGCTCGAGGTCGTCAAGCGGATGGTCTCGACCACCGGCGAGGAGGGCATCTTTCTGCCGGTTACCGCCGATCCGACCCAGGCGACCGGGGGCTACCAGAAGAACGCCCTGCACATCGTGCTCACCCAGAACGACACCTCGATGTATGCCTTCCGGGGCGACGCGGTCACGGCGACGCATGACCTGGTCGGCGTCTCGGTGCAGTCGCATTGCCCGGCTGCCAACACGCGCTGCAGCCTGTTCGGATCGAACTGGATCAATTTTCTCGAGGCTGGCAGCGACGGACCCAGCACCGCCAACGAGACTGAGATCCTGGATAGTCGCGCTGCCGGCGTGCCGGAGATGGATAGCTGGGACAATGTCGGTGCGGTCGACTACATCGTCGGCGGCACGTCGCCGATCACCAACGTCATGACGATCCAGGGCAATGCCGGCAACGGACCCGGCACCTATAACGGCATCGTCGTCCGCACCGGCAGCGTCGGCAGCAGGCTGCTGGTCGAGCGCACTGCCGGCGCCCAGGACCCCACCGGGGTCGTGCACTCGCACATCGACACGATGTGGCTCGGAGCGGACGGGTCGGTGTTCGCCCAGTCGCTGCATGTCGGCGGCGGTCCGGCGACCAGCGACGTCCTGCCGGCAGTCGGAATGGCGGTGGACTCCGGCGGCAATGTCTTGGCGACGTCGCTTACGGTATCCGGGTCGGCACAGATCGGCGGTGGGGTGATTGTTGCAGGATCAGGTTCGGCGACGCTCGCGCCAACCAGCTGCGGCACGACGATCCGCGACACCGGATCCGTCGCACACACTTACACCGTGCCACTCGGGCTGCAGATCGGCTGCCGGATCGGCGTCATCCAGACAGGCGCCGGCATCGTCACGATCGCCGGTTCGACCGGCGTCACGATCGAGTCCTACAACGGCCTGGTCCGGTCGGGAGGGCAGTTCGCCAGGCTCGAGATCCTGGTGGACAGCACCGGCAGTGCGCTGCTCAGCGGCCAGCTCCAGTAGCGCCGGCGAAGATCCTTGTTGCCATGGCGGAACGCCCTGTAGTCTCGTGTTGCGCACCCGCGTTCCACGGCCGCAGGGGCCGGCGGCGTTTCGCCAAGGGAACGAGACATGAGCGATCTGGAAGACATTTTCTATAACAGGCCGCACAGGGTCTGCCAGAAGTGGGAGCATTATTTCCGCGTCTATGAAAAATTCCTGGCGAAGTTCAGGGGCAGGAGCGATTTCCGGATGCTGGAAATCGGCGTTTCGCAAGGCGGATCGCTCGACATGTGGCGCCAGTATTTCGGTCCCTCGATGCTGCTCGTCGGCGTCGACATCGACCCGCGATGCAAGGGCTACGAGCAGGGCAAGACGCTGGTGCGGATCGGCTCCCAGGATAATCGCGACTTCCTCCGCAGCCTTGTCAGCGAATTCCAGACCTTCGACGTGATCATCGACGATGGCGGCCACACGATGGAGCAGCAGATCGTCACGTTCGAGGAGCTGTACGACACGGTGCGGCCGGGCGGCATCTTCCTGACCGAGGATGTGCATACGAGCTACCACGAGCCGTTCCAGGGCGGCTACCGGCGCGAGGGGACGTTCATGGAATTCGCCAAGCAGAAGCTGGACGAGCTGAACGGCTTCCACATCGATGCCCATCGCGACGCGTTCGGAGGTTTCTTCCGCAGCACGTTCGGCGTCTCGTTCTTCGACAGCATGGTCGTGTTCGAGAAGGAGGTGGTGCCGTCGCCGCGTGGCGTGGAGGCAGGAAAAGGCGCCTAGCCGACGAAAGCCTCTGCAGGCGGGCGTGCATCGTCTATACCAGGGCATCCCGCCTGAGTTGGACGATCGCCTGGTCAGGTCCGGTGTCTGGTCGGGGACAGGCTGCGCAGACGGAGATGGACATGATCGATAACTCCTCCCCGGAGCTCGAGGCCCTCCGCAGGGCCGGCGTCGAGGCCTACCGCCGCCACGCCGTCGTGGAGGGCCGCCGGGCGTTCGAGCAGGTGCTGCAGCAGCGCCCGACCGACGCGGTGTCGCTGTTCCATCTCAGCCTGATCCTGCAGTCGCAAGGCGAGGCGGAGCCGGCGCTGAAGCTGCTCAAGGCAGCCGCTTCCGCCGACCAGCTCTACGCAACGACCAAGGGAGTGGGATTCTACCTGGCGATGCGCCGTCATGTCCGGGAGGGCAGTCCGTTCGAGGATGGCTGGCTGAGCTTCCTGGAACTGGCGCTGCTGTCAGGCATCCTGCCACAGAACACGCTTGCGGGCCTGGCGGCGCTGCCGGCCAATGCACCCGGCATCGGAATCCCGCGACGCATCCTGCAATACTGGGACAAGGCGGTGCCGCCGGACGAAGTCTCGCTGCTGATGCAGCGCTGCCGGGCGGCGAACCCGGACTACGAGCACGCGCTCTTCTCCGACGACGCGGCGCAGGATTTCCTGGCGACCGAATACGGCACCCGGATCGTCGACATCTATCGCGGCTGTTTTCACGTCGCCGCCAAAGCCGACTTCTTCCGGCTTGCATATCTCTACCGACATGGCGGGTTCTACGTCGATGCCGATGAGGTGTGCGACCGTTCGCTCGACCCATTCCTGCAGACCGGCGGGATCGAGGAGATCTATACCTTCAGCAGGGGACTGCCGAGCTGTATCAACAACTGGTTCATCGGCACCGTCAGCGGCACGCGGATCGTGGAGCGTGCCTTCAATTACTGCATTCAGAACATCGACAGCACGATGCGGCACGGCAGGAAGTCGGGGGTCTGGGTGCTGACCGGGCCTGGTGCGCTGAGCTTTGCCATCCTCGATCTGTTCTGCGAACCTGAGCAGTATTTCGGCGGCAATCCGTTCCAGAAAACCGTGTTCCTGGAGGAGAGCGAGTACCGCCGGATCTTCACGGCACCCCCGATGGAGTACAAGGCAAGCAAGGAAGGCAACTGGCGCCTGATCTGAACCGGCGGCCCGTCGGCTACATCTCCGGCAGCAGCGATCGCAGCAGCTTCAGGTCCGGTGCCGCCGCCTGGAAATGCTGCGGGTTGTCGGAGGCAGGATCGGCGCTGCAGAAGACGTAGCCGATGTCCTGGCCGAGTGCGTCGCACAGACCGGTCTGCAGGAACCCCGGGTGGCCCTCGGCGCCCCGGAAGGCGACCACGGTCGCGGACGATCCGGCAAAGATCGAATTGTGCAGCCCGGATCCATATTCGCCGACGAGCAGCCGCGACCCGGCGAACAGCGTGACCTGATCGGCGGTGCTCATTTCCTCCGGGAACACGATCTCGAAGCCGTCCGCGGCCAGTTGCTCTTCGACCTGCTGTGCATTCACCAGGCTGCGGCTGTCGTTGCCCCAGCGCCGCCGAGAGACGAATACCCGGCGCGTGGCCGGCAGCTCCGGGGTGCCGATGATGCGTGTCTTGTAGTCACGCAATGCGTCGGCGAGCAGGGTGTTGGCACGTCCGTCACCGCGGAAGCCGGTCGGGATCAGCACCCGCTCGATCTCGCAGCGATCGGTCACCGTGTCGTAGCTGCGGATCTGTTCGTCGCGGATCCGCAGCAGCGACAGCCACTGGCGGGCGAAGGGCATGATGTTGTGCGGCAGCAGGTAGGTCAGCGCCTCGAGGTCGAGCCCCAGACGCGTCAGCACATGCAGCCGCGGCAGGAAGTCGACCAGCCAATGGCCGTACATCTGGTACGCCGGGCCGCAAAGCAGGACAACCTCGCCGGACACCTCGATCGGGCGCAGATCCGGCGGCTGCACCGCCTGCGCGATCGAACCCGGGTGCATGCCGTTCTGCTCGATGCAGATGGTCCGCCCCCGCTGGCGCAGGATGCGGTCGTACTGCAGCGTGACGTCGTCGATCCGATACAGCCCGACGGCAGGCGCCTCCCGGTCGCCGTAATGCCACCGCCCGAACTCGCGCGGCACCGGTCCGATCAGCAGGCGGGGCGAGGGGCGCAGATGGTGCTCGACCGGTGAGGCTTCCTCATACTCGAAGCCGGGCATGCGCTGACGCACGGCGTCCTTCACATAGAGATAGTCCTCGGTCATTTCGAACCCACGCCAATATCCTCGAGGCTGCCGTGGACGATAGTCGCTTGAGCACCCGGCACCGCGCAACTAGTATGCAGTACGGTCACGAGCCCCCTGCACCGCCGCGATCGTCCGAAGCAGGAGAGGCCGCAGCGTGCGCTTCAGCAGCCCGTCACTTTCGATGTCCGCCAGCCTGCCGTGACCGGGATGGCTGAAGACGACCTCGCCTTACTCGAACAGGCCCTGGTGGTGGATCCGCTCGATCCGGAGACGTGCCTGCGGCAGGCGCAGCATCTCGAGCAGCAGGGGCAGTGGGCGAGCTCGCTCGAAGCCTGCCGTCGCGCCCTGGCTCTCTGGCCGGATGTGACCCCGGCCTACGCCCTGCAACTGCGGCTGGCCCGCCAGCAGAACGATCAGCCGCTCGTGCTGGAGTCGCTGCGGCTGCTGCTGCGGATGCAGCCGGACGACGCCCTCCTGAACAGCCAGATGGGCGCCGCCTTGTGCATGGCCGGGGATTTCGCCGGCGCCATCCCGTTCCTGCGCGCGGCGGTGCCGCATCTGGGCCACGCCAACGATACGCTGTGGAACTACACCATGGCGTTGTCGGCCATCGGCGCGTACGACGAGCTGATCCGGGCCCAGCCACTGCTCGATCGCCTCGCCGCCAACGGACCTTCGCCGTATCCGCCATTCGCGCATCTCGCCTCGGCGAAGCTGGCGCTGACGTTCGACCGTGAGGCCGTGCTGGCGGAGGCGACCGCGCTGCGACAGTCGGATCGCTGGCACGGCGGCGACCGCGTGTCGCAGAGCCTAAGCCAGGCGGTGGCGGCCAGGCAGCCGTTCAGCCTGGTCCGGCTGGACTACGCACTGGCCCGGTTCGCCTGCTATGTCAGCCTGCATGCCAACCGCGTGTTGCGGCAACAGGAGCTGTCGGCGGTCGTCAACAGCGTCTGGGAGGGCTGGTTCGGCGCGACGGCCGAGACGCTGGGCATCCTGTTCCTGTCCCATCTGGAGCGGATGTTCGCCGACGCACTCCGCGGCGCCGATCTGATCGGCATTCCGGAAGTCGAGCATCTACGCGACGATCCGTTCCAGTTCGGTTTCCTGGCCGAGATGCGCCAATCCTTGCCCAGCGGTCCGGACGCCGCCTTCACCAGCTTCTATATTGCCGACATCCTGCACGAGGCGGTGCCGTACCTGCGTCCCATGCTGAGTGGCCTGCCGTTCCTGGGAACGATCGGCGCGCACCCGGCGCTGGCGCGAAAGCTCGGGCATTTCTGCGGCATCAGCGATATCCGCTCGATCATCGTGCCGGGCGATCTGACGCGCGATCGATTGTCGGTCGGGAATGCGTCCGGCTTCCTGCCGGAACGTCATCTTCAGGTGCTCGAGGAAATCACCGTGCCGTTTCCGGGTGCCGTCTTCCTGGTGTCGGCGCCGGGACCGCTCGGCATCATCTATTGCGGGCGCATCAAGTCCCTGGGCGGCATCGCCATCGATATCGGCGCGCTCATGGATCGTTGGGCGGGCTACTGAATCAGCCGGGCAAGGATCAGGCCGATCGCGTTGCGTTGCCGTGACAAAGCGGGGCTCACTCTTGCCCTGCAACCGGTGCCCGATCCGATATGGCCAGGTCGCAACCCCGTGTCAGGGACGAGGCGCTCGCAAGCGATGTCGAAAGTCGCCTTGCGGCAGCATCCAGCGCGTGCTGACGAGCCGGACACCGATTAAACCCAGTGGCGGTCCCGGCACAGCGTCTCGAAACGCTGCTCCAGCAGGGGATCGCCACGACCCAGCACGAGCGCCTGCAGGAACGGGACGAATTCGCGCGGGTGGTAGTACTGCAGGGCTCGGGTCGGGGGGTCGTTTTCCCGGAACAGCCGATCGATCGTGTTTTTGCTGAAGCACCGGCGGATGAAACGCTCGCCGCTCATGACCGGGTGGTTGATCGTGTTCTCGAGACGGCAATGCGGCTCGTCGAAATGGATCGGCTCGTCCACCCAGAAATGCGGGCAGCCGATCCGGGTGGAGAAGTCGAACATCTTCGCATCGGGGAGTTGCGCGATCGCGGAAGGAATGAAGCCTTCTACGAACGGCCAGTCCTTCGGCTCGGTCGGCACCTTGGTCCGCATGATGGCCTGCCGGACGTCGAGCATGTGGTCGATCGCCCGGCCCGAGACGATCATCATCGGGATCAGCGCCCGCATCGGTTTTGCAAAGCGATCCGCAAGCGAATCATACCAGGGAAAATCGGGCGCCGCCTCCATGATGTGCGTGCCGACAAAGTCGATCTTCTCGTCGACCGCCATCTGCATCAGCGCGGTCATATCGAAATTGACAAGCACATCGTACTCGACCAGCGCATACGCCTGGTGATCAGGAAACTGCTTGCGCAGTAAATAGAGCGGATAGTCTCCGTTGTTCCACAGGGTCCGCTGTGCCGGGAACGCCGGTAGGCCGAACTCGGAGAAGTCGGTGGTGTGCGTCACCTTGTCGAACGGCCACGTGTTCAACTCGCCGTCGGTCTCGTTGGCAATGACCACGAACCGGGTCCCTGCCGACGCCCGATAGAGCCTGCGCGCCAGCAACTCGATCTGCGCGTCCCAGACATGCGCACGGAAAGCCACGAGCAGCATGATGAACCGCTTCTCCCTCAGATGTCGTTCGCAAGCCGACCGAGCGGTGCGTCGTGCCGCATCCGGGGCCGGCCGATCGAGCTGTAATCGAGGCCGGCCGCCTGCATCGCCGCAGGGTCGTAGATGTTGCGCAGGTCGATCACCACGCGGCCCTGCATCAGGCCCCGCAGCCTGGCCGGCGAGAGTGCCCTGAACTCGTTCCACTCCGTCAGCACCAGGATCGCGTCCGACCCCTGCGCCGCCTCGAGCGCATTGACGCAATAGGTGACGCCGCGCTCGGGCAGCAACGGCCGCGCCGCCTGCATGCCGGCCGGATCGAAGGCACGGATCAGCGCGCCGTTCTCGACCAGCCGGTGGATGATCGGGATCGAGGCGGCATCGCGCATGTCGTCGGTCTCCGGCTTGAAGGTCAGGCCGAACACCGCGATCGTCTTGCCGCGCACGCTGCCGCCGCAGGCCGACATGATGCGGGCACCCATGCTGGCCTTGCGCGCATCGTTCACCTGCACCGTCGCCTCGACCATGCGCGACGAGGCGCCGGCCTCCTGGGCGATTCGCATCAGCGCCAGCGTGTCCTTGGGAAAGCACGACCCGCCGTAGCCCGGCCCGGCATGCAGGAACTTCGGCCCGATGCGTCCGTCCAGCCCGATGCCGCGGGCGATCTCGTGCACGTCGGCGCCGACCCGCTCGCACAGATCGGCCATCTCGTTGATGAAGCTGATCTTCATCGCCAGGAAGGAATTGGCGGCGTACTTGATGAGCTCGGCGCTTTCCAGGCTGGTGAACAGGATCGGCGCCTCGATCAGGTACAGCGGGCGATACAGCCGGCGCATGACCTCGTGGGCGCGCTCGGCCCCTGGCCGCTCGGTGTCGGTGCCGATCACCACCCGGTCCGGCTTCATGAAGTCGCCGATGGCGCTGCCTTCGCGCAGGAATTCCGGGTTCGAGGCCATGTCGAAGTCGAGCTCCGGCCGCACCCGCTCGACGATCTCGGCGATGCGCCGGCCCGTGCCCACCGGGACCGTCGATTTGGTGACGATCACCGCATAGCCGGTCATCGCGCGTGCCACCTGCTCGGCGGCGGCGAAGACGTAGGTCAGGTCGGCGTGGCCGTCGCCGTTCCGGGGCGGGGTGCCGACCGCGATGAAGATCGCCTCCGCACCGTCCACCGCAGCCGCGATGTCGTCACCGAACGACAGCCGGCCGCTCTCGATGTTGTCGGCGACGAGCTTGTCCAGGCCGGGCTCGTAGATCGGGATCTGGCCCTTCGCCAGCGCTGCCAGCCGGCCGGGATGGGTTTCCACCACCGCCACCTGGTTGCCGAACTCGGCGAAGCAGGCAGCCGACACCAGCCCGACATAGCCGCCACCGATCATCGCGATCCGCATCTGGGTTGGCTCCTGTCAGCCGGTCACGGCGTCGGCGGGGCTGTCTGCGCGACCACCCAGCAGCCGGTCGAAATAGTCGATGCTGCGCACCAGCCCGTCCTCGAGATCCACCCTTGGCTCCCATCCGAGCAGGTTGCGGGCGCGGGTGATGTCCGGGCAGCGCTGCATCGGGTCGTCCTGCGGCAATGGGCGGTAGGTGATCCGCGAGCGCGAGCCGGTGAGCTTCAGGATGCGCTCGGCGAGCTCGCGCACCGGGATCTCGTGCGGGTTGCCGAGATTGATCGGGCCGGTGATGTCCTCGTCGCTGTCCATCATCCGCACGAAGCCCTCGATCAGGTCGGATACGTAGCAGAACGCCCGGGTCTGGCCGCCGTCGCCGTACAGCGTGATTTCCTCGCCGCGCAGCGCCTGGGTGATGAAGTTGGACACCACGCGGCCGTCATCGGGATGCATGCGCGGGCCGTACGTGTTGAAGATCCGCACCACCTTGATGCGGGTGCCGTGCTGGCGGCGATGGTCGAAGAACAGCGTCTCGGCACAGCGCTTGCCTTCGTCGTAGCAGGCGCGCGGCCCGAGCGGGTTCACGTTGCCGCAATAATCCTCGGTCTGCGGATGCACGTCGGGGTCGCCGTACACCTCGCTGGTCGAGGCCTGGAAAACCTTGGCGCCGGTGCGGCGGGCGATGCCCAGCATGTGGATCGCGCCGAGCACGCTGGTCTTCAGCGTCTGCACCGGGTCGTACTGGTAGTGCACCGGCGAGGCGGGGCAGGCCAGGTTGTAGATCTCGTCCACCTCGGCCAGCAGCGGCGTGCTGATGTCGTGCCGCAGCGTCTCGAAGTTCGGACTGTCGCGCAGGTGGGCGATGTTGTCCTTGCGGCCGGTGAAGTAGTTGTCGACGCACAGCACGTCGTGGCCGTCGCGCAGCAGCCGCTCGCAAAGATGGGAGCCGAGGAAGCCGGCACCGCCCGTGACCAGGACCCGCTTGCGGACGAGTTTCGACATGCGGCCTGAAGCCTCCGTGCTCGGAATGGAACCGCAGGGTAACGGCTTGGCCGCTCCGGTGGAAGGCGGTCAGGCCTCAGGGATGCCAAGGCTCCAGGCCGTAGGGAGGCCAAGGCTCCAGGCCTCAGGGAGGCCAAGGCTATCGGGCGCGCAACGGAGCCGGTATAGGCAAACCCCATGTGCGCTCCCCTCTGCTCCACCAGGGCCGTCGATCCGGCCCGTTTTCCGACACCGAGCCCGGCCCGCTGCATCTGATGCGGCTCCACGACCTGATTGCCGGCCTCGGCCGTGGTGTGCTCGACACCATCGCGGGCGCCGGCCGGCTGGCGCTGTTCGCGCTCGAGGGGCTGTCGCACCTGTTCCGGCCGCCCTTCTATTGGCGCAACTTCGTCACCGCGTTCGTCGAGTTCGCGTATTTCAGCCTGCCGGTGGTGGCGCTGACGGCGATCTTCTCCGGCATGGTGATCGCGCTGCAATCCTTCACCGGCTTCTCCCGGTTCGGCGCGCAGAGCGCGATCGCCGGCATCGTCGTGCTCTCGGTGGTGCGCGAGCTCGGCCCGGTGCTGGCCGGGCTGATCGTGGCCGGCCGCGTCGGTGCGGCGATGGCCGCCGAGATCGGCACCATGCGGGTCACCGACCAGATCGACGCGCTCACCACGCTGTCCACCAACCCGATGAAATACCTGGTGGCGCCACGCCTGCTCGCCGGGTTGCTGGCGCTGCCGCTGCTGGTGATCGTCGCCGATATCCTGGGCGTGCTCGGCGGGTTCATCGTCTCGGTGGTGAAGCTGGGCTTCAGCCCGTCCGCCTACATCGCCAACACGTTCTCGTTCATGCAGCCGATCGACGTGACCGTGGGCCTTGCGAAGGCGGCGGTGTTCGGCTTCCTGATCGCGCTGATGGGTTGCTACACCGGCTACAACAGCCGCGGCGGCGCGCAAGGCGTGGGCGCCTCGACCACCTCGGCGGTGGTGGCGGCCTCGATCCTGGTGCTGTGCTTCGACTACGTGCTGACCGAGATGTTCTTTTCCCGATGAGCGCCACCCTGCCGAAAATCCGCATCCGCGGCCTGACCAAGAGCTTCGGGCCCAAGCGGGTGCTCGACGGCATCGACCTGGATGTCGAGGCCGGCACTTCCATGGTGGTGATCGGTGGCTCGGGCAGTGGCAAGTCGGTGCTGCTGCGCTGCATCCTCGGGCTGATCGAGCCGGATGCCGGCACCATCGAGATCGACGGCCAGGACGTGCTCGCGCAGGGGCGTCGGCAGCAGGAGGCCACCCGCCAGCGGATCGGCATGCTGTTCCAGAACGGCGCGCTGTTCGACAGCCTGGTCGTCTGGGAGAACGTCGCCTTCGGGCTGCTGGCGCAACGCGGCGCCGGCCGGATCACCCGGGCGCAGGCGCGCGTGAAGGCGGGAGAGGTGCTGATGCAGGTCGGGCTCGATCCGAGCGTCGGCAACCTGTCGCCGGCGGAGCTGTCGGGCGGCATGCAGAAGCGCGTGGCGCTGGCACGGGCGATCGCCGCCACGCCGGAAATCCTGTTCTTCGACGAGCCGACCACCGGCCTCGACCCGATCATGGGTGCGGTGATCGACGGGCTGATCGTCGATTGCGTGAAGCGGCTCGGCAGCACCGCGATCGCGATCACCCACGACATGGCATCGGCCACCCGGATCGGCGACCGCGCGGCGATGCTGTACCAAGGCAGGCTCGTGTGGCAGGGGGCGGCGGCGTCGCTGCTGTCCAGTGGAAACCCGATGGTGGACCAGTTCACCCACGGCCGCCGCGAGGGCCCGATCGGGATGGAGCTGCGCCGGTAGTGTCGCCCGGTCGGGCGCTGGTGGAATCGCCCGGTCGGGCGCTGGCGGGATCGCCCGGTCGGGCGCTGGTGGGATTGCCCGGTCGGGCGCTGGTGGGACGGCCCGGTCGGGTTCCGGTCCGGGCGATGGTGCCGGCGATCCTGGGCGGCCTCCTCGGCATGATCGTGGCCGGCGGCGCTGTGGCCCAGGGTGTTCCTGTGCCGAAGCAGTCCCCACCGGTCGATGGTCCCGCTGCCGCCGAAGCACTGACCCGGCTGTTCATGCGCACCTGCCTGCAGCATGCCGGCGACATTGCCGGTTTGCGCGCAGCACTCGCCGGCAGCGGCTATCAGCGCGCTCCCGATGAGGCCGGCGCGCGCCTGCTGATGCGGCCGGGACAGGCTTACCGGGTGCCGGACGCGCCGGGACACCTGATGGTGCTGTCGTTCGATGATGGCTGGTGCGGCGATGGCGGCACCGGGATCGAGCCGCATGCCCTGACCATGCAGTTGGCCGCTTCGGTGCAGGCCCGTGGCGCCGACATGCGACTGATGGGCGCCGGCCCCGACGGACGCGAGCAGCGCTACCTGCTGACCATGCCACCGCCGGCGATGCCGATCGTGCTGCTGGTGCTGCTGCAGCCGTCCGGGCGCTTGATGCAGGCCAACCTGTTCGCCGCCCCGATGCCACCCGAACCCGGGATCCCGGGGGCGCTGCCCCAGGTGCCAGGGGTGCCGAAATGAGCAAGCGGCCGGCCGGGCGCTTCGTCTGCCAGTCCTGCGGGGCGGTGTGGCCGAAATGGAGCGGCCGCTGCGAGGCCTGTGGCGAGTGGAACACCATCGTCGAGGAGCATGCCGACATCCGCTCGGCCTCGGCGCGCCCCGCGGCCGGCGGTGCCACCGGCCGCGCGGCCGCGCGGATCGGCTTCGTCGGACTGGAGGGTGCAGCCGAGCCGCCGCCGCGCATCCATACCGGTATCGCCGAGCTCGACCGGGTGCTGGGCGGCGGCCTGGTGCCGGCCTCGGTGGTGCTGGTCGGCGGCGATCCAGGCATCGGCAAGTCGACGCTGATGCTGCAGGCGGCGGCCGCGATGGCGTCGGCCGGGCGGCGGGTGCTGTACATCTCGGGCGAGGAGGCGGTGGACCAGTTGCGGCTGCGCGCCCGTCGGCTCGGTCTGACCGCGCCCGGCCTGGAGCTCGCGGCGGCGATCAACGTCGTCGACATCGCCCAGACGCTGGAGCAGGAGGCCGATGTCAGCCTGGTGGTGATCGACAGCATCCAGACCATGTGGCTGGAGACCATCGACAGCGCCCCGGGCTCGGTCAGCCAGGTCCGGTCCTCCGGGTTCGAGCTGATCCGGCTGGCGAAGAGCCGCGGCTTCGGGCTGATCCTGGTCGGCCACGTTACCAAGGAGGGCTCGCTCGCCGGACCCCGGGTGCTCGAGCACATGGTCGATGCGGTGATGTATTTCGAAGGCGATCGCGGCCACCAGTTCCGCATCCTGCGCGCCGCCAAGAACCGCTACGGCGCCACCGACGAGATCGGCGTGTTCGAGATGACCGATCGTGGCCTGGCCGAGGTGCCGAACCCCTCGGCTTTGTTCCTGGCCGAGCGTCGGGGCAACATCGCCGGGAGTGCCGTGTTCGCCGGGCTGGAGGGCACGCGGCCGGTGCTGCTGGAGGTGCAGGCGCTGCTGTCGCCGAATGCCGGATCGTCGCCGCGGCGTGCCGTGGTCGGCTGGGAGAGCGGCCGGTTGAACATGCTGCTGGCGGTGCTGGAGAGCCGGTGCGGGCTGCGGCTGTCCGGAATGGACGTGTACCTGAACATCGCCGGCGGCCTGCGTGTCGGCGAGCCGGCGGCCGATCTCGCGGTGGCGGCGGCGATCGCCTCCGCGCTGACCGGGCAGCCGACCAGCGCCGGGTCGGTGTATTTCGGCGAGGTCGGGCTGTCCGGCGAGGTCAGGCAGGTCGCGCAGTCGGAGGCCCGGCTGAAGGAGGCGCAGAAGCTCGGCTTCGAGCACGCATTCCTGCCGCGCCGCATCGCCCGCGGCCGCAACCGTTTGGTGGCGCCGGAGGGCCTGCGCCTGGAGGAGATCGGCCACCTGTCGGATCTGACGGCGTCGTTTTCCACCAACCCGGATGGCGGCGCAGCAGAGGCCGTCTGAAAATGGGCCGTGCCGAGCGAGAGTGACGTGCGTCGCGTCACGCCCGCTTCGGCTCGCCGGCACAGCGCGCTCTCAAACGGCCTCGCTCAGGCGAAGAGCGAGAGGACAGGGTCTCCCTTGGTAGCCGCCGCCTCCGAGGAGGTCGTGCCGCTGATCAGCGACAGCATGGAGATGTCGTCCTGGGACTGCCCGGCCAGCATCGCCGCCAAACCGGTGAGCACCGGCACGGTCGAGTCCTGCACCGAGATCAGGTATTGCTCGGCGGTCCGCTGGATCCCCGCCGTGCTGGTCATTGCCTTGATGTCGACCTTGGAGGTCAGGATGCTGACCTGCTGGTTGAAATCCAGCGCGCCGAACCAGTCGCTCATGCCGAGGCTGGTGGTGACCACCTTGAGCAGCGTCGGGTTGGACATCAGCCCGTTGATGCTGGTGATGCTGCCCATCGTGCGCGTGTAGTACAGCGCGTCGTCCATGCCGGGATACTCGACGCCCATCTTGGTCTCGTAGGAAGCGGTCTTATCCGCCGCGGCAACGGATGCGACGTTGGCCGCGTCCTGCATCGCGCCGGTGGGGGTCGCGGACACTGCGGGCAGCACCACCAGCTTGGCACCACTGGCTACCGCCAGTGTCGAGCCGGCCAGCAGGGTGGCGTTGCCGCTATCGTCGACGCTGCCGATCGTGCCGATGGTATCGCCGCCGCTTGTCACGATCTGGCCGGGCTGCAGTGCGGCGCCGGTGGTCCCGAGCGCCAGCGTCTTGCCCCCGATGGCCGTCGCCGCGGTCGTGGCCAGGATGGTACCGACATTGGAGAACGCCATGCCGAGTGCCACCTCGATCCTGTCGCCGGCGGTGATGCCGGTGGCAGCCGTGGCAGTCAGGGTGACGTTGCCGTTGCTGTCCACGGACTGCACGGTGCCGATCTCGTTGTTGCCGTCAGTGAGGATCTGGCCGGCGGTCAGGGTCAGGCCGGCAGAGCCCAGCGCCAGCCGGCCGTCGGCGCCGAGCGTCGAGGTGGTCGCGATCGCGATCGTGTTGCCGTAGCTGGTGGCGAGGCTGTTGGTGCTGCCGCTCGGCGAGTTGAGGACCGCCAGGTTGCCGTTCCCCGACAGCTGCGCGTCGAAGCCGGCAGCCTTGAGCGCACCCTGCAGCGCGTTCATCTGGGCAAGGTTCTCCGCCGTCGTCGGAGAACCGGCGAGGCTCGCCGCCGTCACCGCGACCGAAACGATCTGCGCGCTCTGGATGACCTTGCCCGAGCTGTCCGTCGCCAGCGCCAGGCTGTAGGTCGTGTTGCCGGCACTGTCCGTCGAGGTGGTGACACTGGGCGCACCGGCGGAACCGGTCACCACGCCCGATGCCGACACGGTGTAGGTGGCGCCCGCGACCGCGGCGGTGGTGCTGGTGGCGGCCACCGCCGTGGAGCTCTCGGCGTCGGTGGTGAGGGCGGCGGCGATGGAGGCCGCAGCACTCCCGTCATTCAGGACGAACGACCAGATCATGCCGGGTGCGGCCTGCGTCTGGGTGGTGGCGGGAACGCTCCAGGCGGTGTTCTGCATCGTCATCGACGAGGCGCTGGCGCCGCCGGTGCTGAGGCTGATCGTGCTGCTGTCGCCAAGCGCTGCGGTCTGGGTGGCGCGGTTGCTGGTGGCGTTCGCGAAGTGCAGGTAGTCGGTGTTGGAGGTCTCCTGCACCAGGGAGGTCGTCGAGGCGGGGTTCTGCGTCATCAGCGCTTTCAGCACGGCGGTCTGTCCGGTCTGGCTGCTCATGTTGAAGGCGCCGGTCAGGACGCTGAGCGCGCTGTAGTTCTTGAGGATCGCAGCCGGGCTCACCAGTGAGGCGGCATTGCTGGTGAAACTCTTGAGCGCGGCAGTGAGCGGCAGATCGGCCGCCGCAGTTTTCGCGACCTGGACCTGCTCGTCCTTGATGGTCGAGAGATAGATCGACAGCTCCGAGTATCCCGACACCCCCGACATCCTCGCCCTCCGCAACTCGTGGTTGCAAGAACCGGGCCCGGCTGCAAGTGTCTGATGATGCTGGAACCGGGCGATACCGACCCTGCAGACCATGCCGGTTCAGCCGGGCAGATCATGCCGCCCGGCAGGGATTGCCCGGCAAGAACTGCCTGGTCAGGCGGGTGGGGTCAGCCCAGACGGTCGAGCCGCCGCAGGGACGGGAACCGCCACATCCACAGCCCCGCCACCAGCAGCGTGCCGAGGCCGCCCGCCACCACCGCCGGGGTCGTGCCGATCAGCGCGGCGAGGCTGCCGCTTTCGAACTCGCCGAGCTGGTTCGAGGTGACGATGAACAGCAAGTTCACCGCCGACACCCGGCCACGCATCTCCTCCGGGGTGCCGAGCTGCACCAGCGTCGAGCGCACCACCACACTCACCACATCGGCACCACCCAGCACCGCCATCGCCAGGATCGACAAGGGGAGCGAGCGCGACACGCCGAACAGGATGGTGGCGAGCCCGAACACCGCCACCGCGGCGAACATCAGCACCCCGGCATGGCGGCGGATCGGACGGCGGGCCAGCACCACCGACACCAGCAGCGCCCCGATCGCCGGTGAGCCGCGCAGCACGCCGAGCCAGAACGGGCTGCCATGCAGGATGTCGAGCGCATAGACCGGCAGCAGCGCGGTGGCGCCACCGAGCAGCACCGCGAACAGGTCGAGCGAAATGGCGCCCAGCAGCTGCGGCCGCGACCGGATGAACGCCAGGCCGCCGAATACGCTGGCGAGCGTCACCGGCCCGCGTGGCCGTGGCGGCAGCTCCAGCCTGACCAGGCTCATGCCGATCGCTGCCAGCACGAACATGACGCTGCAGGCGAGGTAGGCGTGGCCGGCGCCGGTCATGTACAGCAACCCGCCGGCGGACGGCCCGATGATGGTCACGGTCTGGAACAGCGACGAGTTCAGCGCCACCGCCTTGGGGAACAACGCCGGCGGCACCAGGCTCGGCAGCAGCGCCTGCAGGCTCGGGCCCTCGAACGCCTTGGCCGCTCCGAACAGCGCGACCAGCGTATAGATCAGCGCCGGCGACATCAGGTGGCGGAAGGTGGCGATCGCCAGCACGACGCCGCACAGCGCCTCCAGCGCCTGGCAGATCATCGCGACGCGCCGGCGGTCGAACCGGTCGGCGACGTGTCCGGACACGAACACCAGCGCCAGCATCGGCATGAACTGGGCGAGGCCGATCAGTCCGAGGGTCAGCGGCCGGTGGGTGATCGAATAGGCCTGCCAGCCGATCGCCACCGCCTGGATCTGAAACCCGAGCGTGGAGAGCATCCGGCACGAGAGGAAGGCGATCACGCCCGGGTGGCTCAGCAGCCGCCGATCGACCACCGGTGCGGCGGGCTCGCGTTCAGCCAACCACGGGTCCCCGCCTGGCGTGATAGGCGATGTTCGCGCCGATCACCCCCGCCAGGATCACCAGCGCCATCGGCAGCATGCTGATGCTGTGGAACAGGCCCATCACCATGCCGGCCATGGCGCCGAACGAGAATTGCAGCGTGCCCAGCATGGCCGAGGCGCTGCCGGCGTGCCGGGCATGGGCGGTCAGCGCCAACACCACGGCGTTCGGCATCAGGAAGCCGAGCGAGGCCATCACCCACATGATCGGCAGCACCGCCGCGAGCAGGAAGCCATGCGCGCCGGCGAGCCCGGTGAGCACCATCAGGTTGAGCAGCACCGCGGCACTGGTGATCGAGGCGATGCCGTATCCGAGCATTTGCGCCACGCCGATGCGATGCACCACCCGGGCGTTCAGCTGGGTGCCGGCGATATAGAAGAAGGCGTTGATCCCGAACATCATCCCGAAGCCGGACGGGGTGAAATGCAGGATCTGCTCGAACACCACCGGGGTGCCGGACAGGTAGGCGAAGATCACGAAGCTCGAGAAACCGCAGATGCAGGTGTTGGCGAGGAACACCCGCTCCTTCACGATCGAGATGTAGCGTCCGAGCACCTCGACCGGCGCCAGGTGCAGCCGCATCGCCCGCGGCAGCGTGTCCGGCAGGGCGAAACGAACCGCCACCAGGGCCAGGACGCCGTAAACGGTGGCGATCCAGAAGATCCAGCGCCAGCTCGCGACGGTCAGCACCAGGGCGCCGAGCGAGGGTGCCAGCACCGGCACCACGCCGAGCACCAGGGTCAGCTGCGACATCAGCTTGGCGCCCTGGTTGCCGGTGGCGACGTCGCGCACGATTGCCCGCGGGATCACCATGCCGGCCGACCCGCCGATCGCCGCCAGCACCCTGAAGGTGCAGAAGCTCCAGAGCTCATGGCTGAGCGCGCAGCCGATCGAGCCCACCACATAGACTGCGAGCCCGAACACCAGTGGCGCCTTGCGGCCCCAGCGATCGGAGGCCGGACCTTGGGTGAACTGGCCGATCGCCAGCCCGACGAACCAGGCGGCCAGGGTGATCTGTGCCGAGCCGCCACCGGACCCGAGCGCGGTCTCCAGGGTGGGGAAAGCCGGCAGGTACATGTCGGTCGAGAGCGGACCGATCGCGCTCAGCAGGCCCAGCATGACGATCAGCCAGACCGGCATGTTGCCGTCCTGCAACGACGACCTGGCGGTGCGTTTGGCTGGTTCCTCGAGTGCCGCTCGTCCGGCAGTGTCGGCCGTTACTCCACTGGGCATCCGATGTTCAGCCGCCGGTGCCGCCGACCGTCAGCCCGGTCATCTTGAGGGTCGGCTGGCCCACGCCCACCGGCACGCCCTGGCCGTTCTTGCCGCAGGTGCCGATGCCGGGATCGAGTGCCAGGTCGTTGCCGATCATGCTGACCTTGGTCATCGCGTCCGGGCCGTTGCCGATCAGCGTGGCGCCGCGCACCGGCGAGGTCACCTTGCCGTCCTCGATCAGGTACGCCTCGCTGGCGGCGAACACGAACTTGCCGGACGTGATGTCGACCGAGCCGCCGCCGAAATTCACCGCATACAGGCCGCGCTTGACCGAGCGGATCATCTCCTCCGGCGTGTGGTTGCCGTTCAGCATCACGGTGTTGGTCATGCGCGGCATCGGCATGTGCGCGTAGGACTGCCGGCGGCCATTGCCGGTGGGTGCCACCTTCATCAGCCGCGCGTTCATGCGGTCCTGGATGAAGCCGGTCAGCACGCCGTCCTCGATCATCACGGTGCGGCTGGCCGGCGTCCCCTCGTCATCGACGGTCAGGCTGCCACGGCGGTCCGGGATCGTGCCGTCATCGACCACGGTGACGCCCTTGGCTGCGACCTGCTTGCCGACCAGTCCGGCAAAGGCCGACGTGCCCTTGCGGTTGAAGTCGCCCTCCAGCCCGTGCCCGACCGCCTCGTGGAGCAGGATGCCGGGCCAGCCATTGCCGAGCACGACTTCCATCTCGCCGGCCGGCGCCGGGATGCTGTCGAGATTGACCAGCGCCTGGCGCATCGCCTCGTCGGCGGCGTGTTTCCAGGTGGTCTCGTTCAGCACCCGGCTGTACTCGAAACGCCCGCCGGTGCCGTAGCTGCCACTCTCGCGACGGCCGTCCTTCTCCATCACCACCGACACGTTGAGCCTGACCAGCGGCCGGATGTCGGCGACGCGGTTGCCGTCGGCGCGCAGGATCTGCACCGCCTGCCACTCGGCCGCGAGCGACGCCATCACCTGCACCACGCGGCTGTCGCGGCCCCGCACGTAGGCGTCGATCTCGGACAGCAGCGCCGCACGCACCGCGAACTCGGCTTCCTGGAGGGGATTCGAGTCGCCATACAGGTGCGCATTGGTGGCGCGCGGGGTCTCGGCGACGATGCCGCTGCGGCCGGCGCGCACCTGGCCGACGGTGGCGGCGGCGCGGGTGAGGGCGCTCTCGCTGATCTCGTCGGAATGCGCGTAGCCGGCCTCGTCGCCCAGCACCGCGCGCAGGCCGAAGCCGGTCGAGGTGTCGAAGCTGGCGGAGCGGATGACGCCTTCCTCGAGGCTGATGAACTCGCTCTCGCGATATTCGAGGAACAGCTCGCCGTCATCCGTGCCGGCGAGGGCGGTGTTCAGGATGCGCTCGGCGCCGGTGCGGTCGAGGGTCGATCCGGCGCGATCGAAGAACAGCCGGTCGGTGGTGGCGAGCGCGCTCATGCGAAGTCCGATCGTGTCTGTGTGCCGGCGCGGATCGAGGTGACGCCCACGCCGCGGAGGCGGTGCAGCGTGAACAGCGTGACGCTCAGCAGGATGGCGGCGAAGGTCTGGTGCAGCGTGCCGGCCCAGACCGGCACCACCATCAGCAATGTGGTGACGCCGAGGGCATATTGCGCGAGCACGGCCCAGCCGAGCAGCATCAGCGCGTTATGCGCCGGGCCGGAGAGTGCCGCGCGGAGGCCGACCAGAAGCGCGCCGCCGATGGTCAGGGCGGTCAGGGTGGCGAGCACGCGGTGGTCGAACTGCACCGCGCCGAGGTTCTGGAACCAGTTGCGCCAGAACGGATGCAACGCGCCGTAATGCGGCGGCAGCAGGTGGCCGTCCATCGTCGGGAAGCTGTTGTAGATGAAACCGGCATGCGTCCCTGCGGTGAACCCGCCGGCGATCACGGTGACCGCCAGCACGCAGGCGGCGGTGGCCACCAGGCGGCGCGCCCAGATCGTGCCGGGCGTGGCGGGGATCGGCTGGGCGACCGGCCAGCGCACCGAGAATGCAGTCCAGAGGATGGCCGAGTAGAGCGCGAAGGCGAAGCCCAGATGCAGCACCAGCTTGGCCGGCGCCACGGCGACGCTGTTCGGATCGAAGCCGGATGCCACCATGAACCAGCCGATGGCACCCTGCAGTCCGCCCAGCACGAAGAACAGCAGCAGCCGCACGATCATCCGGCCGCCGATCGCCCCGGTGACCGCGAAGAACACCAGCGGCACGAACAGCACCAGCCCGATCATCCGGCCCCAGAAGCGGTGGATCCATTCCAGCCAGAAGATGTGCTGGAAGCCCGCCAGCCCGAAGCCCTGGTGCTCGAGCCGGTACTGCGGGATCTGCTGGTAGAGCGCGAACAGGTGCTCCCACTGGGCGTGGGTGAGCGGCGGGATGATGCCGGAGAGCGGCGACCACTCCATGATCGACAGGCCGGACCCGGTCAGCCGGGTGGCGCCACCCAGCGCGATCATGCCGAGGAGCATGAAGCAGATCGCGAACAGCCAGGTGGACACCTGGATGAGCGCACGGTCGGGGTTGCGCGCGGCGGTGTTTCGCAGCCAGCGCAGCTGCCGCAAGGTCGCGTGCGCGGTCCGCGGCGGTCGGCCGGGTGAGGCAACGGTGTCTGAGGGCATCACAATTATTATGAACGGTGACGCGGCCGCTGCAAGGGCGGAGCCGCTCCTTGTGAAGCGGCAGGGGGGGTGCTACCCGCCGGATCCATGTCGTTGAGCGAGTTCGATCGCCGGCCGGATGGGATAAGCCCGATCCCACATGGGCAGCCTCCGGGCCACCTGCTCGCACCCATTCCCCATGCCACGGCCTCGCCGCCGCAGGCCGTGCAAGACACCCGCACCGGGGTGTCGCGGCTGGTGAAGCCACTGCTGCTGCTGCTCTCGCTGCTGGCGGTCGGGCTGCTGCTGCGTGCCCTGCCGGGCGGCCCTGGCGGTCTGTTGCCGGCAGTCTCGGTGTTGCGTCACGGCGTGTCCGGCCGGCTGCTGTTCCTCGTCGCCGGCACCCTGATCTGCGCTGTCGGCATGCCCAGGCAGGCAGTTTGCTTTGCCGGCGGCATCGCCTACGGGTTGCTGCCGGGCGTGCTGCTTTCCAGCCTGGCCACCGTCGCCGGCTGCATGCTCGGCTTCTTCTGGGCGCGACTGGCAGCCCGCGACTGGGCGCACCGGTGGCTGGAGGCACGTGCCGGTGGCTGGCTCGGCCGGCTCGACCGGTTCGTGACCGCTCGCCCGTTCAACGCCATCCTGACCTTCAGGCTGCTCCCGGTGGGCAGCAGCCTGGCGCTCAACCTGGCGGCCGGCGTGCTCGGCATCGGAGCGTGGCCGTTCTTTGCCGCGACCGTGCTCGGCAGCCTGCCGCAGACCGTCATCTTCACGCTGCTCGGCGCCGGCACCCGGATCGGCCACACCGCACAGATCGTGCTGGCACTGCTGCTGTTCGTGGCCTCGGGATGCGTCGGCCTGCTGCTGCTGCGCCGTCGCGGTGACGTGCTGGCGTGACAGGCTGGTTCGGCCTGGTTCTTGCCTGACCGGTTCTTGCTGGCATGCCTGGAAGCGGGTAGAGCCCGGTTGCACAGAAAGAGGGCGAGCGCGGGTGACGCCCGGGCTCCGTTGGTCGATGAAGCAGCAGGCAATGGACCTCAAGGAGCACATCCGAGGCATCCCGGATTTTCCCAAGCCCGGCATCCTGTTCTATGACATTTCGACCCTGCTGCGGAACGCCGACGCCTGGCAGGTCGCGATGGGACGTCTGGCGCATGCGGTGGCGCCGGCACAGCCCGACATTCTCGCCGGAGTCGAGTCACGCGGCTTCCTGCTGGCGGCACCGCTTGCCAGCAAGCTCGGCTGTGGGTTCCTGATGCTGCGCAAGCCGGGCAAACTTCCAGGTGCGACGGTCTCTCTCGAGTACGACCTGGAATATGGCAGTGACAGCCTGCATATCCAGGAAGATGCGATCGAGCCGGGACAGCGGGTGGTCGTGGTTGATGATCTCCTGGCGACCGGCGGCACCCTGTCGGCTTCGATCCAGCTGCTGCAGAAGGTCGGCGCCAACGTGACGGCGGCCGCGGTGATCATCGAGATCCTGGCCCTCAAGGGGCGCGAAAAGCTTGGTGTGCCACTGACCGCGCTGGTCACTTACGACTCGTAAAGCATTTCGGGCGTAAAGCTTTCGAGGCCACGCAGCAGCGGGGTCCAGAGCAGGGAGTCTGCACCGCATGAGCCGTGACTACGACCTGATCGTCATCGGCAGCGGCCCGTCCGGCCGTCGTGCGGCCGTGCAGGCAGCGAAACTCGGCCGATCCGTGCTGGTCATCGAGAAGAACCCGCAGCTTGGCGGCGTCTCGGTGCATACCGGCACGATCCCGTCCAAGACCCTGCGCGAGACCGTGCTGAACCTGACCGGGTGGCGTGAGCGCGGGTTCTATGGCCTGGCCTACCGCGTCAAGCAGGACATTGCCGCCGGCGACCTGACCAACCGCCTCACCAAGACGCTCGACCACGAGGTCGAGGGGCTGAAGCACCAGTTCATCCGCAACCACGTGCAGATGATGCACGGCGCTGCCCGCTTCCTCAACAGCCACGAGATCGAGGTGACGGTCGCGGCCGGCGAGATCCAGGTCGTCACCGGATCGCGCATCGTGATTGCCGTCGGCACCCGCCCGCATCGCCCCGACAACGTGCCCTTCAACGGCACCACCGTCGTCGATAGCGACGGCATCATCGACCTGCAGAAGCTGCCGAACAGCCTGGCGGTCATCGGCGCCGGGGTGATCGGCGTCGAGTACGCGACCATCTTCAGCGCGCTGGACGTGCGGGTGACGCTGATCGAGCCGCGCGACAGCTTCCTCGACTTCATCGACCGCGAGCTGCTGAGCGAGTTCGTGCACCAGCTCCGCGACCGTGGCGTGGCGTTCCGGCTGGGCGATCCGGTCGAGAGCATCAACATGGAGCACGGCCAGCCGATCGTGATGCTCGCCGGCGGTCGTCGGGTGCGCGCCGAGATGGTGCTCTACACCGCCGGCCGGGTCGGCAATGTCGAGTCTCTCGATCTCGATCGCGCCGGGCTGACGGTGGACAACCGCGGCCGCATCAAGGTCGACACCTCGAGCTACCAGACCGAGGTTCCGCATATCTATGCGACGGGCGACGTGATCGGCTTCCCGAGCCTGGCCTCGACCTCGATGGAGCAGGGACGCATCGCTGCCTGCCATGCCTTCGGCGAGAGCCTGCCGCCGATGCCGAAATTCTTCCCGTACGGGATCTATTCGGTGCCGGAAATCTCTACCGTCGGCATGAGCGAGGAGGAGGTGAGGCGCCGCCACATCCCGTACGAGGTCGGCCTCGGGCGCTTCCGGGAGACGTCGCGCGGTCATATCATGGGGCTGCAGGGCGGCCTGCTGAAAATGATCGTGTCGCTCAAGACGCGGAAGCTGCTGGGCGTGCACATCGTCGGCGAGGGCGCCACCGAGCTCGTGCATATCGGCCAGGCGGTGCTCAACCTGCACGGCACCATCGACTACTTCCTGGAGAACACCTTCAACTATCCGACGCTGGCGGAGGCGTATAAGATCGCGGCACTCGACGCCTGGAACCGCATGACGCCGCGTGTCGCCGGCCGGGAAGAAGCCGAGATCGAGAATACCGAGCAGGCCGAAGCCGCGGAGTAGCGCCGCCACCTGTTCGGATCAAGCGCAAGCAACGGGCACACGAACTCGCGGCCAAGCGAGCGTGCCGGATCAGGAAAGGGAGCCACACCATGGACAGCATCGAGACCCTCAGGGTCACCGCCGCACCGTTCGAGGCCAGCTACGACAACTTCATCGGCGGCACCTGGCGACCGCCGGTCAATGGCCGGTATTTCGACAACCCCTCACCGGTGAACGGCCGCGTCCTGTGCCGGGTGGCACGCTCCGACGCCCGCGACATCGACCTCGCACTGGATGCGGCACACGCAGCCAAGGAGGCCTGGGGCCGCACCAGCGTTGCCGACCGCGCGCTCATGTTGAACCGCATCGCCGACCGCATCGAGGCCAACCTCGATTTGCTCGCGCGGGCCGAGAGCTGGGACAACGGCAAGCCGATCCGCGAGACGACGAACGCCGACGTTCCCCTGTGTGCCGACCATTTCCGCTATTTCGCCGGCTGCATCCGCGCCCAGGAAGGCGGCCTGTCGGAGATCGACCACGACACCGTCGCCTATCACTTCCATGAGCCGCTCGGCGTCGTCGGCCAGATCATCCCCTGGAACTTCCCGCTGCTGATGGCCTGCTGGAAGCTCGCCCCGGCGCTCGCCGCCGGCAACTGCGTGGTGATGAAGCCGGCCGAGCAGACCCCCGCCTCGATCCTGGTGCTGGCCGGGCTCATCGCGGACATCCTGCCGCCCGGCGTGCTCAACATCGTCAACGGCTTCGGTCTGGAAGCGGGCAAGCCGCTGGCGTCGAGCCCGCGCATCGCGAAAATCGCCTTTACCGGCGAGACCACCACCGGCCGGCTGATCATGCAGTACGCCAGCCAGAACCTGATTCCGGTGACGCTTGAGCTCGGCGGCAAGTCGCCCAACATCTTCTTCGCCGACGTCGCCGCCGAGGATGACGACTTCCTCGACAAGGCGGTCGAGGGCTTCGTGATGTTCGCCTTCAACCAGGGCGAGGTCTGCACCTGCCCGTCGCGGGCGCTGATCGACGAGCGCATCTACGACCGCTTCATGGAGAAGGCGCTGGCCCGGGTGGCGGCGATCGTCCAGGGCGACCCGCTCGACCCGAACACCATGGTCGGCGCGCAGGCCTCGTCGGAGCAGGTCGAGAAGATCCTGTCGTATTTCGATATCGGCCGGCAGGAAGGTGCGGAAGTGCTGATCGGCGGCGAGCAGCTGTCGCTCCCGGGCGAGCTCGCCGGCGGCTATTACGTGAAGCCGACGGTGTTCCGCGGCCACAACCGGATGCGGGTGTTCCAGGAGGAGATCTTCGGGCCGGTCGTGTCGGTGACCACCTTCTCGAGCGAGGAGGAGGCGCTGTCGATCGCCAACGACACGCTGTACGGGCTTGGCGCCGGCGTCTGGACCCGTGACGGCACCCGCGCCTACCGCTTCGGCCGGGCCATCCAGGCCGGTCGGGTCTGGACCAACTGCTACCACGCCTATCCGGCGCACGCGGCGTTCGGCGGCTACAAGCAGTCCGGCATCGGCCGCGAGAACCACAAGATGATGCTCGACCACTACCAGCAGACCAAGAACCTGCTGGTCAGCTACAGCCCGAAGAAGCTCGGTTTCTTCTGATGATGGAGAGGGTCGCGGCGACGCCGGCAGCGCTCGCATTGATCGAGGAGCTGACAGCGCAGCACGGCCCGATCCTGTTCCACCAGTCGGGCGGATGCTGCGATGGCTCGTCGCCGATGTGCTACCCGAGGAGCGACTTCATCGTCGGCGACCGCGACGTGTGCCTGGGCACGATCGGGGACGCGCCGGTCTATATCGGCGCCGAGCAGTTTGCGCTCTGGCGCCACACGGTGCTGGTGATCGACGTGGTGCCGGGGCGTGGTGGGATGTTCTCGCTGGAGAACGGCACCGAGCGCCGCTTCCTCACCCGGTCGCGGCTGATGCCGGAAGGCTAGAAGGCTGGGCTCTGCCCTGACCCGCCAAAGGCCTTGGCCTTTGGAAACCGATCGGTCAGAGCGAGTGGCCTTAGTGCGGGCTGCCGACGAACTTCTCGAGCCAGTGGATGGTGTAGTCGCCGGAGCGGAAACCGGGATCGGCCATGATCCGCTGGTGCAGCGGGATCACCGTCTTGATGCCCGAGATCACGAACTCGTCCAGCGCCCGCTGCATCCGGGCGATCGCCTCGGGCCGGGTCGGCGCATGCACGATCAGCTTGGCGACCATGCTGTCGTAATAGGGCGGCACCACGTAGCCGGCATACAACGCGCTATCGATGCGCACGCCCAGGCCGCCCGGCGGATGGAACACGCTGACCAGCCCGGGGGTCGGCATGAAGGTCTCGGGATCCTCGGCATTGATCCGGCATTCGATCGCGTGGCCCTCGAAGCGGACCTGCTCCTGCGTGTAGCCGAGCGGCTGGCCGGCGGCGATGCGGATCTGCTCGCGCACCAGGTCGACGTTGCACACCATCTCGGTGACCGGATGCTCGACCTGCAGCCGCGTGTTCATCTCGATGAAGGCGAACTGGCCGTCCTGGTAGAGGAACTCCAGCGTGCCGGCATTGCGGTAGCCGAGTTTCTTCAATGCCGCCGTAGCCGTCTCGCCGATCGCGCTGCGCTGGTCGGGGGTGAGGGCAGGCGAGCCGGCCTCCTCGAGCAGCTTCTGGTGGCGGCGCTGCAGCGAGCAGTCGCGCTCGCCGAAATGCACCACGGCGCCATGGTTGTCGGCCATGATCTGCAGCTCGATGTGGCGCGGCTTGTCGAGGTATTTCTCCAGGTAGACCTCGTCGTTGCCGAACGCGGCCTTCGCCTCGGTGCGGGCGATCCGCCACGCATCCTCGATCTCGGACGCCGACATCGCGACTTTCATGCCGCGACCGCCACCACCCGCCGCCGCCTTGATCAGCACCGGATAGCCGATCTCGGCGGCGATCGCCCGAGCCGCGTCCAGGTCGGCCAGGGCGCCGGCGGAGCCCGGCACCAGCGGCACACCGAGGCTGCTCATCGCGGTCTTGGCGGTGATCTTGTCCCCCATCATGCGGATATGGTCGGGCGACGGGCCGATGAAGGTCAGGCCGTGCGCCTCGACCGCCTCGGCAAAGCCGGCATTCTCCGACAGGAAGCCGTAGCCCGGATGGATCGCGTCGGCGCCACACAGATGCGCCGCGGTCAGGATCGCCGGCACGTTGAGGTAGCTGTCGCGCGACGCTGGCGGCCCGATGCAGACGCTCTCGTCGGCCAGCCGGACATGCATCGCTTCGGCGTCGGCGGTGGAATGCACGGCGACCGTGCGGATGCCGAGCTCGCGGCAGGCGCGCAGCACCCGCAGCGCGATCTCGCCGCGATTGGCGATCAGGATCTTGTCGAACATCAAGCTGCGATCAATCGATGACGGCCAGGACTTCGCCGAACTCGACCGGCGAGCCCGAGGTGACCAGCAGTTTGCTCAGGGTGCCGGCCCGCGGCGCCTTGATCTGGTTGAAGGTCTTCATCGCCTCGATCAGCATCAGCGTCTGGCCGGCACTGACCGTGTGGCCTTCCATGACGAAAGCCGGCGCGTTCGGCTCCGGCGACAGGTAAGCCACGCCGACCATCGGGCTCGTCACCGCACCCGGGTGCTTGGAGAAGTCCGCCACACCGGCGAGTTCGCCAGCCGCCATGGCTGGAGCCGCCGACGCCGGACCGGCCTGGGCGGGCGCATAGGCCTGCACCAGCTGTGCCGGCGCCCGGACCACCCGGATCCGGCTGTCCTTCTCGGCGATCTCGATCTCGGTCAGGCCGGTCTCGGTCAGGATCTCGGCCAGGGCGCGGATCGCGTCCACATCCACGGGCAGGCGGCTCATCTTTCGTCCTCGTCCATGATGATGTCGGCCAACGCGGTCAGCGCCAGCGCGTATCCACGCACCCCGAGTCCGCAGATCACGCCCGTCGCCGCCTGGCTGACATAGGAGTGCCGGCGGTATTCCTCGCGGCGGTGGATGTTGGAGATATGCACCTCGATGACCGGCAGCCCGACCGCGGTCAACGCGTCGAGCAGCGCGATCGATGTATGGGTGTAGGCCGCCGGGTTGATCAGGATTCCGCGGGCACGGCCGCGGCACTCCTGCACCCACGACACCAGTTCGCCCTCGCCGTTGGTCTGGCGGAAATCGATCGCGACGTCCAGGCGCTCGGCAGCCTGCACGCAGATCTGCTCGACGTCGTCCAGGGTCGCCCGGCCATAGATGGCAGGTTCACGCAGGCCCAGCATGTTGAGGTTGGGACCGTTCAGGACGGCGATGAGCGGAGGCGTCATTGTCAGCCCGGCGTTAGCATGCCGCCATCGGTGCTCCAAGCGCCGAGTGCCCGCAGCACGGGGGTTGCGGCGCAGGGACGGGTCAGGCGCGGCAATCCTGCAACGCTGTTGCCTATCGCCCACAATCGACCGGTTGCGCCGCACAATATAACGCGGCCTGGTTGGAGTAACGTTTATGCTTGCTTTACGCGCCGAGACACTCTGACCGGTGGAAGATGATCACGAGTGAAGGATATCGACCGGCATTAAGGCTCTGTTCATCATTTGCGCGCATGTTTGGCTCTTGATCTTCTGGGTGTGATCAGCCTCTACTATTCGTGAACGGTGCGGGGACGAACCAATCGTGCGATCGACCAACTTGCAGCCCCTGGGCAATCTGGCTTTGGCCCTCAACGCGACGCGCATCGGCTCGTACGCTGTTGCTGCCTGCCTGGCCCTTGGCGTGGCAAGTGCTGCCGCCGCAACCGACCCCGCCCCGGCTTCCGGATCCACCGCCTGGGCCCAGTCGGTGCGGGATCACCTCGGGGTTCAATCCGCGACTGCCCCGGTATCGGACGCTCCGGCCACTCGCTCCACCGCCTCCGTCCACCCGGTAACCGCCTGGGCGCGCGCCGTCGAAGCCCGCCTTGCACTGAATGCGCACCACGTTGCGGAAGTTGGTCGCTCGGCGCTGGCCTGGTCCGAGAGCGGCATGGCCAGCTGGTATGGTCGCGCCCAGAGCGGCCGTCGCACCTCGAACGGCGACCGCTTCGATCCGATGCAGCTTACCTGCGCACATCCGACCCTGCCGCTCGGCACCAAGCTCGTGGTGACGTCGGAGACGACCGGCCGTTCGGTGGTCGTGACCGTCAATGATCGCGGGCCCTTCGGTGGCCGCATCGTCGACCTCTCACGCGCCGCGGCGGCCCGGATCGGCATGCTCGGCAGCGGCACCGCCAACGTGACTCTCCGCCAGGCGACTCCGGAGGTGATCGAGGTCGCCGAGGCAGCCGCGGGCGATACCAACGACCAGGCCCTGTCGGCAGCCGACGAGGCCGTGTCGGCGTCGGACGATGCCCTCGTCAGTCATCCGCGACATGGTCGGCCACATAGGCGCCTCGCCGCCCAATAGGCCTCGGCGTGCCGGCAGTGCTGTCCTTGGCGGTCTGCAGCTCCAACTCGGCGTTCAGCTCAGCCCCGAGCAGGACCACGTACGCGGTCACAAAGAACCACATCATGATGCCGACCACCGCGCCCAGCGGGCCATAGGTCGCGTCGTAGCTGGCAACGTGCCCGACATAGTACGAGAAGCCGAACGACGCGGCGAGCCACAGCAGCGTCGCCACCGTCGAGCCGGGGGTGATCCAGTGCCAACCCGCACTCCGGCGTGACGGGCCGAACCGGTACAGCAGCGAGAACGCCGTCCCCACGAACAGCAGCAGCAGCAACGGGCTGCCGATGCTGATCAGCGTCTGGGTGCCGGCCTCCACCGCCTCGAAGCCGAAATGCCGAGGGATGAAGTCGAGCACCGCAGGCAGGAACACCAGCAGCGCCACCGTCACCGCGGCCCCGATGATCGCGCACAGCGTCATGGTGAGCGCAGTCACCTGGAAGCGCACGAAGGACCGGGTCTCGCCCTCCTCGTAGGCGATGTTCAGTGCGGCGATCATCGACTTGGTGCCAGCCGAGGCCGACCACAGAGTGATCAGCGTGCTGATGATCAGGCTGATGGTCAGGGTGCCATGCGGCTGCGACACCAGGACGTGCACCCGGTCGGAGATCAGCAGGAAGGCCGGGCGCGGCAGCAGGTCACGGAGCACGCGAAGCTGCGGCTCGACAGTGCTCGGATCGAACGCCAGGCCGTATAGCGAGACCATGGTGCTGATTGCCGGGAACATCGCCAGCGTGGCGTAGAAGGCGCAGCCGGCGGCAGCCAGCCCGATCCGATCGGATATCATTTCCGAGAAGGTCCGCTTCAGCACCTTCTTCCAGCCCGCCCAGGGAATATGCGCCGGCTGCTCGGCATCGCGTCCGAGCTCCTTTGCCAGCGGCGACGAGGTGTCTACGACCGGTGCCACGTCGTCGCGCGCGCCGGGTACCTGCTCCGGCCGGTCATCGGCGAGCACGGGTGGATTACGCGGCGTCGCCAACTGCGCGGTCCCGCGTCCCGCTCCCTCAATCTGCTGTCCACGACCGTTCGGCATGTGAAGCTCCGGTATTGTCCGCCCGCAGCCGGCGCGCCGGTGATGCTCCTGGAGCAACGCCTGCGGAACGAAACCGGTTGCTGACCTGGCCCGGAGTTGTCCCGGCAACCGCGACCACCGCGTGCACTCAAAAAAAATCGGCCGAACCGGTTGCGTTGCGAGAATTCCGGCTGCATATGCGTCCCCCACGCAGCAACGCACGTGCCCCTGGCCCTCCGAGGTTACGCAACGACGTCAAGCGTTCTGGCAATCGGGTTATCTCCGCCACGGCGCGGAGGGCCGATCTTGGTCGCTGGTCCGTTAGACCGTTTCGCAACTTGTCCGTCGCCTGAACTGGCGGACGATACATGGAGAGGATGGGCGCGATGACCCCCAAAATCGCCTCGTTTCTGGCTGATCACGCGCCAGCCACGCCGTGCCTGGTGGTCGATGTCGATCAGGTCGAGCTGCGCTACTGCGAGCTCGAGGCCGCCCTGCCGCTGGCCCGGATCTACTACGCGGTGAAGGCCAACCCGGCACTCCCGGTGTTGCAGCGGCTGGTCTCGCTCGGCTCCTGCTTCGATGCGGCGAGCTGGGAAGAGATCGGCATGTGCCTCGAGGCCGGCGCCGACGCCTCGGCGATCTCGTTCGGCAACACCATCAAGAAGGTGAGCGCGATCACCAGCGCCTATGCGGCTGGCGTCAACATGTTCGCCTTCGACTGCGACGAGGAGCTCGACAAGCTGGCGGCACATGCCCCGGGTGCACGGGTGTATTGCCGGCTGCTGGTCGAGAACGCCGGCGCCGACTGGCCGCTGTCGCGCAAGTTCGGTACCTCGGTCGAGCACGCCCGCAGCCTCATGCTGCGTGCCCGGGACCTCGGGCTGGACCCGTACGGGCTGTCGTTCCATGTCGGCAGCCAGCAGACCGACACCGCGTCCTACGAGGCGGCGATCGGCCGCGCGGCGATGCTGTTCACCGATCTGGCAGCGGCCGGGCTTGATATCCGCATGGTCAATCTCGGCGGCGGTTTTCCGACCCGCTACCGCGACGACGTGCCGGAGATCGACCAGTTCGCCAACGCGATCGGCCGCGCGATGACCCGTCATTTCGGCAACGCGCTGCCGGAGATGATCGTCGAGCCGGGCCGCTTCATCGTCGGCGATGCCGGGGTGGTGAGCTCCGAGGTCGTTCTGGTAAGCCGCCGTGCGCTGCCGGGTGCGGTGCGCGACGACGGCCAGGAGTCGCTGCGCTGGGTGTATCTCGATATCGGTCGCTTCGGCGGGCTCGCCGAGACCGAGGGCGAGAGCATCAAGTATAACATCCGCACGCCGCATGACGGCTCGACGCTGGGCCCGGTGGCGATCGCCGGCCCGACCTGTGACGGTGCCGACATCCTGTACGAGCGCAGCAACTACCGGTTGCCGCTCGATCTCGCGACCGGCGAGCGGGTGGAGCTGCTCTCCACCGGCGCCTACGTGTCGACATACTGCTCGACTCGCTTCAACGGCTTCGCGCCGCTGGCCGAGCACTACATCTGAGAGGTCGGGCCTGGTGTTCAGGCGAGCATCTTCATCCAGTCGATAAGCAAGGTCGATCGGATGATGCGCTCAGCATGGCGGCAGGCCGAGCAGCAGGTTCGGATCGATCGCCCGGCCGCCGGCAAATACCGCAAAGAACAGGTGGGTGCCGTAGGTGACCCCGGTGCGTCCGATCCGGCCGATCGGGTCACCAGCGGCGAGGTGAGTTTGGCCCTCAGCCAGCGCCGGCACCACGCTGCCGAGATGCGCGTAGAGCGTGGTCAGCCCGCCTGGGTGGCTCACATAGACCTGTAATCCCCCGATCCCCATGCGCTTGATGCGACTGACCGTGCCGGCGGCGGGCGCGCGAACCACCCCTCCAGCCGGGGCCGGCAGGTCGATGCCGTTATGGAAGCCGGCCGGCGCCATCGGTCCGACCTGGTGTCGCCATCCGAACGGCGAACTGTAGCAGCGGCTCGCGACCGGGGAGGGGAAGTGCAGTGTCGCCGGCGCGGCGGCTGCGGGGGCGGCAGCAGCGGCGCTCCTGCAGACGATCCCGCCGGCAATCAGGGCGACAAGGCAAAGCAGGACTTTCATCGGCAGGACCGTCCCATCGGTTCGGCGCAGGTCAGGTGAGGCCGGCGGCGCGCGCTTGCGCTACCATGGCTGCATGATTCTCTCGATGATCGTGATCCTGCTGCTCGTGGCCCTGAACGGCGTGTTCGCCATGGGGGAGCTCGCGTTGATCTCGGTACGGCGGGCGCGGCTCGCTGTGCTGGTGCGGCGTGGTGTTCCGGGCGCAATGCGGGCCCGGCTGCTGGCCGAGGATCCGCAGAGCTTCCTGCCGACGGTGCAGGTCGGCATCACCTTGGTCAGCATCCTGGAGGGCACCTTCGGCGGCGCCAGCATCGCCGCCGCCCTGGCGCCGAAGCTGGCTCGCATCCATGTGCTGGCGCCGATCGCGCATGAGCTGGCGCTGACGCTGTGCGTGATCGTCATCACCGCGCTGATGCTGGTGCTGGGCGAGCTGGTGCCGAAGCAGCTGGCGTTGCGCCATCCCGAGCTGATCGCCGCCCGGCTGTCGCTCCTGCTGCTGGTCCTGGCTCGGGTGGCGGCACCGGTGGTGTGGCTGCTGCGGCGGTCCTCCGCGCTGGTGCTGCGGCTGGCGGGTGTCAGTGCGATGGGCCGCCAGACGGTCACCGAGGAGGAGCTGAAGGCGCTGCTCGCGGAGGGCGCCCAGGCCGGCGTGCTCGAGGTCGAGGAGCGCAACATGATCGAGCGGCTGCTCCGGCTGGCCGACCGGCCGGTGCGGGCGATCATGACCCCCCGCAACGAGCTGGTGTGGATCGAGCGGCACGCCGATCCGGCGACCCTGCGCGCGTTCATCAAGAGCTCCGGCCACACCCGGGTGGTGGTCTGTGACGGGGATATCGACAATCCCGTGGGGCTGATCCTGGCCAAGGACGTGCTCGACCTGCTGCTGGATGGCGGCGCGCTGTCGGTGGCGGCGGTGATGCGGCAGCCGGTGGTGGTGCCCGACACGATCAACGCCTTCGACGTGCTGGAGCAGCTGCGTTCCCATCCGCTCGGCATGGTGCTGGTGCTCGACGAGTACGGCAGCTTCGAGGGCGTGGTGACGGCCGCCGACGTGTTCGAGGCGATCGTCGGCGAGCAGCAGGAGGCGGGGGCTCTGCCGGAGAGCCAGATCGAGGCCGACGGCGTGCTGATGCTAGACGGCGCCTCACCCGCCGACGAGATCAAGGACCGGCTGGGGCTGGTCGACCTGCCGGCGGAGGGCAGCTACCACACGCTGGGCGGGCTGATCCTGGCGCTGCTGCGTCGAGTGCCGGCCTTCGGCGACAAGATCGCGTTCTCCGGCTGGCTGTTCGAGGTGCTGGAGATGGATGGCCGCCGCGTCCACAAGGTCCGCGCCAGCCGCCAGGCGCTGGCGGAGAACTAGCGCTGCCGTCCCGGGCCCAAGGGCGGCCCGCTGCCGATCCAGACGCGCCCGGCAGCACTCAGTGCAGCAGGCCTGGACGCAGGGCTTCCTCGTCGGCGAATTTCGGCCAGGCGCCGGTGGCGAGGGCGACCAGTGACGGTGCGGGCAGGTCGAGGCGATCGGCGTACACCCACAGGTAGGTGAAGGCGCGGCGGACATAATTCCGCGTCTCGTCGGATGGCAGGCTCTCGATGAACAGCAGCGGGTCCGAGGTGTCGCCGGTGGCGCCGGCCCATCGTCCGACCGCACCGGGCCCCGCATTGTAGCTGGCCAGCAGCCTGACCAGGTCGCCATTCACGCCGTTCTGGTTCGACAGGTAGGCGAGGTAGCGCTGGCCGATCTCGAGATTGAGCGCGGGGTTCTGTAGCGATGCGAGACTGTCGCTGAAGCGGCCGGGCTCGCCCAGCACGAAACCGGCGGTGACCGGCATGATCTGCATCAGCCCGTGCGCGCCGGCACCGGACACGGCGGTCGGGTCGAAGTTGGATTCGAGGCGGGTCAGGGCATAGACCAGCGCCGGATTGACCGTGAACCCATGATGCGGCGACAGCCTGGGCACCGGGAAACGGGCCTCGTCGCGCGGCTGGCCGTCGCGGCTCTGCAGGATCCCGGCAAGCTGCGACGACAGGGTGGTGAGCCCGGCGGCTTCCGAGACCAGCTGGATCGAGCGGCACAGCGCCATGTCGTTCTGCACGCTGGGCCAGAGCCGGCGCAGCGTGGCCTCGGCACGGGCCGGCTCATCCACCTGCAGCAGGGCGAAGGCACGACGACCGGCGGGGGTCGCTGCCACCGCATCGACGTCGATCTCGGACAGGGTGGCCCGTCCGGACCCGATCTCGTTCCCAGGTTGGGGCTCGGCCATGCCGCTCAGGCTGACCAGTCGCAGCGGGCCTTGGCCCGCTTCGCCGAGCCGTTGCCGGGCCAGCATGCCATAGAAGGTGCCCGGTGCCGCCGCGGCACGCTGCAGCCAGGGCCGGTAGGCGGTCGCATCGCCGAGCCGGAGATGCGCCCGCGCTGCCCAGAACGCCGCTCCGGCACGCACGCTGGCCGGGGTCAGCGGGGCGTGGGAGGCGGCCTCGAACAGGGTTTCCGCCACGTCGAGGCGTCCGCTTCGCCAGGCGGCCAGCCCGGACACATACCCGGCGAGGCCGATCCGGTTGTCGGAGGCGGCGAAGGCGATCTGGCCGGTCAGCAGCGCGAGCTCGTCCTGCCCGTCGGTGAACAGGCTGAGGGCCACCTCGGCCCGGAGTTGCGATGCGTAGAGCGGGTCGATTTGCCGGGTGGCGGCGATCAGCCTGAGCGCGCTGCCGGCGCCGAGCGGGCCCTTGGCGAGACGATCCTGCACCGCGTGGTCGAGGGTCTCGTTGCGGGTAAAGGCGCTGCGGGCCGGATCCTCTTCCTCTGGCAGCGGGGCGGCCGGCGATTCGGTGCCGAGCGTCGCCGTGTCGGGCGCCGGAAGAGGCTTGGCTCCATGCGGGCTGACACTGGCCAGCAGCTTGTAGATCGCCGGGGCATCGGGGAGATCGGCGTAGCGCTTGAGCCACAGGCGAAGCTCGCTCGGGCGGGCCGTGGCGGTGTCGCCGAGATAGCGGTCGGCGAGGATGTCGCCGAGCAGGGTGTCGTCGGTGAGCTGAGCGGTTTCGGCGATGGCGGCGGGGATGTCGCCTCGTCGCTGCAACGCGAAGATGCGCCGGACACGGGCGCTGGCGCCGGCATCGAGCGGGTGCGGCAGCATGACGACGCCGTCGCCGCCTGCGCCGTGGAGCGAAAGCCGCGGCACCGCCATGGCCGTTTCTTCCGCAGAAGCAGGGGAGCCGGATCGCTGTGCAGGGGTCTGCGCGCGCACGGGTGCGGTTGCGGCTCCTGCCAGCAGGGCGGCACCGGCCAGAAAGGCCCGAGCCGCCAATGGGGGGTGACTGAATAACCCGCGCATGGCCGGGGGGCTGTAGGCCCGCAGGACCGCCGGCGCAACCTCGACGAGCGGAACTCGTTGCCGAAGCCGTCCGGGGGTGGTCAGGAACGGCGGATTTCCGCCAAACCGGTCACGAGGCTGTGACAGGCGCCGGAGCGCGTTCGGGCTCCGCATCCAGCGTCCGGCGCAGCAACAGCAGGTCGGCCCAGCTGTCCCGGCGCGCCATCGGGTGGCTCAGCAGGTAGGACGGATGGCGCATCGCGAGCGTGGGCGTCGGCCGGCCATCGATCTCGAGGCTCTGCCAGCCGGCGTTGCTGCGGATCGTGCTGGCGCCCAGCAGCTTGGCCGGGCGGCTGCCCATCAGAATCATGCGTCCGGGGGCGGCCAGAACCAGCAGCCGCTCCAGGAACGGCAGGCATGTCGCGATCTCGAAATCGCTCGGCCGCCGGTCCCCCGGGGGCCGCCAGGGGATCAGCGGCACCAGCAGCAGCCGGTGGCGATCCAGGCCGATGCTCTCCAGCATGCGGTCCAGCAGCAGTCCCGGCCGGCCGGCGAACGGGTGCCCGGCGCGATCCTCTTCCGCATCGGGTACCTCGCCGACGATGACCAGCCCGGCCGCCGCGTCCCCCTCGGCGAACACCAGGTGGGTCGCGGTGTCGCGCAGGCCGCACCCATCGAAGCCGGTGATCGCGGCGCGAAGGCCCGGGAGATCCGTGGCCGATGCGGCGGCCTCTCGTGCTGCCTGGGCCTGACCACCCCGGCCAGCCGTGACGGCCGCCGGCCTGGGGACCGGGGAGGGTGCCGGAGCCTGTGCACCGGCTTGCGATGGCGGCTCGGCCCGCGGCGCCGGCGAGGCCGGGAGCCCGCGCCGCCGATCGACCGGGTGCGGATCGAGCGCCTCGTCGGCACCCCACTCGATCTGCAGCCTCAGCATCGCCAGCGCGTCCAAACCGAACTCCTTGGCCCCCGCGAGCTGCGGCCCTCCCCCGAGCCTGTTCTGTTGGCGCGGGTGCCTGCTCAGGCTAGCGTGTCGCATCATGCAACTCCAAGTCGTCGCGCGCGCCGCCCTGTTCTCCGGCTCCATGCTTCTGTCGGTGGCGGATCCGCGTCCGGTGCTGGCCCAGCCGACGCCGACCACGGACCAGGCTCCGGCTGCCCAGGCTGGTTCGGCTGCGGGGACCAGTCCGGCGAGGAAGGCGGCCGACCCGGCTGTCCCGCCGGACGCGCTGCCGGCTGGAGCGCACCGGCCCGAACAGGCGCTCGGCGCCTATCTCGCCGGCACGGTCGCCGGTCATCTCGGTGATAGCGGGGTTGCGGCCGACCTGCTGATCGACGCGCTGGCGCATGATCCGGACGCGCCGATGCTGCTGCAGCCGGCGTTCCTGTTCTCGGCGCTCGCCGGGCTTCCGCAGGCGCCGCAGCTCGCCGCGCGGGTCGAGCCCATGCTGATCGCGCAGCTGGTGCTGGCCGACGATGCGGCCCTGCACGACCACTGGGACGGGGCGGTGCGCGATTTCACCAGCCTGCCGCCGTCGCCGCTGAACGACGCGATCCGGCCGCTGCTGGTGGCCTGGTCGCAGCAGGGTGCGGGGCAGACCGACCAGGCGCTCGCCACCCTGGCGGCGGTGCCGAGCGGCGGGCCACTGGCCGGGGCGTGTGCGCTGCAGGCGGCGATGATCGCCGACCTGGCCGGGCGGTCCGAGAACGCATCCAACCTCTACCGGACCGCCCAGGCGCTGTTCCCCTCGTCGAACCTGGCGCTGGCGCAAACACTCGGCAGCTTCCTGACGCGACATGGCCATCCGCAGGATGCGCAGGCGCTGATCCACGAGCTGGCCCAGGACATCCCGGTGCTCGGCATGGTCGAGCCGGGGCTGGTCGCGTCGCTGTCCACCCCGGTGGTGACGACCGCGAGGCAAGGCATGGCGCGGGCCTACCTGGCGATCGCCGCGGTGCTGCAGGACCAGGGGCCGGGGGCCAAGGAGGCGACCAGCTTCATCCTGCGGTTCGCGCTCGACCTGCAACCTGACCTCGGCGCCGCCCGGCTGATGATGGCCGAACAGCTGGCCCCGACGCACCCGGAGGCTGCACTCGCGGTGCTGTCCGGCGTGGCTTCCAACGATCCGCTGCTGCCGCTGGTGCAGCTGCGGCAGGCCACGCTGCTGGCCGTGGTCGGTCGGCAGGCGGAGAGCCGGCAGCGGCTGGAGGCGCTGGTGCGGGCGTTCCCGAAGCGTCCCGAGCCGGCGCAATCGCTCGGCGACGTGCTGTCGGACAGCAAGCTCTACGGCCCCGCGGTGACCGCCTACGATGCGGCGATCGCCGACCGCCAGGCCCTCAATGCAGGCACGTCTGGCGCCGGTTCCCGACCGGGCGGCGCCGGTTCGCTGTCGGGCAACGACTGGCAGCTGCTGTTCTCGCGGGCGGTGGCGTTCGACCGGCAGAACCAGTGGCCGCGGGCCGAGGCCGATCTGGAGCACGCGCTGACGCTCTCGCCGAGCGAGCCGTACGTGCTGAATTACCTCGGCTACAGCCTGGTCGAGCGGAACCAGGACCTGAAGCACGCGCGGGTGCTGATCCAGCGGGCGCTCGACAGCAAGCCGGATGACGGGTCGATCCGCGACAGCCTCGGCTGGGCGATGCTGCGCCAGGACGACGTGCGCGGTGCGGTGCATACGCTGGAGCGGGCGGCCGAGCAGATCCCCGAGGATCCGACCGTGAACTACCACCTGGGTGCCGCATACTGGGCGGCGGGCCGCACCATCGAGGCGGAGGATCAGTGGCGCTGGGCGCTGGTGCTGCATCCGGAGCCGGAAGATGCGGCGAAAATCCGCGAGGCCTTGCGCAAGGCGGCGGTGGTGCTGTCCGAGGCGCATCCCGCACCCGCGCCGGTGGTGGCGCCGGCTGGATCGTCGCGCTGACATGGAGCTCGTCGAGCGCGCGCACGCCAAGATCAATCTGCACCTGCACGTCGTCGGGCGGCGGGAGGACGGCTACCACCTGCTCGACAGCCTGGTGGTGTTCGCTGGCGCCCATGACGTGCTGTCGGCGCAGCCGGGTGCCGGGCTGTCGCTCGAGCTTGAGGGGCGTTTCGCCGGCGGCCTGGCCGGTGAGGCGGCGTCGGACAACCTGGTGATCCGCGCCGCCCGGTTGCTGCAGGAGCAGGCCGGGACGCCGGAAGGTGCCTCGCTCCGGTTGCGGAAGCAGCTGCCGGTGGCGTCCGGGATCGGCGGCGGTTCGGCCGATGCGGCGGCGGCGTTGCGACTGCTGCGGCGGTTCTGGAACACCCGGTCCGATGCGTCCCGGCTGCTGGACCTGGCGGCAGCACTCGGCGCCGACGTGCCGGTCTGCGTGGAGCAGCGACCGGCGCTGATGGGGGGGATCGGCGAGGTGCTGCAACCGGCACCGGACTTGCCGGAGTGCTTCATGGTGCTGGTGAATTGCGGGCTGGCGGTCTCGACGCCCGCGGTGTTCCGGGCGCGGCCGCCGGGTTACCGGGCGCCCGCGGAAATGCCGCCGCGATGGCTGGACGCGGCCGCCATGGCAGCCGATCTCGGCCGGCTGTCCAACGATCTCGAGGCGACGGCGGTGGTGCTGTGCCCGCCGATCGCCGACGTGCTGTCCGCGATCGCTGCCCAGCCGGGTTGCCTGCTGTCGCGCATGAGCGGATCCGGTGCCACCTGCTTCGGCCTGTTCGCGCACGAGCAGGCGGCACGCGATGCGGCGCGGGTGCTGGACCGGGTCGCCGGCTGGTGGGTCTGGGGTGGCGCAATGCTCCGATCGGATCCTCTCGCGACCTGACAAAGGGTTCATGGCCAGTCGTGGAACTGATCCTGTAGGGTGGGACGATTTCGCAGCGCAGCAGGAGAACCATATGAACGTGCGTGCGGCACGAATGCAGGTGGCGGTTTCCGACGACCGTCGGCTGGCGACCCTGAAGCTGCTCCCCGAGAGCGGCATGGATGGCGAGATCCCGCTGACGCTCGAGCAGATCAGCCAGCTGATCGCCACTCTCGGCCAGGCGCGGGCGGCGATGCAGGACAAGCGCGCGGTGCCGCCGATGGAGGGCGCGTCGTTCACGCCGATCTACAAGACCAAGTGGACGGTGCAGCCGGAGGCGCTGACCGAGGGCTCGATCATCGCCTTCCAGCATCCGGCATTCGGCCCGGTCGGGTTCGTGCTGCCACCGGCGGATATCGAGAAGGTGGTGCGCGCACTCACGGTGCATATGGGCATGGTCCATAGCAGCGAGCGGGCGCCGGGCAAGCCGAGCTAGGGCGCCCTGGCGGCGGCTACAGCCGCAGGGCCAGCACCGCGCCGATGACGATCAGGACCGCCGTTGCCAACGCCAGGAGGGTGAGCCGGCGCTCGATGAAATCCTGGATCGGCGCGCCGAACTGGTGCAGCAGCCCGGCCACCAGGAAGAAGCGGAAGCCGCGGGTGATCAGGCTGGCGACCAGGAACAGCGGCAGGCTGTAATGCGCGGCTCCGGCGGCGATGGCGATGATCTTGTAGGGGATCGGCGTCAGGCCCTTCAGCAGGATCACGATGAAGCCGTATTGCGCGAACCGCAGCCGGTAGACCGCGAGCGCATGCTCGGCGTGGTAGAAATGGATCAGCCGGGTTGCCAGCCGGATCATCTCGGCACCGATCAGCCAGCCGATGGTGCCGCCGCACAGGCTCGCCAGCGTGCAGATCGCGGCCAGGATCCAGGCCCGATCGCGCCGCGCCAGCACCATCGGGATCAGCAGCAGGTCCGGCGGCACCGGAAAGAAGCTGCCTTCGGCCACAGCCACCGCCGCCAGCCAGAACGGTGCCGCCGGCGTGGCGGCGAGGGCAAGGGTGCGCTCGTACAGGCGCTTGAGCATGCGATGTGGTCCGGTCGGATGAGCCGTGGGGGTTAGCGGTTCGGGACGGTTTCGGAAAGAGCCCGGCCGCTGGAGCACGCTCGTGCAGAGACCGTTCGAGAGTGTGCTGCGCCGAGGGAGAGTGCCGGCTCTATGCGGCATGGCCGGCGCGTCCGTCGGGCCGTGAGCCTAGGCCAGCACGAACGGGCGTGTCGGATCGCCGGCACGGCGCAGTCTCGAACGGTCCCTCAGGCGACGAGGGTTACGGTGGCGCGGAGGCCATGCGGCGCGCGGTTGGCGAGGGTGATGTCGCCGCCCTGGCCGCGGACGATGTTGCGGGCGATCGACAGTCCGAGCCCGGTGCCGCCGGTCTCGCGGTTGCGGCTGGTTTCGATGCGGACGAACGGCTCGAACACCCGGTCGAGCTCCTCCGCCGCGATCCCCGGCCCGTCATCCTCGAACAGCACCGTGACGTGGCCGTCGGCAGGCGGTCGCAACGTCACCTGCACGCCGCCGGCATAGGCCAGCGCGTTGCCGACCAGGTTGGCCAGCGCGCGTTTCAAAGCTAGCGGCCGCGCCTGCAGCGTCACCGATGGCGGCGGCGAGGCGAATCCAACCCGATCGACCGCCTGCGGCCGGCCATCGACGGCGTCGTCGAGCACCGTCTGCAGCAGCGAGCGCAGATCCAGCGACACCATCGGCTCGCGGTTGGCGCTGTCACGCCCGAATGCCAGGGTCGCCGACACCATCGCCTCGAGCTCGTCCAGATCGGCCAGGAACTTGGCCTGCAGCTCCTCGTCGTCGATGAACTCGGCGCGCAGCTTCAGCCTGGTGATCGGCGTGCGCAGGTCGTGCCCGATCGCCGTCAGCAGCAGGGTGCGATCGGTCACGAAGCGGCGGATGCGGCTGGCCATGGTGTTGAAGGCGATCGCGGCGGTGGCGACCTCGGTGGGGCCGTTTTCCGGCAGCGGGTCGGCATTGACGTCGCGCCCGAGCTTCTCGGCGGCGATCGCCAGGGTCCGCAACGGTGCGGTCAGGCGTCGCACCGCCCATACGCTGAGCAGCCCGGCGGCGATGGTCATGACCAGGAACGCCACCGGCAGCGTCGGCGACAGGAACGGGTCGGGGAACGGCATCACGAAGCGGACGGTCAGCCAGCGCTGGTCGTCCGGGAACTGCATCGCGATGGCGAACCGGCGTCCCTGGCCGGGGGGCGGTCCGGGAAACTCGGGTCCGCGGCCACCCAGCGGCGGTCCGTCGCCGAACCCGCCAGATGGTCCCCCCGACCGGCCGTCGAACCGTCCCTGCTGGCTCCCGGGCTGGCGAAGCGGCCGCCACGTGGCTCCGGGATCGGCGGGCGGTCCGCCGGATGGACTTGTTGGTCGTGGTGGAATCGCGCTCCGGCTTGCGTCCCCACCCGGGGTGTTGTTGGCGATCACGATCTGCAGCGGGCGCAGCCGCGACGCGATCGGCATGAATTGCAGGTGGCGCCGCAGCCGGCCGACATTGCCGCCTTCGGCCGGACGCAGTTGCCCGATGATCGGGTTGGTGCTCACGAATGCATGGAAACCGGAGGGCAGCCGCAGCTTCTGCAGCTCGGCCTCGCGCACCGGCGGGTCGGTCTCGGCGATGGTGCGGTAGATCGTCGCGACCTGGCCGCCGATCTCGCGCTCGTCGTTCAGGCGCGCGAAATCCAGCCGGTCGAGAGCGTGGATGGCGAGCCCGACGGTCTGCACCACGATGAGGCCGGCCAGCAGCACCAGGGCGGTGCGCGCCGCCAGGCTCCGCGGCAGGATCCGGAAACGGCTGAAGCTCATAGGCGGCGGTTCAGACCCTCTCGACGTCGGCGGCCAGGACGTAGCCGCCGCCGCGCACGGTCTTGATCACCTGGGCGTTGCGGCCGTCATCCTCGAGCTTGCGACGCAGCCGGGAGATGGCGACGTCGATCGCCCGGTCGAACGGCCCGGCCTGGCGACCCCGCAGCAGGTCGAGCAGCATGTCGCGGGTCAGCACCCGGTTGGCACGATCGAGCAGTGCGACCAGCAACTCGTACTCGCCACCGGTCAGCGGCACCTCGGCCCCGTCGGGGTTGAGCAGGCGGCGGCGCATCGGCTCGAGCGTCCAGCCGGCAAAACGCAATACCCGCGACTCGCCATCGACCTTGCGCTCCTCGCGCTCGGTGGTGCGGCGCATGACGGCGCGCATCCGGGCCATCAGCTCGCGCGGATTGAACGGCTTGGGCAGGTAGTCGTCGGCGCCGAGCTCCAGGCCGATGATGCGGTCGGTCTCGTCACCCATCGCGGTCAGCATGATGATCGGCACGTTGCCCTGGCTGCGCATCCAGCGGGCGAGGTCGAGGCCGCTCTCGCCGGGCAGCATCAGGTCGAGCACCACCAGCTGGTAATGGCCGTTGGCCCAGGCGCGGCGGGCCTCGCGGCCATCGCGCGCGGCGGTGACGCGGAAGCGGTTGCGTTCGAGGAAACGCGCCAGGAGGTCGCGGATCTCGCGGTCGTCATCGACGATGAGGATGTGCGGGAGCTGTTCCATGTCCGCTCAAGCTATACTGCCACCTGCCCGAGCGGCAGAGGTCGTTTCAATTGGTTGCACACCCTGACCGGTCGGCCGCTACGCGCGATAGATCATCTTCCGGGTCATGCCGCCGTCGCTGACGAACTCGGCGCCGGTGACGAAGCCGCTTTCCGGCCCGAGCAGCCAGGTGGCCAGGCCTGCGATGTCGTCAGGCACGCCGACACGCCCGGCCGGATGCTGGGCATGGTCCGCGGGGTCCAGCGCCTCGCCGGCGACGTCGATCCAGCCGGGGCTGATGCAGTTCGCCCGGATCTGCGGCCCGAGGCTCACGGCCAGCGCATGGGTCAGCGCCACCAGCCCGCCCTTGGTCGCGGCGTAGCTCTCGGTGTCGGGCTCCGACATGTGCGCCCGGGTCGAGGCGATCGACACGATGGCGGCGCCGGCCGGGTTGTCCTCGGCACCCGAACGCAGCAATGGCGCACAGAAGCGGGCGAGCAGGAACAGGCTGGTGAGGTTGGTGGCCAGCACCTGGTTCCACTCCTCGAGGGTGAGCGACTCCACTGGCTTGCGGATCATGATGCCGGCATTGCTGACGAGTGCGTGCAGCCGACCGCGTTCCCGCTCGATCCGTGCGCAGGCGCCCTGGACATCCGACGCGTGCGCCACGTCCGCCAGGATCGGATGGAACCGGTCGGCGTCCTGCACGGGCGGCGCTGTTGCGGGTTGCGGTTCGCGGTCGAGGCCGTACACGATCCAGCCGTCGCGCAGCAGTCGTGCCGTGATGGCGGCACCGATGCCGTGCGCCGAGCCGGTGACCAGGGCGATACGGTCCGTCGCCTGATCGTGCGATTCCGGGTGGTGTGCCACTATGTTCCCTGCTGGTCCGCGCGGCCGACCTGCCGGCCCGGGCGGTAGAACGTCGGCGGCAGCGTCGGGATGCCGGTGACGAAGGGGGGCCTACGTCGGGCCGCCGAGGGAGAGACGATGGCCGATACCCGCTCCAGCCGACCATGCCCCAGGGGCCTCGCCTTGACGGTGTCGATGGCGCTCGGTTGCGTGTCGCCGGCATTGGCTGTGGACACCACACCCGCGCCGCCCGCCCCCGCGGCTCCGGCTCCGGCTCCGGCTCCGGCATCACAAACTGCTGCTCCGGTTGGGGCTCCAGCTGGGGCTGCACCCCCCGTGCCGGCTCCTGCGCCGGTGGCCGTGGCCCCCGTCCCGGTGGCTGCACCGGCTCCGGCTGCCCCGGAGGCGGCGCTCGACAGGGCCGAGGCAATCGCCCGGGACATCGCTCAGCATCCGCCGCAGAAGCCGGCGCCGGAGCCGGCCATGCTCAGCCTGCGCACGGCGAAGCTCAAGCTGGGCAGCCTGCTCGACCGGAGCGTGCGCGGCGTGCAGGACACCGAGGTCGGGCGGGTGATCGACGTGCTGGTCGGCGATGACGGCAAGCCGGCGGCACTCGAGCTCGATGTCGGCGGCTTCATGGGCGTCGGCAACCGCAAGATCGCCGTCGCCTGGGCGCTGTTCGACATCGTCAAGCCGGCCGGCACCGATCCGATCCGGGTTTCGCTGACCGAGGCGCAGGTCAAGTCGGCACCCGCCGCGGAGGAGAACGGGATGGTCACCGTGGTGATCGGCACCCAGGCTCCGGCAGCCGTGCCGGCGGCCAAGCCACCGGTCAAGAAGGACGCGGCTCCTGGCCAGGCGTCGCCGGACGCGGCGCCCACCGCCACTGGCGCCACGCTGCCCAACACCACGCCGCCCCTTGCCACGCTTCCCAACACCACGCTGCCCCCTATCACGCTGGCACCCACGCCGCCGGTGACACCACCGCCCTCCGAGCCGGCGCCTCCGCACGCTGCTGACACGGGTCCGGCGCCCGCGGTGGCAGGCGGCCTCGCTGGCGATGCGGCGGGCGTGCCGGAGCACCCGCATGCAGCCCCGCCGCCGAAGACGACCGGGCGCGGCGTGCCCCCCCGGGCAGACGGTCAGCCCTGAGACCGCCGGTGGAGAGCGAGATCCCGGAACCGGCGGAGCCGGCCGACGAGATCGGCACCGGGACCGCCACCGTGTCGGATCGGCGTGCCCGGACCGATCGGCCGGACCCTACCGACGCGGTCGATCCGCCGGCGGAGCCGGACGCTGCCGGCGGTACGGTCGCACCGCCGATCGGCCGACGCAGCCAGCATGGGCTCGACTGGCTGAATTTCTTCGTGGCCAACCTGCAGACCGCATTCGGGCCGTTCATTGCCGTCTATCTGACCAGCGAGCATTGGACGCAGGGCCAGATCGGGCTGGTGCTGACAGTCGGATCGGTGACGGCCATGGCCAGCCAGGTGCCGGCTGGCGCATTCGTCGACATGCTGGGCAACAAGCAGCTCGCGGCGATGTGGTCGATCCTGGCGATCGTGGCGTCATGCCTGATCCTGGCAATATTGCCCGAGCGGCTCCCGGTGACCGCGGCGGAGGTGCTGCACGGTTTCGCGAGCTGCATGCTGAACCCGGCGATCGCGGCCATCACCCTCTCGCTGGTGGCGGCCCATACCACCTCGAGGAGCCCGCGCGACCGCAGCACAGATGCGGCGGAAAAAGCCGCCGGACACGCCGCACTGGGCGAACGCTTCGGCCGCAACTCGAGCTTCGCCTCGATCGGCAATGCCATGGCGGCGGGCCTGATGGGCGGGGTCGGATACTGGGTGTCGGCGCGCGCCACCTTCTTTCTCGGAGCGGCACTGGCGCTACCGGGCCTGCTCGCGCTGCGTGCCATCGAGCCGGCGCAACCCCGTATGCCGACGCTCTCCGTCAGGCGGGCGAAAGGTCGCGCCGCAGGCTCGGGCGGAACACAGGGGATCGGCGTGCTGCTGCGGGACCGGCGGCTGTTCGGTTTCGCCGCGTGCGTGATCTTCTTCCACCTGTCGAACGCGGCGATGCTGCCGCTTGCGGCCGGCCAGGTGACGCGCGAGGCCGGCCACCTCGCCGAGCTGGTGATCGCCGCCTGCATCCTGGTGCCGCAGCTGCTCGGCGCGATGCTGTCGCCGCGGATCGGTCGCTGGGCCGGCATCTACGGACGCCGGCCGATCATGCTGGTGGCGTTCGCGGCACTGCCGATCCGCGGCCTGCTGCTGGCGATCTCGACCTCGCCGACGATGACGATCGCGGTGCAGCTGCTGGATGCCGTCAGCTCGGCGGCGTTCGGCGTCATGCTGCCGCTGGTTGCGGCCGATCTCAGCCGTGGCACCGGCCGCTTCAACCTGTGCATGGGGCTGCTCGGCCTGGCGATGGGCATCGGCGCCAGCCTCAGCACGACGCTGGCCGGCTTCGTCGCGGACTGGTCGTTGCAGGCCGGGTTCCTGGTGCTGGCCGGCGCCGGCCTGGCGTGCGTGCTGTCGGTGCTGCTGCTGTTCCGCGAGACCGGGATGCCGGATCCGGATGTGGCCAAGGAAGCGGCTGCGAGTCGCGGAGTTGGCGGCTTCCTGTTCGGCTGGGCGGTCAGGTCTGGACCCAAGGTGGGCTGAATTGTGCTTTCGCGCGGCACGCCGCACCTTCGGCATCCAGGACATAAAGGAGTGCGATCATGGTCGAGGATGTGGCGCCGCCGCAGGCGTTCCAGGCGCTGACCGATAACCCGGACGCGGTGCTGGTCGATGTGCGGACCGATGCGGAATGGACCTATGTCGGGCTGCCCGACCTGTCGCCGATCGGCAAGCGGGTGCTGCTGGTGCAGTGGCAGGCGTTCCCGAGCGGCGCGCCCAACCACAATTTCGTCGAGCAGCTCGGCGCCAGCGGGGTGACGCGCCAGCACGCCGTCTATTTCATCTGCCGCAGCGGCGCCCGCAGCCTGGCTGCGGCGGAGACGGCGGAACAGGCCGGCTACCACACCGTGTTCAACGTGAATGACGGCTTCGAGGGTCCGCCGGACGCAGACGGGCATCGCGGCAATGTCGCCGGCTGGAAGGCGGACGCGCTGCCCTGGCGGCAGCGCTGAAGCGGCCGGCCGGCAGCACTCCGGCCGGTTTGGCTTCAGTCGTTCTGCGCCGGGTCCGCGTCGGCGTCGTAGAGCACCTGCAGCACGACGCACCACGGATAGCGACTGTCGAGCGAGTTGCCGTCCGGGCCGGAAATGGTGCCGGTCGGGCTCACCGGGACGTGCGTCAGGGTGACCGCATCATCGACGTTACCGCCGATGATGCTGATCTGTTGCGGACCTTTCGCGACGACGATCCCGCAATGGGCGGGGAAGGCGTAGGCGGTCGGCAGGTTCGCATAGCGCACCGATCGCGAGGTGCTGCGTCCGGCGCAGATCAGGTCGCCGGGACCGGGTGCGTACGTTGCCGGATCCTGGGCGCGCAGGCCGGTGCTGGAGCCGGACGCGGCGGCATTGATGTAGGTGGAGTGGTTCGGTGCGTACGGGAAACGGTCTCCGGCGCCGGAGACCCGCATCACGTAGGAGATGAAGGCGGCCGACCAGGCGTAATGCGCGTCGTGGGTGAAGTCGAACGGCTGGCCATTGCTGTCGTGCTTGCCGGTCCAGTCGACCTCGCTCTCGTACGGATCCTGGCCGATCCACCAGTATTCGCCGACCCGCTCCCACAGGCCGGGAAGGCGTTCCGGCTTCACGGCCGTGGAGCTCGGTTCCGGTCGCAACTCGGGATCGTCGTCGTCCACCGGTTGCCCGAACAGGCGCCATTCGCGCAGCGCGATCGCGATCGCATCCTGCCGATTGAACGGGGCGAAACTGCGGGTCGCGAAGTCGGGCACGTGGTCGTCGGCTCCGGACGGGCCCTGCGACGTGCGATATTGCGCAACCGGCGTGTGCGCCGGCGTCGGGGTCGGCGGATGCGACGTGGCGGTATCGGCGCAGGCGCCCAATCCGAGTGCGAGCAGTCCGGCGAGCGGAATGCAGAGCAGGCTCGGCGACGTGCTGCGCGACCCGGTGCCATGCGGTGTCATGCTCGGGTATCCGTTTCCGCTTGGCATCTTCTCTCCGCAGTCGCCGTGCCGTTCGCGTCTCGCGCGCCCACCAACCAACGCAGGCCGATGCGCCTGCGATCCCTCGATGTCCCGGACATTGATCAACTGCGGCGCGGTCCGGCGTGCTCGGGGAACAGGCTTGCAAGGCCTTCGGTCGAGGCGTCGCAGCGTCCGCGCTCGGTGATCAGGCCGCTGACGAGGCGCGCCGGCGTGACGTCGAAGGCGGGGTTCGCAGCGTCGCTGGCGTCCGGGGTGAGTTGCACGCGCGTCACCGTTCCATCGTCGGCGCGACCGGTGATGTGGGTGACCTCGTCCTGCCCGCGCTGCTCGATCGGGATCTCGGAGAGGCCGTCGGTGACGGTCCAGTCGATCGTCGTGGAGGGCAGCGCCACCCAGAACGGAATCGAATTGTCGTGCGCCGCAAGCGCCTTCAGATAGGTGCCGATCTTGTTGGCGACGTCGCCTTGCCGGGTCACGCGGTCGGTGCCGACGATCACCATGTCGACATCGCCGCGCTGCATCAGATGGCCGCCGGCATTGTCCGATATCACCGTGTGGCCGACGCCGTGACTACCGAGCTCCCACGCGGTGAGTGCGGCACCCTGGTTGCGCGGCCTGGTCTCGTCGACCCAGACATGCACGTCGATGCCGGCATCGTGCGCCATGTAGATCGGGGCGAGTGCGGTGCCCCAATCGACGGTCGCGATCCAGCCGGCGTTGCAGTGGGTCAACAGGTTCACCGTATGGTCGCCGCCGGCCGCGCGCTTGGTGGTGGCGATCTGCTCGATCAGTTGCAGCCCGTGCCGACCGATCGCCTCGTTCTGTGCGGCGTCCTCGTCGCAGATCAGGCCGGCCTCCTCGTATGCGATGCGCACGCGATCGACGGGCAGCGTGTTGCGAAGCCTGGTCAGCATGCGTTCGATCGCCCAGCGCAGATTGATCGCCGTCGGTCGGGTCGAGGCGAGCCTGGCGGCATCGCGTTCCATGGCGTCGCTGCTGCTGTCGACGCGCAACGCGAGCGCCAGTCCGTACGCCGCCACGGCACCGATCAATGGTGCGCCACGCACCTGCATGCTGACGATCGCGGCTGCCACCTGGTCGATCTCGGTGAAGCGGAGCACGTCGAGAGCCCACGGCAACTTCGTCTGGTCGAAGACGTGCACTGAAAAGCCGTCATCGGGATCCACCCAGACACTGCGGTAGGCGACGCCGTTGATCTTCATGTCGGGAGCAACTCCGGCCGGAACAGAAACGCTGTGTCGAATATGGTGTTCGGGAGGAGGCTCGTAGCAGCTTCCGCCGGCGGAGGCACCGGCCACCGGTTCAAAACCCGTTCAGCGTGCGGAGTGGCAGCAATTGCCGCCGCCCCCCCACCGGACCGGATCTCTCCGAAAGCACCAGAGCCTGTCAGGATCGATGGCTTCATCCGGCATGGGCCACCCCGATGGCCCGGCTCAAGTGGCAACCGGAGCGGTTCAGGAACTCCGGAACTTTCCTGTAATGGTTGCTTTCAATTGACAGATGCACGCGAGTTTAGGAAGAGCATGGGTGATCATGCGAGTCCGAGTCGTGATTCGCATTATCGAGCCTGAATGACGGGCGACGCCACACGCTGGTGACCATAACTGATGACGAGTGCCGGGCGGATCATTGGCAAGTCTGGCCGGATGTCGTGCAGCAGTCGCGACATCCCGTCTCCATCCTGCCTGCGCCGGACGAACACGGCCAGCGTGCGAACGCCCCAACATTTCGAAGCAAACAATAGAGGATCCAGACCATGAGCACCGAGAACGAGTCGGACGGCCCGCGTACGCGCGCGATGGCCGTGCGCGCAGGCGGGCGGCGTACAGCCGGGACAAGTGCCCGAGGCACGACGGCGCGAACCACGCGCAGCGGTGCCACTGCCGGCGCGCGTTCGGCAGCGGCGAAAAACGTCGGCACGAAAGCTGGCGTGAAGGCTGGCGCGAAGTCTAGCGTGAAGTCGGGCGCAAAGGTTGGCACGAAGGCTGGCGCGAAGGCTGGCAAGCCGGCGGCGAAGGCGCCACGCGTTGCAAAGGCTGCAACGGCCGGCAGCAGGACCGGAGCGAAGACCGGTGCCAGGGCCGGGGCGAAAACCGTTTCGAAAGCCACGCGCGCGCCGGCGACACGCGCCAAGCCTGGGACGCGCACGGCCAGCAAGACGGCGGCCGTGAAGACCACGCGTGGCAAGGCCGCGGCTCCGGCAAAACGGACCGCAGCCACCAGGTCGACGACCGGAACCGGGCGCGCGACGACACGCACGACCTCGAGCCGCGCGACATCGGCGCGCTCCACTTCCACTCGCACCAGTGCCACTCGTCCGGCATCGTCGCGTCCTGCTGCAACCCGGGCGAAGGCAACCGCCACCGCGCGCAAGAGTCCGGGTCGCGCTGCCAAGGCGACCGCGACCGGCCGCGCCTCGAAGTCCGCAACGACCGCACGCGCAAAGCCGGCGACTGCGCGGACGACAAAGGCTGCCAGCACCGCGCGTACGGGTCGTCGACCGGCTGCGTCCGCAACGCGCACGACCGCCGCAAAAGGCACGACGCCGCGTACTACGAAGGCCTCGGCGACCCGGCCGGCGGCATCGAAATCCCTTGCGAGCAGCGGAAGCCGCAGGACCGGCGCTGCACGTGGCACTGCGTCGACCGCGCATGACGAGGCGACGCACACCGCGACGTCGCGCAAGCCTGCCAGCTCACGCAGCGAGGCCGCGGTGAAGATGCGCCGGTCTCCGAATGCCGCAACCCGTCGCGCTGCGGCGGAGCAGCTTCGCGATCCAGCGACGCCGGTGCGTCGCGGCCGGAAGCCTGCAGCCGAAACGCCGATAGCGTCGGCGACGCCGTCGGCCGAGGATCACGCCGGCAATTCGTTCGTTCACGAGACGCACGAAGCGGACGCGGGCGAGGAGTAGTCCGACCGCTCCAGGCTGCCCGCCTGATCAGTGGCTGCAAAGGAGCCGGGTCAACCTTCGGGTTGGTCCGGCTTCTTTCGTAATGTGGGTTGGCGGGCGATACGGCGTCAGGCGCGCACGAGCACGGCATAGGCTTGTCCTGCCGTCACCACCGCGCGATTGCCGCGGGCGCCGTAGCCGCGCGGCACCTGCAGTTGGCGCGCGGCACTCGCCAGCACCGCCATGACCCGGTTCTGTACATCGATAGCGTGTTCGAGAAGATGCTTGTTGGTGGCGGCGAGCGATTGGAGGCGCTTCGCCAGCTCCCGGGCAGTCTCATCCTGCGGATCGAGTGCGAGGGTTTCGGCATCCGGCACGAGTGCGCGGAGGACATCGAGCGAGGCACGCTTCTCCTGCAGGAGCTCGGCAACGGCGCCGAAATCGAGAGCGACCAGTATCTGGTTCTCGCGGTCGAGAGCTGCCGCCAGGCGCTCCGCTGCCTGTCGCAGATCGTTTCTCACCGGTGCTTCTCCTGCATCTTGAGCATCTGGGCATAGATGCTGTTCGCCAGTCCGAGACCGCCATGCTGCTCGACCTGCTTGGCCATTTCAGTGATCAGCATCGGCTTGAAGTTCTCCTCGCCGGTGCCGCCGCCGAGCAGCCCCTTCGCCGTGTCGACGGTCGCGAACATCGGCTCGAGCATCTGGCCGATCGTCATGGCCTCGAAATCCGTCGCCGCCTTCATGACTTTCTGATCGATGGGTGCGGCGGCGGGTTTGCTGGCTGGAAGCGTCACGCCCGGGAGAAGTGTTGCAGTTCCCAGGTTGGTCATCGCACCACCAGATCGGCTTGCAGCGCGCCCGCTGCCTTGATCGTCTGCAGGATGCTGATCATGTCGCGCGGTCCGACACCGAGGGAGTTCAGGCCGCCGACCAGATCCCGCAGGCTGGGCCCCTCGTTCAGGATGCCGAGTCGCTTGGTTGCACCGGTATCGACCTTGATCGTCGTCCGCGGCAGCACGGCGGTGGTGCCGTTGGAGAACGGCCCCGGCTGCGATGCCACCGGCGCGTCGGTGACCTGGATCGTGAGATTGCCCTGCGCGATCGCCACCGTGCTGATGCGGACGTTGTCGCCCATGACGATCGTGCCGCTGGCTTCGTCGATGACGACCGTGGCGGGGGTATCCGGCTCCACCAGCAGGTCCTCGACGCGTTCCAGCGTGCTCATCACGTCGTGGCCGCCCATGCTCAGGGTGACGGTCCGCGGGTCGGTGACGTGGGCGATCGGCCCCAGGCTCGCGTTGATCACCGTGGCCATGCGCTCGGCGGTGGTGAGGTCGGGATTGCGCAGCGACAGGCGCAACGTGTTCCGCGTGCTGAGGTCGACCGCAACTTCCTTCTCGACCATCCCGCCGTTGGCGATGTGCGCGCTGGTCGGGATGTTGCGGGTGATCGAGGATGCAGCACCTTTGGCCGCGAACGCGCTGCTCACCATCTGGCCCTGGGCCACCGCATAGACGTCACCGTCGGCCGCCATCATCGGCGTCACCAGCAACGTGCCGCCGGACAGATCGGTGGCATCGCCGGTCGCCGAGACCACCACGTCGATCCGGCTGCCGTCATGCGAGAAAGCCGGCAACTCGGCGGTGACCATCACCGCGGCGATGTCGCGGGTCTGCAGCTTGGCCTCCTGGTCGCGGATGTTGACGCCCAGCCGCTCCAGCATGCTGATCAGCGACTCCCGGGTGAACAGCGAATTATTCAGCCGGTCGCCGGTGCCGTTGAGGCCGACCACCAGGCCGTAGCCGATCAGCTGGTTGCTGCGGACGCCCTCGACGTCGGCGATGTCCTTGATCCGGACGGCTTCTGCGCGTCCGTCCCGCGGCCACGCCAGCAGCGTCATGATGAACAGTGCCAGCAGGCAGAGCGTGCGCATTCGGTCCCTTCAAGGGTCGTCAAGGTTTCGGCTCTACACTGTGAGGCGAAACAGCTAACGATGTCTGAACGGGGAGGGGCGATCCGATGCACGTAACGACGAATGACCGGGCCCTCGGGGCCGCATGACGGTCAGCGGGATCAGCGGCACGCGCCCGGTCGGACCGGTTGCGCCGGCGCAGCACGCACAGCAGGCCGGCTTCGTGGTGCCAGGTGTCGCCACCCCCGCAGCGGCTGGCCTGGATCGTGCCGAGGGCTCAGGCCCGGCTGCCCGTGTCAGCAGCGTCGCGTTGCTCGCATTGCAGGAGGGGGCGACGGCCGAGGCCGGCTCCGGCGCCGCCGACCGTGAGGCCCGCCAGCATGGTCGCGCGTTGCTCGCGGCACTGGCGGAGCTGCAGCGTGCCCTGCTCTCCGGCGGGGACGGGCACGCGCTGGAGCAATTGCTGGCCCTGGTCGACCAGGAGCCAAGGGCGGTGGATCCGGCGCTGGCCCGGCTCATCGGCGCCATCCGGCTGCGCGCGCGGATCGAATTGGCCAGGGCTGCGGCATCCGGCTCGGGATCGCCCGGCCCGGCTTCTTGAAGGTTCTGTCACAACGGGGACTTCGCGCTTGGCGCAACCGGCGCCCCTCGGTATAAGCCGGGCGATTCCTCCACGGTGGCGCCTGCCGTCGCTCCAGGAAAGGCGCTCATGCTGACCTTGCCCCCCGATTATCGCCCGACCGACGACGAGGAGTTCATGAACCCGCGGCAGGCGGAATATTTCCGGCTGAAGCTGCTCAGGTGGCGGGCCGAACTTCTCAAGGAAGCGGACGGCACGCTGGCAAGTCTCTCGGAAGGCGGCATCCACGAGGCCGACATCACCGACCGGGCGACCGTCGAGACGGACCGTGCCCTGGAGCTGCGGACCCGCGACCGGGCCCGCAAGCTGATCGCCAAGATCGGTCAGGCGCTGCTTAGGATCGAGAACGGCGGCTACGGGTTCTGCGAGGAGACCGGCGAGCCGATCGGGCTGAAGCGGCTCGAGGCTCGTCCGATCGCGACACTCTCGATCGAGGCGCAGGAGCGTCACGAGCGGATGGAAAAGGTGCACCGCGACGACTGAGTGCAGGCCGTCCCGTGCCGCCCGCCGCGAACTTGGCGACCACGCCCGGTGGCCGCTGCGTCTGTCCGGCGTCGTTCGGAAAAGCCGGTATGCTATCCGGGGCGTGAACGAACTGATCCTGGCGCGACCGCCCAAGGTGCAGGTGAGGTTGGTCCCGTAATTCGCCGGGCTGAACATGTCATCTGCACGCGGTTGACGCGTCCCAGCGGTCACGGCGCATAAGATTAAGGAATGGGTGCCCGGCTGTCCCGGGGTCGAGCGTTGCGTGCAACCCCGACCGGGATTTCCTGGCGCCTCGTCATCGCCTCTCCCGGTCCTGCGAAAGCGTACCGCCGACAGGCGTGACGTCCTGTTCCGGGTCGCGACCGACCTGACCAGCCCGCCCCCTAATCGTCGGCGCCGCTGCCCGAGCCGGTGATGCCTGAACGCGACGGCGCGTCCGCGTTCGGCTGGATGGTGCGGCTGATTGCGGCCACCTCGGCATCGGTGCCGATCTCGGCGGCGTCGTACTTCGCGCCTGCAGGAGTCTCCGCCAGCGCATCCTCGACCGCCTGCGGGTCGGTGTGGGTGGCCTCCGCGAACAGCCGCTCGGCATCGTCGAGACGTCCCTCGGCCTGCGCCTTCAGGGCAGCATCCGCCAGCCGACGCGCTTGGCCGTGCTTGCCCTCGCCGGAAGTGTCGGGTTCCTGGATGTCGGCCATGACGCGCTCCCGCTAGTTTACCTGAACCAGAACAGCGCCAGGGGCGGGCAGGTTGCGGATAATCTGAATGGGGAAACGTAAACAGGGTCCCGGAAGCCGTGGCCTCCGGAACCCTGTCATCGTCAGTCCGCTCAATGAACCCGGGCGGAGGGCCGCTCCGCCCGGGGTTGGGGCTCAGAAGTTCAGCAGCAGCTGCGGGATGTCCACCGAGCCGAGGCCGGTGGCGAGGTTGTAGCCGACACCTGCCGAGAAGGCCGGCGACAGCGTGCTGGTGCTGGTCGAGGTCACGCCGATGCCCTTGGTCGAGAGGGCATTGGTGTAGCAGTTCGGCGTGCCGGCCTGGCAGGCCACCGAGTTGTCGCCCACCGCAACGTTATGGAACACGCAGAGCGGGTTCGCCGGGAAGCTGGTGGTCTGGCACTGCTGCACCAGGCGGCTGTTGGTGTACTGGATCTGGCCGATCTGGTAGAGCGCAGGCGCCATGTTGCCGACCTTGCCGTAGAGCTGGGCAACCAGCGCTGCAATGCCTGCGAAGTCCGGTGCTGCGAACGACGTGCCGCCGAAAGCCGACCCGAAGAAGTTGGTCGGGTTGGTGTAGGTGCAGGGGACGCCGCCCTCGGCGGTGTCGGACATGCACTCGAGATAGAAGTGGTTCCACTGGCCGTTCGAGGCGAACAGCGAGATGTCGGGCAGGTCGCGCGCGCCGTCATTCGGCATGCCCGGCAGCTTGGTCGACTGCCAGGAGGGCTTCGCGAACAGCAGGCTCTGGCCGCCGCTGCCACCGACGACGTTCTGGTAGGAGGCCGTCGTCTGCGGGTTGTTGCAGTTCTGCAGCGGACCCGCGGCCCGGGCACCGGCCCAGTTCACGTACGAGCCGCAGCTGTTGTCCCACGGAATTTCCGGCACGTAGCTGTTGGCCGAACCGCCGGTGGTGCTGTTCGAGGCGCTCCAGAAGTAGCCGTTCAGGCCTTCCACGGTGTCGCCGAAATCGGTGCCGCCGACGGCCGTGTCATAGACGTTGGAGGCGAGGCCGTTGACGTTGACGCCGCTGGTGCCGAGCGTGGCACCGGTATCGGCGATGTCGGCTGCGCCGTCGCCGGTCGACACGAAGATCGAGATGCCTTCAGCCGCACCTTCCTCGACGAGGTTCGACCACTCGGTGAGGAACACGATGCCGTTGCCGACCTCGGAGCCGCCGTAGGAGACGGAAATTGCCGAAGCGGTGGTGCCGCCCTCGATCAGGTTCTGCAGCGCGGTCATCACGCCGAAGCCGGTCTCGCTCGAGGAGCAGGATGCTTCGATGATGGTCGCATCCGGAGCCACGGCGCCTGACCATTCGGCATCGAGCGCTGCCTCGCCTTCGTCGCCGGTGAAGCCCGGATCCTCGCAGCCGCCCGGATGGGTCAGCTGCAACGTGCCCTTGTAGCTGGACAGGCCGAACTGCGAGCGGAAGCTCTGCACGTCGGCGGCGCGGATGTCGGTCTGCTCGGCGACGGCGACGGTCACGCCGGCGCCGGTCACCTTGCCGACGACGCTGGAGCCGTTGAACAGGACGTTCTCGTCGTAGATCGTGTGGAAGTCGGCCGGCGTGACCGCATAGTAGGTCGTGCCGCCGACCGCCATCGTGTAGCTGGTGCCGACCTTGGTGACCTTGGCGCCGGCGAGCTTTGCCGCCGTGGGCTTGCGCGCGGCCTGCAGCAGCGGATGCGGGAAGAAGTTGCTGAGCACCGCGCCGGACACCACCGGGCTGAGTGCCGACGGGAAGGACTGGTCGCCGGACGCGGCGAAATGCTGCAGCCCGTTGCGGCTGTAGCTGTGCAGCGTGGTGTGGAAGGCCGCACCGACGGTTGCCGCGGTGCCGGAGAAGTCGATCGACATGCCGGTGGGCGAGACGCTGTTCACGGTCAGGCCGTGCGACTGCATCCACTTCTCGGTGGCTGCGATGTCGGAGGCGGCGGGGCCGTACTGGTCACGCAGCTGCGCCGGCGTCAGCCAGGCATGATACGCCGATGAGCCCTTGGTGGTCTGGGCCAGCACCAGCGCGTCGAGTGCCGCCTGGCGATCAGCCGGCCGCTTCAGGGCCAGCTGCAGATGCTGGAGCGGATGGTTGGCGGCGAGCGCACCCTGGTCGGTCGCGGACGCGAGCGCGTCGGGCCTCGAGTGGGACAGGGTGGTGAGCGAGGTTTCGGATACCAGTGCCGGGACCAGCCCGCCTCCGGTTGCGGCATTCGCACCGGCGGTTGTCAGGCAGACAAGCGCGCAGCCGAGCCCCGCCCTTCGTGCTAATTTATTGGAGCGCAAGCGTATTCCTCCGGAGCAGCAGAAACGGTTGCCCGACCTTTGAGCAGAAGTCGTCGCAACCCACCGGAAACCCCTCTGGTGCCCGGTTCCTGTGCAAGGTTACCGCGCTGCAATCCCGTGGCAAGCCTGCTTTCACAAGTTTTGACACATTACCGCGCATTATTATGAACCTGCAGAAATGTCTCGTCGCGCGCCCAGCTTTGGGTGGAGCACACGGCTATCGGCGCCGAAGCTCCGACGTCCGGGCTGCCGAGGCCAGGCTGCGCAGATCGTGCTCGACCTCGATCAGCAGGCCGTTCCATTCGCCCGGTCCGGCCTGACGGTAGATGCGCAGGCCGGGATACCAGGGGCTGTCGCGGCGGCCATCGTGCCAGCGCCAGCATGCATCGAACCGGTCCAGCAGCCAGACCGGGCGACCAAGCGACGCGGCCAGATGCGCCACCGCGGTATCCACCGTGATGACCAGGTCGAGATTGCTCACCAGGGCGGCGGTGTCGGCGAAGTCGGCCACCGCATCCATCGGCTCGAGCAGGCGCGCATCGCCAGGCGTGGTTACGCGCTCCTTCTGCAGGCTGACGAAGCGGGCGCCGGGCACGTCGAACAGGGGCCGCAACAATCCGGGCGGAACCGAGCGCCGGCGATCGACCGCCTCCAGCACCGGCGAGCCTCGATAGGGATTGCCCGCCCAGACCAGGCCGATCAGCAGATCGCGCGGCTGGCCTCCGGTCGGTGGCTCGCACATGGCCTGGAGCCGCTCCGCCCATGCGGCGACGGCGATCGGGTCGGCGTCCAGGCAGGGCTCGGACGGGATCGACCCGAGCGTGGTCCCGAACGCCAGCGGCAGGCTCAGCATCGGGCAATGCAGATCGAACGGCGGCAGCGTGTCGCCCCGGGCGATCACCGTCCCGACGCCAGGCAATCGTTGCAGCAGACGCTGCAGGGGACGTTGGACTTCCAGCACCACCCGCATTCCCCGCGCCGCGGCCAGGGGTGCGTAACGGCAGAACTGCAAGGTGTCGCCGAACCCTTGCTCGGCGTGGATCAGGAGTGTCCGTCCCGCAGCCGGCTCGCCGGTCCATTGCGGCTGCTCGAAGGCCCGCGCGCTGCGGATCATCTGCGGCGTCTGCCAGCGCCATTCATATTCGGAAAACCCCTCGGCGAGCGCGCCTTCCGTCAACAGGGCCAGGGCGAGACCGGCATGCCCATCGACATGCTGCGGCCTGATCCGCACCGCAGTACGAAAGCACTGCTCGGCCTCGGAGAGGTGTCGTTGCTGGATCAGCGCGTTGCCGAGATTGACCAGGATCTCGGCGGACATCGGTTGCAGCTGCGACGCGATGCGGTAGCTGGCGACGGCACGGTCGGGTTGGTCCTGCTTGCGCAGGATGTTGCCGATGTTGTTGTGCACGAGCGCCCGCTCCGGTGCGTCCTCGGGCGCGAGCGAGAGCCATGCGTGATAGGCGGTGAATGCCTCGTCGAGGCGCTCCGCGATGTGCAGCGCCTGTGCCAGATCGAAATGGGCGGCGGGGGCTTCGGGGCTGAGCATGCAGGCACGGCGATGGCATGCGATCGCCTCATCGGTGCGGCCAAGATCGCCGAGCACCCGTGCCAGATTGCCCTGGGCGGCAGCCGAGGACGGTTGCAGCGCCGCCGCTGCCCGGAAGCAGACGAGCGCCTCGTCGAACTGCCGGAGCCGGACCAGGGCGATGCCGAGATTGGTGCGCACACCGGCGTGGCCTGGCGAAAGCTGCACGGCGTTTCGATAAAGCGCGATTGCCTCATCGGTCCGGCCTTGCGCCAGCAGGATATTGCCCGTCGCGAAGATCGTATCGGCGGTTCCCACCGGACTGCTCGTGGATGGAGCGGCTACACGCACGGCGTCGGATCATCCGTGAGGCTTTTCCGACCACGACTGGGGTGGCGTGACGGCACAGGCGGCGATGTCCGTTCTGGTGATTTCGGGGCTGGTGGTTTCAGGCCCGACTGCTTCGGTCGTAATTTGGCAGGCCGGGCTTGTAAACTCCCGCCACACGCCGCCCGGCCACGACACCATGCGGAGTCCAGGCTCAGCGCAGTGGAAGTTCCGCGGGCTCGTCCTGATCCTGGATCATCTCGCGGACCCTGGCAGCGAGGACATCCAGCGTGAATGGCTTCGTGATGACCTGCATCGTGGCTTCGAGAATTCCGTCGCCAGTCAGCGTGTCGCCTGCATAACCGGTAATGAACAGCACCTTCAGCTCGGGCCGTTGCTCTCGCGCAGCGTCCGCGAGTTGGCGGCCATTCATGCCTCCCGGCAGGCCGACGTCGCTGACCAGGAGGTCGATCGGCTGGTCGGACTGCACCACCACACGCATCGCGTCGGCTGCATTGGCTGCCTGGATCACGGTGAAGCCGCGCTCGCGCAGGGCGTCGCCGATCAGGATCAGCAGGACCGGCTCGTCATCGACCACCAGCACGGTTTCGCCGGCCCTGGCATGGTTCGGAGCGAATTCCGGCAGGATCGTCGCTTCGGGTTCGGCACTCCCCAGGTGGCGCGGCAGGTAGATCCGCACGCTGGTGCCGAGCCCGATCTCACTCTCGACGCGGGTGTAGCCGTTCGACTGGATGGCAAAGCCATAGACCATGGACAATCCGAGGCCGGTGCCCTCTCCGAGCGGCTTGGTGGTGAAGAACGGCTCGAAGACGCGCCCGGCAACATCCTGCGTCATTCCGGTGCCGGTGTCGGTGACCGAGGCCACCACATAGTATCCGGCATGCACTTCCGGATCGGCGCAGTCCGGATCCTCCTCGACGCGGGCGTTCGTTGCCTCGATGGTCAGGCGACCGCCCTGCGGCATCGCGTCGCGTGCGTTGATGGCCAGGTTGAGGAGCGCGCTCTCGAGCTGGTTGGCATCGCAGAGCGCCGACCAGAGGCCATCCGCGATCACCGCCTCCACCTCGATCGCCGGACCGACCGTCTGCGCGATCAGCTCCTGCATCGAGAGGACGAGCCTGCCGACATCGACCTGTTTCGGATCCAGCGTCTGCCGCCTGGAGAATGCCAGCAGGCGGTGGATCAGCGACGCCGCCCGTTCCGCGGAGGTCGTCGCCATGTCGATGTAGCGGTCGATCTCGCCGATCCGGCCTTGCGCCACGCGAGCCTGCAGCAGCTCCAGGCTGCCGATGATGGCCGCCAACAGGTTGTTGAAATCATGGGCGATACCGCCGGTGAGCTGGCCGACTGCCTCCATCTTCTGCGCCTGCCGCAGCCTGTCGCTCAGCTCGCGGATGCGGTGCAGGGCGCGGACGATGACTTCGGTGATGCCGTGCCGGAGCGTCTCGGCGATCTCGAACTGCCAGGGCGCCCAGGGAACGGCGAACCCCTGCCGCGCGTCGCTCCAGCGGATGAAGGCCGGCGGCGGTCGTGCGTGCCGGGCTGCCTGGTCCGCGGCATTCAGATGCACGCCGGTTTCCCAGCTCACCAGTTGCGGCTCGTCCGGCCGGAACCACAGCAGCAGGTCGGTGCGGTCGTCGGACAGGAACACCGCCAGGACACCACTGGCGACTCCCGCATGCCGGGCCCAGTCGGGGAGCAGGCCGGCCAGGCGGTTGGTATGGAACAGCTTGCCCGGCCCGGTATCGGTCCGCAGCCAGTCGGCGAGCCTGCGGATATCGGCCTCGGGCGGGGTGTGGCCGACCAGCGCCAGCTCGTTCTCGTACAGCACGGCAGCACCGCCGGCATCGAGCAGGCTGGCAATCGTGGTTTCGCCGGTGGTGAGTGCCGCGGTGACCGACGAGGCGTTCGCCATGTGCGCGAGCAGCACCGAGAGCCGGTTGAGATCGGCTCGCCGTGCGCGCTCCACGTTACGGGTCTCGGACGCGCTGATCCCGAGTGCGAAGGCGTTGGCGACAAGTGAAGCGGCGGAGCGCTGTTCGGTCGACGGATGATGCGGCTGGCGATGATGGCACACCACCAGGCCCCAGAGTTGTCCGCCGCTCAGGATCGACAGCGACATCGCCCCGTCGATGGACAGCTCGCGGTGGATCTCCTGGTGGACCCGCGAGTGGCTGCGCAGCTGCGCGAACGACAGGTCGATCGCTCCGGCGAGGTCACGGTCGCCGAGCCAGTTCGGGTCCGCATCGAGCGGCACCTGGGCTGCGTCCCGGTCCGCCACCCAGCGGGTCGCACTGCGGCGATACAGCGCGCGCGCCTGGGCGGGGATGTCGTCGGGCGGGAAGCGGATGCCGACGAGGGAGAGGTCCCAGTCCGGCTCCTTGTCCTCGGCGATCGCCTCGCCGTTCCAGTCCGGGTCGAAGCGGTAGATCAGCACCCGCTCGTAGCCGGTGACGGCCCGGATGCCACGCACCGCGACCAGCGCCAGTTCCTCGAGATCCCCGTCGCTGTCTCGAAGATCGACCAGGACGTCCTGCAACTGCCACAGCATCGTGCGCGCCTGCTGGCCGGGCGGCCCGGTCGGGAACAGCTCGATCAGGATCAGCCGGTCATGCTGGTGGACGGAGATGTCCATGCTGCGGAGCAGCGAGGCGTGATCGAGGCTGTGGAGCGGCGGTAGGTGATCGAGGCTGCGGGGCGCCAGGGTGAGCGCCGATTGCCATGGCGCCTCCGGACGCAGGGCCCCTGCTGCCAGCCGCTCCAGCATCAGGGCTGCGAACGCGTGCCCCAGCAGGTCGGCGACGGACGCCCCGAGGATCGGCAGGGCAGCGTCCCACCCGAGCATGCTCGCGGCATTCCGGCTCGCGATCACCACGTCGAGGCTGCGCGATCGCGGCGCGAGCTCCAGACCGAGCAATGCGCCGTGCGGCTGGATCGAGCCGGGGAGCGTGATCGGTTCGAGCGCGCAATCGATCTTGTCGCGCATGACCAGCCGCGGATCCTGTTCCGGGCTGTCGAGCACTGGGCCAGAAAACGTTGAGATTGCGGTTCTCCCCTGCGAACAGGCGGAAGTCCGCAAGATCCATCATAGACGATGGCGACCAGGACAACCAGCGGTCGTGAGGATGCCCGGGTTTCGCGTCCTTTATGGCGGCTTTATGCCGGGACGGCGGGTCCGGAATGTCTTTTTTACGAGCACCGGTGGTAACTGACGTGATGATTTCCACGAGGCGTGCCGTGTTCGACATCTTTCTGCTGCTCGTAGGCTTTGGCGCCATCATGTTGATGGACGGCTACGCGGCACTTTGCGCGAGGATCTAGTCGCATGACCTTCGATCTGGTGCTGGGCGCCGCGGTCTCCTGCTTCCTCCTGGTCTATCTCGGTTGGGCGCTGATCCGTCCCGAAGATTTCTGAAGGCCATTTCACTATGGAACTGACAACATGACACAGGATGGCCTGCTCCAGATCGTACTCGTGCTGGGCGTGACGTTCGCTTGCGCGGTGCCGGTCGGCCGCTTCCTTGCAGCCGTGCTCGAAGGGCGGCCGACATTCCTGTCGCCGCTGCTCGGGCCGGTCGAGCGCGGCATCTACCGCCTCTGCGGCATCAACCCGCTCGCCGGCATGTCCTGGCGCTCGTACGCGACAGCGCTGTTGCTGCTCAACGCGATCCATTTCGCGCTGCTGTATCTGATGCTGCGGCTGCAGTTCTATCTGCCGTTCAATCCGCAGCACATCGTCGGCATGCCGCCGGCGATCGCCTTCAACACCGCGATCTCGTTCGTCACCAACACCAACTGGCAGGCCTACGTGCCGGAAAGTGGCGTGTCGTACGGCGCGCAGATGTTCGGCCTGACGGTGCACAACTTCCTGTCCCCGGCAACCGGCATTGCAGTCGCAGTCGCGGTGATGCGGGCCTTTGCCAAGGGCAGCGTCAAGACGCTTGGCAATTTCTGGGTCGATCTGACCCGCGGCACACTCTACGTGCTGCTGCCGATCGCGTGCGTCTGCACGCTCCTTCTGATGGCCAGCGGCGTGCCGCAGACGCTGCACGACTACGCGCAGATCACCACGCTGGAAGGTGTGAAGCAGACCATCGCGCTGGGCCCGGTCGCCTTCCAGGAGGCGATCAAGATGCTGGGGACCAACGGCGGCGGCTTCTTCAACGCCAACAGCGCGCATCCGTTCGAGAACCCGACCGCGCTCACCTGCGCGCTCGAGACCGTCATGCTGCTGCTGATCCCGTTCGCGTTGCCGGTCTGCTTCGGCCGCATCGTCAAGGAGCCGGGCCAGGGCCGCGCGCTGTTCATCGCCATGGCAGGGCTGCTCTCGGTCGCTGTGCTCTGCAACTATGCCGCCGAAGCCGCCGGCAACCCGCTGCTGCATGCGCTCGGCGTCGACCAGTTGCAGGGCAATCTCGAAGGCAAGGAAACGCGCTTCGGCACGCCGCTGACGGCATTGCTGAATATTGGCGCCACCGGCACCTCGACCGGAGCCGTCGCTGGCGCGCCCGACAGCTTCATGCCGCTCGGTGGGCTGGTGCCGCTGTTCATGATGCAGCTTGGCGAAGTCACGCCTGGCGGTATCGGCTCGGGCTTCTACTTCATGGTCGTGTTCGCGCTGCTCTCGGTGTTCGTCGCCGGGTTGATGGTCGGTCGCACGCCGGAATATCTCGGCAAGAAGGTGCAAGCCAAGGAGATCAAGCTGGCGATGCTGGCACTGCTGGTGCTGACGCTGTGGATCCTGTGTGGCGCCGGATTGTCGCTGGTGCTGCCTGCAGGATTGGGCGCGCTGGATAATGCCGGGCCGCACGGGCTGTCGGAAATGCTCTATGCCTGGACGTCGGCGACACAGAACAACGGCAGCGCGTTCGCCGGCATCACGGCGACCGGTCCGCTGATGTCCTACGGGCTCGCCTTCGCCATGCTGTTCGGCCGGTTCGCGGTGCTGGTGCCGATCCTGGCGATCGCCGGCTCGCTGGCTGCGAAGCCGAAGCTGTCGATGAACGCTGGCACCTTCCCGACCACCGGGATGCTGTTCATCGGATTGCTGGCAGGTGTCGTGCTCATCCTGGGCGGCCTGCAATTCCTGCCTGCCGATGCGCTCGGGCCACTCGCGGAGCATTACGTGCTGCGCGCCGGCACGACGTACTAAGGGACCGTAGACATGCCCGACACCCACATCACCCCGATGCCCGCCCGCTCGGGCTCGGCCACGCCGGCCGGTGGCAGCCCCACCGGCGGCAGTCCGGATCGCGCCCAGGCGATCTCGCTGTTCGACGCCTCGATCATCGGCAGGGCGTCACGCGACGCCTTCGCCAAGCTCGATCCGCGGCGCCTGGCGCGCAATCCGGTCATCTTCGTGACCGAGATCGTCGCCATCCTGACCACCATCCTCGGTGTTCGGGACCTGTTCCTGACCGGGGCACACCCGGCCTTCGCACTCGCGATCGCCTTCTGGCTCTGGCTGACGGTGTTGTTCGCGACCTTCGCCGAGGCCGTCGCCGAGGGACGCGGTCGCGCCCGTGCCGAGAGCCTGCGCCGCGCCCGCAGCGACATGATGGCCAAGCGCCTGGCCAACCCGGACGATCCGGCGATCTACGCGACCGTCGCCTCCACCTCGCTGCGTCTCGGCGACGTGGTGCTGGTCGAGACCGGCGACCTGATCCCGCTCGATGGCGAGATCATCAAGGGCATCGCCTCGATCAACGAAAGCGCCATCACCGGCGAGTCTGCACCGGTCATCCGCGAGGCCGGCGGTGATCGGTCGGCGGTCACCGGCGGCACCCAGGTGGTGTCCGACAGCCTGCTGATCCGCATCACCGTCGAGCCCGGCCACACCTTCATCGACCGCATGATCGCGCTGGTCGAGGGGGCGTCCCGCTCCAAGACGCCGAACGAGATCGCGCTCGACATCCTGCTCGCCGGCCTCACCATCATCTTCCTGGTGGCGGTCTCGACCCTGGTCGGCTTCGCGCACTACTCCGGCACGATGCTGGCTGTGCCGGTGCTCGCGGCACTCCTGGTCACGCTGATCCCGACCACCATCGGCGGCCTGCTCTCGGCGATCGGCATTGCCGGCATGGACAGGCTGGTGCGCTTCAACGTGGTCGCCACCTCCGGCCGCGCCGTCGAGGCGGCCGGCGACGTCGACACGCTGCTGCTCGACAAGACCGGCACCATCACCTTCGGCAACCGCATGGCCGCCGGACTGTTCGCGGTGCCGGGCGTCGAGGAATGGCACCTGGCGGAGGCAGCCTCGCTCGCCTCGATGGATGACGAGACGCCCGAGGGCCGGTCGGTGCACATGCTGGTGCGCGACCGCTTCAACAGTCTGCCGGACAAGCCGGTCGGCGCGGTGGCGATCCCGTTTTCGGCCAACACCCGGATTTCCGGGCTGGATGCCGGCAGTCGCTCGTGGCGCAAGGGTGCGGTGGACAGCCTGCTGCGCGAGATCGGCGAGACCAACCCGCCGGCGGCCTTCACCGCCTCCGTCGAGCGCATCGCCCGCTCGGGTGGTACGCCGCTCGCGGTCGCCGAGGATGGCCGTCTGATGGGCGTGATCGAGCTCAAGGACGTGGTCAAGCCGGGCATCCGCGACCGCTTCGCTGCCTTGCGTCGGATGGGTATCCGCACCGTCATGGTGACCGGCGACAACCGCATCACCGCAGCCGCGATCGCCACCGAAGCCGGCGTCGACGATTTCGTCGCCGAGGCGACCCCGCAGGACAAGCTCGACTACATCCGCCGCGCCCAGGCTGAGGGACGGCTGGTGGCGATGTGCGGCGACGGCACCAACGACGCACCGGCGCTGGCCCAGGCCGATGTCGGCGTGGCGATGCAGACCGGCACCCAGGCGGCGCGCGAGGCGGCCAACATGGTCGACCTCGACAGCGATCCGACCAAGCTGATCGAGATCGTCGAGATCGGCAAGCAGCTGCTGATCACCCGCGGCGCGCTCACCACCTTCTCGATCGCCAACGACATCTCGAAATACTTTGCGATCCTGCCGGCGATCTTCGTGGCGACGTATCCGGGCCTGCGCGCACTCAACGTCATGCATCTGTCGACGCCGCAGAGTGCGATCCTGTCGGCGGTGATCTTCAACGCGCTGGTGATCATCGCGCTGGTGCCGCTCGCCCTGCGCGGCGTGCAGTTCCGGGCCGAGGGTGCGGCAGCACTGCTCCGGCGGAACCTGCTGTTCTACGGTGTCGGCGGCATCATCGTGCCGTTCGCCGGCATCAAGATCATCGACATGCTGCTCACCGCCCTGCACATCTTTGCCTGAAGGCATCAGCCATGATTTCCCATCTGCGCCCGGCGCTTTCACTCGTCGTGCTGTTCACCTTGCTGCTCGGCTTCGCATTTCCGCTCGGCTTCACCGGGCTTGGCGCCATCGTCCTGCCGTTCCAGGCGAATGGCAGCCTGGTGATGCGTGACGGCAAGCCGATCGGCTCGATGCTGATCGGCCAGGCGATGACGGAGCCGCAATACCTGCATGCGCGTCCGTCCGGCATCACCGGCACCGACCCCAAGGATCCGTCCAAGACGGTGCCGACGCCGTACGACGCCAGCACCTCGTCGGCGTCGAACCTCGGGCCGACCTCGAAGGCGCTGCATGACCGGGTCGCCGGCGACGTCGACACGCTGGTGAAGGCCGGTGCCAGGGCCGGATCGATCCCGATGGATGCGGTAACGACCTCGGGATCCGGCCTCGATCCGGACATTTCGCCCGCCTATGCCGATCTGCAGGCGGCGCGTATCGCCGATGCCCGGCATGTTCCGGTCGCCACGATCCGCGACCTGCTGGCCGCGAACACCACGGGACGGGCGCTCGGCATCTTCGGCGAGGCGCACCTGAACGTGCTGCGGGTCAACCTGGCGCTCGACGCGCTGCCGGCGGCGGCCGCGCACTGACCCGCACCCGGATGCCATGCACGCAGGTCCTGCCGATGGGGACCGGACCTGCGCCCACGGCCCGGGCATCCGGCGCATGATCGACAAGGCGGTTGAATTCCATCGCATTCCAACTCATTTGAGCTTATCAATTGCTCAAATGGAGTGAATGGCGTGACCCAGATTGTCCATGGCGACCGCCCTGTGCATGGAACGCCGTCACGGCAGGCCATCAGGCGGGCGATGCAGCCTCCCGCGTCCGACCGCTACCTTGATTTCTACAAGGCCGATGCAGTCGAGCGGATCAGGCTTATCAAGCTCGGCGTTCTCGCGTCCGACGCCAAGGTCATCATCTCGTACATCTCCGGCGTCCAGGCCGAGGGCATGCGCGCGTTGAACATCTCGGCGGCGACCCTGAACCGCAAGGTCAAGGGCGAGGAGCGGCTGCCGGCGGCGGAAAGCGAACGGGTGCTCGGTGTGGCCAGGCTGGTGGGCCAGGTGGAGGCCATCGTCGGGGAGTCGGGCAATCCGGAGGGCTTCGATGCGACCGCGTGGCTGTCGCGCTGGCTCGGCGAACCGCTGCCGGCCTTGGGTGGCGTCCGTCCACGCGACCTGCTCGATACCATCGAAGGCCAGAACCTGGTCTCCGCCAGCCTCGCCCGGATCCAGAGTGGCGCCTACGCTTGAGCAGGACCGTCTACCGGATCGCGACCGACGCGAAAGCCTACCTGGCGAACGACATGTCGGGTGCCGGTGCGAAGCGGGCCGGTGGCCGCTGGAACAGACAGGATACGGCAGTGGTGTATGCGTCCGAAACTCGGTCGCTGGCCTGCCTGGAAACGCTCGTCCACCTGAATGCGGGCGGCCTCCCGATGAACCGCTACCTGGTCGAGGTCGCCATTCCCGGGGATATCTGGGATGCCCGGGAGGAACGAAATGCCGCCTCGCTCCCGGTCGGCTGGGATGCAGAACCGGCGAGCCTCACCAGCATCGAGTTCGGCACCGGATGGCTGGAGAGCGCACGTACGGCAGTGCTCGTCATCCCGTCTGCGATCGTGCCTGAGGAGATGAACGTGCTGATCAATCCGGCGCATCCCGCCAGCGCATCCATCGGCGCCCGGAAAGTCCGGCGCTGGACCTACGACCCGAGGATCGCGAAGGCGTCATAGCGCAAGGACGGCCACGATCAAGCGATGGGCCTGATCACCGCGATATGAGTGGAATGTCCGAACTTCTGGGAGTGCGCCGCCATCATCGCCAAGGCCTCATCGAAGTGGCCGTGCGCCTCGGCATTGCGCAGGTAGCGTACGCGCTCGACGCAGACCTTCTTGGGGTGTTGGCTGTGCATGAAGCAGCGCCATCACCTCGTCGGCGAAAGCGGCAAGCGGCATGCAGTGCGCCAGCCTGGATTGGCCGGGAGACAGTTCGGTCTGCACCTGCGGAGGGACGATCTCGATCATCTCGACGCGATCTTTCAGCAGCGGACGGAGTGCCACCGTGTAGGCATGCGTAGCCGCCTTCGTTGCGCTTTAGGTGGGCGAGGCGGGATACGGAACGAAGCCGGTGCCGGAAGTCACGTCGATGATCGCGGCACCTGCCTGCTGAACCAGGTGGTCGATCAACGCATCGATCAGACAGATCGGCCCCAGGACGTTGGTCGCCACCATGCGCTCTGCGTCAGTCAGGTCGCGCTTCCGCGTCGGCGCCTCGCCGCCCCGCGACCGAAATGGCCCGGTCGGTGGATCCCCGATCGCTGCTCCGCCGGTCGCCGGTGGCAGAGAGCGGCATCCGGACGCCTGTCACGCCTGGGCGGTTCCGATCCACGTCCTGCCCGAGTTCACCGGATGATGCGGGCCTTCCGCAGCCGCTCGAACAGGTCGAGGAAGCTGTCTTCGGCTGATCCTGCCCGCGTATTGCCCGATGGCGGGTGGTGTACCGGCCATCACTGCGCCAGGCATGTCGATGGCGGCCTGATCATGTCGTAGTCTCCGCGGGCACCGGCCGCCGACTTAACGGCAAGCCGGCCGCCCAGGAGTTCAAGGCGATGCGTCCCGATCTGGATCGCCGGCCCGACCCGGACACGCTCGTCGCCGTGGCCGCCCGCGCGACCCGTGCGCCGCTCAAGATCTTTCTCGGTGCGGCACCAGGGGTCGGCAAGACCTTCGAGATGCTGACCCAGGCGCGGCGGCTGGTGGCGTCGGGCCGCGCCGGCATCGTCGTGGGCCTGGTCGAGACGCATGGCCGTGCCGAGACCGAGGCACAGATCGGCGAGCTGACGGTGCTGCCGCGGCTGGAGGTGCCGTATCGCGGCCAGGTGCTGTCGGAGTTCGACCTCGACGCCGCCCTTAAGCTGCATCCGAAGCTGCTGCTGGTGGATGAGCTGGCGCATCGCAATGCGCCCGGCAGCCGCCATTCGCGCCGCTGGGAGGATGTGGCCGAGCTGCTCGCCGCCGGCATCCCGGTATGGACCACGCTCAACGTCCAGCATCTGGAGAGCCTGAACGACACCGTGCTGCGGATCACCGGCATCCGCGTCACCGAGACGCTGCCGGACCATGTGCTGGAGCTCGCCGACGAGATCGAGATGATCGACCTGTCGCCGGCGGATCTGCGCGACCGGCTGGCGCAGGGGCGGGTGTATCGCAACGACGTCGCCGGGCGTGCGCTGGACGGCTTCTTCCGGGCCGGCAACCTGCAGGCGCTGCGCGAAATCGCGCTGCGCCGGGTGGCCCAGCATGTCGATGCAAGCCTGCTCGACTACATGCGCCAGCACGCCATCGCCGGTCCCTGGCCGGCCGGCGACCAGGTTCTGGCGCTCGTCGGGCCGGATTCCGGCGAGGCGGTGCTGCGCCAGGCCAAGCGCCTTGCCGACGCGCTGCATGCACCGTGGATGGCGCTGCATATCGAGCCTGCGGGCGAGCTGCCGGCGGAGGCGCAGGCGGTGTCGCGGACGATGGCGCTGGCCGCCGAGCTGGGTGCCGAGACCGAGATCCGCGCGGTGCGCAGCGGTCATGAGGGCATCGTCGGCGTGGCGCTGGAGGTGGCGCAGACCCGCAACATCACCCAGATCGTGGTCGGCCGCATGGGGCGGCGCGGGTTCGGCAGGCGCCGGCTGGGCGGATTGCTGGCGGGCCGGGGAATGCGCGGCAACCTGGCCGCGGCGCTGCTGTCGCAGGCTCCGGATTATGCCGTGCATGTGGTGCCGACCCACCCGAAGCCGGTCAGCCAGAAGCTGCTGTATCGCCAGTGGCTGCGGGCGCTGCTGCCGGATGGCTGGGCGCCGTGGCTGGTCTCGACGTCGCTGGTGGCACTGATGGTCGGCGTCGGCTGGCTGCTGCGCGGACTGGTCGAGCCCGACGCGATGGGCATGCTGTTCCTGGCCGCCGTGGTGGGTGCGGCGGTGCTGTACGGTCTCGGCATCGCGCTCTACTCGGCGGTGGTGTCGTTCCTGTCCTGGAACTTCTTTTTCATCCCGCCGCTGTTCCGGCTGACGATCGACGCGCCGCGCGACGTGGTCGCCATCCTGGTGTTCCTGGCGGTGGCGACCTCGACCGGGATCGTCGCCAGCCGGCTCGGCGCCGCTGCCCGCGCCGCACAGGGTCGCATCGAGGGCCTGCGACGGATCGGGGGGTTCTCCCGCGCACTGGGCGTTCCGGTGACGGAGCGCGAGCTGCAGGAGGTGATCGTCAGGCAGGCATCCTCGATCGCCGGGCGCGCGCTGTTCCTGTCCGCAGTCGATGCCGACGGCATGCTCGACATCCTGACCGCCGATCCGCCGGCCGACACCATGGACGAGCATTCCTGGGCCGCCGCGCGGTGGGCCTGGCGTCGTGGCGAGCCCGCCGGCCGTGGCACCGCGACATTGCCATCGGCGCCCTGGCGGTTCCTGCCGGTGGGGATCGCATCTCCGGAGGGTGCGGCATCCGATGGTGCGGCGGCGATCCTGGGCGACGTCGAGGCCGACCTGAACGCCGATGGACGGGCGCCTGGCCTGCACGGGCTGATCGGCGTGCAATCGGCGCTGCCGCTGGACGAGCCGGCGCTGCAGACGTTGCGCGCCCTGGCGGACCAGGCGGCGGTGGCGCTCGAGCGGGTCAGGCTGGTGCGGGGTGCCGCGGAGGCGACGGCGCGCGACGGCACCCAGAAGCTGCGCACGGCGCTGCTGAACTCGCTGTCGCACGACCTGCGCACGCCGCTCACCGGCATCCGCGGATCGGCCGAGACGCTGCGCACCGCCTGGACCAGACTGACCGACGGCACCCGCGACGACCTGCTGCTGGCGATCGAGGAGGATACCGCGCGGATGACGCGCTTCCTTGCCAACATCACCGACATGACCAGGCTGGAGAGCGGCGCGGTGGTGCCGCGGATGGCCCGGGTGGATGTCGCCGACACGGTGCGGGCGGCGGCGGCGCGTCTGCCGGAGCCTGGGCGCATCGAGATCACCCCCGACCTGACCGCGCCGGCGGTGCTGGCCGACCCGCTGCTGCTGGAGCAGGTGCTGTTCAACGTGCTCGACAACGCGGTGAAGTACTCGCCGCCCGGGCTCGCGGTCCGGGTCGAGATCGCGGTGGCCGATGGCGCCGCGACGGTACGGGTCGCCGACGAGGGCCCGGGCATTGCCGAGGAGGAGTTGCCCCACGTGTTCGACAGCTTCTATCGCGCCGGTCTGGGCGACAGCGTGGTGCCTGGCACCGGGCTCGGCCTGGCCATCGCGCGCGGCCTGATCGAGGTGATGGGCGGCACCATCGTCGCCCGCAGCCCGGCACCCGGACGCCGGATCGACGCACCGGACCCGCGCGCCGGACGCGGCACGCTCATCACCATCAGCCTGCCGCTCGTCCGATGAGCGACACCTCGAACTCGCTGATCCTGGTGGTCGACGACGAGAAGCAGATCCACCGGTTCCTGCGCCCGGCGCTGGAAGCGGCCGGCTACCGCACTCTCGCCGCTACAGACGGAGCCGAGGCGCTCAGGCTGGCGGCCTCGCAGGGCCCGGACGCGGTGCTGCTCGATCTCGGATTGCCGGACATGGACGGCAAGCTGGTGCTCGAGCGGCTGCGCGGCTTCTCTTCGGTTCCGGTGATCGTGCTGTCGGCGCGTGACCGGGAGGCCGAGAAGATCGCCGCCCTCGATGCCGGCGCCGACGACTACGTGGAGAAGCCGTTCGGGCTCGGCGAGCTGCTGGCCCGGCTGCGTGCGGCGCTGCGACCGCGCGTCTCTCCCGGATCGGACACCGCCGCCGGGCCTTCGCATGACACGCCCCTCGAGGCGGGTCCGATCCGGCTCGATCCCGGCCGGCACGAGGTGCGGGTCGATGGTGTCCGGGTGCCGCTGAGCCCGCGCGAGCACGGCCTGCTGGCGCTGCTGATGCGTCATGACGGCAAGCTGCTGACCCACCGCCAGCTGCTCACCAGCGTCTGGGGACCGGCCCATGCGGAGGATGTACAGTACTTGCGCGTGTATATCGGCCACTTGCGACAGAAGCTCGGCATCGCGGCGGCGCGGATGATCGAGACCGAACCGGGGGTGGGCTACCGGCTGAGCCAGCCTGATGACCCTGCCGACGCCGGCGAGCCGACCGCTTTGTGAGAGCGTCGGCCGCAACCGCCCCGGATGCCGGACGTGTCAGCTGTGCCGATGCCAGTGCCGCTTGCCTGGTGCCGTGACGCCCGGGGGAACCAGCCGATGACGCAGCAGATCCATCTCGACACAGCCGCAGTGTGGGGGACCGATACCGGACACGGCGTCATCGAGATCGCCCCGGACGTCGCCTATCGGCGGCTGAGCCTGGTCAATGTGGGGTTCTTCGGCTTCCCCGGTGCCGGCGATCGTGGCTGGGTGATGATCGATACCGGCCTGCCCGGGTGCGCCGAGGACATCATGGCCGCGGCGGCGCATCGCTTCGGCCTGCTCGCACGACCGCTGGCGATCATCCAGACGCACGGCCATTTCGACCATGTCGGCGCGCTCGAGGAGCTGGCCGCGCACTGGGACGTGCCGGTGTATGCGCATCCGCTCGAGCATCCGTATCTCGATGGCAGTGCCGCCTATCCGCCGCCCGATCCGTCGGTCGGCGGCGGGTTGATGTCGCTGGTGTCGCCGCTGTATCCGCGCGGACCGGTCGATGTCGGCGCCAGACTGCAGGCGCTGCCCGCGGACGGCAGCGTGCCGCACATGCCCGGTTGGCGCTGGATCCACACGCCGGGGCACTCGGTCGGGCATGTCTCGTTGTGGCGCGAGGCCGACCGCATGCTGCTGGCCGCCGACGCCGTCATCACCACGGCGCAGGAGAGTGCCTATGCCGTGCTGACCGCCCGCACCGAGCTGCATGGGCCGCCGATGTATTTCACCCAGGACTGGCTTGCGGCACGGCGCTCGGTCGAGGCGCTGGCCGCGCTGGAGCCGGAGCTGCTGCTGAGTGGTCATGGCCAGGCGGTACGGGGAGCCGTCGTGCGTCAGGGGCTGCACCAGCTGGCGCGCCGGTTCGAGGAGATCGCCCATCCGCCGCATCCGCATTACGAACTGCACCCGGCCCGCGCCGAGGACGGCACCGCCTACGCGTCCCCGATCACAAGTGAGAACGGCGAGACATGACGGATCAGTAAGGTCTGGACCATCTGCGGCGGAGGCATCACACTGGGTTCCCCGTTGGTTCCTGCGATCATGCCGGAAACGCGCTGGAGAGGATCGTCATGCCATTCGACGGGACCGACTTCCAGTCCGGCCGCAAGCGCAAGCGGCAGACCCCTGGCGAACGGGCGTTCGGCATCATCTTCCTGGTGTGCGCGATCAGCCTGCTGGTGATGCCGATCACCGGCGTGGCGCTGGTGGACGTCGTGCACTATCTCTGGGGCGTGGGGCCGGGCTAGGCCAGCACGCCCTTTACCGGCAGCATCGGCTCCGGGGCCGGGTCGCCGATCGCCTGGCACAGGTCGATCTCGATGGTGCGGGTGATCGCCGACATCGGCACCGCATGCGGGCCGGGCTCGAACGGGCTCTCCAGGTCGGCGCCGATCTCGTCGAGGGCCACGAACAGGAAGCCCACCAGGGTCGAGCCGAAGGGCGTGATCCAGCCGAGCTCCTGCACCATCGACAGCGGCAACACCACGCAGAACACCCGAACCAGCATCCGCGGCAGCGCGGAAAACTGGATCGCCAGCGGGGTGTTGCGGATCCGCTCGAGCCCGCCCTGGGCGTTCGCGAGATCCGACAGGATGCGATCGATCGCGGCCTGCGCCGCCGGGTGCACGCCGGCCTCGATCGCGCGCGCCCGCACGCCGACGCCGATCTCGTACAGGATCGTGTTCGGCTGGTTGCGATGCTGCCGCACGCGCTCGATGAACTCGGGCTTCAGGAAGCGCTGCAGGTCGGGCGAGACATCCATGCCGGCCAGGCCGCCGCGCAGGGCATGGGCATAGGCGATCATCGCCCGCGTCAGGTCGGGTGCACCGTCGAGCAGCGTCGCCATCTGCCGCGAGAAGCTGCGTGTGTTGTTCACGACCCCGCCCCACAGCGTGCGCGCCTCCCACCAGCGGTTGTAGGCGGTGGTGTTGCGAACGCTCAGGAATAGCACGAGTGCGGATCCGATCAGCGAGTATGGCAGTGCCGGCTGGTCCATCCAGCTGCGATGCGCCAGCTGGAACAGCAGCACGACGATGATGTCCCAGGCGAACAACACCAGTAGCGGGCGTACGCTCTCTGTCAGTAGCCGGGCGATACCGGCGCGCCGTCCGACGATCATGAGCGGGCAGCCTGGTCGGCCGGGGGGTTGCGACGTGGCATGCGGGTCTCCGTCTGGCTCCGCCCTGGCCCCGGCGGCGCGATCGAGGCGCGGCCAGGGTCTGCGCGCCGTCCGTTATAGGGCAGGGACCGGCGGCGCCCAGCCATGCTGCACGCTGGTCCGCACTCCGAGGCTCGTGCGATAACGCGCCCGGCGATCCGACGCGGCACTTGCTTCCGGACCCGACATTTCCGAACGGTCTCCGAGGCGCAGCGGGTCATGACGCATTCCGACCGACCGATCGACACGCTGCTGGCGGCGGGCCTGGTGTTGCTTGTGTTCCTGCTGCTCGGCCCTGTGCTGACCATCCCGTTGCACGTCCCGCTCAACACCAACGAGGGCTGGAACGCCGGCTTCGACACGCGTGCGGTGCTGCCGGGGGCTGGGCCGCTGTATCCCGCGCCGGGCGACTTCGTGTTCAACAACTATCCGCCGCTCGGCTTCCTGATCGTCGGTGCGGCGGGCCGGTTCGTGTTCGGCGACATGATCCTGGCCGGGCGGATTCTGGCACTCGCCTCGATGCTGGCGGTGGCCGGCCTGACCGGGCTCATCGTACGGCAGCTGGGCGGTGCGGTCCGGCCGGCACTGGCGGCGTCGCTGCTGCTGCTGCTGCTCGCCTGCAGCTTCTACCGCGCCTACGTCGCCATGGACGATCCGCAATGGCTCGCCCATGCGTTCATGCTGGCCGGCCTCGCGGTGCTGCTGCGCGGCGGCACGGTGCAGCGCAGGCCGCCGGCGCTGTGGCAGATCGCGGCCGCGGCGGGGCTGATGGTGGCGGGCGGGTTCATCAAGCACAACCTGGTGGCGCTGCCGGTTGCCGTGACGCTCTGGCTGCTCTGGCTGGACCGAGGGGTCGCTGCCGCCTGGCTGGTTGCCGCGGCGCTCTCGGTCGCCCTCGGGCTCGGGCTGACCGATGCGGCGTACGGCGACATGGCGTTCCTCGACGTGCTGCGCCACCACCGCACGGTCAAGGTGTCGCGGCTGATCTACGCGGCGGGGGCACTGGCGCCGCTGCTGCCGATGGCGGCGATCGTCGGCGTGCTGCTCCGGCGCCGGAGTGCGGGCAACGGCGTGGTCCTGGTGGCCGTGTTCGGGACCGTGGCGCTGGTGACCGGCATCCCGCAGCGGCTCGGTGACGGGGTAAACTACAACGCGCAGTTCGAGACGCTGATCGCCCTGTGCGTGGGCTTCGGGCTCGCGCTGGGCGGGTCCTGGGCAGCCCGCCCGTCATGGCGTGGCCGATCGGCGGGGCCAGCCTGGCTGTGTCTCGCTGCCGCGTTGCCGATCATCGGCACGGCACCGTGGCGGCTGCCCGCCGCCTGGCACGATGTCACCGACCGATACGCACGCCAGGCTGCCTGGCAGCCGATGATCGCGCGCATTGCTTCCCTGCCCGGGCCGGCCGGCTGCGAGATGCCGTCGCTCTGCATCTGGGCGGGCAAACCGCTTAGCGTCGACGTCTTCAACCTGACGCAGAGCGCCATGCAGGGCGGCCCGATCGCCGGGTTCGACGCGATGGTGGCCAGGCGCGGCTTCGCGAGCTTCGAGTATGGTCCGGCGTCGCATACCCATTCCGATGCCGTGAGTAGGCTCGGCTACGACCCGGTGATGCGGCCGTTCGCGCAGGCCTATGCGCCGGTCGCGTCCGGTCCCGGCGGCAGCATCCTGCTGGCTCCGGTCCAGTCGCCGACGTCGGGCGACGACGGTCCCGGGCGCTAGGCGGGCACCACGCGGGGGAGTGTCGGCGGCATTGCCGGAATGCGCGGCGTCGGCCTATAAATCCGGGCCGGTCGGCGGGCGCACGAACTGCGCGCCCGATGATGCAGGGCGTGCCACATGCGCCGACCATCTGCAGCATCACGGCGAATTCCATTGATCCTGTATCGCTACCTGCTCCGCGAACTCAGCAAGCCGCTCGCGATCATCCTCGGCACGCTGGTCGCTCTTTTCGGCAGCTATACCGCGGCCGGCTTCCTCTCGGATGCCGTCAACGGGCTGCTGCCCGCCGGTGCGATTGCTACGTTGATCGGCCTCAAGGTGCTGATCTCGCTGGAGGTGCTGATCCCGGCGGCGCTGTACGTGTCGGTGATCCTGACCCTCTCCAGGCTGCATGGCGACCTCGAGCTGCCTGCCATGTCGGCGCTGCGCTTCACGCCGGCGACGATGATCCGCGCCGTGCTGACCCTCGCCGGTTGCCTTGCCCTGGTGGTCGGCAGCCTGTCGCTGGTCGTCCGGCCGTGGGCCTATACCAGGCTGCACGACCTCTCGCGGCGGGCGGCGACGCTGCTCGATGTCGACGCGATGGAGGCGGGCTCCTTCTATGTAAGCCAGGGAGGCAGCCGGGTGGTGTTCCTGGCCCACCGTGACGGGCCCGGTTCGGAAGCCCGCGACGTGTTCGTCCGGCTCACCTACGGCGACCATGACGAGATCGTTTCCGGCAAGCTCGCCGACGCGATCCCGCGGATGATCCCGGGCACCGGCTCCGACGTCCATCTCAGCGACGCCGACATCTACGAGATCTACCCGAAGAAGCCGGACTCCGATCAGGTCCTGCAGGCGGCGGGCATGATCGTCGACCCGAACAAGCGCAGCGACGCGCCGCCGGGGCCCAGCGCCGTGGCCTCCAGCAGTGCGGAGCTCGCACGATCGGTTTCGGCTGGGGACATCGCCGAATTCCAGTGGCGGCTGTCGACGCCGCTCTCGACGCTGCTGCTCGGCCTGGTGGCGATCCCGCTCAGCACGGCCTCGCCGCGGGCCCGCAGGCAGTCCCGGTTCACCACCGCGTTCCTGATCTATTTCGGCTACTACCTGCTGAGCACGTCGGCTCGCACCTGGGTGCAGCACGGCACGATCCCCGAGTTCCCGGGCATCTGGTGGGCGCCGTGCCTGCTGGTCCTGCTTCTGCTGGCCTATGCGCGCGGGCCGGGCCTGGTGCTGGCGCTGCGCAGACGTGGCGCGCTTCCGCCGCGACGGCGTGGCGGCACGTTCCCGCTGCGACGGCGGGACGCATGATGACGCTGGCCAGCCGGTATGTGGCGATTTCCGCATTGCAGGCGATGGTGCTGGTGTCCGCGGCGCTGACCTGCCTGTTCAGCCTGCTGGAGTTCGTCGAGCAGCTCGCATCGGTCGGGCAGGGCTCGTACCACGTGATCGACGCGTTCATCTATGTGGCGCTCACGGTGCCGTCGCGGCTGCTGCAGGTGACGCCGGTCTCGATGCTGCTCGGATCGCTGCTGGCATTGAGCGGCCTGTCGCGCAATATCGAGCTCACCGCCATGCTGAGCCTGGGCATTCCGGAGCGCCGCATCATCGGCGCGGTGCTGGCACTCGCGGCTCCTGCGATCATCCTGGCCTTCCTGACGGCCGAGTTCATCATCCCGCCGGCAGAGCAGCTCGCGCAGTCCTTGCGTGCGTCGGCGCTGGCTTCCTCGTCGGATGCGTCCAACGAGCAGAGCAGTTTCTGGGCGCAGAGCCATCACCAGTATCTGAACGTGCAGCAGTTCCGGCGGAAGGGCACGCCGATCGGGATCGACATCTACGACTTCGCCGATGACGGTAGCCTGGAGCGCGCGATCCATGCCAGCCGCGCCGACATCAAGCCGGACGGAACCTGGCTGCTCGGCAACGTCACCCGGACCAGCATCGAGGACTTCCAGATGCGCACGGAGCATTTCGCGGCAATGCCCTGGCACTCCTTCATTCCGCTGCAGCAGATGCAGTTCCTGACGCTACCCCTCGACAGCATTCCACCGATCGCGCTGTACCGTCACATCCGCGATCTCGACAGGCAGCATCAGCGCAACACGCGGTTCCGCTACGAGTTCTGGGCGAAGGTGGCGATCCCGTTCTCGATGGTGGCGATGGTGGTGACCGCGGCACCCTTCGTGTTCGGATCGGTGCGCGCACGCAGCACCGGGAGGACGCTGGCGATCGGGGTGGGGTTCGGGATCGTGTTCTCGCTGAGCCAGCAGATCCTGAGCCGCATGGGGTTGCTGCTGCATGTCAGCCCGGCCATCACCGCGCTCGCACCGCCGGTACTGGTGTTCGTGCTGTCGATCAGCCTGTTCCGGCGCGCCCATCGCTGAGCCGGTCGAAGAACGCCGCGTACCTGGCTGGTTGCCGCGACACCAGGATGGCCAGGATCGCGCTGAGGCCGAAGATCTCGAGCAGGAAGTAGCCGAGCGGGATCTGCAGGAACGCGAACAGGAAGATGCCGATGGTCCGGTAGTTCGCCGACATGACGGACCATTGCCGGACCACCGGCGCGAAGCTTGACCGGTACAGCGCGCGGATCGAAGCGGCGCGTTCCGGCTGCGTCTCGATCATCGTGGCCAGGCGGCTGCGTGACGCGCCGTTGGCGCCGATCGCGAGGACCTGCACCCGCGCGTAGATCCGGTGCAGGCGCTCCGCAATGCGGGTGCGCAACGGCGCCTGGCTGCGGTCGAGCGGTCGTGTCTCCAGGTCCAGCAGTTCCGCCGATTGTCGTCCCCAGCCCCAGAAATTATAATCCTGGCGCTGCACCTCGTAGGCGGCCGCCTGCACGGCATGGCAGACACCGGCGATGACGATGACGGCCCAGATCCAGGCGCCATGATCGTGCCGGAGTGCCAGCGCCAGGCCCGCATAGACCGAGACGAAGGTGACATAGTCGCAGATCCCGTCGAGGACCTTGCCGGTCGGCGACTGCAACCGGGTGAGCCTGGCGAGCTGGCCGTCGGCGCCGTCCATGACATGCCACAGGATCATCAGCACGAAACCGAGGATCGCATATCGGCGGTCGTGATAATGGTAGTACGCGATGCCTGCCGCGGCGCCCGACACCATGCCGGCGACCGACACCGCGTTCGGGTGCACGTGCAGCCTGGCGAAGCGCGGCACCAGCCAGCTCGAGATCGGATGGATGACATGGAGGTTGGTCGCCTCCTCGATTTCCGAGGTGCGCTTGATCGGCTCGGCGTCTGCCACGTGCACTATCCTGGAAAGCCGGCGCTACAGCAGCTTCGCATCGAGCAGCCGCTCCGCCTTCTCGTAGGCGACCAGGTCATCGACGTCGATCCACGCCTTGTCCTGCACATCGAACACGGTCGCGCGGTCGCGGCGTGCCAGCACGTTCATGGCGCCGGAAATGCTGTCATCGCCGAGCGACTGGCTTTCCTCGAGTGCCTCGAACATCGCCGGAGAGCACAGGAACACGCCGGTATCGAAGCAGTCGAACTCCGGCATCAGCTTGCCGATGGCGCGGATCCGGCCGTCCTCGGTGCGAACCCGGGTGACGTCATCGGGATCGTTCAGCGGATCGACGATATTGAAATCCACCGCCAGCATCACGCCGTCGGCCTCGAGCGGCGCCTGCATCAGGCCGCGCAGGATCTGCGCATCGATAAGGTGATCGCACATCGTCAGGATGAACGGCGCACCCAAATGGGCCTTTGCCTTCAGCACCGAGACGCCGTTCGAACGCGCCCACTCGTCATTCTCGACGTGGGTGATCGGAACGTCGACGCGGGCTGAAATCTCGTCCAGCGCGGCGCGCAGTTCATCGCCGCGATAGCCGCTCACAACCACGAACTCGTCGATACCGGCAACTCGGGCGCGCACGATGACATGCTCGATCAGCGCCATCCCCCTGAGCTGGATCAGGGGCTTCAGCTCCAGTTTCTCCCGGAGCCTGGTCCCCTGGCCGGCAGCGACGATCAGGCACTTCATACCAGCTCGGCCACATCCAGTACCGGAACGGACTTGGAGGTGTGCACGCGGATGAAGGCTTCCGTCATTGTGTAGGCTTCATCGTCGGTGAACTGCTTCAGCGGGTGCTTGCAGAAATAGGCGCTCGGACCTTCGAGCACACCGCCGACCTTGTTCTGCAACGCCAGCTTCACGCAGCGGATCATGTCGATCACCACGCCGGCGGAATTGGGCGAGTCTTCCACCGAAAGACGCAGCTCGATCTCCATCGGCAGGTCGCCGAAGGACTGGCCCTCGATGCGCAGGAAGCAGAGCTTGTTGTCGTTCTGCCACGGCACGTAGTCGCTCGGGCCGACATGGATGTTCTCGTCCTCGATGCGCTTCTTGGCGACCGACTGCACGGCCTCGGTCTTGCTCTCCTTCTTCGACTTCAGCCGCTCCTGGTTCTTCATGTTCAGGAAGTCGGTGTTGCCGCCGGTGTTCAGCTGGTAGGTGCGCATCAGCTTCACGCCGCGCTTGGCGAACAGGTCGGTCAGCACGCGATGCACGATGGTGGCGCCCAGCTGCGACTTGATGTCGTCGCCGATGATCGGCAGGCCGCGCTCGCGGAAACGCTCGGCGAATTCCGGGTTGCTGGCGATGAAGACCGGCATGTTGTTGATGAAGGCGATGCCGGCCTCGAGCGCGCATTCCGCATAGAACCGTGCGGCCTGCTCGGATCCGACCGGCATGTAGTTGAGCAGGATCTCGGCACCGCTGCGGCGCAGTTCCTCGACGATCTCCGCCTTGCCGAGCTCGCGCGCATCGGACAGCACGACCGTGCGGTGGTCGGGATAATCCGACATGTGCTCGGACACGCCGTCGAGCACCGGGCCCATGTGAACGATCGTGCCGGTGTCGGGGATCTCGGCCTGGAACACCTTGGTGCAGTTCGGCTTGGCGAAGATCGCGCGGGCAACATCGGTGCCGACCTTGCGCGCATCGACATCGAACGCCGCCACCACTGCGATGTCGCTTGGCAGGAAGCCGCCGATCTCGGTATGCATCAGTCCGACGACGCCTTCGCGGCACCGATCCGGGGTATAATAATGAATGCCCTGGATGAGCGAACTGGCACAGTTGCCGATGCCGGCAATGGCGATGCGAATGCTGCCTCTGTTCATCACGATGTGTCCTTGAATTAGAAGTCGGCCGGTTGGAGAGTTTCGGGGAGCCCGGAGGACGCTAGACCGCTAACCGGTCATGCGGCTTCCGGCAGCCTGCCGACGCACGACCAGACCAGCGCGCTGTAGAGCTGCCGCTTGCGGTTCGCCCGGATGTAGTCGGGCGTGATGGTGGCGACGAGCGCCTTGGTGCGGACCGACGCGTACCAATGTACGACCCGGGTGTCCGGCGACAAGACCAAGCCCAGTGGGACGCGGCGGACCCGGCGGAACCAGTGCTCGGAGATTTCCGGCGCCAGCGGATAGAACACCGACGGGCGATGCACGATGACGGCCCGGTCCGGTGCCGCATCGACGACCCGCGCCAGCAGATGCGGGCCCAGGCCGTAACGCCGGACCTGGCGCTCGGCGGGAAGGGCGACCATGGCCCGCAGGTAATCGGCGAACAGCTCGGAGTTGGCCTCGGCGCCCATCACGGCGTTGTTCACGTTGCGTGCGTAGGCGGTCTCGATCCAGCGGAAGCCCTTCCAGCCACCCGGCCACCTCCGGCACAGCTTGCGCGCCAGATCGAGCGTCAGATGACGGGCCCACACGATCGGCGACCGCGACGTCCGCACGGCGTGCGGCCAGACGATGAACTCGGAGCCGACGAACTGCCGCTCCTGGATCAGCGGCAGCAGGGATGCCACCGTGACCGTGTCGAGATCGAGATAGATGCCGCCATGCAGATACAGGATTGCTGCCCGCAGCACGTCGGAGCGCATCACCGGCGCATTCAGCCGGTGATAGAGCGACACGAGTTCGCCGCCGAGGCCGAGCATCCCGCCCGCACGCGTCAGGCAGTCCTCCGGGTCGATGCGCTGCAACCGCACACCGGGCGTCCCGGTCAGCGCTGCGAGTTGTTCACCAGGCTCGAGTGTGTCCGTATGATGCAGCACGATGTCGGCGAGTCCGCTCTTCTCGGCGGCCGACATGACGGCAAAGACGTAGGCCCATGGCAGGCTTGTGCCGATCCAGCAGAAATGTAGTCGGGCAGGCATCGTCATCGGGTCCAGCCTGTGGGAACAGCAAAGCCGTGCCAAAGATACCCGAGGCGTTTTTTGAAGTCCAATCAGGCTGCCCCGGTGGCGTGGCCCCGGCACGGCCGGCTTGACCCGGCTCGCACCGTCCAACCCATTGCAAAGAAACGATACCGACCTGCCTGAGGTCGTGATATTCCGTAACAACCTGTTCCGGGTGTCGGAGCCCTTCATCACCAGCCAGGCAGGGCAGCTGCGGCGCTACGTGCCTACCTATGTCGGGCGCCTGCGATATGGCGAGCCGCCCGAGGGGGCACGATCCCTGGCGCTGCGGGACGGCGGCCGGTCCATGGCGCGGATCGGCTGGCAGATGCTGACCCGCAACCCCGGGCCCTATGTCCGGCTGCTGGCGGAGCGAAGCCCGGCGCTGATCCACGCCCATTTCGGCATCGACGGCGTGTATGCGCTGCCGGTGGCGCGACGCCTGGGTGTGAAGCTGATCACCACCTTCCACGGCTACGACGCCACCCTGTCGACCGCGGCGCTGCTCAGCTCGCCGGCCTGGTTCAACTACCCGCTGTTCCGCCACCGGCTCGCCCGGGACGGCGCGCTGTTCCTCTGCGTCTCGTCGTTCATCCGGGACAAGGTGCTGGCGATGGGCTTCCCGGCCGAGCGCACGCACATCCACTACATCGGCGTGGATTGCCAGGCGATCCGGCCGCGCAGCCCCGACGAGGAGAGGCCGACGATCCTGCATGTCGGCCGGCTGGTGGAGATGAAGGGCACGCAATACCTGCTCCGCGCCTTTGCCACGCTGGCGGCCAGGCATCCCGAGCTCCGCCTGGTCATCATCGGCGACGGCGAGCTGGCTCCCTCGCTGCGCACCCTGGCCGGATCGCTCGGGCTGGGCGAGCGAGCGGTGTTCCTCGGCGCCCGCCCGCATGCGGAGGTCCTGGCCCGGATGCGCCAGGCGCGGATGCTGGTGCTGCCGAGCGTGCTCACCGCGACCGGCCGGGTCGAGGGGCTGGGCATGGTCATGCTCGAGGCCGCCGCCGCGGGTGTCCCGGTCGTGGCAACGCGGGTCGGCGGCATCCCCGAAGGCGTGCGTGACGGCGAGACCGGCTTCCTGGTGCCCGAACGGGATGTCGAGGCGCTGGCCCGCCGGATCGAAGACCTGCTGAATTCGCCGGGGCTCCGCCAGCGCATGGCTGTCCAGGCACGCGCCTTCGTGGAGCAGCGATTCGACGGCCGGCGACAGGGCGAACTGCTCGAGCGGCACTACGACGCACTGCTGCCCCGCGCGCGCTGAGGGGGCGGGCTCGGCTTCCTTTGGGGGCTCGCGGGTGGTAACTGACGGCATGCAGGTCAACCAAGCGCGCCCTTCCGCCGCCGCCCGGAACACCATGAGCAGCCGCCCGCCAGCCCTTCGCTCCGGAGGTCTCGCCTCCGCCGCACGCTTCCTCGGACGCGTCGTCGGCTCGAGGTACAATCCTCTGCTGGCCCAGGTCGTGGTCACCCGCCGGTGCAACCTGGCGTGCGGATACTGCAACGAATACGATGACTTCTCGGCGCCGGTACCGCTCGCGGACCTGATCGCCAGGGTGGATCACCTGGCGAAGTTGAAGACCGCGTCGATCACCTTCACCGGTGGCGAGCCGCTGCTGCATCCCGATCTCGACAAGGTGGTCCGGGCCGCGCGCGATCACGGCATGATCGTGACGATGATCACCAACGGGTTTCGCCTGACGCGCGAGTGGATCGACCGGCTGAACGATGCGGGCCTGCAGGGCATGCAGATCAGCATCGATAATCTGCGGCCGGACGAGGTTTCGATGAAGAGCCTCTCGTCGGTCGAGAACAAGCTGGGGCTGCTGTCGAAGCACGCCCGGTTCAAGGTCAACGTGAACTCGGTGCTCGGCATCAGCGACGAGCGCACCGAGGATGTCGTCACCGTTGCGAAAACGGCGGCGAGCTACGGGCTGCAGCATTCCGTCGGCGTGCTGCATGACGGCAGCGGGTTGCTGAAGCCGCTGACGCCGCTGCAGATGCAGGCATATCGCCAGGTGACGAAGATCTCGCCCTCGATCGTGCACAGCCTGAACTACTGGCTGTTCCAGAAGAACCTGATGCATGGCCGATCGAATGACTGGAAGTGTCGCGCCGGCGCCCGCTACCTGTATATTTCCGAGGACGGCCTGGTGCATTGGTGTTCGCAACAGCGCGGCTATCCGGGCATTCCGCTGCTCGAATATACCGGGCAGGATATTCGGCGCGAATATCACACCGAGAAATCATGCAGCCCGACCTGCACCCTGAGCTGCGTGCACCAGATGAGCGCCTTCGACCGGTATCGCGGGTCGCAGCGTGCCACCGCTCCCGTGCTCGTCGACGCGGTTCACTAGGGGGAAACCCACTCAGCCAAACCGCCGGGAATGGTGGGTAGCGGACCTACCTCCGCGAGCCCGTTGACCGTGCCTCTGCCATGAGGCAATCCCCAGGCATGCTACCTACGATATATCGACGCCGGTTTCTGACGAGCATGCCAATCAGCTTGGCGCTCCTCGGTGCCTACCGCGTGGAAGCCAGAGCAGACCCTCTTTCCGAGATTGAGGCGCGCCATGGCGGCCGCCTGGGTGTCTTCGCCATCGATACCGATACAGGACGAACCCTGACTCATCGGGCAGATGAGCGCTTCACCATGTGCAGCACCTTCAAAGGACTTCTAGCCGGGCAAATCCTGTCTCGCGTCGATGCCGGGCATGAGAGCCTCGCGCGCCTCGTCCACTTCGACGCCCATGACTTGTCGACCGCGGGATACCCCGACTTTCTCTGTCCCGTAACGGCTGCGCATGTCAGCCAGGGGGCTTTAACGCTGGCAACTCTGTGTCAGGCGAGTGTCGAGGTAAGCGATAATCTCGCCGCCATTCTTTTAATGCGAAGCATTGGTGGACCGCCTGGGCTGAACCGGTTCATTCGTAGTCTTGGTGATGAGGTCACACGCTCCGACCGGTATGAACCAGCGTCCAATGCCTATGACGGACCCTTCGACACTACGACGCCTCGAGCGATCATTGGTTCGGCCAGTAAGCTTTTGCTCGGAGACATTCTCAAGCCTTCATCTCGTGAACTCTTGGCGAGTTGGATGATCGATTCCACGCCCGGTCTTAGACGGCTTCGCGCCGGCCTTCCTCTGGACTGGGTGACAGGGGACAAGGCTGGAACCTATGGTCCCGACGAGACCAATGACTATGCGATAACTTGGCCGTCTGGTCGTCGGCCAATTCTCGTCGCGGCCTACTACAATGCGCCTGGGATGGATCTCGATCTGCGAGAAGCTGTGCTTCGTGAAGTCGGCATGGCCGTCGCTGCCCTTGTTGAATAGCCCTCTGTCACATCGCTGGCGTCTCTTCAGGATGCCTAGGGTGTTGCAGACTGATTGAGTTTTGACCCTAGGGCGGAAACCCCTTCAGCCGAACCGCCGGGAATGGTGGGGAGCGGACGTTCTTGCCGAAGGCACGATACGCCGCCTTCCGGGTCAATACTTCAGGCCGGTGTCGCAGAGCACGGTCGCGACGACTGCCTCGGCCGCTAGTCGTCCGGACGCCAGCAGGGCCGCGCAGGCACCGACATTGGCGGCTGCCGAAAAGCCGACATACAGCCCCTCTCGGGTCGCGAGCAGCCGTCGCCAGTGCTCGACCTCGCCATCCGTGACGGCGACCGAGACATCCATCAGGCTGGCATCCCAGTGCGGCGGCACGCTGCCGTAGCTCGTGCCCTGGATGAGATGCCGGGGCTTGGTCACGCGAAGGCCCGCGAGCGGCTGGCAGCCTTCCGGCTCCACCGCGACGCACAGGACGGAGGGATTGCGCTGCCGCAGGAATGCGGCGACGCCGAGGAAGGTCGCGCCGGTGCCGACCGTTGCCACCCAGGCATCCACCCGCCCGCCGGACTGCGCCCAGATTTCCGGGCCGGTGCTCTCCCGGTGCGCCCGCTCGCACTCCGGCGCGTGAAACTGATCGACGTAGAAGCCGCCGCGTTCCGCCGCGATGCACCGGGCCGCCTCGGCCGCCGCATTCACGTCCGAGCCAGTGACCTGGCCTGGCGCGCCATCAACCTGGGGCACCAGCAGCACTTCCGCACCTAACGCTTCCAGCATTCGCGCGCGCTGCGGGCTGTTCCCGGCGGACATGGTGACGACCAGGGGGTGCCCCAGCGCCGCGCAGGCGACGGCGAGGCCCGCGCCCATGTTGCCGCTGGTCATCTCGACGACGGCGGCTCCGGGTGCCAGCCGCCCGTCCGCCCGTGCGGCGAGCAGGATGGCGCGGGCGGCCCGATCCTTGACGCTGCCGCCGGGCTGCATGAATTCGGCCTTCGCCAGGATGCGTCCAGGACCGGAATAGACCCGGTCCAAGGCGACCAGAGGTGTGCGGCCGATCAGGTCCAGTGCAGAAGGCACCACCGTGGAAGGAGATGAAGGGTGATCGGGTAAGACCATGGAGGGGTTATAGCAGCCGCGATGGCACCGATGCGTGCGTCACCCGCTACGGCAGGATCCGCTTCGGGTCGGTTTCGGACCTGGCCGGGTTTTGACCCACGGCCACCCGATTGCGGCTGTAGAGAAAAAGCCCGGCGTAGGTTGCGGCCGTTGCCAGCGCGACGATCGCGATCTGCACCGGCGGGCCACCATCGATCAGCCGGCGCACGACCTCCACGACCGCGACAATGATGGCGACACCGGCCAGTGGCGTGACGACTGCTTCCAGAACCGACGCGACGCCGATCTGCCAGTGACGGTGGATCGTGAAGAGGCCCCAGCCCAGCAGCAATGGATAGATCGCCAGCCAGACAGCGGACACGGCAATCAGGCCGAGACGCGCCTGGAAGATGCAGCCGACAGCCAGGATCGACCCGCTCAACAGCAGCAGCGTCATCGCCGACAGGCGTGCGACGGTTCCAGGTCTCCCGGACCCCATCATCATGGTTGCCAGCAGCTGCAGCACCACCCGCAACAGGGCCGCGATTGCCAGCAGTTTCAGCGGGGTGGCTGCGGCGGCATAGCTGTGGCCCTGGCCGTCATGCAGCAGCGACATCAACGGTCCGGCGACGAGGAACAGCGCCGCGAGGAGCGGGGCCACCAGCCCGACGATCCGCCGCAGCGACCAGGCCAGGATCTCGACGAGCTGGCCGCCGGATGCAGCCACGCGAGCGAACACCGGCAGCGTGGTCCGGTTGACCAGCGTGCCGACCGCCATCGCCGGCTCCATGGCGACGTCGAACGCCACGCGGTAGATCGCCAGCGACGACGCGCCGTAGAACCAGCCGATCAGCATGTAGTCGACGTTCTTGAACATCTGCTCGGCAACGTTGGCGGTGACGGCGCGGGTGCCGAAGCGCGCCAACGGCCGGATCGCCTCCATCTGGAACCGCAGACGCGCGCGAAATGGACGTGCCAGCATCGCGCCGATCAGGATGTAGAGACCGCTCGCCGAATATCCGATCACCAGCGCCCACACGCCCGCTCCGGAAGCACCGAGTGCCAGCCTGGTCAGTGCGGCGCCGATGGTGGCGCAGACATTGACCAGGGCGATGCGTTCGTACTGCAGGTCCCGGTTCATCAGCGCCAGCGGGATCAGCGCTGCGCCGACGAGTGGCTGCTTGACGGCGATGGCCAGAAAATAGCTCGCCATCCCGGCGACACCGTAAAGGGCCGCGATCGCCGGAGCGGCCGCGAGGGTCAAACCGCCTGCCAGGATGGCGGCGCCGACCACGTACCAGAACAGCGTATCGAGTTGCTCGCGCGAGACCGAGCGGGCCTGGATCAGCGCCTCGCCGGTGCCAAGTCCGTTGAGCGCCTCGACAACCATGCCGATCGACACGACGAGCGACGCGATGCCGACCTGGTCCTTGGTCAGGAACAGCAGCATCGTCAGGATGGTCAGGAAATCGACGATCCTGGCAATGACCGACGCGCCGCCCAGCCAGTTGAAGCCCCGCTTCAGCCGTTCATGATTCTCATTCATGCATCGCGTACGCCGGGACCGGCCGTGGTGGCCGCCGCGGTACGAGAGGGTGGCAGCACCCAGGACCGCGTCCGCAGCAGATGCAGCAGCCAGCGCCATGACTGACTGATCCAGACACGCGATTCTGCACGGCCCCACGTGCCGCGTTCCGCCTGCGTGGAGTTCAGCCGCCCGGCGATGATGTCGACGATCCGCCGCGCGCGCGCGTCCCAGGTGAGGTCGCGGCTCTCCAACTGCGCCATCTCGGCACGCCGGGCGGCCGCTTCCGGGTCAGCTGCCAGCGCGCGCAGACCGGCAGCCAGTGCCTGCGGGTCGTCCGGCCGGCACAGATAGGCGGTCCGGTCGTGGGTCAGGACCTCGCGGATGTCGGGCGTGTCACCGGCGAGGATCGGCGTGCCGGACGCCATGTAGAGAAACACCTTCAACGGAAGCACGGTCGAACCGAATTTCGCCAACGGGTTCCATGACGGCGGGATCAGCAGGATGTCGGCCGCGCGCACGTACAGCCCAAGCATGTCCGGCGGTTGCCAGCCGACGATGCGGATATTCTCGATGCCCGCCGCCATCGTCTCGATCGGGCCTTCACCGGCAGATCCGACGAGCACGAACAGCAGTTCCGGCGCCAGCCTGGCCGCAGGAATGACGAGATCGAGCCCCTTCTTGTGGTTGAGGCGACCGGTATAGATGACGGTCTTCCTGGGGTCCGTTAGCCCGACCGCAAGCCTGGCCGCATCCCGATCCAGCGGCGATCGCAGGCGCTCCGGCTCGAAGCCGTTGCGCACGCAGCGCAGCTTCTCCGCAGGGATGCCGAGCTCGAGGTACTTCTCGCGCGTGTAGTCCGAGTGGCAGATGTTGACGAGGAAGTTGCGGTGGCACACCAGCCGGTACAGCCAATATCGAAGCAGCGGGATCTGGTCGGGCCACGGACGATAATGATCGAAAACGATCTTCCGGCCCGACCGGATCGCGATCCACGCCACCCAGAGGTTGCGGGTATAGACCAGGTCCGCCTGCCAGTACTGCCTGCGCAGGAGCATGGTCAGCCCGCACGCCAGGTGGCGCAATACCGCCGGCCGGAGCGGCGCCTGCGCGCGGATCACCGGCATGCCGGCGAGCCTGGCGATCGCAGCCGTTCCGGTCGCCTCCGGCAAGGGAACATGCAGCCAGGACGCCGATACCAGCCTGGCTACATAATTTGCCGTGGTGACGAATACCTCGGCATCCGCCGCAGTGTTCGGCAGCGGGTTCTCGAACGTGAAGAAGACCTTCATCACCCGTCGTACGATCGCACGCCGTCTGCCGGCACCACCAAGATCTGCCCCCTGCCACGGCCCGAAACGTGAACGCTGCTACCTAGCGCACGATCGTCCCACTGGATAGGCGCCTGGCCAAGGTCACCGGGGCGGCGGCAACCCATTGGTCTGGGCGATGATGTCCGCCAGCGTCGGCACGTAGCCGTCGGCATGTCCCAGGCCGACGGCGAGCGCGAAGCTGTTGCGCACTGCGGAGTTCACCGGATTGGCCGTGGCGGACGCGCCGGCGAAACTCGACAGGTAGGTCAGGTCCTTGAGCGCGTTGGACAGCGTGAACTTGTGCGCCTCCGGATTATGGCCGACGACATATTCGAAGAACGTCTGGAAGAACGGACAATCCATCCGGCCGCCGCCGATGACGCCGAAGAAGGTCTGCGCCGTCACGCCGGCCTTGGCGCCGAGCGACAATGCCTCGGCGTAGAGCGCTGCATATCCGAGCGACACGAAATTATTCAGCAGCTTCATCATGTGCCCGGTGCCGACCGGACCGGTCTCGACGATGCGCCCGGCGAACGCCTCGAGCACCGGCCGCGCGCGCGCGACATCCGCTTCCGCGCCGCCGACCATCACGTCCAGCGTTCCGGCCCACGCTTCCTTCGGCGTGCGGCTCAGCGGCGCATCGATGAAGGTGATGCCGTGTTCGGCAAGACTGGCCGCGAGTGCCGTGGTCACCGACGGCTCCGAGGTCGAGCAATCGATCACCAGCAGCTTGCGGCCGGCCGCCGCCAGTCCGTCCGGACCCTCGACGATGGCGCGCACCTGCGGGCTGCCGGTGACGCACAGCACGACGATATCGCTGGCTTCCGCGAGCTCCCGCGCCGACCCGGCCTCGGTGGCGCCGCGCGCCTTCAGATCCTCCACCGCCTCGCGTTTGCGGTGCCCCAGCACGGTCAGGGGGAAACCCTTCTCGAGCAGGTTCTTGGCCATGCCGTGGCCCATCAGGCCGACGCCCGCAAATCCGATCCGCTCAGTCATTGGTGTTCCTTCACATCTGGGGTGGATAGCCTGATGGCAGGATCACGTGCTTTCACGTACCATCAGGCGATAACCGACATCGACCCGGATCGGCCCCGCGGGCTCTCCGGATACTCTTGCCAGCAGCTTGATTGCCGCCAACGCGCCGATTTCCGGGCGCGGCGAAATAATCGTGGTCAGCGCCGGCGTGGTCAGTGCGCCGATGCCGAGGCCATTGAAGCCGGCGATGGCGATCCGGCCGGGAACGTCGATCCCCTCACGATGCGCCCGCAACAATGCGCCCACTGCAAGATCGTCATTGGCGAAGAACAGCGCGTCGAGCTCCGGCGCCTGGGCCAGCACTGCCATCAACTGGTTGCCGCCGATCTCCGAACTCGAACTCTCCGGGTGGGCAAAGGGCCGCCGTCGATCGAGGCCTGCCCCTGCCAGCGCGCGATCAAGCCCGCGGAATCGTTGCATCGCGCGATAATCGGCCCCCAACCTGCCGCCGATGAAGCCGATCTGCCGGTAGCCGCGCTCGATCAGATGCCGGCCCATCGCCTCGCCGGCGCTCAGATGCGAGAGGCCCACATTCATGTCGATCGGGCGCCGGCCGAGTTCCATGATCTCCATGACCGGCCTTCCGGAGCCGGCGAGCAGCGCCCGCGTTCGCTCGGCATGGCGCAGGCCCGCGACGATGATGCCCGCGGGCGCCCATCCCAACATGGTCGAGACCAGCTCGGTCTCGCGGGCAAGGTCGTATTGCGTGTTGCCGAGCAGCATCTGGTAGCCGCCCGCCTCCAGGACGCCCTGGATGCCCTGGATCACCTCGATGAAGACCGCGTTCGACAGGGATGGCACGATGACCGGGACCACGCGGCTTTGCGCAGAGGCCAGCACACCGGCAAAGCGGTTCGGCACGTATCCGAGGGCGGTCACGGCATCGTCGATCTGTGCCCGAAGCAGCGGTGACACGCTGTCGGGTGCATTGAGCGCGCGCGAAACAGTGATCGGCGCCACGCCTGCGCGTGCTGCAACATGTTTCAGCGTCACGGCGGTGCTGCGGGCGCGGCGGCCCAGAGGTACGACCTGATTCATCGGACGCCGAACCTACGCTCCTGTGCGCTCCGCCGCCATCGTCGGACGCGATAAATATGACGATTTCCTTGGTTGCGCTACCATCGGGAGCGGACTAGCTTGCACCCCGAAGCTGGCCGTCCGGCGCCGCAAACGGTGCCGGCTGATGAAGAAGCGGGCTCGTGCGGGAAAGACTACAAGGAGAACGGCGTCATGCCGCAGGCTGCAAGCATGTCGGCGCCCCATGCGACCGGCCTGTACCGGACTCTCGACGTCACCAAGAATTATGGTCCGGTTTCGGTCCTGCGCGGCATCAGCGTGTCGCTCGAGCCGGGGCGCGTTCACACGATGATGGGCGAGAACGGCGCGGGTAAATCAACCCTGTTCAAGGTGATGGCCGGCATCGTTCGCCCGACTGCCGGCGCGCTTTATCTCGATGACGAAGCACTTTCGTTTGCCTCGCCGCATGATGCGCACGCGCACGGTATCTACCTGGTGCCGCAGGAGCCGGCGCTGATGCCGTCTCTGACCGTTGCCGAGACGATGTTCGTGGGCCAGTTGCCGACCACCGGCCGTGTGATTCCGCGCATCGATTGGGCGGGGATGCGGGCTCGTGCGCGTGCAGCGCTCGCAACGCTCGGCCTGGATATTCCGGTGGATGCGGAGGCGCGGCTGCTCTCGATCGCCCAGCAGCAGCAGGTCGAGTGTGCCAAGGCGCTTCTGCGTGGTTGCCGCGTCATCCTCTTCGACGAGCCGACATCGCCGCTCACGACGCACGAGGTCGAGCGCCTGTTCGGGACCATGCGGCGGCTCCGCGACGAGGGCTATACGCTGGCCTTCATCAGCCACCGGATGGACGAGGTTCTCGACATCTCCGACGACATCAGCGTGATGCGTGACGGTGTGCTGGTCGACAGTGTCGCCCGCGCCGATTTCGACCGCACCCGCCTGCTGTCGCAGATGGTCGGACGGGAGATGCGCACGATCCCGCGCCGCACCGGCACGACCGCGACGAGCAGGCCGATGCTGACGGTGAGTGGCCTCGCCCACTCGCCGCGGTTCGCCGATGTCGGGTTCACGCTGCATGCCGGCGAGATCCTCGGCGTCGCGGGCCTGGTCGGTGCCGGTCGCACCGAGATCGCCGAGACCATCTTCGGCCTGCGCGCGCGCGATGCAGGCACCGTCGTTCTGGATGGGCAGGATATCTCCGCCAGTCCCACTTACGAGATCATCCGGGCGGGCCTGGTCTATGCGCCGGAGGATCGCGCCCGGCATGGCACCGTGCTGCCGATGACGATCGCCGAGAACCTGACCTCCGGTCTGATCGAGCGCGTGAAGCATCGCTTCGGATTGATGGACCACGACGACGAGGACCGCATCGGCGCCGAGACCGTGCGACGCTATCGGGTGCGCTGCGCGGGCACCGACCAGCCGCTGCGCCAGCTTTCGGGCGGCAACCAGCAGAAGGTCGTTTTCGGAAAGTGGATGGGCTTGTCCCCCAAGGTGGCGATCCTCGACGAGCCGACACGTGGTGTCGATGTCGGCGCCAAGGACGAGATCTACGAGATCATCCAAGGGTTGGCGGCCGAGGGCATGGCGATCCTGGTGATCTCCTCGGAAATGGAGGAACTGGTGCGCCTGTGCGACAGGATCCTCTCCGTCTATGAGGGGCGCATCGTCGCCGAACTGAGCGGCGACGACATCACCCCGGACCGGGTCGGCCAGTCCTATCTCAGCCACGCCGGGCTGAGCCATGCAGGAGCCGCCGCGTGAACGCGCCGGTCATGCAGGTCGAGACCGTGCCCGGCGATCGTGCGAAGCTTCCGGAAGCGGCGGCACCGACGTCCGCTTCGGGCCGGTCGCGCGCGCGAACCCGTCGCGAGGCGCGGGAGATCACGCTGATTGCGGTGACGGTCGCCACCATCCTGCTGGTCGGCATCGCGCATCCAAACTTCATGGCGCTGCAGAATCTGCGGTTCATGCTGCTGAACTGCGTCGTGCTGTCGCTGCTGGCACTCGGCCAGACGCTGGTGATCACCACGCGTGGCATCGATCTGTCGGTGGCCCCGATCCTGGGGCTCAGCGCGATGGTGACCGGTCTGTTGGCGCAGTCGAGCGGGCTGCCTCTGGTCGGCGCATTCGCGATCGCGCTGGTGATCGGCCTGGTGCTCGGCACGTTGAACGGCGTCCTGGTGGCCAAGCTGGCGATCCCGCCGATCATCACCACGCTCGGCACATATAGCCTCTATAGCGGACTGATTTTCGTTTATTCCAACGGCACACAGGTGGATTCCGTGCCGCCGGCTTACGCCACGCTCGGCAACGGCGTGGTGTCGACGTTGCTGCCAATCCCGATCCCGGCCATGGTGCTCGGCCTGGTGCTGCTGGCCGTGTGGTTCATGCTGGGCCATACGCGCTTCGGCCGTGCGATCCTTGCGATCGGCAACAATCAGACCGCAGCCTACAATGCAGGCATCCCGGTCACGATCGTTCAGGTCAGCGTCTATACCTTGTCGGGTGTATTGGCAGCGCTCGCCGGCCTGATGTTCGTTTGTTACACCGGCTCGGCCACCGTCACGACAGGCACCGGCGACCACATGGAGCTGCAATCCATTGCCGTTGCGTTGATCGGCGGCAGTGCGATTTCCGGCGGCCGCGGCAAGATGCTGGGAACCGTCCTCGGCGCATTGTTCCTGAGCGTGATCCTGACCGCGCTGGTGTTCGTGCATGTGCCGCCGATCTGGTACTCCGCAGGTGAGGGCGCCATGATCCTGCTTGCAGTGACCGCGGGAGCCCGGCAGGGCCGATCCGCCGCCGTCGGGAGCAGCGTGCGATGAGCGGCCAGAACGAGGTGACGGCGCGTCGGCGGGACCAGCGACGACTGCCGCTCGGAAATTGGGAGCGGGCGCTGCTGCTGATGCTGCTGGTGCTCACGATCGGGCTCATCCTCGGCGTACCAGGTTTCTATCCGGGTTTCGGTGGCTTCCTGGCGTTGACCGAGAACTTCCTGCCGTTCGGGCTGGTGGCACTCGGTCTCACCACGGTCATCCTCACCGGCGGCATCGACCTCTCGGTGGGTGCGGTCGCCGGACTTTCCGCGGTCATCATGGCGACGCTCTGGAGCGAGTTCCATGTCTCGATCTGGGTCTCGGCAGTGATCGGAGTCGTCGCCGGTGCCGGTCTCGGCTTGATCAACGGGCTTATTATCACCAGGCTGCGTACCGAGCCGCTGATCGCCACGCTGGCGACCAGCTTCATTTATGGCAGCATTGCGACCGCGCTCGCTGGCGACAACCCGCCCTCCGGTTTCCCGAACGCCTTCAACCTGCTGGGAACCGGCGCAATCGGCGGGATCCTGCCGTTCCAGATCGTGCTGTTTGCCATTCTGGCGTTGATATTTTCCGCCCTCATCTCGCGCTCCACGTTCGGCCGCAAGGTGGTGACGATCGGCTACAACACCGAGGCGGCCCGATATTCCGGCATCCGCGTCGCCCGCATCGTCACCGCGTCCTACGTGATCAGCGGCACGATGGCGGCCATCGCTGGGATCGTGCTCGCCGCCTATTACAGCGCCGTGCGGTCCGACATGGGCGACCTGCTGCTGCTCAGCACCATCACCACGGTGGTGCTCGGTGGTGTCAGCATCTTCGGCGGCGAGGGCAGCATCGCAGGCGTCGTGATCGCCGTGCTGCTGCTCGGCATGTTGCGCCAGGGCATGCTGATTGCCGGTTTCTCGGACATGGTGACGACGATGCTGACAGGTGCGATCCTGCTCGCCGCGATCGCCACCAAGAACCTATTCGCTGGCCGGGGATCCGGCCTGTCGATGCTGCTGGGACGGTTGCGCCGCAGCCCCGTCCTGCAAGCTTCACGCTGAACAACAAACCAACCAGGGACATGAACACGACCATGAGCATGATGACCGATAATTCGACCCGTCGCAGCGCTGCCCGCCGCGGCATCAGCGCCACGCTCGCGATGTTGCCGCTGCTGCTTGGCACCACCCTCGCCGGGCATGCCGCCGACATCGATACCTCCAAGCGCATCCGCGTCGCGATGGTGCCGAAGCTCGTCGGCCTGTCGGTGTTCAAGGCGAACGAGCAGGGCGCTGTCGAAGCCGCCAAGAAGCTGAACATCGATTTCCTCTATACCGGCCCGGTGACGGCTTCGGCGCAGGGCCAGGTCGACGTGTTCAACAGCCTGATCGCGCGCCGCTTCAACGTGATCACCACGACCTCGAACAACCCGACGCAGCTCGCCCCGGCCCTGCGCCGTGCGATGGCCCAGGGCATCAAGGTTGTGTCCTACGACAGCGATGTCGCGCCTGACGCCCGCAACTTCTTCATCCAGAACACCGACTACGCCGAGTTCGGCAAGGCGCTCGTCGAGTCTGTCGCCAAGTACGCAGGTCCGAACGCCAAGATCGCGATCCTGTCCTCGACCCCGGACGCGACGATCCAGAACGAGTGGATCTCGGCACTCAAGAAATACATGACCGCGACCTACCCGAAGATGACGATCGTCACCACCCAGTATGGCCAGTCGAGCCCGTCGCAGTCCCTGACCGCCGGCCTCAACATCCTGCAGGCCAATCCGGACGTGACCGGCATCATCGCGCCGGACGGTGCGGCCGAAGTCGGCGCCGCCGCAGCGGTCGAGAAGCTCGGCCTCAAGGGCAAGGTCGTCGTCGGTGGCTGCAGCGATCCGGACTCGATCCGTCAGTACGTCAAGAGCGGCATCATCCGCGAGACGCCGCTGTGGGACGAGGTCAAGGAAGGCGAGCTCGTCATGTACGTCGCCCGGCTTGCCGCCGACAACGCGATCCAGCGCAACGGCACGTTCGACGCCGGCGATCTTGGCAGCTTCACCGCCAAGGACGGCGTGATCGTGTTCAGCAAGCCGCTGATCTTCAACGCGGACAACATCGACCAGTACCACTTCTGATATCTGAAGGAACTTCGACGTATGAAGCGCATCCTCTTCACCGGCGGCAGCGGCAAGGCCGGTCGCCACGTGGTCCAGTACCTGGTCGACCAGGGCTACCACGTGATGAACATCGACACGAAGCCGCTGGCCAATCCGAAGGTCCGCACGCTGATCACCGACATCACCGATGCCGGCCAGGTGTTCAACGCGTTCTCCGCCTATACCGGCCTGCATGAGTTCGATCTTGATCTCAGCCCGCAGCCGATCGATGCAGTGGTGCACTTCGCCGCAATTCCGCGGATCATGATCACGCCTGATAACGAGGTCTATCGCATCAACGTCATGGGCACTTACAACGTGCTCGACGCTGCGACCAAGCTCGGCATCAAGAAGGTGATCATTGCGTCGAGCGAGACCACGTACGGGATCGTGTTCGCGCACGGTCATCGTGATCCGGAATATTTCCCTCTCGACGAGGATTATCCGGTCAAGCCGATGGACAGCTACGCGGTCTCCAAGATCTGCAACGAGCGCACGTCCGAAGCTTTCGCGCTGCGCACGGGCACCGATATCTACGCCCTGCGCATCGGGAACGTGATCGAGCCGAGCGAATACGAGCTGTTCCCGGGCTGGTTCGCCAAGCCGGACTTCCGCCGTCGTATCGCCTGGAGCTATATCGACGCCCGTGATCTGGGCGAGCTCGTTCGCCTCGGCATCGAGACCGACGGGCTCGGATACCAGGTCTTCAACGCCGTCAACGACCACTCCTCGTCGGATCTTCCGACGGCGGAACTGGTGCGCCGGTATTACCCGAACGTGCCGGTTCGCGGCGAGATGGGCGAGTTCGAAAGCCTCCTCTCGAACAAGAAGGCGAAGGACATGCTCGGCTTCCGCGAGAACCACAACTGGCGCAACTACGTCCCGACACAAGGCTGACACTTGCAGCCCGGGCGGCTTCCTGCGACGGCAGCCGCCCGACTTGCAGATCAGTCGGGACTGTCGGTCTCATGATGATGCTCGGGGTAGGGCTCGAGGTTGAAATGGCTGACCAGGTCCTGAACCTGCGCATTCGTAAGCAGCCTCGGGTTCAGCCCGCGCAGCATGAGATGCAGCCGGGCGGTCTCTTCCAGCTCCTCCGTGGCCGCCACCGCCGCCTCGATTGTCTTTCCGGTAACGACCGGCCCGTGATTGGCCAGCAGCACCGCCGCGTAGCGACCGGCCAGGCCGCGGATCGCGCCCGCCACCGCGGGATCGCCGGGGCGGTAGTACGGGACCAGAGCGGTGGCACCCACCCGCATCACCGAATATGCGGTGAGGGGCGGCAACACCGCCTCGGGATTGATGCCCGGGAGCATGGAGACCGCGACGGAATGGGTGGAATGCAGGTGCACTATCGCTCCCGCACCAGCGCGGGTTTCGTACATCGCCTGGTGCAGCGGGATCTCCTTCGTCGGGCGGTCACCCGACAACACCCGTCCCTCGGCATCGAGGCGTGTCAGCCTGGCCGGATCGAGGAAGCCCAGCGAGCTGTCGGTCGGCGTGGTCAGCAGCCCGCCATCTTCCAGCCTGGCACTGACGTTTCCGGTTGTGCCATGCGTCAGTCCGCGCTCGAACAGCGAACGCGAGAACAAACAGATCTGCTCGCGCAGCTTATTCTCATTCATGGAATATCTCCGCATTTCCGGCGACCGCGTCGAGCATGGCGCGTTTCCCGACCGACCCTGCCATGGTAGCGCAACCAGCGCCAACACCCGACCTCGAGGATCCCAGCATGAGCGGCACCGAACGTAAAGATGCAGCAACAGCCAAGCTCAGGTGCTCGGTCATCGGGTTGGGATCCATGGGTTTCGGCATGGCAACATCGCTGTTGCGTGCGGGCTTCGATGTGACCGGCTTCGATGTCAATGCCGCGGCGAGCGAGCGTTTCCAGGCCCAGGGGGGCCGGGTCGGCGCAACACCTGCGGCCGCCGCAGCCGGTGCCGATTGTGTGGTTGCCGTGGTGGTCAACGCCGACCAGACCGAGGCGGTGCTGTTCGGCCCGGATGGCTGTGCGGAAGCCATGCCCGAAGGCAGCGTATTCGTATCCTCGGCCACCATGGCGCCGGAGCGGGCCCGTGCCCTCGCGGCCCGGCTGGAGGCGACCGGACGGCATTATCTGGATGCGCCGATGAGCGGCGGTGCCGCGCGTGCGGCCGATGGCGCGCTCACCATGCTGGCCTCCGGTACGCCGTCCGCATTCAGCCGTGCGCGACCGGCACTCGATGCCATGACAGGCACGCTGTACGAACTCGGCGACAGCGCCGGGCTCGGCGCCGCCTTCAAGATGGTGAACCAGCTGCTCGCCGGCGTGCATATCGCGGCCGCCTGCGAGGCGATGGCGTTCGCCGCGAGGCAGGGCCTCGACCTCGCTCGCGTGTATGAGGTCATCACCAAGTCCGCCGGCAACAGCTGGATGTTCGAGAACCGGATCCCGCACGTGCTGGCCGGCGACTACACCCCGCACAGCTCGATCGAGATCTTCACCAAGGATCTCGGCATCGTGCTCGACATGGCGCGCGCCGATAAATTCCCGGTGCCTGTCGCCGGCGCGGCGTTGCAGATGTATCTGATGACCGCCGCCGCCGGCATGGGCAAGGACGACGATGCATCGGTCGCGCGGCTGTATGCGCAGATTGCCGGCCTTACGTTGCCCACGAAAAGCTGAGGACGGCCCTACGGAGAGACCCGCATGCCCCATTTCGCAGCCAACCTTACGATGATGTTCAACGAGGTGCCGTTCGCCGACCGCTTCGACGCAGCCGCACGGGCGGGCTTTACCGCGGTCGAGTTCCTGTTCCCGTATTCCCTCGAGCCGGAGGCGCTCGCAGAGCGCGTGCAGCGCAACGGATTGACCGTGGCGTTGTTCAACATGCCGCCAGGCGACTGGGACTCCGGTGACCGCGGCTTTGCGTCGATCCCGACGCGCACCGCGGAGCTCGCGCCGGCCCTGGACACGGCGCTACGCTACGCGGAAGCCTGTGGCGTGCGGCGCCTGCACCTGATGGCAGGCCTCGGCGACCGCACAGACCCGAAGTCGGTGGCCACCTACCGGGCCGCGGTCGAACGTTGCGCCGAGGCGCTCGGCGAGCGTGGGCTCGACCTTGTGCTCGAGCCGATCAACGGCCGCGACATGCCAGGCTATTTCCTGAACGACTTCGACTGGACGGCGTCGCTCATCGACAGCATCGGCCTGCCCAACGTGAAACTGCAGTTCGACATCTATCACCGGCAGATCATGCATGGCGACGTGACCATGGCGCTCCGCCGGATGCTGCCGATGATCGGCCATATCCAGGTTGCGAGCGTGCCGTCGCGCAACGAGCCGGCTGGGGAGGAACTGAACTTCCCCTTCCTGTTCGCGGAACTCGACCGGCTCGGCTATGACGGTTTCGTCGGCTGCGAGTATCGCCCGCGCGCTGCCACGCTCGACGGTCTCGGCTGGTTCGCACCGTTCGCCGGAAAATCGACAGGGGGCGCGGCATGAGCATCCAGCTGGGCTGCATCGCCGACGACTATACCGGCGCGTCCGACCTCGCCAACATGTTGCGCCGGAACGGACTGCGCACCGTGCAGACGATCGGCGTGCCGCGTCCGGGACTCGACCTGCCTGAGGTCGATGCGGTCGTCGTGTCGCTGAAGAGCCGCTCGATCGAGGCCGCACGCGCGGTCGAGCTGTCCCTCGAGGCCGAAGCCTGGCTGCGCGAGCGCGGCGCCGAGCACGTGTTGTTCAAGGTCTGCTCGACGTTCGATTCGACCGACGCCGGAAATATCGGCCCGGTGACCGATGCCTTGCGCGCACGTGCCGGGTGCGGTGCGGTGCTGGTGAATCCCGCCTTCCCCGAGACCGGGCGTAGCGTGTTCCAGGGCAACCTGTTCGTGAACGGCGTGCCGCTCAACGAGAGCCCGCTGAAGGACCATCCGCTGAACCCGATGCGTGATGCGAACCTGGTCCGGGTGCTGCAACGACAGAGTGCTTCGGGTGTCGGCTTGGTCCCGTACGCCGTGGTGGAGCAGGGCGTCGCGGCGGTACGGGCAGCGCTGGCTGACGCGTCGGCGCGCGGCGAGGGGTCGGTGATTGCCGATGCGGTGGCAGCGCGTCATCTCGATGTGCTCGGCGAGGCGGCGTTGGCGGACCCACTTTCCACCGGCGCGTCCGGGCTCGGTGCCGGAATTGCCCGGGCGCTCGTGGCGCGTGGTCCGCAACGGACCGTTTCCAAGTCCCCTGCCGACGTCGGGATGTCCGGGCAAGGCAGCGTCGCCGCCGGCTCGCGCGCAGCCATTCTTGCCGGAAGTTGTTCGGCTGCCACCAGGCGGCAGATCGCGGTGGCCGAGGCTGCCGGGATTCCGATCCATCGGCTCGATGTCTCGCGGCTGCTGGAAGGCGGCGCAAGCTTGGTGGTTGCCGAGGCGCTCGCGTGGGCGCATGCGCGGCTCGATGCGGGCCCGGTGCTGATTGCCAGCAGCGACACGCCCGACGCCGTGGCCGCGATGCAGCGCAGCCATGGCGGGGCTGCCGCCGGGCACGTGGTGGAGCAGGCGCTGGCCGACATCGCCGAGGCGCTGGTCGCCGCGTCGGTCCGCCGGCTGGTGGTTGCGGGAGGCGAGACGTCCGGCGCTGTGGTCGACCGGCTGGGGCTCGAGGCGTTCCTGATCGGCCGCGAGATCGCCCCCGGCGTGCCGGCCCTGCGCACCGCCGGCGCACATCATGCCGGCCTTGCAGTGGCGTTGAAATCCGGCAATTTCGGCGGCGACGATTTCTTTGCCGAGGCGCTCTCGATGCTGAACCAGACGGAGACAGACTGATGCTGCACGGGATCGATCCACTTCTCACGCCGGACCTGCTGCACAGCCTGGCGGCCATGGGCCACGGCGACAGCATCGCGATCGTCGATGCGAATTTCCCCGCGGCAAGCTGCGGGCGAACCATCCATCATCTGCCCGGCCTCGATGCGACAGCTGTCTTGCGGGCGGTTCTGACGCTGCTGCCGCTCGACAGTTTCGTGCCGAACCCGGCTGCGACGATGCAGCAGGTGGGCGACCCCGAGGCCGTTCCGGTTGCCGTGCAGGATCTCGCCGATGCGCTCGCCGAGCGCGGGCACCCGCATCCGTTGTCGGTCGAACGTTTCGCGTTCTACGATCTGGTGCGCTCGTGCTTCGCGATCGTCCAGACCGGGGAACAGCGCGCCTACGGCAACATCCTGCTCACCAAGGGCGTGATCTTCGGTCCCTGACATCGATCCCGACACAGGAAATAGCCGCTTGCGTCACGGACTAAACGGGCTAAAGCTGTCATACAGCTTCGATCCGGTCGGAATTCCTGCATGCTGCAATGCGGCATCGGGAGCGCGGTCCGGATTTGAGAACGCGTAAACGAACCCCGTCGGACTCGACTTCGTACGGGCGACAAAAAAGCCATCGGGAGTTGTCATGTCCAAAGTAGGAACCCGCCTTGTTGCGGCTGTCATTGCCATCGGCTCGTTGTCCGCGGTGTCATCAGCGCAGGCGGCAGACGTTGTCGGGCTCAGCGTTGCGACGCTCGCCAATCCGTTCTTCCAGGGGATGACCCGGGGTGTGCAGGACGGGATCGCCGCACATCCCGATTTGCGCCTGATCAACACCAGCGCGAACGGCGATGCCAACACCCAGACCAACCAGGTCACCGACCTGATCAATCAACATGTCTCGGCCCTGATCCTCAATCCGATCAATGCGAACTCCATCGTGCCGGTCGTCAAGGAAGCCAACCGCAAGGGCATCCCGGTCTTCACCCTGGATCGTGGCGCCGCGTGTGGCGGCTGCCAGGTGAACTTCCTCGAGACCGACAATGAGGCGCTCGGCAAGGAGGGCGCCGATTTCATTGCCGACCAGCTGAAGCAGCGGTACGGCTCGATCAAGGGCAATGTCGTCGATCTCGAGGGCCTGCTCGGCACCACCGCCGGCGACGAGCGGGAGAAGGGTTTCTCCACCGAGTTCGAGGCACTGCAGAAGAACAACCCCGGATTGAAGCTCGTCTCCAAGCAGGCGGCGGACTTCGATGCCGACAAGGCTTTCAACATCACCACGCAGCTGCTCGCAGCGCACAGCGACATCGACGCCATCTTCAACGGCAATGACGACAACGCCGTGGGCGCCGTGCGGGCGATCCGCCAGGCCAACCGGGCCGAGCCGATCGGCAATCCGAAGCACATCATCATCATCAGCATCGACGGCACCGAGCAGGCGCTGAGCGACATCCGAAAGGGCCAGATCGACGGCACCCTGTCGCAGAATCCGGTGACCATGGCCGAGCAATCCGTGAAATATGTCGAAGCCTATTTGCATGGCGGGAAGGCCAGCATCCCGGCGCACCAGTTCTGGCCGCACATGCTGATCACCAAGGCCAATATCGACAGTGCGGACGTCAAGGCGTACGGGCTGTGGGGCGACGAGATGAGCAAGTAGCCGGCCCGCCCGAAATGCCCCGACTGCTCGAAATGCCCCGACTTCTCGAAATGCAGGGCATCAGCAAGGGGTTTCCGGGCGTGAAGGCCTTGTCCGATGTCAGCATCTCGCTCGACCGAGGCGAGGTGCTCGGCATCGTCGGCGAGAATGGGGCCGGGAAATCGACCTTGATGAAAGTCCTGGCGGGTGTGTTTCCGGCGGATGCCGGTGACATGCACCTTGATGGCGAGGCGTTCCAGCCGCGACGGCCGCGCGACTCTCTCGATGCCGGCATCATCGTCATCCACCAGGAGCTGAGCCTGATCCCCGACCGGTCGGTGGCCGAGAACATTTATCTCGGGCACCTGCCGCACGGGAAACTCGGTGGTGTGCGACGGGCGGCGCTGCATCGGAATGCACGCGACCTGCTCGCCCGCGTAGGTCTGAGCATCCCGCCGCAAACCCGGGTGCGGCACCTGGGAATCGCGCAGCAGCAGCTGGTGGAAATCGCCCGCGCGCTGTCACGCAAGGCGCGCGTGATCGTCATGGACGAGCCCACCGCGACACTGACCACCGCCGAGCAGAAGATCCTGTTTGCCACCATCGCGCTACTGCGGCAGTCCGGCGTCGGGCTCGTCTTCATCAGCCATCATCTCGAGGAGGTGTTCGAGGTGTGTGACCGGATCACCGTGCTTCGTGACGGTGCGGCCGTCGAGACGCGTCCTGCATCGGAGTGGAATGAGACCGGCCTGATCCAGGCGATGGTCAACCGGCCGATCGAGGCGCTGTTCCCCGAGCGTCACGCCACGGTCGGCGACGTGTTGCTCGACGTCGAGGCGCTCGGGTCCGAGGGTCGTTTCCAGGATGTCAGTTTTTCCGTCCGTGCCGGCGAGGTGGTCGGTATCGGCGGGTTGATCGGAGCTGGCCGGACCGAGGTGCTCAAGACGATCTATGGCGCGCTGCCGGCAAGCCAGGGCCGCGTTCGCGTGCAGTCGCGCGAGGCGCGGATCCGTTCGCCGCGTGATGCCATTGCTGCCGGCGTGGCCCTGGTGCCGGAGGATCGCAAGGGCGAGGGCCTGGTGATGCCTTTCCCGATCCGCAACAACGTCGCCCTTTCGACGCTGCGCCAGTCATCATGGTTACGCAGCGTCCTGATGCCGCGCCGCATCGACCGCCTTGCGGACCACGCGGTGAAGTCGCTGCGCATCCGCACTCCCGGCATCCGCCAGCCGGTGCAATCGCTGTCCGGCGGCAACCAGCAGAAGGTCGTTCTCGGCCGGGCCCTCACCACCCGTCCGCGCATCTTCCTGCTCGACGAGCCGACGCGCGGCATCGATGTCGGCGCCAAGGTCGAGGTCTATCGCCTCATCAACACACTTGCTGAGCAGGGCGGCGCGGTTCTTGTCGTCTCCTCCGACATGATCGAGCTCCTCGGCATCAGCGACCGCATCCTGGTGATGCGCGCCGGGCGCCTCGCCGGAACCATCCCGAAGCCGGAATTCAGCCAGGAGCGCGTCATGCAACTGGCGGCACTCGGATGATGGATACTCATACACCAGAAGGGCAGGCCATGGCCTCCGTCGAGACATCGGTATCGCCGACACGTCGTTCAGGTTTTTCGGCGATCACCCGTGCCATCAACGAGCTGACGATCGTCGTCGGCTTCGTCGGCATCTCGCTCTATCTGGCGCTGACCACGCCGGCGTTCCTGACCTCGGCCAATCTCTTGTCGATCCTGCTGGCAAGCTCCCTGATCGGCATCGTCGCGGTCGGCGAGACCTTCGTCATCGTCACCGGCGGCATCGATCTTTCGGTGGGCTCCGTCGTCGCGTTCTCCGGCGTCATGGCCGGTCTCGCCCTGAACGCGCATGTTCCGGTACCGCTTGCGGTGCTGGTGGGCCTCGGGATCGGCGCATTATCGGGCGGTTTCATCGCATTCGCGGTGACGACGCTGAACATGAGCCCGTTCATCGTGAGCCTCGCGGTGCTGGCAATGGCGCGAGGCCTCGCATTCATCGTCACCAACGGCAACACGATCTTTTCCTTCCCCGACAGTTTCGACAATATCGGTGGTGGCAATTTCGGGCCATTCCCGGTCGCCGCGATCATCACGCTCGGCGTATTCCTGATTGCCGGCTTGGTGTTGGCCCGGACTGTCTTCGGCGCCGAGATCTATGCCGTCGGCGGCAACCGTGATGCCGCGCGCCTGGCCGGTATTCCTGTCGCCCGCACCCTGGCGATCGTCTATATCATCAGTGGTGCGCTGGCCGGCCTCGGTGGCGTGATCCTTGCCGGCCGCCTCGATAGCGCGCAGCCGATCGCCGCCACCGGACTCGAGTTGAACGCGATCGCCGCGGTGGTGATCGGCGGCGCCTCGCTGTTCGGCGGCAAGGGCAGCATTCTCGGCACCCTGCTCGGCGTGCTCATCATCGGATTGATCAACAACGGACTTACCCTGAAAAACGTGCAGCCGTTCTGGGTCCAGTTCATCCAGGGCGCGGTCATTTTCGGGGCTGTCCTGATCGACAGCCTCAACCAGAAGCGTCGCGGCAGCTGAGGCCGCAATCACCCCTCCCGAAGGAGATATCGCATGAGTGACGAGCAGCTTCCCAGAGGTCGTGGCCGCCTGAAGGGAAAGAGCGCCCTGATCACCGGCGCATCCAGCGGCATCGGCCGCGCCACCGCCCTGATATTCGCCGCCGAAGGGGCCCAGCTCGTCGTGAACGACATCGATGCAGCCGGTCTCGACAGTCTTGTCGACGTCATCAAGGCGGCCGGTGGAGAAGCACGCAGCTTCGTCGGCGACGTGTCCAGCAGCCAGGATGCGAAACTGATGGTGGCCGATGCGGTCACGGCGTTCGGCAAGCTCGACATCCTGGTCGCCAATGCCGGCATCATCCCGGAACTCGACCTGCTGACCGCGACGGGAGAGGATTTCGATCATGTCATGGCGATCGATGGCCGCGGCATGTTCCTGACCTGCAAGTTCGCCGCCGAGGCAATGCTGAAATCCGGCGGCGGCTCGATCGTCTGCCTGTCCTCGATCTCCGGCGAGGCCGGGCAGAAGGGACAGGCCGTGTATGGGCCCGCGAAGTTCGTGGCGTCCGGCATCACCAAGCATCTGGCGATCGAGCTCGCAGCACGGGGCGTCCGCGTCAATGCGGTGGCGCCTGGCACCATCACCACCGCGGGGCTGGCGAAGATGTCCGACGCCTACGTTGCCGACATCAAGACACGACATCCGATGGCGCGGCTCGGCAGCCCGGCTGAGGTGGCCTACGCAATCCTGTTCCTGGCCTCCGACGATGCGTCGTTCATCACCGGCGCAATCCTTCCGGTGGATGGCGGCTACCTGGCCCAGTAGCGACGGGCCGCGTTCCATCAGCGCCCGGGATCGTTCAGCGCCCGGGCGGCAAAGATGCGGGCGAGGTCACCACCTTCCTGCTGCCAGAACGCCTGGTCGGCATGGATGATGCGCTGGCCGGCGTTGGTGATATGCAGATGCACGGCCGCACGTGCGAGGTCGGCATCCCGGGCCCGGATCGCGTCGTAGATCTGCCGGTGCTCGTCGGCCACCGCCGCCGCGAAGTCGCGTCGCCTTGCCTCGTTGGCGCGGGTGACACCGATGGCCGAGCGGATCGGCTCGGCGAACAGGTGCACGAATTGCTGCCAATACGCGTTCGAGGTGGCGGCTCCGATCGCCAGATGGAAATCGAGATCCTGTTGCACACCGCTGCCGCCATCCCGAGTCGACTGGTCGATCGCGAGCAGCGCCACCTCGATCAACCGGCATTGTGCCTCCGTGCGCCGCGCCGCAGCGAGAGCCGCCATTTCGCCTTCGATGGAGCGACGCACTTCGAGAAACCCGAGCAGCCCCTCGACCGACTGCGGCATCGACAGCGTCTCGGCCAGCTGTGCAGCCGCGCGCACCCGTGTCGGCGCACCCTTGCGGGTTTCCAGCATTCCGTCCGAGCGCAGCCGGGCAACAGCCTCCCGCACGACCGTCCGGCTCACCTGAAACTCGGCCGACATGGCCTGCTCGGATGGCAGTTTCGTGCCGACCGCGAGGATGCCGCCCTGGATGCGCTCACGCAGGATCCGCTCCAGCTGGTCGGTCCGGTTCTGCTGCTTCATGAGCGATCCTCGAGAAACCGCTTGCGCCCGATCATCGGCCGCGCTTGCCTGACATACGAGTTTGCGTCCTTTCGAGGCGCGACGGAAAGGTCTTCATCATGCAGATCGCAATCACCGGTGCGGCCGGATTCCTTGGCCGCCGTCTGATCGAGGCGTTGCTGCAACGCGGCCATATCATCGGTCCCGATGGCTCCAACCGTGCCATCGAGAGCATCTGCGCGTTCGACGTCATCGACCCGGAAGGCTACACCGATCCGCGCGTCAGGCCGCTCGCCGGCGACATCACGGATCCGGCGCAGGTGGCACAACTCATCGATGTCGATACCATCAGCGTATTCCATCTTGCTGCCGTCGTGTCGTCGCAGGCGGAAGAGGATTTCGACCTCGGCATGCGTGTCAATATCGACGCCACCCGCATGTTGATGGAACGTGTGCGCGCGGTCGCACCCGGCGCCAGGTTCGTCACCACCAGCTCGGTCGCGGTATTCGGCGGCACGCTCCCCGATACCGTGCCGGACAGCCAGGTGTGGCAGCCGCAGAGCTCCTACGGTACCCAGAAGGCGATCAACGACCTGCTGCTGTCAGACTACAGCCGGCGCGATTTTCTCGACGGCCGCAGCCTGCGCATGCCGACGATCGTGGTGCGTCCCGGGAAGCCCAACCGTGCGGCGTCGAGTTTCGCCAGCGGCATCATCCGGGAGCCGCTTGCCGGCATCGATGCGGTATGTCCGGTCTCACTCGACACCGTGCTGTGGCTGATGTCGCCGGCGCTGGCGATCCGCAATATCCTGCACGGCCACGACCTCGACAAATCCGCACTCGGCGGCCGCAGCGTGATCAACATGCCCGGCCTCTCCGTCACGGTTGCGGACATGCTGCAGGCCTTGCGTCGGTTGGCGGGCGACGTCGTAGCCGATCGCGTCCGGGTTGCCGCCGATCCCGCCATCCAGCGCATCGTCAATTCCTGGCCCGGCAATTTTTCCGCCGACACGGCACGCGGCCTGGGCTTCACCCACGACGCCGACTTCGATGCCGTGGTGCGCGCCTTCATGTCGGAGCAGACTATCCAGACCGGCTGACCACCACAGCAACCGTGAAGAGCACGCTCATGTCCGCCTCCCGCACACAGCAGTTCGTAACGCTCGAGTCGTACGTCCTCTTCGGCACCGAGGAGATCCCCGACCCGGTCATCCAGCTCTCCGCGGGCCCACTCACGGCGACCTTGCAGGACGGCAACCTGCGCCACATCCGCATTGCCGGCCACGAACTGATCCGCGCCATCGCCTGCGTCGTGCGTGACCATGAATGGGGCACCGTCGCCTGCCGGATCAGCGACCTGTCGGTGGAGCAGCAGCCCGAACGCTTCCTCGTGCGCTACCAGGCCGACTGCCGCGAAGGCGAGCAGTCCTACCGTTACCAGGTGCGGATCGAGGGCGGCCCGGACCATGTGGTGTTCAGCATGCAGGGCGAGGCGCTCACCGATTTCAACACCGCGCGCCTGGGCTTCGTGGTGCTGCATCCGATCGCCGGCACCAGCGGCCAGCCGGTCACCGTGCTGCACACCGACGGCACCGAGGAAGCGGCGACCTTCCCGGAGCTGATCGCCCCATACCAGCCGTTCAGCGACATCCGCGCCCTGACCCACGAGCCGCTGCCGGGCGTGGTCGTCACCTGCCGGATGGAGGGCGACGCCTTCGAGATGGAGGACCAGCGCAACTGGACCGACGCCTCGTACAAGACCTACGTCCGCCCGATCGGCCTGCCCTGGCCGTATCTGCTGCGCGCCGGCGAGATCATGCAGCAGAGCGTGGCCCTCACTGTGTCGGGCATTCCTGCGGATGCGTCGTCGGGCGGATCCGGTCGCGTGACCGTCGCCGAGGAACCGGTCCAGGTCACGATCGGCCAGTCATCGGGCCGGTTGCCGGCGCTCGGCCTGCATCTCGAGCCGGACGACGCGCTGTCCTCGGCAGAGCTCGACCAGCTCCGCGCGCTTGGGCCCGAATACCTGCTGGTGCGCCACGACCCGCGCCGGCACGGCGTCGCGAGGCTGGAACTGGCTGCCGGGATCGCCCGTGCGGTCGGCGCCGAGCTGCATCTGGAGGCGGTGCTGCCGGGCCTGGCACTCGAGGCCGAGGCCCGTGCGCTGGCCGACGCATTGCGGCAGGCCGACGCCGCGGTCACCACCATCGTCGCGTTGCCGGCTGCCGACCTCAAGGGCACGCTGCCCGGCAGCACCTGGCCCGATTGCCCGCCGCTGGAGGCGGTCTATGCGGCGGTGCGTGCGGCGCTGCCCCGCGTACGCCTTGCCGGTGGCACGCCCAACTTCTTCACCGAGCTCAACCGCAAGCGGCCGCCGACCGCGCAGCTGGATCTGGTCGCGTTCTCCACCAGCGCCATCGTGCACGCTGCCGACGACATCACCGTCATGGAGAACCTCGCCGCCCTGCCTGCGGTGCTGGCATCCGCGAGCCGCATCGCCGGGGGCCGCCCGCTCTATCTGGGCCCAAGCCATATCGGCGCCCGCGACAACCCGTACGGCGTCGCCGCTGCGCCAAATCCGGACAATGTCCGCAAGGCCATGACCGCCACCGACCCGCGTCAGCGCGGCAATTTCGCGGCAGCCTGGGCGGTCGGCTACCTGGCACGGTGTGCCGGCACCGACATCGCCGCGGTGACGTTATCGGCGCCGGTCGGTCCGTTCGGCGTGCTCCACCGCGACGGCCCGCTCGCGGCGCCGCACGTCCGGCACGGCGACCCGTATCCGATCCATGGCGTGCTGCAGCGCATCGCCGGCGCCGCACGGGCGGAAACCCTCTCGGCGGTCTCGAGCGATCCGGACCGTCTCGCCGCACTGGCCTGGATGACGGCGACCCACACCGAGCTCCTGCTCGCCAACCTGACCTCCAGGAGCCTGTCCGCGGCTTTCGACGGCAGCACGGTCACGCTCGCGCCATACGCGACGCATCACCATTCCGTCAGACGCTCCGGTTCCGCCTGATCGTCGCCTGCTAGCTCAGGCTTCCTTAACTTTCACCGTCGCATGGTCCGCCACCGACCGTGTCCCGATTTCCGGGCGCGGCGGACGCAGGAAGGAGCCGGTGCCGTGTCGACAGCCCCCAGCCGCTCCAGGCCGCAGCGCGTCGCTGTCGAAGTCGGCCTGACCCTGCTCCTGGTCTGCCTGGCGCGGACCAGCCTGGCCGCCTCCTACACCGTCGCGTCCGGTTCGATGCAGCCGTCGCTGCTGATCGGCGACCGCATGCTCGCCGAGCCGTTCGCCTATGGCTACAGCACCGCCACGCTGCCGTTCGGCGACCATCTGCCGCACGGCGTCAGGATCTTCGGCCGCCTGCCGGCGCGTGGCGACATCATCGTGTTCCGCGCCCCGGCCGCTCCCGGCACGAGCTGGGTGAAGCGCGTCATCGGCGTGCCGGGCGATCATGTCAGGATGCAGGCCGGCCGGCTCTGGCTGAACGGTCAGCGCGTCGCCTGGACCAATGGCGGCCTCGTCGATGAGGAACTGGCGGATGGCAGCGGTGCCACTGCCGAGCGCTTCACCGAAATCCTGCCAGGCGGTCAGCCGCACGCGATCCTGAAGCGCGACGCCCACAATCCGCTCGACGACACCCCAGACATCCTGGTTCCGGTCGGCCATCTGTTCGTGCTGGGGGATAATCGCGACGACTCCGCCGATAGCCGGGTGCCGGTCGCGGCCGGTGGCGTCGGACTGCTGCCGATCTGGAACCTGCAGGGTCGGGTCGAGATCGTGCTGGCGTCGCGCGACCTCGCTCCCGGTGCCTCGGGCCCGGCCGCCTGGCTCGCCTCGTTCCGGCCTGGCCGCTTCATGCACGTGACCCGATGAAAGCCCGCCGCCGTGGCCCGCACGGCATTGACCTGAATCCCGCCCGGCCGTTTGCTGGCGCCCGGTAGCGGCTGGGGGCCAGGATCATGGACGTACGTGCGGCGGTGGCGTTCGAGGCCGGCAAGCCACTCGAGATCGAGACGGTGCAGCTCGAGGGCCCACGCGCCGGCGAGGTTCTGGTCGAGATCAAGGCGACCGGCCTGTGCCACACCGACAAATACACCCTGTCCGGCGCCGATCCGGAGGGCCTGTTCCCGGCCATCCTCGGCCATGAGGGTGCGGGCGTGGTGGTCGAGGTCGGGGAGGGCGTCACCACCCTGAAGCCCGGCGACCACGTGATCCCGCTCTACACGCCCGAATGCCGGAATTGCAAAAGCTGCCTCAGCCGCAAGACCAACCTGTGCACGCAGATCCGTGGCACCCAGGGTCGCGGCCTGATGCCGGACGGCACCTCGCGCTTCTCGTTCAAAGGCCAGCCGATCCTGCACTACATGGGCTGCTCGACCTTCGCGAACTACACCGTGCTGCCCGAGATCGCCCTGGCGAAGGTCCGCAGCGACGCGCCGTTCGACAAGATCTGCTATATCGGCTGCGGCGTGACCACCGGCATCGGTGCCGTGATCTTCACCGCCAAGGTCGAGGTCGGTGCCTCGGTCGTCGTGTTCGGCCTTGGCGGCATCGGCCTCAACGTGATCCAGGGTGCCCGCATGGTCGGCGCCGGCCAGATCATCGGCGTCGACATCAACCCCGGCCGCGAGGCGATGGCGCGCCAGTTCGGCATGACCGATTTCGTCAACCCGAAGGACCTCGGACCGGGCGGTGACGTGGTCGGCCACCTGGTCGAGCTGACCGGCGGCGGTGCGGACTACTCGTTCGAGTGCGTCGGCAACCCGACCCTGATGCGCCAGGCGCTGGAGTGCAGCCATCGTGGCTGGGGCGTTTCCACCATCATCGGCGTCGCGGCATCCGGCCAGGAGATCTCCACCCGCCCGTTCCAACTGGTGACCGGCCGCCGCTGGATCGGCTCGGCGTTCGGCGGCGCCCGCGGCCGCACCGACGTGCCGAAGATCGTCGACTGGTACATGGAGGGCCGGATCAGCATCGACCCGCTGATCACCCACCACCTGCCGCTCGAGCAGATCAACGAGGGCTTCGACCTCATGACCCGCGGCGAGAGCATCCGCAGCGTGGTGATGTACTGATGGAAACTCGCTCCACCCACCGGACCGTCGGCGGCACGATCGGCTTCTACACCCACCGATCGGAGGCGCTCGGCGGCCTTGAGGCACGCTTCGGCGTGTTCGTGCCGGACGGCGTGGATGCCGCGGCACCGGGGCCGGCGCTGTATGCCTTGGGCGGCCTGACCTCGACCGAGGAGACCTTCGCCACCAAATCCGGCGCCCTCCGCGCAGCGGCGCAGCATCGCCTGGTCATGGTGTTCCCGGACACCAGCCCGCGCGGCGCCGACATCCCCGGCGAGGACGACGACTGGGATTTCGGCACCGGCGCCGGTTTCTATCTCGACGCGACTCAGCCGCCGTGGAGCCGGAATTACCGCATGGGCAGCTACGTCAACGACGAGTTGCCGGCACTGGTCGAGGCCGAGTTTCCGGTCAGCGCGGGGCGTCGCGGTGTCATCGGCCACTCGATGGGCGGCCACGGAGCACTTACGCTTGCGCTCCGGAACCCTGCCAACTGGCAGTCGGTATCGGCACTGGCGCCGATCTGCCATCCAGCCGATGTGCCATGGGGCCAGAAGGCGTTCCCACGCTACCTCGGCAACGACCCCGCCGCCTGGGCCGCCTATGACGCCACCCTGCTCCTGCGCGCCGGCCACCGCCACCCGACGACGATCCTGATCGACCAGGGCAGCGATGACCAGTACCTGGAGCAGCAGCTCCGTCCGGATAGCTTCGAGCAGGCGGCGATCGCTGGCGGTCAGCCACTACAGCTGCAGAGGCACCCGGGTTACGATCACTCCTACTGGTTCATCCAGAGCGTCATCGACAACCACGTCGAGCACCACGCCCGCATCCTGCACGCGCCCTAGGGGCGTCCATAACCCCAGGAGTTGCGCGGCAACGGCACCAGCGCAATCCGGATGGCGTTCGGCGAGAGATCCGGATGGGCCAGGTTGTCCAGCGGAACCAGCAGGTTGTTTGCTGTCATGAGGTAGTCGGGCACCTGCGCGTCGGGGGCCCGGTGCAGATGGATCGTGACGTAGCTGACGCCGTCCGCGCCGTGCACGACGCGCCGCTGCCACTGGTCGGTCCAGCGCACGTTCCAGCGTGGATCATCGACCAAGCCGGGCTCCTCCGCCCGCGTGATCAGGTGGTAGGTGCCTGACTGCGCGCCGGGCAAGCCATCCAGGATCAGTTCGGTGGAGAGATCGTCGAAGCTGCTGATCGCCGGCTGGTATCCGCGCCAGTCGCCGACCACCGGGCCGGTCGGATCGGCACACCCAGCCAGCAACACCAGAACGAGACCGACACACCACCGCAACACCGGCACCGCTCCTGCAGCCCGGGTCAGGACACCGCCCGGCAGGCAGCTGATCTGGGCAGAGGCAGCGTTCGATCAAGCCTCGCCGAGCAGATGCAGCACGACCTGACGACGATGCGGCCGCCGCCGATGCTCGAACAGGTACAGCCCCTGCCACGTCCCCAGCACCGGCCGGCCGCTTGCCACCGGGATTGTCAGCTGGGTGTTGGTCAGCATGGTGCGCAGATGTGCCGGCATGTCGTCCGGGCCTTCGTCGTCATGCACGTAGCGGCCGGGCGCCTCGGGGGCGATGGTGTCGAAATAGCGTGCTATGTCGGTCAGCACCTCGGGCGAGGCATTCTCCTGCACCGTCAATGACGCAGACGTGTGCGTGCACCACAGCGTCAGCAGCCCGGTCGTGATGCCCTGATCGGCGACCCACGCCAGCACCGGCCGGGTGAAATCCACCAGCCCCTTGCCGCGCGTCTCGATGCTCAGCTCGTGCAACGCCTGTCGCATGACCGCGCCCTCAGGTCAGGAAGCCGACGATCCGCTCGGCCTCGCGCACGATCGGCTCGGCGATGGCCCCGGCCCGCGACGCACCCCGTCGCAGCACCGCATCCAGGTGCGCGGGATCCGCCAGCAGTCGGTTGGCCTCCCCGGCGATCGGCTCGACCGTCGCCACCACCCGCTCGGCCAGCGCCTGCTTGAACGGCCCGAAGCCCTGTCCGCCATGCTCTGCCAGCACCGCCTCGATGCCGGTCCCTGAAAGTGCTGCCATCATCGTCACCAGGTTGCGCGCCTCCGGACGATCGGCGAGCCCGGCGGCCTCGGAGGGCAGGGGCTCCGGATCGGTTTTTGCCCGGCGGATCTTCAGCGCGATGGTTTCGGCGTCGTCGGTCAGGTTGATGCGGCTCTGGTCCGACGCGTCCGACTTGGACATCTTCTTGTTGCCGTCGCGCAGGCTCATCACCCGCGCCGCCTCCGGTGGCACCAGCGCCTCGACCGCGGGGAAGAACTCCACCCCGTAATCATGATTGAATTTCTGCGCGATGTCGTTGGCGAGCTCGAGGTGCTGGCGCTGGTCGTCGCCGACCGGCACCCGCGTCGCGTGATAGGCCAGGATGTCGGCCGCCATCAGGTTCGGATACACGTACAGCCCGGCCGACACCGCCTCGCGATCCTTGCCGGCCTTGTCCTTGAACTGCGTCATGCGGTTCAGCCAGCCGATGCGGGCGACGCAGTTGAAGATCCAGGCGAGCCGCGCATGGGCGCTCACTGCCGACTGGTTGAACAGGATGTGCGTGTCCGCATCGATGCCGGCCGCCAGCAGGATCGCCGCCTGGATCCGGGTCTGCTCGCGCAAGGCGGCCGGATCCTGCCAGGTGGTGATCGCATGCAGGTCGACCAGGCAGTACAGGCACTCGTGCCCCTGCTGCAGCGCCACCCAGTTGCGGATGGCGCCGAGATAATTGCCGATCGTCGGCACGCCGGACGGCTGGATGCCTGAGAAGATGCGTTGCATGCGGGACTTGTCCGGCGGGGCGTCAGGCTGGTCAAGGTGCGGAACGGGAGTGCGGATGCGACGCGGCACACGAGGCCGGCTCGAACTGATCACCGGCCCGATGTTCGCGGGCAAGTCGGCGGCGCTGATCGCCCGGGCGGCGGCGCACGGGTCTTCCGCGCTGGTGATGAAGCCCGCCTTCGACACTCGCGACGGCGCCGCGCTGATCGCCAGCCGCGACCTGACCCAGGCCCACGCACTTGCCGTGTCCGCTTGGCCGGACGCGGCGGCGCGCGCGCATCCGGTGCTGGTGATCGACGAGGTTCAGTTCATGGTCGCCCCGCACTACGCCGGCGACATCGTCACCGACATCGAGGGTGCCGTATCCGGGGGCGCATGCGTCACCATCGGCGGCCTCGACACCGACTATCTGCGCCGCCCGTTCGACACGATCGTCCGGCTATCCGCCAGCGCCGACCGGCACCTGAAGCTCCTGGCCCGCTGCCATGTCTGCGACGCCCCGGCACCCTGGACCGCAAAAAAGAACGACACCGGCCACCTGCTCGAACTCGGCGACGACGATCTCTACGAGGCCCGGTGCGATCGCCACTGGACCCCGCCGTTCTGAACTACAGCGCGCCGCCCTTGCGCCCCACCGCCGCACCCAGCCGGAGCCGCAGCGCGTTCAGCTTGATGAAGCCCTGCGCGTCGACCTGGTCATAGGCGCCCTGGTCGTCCTCGAAGGTCACCACCCGCGTATCGTACAGGCTGTTCGGGCTCTCCCGCCCGGTGACGATCACGTTGCCCTTGTAGAGCTTCAGCCGCACCCGCCCGGTCACGCTCGCCTGGCTGGCGTCGATCAGCGCCTGCAGCATCCGCCGCTCCGGGCTGAACCAGAAGCCGTTATAGATCAGCGACGCGTAACGCGGCATCAGGCTGTCCTTGAGGTGGCCCGCCTCCCGGTCCAGCGTGATGGTTTCCATGTTGCGATGCGCCGCCAGCAGGATCGTGCCGCCCGGCGTCTCGTACACGCCGCGCGACTTCATCCCCACGAACCGGTTCTCCACCAGGTCCAGCCGCCCGATGCCGTTCGCGCGCCCGAGCTCGTTCAGCTTCGTCAGCAGCGCTGCCGGCCCGAGCGTCTCGCCATTCACCGCCACCGCATCGCCATGTGCGAAGTCGATGCTGATTTCGGTGGCCACATCCGGTGCCGCCTCCGGGCTGATCGTGCGCTGATAGACGCTCTCGTCCGGCGCCACCGCAGGGTCCTCGAGGATCTTTCCCTCCGATGAGGAGTGCAGCAGGTTCGCGTCGACCGAGAACGGCGCCTCGCCCCGCTTGTCGCGGCTGATCGGGATCTGGTGCTCCTCGGCAAACGCCAGCAGCTTGGTGCGGCTGATCAGGTCCCACTCCCGCCAGGGCGCGATCACCTTCACGTCCGGCTTCAGCGCGTAATAGCTGAGCTCGAACCGGACCTGGTCGTTGCCCTTGCCGGTCGCCCCGTGCGCCACCGCGTCGGCGCCGACCATCTCGGCGATCTCGATCTGCCGCTGCGCGATCAGCGGCCGGGCGATCGAGGTGCCGAGCAGGTACTGCCCCTCGTACAGCGTGTTGGCGCGGAACATCGGGAACACGAAGTCGCGCACGAACGTGTCGCGCATGTCCTCGACGAAGATCTCCTTCACGCCGAACATCTCGGCCTTGCGACGCGCCGGCTCGAGCTCCTCGCCCTGGCCGAGGTCGGCGGTGAACGTCACCACCTCGCAGCCGTAAGTCTGCTGCAGCCAGCGCAGGATGACGCTGGTATCGAGGCCACCCGAATAGGCCAGCACGACCTTCTTGACGTCCTTGATGGCCATGCTCGTTCTCCAACGCTGGTCTGACGAGGCCACTCCGGCCTGCAATCCTGGGGCATGCGATGCCCTAGCATGCGGACAAGGAAACGTCAGCGTGCCCCGATGCAACCCGGGGCCCGACCCCCGCTTGTGCATGCTCGCATCTCCGGGGGGAGGGCTCGCACGTGCGGGATCAGGTAGTCGCGTCGAAGCGGGTTGCAGCAATCCCAGTCCGCGACGAGGAGGACAGGATCGCCGACTGCCTCATAGCGCTCGACGCTCAGCGCGGGCCACGCCTGGATCACGTGGTCCTGCTGCTCAATAACTGCACGGACGCGACTGCCGACCTCGCACGATCGCTTGCGCCCCGGCTCTCGTTCGGACTGACCTGCGCCGAGCGTCACTATCCGCAGTCCGAGGCGCATGCGGGTAATGCCCGCCGCGAGGCGATGCGACTGGCCGCCGAGATCGCCGGCGCCGACGGGATCCTGTTCACCACCGACGCCGATGGCCGTGTCGATCCGGACTGGCTGGCAACGAACCTCGCCGCCCTGGCAGCCGGCGCCGACGTGGTGTGCGGCCGGGCTCTGATCGATCCGGTCGAGGCGATGGCCATCCCGTCGCATCTGCATGACGACGATGCCGAGGAGGTCGCCTATGCAACCCAGCTCGACCGGATCCACGACCTTGTCGATCCGGACCCGCACGATCCTTGGCCGCGTCACACGGAGCATTCCGGCGCCAGCATAGCGGTCACCGTCGATGCGTGGGCTCGCGCCGGAGGTGTGCCGGCCTTGTCGTCCGGCGAGGATCGCGGCTTCCTGGCAGCGCTGCGCCGGGTCGACGTGCCGATCCGCCATGCACCCGAGGTGAAGGTCGTGGTGTCCGGGCGCACATCCGGACGGGCTCCGGGCGGCATGGCCGAGACGATGGCGCGCCGGATGATCTGCCAGGACGAGATGCTGGACGACAATCTCGAGCTCCCCGCGGATTGCCTGCGCCGGGCCACCGCGCGCGCCGGACTGCGCACGTTGTTCGACCTGCACCGGGCGACGGCCGGGAGCCATTCCCACACGATGCCGGTATCGTCCTGCACCACGCTGGCACGACTGGTCGGCCTGCCACCCGACCTGATCGTCCGTTGGCTCGATCAGCCGTTCTTCGGCGCGGCCTGGAGCCGGCTCGAAGCTGAAAGCCCGAACCTGGTGCGACGCCAGGTTCCGCGTGGCGCGATCGCCCGTCATCGTGCGGAGGCCGAGGCGATCATCGGGTCGCTGCTGCTCGCCCGGCCAAACGGTGTCCATTCCGCCCTGCAGCCAGCCGCCCCTGGACGCGTCGTCTCCAACGGCCAGCGGGTCAGCAGCCGCGATGCTGTCGTGCTGTCATGACGACGCCTGGATGATCACGCCGGCCCAGCCGAGGCCCCGGTAGGTTTCGTAGCCGGGCGTCAGGTGGAACGCCGTGACGGTTCCGTCGGGATCGTGCCTGGCGCCTCCCCGCGCACCGCCGGTATCCAGAACGATGCGCTCGGTAAACTCGCCGCTCCCGTCCGACGCGACCAGGACCCGGCCCACTCCATCGACCAGCAGCACGCGTGAACGACGCGCTTCATCCGGCGACAGCCGAACCCCATCGATCACCGCCCGGGCCTGCGGCTGCCAGTCGAAATGTACCGCCAGCACACCGAGCGTCCGACCTTCCGGCCGCCCGTCAATACGGATCGCAGCGGCGTACGTCGCCACCGGAGCCCTGTCCAGCGCGGCACACGGCATCACTTCTGCCACCGCGTAATCGTCGCCGGAGATCGACGCCCTGGCCTGCCGGAACCAGCTCTCGGACGATACGTCGAGCCCCTTCGCCGCGGGATAGCGACCGGATCGACCATTCGCGACCACGCGGCCATCCGCGGTGCAGATCCACAGATCGAGATACACGGTGTAGGCCGACAGGATGACGCCAAGGCGCCGCTCCGCCTCCGCCAGGTGCGCCGGCGCCAGGTCCAGTGCCGCGACGACAGCGGCATCGGTCGCCCACCAGCGCACGTCGCAGGTCCGCTCATAAAGATTGCGGTCGATGATCTCGATGGCGTTCAGGCAGAGATCCACCAGATGCTGGCCGCGGACATCCTTCACCATGCGATCGCCTACGGCGCGCAACTCGTCGAGCGCGGTCCGCAGCTCGGTCTCCATGTCGCTCGCCAGCGCGTCGATCTCGGCGCTGATCGCCTTCACCTCGCCTGCCACGACTGCAAAGCCTCGCCCGGATTCGCCCGCCCGCGCGGCCTCGATGGTCGCATTCAAAGCCAGCATGCGGGTCCGCTGGGTGATGCGCTGGATCGCGTGCGCCTTGTCGGCGGCGATCGTTGCCGCCCGTCCGGCAAGCTCGACAACGCGCTCCGGGGTATCACCGGCGGCGGGTTCGGCAGTCTGGTTCCTGGGATCTCTCAACACCTGCGCAATCTACCCGGCAGGTCGTTTACGCATCATGAACGACCTGCGGTCAGCGGCTCAGCCGCTCCAGCCGGTATGTGTCGCGTCGCAATGCCAGTCCGACCACAAATCCGGCCGTCTCGCAGGCTGCCACGAACAACCCGGCTGCCTGATCACCGGTGCAGGGCGTGTCGGTCTCTCCGGTCCAGTTCACCACCAGGATCATGCCGTCGTCGCTCACCGCCTGGAGCACGCGCGCTGCCAGACGCCCGATATCCTCCGGCGACAGGAAATACAGCAGCTCCGATACCAGGATCAGGTCGCACGACTCGGGCGGCATCTCCGGAAACCCGTCCGGCAGCTGAGCCCGCTCGAACCGCACATGCCCAAGTCCGGCACATCGCGCGCGCGCCAGCACGAGTGCTGCCTCGGCGATGTCGATCCCGAGCAGTCGATCGCACCGCCCGGCCAGCGCCTGGCTCATCACCCCGATCGAACAGCCGAGCTCCAGCACGGACCGGAAATGCCGCCCCTCCAAAGCTGCCAGCGTCTCGGCGTATTTGGCGCGCTCGTAGTCGCTGGTTTCGAAGCCCCAGGGGTCGGGGTTGCCGGCATACAGCCGCTCGAACACCTCGCCGGACCAGCTCGTCCCGGTCATGGCCGGAGGAACACCTCGTAGGGCGACGCAAACACCTCCAGCAGCCGGTCCGGCAACCGGAAGCCGGCGGGATCGTCGGTGATCAGCTCGCCGTACTGGCTCTCATGCATCTCGATCGCGATCGCCTTGCGGGAGAGATACGGCGTCACGTCGAACCGCCAGCCGACAGGGGGCGGCGTGTCCAGCTCGGTGTCCGGGGCGATCAGCCAGCCCCAGACCGGATAGGCAAGCAATGCGCGACGATCCTGCCTGGAGAGCGCCAGCCCCATTTTCCAGACGGACTCGTGATCGCAATGCGGGTCATGCGACCACGGTGCGAGGATCGTGTCGCAGCGATGCTCGGCGGCCAGGCAGCGCAACGTCTCGACGGCGAACTCGAACTCCGGGCCCTCGTGCGGACTGCGCGTGTCGGGCAGCCGCAGGAACGCCAGCCGGCCCGGCGGCAGTCCGAGATGCCGGGTCGCCGCCTCCGCCTCTGCCTCGCGCTTTGCCCGCAAGCGACCGGCCGGCCAGGTCGGCGACCCGGGATGCGACCCGGCGCCATCGGTGACGATCACCACCAGAGGCGGCCGCCCGGCGGCGCAACTGGCCGCGATCAGGCCTCCACAGCCGAGGCTTTCGTCATCGGCATGCGGGGCCAGGATCATTGCGGTACCCGGGACGATCTCGTCCAGCATCCCGACCGGAAGCGTGCGGAACATCGCCTGGGCATCGCCGGCCTTCATGCTCGAGCTTTCATGCTGCGATCTCCGGATCCGGCAGGTCGCGCGAGGTGAACCAGATCGCGGCCTCCACCAGCGTCTCGTCGGGAGCCGGCTGGCGCAGGTAGGTCGCGAGGTCGCGCATCGCCCGCTCCGCTGCGTTGGTCTGCAGGAAACCCTGCAATCCGAGCCCGCGCTGCACCAGCTCGATCACCTTCAATCCGGCCTGTTCGCAGGCAATGCGCGCCAGGTTGACCGTGCCGGCAACGTCCCCCGCCTCGAACGCGCCGCCCTCCGCCAGCAGTGCCGCGCGGCGTGCCCAGAACGCGGCCGTCTCGCGCGCGATCAATGCTTCTCCGATACGCACGGCCTGGTGCGGGTTGGACGCGCGGCCGCGGCCATCCAGTTGTGCCCGCAAGAGGTCCACGAGCCGGTCGATCCCGCCGAGTGCCACGGCGATCCCCCGCCAGGCGCCGGCCGAGAACTCCGGTTGGCGCAGATAGTCCCCGGGCGCCCCGATGAGCTGCTCCGGCGAGACCGCAAGCCCCTCGAAGCTGCACCGCCCGGTCACCGCACCACGCATGCCGCATAATCCGCCGATGGTCGGGCTGGCATTCCGGTCCGGCCCGAGCTTCGCCACCACCAGTCGCGGCGGTCCCACGTCCGGTTGCGCGGTGATCAGCGGCCTGGTGAGGGTGCAGGCGCCGGATGCGAACAGCTTCTCGCCGCTCAGACGGAAGCCTTCCGCGGTCTCGAAGAGCCGCACCGGGTCCGCGCCCTCGGTCACCCAGATGCCGAAGACGTGCCCATCGCGGACGTCTGCGGCAGCCGCGGCGACCTGCGTGTCCGTGCCGTAGCGGACGATCAGCTTCAGCGCGTTGACGTGGCCTTCATACAGCCGGCCGAGCGACAGGTTGCCACGCCCGATCGTGCGCAGCAGCAACAGCATTCCCAGCGCGCCATCGGGTTCGCTGCCCAGACCCTGTCCACCGTGACGGCGTGGCAGCGGCGCCACCAAGGCATCCGCCTGCCGCAGCACCTCGAAACCCTGCTCCGGGAAGCCGCCATCCCGGTCCAGCCGCCCAGCCTCCGCGTCGAGCGCGTGCAGCTGTGCCGCGACCAGCTCAGTCGGACGAATGGTCGCCGCTGCGTCGGGCAAGGCCGCGCGTCAGCCCTTGCCAGGCGGCGGCCGCGAGCCCGACCAGTCGGCGCCGGGCGTGTCGTTGCCGGTGCTGCGGGTCGGGTTGGCGTTCTCGTCGCCGCTCTGCACCTCGGGGCGGGCGTCGGAGAGGTCCGACTTGCCCGCCTTCGTCGCGTCTCCCTTGGGTGCGCCGTGGGTGCCACCCGGGTCGATCCCCTCGACCGGCACGTTGCCGGTTGTCTGTCCCGATGAAGCGGTCATGGCGCATTCCCTGTTCGGTGCCGTCGTCAGGCCTGACGCGCCTCGGGGCTGCAGGGTTGCGTCGGGCGCTACAACCGGGCGAGGGCCGGGTAGAGCGCCCGGTAGCGCGCGAGCCTGCCTTCGTAGATCGCTGCCATCGCCGGATCGGGATGGAACGTCTCGACCCGTTCCGGCGGCGTGCAGACCAGAGCCGGATCCTCGCCGGTATCGGCCAGGCGCGCCAGACGGGCGGCCCCGAACGCACCGCCGGTCTCGCCCGCCGCCAGCCGGTGCAGGGTCAGCCCCAGCACCGAGGCCAGGATCTGGATCCAGGCGCCGGACCGCGAGCCGCCGCCGATCACGTCCGCCTCGGTGATCGCGCTGCCGGAGCCGGTCAGCGCATCCAGGCAGTCGCGCATCGAGAACGCGACACCCTCCAGCACCGCCCGGGTCATCGCCGGCCGGCCGCTATCGTGCGACAGGTTGGCGAAGCAGCCCCGCACCGCGCCGTCATTGTGCGGGGTCCGCTCGCCCGACAGGTACGGCAGGAACACCACCCCGTCCTCGGCATGGCCGGAGGCAGGCTCCGGCGGCAGTTCGGCCAGCAGCGATGCCTCGTCATGGCCGGTCACCGACGCCCACCAGGCCAGCGACGCAGCCGCCGATAGCGTGACCCCCATCTGGTGCCAGACGCCGGGCAGGGCGTGGCAGAACGCGTGCACGGCAGCGTCCGGGTTCGGCAGGAAGCGATCGGTGGTGACCCACAGCACCCCCGACGTCCCGAGCGACACGAAAGCGCTTCCCGGCCGGATTGCACCCAGCCCGACCGCGCCCGCAGCGTTGTCGCCGGCACCGCCCGCCAGGATGGGCGCTTGCGTCATGCCCCAGCGCGCCGCCAGCTCCGGCCGGATCGTGCCCGCCCGCGCGCTGCCCTCGACCAGCCGCGGCATCGCCGCCCGCGTGAGCCCGGTGGCCGCCAGTGCCGCGTCCGACCACTCGCGCTTGCCGACATCGAGCCACAGCGTACCGGACGCATCCGACATCTCCTCGACCATGTCGCCGGTCAGCCGGTAGCCGATCCAGGCCTTCGGCAGCAGCACCGTCGCGATGCGCGCGAACAGCTCCGGCTCGTGACGGCGCACCCACAGCAGCTTCGGCGCCGTGAACCCCGGCATCGCCAGGTTGCCGGTGACCGCATGCAGTTCCGGGAACGCCGCTTCCAGCTCGACGCACTCGGCCGTGCTGCGCGTGTCGTTCCACAGGATTGCCGGACGCAGCAAGGCACCCGACGCATCGAGCAGCACCGCGCCATGCATCTGCCCGGACAGCCCGATCGCCCGCGTCGCTGCCAGCTCTGCCGGGTGCGCGGCCGCGATCCGGTCCACCGCCGTCAGCATTGCCTGCCACCAGGCCTCCGGGTCCTGCTCGCTATGGCCGGGCGCTGGACGCTGCACGTCGAGTGACACCGAGGCGTCCGCCAGCACGCGCTGCTGCCCGTCGACGAGCAGGGCCTTCACCGATGAGGTGCCGAAATCGATACCGAGATACATGCTTGCTCTACTTCAGGCTGGTCGGGTCAGAAGGCCGGTTGGGTCAGAACGATTGCGTGGCGGCAGCGTGTTCCAGCGTGCGTGCCGCGCCGACCTCGTACAGGCTGGCGAGCCAATGCCCGGTGGTGCGGATCAGCGTCGCATCCTCGCCGAGCGTGCCGAACAGCTGGGTGATGCCCAGGATCGGCCGCGGATCGGCGCCGCCCTCGATCGCCTTCTCCCGCAGCACGGCGGCCAGCGGGTGCCTGATCTCGATCGGCCGGCCCTGCTCGTCCTCGCCGCGGATGCGCCGCATCCAGGCCGCCAGCGCCAACGCCAGCAGCTCGATGCGGCCACCACTGGCCAGCCTGTCGCGGATCGGGTCGACCAGCACGTTGAGCGGCGCGTCGGTATTGACCCGCTCGACGGTGTCCTTGATGCCCGGGTTGGCGAAGCGCTCGACCAGCGTCTGCTTGTAGGCGTCGAGGTCGATGCCGGGCACCGGGGCCAGCGTCGGCTCGGTCTCGCGGTCCATCAGGGCGGCCATGTAGCGCTGCATCAACGGGTTGGCGAGCGCCTCGTCGATCGTGGTGTCGGCGTTCCCGGCCAGCCGACCGAGGCCTGCGACCGCCAGGTGGCTGCCGTTCAGCAGCCGCAGCTTCATGAACTCATACGGCGTCACATCCTCGACGAACTGCGCCCCGACTTCCTCCCAGGCCGGCCGACCTTGCGGGAAGCGGTCCTCGATCACCCACTGGGTGAAGCCCTCGCAGAACACCGGCCAGGCATCCGCCAGGTTGTAGCGGGTGGCCAGGTACTCGATATCGGCCGGCCGGGTGACCGGGGTGATGCGGTCGACCATGGTGTTCGGGAAGCTCGCATGCTCCCCGATCCACTCGGCGAGCCCGGGGTCACGGAGGCCGGCAAAGCTCAGCACCGCCTCGCGCAGCACGTTGCCGTTATGCTGGATGTTGTCGCAGGTCATCGCCGTGAACGCCGGCGCACCCGCCGCCCGACGCCGCCGATACGCCTCGACGATGATCCCGGGCGCGCTGTGCGGATGCTCGGGATCGGCGAGGTCGGCGACGATCTGCGGATGCTCCGGATCGAGCCGCTTGGTCGAGCGGTTGAGGCAGTAGCCGTGCTCGGTCACCGTCAGGCTGACGATGCGGATGGCCGGGTCGTCGATCGCCGCCAGCAGCGCGTCGCTGTCCTCGGCGGTGAACATCACCTTGACGATCGAGCCGATCACCCGCGCCGTTTCGGTGTCCGCGGTGCGCTCGACCAGCGTGTAGAGCGCGTCCTGCGGCCCCAGGCTGTCGGCCATCCGGCGATCGCCCGGCAGCAGCCCGGCGCCGGCGATGCCCCACTCCGCCTGGTCGGCGCGCTTGCGGATCAGCTCGTCGGTGTAGCGGGCCATGTGCGCGCGGTGGAAGTTGCCGAGCCCGAGATGCACGATCCCAGCGGTCACGCTGGCCGGATCGAACGAGGGGATGTGGATGTCGGCGGCCAGGCTGTGCAGCGTGGTCCGGTTCAGCTGGGTGGCGCTCATGATCCGCGCGGTCCTCTTGTCTTGGAACGATTGGCCCCAGCATGAGCCCGCACGCGCCCCGCGGCTAGGGTGCCCGACGCGGTGCCGCGGCTCGCACCGAATGCCGTGATCCGCACGACGATGGTGCCCGGCCCCCATCATGGCGAACCATGACCGCCCCCCGGTCGGGGAAGATCTGGGTGACGGTCAGTGAGCTTCTGCGGCCAGGCGTGCGCCCGGGCCGGGGAGGGTCGGGCTCGCATCAGCCTGGTCGGCTCGGTCCCGGAGCAGCAGGCGCGAACCGACTTCCACGATCGATCGGATCGCGGGCAGCAGATCCTGTCCGAGCACTGTCAGCTCGTACTCAACCGTCGGCGGCGAGGTCGGCATGACACGACGCCCGATGACGCCCCGCTCCTCGAGATCGCGCAACCTGCTGGTCAGCACTTTCGCCGAGATCCCCGGGATATCGCGGCGCACCTCCGAAAAGCGGCGCGGCCCGTTGCTGAGGGACCAGAGCGCCTCGGGCGTCCACAATCCGCTCAGGAGCGACATGCATTTCGACATGGGACAGCCCGGCAGAGCCTTCACCTTCGATCGCAGTTTCAGGACCATCGCACCCCTCGATCAGTGGTTTCCAATCGGTTACCGCAAACTGCCGGTAACCGACAGATATGAGGTGTTCCGCAGCAACGTTCATGGATACGTGAAGGCTCTCGTCTCCAGTCAACAACCAGATGGATACATCATGCCAGGAACAGCAGCAGCCCTGAACGGGACGATCCAACCGATGCGCGTCCGACATGGATGGGTTCAGGCCGTAACCGCCGGCCTCATTGCCGGGATCGCCACCGGTTTCATCGTTCTCGTCCCGGTGCTCGTTCTGCAAGAGGCAAGGGGGATCGGCGTCGTTCCGGAAATGCAGCTGGCCGCCGCGAGCCTGATGGGCCTCGCCGCCTATGCCGGGATGACCGGCCTGATCCTGGGAACCGTGCTGCACTTCTTCGTCTCCATCGTCACGGCAGTCGCCTACGCGCTCGTTGCATGGCGTGTCCCGCTCGTACGCCGCTGGGCGTGGATCGACGGACCGATACTCGGGCTCATCGTGTTCTTTTTCATGGGTCTTGTCGTGCTGCCGCATACCGCGTTCGCCACGCCCGCATCGGTGTCGCCGATTCCGTTCGTGGGCGGTCTGCTGATCCACATGTTCGGGTTCGGGCTGCCGATCGCCTTGATCGTTCAGCGCCTGTGGGCACGATCGGAAAATCCTGAGGCCTGACCTGCGGCTGATGGAAGCGGCGAAGTTTCGGCCCTCCGGTCGCGGCTTCCGGACGCTCAGTCGGAACAAGCCTGGTGGTCGCCACGCAGCAGCAGCTTTCCGCTGCGCGTAGGATCGATCATGACGTCGAGCGGATCGATCGACCGCTCCGGTCGCCGAGCGCGCCGAAATTTCGCGCCATCCGGTCGAGAGTGGCGTCCGCCCCGTCCACGTCTCCGCGCACCCGTGCGATCGCCATGTCGCACACACCGATCTTGCAGGTGTCCATCACGGACGTGCTGCCGCGGGAGGCCTCTGCCAGACGGGTCTGGATTGCCTGCACGGCAGGCTCGTCACCATGTTCGATGGCGTCGAAGGTGCCGTGGCCATCGCGCACCGAGAGAGAGCTCGCCCCGTCGGGACCCCGGTGCACCAGCCCGGCATCGAACGCCATGGGTGCGGAAGCGCTCGCTCCGACAGGCGCTGCCACCGCTAGCGCCACCGAGAGCGCGGCGAACAGGCCGAGGCTACGCATCCGATGCGAGATCATGCAGGCGGCTTTCCGGACCGGGTTCGACATGCGGTCGGCAGCAGACCGCAAGGTTTCGATCCAGGAGCCATCGAGCGGTTGGAGTGTCATCCTGCCCGACCCGCCGCCTGCAGCCTGATGGGTATCGGACCCCGCGTTACGACGCGGCCTTCTCGCGACGGCTCTCGGTGCGCAGTTGTCCGCAGGCGGCGAGGATGTCCTGCCCGCGCGGCATCCGGATCGGCGACGCGAAACCGGCATCCGAGACGATCTGCGCGAACTTCGCGAGCTGCTCCCGGGTCGAGGACTGGTACTGGCTGCCCGGCCACGGATTGAACGGAATGAGGTTCACCTTGGCCGGGATGCCCGCGATCAGCTTGACCAGCGCGCGCGCCTCCGCCTCGCTGTCGTTCACGCCGCGCAGCATCACGTACTCGAACGTGATCCGGCGCGCGTTGCTGGCCGCCGGATACCGCCGGCACGCCGCGATCAGCTCGGCGATCGGGTATTTGCGGTTCAGCGGCACGATCTCGTCGCGCAGGTCGTCATGCACCGCGTGCAGGCTGACCGCGAGGTTGACCGCGAGCTCCTCGCCACAGCGGTCCATCATCGGCACCACGCCCGAGGTCGACAGCGTGATCCGGCGTCGCGACAGCCCGATGCCCTCGCCATCCATCGCGATGCGCATCGCCTTGGCGACGTTTTCGTAATTGTACAGCGGCTCGCCCATGCCCATCAGCACGATGGTGGAGAGCAGCCGCGGCGTCTCGCCTTGCGGGCTCGGCCACTCGCCGTAGCTGTCGCGGGCTCCCATGAACTGGCCGACGATCTCGGCCGCACCCAAATTGCGCGCCAGCTTCTGCGTCCCGGTATGGCAGAACTTGCAGGACAGCGTGCAGCCGACCTGGCTCGAGATGCACACCGCCCCCCGGTCCTCGCGGCGATCCGGGATATAGACGGTCTCCGCCTCCTGGCCATCGCGGAAGCGGAACAGGAACTTGCGGGTGTCGTCGCTGCTGGTCTGAACGACGGCTGCTTCGGGACGCCCGATCACGAACAGCTCGGCCATCTTCTGCTGCAGCGGCTTCGACAGCGAGCTCATCAGGGCAAAGTCGGTCACCCCCTGGTGATAGACCCAGTGCCATATCTGCTTGGTGCGGAACGGCTTCTCCCCGACCTCGACCAGCGCCGCGGTCAGCTCGTCGCGCGACAGCCCGACGATCTCCCGGCGGCCATCCGCCAGCACCGCAGCCGGAGGTGCGAACAGCGCGGCCTTGGCGAGGATGCGGTCGCGCTCGAACTCGGAGAGGTCGTGCGCGTCATGCGAGACGCGCGTGATGGTGGGTGCCACGAAGTTCATGTCTGGAAGCGCTCGATCATGTCGGCTGGGGTGCCTGACCCCGCAGATGGGCCGGATCGGCTTGTGAGACAAGCAAAAGCCGCAATGCGATCAACTTGTAGGGAACAGGACGCCGGTAACGATTATTCGCATCCAGCTGTCACATACGTGCCACGTTCATGGCGCTCATCATCGTCGACGCGGAAGGGCCTGCATCATGGATGACCTGGAATACAACGCCAAGCTCGACGAACTCGACCACCTGCTGAACGACCTCGACGTACCGATGGAGCCCGCCCGGGTGTGGCAGCTGCTCGCCGATGTCTCACGGCACGACCTGCCTGCGCCGCAGGAGTGCCAGGAGGTCCGCTGACAGTCAGGCCCGCGACGCCGCGATCAGGAACTCCCGGTTACCCTCCGGCCCGGTGATCGGGCTGGGCTCGATCCCCTGCACCGTCCAGCCCGGCAGCCCCGACCACCACGAGCGGATCACCGCGCAGACCTCGTCGTGAACCTGCGGATCGCGCACCACGCCCTTTGCACCGACCGCCGCGCGTCCTGCCTCGAACTGCGGCTTGATCAGCGCCACCGCCCATGCGCCCGGCACACAGAGCTCCAGCCCGGCCGGCAGCACCGTGCGCAGCCCGATGAAGCTCGCGTCGCACACCAGAACCTCGATCCGATCGGATATGATTTCCGCCGTAAGCCCGCGTGCATTGAGCTTCTCATGCACCACCACGCGCGGATCGCTGCGCAGCTTCCAGGCCAGCTGGCCGTGCCCGACATCGACCGCATGCACGCGCGCGGCACCGTGGCTCAGCAGCACGTCGGTGAACCCGCCGGTCGAGGCACCGACATCGAGGCAGATCCGATCGGATGCCGACAGGCCGAAATGGGCCAGCGCGTGGTCGAGCTTCAGCCCGCCGCGCGACACCCACGGATGGTCCTGGCCGCGCACCGTCAAGGACGCATCCTCGGGCAGTGCATCGCCGGCCTTGGCCACGCGCTTTTCGCCGATGAAGACCAGGCCGGCCAGGATCAGCGCCTGCGCCCGCGTCCGGCTCTCGACCAGGCCGCGCTCGACCAGCAGCTGATCCGCACGCTTCTTCATGCGCTGCGAGAGCCCGCAGTCCGCCGTTGCTTCAGTTGCGGCGATCGACGACGTAGCGGGCCAGCGCCCTGAGCCCGTCCGCCTCGGGCCCGAACCCGGCCAGTGCCTCCGTGGCCGACTGGGCCAGCCGGTCCGCCTCGGCACGCGCGCCCTCGATGCCGAGCAGTGCCACGAAGGTGGACTTCCCGGCCTCGGCATCCTTGCCCGCGGTCTTGCCGAGCTCTTCCGCGCTGGCAGTCGCGTCCAGCACGTCGTCGGCAACCTGGAAGGCGGCACCCAGATCGCGCCCGTACGCTGCGATCCGGTCGCGGATCTCGTCCGGCGCCTGGCCGAGGATCGCTCCGGCCTCTGCGCTGTAGGCGATCAGCCGGCCGGTCTTGAGGGCGTGCATGCGTCGCGTCTCGGTCAGGGTGAAGGCACGGCCCTCGCCCTCCATGTCGATCATCTGCCCACCGACCATGCCATCGGCCCCGGAGGCATGGGCCAGCGCCGTCACCAGTGCGATCCGGACGTCCGCAGAGGCGTGGATCGCGCGGTCGGCGATCACCCCGAAAGCCAGCGTCTGCAGCGCATCGCCGGCCAGGATCGCGGTCGCCTCGCCGAAGCGGATATGCGTCGAGGGCTGGCCGCGCCTGAGATCGTCGTCATCCATCGCCGGCAGGTCGTCATGCACCAGCGAGTAGGCGTGCAGCATCTCGACCGAGGCGCCGACGCGGGCGGCCGCCTGCATGTCCGCGCCGAACAGCCCGGCCACCTCCATCACCAGGAAGCCGCGCAGCCGCTTGCCGCCGCCGAGGGTGGCATAGCGCATCGCCTCGACCAGCCTGGCCTCGGCGCCATCGACCGGCGGCATCAGCGTGTCGATCGCCCGCTCGATGTCCGCCGCACGGGCCGTTAGCGACGCCTGCAACGACGGTCGGGCGGCGGCGGCGTCGCGTCCGGCCCGACCGTTCCCGGGAACGTCGACCGGCGCATGCACATGCGGCGCGTCTGCCGGACCGGAGGGGATCCCGCTCGAGGTTTCGCCGGCCGGCGTGGGCGTCCCCGCCGCAGAGGGCCCCGAGGCCGGAGTGGCATCGGCAGACGCATGCCCGGACGGGATGCCCGAGGCGGTGATTTCGGTCATCGGCCTCAATCCAGCTTCTGCAGAGCAAGGCTGCCATCGGCCCGCTCGACGATCGCCTGCACCCTGGCCTCCGCCTCGCCGAGTTTGGTTTCGCAATGCCGGCGCAGTGCGGCCCCCCGCTCGTAGCTGGCGATCGCGTCCTCCAGCTTCTGCTGGCCGCCCTCGAGCCCGCGCACGATCTTTTCCAGCTCGCCCAGTGCCTCCTCGAAGGAGAGCGACGACAAAGTGTCAGACATGCGGGCTCCGGATGGTTGGGTGCAGGCCATGATCGCCGCAGCACCGCTTAGCGCCAAGATCGCTCAGGCGAAAGGTTCGGCCGGCGGAAGCCTCGCGCGGCGTCAGCCGGCCGGTTCCGGACGCCTGCGGATCACGAAGCTGAGCACCCCCGCCTCCTCGCCGAATGCCACCAGCGCATGGCCGGTCTCGCGGCAGAAGCTGCGAAAATCCTGCACCGCTGCCCTGTCGGTTGCCAGCACCCGGAGGCGCTCGCCGTCCCGCATGCCTCGCAGCATCCGGCTGGCGCGCAGCACCGGAAGCGGACAGCTGAGGCCCTTCACGTCGAGCAGCAGCTCCGGCCGGGCGACTGGCGTCAGCTCCGGCTGGGCGACTGGCGTCAGGGCGGCGGGCCCGGTCGATTGTGGCCCGCTTGATTGTGGCCCGCTTGATTGCTGAGTGTCGTCCATCGCGTCATCATACTGCCATCACGCGGGGGTGCGAGGCGGACATGGCGGATTTTCGGGTCGGGATCGATTTCGGTGGCACCAAGATCGAGATCGCCGCGATCGCCAATGACGGCCAGGAGACCTTGCGCAGGCGCGTGCCCAATCCGCGCGAGTACGAGGGTGCCGTCCGCGCCATACGCGAGCTGGTCGAGGGCGTGGAGCTCGAGCTGTCAGGCAGCGCCACCGTCGGCGTCGGCATCCCCGGCGCCGTCAGTCCCGATACCGGCCTGGTCAAGAACGCCAACTCGACCTGGCTCAACGGCATGCCCTTCGCCCGCGACCTGAGCCTGGCGCTCGGCCGCGAGGTGCGTGTCGAGAACGACGCCAACTGTTTCGCCCTGTCCGAGGCGGTCGACGGGGCAGGGGCCGGCCACTCCATCGTGTTCGGCGTGATCCTGGGCACCGGTGTCGGCGGCGGCATCGTGGTGAACGAGCGGGTGCTGGTCGGGCGGCACAGCATCGCCGGCGAGTGGGGCCACACCCCGCTGCCCTGGCCGCAACCGGACGAGGTCCCGGGGCCGAGCTGTTTTTGCGGCAATACCGGCTGCGTCGAGCGCTATCTGTGCGGATCGGCGCTGGCGATGGATTGCGACGGACCCGGCCGCGAGGACGCAAGCGGCATTCCGGCCCGCGCCGAGGCCGGCGACCAGAAGGCGATCGCCGCTCTGGACCGACACGCCGAACGCCTGGCCCGCGGCCTGGCCCAGATCATCGACATCCTCGACCCGCACGTCATCGTGCTCGGTGGCGGCCTGTCGAACATGAAGCACCTGTACAGCAAGGTGCCGCCGCTGCTGCAGCGCCATGTGATCAGCCCGCAATGCACCACGCCGATCAAGCCGAACATCCACGGGGACAGCTCCGGCGTGCGTGGCGCCGCCTGGCTGTGGCCGCGCGAGACCCCGCGCACCTACCGGACGAGCGGCAGCTGAGCCATGCCGTCACGGTCCCTGATCGACCCCGAACTGCTGCCGGGCCTGGACCTGTTCCCGCAGGTCGAACTGTCCGCGCAGACCCTGCCCGAGGTCAGGCAGCTCATGGCCGCGAACGCCGGCGCGCTGCCGGGCGCCGATCCGTCGCTGGCAACACGCGTCGTGCACCAGGTCGAGACCGCCGCCGCGACGATCCCGGTGCGGGTGTTCACGCCGCTGGGCGGCGCCGAGGATGCCGTGTTCCCGGCGCTGCTGCATCTTCATGGCGGCGGCTACGTGCTCGGTGCCGCGAGCAACCACGACGCGACCAACGCGGCGCTGGCGGCCGAGCTCGGCTGCGTGATCGCCTCGGTGGAGTATCGGCTGGCACCGGAAACCCGGCATCCGGGGCCGGTCGAGGATGCCTATGCGGCGCTGAAATGGCTGCATGACCAGGCGTCGTCGCTCCGGGTCGATCCCGCCCGCATCGCCGTCGGCGGCGAGAGTGCCGGTGGCGGGCTGGCGGCGTGTCTCGCCCTCCTGGCGCGTGACCGTGGCGAGGTGAAGCTGGTGTTCCAGCACCTGATCTATCCGATGCTCGACGACCGCACCGCCGCCGCTACGGACCCGCACCCGTTCGCCGGCCAGTTCCTCTGGACGCCGGAGAAGAACCGCTTCGGCTGGGAGGCCCTGCTCGGACACGAGCCCGGCCTGCCGACCACCTCGCCCTACGCCGCCGCCGCGCGGGCCGATGACCTTGCCGGCCTGCCGCCCGCGTTCATGTCCGTCGGTGCGCTGGATCTGTTCATCGACGAGAACCTCGACTACGCGCGCCGGCTGATCCGCGGTGGCGTGCCGACCGAACTGCACGTGTTCCCGGGCGCCTATCACGGCTTCGACCTGGTCCCCGCCGCCCGCAACGCCATGGTCGCGCGCAACCGCTCCCGCGCCGCCCTCCGCCGCGCCCTGCATCCGCCCCTGGTGCCGCCGCCACGGTGATGCCCGTCCGCTGAGCCGCTGACGGCTTCAACGGTGCGACCACGGGCGGGCCTGGGTGACGGGGCGTGCAACGTTCCCGCCACCCGACGCGCAAGGCCCGCGGGCGAATCCGCCGGGGCTGTCGGTCGAGGTCCGGGCGATCGCGCGGAACCCTCCTGCATCGCGCCTGCCGGCTGCTGACCGATCTCGGGCTAAGCCACCGGCGCCGTGTGACGCCGCGGATGCGCCTATCGAGCGCCACCCGGAGACCGGGTTGTGGATCCCGCAAAATGGAGCCGCGGTCGGCGACGAGCTGACGATGTCGTTGCTGCGGTCCTCGGGTCCGCCGGCCCATCCAGGCTGCAAGTTCCGCCGGCATTTTCGACGATGAAACATGTCCCACATCCAGCAAGCCTGGAAGAAGAGGAGTCTCTTATATAAATGCGCTAACGTAACAATAATCGCGATTTGCTGCGCAGGATCAAAAATATCCGTCATGGCCTTGCAAGAACAACGCAGCCGAGACCGTAAATTCCGAAATACGTTGTGATACCGTTACGTCCGTGACCACCTGGAACTCGGCTGCACCGGAGGAAACGGTCCTCCAGGTCTTTTCACGTCCAGGTCGAGGTTACATCATGGCGACGATCGACAATCCGGAAGGCACGACGCGCGGTGCAGTCACCGCTGCGGCTGGCGACACCGTCACGAACGAGGGCACCATCGCCGCCGGTGCAGCGGCCGTCACCCTGGGTGCGGACGGCACGCTGATCAACTCGGCGACCGGCATGATTGCGGGCGGCACGGTCGGCGCGACCGTCGGCGCCAATTCCGATGTGACGAACAACGGGACCATCATCGGCCTCACGACCGATGGGGTCGATGTCGGCGCAGGCACCGCAGGCGGGCTTTTGACCGACATCACGACAGGGGCCGGTAGCTCCATCCAGGGTCATCTCATCGGCCTCTTGAGCGGCGCCGATACCACGGTGATGAACTTCGGCGCGGTCAGCGGCAGCCTCGCCGCCGGCGTCCAGCTCGGGGCAGACGGGATCTTCGACAATGCCGCCTCGGGGTCCGCGGCAGGCGCGACCTCGGGTGTGGACGAAGGGGCATTTTCCTCGGTCTTCAATGACGGCTCGATCACCGGTAATCTGGATGGCGTCAGTACAGGTGCCAGCAGCACCGTCACCAACATGAGCGGCGCCCTGATCGAAGGCGCCACGGGCCTCACCATGGGTGCGGCGGCGATCGTGCATGATGCAGGAACTATCTTCGGATCGACCGCGGATGGCATCGATGTCGGAGCCGGCAGCACGATCGAGATAAGCGGCACCGTCGAGGGCCACACGGCGACCGGGGCCGTGGGCATAGCGATCTCGTTCGGCGATGCCGCGACCACCGCCGCCGGGAACACGTTGATCCTGGAGGCATCGTCGAAGCTCGTCGGCATCGTCCATGGCAGCGCGGGCGCCGGCACGAACACACTCGAACTCGGCTCCGGTATAGGAACCCTTGCAGATTTCGCCGACAACTTTCAGAACTTCACGAACATCGCCGTCGATGCCGGCGGGCACTGGACGATTACCGGTGGCGATCCTGCCGCGCCGGCTCCCACATTCACCCTCGCATCCGGAAGCACCCTGGTTTTCGACAACCTGGCTGCATGCTTCCTGCGCGGCACGATGATCGCCACTCCGGCCGGCGAACTCGCTGTCGAGGATCTCCGCGCCGGCGATATGGTCAGCGTGCTCGAAGACGGCCTGCTGGTTCCGCAACCGGTCATCTGGATGGGAGGACGCCGGTTCAACGCAGCCGAGTACAACGGGAGCGACCGGGCGTTTCCGATCCGCATCCGCCGCGATGCGATCGCCTCGAATGTTCCGCATCGTGACCTGCTCATCACCCCGGAGCATTGCGTCCTCACCGATGTCGGACTGACGCCGGTTCGCATGCTGGTGAATGGCGGCAGCATCCTGATCGATCGCAGTGTCCGCACCTACGAGGTTTTCCATATCGAGCTCGAGGATCATGGGATCCTGTTGTCCGAGGGCCTGACGACCGAAAGCTACCTCGACAGCGGAAATCGCGACCTGTTCACCGACGACGGGATTGCGGTCACCGTTCGCGGCGACCTCGTGATGGCGGCGCCACTGGCTGTCAGCCGCGACCTTGTCGAGCCGCTCTGGAACCGTCTCGCAGACCGCGCCCGCGCCGCGGGCTTCACGATCCGGGCCGGCGAGACCGCGCTCACCGACGAGCCCGACCTGCGCCTGATGCTGGATAACGGTCTCGAGCTCGCTGCGTGCTGGCACAATGCGGAGCGCCACATGTTCCATATCCCGCGCGGGAGCCGCCCGGTCCGGCTGCTCTCGCGATCGGCAAGCCCGTCGGAGGTGATCGGGCCGTTTGTCGATGACCGTCGCATCCTTGGTGTCGCCATCGAGAAACTCGTGCTCTGGAACGGGCTCGATGACAGCGTCACGCCGGCCGCCGACCTCTCCCTGGCCGGATGGCACGAAGTCGAGGGTGGTTGCCGATGGACCAATGGCAGCGCGGCGCTCGATCTGCCCGCGGCGGGAGCCGAAACGTTCCTCGACGTGCGCGTCGCGGCGACGGGACGCTACGGATATCCCTCACGAGCTGAGGCGGTCCCGGCCTGAAGCGGACGCTCCGTGCCGCGGGACCCGGGAAACGCGTCCCGGGTCGTTCGCGCCGCCGGGCAGTGCGGCTACGCGAGCCCCTCGAACAGCCGCGCGATCGCCTCGGCGCCCGGGTCCGGCACATCGCGGAGGGCGTCCCCCGGCACGTAGCGCGCACGACCGGCGCCGGCGGCCATGCTCCGCGTGGCATCGGCCCCTGCACGCGCCGCTCCGGCTGCCTGGGATGGGGTCCCGCCCGCGGCCAACGCATCGAGCGCCGGCTCCAGCGCGTCGATCATGGTGCGGTCGCCGGCCTGCGCGCCGCCATGCGCCTTCATCCGCTCGAGCCCGGCGCGCAACGCGGCGGCCGGGCCGGGCTCGCGCTGCTGCGCCTGCGCCGCCGCGGTGAACAGGATCGACAGCAGCACGCCGCTGGATCCGCCCGCACTCTGCGACAGGATCTGCCCGAAGGCGGCAAACAGGGCCGCGTCGTCGGCGAGCGGCAGCCGGTCGATCGCCGCCGCCACCGTCCGGCCAGCCTGTGCGAACGTCGATCCGGTATCGCCGTCGCCGATGCGGGCATCGATCGCGTTGATCGGCGCCTCGAACTCCTGCAGCAGCCGCACGCCGCGCAGGATCAGCGCCCGCCGGCCGGCATCCTCCGAAGCCCGTGGCGGCACGGCATCGGGCAGCGTCGGCGCCGGCACCGTGCGCGGTGCTGCGAGCGGGCAGGCGCCGGGCCAGGCCGCCACCCGGCAGGGGGTGGTCAAGGCCTCGCGACGATCGTGCGTCAGCGTCAGCACCGACAGCGAGAAGCCGTTCATGTCGAGCGACGTCATCAGCGGCGCCGGTCCGATCACCAGCTCGACCCGCTGCGCCAGCGGCGTCCGCCGGAACGCGTCCAGCAGCAGGCTCATCTCGATCGGCGGCACGCGGCCCAGGTTGTTCAGCAGCAGCGCCAGCCCGGAAGTCTTGTCCGGCAGCGCCCGTTGCAGCCGATCGCTGGCACGCGCCATCAGCGCATCGGCATCCGCCATCGCCAGCGTCTCGGCACCCGGCTCGCCGTGGATGCCGAGGCCGAGCTCGACCTGGTCCGGACCGAGCCGCGAGCTGTCCTCGCTGCGGCCGCTATAGGCGTCCACGTCCGACAGCGAGAGGCCGATCGAGGCGGTATCGGCGGCAACCGCGCGTGCGGCCTCGGCGATCTCGGCGAGCGGCCGGCCCTGCTCCGCCATCAGCCCGGCGATCCGGTGCACGAACAGCGTCCCGGCCAGCCCACGCGGGTTCGCCTGGCCGGGCAGCGCGATGTCGTCGCCGACGATGACGGTCTCGACGGCCAGCCCGAGCCCGCGCGCCCGCTCCGCCGCCAGGCCGAAATTGAGCCGGTCACCGGTGTAGTTCTTGATCACCAGCAGGCAACCGGCCGAACCGGTCACCGCCAGGATCGCCGACAGCACCGCATCCACCGGCGGCGAGGCGAAGATGTCGCCGCACACTGCCGCACTCAACATCCCCGGCCCGACGAAGCCGGCATGGGCCGGCTCATGACCGGAACCGCCGCCCGACACGATCGCCACCTCGGCACGCCCCGGATTGGCGCGGATATCGGCATCGGCGCGGAGCACGACACGGGCGCCAGGGCCGCTATCCAGACGGGCCAGGCCGCTGCCTGCGGAGGAGGCGAGGAAGCCGTCGATCGCCTGGTCGACCAGCGTCTCTCGGCTGTTGAGGAACCGCTTCATCGCGAGGGGGCCGGTCAGGCGTCGATGTCGGTGGCGATATGGGTCGGGTTGAAGCCTTCGCCGGTGATCAGGTCGGTCAGCACCGCGATCGCGACGGTGCGTTCGATCCCGGCCTGCGCGGCCTCGGTCAGCAGCTGCTCCAGGCGGGGCAGCAGCCAGTCATGCGCGGGGGTGTCGGTCATCGGGCGGTTCTCCGTTGGCGGAACTCGTAGCAGGCGAGGGTGGCGAGCACGGTCAGGCTGCCGAGCACGATCTGCGGCCGGGTGGTCGCGGTGAACGCCATCGCCACCAGCACTGCAAGAATGACGCCGATGGTCGCCCAGGACAGCCCCGGGAACAGCCACATCGCGAACACCGGACGGCTGCCGTCGCGCTGCATCCGATTACGCAGGCGGATCTGGGCCAGCGCGATCAGCAGGTAGGCGAACAGGATCAGCGCGCCGGACGCGTTCAGCAGGAACGCGAATACCCGGTCCGGCGAGATGGTCGACACGATCGCCACCACCACGCCCACCAGGCTGCCGGCCGCGATCGCCCTGCGCGGCACCCCGGCGGCACCTGTCCGGACCAGCCAGCGCGGCGCGTCGCCGTGCGCCGCCATCTCGAACAGCACCCGCGAGGTGACGTAGAGGGCGGAGTTCAGGCAGGACAGCACCGCGACCAGCACGATGATCGACATGGTGGTCGCCGCACCCGGGATGCCCAGCCGGTCCATCGCGGCCACGAACGGCGAGTGCCCGGGCACCACCTGGGTCCACGGCACCACGCACAGGATCAGCAGGATCGAGCCGACATAGAACAGCAGCACCCGGAGTGCGACGGTGCGGGTGGCGTGCGCCACGTTGCGGCCGGGATCGGCGGACTCCGCCGCGGCGACGGTCGCGATCTCGCTGCCGGTGTACTGGAACACGATGGTCGGCACGATCGCCAGCACCGCGCCGATGCCGTGCGGCAGGAAGCCGCCATCGGCATACAGGTGACCGAAGCTGGCCCGGCCGCTGCCGAACACCCCCGCCAGTGCAGCGATGCAGAGCGCGCAGAAGCCCACGATGGCGAGGATCTTCAGGCTGGAGAACCAGAACTCGAACTCGCCGTAGCTCTTCACCGACACCAGGTTGGTGGCGGTCATCGACAGCACCAGCAGCAGGGCGAGCACGGTGCGCGGCAGCGGGATCCAGGGCGACAGGATCGCCGAGCCGCCGATCGCCTCGGCCGCCACGACGATCGCCCAGAACAGCCAGTAGATCCAGCCGGCGACGAACGCCGCGCGACCGCCGAGGCCGCGCCGGATATGGCCGATGAACGAGCCGGCGGCCGGTGCGGCGATCGCCATCTCGCCCAGCATGCGCATCACCAGCAGCGCCACCGTGCCGGCCAGGATGTAGCTGAGCAGCACCCCCGGTCCGGAGCCGGCGATCGCGGCCGAGCTGCCCACGAACAGCCCTGCCCCGATCACCCCGCCGATGGAGATCATCGTGACGTGGCGCGGACGCAGGCTGTGGGCGAGGTGGCCGAGTTCCGGGGGAGCAGCCTTGGCTGTCGTCTGGCTCATGCGGAACGCCCGCTCAGCACCGATGCGGCGCGGTCATCGGGGTGAAGCTGGTCAGGCTGCCGCGCATGGTGAAGTCGCCGAAATCCATGTCGAGCGTGTCCGACACGCCGTTGGCGAAGTAGCGCATGCCGATCTCGTAGTCGGGCGAGATGGCGCCGGGCTTGCGGGCAAAGAACGCGACATGCACCCGCCCCGAGGACTCCCCCGCCAGCACCGCATACGGCGAGCTTGACGGTGCCGCGTCCCATCCGAGGATCGTCACGTAGCTGTCGGTCGGGCCATCGGCGCTGGTGCCGTCGAACAGCACCGGGTCGATGCTCTTTCGGCCGGCCTGTGCGGCGCGGATGATCGCTTCCGTGTGCGCCATCGGGAACAGCGTGCCGCGGGGCAGCGCCATCGTGGACACGGCGGGCAGGGTGAAATGGATCACGCCGTTCCCCGCCGCATCGATGCCGGCCTCGCCGCGAACCTGCTGCGTCACGCTGCCGTTGTCGCGCTCCTGCATGTCGAAGGTCAGGTGGCGGCCGTCCTTGCTCTCCAGCGTCGCGTAGTCGGAGACCATGTCGGTGGACTGCCCCTCGCGCGTGACCAGCTGCAGCTTCAGCTGCTGCTGGGTGGCCCAGCCGGTGCAGGCGTCGGTCACCTGGAAGCTCATGCTGCCGGACGCGGCGACCGTGCTGCCGCCATGCGTGGAGGCGAGGCTCAGGTCGTACAGCGCCCGATGCGCGGCGAGCGGGACCGGATCCGACGCGCCGGCCGGCGGTATCGCCGCGGGGGTGAAGGCCGCCCTGTGACCCGGGACCGGTGCGGGTGCTGCCAGCGCGACAGTGCCGCCGAGGCTCGTTGCCAGCAGCCCGACGACCGCAATGTTCCGGATGGTCGGCCCGCGGAGGGTCGGTGTGGACATGCGGCTGAAGCTCCGGCGCGAGTTCGACGTCAACGTAGCACCGCGGCCCGGCGACACCAGCCGCAGTGCGCCTCAGCCCGGCGGCGTTTCCGGCACCACCGGCGACGTCGCACCCGGCACCGGCTTGGCCGGCGGCAGCACCGTCCGCAGCGACAGCTCCTTCATGCGGATGTCGGACACCTCCGCCGGTGCCCCCATCATCGGGTCCTCGCCCTGCTGGTTGAGCGGGAACAGGATCACCTCGCGGATGTTCGGCTCGTCCGCCAGCAGCATCACGATCCGGTCCACGCCCGGCGCCGAGCCACCGTGCGGGGGTGCGCCGTAGCGGAACGCGTTCAGCATGCCGCCGAAGCGGGCCTCGACCTCGCTCTCCGGGTAGCCGGCGATCTCGAAGGCGCGGATCATCACCTCCGGCCGGTGGTTGCGGATCGCGCCGGACGACAGCTCGATGCCGTTGCAGACGATGTCGTACTGGAACGCCTTGATGGTCAGCGGGTCCTGGCCGTTCAGCGCCTCCAGCCCGCCCTGCGGCATCGAGAACGGGTTGTGGCTGAAATCGACCAGCCCGGTCTCCTCGTTCAGCTCGTACATCGGAAAATCGACCACCCAGCAGAACCGGAACGCGTCGGCCTCGATCAGCGAGAGCTCGGTGGCGATGCGGGTGCGGACCGCCCCGGAGAACTTCACCGTCTCCATGCCCTTCAGCCCGTCGCGCGGCCCGGCGGCAAAGAACACCGCATCGCCGGCGCCCAGGCCGCACGCCACGCGGATCGCCTCGCAGCGCTCCGGCTCCAGGTTCTTGGCGATCGGGCCCTTGGCGCCGTCGGCGTCGAACGTGATGTAGCCGAGCCCGCCGGCACCCTCGGCGCGCGCCCACTCGTTCAGCTTGTCGTAGAACGAGCGCGGCCGGCCACCGGCACCCGGTGCGGGGATCGCGCGCACCTGGCCACCGGCGGCGGCGATCTTGGCGAACAGCCCGAACCCGGAGCCAGCAAAGGCGTCCGTCACGTCGCTGATGCGCAGCGGGTTGCGCAGGTCCGGCTTGTCGGAGCCGAACTCGGCCAGCGCGGTGTCGTACGCGATGCGCCGGAACGGCAGCGCGTCCACCGTACGGCCTTGCCCGAACTCCTCGAACACCCCGGCCATCACCGGCTCGAGGGTCGCGAACACGTCCTCCTGGGTGACGAAGCTCATCTCGAAATCGAGCTGGTAGAACTCGCCGGGGGAGCGGTCCGCACGCGCCGCCTCGTCGCGGAAGCAGGGCGCGATCTGGAAGTAGCGATCGAAGCCCGCCACCATCAGCAGCTGCTTGAATTGCTGCGGCGCCTGCGGCAGCGCGTAGAACTTGCCCGGATGCAGCCGCGCCGGCACCAGGAAGTCGCGCGCGCCCTCGGGCGAGGAGGCGGTCAGGATCGGCGTCTGGAACTCGGTGAAGCCCTGGTCGATCATCCGCCGGCGCAGGCTGGCGATCACGCCCGCGCGCAGCATCATGTTGCGGTGGACGCGGTCGCGGCGCAGGTCGAGATAGCGATACCGCAGCCGCAGCTCGTCGCCGTAATGCTCGTGGCCCGCCACCTGCAGCGGCAGCACCGCGGCCGCCGACTGCACCTCGAGGGCGGCGGCCCGGATCTCGATCTCGCCGGTCGGCAGCTTCGGGTTCACCGTGGCGCCTTCCCGCAGCACCACCTCGCCGGTGATCGTCAGCACGCTCTCGACCCGCACCCGCTCCGCCGTCGCCAGCAGCTCGGACCCGGCCGGGATCACGATCTGGGTGATGCCGTGATGGTCGCGCAGGTCGATGAACAGCAGCCCGCCATGGTCGCGCTTGCTGTGCACCCAGCCCGAGAGCCGGACCGTCTGGCCGGCATCGGCGGCACGCAACGCGGCGCAAGTGTGGGTGCGATAGGCATGCATGGCGAAGGTCCTGCGGCGGGAGTGAGCGCTCACTATCCGCATCCCCGCATGAAGCCAAGCCGCTTCCCCGCAAGGGTCGGCGCGTGTAGAGCATGAGCGATGTCACGTCCTGCCCGGGCCCGGTTTCCGGACCCCATCCTGATCACCACGAGCGACGCTCTCGCCGCCGTCGTCGAGCGCCTCCGCACCGAGCGCTTCGTCACCATCGACACCGAGTTCGTGCGCGAGCGCACCTACTGGCCGGAGCTCTGCGTCGTGCAGCTCGCCGGCGAGAACGAGGTCGCGATCATCGACGCCGAGGCGGAGGGGCTGGACCTGCAGCTGCTCGCCCCGCTGCTCGACGATCCCGCGGTGACCAAGGTGTTCCATGCCGCCCGCCAGGACCTGGAGATCTTTCTCTACAAGTTCGGCCGGCTGCCGCAGGCTTTGTTCGACACCCAGGTGGCGGCAATGGTGGCCGGGTTCGGCGACCAGGTCGGTTATGACAGCCTGGTCTCGGCGCTGACCGGTGGCCAGATCGACAAGGCGCACCGCTTCAGCGACTGGAGCCGGCGGCCGCTTTCCCCGGCGCAGATCGCCTACGCCGCCGCCGACGTGACCCACCTGCGCGACGTCTATGTGAAGCTGCTCGAGCGGTTGCAGCGTGACGGCCGCGACGAGTGGGTTGGCGAGGAGATGGCCTGCCTCTCCGATCCCGCGACCTTCCGCCCCAACCCCGACACGCTGTGGGAACGACTGCGGCCGCGCACCGGCAACCGCCGCATGCTGGGCGTGCTGCGCGCGGTCGCCGCCTGGCGGGAACGTGAGGCGCAGCGCGTCGATGTGCCCCGCCAGCGCCTGCTCAAGGACGAGAGCCTGCTCGAGATCGCCGCCACGGCACCCACCACCGCCGAGGCGCTCAGCGGGATGCGCGGAGTGAGCCGTGGGTTTGCCGAGGGAAAAAGCGGCTCCGGACTACTCGAGGCGATCGCCGGCGCCCAGGCGTTGCCCGAGGACAGCCTGCCCGCGGCACCACGCAAGGACGGCCCGCGTCCGTCGCCGGCCCTGGTGTCGCTGCTGAAGGTGCTGCTGGCGGCCAAGTGCGAGCAGCATGACGTGGCGCCGCGGCTGCTGGCCTCGTCGGAGGACATCGATCGGCTGGCCACCGAGTCGGAACCCGAGATCCCGGCGCTGTCCGGCTGGCGTCGCGAGTTGTTCGGCGCGGACGCTTTGTCTCTCAAGGAGGGACGAATCTCACTCGGTGTCGATGGCCGCCGGATCCGGATGTTACGCACCTGATTCAACCTGTCCGGTCCAGGTTGCACACCGACTTGTCCACAACATTATGTGGTCATTCGGTTGAGCCACCCCTGCATATGGTCTAACCTCCGGTCTTGTTGGAACGGAGGAGCACAACGATGGATTGGACCGACGAGTCGATCTCCCGTCTGCGCGACCTTTGGCAGGAAGGCCACTCGACTGCCGAGATCGGCCGCCGCATGCAGATCACCAAGAACGCCGTGGTCGGCAAGGCGCACCGCCTGACCCTGCCGCCGCGCCCGTCGCCGATCCGCAAGACCCTCGATGCCATGGCACCTGCGCCGCGTTCGGCGCTTCCAGTGCTCCGGGCAACGGCTGCACCTGGGCCGGCACGCACGCCGGACTCGCCCGCCGCGACGTCGGACACCACCTCGAACGTCCGCGTGCTGCGCCCGGTCGCGCCCGCCTCGGCGCGCTCGCCCGACATCGTCGAGATGCTGCGTGCGCCGGTGCCCCAAACGTTGCGTCACGATCAGTCCGTGGGCCACGAGCAGTCCGGGCATGAGGCCGAGGCTCCGGCCCCGGTGCGGACCGTTGCGCCGAACCGCACACGCCGCGGCATGACCTGCTGCTGGCCGCTCGGCGACCCCGGAACCAAGAGCTTCAGCTTCTGCGGCGGAGAGCCGATCGCCGGCAAGCCGTATTGCGGCGAGCATGCGGCGCTGGCCTACGTGAAGATCCGCGACCGCCGCGACAGCGTGGCCTGATCGCTCATGCCGACGGCGGCGCGGCTGAAGATGCTGCATCCGCCGTCGCGCCGGGGTCTTTCGGCAGCAGCCCCAAGATCTGGTAGGTGCGGAACGCGAACCGCCCGCTGAAGCTGAACAGCGCCATTGCACCCGCCCCGACCAGGCTGCTGACCTGCCTGATGCCGACCGCGTGCACCAGCGTGAAGTGCTGGCTTACCCACAGGAAGAAGCACGCCATGACCAGGTAGTAGATCGCCCAGGTCCGGGTGATCAGCTGGAAGAAGCGGCGGAGATGCGGGAAGCTCAGGTCGGGCTGCTGCTGCAGCACCAATTCCTCGATGATCGAACGTCCGCGTGAGCCGATCGCGAAGGCGATGCCGACGATGGTCTCGGTGACGCAGCCCTCGTATTTCAGCATGAAGGGCTGCTTCGAGAACACGTCGATGGAGCCGAACACCAGCACCATCGCGGTCGTCAGGATATAGAGCCGCGGAAAGCCGATCCCCAGCTTGTGGCGACGGAACGCGTCGATCGGCACGAACACCAGGGTGCCTGCAATCGCCGCGCGCAGGCCCAGCGTGGCCAGCAACGCGTAGAACACGATGACACCGCCGAAATCGAATGCGGCGGTGCCGAGAAGCCGTTTCAGTCGCTCCATGGCCAGATCAGTGCGGCGATGCGGCGCCTGCTGGCGACGAGGCTGCGGTGCCGCCGGGCATGGTCTGCGAGGGCGACGGTGTCTGGCCCGGGATCGTCGGGCGGTCCTTCTCCTCGTTCAGGAGCTTGCTGTCGATGCGGTCGACGGTGTTGTCCATCCGGCCGCGATCGCGCGGCATCGTGCCGCTGCTCCGGCCGTCCGGGTTGCGCGGCGCGGTCATGCTCGCAGTGCCCGAACCGGTTCCGGACGGGCCGGTCTGCGCCTGGGCGAGGGCTGGCACCGCAAGAGCCGCCACCAGCAGGAGCGCACGCTTCATGACCGCGCACCCGTCGCGATATGTGCGTCGATCAGCGCGATGTTGCGCAGGTTCGCCTTGAATGCGGTGTCGAACAGCGTCCCCAGCACCGGCACCGAGCCGGCCGCGGCTTCCATCGCCACGTTGCCGATCATCCGCGCAAGCTGCTGCTTCGGCAGGCCGAGCTGATAGGCCTCGTACACGATATACATCGAGATCGCCGTCATCGCGGCGTCACCCAGGGCCGGTGTCAGCCCGACCACGCTGTTCAGGCCGAAGCGGAACTTCGTGCCCGGGACCCGGAGGGCTGCATCCAATACCCAGGCCAGCCTCCTGATCCGGGCCAGCCGCCTTGCACGGTCGGCCATCTCGCCTGCGGACCTTGCGCCGGCATACCGGGAAGAGCCACGAGCGTTGGAGAAGCTGGTCATGGGCGGGCTCCACTGGATCGTCGAACACTCGGACAGGTGATCATGTGGGCAACCGATCGCCACCCGGCAATCGACCGGCGGCCGCTCCGGAGACTACCGGCACACATGGCGATAGCCGTCGCTGCCGATATAGGTCGCCGTCGCAGGGTCGTAGCAGGCGAAGCTGCTGCAGATCCCGGCCGAGGCGTATTGCCGGCTGAGCACCGCCTGGCCGATCGCATTGGTCTCGCGGGCCGCAACCCCGCAAAGCGGCGTATCGGCAGGCGCGGACGGGTCGTTGGTCAACGCCACCGCGCCGGCAGGATTGTCGACGGCCTCGCCAGTTTGCGGATGCAGCACGATGCCACCGGTCTGCGGCGCGGCAGCGGCAACGGGCGCGGGACCTGCTGCTGGTGCGGGTGTCGCGGCTGGCACCGTCACCGATGTGTCCTCGCAACCCGCAGCCAGGAGCATCAAGGCCAGGGCCGCGGCGGGTGTTGCATAGGCTCGTAGGCGGCGCGTGCGGCGGGTCTGGGCGGCCATCATTCATCCTCGGCTGATCGACGAACGTGGTGACGGGCGGTGCGTTGCCTCAGGTGACCACGATGATCGAAGGGGATCCCTGTGACCGATACCATGCCGGAGCTGCGGCTTCGGAACCCGGACGCCAGCGGCCGCGGGACGCTGCGCCACGTCTCCGCCACCGTCGCCCAGCTCTTCGGCGCCCGTGTCATCATCGAGCATGCCGAGCACCAGCAGCTCTGGATCGACGGCCTGACCAGCCTGAACGGTGACGGGTTCAGCTACTCCGGCGACGTGTTCGTGGCGATCCGCATCACCGACGGCGGCATCGGCGAGGACATCCCGTTCGAGGTCGGTACTCCGGTCGTGTTGCAGGGCATGTTCATCCCCGCCGACCAGGCGACCGCAGGCACCAACGATCCGGGCCTGCCGGTGCTGCATTTCACCCACGCCCCGGTCGGCTTCGTGATCTATGACGGCGTGACCTACAAATAGCCGCTCACAGGTCGAGCGCCCTCTGGCTGCCGGCGTCACGCTCGACCCGGACTTGGCGCTCGCCATCCGCGAAGGTCAGACCCAGCCGCATGCCCGGACGCAGCGCCGCCGCCTCGGTGACCGCATGGCCCTCGGCGTTGCGCACCAGCACGTAGCCGCGCGCCAGCACCGCCATCGGCGAGATCGAGTCCAGGCGCGCGGATAGTCCCGCGAGTACCGCCCGCCGCTCGCGCAGCATCGCCGAGAGCGGCGCCACCCCGAGCGGCCGGCGTTGCAACGCGGCGCTGGTATCCCGCAGCGCCTGGCGCGACCCCGCCTGCAGGCCGCTCGCCAGCACCGCCACCCTGCCACGGTGGATCCCGATCAGCCCGTGCGGCGAGGGCATGTGCCGCTCCGCCGCCACCAGCGCCGTCCGCCGCGCCGCCACCAGTGCGGGCAGGCCCAGGGTCAGCCGATGACCGAGTTCGCGGATGTCGCGTCGCCGGACCGCGAGCTGACCTGGCAGGTCCGGCAGCCCGCCGCGAGCCACGAATGCCGCCCGCCGCGCCTGCAGCAGGTTGGGCAACGCCAGTTCGAGCCGGTGCAGCCGGTCATCCAGGCGCTGGCGCACATGGCCGAGCAGCGTCGGCAGATCCGGCAGCAGCCCAGCTGCCCGATCGTGACGCAAGCGCAGCCCGCGGATCAGGTGCCCGATGCCGCTCTCCAGCCGCGCCGTCCGGTGCGCAAGGTCGGCCACCAGGTCGGCGCGGGCCGGGATCACCATCTCGGCGGCGGCGGTGGGGGTGGGTGCCCGCCGGTCCGACACGAAGTCGATCAGCGTGGTGTCGGTCTCGTGGCCGACGGCGGAGATCACCGGGATCGGGCACTCGGCGACGGCCCGCAGCACCAGCTCGTCGCTGAACGCCATCAGGTCCTCGAGGCTGCCGCCGCCTCGCGCGACGATCAGTACGTCCGGACGCGGAACCCCGGTGCCGGGCCCGGTGCGCCGGTGGAAGCCCTGGATCGCCTTGGCGATGCGCTCGGCCGCACCCTCGCCCTGCACCGGCACAGGCCAAAGCAGCAGGCTGCGCGGGAAGCGCCTGGCGATGGTGGTGCGGATGTCGTGCAGCACCGCGCCCTGGCCCGAGGTGACGATGCCGATCAGCGCCGGCAGATGCGGCAGCGGACGTTTGCGCGCGGCATCGAACAGCCCCTCCGCCGCGAGCGCCAGCCGCAGCCGCTCGATCCGGGCGAGCAGCGCGCCTTCGCCGGCATACTCCATGCGCTCGACGATCAGCTGGTACGACGACCGCTCGCCGTACGAGGAGATCCGCCCGGTGGCGATCACCTCGAGGCCGTTCTCCGGCTTCAGCCCGAGCCGTGTCACGCTGTTCTTCCACACCACGCCGGAGAGCTTGCCGCCCTCGTCCTTGAGCGAGAAATACAGGTGCCCGGACGGGTAGCGCTTGAACTCGGTGATCTCGCCGCGGACCCGGACACGGCTGAAGCTGCCCTCCAGCACCCGCTTCACCGCCCCGGAGATCTCCGAGACGCTGTATTCGGGCACGTTCGAGGCAGGTGAGGGCGCGGCTTCGTCCATCGCCGCAGGGTATGATAGAGCCGGCCGGACGGCGAGGGCCGGTGAAAGCGGAGTGGCGGATGCGCGTGTTGCTGGTGGGATCGGGCGGACGCGAACACGCCTTGGCGGCAAGCCTCAGCCGGTCGCCGGTGCTCGACACGCTGTTCACGGCACCCGGCAACCCGGGCACTGCCCTGTTCGGCACCAACGTCGCCATCGCCGTGGACGACGTGCCGGGCCTGGTGGCATTCGCGCTGGGCGAGCGCATCGACCTGGTGGTGCCGGGCCCCGAGGCGCCGCTGGTGGCAGGTCTAGCCGATGCCTGCCTGGTCGCCGGGATCGCCTGCGCCGGACCGACCGCGCAGGCCGCCCAGCTCGAGGGCAGCAAGAGCTTCAGCAAGGCGATCTGCGATGCGGCCGGCATCCCCACGGCGCGCTGGGAGCGGTTCGACGATGCCGCCCTGGCGCACGCCTTCGTCCGCCGCCGCGGTGCCCCGATCGTGGTGAAGGCGGACGGGCTGGCAGCCGGCAAGGGCGTCGTGGTGGCGGCAACCGTGGCCGAGGCGGAAGCGGCGATCACTGCGATGATGGAGCAGTCGAGCCTCGGCGTGGCGGGCGCCTCGGTGGTGATCGAGGAATATCTGGAGGGCGACGAGGTCTCGCTGTTCGCGCTCTGCGACGGCGAGACGGCGGTGCTGATCGGCGCGGCCCAGGACCACAAGCGCATCGGCGAGGGCGATACCGGCGCCAATACCGGCGGCATGGGGGCGGTGTCGCCGCCTGCCTTCTTCGACCGCGCCACCCAGGAACATGCTCTCGATCTGCTGGTGCGGCCGATGCTGCGCGAGATGGTGCGGGTCGGCACGCCGTTCCGCGGCGTGATCTTCGCCGGCCTGATGCTGACGCCGGAGGGGCCGTCGCTGATCGAATACAACGTCCGGTTCGGTGACCCGGAGGCGCAGGCGCTCTTGCCGCGGCTGCGCACCGACCTGCTGCCGGCGCTGGTGGCACTCTGCGATGGCAAGCTGGCCCAGGCGGACCTGCGCTTCAGTGACGACGCCTCTGTCGCGGTGGTGCTGGCCGGCCGTGGCTATCCGGGCACGCCGGCGGTGGGTTCGCCGATCCGCGGCATCGATCGCGCCGAGGCGATGACCGGCGTGCGGGTGTTCCAGGCGGCAACCGCTTACGATGCCGCGGGCTCCCTGATCGGGCATGGCGGGCGCGTGCTGACCGTGGTGGCAACCGCGCCGACCCTGATGGCGGCGCGTGACGCCGCCTATGCCGGGGTGGCGGCGATCGACTGGCCGGACGCGATCTGGCGCCGCGACATCGGTGTTCGCGCCCTGCAGCGCGCCCTCGACGCCGCGGAGGAGTTCGGCGTCTCCGCTTGACGGCGATAAGGCCGGCCCCGGTGCACGAGCCGGCGGCGTGCGCACCGGGTGAGGCGGGTCATCTCACCGGGCGGGTAGCCTGCACGTAGCGGGTCAGTAGCCGTAGCCTGCTCCCGGCGGCGGTCCGTCGTTCGGCGCTCCCGTCTGGCCATAGCCCTGCGGCCCGTAGCCCGGTTGCGGATACCCCGGCTGACCGTAGCCCTGCGGATCGCCCGGTTGCTGATAGCCCGGTTGCGGGTACCCCGGCTGCGCGAAGCCGGGTTGCGCTGAGGCAGGCTGCGCATACCCGGCCTGGCCATACCCCGGCTGCGCATAACCCGTCTGTCCATACCCGGGCTGGGGATAACCGGATTGGGCATATCCTGCCGGTGCGGCCGGCGGTCCATACCCGGGTTGCGGGTAGGCCGCCTGCGGGTAGGCCGGCTCGGCCGGATACGCAGGTGCATAGACCGGCGGAGTGTAGGCGGGTGGTGGTGGCGTCGTGGCGGCACCGGTGAACGCGCCGACCGCTCCACCCGCCACGGCCCCGATCGCCGCCCCCGGACCACCGCCGGCGACGGCCCCGAGGGCTGCTCCGGTTCCTGCGCCGAGCAGCGCTCCACCCACCGCCCGCTGACCCGGATCGTACGGGTCGGTGCAGGCTGCCAGCGATCCTGCCGCCAGCAGAAGCGCGAACCCGGCCGGTATCGTTCGAAAGCGCCTGGTGCCCGTGGCGGACCCCGTCGGGGTGATCGTCAGGTGGCCCGCCATCGGGGTTCTCTTTAGTTGCGGTTCGGGGTGGTGGCGGCACCAACGCCCGCGCCGACGCCGGCGCCGGCCAGGCCACCGATCAGCGCGCCGGTGCCACCACCGGCGATCCCGCCGATCGCGGCACCACCGGCTCCGCCGAGCACACCACCGCCGACCGCGCGCTGGCCAGGGCTGTACGGATCGCAGGCGGCGAGCCCGAATGCCAGGCCGGCAGCGGTCGTGATCATCGTCAGTTTGCGCAACATTTCAGTCTTGTCCTTCATGAGTGCGGTCGCCCGGAGAAGCCGCAAGCGGCGCGGCGGGAGGCGACGTCGCCAGTCCATCACACAAGACGGACAACGCGGTGCGATCGTGGCTGTTACGGGTCGATTGTGTGGCACCAGGCTTCCTCACGCCTCTGTGAATAAATTCACCGGCGTCGGAACGATGGCTTGCTCCCGGCGGGACGCGAGGCTAAGCCCTGCCGCCTGTACCCGCCCGCCTGAAACCTGAACACCCCCTTGGGGCGGTTACCCTTGCCGGGGGAGTTGCCCTTTTCCGCCGGTGGCTGCCTTGTCTGCGTTTGGCCCGGCCGAATGGCATCCGCCGCTCCCGAGCCTGTCCTGGAGTTCCCGATGTTCTCACGCCTGCTGGGCGTCATGTCCAACGACATGGCCATCGACCTCGGCACTGCCAACACGCTGGTGTACGTGAAGGGCCGCGGTGTGGTGCTGGACGAGCCGTCGGTGGTGGCGATCGCCGACGTGCGCGGCAAGAAGCAGGTGCTGGCAGTCGGCAACGAGGCCAAGAGCATGGTCGGCCGCACGCCCGGCAACATCACCGCCATCCGGCCGCTGCGTGACGGCGTGATCGCCGATTTCGAGGTGGCGGAGGAAATGATCAAGCATTTCATCCGCAAGGTTCACAACCGGCGCAGCTTCGCCAGCCCGATGATCATCGTGTGCGTGCCGTCCGGCTCCACCGCCGTCGAGCGCCGCGCGATCCAGGAGAGTGCGGAGAGTGCCGGCGCCCGCAAGGTGCTGCTGATCGAGGAGCCGATGGCGGCCGCGATCGGCGCCGGGCTGCCGGTCACCGAACCGTCGGGCAGCATGATCGTCGATATCGGCGGCGGCACCACCGAGGTCGCGGTGATCTCGCTCGGCGGCATCGTCTATGCCCGCTCGGTCCGGGTCGGCGGCGACAAGATGGACGAGGCGATCATCTCCTACATCCGGCGCAACTATAACCTGCTGATCGGCGAAACCTCGGCCGAGAAGATCAAGATCGAGCTGGGCGCCGCCAAGCCGCCGGACGACGAGAACGATTTCGGGCCGTGGCGCGAGGTGAAGGGCCGCGACCTGATGAACGGCGTGCCGCGCGAGGTCGCCGTCGGCCAGCGCCACATCGCCGAGAGCCTGGCCGAGCCGGTCAGCCAGATCGTCGATGCGGTGAAGACCGCGCTGGAGAACACCCCACCCGAGCTCGCCGCCGACATCGTCGACAAGGGCATCGTGCTGACCGGCGGCGGCGCGCTGCTGTACCGGCTCGACGAGGTGCTGCGCGATGCCACCGGGCTGCCGGTGGTGGTGGCGGAAAATCCGCTCTCGTGCGTGGCTCTCGGCACCGGCCGGGCGTTGGAGGAAATGAAGCGGCTGCGCAACGTCCTCACGACGATGTATTGAATAACGCGTAGAACCACTTGGCGGCCGACCTGGCCGCGGCGGTCGCTGGCGCGCGGCCGGACGCATGGGCAGACACGGAGGTGATGCATTGTTCCGTCTGTCGATCCAGCTGCGCCAGGCCCTTGCCAAGCTGACCCTGCCGTTGCTGATCGCGCTGGCCTGCGGCGTGATGCTGCTCGGCCAGGCCGACCGGCGGCTTGCCGAGCGCGCCCGGGTGGCGGTGTCGGACTCCGTGGCGCCCTTTTATGCGTTGCTGGCCCGTCCGATCGACGCGCTGCGTGGCCTGACCTCCGAGGTCGGCAGCCTGGTCGCGGTGGCAGAGGAGAACCGCCGGCTGCGCGCGGAGAACATGCGGCTGCGCCGTTGGTACGATGTCGCCGTGGCGTTGCAGGCGGAGAACGCGACGCTCAAGGCCAACCTGAACTGGATCCCGGAACCGGCGCCGGCCTTCGTCACCGCGCGCGCGGTCGCCGATGCCAGCCAGTTCTACGCGCGCTCGATCCTGCTGGCGGTGGCGCCGGGCGAGACCCTGCCGAACAACGTGGTGCTGTCCAAGGACATGGTGGCGGTCGATGCGGCCGGGCTGGTCGGTCGGGTCACCGAGGTCGGCGAGCGGTCGGCGCGGGTCATGCTGATCACCGATATGAGCAGTCGCGTCCCGGTGACCCTGGAAGGCTCGCACGCAGCCGCTATAGTGGAGGGAACCAACGCGGCGGCCCCCCGACTGATGAACTACCCCGAAGATATCCATCCGGAGGAAGGCGAGCGCGTGGTGACCAACAACGTCGCCAACGTCTATCCGGCGGGACTGCCGGTGGGCACCGTGCATTACCTCACGCCGAACGATCCGGTCGTTGAGCCGTATGCGCAGCTCGGCCACGTCGAGATGGTCCGGCTGTTCGATTACGGCCTGTCGGCGATCACGCCCCCCGACGCCACCGGCCGGACGCTTCCCAAGCAAGGCACCGGTCCCAAGCAAGGCACTGGTCCCAAGGACGGCAGCGGCCCCAGGGAAGGCACCGGCCACGCATCCTCGGTCGGCCATGCCGGCGGCCTCCTGAGCCTGCCGCGTGGCTCCGACAACGGGATCGGGACGCCCTCCGGCGCTCCGGGTCCACTGGGCCAGCCAGTGCCGTCATCGATCGGTTCCAGCCCGGCCACGCTGCCTATCGGGCGCGGGTGAAGGGCCACATGCATGCCACGCCCACCGCCCCCGGAGCGTCATCCGGGGATCAGGCCACGTCCGACCGTCTGGCGTCGCCTGGACTCTGCCGCCCGCCGTGCCTTGCCGGCCAGCTTCAGCCTGTTGCTGGTGCTGCTGCTCTGCGCCCCGCTCGGCCTGCCGGAACAGCAGGCGCTGCTGCCCGGGGCGACGATGGCGTCGGTGTTCTTCTGGTCGGTGTTCCGCCCGGCCTCGATGCCGGCCTTCGTCGTGTTCGCACTCGGGCTGCTCTACGACCTGCTCAGCTTCTCGCCACCGGGCCTGGCGATCCTGACGCTGCTGGTGGTGCATGCGGTCGGCCTCGGCTGGCGGCACGGGCTGGCACGGCAGGGGTTCCTGCTGGTGTGGCTGGTGTTCATGCTGGTGGCCGGCGGCGGCATCGTGCTGGACTGGGCGCTGATGTCGGCGTTCACCCAGCGCCTGCTGCCACCACAGCCGGCGTTCTTCGAGCTGGCGCTGGCGGCGGGGCTGTATCCGCTGCTTTCGGCGCTGTTCACCTGGGCGCATCGCGGCATCGCCGACCCGCAGCGGGCGTAGCGCGGCACACGCGCTCTGCAGGCGCCTGCGCATGAGCCCGCGGCGCCTGCTGTTCCGGGGTGTCCGGCTCAAGGGCATGCGGCCGGCGTTGTTCGGCGGCAAGGGCACCAAGGGCGTCCGGCCTGGTCGTGCCCCCAAGGAGAGCCCGTCGCGCGGCATCTTCACGCGGCGTGCCCTGCTGCTGATGACCGCGCAGGTGGCCGCCCTGGGCGCACTCGGCGACCGGCTGTACCGGCTGCAGGTCGCGGATGGCCGCAAATACGCCGAGCTCGCCGAGAACAACCGCGTCAACACCCGCATGATCGCGCCGCCGCGGGGCCGCATCCTCGACCGCTTCGGCGCACCGCTGGCCGGCAACAAGGTCAACTGGCGCGCCCTGCTGCTGGCCGAGCAGACCACCGACGTCCAGGGCACGCTCGACCGCTTCTCCACCATCCTGGCCCTCGACGACCACGAGCGGGCCCGCATCGACCGCGAGCTGAAGCACGGCCGCAAGTTCATCCCCGTCGTGGTGCGCGACTTCCTGACCTGGGACGACATGGCGCGGATCGAGGTGCACGCACCCGACCTGCCCGGCATCATCGTCGATGTCGGCACCACCCGGCTGTATCCGCAGGGGCCGCTGCTGGCGCACGTGGTCGGCTACGTCGCACCCGCCAACGAGAAGGACGTTGCCGCCGACGCGAACCTCGGCCTGCCCGGCATGCGCATCGGCCGCGCCGGCGTCGAGCAGTTCCACGATGTCGGGCTGCGCGGCACCGCGGGCTCGGTGCAGATGGAGGTGGACTCCGTCGGCCGGGTGATGTGCCAGCTGAACCGCCGCGAGGGCGTCCAGGGCGAGACCCTCGGGCTGTCTATTGATCTCGGGCTGCAGCAGGCGGTGCTGGGTCGCATCGCCGACCAGTCCGCCAGTGCGGTGGTAATGGATTGCCGCAACGGCGAGGTGCTGGCGATGGTCAGCACGCCGTCCTTCGATCCGAGCCTGTTCGATTCCGGCGTCAGCCAGGCGCAGTGGGAGCAGTGGACCAACGACCAGCGCACGCCGCTGATCAACAAGAGCGTCGCCGGGCTGTATCCGCCGGGTTCGACCTTCAAGCCGGCGGTGGCGATGGCGGCCCTGCAGGCTGGCACCCTTACGCCAGGCGACCGCATCCTGTGCCGCGGCTACATCGATGTCGGCGGCACCCGCTTCCATTGCTGGGCCAAGCACGGCCACGGCTCGCTCGACCTGCATGGCGGCATCAAGTTCTCCTGCGACGTGTTCTTCTACGAGGTCGCCCGTCGCACCGGCATGGAGGCGATCGCCAGCACCGCGCACCGCTTCGGCCTCGGCGCGGCACTCGACATCGAGCTGCCGCACCAGCGCCTCGGCCTGATCCCGACGCCCGCCTGGCAGCAGAAGCGCGGCCACCACTGGAACGGCGGCGACACCATCGTCAGCGGCATCGGCCAGGGCTACGTGCAGGTGACGCCGCTGCAGCTCGCCACCTACGCGTCGCGCATCGCCACCGGCCGGGTGGTGCAGCCGCATCTCACGCGCAGCATCAACGGCATCATCCAGCCGACCACCGATCCGCTGCACTGGGCTCAGCTCGATGTGCCGGGCTCCAGCCTGGACGCGATCCGCGCCGGCATGTTCGCGGTGGTGAACGAGCCGCACGGCACCGCCCCCAAGGCACGGCTGCCGCTCGCCGGGGTGCAGATGGCCGGCAAGACCGGGTCCGCGCAGGTGCGCCGGGTCAGCCGCTGGCTGCGCGAGAGCGGGCACTTCAACTCGGCCAAGCTGCCCTGGGAATTCCGGCCGCACGCGCTGTTCATCTGCTTCGCGCCGTACGACAACCCGCGCTACGCCGCCGCGGTGGTGATCGAGCATGGCAACGCCGCCGCCGAGGTGGCCGCCCCGCTCGCCCGCGACATCATGACCGACACGCTGACGCGCGATCCCGCCAACCGCAAGGAAGCCCCGGGCCAGCGCGTCGCCGACGCGATCTGACTTGACCCGTCGCCGACGCGATCTGACTTGACCCGTCGCCGACGCGATCTGACTTGACCCGTCGCCGACGCGATCTGACCTGACGCGTCGCCGACGCGATTTGACGCACCCCGGCGACGCCCGCGGACGCACCTCGCCGGCCCTGAGCGCGTTGCACGCTTCGGGCTTCCACTCCCGGAGATCGTCATGCGCCTGCTGATCGCGTTGCTGTTGCCGTTCCTGACCTTCTTCACGATCGGCCGACCGATCGCCGGGATCGTCTGCCTGATCCTGCAGGTGACGCTGATCGGCTGGCTGCCGGCAACGATATGGGCGGTGTATGCGCTCAGCCAGTACAAGACCGACATGAAGCTGCGCGCGTACCGGTAGGGCGGCCGGGGCGACCCCCGTGGCGCAGGGCTGGCGGGCGGCCGTGATGCCGGCGCTGCGTGCGCCACTGGACTACGTGCGGCCGCGGACCGTTCGTATCGGCGTCACCGGCCTGGCGCGCGCCGGCAAGACCGTGCTGCTGACCTCGCTCGCCTCGACGCTGCTGGCCCCCGGGGCGCTCGGTGGCCGTATCCGCCGGGCACGACTGGCTTCCGCCGGCGCCGAGACCCTGCCGCGCTTCGACCAGGCCGCCCACCTCGCCGCCCTTGCCGCCGATCCGCCGCGCTGGCCGGACCGCACCGACGCGGTGTCGTTGCTGGCCTTCGACCTCGAGCTGCGGCCGCCGCTGAAATCATTGCCGCCACGCTCGCTTCGCCTCGAGCTGCTCGACTACCCGGGCGAATGGCTGCTCGACCTGCCGCTGCTCGACTTGTCGTTCGCCGACTGGTCGCAATCGGTGTTCACCCGGCTCGAGCAACCTGGCCTGCTGGATGCCACCCGCGACTTCCTCGCCTTCGCCCGCGCGCTGCCGGCGCACGCCACCGCCGACGAGGCCCTCGCGGCGGCCGGTCATCGCCTCTACGTCGCCGCCCTGACCCGCCTGCGCGACACGCACGGCCTGGTCATGCTGCAGCCCGGTCGCTTCCTGATGCCGCCGCCCGGCGCCGCCCCGCCCTGGATGGGCTTCTTCCCGCTGACCGGATCCGGCCCGCTCGCCGAGCTCATGCGCCGCCGCTACGACGCGTATGTGACCGCCACGCGGGAGGCGCTGGTCTCGCCGCTGTTCGGGCAGATCGATCGCCTGGTGGTGCTGGCCGACCTGCTCGGCGCCCTGCATACCGGTGCGGCCGCGTTCGCCGATGCGCGGGCGGCCCTCGCGGCGGCGTCCGCGGGTTTGCGGTGGCAGGGCTCCTGGCTGGCCTCGATCGCCTCGCTCGCCGCCCTCAGGCTGCCGCCCAGGGTGATCACCCGTGTCGCCTACGCGGCCAGCAAAGCGGACCATGTCTCCGAAAGGCAGCGCGGCAACCTCGCGGCGCTGATGGGCGCGCTCACCGGGCAGGGCAGCCGGGGCGGGGATGAGCCCGTGGGACGCAGTGCCAGCTTCGCGATCGCGAGTGCACGCTGCACCGAGGACTTTGTCTGGACGCTCGACGGTCATCCGGTGTCGGCGGTGCGCGGCCGGCTGCTCGGCAGCGACCGGCTGACCCGCTCCTACCCGGGCGAGGTGCCGGACCGCCCGCCGGGCCCCGACTTCTGGGCGCACCCGTTCCTGGAACTGCCGGCATTCGAACCGGCCCGGCTGGCACGCGGCGTGCCGGTCCCCAATATCGGCATCGAGGCGCTGCTCGGCTTCCTGCTGGAGGACCTGTTGTGAACGAACCGCCGCTCGTCCGGCCGCGGATCGAGACCGAGACCGCCCGCGCCGACCGCCTGCAGGTCGCCGCCGAACTCGTGCCGGTGGCGACGTCCGCCGGCCGCGAGCCCACCGATCCGCGCTGGGGCATGCCGGTGCTGGTCCTGAGCGGCTTCGGCGTGCTGGCCCTGGGGCTCGCCGCGCTCCAGACCGGCAATTTCGTCGCCGCCGAGTTTGCCCGCTCGCGCCTGCTCGGTGGCCTGACCCTGCTGGTGGCGATCGCCGGCTTCGGCCTTATCCTGCTCGGCATCTGGCGGGAGCTGCGCGCGCTGGCCGGCCTGCACGCCGTCGACCGGCTGCGCCGCGACCTCGCCTCCGCCGACGCCACCGCCAAATTCGCCGCCGCCCGCCGCTGGCTCGACCGCATCGAGGGCGGGGCGACGTTACGGCCGGCACTCGATGCGCTGAACGATCCCGATGCGGTGCTGCCGCTGCTTCGCGCCGGCGTGGAGGCGGGGTTGCGCACGCGCGCCGATCAGCTCGGCCGGCGGGCGGCGATGCAGGTGGTTGCCGGCATGGCGGCAACCCCGGCGCCGTCGCTCGTGGTGCTGCTGATCTCGTGGCGCGGCCTGCGGCTGATCCGCCAGATCGCGACCCTCTATGGCCTGCGCCCGAGCCTGTTCGCCACGCTCGGCCTGCTGCGTCGCACCGCCTACGCCGCCACCGCCACCGCGGTGACCGAAGCCGCCATCAACACCGCCGCCCATGCCGTGCTCAGCACGCCGCTGCTGACCCACCTCGCCGGCGAGATGGCCGGTGGTGCCGTGGCCGCGCGCCGCATGATCGTGCTGGGTCGCGCCGCCAGCGTCGCCTGCACCCCGCTGCCGCCGGAATGACCGGACCGGGCGCGGGCGATGCGGGTTCCCGGGTCGCCGGCAGAACGCGCATACTCCGGATCCCTTCATCAGAACTGGTGCAACCGTGATCGGATCGGACTGACCGTGGACTCAGTCAATCGGCAGCGCGCGGACGTGATCCTGGTGGGTGCCGGACTATCCGGCGCTGCGTTCGCGGCCCACCTGATGCGCGATCATCCCGACCTGCGTGCCAGGCTAGCCATCATCGAGCCCGCCGCCCGCCTCGGTGCGGGCCTGGCCTACGGCACCACCGATCCGGTGCACCGGACCAATGTCAGCGCCAGCCGGATGTCGCTGTTTCCGGATCTGCCGGACCATTGCGCCGACTGGCTGGCCGACCGGGACGAGGCCGCGCGTGATCCCGCCGCGGCCACTCCAGACGGCCGGCTGCATGTGCGGCGGGCAGTCTATGGCGATTATGTCGAGCAGACGCTGCGGGCGCAGATCGCGGGCTCCAGGCTCGACGTCCGGCACCTGCGCGACCGTGCCGTCAGCGGCCGGCGCGGCCCCGATGGTGGCTGGGAGATCGAGCTCGACGATGGCGAGAGGCTGCAGGCACCGATCCTGGTTCTCGGTGTCAGCCATACGAAGCCGGACCTGCCGGGGGTGCTTGCCCCGTTGCGCAGAGACACCCGCATGATCGTCGATCCATGGGACACCGCGTCGCTCGCCCGCATCGACCCGCGCGATACGGTCCTGGTGGTCGGCACCGGCCTCACCGGCTGCGACACCATCGCCTCGTTGCGCAACCGCGGCCATCGCGGCCAGGTGCTGGCGGTGTCCCGTCGCGGCCTGCTGCCCCGCCCACGCACCACGCAGCCGGTCGCGGCCGCCGGCGAGTTCGCCACCGCACCGTCGGTCACCGCCCTGGAGCTGCTGCTCCGGGTGCGCGCGGCAATGACCGGCGAGATCGCGGCCGGGCGCCCGTGGGAGAACGTGATCGACGCCATCCGCGGCCAGGCGCGCACCATCTGGGGCAGCCTGCCGATCCCCGAGCGCCGGCGCGTGCTGCGTCACCTGCGGCCGTTCTGGGATGTGCACCGCTTCCAGTGCGCCCCGCAGATCGAGGCGGTTCTGCTGGACGGGAGCGAGGCCGGTTGGCTGACCGTCATGGCCGCAACCATCGAGGCCGCCACCGCGGGGCCAGGCGGGATCGAGGTGCGACTGCGCCAGGCACATGGAAGGGGCACCCGGACGGTCACCGTCGGCGCGATCGTCAACTGCACCGGGCCCGGACACCGCTCGGTGGTGGCGAGCCATCCGCTGCTGCATGCGCTGGCCGAGGAGGGCGCGCTGCGTGCCGACCCCTGCCGCCTCGGCATCGACGTCACCACCGCGAGCCAGGTGATCGCCGCCGACGGACATGCGTGGCCGGACCTGTTCGTGGTCGGCCCGCTCGCCCGCGGCACCCACGGCGAGCTGATGGGCCTGCCGCAGGTGACGCTGCAGCCTCGTGAGGTCGCGGACGCGGTGGCCGGACTGCTCGAGCCCCCGCTTCAACTGGACGCGGCGACGCCGGCAGGTCATCTCTCCGGCCGATGATCACCGACAAGCGTCTGCTCCGGGCCGAGCCCAGCTTCCGGCTGCTGTCCAAGCTCTGGCAGGTGAGCTGGCTCTACGTCCTGCTGATCTGCCTGCTGGCGGGCGTCGGCTATGGCGCGCTGTATTCCGCCGGCGGTGGTTCGGCCAGGCCGTTCGCCGGACCACAGAGCCTGCGTTTCGGGTTCGGGTTGATCATGATGCTGTGCATGGCGATGATCAGCCCGCGCATCCTCGTGAAGCTGGCCTGGCCGCTCTATCTATTCTCGATGGTGCTGCTGGTGGCGGTGCTGAAGGTCGGCCATGTCGGCAAGGGCGCCGAACGCTGGCTGATCCTCGGCGGCTTCCAGCTGCAGCCGTCCGAGCTTGCCAAGATCGCCCTCGCCCTGGCGCTCGCCGCCTGGTTCCACAAGGCCGGCCCGGAGCGCATGGGCAACCCGCTGTTCCTGATCCCGCCGGCGCTGATGGTTGCACTCCCGGTGGCGCTGGTGCTGAAGGAGCCCAATCTCGGCACCGCGGTGATCATCGCGGCCGTCGGCGGATCGATCTTCCTCGCTGCCGGCATGCGGCTGTGGATGATCGCGCTGCTGGTGGCGCCGCTGCCGTTCCTCGGGCGGATCGCCTACGGCCACCTGCACGACTACCAGCGCGCCCGCATCACCACCTTCCTGCACCCCGAGAACGATCCGCTGGGCGCCGGCTACAACATCATCCAGTCCAAGATCGCGCTGGGATCGGGCGGCATGTGGGGGCAGGGCTACCTGCACGGCACCCAGGGCCAGCTCAACTTCCTGCCCGAGAAGCAGACCGACTTCATCTTCACGATGATCGCCGAGGAATGGGGGCTGGTCGGGGGCTTGTCGGTGATGGCGCTGCTGCTGGTGATGATCCTCGGCGGCATGCTGATGGCGCTGCGCTGCCGCAACCAGTTCGGCCGGCTCCTTGGGCTCGGCATCGCGATGAACTTCTTCCTGTATTGCGTGGTGAACCTGTCGATGGTGATGGGCGCGATCCCGGTCGGCGGCGTGCCGTTGCCGCTGATCAGCTATGGCGGCTCGGCGATGCTGACGGTGATGTTCGGGTTCGGGCTGCTGCTGTCGGTGTACGTGCATCGCGACCTGCGCTTCGGCGACGCCGACGCCGAAGCGTGAGCTGCGTGCAGTGACCGGCCTGGTGCCGCCGACGCCGGCGGTGCTGCGATCCTACCGCCGCAGTCTCTACGTCGCGGGTGACGTGTCGGCGCGCGTCGATCGCCGCCCGGCACCGATGCCGTCGCGCTGGGCTGGACGGGACCTGGTGCTGCTCAGCGCCTGCAACCCGGGCGGACGGCGCCGTCCCGACGGCTGGAACACGCGCATGATGCGCCAGCTGCGCGGCACCCTGCGCGATTTCGACCATGCGGCGGGAGAGGGGCGCTATCGGCGCTGGTCGGAGCCGCTGCTGCTGGTGGCGATCGCGCCGGCCCGCGGCATCAGGCTGGCGCGCCGGTTCGGCCAGAACGCGGTCATCCTGCTGCGTGACCGCCGGCCGGCGAAGCTGGTGCTGCTGGCATGACACGCCCCGTCAGGGGTGCAGCTCGATCTCCGCCGAGGCCTCGCGGCTGACATCCTGCGCATCCTGGGTGGCTTGCGGCGCTGCCATCGCCGCCGCGCGCATGCGGAACATCGGTCGAGGGCCGCCGCACTGGTCGGTCAGGCTGACGTCGCGGAGGGTGCCGACCTTGAGTCCGAGCGAACCGGCAGCCGCGGCGGCATCCGCCTGCAAGGTCCGCAGCGCCAGATCGGCGGCACGACGGCTCGCCTCCTGCATGCGGCCGGGCGACAGCGTCCAGGCCAGGTCGCCGATCACCAGGCCGCTCTGCTGCAGCCGTCCGACCAGCTCCAGGAGCGCCGTCGCGTCGTTCCCCTGCAACCGCAGCGATTGCCGGGCCGTCCACAGCGTCTGCTTGTCGCCGGTGTGTTCGACGCTGTAGCCGTCGAGATGCGCGGCGATCCCGACCACCTTGGCTGCCTGGGCGGTCGCGGCGGCGATCAGGCCGTTGACCTGCCGCTGCGCCGCGACCGGACTGGCCGAGCTGGCCTCCGCGTCGAGCTGTGCGACCAGCAGGTCCGGCGTCTCCTGCACGGTGCCGGTCGCCGACAGATGCAGCAGCGTGGCACCCGGGGCCACCGGCGCCTCCCCAAATGCCGCACACGGGGCGGTCGCGGCGAGGCAGGTCAGCAGCGATGCAGCGTGTCGGCGGGACTTCCGGATGATCGAGAGTGCTCTGGCTCGGGTGTGGCTCGGTTTCAACTGGTCCAACTCCACGTGGCATGAGGACGAGGTCGAGCGGTCGGGTCCTTCAGAGACAGCCTTCCTGGCTGTAGATCCCACGAACCGACGTCGGGTGGTTCGCCGTATCTGCGCGCCACAGACATACGCTGCCTTGTTACAGGCGCCGTCATCTTAGCGACACATCGCCTCATGCTCCTGTCGCGTGACGAAGCTCCGATCGGTTCGTGAAAAGGCTTCACGCTGCCGTGCCCCGACCCGTCCGTCGAACGCATCGCTGACGTCCGTCCACGTTCCGGTCAATCCGGCTGTCAGAGCCGCACTCGGTCGAGGCCGCGTCGTCATCCAGGCCCACGTGCCGCAACTCGAGACGGCCGCCACTGCAAGGCAGGCCGCGACACGAGCTGCCACCGCACGACGACCGACATCGTCAGGAGCTTTCCGACCTGGGTCCACCAGGCGTTCTCCGGAAGGGGCTCGTATCTCGCCTCAACCGGTCGATACCCGGACGTGCCGCACGGCTCCTCCCGCGGGTCTAGTTGCCGCCGTTCGGTATCTCGTCGAGGCTTTCGCCCCCGCCCGAGGGCGTCACGCGCAGGACCATCAAGGCACGGCGCAGGCGGTTGATGCCGATGCGTACCCGGCCCCGCTCGCACAAAGAACGCCCCTCATCCTCGAGGTCCTGCACCTCCTGCGGCATCGCCCGGTAGTGCTGGATCCGTGCCGCCAGGGTCAGGCAATAGGCGCGGCTGTCGCTGGTGACCACCATCGGACCGTCATCGCCGTCACGTCCCGGTACCTGCGCCTGGCCCTGAGTTGCACCGCCCACCGGCAGCAATGCGGCGAGCAGCAACACGGCCGGACGCACCGGCAGCCGGCGGACCGCGGCTTGGGGCCTGGTGTCGGAACCGGCTTGAGTCCGGTGCAGCACGATCGGCGCGGCTGCGGAACATGTCGCCGGTCGGTTCATCGCAGCCATGATAGTCAGACCGGCCTGTCCTGCGCATGGTCCGCAGATGACGGCGGCTCCATCCAGGCCGCGACCGGCGGCGACGGTCTGGCCGACTGCGCCGTCATCCCGCTGAGTGGCAGCACCAGCGCGGCTTCCAATCCGGGCTGGGCGACCGGATCCGATCCTGCCCGAGGCGAGGCGTCGGCGGCCGGCCCGATGGGCGTGGCAGCGGGCGTTCCGGTGGGCGTGCCAAGTTCCAGCCGGCCGCCATGCAGCTGCGCCACCGCCTGGACCAGCGAAAGCCCGAGGCCGGAACCGGGGGTGTGGCGCGAGGATTCCGCCCGGAAGAACCGCTCCGAGGCGCGTGCCAGGTCAGGCTGCCGCATGCCGATCCCCTGGTCGCGCACCACGATCCGCACCGATGCGCCATCGAGTGCCGCCGACAGCTGCACGATCCCCGCGGGGCCGGAGAACTTGATCGCGTTGTCGAGCAGGTTGGCGACCGCCTGCTGGATCAGCCGCCGGTCGCCGTGCAGGGTGATGCTCGGCGAGGGCAGCCGTTGCAGCGTCAGGCCCTGCTCCTCGGCCAACGCGCCGTACAGGTCGGCGAGGTCGTCCAGCAGCACCGACAGCTCGACCGCGGCGAAGGCGGAGCGACGCGATCCGGCCTCGATCTCGGCGATCCGCAGCAGCGCCTCGAACACCGCCGTGACCCCGTCCAGGTCGGCCACCGCACGGTCGATCGCCGCCCGCATCTCGTCGGGGCCGGCAGCGTGCAGGGCGGCGTCTTCCAGCCGTGTGCGGGCGCGGGTGATCGGCGTGCGCAGGTCGTGCGCGATCGAGTTCGAGACCTGCCGCACCCCGTCCATCAGCCGGGCGATGCGGTCCAGCATGTCGTTGACGGTCTCGGCCACGCGGTCGAACTCGTCGCCGCTGCCGGTGAGCGGCACCCGGTGCGTGAGGTCGCCGGCGGCGATCGCCCGGGTGGTGCGGGCGACGTTGTGCACCATGCGCCGGAACAGGCTGCGCACCACCAGCGCGCCGCTGATCCCGAGCACGCCGACCATCAGCACCGCCCAGAGCAGCGTGTCGGTGAGCAGCCGCTTCAGGATGGTGCGGGCGCGCACGTCGCGGCCGACCAGCAGCCGGTAGCCGCCGGGCAGGGAGAACGCGCGCAGTTCGGCGCGGCCATGCAGCCCGGCGCGACTGACCTCGAGCTGGTACCAGATGTCGGTGCGGGCCACGACCTTGGGCCAGACGCGCAGGTTGCCGGCGATGCGGGCGCCATTGCTGTCGACCATCAGGTAGATCGCGTCGTCGTCGATGTTCTGTTCCAGCCGCTGCTGGATGGTCTCGCCGAGCGCGATCAGGCCGCCATCGGTCCAGCGCTCGGACAGCGCGCTGGCGTCGGCCTCGATCGCGGCCTCGGCCTCGCGCTCGAGCAGCCCCACCGTCGCCCACCAGATAAAGCACATGAAGATGATCGCGCTGAGGATGAACAGCAGCGCATACACCAGCGCCAGCCGCAGGCTCGCCGAGCGCAGCAGGTCGTTGCGGCGGAACAGCCCGCGCTTCGTCTGGCCCCGCGTCGTCCGGCCCCGCTCCGTCTGGCCCCGCTTCACCCAGGGCCGGACCCGCGCGCCTCCGATCGGCAGCTTTCGCCATGCAGGGCGGGACGGGCCGGTGCCGGGAGAGCCGGGGCGGGCCGCCTCAGTCGCGCGGATCGTCACGCAGCATGTAGCCGGCATTGCGCACGGTATGGATCAGCGCTGCCGGAAACGGCTTGTCGATCTTCTGGCGGAGGCGCGACACGTGCACGTCGATCACGTTGGTCTGCGGGTCGAAATGGTAGTCCCATACTCCTTCCAGCAGCATCGTCCGGGTCACCACCTGGCCGGCGTGACGCATCAGGTATTCCAGCAGCCGGAATTCCCGCGGCTGCAGGTCGATCTTCTGACCCGCCCGCTTCACCGCACGTGACAGCAGGTCCATCTCCAGGTCGCCCACCACGAGCCGCGTCGTCGGGCCACCCTCGCCCTTGCCGCGACGCGACAGCGCCTCGACCCGCGCCAGCAGCTCGGAGAACGCGAACGGCTTGGTCAGGTAGTCGTCGCCGCCCGCCTTGAGTCCGGCCACGCGCTCATCGACCTGCGCCAATGCCGACAGCACCAGCACCGGCGTACGGTTATTCTGCCCGCGAATGGTTTCCAGAAGGTGAAGACCGTCGATCCCGCCCGGCAGCATGCGATCGAGGATGATGGTGTCGAAGCTCTCGCTGACCGCCATGAACAGGCCGTCCTTGCCGTTGTCGGCCTGCTCGACGATGTGGCCGGCTTCCTTCAACCCCTTGGCCACGAAGCCACGGACGGTCTGGTCATCCTCGACCAGTAGGATACGCATCGTTCACGCCTTCCGGGTTGCCGGCCTCGATCGTCTTGCAGCGTGCGCCGGCCGAACCGGCCTTGTCCATGCGACAGACGGCCCGCGCATCATAAGCTTTGTCCATGCAGGCCCGGCGCTAGCCCGGAGTGTCCTCGACGCGGCGGCCGACCACCACCAGCACGTCGACGATATGCGACTTGCGCGAGACCTGCAGCCGGATCGAGCTGCCCGGTGCCGCCGCCGCCACGGTCCGGATCAGCCCGCGATTGCTGTCGACATGGTCGCCATTGACCGAGTTCACCACGTCGCCCGGCCGCAGGCCTGCCTTCGCCGCCGGGCCGCCCTTGTCGACGGCGACGATCGCCACGCCGCCGCCGGACGCGTTCTCCAGCGTCACCCCGAGCCAGCCGCGATCGATATGCCCCTTGGTGCGCAACTGCTCGACGATGGGTGCGACCAGCTCGCTCGGGATGCCGAAGCCGATGCCTACCGAGCCGCCGGTCGGCGACACGATCGCGGTGTTGAGCGCCACCACCTGGCCGTGCATGTCGAAGGACGGGCCGCCCGAGTTGCCGGGATTGATCGGCGCGTCGAGCTGCAGGAAATCGTCGAACGGGCCGGCGCCGATGTCGCGGCCACGCGCCGAGACGATGCCCGCGGTAACCGAGCTGCCGAGCCCGAACGGGTTGCCGGCGGCCAGCACCCAGTCGCCGATCTCGACCTTGCGGCTGTCGCCCCAGGTGACGAAGGCCAGCGGATGGTCCGCCTTGACCTGGATCACCGCGATGTCGGTGAGCTCGTCGGTGCCGAGCACGTGGGCCGGCAGCTCCGAGCCGTCGGAGAACGACACCGAGATCTTGTCCGCGTTGCCGACCACATGGTTGTTGGTGACGATGATCCCGGACGGGTCGATCACGAAGCCGGAGCCGGCGCCGAGCATCTGTTCCCGGTGCGAGCGCATGCGGTCGCGGAACTGCTTCTCGAACGGTGTGCCACGCAACGCCGGGGGCACCTTCACCTTGGCGTCGGAATCGTCATCGACGTCCTGGGTGACGGCGATGTTGACGACGGCCGGCACCACCTTGCGCACCAGCGGGGCAAAGGTGAGGGGCCCGCTCTGCACCAGCAGCGGCGCGGACCCGGGATCGCTCTCCCCGCGTGCCGGTGTGGTGACCGGGAGCAGGGCGGCCAGCATCAGCGCCGTCGCGGACAGGAGCGCCCGTGCCGGCAGCGTCTGGCGGGACGGGATCAGTCCGGGTGCGGTCATTCAGCCAGAGCCTCGAGGCGATCGGCTCTCATCCTAATACCAGAACGATCCGGAAATCACCGCGGTGGCTTCTGCGGCACAGTTTGTCGCCCGGACTGTGGCAGGAAGGACGCGCTTACGCCGCCCCCGGATCCTCCGGCCAGTCGTGCCGCGGGTAGCGGCCGCGCATGTCCCGGCGCATGTCGGCCCAGCCACCACGCCAGAACCCCTCCAGGTCGGCAGTGATCGCCGCTGGCCGGCCGGCTGGGGAGAGCAGCGCCACCTGCAGCCTGACCCGGCCGTCCGCCAGCACCGGCAGCCGGGTCGTGCCGTAGAAATCCTGCGCGCGTGCGGAAGCGGTGGGCACCGGCTGGGTGTAGTCGATGCCGATGCGCCGGGTCCGCACCGCCAGCTGCGTCGGCAGCAGCCGGTCCAGCCGTGCGAGCTCGGCGTGCGCGACCAGGCGGCGCAGCAGGGGAGCCACGTCCAGCTGCCGCAACTCGGGCAACCGGGTCAGGCCGCCGAGATGCGGTGCCAGCCAGTCCTGCACCGATGCCGCGAGCCTGACGTCGGACAGGTCCGGCAGCGCTGACTCCTCACCATCGAGCTGGCGCAGCATCGCCACCCGGGCCTGCAGCTGGCGGGCGGTGTCGCTCCAGTCGAGTGCGGTTCCGAGACGCTCCCCGGCGGCTTTCGCCAGCAGCCGCGCGGTTTCCGCCGGATCCGCTTCGAGCATGCGGTCTGCGAGCACCAGCTGTCCGAGCCGCCGCCGCCGCCGGCTGATCACCGCACCACTCACCGGATCGAGCCCGCTCTCGACCTGCTCGGTGGTGCGCGCCAGCAGGCTGTCCGGCAGCCGGTCCGGATCGAGCGGCAGCGCCAGGGTGATCCGGGCCGCGTCCCGCACATGCAGCGCCGCCACCGCCAGCAGCTTCGAGGACGCCAGACCGTCACCGCGCGGCAGCTTCGCCGAGCCGCCGCCAGCCAGCCGGAACGAGCCGATCTCACCGCGCGCCTGGGCGATCCGGTCCGGAAAGCCAGCCGCGAGCAGGGCCGCCGCGTCGCCCTCGGCCGGCGCATTGGCCTGCAACCGCCGCCGGTAGGTGTTCGCCGCCTGGCGGATCCGGGACAGCGCCCCGCGATCGGCGTCCTGGCCGGGTGGCTGCCGGCCGGCCAGCAGCTCGAGACGGAGCCGCAGGTCGGACGGCGGGTCGGCGGCGCGAGCCCCCGCGACGGGCCGCGGCCGCAGTGGATCGCGCTCCTCCAGCAGTGCCGCGAGGTCGGCCGCCAGCGCCGCCTCGCCGGGACCGTCGGCCGCCAGCATCATCGCCGCCAGCCGCGGATGCGCGCCGAGTGCGGCCATCCGGCTGCCGAGCGTGGTGATCAGGCCGTCCTCGCCGAGGCCGCCGAGTGCGCGAAGCAGGCTGCCGGCCGCCTCGAACGCACCGCCCGGCGGCGCATCGGGCATCGGCAACGCTTCCGCCGCGGTGTCCATCAGCGCCGTCCAGGCGGCTGCCTGCAGACGGAAGCCGGACAACTCGGCATCCAGGATCTCGGGCCGGTCCTGCACGGCGAGGCTGCGCGCCGTCATCTCGGTCCAGAGCCGGTAGGCTACCCCCGGCCCCTCGCGCCCGGACCGGCCGGAACGCTGCGTCGCCGCCGCCCGGCTGACGCGCACGGTCTCCAGCCTGGTCAACCCGCTGCCGGGGTCGAGCCGTGGCACCCGCCGCCAGCCGCCATCGACGACGATGCGCACGCCAGGCACGGTCAGCGAGGTCTCGGCGATGGAGGTCGCCAGCACGACGTGCCGCCGCCGCTCGCCGGGTGGTCGGGGCCGCAGCACCTGGTCCTGTTCGCCCGGCGGCAATTCGCCGTAGAGCGGCAGCAACTCGGCGTCGACGCGCATGTCGAGCAGCGCCTGCTGCGTGCGGCGGATCTCGCCCACGCCGGGCAGGAACGCCAGCACGTCCCCCTCGGGCTGATCCGCGAGCGCCACGCGGACCGCGCGCGCCACCGCATCGGGCAGCTCGCGCAACTGGGCGATGTCGCGGTTAGCGTGGCGGACCTCCACCGGGAACATCCGACCCAGGCTCTCGATCACCGGGCCGCCGAGCCGTTGCGACAAAGCCGCCGCATCTGCCGTCGCCGACATCGCCAGCAGCCGCAGCTCCGGACGCAGCTGGCGTTGCAGGTCCAGGCAGAATGCCAGCACGGTGTCACCGTCCAGGCTGCGCTCATGCACCTCGTCGACGATCACGCAGCCGATGCCGTCCAGCATCGGATCCGACAGCAACCGCCGCAGCAGGATGCCCTCGGTCACCACCTCGATCCGGGTCGCCGCCGACATCGCGCTGTCGATCCGGGTGCGGAAGCCGACCAGCCCGCCTGCCTCCTCGCCGATCAGGCTGGCCATGCGTTGTGCCGCCGCCCGTGCCGCCAGCCGCCGCGGCTCGAGCATGACGATCCGGCCGCCACCGAGCCACGCGGCCCCGGCCAGCGCCAGTGGGACCAACGTCGTCTTGCCGGCACCCGGCGGCGCCACCAGTATCGCGTTGGGCGTGGTGGCCAGGCTCGCCAGCAGGGCCGGCAGCGCCTCGGCGACGGGAAGGTCCGGCATCGGGTCAGGAAGCATGCCGCCTGTATGAGGCCGCGGCGGATCGTGTCAAAGACAAGGCACCGCCCGCAGCCGGTCTCGAACCCGGCCGGCCGGTCCACGTGCGTGGAGACGCAATTGTCCATCCGTCCTGCCCGTCCCTGCCGCGTCCGGCTGTCCTGCTTGCTGGTGGCGCTGTTTGGCCTGTTGCTGCTGGCCGCACCCGGCGCGCGGGCTGCCGAAAGTGCAGCCGTCACCACCGACCACGACACCGCCACGCTGGTGACCGACCAGGATGGCTGGGCGCCCGGCAAGTCGCTGGGCGTCGGCTTGCGGCTTCACATGGCGCCCGGCTGGCACACCTACTGGTCGAACCCGGGCGATGCAGGCGAGCCGGCAGAGATCGACGTGAAAGCCTCCGGTGGCGGCGCCGGCCACACCACCACCATTGCCTGGCCCACTCCGCTGCGCCTGCCGGACGGCCCGCTGATGAGCTACGGCTACACCGGCACCGTGCTGCTGCCGCTCAAGCTGGTGCCGTCCGGTGCCGGCACCGGGCCGCTGCAGCTCACCGCCACCGCCGACTGGCTCGCCTGCTCGACGGTGTGCGTGCCCGAGCATGGCAGCTTCAGCGTGTCGCTGCCGGTCGATACCGCCGGCGCCCACCCATCGCCCCAGGCCGCGCTGTTCGAGGCGGTCCAGGCAACCACGCCGCTGCCTTCGCCCTTCACCGCCACGATCACCCGCGACGGCCGCTTCACCCTGTCCGGCACCGGCCTGTCGACCACAACGGTCGCCTCCGCCTGGCTGTTCCCGGGTCAGCAGGGGGTGATCGACCAGACCGCCGCGCAGACCCCGATCGTGCATGACGGCTCGGTCACGATCCCCCTCAAGCCGAGCTCCGACTTCAAGCTGGGCCAGCCATTCGATGCCGTAGTGGTGCTGCGCGACCCCAGCGGCCAGGAGCGCGCGCTGCAGGTCAAGGCGGCCCCGGCCACCGGCCTGCCGGCACCGATCCCGGCACTCGCGCACGCGCTGCCGATCCCCGGCACCCGGCCGGCGCTGGACCCCTCGGTGGATGCGCCACAGCACGTCCCGTCGCCGGTGGGGTTCGGACGGCTGCTGCTGCTGGCGCTCGGTGGCGGCCTGATCCTGAACCTGATGCCCTGCGTGTTCCCGGTGCTGGCGATGAAGGCGATGGCGCTCGGCCGCCTGTCCGGCATGGAGCGCAGCCATCAGCGGCTGTCGGCGGTGTTCTATACCGGCGGCATCCTGTTGGCCTTCGCGCTGCTGGGCGCGATCACGCTGGCCCTGCGCGCCGCCGGCTCCTCGGTCGGCTGGGGGTTCCAGTTCCAGTCGCTGGCGTTCGTCGCCGGAACCTGCTGGCTGCTGTTCCTGGTCGGGCTGAACCTGCTCGGCGCGTTCGAGGTCGGCGCCAACATCACCGGGGCCGGCCAGGGGCTGGTCGGGCGCGGCGGCCACCTCGGGGACTTCGCGACCGGCCTGCTGGCCGTGCTGGTGGCGACCCCCTGCACCGCGCCGTTCATGGCGGGCGCCATCGCCGGCGCGTTGTCGGCGCCGGCGATCGTCGGCATGTCGGTGTTCCTGGCGATGGGGGTCGGGCTGGCGCTGCCATACGCGCTGGTCGCCGGCATCCCGCAGCTTGCCGGCCTGCTGCCCCGCCCGGGCGTGTGGATGGACATCCTCAAGCAGGCGATGGCGTTCCCGATCTTCGCCGCCTGCGCCTGGCTCGCCTGGGTGGCCAGCACCGAGGGCGGCTCGGCGGGCGTGCTGACCATCGCCGCCGGACTGGTGCTGCTCGGCACCGCGGCCTGGCTGTTCGGGCTGTCGCAGCGCCTGGTGGCGACGAGCGACGGCAGCGGCGGCATCCGCGGCGCGCGGTTCTCGGGCTTCCTGTCGCTGGCGTTCCTGCTGGCGGCACTGGCGCTGATCCCGGGGCTTGCCAAGACACCGCTCGGCGACGACCACCAGACCGCCTCGGCCAGCGATGGCTGGGAGCCGTTCTCCGAGACCAGGCTCGCCGACCTGCGCCAGTCCGGCCGGCCGGTCCTGGTCGACATGGGTGCGGCCTGGTGCGTCAGCTGCCTGATCAACGAGCGGATCGCGTTCCACTCGGCCGAGGTTCGCACCGCCTTCGAAACGCATCACGTGGCGTTGCTGAAGGGCGACTGGACGCGCCGCGACGAGGGCATCACCCGCTTCCTGCGCGCGCACGGACGCGACGGGGTGCCGTTCTATATCTACTACCCGGCCGTCGGACCCGAGCAGGTCTGGCCGCAGATCCTGACCCCCAACCTCGTACTGAGGGCCGTGGACCCGGGCTCGTCCTAGCGGGGCCTGTGCAGTCGGATGGGCGTGCTGAGCTCGTCGTGATGATCCGGGCTCGGACAGGCGCCCGGCGGTCAGGGCCATACGGCTCGAAGCGGGTGCGGGTGGAGGTGCGGATAGGACGGTGGTTGAAGGTGACGACCGTCAGCCGTACCTCTCCCCTGATGTTCCGCCTCATGGTCAGCATCCGGGACAGCAAGGCCACGCCCAGACCCGAGCCGCGGGCTTCAGGGCGGCCGAACATCCCCATGGGCTCGCCCTTGGGTCCCAGCTCGCCGGCTGGCGGGACAAGGTGCCCGGCGATGCCCGGGAGGGCCGAACTGCCCAAGACGACGCGGCGATGAGCGCGTCATGTTCCGGTCGGTCTGAGAACGTCCGAACGGCCTCGACGCTTCGTTACCCATGGGCGTCGGACGCATCCGGGTGGGCCCGAAGGTGCCGCAGCCCCGAGTCCTGATCATCAACCGCTTCAGACCCGGCGAGGCGGTGCGCTCATATCGGCGTCGCCGCGGGCACTGGTTTGCCCGCGCGTCGGATGGAATTCCGGGCGCGTCCGCCAGGTCACCCCACCCGGTTAGTAGCCCGTCCCGCCTGGCGGCGTGTCGCCTCCGCCCTCGCCACCCTGGGGATGGTAGCCGGGCGGTACCGGATAGGCTGACTGCGGCTCGTATGCCGGGCCGCCCTGCGGGTGATAGCCGGGCGGGGTGGGATACGAGGACTGCACCGGTACAGCCGGATAGGGCGCCGCCGGATATGTCGGGGCAGCGGGGACCGGTCCCGGATAGGACGGAGCGGGAGCCAGAGGGAGCGCCCCGGATGGAGCCTGCAGCACGCCCGGGGGCGGCGAGAGCTGCATCGGACCAGGTGCCGAGGGATTGCCCAGGTTCGGCGTGGGGCTCGGCGCCTGGCCACCACCGGCCGGCACCGGCGCACCCGGCATCTGACCGGGCATCGACTCCGGCGGCGGCGCCAGCTGCACCGGTGCACCGACCGACGCCGGGCCGCCGCCGATCCCGGATCCGGTTCCCGGCGGGGCAGGGCCGGCAGCACCAGTTGTCGGCGCGCCACCCGGCCCGCCGAGCGGCTGCTGCTCGATCTCAGCCGAGATCGGTGCGCCGGACGCGTCGAGCAGCCAGTCGCCCAGGGTGCGGCGCAGCTGGAACTCGAACTCGACGTTCATGTCCTGCATCATCTGCGTGGTCAGCGCGTAGAGCTGGGCGCGGGTGCCGTCATCGCCGGTGTTGGAGCCGGGCACGAACTGCCGCGAGACATGCGCCTCCGCATAGCCGGCATGGCCGCCCGAGTTGCCGATGATGTCGAGATGCACCGCCATGGTGCCGTCGAGCGCCCCGCCCGGCTGACCGGTGATCGAGGCCTGGTCGATGCTGAACACCGCGGTGCCGGAGCTTCCCGCTGCCACCAGCCGGTCCTGCGCCATCTCCTTCAGCGCCCGGTCGGGTGGCACCGGCGAGGTCGGTCCGAGATCGTCGGGACCCATCGCCGGCGGCACGTGATCCTCGATCCGGATCTGGCCGACATTGAGCCGGAGCGGCGTCAGGTAGCTGTAGTTCGGCTGCCTGAACACCGGCGTCGGAGTGCTGTCGCCGCCACAGCCGGCGACCAGCATGACCGCGGCCAGGCTGGCACCGACGGCCAGTGCGCACCTTGCCGACCGCATGCGCGCCTGCGCCGGTCGTCCGTTTGCCAGGAGGTTCATCAACCCTCGCCGAGGCCGAGCAGACGCTGCCACCAGTTCTGCTTCGGGCCGGCCACCGGCCGATCGGCGAGCGGCCGGGTCGCACTGCCGAGCTCCGCAGCCGCCGGGGCACGGTCATGCCGGACGGGCCCGGCGCCCGCGGCGACCTGCGCGTCGTCGCCAGTCTCTCGGGCACCAGCCTGGTAGGCGCCAGTCTCGTAAGAGCCGGTATCGTAGGCGCCACTTCTTGAGGTGCCAGCCTCGTGGGCACCAGCCTCGTGGGCACCAGTCTCGTGGGCGCCAGTCTCCTGGACGGCGTTCTCGTGGGACTGGCTTGCGTAGGTCTCGGCCTCGTAGGCGGCGACGGATGGCTTGAAGGGTGGGTCGCCCAGGCCCGGCGTGAGCCCACGCTCGCCATATTGGTCGGGGACCGCCACCCGGTCCGGCTCGGCCGGAACCGGGTCGTGCATGATCGGCGGTTCGTCCAGACCAACCTGCGGCGGCGGCACGACATGCACCAGGCCGGGCTCCAGCCCTTCCGCCTCGGGCAGCATCACCGCCCGGTTGATGTGCGTCGCGTAGTAGATCAGCAGCAGCGTCAGGGGCTCGTAGCCCGCATGCGCCGGGCCGAGATTGAACACCACGGAGGCTGCCGGGACGTAGAGGTGCCGGTCGTCCGGAGCGCCGCCGACGAACAGGTAGAACACCATCCCGGTTTCGCGGTCGAGGAAGCGGAACACCGCATGGTTCGGCGTCTCCAGCTTTTCCTGCGACACCAGCGCGCCTGAATTGGAGAGCGAGCGCACGGTCAGGCTCGACGGCGAGACCATTTCGGTCCGCAGCGTCTGCGACACCCACACCGGCGTGAAGCTGATCCCGCCATGTGTGTAGGTAGCGCCGAGCTCATCGAGTGCGGCCACCGACACCACGTCCGGACGGCCGGGCACCGTCGGCACCACGCTTCCGATCAGGTCGCGGACGTTGTTCTCGAGGAAGCCCTCGAAGGCGTGGGCGGCTGCCGGCACGGCCGCATGCGGTGCCTTGATCGCCTCGTCGAACAGGTTGCGGACCAGCGGCTCGACATGCTGCAGATAGAGCTCGAGCGGCGCCCCGGCGAGCAGGGTGGCGGCGTTGGAGACGTATTCCAGGCTGGCATCGAGCATCCAGTAGGCGCTCGGAGCGGCGTCGTGCTCGAGCTCGAGCACGTGGTACGGCGGCAGGCCGGTCTGCAGGCCGCGTGCCCGCCAGCCCGGATTGAAGCCACGAACAGGCTCGCCGCCCATCAGGATCGGATAGAACGCGCCGTCGGCATCCGCCACCTGAACGCTGCCGTCGACAAACGAGACCGGCCAAATAGGCACGTGGAACCTCCAGCAGAGACTGTCGGACCGACGCTACAAAGCAACGGCCGCGCCAGCAAGCCAACGGCGCGCCTGGCCGGCCCATCTTGATGGTCCCCCCGACCCGGAGGGACCGCATTCGTCTCAGCTGCCGTGCACCGTCTCGCGCGGGAAGCGAAAATCCAGATTACAGAACTCGCAGGTCATGATGATGTCGCCCTCGACCTGCATGTGATCGAGGTCGATCGACGGGAACGTCTCGAGGATGCCGGCGAGCTTGGCGCGCGAGCAGCGGCAGCCATACGCCAGCGCCCGCGGACGGTCGATCGCCACCCCCTCGGTCTGGAACAGCCGGTTGAGCAGCTGCTCGGAGCTGATCGAGTCGTCGAGCATCTCGTCATCGCCCAGCGTCGAGGCAAGGATGATCGCGGTGTTCCAGGCCTCGGCTGCGGTGTCGTCATGCGCGATCGCGGCGTCGTCGAGGATCGCGTTGTCGAGCTCCGGCTCCAGCGCGATGCCGCCATCGACGGCGATCCGTTCCAGCACCAGGGCACCGGCACGCCAGCCCTCCTGGGTCTTGCGGCACGCCAGCCGGACCCAGCAGGCATGCTGCTCGCTGGTCTCGAAATAATGCCCGGCCATGGCCGCCAGCGTGTCGCCCTCGATCGCCACGATGCCCTGGTGGCGTTCCATGTCCGGCCCCTGGTCGACGCTGAAGGCGAGGTAGCCGGCGCCGAGCAGGGCGCGGGCACTCGGCTGCGGGTCGGCATCGAGCAACGCCGGCATCCGCTCCGGATCGACGCGGGCATGGAAGCGCAGCGCGCCGGCATCGGTGCAGTCGGCCAGCAGCATGGTGATCGGCCCGTTGCCCTTGGCCTGCAGGCTGAACGACCCACGGAACTTGAGCGCCGAGGCGAGACCCGCCACCAGCGCCAGGGCCTCGCCGGCCAGCCGGTTCACCGCCGGCGGATTGTCATGCCGGGTCAGCAGCGCGTCGGCCAGTGCGCCGACCTGAACCAGCCGGCCGCGTACCGGGCGGTTGGGCAGGAAGAACGGCGTGAGGCCGCGCGGCACGACGATGTCGGGCACGTCGGGGCGCCCGGAATCCAGGAAAGCAGGGGTATCGACCATGGCTGCCAAAATAGGGTGCCCGGGCGCGGTTCGCCAGGATGCGCAAGAGGATGCGCAAGAGGATGCGCACCAGGAAGCGCACCAGGATGGGGCCCGGATCACACCCTGTCGGAGATCGCCGCTTCCAGCGCCTCGAGTTTCTGCTCGAGCGAGGCCAGGGCGGCAGCGGGCACCTGCTCCTGCTCGTGCAGCGCCTTCAGCAGCGCCTGGCGGCAGCGGTCATGCGCCGCGTCGATATCCTCAGGCGCCCGGGTCGCCGCAAGACAATCGAGATAGGCATTGCGCAACCTGGTCAGGCTCGGACCCTGGCGAAGCGTGGAGAACAGCTCCTCGACACTCTGCTCGACCCAGCCGGGCGTCGAGGGCACGTCCTCGGTGGTGGACGGGCTTTGCGGGTCGCTGCCGATGCCGTTCATCCCTGGCCTCCGATCCCGGGCCAGCGTGGGCCGCCCAGCACCCAGGCGAGCAGCGCCTTCTGTGCGTGCATGCGATTTTCCGCCTCGTCGAACACCACCGACCAGCGCCCCTCGATCACCTCGTCGGTGACCTCCTCGCCGCGATGCGCCGGCAGGCAGTGCATGAACAGGGCGTCGGGCCGCGCCAGGTTCATCAGGCTGGCATCGACGCGGTAGGCCTCGAGCTGGGTGTGGCGGTTCTCGGTCGGATCGTCGGACATGCTCACCCAGGTGTCGGTGACCACGCAATCCGCGCCGGCCACCGCCGCCCGCACATCCTGGACGAGCTCGATCCGGCCGGTGCCGGTCGGGTCGGACAGGGTTTCGCGCCCGGCCCAGGCGAGCACCTCCGGGTCGGGCGGACGTTCCGCCGGCGTCGCCAGGCGGAGGGTGAAGCCGAACCGGATCGCCGCCTCCATCCAGCTGCTGGCGACATTGTTGCCATCGCCGCACCAGGTGACGATGCGGCCGGCGATCGGTCCGCGATGCTCCTCGAAGGTGAGGATGTCGGCCAGAAGCTGCACCGGATGCGAGGCGCTGGTCAGGCCGTTGATGACCGGGATCGTCGCGTGCGACACGAGCTCGTGCAGCTTGCCTGGCCGGTCGGTCCGCAGCACCAGCACGTCGAGGAACCGCGACAGCACGCGCGCGGTGTCGGGGATGGTCTCGCCGCGGCCGAGTTGCATGTCGGTCGGGCTCAGCACCACCACGTCGCCACCGAGCTGGCGCATCGCCACCTCGAACGACACGCGCGTGCGGGTCGACGGCTTCTCCAGCATCAGCCCGAGGGTCAGCCCGGCGAACGGCCGGTCGGGGTGCGCCGGCCGGCCCTGCGCCTTCGCCTGCATGGCAGCCTGCTTCATGCTGCGCGCGACATCGATGATCTCGCGCAACAACGATGCGGTCAGGTCCTGCAGATCCAGGAAGTGCCGCAGCGACGGCAATCCGGCGGCCGCACCGGTCTGCGAGCCTGCAGCCGATGCCTCCGGTGCAAGCAGGGCCGTATCCAGCGCGGCGGTCATTCGACGGCCATTTCCGGCTGCGCGCCCATGGATTGTGCAACCACGGAGGGCGACACGCGCTCGGCCGCGCGTCCCAGGCGGGCTACCGCTTCCAGGCACTCGTCCTCGTTCACCACGAGTGGCGGGATGATGCGCAGCACGTTGTCGCCCGCGGTCACCACCAGCAGGTGCTCCTGCAGGGCCGCGTCCTGCAATGCCGCTGCCGGATGCCGGCATTTCAGACCGATCATCAGGCCGTTGTTGGTCTCGTGCCCGCGCACCCGCTCGAACATGTCCGGACGTGCGCGCACCAGCTGCTCCAGCGCGTCGAACAGCACCCGCCCGACGATCTCGACATGGCCGGGGTGACCTGGCGTGCTCAGGAAGCCCGGCGCCAGCAGCACGTCCAGCACCGCGTTGCCGGCGGCACAGGCGAGCGGATTGCCGCCGAAGGTGGTGCCGTGCGAGCCGGGCGTCAGGTGCCTGGCGACCGCCTCGGTAGCCAGGATCGCGCCGAGCGGGAAGCCGCCGCCGATGCCCTTGGCCGCCGAGACCACGTCGGGGCGCACATCCGCCCATTCATGCGCGAACAGCCGCCCGGTGCGGCCCATCCCGCATTGCACCTCGTCGAAGCCGAGCAGCAGCCCGAACTCGTCCGCCGCCGCCCGCAACTCCTGCAGGAAGCGGATGCTCGACGCGTTCACGCCGCTCTCGCCCTGGATCGGCTCCAGCATGATGCCGGCGGTGGTCGGTCCGATCGCGTCGCGCAGCGCGTTCATGTTGCCGAGCGGGACGTGGTCGAAGCCGGGTGCGGGCTCGCCGAAACCGGACAGGTACTTGGCGTTGCCGGTCGCCGAGAGCATGGCCAGGGTGCGGCCGTGGAAGGCGCCGTCGAAACAGATGATGCGGGTCCGCTCCTCGTGGCCGGTGGCGGCCTGGGCACGGCGCATCATCTTCACCATGCCCTCGTTGGCTTCGGCGCCCGAGTTGCAGAAGAACACGCTGTCGGCGAACGTCGCCTCGACCAGCCGGGCCGCCAGACGCTCGGCCTGCGGCACCCGGTAGAGGTTGGACACGTGCATCACCCGCCCCGCCTGCTCGGCGATCGCGGAGACCAGGTGAGGGTGGTTGTGGCCGAGCGAGGAGGTCGCGATACCGGCGCCGAAATCGAGGAATCGTCGTCCGTCCACCGTGTACAGCCAGACGCCGTCGCCACGCTCGAAGGCGAGGTCGGCACGGTTGTAGGTGGGCATCAACGAAGCGATCATCGTCAGGCTTTCGGGGTGGTGTCCGGATGAACGTTTCACAGTGGGGTGCGGTGCGGAATCAAGTCAAACCAGCTTTGCCGGCGCTTGCGGGATTCCCCGATGCCTGACGGGTCGGCATCCAGGCGGCGGCAGCGGGACCGGTCGGCAGCGCCGCGTCCGGTCGGGCCGGCGCCTGCGGAGGCGAGCCTGCGTGACGCGGCGATGGCCCACCTGGCGCGCTACGGGACGACGGAAGCGGGCATGGTGCGGGTGCTCGACCGGCGGATCCATCGCTGGGCGATGCGGGCGGCGGATGCCGGGGAACCCGGCGACCAGGTCGAGCAGCGGGCGAAGGCGGCGCGGCTGGCGGCGCGCTCGGTGGCGGCCGCGCTGGTGGCTGCGGGGGTGCTGGATGACGCGGCCTATGCGGAGGCACGCGCACGGTCGCTGACCCGGGCGGGGCGTTCCCGCCGTGCGATCGGGGCACATCTTGGACAGCGCGGCATCGAGCCGGAGCTGGCCCGCGCGTCGCTCCCGGAGGATGCCGAGGCCGAACTGGCGGCAGCGCTGACGCAGGCCCGCAAGCGACGCATCGGGCCGTTCCGGGTCATGGCCGATCCCGCCGACGATCCGCCTGATGGTGATGATCCGGCAGCGCATAACCGGGCGCTGGGCATGCTGGCGCGCGCCGGGTTCAGTCGTGATGTGGCGGAACGCGCCCTGTCGACGGAGCGCGACGAGGCCGAGCGGTTGATAGCGCAGCTGAAACGGCTCTAGCGGCTGTCCTGGTTCCGGCTTCGGCATCTCCGCCTGCAAGGCCGCCCTGGCCAATCAGCGCTTGCGTGCGCCGGCGGTCAGCGCCATGTCATCGGAAGTTGCGATCGCGCGGACAGCGCCGTTTTTCGGTTTGGAGATCGTCATGGGTAGCTTGAGCATCTGGCACTGGCTGATCGTGCTGGCGGTCGTGCTGCTGTTGTTCGGCGGCAGCAGCAAGATCAGCACCCTCATGGGTGACTTCGCCAAGGGCATCAAGTCGTTCAAGCGCCACATGGGCGAGGACGAATCCATGGAGCATGGTGCGCCGGCCGCCGGCAGCATTGCCGCACCGCATGCGCAGGCGCCCCAGGTCGCGCCCGGCCCGAACGTGGCCCCCGCCTACCAGCAGGCGCCCCCCTTCCAGCAGGCGCCGGCTTATCAGCAGGGCGCCCAGCCGCAGCAGTCGCCGTATCCGCCGGTGTCCCCGCCCGTCGAGCCGGTTCGCCATCAGGGCTGAGCCACGCTGGGCCGAGAGGACCGGCGGCGTCGCCACGTTTCAGGCCCGAGCCGCCGCTTCCAGGACAACGCCATGAGCCGACTGACCATCTACGGCGATGATGCGCCGCACATTGCGGTTCTGCGGACCGAAGATCCGGACACCATTGCCCGCGAGCTGTCCGCAATCGCCGTGCGGTTCGAGCGCTGGCACAGCCCCGTGGAGCTTTCGCCGGACGACGACGCCGAGGTGATCCTGCAGGCCTACAAGCCGTATCTCGACCGGCTGATGGGCGAGAGTGGCGCCGGGACGGCCGATGTGATCCGGCTGCGTCCCGACACCCCCAACCGCGACGCGTTGCGGACGAAGTTCCTGTCGGAGCACACCCACACCGAAGACGAGGTCCGCTTCTTCGTCCATGGCAAGGGCAACTTCGTCATGCATGTGGACGGCCGCATCTACGACACCCAATGCACCGCAGGCGACCTGATCTCGGTGCCGAACGGCACCCCGCATTGGTTCGATGCCGGCGAGCCGCCCTTCGTAACGGCGCTGCGCGTGTTCACCGACACCACCGGCTGGATCGCCCACTACACCGGTGACACCGTCGCCGAGCGCTTCCCGGTCAGCTAGTGGGGCGCCTCTGATGGTGGCGGAACCGCACGCGCGGGACCGGCCGGATATTGTCCTGGTCGATATCGAAGGCACCACGACACCCGTCGCGTTCGTGCACCGGGTGTTGTTCCCGCACGCGCGGGCGGCATTGCCGGCGCTTCTCGCGCAGACACCGCATGACCCCGAGGTGATCGAGGCCCTGGCAGCGCTCGCCCGGCTGGCTCCGGGGCGTGACCCGCTGGAACACCTGACCGCCTTGATGGATCGCGACGAGAAGCTCGGCCCGTTGAAGGTCCTGCAGGGCGTCACCTGGCGCACGGGCTACGCCGATGGCAGGCTGGTGGGCGAGCTCTATCCGGATGTGGCGCCGGCGCTGCGGAGCTGGCACGCGGATGGTGTTCGCTTGGCGGTATATTCGTCGGGGTCTTCGGAGGCGCAGGAACTGCTGTTCCGTCATACCGCCGTAGGGGACCTGACCAGCCTGTTCGACGGCTTCTTCGACACCCGCGTCGGCGCCAAGCGGGAGCTCTGGAGCTATGCCGGGATAGCGGGATGCCTCGGCGTCGGGCCGGCGTCGATGCTGTTCCTGTCCGACATCGAGCCAGAACTCGATGCGGCACAGGCAGCGGGCATGCAGACCTGCCAGCTGGTGCGAGCCGAGGACGCGACCCAGGCCGGCACCAGACACCAGGTGGCCGCGGATTTCGACCAGGTCGCGGAGCTGTTCGGGCTGCCGGCCGCCGGCTCGCCGGCATGACCAGTCTGCACAAGGCCGGGCTGCACGGTGCGGCCTTGCACGGCGCCCAGCTGCATACGGATTGGCGGCAGATCCCCGACCAGGCACGCGGGGCGATCCTGGCGCTCGGCAATTTCGACGGCGTGCATCTGGGCCATGCCCACCTGCTGCGCACGCTGCATGCGGCACGGCCGGATGCGCCGCTCGGCGTCCTGACCTTCGAACCGCATCCGCGCGAGCTGTTCCGCCCCGAGGATCCGCCATTCCGCCTCACCTTGTCGGATGAGCGTCACGCGGCGCTGGCAGCGCTCGGGGTGGCGCATGTGTTCGAGATCCGGTTCGACCGGGAGTTCTCCGAATTCTCCGCCGAACGGTTCGTGGGGGAGGTCCTCCACCGGTCGCTCGGCGCGCTTCACCTGGCCTGCGGCGCCGATTTCGCCTACGGGCACCGGCGTGGCGGCGACGTGTCCACGCTGGCGATCCAGGCCGAGGCGCTGGGCATCGGCCTGACCGTCGTGCCGGCATTGGCCGATGCCGGCGGTCCGTTCTCCTCCAGCCGCATCCGCCGGGCCTTGCTGGATGGCTATCCCGAGCGTGCGACCGAAGAGCTCGGCCGGCCCTGGTCGGTGCGCGGCGTGGTCCGGCATGGCGACAAGCGCGGCCGGCTGCTGGGCTTCCCGACCGCCAATATCAGCCTCGGGCGGCATCTGGAGCCGGCGCGCGGCGTGTATGCGGTCAGTGTCAGGCTGCCGGATGGCGCCACGTGCCCTGGGGTCGCCAATATCGGCCGCCGGCCTACGGTCAACGACACCACCGAGAGCCGCCTCGAGGTGCACCTGCTCGAGTTCGAGGGCGACCTGTACGACCAGGAGCTGCTGGTGTCGCTGCATACGCTGCTGCGGGCGGAGCGCAAGTTCGATGGCCTGGACGCCCTGAAGGCGCAGATCACGCTCGATGCCGACTGGGCTCGCGACTATCTGCGGCGCCTCACGCCTACCTGACGGTCAGGCCCGACCTTCAGGGGCCCGAGCTTCACGAGGCCGTCAGGTAGTCCAGCTCCGCCAGTCCGCTGCCGCCGTCGGCGTAGGCCAGCCGGAAGCTGTCCCGGCGCTTCCAGCGTGACCAGAACCCGCCCAGCCGCTCGAACTGCTCGTCGAGCGGGGTGGCGTTCACCGGGAATTTCGAGAACGCGATCGCGGTGCATAGCGTGATGTCCGCGAAACCTGGCTCCGCTCCGCCCAGCAGCCAGTGCCGGCCGTCTGCGAAGTGCCGGTCGACCAGGGCTGCGTGCGCCAGCGCCTCGCGGCGGCACCGCCGGCCCCACGCAGCGTTCTCGTTCGCCTCCAGGTTGGAGACCAGGCCCTCCTGCATGACCTGGAACATCGTCGTGATGCGCTGCAGGATCTGCACCCGGATGCGGCTGTCCCACATCGCGTCGAGGCCCTGCTCCAGCGGCGTGTCGCCGGTGATCCGGCGCCCCGGATAGGCTTCGTCGAGGAACCGCACGATCGCCGCGGTTTCCGCCAGCACGGTGCCGTCGGCGAGCTCCAGGGTCGGTGTCTCGCCCCAGGGGTTACGCCGCAGATGCTTCCAGGTCAGCCCGGCGCCGGGGGGTGCGGCGTCGAACACCAGTTCCTCGACCTCTGCGGCGATGCCCTTTTCGTGCAGGAACAGGCGCAGTCGTTGCGGGTTCGGGAACGCCGACGGCGAGGTGTACAGGCGTGGCTTGCTGTCGCGGCAGGCGTCCGGTCGGACGTTCTGGAGGCTCATGCGGCCCTGTATAGCCCGGCCACGCGCGTCGGTCTCGTTATTGACACGGCCTCGCGCCTCTCGGAGGCGTCAGATCCGGCCACGCAGCCGGGCCAGCAGGCGTCGCGGCGGCAGCGAGGCTCGCCGCACCCCGTCGAGGATCCGTTTCCTGGCCGCAGGGCCCGCCATCTCGAAGCCGGATGCAGCGCTCTCTGACGGGATCAGCGCCTCGAGCGCCGTCTCGATGCGGATCAACCGCTCCTGCAGGTCGGCATGGCGGCCGTGGCCCCAGCCGGCATTGCGATCGAGCAGCGCCGTCACCCGCCGGGTCTCCTCCGCCAGCAGGCTCGCCGTCGCCGGGATCAGCCCGAGCAGCGCCGGCTCGCGTGCGGCCAGCTCGCGCAGGCGCTGGTTGGCCTCGGCGATGTCCAGGCCCGGCGCGTCGTTCTCCGGTCGCGTGGACCGATTGGCATACGGCCCGACCCGGCTGCTGCGTCGATACCGGAATGCCAGGCGGCGCGGGATCACCCCGATCTCGCCCGCCAGCGCCAGCCCGAGCACCAGATCCGCCGCCAGCGCCGGTGCCGGCAGGCCGGCGAGGACCTCCGCACGGGCCAGCACGCAGATCGACGGCAGCACCGCACCGGTCAGCAGCGCCGACACGGCGACCGGGTGGGGCGCCGAGAACGCATCTCCGCGGGCCTCCTCGACGATGCCGCCTGCCTCGATCCGCTCGGTGACCTGCCAGCAATGGGTCGCCACCGCGACATGCGCGCGCCGCTCCGGATGCTCCAGGAACCCCAAGGCCAGGCGCAGGAAATCGGGGTGCCAGGCATCGTCATCGTCGTGCAGCGCCCAGTAGCGCGGCGCAGGCCGATCCCGGACCGGAGGGGCCGGCACCAGCTCTGCAAGCGTCGGCGTGTGCGTCTCGTGCCGCACCACCAGGCGGCCGGCGAACGCCACCCGATAGACGGCGACCAGCGCGTCCACCGGCGCCGGATCGCCGGTGTTGAGCAGGGTCAGCTGCCATGCCTCGTGGGTCTGCGCGAGAACGCTGGCGAGGGCGCGTGCGAGCAGGATCGGCCGGTCGTGGGTGCGCAGGACGATGGCGACGGTCACGATCAGACGTACTGCCTGAGGTTGCGCCCGCCATGATGCGCCAGCAGGCTGCGGGCAAGGCTGTGGAGCTCCGCGCGGCGGGCGCCACCGGCGGCGTCGCACCAGGCTAGCATGGTGCCGGTGCGCCACTCGCAGCGACGATGCAGCGCCACCAGGTCATCGGTATCGGCGGGGCAGTCCGGCGGCACCAGCGGGTCGAAGTCGATATGATCGAAGGTGCCGCAATGGCCGATCGCGCCGAGCAGCGCCCGCTCGCCGGCCGAGGGCGACAGGCACACGGCGTCGATCGCTGCCCGCACCGCATCGGGCGTCAGCATCTCGGGGCGCAGCGGCAGCGTCCCGGGAGCGGCGCGGGTGGAAGCGGGCTGGAACATCGCCTCGATGGTTTCGAGCGTGCCGTCCTGGAAGTGGCGGGTGGCCTCGGCATGCTGGCGCTGCTCGTCCGGATGATCGGCGAACACCGGCTCCCAGCGCCCGTCATGCTGCCGGTAGCCGGACACCGTGCCCTGCGGCGCGCTGTGCAGCTCCTCCAGGATCCCGACCGCATCCAGCATGCCGGGCTGCTCTCCGGGCGGGATGAACTCCGACGCGAAGGCGCTCTCCATCAGCCCGGCGCCGTGCCGGTTGCCGATGGCCGCCTGCCAGAGCCCGTAATAGAAGCCGCACAGGCTGTCCGCCGGCCGCAGGGCGAGCCGTTGCAGCGAGCGTTGCATGGTGCCGTGCCACCCCATGTCGACGAAGCCGATGCGGCCGGGCCGGTCGAACCCCTCCTGGACGAGATAGCCGGTCAGGCCGGCATGGCTCTGCCGCAGCACCTCCAGCACCGATCCGGCGTGGCGCTGCAGGATGGTCTGGAACAGCCGGCAGCCATCCGGCCAGGTCAGCGTGGCATCGAGCGAGCCGAATGCCGCCGCCAGGGCGCGGCCGACATCGCTTCCCGGGTCCAGCGGCAACCGCTTCAGCGCGGTCCCGACCGACACGGTGCCGCTGGTGGTCGAGAGGAACTCCAGCAGCCAGTCCGGCAGGCGGGGGGCCCGGCCCGGCTGGTCGTCGAGCTGGCTGGCGGTGTCCAGGAACCCGCGCGCCAGGTTCACCGTGCGGCGCGAGATGCACAGATAATGGTCCTCGACGCCGAGCTGCTCACCGAGGCCGGAGCGCCGCCACGCCTCGCGGATCAGCCAGCCATCGCGCGCCGCGAACTGCAGCGCGGTGACGCCGTGCGCCTGCACGCGTTCGGCCAGCCACCGGATGAAGCCGCCGACCACGATGCCGCCGAACACCCGGCCGAGATCGTGCCAGGCGGCAGGTTTTCCGCCGGCCTCGGATGCGGCGTCGGGGGTCCGGCGTGCGTGCAGCATCGCCGCTCGCTGGCTGCGGGCGAACGGCAGCACGTCCGGGGTCAGGCGGCTTGCGAGGCGTCGCTCCGAACGCGCCCGTGTGTAGAGCAGCGTTTCGATCCCGTTCGCCTGCGCCTCGCTGCCGTCGGAATGCGCATCGTCGCCGACATGCAGGATCCGCACCTCGGCCCCGGGCGTCGACCCGGACCCCAGCGCGGCGCGGATGATCGGCCATTGCCGGCCGGTGGCCTTGGTGGCGCCGGTTTCCGACGAGACATGCAGCGCCTGCCACCCGGCATAGCCGAGGCGCCGGAGTTGCCCGGCCAGGAACGCACCCGGCAAATACATGTCCGAGACCAGGATGTAGGGGCGGCCGAGCGCCACGAGCCGCCGGGTCGCCTCCAGGATGTCCGGCACCGCCAGCAGCAGGTCCTGTTCGACCGCGAGCTCCAGCCGGCGCAGCGCGTCCCGGTCTGGTGCAAGGCCGGGCCGCAGTTCCAGCAGCGCGTCCAGGATCTGCTCGAGATCGACCTCCTCTGCCCCTGACCGCGCCTGGTGGTGCAGCCGGGCCCGGCACTCGGCCTGCTCGCGCAGCTCGGCGTAGCCTTCCGCGTCATTACCCAGTCCTGCGCCCAGGCTGGCACCCAGTCCGGCGCCAAGGCTGGCGGCCAGGCGGCGCTCCATCTCGGCGAAGGCGTCCGCCGGGCTGTCGAGACTGCGCGTCACGGCGGTATCGAAGATGTCGAAGGAGACGATGTCGACACCGGCGGACCTGGCGACCAGCGTGTCGATGAACCGCTCGTCGAGGGTCCAGCCGGACAGGGCAGCGGCCGCAAACTCCATGAACCGCCCTTGAAAGCCGCCAGAATGTAACGTTCTCGATACCCAGGGAGTCACGCCGGCGTCAAGCGATCGGGGTTTCCGGTCGGGCGGCTCCTGGTGGCGCCGACCAGCCAGAAGACCCGCCCGGTTGACCCGCCGGGGCGGCGCTCCGCATATGCACCCGGCGTGAAAAAGAACGGCAGCATGACCGAGACCGACTACCGCGACAGCGTATTCCTGCCCCGGACCACATTCCCGATGCGCGGCGACCTGCCGAAGCGTGAGCCCGAGACGCTGGCCCGCTGGGCGGCGATGGGCCTCGACCAGGCGATGCGCGAGGCCGCCGCCGGACGGCCGGCCTTCACGCTGCATGACGGGCCGCCCTACGCCAACGGCCACCTGCATATCGGCCACGCGCTCAACAAGATCCTGAAGGACGTGGTCAACCGAGCCCACCGGATGAGCGGCTACGCGGTGCATTACGTGCCCGGCTGGGACTGCCACGGGCTGCCGATCGAGTGGCGCATCGAGGAGGAATACCGCAAGTCCGGCCGCGACAAGGACCAGGTGCCGGTGCTGCAGTTCCGCGCCGAATGCCGGGCCTACGCGCAGAAATGGCTCAGCGTCCAGGCCGAGGAGTTTCGCCGCCTGGGCATCCAAGGCGACTGGGCCGGACGCTACGCGACGATGGATTTCGCCTCCGAGGCCGCCATCGCCGGCGAGATCGGCAAGTTCCTGGCCAACGGCTCGCTGTATCGCGGTCTGCGCCCGGTGATGTGGAGCCCGGTCGAGAAGACCGCGCTGGCAGAGGCCGAGATCGAGTACCACGACCACACCAGCACGACGATCTGGGTGGCGTTCCCGATCGTCCGCGATCCCACCCCCGGCCATGCTCTCGAGGGCGTCTCGGCGGTGATCTGGACCACGACGCCGTGGACCATCCCGGCCAACCGGGCGATCGCCTACGGTCCCGAGATCACCTACGTGGTGCTGCGGGTCGACGAGGTGGCCGCTCAACCAGCGGAATCGTCGGCCGGGCTGCAGCCGGGTGCCCGCCTGCTGGTCGCCGAGGCGCTGATCGAGCCGTTCGCTGCCGCCGCCGGGATCCTGCAGCAGCACGTGCTCTACACGCTGCCGGGGTCTGCGCTGGAGGGCGCCGTGTGCGCGCACCCGTTGCGCGGGCTGCCGGATTATGAGGGCGGCTACGACCACGACGTGCCGATGCTGGCCGGCGATTTCGTCACCACCGACGCCGGCACCGGCCTGGTGCATATGGCGCCGGCGCACGGCGAGGACGATTTCGCGCTCAGCACCGCGCATGGGATCCCCGTTGCCGAGACCGTCGAGGCGGATGGCCGCTACGCCGCGTGGGTGCCGGGGTTTGCCGGCGTGCACGTGTTCAAGGCGGCCGATCCGGTGTGTGCAGCCCTGGCCGCGGCGATGGCAGCCTCGGTGTCGGACGAAACCGACGTCGAGCGCGCGCCGGCTGGGCTCGTGGCGCGCGGCCAGATCGTGCACTCGTACCCGCATAGCTGGCGGTCGCGGGCGCCGGTGATCTTCCGGGCCACGCCGCAATGGTTCATCCGCATGGATGGCGAGCCCGGGGGTGATCCGGCCGATGGCATCCGCGCCAAGGCGCTCGCGGCGTTGCAGGACGTGACCTTCGTGCCGGCGCAGGCCCGCAACCGCCTGACCGCGATGGTGGCCGGGCGCCCGGACTGGTGCATCAGCCGCCAGCGCGCCTGGGGCGTGCCGATCGCGGTGTTCGTCAACCGGCGGTCGGGCGAGGTGCTGCGCGATCCGGCGGTGATGCAGCGCGTGGTCGAGGCGTTCCGGCAGGAGGGTGCGGATGCCTGGTACGCGTCGCCGCCCGCGCGGTTCCTGGGCCCGGACCGCGCCCCGGACGAGTACGAGCAGGTGTTCGACATCGTCGATGTGTGGTTCGAGAGCGGCTCGACGCATGCGTTCGTGCTGGGTCCCGACAACGGCTCCGGCTTGCCGTTCCCGGCCGACCTGTATCTGGAAGGCTCCGACCAGCATCGCGGCTGGTTCCAGTCGAGCCTGCTGGAGAGTGTCGGCACCCGCGGCATCGCCCCGTTCCGCGCCCTGGTGACCAACGGCTTCGTGCTCGACGAGTCCGGCCGCAAGATGAGCAAGTCGCTCGGCAACGTCACCGCCCCGCAGGACGTGAACGACACGCTCGGCGCCGACATCCTGCGCCTGTGGGTGATGAACTCGGACACCAACGAGGACCTCCGGATCGGCAAGGAGATCCTCAAGCAGCAGGGCGAGCTGTATCGCCGGCTGCGCAACACGCTGCGCTGGCTGCTGGGCGCGCTCGACGGCTTCGAAGAGGCCGAGCAGGTGCCGTATGCCGAGATGCCCGAGCTCGAACGCTGGGTGCTGCACCGGCTGTCGGAGCTCGGACTGCTGATCCAGCGGGCGGTCGAGACGCATGAATGGGTCGGCGTCTATCCGGCGCTGCACGGCTTCTGTGCGGCGGACCTGTCGGCATTCTATTTCGACGTGCGCAAGGACGCGCTCTATTGCGACGGGCCAGCCAGCCCGCGCCGCCGCGCTGCGCGCACGGTGCTCGATCATCTGCATCGGCTGCTGGCGACCTGGCTGGCGCCGGTGCTGGTGTTCACCGCCGAGGAGGCGTGGACCTCACGCTTCGGGGACGGCAGCAGCGTGCATCTGCAATCCTTCCCGGACCTGCCGGCGGAGTGGCACGATCCGGCGCTCGGGGAGCGTTGGGTCAGGCTGCGCGCGGTCCGGCGCCTGATGACCACGGCAATCGAGGCGGCGCGGCGTGATGGCCTGGTCGGCTCCTCGCTGCAGGCGCAGGTCAAGCTCAGCTTGTCCGGCGCGGAAGCGGGGGGCCTCGCCGATGTCGATTGGGAGGAGCTCGCGATCGTGTCGCGGGTCGAGATCGAGGTCGACGCGGCATCGGAGTCGCTGTTCACGGACGCCGTCGAGGGTGCGGCAGGCGGGGGCGCATCCGACGGCATCGCACCGCATTCGCTGCCGATCGTGATGGCCGCGTCCGGGGAGAAATGTGCCCGTTGCTGGCGGGTGCTTGACGAGGTGGGTGAGGTGGCAGCCCACCCGGCGCTCTGCCTGCGTTGCGTCGCCGTCGTCTCCGAGCCCGAGGCGGCGGCCAGCCTGGCGACCGAGCCGGCATGAGCGGCACCGACGCCTCGGAGCTGGCCAACCGGACCGCGCCCGACAGCGGACGCTTCCTGCCGCTCGGCCTCGCGATCGGGCTCGCGGTTCTGGCAGCCGACCAGGCCAGCAAGTGGTGGATCCTCGACCGGCTCGACCTGGCGGCGCGCGGCGAGGTCCGGGTGCTGCCGGTGCTGGATTTCATCATGGTGTGGAACCACGCGGTGACGTTCGGCATGTTTGGTGGTGTCGGCGCGGCAGGCCGGTTCCTGTTCAGCGCGATCGCCGTCGTGGTCGTCGTGCTGCTGCTGTTCTGGATGCGACGCACACCCAAGCCCTGGGTGGCAGCGGCACTGGGTGCGATTGCCGGGGGGGCGATCGGCAACGTCATCGACCGGCTGCGTTTCGGCGCCGTCGTCGACTTCATCCATGCCCATATCGGCACGGTGTCGTGGGACTACATCTTCAATGTCGGCGACGCTGCGATCGTCTGCGGGGTCGGCGTGCTGCTGCTGGACAGCCTCTTCGACTCCCGAGCGAAACGGAACTGAACGCAGGGCCGGTTCGGCTGTTCTAGGCGGGCAGTGTCCGGAGAACGTCGAATGGTCCATGTCCCCACGATCAGCCTGAACCAGGGCAACGCCATCCCGCAGCTCGGCTATGGCGTGTTCAAGGTCGATCCGAAAGAGGCGGAGCGCGCTGTCGGCATGGCGTTCGAGGCCGGCTACCGCTCCATCGACACCGCGATGATCTATCGCAACGAGGAGGGCGTGGGCGCCGCCATCAAGGCGAGCGGCATCGAACGCGACGAGCTGTTCATCACCACCAAGCTGTGGAACGACGATCAGGGCTACGACTCCACCCTCACGGCGTTCGATGCCAGCCTGAAGCGGCTCGGACTGGAGTATGTCGACCTCTACCTCATCCACTGGCCGAAGCCGTCGTTGGACAAGTACTTGGATACCTGGCGCGCCTTCGAGAAGCTGAAGCAGGACGGGCGGGTGCGGGCGATCGGCGTCTCCAACTTCAAGATCCCCCATCTCGAGCGGCTGCTGGACGCGACCGCCATCGTGCCGGCGGTCAACCAGATCGAGCTGCATCCCAGCCTGCCGCAGAACGAGCTGCACGACTTTCATGAGACGCATGGCATCGTCACCGAGGCGTGGAGTCCGCTGGCCCAGGGCGAACTCGATGCGCCGGTGATCGTGGCGCTGGCCGAGAAGCATGGCCGCACACCGGCGCAGGTGGTGCTGCGCTGGCACATGCAGCGCGGCATCGTGGCGATCCCGAAATCGATCACCCCGTCGCGGATCGCCGAGAACATCGACCTGTTCGACTTCGCGCTGGATGACGACGACATGCAGCAGATGCGCGAACTCGACACCGGTCGCCGGATCGGCCCCGACCCGGACAATTTCTGACCGCACGCCGGGCGCTGCTTCGGCGTCCGGGAAGTCCTGTGCGACATGCTTGCCCGGGTGTGGTTTCCATCCTATGAGGCGGGCATGTCCGCGCGCCATCCTCGCATCGCCCTGCTGGCTGCCTTCGTGGCGGTCGGCTCCCTGCTCTCTGCTTGCAGTGGGGAGGAGATCGAGCGTGACTTCGGCCTGACCCGGACCGCGCCCGACGAGTTCACCGTGACCACGCGCGCACCGCTGTCGATGCCGCCGGATGCCAGCCTGACGCCGCCGACGCCCGGCGCCGATCGCCCGCAGGAACAGAGCACGCAGATGCAGGCGCTCGAAACCCTGGCACCGAACGTCGCCCTCCAGGGTGCGGGCGGCTCCACCAGCGCCGGACAGCAGGCGTTGGTCGCAAATGCCGGCCAGGCGAGCGCGCAGGCGCCGACCGGTGGTGCGCTCGATCATCCGAGCCAGGGCTTCGTCAACGAGCTGATGTTCTGGCAGGGCGGCCAGGCGGGCGAGGTCGTCGATTCCGCGGCCGAGCGCAAGCGGCTGCAGGAGAACGCAGCTCTCGGCCGCAGCCCGACGGTCGGCGCCACCCCGACCGTCAAGGTGAGCAAGCCTGGCTTCTTCGGCAGCCTGTTCTAGCCACGGACGGCGATCCTTTGCTTCCGGGCACGGCCGACTCTCCTGATCGTGCCGTCCCGGAAATGCCTGAAAGCCTGATCTCCCCCCGGATCCGCAGGCTGTCTGAGCGGGTCGTCAATCGGATCGCTGCCGGCGAGGTGATCGAGCGGCCGGCTGCGGCGGTCAAGGAACTGGTCGAGAACGCGATCGATGCCGGGGCCGGCCGGATCGCCGTCTCGCTGGTCGGTGGCGGCATCGACCGGATCGAGGTCGTCGATGACGGCATCGGCATGTCCGCGACCGACCTCGCCCTTGCGGTGGAGCGGCACTGCACCTCCAAGCTTGCCGATGAAAGCCTGGTCTCGATCGGCACGCTGGGATTCCGCGGCGAGGCGCTGCCCAGCATTGGCGCGGCGGCCCGGCTGTGCCTGACATCGAAGCAGCGAATGCCGGGCGGCGGGGGCGGCGAGGCCTGGCGGCTCAGGGTCGAGGGTGGATTGCTGCATCCGGCGGAACCCTGTGCTGGACCGATCGGCACCCAGGTGCTGGTCGAGGACCTGTTCTTCGCGACACCAGCCCGGCGCAAGTTCCTGAAGAGCGTCCGGGTCGAGGCGGGGCATGCGGAAATCGCCGTGCGCCGGCTGGCGATGGCCGCGCCACAGATCGCCTTCCGGCTGCAGATCGACGGTCGCGTGCTGCTCGACCTGCCGGCGCAGAGCCTGGCTGCGCGCCTCGCCGTGCTGCTTGCCGATGAAGCTGGTGATGCCGGCCCGCAGGGGCTGCTGACGGTCGACGGCGAGCGCGACGGGATGACGCTGTCCGGCTTTGCCTGCGGCCCGGCGGTGCATCGCGCCACGGTCAACGGGCAGTTCCTGGTGGTGAACGGGCGTCCGGTGGCTGATCCGGTGCTGCGAACGGCGCTGCGTGTCGCCTACCGTCCGGTCATGGAGCAGGGGCGGCATGCCGTCGCCGCGCTGTTCCTGCAGATCCCGGCCGAACGGCTGGACGTGAACGTGCACCCGGCCAAGACCGAGCTGCGCTACGCCGACGCGGCGGGGGTGCGATCGCTGGTGATCGGCAGCCTCGGCCGGGCGCTCGGCAGCGGTGCCGGGCATGCCGGGCTGCGGTCTGGCTTGCTGACCGCCAGGCGGCCCGGAGCCGGCATCTGGTATCCCCCGGAACGGCGGACGGACCCGGGTCCTGCAGGCTTTGCCGAGGCGGGACTGGCCTACGACGCAGGCCCCTCCGCCAGGGTGCTGATGCCGCGTGACGAGACCCGGCTGGCGGTGGCGCCGGCGGTCGCTCCACCTGACGATCCTGCTGACGCCGCCCGGACACTTGAGCATCCGCTGGGTGCACCGGTGGCGCAGGTGCTTGATACCTACGTGATCGCGGTCGCCTCCGATGGCAGCCTGGTGCTGGTGGACCAGCATGCGGCGCACGAGCGGCTGACGCATGAGCGGCTGCGTGACCAGTATCTGCAGGGCGCGATTAGCGCGCAGCGTCTGCTGCTGCCGGAAGTGGTCGACCTGCCTGGGCGCGATGCCGAGCGGCTGATGGCGTTTGCCGGCTCGCTGGCGGCGTTCGGTATCGAGATCGAGCCATTCGGCGGCCGGGCGGTGCTGCTCCGGTCGGTTCCGGCGCTGCTGGGCAATCCCGACCCGAAAGCTCTGCTGCGCGACCTGGCGGAGGAGTTGGGTGCGGACGAGCTGGCGACCCCGCAGGAGACGGGCACCCTCACCGGACGGCTCGATGCGGTGATCGCCCGCATGGCATGTCACGGCAGCATCCGCGCCGGGCGGCGGCTCGGCGTCGCGGAGATGGAGTCGCTGCTCCGGCAGATGGAGGCCACCCCGCGCGCGGCGACCTGCAGCCACGGCCGTCCCACCTACCTGAAACTCAGCCGCGCCGAGATCGAGCGGATGTTCGGCCGTCGCTAGGCGGGCTCTGGTAGCAATCATACGGCCACCAGCAATCCACCCGGCACGTGCGACAGGCTGACGGCACCCACGCCCAGCAGCGTCACGCTGCTCGAACCGCCGCCGACCGCCGACAGGATCGTGCTGCCACCCGAATAGCGCGTCCGGAGCTGGGAGGGATCGGTGACGCCCGCGAGCGTCAGGCGGTCATGCAGCGCCCTGAATCCTGTCAGGATCGTGGTCGTGCCGCCTGTCATGTCCGCAAGCACGCTGACGCGGCCGCTGCCGGTAAGGAATGCGTCGAGAGTGCCGCCCTGGTTGTACAGCGTCGCAGTCTCGGTGCCGCCCCAGTATGTCGATGCTCCGCCCTGGATCATGGCGGTGATCGAGCCGGTGGTGTCGCTCGCCTGGTTCGAGGAGACGATGGTGTCGTGCGCCTGGCCGGTCCAGATCGTCTGGCTGGTGAGCCCGCCGAAGATCGTGGTGGCGTCCCGGCTGTCGGTCCCGTTGACGATCGTCTGCATGCCGGTGGTTGCGTGGCTGCCTTGCACCTGCACCGATCCGAGGCCGCCGAAGATCGTCTGCTGCCCCGAACCCGCCTGCACCAGCAACGATCCAACGACGCTGCTGCCGGCAACCGCCACGAGTTGCTCGGCGCCCCCGGACACGACAACGCTGCCCGGGCCGCCGAAGACGGACGCCGTCTCCCCCGGAGCGTTAGTCCCATGGACGGTGACGGCACCACCGTTATCGTCGATGCAGGTCGTCTCTGCGCCAAGCTGCAGGCTGGTGATCGAGCCAGCTTGCGCGTGGATGGTGAGCGAGGCCTTGGCGTCGGCGGACGCCGTGACGACGGAATTGGTGCCGCCGGTCCAGAACGTCTGCGTGCCGTTGCCGCCGCTGATCTGCACCGGGCCGGCCGCGGTCGGTGCACCGACGATGAGCTGCGCGCCGGCGCCGCTCTCGGTGATGCTGGCACCATGACCATTCAGGAACACGGTCTGGGCGCCGCCGCCATTTAGGTCGATGTGAGCGCCGTCCGCTCTCAGCGATACGGTGCCGCCAGGTGCTGCAAGCACTGCACCCGCTCCCGACAGGCTGGCAGAGACCGGACTTGTGAAATTCACCTGCGCGTCGGTGCCTCCCAGGGTCAGGCTTGCGATGCCCGCAGCACTGCCGGAAATCCGGTCACCGGCGGCCGAGCTCGTCAGGCTGAAGCTGCCGAGCGCGCCCGCGGTGGTGATTGGCGCCGTACCATCGACTGCAATCGTGGCGTAGCTGGTCGTGTGGCCGATGACAGTCAGTCGCCCGCCGCGTGCATGCAGCGTGACGTTCTCGGCGGTTCCGACGGAAACGGTGTCGGTGCCGTAGCTGGTGACGATCTTCGACCCTGGCGTGTTGGTCAGGGTGATGCTGTTGCTGGTGCCGGCGCGTGTCGTGACGAGGCTGTCGCCCTCGAGATTGGCGGCCTGGTTGCCGTCGATGGACTGCACGGTCGAGAGCGGCATGGCGGACGAGACCGATAATGCGGTGTTGTCGGTCAGGGTGGCGTGGGCGATGTCGACCGAGAGCGACGCGCCGCCAGAGGGTCCGGAAGCGGTCTCGACACCGGCGTAATAGCTCCCGACCGACCAGCGCTGCATGCCCAGCACGGATGCGGCCAGCAGCGGATCGGTCGTCCGGTCCTGCGCCGACATCGCGTCGACCATTCGGAGCAACGCCTGGTTCAGGTCGATCCGCACCGTATGCAGCGGGCCGGTGTCGGCGGCAAAGGCCAGCGCGTTGACCGAGGCGTCGCTGACCAGCCCGCCGGCGGAGGCGCTGTAGGTCTCCGAGGAGAGGTTGTAGATCTGCTGGTTGTCGTTGCCCGCCGAGATCGTCTGGTAGGGGCCCGGCTCGCCGCGGAAATCGGTGAGTGGCACCTGCAGGAAGATCTCCAGCGTCGGCAGTGCGGCGTTGTAGGACGGGTTGCCGGAAACGTTGAAGAACACCGTGAAGGAGTTGAACGCGATCGCCGTGCCACCGGTGGCGCTCGCAGACGCGATCCGCTCGTCGGCGGTGAAGATCAGCGGGTGGTCGAAGGTGGTGCTGCCGGAAGCGTAGCCGGTGGTCTGCAGGAAGGTGTCGCGGTTCGATCCGCCCGACGCGCTGAGCGCGTAGGTGTAGGTTCCGGGCGTGCCGTAGATCACGAGTCCGCTGCCATTGGTGGCCGACCCGGTGTGCCAGGAGGCGATCGCGCGTCCGAGCAAGGCGTCGGTGTCGGCCGCATCATGCAGGATGGGCAGGGCGGCGGCGAACACCTGACTGGCAGGCGTGTTCCACTGGGTGATGTTCCAGCCAGCGTCGGACAGGCCGGCGATCAGGCCCGGTGCGGGCTGGTACTGCTCCTGGCCGTCCATGACCGTGCCGGTCGAGAACAACATGTCCGGGCCGCCGATGCTCGGATCGGCAAAGATGGTGCTGATCATTCAGGTGGAGCCCCCGTGTCGTCGCTTGCGCCACCATGCGGTCCAAAACGTGAACAAATCCTTTACGATGATGAAGATCCGGCCTGCTCTGGTGCCCTCGTGCGACGCGACCTAGGATGCGCCGCCTGCCGCACCCGCCCCGGTGCCGCAGTCTCACGACCGGGACGACGAGAGCCGTGCACCTGCCTCTGTTGACGATCATCACCTTCCTGCCGCTCGTGGGTGCCCTGGCGCTGCTGGCGATCCGTGGCGAGGCCGCCTTCGTCGAGCGCACCGCCCGCACGGTGGCGCTCGGCGTGTCGCTGCTGGTGCTGCTGCTGGCAGCGATCCTGTGGATCCGCTTCGTGCCCGGCCAGGCGGGGTTCCAGTTCGAGGATCGCACCGACTGGATGCCCGGCTTCGGCATCTCGTACCATCTGGGGCTCGACGGGATCAGCCTGCTGTTCGTGGTGCTGACCGCGGCGATCACGCCCCTGTCGATCCTGGCCAGCGGGCGCGTCGGCATCACCCGGCTGCGCGATTACCTGGTCGCCATCCTGGCGCTCGAGACCACGCTGCTGGGGCTGTTCTCCGCACTCGATTTCGTCGTGTTCTATGTGTTCTACGAGGCCACGCTGATCCCGGGCTCGCTCCTGATCGGCATCTGGGGCGGCCCTAAGCGGGTCTATGCCTCGATCAAGTTCTTCCTGTTCACCTTCGGCGGCTCGCTGTTCATGCTGCTGGCGCTGCTGGCGATGTGGCACATCACCGGCACCACCGACATCCCGACGCTGCTGCACACCCATTTCGCGCCGGCCATCCAGGCCTGGATGTTCCTCGGCCTGGTGCTGGCGTTCGGGGTGAAGCTGCCGCTGTTCCCGCTGCATGGCTGGCTGCCGGATGCCTATACCGAGGCGCCCTCGGCCGCGACCGCGATGCTGTCCGGCGTGCTCGCCAAGGCCGGCGCCTACGGGTTCCTGCGCTTCGTGATCTCGATGCTGCCGGACGCGTCGCATCGTTATGCGCCGTTCATGATCGCGCTCGGCATCATCGCCGTGATCTACGCGGCGATCGTGGCGCTGGCGCAGGCCGACATGAAGCGGCTGATCGCGTACTCGTCGTTCTCGCATATGGGCCTGGTGCTGGTCGGGCTGTTCACCCTGAACGCCACCGGCATCGACGGCGCGGTGTTCGTCATGCTCAGCCACGGCATCATCATCGCCGGGCTGTTCTTCATCGTGGCGATCCTGGCCGGCCGCACCGACAGCCGGATGGTCCAGGGCTTCGGCGGCGTTGCCGGGCGGATGCCGGTGCTGGCGACGCTGGCGATGCTGTTCACCATGGCCAATATCGGGCTGCCGGGCACCGGCAGCTTCGTCGGCGAGCTGCTGGTGATGATCGGCGCAATCCATGTCGGCTTCTGGGTGGCGCTGTTCTCCGGCATGGCGATGATCCTGGGCGCCGTCTACATGCTGGTGCTGTATCGCCGGGTGATGTTTGACACCGCGATCGGCGGCGCCTCCGGCCTGGTCGGCGTGCTGCGGGACCTGTCGCCCCGCGAGATCGCGTTGCTGGCGCCGCTCGCGTTCGTGGTGCTGTGGATGGGCATCTACCCGTCCTCGTTCACCCGCGTGTTCGACCCGTCGGTTGGGGCGCTGGTGTCCGGCCCGATCCAGGCGGCGCAGGTCTCGGCCAATGCTGCCTCGCCGGGGTGATGCAACAAGCGCCCGCCGGACCGTTGCGCCGGGAGCCATGACCGCCACTTAACCCTTCATGGATATGACGTTCACCGCCCCGACGCCGCCTACCCGTGCCCATCTGCCGCGACCGCCGATGCCGACCCGGATCCGCAGCCAGCCAGAATCCTTCCTGGTGCTGCGTCGCAATCCGCTCGAGCTCTGGGGCGATCCGGCCTACCGACATCTGGTGCTGCCCGGCACCTTCCTCGGCCGCAAGCAGCTGCTGCTGAACGATCCGGCAGCGATCAAGCATGTGCTGCTCACCCGCCACGAGAACTACGTGCGCGGCGCGCCCACCCGGCGGGTCCTGCAGCCGGTGCTCGGCGAGGGGCTGTTCCTGGCCGAGGGCGAGGCCTGGCGTCACCAGCGCCGGGTGATCTCGCCGGCACTGGCACCGCGCGTGCTGCCGATCCTGACCCGGCACATCGTGGCGGTTTCGGCACGTGTCGAGGACGAGATCGCCGCACGCGGTCGCACCTCGATGGAGCTGATGCCGGTGCTGCAGCGGCTCACGCTGGATGTCGCCGGGCAGTCGATGTTCTCGCTCGAGATGGGAGCGTTCGGCGCCGATCTCCGTGGCCTGCTGGTGCGCTACGCCCGCGATTTCGCCAAGGTCGGGTTGTTCGACATGCTGCTGCCGGAGGGCTGGACCACGCCGGCGGATCGCGGCCGGGCCGCCTTCCGCACCGACTGGCTGGCGCTGATGGACCGCATCATCGCCACCCGCACGGCCCTGTCGGCGACCGCGGACGACGCCGCGCCGCGCGACCTGTTCGACCTGCTGCGCCAGGCGCGCGACCCGGAGACCGGCCAGGGCTTCAGCCACGCCCTGCTGCGCGACGAGGTCTCGACGCTGATCCTGGCAGGGCACGAGACCACCGCGGTCAGCCTGTTCTGGGCCTGCTACGCTGCCGCCCGGTTGCCCGAATACCAGGAGGCGATTGCGGCTGAAGCTGCCTCGGTGGACCTGTCACCGGACGCGGCGGCGGCGGCGATCCCGAAGCTGAAGCTGACCCGCGCGTTTCTCGACGAGACGCTGCGGCTGTATCCGCCGGCCTACCTGATCGTGCGCCAGGCGGTGGAAGCAGACGTGGTCGGTGGTGAAAACGTCGAGCCCGGCACCGTGGTCACGGTCTCGCCGTGGATCCTGCATCGGCATCATGCGCATTGGGAGGACCCCGACCGCTTCGACCCGGCGCGGTTCCTGCCCGGTGCGCCGGTGCCGGACCGGATGGTGTACATCCCGTTCGGCGCGGGCCCGCGGATCTGTGTCGGTGCGCAATTCGCGCTGGCGGAGGGAACGCTGGTGCTGGCGCGGCTGCTCAAGCGGTTCCGGCTGAGCTTCGCCGGCTCGCCTGCGGTGGCGCCGCGCGGCCTGGTCACCACACAGCCGGATCGTCCGGTGCGCTTCCGCCTGACCGAGCGGTAATTCTCGACCCCCAGAAACATGAAAAGGCTCCAGGGATCGCCCCTGGAGCCTTCGCATTGTCTGCGGCTAGCCGCGACTGAGGTTGGTCAGACCGACTTCTCGGTGGAGAGGGGGGTCATCCAGGACACTCCGTGCGGAGCCGTTGTCAGGCAATGAGACACTGGATCACCTCCTTTCCGTCAATTTCGATATTCCGACCCTACAGACATGCCGCGCCGATTCGCAAGGCAGGAAAACGGCCTCGTCAGGCTCCGGGTGCAGCGCACCGTGTGTCGCCGGGCGCGTCCTCCGGGAGGTCCATCGAGTAGGTCGCGGCGAGTGCGTCGGTGCCGCTGCAGTAGCGGCCGCGGGTGATCTCGGTGTCGATCGCCTGGAAGCGCGCCGAGCGCTCGTCCGCCTGCAGCCGCAGCGTCGTGATCACCATGCGGCGGGGGGTCGGGAGTGGCGCGCCGAACGAGGGCAGGGCGCCATCCTCCGGGTCGGGGCTCGCCACGAACACCAGAGTGGCCGGCATGCCGCCGACCTTGGCGCGGGCGAATACCACCGAGCGGCCGTGTCCATCGATCGTGGGCAGCCGGCTGCCACCCGCTCCATCCATTTCGACGACGTCCCATCCGCGCACGCCTTCCGCACGCGGCAGCATGGTCATGATCACGCGGGTGCCGGCTGCGGCATCCGGCGCCCGTGCCTCCACCACCAGGCCCTGCCGCCCGTCCGGCGACAGATGCGGCACCAGGTTGGCGCCTTCCTCGAGCGGCACCGGGATCACGTTGGTGATCGACCGCGCCCCCCGCGCGACACAGCCGGTGAGGGGGATCGCCAGGGACGCGGCGAGGGTGAAGGGGAGGATGCGCAGGATCATGGCGCGCACCCTAGACGATGACCGGACGGGCAGCATCATGGCCCGGACCGATGGCCGCGCACCGTGCTCACGATCGCGCCGACCGCTGCCAGGACAGCCTCCGGCTTGTCGTTCTGGATGAAGTGGCCGCTGCCGGTGACAACCCGGCTTTCACCGGCCGTGGACAGGCGGGCCAGGCGGTCATGGCCCTGCTTCCACACAGTCCAGTACCGCGCCGTCTCGAGCGCGGTGAAGCCGGGCACCGGGACAGGATGGTGATCCGCCGTCAGGACGATCAACGGCAGGTCGCCCAGGGTGTGGAGCGGCCGTGGAAACTCTTTGTCGTCCGGGGTCGCGCCGGCCGGATCGACGCCGAAGCTGTTCTCGAACTCCGACAGGTTCGCGGCCTCGTAGGGCACCCGGGAATACAGGTCGCGGAGCGCCGCACGCAGGATGGCGGGGTCCTCCGGGGGCGTCGCGAGGCAGTCGGGGTGGTCGGTGGTCAGGCCCGGACCGTCTCGCTTCACCGCCGAGAGGCAAACCCTGGCGCCGTCGATCAGGCCCGCGCGCCAATGCCGGAGGGCGGCGATCCGGCCCGGTGGCAGCCCGTATCTGGCGTAGTCCTGCTGGCCCGGGAAGCCGGGGTCCACCAGCACCAGGCCGGCGAGCTCGCCCGGGTAGCGTTCGGCGAAGAGCGTCGCGTAGATGCCGCCGTTGGAGTGACCGACGAGGATCGGACGCGGGCCGAGATGCGCGGCCACGATCAGGCGGTGCAGGTCGTCCACGGCTGCCGCGGCGTCGGAGGGCCTGCGTGCCGGATCGCTGTAGCCGTAGCCGGCGCGGTCGTAGGCGCAGGTTCGCGTGATCTGCCCGAGACGGTCCTGGATACGCCACCAGTCGGCGGTGCTGCCTCCGGATCCGGATTCGAGCAGGACCGTGGGAGAGCCCTGTCCCAGGCAGAACAGGTTCAGCCGGCGCGTATCTTCGACGGCAACGAGACGCTGCGGGTGCGAATCTTCGGCTGCCGTGTCCGCGGAGGATGCAGCGGCCGGCGCGATGGTCAGGATGGTGAGCAGCAGTGCGGTGACGGCGAGCGGAAGCATGCGCAGGATCATGCGGCGCACCCTAGACGATCGCCTGCGGGGCGGCGACGCGGCGGGTTTCGGTCAGGCGAGCGCTGGGGGAGCGGGCATGCGCCAAACAGATGTCGGTCGATCTGCCTGGAGTTGGACACCGACATGCGCCGCTTCGAGACGGATGCATCGGTCGGTGAGCAGCCCGGGCTTGTTCCTGGCGGTCGTCGGAGCGTTTCATTGCTGAGGCAGCGTTGCTCGCGGATCCGGGTGCCGACCCGGGAATAGCCGTTGGACACGGCGCGCGAGCGGGTCCTGGACCGGGCCGGCAGTCGTGGGAAATCCCCCTGGCACCCGGACTATTTCTGTATATGGTGAAGCAGTGTTCCAGATCTCCGGATTGAGAGGATTTGAACATTGACCGCGACGGCAATCCGGGACGCACTGATTGCTGCGATGCAGTATAGTGACGCGCCAATGGTGTTGAGTGATCCCCATTTGCCGGACACTCCCATGGTGGCGGTCAACCAGGCTTTCGTGGAGCTGACCGGCTATCCCGCGAATGAGATCGTCGGACGCAACTGCCGCTTCCTGCAGGGCCCGAGAACCGATCCGATCTCCCCGCCCCGCATTCGAGCCTGCCTGGATGCGGGTCAGGGCTGCATCGAGTGGATCGTCAACTACCGCCGTGACGGGAGCCAGTTCTACAACCTGCTGTTCATTTCGCCGGTGCGTGATACCGACGGGCGCTTGCTGTTTTTCTTTGGCAACCAACTCGATATCACGATGGGATATCCGGACTGGCTCATGGAGGTGCCATTCGGCAGCGCCCACGTCGTTCCTGCGCTGGAGGAGGAGTTCCACGCATTGCTGAAAGAGGTCAGCATCGCGGCGCAGACGAAGGCGTTGGAGCGGATCGTTGCGGCCGCCCACCGGCTGGCCGAAATCTCGACCAAGCTCGAACCTGGCGCGCTCGAAACCTTCAAGGCGGCGCGGCAACGGGCGTAGGAGATGGAGCCGTATCCTGGGGCGATGGCGTGAAGCGGGAAGAGGACGCGTCACCAGCTTGAAGCTCTAGAGGCTTGGTGTGCAGGCCGCTTGCTGCGCCACGGACTGAGTTCTCCGCAGCGACAGACAAAGCTCGCCTCCATGGCTGATCCGGAGTGCGCGTCGAGGACGGGCCAATTGGGCTGCGAATACGTCATCCGTCCGCCGCAGCCTCTTCCGTCAGCGGCACGCCGCCCGCGGCCACAACCACCGCAGCATCGCGGTGATGCCGGCGTCGCCATCGTGCTGGGCGAGGGCCCTTCCGCGTGAACCCGGGTGCGTCGAGCAGAACTTGTAGCAACACTCCCGCCGGCGTCTCGTCCCGCTATCGACCCTGCTCGGCGGCCGCGAGGATCAAACCCGCACGCCGATGCTGGAGGGTGGCGATCCGGCCTGGCGGCAGCCTGCATCGGGCGTAGTCCCGCAAGACCTGGGAAACTGGGGGTCACCAGCACCAGGCTACCGAACAACTCGGGGTGGCGTTCGTCCAGGAGCGTCGCGCACACGTCGACATCCTGGTGTCCGGCGATAACCGGATGGGGGCCGTGACGGGCGACCATGATCAGACCGTGCAGGTTGCCCAAGGCCGGTGCGGCGCCGGAGGGTTGGCGTGCCGGATCGCCGGAGCCGAAGCGGTCGCAGACGCGGGTTCGCGTGATGCCGGCCCGTCGGTCCTGGATGCGCCATCCACCAGCGGTGCTGCCCCGCGGACCTGGATGCGAGCGGCACCGTGGGAGGGCCCTGTTCCACGCGGAACAGCTTCAGGCGGCGCATGGTCTCGACGACAACGATCCACTGCGGATGGGGATCACCGCCTGCGAACCCGGAGGGCTGAGCCGCGGCTGGCGCGATCGTCCGGATGGTGAGCAGGAACGCCGCGACGGCGACCGCAAGCCGGCGCGGGATCATGCGGCGCAACCCTCGACACCCGGCGGCCGGCCGGCAATGCGGCAGTTCCGAAACGCGTCGACGCCCTGCCGAGCCCAGCCCGAAGCCGGGATGTGTCAGGCGTCTGGAACAGGCCGCGGGAGAGCCGAGGCAACCTCGAGCAGATCGCGCTTCAGCGTCGGAACGGCGTGCTCGATGAAGTCCCGCACCACGCCTTTCCTGGCCCGATCCGGATGGAACACCAGGTGCGCAGGGATCGGCGGCAACTCGAACTGCGGCAGCAGCCGGATGAGGCGGCCGGCGGCAACGTCGTGGGCCACCTGATAGGACCGCGCACGGATGATCCCGTTGCCGCGAAGGGCCGCGTCGATCGTGGCCGCCGCATTGTTGACGCTCAGCCGCGTCTGCACCCGCAGCGATCGCACGCGGCTCTCCTGGCCGGGTGCCACGGAAAATCCCCAAAGTGCATGGTCGCCTTCGGCGTTCAGCCCGATGCAGTCATGGCGCTCGAGCTCGTGCGGAGCAGCGGGCGCGCCGGCACGCGCCAGATAGTCCGGCGATGCGCAGAGCAGCGTGCGCACCTCGCCGATCCTGATGGCTATCAGCGTCGAGTCCGGCAATGGCGCCAGACGCACCGCCAGGTCCACACCTTCGCCGATCAGGTCGACGACGCGATTCACCATCAGCACCCGCGCCGAAACCTGCGGATGATCCCGGAGGAAGCTCTCGAGCAGCGGCATCACCTTCAGGCGCCCGAACAATTCCGGAGCGGTCAGCACCATGCCGCCCTGCAATGGTCCTGGCGCACCACCCGGTTCGAGCTCGCGGAGTTTCGCCAGCACATCGCGCCAGATTGCCAGGTGGCGCTCGCCCGCCGCGGTGAGGCTGAGCTTGCGTGTCGAGCGCAGCAGCAGTGTCTCGCCGGCATGAAGTTCCAGGAGTGCAACGGCACGGGTGACTGCCGCGGGTGACCGGCCATGCTGCCTGGCCGCGGCGGCGAGCGACCCCGCCTCCACTGCGGCGACGACGAGCGAGATCGAGTCTAGTCGGTCCATCGTTTCAGCGCCTGCAATCGAGCCGGTCAGCATGCATGGGTTCTGCCGCGCAGTGAAATCTCTACATGGAGGGCATCGTCAAGGGACGCACCATGTACCGTCACGCCGGGATGCATTCTCACCGCTCCGTCCTCGCCGTGCCGGCGGCCCTTGCGCCCAATCACGTGAAGGAGGATCCGATGTCCGTCACCCGCTATCGCACGCAGAAGGTTGGAGACGTCGACGTCTTTTATCGGGAAACCGGCCCGATCGATGCGCCGGTGATCCTGCTCCTGCATGGCTTCCCGACCTCGAGCCACATGTTCCGCGACCTGATGCCGGAGCTCGCCGACCGCTACCGATTGATCGCGCCCGACCTGCCCGGGTTCGGTCAGACGAAGGCACCCGGGCGCGGTGCGTTCACCTACAGCTTCGAGGCACTCGCCGACATCATCGGCGGTTTTGTCGATGCGATCGGGCTTCATCGTTATGCGCTCTACATCTTCGATTATGGCGCGCCGACCGGCCTGCGCCTCGCGATGAAGCACCCGGAGCGGGTCACGGCGATCATCACCCAGAACGGCAACGCCTATGTGGAGGGGCTCAGCACGGCGTGGGGGCCGTGGCAGACCTATTGGCGCGAGCCGACGCCGGCGCATCGCGAGGCGACACGCACGTCGCTGTCCGACGAGGCGATCCGCTTCCAGTACGAAAATGGCGCGCCTGCCGGACTGGTGTCGCCCGACGGCAGCATGCTCGACATGTTCTACATGCACCGGCCCGGCGCCGAGGAGATCCAGCTCGATCTGATCCTGAGCTACCGCACCAACGTGGCACTTTATCCGGACTTCCAGTCCTACCTTCGCACGCATCGTCCACCCGTTCTGGCGGTATGGGGCAAGAACGACGTGTTCTTCCTGCCGCCCGGTGCGGAAGCCTACAGGCGGGACGTCCCGGATGCGGAAATCCACCTTCTGGATACGGGCCACTTCGCGCTGGAAACGCACCATCGCGAAATTGCAGCGTACATCCGGGATTTTCTTGGTCGCAAGCTTGCTACCTGATTGTCTCCGCCGCTTTTGGCCCGCTGAGCTTCGTGCTGCTTGCAAGCCGGTCCATCAACTCGCAGATTCAGCCGGCGGCCAGCGGCATGCCTCTGGTCTGAACTTGGAGCGTTTGATAACGTTGAAGCGATCCAAGGTGGAGAGTTGCGGTGGCAGTTGGACCTCGACGTGCTCAACATGGGCATCGTGCCGGGCATGCCCGGGCCGCAGCCGCCACACCAAGTTTGAATGCCGGCTTGTCGATGTCGGCGGCAGGACGCCAGACACTCGCGACGCGGGAAGGCCAGGGCGGCGGGGCGGCCAATCTTGGCGGCCATTACGATGACAGCGCGAACAATTGCACGGTCGGAGTGGGTATTCCGGTGCACCACGGACCGTGCACGGCGGCTGAGCTAGCGCAGCGTGCGGATGCTAACGCAAATGATACCGAGTTCAATCGCCGGGTCCACAGAGCCGAGTCCGCCGTCCGCAACAGTTCGACGCCCTGGTCTCCGCGTCGTTCAACTCCGGCAACCAGCTAGATCCGGCGCTCATCGCAGCCAACACAAATAATGATACTGCTGTTGCCGTGCATCTTCGGCAGCTAGTCATGGTCCACAACCACGACGCGCACGGTCATATGGTCGGCCCACCAACGCTCTCGAGAGGGCTGGTCAATCGGCGGGCCGGCGAAATCACGCAATACAACACGCCGATTACGCCTGTTACGCCGGGAGGGCCTCGTCGATGAAGAAGACTGCATCATACCTGGTTGTTGCGACAGTCGTTCTGCCGCTGACGGCCCACGCCGCGTCAGTCTCGAGCTATTTCGGGAATTGGAAGGTCGTCAAGATCGCCGGATACGCCGATATCAGTGTTGGTGAGGAGATCGCAAAAAAGGGACTGGGGCAAACGGTCGTGATATCAGCGACCTCGATCATGTTGCCTGGTGCTCCGTGCCAGGGGGCGGACGTCAAGCTCAACGTCATCAATGTCGACCAGCTCCTACAGGATGACTGGAAAGCGACGCGTGAGGATATCGACGTTGCGCCTTATAGGATGGGCAAGACCGCACACCACATCGACTCAAGCTGTGCGGACGGCATTGTTCTCGACCGTGACCACCTGCTGATGACGGACGCAGGTGCGTTCTATGTCGTAGAGCGTGATAAATAAGACCAACAACATGGTGTCAGGACAAGCCCGACTTCCCGCTGGTGCTCGATGAATCAGTGTGAGTGTTATCGAAGCGGAGCGATCAGAACATTGTGTGCCTATCAGGAAGCCGATGCCGTCTGAATAGTCGACATTTCCTCAACCCAAAGGTGGACAGCGCATCATGGCGAAACGGGTATTTTGGTAAAAGTCGGCTTGACGAGGATAACTCTTTGCGACAGCGAGTAATAGACTTATTTATACCAACTAGATCACGTTCAGACCCCGCACGATAACCCCTTTTCGTCTCGAGCCTGTTTTTGTCTATCAAGACTGCAGTCAAAAATCCGAGTAGAGCGCTTAGAAAGCGCCCAAAAACATCGGAATAGCAGTCCGATAACCCAGCCCTTTATTTACACGCCGAGTTACTGCTGACATAAGCAGCAGGAACTGCATGTCGGCGAATGCACGCCCGATAGACCTCAGCGCTCCGGTTCCATTCAGTCAGGGCCGTCTCCCCTCCACACACAACTAGGCCGCCTTGGCTCCCTCGCAGCCCCTACACATCCAGCAACTCAACCGAAGCCGCATTCTCCTGGATGAACTGGAACCGCAGTTCCGGCCGCCGCCCCATCAGGCTCTCGACACGTTCCGCCGTCGCCTCGCGATCGGCCACCGCGGACACCACCTTCAGCAGCGTGCGATGAGCCGGGTCCATGGTGGTGCGCTTGAGGTCGGCGGGCGGCATCTCGCCCAGGCCCTTGAAGCGGCTGACCTCCACCTTGGTGCCCGCCTTGAAGCCGGACTTGAGCTTGCGCTCGCGGTCGCGGTCGTCCATCGCATAGACGGTCTTGGCACCCTGGGTCAGCCGATACAGCGGCGGCTGCGCCAGATGCAGGTGGCCGCCCTGGATGAGGTCGGGCAGCTCCCGATAGAAGAAGGTCATCAGCAGCGAGGCGATGTGGGCGCCGTCCACGTCGGCGTCGGTCATGATGATGACGCGCCCGTAGCGCAGCCGGGTGCCGTCATAGCGTGCACCCTGGCCGCAGCCGAGCGCCTCCACCAGGTCCTTCAGCTCCTGGTTGCCGCGCAGCTTCTCGGTGGACGCGCTGGCGACGTTCAGGATCTTGCCGCGCAACGGCAGCACCGCCTGGGTCTCGCGGTTGCGCGCCTGCTTCGCCGAGCCGCCGGCGCTGTCGCCCTCGACCAGGAAGATCTCGGTCTCGGCGGCGTTCTCGCGCGTGCAGTCGGTGAGCTTGCCGGGCAGGCGCAGGCGCCGGGTGGCACTCTTGCGCGGCGTGTCCTTGGCCTCGCGGCGGCGGATACGGTCCTCGGCCCGCTCGATGATCGCCGCCAGCAGCGCATCCGCCTGCGCCGGGTGACCCGCCAGCCAGTGATCGAACCGGTCCCGCAGCGCGGTCTCGACCAGGCGCGTCGCCTCGGCGTTGGTCAGCTTCTCCTTGGTCTGGCCCTGAAACTGCGGCTCGCGGATGAACGCCGACAGCTTGGCCGCGACCGCCCCCAGCAGATCCTCGGCCGTCACCTGCTGCGCCCGCTTGTTGGCCCGCGCGTCGCCCCAGGCCCGCAGGCCCTTGATCAGCGCGTTGCGGAAGCCGGTCTCGTGGGTGCCGCCCTGCGGCGTCGGGATGGTGTTGCAGAACGACGCGAGCCCGGACCTGGCGTCACTCTCGCCGGCATCCAGCCAGGCCACCGCCCACTCGACGCGGCCGGTGGACCCGCCGTCCGGTGCAGCGGGGAGGTCGGCGTCACCGGACCACAGCTCGGCCAGCAGCGTCGGGTCAGCGCCGAGTTCGTCGCGCAGGCTGTCGGCGAGGCCGCCCGGGAAATGCAGCACCGCGGTCGCGGGGATCTCATCGGCCCGGGATCCCCCGGGCGGCAGCAGGCTCGGGTCGCACTCCCAGCGGATGGTCACGCCGCGGAACAGGAACGCCTTGGAGCGGCAGAACCGGTACAGCCGGGCCGCCGAGAAGCCCTGGGCTGCGAAGATTTCGGTGTCCGGCACGAAGCGGATCTGCGTGCCGCGCCGGTTATGGATGGCGCCGACCTTCTCCAGCGGCCCGAGCGGGCGGCCGCGCTCGTATGATTGCCGCCACAACGCCCGGTCGCGCGCCACCTCGACCTCGAGCGACGAGGACAGCGCGTTGACCACCGACGAACCGACGCCGTGCAGTCCGCCCGAGGTCGCATACGCCTTGCCGGAGAACTTGCCGCCGGAATGCAGCGTGGTGAAGATCACCTCCAGGGCCGAGCGATCCTTGAACTTCGGGTGCGCATCGACCGGGATGCCGCGGCCATTGTCGCGCACGGTCAGCTGGTTGCCGGGCTCGAGCGTGACCTCGATGGTGGTCGCATGGCCCGCCACCGCCTCGTCCATGGCGTTGTCGATGATCTCGGCCGCCAGGTGGTGCAGCGCGTTCTCGTCGGTGCCGCCGATATACATGCCGGGGCGGCGCCGGACCGGCTCAAGGCCTTCCAGAACCTCGATGTGGCGGGCGGAATAGCTGTCCTCGCCTGCGGTCGGGGTGCTGGCGGCTCCGCGCTCGGCAGTCGGGGCGGCCGCCTTGCGTGAGGGCGCGGCCGGCTTTGCGGCGGCGGCTGCGGCGGACTTGCGTGGCGGCTGCGAGAACAGGTCGTTCATGATTGGTTCTCACCTCGGTCGTAAGCTGCGTCAAGATACAGTCCGGGCCACAGGTTGCGAAATGCCACCCAAAGCGTGATCGCCCGCCGGCTGCCGGATGGTGCAGGGCGGCGTTACGAATCGCTACGTTTTCATTTCCCCAGGAGCGCCTTGTTGCGTAGCCCGCGCGTGGCAACATTCACCCGCGGCAGACAGCCCGGATTGTGACGTCCGGACACGAAGGAGCGCGCAGGTTGGGTCTCGTCAAGTTCGCGCTGAAATACCGCATCACCTTCTATGTGATGGCGGTGCTCATCATGCTGGCCGGTGGCGGGGCGGCCGTGGTCATGCCCAAGGACGTGCTGCCGGACGTCAACATCCCGGTGGTCACCATCATCTGGACCTATACCGGCCTCGATACGCCGGACATGCAGAACCAGGTCACGTCGTACAGCGAGCTCGCCCTCTCCAACAACGTCGTCGGCATCCGCGACATGGAAAGCACGACGCTGCAGGGCATCACCATCACCAAGGTGTATTTCCAGCCCGGCGTCGATATCAGCCTGGCGCTGAGCCAGGTGAGCTCGGCCACCAACGCCATCCGTGGCCTGCTGCCGCCCGGTATCCAGCCGCCGATCGTGATCCGCTTCTCCGCCTCGTCGGTGCCGGTGATCCAGATCGCCGCGACCTCTGCGGTCGAGAGCCAGGCCGATGTCTATAACTATGTCCGCTTCCGCATCCGCTCGACGCTGCAAACCACCCCCGGCTCGACCATGCCGCCACCCTATGGCGGTGTGCCCGAGCAGGTGATGATCGACCTCGACCCGCACGCGCTGCAGGCATACGGGATCACGCCGCTGCAGGTGAGCAACGCGGTCAACGCGCAGAGCCTGACGCTGCCGTCCGGGCTCGCGAAGTTCGGCGGCACCCAGTTCATCGTCCGGCTGAACACCCTGCCCAAGGTGCTCGAAGCGCTGAACACCATCCCGATCAAGATGGTGAACGGCTCGCCGATCCTGCTGCGCGACGTCGGCTGGGCGCGCGCCGGCGGTCCGCCGCAGCAGAACATGGTGCATGTGAACGGCGCCAACGGCCTGCTGCTGCCGGTGCTGAAGAACGGCCCGACCTCCACGCTGGACATCGTGAATTCGGTCAAGTCGATGCTGCCGGGGATCATCGCGGCAGCACCCAAGGACATGCACATCGTCGCGTTGTTCGACCAGTCGGTGTTCGTGTCGGACGCGATCACCGACGTCGCCGAGGAGGGGCTGATCGCAGCCGGCCTGACGGGCCTGATGATCCTGCTGTTCCTGGGCTCCTGGCGCGCCACGCTGGTGATCCTGGTGTCGATCCCGCTGGCGGTGCTGACCTCGCTCGCTTTGCTGGCCGCACTCGGCGAGACCATGAACGTCATGACCTTGGGCGGCCTGGCGCTGGCGGTCGGCATCCTGGTCGACGACGCCACGGTGGCGATCGAGAACACCTACCGCGTGATGGAGCAGGGCAAGAGCTTCCGCGACAGCGTGGTCGAAGGCGCCGCCTCGATCGCCAAGCCCACGCTGATTTCCACGCTGTCGATCTGCTCGGCGTTCGTGTCGGTGCTGTTCCTGGTGGGGGCGCCGAAATACATCTTTACCCCGCAGGCGCTGGCGGTGGTGTTCGCCATGCTGGCCTCGTACCTGCTGTCGCGCACCCTGGTGCCGATCCTGATCGACGTGCTGGTCGAGCCGGAGCATCGCCGCCATGCGGAGGCCAAGGAGGGTGCGAAGGAAGGCCGCGAGGGCAAGAAGCCGGGGTTCTTCGGGCGCATCCATGCAGGCTTCGAGCGCGGCTTCGACCGCTTCCACAAGGGTTATCTCGGCCTGCTGCACGCGGTGCTGGCGCGCCGGCTGATCACCGGCGGCGTCGTCGGGGTGGTGCTGGTGGTATGCGCCTGCCTGTTCCCGTTCCTCGGCCAGGACTACTTCCCTGCGATCGAGAGCGGTCAGATCACGCTCCACGTGCGCGCCCGCTCCGGCACCCGGATCGAGGAGGCGGCCAAGCTGTTCGCCCGTGTCGAGGACACCATCGGCGAGGTCGCCGGCAAGAACTCCCACGGCGTCAGCAACGTGCAGTCCGTGGTCGATAATATCGGCCTGCCGTCGGTGAACTATAACCTGGCCTTCAATGACGGCACCTTCGTGGCCTACTCCGACGGCCAGGTTCTGGTCACGCTGAAGCCCGGGGTCAGCGGCACGGCCCTCACCAAGAAGCTCCGGGTGGTGCTGCACCAGCGCTATCCCGACACGACCTTCTATTTCCAGCCGGCCGACATGATCACCCAGATCCTGGATTTCGGCGTGCCCTCGCAGATCGACGTGCAGGTCCATGGTCGTCACCAGGATGTCGACCTGGCGATGGCGAAAACCCTGGAGACGCGGCTCAAGACGCTGCCCGGGCTGGTCGACGTGCATCTGCAGCAGGTGGTGGACGCGCCCGAGTTCCTGGCCGAGATCGATCGCCAGCGGGCGATGGAGCTCGGCCTGACCGAGCAGGACGTGGCCCAGCAGCTGACCGTGCAGCTGTCCGGCAGCTTCCAGGTGGCGCCGAACTTCTGGACCGATCCCAAGACGGGCATTCCCTGGCAGCTCACCGTGCAGACGCCCGAGTACCGGCTCGACAATTTCGGCCAGATGGCGAACACGCCGCTCGTCACCGGCAATGGCGGCATCAACGGGCCGCAGCCGATCAGCCTGCTCAGCAACGTCGCCACGTTCCATCGCGACACCGAGCAGTCGGTGCTGAGCCACGTCAACACTGAGCCGACCTATGACGTGTATGCCTCGGTGCAGGACAGCGACCTCGGTTCGGCGGCGCGCGAGATCAACCGCGTGGTGCTGGACGAGCAGAAGCACCTGCACGCGCCGGACAGAATCGTCGTGCGCGGCCAGATCGACAGCATGAACAGCGCGTTCTCGCATATCGAGATCGGCCTCGTGGTGGCGGTGGTCGCGGTGTACCTGCTGATGGTGCTGAACTACCAGGACTGGGGTGACCCGTTCGTGGTGCTGTGCGCGCTGCCGCTGGTGTTCTGCGGCATTATCCTCAGCCTGTTCATCACCCACACGACGTTCTCGATCGCCTCGCTGATGGGGGCGATCATGAGCGTGGGTGTGGCGTCGGCGAACTCGATCCTGTTGGTGACGTTCGCGCGTGAGCATCGCGAGGAGACCGGCTGCTCGGCGATCGAGGGCGCCATCGCCGCGGGTGAGGCCAGGCTGAGGCCGGTGCTGATGACCGCAGGTGCGATGGTGGTCGGCCTGATCCCGATGGCGCTCGATCTCGGCCAGGGTGGCGAGCAGAACGCAGCACTGGCCAGGGCGGTGATCGGCGGCATCACCGTCGGCACCTGCTCGACGCTGCTGTTCGTACCCTTTCTCTACAGCCTGCTGCGACAGGGCCCGGTTCGTGCCCCGGAGGACTACGTATGACCCCGCCCGAGCATGACGGCCCGATGGCACGCGGCGACGAGCATACCGACCGCCGTGACGACAACATCGAGGACAACCAGCCTCAGGAGGCGGCCGCCCTGCATGCGGACGAGTCCGACCACCCGGACGATGCGGGGCAGCGGGACGGCGACGAGCACGATGCGTCGGAGACGTCGGCGGAGCCGCCACCACCGCCGCCCCGCAAGCGGCTCGCCTTGTACGTGGCGGTCCCGCTTGTGCTGTTGGTCGCCTGGGGCGTGTTCGTGCACTGGCACCAGTCGAGCGATGCCGCGGACACGCTGAAGCAGTCGCAGGCCGCGGTGCCGGACGTGCAGGTCGCAACGGCCAAGCGATCCTCCGACCTGACCGCGACCTCGCTCCCGGGCCAGACCGTGGCGTTCGACTCCGCCGACCTGTTCGCGCGTGCCACCGGATACATCGCCGAGCGTCGGGTCGATATCGGCAGCCACGTCAAGAAGGGCGAGTTGCTGCTCCGGATCGCCGCCCCCGACCTCGACCAGCAGCTCGAGCAGGCGCGCGCCCAGCTCGGGCAGATGCAGGCGCAACTCGCCCAGGCGCAAACCAGCCTGCAGCAGGCGAACTCGACCGCGAAGAATGCCGACCTCAACAGCCGCCGCTCGAAGATCCTGGAGAGCGAAGGCTGGGACACCGCGCAGAACCGCGACAACCTGAAGACTGCCTCCGACGTGGACGTCAAGAGCGTGGCGGCGGCGCAGGCCGGCATCGGCGTTGCCGTCTCCAACGTTCGGGCGCAGCAGGCGCAGGTCGATCGGCTGGTGGCGCTGACCGGCTTCGAGAACGTGATCGCACCGTTCGACGGCGTCATCACCCAGCGCGACGTCGATGTCGGCACCCTGGTGCAGAGCGACAGCAACACCGGCACGGCACTGCTGCATCTCGACGACCAGGATGTGTTGCGCTGCCAGGTCTATGTGCCGCAGAGCCAGTTCGCCGGCATCCATGACGGGCTGCCGGCACTGGTGACGGTGCCCGAACTGCCGGGCGAGCAGTTCCGGGCCTTCGTGTCGCGCTCCTCGGTGTCGCTGGCGCAGAATTCGCGCTCCATGCTGGTCGAGGTCGATATCGACAATCGCGCGGGCAAACTGACGCCTGGCCTGTTCGTGACCGTGGCGTTCGACGTCAAGCGGCCGGCGCCGGCGGTGGTGATCCCCGATGCGGCGCTGATCTTCGATGCGGCCGGGCTGCACGTCGCCGTGGTCGGCCAGGACGACAAGGTCGAGATGCGGCCGATCGTGATTGCGCGTGACACCGGCACCGAGGCGGAGCTGCGCGAGGGCCTCGACGGCAGCGAGAAGGTGATCGTGAACCCGCCGAGCGACCTCACCCAGGGCCAGAAGGTGCATGTGATGCCGGACAAGAAGCCGGATGCGAAGCAGGCGTCGGGCTGACGAGGCCAGCTTGCCCGGGGTCAGCGCCGACGGAGCCTGCTGCGAAGCCGCTGCGCGATGCCACCCCGGCCGGTCTCGACGGTGACGCCGAGGCCGCCATGACCGGCGAGTTGCGTCACCAGCCGGCTGGCGATCAGGCCGCGATGCCCGGTCTGCCAGTGATCGGCGGATCCCTCGGGCGCCAGCCAAGGTGGTAGCGGCAGTACGAGCCGGGTGCTCAGTCCGTCCAGCAGCGGCTCGTAGGTGCCGCGCAGGGCGTGCAGCGTCTCCTCCGCGTCCGAGCCGCCGTTCCACACCAGCCCGACCTCGGCGAACCGCCGCTCCATCTCCAGATAATGCTCGTGCGGCAACCGGTCGTCGCCGCTGTACCGCGACGGGTTCACAGTCAGCGCGCGGGCGACCTCGACGATCACCTGGCGGGTCATGGTGAAGGTCATACGCGCCTGCAGCGGCGGCAGGTCCTCGACGCCGACCAGGATCAGCGCGCAGGTATCCATTACCGCCGCGAGTGCCGACAGCCACGACTGGTTGTCGCGCTGCGACCGGTAGTACACCAGCATCGGGTAGGACAGGTGGCTCTCGAGCAGCTCGGCCGCCCACACCTCCCATTCCCGTAGCAGCACATCCAGCTTGCCGAGGCTGTCCCGGCCGGCATGCAGGCTCAGCATCGTGACGGCGCTGGGCGGCGAGCCGGCGCGGGCATCGAGCTGGATCACGTGCGCCTCGCGACGGGCGAACACCTGGTACAGGATCGGCAGGTAGCCGATCACCACGGCGATGAAGCCCAGCCCCATTCCCGCCTCGACCACGGAGATCCCGCGGGTGATCGCCGCGTGCGGCACGACATCGCCGTAGCCCAGCGTGAAGAAGGTCACGCCGCTCAGGTAGATCTGCTCGGGCAGGCTCGAATGGGCGTTCCTGTGGCCCTGCAGGCCCCAATCGATCAGGCCGAAGCCGATGACCAGGATCAGCGCCCAGAACGCGAACAGCACCACCATGGAAAGCGGCCCGAAGACGCCGAGGAAACGGACCCGCCGCTCGCTCTCGGGCAGCAGCCGCGACAGCCGCAGCCAGGCCGCCCAGGTGAACCGGAAGAACAGGCGGGCGAGGCGGACGCGGCGATACACCCGGCGCGGCAGCAGCATCACCTCGAAGGCGTCCTGCAGCACGAACCATAGCAGCAGAAGAGCCGCGAGAACGACGATCAGGGACAGCATGCAACCTCCGCGGCCCTCAATGCGGGTGGGCCCTGCATGTTCCGTAGGTGATTTATGTGACCGGATCGGCCGGACGATGCCGATCCTCAGGAAGCGTTAACCTCTACCGGCCTAAACCATGTCGGCGCGGCGCTGCCCTCCAGGTGTGTCGCGCTGGTCTGGAAATCATTCCCGCATGCTGCCACAGCGACATCATCTGCCCGCGGAGACATCGGCTGCAGCCCACATGGAGGCGATTGCAGCGACGCTATCGCCGCCCGGCATCGCACCGCCGGCCGACATGGCCGTCCCGCATCTGGAGGCGATCCTGGGCGGCATCGGCTTCGGGCTGCTCAGTTTCGACCACCGCCTGGACATCATGTTCCGCAACGCGTGCCTTGCGGACGTGCTCGATGTCCGCGGCGACGTGGTGAGCCGTGCGGCGACGCTGATCCAGGTGCTGGAGGCGTCGGCGTTGCTGGACACCTCCGGCGTGCAGATCGTGCTCGAGGCGTGCCTTGCTGCAGTGGCCAGCGTCGGCACCCAGCATGTGGTGGTCACGGTGCCGTCCGCGGATGCCGCGCGCATGATGACGGTGCAGGTCAGGCGGTTGGCGGATGCCACCTGGATGGCGGCGTTCGAGGACACCACCGCGCGACATCGGGCGGAGGCGACGGCGATCGAGACGGCGAGATCCGACGCGCTGACCGGCTTGCCCGGCCGCGAACGGTTCGAGCGCTGCGTGATGGAGATGCTTGCCCGCAGGTCTGCCGCCGGAGCCGACCCGATCGGGGAGCCGGACAGGCAACTGCCGGATGCGGCCGTGATGATGATCGACCTCGACCGGTTCAAGGCGGTGAACGACACCCTCGGCCATCCGATCGGCGATGCCCTGCTGCGCCTGGTCGGCAAGCGGTTGCGGACCCTGGTGCGACGCGACGACCTGGTCGCCCGGCTGGGCGGCGACGAATTCGCGGTGCTGGTGCAGATGACTCCCGTGGATGGCGGGATGGTGCAGCTGGGGCGCCGGATGGTCGACGTGTTGAGCCGGCCCTACCTGGTCAGCGGCCACCTGGTGAATATCGGCGCCAGCGTCGGGGTGGCGATGGCGCAGCGCGACGGCGACAAGTACGACGAGCTCATGCGCGCCGCCGATCTCGCGCTGTACGACGCCAAGAACACCGGGCGTGGATCGTGCCGGTTCTTCGATCCGGCGATGGGCGAGCGCGCGATGTCGCGGCGGCTGCTGGAGATCGACCTGCGCAAGGCCGTGGCACTTCGCCAGTTCGAGCTGCACTACCAGCCGCAGGTCAATCTCGACACCCGTACGATCGAGGGGTTCGAGGCCTTGCTGCGGTGGCGCCATCCGGAACGTGGCCTGATCCCGCCCGGCGACTTCATTCCGCTTGCCGAGGAGATCGGCATGATCGTGCCGCTCGGCGAATGGGTCATCCGCGAGGCGTGCGAGGAAGCCACGCGCTGGCCGGCATCGATCATGGTTGCGGTCAACGTGTCGCCGCAGCAGTTCGAGGATGCCGACCGGCTGGTGGATGTCGTCAGGGAAACCCTGGAGGCCGCCGGACTTCCTGGCAGCCGCCTGGAAATCGAGATCACCGAGGGCGTGCTGCTGCGCAACGAGCCGGCGGTGCTGACGGCGCTGCACCGGCTGCGTGACATGAGGGTGCAGGTCGCGATGGACGATTTCGGCACCGGCTACTCGTCGCTCAGCCAGCTGAACAGCTTCCCGTTCGACAAGATCAAGATCGACCGGTCGTTCGTATCGGGCAGCATCAACGTCGATGGCCAGAACGCCATCGTTCGCGCGATCACCGCACTCGGCGCCAGCCTCGGCATGGCAACGATTGCCGAAGGTGTCGAGACACCCGAGCAGCTCGCGCGCATCCGGAGCCAGGGCTGCAGTTCCGTGCAGGGCTACCTGTTCAGCCGGCCGGTACCCGTAGGCGAGGTCGGCGAACTGATCGCCCAATTCATCCCTGCCGCCGCTGCACCGATCCAACCCATCATCCTCGAAGGTTGACCATGACCAGGCTCTCTCGCGTCCTCTATTGCAGTCGCAGCCAGATCCCCGGGGGCTCCGAGGTGATCCTCGCCAACATCGAGTCGATTCTCGCCGCCTCGCGGGAGAACAACCGTCGTGCCGGCATCAGCGGTGCGCTGCTGTTCAGCGATGGCTGCTTCGCCCAGGTGCTGGAGGGCGACCTGGATGCGGTGGACGAGGCATTCGAGCGGATCCAGTGCGACGAGCGCCACCGCGATGTCACGGTGCTGGAGTCAGGGCCGATCGCCGCGCGGGATTTTCCGTCCTGGTCGATGGCGTTCGCCGGCGCGGAGGCGGCCCGGAGTCCGATCGCCGGTATCGCGGTGTTCGACAGCGCTTCCAGCCCGTCAGCCAAGGGCCGGGAACTGATGGCGCTGCTCAAGGACGTCGTGGTGCGTGAGACCCACTGGCTGCCGACGGCCAGGCGTGACGCAGGGGAGGCGCGGCCGGGCGTCGATTGAGCGCGACCCGGCGATCCGCCCGGTCAGCGACCACCGGCGGCGGCCAGGCTGAACAAATCCTCCAGCACCGGTGCGGCGGCTGCGCGTTCATCGTCGAAGCGGGACACGCTGACACCCAGCAGCCGCACGCTCATCTGGAACGGAAAGACCCCGCGCAACAGCCTGAATGCCGCATCCTCGATTTCCGCGCGAGCGATGATCCCGGTGCCATAGGAGGTGGCGCGGGAGATGATCCGGAAGTCGCTGAACTTCAGCTTCAGCGTGACCGTGCGGGCGGGGCGGCCGACGCGGGCATAGGTCGCCCAGACCTTGTCGATAGCCGGCTGGAGTGCCGTTTGGGCATCGTCCCAGCCGGTGATGTCGCGCTCGAAGGTCTGCTCGGCGCCGATCGATTTGCGTGGCTGCCCCGGCATCACCGGCCGCTCGTCCTGGCCGCGTGCGATCGCGTGGTAGTGCGGACCGGACTTGCCGAATTGCTGCACCAGGGTGGCGAGCGATCGCTGGCGAAGGTCGAGTCCGGTGCGGATGCCGAGTCGCTCCATCTTCGCCGCCGTCACGGGCCCGACTCCGTGGAACCGGCTCACCGGCAGGCTCTCGACGAAGGCCGGGCCGAGGCTCGGGGTGATGACGAACAGCCCGTCCGGCTTGCGATGATCCGACGCGAGCTTGGCGAGGAACTTGTTGTACGACACGCCGGCCGATGCGGTCAGCCGGGTCTGGCTCAGGATCCGCGCCCGGATCTCCTCGGCGATCGCGGTGGCGGAGCCGAGATCGCGCAATGGCCGGGTGACGTCGAGATAGGCCTCGTCCAGGGAGAGCGGCTGGATCAGCTCGGTGTAGTCGGCAAAGATGCTGCGGATCTGCAGCGAGACCTCGCGATACACGTCGAAGCGCGGCTTGACGAACACCAGCTCCGGACATTGCCGCCGCGCCGTGACCGATGGCATCGCAGACCGGACGCCGTATCGCCGCGCCTCATAGCTTGCCGCCGCGACCACGCCACGTTCGCGGGAGCCGCCGACAGCGACCGGCCGGCCCCGCAAGGCCGGATCATCGCGCTGCTCGACGGAGGCGTAGAAGGCATCCATGTCGACATGGATGATCCGCCGGTGAGGTGGCTCCTGAACCACGACCTGTCACTCCGCTGCAGAATCCGACCGCGTTCACTATACGTTCGATCGGGCGGCCAGTCCAAGACGGGAGGGCTGGCCCCAGAAACGAAAAGGGGACCGCGCGATCCCGCACGGTCCCCCTCGAGAAGCCCCCGCCCTCGAACGTTGGATCAGCCCTTGTGCGCGCGGCTCACGGCACGAATGCGGCGGACACGCGCCGGACGGTCGAGTCCCGTTGGAGCCGCGCAGGTTTCGTAGCTGGCGGGCTGGACGATGTCCTTGGCCTCCGCGTAGCCGCCGAGATCGGATGCGCTGTCGAGCACCGCGACCTCGTCGAACATACTGACCCGCTGCTGGCAGAACGCGACACCCGCCTTCAGCCCGCGCTCGGACTGGGCGTTCGCCAGCTGGGTGATGTAGTCGTCATGTGCGGTCTGCGCGCCGCGGCCATAGGTGGTGCGGAAATAGCTGTTGAGCGCGGCTTCCTGGGCCGTCAGGTCGGGACGGAACTTCTCGACGAAGGCGTTGTAGCGATCCTGCGCGTTGCAGGAGAGGGCGGTGACCATCAACTCGCTCTTCAGCCCCTGCACGTCGAAGGCCTGGCGAGCGGACGAAATTCCGCACTGGCCCGCAGCGAGGGCCTGACCGGACAGCAGCACGGCAGCCAGGCCGGCCGCTGCGAGCATCCGTCCGCCTCGCCTGGCCGTGGCTTGGCGTTCGAAACCGACGCGCCCAATGAGTAAAGACATGACGTTCTCCGGACCGAGCCGTGACGGCAGGGAAGTGTTTCGCGGGATACGGCAGCTCCCGCTCAACTGACGAGCGAAGTTGCCGCTGTAACATCCCGTTTCGCAAGCATTATCCGTGCAATAACACCGAACTGTGGAACGAGTGTGGCGGAACTGCATCGAATTGCGGCAATCGAGGACGGGCCTGCTGCGCGCCGGGTTTAGCTCGCTCCATTCGGCCGGACAAGCGGCGGTGGCGCGGGATGCGGTCACATTGCCGGCCGGCATCGCGGACTTCCGCAGTCGCGCGTTTTGCCCTAAGGCACTGTCCCCCGCAGGTGGCGCGGGCTGCCAGATTTCGGAGCTGACGAGTGCACGTGCGAGCTGCTGCATCCCTGTTGATGACCGGCGTATTGATCGCCGGATGTGCGCATCGTCCGGCGCCGGAGCCCGAAGCGGCGATCGCTCCCAACCCGTTCGGCTACCTGAAGCGATCCGCGGTCTGCACCGTGGCGCCGGTCGTTGCCGGGCCGGCGGGTCGCAGCACCACCATGGCGGTCCGGTCCGATGACGGGCTCTGCACCGTGGCCGTTTCGCAGCCGGACGGCACCGCCTACGCCTCGTTCCTGCTGCAGACCCTGCCGGTCAACGGCAAGGCGTTCATCTACAACTACAACAACCAGACGCTGGTGAACTACACCGCGACCACTGCCTATTCCGGGCCGGACAGCTTCACCGTGAGCCTGATCCCGACCGCAGGCGGCCGGCGTCAGTCGCTTCAGGTGACTGCGATGGTGGACGCGACCGGCGTTCCCCGGCCGGCACCTGCGGTGGTTCCGTATGTTGCGCCGCCGAGCGCCGGCACGCACAAGGCCGCGGCCAAGAAGAAGCCGAAGCACCACACGTCAGGCTCGTCCGCGTCCTGACGGGTCGTCGGCCGATCAGGCGTCCGGAGCCGCGTCCCCGGTGAGGGCCAACAGGGCGTCGCGGCCGACCCGGGTGCAGAACTCGCCGAAGCCTTCCGACGGCAGGCCCTGGCCCGCATAGGCCTCGAACAGCGGCGCGAACTTCTCGCCCAGGCGGGCTTCCGGCACCCGCTCGTGCAGCCTGAACGACAGGCTGTGGCCGTCGAAATCGCCGCCGACATAGATCGCGTAATGGCCCGGGACGCGCCCGACCAGGCCGATATCGCCTGAGTAGGAGCGCGCGCAGCCGTTCGGGCAGCCGGTGATGCGCAGGCTGATGCGCCGATCCTGCAGATCGTGCCGGCGCAGCAGCGCCTCCAGGCTGGCGACGATCGGCTCGCGCACCCGCTCCGCCTCGGTCAGCGCCAGGCCGCAGGTGGGCAGGGCCGGGCAGGCGAGGGCGAACCGGGAGAACGTGCTGAGGTCGCTTGCCGGGACTACGCCATGCTCCGCCAGCATCGCGTCGATGGCCGCACGGTCGGCGTCCTGAATGTTGGAGAGCAGGATGTCCTGCTGTGCGGTCATGATAGGATCGACGCCGAACCGCTCGACCACCTGGCGCAGCGCCGTCCGCAGCCGCATCGCCTCGGTATCCTGGATCCGCCCCGAGGGCACCGGAACGCCGAGCCACCAGCGGCCGTCGCCCTGCTCGTGCCAGCCGAGCAGCTCGGGAATATGCAGCCGCGGCATGTCGCGCGCCGGCTCCAGCACCTCGCCGTAATAGCCATCCAGCGTCTGCTTCACCCAGGCCAGGCCGCGATCATCGACCACGTATTTCAGCCGCGCGCGACGGCGATCGGTGCGGTCGCCATTGTCGCGCTGCAGCCGGATCACCGCCTCGACGATCGCCAGCAGCCGATCCGGCCCCACGAAGCAGATCGGCGTCGCCAGCCGCGGATAGGTGTCGGCACGGTTGTGGGTCATGCCCAGTCCGCCACCGACCGCGATGTTGTAGCCGATCAGCTGGTCGACACCCTGCGCGTCCGGCTCGAACAGCGCGATGATCGCCAGGTCGTTGGCGAGCACGTCGGCACTGTTGTCGTCCGGCGTGGCCAGCCCGATCTTGAATTTCCGCGGCAGGTAGGTGGCGCCGTACAGCGTTTCGGTCTCGTCGGTGCCGGCGACCGGCTGCTCGTCGAGGAAGATCTCGTAATAGCTCCGGCTGCGTGGCAGCAGCTCGGCCGAGAGCATCCGGGCATCGTCGCGCAGCCGCTGGTGGCGCGCATCGTTGCGTGGCGCCGAGGTTGTCATCAGGTTGCGCACGACGTCGCCGCATGCGCACAGCGTCGTCAGCAGCGTGTGGTTGATCGCCGCGATCGAGGGCTTCAGGTCGCCCTTCAGGATGCCGTGGAACTGGATGCCCTGGCGCGTGGTGATGCGGATGGTGCCGTTGGCATAGTCGTCGGCCAGCCGGTCGAGCCCGAGATACTGCGCCGCCGTGAGCATGCCGCCCGGCATCCGCACGCGCACCATGAACTGGTATTCCTTCTCCAGCTTCTGCTGCTTCAGGGCGGTGGCGGTGTCACGGTCGAACTGCTCGTAGCTGCCGTGGAACTTCAGCAGGTTGTAGGCATCCTCGCTGACCTGGATGCCGCCCTCGGCGAGCTCCTCGGCAAGGCGACCGCGCAGGCCGTGGCTGGTCTGCTTGAGCGTCTCCACCCCGGTGAGCTTCTTCGGTGCTGCGGTGGGCAGGGAGACGGGAGCAATCTGGTCGGGCACTGCACTGATCCTGACTGGGCAAAAATCCGGGGCCGGCCCCGGCAACGATGAACCGACGGTCCTGCCGCCACGTCACTCGTGCCATCAGGAGATGATGACGCCGGCAGTGATTTGCCAGTTCGCCAGGGGTGGTCGATTCACCACAACACGACATAGTGGTTTTTGGCGGCGGTCCTAGATCGAGAAGCTGATCGGCTCGGCGAGCGGGCGCCTCAGGCCGGCCGTTTCGGCGCGGCGCACCAGGTCGTCGAGCGTCAGATCGTGCAGCTGAGCACGCAGCGCGTCGTCGAGGTTGCGCCAACAGGGCTCGACCACGCGCGCGAACAGGTCGCCGACTGGACCATCCTCGCCCGCCGCATCCTCCGACACCGCCGTCTCGATCACGTCCGACAGGCGGATGTCGCGTCGCGGCCGGCCCAGCCGGTAGCCGCCGCGCGGACCACGCACGCTCTCCAGCAGCGACGAACGCGACATGGTCTGCAGCAGCGGCTCGATGCCGCGCCGCGCCAGGCCGGCCCGCTCGGCGATATCGGCGGCGCTGACGGTCCCGGCACGACCGGCATGGAAGGCGACGTCCAGCATGATCAGCACCGCAATCATTGCCCTGTCACGCCGAAGCAGCATCTCCTGTGGTCTCCAATCGCTCGCTCGCGCCGGCCCTGCCACCAGGCTTGCCTGCCCGAATCCCCCGCCATCCGTCCGCGAGATTGTCGTATCATGGCTTGCCTTCCTTATCCACGACGCAGATCGGTGCTATATCCTCGACATGGCACGCATCCAACGGCACGAAGAGCTCATCGCCACGCAGTCGCATGCGGGCGAGCCTGAAATCGTCTCCGGCACGCCCGGCTTCACCGGGTTCGCCGCACCGCGCGGACGCATCTATGACAGCATCGTCGAGACCATCGGCGGCACGCCGCTGGTTCGGCTGCCCCGGCTGACCCGCGAGGATGAGCTGGTCGCGGACGTCGCGCTGAAGCTCGAATTCTTCAACCCGCTCGGCTCGGTCAAGGACCGGATCGGGGCGGCGATGCTGCTCACCGCGGAGCGCGACGGCATCATCACCCCGGGCCGCACCGTGCTGGTCGAGCCGACCTCCGGCAATACCGGCATCGCGCTGGCGTTCGTGGCGGCGTCGCGCGGCTACCGGCTGATCGTGACCATGCCGGAGGGCGCCTCGGTCGAGCGGCGCAAGATGCTGCGGCTGATGGATGTGCAGCTCGAGCTCACCCCGTCGCGCCTCGGCATGGCCGGCGCCATCGCGCGTGCCAACGAGATCCTCGACAGCACGCCGAATTCCTGGATGCCGCGCCAGTTCGACAATCCCGCGAACCCCGACATCCATGCCGCGACCACTGCGGAGGAGATCTGGGTCGATACCGAGGGGCGGGTCGATATCGTGATCGCCGGGATCGGCACCGGCGGCACCGCCACCGGCATCGCGCGAGCGCTCAAGCCACGCAAGCCCGGCCTGGTGGTGTATGGCGTGGAGCCGTCGGAGAGTGCCGTGCTGAACGGCGACGAGCCGGGGCCGCACGGGATCCAGGGTATCGGACCGGGGTTCTGTCCGGGCGTGCTGGACCTGGACGGGCTGGATGGGGTGCTGACGGTCTCGGAACGCGAGTCGATCGCCGCCGCACGGCGATGCGCGCGGATGGAGGGGCTGCCGATCGGCATCTCCTCGGGCGCCGCCTTGCATGCAGCCCTCACGCTTGCCCGCAAGCCGGAGCATGCCGGCCGGCAGATCGTGGTGATCATCCCGTCCTTCGCGGAACGCTATCTGTCCACATCGCTGTTCGCCGGCCTGGGCTGACCCCGGCCGGCGCACCACGTCGCGAGATCAATGCAGGATGATCCTGCCGGCTCTTCGCGAGCTCAATGCAGGATGATCTCGACCGCCCTTCGCGAGCTCAATGCAGGATGATCTCGACCCGACGGTTCTGCGGCTCGCGGGTGTTCGGGCCGGTGGCGACCAGCGGGTGCGTTTCGCCGTAGCCGTGGATGTCGATCGCGGCGTTCGGCACGCCGTCCCGCACCAGCTCGGTCTGCACGCTCTTCGCCCGCCGGATCGACAGCGCCTGGTTGTAGGCCGCACCGCGCGTGCCGCCATGGATCGAGGAGTTGTCGGTGTAGCCGTCGACCTCGATGCGGGTGGTCTGCACGTGCGTCGAGGCCTGCGCGGCCTGGGCGACGATCTCGCGGGCGCGGCCGGTGAGGTCCGCGCGATCCCAATCGAAGAACACCAGGTAGGTGCGTGCCTCGCTCGGAGCAGGCGCCGCGGGCACGGCGGGTGACATCGGCGGCGGTGGCGGCGGGGCCGGGTTGAATTCGTAGCGCACGCCCAACAGGAAGGTGTGGTTGTAGTTGCTGGTGATGTCCTGGTTGCCGCGCGAGGTGCCGTACGCCTTGGTGCCGAAGCCCCCTTCGTTGCCGATCTCGTCGCCGGTGAATCGCTGCGGCCCGAGGATCGAGTAGAAGCGATACTCGAGCGTGGTCGATAGCCCGACCACCCACGGCACCGGCACCGAGAGGCCGAAGATGCCCTGGTAGGCGAAGTTGCCGTCGCTGGTGCCGCCGATCCGCTCGGCATCGTTCACCCCGGCATAATGCAGCTGGGAATGCGTCCAGCCGTAACCGGCGCCAACGCCGAAATACGGGAACAGCCAGCTCTTGCCGATATCCATGTCGAACAGGACGTTGGCCATCGCGCCGTAGCTGTCCTGGTTGCCGCCGGCCAGCGTCGGGAAGCTGGTGCCGCGAAAATGCTGCAGCGTGTCCTGGCGGAAGTTGCCTTCGATTTCCGCCCGCAGGCCGTTGCCGAAGCCCCAGCCGACGCTGCCGACGCCGGCCTCGCCCGGGCCGTAGCGCAACTCCCCGCTCGGGGCCTGGGCCGAGAGCCGCACGGTCTGGTCCTGCGCCAGGTTCGCGCCACCGGCGACAGCGGCATACAGGCCCTGAACCGGCTGTGCCTTTGCCTGGTGGGAGACCGCCGAGGCCGCGGTCACAAGGCTTGCACCCGCCAGCAACCAGATCCGTCTTGTCATCGTCAGAGGCCCCTCCGCTCGCACAAGCCGGCGAAGGCCATGCGCGATATCCAGACGGCCGCCCAGGGCCGTTCCCATTGTTCGACGTAGCTGGTTTTTCCGCCGGGAAGAAGCACCGCCTGCCGGGCAGGGCACGCAGTCGGGCACATGTTGCCGCGGAACGCCCGCTTCCGGCTCACACCTCCGCCGGGTGTGACCTTTGAGCAACGTCAGGATGACGGAAGTGTAACCTGGTCCCATGCAGGGATTGCATAGGTGGGCTGTCTGAACTTTAACTGCCGTCACAAGCCGCAACTTGCCGAGACATCCCTCGGTGCGGCTCCACCCATCGTCTGAAGGGCCTGTTGCAAACGATTGCTGCTGACTGCGACTAGGGTGTTCGATGTTACGCGACCGACCCGGTCAGGAGATGCAGCATCCGAGGCACGGCCTTCACGGTTACATTCTGTCGTCTGACCGCTCCGAGAGCGGGATCTGGAGTTACGAAGATGACACGTCCAAGTTATTTCACCCGGCGAACCGGTCTTGCTGGGTCCATCGCGGCACTGGCCCTGGCACCGGTGCTCGGCGCAGCCCCGGCCTTCGCCCAGATTGCCGCAACCCCGCTCGCCGCCACGGCCGGTTCGACCCTCAACGGCACAAGCGGTCCCGTCGAGGACGTCGTGGTCACCGGCTCGAAGCTGCGCACCAGCAACGTGACGAGCGAGGCGCCGATCACGGTCATCACGGCGAAGCAGATCGAGCAGTCCAGCTCGCAGACGGTCGAGGACGTGCTCCGCAAGGTCGCCGCCGTCGGCAGTTCCGGCAACTACGCCAGCACCAACAACGGCGCCAACGGATCGTCCTGCATCGACCTGTTCAACCTCGGCATCACCCGCACGCTGGTGCTGGTGGATGGCCGCCGCTACGTCCACTCTGCTTACGGCGCCGGCGACGACTGCGTCGATCTCGACACCATTCCGATCCAGATGGTCGACCACATCGAGGTCCTGAAGGACGGCGCCTCCACCATCTATGGCGCCGACGCCGTAGCCGGCGTGGTGAACATCATCACCAAGAAGGATTACTCGGGCACCCAGATCAACCTGGGCGGCAACATCACCGCGTCGGGCGACGACAAGCAGGGCGACATCTCCGGGATCACCGGCTTCGACTTCGCGCAGGGCCGCGGCAACCTCGAGATCAGCGGACATTATCTGCAGCGCCAGCCGGTGCTGCAGAAGGATCGCGACTGGGCCGATCCGGTCGTGGCCGGTGACGAAGGCCCCGGCCAGCCCTACGATATTGGCTCAGGCATTCCAGTGGCCGGCCGGTATTTCGGCTCAGGCACCAGCAACGCCGCCGAATCCGCATTTGCCGGAAACTCCGGTGGAACCGTGATCAACGGGCAGCCGCAGCCATTCGGGGGCTACCAGGGCGCCAACGGTGCCACGCCGAACATCAACGGCCGTTACGATTACGGCCACGACACGTACTTGTCCGACTTCGAGTCGCAGTCGAACCTCGCCGCCCAGACGCATTACGACGTCAACGATCATCTGACCGTCTACGGGTCGGCGTACTACACTCACAAGAACACCGAGGAGCAGCTGTCCGGCCAGCCGGTCACCGGCAATCCGAACAACGGCACCTCGCTGGTCATCCCGCAGGGTAACCCGTACGCGGAGGCGCTCGGGATCGACGAGCCGCTCTCCGGCTACCGTCGTACAACCGATATCGGCACGCGCCAATACACGACCGGGACCGATACCTGGCAGGCCACGATCGGCGCCAAGGGCAACATCACCGGGAACTGGAACTACGACTCCTACTTCACCTACGGCTATTCCGACACCACGCTGCAGATCCGGAACTCGATCAACGCGAATAATTTCGAGAACGCGCTCGGGTCCGACGGCAACCCCAACGACCCGTACAACGCCAGCCTCTGCAACGCGGCACAGGGTTGCGCCTTGCTGAACCCGTTCGGTGCCGGAAACATCAGCCAGGCGGCGAAGAATTACGTCTCGTACCTCGACAGCTCCAACGCGTTCTACCAGTTCCGCGACTATGGGGGCACGATCACCAACAACAAGCTGCTGAAGCTGCCGTACGGCCCGCTGGGGTTGGCGGTCGGCTTCGAGTATCGCCAGGAGAGCGGTTCCTATCATCCCGACCCGATCACCGAGTCCGGCGCCTCGACCGCGGCTGCGGAAGCGCCGACCGGCGGCGGCTTCGATGTCGGCGAGGTGTTCGGCGAGCTGAACATCCCGATCCTGAAGAACGTGTTCGCTGCGAAGGATCTGTCCGCGGACATTTCCGGTCGCTGGTCCGACTACAACACCTTCGGCGGCGTGCAGAACTTCAAGGCCGGGCTGAACTGGTCGCCGACCCAGGATATCCGTTTCCGCGCCAACCTCGGAACTTCGAGCCGGCAGCCGGCGATCCAGGAGGCGTTCGGTGGCGACTTCCTGAACTTCGAGCAGGGTAACGACCCTTGCACGCCCGCGCAGATCGGCAACTATGGCGCTGCCAACGGCATCGTCGCCGCAAACTGCGCCACGCAGAAGCTTCCCGCAGGCTACAAGCAGACCGGCGACCAGATCCCGACGATCAACGGCGGCAATCCCAACCTGCAGCCTGAGTCTGCCCGCACCTACACCATCGGCACCGTGCTCACGCCGCGCTTCCTGCCGAACTTCTCGGCCGAGATCGACTACTATCATACGTCGATCAACAACTCGATCAGCGAAGTGCCGGTCCAGTTCATCGAGGACCAGTGCTATACCAGCGTGAACCTGAGCAGCCCGTACTGCGCGCAGTCCGGCACGCGTAACGGTTCGGGCAACCTCCAGCTTGCCAACGGCCCGTACGAGAACCTCGGTGTGACGCGCACGAACGGCATCGACTTCAACATGAACTACCTGATCAAGCTGCGCGGCCACAACAGCATCAGCATCAGCAACGAACTGGTCGACACCATCGGCTATACCGAACAGCTGGTCAGCGGCGGCCAGTTCCTCAACCTCAAGGGCACGCTGAACACCGTGCTGGGCGGCGGGCTCTATCCGGTCGGCGTGCCGGTCATTCGCGACAACGTCACCGGCACCTTCGCGCACGGACCGTTCAGCTTCAGCTGGACGACCCGTTACATCGACGGGATGACCTACAACACCGGCGGCACGAACTTCAACGCGGCGCAGGAGCGGTTCTACAAGACCAACGAGGTTTTCTACCACGACATCGTTGCGACCTATAACTTCAAGAAGGTCGGGCTGGTCGCCGGTATCGACAACCTGTTCGACCGCACGCCGCCCTTCGCACTGGACGGCAGCGAGAACACCGCCTCCAACGTCTATGATGTTTACGGCCGCATGTTCTATGCGAGGCTGCAGGTCAAGTTCTGATCGCCTGACCATAGCCTGATATGACGGAGGGCCGTGCGACCTTGGGGTCGCACGGCCTTTCGCGTTTCGTGCAGACAGGCCGGCGGTTCTACCGCGGCAGCTCGTGCAGCATGGGTGCGAGCTGTTCGGCCCAGAGGCGCCAGCGTCCCACACCGTCCGCATTGATCGGACGCCGCACCTGGGCTCGGCTGGCGGAACCGATGCGTCGGTCCTGTTCGAAGAACCGCTCGCAGGCGGCATCGTACGGCAGATCCAGGAACGCCAGCACGCGACGCAGCGTGGCGTCGAAATCGCCGATCCAGTCTGCATGATCGAGCATCAATATCGGCGATGGCAGGCTCGACTGCCAATGCGTCAGCAGGCGCTGCTGGGCGGCCATGTACCAGCCCAGATCGGCCAGGTCGTGCGCGTACGGATGGTGGCCGATGAAACGGTGCTGGAAGATCGAGGCACCCACATCGCGAAGATCGCGCGTACAGCACACGATCCGCGCACCCGGCAGCAGCGTTGCGATGAAGCCGAGCTGGAAGACGTTGTCCGGCATCTTGTCCAGCACCCGTGCCGCATCCGGCGCCAGCGCATGCAACTCCGCCAGATAGTCGGCCGAGGCTGCAGTCAGCGCCGCCGCGTCCAGGCTAGCCGCGCGCGTCGTTGCCGTCACGGCGCCGGTGGTTCCGGTAAGCCGCACGAGCGTCTCGCGGATCGCAAGGCGCTCTCCGGCGCCATGCACCATCGGGTGCGCGCTGAGGATCTGCTCCAGCAGGGTGGTGCCGGTACGCGGCAGCCCGACGATGAAAACCGGCGCCGGATCGCCCGCGGTCGAGCGTGCGCCGTTGGCCAGGCGGTTCGCGTCGAAGCTGCGCATGATCGCGCCCAGATGCTGCTCGTGCTCAAGGCGCGAAAAGGGTTGTGCGGCGCGCAGGAGTGCGTGGCCGCGCTGAACGTATTCGAATGCCGCCGCGTGCCGATGTTCCAGCCGCGCCAGGTCGGCCAGGTCGAAATGCGCGTCGATCCGCTGCTCGAGCGTGCCAGCCTCGCGGATCGTGGCCAGGCGCGTCACCCGGTCGGCGAACACCGCTGCCTCCGGTCGTCCGAGCCGCCGCGCCAGCACGAAGCGCTGCCATGTCAGCAGGAGCTCCAGTTCCGGCAGTCGGTGCCGTTCGGCCAGAGCCAGCTCGCGGGACGCGGCCTCGTCACGCCCGAGCCCGATCAGGGCCTGCGTCCGTTGCGCGTGCCAATGGGCTCGCAGCGCGCCGTCGGCCGGTGTCGCCGCGTCCAGGAGGGCAAGGGCGGCGGCGGCCCCGTCCTCGAGCAGCAAACGGCTGGCAAGTGCGAGGCGGCCCGTCAGGCATCCGGGTTCGCGGTCCAGCAGCACCTGCAGTCGCGCGGTCGCGGCCATCGGCTGGCCGCACAGATGCTCCACGAGGGCCAGCTCGCACGCAGCCTCCGGATGCAGCCGTTGCAGGCCGAGCGCCTCGGTGAAGGCCGCGCGTGCATCCATCACCTTGTCCAGCCGCATGCAGATCCGGCCGAGCGCCAGCCAGGCCTCTGCCAGGGCGGCCGGCGTGGTCGTGGCGGTTGCCTGCAGAACCGCCAGCTCCGACAGCCGGGCGGCACGCTCCGCATCGAGCAGCCGCGGTGCGAGCGACACGGCGCGCCGGGCGGCGGCAAGGGCCTCCTGCGGCTGGCCGAGCGTCAAGAGGGCACGTGACAGGTGGATCAGCGGCGCCGGATCGCCCGGTGCCAAGGCGGATGCTGTCTGCAGCGCCCGTGCGGCCTCGGCATGATGTCCGGCCGAATGCAGACCGATCCCGTGCCAGGTCGCGGACAGCGCATCGCCCGGGGCCAGCCGCGCCGCCTGAGCCAAATACGGCACCCCGTCGGCCGCGGCGCCGGCCCGCACCAGCGCCATGCCATGCAGCCGCAGCAGAAGCACGTCGGCGGGATGTCGCGCCAGCACGGGGGGCAGCAGCCGCACCGCCAGCTTGTAGTTGCCGATCTGGAACGATGCTACCGCCTCTGCACGGGCTCGCGAGTCCGACGTTTCACTTGCCATGGACAGGGATGGGCTGCATGACGCTACTCTTCATTACATGTAATGGAGTACCACGAATGACGAACAAGGTTGTTGCCGTGATGGCCGGCTTGGTCTGCCTGTTTGGCGTCGCCGCCTGCGACAATACCTACACGCCGTCCATGCATCATCAGGAGGCGGCCTCGACCGGGAGCATGCTGTCGGGCACCGATACCGGCGTCAACGGCAACGGCATGGGCGACGCGTCGATCAAGTCGAATGCCGGTGGGCCGGCTGCGTACGGCGGCCACTAGGGCACGTCTGCCGGCGCGCCTGCACGACGCGCCGGGGATATCGAAAGCAGCTCAGCTCTTGATCAGCATCGCCTGCGACGTGGGCAGCTCGACGACGCGCTCCGGCTTGTCAGCCAGGAACTCGTCAAACGCCTCGTGCACGCCGGCCAGATACGAATAATCGTGGCTGACGATGATGCCGCCGGGCAGCATGCGTGGGTAGAAGAACTCGAGGCAGGCCAGCGTGCCGTCCTTCAGGTCGACATCGAGATGCACCAGCGAGAATTTCCGGTCTGCGCACGCGACGTCGCGGCCGGTGAACATGCCCTTGTGGAACACGAGGTTCGGCTGGTCCGCCAGATACGCCTGCACCGCCTCGAGCGACGCCGCGTAATGACCCCGGCGCATCGACTTGCGCTCGGCACGATCCGGTTCAGGCAGACCCTCGAAGGTGTCGAACAGATGCAGCTCGTCGGGTTTCGCACCCAGGCTGATCAGCTTCGCCGAGCAACCCTGGAACACGCCGACCTCGGCCATCACGCCACCCACAGCACGCTGCGTGCGCGCCAGCGAGTGGATCATGAACGCCTCGTTGCCGCTGAGCAGGCTCTCACGTTCGCCGCGCACCCTGCGGATCAGCTGCATCGTCGGGCGCTGCTTGTGGCCGCCGAGGATGCCGAGCTCGATGCGTGCCAGGGTGCCGACGGTGAGGCGGCGGATCGCCCGGCTGCGTGCGAACAGCCGGTGCAGGGCCGCCTGCGAGCGGGCGGTGCGGCTGCGCGCGGCGGGGGTGGCGGCGATACGCGGCACTGCGAGAGCCGAGACTTGGGCGAGGTCGGAAATGGTCTTCACTCCTGGGTCGGTCCGGCCATAAGGCATCAGCCGCCTATGAAGTTCGGTGTCGAGGACGTGAGCCGTGGCGCAGGCACGATCAGACGATGATCGCCTCGAAGGTCGGCGTCAGGTCGGGCCCGTCGATCTCGAGCACCCAAAGGTCCGGATCGCGCGTCACCTGCCGGGTAACATACGCGTCAACCGCGTCCTGATCGACAGGTGTCGGCCCGGTGCCGCGGCTCCAGGCCGGCTCGCCGTCCAGGGTTCGCGCCTGGGTCAGCACCAGCATCCGGCCATCGCGGTCGCGCAGCACCACCAGGATGCCGCCGGCATCGGCGTCGCCACGCCGCAGCACCATGCCGGATCGCCCGAGCTGGTGCGCCCGGCGCAGCACGGCACTGGTCCAGATCCCGGCCTTGAGGCGCGCCTCGGTCATCGTCCCTGATCCTGCTCGGCCCTGGCGCTGCCGCCGCCTGCGAGGGTGCCACCTGCCGCCACGTCGCCGGCGATGCCGACCGGGACCAGGGCTGCCTGGTAGGCGCCGGGCATGTCCAGCAGCGAGCGCGCCGCATCCAGGTCGGCGTCGCTGCCGATTGCCGCGGGGCAGGCCGCGCGCAACTCGAGGATGCGCGCCACCGGCAGCGGCGATCGTGCGGCGCGGCTCTCGACCACCGCCTCACGTTCGTCGAACACCCCGGCGGCGAGGTCCTGCAGCTGCTGGTCGAGTTTCGCCTGGCCGAGGCTGGTGCAGACCTGCGGGATCACCCCCAGCCCTTGCAGCGGCCACCCGAGAGGCGCCAGCACCCGGCTCCAGGTCACGAACAATTCGCCGCCATCCGGCAGCTGCGCGATCGTCTGCACCAGCCCCTTGCCCAGCGTGGCACTGCCGACGATCACGGCGCGGCGATGATCGGCGAGGGCTGCGGCCATGATCTCGGCGGCACTGGCGGTGCGGCCATCGACCAGCACCACGATCGGCACCCCTTCGGTCAGGTCGCCGCCCTGCACCGCCCAGACGTGGTTTGCCTGCGGATCGCGCCCGCGTGCGGTGACGGCGATGCCGTGGTCGAGCACCAGGGCGACCGACGTCACCGCCTGCTGCAGCAGGCCGCCGCGATTGCCGCGCAGGTCGAAGATCAGGCCGCGCAGGTGATGCTTCGTGCCCGGGCCGCCGCTGCCGACGGTACTGCCGTCATCGGTCGCCTGGTCGAGGAACTGGCTCATCTCCTGGGCGGTGTCGGCGGAGAAGCCGGTCACCCGCATCACCACGATGTTGCCGTTGCTGAAGGCGAAGACCGTCTCCGGCGGCACCGCGGCGCGCACCAGCGGGTAGTTGACCTGGCCGCGACCCTCGGCGGGCGCGATCGTCACCACCACCTGGCTGCCGGGATCGCCCTGCAGCCAGCTGCTGACGACCTCGGGCGTCTGGCCGCGAACCGGATGCCCGTCGACCGCCACCAGCCGGCCGCCGACGGTGATCCCGGCACTCCAGGCGGGCCCGTTGGCGTTGACCGCAGCCACCACCATCGTGCGTCCGAAGCGCGCCAGGGTGATGCCGGCACTGGCCGTGCCGCCACTGCGCGCGGCCCGCTCGGTATTGGCCGGGGCGGGGGCGACGTAGCGCGAATACGGGTCGAGGTGGTTGCACAGCTCGTCGAAGAAGCTCTGCAGCACGCCCTGCTGCCCGGCCTGGCGGATCAGCGATGAGCTCGACCAGGCGGCTTCCGTCATGCCGGCCGCGAGGCGAGCCCAGCCGGCGCTGTCATCGGCGGCGGGTGCGGCCTCGGAGAACAGGGTGCCCTGTGGGGTCGCGAGGCGGACCGGCCCGGGCGCGGGAACGGGCGCGGGAACTGCAGTCCTGGTGCCCGGGGTCGCGGCGACGGGACTGTCGCCGGACGGGGAGGCGGTGTCCTCGACGGTCAGGCCGGGATCGATCGCGGTGAGGCCGTTCAGTCCCCAGATGGTAAGCTGGCGCGCCGTGTGCGGCTCGAGGGTGCGCGGCTGCAGCACGGTGAGGGCGGTCTCGATGACGCCGGCGACCAGTGTTTGGTCGAGCGTGGCGGGTGGGCTCGGGGGCAGGGTTGCGGCCGGGCTCGCGGGTTCGCCCTGTGCCCGGACAGGGAGTGCGGGCAGCAGCATCCAGGCCAGCGCCAGGCAGAGAAGCAGGATCGCGCTGCGGCCTGTCATGCGCATGGCGCGGCCATGGCCTGGATGTGGATGGTGCGATGGCACCGTCCTTCGACGCACCCTCGCGAGGCGGGCGCGGACGCCGATCATCGCGCGGCGCAGCAGCCGACAGCAGCCTCTGGGAGACGGGATCCTCACGGACGGAGCTTGCCGCGTCCCCGATTTCGCTCCGGTGCGACACCGCCCGGCTGCCTGGTGGCCAACGCACCAGCCAGGTCCTCGTCCAGCGAGAACAGCAGGCCGCCGGTGAGCGGCGTTGCCTCCACCAGCCGCACCCGAACCCTCTGGGTCAGGCTGTAGGACCGGCCCGAGCGCCTGCCGGTCAGCGCCTGTGCGGCTTCGTCATGCATCCAGAAATCATCGGCCCCAAGGGCGCTGAGCGAGGAGATCGGCACCAACCCGCTGGCGCCCGTCTCCAGCAATGTGACGAAAAGCCCGAACCGGGTCACGCCGGAAATCCGCGCCTCGAAGCTCGCGCCGATTTTGTCCGCCATGTGTGCAGCGATGTAACGGTCGATCGCGTCGCGCTCGGCCAGAGCCGCCCGCCGCTCGGTCCGGGTGATGTGTTCGCCGGTGTCGGTGAAGCCGCCGGCACCCTCGGCCGCGTCGCGTTTCAGGCCGTCATCGCCCAGCCGCAGCCCGGCGATCAGCGCCCGGTGCACCAGCAGGTCGGCATAGCGGCGGATCGGGCTGGTGAAGTGGGCATACTCGGCCAGCGCTAATCCGAAATGGCCCTGGTTGTCGGGGCTGTACTCGGCCTGGGACTGCGCGCGCAGCACCATCTCGTTGACCATCGCCGACTGCTCGGTGCCGGCGACCTGGCTCAGCACCTGGTCGAGGTCGGCCGGCCTGATCTCGCCGGCGGGCTTCAGCCTGATGTCCAGCGTGCCGAGGACGCCGCGCAGGGTCTCGAGCTTTTCCGGCGAAGGCGGCGCATGCACCCGGTACATGCAGGGTTGGTGCAGCCGTTCCAGCTCCTGCGCCGCTGCCACGTTGGCCAGCACCATGAACTCCTCGATCAGCCGGTGGCTGTCGATCCGGGGGCGCGGCGCGATCGACGCCACGCGGCCATCCCCGGTCAGCACGACCTTGCGCTCGGGCAGGTCGAGATCGAGCGTGCCGCGTCGGGTGCGTGCCGCCAGCAATGCGCGGTATGCGCCGTACAGACTGGCGAGCAGACCGTCCGGCAGCGCGGGCGCGGGTTTGTCCGGGTCGGTGACGCCGTCCGCCAGCGCCTGCACCTGGTCGTAGGTGAGGCGGGCGGCGCTGCGCATCAGGCCGCGGCCGAAGCGGTGCGCGTGCTTGGCGCCACCGGCATCGATCCGCAGCTCGACGAACAGGCAGCCGCGCGGCTCGTCCGGACGCAGCGAGCACCAGCCGTTCGAAAGCGCCTCGGGCAGCATCGGCACCACCCGGTCGGGGAAATACACCGAGTTGCCGCGCAGCCGTGCCTCGCGATCGAGGGCGGATCCGGCGCGGACGTAATGCGCCACGTCGGCGATCGCCACGATCATCCGCCAGCCGCCGGCGTTCCCGGCATTTGTGTCGGGCTCGGCAAACACGGCGTCGTCGAAGTCGCGGGCGTCCTCGCCGTCGATGGTGACCAGGGGGATGTCGCGGAGGTCGGTGCGGCCCGACAGCCCAACCTCGGTGGCGGCCTCGGCTTCCCGGACGGCCTCATCGGGGAATTCGCGGGGAATGTCGTGGGTGTGCAGGCAGATCAGGCTGACCGAGCGGGCATCGCCGATACGCCCGAGCCGCTCGACAACACGCACCGGTTTCAGGCCGTAGCCGGCATGGGGCAGGGGTTCGGCGAGCACGATCTCGTCGGCCTCGGCCTCACCGGTTTCGCCCGGCGGCACGCTCCATTCCGCCTTGACCCGCCGGTCCGTCGGCACCACCCGCCCGGCCTCGACCGGCTGGCCCCGCCGGTATGGCTCGTCGGACGGTGGGACCGGCCTGAACACGCCGAGCACGCTGCCGGGCTGGGACTCGATGCGCTTCAGCGTGCGGCCCTCGTACTTGCCGCCGCCGATCGGCTTCAGCCGCGCCAGCACACGCTGTCCCGGCGCCAGGGCAGGGCGGCCCTTCGGCTCCGGGTGCATGTAGATGGCGGGCGGCGCACCGGGGCCGGCCCAGTTCACCGGCCGGGCCAGCGGATCACCACCGGAATCCGTGCCGGTGACCTGCACCACCATCGATTCCGGCAGACGGCCAGGTGCGGTGAAGCGCTTGGCCCCCGCATTGGCGAGCAAGCCCTCGCGCTCCAGCTGCTTCAGCAACGTGCGCAACGCCGGTTTGTCGTCCGGACCGATCCCGAAGGCGCGGGCCACCTCGCGCTTCCCGACCCGGCCGGTCGACCCTGCCACGAAGCGGCGCAGCTGCTCACGCGACGGCAAGGTGCTGGGAGCGGCGGAGCTGGGGGTGTCACCGGTGTCCGGCGCAGGGTTTGGTGCGGTATCCGGCGCGGGGTCCGGCGCGCCCTGGGGCGGCCGTTCCCGCATCAGGCGCGCGTCTTGGGGCGGTTGGTGGCGCTGCTAGCGACTTTGGCCGCAGCGACCTTGGTGGCCGGCTTCGGCTTCGCGGCGGCCTTCTTGACCACCTTCGCAGCCGGCTTTGCCCCCGCCTTCGCAGGCGCCGCACGCTTGGCCACCACAGGCAGCGCATCCGACGCCGCCGCCTTCGCAGGTGCCTTGCGGACCGGCTTCGCCTTTACGGTCGCGCCCTTCTTGCCCTTGGGCTTCAGCATCTTGCCCTTCTCGGCGAGCAGCGGCAGCGCCTCCTCGAAGGTGAAATCCTCCATGCTGCGGTCACGCGGCAGGTTGGCGACCATCTGACCGTGCTGCACGTACGGCCCGAACCGGCCCTTGCGGACCAGCACCGCCTCCTTGTCCTTGGGATGCTCGCCCAGCGACCGCACCGAGGCCAGCTTCTTGCCGAGCACGTCCATCGCCCGGTTCATGCCGACCTGGAGGATGTCGTCATCCTTCTCCAGCGACGCGAAGATCGCGCCCATCTTCACGTACGGCCCGAACCGCCCGATCCCCGCCTCGATCGGCTCGCCCATCTCCGGATGCAGCCCGATCAGCCGCGGCAGCGACAGCAGCCCGACCGCCTGGTCGAGCGTCACCGTGTCGCCCTCGAACCCCTTGGGCAGGCTGGTGCGCTTCGGCTTGGCCTTCTTGTCGGTGGGGTCCGGCTCGCCCTGCTGCACATACAGCCCCCACGGCCCACGCTTGACCACGACATCCTCGCCGGTGTCGGGGTGGGCGCCGAGGGCACGCATCCCTTCCGTCAGGGTGCCGCCGGCATCGCCTTCCTTGGCGTCGATCACCAGCCGCCGGGTGAACTGGCACGCCGGATAGTTCGAGCAGCCGATGAAGCTGCCATAGCGGCCGAGCTTCAGCCCGAGCCGGCCGTTGCCGCACGCCTTGCACACGCGCGGGTCACTGCCATCCTCGGGCTCGGGGAAGAAGTGCGGCCCGAGATCGGCATCGAGCGCGTCGATGACGTCGGAAATCTTGAGGTCCTTGGTGGCCGCGACGGCGACGCTGAACGCTTCCCAGAACTTCGCCATCACCGCGCGCCAGTCGGCCCGGCCGTCGGAGATGTCGTCGAGCTGCTCCTCGAGGCCGGCGGTGAAATGCGGATCGACATAGCGCTCGAAGAAGCTGGTCAGGAACGCGGTGACCAGCCGGCCGCGATCCTCCGGCACGAACCGCTTGTTCTCCATCCGGACGTAGTCGCGGTCGCGCAGCACCGACAGGATCGAGGCATAGGTCGAGGGCCGGCCGATGCCGATCTCCTCCATCTTCTTGACCAGCGACGCCTCCGAGAAGCGCGGCGGCGGCTGCGTGAAGTGCTGGTCGGCGGCGACCTTGCCGGTCTTGAGCGGGTCCTGCTCGCGCATCGGCGGCAGCATCCGGCTGTCCTCGTCCTCCGAGCCGGGCTTCGCGTCATCGTCGCGGCCCTCGGTGTAGAGCTTGAGGAAGCCGTCGAAGGCGATGATCGAGCCGGTGGCGCGCAGCCTGGCGCGGGCAGCCGGCTCGGCGATCTCGACGGTGACCTGGTCGAGCTCGGCGGACTGCATCTGGCTCGCCACCGCGCGCTTCCAGATCAGCTCGTACAGCCGGCGCTGCTCGTCGGACAGATAGCGGCCGATCTCCTGCGGGCCGCGGCTCACGTCGGTCGGACGCACGGCCTCGTGCGCCTCCTGCGCGTTCTTGGCCTTCGTCGAGTACTCGCGCGCCATGCCGGGCAGGTAGTCGCGGCCGAACTCCTCGGTGATGTGTTCGCGGATCGCGTCGATGGCTTCCCGCGCCATCTGCACGCCGTCGGTCCGCATGTAGGTGATCAGCCCGACGGTCTCGCCGCCGAGCTCGATGCCCTCGTACAGCTGCTGGGCCGCCCGCATGGTGGCCTGCGCGCCCATGCCGAGCTTGCGGCTGGCTTCCTGCTGCAGCGTCGAGGTGGTGAACGGCGCCGGTGGGTTGCGCTTGACCTTGCGCCGCTCGACCGTGCTGACCGCGAACTGCCCGGCCTCGACGGCTGCCCGGGCCGCGTGTGCCTTGTCCTGGTTGTTCAGGTCGAACTGGTCGAGCTTCTTGCCGTCCAGGTGGGTAAGGCGCGCGGTGAAGGGTGCTCCCGCCGGTGTCGTCAGGTGCGCCAGGACCGACCAGTACTCGCGCGGCTTGAAGATCTCGATCTCGGCTTCGCGCTCGCAGATCAGCCGGAGTGCGACGGACTGCACCCGACCCGCCGACCGGCTGCCCGGCAGCTTGCGCCACAGCACCGGCGAGAGGGTGAAGCCGACCAGGTAGTCCAGCGCGCGGCGGGCGAGGTAGGCCTCGATCAGGGGCATGTCGAGTTCGCGCGGCCGCCCCATCGCGATCTTGATGGCGCCCTTGGTGATCTCGTTGAAGGTGACGCGCTGCACGTCGACGCCGCGGAGCAGGTTGCGCTCCTCCAGCATGGCCCGGACATGCCAGCTGATCGCCTCGCCCTCGCGGTCGGGGTCGGTTGCGAGATAGAGCCGCTTGGCCCCCTTCAGCGCCTTGGCAATGGCGGCGATCTGCCGGTTGCCGCGCTCGTCGGCCTCCCAGTCCATCGCGAAGTTCTCGTCCGGACGCACGCTGCCATCCTTGGGTGGCAGGTCGCGGACATGGCCGAACGAGGCCAGCACCGTGAAGCCGTCGCCCAGGTATTTGTTGATCGTTTTCGCCTTGGCAGGCGACTCGACCACGACGACGTCGGTCATGCATTCTCCGGGGTGCGGTGCTCGGGTGTGAGCCGCCCGGCCCTGCCGTCAGTGCGACCGAAGCGGGTGGGCGAGGAGGCCGACGCGGTTCCCGGGATGGGACTCGATACGGCCAGCAAGCTCCAGTTCGGTCAGTACTGCCAGCACAGCGGATACGGAGAACTGGCAGCGACGCACGAGATCGTCAACCGGCGTCGGCGTATGGCTCAGCAATTGCAACACCGCGGCCCGCACCGTGTCGAGCTGGTCCCATGCTTCGCCCGCTTCGGCGCCCCAGCCGGAAAGCCACGCAGAACCCGGGCTGGCCGGCTCCTCCGCGAAGCCGTCCGGGCCGAGATCTGCCGGCAGCTGGGCCAGCTCGCGCAGCACGTCCTCGGCGGTTTCGGTGAGGTGGGCGCGGCCGCGCAGCAGGTCGTTGGAGCCGCGGGAGCGGGGGTCGAGCGGCGATCCCGGCACCGAGAACAGCTCGCGGCCGTAGTCCAGGGCCAGGTTGGCGGTGATCAGGCTGCCCGAATGCATCGCCGCCTCGACCACCACGCAGCCGAGCGACAGCCCTGCGATGATGCGGTTGCGGCGCGGGAAATGGCGGTTCGTTGGCACCGTGCCGAGTGGCGATTCCGCGACCACGCAGCCGGTGAGCGCGATGCGGGCTTGCAGGTCGGCGTGCTCGGGCGGGTAGGGGCGGTCGAGGCCGCCGGCGATCGCGGCGACGGTCGGGCCGATATGCATCGCACCCCGGTGTGCTGCCGCGTCGATGCCGCGTGCCAGCCCGGACACCACCAGCAAGCCAGCGCCGCCGAGTTCCGCGGCCAGCGCCTCGGCGATGCGCAGCCCGGCGGCCGACGCATTGCGCGCGCCCACCATCGCCACGGCGCGCCGGTGCAGGATGCGGGGGTCGCCGAGCACCGCCAGCACCGGCGGCGCATCGGCGATTTGCGCCAGCAGCGGCGGGTAGTCCGGGGTGCCGAGCACCAGGAAGCGGCCGCCGAACTGGTGGAGTGCGGCGATCTCGTCCTCGGCCATGGTCAGCGACGGCGACCGTGCCGGAACCGTGCGGCCAGCGTTGCGGGCGAGGCCGGGCAGCGCCTCGAGGGCGGCCTCGGGTGTCAGGTATCGCTGCAGCAGGCGCCGGTAGGTGGCCGGTCCGACGCCGTCGGTGCGGACCAGCCGCAATGCTGCCGCTACGAATGAGACCGGAGTAGCCGGGGCTTCGGTCACGCGCTCCTGCTGACGGATCCGCTGCCGATGCGCGGCTCGGTGCCGGCACGCAGCCTGGCGATGTTGGCGTGGTGGCGGAGGATGACGCCGATGCCGACCGCGAACCCGGCCCACGGGATCGGCGACCCCAGCCGGCCACCGTCGAAGACGAGCAACAATGGGCCGAGTGCCGCCATTGCGGCGAGTGCGCCAGCCGAGGAGATGCGGGTCAGCCGGGCGACCAGCAGCCAGATCAGGCAGCAGCAGGCGCCCACCCGCCAGTCCAGCGCCAGTGCCACGCCGAGCGCCGTCGCCACGCCCTTGCCGCCGCGGAAGCGCAGCCACACCGGGAAGCAGTGTCCGATCACCGCGCAGACCGCCGCCACGGCCGCGACTTCCGGGAGCAGCAGCGGCAGCAGCACCGCGCACAGCACGACGGCGAAGAAGCCCTTGAGGCCGTCGAGCAACAGCGTCGCGGCGGCAAGGCCCCGCCGCCCGGTGCGCAGCACGTTGGTGGCGCCGATATTGCCCGAGCCGATCGTACGGATGTCGCCGGCACCGCCTGCCCGGGTGACGATCAGCCCGAACGGGATGCTGCCCAGCAGGTAGGCGAACAGCCCGGCCGCCACCAGCAATCCGACCCCGTCCATCGCCGGCTCCGGGCTCATCCAGACACCGTCGGTTCATGGGCCGGACTACCGAGCATGCCGGCCTCGATCGCGCGTCCGGAGAACGGCACGCCCTGCGCGCGCCCGGACGACTGGCCGGCCACTTCCGGGCTCATCCGAACACTCGCCGGCCGTGTTTCCAGGTGCCGAGCACGCGGCCTTCCAGCGCGCGGCCGTCGAACGGCGTGTTCTGCGCGTGCCCGGGCATCTGGCCGGCCACCACCTGCCAGGCGCGCTCCGGATCGAACAGGCACAGATCGGCCGCAGCCCCCACCGCCAGCCGTCCGGCCGGGATCCCCAGCAGGCGCGCCGGCCCGATGGTCAGCAGCTCGAGCGCGCGCATCAGGCTGATGCTGGCGTCATGGACCCGTGCCATCGTCACGCCCAGCAGCGTCGCCATGCCGACGCCGCCGGCCAGCGCCTGGGCGAACGGCAACCGCTTGTCGTCCGGGTCGCACGGCATGTGATCGGAGCCGATCGCGTCGATGGTGCCGTCGGACAGGCCCTCGCAGATCGCCAGCCGATCCGCCTCGGGGCGCAGCGGCGGCGAGAGCTTGGCGTAGGTGCGGAAATCGCCGATCGCGGTCTCGTTCAGGTCGAAATAGGGCGGGGCGGTGTCGCAGGTGACGCGGATGCCGTCCGCCTTCGCGGCCCGGATCAGCGCCACCGTCTCGCCGGTCGAGACGTGGCCGACATGAAGCGCACCCCCGGTGAGCCGGGCCAGGCTGAGGTCGCGCGCCACCAGGATCGCCTCGGCAGCGGCGGGGATGCCCGGCAGGCCGAGCCGCGTCGCCAGCTCGCCCTCGGTCGCGACGCCGCCGCGGGCCAGCGACGGGTCCTCCGGGTGCTGCATCACCATCGCGCCGAAGCCGCGCGCATAGGACATCGCCTGGCGCATCAGACGGGCGTCGGCGACGGCGCGCTTGCCGTCGGTGAAGGCGACCGCGCCGGCCTCCTGCAGCAGTCCGAGCTCGGCCATCTCCTCGCCGGCGCAACCGCGGGTCACGGCGCCGTAGGGGTGGATCGTGAGCCGGCCGGTCTCGTCGCCGCGGGCCCGCAGCAGCCTGACCAGGGCGGGATCGTCGATCGCGGGCTTGTTGTTGGGCAGCACGCAGATCGTGGTGATGCCGCCGGCCGACGCCGCCTCGGCCGCCTGGGCAATGGTCTCACGATACTCGTAGCCGGGCTCGCCCAGCGCCACGCGCATGTCGACCAGTCCGGGGCAGAGCACGGCACCGCCGCCATCGATCACCACCGAGCCTTCGGGCGCAGCCTCGCCCGAGGGTGTGTCGAGCCCGGCAATCAGCCCGTCCTCGACCAGCACGCGGCCGACGCGGTCGAGCCCGGAGCCGGGATCGAGCAGCCGGACGTTGTCGAACAGCACCCGGCTCATCGGTCGGCAGTCCGGTCCTGGGCGCGGGACAGCCGGTCCAGCACCGCCATGCGCACCGCGACCCCCATCTCGACCTGCTCCTGGATCACGCTCTGCTCGGGATGGTCGGCGACCTGGCTGTCGATCTCGACGCCGCGATTCATCGGCCCCGGATGCATCACCAGCGCCCCCGGTTTCGCCCGCGCCAGCCGTGCCGCGTCGAGGCCGAAGAAGCGGAAATACTCGCGTGCACTTGGGACCAGCCCGCCGGTCATGCGCTCGCGCTGCAGCCGCAGCATCATCACCGCGTCGACGCCGTCCAGCCCCTTGTCCATGTCGTGGAACACGGTGACGCCGAGCCGCTCGATCTCGGCCGGGATCAGCGTCGGCGGCCCGATCACCCGCACCTGGCTGCCCATCGCGGTCAGCAAATGGATGTTCGAGCGCGCCACCCGGGAGTGCGCCACGTCGCCGCAGATAGCCACGGTCAGACCCGCCAAACGGCCGCAGCGACGGCGGATGGTCAGCGCGTCAAGCAGCGCCTGGGTCGGGTGCTCGTGGGTGCCGTCGCCGGCATTGATCACGCTGGCCTCGACCTTCTGCGCCAGCAAGGCGGGCGCGCCGGACTGCGCGTGACGCACCACCAGCAGGTCCGTGCGCATGGCGTTCAGGGTGGCGGCGGTGTCGAGCAGGGTCTCGCCCTTGTTCACCGAGGAGGTGCTGACCGACATGTTGATGACGTCGGCGCCGAGCCGCTTGCCGGCCAGCTCGAAGCTGGTGCGGGTGCGGGTGCTGTCCTCGAAGAACAGGTTGATCAGGGTGCGGCCACGCAGCAGGTCGCGCTGCGTCTTGCGCTGCCGGTTCAGCAGCACGTAGCTCTCCGCCAGATCCAGGAACGGCTCGATGCGGGTCGGGTGCATGCCCTGCAACCCGAGCAGGTGCCGCTCCTCGCCGGTGGCGAACATGCGCTGGCCGTCAGGCATCGAGCATCATCCTAGAGCGGGTCCATCGCGCGCTTCCAATCCTCGTCCGCCGCCGAACTGTCCTTCTCCGACAGGGCAGCGCCAATGCGGGCCAGGGTCTCGTCGCGCCCCAGGGCGGCGATGGTGACGTCGATGCCCGGGCTCATCGAGCTGCCGGTGACCGCGGCCCGCAGCGGCTGGGCGATCTGTCCGAGCTTGCGGCCGTGGGTCTCGGCGAACCGGCGCAGGGCGGCCTCGATCTCGGCGGCGCTGAACGGCTCCAGCACCGACAGCTCGCCGATGAAGCCGCGCAGCAGCGCCCGCGCGTCCGGGGTCAGCAGCGAGCTCGCCTTGGCGTCGAACGGCAGCGGCACCGAGCGGGCCAGGAAGGCGCTCGCCTCGGCCAGCTCGACCAGCGTCTTGGCGCGCTCCTTCAGCCCGGGCATCAGCAGCCGGATGCGGGCGCGGGTGGTGTCGTCCAGCACCAGGCCGTCACGACCCGCCAGTCGGGCGAGCACGTCGCCGGTGAGCCGGTCGTCGTCGGCATCGCGCAGCCAGACGCCGTTCAGGTGGGTGAGCTTGACGTAGTCCATGCGGCTCGCCGAGCGCCCGACCCCGTCCAGGTCGAACAGCCGGATCTGCTCGTCGCGCGGCAGCACCTCGGCGTCGCCATGCCCCCAGCCGAGCCGCAGCAGGTAGTTGTTGAGCGCCTCGGGCAGGAAACCCTGCTCGCGGAACTCGACCACGCTCTGCGCGCCGTGCCGCTTGCTGAGCTTGGCGCCATCCGGCCCGTGGATCAGCGGCAGATGCGCGAACTCGGGCCGTTCCCAGCCCATCGCCGCGTAGATCTGCGACTGCCGGAAGGTGTTGGTCATGTGGTCCTCGCCACGGATCACGTGGGTGATCGCCATGTCGTGGTCGTCGCACACCACCGCGTGCAGGTAGGTCGGGCTGCCATCGCCGCGCAGGATGATCATGTCGTCCATCTCGACGTTGGCAACGCGGATCTCGCCCTGCACCAGGTCGTGCACGACGGTCTCACCCTCCTGCGGCGCCCGCAGCCGGATCGTGTAGGGCGCACCGGGCGGCGCCTCGGACGGATCGCGGTCGCGCCACATGCCGTTGTAGCGGGGCGGGCGGCCCTCGGCGACGGCCTGCTCGCGCATCAGCTTGAGCTCGTCGGCGGTGCAGTAGCAGCGATAGGCGTGCCCGGCCTCGAGCAGGGCCAGCGCCACCTCGGTATGCCGGGCCTGGCGGGCGGACTGGTACACCGGCGGCTCGTCCGGGTTCAGCCCCATCCAGTCGAGCCCGTCCAGGATCACGTCCACCGCATGCTGGGTGGAGCGCTCGCGGTCGGTATCCTCGATGCGGAGCAGAAACTGGCCGCCATGGTGGCGGGCGAACAGGAAGTTGAAGAGGGCGGCGCGGGCGTTGCCGATATGCAGCAACCCGGTCGGGCTGGGTGCGAAGCGCGTGCGGACGGTCATGAGGCGCTGCTCTAACACAACCGTTGCGGGGCTGTAGAGCGGCAAGCGGCTCGCCGGCTTCCGGAAGCGTCGAAGCTGCCGGCAGCAAGCCCGGAACGTGACCGCCAGCAACTCCAGACGCTACATGCCGCCGGAAGGCAGGAGGAAATGGATCTCCCCGGTTGGCACGTTCAAAGACTAAGCGGGCGGGGCGCCGGACGTTACCCACTCCGAATGGCGGCGAAATGGCGGATCACGTTTGGATGGGAGAACGGCAACGCGATCGCTCTCGACTTCGAGGATTATCATTAATCGACAAGCCGCTCCCAAGGGGCGGCCGCACGAGGACACCATGGACACCCTGATCGCCGCCTCGCCGCTTCCGGCGTTCGAACCGACGCATCCCGGCGCCGTCATCCGCGACGTGCTCGCCACCTGCCGCATCTCCGTCACCAAGGCGGCCGCCCGCATCCACGTGACGCCGCCGACCCTCAACAACGTCGTGCGCGGCACCGCGTCGATCAGTCCCGACATGGCGCTCCGGCTTGGCCGGCTGTGCGGCAACTCGCCCGAGATGTGGCTGCGCCTGCAGGAGCATTACGACCTCTGGCACCGCCAGCGCGCGCTGGCCGACGACCTGGCCACCATCCAGGCGCTGCAGTTCGAACCGGCCTGATCGTCCAGGCACGCCGGGAACGTATCGCTCTGGCAATGACCTCCGCCGGCGGCTATACCTCCGGATGTGGAACGACTTGCCGGTCCTGACGCTTTGGCCGGCCCCGACGCCGGTGCGATGCCGCCGGGCCCGTACCCATCGCCACGCCGCGGCGCCGAGACCGGTCAGGCATGGCTCCGCGCTGCACTTAAGGCGCTGGTTTGGGTGTGGCAGCACCTGCTGGCGGACTTCACCGCCGATCGTGATCGCCTGGTGCTGTGGCTGCCGGTGTGTCTGGGCGCTGGCATCGCGGTCTATTTCTCCCTGAGCACGGAGCCCGGCCTGGCAGTCGGGCTGGCGCTGACCGTCGCGTCGGCCGTGATGTTCGCCGCCGCCCGGCGGACGATGCCCCTTCGGGCGGTCACCGCGGCGCTGCTGCTGGCCTCGCTCGGCTTCCTGGTGTCCCAGCTCGAGACCCGGCACCTGCCGCCGATGCCCGAGCTGCCCCGCAAGGCCGTGCTGGCCACCGGTCGCGTCGCCGCCATCGACATCATGTCGGACGGGCGGCGGCGGATCACGCTGGCCGCGACAACGCTGGCGCCGGCACCACCCGTGAAGGGCAGGGGCAAGGCTGCCACCCTCCCGATCGACCAGGCGCCGGTTGCCGAGACGCAGACCACCCGGCGACTGCGCATCCGCCTGCGCGAAGACGATCCCGTGGTGCTGGCGACCGGCGACCTGGTGCGCATCCGGGCGCTACTGCATCCGCCATCGCCGCCGGACTATCCGGGCGGTCGCGATCCCCAGCGCGACGCCTTCTTTGCCGGCACCGCGGGGGCCGGCACCGCGCTGTCTCCGGTGGTGGTGCTGCCGCGCGTCGACACCCCGGGCTGGCTCTCGCTGTGGGGCTTCTCGCTGCGGGGCTTGCGCGAGGCGATCGCGCTCCGGATCGTGGCGGTGCTGCCGGGCCCGCGCGGTGCCGTCGCCACCACCCTGCTGACCGGGCTTACCAGCGCCATCCCGCAATCCGATCGCGACGCCTTCGCCGCCTCCGGCCTGGCGCATCTGCTGGCGGTCGCCGGGCTGCATCTGGGCATCGTCATGGGGCTGACGCTGGTGATCCTACGTGTTCTGCTGGCGACCTGGGAGTGGGGCTCGCTGCGGCTGCCGATGCGCCAGATCGCCGCACTCGGAGCGCTCCTCGCCGGGGCTGCCTACATGGCGCTGACCGGGCTGCACCTGCCGGGCATGCGCAGCCTGGCGATGGCGTCGATCGGCCTGCTCGGGCTGCTCGCCGGCCGCCGCGCGATGACGATGCGCACCCTGGCCGCAGCGGCGTTGCTGCTGCTGCTGATCGATCCGGCAACCCTGCTCGAAGTCGGCTACCAGATGAGCTTCGCCGCGGTGATGGCGCTGATCGCCGGCTACGAGGCGCTGCAGCCACTGATGCGCCGGATGCTCGGCTCGGGCGGCGGCCGTTGGCGCCGGAAGTTGGCGGTGCACGGCGTGCAGCTGTTCTTCACCAGCCTGATCGCGGGGTCCGCCTCGCTACCCTATGCAGCCTACCATTTCGGCCGGGTGCAGTTCTATTTCGTGCTGGCCAACCTGGTTGCGGTGCCGCTGACCGCGTTGTGGGTGATGCCGCAGGGGGTGCTGTCGCTGCTGCTGATGCCGTTCGGGCTGGAGTGGGTGACGTTGCGCCAGATGGGTGCCGGCATCGACCTGATCCTGTGGCTGGCGCGCACCGTGGCCGCATTCCCGGCCGCCAGCCTGGCGGTGCCGGCCGCACCGATGTGGGGGTTGCTGATGGCGAGCTTCGGGCTGCTCTGGCTCTGCCTGTGGCGGCGGCGCTGGCGTCTGCTCGCGGTGGTGCCGCTGACGGTCGGGTTGGCCTCGCCCTGGCTGATCCGCGCCCCCGACCTGCTGATGTCCGGCGACGGCCGCCTGATCGCCCTGCAAGATGGGGGTGCGATGCTGGTCCGGCAGGCAGCGTGGGCCGACCCGGTGACGATGGGCGATTGGCGCCGTGCCTGGGCGGTGACCACCCCGGCCGTCCCGCTCGGCGACACCACGACACCCGCCGGCGAGCGGAAATTCGATCCCGATGCGGCAATGGAGGTGGAGCCGGCACCCGTCCCGCACGCGACGGTCCCACATGCAACCGGCGCGATCGCCTGCGATGCCGTCTCCTGCCTGGTGACGCTGCATGGCCGGGGGGTGCGGGTGCTGTTGCGCGAGCTGACTGCGCCGTCCGAAACGCCGCCCACCTGGCAGGTGGCCGCCGTGGCCTTTCCGGCGACCCGGTGCGCCGGGCTGGCCCTGCTGGTGTCGGCATCGCCGCTGCACGGCGCCTGTCATGGGGTGCCGCAGATCGATCGGTTCAGCGTCTGGCGCGACGGGCCCGCGGCGGCGTGGATCGGACCGGCCGGGGTGCGGATCGAGACCGCGCGATCGTTGCGCGGCCAGCGACCCTGGGTGCCGCCGCCGCCAGTCGCCGGGGGGCGTCGCCCGACGCTGCCGATGGCCCTGGCGGAGTAGGCCCCCCGCCGGCCGGGGCTGGTTCAGGTTCCGCTCACCCAGGCGGCTGCAGCCGTTTCTCCGGGTAGTGGCACCACTCCCGCGCGACGCAGTGCCAGCATTCCGGGGCCCGCGCCTTGCACACGTAGCGCCCGTGCAGGATCAGCCAGTGATGCGCCGGCCGCAGCATCTCGGCCGGGATCCGCTTCACCAGCTGGTCCTCGACGGCGCGGGGGGTCTTGCCCGGGGCCAGGCCGGTGCGGTTGCCGAGCCGCAGGATGTGGGTGTCCACCGCCATGGTGCTCTCGCCGAACGCCACGTTCAGCACCACGTTCGCGGTCTTGCGGCCGACCCCAGGCAGCGCCTCGAGAGCCTCGCGATCGCCCGGCACCTGGCCGCCATGCTGTGCCAGGAGAGCCTGCGACAGCGCCACCACGTTGCGCGCCTTGGCCCGCCACAGCCCGATCGTGCGGATATGCCGTGCCACCCCCTCCTCGCCGAGCCGGACCATCGCGGCCGGGTCCGGTGCCTCGGCGAACAGCCCGACGGTCGCCTTGTTCACCGACAGGTCGGTCGCCTGCGCCGACAGCACGACCGACACCAGCAGGCTGTAGGCGTCCGTGAACACCAGTTCGCTCTCGGCGTTCGGGTTGGCCCGCGCCAGCGCCTCGATGAACCGGACGACCTCCTCGCGGGTCATCGGCCTGACGCGTTTCAGCTTCGCTCGTGGTTTGGTCGACACCAGCCGACGGGGCCGGTCGGACGTGTCCTGATCACTCATCCTGCACGCTTCAAGTTTCTGATTTTCACACCCAGGTTTAAGCGCATATGTCAACTCACATTTAAGTATTTACGGTAGCTTAACAAACGCGCAGGGTGCGGACGCTTGCTCGATGCTGCCTTGTAGGACAACCGAGGTGAACATGACGGCCTGGCTCCCCGAACAAGCCTCCCGCCTCGCCCGCGCAGCTTTCGTTTTGTTATCGAAATCCCGTGTTCGCAGGGGCAGCCGGCCCCTGCCTCGCCGGAGTGCCGACGAGATCGAGGCAGTCGCCATTGCCCGCCTGGGAGCCCTCTCATCCACTCCGGCGCACGCGGGTGTCGGTCGCATGGTGCACCGGCTGGCCACCCGGGCCGGCTCCGGACCCGACCAGGCGAACCTGCTGCAGGCGATCATGCCGGTGTGCAATATCGGCCGGCTTGCGGTTCCGGACGCGATCCTGAACCGGGCCGGTCCGCTCGACGAGGAAGAGCGCCGGATCATGCAGGCCCATCCCCGGATCGGCGCGCGCCTGCTTGCCGGCAGCGCCTCGCCGCTGGTCGCGCTGGCGGCCGAGGTGGCGCTCTGCCAGCACGAGCGCTGGGACGGCAGCGGCTATCCGGCCGGTCTGGTCGGGCAGCAGATCCCGCTCGGGGCCCGCATCGTCGCCATTGCCGAGAGTTTCGACGCGTCCCTGTCGGCCCCCTCGTGCGGACCCGGCCGGCGGCTCGGGCGCGCCGTCGAACACATGCGCCGCGACGCCGGCGCGCGCTTCGACCCGATGCTGACACGGGTGTTCCTCGACGATCTGCCCGCCATGATCCGGCTCCGTGAGCAGCCGGGCGCGCTGCAGCCGGGCGAGCCTGCCGGCCTCGGTCGCCGGGCTCGCCCGTCCGCACCCGCATCCAACCTGCCGGCACTGGCCAACCGGCTCCGGCTCGGCCTGCGCGCCGCCCTGCGTCCGGCCTGACGCCGGCATTCCGACCGCCCCGGGCATCCGGAGAATCATCACAGCCGCGTGTTCCGGTTCCATGCCGGGCCGATCCGCCCTAGATGCTGACGCTCCGATCGCGGCCGTGCGCAGAGCCGTAGCCGAAGGATCGACGTGAGCACCGAGCCAGACCCCGCAATCGCGCCCGAAGCGGCCGCGACGACGACCCCCGACGCTGCCATGGCGGTGCCCAGGCGCACCGGCCGCGGCGTGTTCATCGACGTGCTGCGGTTCCTGTTCCAGCGCTGGGCCGGCTCGCCGCGGCTGGTGCTGCTGGTCGGCGGCGGCATGGTGATCGCCACCCTCACCGACGTGGTGACCCCGGTGCTCGCCGGCCGGCTGGTCAACGACGTCACCCATCTGCCGGCACAGCTTCCCGGCAGCCTCGGGCCACGCGGTCCGGCCGCCCTCGCCGCCGGTCACGACACGCTGCTGATGCTGGGCGGGCTGACCCTGCTCGGCCTGGTCAGCGTGCTCGGCCGCCGGCTCGCCTTCATCTCGATCACCTACCTCACCACCCACATCATGAGCGGCATCGCCCGCACCGGGTTCGCCCGCATCCAGCGCTTCTCGACCGACTGGCACGCCAACCACTTCGCCGGATCGACGGTACGCAGGCTGACCCGCGGCATGTGGGCGGTCGACATCCTCAACGACACGCTGCTGCTGATGCTGCTGCCCGAGCTGTGCGTGCTGGCCGGCACCACGATCGTGCTGGGCCTGCGCTGGCCGCTGATGGGGCTGCTGCTGGGGCTCGCCTCGATCGCCTTCGGCACGATGTCGGTGCTGCTCACCCTGAACTACGTGGCGCCGTCCGCGCGGCTCGCCAACAGCTGGGACACCCGCATGGGTGCGGCGCTGGCGGACGCGATCACCTGCAACGCCGTGGTCAAGGCGTTCGGCGCCGAGAGCCGCGAGGACGGCCGCCTCGACCGCGTGCTGGATCGCTGGTCGCGGCGCACCCGGCGCACCTGGCTGCGCGGCACCAACAGCGGCAACGCGCAGAACCTGAGTCTGGTGAGCCTGCGCATCCTGATGGTCGGCTCGGTGCTGTGGCTCTGGTGGCACGGCCGCGCCGGCGCCGGCGACATCGCCTACGTGCTGACCATGGTGTTCCTGGTGCAGGGCTATCTCCGCGACATCGGCCAACAGATCAGCATGGTGCAGCGCTCGGTCAACGAGATGGAGGAGCTGGTGGCGCTCTATCGCGAGCCTGCCGGCGTGCAGGACCGGCCCGCGGCGCCTCCGATCCGCATCGACGAGGGCGGGATCCGCTTCGAGAACGTCGGCTTCCACTATGCCGGCCAGCCGACGCCGCTGTTCGAGCATTTGTCGATCGACATCCCCGCCGGCGGCCGGGTGGCGCTCGTCGGCCCGTCCGGCTCCGGCAAGACCACGCTCACCAAGCTGGTGCAGCGGCTGTACGACGTGACCTCCGGGCGCATCCTGATCGACGGACAGGACATCGCGTCGGTGTCGCAGGAGAGCCTGCGGGCGCAGATTGCCATCGTGCCGCAGGAGCCGGTGCTGTTCCATCGCAGCCTGGCCGAGAACATCGCCTACGCACGCCCCGGTGCCAGCATGGAGGAAGTCGCCGAGGCGGCGGCGCTGGCCAACGCCGACGGCTTCATCGCCCGGCTGCCGAAAGGTTACGCGACGCTGGTCGGCGAGCGCGGCGTCAAGCTGTCCGGCGGCGAGCGCCAGCGCATCGCCATCGCGCGCGCCTTCCTGGCAGGCTCGCGGGTACTGATCCTCGACGAGGCGACCTCGAGCCTGGATTCCGAGTCCGAGGCGCTGGTGCAGGAGGCGATGCAACGGCTGATGGTCGGGCGCACCGTGATCGTCATCGCGCACCGGCTGTCGACGGTGGTGGCACTGGACCGCATCCTGGTGTTCCAGCATGGCCGGCTGGTCGAGGACGGCTCGCACCACATGCTGCTCGCCAACGATAACGGCCTGTACCGCCGCCTGTTCGAGCGCCAGGCCCTCGGCCTCGCCGCCGAATGATGGAGAACCTGCGTCATGGAGAGATTGGCATGAGCCGCCTGTTCGAACCGCTGTCACTGGGCGGGTTGCAGCTGCCCAACCGCATCATCATCGCGCCGATGTGCCAGTATTCCGCGGAGGCCGGCTCGGCGAGCGACTGGCACATGATCCATCTCGGCCACCTGGCTTTGTCCGGCGCCGGCCTGCTGATCCTCGAGGCCACCGCCGTCTCGCCCGAGGCGCGGATCTCGCCCGGCGACCTCGGCCTCTACTCCGATGCGAACGAGCAGGCCCTCGCGCGCGTGCTCGGGGCGGTCCGCCGCTATTCCTCGATCCCGCTCGCGATCCAGCTCAACCATGCCGGGCGCAAGGCATCGAGCCGCGTGCCATGGGACGGTGGTGCGCAGATCCGCCCCGACGCGGCGGATGGCTGGCAGACCGAGGCGCCGTCCGCGGTGCCGCACAACCCGGGCGAGGTGGCGCCCACAGCACTCGATCGGGCCGGCCTCGATCGGATCCGATCGGATTTCGTGGCCACCGCGCGCCGCGCCGCCCGCCTCGGCCTCGACGGCATCGAGCTGCACGCGGCGCACGGTTACCTGCTGCACCAGTTCCTCTCGCCGCTCGCCAACCACCGCGACGACGACTACGGCGGCAGCCTCGAAAACCGGATGCGCTTCCCGCTCGAGGTGTTCGATGCCGTGCGTGCCGAATTCCCCGCGGGGCGCCCGGTCTGGGTGCGTGTGTCCGCCACCGACTGGGTGCCGGGCGGCTGGGATATAGACGGCACGGTGGCATTGTCGAAGGCCTTGGCGGGCCGCGGCTGTGCGGCGATGCATGTCAGCAGCGGCGGCGTCTCGCCCGCCCAGGAGATCCCGCTCGGGCCCGGCTACCAGGTGCAGTTCGCAGCCAGGGTGAAGGCGGAGGCCGGGCTTCCCACCATCGCCGTCGGGCTGATCACCGAGCCCGACCAGGCCGAGGCGATCATCGCGGGCGGCCAGGCGGACGCCATCGGGCTCGCCCGGGCGATGCTGTACGATCCGCGCTGGCCGTGGCACGCGGCGGCAAAGCTCGGGGCCCGCGTAAGTGCGCCGAAGCAGTACTGGCGCTCGCAGCCGCGCGGCCTCGCCGATCTCTTCTAGACAGCCTCGTTCGGACAGCGCTGAACGATAAACACCTGGCAGCATTGCGGGCTGCCGACGACAGCGCGACGCGCGGCTTCGCAAGCCCTGGGCCAGCACTCAGGCACCGCGAGCCGACCGCGCTCCCGGCGATGAAACCGCCGGCGTCGCACGCCTGTGTCGAAGGCGCTCGACGCGTCCCTGCAGCCTGACGCAATCGCATCGGTGCAAGCCGGTGGGCGCTGTGACATTCCTGCCGACAGCGCATGCAATGCGATGGCCGCGGCCGGGTGCCGTGGCCGGCAGGGACGCGCGAAGTGGCGCACCGGCAACCGACAACTGTGACTTTCCGCAAAGTTATCAGCGCATTGCGCCATGCCGGCAGCAGTCTGCTCCGCAAATTCGAGACTCTCTCCGTTAACGATCTGTTTACTTCGTTACGCTAGGAGATCATTCAGCGAACGCCAGTTTCACATCGGGACCGGAAGTCTCCGAACGGGAGTGCACATGCCGGCCAAGATCCAATCCCTGATGTCCCGCACGAGAAGCATCTGCATTGCTTCCAGCGTGGCCGTCATACTTTTCCTGCCGTTTCTCGCACCCGCCGCAACAGCAGCGACGATGTCGGCCAAGGATGCGCAGATCATCGCCAAGGCGATCGGCTTCCTGGATCCATCGCCATCGGGCGGTGTGGTCGCAGTCGCCTATGATGCGAGCAACCCGGCCTCGAAGACAGATGCCGACGCGATCGTCGGGCTGTTTGCGGGCGGTCTTGCCGAAGGCTCGAACTCGGTCACCGCAAAGGCCGTCGATGCCGGCACGCTTGGAGACGGCAGCGGCTACATCGCGGTGATCCTGGCGCAGTCGGCGAGTGCGGACAAGGTGATGGCGGCCGCGAAGGCGCATCACATCCCCTGCATCAGTGCGGAGGCATCGCAAGTGCAAGCTGGCACCTGCGTGATGTCGGTGTCGTCCGATCCGAAGGTCGACATCACCGTCAACCACGCGGCCGCACAGGCCACCGGTGTGTCGTTCCAGTCCGCCTTCCGCATGCTCATCCACGAAATCTGATCTTACACAGGACGTTATGAAAATGTTGAAACGCTCCCACGTAAGAACACTCCTCGCCAGCGTATCGATGCTGTCGATGAGCGTCGGATATGCCCGCGCGCAGTCGGTCGACTACAGCACCATGGAACAGATGTTCGGCGAACCGATCACCACGTCGGTCACCGGCAAGCCACAGCGTGCGTCGGACGCTCCCGGCGACCTGACCATCATCACCCAGGACGACATCCGCCACTCGGGTGCCGACAACATCCCGGACATCCTGCAGTTCATCCCCGGGATCGACGTCCGCCAGTACAGCTTCGGCGACACCCAGGTCGGCGTGCGTGGCTATGATACAGGCCTGAATCCGCGGCTGCTGGTGCTGGTGAACGGCCGCCAAGTCTATCTTGACGACCAGGGCTATGTCGCCTGGAACCTGATCCCGGTACAGCTCGACGAGATCCGCCAGATCGAGGTCCTGAAGGGCCCGAACTCTGCCTTGTTCGGCTTCAACGCCGCAAGCGGTGTCATCAACATCATCACCTACGATCCGGTGCTGGACACCGTGGACAAGGCGACCGCGCGTGGTGGAACCCAGGCTTACGGCGCCGGAGACGCAGTTGGAACCTGGCATATCAGCAAGACCGCTGGTGTGCGCGTTTCCATCGGCGGCTGGACAGCGAACAATTTCAGCCAGCCAGGCGAAGGCGTCGTCGGACCGTCTCCCCGCTACGCCAGCGTCAATATCGATGGACGCTGGCAGGTTACGTCCAACATCGAGCTGCGGGCATCCGGCGGTTATACGGACGCGCACACCTTGCGGTTCATCTCTGATGGATCGCTCTCCGAAGCGCAGAACCAGGTGAACTTCTATCGGATCGGTGGCGCCGACGTAACCCGAGCAGGGACCTTCGACCTGGACTTCTATCGCAACCAGTCCCTGAACAACTACGGCCTGATCTCGGACAACAATGACTACATCGTCAGGCTCACCGATCTCCTGAAGCTGGATCCGAGTAATACTATCCGTGTTGGCCTCGAATATCGAAATAATAGCATCAGCGGACAGCTCTATGGCGGCACGGTCGGATACTCGAACTACGCCATGAACGGGATGTGGGACTGGCAGATCTCTCCGACGCTCGATATGACGAACGCTGCGAGAATCGACTACCTGACGCTCGACTATGCCGGCGACCTCATCACCCTTCCCGGACGCACACTGGACGCCTATAACGACCGCACCATCACCGCGCCAAGTTTCAACTCAGGCCTGGTGTACAAGCCTAATGATGTCGACACGATCCGCCTTACTGCGGGACGCGGGCTTCAGATCCCTTCCTTGATCGCCTTCGGTATCCAGTTGAACAATCCACCGCTCCTGCTGGCTGGCTCGCCGAGCCTTGACCCGACTGCGGTCTGGAACGCTGAACTGGCCTATGACCGGACGATCGCTCTGATCGGCGCAACCGTGTCCACGTCGGTATTTTTTCAACGCAACACCAACCTGATAGCTCCTGCCGGCAATTCGCCCTTCAGCTTCTCGAACGGTTCGATCATCTCGGAGTCCAATAATGTCGGCTCAAGCAACGAGATCGGCTTCGAGGTCGGCCTGAAAGGCAAGACCAAGGGCGGCTTCCGGTGGAATGCCAGCTACCGATATGCCTCGATCACGCAGGACCTGACCGCCGGAGCGACGGCCGACGCCAATGCCTATACGAACTACGTTGACGGAACGCCAAAGCACGAGGTCGTCCTGGGGGGTGGCTATACGCTCGGCAAGATCGAGATGGATATGCAGGGGCGCTGGCAGTCCTCATACACGGACTACTCCTTCGGCACTCCTGCCTCCCTGCCGCTGGTTGTCGGCGACTATGTCAGCCTAAATGCCCGGATCGGCTACAAGGTGACGAAATACCTGACCGTCGCGGGTACCGCCGAGCAGTTCAACTTGGCCCAGCAGATCGAGTCCGCGGGTGAGTATGTCGAGCGACGTTTCTTTGCTACCGCGACTTTCGGCTTTTGAGCCGAGAATTCAGACTTCGTTAAACTTCTACGGGCAGTCTGTGCCCGTAGCATGACGATTGACCGCTAGGATCGAAATACTGATGCGTGTTCTCCGGGTTTCCGACTGGCCGTTCATCATCAAGCTGTCGCTGGCGCCGGTCATGACGCTCCTTGCCCTGTTCATGATCGTGCTGATAGCGAGCCGAAGCCTGAACGGCAGCGCCTCGACCATGGACATGATGCTGGATGCGGGTAGCTCGTCCCGGGAGCTCAGCCAGGTTGCCAGCGAGGTCCAGACGATCAACGGCGAGCTGTTCCACGTTCTGACCCTGAACGCCGCCAAGACCAAGGGACTCGATGCGACGGCCGCGCTGAAGCAGCTGCTTCCGGCCATCGATAAGGCCGCTGCCAATCTCAAGGCTTGGGAATCGAGGCACGCCACCGTTGCTCAGAAACCTCACGTCGAGGAGTTGATCGCCGGTATCGTAAAGTATCGTGGCGCGATCGACTGGGTGGACCAGATGCTCGACATCGATTTCGCGTCGAGCGTCTCGTTCCTCAGCCCTTTCGACAGCAACTACCGGCTTCTCATCGACGGCCTCGACGGCCTCGTCAAGGAGCAGACCCATATGGCGCAGATCGCGGCGGACACCGCCCGGAAGCGGGGCGAGCATTCCAAGCATGTCTTCACGACCACTGCGGTCGCCGCGTTGCTGGCCGTGCTTTTGGTCACCGGCCTGCTGATCTGGACGACCTTGAAATCCGTGCGCACCATCGCCGAAGCGACCTCGCGCCTGGCGGGCGGTGATACCGCAACCGAGCTCGACCAGCTGAAACGCCGCGACGAACTCGGCGCGATCGTTCTCGCCCTTTCGGTGTTCCGTGACAATCTGCTCAATGTCGGCGCGCTGAAGAGCGAGCAGGAGCAACAGGCACGCGCCAGCGAGATCGATCGCCGTGCGGGCCTGGCGCGAATGGCCGATAATTTCGAGAGCAGTATCGGCAGCATCGTCCGCGATGTCGTCCTGGCAGCCGGCGAGATGCAGGAAGTCGCCCAGGGCATGAGCGTCGCCGCCGATCGAACGAACCGGCGTGCCAGCGACGTTGCCACCTCGGCTGCCACGTCGAGCACCGGTACCCAGGCGGTCGCCGCCGCGGTGGAACAACTCGCCGCGTCCAGCCGCGATATCGGACGCCAGGTCAGTGCCTCGAGAAAGGCCAGCGACCAGGCAGTCGAGGAAGCCCGTCGAACCGACAAGAGCGTACAGTCGCTGACCCAGGCGGCGGTGCGCATCGGTGAGGTCGTCGAGCTCATCTCCGGCATCGCCACTCGCACCAACCTGCTCGCCCTGAACGCAACGATCGAGGCCGCGCGGGCCGGAGAGGCCGGCCTCGGGTTCGCGGTCGTGGCAGCCGAGGTCAAGACGTTGGCCCAGCAGACCAGTGGCGCAACGGCCGAAGTGACCGCGCAGATCATCCAGATCCGCGCAGCCACCGATGGTGCCGTCGCCGCCCTGCGCAGCATCACCGGCACAATCCAGGAGAGCAGTGCCACGTCGGTCTCGATTGCCAACTCGGTCGGTCAACAGAGTGACGCGACGGCGGATATCGCCCGCAACGTGCAGGAAATGGCGTTGAGCACGCATGACGTCACGCAGACCATGGCTGAGGTCAGCGTCGCGGTGAACGATACCGGGCGCTCTGCCGACCGGGTGCTCAACTCAGCCCGCAAGCTCACCGTCCAAGCCAACGACCTCACCCTGAGAGTCGATTCCTTCGTCAAGGAAGTCAGGGCGAGCTGACCCGGTCGCCCCGGGGCCCGGTGGATGCGTACCGGCGGCGTCCGGGAAGGGCGGTGGCACACGGCTCGACTGTACCCGGCACCTCGCCGGCGGCTCGAATGGCGTTTGCCGAAGCTGCTGGCGTTGCCCCCCGGATGACAGCATTCTCATTCAGCCGTCATTGTCGCGCAGGAGCCGCAGGTGCAATGAAGCCTCATTGGCCCCGCGCAATGATGGCGCTGGCACGGTCGCGCCGACGATCGGTTCATCCTGGAGAAGCTCATGCGTCACACCATGCTGGTCGGGTTCACGATGGCGCTGCTGTCCGGCATCGCAACCGCAGCGCCGGCGCTTGCGGTCGAGCCTGCGCTGCAGGCGGCGTTGCAGGCGCCCACGCGCACTCCGAAATTCGTCGCCCGGGACGCGAGTCGGCACCCGGCCGAGGAGCTCGCGTTCTTCGGCGTAAAGCCCGCGTCGACGGTGGTCGAGATCTGGCCCGGCGGCGGCTACTGGACGCAGATCCTTGCACCCTATCTGCATGACCACGGCACCTACTACGTCGCGATGGGCGACCCGAGCAGCAGCGACGAGGCGGAAGCGGGTTTCGCGATGTCGCCGAAGTTCCACCAGATGCTGGCCTCCGACCCCGCCGTGTACGGCAACGTCAAGCCGACCATCCTGGCGTCCCACCATCCTGACCTGGCGCCCCCCGGCAGCGCCGACGTCGTGCTCACGTTCCGCAACCTGCATAACTGGATGAACCAGGGTGACGCGCCCGAGATGCTCGCGGCGATCCGGCAAGCTCTGAAGCCGGGCGGCATCCTGGGCATCGAGGACCACCGCGCCAACACCCGGACCCCGCAGGATCCGACCGCGGCAAGCGGCTATGTGCGGCAGGATTACGCGACGGCGCTGGTCGAGAAGGCCGGGTTCAAGCTGGTCGGGTCATCTGAGATCGACGCCAACCCGCGCGACACCGCCGACTGGCCGAAGGGGGTGTGGACCCTGCCGCCGGTGCTGGCGATGGGCCAGACCGACCGCGCCAAGTACCAGGCGATCGGAGAGGCCGACAACTTCGTGCTCAAGTTCCGGAAGGTCGGAAGCTGATCTCGTCCCATCCTGCCGTGATCGGGTCACGCGCGCGGCCGCCATGCGTCAGCGACTGGCGAACGACGCGGGCTGCCCGGCGTTTGGCCCGCGCAACTCGAGGGACTGGTGAGTATGAGCAAGGACGTGACGACCTGGTATGTGGTGGCCGACGGTGGCAAGGCTCGCATCCTCACGCTGGAGGGCGGTGCCATGCGCACGCTGCAGCATTTCGACAATAGCGGTCATGGCGATACCGACATCGATCCGAGTGCCGGCACCAGCCAGCTCAAGGCGCCGAAGGCCGATCCGCACGACCAGGCCAAGCAGCACTTCGCCAAACAGGTCGCTGCCCGTCTGAACGAGGCGGTTCGCACCGGCCAGGTCGACGAGTTGGTGCTCGCAGCGTCGGCGCATGTCCTGCACGACATCCGCGAGGAGCTGAACAAGGCGGCAACCGCCGCGCTGAAGACCTCCCTCAGCAAGGACCTGACGAACATCTCGGATCACGATCTGGCGTCACACTTCGCCTGATCGCTCCGGCCGCTGTGAGGCACATACGAGGCGGTGGCGGGCGAACCGAACCGCAGCCGCCTCGTTCCTGATTTCGTTCGGCGATCGGATCGATCGCCCCACCATCCGGAGGTTCATGATCTTGAGCTTGTCGTCGATTTCGGTCGCTCTCACCCGTCGTAGTGGAATGGCTCTGGCGTTGCCGTTGCTGATCGCTGCGTGCGGCCAGGCTGACGCTCCGACCAAGGCGGACATCCAGCAGGTGATCCAGACCCGCATGCAGGCGGCCAACCAGCAGACCTCCAACAGCACCCTGGGCTTGTTCAGCGGACCGTATGACGTGAATGATTTCAGCGTGACCGGTGCCGACTGCACGGCCAAAGATAACGGCGTCTATGCCTGCGTCGTGACCGCGGTCACCAAGAAGGGCACCAACACCGCCCAATTGCAGTTCAAGAAGGTCAACGGCAGCTGGACGCTCGTGGTGGCCTGATCATCGAACTGGGGCACCGGTCCACTCGATGACATGATCAGAGAGCGCCGGCCGTCGCGCCGGCGTCACCGGCTCACGTGGCGTGCCGACGAACAGGAAGCCAGCGAGTGAATGGGGCGGCTCGAAACCGAGGGCAGCCTGCACGTGACCATCATATGAATTTGCGCCGGTCACCCAGATCGCCCCGAAGCCCTCGGCGTGAATCGCATTCAACAGGTTCATCGCGCCGGCCGCCACCGACATCAGTTGCTCGATCTCCGGCACCTTGTGGTCCGGCCGCAGGTGCGCCCCAAGCCCGATGATCAGCGGCGCGCGCAGGAACTTCCCCCGCTGCTTCTCGATCATCGGCGGCGTCACGTCGGGATCACGATACTGCAGGGCCTTGGCGACAATATCCGCCAACACGATACGGGCCTGGCCCCGGATCAGCACGTAGCGCCACGGTGCCAACCGCCCGTGGTCGGGAGCGCGCAGTCCGGCCTCGAGAATGCGCTCCAGCACAGGCCCGTCCGGCGCCGGATCCTGCAACGACGAGGTGGATACACGGTCAAGCAGGGCGTCGATCGCTCGCATGCGGGGCTCCCGGATCTGGGCGGTGGAGACAGCAGGTCCAGGCGGTGCGGGCCCAGGACGGGCGGACGGATGTCAGTCCCGCGGCGGCCAGGCGATCTCGACATGCCCCAGGTCATGACCGTGCAACCGGGCCACCGTCAGCGCCGCCGCCGGCAACGACCAGGCGAGCACGCCCGGCTTCAGAATACGAGGACTGGCGAGCGACCGGCCCGACATGGTGAGCACCCGTGCAAATACCCGCAGTGCCTCGGCCAGCGCCCCCCGCATCTCGCGCGCCGGCATCAGCCGCGATACCGCCTGGTCCAGCAGTGGATCCTCGGCATGCTGCGCCGCCGCCAGGGCGCTCAGCAGCACACGTTCATCCGGGGTCACCGCTTCGTCCCCGGGCATCGCCACGTCGATCGGCCGGGAGGCGAGCACCGGACCGGGGTCGACCGCCTTCTGGATCAGCAGCGCTGCGTGATCCATGGCGGGGATGTCGTGGAAGTTCGCCGGGCTTGTGCCACGCGGTGCGAGGATCCGGCGGAGCAGCCTGATCGCGACCCGCTCACCCTCTGCCATCGCCGCCACCCGGAGAGGCAGTTCGGCACCACTGAATTCGTCCTTGGCCACATTGTCACCAGTGCCACTGGATCGGTTCATGCGGATGCCTGCCCCAGATCGAGAGCCCGCATTCAGAACCGCTCGCAACCAGGAGGCAAGCCGAAACTTGCCCCTGCTGCGCGCAGCCTATCCGGCGTGGGCGAGTGCAGCGTCGAGGCTGTCCCGCAGCGGCGATTCCTCGACCGTCACGTCGGGGGCAAACCGGCCGATCACGCGACCGTCGCGGCCGACCAGGAACTTCTCGAAATTCCACAGGATGTCGCCGTCACTGGACTCGACGCCATGCTTGGCCAGTCGTTCGCGCATGGTGCCGTCGGGCTTCTCCTGCGCCTTCGGGGCCGCCCCGAGCAGCGCAGCGTAGAGCGGATGACGCTCCGGACCGTTGACCTCGATCTTGGCGAACAGGGGGAAATCGACACCGTAGGTGGTGCTGCAGAATTCCTGGATCTCGGCCTCGGTGCCGGGCTCCTGGCCGCGGAACTGGTTGCAGGGGAATCCCAGCACCACCAGCCCATCCGCCTTGTGTGCGCTGTAGGCGCGCTCGAGCGACTCATATTGTGGCGTCAGCCCGCACTTGGAGGCGACATTCACCACCAGGACAACCTTGCCGGCATAGTCGGCCAGCGTTTCGGTGGTTCCGTCGATGCGCTGCAACGCGATGTCGCTGAGTTCGGCCAAGGTCGTGCCTCCATGCAATGAGGGCCGGAAGGTGGCGCGCCCGGGCTCGACCTGCAAGCGCGGGTCGCCTGACTAGTAGAACCCCGGACCGAATCCGGCGCCGAAGCCCGGACCCCATGGGCCACCCCAGGCACCGAAACTCCAGCTCGGATCGCTGTACATCTCAGCCGTCAACTGCTGCTGGTTGGCCAGCTGCTGCTGGAACATCTCCTGCTTGTACGTCGAGTACGCCTGCGCCGACCCGACATAGAGGCAGCCGCACACCAGCGGGTCGGAATAGAGATAGATGTAGTTTCCGCCAGCCGGCCGCATCACGAACTTGTCGGGCGGCAGCTTCTGCAGCATCGCCTGGCGGGCAGGGGTGTCGGCCGGACGGGCCACGAACCCGGCAGCGGCGAGCTTGTCCTCCTTGTCGGCCACGCGTTCCTGTTGCGTGGCGCAGGCGGCCAGTAGGAGCGGCGCGCCGAGGGCAGCGGCACAGAGGCTCGCGCGGAGAGTCCGGATCATCGGGGTGTCCTCATGCCAGGGGGTGCGATGTCCTCACCGACCACCGATCAAGACGCCGCAGCAGGGCTCGCGTTCCACGCGGGGAGTGGCCTCGCTCTGGTCGATCCTGTAGGGAATGGCGTCATGGACGTCGTAGAAACCCACCCGGAAACCACGTCGCACGGCGTGCAGCAGACTGGCCGGCAGGCCTCGGTCCATCGCGTCACCGGCGAGACCGACATCGCGCTGTCGCTGTCGCTGGACGGCACCGGCCGCTCGCAGATCGAGACCGGCATCGGCTTCCTCGACCACATGTTGACGGCCCTCGCCCGGCACGCCCTGTTCGATCTCGAGATCAGGGCGATCGGCGACCTGCATGTCGATTTCCACCACACCACGGAGGATATCGGCATCGTGCTGGGCCAGGCGCTGACCCAGGCGATCGGCACCAAGGCCGGCATCCGTCGCTACGGCCACGCGGTGGTGCCGATGGACGAGGCGCTGGTCGAGGCGGCGATCGACATCTCCGGCCGCTCGTTCCTGGTGTGGGACGTGCGCTTTCCCCGCGACAAGATCGGCGAGATGGACACCGAGCTGTTCGAGGAGTTCTTCCGCGGCTTCTCGTCGAACGCCGGCCTGTCGCTGCACGTGACGCAGAAGGCCGGCCACAACAACCATCACATCGCCGAGGGCTGCTTCAAGGCCGTCGCCCGTGCCCTGCGCGCCGCGACCGAGCCGGATCCGCGCACCGCCGGCGTGATCCCCTCGACCAAGGGCGTGCTGTGAGGCTCTTCAGCACGCACTTCCCCATCCCCGACCAGGCCCGTCCGGAGCAGCCGCCGGTGCTGGTGCCGGAGGGTTTCTCCTGGTCTGGCCTGGTGTTCAGCTGGGTCGTGCTGCTGCGGCCGGGCAGCTGGCTGGTGGCGATGCTGGCTGGCCTTGCGGCTGTGCTGATCGGGTTGCTGATGCGTGTCGTTCCCGAAGCGTGGGTGCTGCTTCCTGGGCTGCACCTGGTGGTGGCCCTGTTCGCGAATGACTGGCGGCGGTGGGAACTGGGCCGCGCCGGCTACGTGGCGGGCCCGATCGTGGCCGGCCCCGACCAGGGCGCGGCGTTGCTGCGACTGCTCGATCTGCGCCCGGACCTGGTCGGATCGCCTGCTGCCGCGTCATGAGCGGGACATCCCAGGCCAGGCGGAGTTTCGGCGGCCGGGTCGCCGTCATCGATTACCAGGGCGGCAACCTGGCATCCGCGTCGCGTGCGCTGCAGGAGGCCGCTGATCGCGCCGGGATCGCGGTCGAGGTGCGGGTCACGTCCGACCCGGCCTGGGTGCGCGACGCCGACCGGATCGTGTTGCCGGGGCAGGGCGCGTTTGCCGACTGCGCGCGCGGGCTCTCCGCGGTTTCGGGCCTGCGTGCGGCACTCGAGGATGCGACAGCGGCCGGCGTCCCGTTCCTCGGCATCTGCATCGGCATGCAGCTGATGGCCGAACGCGGGCTCGAGCACGGCGAGACGCCCGGCCTCGGCTGGATCCAGGGCGAGATCGCGCCGATGCTGGTGCCCGGCCTGCGGCTGCCGCAGATGGGCTGGAACGAGCTGGTGTTCACGCCGGGCGGCCATCCGCTCACCGAGGGTCTCAAGCACGGCGACCACGGCTATTTCGTGCACTCGTACGCGCTGTCCGGCTTCGATCCGGCGGATCTGGTCGCCATCACCCGATATGGCGGCGACGTGCCGGCCCTGGTGGCGCGTGGCAACCGTGCCGGGACGCAGTTCCACGTCGAGAAGAGCCAGCGCGTCGGCCTGCGCATCCTGGCCAATTTCCTGCGCTGGGATCCGGGCCACCCGGCCGGGCGCGCCTGACCATGCAGGGCGACGAGCACACGCCGAAGCGGCCCGGCCTTCCGGGGGAGCGCACACTGTCGGCGGACCGGGTGTCGACGCTCAGCGACGACGACATGCAGGCGCTGTGCGAGGCGACCAACGCGGCGATCCTGGATGGCGGCGGCTTCGGCTGGGTGACATCTCCCGGCAGACGTGTGCTGGAGCAGTATTTCCGCGGCATCCTGCTGGTGCCGGAGCGGGCGCTGTTCGTCGGCAGGCTGGATGGCAGCATCGTCGGCGCCACCCAGCTGCTGCGCCCGGCCCGCAACAACGAGGCGCAGGCGATGGCCGCCACCCTCATGCACAGCTTCATCGCCCCCTATGCGCGCGGCCACGGCCTGGCCCGGCTGATGACCGAGGCGGTGGAGGAGGCGGCACGCGCCCTCGGCTACCAGGTGCTGAACCTGGACGTGCGCGAGACCCAGAGCGCGGCGATCGCGCTGTACCAGAGCCTCGGCTACCACCATTGGGGCACGCATCCGCATTACGCACGGGTCGGCGGCGAGACAGTCGGCGGCTACTTCTTCACCAAGCTGCTGCAGGAGGCACCTTTGCCGCCGCTGGAGACGCCGGTGGTGGCGAAGCCCGAGCAGGTGCCGGCGCTGCCCCCGACCCGGGCGCAAACCAGGGCGCACACCAAGTCCCGGAACAGACCGAAAGCCGACAAGCACGTGCCGATCCCCCGCCCGCTCACCTTGTATCCCGCGATCGACCTCAAGGACGGCGCCTGCGTCAGGCTGCGTCGCGGCGAGATGGACGACGCCACGGTCTATTCCGACGATCCCGGCGCGCAGGCGCGGGCCTGGGTGGCGGCCGGGTGCCGCTGGCTGCACGTGGTCGACCTCAACGGCGCGTTCGCCGGCCACTCGGTCAATGCGGAGGCGATCGAGGCGATCATCGAGAATGCCGACGTGCCGGTGCAGCTCGGCGGCGGCATCCGCGACATGGCGGCGATCGAGCGCTGGCTGTCGGCCGGCATCGCCCGCGTCATCCTGGGCAGCGCCTCGGTCAAGAACCCCGAGCTGGTGCGCCAGGCGGCCCGCGCGTTCCCCGGTCGCATCGTCTGCGGTATCGATGCGCGCGATGGCCGCGTCGCGACCGAGGGCTGGGCGGAAGTGTCGGACCTCTCGGCGATCGAGCTCGGCGTGCGGATGCAGGATGCCGGGGTGGCCGCCATCATCTTCACCGAGATCGCCCGCGACGGCATGCTGACCGGGCTCGACATCGAGCAGACCTGCGCCTTGTCGGCCAGGCTGTCGACGCCGGTGGTGGCGAGCGGCGGCGTCGGCCGGATCGAGCATCTGCAGGCGTTGCGTGCGGCGTCGGTGCATTTCACCGGCATCGAGGGCGTGATCGTCGGGCGGGCGCTGTATGACGGCCGGATCGAGCCACGCGAGGCGCTGGAGGTGCTGGGCATGCCCGAACCGCGTCATCCGGAGCAGCCCTGAATGCTCAAGCTGCGGGTGATCCCGTGCCTCGACGTCAAGGACGGGCGGGTCGTGAAGGGCGTCAACTTCGTCAGCCTGCGCGATGCCGGCGATCCGGTGGAGCAGGCGGCGGTGTACGACGCGGCCGGCGCCGACGAGCTGACCTTCCTCGACATCACCGCCAGCCACGAGCAGCGCGACACCATCCTGGACGTGGTCAGCCGCACCGCCGCGCGGATCTTCCTGCCGCTGACCGTGGGTGGCGGCGTGCGTTCCACCGAGGACATGCGCCGGCTGCTGCTCGCCGGCGCCGACAAATGCAGCATGAACTCCGCGGCCGTTGCGCGACCCGAGCTGGTATCGGAGGCGGCGGCGAAGTTCGGCAGCCAGTGCGTGGTGGTGGCAGTCGATGCGCGCGCCGACGGCCATGGCGGCTGGCAGGTGTTCACCCATGGCGGCCGCACCGGCACCGGCATGGACGCGATCGCCTGGTGCCGGCGGGTCGCAGCGAGCGGCGCCGGCGAGATCCTGCTGACCAGCATGGACCGCGACGGCACCGGCCAGGGCTTCGACCTGGCGCTGCTGCGGGCGGTGTGTGACGCAGTTCCGGTGCCGGTGGTGGCGTCCGGCGGCGTCGGCGAGCCCGGGCATTTCGTCGAGGGCGCCGAGGCGGGCGCATCCGGACTGCTCGCCGCCAGCGTGTTCCATTTCGGCAGGCTCTCCATCGGCCAGGTCAAACAGGCGCTGCGTGACGCCGGCCTGCCCGTCCGACCACCCGCTTCCAGCCAGGACATGCCGGTTTGACCAAACTCCCGAAGCGCGCCGGCAAGACCACCAAGAAGGTGCTGCCACGCGAAAAACCAGCCGCCTCGCGCAAGGCCGTCGCCAAGCCGGCCGCGGTCAAGAAGAGCGTGCCGAAGAAGGGCATCCTCCGCAAAGCCGTGCTCCGGGAAGCGGGGCGCGCCGCCGCGGTCGACATGGCGGGCGCCAATGCCGGCGTGCTGGACCGGCTGTTCGAGGTGGTGACGTCGCGGCGCAATGCCGATCCGAACATCAGCCATTCGGCCCGGCTGCTGTCGCGCGGCACGGCGAAGGTCGCGCAGAAGTTCGGCGAGGAGGCGGTCGAGTGCCTGATCGAGGCGGTCGCGGGCAACAGCTCCAAGCTGATCGGCGAGAGTGCCGACGTGCTCTACCACCTGATCGTGCTGTGGGTGGATGCCGGTGTGAACCCGAGCGAGGTGTGGTCGGAGCTGGAGCGGCGCGAGGGCACCAGCGGGATCGCCGAGAAGGCGTCGCGGCGGACGGCACTTCCGGCGCCGCGTGGAGAGGGAGAGTAGCGTCATGCCGGTGAGCGGGCTCGGGGTCTATGACACGCAGAACATCTTCGCCCGCATCCTGCGCGGCGAGATCCCCTGCGCGACAGTGTACGAGGACGAGTACGCGCTCGCCTTCCACGACATCGCGCCGCGCGCGCCGGTGCATGTGCTGGTGATCCCGAAGGGCGCGTGGGTGTCGTTCGCCGACTTCTCAGAGGGCGCGCCGGAGGCCGAGATCGCCGGCTTCATCCGCGCCGTCGGCCGTGTTGCGCGCCAGCTCGGTCTCGAGGAGCCGGGCTACAGGTTGTTGTCCAACATGGGCGCGCATGGTGGCCAGGAAGTACCGCATCTGCACGTGCACCTGTTCGGCGGCGGACCGTTGGGGCCGATGCTGGTGCCGGAAGCGGCAGGAGTGGACTAGGGTCAAAACCCAATCAGCCGGACAGCCGGGTTTGGTGGTTAGCGGTCATTGGTCGATCTATCGCAAGACGATTGAGTCTGGTCCTCGCACCTCTCTCCAGGTTTCAATAGCTAAATGCTCAGACATCATATTGAGCAGGACTGTGCCGTTGATCGTTGCATCAACTGGGAAGATGACGTTCATGCCAGTTACGCCGCTCTCCCAGGTAAGTCCGTCTCGGATTTCTGCTTCTGTGACACCCTCTCTTTTGAAGGCTGTCACTATCTGCCACTCTCCGCCGGCAAGACGGTAAGAGCCCTCAATAAAACCCATGTCTTCCGACATGACGAGGTCCCAGGTAATCTCTGCATCCACGGTTTTGCCGCAACGTGGCGGATGTATGTCTCGGGCTAATGTTTCACCTATATGAGTGCAGTCGGCAATGGGTCGATTGCAGACCCGATTGAGTTTTGTCCCTAGGGACTGTTCGTGCCTGAATCTGCTCGGCGCCGTCGAGCATTATGCCGTCTCCCGGAATGCGGCCTGGAAACCGACGGGGAAGCATTGAGCGGCGCTTGAGCCGTTGATCGAGGCGTACAGGCCAGTGCGGAGTCTCCAGAATGGAGTGATTTGGCGTGCGTTGCTGAAGGCTTTGGTGCCGTGGCGGAAGGCCGTCCAGACGTTCATCCGGTGGTACAGGCTCGCCGTCTGGGAGCGGCTCCTGATCCTGGCGCAGAGACCAGGTGTGAAGCTGGGCATTATGTTCCTCTACGGAATCAACATCCGCTCCCATGAGAAGGCCGCAGGAGCGACGGGACCGCGGACACGCCAGCGCAACGAGATGAAGGTGAGGCAGTGGGCCAGTCTCAAAGCCGCTTCGGCATCAAAGCTTGGGTGACTACTGACGCCACCGGCAGGGCAGTCGCCTCCGTCATGTCGCCGGGCCAGCACCACGAGCTACCTTGGGCCATGCCGTTGCCGGACAAGCTCCCCGGCGCGACAGGGTGGGTGGTTGCGGACCAAGGTGCAGCAGCCATGCCTGTTGCAAGCACATACGGCGCCTGGGTGCGCGCCCGGTTATCCGAACCTCGTCGAAACGAGGAGGTGCTGTCCTGCCCGTCCTGGTTCTACACCAAGCGCAACCAGGTCGAGCGACCATGGGCTCGACTGGAAGAGTGGCGTGCAGTTGCAAACCGCCGGGCAAAACCGTGCAGATTCTTCATGCGGGTGCTCCGTCCCGCCGCTGCGTGCGATGGGGCAGGCTCTGGCAGAGTCAGATCAAAGGCCCGCGGTGTTCGTCTGCATCACAAGGGCTTCGGCATGTGCGGATTTGAAAAGACGTGATCTACATCGAGACAGAGCGGCTCGTGCTGCAGACCCCAGGCGCAGCAGATCTGCCCGCATATTTGGCATACCGAAACGAGCCGACGGCGCTAGCTGCGCAGCGAATGGGCGCAATCGAGAAAGAAGAAGCCCGAGCGTTCCTGCAAGCACAAGAGGAACTTCTGGAAGCGGCGACCGGATGGCGAATGCTGGGGATCAGGGAAAAGGAAAAGCTCGATGACGGAATTGTCGGTGAGGTCGGCGTGTTCCTGCACCCGGGGCAGCCGGAAGGCGACATGGGGTGGTGGCTGCATCCCCGGAAGCGCGGACTGGGAATAGCAACTGAGGCGGCGCGGGCATTGCTCGACTGGTGCTTCGCCGACCGTCGGCTGCACCGGGTGACCTCAGGCTGCCTGGTCGATAATGCAGAATCGTTCAGGCTGATGACCAGGCTGGGGATGCGGCTGGAGACGCGTTCAATCGAGAGCCGAAGGTTGGGAGAGGATTGGTACGACGAGATCGGGTGTGCGCTGCTACGCCGGGAGTGGGCGAAAGCCTGATGACCCGGCTCGTCGGACGTCACGGCGTCCCTCCGATCACGGAGAGCCCGCTGCTGCCGCCCGTAGCGCTGCCTGAATCGCACGCGTGAGCTCGATCTCGTCGTACGGCTTGCGCACGGTCACTGCGTGCGCCACCGCTCCGGTCAGGCTGTCCGTCGCGGTCTCCGCGCCCGTCGCGAACACCAGGCCGAGCTTGGGCTGCCGGGCCGCCGCGCGCCTGGCCAGGTCCACTCCATTGATCCCGGGCAGGCCGAGGTCGGTGACCAGCACGTCGATCGTCGTGGTCTCCAGGGTCGCCAGTGCGAGCTCGGCACTCGCCGCCTGCACCACCGTATGCCCGCGGCCGGCCAGCAGCTCGGCGGTGTTTTCGCGGATCAGCGTGTCATCCTCGACCAGCAGCAGCCGCAACGCCGTCTCGGCCGGGCGGGGCGAGGCGCCGGCGGGTGTCGCCGCGTGTGGCTCCGGACGCTGGTGCTCCGAGCCCTGTGACTCCGAACCCTGCGACTCCGACCCCTGGGGCGACGGCAAGACCTGCCGCAGCTTCCGTGCCAGGGCTTCGCGTGTGTACGGCTTGGACAGCAATTCCACGCCCGCATCGAGCCGGCCGCCATGCACGATCGCGTTCTCGGTGTAGCCCGACGTGAACAGCACCGCGAGGCGAGGCAGCAGCTGGCGCGCCCGGGCCGCCAGTTCCGGACCACGCATCGCCCCCGGCATCACCACGTCGGTGAACAGCAGGTCCACCGGCACGCCGCTCTCCAGCACGGTCAACGCGCCCTCGCCATCGCGTGCCTTCAACACGCGGTAGCCCAGCTCGGCCAGCATCGCGATCACCGTCTCGCGCACGCCGTCATGATCCTCGGCGACCAGGATGGTCTCGGTGCCACCCTGCACCGGCCCCGCGGCGGTCTCCTCGACACGGTCCTCGGCATCGCGGGTGCGCGGCAGATAGAGCCGCACCGTCGTGCCGTGCCCCGGTTCGCTGTAGATCTTGATGTGGCCGCCGGACTGCTTGACGAAGCCGTACACCATCGACAGCCCGAGCCCGGTGCCCTTGCCCTCCGGCTTGGTCGAGAAGAACGGCTCGAACACCTGCTCGACGATCTCGGGCGTCATGCCGGTGCCGGTGTCGGTGACCGCGACCATCACGTAGTCGCCGGGCTCGATTTCGCTGTGCCGGTCGGCGTACTGCGCGTCGAGCTGCGCATTGGCCGCCTCGATGACGAGGGTGCCATGGTTGTCCATCGCGTCCCGCGCGTTGATCGCCAGGTTGAGCAGCGCGTTCTCCATCTGCGCCGGGTCGATCAGGGTGTTCCACAGCCCGTCCGCCATCCGCGTGGCGATCTCGACGCGTTCGCCGAGCGACCGCCGCAGCATGTCGTCGAGGCCGGCGATCAGGTGGCCGACATTGACCACCTTGGGTTCCAGCGGCTGCCGGCGGCTGAACGCCAGCAGCTGGTTCGACAGCTTGGCGCCGCGAGCCACACCCTCAAGCGCGTTGCCGATCCGCCGTGTCGCGCGCTCGTTGCCGACCAGGTCGCGGGCCAGCAGCTGCAGGTTGCCGCCGATCACCTGCAGCAGGTTGTTGAAATCATGCGCGACGCCGCCGGTCAGCTTGCCGATCGCCTCCATCTTCTGCGACTGCCGGAGTTGCGCCTCGGCCTCCGCGCGCTCGGCGATGGCGGCCGCCACCTGCTGTTTCAACGAGGCGGAGCGGTGACGCTCCTCGGCGAGCACGCGGGCGGTCGAAAGCGATGCCGAGAGCTGGGCGGCCAGCAGCTCGGAGTAGCGGCGGTAATCGTCGGTCGGCCGCACCCGACGGTTCTTGGCCAGCACCAGAACACCGGCCGGATCGCGACCCGCATGCAGCGCCAAAAGCACCACCCGCTCGGCGGCGGCGGCGGGAGGATCGATCACGAACCGGCGCAGCAGCGTCTCCACCTGGCCGGTGCGATCGACCCGTACCAGCGCGCGCGCCCTCTCGTCCTCGCCGCTCTCCGCATCGGGCGGGATGACGCCGAGCCCGGCATCGACGATGCCGCCATGCGTCGCCGCCAGCCACAGGGTGCCGTCCTGCCGGCGCAGATACACCAGCGCATACGGGGTGTCCGACTGCTCGCCGCCCGGGAGCACGCCCACGAAGCTGCGGGCCGCCTCCTCGGCGGTCTCGACGCCGTGCCTGAGCGACAGCACCCGCAGCGTGTTCAGCCGGCGCTCGTCGGTGATCCGCCGGGTCTGGTCGCTGACGATGCAGAACACGCCCTCGACCTGGCCCCCGGCGCCGCGGATCGGGTTGTACGAGATGTCGAAGAAGGTGTCCTCGATGAAGCCGTGCCGATCCTGTGGGAACAGGTAGCCGCCCTGCTCGAGCGGCGTTCCGGTCTGCCGCACGCCTTCCAGCAGCGGCTCCAGCATGTCCCACAGCGCCGACCAGCCCTCGCGCGCCGGACGGCCGAGCGCTGCCGGATGGTTGGCGCCGATCGATGGGGTGTAGGCGTCGTTGTAGAACGCGACCAGCTCGGGGCCCCAGAACAGGCAGATCTGCGCGCGCGACGGCAGCAGCAGGCTGATCGCGGCCTTCAGGCTCTCGGGCCACCCTGCCGGCTCGCCGAGCGAGGATCTGGACCAGTCCATCGCCCGCAGCAGCATCCCGGCATCGCCGCCGCCGGCCAGGAAGTCGGTTTCGGTCCCGTCATGCGAGACATCGTTCGACGCGTGCATGACGGATCCGGTTCGGGCTGAAGTGTCCACGGACCATCATTCGGAGAAAATCCCGCGCCGGGCAACAGCCGGCGTGCCCGCGATGATCTGCCTACCGGGCAGTAACACGACTCGCCCCGCCGATGTCGTTACGGTATCGTTATGGGAAGCCGATCCCAGAGGAGCATGACCATGCGCCGCCTTGCCCTGACGATCGGCCTGCTGGTGGCTTTCGGCGCCGGCATGGGCGTGACGGTCGCGCTCTCCGACCCATGCGGGGACACCCAGTCGCAGTCGCAGGCGAACGCGCGCTAGCCGGGAATTCGTCGGCTGTCCGGTGAGCGCCTGCGTTTCGCCGGGAAACCCGTCATTTCGCCGTAGTCGGCGCCTCGCGTTCGCCGTTTGGTGCCTCGCCGCCGCCGCTTCAGTCAACGATAACCGCGTCACGTGAATCGCCAGGGGGTCGGCACATGCAGAATATCGCCATCATCGGGGCCGGCAAGATCGGGACGATGATCGCCGAGCTGTTGTCGGCCTGCGGCAGCTACGCGGTGACGGTGCTCGATCGCGACGCCGACCATCTTGCCAAGCTCGTCACCAGCCATCCGATCGAGCGCCACCAGATCGACATCGCCGACGAGACCGCGCTGACCGAGGCGTTGCGCGGCAAGTTCGCGGTGCTGAATGCCGGGCCGTTCCAGCTCACCACCAGGATCGCCAGCGCTGCCAAGGTCGCCGGCGCGCATTATCTTGACCTCACCGAGGACGTCGCCAGCACCCGCGTGGTGCGCGGGCTTGCCGAGAATTCGGCGACCGCGTTCGTGCCGCAATGCGGCCTGGCGCCCGGCTTCATCACCATCGTGGCGCACGACCTGACGCTGCGTTTCGACAGCCTGGCCGACGTCCGCATGCGGGTGGGCGCCTTGCCGCAGTTCCCGTCGAACTCGCTCGGCTACAACCTGACCTGGAGCACCGACGGCGTCATCAACGAGTACTGCGAGCCGTGCGAGGCGATCGTCGATGGCGTGCTGCGCTCGACCACGCCGCTCGACGATCTCGAGCATTTCGCCCTCGACGGCATCACCTACGAGGCGTTCAACACCTCGGGCGGCCTGGGCTCGCTCTGCGACACGCTCGCCGGCAAGGTGCAGAACCTCAACTACCGCACCATCCGCTATCCCGGCCACGCGGCGATCATGCGCACGCTGCTGAACGATCTCGGGCTGCGCCACCGCCGCAAGCTGCTCAAGGACATCCTGGAGACCTCGATCCCGATCACCATGCAGGACGTGGTGATCGTGTTCGTGACGGTGACCGGGCAGCGTGGCGGCCGGCTGATGCAGGAGAGCTACGCCAACCACATCCGCTCGGCCGAGATCGGCGGCGTGACCCGCAGCGCCATCCAGATCACCACCGCGTCCGGCATCTGCACGGTGCTCGACATGCTGGCGGAGGGTAAGCTCGCCAACCGCGGCCTGGTGCTGCAGGAGGAGATCGCGCTGCCGGACTTCCTGGCCAACCGCTTCGGGCGCAACTACCAGCAGCCACACCACGTGGCCTGAACCTGCCCGCGACACGTGCCGCCCGACTTCGACCAGGAACCATCCGCATGACCGCATCCGACCAGACCACCCAGGCCGTTGCTGCCGAGGTGACCCGCCTGCTGACCGGCTTCGGCGTCGATCCGGCGCGGCTCGCGGGCGGCACCCTGGTGGCACGCTCGCCGCTGACCGGCGGGGAAACCGCCCGCCTGGTCGAGACCGATCGCGCCGCCGCCGCCGCCGCCATCGAGCGTTCGCACGCTGCCTTCCTGGCCTGGCGGGGTGTGCCGGCACCGCGTCGCGGCGAGCTGGTCAGGCTGCTCGGCGAGGAGCTGCGCGCGGCCAAGGACGAGCTCGGCCGGCTGGTGACGCTCGAGGCCGGCAAGGTGACGTCGGAGGGCCTGGGCGAGGTCCAGGAGATGATCGACATCTGCGACTTCGCGGTCGGGCTGTCGCGGCAGCTGTACGGCCTGACCATCGCCACCGAGCGGCCGATGCACCGGATGATGGAGACCTGGCACCCGGTCGGCGTGGTCGGCATCATCTCGGCATTCAATTTCCCTGTGGCCGTCTGGGCCTGGAACGCGGCGCTGGCGCTGGTGTGCGGCAACAGCGTGGTGTGGAAGCCGTCGGAAAAGACCCCACTCACCGCGGTGGCCGTGCAGGCGCTGTTCGAGCGCGCCCGCCTGCGGTTCGGAGCCGAGGCGCCGGCCGACCTGTCGACGCTGCTGATCGGCGGGCAGGGTGTCGGCGAGGCGCTGGTCGAGCACCGGCGGGTCGCCCTGGTATCGGCGACCGGCTCGACGGCGATGGGTCGCAAGGTGGCACCTAAGCTCGCGGCACGGTTCGCCCGGCAGATCCTGGAGCTCGGCGGCAACAACGCGGCGATCGTCTCGCACACCGCCGACCTCGACCTGGCGTTGCGCGGCGTCGCGTTTGCGGCAATGGGCACGGCCGGACAGCGCTGCACCACGTTGCGTCGGCTGTTCGTGCAGGAGAATGTGTACGAGGCGTTCACGGCGCGTCTCAAATCCGCGTACGGCTCGGTGCGGGTCGGCGATCCGCGCGCGCCCGGCGTGCTGGTCGGACCGCTGATCGACCGCGCCGCGTTCGAGGGCATGCAGGCAGCCCTCGACGAGGCGCGCGCGGCTGGCGGCGTGGTGACCGGCGGCGAGCGCGTCGAGATGGCGGGCGAGGATGCGTTCTATGTCCGCCCGGCGCTGGTCGAGTTCACCGCCGAGACGGTGCAGCCGGCGGTCATGCAGCGCGAGACCTTTGCGCCAATTCTCTATGTGATGCGCTACCACACCGTCGAGGAAGCAATCGGCCTGCAGAACGACGTCGCGGCCGGCCTGTCCTCGTCGATCTTCACCCGCGACCTGCACGAAGCCGAGCGGTTCCTGTCCGTCGAGGGATCGGATTGCGGCATCGCCAACGTCAATATCGGGCCCTCCGGTGCGGAGATCGGTGGCGCCTTCGGAGGCGAGAAGGACACCGGCGGCGGTCGCGAGTCCGGCTCCGACAGCTGGCGCGCGTACATGCGCCGCGCCACCAACACGATCAATCATGGCAACGCGCTGCCGTTGGCGCAGGGTGTCGTGTTCGACGTCTGAGCATCGCCAGCCCGGGGCGACGTTTATGATGAAGTCATGACGTTGTTCACGCCCCGGTTACCTTCCGTCCCGCCATCGGCGATGCTGCCGCCTTCGAGGTGGAACAGTCCGGCAGGATCTGGAGGCGGCGCATGGCAATCGGTGGCGGCAATCGGGACGGCCTGCGGCGTGTAGCCGGACCCGGACGGCGATCAGTCCGTCATGGGTTCGCATCGTGAAGCTGCCCTCGCTCTCCGGCATCCCCGCACTTCCCAAGGGTCCGCAGCTGCCGGCGCAGAACTTCGCGTCGCCGTCCGGTCCGAAGTGGCTGGGGAGCAAGGCCGACCAGGCGAAGGCGCTCAAGGCGGCCGGCCAGGACAAGGTCGATAATTACGACATCGCGATGCAGGCGGTCTCGATCGTCCTGGGGACCGTCGATGCCGAGGCCTACAAGGAGCCGATCAAGACCATCGGCTACGGCCTGCAGGCGGGCGTCGACAGCATGAAGGGCATCGAGGCCAGCGGCGGCGAGGCCCTGAAGAAGCTGAGCAAGAAGCGGAACCCGTTCTTCGACCAGCACGACGTCGAGATTGGACAAACGAGCCCGGTGACGCAGGATTATCTGAGCAGCCGACGCTGGAAGAAGATGGGCGGCAGTGCGGTGCAGGCGTTCGGCACCCTGAGTTCGTTGATTCCGCACATGGTCGGCGTGAACGTGACCGGAGCGGTCTATCACGGCGACGCGACACGCCTGACTGCGCATCACATGGCCAAGGTCGGCTACATCGCGGCAAAGTACAGCGACCAGAAGGAGGTCCAGGATTTCTGCCGGCTGGTCGAGGCGGCCAAGGCGGCCAAGCTGTCGATCCGCGGCGCGCAGCTGGTCGGCTCGATCATCCCGCTGGCGTCGCTGCCCACCACGATCGCGGCGGCTGCCTTGAAGGCCGGCATCAAGCTGACCAGCGCCGGCGCCTGTTACGCCGCAGCCTCGGCGATCCACTGGAAGGCTTACGAGGAGCAGGGGTATTTCGAGGAGATCGAGCTGCAGGACTTCACCCTGCCGCCGGTCAGGCCGACGGCGCCGCTGACGATGGCTCCATCCGCGACAGGATCCACCGGGGCGCAGAAGCCGTTGCCGCCGATCCCGAAGCCGCTGCCGCCATTGCCGCCGAAGAAGTCGATCCTCGGGAGCCGCGGCGGCGCAGGGGCGGGGCCGGCCTCCGGCATCTTCTGGGAGATCTTCACCAAGCGCGGCGCAACCCGGGCGTTCGGGAAATATGACATCCAGGCCCTGGTGAAGGAGCCGGCGGGCTGGATGGCACTCGCCGACAAGCTGCTGTTGATCTGAGGCGTGTGCCCGGCCGGGCTGCTGCCTGCTCCGGCCGGGCCGCGGTTCTAGAGGCGGCCGCGCTCGTCTCGTTCGGCAGCCCGCTCGGCGTGTTCGCCATGCTGGTTGGTCAGGTCGGGCGCCGGGTCGGCATCGATCGCCTGCACGCGCTCGATATCGGGCCCGGACTGGACGCTGGTGGTGGCAGCCGGCTCGACGTTTTCCGCACCCGCGCGCGTTCCGCCCAGCTTGTCCACGCTCCCGGCATCCGGTGCGTCGGGCTTCTTGTGGTTGCCGGTGTTCTGCTGGCCAGCGGTGTGGAGGATGCCCTCCTCGGTGTGCTCTTCGGTCATCGCGGTCTCCTTCTCGGGAGTGGTAACGCCGCCCGGTCGGGGAGTTGCGGCGCGTGACCGGCGCTACCCGGGGGCGCTACCCGGGGGCGAAGCTCTGCACCAGGCTGCCGGCGACCAGGTGCCAGCCATCGATCAGAACGAAGAAGATCAGCTTGAACGGCAGCGAGATCGAACTCGGCGGCAGCATCATCATGCCGAGGCTCATCAGCACGCTGCTGACCACGATGTCGATGACCAGGAACGGCAGATAGAGCAGGAACCCCATCTCGAAGCCGCGCCGAAGCTCGCCGATCATGAAGGCCGGCACCAGCGTGCGCCAGGGCGTGTCGGCCGCGGTGGGCGGGACCGGCAGCTTGGCGATGTCGAGGAACAGCCGCAGGTCCGGCGGTCGCACGTTGGCCAGCATGAAGTGGCGGAACGGCTCGGCGGCAGCCTGCAGCCCGTCGAACTCGCTGACCTTGCCGCTCATCAGGGGCACGATCCCGCCGTCCCATGACTGCTGCAGGACCGGCTGCATCACGAAGAACGTCAGGAACAACGCAAGCCCGATCAGCACCGTGTTCGGCGGCGTGCCCTGGGCGCCGAGCGCACTGCGGAGCAGCGACAGCACGATGACGATCCGGGTGAAGGCGGTCACCATCACCATCAGGCTCGGCGCCAGCGACAGCAGCGTGATCAGCGCGGTCAGCTGCACCAGGCGCCCGGTGGCACCGGCCTCGCCCGAGTGGCCGAGATCGATACTCACGGCCTGGGCGTGCGCCGCCACCGGGAGCAGCACCAGCGACAGCCCGAGCAGGACCAATGCTGCGAGGATGCCTCTCACGATGACATCTCCAGCCCGGGCCATGACGGCGTCTCCGGCCCCGGTGGTGCCTGCGGCCAGACAAGCATCACGTCGGTGACGCCGCCGGTCAGCACGAGCACCTGGCCGGACCCGCATCCGACCAGATGCAGCCGGCGCCTGCCGTCGAGTGCCAACTGGCCGGCCAGGATCAGCGGCGTGTTCGCCGGACGCAGGCGCCCCATGCCGACGAACCGGCTGCCGAACCGCAGCAGTACGATCAGGCCGATCACGAGGGCGAGTGCGCCCGCTGCACTCAGCAGGTCGGTCATTGGCATGCGGGGCGGCCTTTTGCCGGTGGATGTGTCGAGCCGCACCATGACCCGCCGCAGCTTAAGAAAAGGTTAGCGGCGCCGGGATTCGCGGTTAACGGTTCAGCAAGGAGTTGCGGTCATTCTGCATCGACGGGCGCGATTGGCGCTGCGGACCGAGAGGAGTGTCCACCATGAGTGACGGTCAGACCGATCTCCTGAGCCTGGCAGCGAGCCGGCTCAGTTGGCTGGATGATCGTCAGCGCGTGCTTGCCCGCAACATCGCCAATTCCGATACCCCGGGCTTCGTGCCGCGTGACGAGATGTCGTTCAGCAAGAGCCTTGCCAATCTGCAGGTGGCACCGGTGCAGACCGACCCGAGGCACTTGGCCGGCAACATGGAAATCGCCAACACCGTTGCGGTGCGGCCGCGCCAGCGCTCGATCGACGGCAATGCGGTGGCACTCGACGACCAGATGACCAAGGTTGCCGACACCGAAACGCAGCAGCGCCTGGTGACCAATCTGTATGGCAAATACATGAGCATGTACGCCATGGCGCTCGGAAAAGGCTGATGGATATCTTCGATGCCATGGGCGTGTCGGCGTCGGGGATGGACGCGCAGAGCCTGCGACTTCGCGTCATTGCCGAAAACATCGCCAATGTCGACACCACCGGATCTACGCCCGGCGCTGATCCGTACCGCCGCAAGACCATCACCTTTGGCGAAACGATCGATCACGCAACTGGCGAACCGTCGGTCAACGTCAAGACCATCGGCAAGGATATGGCCGCGTTCCCCACGCGCTACGATCCGTCGCATCCGGCCGCGGATGCCGCGGGCTACGTCAAGACACCGAACGTGAGTAGTTTCGTCGAGATGATGGACATGCGTGAAGCCGAGCGGTCCTACAGCGCCAACCTCAATGTCATGCAGGCGACACGCTCGATGATGACGCGCGCGATCGATCTGCTGAAATGAGCGACCTGCGGGCACTCACCGCACCTTCCGCCGCTGCCAGTGCGTATGCGCGCGTGCAGGGCCAGTCCGGCCTCGGCGGCATCGGCGCGGATGGTGCGGGGGACGTCACGGGTGTCGGCAGCGCGGCCGGCTCCGGTTTCGGCGACACGCTGGCCAAGGCGCTGCAGGGTGTCGTGCAGACCGGGCAGGCGGCCGACGTTGCGTCGGCGAAAGGTATTTCCGGCGAAGGCAGCCTGACCGACGTGGTGATGGCGGTTTCGCGCGCGCAACTGGCACTGCAATCCACGACCGCGATCCGCGACCGCGTGGTGCAGGCGTACCAGGACATCATGAAGATGTCGATCTGAACACGAGGATCGGGCGCGGCCCGGTTCCGGCGGATATGCAACCAGGAGGGATGCGATGCAGGAAGGTGATGTCGGGCTGATCTTGCGTGACATGTTCATGGTGGTGCTGAAGCTTTCGGCACCGGCGCTGGTGGCGGCCCTGGTGGTGGGCCTGATCATCTCGCTGATCCAGGCAGTGACACAGCTCAACGAGTCGACGCTGGCTTTCGTGCCGAAGCTGCTGGCGCTCGGGCTCGCGCTGACGATCGCCGGTCCATTCATGTTCGTGACGCTGACCGACTACACGCACATGCTGTTCGACCGGCTGATCGCGTCCGGCGGCCAGTGATGCGATCGGGCGCGCGGCCACACGCCGATGCATGACGAGCTGCTGCTGGCATCACTGCCGGGCTGGGCGTTCGGCTTCGCCATCGTGCTGTCGCGCGTAAGCGCCGCGATCATGGTGCTGCCCGGGCTCGGCGAGAGCGATACGCCGATGGTGGTGCGGGCGGGTCTCGCGCTGTCGATCACCGCGTTGATCCTGCCGGCGGTCGCGTCGCTGATCCCGCCGGTCGGCGAGCAGCCGCTTCGAGTGCTGGCGCTGGTTGGCGGCGAGTTGTTGTGCGGCCTGCTGCTCGGCTGGCTCGCCAGGCTGATGGCGCTGGCATTGCCGATCGCCGGCCAGATCGCCGCAGTGCAGATCGGGCTGTCGAGCGTGCTGCAGCCTGACCCCGAGCTCGGTGCCCAGAGCAGCGGCACCAGCCGGCTGCTGGCACTCGCCGGTCCGGTGCTGATCCTCTCTTCGGGCCTGTATGCGCTCCCGCTCGGCGCCCTGGCCGGCAGCTACCGGGTTTTCGCGCCGGGCCATCTGCTGCCGGCGGGTGACGCGGCCGAGAGTGTTGCGGTCGCGACGACGGCCTGTTTCGCGCTGGCCCTGCGCCTTGCGGCCCCGCTGGTGATCGCCGGGCTGGTCTGGCAGGTGATGCTCGGGTTGCTGGCCCGGCTGGTGCCGTCGCTGCAGGTCTATTCGCTCGCCATGCCTGGGCAGGTGCTGGGCGGTTTGCTGGTGTTCGGCCTGGTGCTGCAGCGGATGCTGGAAGCCTGGATGTCGAGCATCTCGACCGCCTTCGCCTCGCTACCGGGCCTTTGACCTCGCATGGCCGGCGCCGACAGCGACGATCGGACGCAGGCCCCTTCGCAGAAGCGTCTGGAGAGTGCGCGTGCCGAGGGGCAGGTCGCGCTGTCCCGCGAGTTGCAGTCGGTGACGGTGATCGGGTGTGCGTTGCTGGCGCTGGTGATGACCGGCCCGTCCCGGACGATGCACTTCATCATCACGATGAAGCAGCTGATGAGCGGCGTCGGCGGTGTCGACATGACCGCCGGGGGCGCCGGTTTCATCCGCGAGATGCTGATGCTCGGTGTCGGACTGGGGGCGCCGGTGATCCTGTCGGCGGTGACCGGCCTGGTGCTCGTCACGCTGCTGCAGACCGGGTTCCTGCTCAACATGGGCGGGCTGATGCCGCAGCTCGGCCGGATCAGTCCGGCCAAGGGACTGAAGCGCATCGTCGGCGGCGACAACCTGATGGAAACGCTGAAAGCCTCCATCAAACTGATGGCGTTTGCGCTGGCGCTTCGCCAGGTGCTGGAAGGGCTTTGGCCGGTGTTCCTCGGCTCGACCGGCTGGGACGCGGGCACTCTCGCCAACCGCACCGCCGGGATCGTGCTGCACGCGCTGCTGATGCTGCTGGCCGTACAGGGGGTGATCGCCGTTCTCGATGTGGGTTGGGTCCGCTACCGGCACAGCTCCAAGCTGCGCATGAGCCGGCAGGAACTGCGCGACGAGCACCGGGAGAGCGACGGCGACCCGCAGGTGAAGGCCCGTCTCCGCCAGATCAGGCGCCAACGCTCGAGGCGGCGGATGATGGCGGCGGTTCCCAAGGCGACCGTGGTGATCGTCAACCCGACGCACTATGCGGTGGCGCTGGCCTACGACAACGGCGGCAAGGGCGCGCCGCGGATCGTTGCACGGGGCGTCGACGAGCTCGCTGCCCGGATCCGTGCCGTCGCCGAGGAGAACAAGGTGCCGGTGGTGACCAACCCGCCCTTGGCCCGGGCACTCTATACCGTGCCGCTCGATCAGGAGATCCCGCGCGAGCACTTCCAGGTTGTCGCCGGCATCATCGCCTATGTGTGGCGCCTGCAGCGCCCGCCGCCCGGAGCGCAGCCGATCCGCTAGCCGTAAGAAAGCCTGACAGGACAGTGAAATCCCTGGCAATCGGGAGGCTTGTGCACTATTTGTTCACGTAGTAGATCAGCTGGATCGCCCATCAATCGGAGGCGGACGATCATTCCGGCATGCGATTGATAACGTCGCCGTGATATGGGTGGCGTCAGCACGCACAGGTCACGTGTGCTGCCGCTTCGGCGCCTGCTGCGGTAAGCTTCGGCCAAACGACTCGTGGGCGGGTATGCGCCTCAAGGAGCAGACATGGACAAGAGCAAGGCGCTCGAAGGCGCTCTCACCCAGATCGAGCGGGCCTTCGGCAAGGGCTCGATCATGCGCATGGGGCAGCGCACCAACGACAATGTGGACGTCGTCTCGTCGGGCTCGCTGGGACTCGACATAGCGCTCGGCATCGGTGGCCTGCCGCGTGGCCGGGTGGTCGAGATCTACGGTCCGGAAAGCTCGGGCAAGACCACGATGGCGCTGCATGCTATCGCCGAAGCGCAGAAGAAGGGCGGCACCTGCGCCTTCATTGATGCCGAGCACGCGCTCGATCCGGGCTATGCCCGCAAGCTCGGCGTCGACATCGACAGCCTGCTGATCAGCCAGCCGGATGCCGGCGAGCAGGCGCTCGAGATCGCCGACACGCTGGTGCGGTCGGGTGCGATCGATGTGCTGGTGGTGGACAGCGTCGCCGCCCTGGTGCCGCGGGCCGAGCTCGATGGCGACATGGGCGACAACCACATGGGCCTGCATGCGCGGCTGATGAGCCAGGCGCTGCGCAAGCTTACCGGCACGGTGTCGCGCTCCAACACCATGATCATCTTCCTGAACCAGATCCGGATGAAGATCGGCGTGATGTTCGGCAGCCCGGAGACCACCACCGGCGGCAACGCGCTCAAGTTCTACGCCTCGGTGCGCCTGGACATCCGCCGCATCGGCCAGATCAAGGAGCGCGACGAGATCGTCGGCAACCAGACCCGCGTGAAGGTGGTGAAGAACAAGATGGCGCCGCCGTTCAGGCAGGTCGAGTTCGACATCATGTATGGCGAGGGCGTCAGCAAGATGGGCGAGCTGATCGATCTCGGCGTGAAGGCGAACATCGTCGAGAAGTCCGGCGCCTGGTTCAGCTACGACAGTACCCGGATCGGCCAGGGCCGCGAGAACTCCAAGCAGTTCCTGCGCGACCACCCGGAGATGGCAGCGGCGATCGAAGCCAAGATCCGGCAGCAGTCAGGCGTCGTCGCCAACGCGCTGATGGTTGCGCCGGAGGAGCAGGAAGCCGCCGACTGACGACCACCTTCAGGGCGGACGACGGACCTACTCGGCCGTCGATCCGTCCTGATGCTGGCGGTGCGCAGGCGGTCGAGCCAGCCGAAAGCTGCCCTTGCCCATCATCGCCAGCAAGCGCTCGAACGAGGGCTGGACGACCGGCTCGCGGGAATGGCGGTCTATGGTTCGGGTCGGCCGATCCGCGGCCATGAGTGCGCTGATGATTGTCGAGCCTGCGGCAAGGTGGCGTTGCATCGTCGATGGACTCCGGCTGGTTCCCAAACCTAGTCGGTATTGATACTCATTCGCAAGTAGCGTTCGGTGGGTTGCCGCCATGCCCGGCAGGTGCGATTTTCCGGCCTGCACGATTGCAGGCGTGCCGACGCGCGGGCGTCGGCCCAGCGGGATAGAGACATGGCCAAGATCAAGGTGAAGGAACCCGTCGTAGAGCTCGACGGCGACGAGATGACTCGGATCATCTGGAGCTTCATCAAGGAGAAGCTGATCGTCCCGTATCTCGACATCGACCTGAAATACTACGATCTCGGCATCGAGTATCGCGACCAGACCGACGACCAGGTCACCATCGACTCCGCCCACGCGATCAAGACCTACGGCGTCGGCGTGAAGTGCGCGACGATCACCCCGGACGAGGCCCGCGTCGCCGAGTTCAAGCTCAAGAAGATGTGGCGCAGCCCGAACGGCACCATCCGCAACATCCTCGACGGCACGATCTTCCGCGAGCCGATCATCTGCTCCAACGTGCCGCGCCTGGTGCCGCACTGGACCCAGCCGATCGTCATCGGCCGCCACGCGTATGGCGACATCTACCGCGCCGCCGAGACCAAGATCCCCGGGCCGGGCAAGGTGATGCTGACCTACCACCCGACCGATGGCGGCACCCCGATCGAGCTCGAGGTGCACGACTTCAAGGGTCCGGGCGTCGCCCTCGGCATCCACAACACCAAGCACTCGATCGAGGGCTTCGCGCGCGCCAGCTTCAATTACGGCCTGTCGCGCAAGTTGCCGGTGTATCTGTCGACCAAGAACACGATCCTCAAGGCCTATGACGGCATGTTCAAGGACGTGTTCGAGGAGATCTTCAACGCCGAGTTCAAGACCCAATTCGACGCGCTCGGCCTGACCTACGAGCACCGCCTGATCGACGACATGGTCGCCTGCGCGATCAAGTGGTCCGGCGGCTATGTCTGGGCTTGCAAGAACTATGACGGCGACGTCGAGAGCGACATCGTGGCGCAAGGCTTCGGCTCGCTCGGGCTGATGACCTCGGTGCTGCTCTCGCCCGACGGCAACACTGTGGAGTCCGAGGCGGCGCACGGCACCGTGACGCGCCACTACCGCGAGCACCAGAAGGGCCGGCAGACCAGCACCAACCCGATCGCCTCGATCTTCGCCTGGACCCGCGGCCTGATCTACCGCGGCCGCTTCGACGACACTCCCGACGTGACGCACTTCGCCGAGACGCTGGAGAAGGTGTGCATCGACACGGTCGAAGCCGGCTTCATGACCAAGGATCTGTCGGTGTTGATCGGCTCCGACCAGAAGTGGCTGACCACGCAGGACTTCCTCGCCAAGATCGACGAGAACCTGCAGAAGGCGTCGGCAAGAACCTAGACGGCGGCAGCCGGGACCGTCCTTGCACTGACCTGGAGCACGTCCTCGGCGGCGTGCTCCTCGTTTCGGATCTGTGCGAGGGCGGTCTGCCAGTACTGGTCGTTGTGGCCGTGCGGTCGCCCTTCCAGATCCCAGAGCCGGTAGGCCCGCAGCCTGACCCGCTCGTCGTTCTTCCTGGCTTCTTCGGACATGGTCAGCCTCACTCCCAGCGGCGCGACGTCATCCTGCGAATGCTCGGACAACCAGGCGGAACCGGCCCCGGGCACGTGTCAGGTCTCAGACTCGCCGCGTCGGTAGGGTGAGAGAGTGGCGAGCTCTTCCATTTCCTCGAGCCGCGCCGCACGCTCCTGCACCAGGTAGTCCGCCACCGCGTCACGCAGCCCCGGATGGCCGATCCAGTGCGCCGAGTAGGTCGGCTTCGGCAGGTAGCCGCGCTGGATCTTGTGCTCGCCCTGCGCGCCGGCTTCGACGCGCCTGAGCCCGCGCTCGATGGCGAAATCGATCGCCCGGTAATAGCACAACTCGAAATGCAGGAACGGCCAGTCGCCGACGCAGCCCCAGTTGCGGCCATACAGCGCGTCCCCGCCCATCAGGTTGAGCGCACCCGCAACGGGCACGCCGTCATGTTCGGCCAGCATCAGCACCACCCGGTCGCCGAGGCGCTCCGACAGCAGCGGGAAGAATTTCGCCGTGAGGTAGGCGCTGCCCCATTTGCGGTCGATCGTCGACAGGTAGAAGCGGTGGAACGCCGCCCAGTGCTCGCGCGTGATCTCGGCACCCTGGAGGGTGCGGAAGACCAGCCCACACGCATTGGCGTCACGCCGCTCACGTCGCAGCACCTTGCGCTTGCGAGAGCTCAGCGCGCCAAGGAAATCGTCGAAGCTGGTGTAGCCGTCATTCTCCCAGTGGAACTGGGTCCCGAGCCGCTGCAGCCAGCCTTGCGCGCCAAGCGTCTCATACTCCGCCTCGCGGCAGAACGTGACATGCACCGACGACAGCGACAGCTCCTCGCACGCCTGGGCCAGCGCCTGGCCGAGGGCCGCGGTCATCGCCTCGGGCGGGTAGCCGCTATCCGGATTGACCAGCAGGCGAGGGCCCGGCACCGGACTGAACGGCGAGGCCACTTGCAGCTTCGGGTAGTACCGCCCGCCGGCACGCTCGAACGCCTGCGCCCAGCCGCCATCGAACACGTATTCGCCGTACGAGTGCGACTTCGCATACATCGGCGCCACCGCCAGCAGCCGCCCGCCTTGGTCGCGCAACGCAGCATGCTGCGGCTGCCAGCCCGTGCGTCTCCCGGTCGAGCCGCTATCCTCGATCGCCGACAGGAAGGCGTGGCTGACGAACGGGTTGTCGTCGCCGGCACAGGCATCCCACTCGCCCGGCTCGATCGCGGAAATCGCCGCATGCAGGGAGAGCGAGAGAGAAGGTGCCTGATCAGCCATTACGCCGATATGGCACGCCGGGCGGCGGCTACCAGCTTTCGATCTCGAACAGGGCTTCGACCTCGACCGGCGCATCGAGCGGCAGCGACGGCACGCCGATGGTCGAGCGGGCGTGCCGGCCGGCCTCGCCGAACACCGCCACGGCCAGGTCGGAGGCACCGTTCATCACCGTGGCGTGCTGGATGAAATCCGGTGTGCAGGCGATGAAGCCGCCCAGCCGCACCACCCGCTTGACCGAGCCCAGACCGCACCCGCGACCGAGAGCCGCCTGCACCTGGGCCAGCACGTTGATCATGCATTGCCGGGCCGCCGCCGCACCCGCCTCGACGGTGATGCCGCCGCCGAGCTTGCCGTTTGCCGCGAGCCGACCCTCGATCAGCGGCAGCTGTCCCGACACCACCAGCAGCGAGCCGGTCCGGACCGTCGCGACATAGTTGGCGACCGGTGCGGCTGCGACCGGCAGCACGATGCCGAGCTCCGCCAGTCGTTCCGACGCGCTCCAGGATGCGAGACCGCTCATGCGCCGCCTCCGACGACACGCAACATGGTCCGGGATGTCCTTCCAGTTGTCGGCGAACGCGGCCGGGCGCCGGTCTCGGGCAGATCGAGCGGCAGCAATGGCCGATCATCGAGGGACGGGTCGGCGTCGACATGCGGAGCGTCCGGGAGTGGGCGCCCGAGATAGGCTTCCGAGAGCATTCGGAAGGCATAATCCAGCAGCGAGGTCGCGTGGGCGATGCCGGTATCGCCGTCCACCTGACCGGCCGGCCCGAAGCGGCTGTAGGCGAACGCCTCGACATACGCCTCGAGCGGCACGCCGTGCTGCAGGCCGAGGCTGACCGAGCGGGTGAACGCGTCCATCAGCCCGCGCATCGCCGGGGTCTCGCGGGGCGGCGTGATCACCAGCTCGCCGAGGCTGCCGTCGTCGAATTCGCCGGTCTGCAGGAACAGCCGGTGGCCGGCGATCGCCGCCTTCTGGGTGAAGCCGCGACGGCGGGCGGGCAGGTCGCGGCGTGTGGTCCCGGCCGGCAGCAGCGTCGGCTGGCGCTCGGGCAACGGCGGCATGCGATCGACCAGCCCGGCGAGTGCGCGGTGCATCGCGAGCCACGCGTCGCGGCCGGGGCGTGGCAGCACGCCGTCACCGGACAGGCTGAGGGCCAGCGCGGCTTCCGGGGTGAGGCCACGTCCGGACAGGCGGGCAAGGGTGCTCTCGGAAAGCCGTCCGTCCGGTCGCAGCGGCGAGAAGATCGGCGCCAGGCCGCAGCCCTCGACGCCGAGCAACGCATCGACCGGTCCCGGTGCCGAGAAGCCGGTCTCGATGCGCCGGCCGGGCGGTGCGGCCTCGCGCACCAGGGCGGCCAGCGATGACAAGCCGGGAACGGCGCAGCAGCTCGGCGGCCGCACCAGGGACAGCTGGTCGCCATCCTCGTCGCCGCGCATCACACCGGCAGCCGCGGCGGCAAGGCAGCGTGCGACGTCGCGGCCCGGTTCGGCGTCGTAATCCAGGCCCAGCCCGGCGAGGCAGGCATCCAGGTTGGTCAGCAATAGCTGCGGCGTCAGGCTCGGCGCGAACAGCTCCGGCTCGGCCAGTCGCAGCGCGTGCGCGAGGGTGTGCAGCGCGTCGGTGTAGCTCTCGGTCTCGAAGCCGCTCCCGGGCTTCACGAACGCGGCCAGGTTGATCACGAACGACGGCGCCGCGGCATGATCCGCGGCCCAGATCGCCGGACCAGGTGCGGCCTGCCGCAACAGCAGCAGCCGCACCAGCTTCCTGGGCAGGTCGCGTCCGGCGCCGGGCAGGTTGGCGAGCCGGTCGATCCAGCGACCGGCCGCTTCGGCGAGGGATGTCGCGCCGTTGCCCGAAACCAGCGCCGCCAGCGCTTCGGCGGCAGGGGCTTCCCAGTCGGTGGGCAGGCTGACGCGTCGAGGCGCTGCATCCGGATCGGCGGCCGCATCGGCGACACGCATCCGGACCCCGTTCCAGAGGCCGCGGCTGCCGGCGCTTCGGGTGCCGGTGCCGGCGTTCGAGGGGTCCGTGTTCATCGGCTGGGCGGCCGGATCGGGAAAGGCTGTCGCATGACCGGATGCTAGACCGGGCCGATCCGTCGAGGAAGCTGCATCCTGCGTCGGACGCATCCCGGTGCGGATGGACCGTCGGCTCGCCGGTGCGTATAGGTTGCGGCCATGAACAGCATCGGCACGCGCCTCTTCACCATGTTCCGTGGTCGCCTGGTCGGTCGCGATGCGGATGGCCGCGGCTATTACGAGTCGCGCAAGCCGGGCGGCTACACCCGCCGGTTCCAGCGCTGGGTGATGTACAACCCGGGCGATGACGCGTCCGCGGTGCCGGCCGAGTGGTGGAACTGGCTGCATCACGCCGACGACGCGCCGTTGCCGCAGAGCGCCCGCCAGCCCTGGCAAATCCCGTTCCAGGCGAACCGCACCGGCGATCCGGCAGGCTACCGGCCGCCGGGCAGCGATTATCGCGGTGGCCTGCGTCCGCCGGCCACTGGAGATTACGAATCCTGGACCCCGGACGCCTGAGCATGCCGACCCTGGATCCAGCCGCGCCTGCCATCGCCCGCGCCCGGCGCCCGAGCAGCCGCAGCTCCATCGAGTTCCTCGTCGGCCTGCTGGTGCTTGCCGGCCTGGCCGGCATGCTGGTGCTCGCCGTGATCGGGAGTGGCCGCCGGTCCGAGGACGGCTACCGCCTGACCGCCCAGTTCAGTCATATCGACGGCTTGTCGATCGGGTCCGATGTCAGGCTGGCAGGCGTGACCATCGGCCAGGTGGTCGCCGAGACCGTCGATCCGAAGAGCTACCAGGCGAAGGTTACCTTCACCGTGCGCCAGGGGATCCAGCTGCCGACCGACAGCTCCGCCGTGGTCACCAGCGACAGCCTGCTGGGCGGCAAATACCTGGCACTCGACCCGGGCGGTTCCGAGAGCATCCTGAAGCCGGGCGCCCGTGTCGACCTGACCCAGGGCTCGATCAGCCTGGAACAGCTGCTCAGCAAGTTCATCTTCAGCGTGACCGACGCGATGAGCGCGCAGAAGTCAAAGACCGCCGCACCGTCTGCGGCCCCAGGATCGGCACCGGCACCAGCCCCGGGACAGGCGCCGGCTCCCGCGCCGGCATCGACGCAGCCGTGACCACGTTGTGGCCGCAGCGCGACGGGTCGCCGATCGCCTGCCGCGAGAAGCTCCGTGTGCTGGCAGAGAACGAGGCCGAGCTGGCGTCGATGCTGCGCGACGTGTTCGACGACGCCGTGCTGATGGGTGTCGACGAGACCGCCATGCGCCGGATCCTGATCGAGACCATCGAGGCGCTCCCGAGCCCGTTGCAGGCGCGCGGTTCCGCCGGGACGGACCCGCCATGAAACGGCCGGTCGGGGCGCTCGCGGTCGGGCTGGTCATCGCGACCGCCGGACAAATTCAGGCGGCTGAATATATCGTGCCGCCGGTCATGCCGGTGCCGACCGCGTGGCAGGGCCGCTCGCAGGCGGTGGTGCGGGTGCTCGACAAGCTCGACGCGCATGTCGAGACGCTGACCCTGAAGGCCGGTGATACCGTCAACTACAAGAGCCTGAGCGTGACCGTGCGCAGCTGCATGGATCGCCCGGACGGGTTGCCGCACGACTCCGGGGCCTATCTCGACATCCAGGATCGTCGCGGCGAGGTGCAGCCGTTCAGTGGCTGGAGCTTCACCGGCGAGCCCTCGATCGGGGTGTTCGAGAGCCCGATCTACGGTGTGCAGCTGGTCGCCTGCGGAGGCGACCTGGTGGCGCCGGCAGCCCCGCCACTTCCGCCGCCGGTGCCACCGCCGGTGGGCATGGTGCTGAACACCCCGGGTCCGAGCGCGCCCGCCGCTGCATCGGATTCGCTGTCGAGTTCCGATACCGGGACCGAGGATGGGACCACCGGCTCGGTCGATGCGGTCTCCGGCGATCCGTCTGCCGCGGGCCAGGCGCCGCCCCCGATGCAGAGCCAGGGTAGCAACCCGGGCCGGGGAGTCGACCAGCCCGATCCGGTCTATCCGGCTCCGGCCCGGACGGCGCCCCAGGAGGCGCCCCAGGATCCGCCCCAGGACCGCTAGTCTGATGCGGTAGCATGGCGGGGCGGCGCGATCGCGAAGATGCCGGTGCAACCGTATCCGCTGCCACCGGTTCTGGTTGCATGGGTACAAGTTCCTCACCTCGATCAAAAATCGCAGCCATGCCACCGCCGCAGCAGGTTGCCTTCCTGCTCGACTTCGATGGCACGCTGGTCGATATCGCACCGACGCCCGAGGCGGTGGCAGTGGCGCCTGGCCTGATCCAGACCCTGGTCACGTTGCGGGACCGGTGTGGTGGCGCGCTCGCCGTGGTGAGTGGCCGGCCGATCGCGCAGATCGATCACTTCCTGGCGGGAATTCCGCACGCCGTGGCCGGCGAGCACGGCATCGCCGTCCGGCATGCGCCGGGCGAGCCGGTGCACCGGGCGGAGCTGCCGGAGCTGCCGCAGGGCTGGCTCGACGAGGCCGAGCGGATCGTGGCAGCCCACCCGGGCGCCCGGATCGAGCGCAAGCATACCGGGCTGGTGCTGCATTTCCGTGCCGTGCCGGAGGCCGGGTCGGCGTTGCGCGACGCCGCCGAGAGGCTGCTGGCCCAGGACCCGCGGCAGCTGTTCCACCTCCAGGCTGCCAAGATGGCCTGGGAGCTCAAGCCCTCCGGCATCGACAAGGGCACCGCGGTCCGCCAGCTCATGCAGCAGACGCCGTTCGCCGGTCGGCTGCCGGTGTTCGTCGGCGACGACGTGACCGACGAGGATGGGATCCGGGCGGCGGAGGCCCTGGGCGGCGTCGGCCTGCGAATCCCGGAGGATTTCGCGACACCCGCGGTCTTTCGTGACTGGCTGTCCGAGCTTGCACGCAGCGGCGCAGGCACATGGGGCGGCTAGTCATCGTCTCGAACCGGGTGCCCTCGCCCCGGGAGCGGACCCAGCCGGCGGGCGGCCTGACCGTCGGTCTGGCGGATGCGATCAAGGGCCAGCCAAGCTTGTGGTTCGGCTGGTCGGGCAGCGCGCAGGGCAAGGGAGTCGAGACACCGGCTCCCGAGCTGACCGAGCAGGACGGCGTCACCTACGCCACGATCGACCTCACGGCGAAGCAGCATGAGGGCTTCTACCAGGGCTTCTCGAACGGCATCCTGTGGCCGGTGTGCCATTATCGGCTCGGGCTGATGCAGTACCACCGCGATCAGCTGGAGAGTTACATCGCGGTCAATGCGATGTTCGCCCGCAGCCTGGCGACCCTGCTCCAGCCCGACGACGTGGTGTGGGTGCAGGACTATCACCTGTTCCCGCTGGGTGCCGCGCTCCGCCGAGAGGGTGTGCAGACCCGCATCGGCTTCTTCCTGCACATCCCGTTCCCGCCCGAGCAGCTGTTCCGCGCACTTCCCGGCGCCGACCTGCTGCTGGCCGATCTCGACGCGTACGACGTCGTCGGCGTGCAGACCGAGCAGGACGCCACCAACATGAACCAGTCGCTGGCGGCCCTGGAGTCGGGCGTGCGGGCGCAGGCATTCCCGATCGGCATCGATCCGGTGGCGTTCGGCAAGCAGGCGCTGAAGGGCGAGTCCAGCAAGGAGATGGGTCGCCTGACGCAGGCACTGGCCGGGCGTGCGCTGATCCTCGGCGTCGACCGGCTGGACTACTCCAAGGGCATCCCGGAGCGGTTCCGCGGCTTCGAGCGGCTGCTGCAGCGCTTCCCGGCGCATCGCGGCAAGGTGTCGTTCCTGCAGGTGGCGCCGGTGTCGCGCGGCGAGGTCTCGGAATACAAGTCGCTGCGCCGCGAGCTCGACGAGCTGTCCGGGCGGATCAACGGCAACTGGGCCGAGATCGACTGGATCCCGCTGCGCTACATCACCCGCGCGCTGCCGCGGAAGGTGCTGGCGGGGGTGCATCGCCGTGCGGCTGTCGGGCTGGTGACACCGCTACGCGACGGCATGAACCTGGTCGCCAAGGAGTATGTCGCGGCACAGGATCCGGCCGATCCCGGGGTGCTGGTGCTGTCCAGGTTCGCTGGTGCGGCACCCGAGCTGGGTGATGCGGTGATGGTCAATCCATATGACCCGGACGAGATCGCGGAGGCGCTGGACCGGGCGTTGACGATGGGGCTGAAGGAGCGGTCGACGCGCTGGCAGGCGATGAACGCTGCCGTGCATCGGGTCACGGCGGCCAGCTGGGCTCGAGATTTTCTCGGCGTGCTGAACGCGGCACCGGCTCGGCCGCACTCGAAAAAGGCGGCATGACGCGAGGCTGGGCGCCGATGCCCCGGCATGCGAGGCTCGCACCCATGGACACCGATCGCGCTCGCACCGACGGGTTGCTGCAGGGCGGCCTATGGGCGACTGCCGGGCTCTGGGCGATGGGATGGGTCTGGTGGGCCCAGGATATCGCCGGAATGGCGCCATGCGAGCTGTGTTTCTGGGAACGCTGGCCATACCGCGCGCTGATCCTGCTCGGGTTGGCCTGGATGATTGCCGGCGCGTGCGGGCTTCGTGTCGGGCGGGCGATGGCGGTCCTGATCACGCTGACGTTGCTGGCGGCGGTCGGCATTGCCGGGCTTCATGTGGGCGTCGAGCAGGGCTGGTGGCCAAGTCCGCTGCCGGCTTGCGCGGCACCCCACTTCAGTGGCGGCACGATGGCGCAGCGACTGGCCGCGATGCCGCTGCGGCCGGCCAAGCCGTGTGACTCGCCGAACCGGCTGCTGGGATGGCTGCCGGTGTCGATGGCGATGCTCGATTTCATCTATGCGGTGGTGCTGTTGACGAGCGCCTGGCTGATTGTCCCGCCTGTGCTGCGATCCCTGAGGAGACCACGATGAGCGATGTCCAACAGCCGCGCGATCAGGTCGGCGTGGCGCCACCACAGCCAGGCGACCGGCTCGGGCAGGCCCGCATGGCGCGGATGATCCGGGTGGACCATGCCGGCGAATATGGCGCCGAGCGGATCTATGCCGGCCAGATCGCGGTGCTGGGGAACACGCCGATCGGCGATCTGCTACGGCACATGAAGGAGCAGGAGACGCACCACAAAGAGACCTTTTCCGGTCTGGTGGTGAAGCGTCGCGTGCGTCCGACGGCATTGCTGCCGATCTGGCACGTGGCGGGGTTCGCGCTGGGCGCCGTGACCGCGGCCATGGGCAAGCGTGCGGCGATGGCCTGCACCGTCGCGGTGGAAGAGGCGATCGACGAGCATTATTCGGAGCAGGCTGCCTCGTTGTCGGACGAGGACGAGCCGGAACTGCGGGCGACGATCGAGCGGTTCCGGCTCGAGGAACTCGAGCATCGTGAGATCGGCCTGGAGAACGAGGCCGAGCTCACCCCGGGCTATCGTGTGCTGTCGCGGGTGATCAAGGCCGGCTGCAAGGTCGCGATCGCGGTCAGCGAGGTCGTCTGAGGCGACCTCGGCTGGGCGGCTTCAGAGGCGGGTGCGTCGGCCCCTGCCATAGAACAGGCTCACCACGAACAGCACGATAAAGACGAAGAACAGGATCTTGCCGATGGTGGCGAAATCCGCCGCCACGCCGCCGAAGCCGAACACGGCGGCAATCAGCGCGATCACCAGGAAGATCAGGGTCCAGCGGAGCAGATCCACGGACGAAACTCCTGCATTCAGGTTGGAGATGACAGAGGAACGCCGCTGGCATGGTCAGGCCAGCGGCGCGGTCGGCAAACGGAACTCAGTACGGGTGGTGCCAGCGGTGGTGGTGGCGCCAGAAGTGGTGGTGGTAGTGATGGTGATAGTAGCCGGGCGGTCCGAAGGGCTGGGCCTCGGCAGCCGGAGCCAGCAGCGGCAGGGCGACGCCGAGTGCCAGCCCGAGCAGGATGATCTTGCGCATCAGTGTTCCTGTTGGAGTGAGATTAGATCCGTTAACGCATCAGATCGCGGTTTCGCTGCATAAGGATCAGCGTTTCGAGCAGATTGGCGCGGTGGCTGCTGGTATGGCTCGCCAGGATGCGGGTGCGGGCTGCCCGGGCGATCGCGTCGCGACGGTGCGTGGGCGCTTCGAGGAGTGCCAGAACGGCGTCGGTGTCGTCTGCGAGGATGATCTCGGAGCCGGGGTGCAGCACGTCCTCGATCCCCTCCCAACGGTCGGATACCACCGGACAGCCACAGGCACCGGCCTCGAACAGCCGCACGCTGGGGCTCCAGCCGGCCCGGATCATGTCGGCGCGGGTGACGTTCAGGGTCCAGCCGCACGCCGAATAGAAATCCGCATGCGTATCGGGTGGCAGGTGCTCGATGCGCTCGACGTTGTCCGGCCAGTTGATGCCGGCCGGGTATTGCGGGCCGGCGACGACAAAACGGCGGTCAGGCGCGCGTCGTGCGACCTCGATCAGCAGGCGATCGAGGGTGGGTTGGCGGTCATCGCTGTAGGTGCCGAGATAGCCCAGGTCCCAGCGCCGGGCGGCTCCGGTCGGGTGGTAGCGGGCGGGATCGACCGAGCAGTAGAAGCCCTGGGCGTTGCGGGCGCCGAACTCGGCCTCCAGTCGGTTGAGCGTCGGGCCGGCGGTGAAGGAGAGCAGCAGGTCGAACCCGGGGATCACGGCGCGGGACAGGTAGGCGCAATCGTTGCGCTCCAGGGCGGCGAGGGTCACGGGCGTGTCGATGTCGTAGTACAGGATGACGCCGCGCGCCGTGGCCTGGACGAACCGCGCGACCTCGATGCCGTCGGGAACGTACGAGCCGACCAGGACCGCATCGGCGCCGGCGACGTCGGGAGTAAATGCCTCAACCCCGTCGAGGCCGTCATACAGCGCCAGGCGGCAGAAGCCGGGGTCGGGCAGGTCGCGATGCTGCGCGTACCAGGGCATGTCGCGCTCGAGGAACAGGATGTCGTGGCCACGCGCGGCGAACGCGGCGAGCAGGGCGCGGTAGGTGGTGGCGTGGCCGTTGCCCCAGCTCGAACTGAGGCTGAGGCCGAGCACGACGAGGCGCATCGGCTAGCGCTCCTGCTCGCGACGGCGGATCAGGGCGTCCGACAACACCTGCTCCAGCAGCACGGCACGACGCTCGTAGGTGTGGTCGGCCAGGATGCGGGCGCGGGCGGCTTCGCCGATGGTGCGGGCACGGTCGGGGGTGAGCGTCTGCAGGTGTTCGGCGACGTCGTGTCCGTCACGCGCCACCAGGATCTCGGCGTCGGGCTCGAGGAACAGGTCGATCCCCTCCCAATGGTCGGTGATCAGGCAGGCACCGGCGCCGGCGGCCTCGAATACCCGCGTGGCGGGCGAGAAACCAACCGCGGCCATGCTGTCGCGCGCGACGTTCAGCACCGCACGCGCCGACACGTTCAGCGCGTTGTGTGCGGCGGTCGGGACATGGCCGATGGCGCGCACGTTGGTGGGCATCGGCTTGTCGTGCCAGCCGGAGCCGCCGAGCAGGAAACTCTGCTCCGGGAGCGCCGCCGCCGGGCGCAGGAAGAACTCCTCGATGCGGGCCTCGCGGTCGGGCAGCCGGTTGGCGAGCAGCGAGAGACCGGCTGCGTAGGCCGGATCGTGTGGCACCGGATGGTGCGTGGCGGGGTCGAGCGCGTTGTAGATCGGCACGCAGTCGCGCGCCCCGAAGCCGCGATAGGCAGCCACCACGGGGTCGCCGCCACCGTAGGTCAGCACCAGGTCGAGCCGGGGAAGAGCCGCGTGGAGGGGATGCGCGTCCGATTGCCGCAGTTCGGCGAGTGTCGCCGGTGCGTCGACGTCGAGAAAGGCGCGCACGGCGTCGGGTCGGCCATGGTCGAGGATGCCGGCCAGGAGCTCGTCGTCGAACACGCCGACGCCGCTGCACTTGATGACGATGTCGGCCTCGCCGGCTGCACCGAGCACGCTGCGCACCGCCTCCGGGGTGGCGTCGTACACCACCACACGGGCCCAGTCCGGCGGCGCGATGTCGCGGTTCTGCTGCCGGCCGAAGGCGTCGGGTTCGAAGAAGGTGATGCCGTGCCCGCGTCGGGCCATCGCGCCGAGCAGGCCCCGGTAATAGGTGGCGGCCCCGTTCCAGTACGAGGACAGCAGGCTCGAGCCATACACGGCGATCTGCATCAGGCGGCTTCCTGCAGCGTGGCGACGATGGCGAGCAGCTCGGCGGCGCGGTGGGCACACGAGTGTCGCGCCCGGATGGTCTCGAGGCCGCGCTGCGCCAACGCCTCACGCAGTCCGGCATCGTTGGCGACGTCGCGCAGCAGGCGGGTCATGTCGGCGCCGTCGCGGGCGGCCAGGTAGTCCTCGCCTGGGGTGAACAGGCCCTCCGCGTCGTCCCACGGCGCGGACAGCAGCGGGATGCCGCAGGCCAGGGCCTCGAACACCCGGATGGTCGGGATGCCGGGCAGCATGGTGACGTAGAACCGGCGCGGCACGTGCACGGTCACGAGATGGCGGGCGAACACCTCCGGCGCCAGCGGATTGGCGAGCCAGCCGCGCAGCCGGGCGTGGTGCCGCTCGAGCGCGCGTTTCGCCGTTTCCGGGTAGCGCACGCCGTAGATGTCGAGGGGCAGGCCGGCGGCGCTCATCGGGGCCAGCAGGAACTCCTCGAGCTCGGCGCTGCGTTCGTCGTCGCCCCAGTTGCCGATCCAGACGCCACCTTCGCGATCGGTGGGCATGGCGGGAGGGTGGAACTGCCGCAGGTCGGCGGCCTCGTGCCAGACGAACACGCGGCCGGCCCAGCCCCAGCTTGCATAGACGTGGGCGAGGGTTGCGCCGAAGGCCAGCACGCCGTCATAGCCGGAGAGGTCGAAATGGCGGATCGCGTCCGGGTCGCTCACCGCGCGGTGGTGGGTGTCGTGGAACAGCAGCTGGAAGCGGCCGCCCTGGGCACGCCTGGCGCCGATCGCGGCGACCAGTTCGGGCGGGTTCCATTCATGCACCAGCACGAGGTCGGCGCTGTCGAGCATGGCGTCGAGGTCGGGGCTTTCCGGTGGGTAGGACTGCGAGGAGAGCTCGGGGTAGTGCGTGCTGAACGCGTCGAGTCCGGCCTCGCCGCCGTCGCGGACCAGGTTCTCGCGGCTCCATGAGTTCGCGGGCTCCCAGGTGCGGACGCCGTGGCCGAGCGCCTGCAGCTCGCGCAGCACGCCCCGCAGGAAATGGGCGTTGCCGTGGTTCCAGCAGGAGGTCAGGGAGTGGGTGAACACGACGACCTGCACGATTCAGGTGATCCTTTCGGGACGGTGCCGGGGATGATGCAGGGCGAGCGTCGCTTCGGCCATGGCGGTGGCGGTGTAGCGTCGTGCGCGCTCGTGGGCGGCGCCGCCGCGGGCGTCCGGGTCGTCGTCCAGGGCGCGGTTGATGGCGGCAGCGAACCCGGCGGCGTTGCCGGGGGTGACGAACAGGGCAGCGCCATCCCACAACTCGCGGAAGCTCGGAATGTCGGACAGCACCAGCGGCAGTCCAGCCTGCGCCGCCTCCAGCACCGCAAGCCCGAACGGCTCGTAGCGCGTCGTCGATATGAACGCGCGCGCGTGCGCGTAGGCGTTCGCGAGTGCGGGCTCATCGAGGCTGCCGAGCCGGACCAGGCCGGGTGCCGACGTCTCGCGGCCGGCGGGATCGCGGAAGCTGCCGGCTGCCAGGACCGGCGCGTCGATCAGGCGGGCGGCCGCGTCCAGGGTGACGACGTCCTTGCCCTCGTCCCAGAAACGACCGGCGGCAAGCACCTGGCGGGGGCGCGCGGAAGGTGGGTCGGCGGGCGCGGGGTGCGGATGGCGGCCGTTATGCACGACAGCGATCGGGGCCAGGTCGCCATAGGCTGCCAGCACGGCGTCGCGGAAGGCGTGCGTCGGGGCGACGACATGGGCGGCGCGACGGATGCCGTCACCGGTGGCGTCGATGCGCCAACGGAAATCTTCAGGCGGCGGTCCGTGCCGGAGCGTCTGCCACCAGGTGGCCAGGCAGGAGTGCAGCATGGCCACCACCGGCGCCGGCCAGTCGACGGTCGCCCCGACAAGCGCCGGCGCGTGCAGATGCACCGAGCTGGAACCGCAGCCTCCTGCGAGTGCGGCCAGACCGTTGGCACTCCGCTGCAGCGCCGCGTGATCCGGTGCGGTCCAGTCGAGGTCGAGGCCGGTGTCGTGGAGGGAAAGGCCGCGGATTGCTTCAGCCTCGTTCCGCTGGGCCCGATCGGGCGGGGGGCCGAGCACCGCCAGATCGACCGGCACGCCGAGTGCCGCCCATTCGTGGGCGAGGGTCAGGCTGTAGCGCCAGACGCCGCCGATCGCGTCGGTGGTGAGCAGGATGCGCAAACGACGGCGTCAGGTCAGCGACAGACGGCTTCGAGCTCGGCAAGCGGCAGCGGCGCGTCGTCCTGGATGTCGGACATGCGCTCGAACAGCCCGAGATAATGCGCGTGCGCCCGCTCCCAGGCGTGGGCGTCGGGCAGGCCGAACAGCTTCCGGTAGTCGGGCGAGCTCGGATACGGATACAGCGGTACCGGGTCGTTGGCCCAGACGCCGGCCGCGTGCAGCCGCTCGCGCCAGGCCGCCACCAACGCCGGATCGTCACCGCTGACCTGGATCAGGTTGGCCTGCACGAAGGCGACATGCCGCTTGGCCAGGATCAGCCGGTCGGCCAGCTCGTCGGTGGACAGCTTGCAGTTCTTGTCGAGCTCGGCGCGGCCCTCGACGGTCAGGCTCTCGACGCCGGCCTCGATCGACACGCAGCCGGCAGCACCCAGCAGCGCCAGCATCTCCGGCTTCCAGAGATCGATGCGAGTCTGGATGCCGAACTTGAGGCCGCGTCCGACCAGCGCCTCGAGCAGCACGCGGTTCGGCAGGAAGATCTCGTCGATGAAATACAGGTAGCCGACACCCTGCGCCCGCAGCGCGTCGATCTCGTCGAGCAGCGGCACGATGTCGCGGCGTCGGTAGCCGTCGCGGAAATCGATCTTGGCGCAGAACGAGCACGAATACGGGCAGCCGCGGGAGGCCTCCACCTCGGCACCGGGAAGGCCGTGGCCGGAGCCCTCGTGCGGTTGGTCGAAGCGGTGATGGTGGTGGTGGTGACGGGCAACCCAATGGTCCGGCCAGTGCAGTGCCGGCAGGTCGGTGAAGCGGCTAGCTTGCGGGCCGCCATTCGCGATCATCGCGCCGTCGGGGCCGAGTGCGGCGGTGCCGGGAACGAGGCCGGGCGTGCCACCCTCGGCCAGCGCCAGCACCACCTCCTCGCATTCGCCGCGCACCACCACGTCGGCGCCGAGCTTGCGCAGCGCAGCCTCCGGGGTCGCCGATCCGTGCGGTCCGACGGCAACCAGCGTGGCGTCCGGGCAGGCAACACGCAGCGCATCGAGCAGCAGGCGGGGCAGGCGCAACTCGGGCTGGGCGCAGCGCCAGAACAGGTAGGTCGGCGCGGTGGTGACGACGATCATCTGCGGCCCGAACGCGGCGCAGGCCGCGGCCAGCCCGGCGATGTCGAGCTCGTCGAGCAGCCCGTCACGCATCAGCGTCGGGTGGCCGGCGCGTTCCAGCAGAGCTTGTGAGGCACCGAGCTCGATCGGCAGATGCGGCGCACGGCAGCCGAAATAGATGCTGTGCTCGAAGCTCCAGGGCGGGTTCAGCAAGGCGACCTTCATGCGGCCCCTCCCATCATCGGCTCGGATTGGCGGACCAGATGCGGCCGTTCGGTCTCGATCCAGCGCTTCAACCGGCCGACGCCCTCGCGCCAGCCGAGCGGCCGCGACAGGCCCAGCACTTCCTGAGCCCGCCTGGTGTCGGCCACGAAGTAGCGCTGGTCGCCGGTGCGCCAGGGATGGAACGCGCGGGCGACGCGGCGGCCGGTCAGGCGCTCGATCTCCTCGATCAGCATCAGCAGGGTGATGGCGTTGTCAGCGCCACCGCCCAGGTTGAAGGCCTCGCCGGCGACCGAGGGCGCATGGTCGCGCGCCGCAAGGTAGGCCGACACCGCGTCCTCGACCTCGAGCACGTCGCGCACCTGGCGGCCGTCGCCGTACAGGCTGAGCGGACGGTCCTGCAGTGCCGAGAGCAGGAAATGTGCGAGCCAGCCCTGGTCCTCGGTGCCGAGTTGGCGCGGGCCGTAGATGCAGCTCATGCGCAGCACCACCATCGGCAGGCCGAACGAGCGCGCGTAATCCAGCACGTACTGGTCGGCCGCACCCTTGGAGCAGCCATAGGGGGTGTGGAACGAGAGCGGCCGGGTCTCGCCGATGCCGTTGGCGCGCAGGTCGGGGTCGATCGGCAGGTAGGCGTCCTCGTTGTGCGACAGGCGGATGTCGGCGAGGTCGCCATAGACCTTGTTGGTGCTGGCGAACACCAGCGGCACCGGATCGCTCGGCGCTCGACCGTGATGGCGGTCCTGCCGGCGCCGCAACGCCTCCAGCAGATTCAGCGTGCCGCGCAGGTTGATGTCGAAATCGCCCAACGGATCGACCAGGCTGGTGGTGACCGCGACCTGGCCGGCCAGGTGGAACACGCTGGACGCGTCGCGCACGCTGTCGGCAATGGCCTGGGTGTCGCGCAGGTCGGCGATCGACACCGAAAGCCGGCCGCGGTGCCGACGCCGCAGCCAGTCGAGGTTCTCCTCGACGCCGGGGCGCGCCAGGCTGTCCAGGATCAGCACGTGTTCGCCGTTGCGGGCGAGGCGGTCGGCGAGGTTGCTGCCGATGAAACCGGCGCCCCCGGTGACGAGCGCGGGGCGGATGGTGGTCAGTGCCGGCTTGCCGAGGCCTGGCTCCGGAGCCCCGGCTGCGGCGATGTCGCGGACCAGCTCGACGCCGCCGCTGGCCAGCAGCCGGCCGAGCAGCTTCGGAGCCCCGGCCTCGGTGTGCAGACCGAAATGATAGTGCCGCTCGTCGAAATGCAGCCCCTCCTGCACGGATACATCGGCAGCGACGTCCTGCAGGCCATACCAATAGATGCGCTGCACCGGCAGATCGACCACGTCGAGAAAACGGCCGAGCTGGGCGAACGGGTCGTTGCGCCAGGTCGAGTAGCCGGTCTCGGTGATCCACAGCTCTAGCGCAGGATTATAGGCGTGCACGGTCTTGGCGACGCTCTCGATCAGCGCGTGCCAGCCGGGCCAGGACCGCGCCTCGGTATCCCAGGTGCCGGGGAAGCCGTGCAGCCCGACCGCGTCGAGCACGCCGAGCAGGCCGCGCTCGCCCATCAGCCGCAGCCAGGCAAGATCCGACGGGCAGGGACCGCCGAGCACCGCCTTCAGCCCACGTGCCTGCACCCAGTATGCAGCAGCGCCGGCCATCTCGCAGAACAGCAGCCAGTCCTGGTCATGCTGCCAGTCCCAGTCGAGCAGGTTGTTGGGCTCGTTCCACAGCTCGACGGCATCGAACATGCCTGGGAAGCGGGTGATCAGGTGGTCGATGAAGTCGGCATAGCCGGTGAGGTCGATGGGCGGACCGTTGGCGCGTCCTGTGCGTGACAGGCTGGGCGGCGTGAAATGCACGCACGGCAGCAGCTCGATCTCACCGGCCAGGCGCGGCACCAGCCAGCCGTACCAGTCCTCGCCGCCCTCGTTGACGTATTCGGCCCAGGAGATGTGCGTGCGCAGCCGGGTGATGCCGAGCTCGCGCATCCGCACCAGGCTCGCCTCGACCCGCGCGTGCTCGCCCGGATGGAACCACTCGACCAGCCCAAGTGCGGCGCTTGGCATTGGCACCGGTGGGCTCAAGCGACCAGTCCGCGCGCTTCCAGTTCGGCCCTGGCTTCCTGCACGCGGTCGGTGGCCTGCTGCCGGCGCACCCATTCCATCTGCTCCGGAAGCGCATTCTCGAAGGTGCGCGTGGGTGAGAAGCCGAGCACCTCCCGGGCCAGCGTGATGTCGGAGAAGCAGTGCCGGATGTCGCCGGAGCGGGCCTTGCCGACGAACTCGGGCTCGAGCTCGGGCAGGTGCATCGCTGCCGCCGCCGCGCGCGCCACCTCGGCGATCGACACGTCACGGCCGCTGCCGATGTTGAACACCCGGTTGGCGGCGGCCGGATGGTCGAGCGCCAGCAGGAAGGCCTGCACCACGTCATCGACATGCACGAAGTCGCGGCGTTGCTCGCCATCCTCGAACACCAGCGGGCGCTCGCGGTTGAGCAGCCGTGACGCGAAGATCGCCAGCACGCCGGTATAGGGGTTGGAGAGCGCCTGGCCGGGGCCATAGACGTTGAACAGCCGCAGCGCCACGCCCTCGATGCCGTAGGCCGGCGGCGCGCACAGGATCATCCGCTCCTGCATGTATTTGGTGATCGCATAGACCGAGGCGAGCCGGGTCTGCTTCCACTCGGGTGTGGCGGCGGGCTTCAGCGGCAGGCCGTCCGGGCCGATCGGGTCCCAGCTGGCCGTCTCGTGGCGGCCCATCTGGTCACGGGTCGGACGCAAGACATCCTGCATCACGGTGCCGTCGGTCGCGGTGTAGAGGCCCTCGCCATAGACCGACATCGAGGAGGCCACCACGACGCGGGCCACCGGGTGGTCGATGAGCGCCTGGCACAGGCAGGCGGTGCCGAGGTCGTTCACCGATACGTAACGCTCGATGAGATACATGCTCTGGCCGACACCGACGTCGGCTGCGAGATGGACGACCTTGTCGATGCCGTTCAGCGCCCGGCCGAGCTGTTCGCTGTCGCGGATGTCGGCCTGGATCAGCTCGACGTCGTCGGGCACGGATTCCGGGGTCGCGCCGTGCGGGTGCACCTGGTCGATCAGGCTGTCATAGATCCGGACCGTGTCACCGCGGGCCAGGAGGGCGCGCACCACGTGCCGTCCGATGAAACCCGCTCCGCCCGTGACCAGAACCCGATCCGCCATGCACCGCGCACTCCCGACTGAGCCTGCATCATCATGAAGAAGAAGCCGTCGAGCAACAGGCGGCGGTGGGAACGCTCGATCAGAAGCCGTGCAGCGTGATGCTGATTGCGGCGTTCTGGGCGGTGATTCGCAGGGCGCAGCGATCGAACGACGGCGGCCCCATGGTCAGGGCCGGGTTGCGCGAAAATCCAGTCGGATCCTTCGGAATTCCGAACAGGCCGCGACGCAGATGACCGGCGTCGGTGCTGTCCTGGTAGGCGGCGACGGCATAAACGCCAGGCTCGATGCCGTGGATGGTCGCGGTGACCGACCCTGCACGTGCCGACACGATCGTGTGATAACGGCACTGCTCGCTGAGGAACTCGGCACGGGCGCACACTCCGACACGGACATGGCCCCGTGCGTCCGGAAGGCCGGTTATCGTCACGGCCAGGTCGGCGGCCTGCACCGGCACCGTGGCTGCCAGAAGTGCCGCGAGCATGACCGTGCAGGACAGCGGCGCGGGTATTTCGAGAGCGTTCACGGCGTCACGACATCCTGCAGCGGCGGATAGCTGCGGCCACGCCAGGTCGCGGGCTTGCCGGCGCCGGCGCGCAGCAGTGCCGACCATTGCAGGCCGAGCAGTGCCAGCACGCCGATCGGATGCACCGCCGCACTGCGCAGGCTCTGCCGGAAGCGCCGCGCCAGCAACAGCCGGAGCGTCGTGCCACAGGCGACCGCGGCGGCGGCGGGCAGGCTGGGTGCGAGCAGCATCAGCAGCGTCGGCAGCACGTGGCCGCCACCCAGAAGCAGGGTCCAGACCGGCAGCGCGCGCGGGGTCGCCATGCCCTCGGTAGCGTTCTTGGCCAGGCCCTCGCGGAGATCGGTGGCGTTGCCGTACATGCGGCAGGAGGCGAGGTCGGTCGCGTCGAACAGGCCGGTGCGCAGGCCGTGCTTGCGAAAGGCGCGCGGCAGGGTCAGGCCGTCATGCAGCGAGGCGCGGATCGCCGCGTGTCCGCCCATCGCGCGGTAGGCGTCGGCGCGGGCGATGAACAACTGCCCGCACCCGGCGGCGAAGCGGGCGTCGCTGCGGTCGCGATCGAGCGCGTCCGGACGATACCCAAGCAGCAGCAGGTGGATCAGCGGCAGCAGCAGCCGCTCGGACCAGCTTCCGGTGATCTGGCGGGGGATGCCGCTGGCCAGCGCCACCTCGGGGTGCGCCTGCATATACCCGGCCAGACGCGACAGGGCGTCCGGAGCCAAGCGCACATCGGCATCGACGAACACCATCAGCGCGTGGCGGGCCTGATCGCCCAGCCGCGCGCAGGCGTACTGCTTGCCGGACCAGCCCGCCGGCAACGCGCCGCCGCCGCCAGGGAGCACGGTCAGGCGTGGATCGTCGATCGCCGCCAGGATCGCGGGGGTGGCGTCGGTGGAGCCGTCATCGAGCACCAGCAGCTCGACAGCGACATCCCGGTTGGCCAGCACACACCCCACCGCGTCGGCGATATTTGCGGCTTCGTTGCGGGCGGGGATCAGCACCGATACCGGCACTCCGCCTGCACTGGCCGGCGCCGGCGTGCGCAGCCGGTGGAGATTGACCAGGGCCATCGCCAGCGGCAGCGTGGCCAGGCCGAGCGAGACCCAGCCGGCCGCCGATGCGACCGAGCTCGACCTTCGACGCATCAGGCGTCTTCTCCATGCGGGGCCACGAGCGGGCGCCCGGACCGCCGGCGGGTCAACCGGCGCCACGCTGCGCGCGGGCCATGAAATCCCAGCACGCCGAGCGGCAGCCGCTCGAACTTCTCCGGGTCGCGGGCCTGCGCATCCACCGACAGCCGGTCCATGGTCTCGCCCAGCGCTGCTTCCAGCCGGACGGTCCAGTCGGCGGGGCGCAGGCCGGTGGCCGGGGCGAGCGGCGTCCCGAAGCGGACCAGCAGCTCCGGCCGGCGCTCATTCCAGAATACGTACTCGATCGCGAGAGGTACAAGCATCGCCTCCGGAAGCAGGGCGGCCAGATGCGCGATGCCCGGACGCAGACGCACCGGCCGGACCCGCGGATCGGTGAAGTTGCCCTCGGCGGTGACCCAGATCATCAGCCTGCCGGCAGGACCGCCCGGATGCCCCAGGACGTGACGCGCGACCGACAGGAAGCGACGCGCGCCGCCGGATCCGGTCTTGTCGATGCCGAAGATCCCGAGCCGGCGGAAGAAGTTGTAGCGGCCGAGTGCTGCCTCCTCCATCGGACCGAAACCGGGCCGGCCGCGAAAGCGCCTGTCCGCGAGCAGGAGGTAGAGCACCGGGTCCCACCATGAGGGATGGTTGCCGTAGATGATCAGCGGGCGATCGCGCGGCAGGCTGGCGGTGTCGATGCCGGAAAGCCGGATTGCGGTGAAGCGCCGCGATGCGAGGAGCCGCAGGTAGAACGTGAACAGACGGAACAGCGGCTCCGACCGTGCGGCGATCGGATCCTGCCTGGCGGCGGTGAATCCGGGGCTACGCGGTGCGGGCGGCATGGTACGACTGGGCTGCGGACCGTCCTGCCCAGCCAGGCGAAGGGCCGCTACGGCCGCTTCGCTCCGGTTCTCGAACGTCACGCCTGACGGGCTGGGAACTCTCGGCAGTTGCACCCGGCAAGCCCCTCTGCCGAACGGTTCGTCAGGCGTCCATCTCCGCCAGCGATCGCACGCCTGCACGCACCGGATCGGAGGTGTTGCGCCGGACATCCTGATCCAGGCTGTCGGCAGCGATCCAGCCGGACATCATCACCATGGGCATACCGGGTCCGGGATGCGCCGAGCCGCCTGCCAGATACAGCCCGTCGAGATCGCGCGAGCGGTTGCCCGGCTTGAATGCGCCGACGAAGCGGCCGTGGCTGGCCAGGCCGTAGATCGCCCCGTCCAGCACCCGGTAGCGCTCGTGGATGTCGGCGGGGGTGAGCACGCGCTCGACCCGGATGCGGCTCTCGATATCCTTCATGCCGCCGGTGCGGGCAAGCTTGTCCAGGATGACCTTGCGGTATCCGGGGAGCATCGCGTTCCAGTCATGATGCGGCCGCAGATACGGCGTGTGCACCAGCACGTAGAGCGCCTCGCCACCCTCGGGCGCAACACCCGGTTCGGTGCGTGCCGGTGCGGCGACGTAGCAGGTCGGGTCCGGTGCCGGTTCGCCACGCTTGTAGATGGCATCGAACTCCTCCTCCGGGTCGCGGGAGAAGATGAAGTCGTGGTGCAGCAGGTGGTCGTACGCCCGGTCGAGCCCGAGATACAGCACCACCCCGGAGCAGGCCGGCTCGTGCTTGCGGCGCTTCGAGAACGTACGCTGCGCCTTGCCGCCGACCAGCTCGCGATAGGTGCGCACGCTGTCCATGTTCGACACGACGGCAGACAGCACCACGGTCTCGCCGGCCTCGGTCACCACGCCGGTGACGCGGCCATCCGCCTGGGTGATGCTGGCGATGCCGGTGCGGGTGCGGACATCGACGCCGAGCCGCTCGGCAAGATCGGCCAGTGCCTCGGGCACGGCGCGGGTGCCGCCCATCGGGTACCACAGGCCCTCGCTGGTCTGCATGTGGGCGATGCTGCACAGCACCGCCGGCGCCAGATACGGCGAGGAACCGACATACTGGGTGAAATGGTCGAGCATCTGCGAAACGCGCTCGTCGCCGATGCGCTTGCGGATCTCCCGCGCCACGCTGGACCCCATGCGCAGGCTCATGACGTCGCGAAGGGTCGCGAGGTCCATGTTCTTGCGCATGTCGAGGGTGTCGCCGATATCCTCGACCGACTTCCAGAAAAAGAACTTCGCGCTGACTTCGTGCAGCTTCTCGCTCATTGCCAGGAAGTCGCGATAACCCTGCTCGGTATTGGCCTCGCCGGCACCGGAGAATCCGCGCAGACGCAGCGCCATCGTGGCCACGTCCTCGTCGAGGTCGAGCACCGCGCCATCCTCGAAGAAGCAGCGCCACTGCGGATCGATCCGGCGCAGATCGAGCCTGTCCTCCATCCGATCGCTCGCTTCGGCGAAGATGCGGCCCAGCACCGACGGCACGGTCAGGATGGTTGGGCCCATGTCGAAACGGTAGCCGGCCTCCTCATGAAGAGCTGCCTTGCCGCCGAGCCAGTCGTTCTTTTCGAACAGGATGACCTTGTGCCCGCGCGCTGCCAGTGTGCAGGCCGCAGCCAGCCCACCGAGGCCGGACCCGATGACGCCGACGGGTGCCGTCATGACACTTCTCCCTCGAGAACCGGCTGCATCGGTGCACCCGGCGTTCCGGTCCATTCCATCTGCGTGTCGATCGGGGTCAGACCGAGATCCTCCGCAAGCAGTTTCGAGCTGATCCGCGCACCTTCGAAAATCACCGGCAGGCCGCTGCCGGGATGCGTGCCACCGCCGACCAGATAGACGCCGTCGAGATCCTCGTAGCGATTATGTGGCCGGAACTGCAGCATCTGCGGCAGCGAATGCGCCAGGTTGAACACCGCCCCACGATGCACACTGAGATCGTCACGCCAATCATCCGGCGTCATGACCTTCTCGAACACGATGCGCTTTTCGATATCCGGCACGCCCGCACGTTCAAGCCGATCCAGGATCAGCCGGCGGAATTTCGGTGCCTCGATGGACCAGTCGATGCCGCCCTCGCGTTCATGCCCGACCGGGACGAGAACATACAGCGTCGAATGGTTCGGGGGGGCCAGCGCCGGGTCGGTCACGCAGGCGTTCTGGATATAGAAGCAGGGCTCGCCCGGCGGCACACGACCTTCCTCGACGTCCTGCAGGGTGCGTCGATAATCATCCGACAGATAGATCGTGTGGTGCGCGACATTCTCCAGGCGGCCTTCAATTCCAAGATAAAGCATGAAGGTGGAACAGGAGAGTTTCGCTTTTTCGATGCGGCGATTGTTCCAGCGCTTGCGCAGGCTATTCGGAACCAGGGTCGACATCGCGTTCAGGAAATCGGCATTCACCACCACCGCATCGGCGCGCGTCACACCGGCGTCGGTACGCACGCCCACCGCGCGCCTGCCCTCGAACATGATCTCCCGAACCGGCTCGCCGAGCTTGATCCGCGCACCCATTTGACGGGCTGCATCCGCCATCGCCCGCATCACCGCGCCGTGGCCGCCGCGTGGATGGAAGATGCCGAACTCGTATTCCATGAACGCGAGAATGGTGAACAGGCTCGGGCACCGATACGGCGACATGCCGAGATATTTGCTCTGGAACGAGAAGCCGAGCCGGACGCGCGGGTCCTTGAACCAGCGCTTCAGGTCCTGGTCCACCGAAGTGAACGGTCGCAGCTTGGCCAGCGACTTCAGAACATCCGGCCGCAGCAGGTCGGCGGCACTGTTGAACGGGCTTTCCAGCACCGGCCGGAATGCCGCCAACTTCGCCCGGTTGTCGGCCATGAAGGCCGGGATCTGTGCGGCGTCCTCGGGGCTGATCTGGGCCACCGAGCGCTGCAGACGCGGGATGTCGCTGCTGGCGCTGATCCGCTGGCCGCCCTCGAAGATCACGTCGTAATGGGTTTCGAGCCGGATCAGCTCGACGGCATCCTCCAACCGGCGGCCGCAGCTGGCGAAGATGTCGGCCAGCACCCGCGGGTAGAGAAAGAATGTCGGGCCCATGTCGAAATGGAACCGGCCTTGCGGGGTCGGCGCCTCGATCGTTCCGGACCGGCCACCGACCTGGGGATGTCGCTCGAACAGCGTCACCTCGGCACCGGCTTGGGATAGCAGCATCGCCGCTGCAAGGCCGCCGGGGCCGGCACCTATGATTGAGACTGGGCGCATCATTCGAGGAACAGATTTACATGCTTTGTTCCAGGGCACCAGTCACCGCCGTGTGTACATCGCAGGTCTTGCACCGGTCCCTTGAGCCGGCGCCGCTTGCACTTGCCGGCACTTCATCCCATCAACGTGGAAGCGCCCGGGATCCAGGGGTGTACACAGCCTGCAGGCGTCCGGTCGCGGCCGAAGCCTGAATACCGGGAGCGGCCGATGCCGGATTTCCGCTCGATCTATCGCCATGGTTTCTGCCGGGTCGCCGCCTGCACCCTTCCCGTGGCACTCGGTGACCCGCTGGATAATGCCGAGCGAATCGCAGCTCTCGCAGCCGACGCGGGCAGCCAGGGTGCCATCCTGGCGGTGTTTCCCGAGCTCAGCGTGTCCGGCTACGCGATCGACGACCTCCGGCAGCAGGACGCGCTGCTCGATGCGGTCGAGAACGCGCTGGCAGCACTTGCCGAACGCAGCACGGTGCTGCTGCCGATCCTGCTGGTGGGCGCGCCGCTGCGTCACCAGGGGGCGCTGTTCAACTGCGCGGTGGCGATCCATCGCGGCCGCATCCTGGGCGTGGTGCCGAAATCCTACCTGCCGAACTACCGCGAGTTCTACGAGATGCGGCAGTTCGCGCCTGGCGTCGGCCGGGTGGGCGAGACCATCCGCCTGACCAGCGGGCCCGCCCCGTTCGGCACCGACCTGCTGTTCGAGGCCGAGGACGTGCCGGGCTTCGTGCTGGCGGCCGAGATCTGCGAGGATCTGTGGGTGCCGCTGCCGCCGAGCACGCAGGCCGGGCTGGCCGGAGCGACGGTGATCGCCAACCTGTCGGCCAGCAACATCACCATCGGCAAGGCGGAAACCCGGCGGCTGCTGTGCCAGGCGCAATCGGCGCGGGCCCTCTGCGCCTATCTCTATGCGGCGGCGGGCGAGGGCGAGAGCACCAACGACGTCGCCTGGGACGGCCAGGTGTCGATCTTCGAGGCGGGTGCGGCGGTGGCGGAGAGCGAGCGTTTCCCGTCCGGGCCATGCCTTGCGGTGGCGGATATCGATCTCGACCTGCTGCGCCAGGAGCGGGCGCGGATGAACACCTTCGACGCCAACCGGCAGGCGCATCGCGGCCACGCGCCGGTCTATCGCCGGATCCCCGTGCGACTCGATCCGCCGCCGGGTGATCTCGGGCTGAAGCGGCCGCTGGAGCGCTTCCCGTTCGTGCCGTCGGACCCGGCCAGGCTCGAGCAGGACTGCTTCGAGGCGTACAACATCCAGGTTTCGGCGCTGATGCAGCGGATGCGGGCGATCGGGTCGCAGCGGCTGGTGATCGGCGTCTCGGGTGGGCTCGACTCGACGCAGGCGCTGATCGTCGCCGCGCGCGCGACCGACCGGCTCGGCCTCGCCCGCACCGCGATCCTCGCCTACACGATGCCGGGCTTCGGCACCGGCGACGAGACGCGCGGCAACGCGATCGCGCTGATGACGGCACTCGGCGTCACCTGGTCCGAGCTCGACATCCGCCCGTCGGCGACGCTGATGCTGCAGCAGATGGACCACCCCGCCGGACGCGGCGAGCCGGTGTACGACGTGACCTTCGAGAACGTGCAGGCCGGCCTGCGCACGGATTACCTGTTCCGGCTGGCCAACCAGAACGAGGCGATCGTGGTCGGCACGGGTGATCTGTCGGAGCTCGGGCTGGGTTGGTGCACCTACGGCGTTGGCGACCATATGTCGCACTATAATGTTAATGCCGGGTTACCGAAGACGCTGATCCAGCATCTTATCCGCTGGGTGATTGCCTCGGCGTGGTTCGAGCCGCCGGTGCTGCAGACGCTGGGCGCGATCCTGGACACCGAGATCTCGCCCGAGCTGGTGCCCGCCGGCGAGGATCGCGCATTGCAGAGCACCGAGGCGAGGATCGGCCCGTACGCGCTGCAGGATTTCACGTTGTTCTATGTGCTGCGCTACGGATTCCGCCCGTCGAAGGTGGCGTTCCTGGCGCTGATGGCGTGGGAGGATGCGCGCCGCGGTGCCTGGCCGCCGGGTTTCCCGGAGGAGAAGCGAGTTGAGTTCAGCCTGCCCGAGATCCGCCACTGGATGGAGGTTTTCCTACGACGGTTCTTCGGGTTCAGCCAGTTCAAGCGCTCTGCTATTCCGAACGGCCCGAAGGTGTCGAGCGGCGGCGCGCTGTCCCCGCGCGGCGATTGGCGTGCGCCCTCGGATGGGAATGCGCGAGCCTGGCTCGAGGAACTCGCGGCGAATGTTCCGGGGGAGGGGGTAGGATACCCGGGGCGCTTTCGACGGGACTGAAGTGTTGCCCCTATCTGGATGAAACGACCGGTGCTGCATCGTTCGCTCGATGACGAGAACGAACCGCAACGCGCCGTTGCGGCGATGCAGGGCACGCGGAACAGAAAGTGGCGACGATGCTCGGCCGGCAACCCGAGCCGTGAAGTTTCGGCTTTAGATCACAAGCTTCTCTATTGTGCTCGCTTTGTCGGGTGTGGCCATCGCTGCCGTCCCATGCGTGATAGTTGCCTGGGCTGCAGGCTCGGCGATCACGCCGGCTGGTGAAATGGCGCCGACATGGTTCCCAGGTCTTGTCTCCGCCGCGCCGTTCATTATTCCGGGCTTCTTTTGGTGGCTGTTTATGTAGTCTTGTAAAAGACCGGACATGGTCACCCAGACGCCCATGATGCACCGCTCATGGGTTCGGCAACGACCCGTGCCGCTATGACCGCAGGCCGCGGCCCGGTTATCGCCACGGCCGGCGGGCCAGCCGCCTGCTGCCATACCCCTGCGGATGTTCTGCGATCCGCGTCGGTCCTGGTTCTACCTGATGCGAGACACGCATGGTGTGGATCCCGGGTAGCGGGCATCGGCAAGCGTCGACAACGGATGGTTCCGGTGTCTCAAGACCCTGGCGGGATCATTACCGACTTGATGCCGCGGCGTGCCCATGCGTTGTCCAACGCGGCACCCCAGTCCTTCAATTCGAAATCGTCGGTAACGATCTCTCCGACTTTCACCTGGCCGCTTTCCAGATACGCCAGCGAGCGGCCGAAATCGTGGATCTGCGCGAAGGAACCCTTGATGGTGATCTCGTTACGGAACACGTCGAACGGGTTCACCGGGAATGTCGCCGGTTCCGGATACACGCCGTAGATCAGCACCGTGCCGCCGCGACGCACCTGGTGCACCGCTTCCGCACACATCGCCGCCGCCCCGGTGGCTTCCACCACATAATCGAAGCCGTTCGGGCTGATGTCGCGCAGCGCCTTGCGGTGCAGCTCCGGGTCGTTCCGGTCCACCGCAACGACACGATCCGCCGACAGCCGCGCCGCGAGGTCGAGTTTCGGGCCGGCCGGGGCGGCTACCGTCAGCCGGGTCGCGCCGTTATGCTTGAGCAGCTGTGCCAGCACCTGTCCCGTCGGACCGGCGCCGAACATCAGCACGTCCGAGCCCGGGCGCACGGCCAGGATATCCATGCCGTGAACAGCACACGCGGTCGGCTCCACCATGATCGCCTCGCGCCACGACAGCCCGGACACCGGGAAGACGTCGGCCGCTTTCACCTTGAGGTATTCCGCGAAGCCGCCATCCATCTGGATGCCGTACGCCTTAAGGGTTTCGCAATGCAGCGCTTCCCCGCGACGGCAGAAGAAGCAGTGCCCGCAGGCACGGTTGCAGTTCGCCACCACGCGGTCACCGGTGCGCCAAGTCCCGGCGCGGGCACCGACCGCGGCGATCTCGCCGGCGAACTCGTGTCCCGGGACAAGCGGAAAGCGCGGACCGAACTCGCCCTCGTGGATATGCAGGTCGGTGCCGCACACGCCGCAGGCCCGGACACGGATCAGCACCTCGTCGTCATCGATCGTGGGCTCCGGCATGTCGCGATAGCTGAACGAGCGCGGCGCGTCATAGAGGATGGCTTTCATGGATCGTCCCTCGTGCTCTTTTGCGGCAAGTCTGAGCGCGCATCCTCCCCGGTCGTCAACGCCGGACCAGTCGCCCCCTGGCGCGGCGACCTCACTCATGTGATGTCTTGGCGGCCGGCTGCTCCGGCGCCGCCGCAACGTGGAACCGCACATGGCTCTCTCCGGTCTTGGCATGCTTTCGGACGATCCCGCGGGTGCCGCCGCCCACATCGTCCAGACCGCGCTCACGCCGATCTTCCTGCTCAACGGCATCGGCACGCTGCTCGCCCTGTTCAACACCAGGCTCGCCAGGGTGCGGGATCATGCGGGGCGACTGGCCGAGCTGCTCGAGGGCCAGGTGCAGCCGGACGAGGCGGCGAGACTGCACTGGCACATGAAACGCCTAGCCAACCGCGTGTTCGCGCTCGACCTGTCGATCGTGCTCGGGGCATGCGGCGGGGCGGCGACCTGCGGCTCGGTGTTCATACTTTTCCTCGGCGACGTGAAGGGCTCGAACGTCGCGCAGTGGCTGATCGGCCTGTTCGGGCTGGCGCTCGGCTGCACGATCGGCTCGCTGCTGGCGTTCCTGGCCGACAGTATCCTGGCCTGGCACGCCTTCCGGCAGAACGGGCCGGTGCCGGTATCGACCAAGGCCAGCAGAGCCGGTGAGTGACAGGGCCGCATGAAAAGCATGGCGCGGCGACAAGACCCTCTTTAGGCTTCGATTTCATAAAAACCAGAAACGATCGGGAACGTCATGAGCATCATCAATCGAGCCGGCCTTTCGGGGCTGTTCTGCGCAGGCCTGCTGGCGACAGCAGCGACTGCAAACGCGGCAGACAATTATTCCTGGCCCGATAATATCCCGCCGGCGGCAAAGGCGCTGATGCAGCCGCCGCCGCTCTCGCCGTTCGGCCAGAAAGTGCCGGGATATCCGCAGGGCGCGCCGGCTTCCTCGCCGGACTCGCTGACCTTCACCCCTGATCAGATCGCCAAGCTCAAGGCCGGCCATTACACCGCGGGCATCGTCATGCAGACGATGGATGCCGGTTGGCCGATGCTGCAGGTGAAGGGCATCACCCAGACGTTGGCCGGTTTCGGGATCAATGTCGTCGCCACGACGAACGCGAAATTCCTGCCTGGCAAGCAGATCAGCGACCTCGAGGAGGTCATCGCGCGCAAGCCGGACGTGATCTTCTCCGTGCCGCTCGACCCGCTCGGCGAATCTGCCGCATACAAGAAGGCCGCCGCCGCCGGCATCAAGCTGGTGTTCATGGATAACGTCGCGGTCGATATGACGCCGGGCAAGGACTACGTCTCGGTCACGGCGTCCGACAACCAGAGCAACGCGATGTTCGCCACCCGGGAGCTCGCGAGCCGCATCGGCAACAAGGGCGAGATCGGCTTCATCACGCTGGTGTACGACTATTATTATTCCGTGGCCGCGCGCAAGGTCGGCATGCTGAAGGCGCTGGAGCAGCTGCCCGACGTGAAGCTCGTCGAGACATCCACGTTCGCCACTCCGGAAAAGGCCTATGGCGTCGCGACCGCGATGATGACGGCGCACCCCAACCTCAAGGGTATTTTCGTGGCCTGGGATACGCCGGCGGAACAGGTCGTCGCGGCGGCAAAAACTCTCGGGCGCAACATCGTCGTCACCACCAACGACCTCGCCACCGACAGCGCCTATTACGTGGCGCGCGGCGAGATCTCCGCAATCGGCTCGCAGCGGCCGTACGACCAGGGCGTGGCCGAGGCGAAGTCTGCCGCGTATGCCTTGCTCGGATTGAAGGTGGCTCCCTATATCGAGGTGCCGACGCTGCAGGTCACCAAGCTGAACCTGCTCAGCGCGCTCAAGGACGTCACCAAGGAGGAGCCGCCGGCGTCGCTGGTCAAGGTCTGCAAGGGCCAGTGCTTCTAGGCGCGCCGGTGGGCCGGACCGAGGGCTAGGCTGCATGGCGGACAGTTCGATGGGCGCCGTACCCGGAACGGCGGCGTCCGGGGCAGGGGCGCCATTGGTCAGCCTTGCCCGGATCAGCAAGAGCTTCGGTGCCAACAGGGTTCTCTACGACGTCGATTTCGAGCTGCACGCCGGTGAGGTGCATGCGCTGCTCGGCGAAAACGGCGCCGGCAAGTCGACGCTGATGAAGATCCTGATGGGGATCCACCAGGCCGATGCGGGCGAGGTGGTGCTGCAGGGCGAGCCGATCGGCGGCCAATCGGTGAGCGATCACCTGTCGCGCGGGATCGCGATGATCTTCCAGGAGCTCAGCCTGATCCCGAACGGCACCGTGGCCGAGAACGTGTTCCTCGGCCACGAGCCGCAGGTCGCGCGGCTGTGGGTCGACCAGCGGGCGATGCGCCGCGACACCGAGCGGCTGATCGCGTCGCTCGGCTTCGAGCTGTCGGCGGGTGCGGAGGTGCGGTCGCTCGGCTTCGCGCAGCGCCAGATGGTCGAGATCCTGAAGGCGCTGTCGCGTGGCGCCCGCGTGCTGATCATGGACGAGCCGACCTCGTCGCTGACGATGCACGAGGAGACGGCGCTGTTCGCGCTGATCGCCAGCCTGAAGCAGCGCGGCATCGGCATCATCTATATCAGCCACCGGATGGCCGAGATCTTCGCGATCGCCGACCGGCTCAGCATCATCAAGGACGGCCGGATGATCGGGCCGCTGCAGCCTGGTGCGACGTCGGTGGCCGAGATTGCCTCGATGATGTCGCGCGCTGCCCCGGTGGCGGCCATGCCGGAGGTGCCGATCGCCGTCGCCGCACGGCCCGTGAGCGGAACGCCGGTGCTCGAGGTGCAGGCGCTGGCGACCCGGGGGAAGCTGCGGGACGTGTCGCTGTCGGTGGCTGCGGGCGAGATCGTCGGCATCGCCGGGCTCGTCGGCAGCGGACGTTCGACCCTGCTGAAGGCGCTGTTCGGGCTGCTGCCGGATTGCCGGGGGACCGTGCGCATCGACGGCGCGGTGATGGCGACCGGCCGGACGCGCGCGGCACTCGACGCCGGCATCGCGCTGGTGCCGGAGGATCGCCGGCTCGAGGGGCTGGTGGTCAAGCACAGCCTGGCCGACAACATCGCGCTGCCGAGCCTCGACCGGTTGAGGCTCGGGCGGTTGGTGCCGATCGCCCCCACCGCTCGGCTCGACCGCCTGTTCGAGCGCTTCCGGCTGGCTCTCAACATCGCCGCCACCGGCCCGCGGCAGCCGGCGCAGCAGCTCAGCGGCGGCAACCAGCAGAAGATTGTGTTCGGCAAATGGCTGGCCCGCTCGCCGCGCCTGCTGCTGCTCGACGAGCCGACCTCCGGCGTCGACGTCAACGCCAAGGCGGAGATGCGGGCGCTGATCCGCAGCACCGCCGCGGCCGGGATCGGCGTGGTGCTGGTCTCCTCGGAGCTCGACGAGCTCGTCACCACCGCCGACCGCATCCTGGTCATGGTCGATGGCCGCATCGTCGGCACCGCTCCGGACCAGGTCGACGAGCCGACCCTGCGCGCCCTGCTGCAGACCGAGGTCAGCGCCGCCAAGACAAGGACTTTCGCATGACCACCACCGCCCTGCAGCGCACCCCATCCGCCGGCCAGGCCATCCGCAGGCTGCTCGCCGACCACGTCACCTACGTGATTTTCGGCTTCGTCACGCTGTTCTTCCTGATCGTGGCGCCGAACTTCGCCTCCATGGCGACGGCGGGGGCGATCCTGCGCATCACCGCCATCGTCTCGGTGATCGCGGTTGGCATGACCTTCGTCATCGTGTCGGGCGAGATCGACCTGTCGGTGGGCTCGGTCGCCAGCTTCTCGGGCATGATCGTGGCGATGCTGGCGCAGGCGAACGTCCCGGCCTGGGCAGCGGCGCTGCTGACGCTGCTGATGGGAGCGGTGATCGGCGCGGTCAACGGGCTGCTGGTGACGCGGCTGCGGATCCCCTCCTTCCTGGTCACGCTCGGCATGCTGAGCGTGTTTTCAGGCGGGGCGATGACGCTGACCGACACCATGCCGGTGCCGATCGTCGATGACCTGCTCAGCACGACATTCTGGAACGGCCAGATCGCCGGCGTGCCGATGCCGATCTGGTGGACCGTCGTCACCGTGCTGATCGGCGTCTTCCTGCTGCATTTCTCGCTGTTCGGGCGGCGGGTGTTCGCCTGTGGCGGCAATGCGATCGCGGCCAGCTTCACCGGCATCGGGGTCGGGCGGATCAAGGTGTGGAGCTTCGTGCTGTGCAGCATGTCCGCGTCGCTGGCCGGCATGATGCTGGCGGCCCGTAGCGGCGCCGGCAACCCGAACATGGGCGTCGGGCTGGAGCTCGACGTGATCGCCGCGGTGATCATCGGCGGCACCAGCCTGTTCGGCGGCTACGGCACCATTCTGGGTTCGGTGGTCGGCGCCATATTCATCGGCGTGATCGGCTTCGGGCTGCTGGTGATGGGCTTCTCCACGACCATCCAGGAGATCATCAAGGGCGCCATCATCATCCTCGCCGTGTCGGTGAACCGCCGGTAGCGCCAATCGCTACGCCGCGTCCCGCTCGGCCATGAGGCGCCGCAGCAGGAACGGCGCCACGGTGTTCTGTGCCATCGGGAAGCCGAGCAGGAAGCCCTGGAATGCGTCGCAGCCTTGCGCCGCCAGCAGATCGAACTGCGCCTGTGTCTCCACGCCCTCGGCGGTCACGGCGATCCCGAGCTCGCGGCTCATGGAGATGATGGCGTTGACGATGGCACGCGTGTCCACGCTTGATTCCAGTCGCTGGACGAACGAGCGGTCGATCTTGAGGGTGTCGAACGAGAAGCGCTGCAGATAGGACAGGCTGGAAAAGCCGGTCCCGAAATCATCGAGTGCCAGCCTCACGCCGAGTGCACGCAGATCCGACAACGCGTGCATCGCACTCTCGTTGTTGTCCATCAGCACACCCTCGGTGATCTCGAGTTCCAGGCGATGCGGGGCAAGCCCGGTCTCGGCGAGCATGGCGGTGACGGTCGCCTGCAGGTCGCCCAGGACGAACTGCGCCGGCGACAGGTTCACGGCGATCCGGCAGGGCTGCTTCCAGGACATCGCCTCGCTGCACGCGGTCCGCATGACCCATTCGCCGAGCGGAATGATCAGCCCGGAGGCTTCCGCGACCGGGATGAACCGGGCAGGCGAGATCGGCCCCTGCGTCGGATGCGTCCAGCGCAGCAGCGCCTCGAACGCGATCACCGCCAGGTCGCTGCCGAAGACCGGTTGGAAACTGAGCGTGAACTCGTTGTTCTGCAACGCGGTCCGGAGATCCTGCTCCATCTGCCGACGTTCGTGCAGCGCCTGGTCGATGCCGATCCTGAACTGGCAGAACCAGCCGCGGGCGTGCTCCTTGGCATGATACAGGGCGATGTCGGCATTCTTCATCAGCGACGCGGCGTCGGCGCCGTCATCGGGAAATACCGCAATGCCGATGCTGACACCGACATTGACGTCCGTCCCATCGATCCGGAACCCCGGCACGAAGCCATCGACGATGCGTCGCGCGAGATGGGCCGCCGGCTCGTCCGGATGGCCGCCGGTGGTCTGCACCACGATGAACTCGTCGCCGCCCAGGCGCGCCACGAAATCGGTCGAGCGGAGCGTCTGTCGCAACCGGCCCGCCACCTGGACGAGAAGCTGGTCGCCGGCAGCATGGCCGAGCGTATCGTTCACCATCTTGAAGCCGTCGAGATCGAGGCACAGCACCGCGAGCGGCACGCCCGAGCGGGCAGCCAGCGGCAGCGCATGCTCCAGCCGGGCGCTCAGCATCGCGCGGTTCGGCAATTCGGTCAGCACGTCGTGATGGGCGAGAAACCGGATCCGCTCCTCCGAGATGCGCCGCTCGCGCACGTCGCGGAGTGCGGTCACCACCGCCGAGCCACCCTGGTAGCTGATGATGCGCGACAGGATCTCGACTGGGCAGATGCTGCCATCGGCAGCCACGATGTCGGTCTCGACGGCGGCGCCACCCTCCGACGTCCAGAGCCGTAGGTCGGAGTCAGGCAGCAGGAAGCGCGACATCGGGCTCGCGCGCAACGCGCCAAGGGGAACGCCGAGCAGGGCGGCGAGGCTCCTGTTGCCGTCGAGGATGCGATCGTCGCGATGGATCAGGATGCCCTCGAACGCGCTGTCGGCAAGCTGGCGGAAGCGATCGGACTCCATGCGGCCGCGGGCGGCGACGCGGTTGTCGAGCAGCGAGCCGGACAGGCCCAGCGCCAGCACGCCCACCGCCTCGGCGGCAATGATGATGGCGATCGGCGACGAAGCCAGGTCGTCGGTCTGCAGGACCGTCGCAAGCCAGGCATCGAACGGCAGGATGGCGGCAAGCGAGCCCAGCGCCAGGATGTTGATCGCGATCGCGATCAGTCCGCTCGCGACCAGGCGGCGATGGCGGCGCTCGGTGTTGCCCATCTCACGCAGCGCCAACCCGCACAGGGCGGCCCCGAGCGTCATGACGATCAGCACCGCGGTCAGGTCGTAGGCGATCTGGAACGGGCGTACCAACCCGGCCATGCCGATGAACAGCATGCAGGAGAAGCCGCATGCCAGCAGCGAGCCGGCGAGCATCGCGTTGCGGGCCGACCGGGCGCCGCGCTGCTGGATGATGCCGGCCGAGATGCTGGCAAGCAGCGAGATCGCCACCGCCGGGAGTGCCGAGTCGAGCGGTACCGCCAGGCTGAGCTTCGGGTAGGTGCCGGCAAGTGCGGTGACGAACGACAGCCACGAGGTTGCCGCCACAGCGCAGCCGAACAGCACGGCGCGCCTGACGGCCCATCTGCCGGCAGGCGACTGCAGGCCCAGCAGGGCGACGCCGGCCGCACTGCCGAGCAGCGCCTCGAGCACCACCAGCGCCGACAATACCGGATCATGGGCACGCAACAGCCCGGCCAGCAGGTGGATCACGGGCGCGGTCCGATCGGCGGCGCCGGGCGCGGCTGCGGGGAATGCCTGCCCGGCATCAGAACCGCACCTGTAAGCTGCCGATGACCTGCCGCGCGACCGGCAGGCCGGCGGTCTCCACGATGCTCCGGCGATTCAATTGCTGCGCCAGCACTGCGACGTCGATCCGGTCGGTCACCCGGTAGCCGATCCGGGTATCGAGCGTGACGTAGTTCGGAACCGTGACTTCCTTGAAGGCGAGATCGGCGATGACGAGCCTGAAATCGTCGTAATGCGACTGCCAGCGCAGATGCGCGTCGAAGTCGAAGCGGCGCCAGCTATAGCCGCCACCGATGATGACGGAGCTGGTCGGCGTCTGCCGCTGGTAGCTGACCGAAGGTGCTGCGAGGAGTTCGGCGCGCGTGCTGTCGTCATGCACCGCGGCGAGGGAGTAGCTCAGCTCCCAGCGCAACCCGGTGACGCTGCGGCCCTTGATGCCGAGCTCGCCGCCGGCCTCGCTGCTGCTGCCGAAGTTGCGCGCGGCGAACACCACCGTGCCGTTCGGCAGCTGCACGAGCCCGGACCCGAACGGCGAACCGATGCTGCTCGCGGTGTGCTGCGCGAAAACTGCCAGCCGGACCGTGGCGCCGAGCGACGGCAGGGCGTGATCGTAATCGAGCTCGTAGTTCATCGCCGGCGACGGTTTCAGGCCGGAGTTGCCGGCGACGACCGTGCTGCCCAGATTCAGCACGTAGCCGAGATCGACCAGGCTCGGCAGTTGTACCGCCCGGGCGCTGCTCAGTCGCACGACATCGTAGTCGCTGAGCTTCATGACGACGCCGCTGTTGAAGCTCGGCTCGAGGATGTGGGTGTCGTGATAGAGGTTGCCCGCGCCCGGGACCACGAACTGCCTGCCCTGGTGACTGAGCGAAAGATCGTCCAGGCGGCTGGCATTGGTCAGCGTCAGCCATGGCAGGACCCGCCACTCCCACATCATCGACCCGGCGAAATCGGTGTAGCCGATGCGACCGCCAAACGATTGCTGTCCGGACGCCACGTTGTCGCGGAACTCGCCGGCGACGCGCAGCGTGTGTCGGCCGAGCTTCAGCAGGTCGTCGGCGCGGATGATCGAGACATCCTGTTTCCAGGCGGTGCCGATACCCAACCCGTTCTGCGAGGTGCGGTCCTCGTTGCGATAGGCGTCGAGCTCCAGCAGCCCGATCGCGGTGTCGTCGGAGAGCCGGCTGCGCAGGCTGTTGGCCTTGAACCCGCTCGGAATGAACAGGCCGGTATCGACGTAGTAGCCGCCATCGATGCTGGAAATCGACGCGGAGAGGTCCCACTCCACATTCGGGTCGACCTGCAGGCGAACGTCCGCGGCGACCATTCCGCTATGTGGCTGCTCGCTGACCGTCGTTTGCTGAGGATCAGGGAATTCGGTGGATCGATAACCCTTGGCGGACAGCCGGATGCCGATCCGATTGTCGATCTGCGCGGTCCCGGCCACTTCACCCGAGGCGCGGTTCTGGGTGCCGCCATCGACGCGCGCCGCGTTCACCTTGTCGCGCAGCGGGTCGTAGGTGATGATGTTGATGACGCCGCTGACCGCGTTGAAGCCATACAGCGCGGCGTTCGGTCCCTTGATGATCTCGATCTGGCGGATCTCGTTCATCGTCACCGGGATCAGCGACCAGACGGTCATGCCGTAGCCGTCCTGGTACACCTGCCTGCCATCGAGCAGTACCAGCACGCGCGGGTTGAGCGCCGTGTTGTAGCCGCGGATGCCGACCGCGGCGTCCTGCATCCCATAGCTGCGGACATCCACCCCGGGCACGAAGCGCAGCATGTCCGGGATGTTGTCGACGCCGGCATGGGCAATGTCGGCAGCCGTGATGATGGTCATCTCGGACGGCACCTCGCTCGCCCGCTGCGGCTCGCCGGTCGCAGAGGTGGTGACCGGCTCGCCGAACATCGTTTCCAGGGCGGTCTGGTCGATCGCCTGGGGCGCTGCCCGGGGGATGTCGAGAAGGATGGCCGCCAGGAACACCAGCACGCTCACGCGGAGCCGCAGGAACAGACAGGTCATGGTTCTTCCACCATCATGCGGAACGCGGTTGCGAAGCGCACACCCGAGGCTGCGGCGTTTGCGGTGTTGAGGACGATGCCGACACTCGGCGCCGAGCGGATCGCGACGATGCAGCTGCCGCTCTGGACCTGCTCCAGTTGCCTGGTGAGGCAGGGGATGTGGCGCACCCGGAGGGCAGCGCCGAGCAGGCCGGCATCGACCCCCGTGGCCGAGAAGATGGCGTCGTAGGCAGCGGGACCGATGAGCTCGCGCTGCTCCACGAGGACCGGCTGCAGGATCAGGTTGTCGACGCCGAGGCCGGTTCCGAGCAGCGCCTGGACCGCCGCCGCCTCGTCACGCGATTGCGGATCGGCGGCGTTGTAGGCGATCGCCACCACCATCGCCCCGGAAGGCTGGGCCGCCTGGAAATGCAGCACGCGCCCGGCCAGCTGCATGTCCTGCAGGCTCGGGGGCTGGGCGCTTGCGGCGGGCGAGCTGCCAAGCAGGGGCAACGCCGCCAGCACGCGGCTACACCTCCACCAGCAACTCGATTTTCCGGATGTGCGCACGCTCGTCCCGTCGCCGTCATGTCGAACGGCTTCGGGTCTAGGCGCTAAAGGTTAACGCATCGGTGCATGCGGCCGACGGGAGCTGCGGCCGGTGGATCAGCCCGGCAGTGAATCCAGGAGGCCGGGCCGGGGCCCGAGCGGCACGATACCGGTCGGATTGATGGTCTTATGGCTCTGATAATAATGCCGTTTGATGTGATCGAGGTCGATCGTGGCCGCAACACCCGGCCAGGCGGCGATCGTGCGAGCAAGTCTGGAGAGGTGCGGGTAGTCCGCGATCCGGCGCAGGTTGCACTTGAAATGTCCGTGATAGACCGGATCGAAGCGGATCAGCGTCGTGAACAGGCGGATGTCGGCCTCGGTCGCGACGTCGCCGGCAAGCCAGGGCTGGCCACCGAGCCGCTCCTCGAGCCAGTCCAGGCTTTCGAACAGCGCCAGCACGGCCTCCTCGTATGCCTCCTGGGTGGTGGCGAAGCCGGCCCGATAGACCCCGTTATTGACCGTCGCATAGACGCGCGCGTTGACCGCATCGATCTCGCCGAGCAGGGCTGCCGGCGCGTAGTCGCCAGGTGCCGCCCCCACGCCATCGAAGGCGCTGTTGAGCATCCGCACGATGTCGGCGCTCTCGTTGGAGACGATGGTGCGCCGCTCCAGGTCCCACAGCACCGGCACGGTGACGCGCCCGGTATAGTGCGGGTCGGCCTCGGTGTAGAGCTCGTGCAGGAAGCGTGCACCCAGCACCGGGTCCGCCACCACGCCCGGCCCGGGCTCGAAGGTCCAGCCGTTCTCGGCCATCAGCCAGTGCGTCACCGACACGCCGATCGCCGGCTCCAGGCCCTTCAGGCGGCGCATGATCAGCGTGCGGTGCGCCCACGGGCAGGCCAGCGACACATACAGGTGATAGCGCCCGGGCTCGGCCTTGAAGCCGCCCTCGCCGGTGGGGCCGGGGCTGCCATCGGCGGTGACCCAGCTCCGGAACCGGCTGTCCTGGCGCTCGAAGCGGCCGTCCCGGGTCTCATACCACTGGTCCTGCCAGTGGCCGTCGACGAGCAATCCCATGGTCCTACGCCACCGCGATCATGACGTCGGACGACTTGATCACCGCACTCGCCTCCTGGCCCACCGCCAGGCCGAGCTCGTCGACCGCCTCGTTGGTGATCGAGGCGGTGACGATCGACCCGCCCGGAAGCTCGAGCCGGACATGCGCGGTGGTGGCGCCCTTGGTCAGGGCGACGATCCGGCCGGCCAGGATATTGCGTGCGCTGAGTTTCATGGCATGTCCTCACGGAGGGGCCGGACCAAGGCTCGGGGGGACCAGGCGATGCACCGGACGATCCACTTTATAGCCGGTCTGCCACGTTCCGGCTCCACACTTCTTGCCGCCCTGTTGCGCCAGAACCCGCTTCTGCACGCCTCGATGAGCAGCCCGCTTGCGGTGCTGTGCGAGCGCATCCTTCCGGTGATGGGGTCGGGCGAGTACGCGACCCTGTTCGACGACGAGCGCCGGCGCGGCATCCTGTCCGGCCTGATCGACAGCTATCACGACGCGGGCGACGCCGCGTTGGTCCGGCAGCCGCAGGTCGTGTTCGACACCAACCGCGCCTGGTGCGCGCATATGCGGGTGCTGGCGGATGTGCGGCCGGACGCCTTCGTAATTGCGTGTGTACGTGACCCGGTCTGGATCATCGACAGTTTCGAGCGGCTGTTCCGGACCAACACCTACCTGGTCTCGAAGCTGCACGGCATCCCGAATTCGGGCACGGTGTTCGACCGCGTCGAGCAGTTGATGGCGGTAACCGGCGCGTTCGGCGCCGCGTGGCAGGCGCTGCAGGACGCCTATTACGGCGAGTTCGCGCACCGGCTGATCCTGGTCGATTACGACGAGCTGGTCGCCGAGCCGCTGCGTGTGCTGGCGGTGCTGTACGACCTGCTGGAGCTGGCGCCGTTCACCCACGACCCTGAGGCGCTCGACGACATGGCCGACGCGGGCTTCGACGCGGCCCTGAATACGCCCGGCCTGCATCGGGTGCGTCGTCGCGTGCAGCAGATCCACCGTCGTACCGTGCTGCCGCCGCAGATCGTCAAGCGCCTCGCCGACACGATGTTCTGGCGAGGGACAGGCGCGGGCGCGGCGCAGAACCCGGGGGGTGCCTTCATCATCGCGCCGGACGAAGTCGAATAGAGGCTGGGAACGAGCCGGACCTGCGGTTGCGTCCTGACGGGACGTTTCCTGCAAGGATCCGGTGGGAACGCGGATATCGAGGGCTCGGTCGATACGGCTGCTATGCGCTCATTCCTGACATTAGGATCAGGTGAATACATACCTCATAGCGGACATCGATGGATGCAGATCATTTAATGAGAACATCGAGTGTTTGATTAATGCTACGTTGCTTGATTGTTTTATTCGGGATTATGGCGCAAACCTACGACGTCTGATCGATCTGCACTAGGTCATTGACCTCTGCGCTTCAGCTCAGTCTCTCGTTGGAGCCCCGCAATGTCCTCCGGGGTCGGCGGGACGATATGGGCGACCACGAAGCCGACGCTCTCGTCGACGATACGACGCCACTGCGGAAGGTCCCGAAACGGGAACTCGACTTCGAACTGCATGGCGTCGCGAAAAGCGGTCACGCGACACGAGTGACCCGTCGCGAGTTCCGCGCAGGCCACCATCGCGGGCGGGTCTCCCGCGTTCTCCGGAGCGTGATAATACCATTGGTACTGTGAAGTCGAAGCGACCTGCACCAGTCCGTTGCCGAACGGGATCTTCGTGTATCTGGCGAAACGTTGCGGCAGGTCGGTCACGGTCTGAGTACGGTCGGCCTCTTCCTCGACGACGATCACCGTGGCGAAGTCGCAGGTGCCGTAGTTCCGGCAACGCATGTCGTCGACGTCCTTGGCCCGCAGACCTGGATAGGTGAGCGAGACGATGAAGCCGGGATCGTACGTCGAGTAGTTCAACATGAACAGGAACTCGATCGGCATCGTGAACGCGTGGCCAGCCGAGAAGAAGTCGATGGGTCCCGTTCGGCCGCCCGCGTCGAACATCACTCCCCTGCGATACGGAGCGTCGTCCGGCAGTCGCCGGAGGGAAAGTACTTCGCGGAATGCCCAGAGCGACATGGCCATGATCAAGGCGAGAAGCGCGACGACCACGGCGATCGAGAACAGGATCCGTCGAATCGTCGACATGCCGCTGATGAACGCCCGGGTCACGGCTATCCTCCGTCGAACAGTCATTCCGATAACACGCCCTGATGTCCGCTTTCCGACCCTCTTACCTGAGACCGGAATAGCCGCTTTCGGCCAGTAAACCCCCCGGAACAGCACGGCGATCATCCGCTCCCGGTTGCAGGCGCGGTCGCTCCCGGACGTCGACACGCTGCCGATGCGACCGTCGCTCCATTCGTGCAGCCTCGTGGTTCCGGCCCGAACAATCCCCGAAGCTAGAGCCGCCCCTCCCGATCCCGCACCCAAACCGCCAGCACCGCGCACCACGCTGCGGCAACCCACAGACCCTGCAGCCCCAGACGCGGGAACACCGCAGCTCCGCCGACTGCGCCGGCCACCAGTGCTGCCCACAGCATCAGATACGGCACCCACTCCAGCTTCGGGCCGCCAAGCAACGCCCGGGCGATCGCCTGGCCCATCCGCACGAGGGTCCCGGTCATGTAGGTGACGGCGATGCTGATCTCGCCCGCCTTCTGGATCACCGCGTTCACCGCGCCCAGCGCCAGCACCGTCAGCACGATCGCCGCACCCGGCCGTCCGAGCGACGACGCCACACCCCCGGCGCCGAGCAGTCCCGCCACCAGCACCAGCAACGGCCGGCGACGCGGCTTCAGCAGCTCGGCCAGGAGCGTCCCGCCGATCACCCCCAGCACGAACAGCCCGATCAGCCCGGCCGCGGTCAACGCCGGCAAGCGCTCATCCTGCGCCAGCCCGACAGAAAGGCGCGTGGAGTTGCCGCTCATGAACGACACGAAGAAGCCCTTCAGTTGCAGGAAGCCGAGTGCGTCGACGTAGCCGGCAAGGGCGGCGAGGCAGAGGGCGAGGATGACGGCTCGGCACTGGCTCCGTGTCATGCGATGGATGGGAAAATGATCGGCTCGGGAGGGCGACTTGGCATCCGGTACTTCTCCATCCAGTGACCCGCACGCGCGCGCCGCGATCCATGTGGTGATAGCCTGCTATCTCGGCTGGATGCTGGATTCGTTCGATTTCTTCATCACGGTGTTCGTGCTGGGGCAGGTGGCGCAGAGCTTCGGCGTCGGCATCGGCTCCACCGCCTGGGCACTCACCGCCACCCTGGCCTGCCGCGTGATCGGTGCCGTGCTGTTCGGCCGCCTTGCAGACCGCTACGGCCGACGCCCGACCATGATGATCAACGTGCTGTGCTACGCGACCATCGAGCTGCTCTCGGGGTTCGCGCCCAGCTTCACGGTGTTCCTGGTCCTGCGCGCGCTGTACGGCGTGGCGATGGGCGGCGAGTGGGGCGTCGGCGCGTCGCTGGCGATGGAGAGCATCCCCGGGCGCTGGCGCGGCATGGTGTCCGGCATCCTGCAGACCGGCTACCCGACCGGCTACCTGCTGGCGTCGCTGCTGTTCATCGCCGAGCCCTGGATCGGCTGGCGCGGCATGTTCATCGTCGGCGCGGCTCCGGCGCTGCTGGTGCTGTATATCCGACGCGCGGTGCCGGAGAGCCCGGAATGGGTGCAGATCGCCGGGGGTGCGGCGCGCACGCCGTTGCTGTCGGTGCTGCGGCAGAACCTCACGCTTAGCATCTACGCCATCGTGCTGATGACCATGATGCTGTTCTTCTCGCACGGCTCGCAGGACCTGTATCCGAGCGTGTTCCTCGGCCGCTTCCACCATTTCGGCCACCCGACCATCGTCACCATGATGGTGATCTACAATGTCGGCGCGATCGCCGGCGGGCTGATCGTCGGCACCCTGAGCCAGATGATCGGCCGGCGCTGGGCGCTCGGGCTCGCAGCCGCGGTGGCCGTGCCGGTGATCCCGCTCTGGGCGTTCTCGCACAGCGTGGTGCTGCTCGCGTTCGGCGGCTTCCTGATCCAGTTCGCGGTGCAGGGCGCCTGGGGGGTGATCCCGGCCTACCTGAACGAGATCTCGCCGTCCGCGATCCGTGCGACCTTCCCGGGGGCGGTGTACCAGCTCGGCAACCTGTTCGCCTCGCCGAACGCCAACATCCAGGTGTGGCTGGCAAGCCTGGCCGGCAGCGACATCCGGTGGGCGCTGGCCAGTGTGATCGGCATCGTGGCGATCGGCGTCGCCGTCATGGCGTCACTCGGTCCGGAAACCCGCAGCGTGCGGATGGGGCTGGAACGCGAGACCGTCTGACGCGGCAGGGTTCAGGAGCTCGCCCAGATGATCCGGTGCAGCCACTCGAGCTGCCCGGTGTCGATGCTCAAGCGGCCGTGCGCCGCATCGAGCGTCTCGAAGTCGAAGCGGGTGCCGGCCCGCTCGCGCGCCACGAACACCCCGGCAGGTCCGGTTGCGCCCGCCTTGGCAGATATCCGCAGCAGCACCCGGTCGCCGGGCCGGATCGGCACGGCCGGAGAGACGATCAGCGTGCCGCCCTCCCGGAACACCGGCTCCAGGCGGCCACCGTCGACGCGCACCGCGTAGGAGTGTGGATCGCCGGGCTGCGGCACCTCGGTCTCCTCCCAGCCGCGGCCGCTCGGATGGCCGTGCTCGTCGAACAGCCCGTCCGCCTCCAGCTGCGACAGCGCCAGCAGCGGCAGGTGGTGCGCCCGGTGGCTTCGGCCGGCAGTCAGTGCGCGCGCGCCCCCGACCAGGGCGGTGAAGCTTTCCAGGCTGGCACCGGTCGCCGCCAGGACGCGTGACAGGCTTTCGGTGCTGGGCCAGCGCAGCCCGGTCCGGCCGACACGCTTGGAGCGGTTGAAGGTGGTCGGATCGAGCCCGGCCGCGCGCGCCAGCCCCGACGGTGACAAGCCCTTCTCGGCCGCCAGCGTGTCGAGCGCCCGCCAGATGTCCTCGTGCTTCATGCGCCGAGCTTCATGATCTCCCGATTGTGCCGCGCGACACCCGCCTCGGTCAGCCGGAACCGCGCGCCGGCGTGGCTGGCGAGCCCGAGCTGCTCGAGCCGCTCCAGGCAGCGCGCGTCCTTGAGTTCGGCGACGGAGCCGTCCGGCCGGCCGGTCTCGTCGCACAGGCTGAGCCGGTGCAGCGCCGACCGGCAGCACGTCTCGAGATAGGGCTCGTTCCACATCGGCGGAGGATTGCCGCGCCCGCCGCGGGCTGGCAAGCACGCAGGCAGCATGACCCTGCGATCCAGCACCCTGACCCTCCCCCTGAAGCTGTCCCGCCGCCTCGGTCCGGAGCGCGCGCACCGGCTGGCGATCGGCGCGCTGTCGGTGCCGCTGGTGGCTCGCGTGGCCGGCTGGGCCGCATCCGCGGACGATGACGGCCTGGCGGTCGAGGCGCTCGGACGGCGGTTCGCCAACCCGATCGGTTTAGCCGCCGGGTTCGACAAGGATGCCCGCGTGGTCCGCCAGCTCGGACGGCTGGGCTTCGGCTTCGTCGAGGCCGGCACCGTCACGCCGCGTCCGCAATCCGGCAATCCGCGGCCGCGGCTGTTCCGGCTGCCCGAGGACGGTGCGGTGATCAACCGGATGGGCTTCAACAACCAGGGGCTGGACCAATTCCTGGAGCGCGCCAGGCGGTTGCGGGCCGGGTCCGGGCCGGGCTTTCCGTTCGGGGCCAATGTCGGCATCAACAAGGAGGGTGCGGATCCGCTGCGCGATTACGCCCACCTGGTGCGCACGCTGGCGCCGCATGCCGACTACCTGGTGATCAACCTGTCCTCGCCGAACACCCCCGGCCTGCGCGACCTGCAGCAGGCCGACCGGCTCCGCGAGCTGCTCGACGCGATCGTGAGTGCCGCACCCGCGCGGCCGCCGGTGCTGGTCAAGCTGGCGCCCGATCTTGCCGACGAGAGCCTGCCCGGGATCGTCGAGATCGTGGTGCAGGCGGGGCTCGACGGGCTGATCGTCTCCAACACGCTGCTCGCACGCCCGCCCGGGCTGCACGGACCGCACATCCGGGAAGCCGGCGGGCTGTCCGGCCGGCCGCTCAAGCCGCGCAGCACGGCGATGCTGGCGGAGGTGGCACGATTGTCCGCCGGGAGGCTCACCCTGATCGGCTGCGGCGGCATCGAGACCGGAAGCGACATCCTGGAAAAGCTGCAGGCGGGCGCAGACCTGGTGCAGCTCTACACCGCGTTCGCCTATGAAGGTCCGGCGCTGCTGGGACGGCTCAAGCGGGAGCTGCGCCAGGCGTTGCAGGCGGGCGGCTGGAGCTCGATCGGCGACGCACGGGCGGCGGGCCGGAGCGTGGTACATATCGCAGGGGAACGCTGATGCAGCATCTGGACGGCTTCGGTCCGCTGGCCGACAGGTTCGACGGCTTCATCGTCGATCTCTGGGGCGTCGTGCATGACGGCGTGGCACCCTATCCCGGCGCGATCGACTGCCTCGCTCGGCTGCGCCAGGCCGGCAAGCGTGTGGTGCTGCTCTCGAATGCGCCGCGCCGGTCCTATTCCGCGCAGGTCACGCTGCGTCGCATCGGCATCCCCGACGACGCCTATGACGGCATCCTGACCAGCGGCGAGGCCACCCGCACCGCCCTGATCGAGCGCACCGATCCGTGGTTCGCGAGCCTCGGCCGTCGCGTGTGGCACCTGGGGCCCGCCAAGGACCACAGCATCTTCGAGGATGTGGATCTGGAGCGGGTCGGCAGCCCGGCGGACGCGGATTTCGTCATCAATACCGGGCCGGACGACGACCAGGGCGAGACGGCGATCGAGCCGTATCTGCCGGCGCTCCGGGAATGCGCCGATCTCGGCCTGCGGATGGTGTGCGCCAATCCCGATCTCGAGGTCGTTCGCGGCGGCCAGCGTTTGATCTGTGCCGGGATGCTGGCGCGCTTCTATGTGCAGTACGGCGGCGAGGTGCGCCAGATCGGCAAGCCGTATGCCGAGATCTACAACCCCGTGCGCCGAATGCTAGGCCTGCCGGACGATCGCATCCTGGCAGTTGGCGACAGCCTCGCAACCGACATCGCCGGCGCCCGCGCTGCCGGCATCGCGTCGTGTTGGGTGCTCGGCGGCATCCACGGCGAGCTGATCGGAAACAACACACAGCTTGCGGAACAGGAGGCCGGTGCCGCCGGCGAGGCGCCGCTGGTCAGCGTGCCGGGCTTCTTCTGGTAGCCTGACCGCGAGGATGCAGAAGGCCCGGCCGCACCGGCGACCGGGCCGGGTCGCCCTACTTCGGGGCGGATGTACCTGTGCCGGGCGCCGCCGACATGGCGCCGCCCGCGCCCGCGGCGCTGCCGACGCCGGTTGCGCCGGAGTTGCTCATGCCGGCCCCGTTCATGCCGGTGGCGCCCGGAGCGTTCATCCCGGACCCGCTCATGCCGCCGGCATTCGGACCGCTCATGCCACCGGCCGGCGACCCCATCGCGCCACCCGACGGCCCGCTCATCGCGTTCGACCCGGGCGAGCCGGCCCCGGCCCCACCTGCGCCCATCCCCGCAGCACCGCCCATTGCGCCGCCGCCCATTGCGCCGCCGCCGGCAGCACCACCAGCCGCGCCGCCACCGGCACCGCCGGCAGCCGCACCGCCGGCAGCCTGGGCCATCGCAACCCCACCGAGGGCAATCGTCATCGCGCCCGCGAGGCACAGCGTCGAGAAGGTTTTCGTGTTCATGCTGGTTCTCCTGACGCCGCCTTTCCAGGCAGCGTCTGCCCGATCAACGGGCAACCAGGCAGCCGGTTCAGCCCCCAGGGCGGCCCCGGAGCGTCACCTCAAGCGCTTGTGTCAGGCGTGCCCGACGCCATCCACCAAGCGCAGCGGGTCCACACCCAGCACCGCCATCGCCCGGCGCCACTTGCGGTCATGGTCGGTGCCGAACACGATCGCGTCGCTGGACGCCGACGGCAGCCAGGCATTCTCCCGGATCTCGCTCTCCAGCTGGCCCGGCCCCCAACTCGCATGGCCGAGCGCCAGCAACGCCTTCGAAGGACCCTGGCCGTCGGCGATCTCGCGGAGCACGTCGAGGCTTGCGGTCAGCACGATGCCGTCATCGACCGTCAGGCTGCCGTCGCCGCTCCAGTCGCTGCTGTGCAGCACGAAGCCGCGCGAGCTTTCCATCGGGCCGCCGGAACATAGCGCAATCCGGCGTCGCGGCGGTGCGGGCTCGATCTCGAGCTGGGCCAGCAGGTCGTCGAAGCCTGGCTCTGCCAGCCGCCGATTCACCACCAGCCCCATGGCGCCATCCTGCGGCGAGTGCGCGCAGAGAAAGATGACGGTCTGCGCGAAATTGCGGTCGGTCAGCGACGGCATGGCGATCAGCAGGTGCCCGGTCAGGCTGGCATCGGGGTCAGGCAGGAGGGAGAACATCATGCTGAGATGTGGCCAAACCCGTCTCCGGTGCAAGACGCCGGGTGGTTGCGCAAACCCCCGTCAGAGATGAAGCTGCTCCCATTCCCCCGCCTTCCGCGTAGGCCAAGGCAGAGCCAGGTGCCCGATGCCGTTCACCCTCGCCTATCTCGATAGCCCGGTGCCGGGGATCCCGCTTCCACCGGGCCAGGAGTGGGCCATCAGGGGCCGGCCGGTCGACCGCCAGGAGCATTTCGGCACCGAGCAGGCGGCACTCAAGCGGGCGGCCGAACTGCTGCCGGCGCCGGCCTGGCGCGACCTCCGGCTGTTCGGCCCGGACGGTCGCCGTCTCGCCAGCCAGGCGGAGCTGACGGCGCGCTTTTGCGTTGCCGAACCGGAAGTCACCGACCCGCCAGCAGATCTGGAGATACCATGAGCCTTACCGTCTTCATCACCGGCGCCACCGCCGGGTTCGGCCGCTCCACCGCGGAACGCCTGGTCGGTGACGGGCACCGGGTGATCGCCACCGGCCGCCGTCGTGAACGGCTCGACAGCCTTGCCGCACAGCTCGGCCCCAACCTGCTGCCCGTGCAGCTCGACGTCACCGATCACCGTGCGGTGGCCGACCTGCCGGGAAGCCTGCCGCCGGAGTGGCGCGACATCGACGTGCTGGTGGCCAATGCCGGCCTCGCATTGGGGCTGGGCCCCGCCTGGCAGAATGCGCTCGAGGACTGGGACCGCATGGTCGCCACCAACGTCGGCGGCATGCTCGGACCGGTGCGGGCACTGCTGCCCGGGATGGTCGCGCGCAACAGCGGCCACGTGGTGACCATCGGCAGCGTCGCCGGCACCTATCCGTATCCCGGCGGCAACGTGTATGGCGCCACCAAGGCGTTCGTCGCCCAGTTCGTGCTCAACCTGAAAGCCGACCTGATCGGCACCGGCGTGCGCGTCACCAACATCGAGCCCGGCCTGGTCGGCGGCAGCGAGTTCAGCAACGTCCGCTTCGGCGACGACGAGAAGGCCGCGGCGATCTACAAGGGCGCCGACCCGCTGCTGCCCGAAGACATCGCCGAGACCATCGCCTGGGTGATCGGCCTGCCGCGGCGGGTGAACATCAACCGGATCGAGATGATGCCGCTGAGCCAGGCGCCGGCAGCTCTTGCGGTGAAGCGGGAGGGCTGACGTCCGTGCATGCCGAGCAACGCAAGGCGCTGCTGAAACGCTACCGCATCACCTCGCCCAAGGGCTTCAGCCTCGCCGACCACCCCCCGTCCGACACCGGCGGAATCGCGATCGACGAGGACGAGGGCAAGCTGCTGCTGCAGGAGGGCGTCGAGCGGCTGTCGAAGCTGCAGGAGGCGCTGTTCGCGAACGGGCGCTGGGCGTTGCTGGCGGTGTTCCAGGCCAAGGATGCCGGCGGCAAGGACGGGACCATCAAGCACGTCATGTCGGGCATCAACCCGCAGGGCGTGTCGGTGACGTCGTTCAAGCAGCCGGGGCCGGTGGAGCTCTCGCACGACTTCCTGTGGCGCGTGCACCAGGCGGTGCCGATGCGGGGCCATATCGGCATCTTCAACCGCAGCCACTACGAGGAGGTGCTGGTCACCCGCGTGCATTCCGAGGCGCTCGACCACGAGAACCTGCCGGACGAGGTGCGGGCGCATAAATTCTGGAAGCACCGCTACCGCGACATCCGCAACTTCGAGGCCTATCTCGGCCGCCAGGGCACGATCGTGCTGAAGTTCTTCCTCCACATCTCGAAGGAGGAGCAGCGCAAGCGCTTCCTGGCCCGGTTGGACGACCCCGACAAGCACTGGAAGTTCAGTGCCAGCGACCTCGCCGAGCGCGGCTACTGGGACCAGTACCAGACCGCCTACGAGGATGCGATCGCCGCCACTGCCACGCCGGACGCGCCCTGGATGGTCGTGCCGGGCGACAACAAGTGGTACGCCCGGCTGATCGTGGTGGAGGCGATGATCCAGGCGCTGGAGAAGCTTCCACTCCCGGTGCCGACCCTCGACGCCGAGGACAAGGCGAAGCTGCAGAAGGCAAGGAAGCAGCTCGAGGCCGAGACCTGATCAGGCCGGCTGTTGTAATTTCACACGGGCGTCATGCGGCGGGGGTTCTGAACGGGCGTTGACCGGTGCTCTGGAGAGGACGCCGCATGCTCGCCCATTTCGACCCCGCCTCCGGCATCGTCATCGCGATGCTGGTGTTCTGCTTCGTGCTGGTGCTGGCCTTCGAGGCGACCAACGGCTTCCACGATACGTCCAACGCCGTCGCCACGGTCATCTATACCAACACGCTGAAGCCGATCCCGGCGGTGATCCTGTCGGGCATCATGAACTTCGTCGGCGTGCTGGTCGGCGGCATCGCGGTCGCCTATGCGCTCGTCGAGATCCTGCCGCCCGATGTGCTGACGCCGCCGAACGGTGCGCCTGCGGTGCCGATGCTGGTGTCGCTGTTCGCCTCGGCGCTGCTCTGGAACGTGCTGACCTGGTTCTTCGGCATCCCCAACAGCAGCTCGCATTGCATCATCGGCGCGCTGATCGGCGTGGCGGCGAGCGACGCGCTGATGCAGTCGCGCGCCCTCGGCCAGGGCGTGGATTGGACACAGATCATCAAGGTGCTGGAGGCGTTGGCGATCTCGCCGGTGCTCGGGCTGATCGGTGCCGGCGGGCTGTATGCGCTGCTGCGGCTGGTGGTCCGCAAGGGCAGCCTGTTCGAGCCGCCGAAGGAGGGCGAGCCCCCGGTCTGGTGGCTGCGGGGCCTGCTGGTGCTGACCTGCACCGGCGTGAGCTTCTCGCACGGCACCAACGACGGCCAGAAGAGCATCGGCCTGATCATGCTGACGATCATCGGCTTGATGCCGGCGACCTTCGCGCTGAACCCGAACGCGCCGACGCAACTGGCCGAACTCAGCCAGAACGCGGCCGCCGCGATCCCGCTGATCCGGCAGTACGGTGACGATCGCAAGGACCAGGGCGTTGCCGCGGCGACCGAGCTGCAGAATTTCGGGCCGTCGGCGCCGAAGATCGCCGCGTCCGCGCCGTCGCAGGGCGGAACCCAGGCGACGAAATCCCGCCTGCGCGGCGACATCTACCAGGTGCTGAGCGAGCTGAAGCACGTTGGCGAGACGCCCAGGCTGTCCGCTGCCGACAAGGCGCGTGCCAAGGATCTCGGCAAGAAGCTGGGGCCGCCGGTGCATTTCGCGCCGGTCTGGGTGCGGGTGCTGAGCGCGCTGTGCCTCGGGATCGGGACGATGGTCGGCTACAAGCGCGTCGTGCAGACGCTGGGCGAGCGGCTCGGCAAGCAGCATATGACACCGGGGCAGGGCGCCAGTGCCGAGCTGGTCGGGGCCGTGCTGATCGGCACCGCAGGCTTTACCGGGCTGCCGGTCAGCACCACCCACATCATCACCTCGGGCATCGCCGGGACGATGATCGCCGGCGGCCAGGGGGTGCAGCGCTCCATGCTGGTGCGGATCGGGCTCGCCTGGCTGTTCACGCTGCCGGTGACGATGCTGCTGGCGGGCGGGCTGTTCTACGTCCTGGACAACCCGAACTTGTAAACGGCCACGCGACGGCTGCTGGAGCAGGCGTTCCGGAACGGGGCAGTCACCGGGATTACCGCCAGGCTTCGAAATGCAGAAAAGGCGGGGACCCGTGAAGGTCCCCGCCTCTCGATCGTGATCCGGTGCTACTGCGCGGCTTCGGATTCGCGCTCCGAACCGCTGCCGTCTCCGTCGCCATCCTCCTCGTCGTCGGGCTTCGGCGCGGGGGCCGAATTCCCGATATAGTCGAAGGCCAGTTTGCCGTCCTTCAGGCTGACATTGACCGCACCGCCATGCACCAGCTTGCCGAACAGCAGCTCCTCGGCGAGCGGCTTCTTGATGTGCTCCTGGATGACGCGAGCGAGGGGGCGCGCACCATACAGACGGTCGTAGCCACGCTCCGCCAGCCACTCCTTGGCCGAGGACGACACCTCGATGGTGACGTTGCGGTCGGCGAGCTGCGCCTCGAGCTGGAGCACGAACTTCTCCACCACGCGCCCGACGATCTCCGGCGTGAGGCCGGCGAACGGTATGATCGCGTCGAGGCGGTTGCGGAACTCGGGCGTGAAGATGCGCTTGATCGCCTCCTCGTCCTCGCCGGCACGGTTGTCACGGCCGAAGCCGATCGCCTCGCGCGTCAGGTCGGCCGCACCCGCGTTGGTCGTCATGATCAGGATGACGTTGCGGAAATCGACCGTCTTGCCGTTGTGGTCGGTGAGCTTCCCGTGATCCATGACCTGCAGCAGGATGTTGTAGAGGTCCTGGTGCGCCTTCTCGATCTCGTCGAGCAGCAGCACCGCGTGCGGATGCTGGTCGATGCTGTCGGTCAGCAGGCCGCCCTGGTCGAAGCCGACATAACCCGGCGGGGCGCCGATCAGCCGCGAGATCGAGTGCCGCTCCATGTACTCGCTCATGTCGAAGCGGATCAGCTCGATGCCCAGCGTGCTGGCGAGCTGCTTGGCCACCTCGGTCTTGCCGACGCCGGTCGGGCCCGAGAACAGGTAGTTGCCGATCGGCTTCTCGCTGTCGCGCAGGCCGGCACGGGACAGCTTGATCGCCGCCGACAACGCCTCGATCGCGCGGTCCTGGCCGAACACCATCGACTTCAGGTCACGCTCGAGCGACCGCAGCGTCTCCTTGTCGTCCGCGGACACGCTCTTGGGCGGGATGCGGGCGATCTTGGCGACCATCTCCTCGACGTCGCGGAGCGTCACGACCTTGCGGCGCTTCTCCTCCGGCTGGAGCATACGCGACGCGCCGACCTCGTCGATGACGTCGATCGCCTTGTCCGGAAGCTTGCGGTCGTGGATGTACTTCACCGCCAGCTCGACGGCGCCGCGGATCGCCTCGTCGGTGTAGCGGACCTTGTGGTGCTTCTCGTAGTTCACCTTCAGGCCGCGCAGGATCTTGACCGCATCCTCGACCGACGGCTCGTTCACGTCGATCTTCTGGAAGCGACGGACCAGCGCCCGGTCCTTCTCGAAGTGCTGGCGGAACTCCTTGTAGGTGGTCGAGCCGATGCAGCGCAGCGTGCCCTGGGCCAGCGCCGGCTTCAGCAGGTTCGACGCATCCATCGCCCCGCCCGAGGTCGCGCCGGCACCGATCACCGTGTGGATCTCGTCGATGAACAGGATGCCGCCCGGGTTGGCCTCGAGTTCGGTCACGACCGCCTTCAGCCGCTCCTCGAAATCGCCCCGGTAGCGGGTGCCGGCGAGCAGCGCGCCCATGTCGAGCGCGTAGATGGTCGACTTGGCCAGCACCTCGGGTACGTCGCCCTCGACGATGCGCTTGGCGAGGCCCTCGGCGATCGCGGTCTTGCCGACGCCCGGATCACCGACATAGAGCGGGTTGTTCTTGGTGCGGCGACACAGGATCTGGATGGTGCGCTCGATCTCCTGGTCGCGCCCGATCAGCGGATCGATCTTGCCGGCCTGCGCCTTCTTGTTGAGGTTGACGCAATAGGCCGACAGCCCGTCCTGCTGCTTCGAGCCGCCACGGCCACGCTCCTCGCGCTCGCCTTCCGGGGTGTCGCCGCTGCCGGCGGATCCCTGGGTCGGCCGGGACGAGGTGCGGCCCGGCGCCTTGGCGATGCCGTGGCTGATGAAGTTGACCGCGTCGAGCCGGGTCATGTCCTGCAGCTGCAGGAAGTACACGGCGTGGCTCTCGCGCTCGGAGAACAGGGCGACCAGCACGTTGGCGCCGGTCACCTCGTCGCGTCCGGAGGATTGCACGTGGATTGCCGCGCGCTGCACGACGCGCTGGAAGGCGGCGGTCGGCTTCGGCTCGCTGGAGCGGTCGGAGGCAAGGCCGGCCAGGTCCTTGTCGAGGAACTCGGTCAGGTCGGCACGAAGCTTGTCGAGGTCGACGCCGCAGGCCCGCAGCACCGTCGCCGCGTCCCCGTCATCGACCAGGCCCAGCAGCAGATGCTCGAGGGTGGCGTACTCGTGCCGGCGCTCACCCGCGAGGGAAAGGGCACGGTGCAGCGTTTGTTCCAGGTTGCGTGATAGCATGGTTGACGCTCCTTCGCCGATCGGACCAGACGGACTGCAGCCAACCAAGCTGAGTCACCGTCGCGCATCGCCTCGCGACCATTCGTCATCTTGGAGGTAAATCTACAGAAGGCCAGTAAAAAACCGGTTTAGAATTTGGAGGGTGCTGGCCGCTCGAGGGCCGGCTCGCCGGCCACTGGAGATGGGAGCGTGCGCCGGCGTTTACATCCCCGCCAGCGGGCGGTCCGAACCTGGCGCGATGGCCGCCTCAGTCCTTTTCGATCGTGCACTGCAGCGGGTGCTGGTTCTGGCGCGCCAGATCCATCACCTGGGTGACCTTGGTCTCGGCAACCTCATAGGTATAGACGCCGCACACACCGACGCCGCGCTTGTGGACGTGCAGCATGATGCGCGTCGCCTCGTCCCGCGACTTCTGGAAGAAGCGCTCCAGCACGTGCACGACGAACTCCATCGGCGTGTAATCGTCGTTCAGCATCAACACCTTGTACATGGCAGGCTTGCGCGTCTTGGGACGCGACTTCACCACCACGCCGACATTTGGCAGGTCGGGATTGTTGGTCTTGTCGTTGTCGCTGAGGTGGGGGTCGCTCATACGTGCTGGGACCTGGCGAAGCTTGCGAAAACCGGCGCTGGGGCCGGTAGAAATAACGTCGGAGCGCATGCTGGCACCATATTGGAACTCCGACGCGCGGTGAAAGACCCAGCTGCCGGAAAAGCACGGACCGTTGCCTGATGAGGTTGCGGTCAGGAGTTGCCTCCAACCCCCAAGGATCAGTGCCAAGCCGTTGGCATTCGTGGAATTAACCTGGACGTAAGATTTACGTGCCAATAGTATCGACAGAGATAGCGAGGGGGTGCAGATGGCGCCACGTTTCGAGGATCATGGCGCTTCAGGTCCGGCAACCCTTGCTGGTGCCCAAATGCCGACGCGTGGCTGGTCGAAGCGACTGACGAAGGCTGCGAGCCTGGGCGCGCTGTTCGGCATGGCCGTGGTGGGCGTCGTCGCGGCTCCGGTCTCGGCGCGGGCCCAGTATGTCGGCCAGCTCAGCACCTTCGTGATGGACGCCAACACCGGCGCGGTGCTGCAGCAGGGCAATCCCGACCTCCAGCGCTATCCCGCCAGCCTGACCAAGCTGATGACGCTGTATCTTGCGTTCGATGCGATCCGAGCCAACCGGATCTCGCTAGACCAGGCGGTGCCGGTCTCCAGCCATGCCGCCTCGATGGAGCCGTCCAAGCTCGACCTGGTGCCTGGCAGCTACCTGACGGTGGAGCAGGCGATCCTTGGGCTCGTCACCAAATCGGCGAACGATGCCGCGTGCGCCCTTGGCGAGCTGCTGGCGCAGGGCGACGAGCAGGCCTTCGCGCAGATGATGACCCAGAAGGCGCGCTCGCTCGGCATGAGCAACACGACCTTCCGCAACGCGTCAGGGCTGCCCGATCCGGAGCAGGTCTCGACGGCGCGGGATTTCGCCACCCTGACCCGTCACCTGATCCAGGATTTCCCGGACCAGTACCACTACTTCTCCGTGCCGGCGTTCATGTTCCACGGCCGCGAGGTCATGAACCATGACCCGATGCTGCAGATCTACCCGGGCGCCGACGGCCTCAAGACCGGCTACACCGTCGATGCCGGCCGCAACCTGGTGACCTCGGCGGTGCGCGGCAACGTGCGTCTGATCGGCATCGTGCTGGGCGCGCGCACCAACCCGCAGCGCAGCGCGGTGATGGCAGAGCTGCTCGACCAGGGCTTCCAGCAGGAGGGCGTGCCGGTCGAGGCGCGGCCGATGATGCGGGCCCGTCGCATGCCGCTGGTGCTTGCCTCCGACACGCTCGGCGACAGCCAGGCTGCTCCGGTGCTTCGCCAGGGCCGTTTCGGACGCCACGTCGCCCGCTTCCGAGGCAGCCGGCTGATGCTGCGGCTGGCGGCGGCGCATGGTTCGGCCATGGTTCGGTCCGGTGGAGGTCATGGCCCGCGGGTCCGACTGACCGGTGCGCGGGTGCATTTCGCCGCCGCCGTCGGCAGGGTGACCGGGCACGGTCACGCGCATGGCCGGGGCCGTTACCAGAAGGGCTGAGCTGCCGGATCCTGCCTGGTCGGTCGACTGCTCGCCGCCGGGCGTGGTTGCGTATTGCCGCGCACCATATGACAGTCCTGTGCGTTGACGGTCGCAGCCTCGGTTGCGCGGCCGCGGCATGACCGGTGCATAGGCAGCAGGTCCCAGGAAAGGTGCCAGACATGGACGGCGAGACGGACGGGCGTCGGATCATCATCCACTCGCCGGCAGATTTCGAAGGCATGCGGGCGGCCGGGCGACTGGCTGCCGAAACCCTCGACATGATCACCCCGCATGTTCAGGTCGGCGTCAGCACCGACACGCTCGACCGGATCATCCACGAGTTCACCCTCGAGCGCGGCGCCATTCCGGCGACCCTCAACTATCGCGGCTATCCGAAATCCTGCTGCATCTCGATCAACCACGTCGTCTGCCATGGCATTCCCGGCGACCGGCGGCTGCTCGACGGCGACGTCCTCAACATCGACGTCACGTCGATCGTCGATGGCTGGTACGGCGACAGCAGCCGGATGTACACGGTCGGCACGGTGTCGCGCCGGGCTGCGATGCTGATCGACGTCACCTACGACTGCCTGATGCGCGGCCTGGCGGTGGTGAAACCGGGTGCGACACTGGGCGATGTCGGCCACGTCATCCAGAGCTACGTCGAGGCCAACCGCTTCTCCGTGGTGCGCGACTTCTGCGGCCATGGTATCGGCCGCCGCTTCCACGAGCCGCCGAACATCCTGCATTTCGGCCGGCCGGGCGAGGGCACGGTGCTGCGGCCGGGCATGTTCTTCACCGTCGAGCCGATGGTCAATGCGGGCCGCCCGGACGTGAAGGTGCTCGACGATGGCTGGACAGCGGTCACCCGCGACCGCAGCCTGTCGGCACAGTTCGAGCACATGATCGGCGTCACCGAGGAGGGTTGCGAGATCTTCACCCTGTCGCCGGCCGGCCTGACCCGTCCTCCGTACGCAACCGCCGCATGAGGCGACCCGTGCGTTCGCTGGCGGTTGCACTTGCCACCTCGCTCACCGTCTCGTCGCTGGCCTCTGCCGCGCCACCCCCTGCAGCCACGCCCGCTCCGGCCGCCGCTCCCGGGGGGTGGGAGGGTGGCGACCCGCTCGCCTTCGGTCCGGCGGCTGCGGTTCCGGCACATCCGGTGTCGGTGTATGGCCGCCACGGCATGGTGGTGACCGCCCAGAAGCTGGCCTCGGAGGTCGGGGCCGGGATCCTGCGCCAGGGCGGCAATGCGGTCGATGCGGCGGTGGCCGTCGCCTACGCGCTCGCAGTGGTCTATCCGGCAGCCGGCAACATTGGCGGCGGCGGCTTCATGACGCTGCGCCAGCCCGACGGGACCGCGCTGTTCCTCGATTTTCGCGAGCATGCCCCGCTCGCCGGCACCGCCACGATGTTTCAGGATGCACAGGGCAACGTGGTGCCTGGCCTGTCCGAGGATGGCTGGAAAGCCGTGGGCGTCCCCGGCACGGTTGCCGGCATGGATGAGGCGCTGACCCGTTGGGGCCACCTGAAGCGCGCCGTCGTGATGGCGCCGGCGATCCGCCTGGCCCGCGACGGCTACGTCCTCGGGCCTGGCGACGTGATGCTGCTGCACACCGCCACCGACGGCTTCGCGCATGATCCCGATGCCGCGCGCATCTTCCTGCATTCCGACGGCACGCCGTACGAGGCCGGCGAACGCTTCGTGCAGGCCGAACTCGCGGACACGCTGGAGCGGATCAGCCGGGGGGGCGCGTCGGCGTTCTACCGCGGTCCGATTGCTGCGGCCATCGTCGCCGCAAGCCGGAAGGATGGTGGCATCCTGGCCACGGCCGACTTCACCGCCTACCACACCCGCATCCTGCCACCGGTTCGTTGCAGCTATCACGGCTTCACCATCGACACCGCACCTCCGCCGAGTGGTGGCGGCGTGGCCTTGTGCGAGATCCTCAACATCCTCGATGGCGACGACCTGCACGCGCTCGGGCTGCGTTCCACAGCCGGGGTGCAGCGCCAGGTCGAGGCGATGCGGCATGCCTTCAGCGACCGGCAGAACCTGGGCGACCCGGCCTTCGTGCACAACCCGGTGACCAGGCTGGTCGATCCGGCCTACGCCGCCGCGATCCGCCACGACACGCCGACCGATCATGCGGTGCCATCCAGCAGCCTGACGCCGCTCGATCCAAAGCCGCAGCGCGTGGCGCAAGCGGGTGCCAGGCCCGCCGCGGGAGAGAAGCCCGAAACCACGCACTTCTCGATCATCGACCAGGAGGGCAGGGCGGTCTCCGTGACCTACACCCTGAATGGCTGGTTCGGCGCCAAGGTGGTGGCGGGCCACACCGGTATCGTCATGAACGACGAGATGGACGACTTCGCCTCCAAGCCGGGCTCGCCGAACATGTATGGCCTGGTCGGTTCAACGGCGAATGCCGTGGCGCCCGGCAAGACCCCGCTTTCGTCGATGTCGCCCACCATCCTGTCGCGCAACGGCCATGTGGTGATGGTGATCGGCAGCCCCGGTGGATCGCGGATCCCGACCATCACGCTGGAGGCCATCCTGGCGGTGGTGGATGGCGGCCAGACGATCGCCGAGGCGGTCAACATGCCGCGCATCCACGAGCAATGGATGCCGGCGCCGATCGAGGCGGAAGCCGGCGCGCTCTCGCCGGACGTCGTGGCGGGGCTGCAGGCGATGGGCTACCAGGTCAAGCCGCACGAGAACTGGGGCTCGGCCGAAGGCATCCTGGCCGGCGGCGCATCGCTGGCGGCGTCTGCGGGCGGTGCCAGGGGCGGCTATTATGGCGGTCTCGATCTGCGTCACCCTGGCGGCGCTGCGGTCGGCGAGTAGCGGCGTTCAACCGAAGCGCGGCAAGGCCGGCAGCCATGCCGGCCAGTGTCCGTGCCGCATGACGTCGTGGCTGCCCTTCACCATCAGCTCGATCGACACCGCCAGCACGATCAGCAGCCCGACCCAGGCGATCCAGCGGTAGCGCTCGAGCAGCCCGGCGACGAACGAGGCCGCTGCTCCCATCAGCCCGACCGACACCACCAGCCCGGTGATCAGCACCCAGAGATGCTGTTGCGCGGCCCCGGCTACCGCGAGCACGTTGTCCAGGCTCATCGACAGGTCGGCGAGGATGATCCGCAGCATCGCGCTCCGCATGGCGCCCGGCGCGGCGGGACCGTCCTCGGCGACCACCACCCCACTTGCCCGCGTCTGGTGCTGGACCCGCAGCTCGCGGAACATCCGCCAGCACACCCAGAGCAGCAGCAGCCCGCCCGCCAGCATCAGCCCGACGATCGCCAGCAGCTGCAGCGCGACCGTCGCCAGCGCGATCCGGATGACGGTGGCGGCGATGATGCCGAACAGGATCGCGATCCGTCGCTCGCGTTTCGGCAGTCCCAGCACCGCCATGCCAACCACCACCGCATTATCGCCGGCCAGCGTCAGGTCGATCACCAGGACCTGGGCGAGGTCGAGCAGTTGCGGCAGCAGATGATGCGGGATCGGCATGGGCACTCCGTCGGATCACGCCTGCACTGAAGCGCGGTCCGTGCTTAAAGCCATTCTGCAATCGGCATAAGCAGTCCCGGTCAGGGTCGGCGCCCCTCCACCTCGTTTAAGGATGTCTTCATGGTTCCACGCTATTCACGTCCGGCGATGGCCGCGATCTGGGCGCCGGAAAACCGCTACCGCATCTGGTTCGAGATCGAGGCGCTCGCCGTCGAGGGGATGGCCGCCCTCGGGCTGGTGCCCGAGCAGGCGGCGGCCGACATCCGCAGCCGTGGCGATGCCGCGATGGCTGCGTTCTCTGCGGACGACCTCGCGCGCATCGACGCGATCGAGGCCGAGACCCGGCACGACGTGATCGCCTTCCTGACCTGGCTTGCGGAAAAGATCGGGCCGGAGAGCCGCTTCGTGCATCTCGGCATGACCTCGTCGGACGTGCTCGACACCTGCTTCGCGGTGCAGCTCGCCCAGGCGTCCGACCTGCTGCTGGCCGATATCGACTCGGTGCTGGCAGCCCTCAAGCGCCGGGCGTTCGAGCACAAGCACACCCTGACCATCGGCCGCAGTCACGCGATCCACGCCGAGCCGACCAGCTTCGGGCTGAAGCTCGCCGGCCACTACGCCGAGTTCGCCCGCAACCGGCAGCGGCTGCTGACCGCGCGCGCCGAGATCGCCACCTGCGCCATCTCCGGCGCGGTCGGCACCTTCGCGCATGTCGATCCGCGGGTGGAGGAGTTCGTGGCGGCGCGTCTGGGGCTGACCCCGGAGCCGGTCTCCACCCAGGTGATCCCGCGCGACCGCCATGCGGCGTTCTTCTGCACGCTGGCGGTGGTGGCGAGCGGCATCGAGCGGCTGGCCGTGGAGGTGCGGCACCTGCAGCGCTCCGAGGTGCGCGAGGCGGAGGAGTTCTTCCATCCCGGGCAGAAGGGCAGCTCGGCGATGCCGCACAAGCGCAACCCGGTGCTGTCGGAGAACCTGACCGGCCTGGCGCGGCTGGTCCGCAGCCACGCGATCCCGGCGCTGGAGAACGTCGCCCTCTGGCACGAGCGCGACATCAGCCACTCGTCGGTGGAGCGCAATATCGGCCCCGACGCCACCATCGGCCTGGATTTCGCGCTCTCGCGCCTGGCCGGCATGATGGAGAAGCTGGTGATCTACCCCGAGCAGATGCTGGCCAACCTGGAGAGCCTGGGCGGCGTCGTGCACTCCGGCGAGGTGCTGCTCGAGCTCGCACGCGCCGGCATCCTGCGCGAGGACGCGTACCGGATCGTACAGCGCAACGCGATGTTGACCTGGACCGCACTCGGCAGCGGCACCGCCCGCAGCTTCCGCGAGAACCTCGACTCGGACCCCGAGGTCGCCGGCCGGGTGTCGCCGGAACTGCTCGACCGGGCGACCGATTCGATGCGCCATCTGGCGGCGCTGGATGCGAGCTACACGCGCGTCTTCGGCGAGGCGGGCCCGGCGCAGGCGGAGTGAGCAGTAGGATTAACAGAGTGTTGTAACGACAGGACGGGTCTGCAGATGCCGCCATTGACAGTCCACGTCGTCCATGTCGCATTGCGGCATAATCGTGTGGTCCCGCCGTATGGCGGTTGCAGGCTTCGGGTTCAATAGATCGTGTGCACCGTCATCGTCTCGACCACTCCCGGCGATCAGTGGCCGCTCCTCATCGCCGCCAACCGCGATGAGCGGCTGGAGCGTCCGTGGGAAGGGCCTGGTCGCCACTGGCCGGATCATCCCCATGTCATGGGACCTCGCGACGTGCCGGGCGGCGGCACCTGGCTTGCGGTCAGCGATGGCGGGGTGATTGCAGCGGTGCTGAACCGGGTCGGCAGCCTGGGTCCGGCGCCGGGCAAGCGCTCACGGGGCGAGTTGCCGTTGATCGCGGTGGCCGAGGCGACGGCGCAGCAGGCGGCGCAGGCGGTGGCGGCGACCGATGCCGGACGCTACCGCTCCTACAACATGATCATCGCCGATCGGCATGGCGCCTTCTATCTGTGCGGGCTCGGTTACGGCCACGCCGAGATCACGCCGCTCGAGCCTGGCCTGCACATGGTTGCGACCGCAGCACCCGATGACATGACAATCCCGCGGATCGGCCGCCACCTGCCGCGGTTCCAGGCCGCTGCACGCCCTGCTCCGCCGGACTGGGGAAGCTGGACGGCTCTGCTGTCGGACCGGTCGCTCCCGGCCGGCAGTGAGCTCAACATTCCGCCCCGATCGGGCTTCGGCACCAGCAATTCCTCCATGGTCGGGCTGCCGGGCAGCGCCGACCAGCCTCCGAGCTGGATGTTCGCCGCCGGACCGCCGGACCGGGTGCCGTTCGAGGCGATATCGTTCGTCGCCGATCGCGTCGCTGTCGCGTCCTGAGCAGCCGCCGATCGGACAGCCGTCACCTGGCGGGAGTGTCCGGCACGGCGGTGTCCAGGCGCTGCTGTATCATCGGGGATCGGACGCTGCTATACCGCGCCCGCACCGCCGGAACCGGCTTGCACAGCCTGTAAAAGGACCGTCATGGCCCGCCGTCGACAGCTCTATGAAGGAAAGGCCAAGATCCTCTTCGAGGGTCCCGAGCCGGGCACGCTGGTCCAGTATTTCAAGGACGATGCCACTGCCGGCAACGGCGCCAAGAAGGGCATCATCACCGGCAAGGGCGTGCTGAACAACCGCATCAGCGAGCATCTGATGCTGCGGCTGCACGATATCGGCGTGCCCACGCATTTCGTGCGCCGGCTCAACATGCGCGAGCAGCTGATCCGCGAGGTCGAGATCATCCCGCTCGAGGTCGTGGTGCGCAACGTCGCCGCCGGCAGCTTGAGCAAGCGGCTTGGGATCCCGGAGGGCACCCGCCTGCCGCGGTCGATCCTCGAGTACTACTACAAGAACGACAGCCTGAACGACCCGATGGTGGCCGAAGAGCACATCACCGCATTCGGCTGGGCCTCGACCGCCGACATGGACGACATCGTGGCGCTGGCGCTGCGCATCAACGACTTCCTGACCGGGCTGTTCCTGGGCGTCGGCATCACGCTGGTCGACTTCAAGCTGGAGTTCGGCCGGCTGTGGGAGAACGAGGACATGCGCCTCGTGCTGGCCGACGAGATCAGCCCGGACAATTGCCGCCTGTGGGACACCAAGACCAGCGAGAAGCTCGACAAGGACCGCTTCCGCCGCGACATGGGCCGCGTCGAGGAGGCCTACCAGGAGGTCGCGAAGCGTCTCGGCATCCTTCCGGAGGCCGGGAACAACGACATGAAAGGTCCCGAGGTGATGCAGTGAGGGTCCGCGTGACTGTCATGCTCAAGGACGGAGTGCTGGATCCGCCGGGCAAGGCGATCGGGCATGCGCTGCACACGTTGGGCTTCCCGAACGTCGGCACCGTTCGCGCAGGACGGGTGATCGAGCTCGAGCTGGACGAGACCGACCCTGGCCGTGCCAAGGCGCAGGCGGACGAGATGGGCCGCAAGCTGCTGGCCAACCTGGTGATCGAAACCTTCACGACCGAGGTAGTGCGATGAGCAAGCTGAACACGGCGCTGCTGCTGGCGTCGATCGCGGTGGCGGGGTCCGCCACCGGTGCGCAGGCGCAGCGTTTGAGCGCGTTGCCCGCCGCGCGGTTCTTCCAGAACTGCCAGGCACGCGCCGGCGGAACAGTGTGCGACGCCTATATCAGCGGGCTGTCGGACGGTGTGACGTTGAGCGAAAGCAGCGTCGGCAAGGGACCCGACGGCAAGCCACGCGTGGTGCCGACGATCTGCGTGCCGCCGATGTCCGGCACCGCCTTGCGCATGTCCGTCATGACGTGGCTCTCCTCGCACAGCGACAAGCTGCAGGGCGATGTCGGCCCGGCCGTGCATGCGGCGCTGCTCGCCCAATTCCCCTGTGTCCCGGGTGCGGGCAAGTAGCCATGAAGGCCCGTTTCTGATGAAGGCTGGCATCGTCGTCTTCCCGGGGACCAACCGGGAGCGTGACATGGCGATCGCGCTTGAAGGTGCCAGCGGCCACGCGCCGGTGATGCTCTGGCACCGCGACACCGAGCTGCCGGCGCTCGATCTGGTGGTGCTGCCGGGCGGCTTCAGCCACGGCGACTATCTCCGCTCCGGCGCCATGGCGGCACACTCGCCGATCATGACCGCGGTGCGCGCGTTTGCCGAGGCCGGCGGTCACGTGCTCGGCGTGTGCAACGGCTTCCAGATCCTGACCGAGGCGCAGATGCTTCCGGGCGCGCTGCTGCGGAATGCCGGCATGCGCTTCCTGTCCCACGACTGCCACCTGCGGGTGGAGCGCGACGACACCGCATTCACCCAGGGCTGGCGCACCGGCGACCTGTTCCGGGCGCCGCTCGCGCATGGCGACGGCAACTACGTGGCCGACGAGGACACGCTGGACCGGCTCGAAGGCGAGGGACGTGTGGCGTTCCGGTATGCGACCCCAGACGGCGCGCTGGTCAGCCCGAACGGCAGTGCCCGATCGATCGCCGGCGTGTTCAGCGAGAACATGCGAGTATGCGGGCTCATGCCGCATCCCGAGGACCTGGTCGATCCGCTGATGGGTGGCGTCGACGGCAAGGCGCTGTTTGCGGGCCTGGTGCGGGCGCTGGTCCATTGAGCGCCGCCGTGCGTATCGTCGATGCCGGCCTCGCCCGCGAATTCGGGCTGACCGCGGACGAGTATGGCCGGGTGCTGGCGATCATGGGCCGCACCCCCAGCCTGACTGAGCTCGGCATCTTCTCGGTGATGTGGTCCGAGCACTGCTCCTACAAATCGTCGCGGGTGTGGCTGAAAACGCTGCCGACCACGGCACCCTGGGTGATCCACGGGCCTGGCGAGAATGCCGGCGTGGTCGATATCGGCCAGGGGCTCGCCGCCATCTTCAAGATGGAGAGCCACAACCATCCGAGCTTCATCGAGCCGTTCCAGGGTGCGGCCACCGGCGTCGGCGGCATCCTGCGCGACGTGTTCACCATGGGTGCGCGGCCCGTCGCCAACCTGAACGCGCTGCGGTTCGGCAGCCCGGAGAACCCCAACACGCGACGTATCGTCGATGGCGTGGTGCGCGGCATCGGCGGCTACGGCAACTGCGTCGGCGTGCCCACGGTCGGTGGCGAGATCAACTTCCACCCGTCCTACGACGGCAACCCGCTGGTCAATGCGATGACCGTCGGCGTGGCGCGCCAGGACCGGATCTTCCTGTCGGCGGCGGCGGGCATCGGCAATCCGGTGATCTATGTCGGCAGCCGCACCGGCCGCGACGGCATCCACGGCGCCACCATGGCCTCGGCCGAGTTCGCCGAGGATGCGGAGTCCAAGCGCCCGACGGTGCAGGTCGGCGACCCGTTCGTCGAGAAGCTGCTGATCGAGGCGTGCCTGGAGCTGATGGCGACCGACGCGATCGTCGCGATCCAGGATATGGGGGCAGCCGGGCTGACCTCCTCGTCGGTCGAGATGGCCGGCAAGGGCGGCGTCGGTATCGATCTCGACCTGGACGACGTGCCACAGCGCGAGACCGGCATGTCCGCCTACGAGATGATGCTGTCCGAGAGCCAGGAGCGCATGCTGATCGTGATCCGGCCGGACCGGACCGAGGTGGCGCGCGCAATCTTCGACAAGTGGGAGCTGGATTTCGCGGTCATCGGCCACCTGACCGATACCGGCCGCATCGTCGTGCGCCACCAGGGCCGGATCGAGGCCGATATCGAGCTGGCGCCGCTGGCCGACGAGGCGCCGCTGTATCACCGCCCGACCGCGCCGAGCCCGGCTCCCGAGGCGCTCGGCCCGATCAGCGATCCGGTCGGCATCGAGGACGCGCTGATCCGGCTGATCGGCTGCCCGGATATCGCGTCGCGTGCCTGGGTCTGGGACCAGTACGACAGCACCGTCGGTGGCCAGACCGTGCGCCGTCCGGGTGGCGCCGATGCGGCCGTGGTGCAGGTCCCCGGCACCACGATCGGGCTGGCGCTGACCACGGACTGCACGCCGCGCTATGTCGCAGCCGATGCCAGGCTGGGCGGCGCGCAGGCGGTGGCGGAGGCCTGGCGCAACCTGACGGCGGTGGGGGCGCGGCCGCTCGCCGTCACCGACAACCTGAATTTCGGCAATCCCGAGAAGCCCGAGGTGATGGGCCAGTTCGCCGACGCCATCGCCGGGATGGGCGAGGCCTGCCGGGCGCTCGACTTCCCGGTCGTGAGCGGCAACGTGTCGCTCTACAACGAGACCCGCGCGCCGGACGGATCCACCATCGCGATCCTGCCGACGCCGGCGATCGGCGGCCTCGGCGTGCTCGAGAATGCCGCCCAGTCGATCGGGCTCGCGCTGCAGCCTGACCTCGACCTGGTGCTGCTGGGCCGCACCGACGGCGCGCTCGGGCAGTCGCTGTGGCTGCGCGAGATCCATGGCCGCGAGGCGGGTGCGCCGCCGCCGCTCGATCTCTCCGCCGAACGCCGCACCGGCGACTTCGTGCGGGTTCGGATCCTGTCGGGCGCCGTGGTCGCCTGCCACGACCTGTCGGACGGCGGGCTACTGGTGGGCGTGGCCGAGATGGCGATGGCCGGCGGTGTCGGCGTGGTGCTGGACGTGCCGGCCTCCGGGATGCCGCCCTGCGCCTACTGGTTCGGCGAGGACCAGGGTCGCTACCTGCTGGCGGTGACGCACGGCGCCGACCTGGTCGAGGCGGCCAGACGGGCCGGTATCGAAGCGCGCGTCCTGGGACGCACCGGCGGCGATGGTTTGACATTGCCGAGCGGGGCCACAATATCGCTGGCACGGCTTCGCGCGACCCACCAGGCCTTCTTCCCGGCGCTGATGGACCGCTAGAGACGCGTCGCCGCGGAGACACCAACCATGCCGATGGCCGCATCCGAGATCGAGACACTGATCCGCGCCTCGCTGCCGGACGCGCAGGTGACCATCGAGGACCTGGCCGGCGACGGTGACCATTATGCCTGCACAGTCGTGAGCGAGGCGTTCCGCGGCCGCTCGCGCGTGCAGCAGCACCAGCTGGTCTATGCCGCCCTCTCCGGCCACATGGGCGGCGCGCTGCACGCCCTGGCGATCCAGACCAACGCCCCCTGATCCGACCCGACCCACATTTGCAGGAGCCAAAGCCATGGCCGAGACCGTTTCCCAGCGCATCCAGAGCGAGATCGATGCCAACCCGGTGATGCTCTACATGAAGGGCAACGCGATGTTCCCGCAATGCGGGTTCTCGGCGCGGGTGGTGCAGATCCTGTCGCACCTGCAGGTGCCGTTCCAGACCGCCAACGTGCTCGAGGATCCCGAGCTGCGCGAAGGGGTGAAGGCGTTCTCCAACTGGCCAACGATCCCCCAGCTCTACGTGAAGGGCGAACTCGTCGGCGGCTGCGACATCGTCACCGAGATGTTCCAGTCCGGAGAGCTCGAGACGCTGCTCGTCGAGAAGGGCGTCCCGGTCAACGCGGCGTAACCTGCGGGACACGCTTTCCCTTCTGCATGCGGAACGGCACGGATGGTGCTTTACCCGGGAGTCCGGGATAGCGTATCGGTTACATCCAGGAACAGAGAATTGATCCTGGGGGTTGTCCGTGGCCATTCGTGCAGTTGTCGCCAGAAGCCTGTTCGCCTGTTTCCTGACGATCTCCGCCGGATCGGCTCTGGCTCCCGCCGCGATGGCGCAGCATGTCGTGACCGACAACGAGGCCGGCAAGCTGACCCTCGACGCCCTGACAGCAACGCCGGCGCCGGTCTATCGCCGGGTGGTTGCCTACCGCAGCGTTCGGAACGCATGGGCGCATCCGGCCTGGACCCGCGCCGCCTGGGCAGAGCCCGTGCGTGGGCGGTCGGTCCGGGCGATCCGGCTGGCCTCCTATTCGCGGGCCGTGCGCATGCCGGTCAGCGTTCCGACACACTACGCAACTGCGCATCACCGCCACCGGGCCTGAGCGATCGATCCACGCCGGCTCGGCCTCGGTCGGTGTCGGCGTTTGAAGGTGCGCGGCTAGGCGCATCGTGAGCCTCCGCGACGCGCCGCCGCTTCTCGAGTCGCCGCATCCGCGGGTCGATGGGCGGGTGAAGGTTACCGGGGCAGCCACCTTTCCCGGTGATACCCGGGTCGACGGCCTGGTCCATGCAGCGCTGCGGACCAGCCCGATCGCACGGGGCCGGATCACCCGCTTCGATACGTCCGCGGCAATGGCCGTGCCGGGCGTACTCGACGTGCTCAGCCATCGGAACGTCGCCGACGCGGTCGCCCCGATCGGTCACCTGATGCAGTCCGGCTGGACCAACAGCACCTTCCGCCCGCTGGCATCCGCTGACATCGCCTATGCCGGACAGATCGTGGCACTGGTTGTGGCCGAGAGCCGCGAGGCCGCCCGGCAAGGCGCGCTGGCACTCCGAATCGAGTACGAGGCCAGCCCGCATGTGGTGATGCTCGACGCGCGGGAGACCCAGGGTCAGCCGCTCTCGGCGCTCCGGGACGGCTTCGAGGATCGACACGCCTGCAGTGTCGAGACCGGGCTTGGTCAGGCCGCCTGTGTCATCGAGCAGAGCTACACGACGCCGATCCAGTTCCACAATGCGGTCGAGCTGGTGAGCTGCACCTGCATCTGGGACGGCAACCGGCTCACCGTGCATGAGCCGACCCGCTACGTCGGCGCCGTCCGCAACGGGCTCGCGGTCCAGCTCGGAATGGATCCATCCGACATCCGGGTGGTGTCGCGCTTCATCGGTGGCCATTTCGGCTCGAAGTTCGGGTTGTCGCAGCACACGGCCTTGGCGGCGATCGCGGCGCGTCGGGTCGGGCGGCCGCTGCGGCTGCTCACCACCAGGCCGGACAACTTCACCATCGCCACGCACCGGCCCGACAGCCGGCACCGCATCCGGCTCGGCGCCGATGCCGACGGCCGGCTGACGGCGCTGTCGCACACCGCAACGGCCTCCAGTTCACGCTTCGACGTGTTCGCGATGGAGGGCACCGACGTCACCACCGCACTCTACGCGTGCCCGAACATCGCCTCCGAGGAGCGGGTGGTGCGGGTGGATCGCAACACGCCGGGGCCGATGCGCGCACCGCCGGAGGTGCCGTACCTGTTCGCGCTGGAGAGTGCCGTCGACGAGCTGGCCCACGCGCTGCGCATCGATCCGGTCGAGCTGCGCCGCCGCAACGACACCCTGCGCGACCCGGTGACCGGCGATCCGTTCACCACCCGGCCGTTGATGCGCTGCTTCGATGCGGGGGCGGCGGCGTTCGGCTGGGTGGCTGGCCCGCGCATACCGGCCACCCGGCGGGATGGCGACTGGCTGGTCGGGCAGGGCTGTGCGTCGGCCGCGCGCCCGGCCAAGATCGGGCCGACGATGCTGCGCCTGGTGCTCACGGCCGACGACCATGTGCGGGTCGAGGCGGCACACCACGAGATCGGCAACGGCATCATGACCCTGCTCGCCATGCAGGCGGCCGATCGCCTGGACGTGCCGATCGACCAGGTGGAGGTGCTGCTCGGCGACACCGGCCTGCCGCCATCCGGGCTGTCGGGCGGCTCGTCCACCACCAGCACGATGGTCAACGCGCTCGACCAGGCGTGCGACCAGATGCAGGCGCGGCGGTCGGCACCTCGCGCTCCGGGCGCGGCGATCGACATCGAGGTCGGTTACATCCCGCCGGGGATGGACGAGACGGCGATCGACAGGCTGCAGCAGGGTCACTTCCAGCTGGCCACCCCACCCAAGGGCAAGCTCGCCTGGTCGTTCGGCGCGCATTTCGTCGAGCTGCGGGTGCATGCCGTCACCGGCGAGGTCCGGGTGTCGCGGCATGTCGGCGCGTTCGCCGCGGGCCGTGTGCTCAACCCGCTCACCGCCCGCAGCCAGCTGCTCGGAGGCATGATCTGGGGGCTCGGCTCGGCGCTGCTGGAGGCCGGCGAGGTCGACCCACAGACCGGCAGCCTGCTCAACGCCAACCTCGCCGACTACCTGGTGGCGGTGAACGCCGATTGCGGCGACATGACCGCGATCATGCTTGAGGACACGGATCCCGAGGCGAACCCGGCCGGGATCAAGGGGCTGGGCGAGCTCGGCGTCATCGGGGTGAATGCGGCGATCGCCAACGCGTTGTTCGACGCCACCGGGCACCGCTTCCGCGACCTGCCGATCCGGGTCGAACACGTGATGGCCGTCCTCCCCGCCCTGGCGTAGTCCCCTCAGGCGCGGAGCAGGCCGCCGACCGGCGAGATGTCGTGGCTGCCCGGAAAGATCCGCTCCAGCGCCGGGCCCGGGATGCCGAGATGTGCCGACAGCACGCCCTTGGCGAGGCCGCGCAGGTCGGTGGTGGGTGCCAGGTCGCGATTGTCCAGCAGCCGCGATTGGCCGAGCCCGGGCCAGGTGCCGCCGACGCGACCGCCCGCGACCGCACCGCCGGCCAGGAACGCGACCGTGCCGGTGCCGTGATCGGTACCGCCGGTGCCGTTGATCCGGACGGTGCGGCCGAACTCGGTCATCACCAGCACGACGGTGTCACGCCAGGCCGGGCCCAGACCGTCGCGCAACGCCATCAGCCCCGCATCGAGCTGCGCCAGCGGTTGTTGCAGCCGCTGCTTCTGACCGGCGTGGGTGTCCCAGCCGCCGATCTCGAGGGCGGCGATCCGCGGGCCATGCTCGGCGGCCAGCAGATGCCCGGCGGTATCGGCCAGCACCGGGAATGCGCCGGCGCTCTTGTCGGGAGCCGAAGTGCCGAGCGTGCTGGCGGTGAAGCCACGGTCGGATAGCGCCTGCGCGATCGCCGGACCGGTCAGGTGGTCGGGTGCGTTCAGTGCGGCAATCCGCGCATAGAGGTCGGGTGAGGGGGCCTGCCCGACCTCGGGCGAGTAGGCGCCGATCCGCGTGGGGCCACGCAGGAGCAACGGCATCGAGAGCCCGACTGCCAGGCCCTCGCCTTCGGGTGCCGCCGGATCCGACGGCAGCGCTCCGACCGCGCGGTTCAGCCAGCCGCTGGTCAGGCGCTGGTCGGCGCCGCTCTCCAGATAGTCCTGCGCCTCGAAATGGCTGCGGCTGCGATAGCCGCCGGCGACCGCATGCACCGGCAGCAGTTCGCCCGCCGCGTAGAGCCGGTGCATCCCGCCGAGCGACGGGTGCAGGCCGTAGAACCCGCCGAGATCCAGCAGGCCGTTTGGCTGGCCGGGCGGCGGTGGCAGCAAGGGTGCGCGCCAGCCGGCCAGATCGCGGTCGCCGTAGGGCACGACTGCGGACATGCCGTCGAGTGCCCCGCGCAGGATCACCACGACGAAGCGGCGATCGCGGAGCGGACTGGCGGCCACGGGAGCCGCGGCCAGGGCGAGGGAGGCGGGGCCCAGGCTCCAGGCGGCGGTGAGCCCGAGCAGGGCGGCCCGCCTGGTCAGCGTCCGGGTAAGGAGGGCGGCGGGGATCGACATCGTCAGCGCCTCTGGAACTCGGGGGAGGAGAGCAGCAGCGTCAGGGCGTCGCGTCGGTCGCCGGCGCCACCGATCTGCGCCACGGTCTGCGGCCGCAGCATCGGGCCGAGGCTGGCGTGCGCGATCTGCATCGGCTCGACGCCGTTGGCGCGTCCGCTGATCCGGTAGCTCCAGTCGATACGCGCCAGCATGGCTTCCGGAGCCGCCCAGTCGGCAGCGCGGTCGGGCCAGCCGTTCGGCAGCGGCGCCTCCCAGACCGGCTGGCCCAGCGCCCGCAGCATCCCGGCGATCTTCTCGCCAGGTACCTCGGGCTCGGCCGCGGGCGGCAGATCGAGCGCCCGCAACCCCGCCACCACGTAGTCGAGCGGGGTGCGGAACTTTGTCGCCGGGTCCCAGGCAGCCGGCAGCCTGGTCAGCGCCAGCGACGTGGCGGCGAGATCCCCGCGAGTATCCTGCAGCACCGCGGTGAGGGCCCCGACATCGCTCGGGGTCGGCTGGTCGGCGATGAAATGCACGGCGAGCTTCTGCGCCAGATGGCGGTAGGTGGCCGGATGGCTCGCCAGCATGTCCAGCGCCAGCACGCCACCGGCCTCGCCTTCCGGGAAGCTGCGCCCCATCAACAGCTTGTCGCCGGGCTGGTGGGCGCGTTGGCGGAACACGAAGCCGGGTTGGGCGGCGTCCTGATCGATCGACCAGCCGGTCAGGATCGCGGCGAAGGCGGTGACGTCGGCCTGGCTGTACCCCGCCGCCGGGCTGATGGTGTGCAGCTCCAGGCATTCGCGGGCCAGGTTCTCGTTGAGGCCGCGCCTTGCGTGCTTGTCGTTCGGCTGGCCGGCGGGGCTGTCCGGGCCGACCGATCCGGCATTGTCGAGATAGAGCAGCATCGCCGGATGCCGCATCACGGCCAGCAGCATGTCGCCGAAATGGCCGGTGACGTGCGGGCGGATCGCCTCGCGCACGAACGCGCCGGCGATCGGCCGGACACCGCCCTGGCGGATGCTGACGGTGAAATGGTTGGCCCAGAACCAGACCAGCCGCTCGCGGAACGGCGCCTGCGCGTTCAGCAGCACCGCGAGCTGGGCTGCGGCATCGGCGCGATAGAGCGGCTCGACCAGTGATCCGCCCGGTGGCGGTTTGAGGCGACGCTGCTCGCGCAGCATGATCAGTCCGTCCGCCGTGGTCGGCAGGCTGTCCGGGAACTGCACCGGGTCAGGCCCGGCAAGCTGGGCTGCAAGCCAGCGATGCGGATCCGTGGGCAGCGCCTCGCCCGGCCGGGGGCCGAGGCCGAAGCGGATCAGGGCCTGGGCTGAGGCGATGTCCATGCCCCGCTTATGCGCCGGCTGCGTGCTCATCGTGCATTCCGTCGCGTGAAGAAGCGTCTCGCCGGGGCTGGTGCGTCAGTCCTGCTGTTCCTGGCGGAAGGCATCGGCAATCCGACGGACGGCGCCGGCTTCATTCACCAGCAGCACGTCGAAGCGGATGCCGTCATGCACCCAGTCCGGATGCTGGCCCTGCAGGATCGCCGCCGCGGTGAGCAGCCTGGCTTGCTGCCGCAGTGACAAGGCGGCAGCCGCCTCGGCCAGCCTGGGCCGCGCCTTCACCTCGATGAAGGCAAGCAGGGACGGTGCGTGCGGTGGGCGATGCTCGGCGACGATGTCGATCTCCCCGGCGGCAGTCCGGGCGCGCCTGAGCAGGATGGTCCAGCCGTCGCGAGCCAGCGCCGCGCACGCCGCAGCCTCGGCACGCATGCCGGCGTTCCAGGCCAGGCTGCCGCGACGCCTGCGCCGGACACGTCCCACCGCCTCCGCATCGGGGCGAGGGCTGGTCAAAGCCGATGCGGGCCCGCATCGTGTCGCGGTCGTAAGGTCGCCCCTCGGTGCTCCTGTCATCGCGACGCCGTTCTCCTTGAGCTCGCCGGGGACCAGACCTTGCGCTGTCTTCCTTACCAATTGCCTAACGCAGCATGACCCACGACACCTGGGTGATCGTCGAGCAGCTGCTGGTGCCGTTCCGGCTGGTGCTGTCCGTGCTGGTGACGCTGCATGTGCTGCGGACCAAGCGCGACATCGGCTCGGCGATCGGCTGGATCGGCCTGTCCTGGCTGGTGCCGCTGACCGGCACGGCGCTCTACGTCATGTTCGGCGTCAACCGGGTCAGGCGGCTGGCGCGACGGCTCAGCCGGCGTCGGCAATGGGCGAGCCGGCACGGTGTGTCGACCGGCAAGCGGCTGCCGGAGGGCGAGTATGCGCTACTGGCCGAGGCGGTCGGGCGGCTGACCGGGCGGCCGCTGCTCGGCGGCAACACGCTGCGCCGGTTCCAGGACGGCGACAGCGCCTACCCGGTGATGCTCGAGGCGATCGAGCAGGCGCAGAGCACCATCCTGCTGTGCTCGTACCTGTTCCACGACGACAAGGTCGGCAGCCGCTTCGTCGACGCACTGGTCGCGGCGCAGAAGCGCGGCGTTCAGGCGCGGGTGATCGTCGACGGCGTCGGCAGCGGGTATCTGCGGTGCCGCGCCGCCGAGCGCCTGCGCCGCGGGGGAGTGCCGACGGCGCGGTTCATGCACTCGCTGCTGCCCTGGCGCATGCCGTTCATCAACCTGCGCACCCACAAGAAGATCCTGGTGGTGGATGGCCGGCTCGGCTTCACCGGCGGCATGAACATCGCGGTCGAGAACATGATGCGGTTCCGGCCCAAGCACCCGGTCTCGGACACCCATTTCGAGCTGCGCGGCCCGATCGTGCACCAGCTGAGCGAGGCCTTCGCCCGGGACTGGTCGTTCAGCACCCACCAGGAGATCGACCAGCCGGAGTTCTTTCCCGAGCAGCAGGAGGTGGCGGACGCGCCCGGAGGTGGCTCGCTGATGCGGGTGGTGACGTCGGGGCCGGACCTGGATGTCGAGAAGATCGAGTTCGCGATGATGCAGGCGGTCGCCATGGCCCGCCGCTCGGTGCGCATCATGACGCCGTACTTCCTGCCCGACGAGCGGCTGCTGACAGTGCTGGCGATGGCGGCGATGCGCGGCATCGAGATCGACATCGTCATGCCGCAGGAGAGCAACCAGAAGCCGGTCGACTGGGCGCGCAACGCCAATAACGGGCCGCTGCTCGATGCCGGTGTCAGGCTGTGGCTGGCCCGGCCGCCGTTCAATCACTCCAAGCTGATGACCATGGACGAGAGCTGGTCGCTGATCGGCAGCTCCAACCTCGACGTGCGCAGCCTGCGGCTGAACTTCGAGCTCAACGTCGAGGTCTATGACGCCGCTGCCACCGCCGCGATCGACGCCTTCATCTGCGAGCACCGGCACATCCGGCTGACCCACCACGACCTCGACAAGCGCGGCTTCCTCATCCGGCTGCGTGATTCCGGTGCGCGCCTGATGCTGCCCTATCTCTGAACGCCGAACAGGCCCGGCCATCGCGGCGGCATCGCCGGGAGCTTGCGCAGCACGACGCGGATCGGGTGGTGGTCGGACGGCCGACGCGGCAGCACCCGGGTCTCGACACATTCCAGCCCACGCGCCAGGCAGCGGTCCAGCCGGATCGGCACGAGGTCGCCCATGCGGTGGGTCGGAGCGCGTGGGCCGATATCGCGGAAGCCGGGCAGCAGCGCCGGCCCGACTAGGTTGAAGTCGCCGAGCACGGCACCGCGCGCCGGGAGGAAGGTGGCGATCCGCCGGAGCTGTCGCCGGTTCAGCACCTGGCCGTGCGACAGATGCACGTTGGCCACCGAGAACGTGCCCATGTCGATGATCTGGCAGACCCGTCGGATCAGCGTGCCCGGCTGCAGCGGATGCACCTGCGGCACCGACAGGAACGGCGTCGGGCTCCAGCAGGCAACCCCGTGGATCCGGCCCGGCAGAGGCGAGCGCGCATAGTAGCCGCCGATGCGATCGGCCAGGCGATCAATGTCGGAGGTCGCCTCCTGCATCAGCATCAGGTCGGGGCGCTCGTCGTGGATCAGCCGGATCACGTCGTCCAGGGTCGCGCCGACCAGCCGCAGCAGGTTCCAGCTGATGATGACGGTCCGGTCCGCTATGCGCTGGTGCTCGACAGGAAGGTGACGGGGTCGCGGCTGCCGGTCCATCCGTATCTCTTCTGCGGTGGCGGCGTCGCTCATCCGATCACCCAAGCGCGCGCGCGGCCGGATCGTTCCACGGCCACGGCCACGGCCACGGCCACCGTCGCTGAGCCCGCCCACGCGAGCATCATTCGATCGGCCGTGCCTGTCGTCGCTCGGACAAGGATGCTCGCCAATCAGACAGCCTCTAGGCGTGCGGCTCGATGCCGGCGATCGGGTAGGTGGGCGGCGTGGTCAGCGTGTCACCGCTGGCGGCGAACTCGACGGCGAGGGTGTAGCCGAGCCCGAGCAGCACCGGCCCCAGGAAGATGCCGAGGCCGCCGAAACCGAGCACGCCGCCGAGCACCCCCAGCACGGTCAGCAGATACGGCAGCTGCGCACCCCGGGCGATGAACACCGGACGGATGACGTGGTCGGCACCGGAGATCGCCAGCACGCCGTAGAGGGCGAGAAAGATGCCCCAGCCGAGATGGTGCGACAGCGCGAGCCAGAGTGCGGCCGGCACCCAGACCAGCGGTGCCCCGATCGGCAGCACGGCCACGAAGGCGGCGATGCCTCCGAACAGCACCGGGCTCGGCACGCCCGCGATGTAGAAGCCGATGCCGGTCAGGATCCCCTGCACGATCGCGGTGCCGAGGATCCCGTACACCGTCCCGCGGACGGTGTTGCCGGCGACGCTCAACAGCCGGTTGGCGTACGAGCCGGCGATGCGGCGGATGATCGCGGTCAGGGTGCCGCCGAGCGCATCCCCGTTCACCCAGAAGAAGAAGCCGATGAACAGTGCCAGCACCAGCTGCAACAGACCGCCGGCGAGCTGCACAAGCACAGCCAGCACGCGGCCGACGATGGTGCCGATATAGGGCTGCACGGTGGCGCCGACCTGGTTGAGGTCGTCCGACCAGCGCTGCAGCGTCTCGGTCAGCTGGTGCCCGACGAACGGCACCCGTGCCACCCAGTGCGGCGGTTCGGGCAGGCCGAGCGCCACCAGGCCGGTCGCTGCGTGCAGCAGTCCCGGTGCGTCGGCCACGCCCGCGGATGCGACCAGTCCGATCGGCAGCACCACGAGCAAGGCGGTGACGATCATCATCAGGATGGCAGCCGGGAACCGGCCGATCTGCGAACGCAGCCGCGAATAGACCGGCCAGGTGGTGAACACCAGGATCGCCGCCCACAGGATCGCCGAGAAGAACGGGTACAGTACGACCACGCAGCCGGTCGCGACCCCGCCCAGCAGCAGCCCCATCATGATCCGCTCGGCCATCATCGGCTGCCCGGTCCTACCCCGGCCCGTCTGATTTCGTGTTCATGGCGAGCAGCCTGTCACGAAGCTCGTATTGCGCAAAGCCGCCGCACCGGGTGAGGCGGAGGCTCGATTGTGCTGCTGACGTCACACTCACCCCCGAGACTCGATCACCGTATCGGTAGGTGATCATTCCGTTATAGCTCTGCGAGCGGGTTGCTGTTAGCGTCACTTTACCGTTAATCCGACGGGGTCGAACGCCGTTGCTCAACGAGTGAAGACCAGGGTGCATCATGCGCGTTAATGAAATCGGTCAACAGCTGCGTGCCTACCGTCTCGAATCCGGAATGCGTGCGGAGGAAATCGCGGCCCGCCTCGGCGTGTCGCGCGCGGCTCTTTATCGATACGAGAAGGGCGAGGTCATCAAGCTCGACACGGTCCAGCGCCTGGCCGAGCTGCTCAAGATCTCGCCGCTCTCGTTGCTGGGCATCGGCGTCGAGTACTACAGCCGCACCGTCGGCTTCTTCGAGCGGCTGCGGCAGATCGAGGAAGGCGCCGACCAGATCCTGCAGGTGGGCGATCCGCTCTGCTACCTGGTCACCTCCGATGCCTACGATTCGGTGCTGACGCAGTGCCTGTTCGAGCTCGCCGACGAGGCTGGCGAGGAAGCGGTGAGCATGCGCAGCCTGGCCGAGCAGGTGCTGGGCATCCTGTCGCTGCGCAAGCGGGCCTACCAGGCGCGGCGGCCCGGCATCATCGCGATCCTGCCCGAGCATGCGCTGCAACGTCTGCTGCAGGACGGCATCGCCTCCGGGCTGCCGCTGAACGAGGAGCTGCGGACGCGCTGCCGGCAGGTTGCCGCGGCCGAGGTCGAGGCGATCGCGACGCTGCTCGAGACCGAGCCGATGGGGTTGCAGTTCAGCCTGCTGTCCGGCGCCGACACCACCACCAGTTGCGTGCTGCTGCGCCAGCGTGATCGCGCGACCCTGGCGATCAACCCGTTCCGCAGCGATGCTTCGGCGAGCGTGTCGACCGGCGTGGCGCTGGTCACCGGCGCGCCCGAGGCGGTCTCCACCCATCAGCGCGCCTGCGAGGCGATCTGGCGCGACTCGATCAAGGGGGCGACCGCTGCAAGACGCGTGCGCGCGCTGCTTGCGGAGTACCGCATCCAGTGATCTAGACGTCGCCGGCCGCAAGGCTGGCGACGCCTCCTCCGGAGCGCCCGGACGCCAGGCAGGCGGCCGCGGACCGGAGAGAATCCACGACCATGAGTCCATTGCTGTCGCCGACCGAACTCACCCACCTGCTCGACCGGCAGCGTCCGATCCTGCTGGACGCGACGACCAAGCTTCCCGGCGAGCAGTTCGATCCGGCGGCGCGCTTCATCGAGGCCCATCTGCCAGGTGCCCGGCGCTTCGACATCGAGGCGTTCTCCGATCCCGACAGCAGCCTGCCGCACATGGTGCCGAGCCAGGGCCGGTTTGCGCGGCTGATCTCGGAGCTCGGGGTAAGCAACGACAGCGACGTGGTGTTCTACGACCAGACCGGGATTGTTTCGGCGGCCCGCGGCTGGTGGCTGCTCGGCCTGTTCGGGCATGATCGCGTGCGTGTGCTGGACGGCGGGCTGCCGGCCTGGACGGCGCTCGGCTATCCGCTCGAGCAGGGCATGCCGGCGCCGGTGGAGCCCGGCAGGTTCATCCCCGCGCTGCGCACCGATCGGCTGGTCGGGCTCGGCGAGATGATGGCGTTGTCGCAATCGGCCGTGTCCGGACCGGCCGGTCCGCGCCTGCTCGACGCTCGGAGCCGAGGTCGTTTCGAGGCGACCGTCCCGGAGCCCCGCGCCGGTCTGCCCGGCGGTCATATTCCGGGCGCGGTCAGCCTGCCGTTCACCGAGCTGCTGCTGGACGGGACGCGGTTCCGCACGCCGGACGAGCTCGCGGCGATCTTCGGCCGGGTCGGCGTGGGGCCGGCCGACCGCGTCGTCACGAGCTGCGGCTCGGGGCTGACCGCTGCGGTGCTGTCGCTCGGTCTCGCCGTGTCCGGGCTGCCGGCGGGCGCGTTGTATGACGGGTCCTGGACCGAATGGGCGCAGGCACCCGGGCTGGAACGCTGGTCCGGCCCGGCGACGACACGACACGGAGCGGCGTCATGAGCCAGGACGATTTCTCCCACGATGCCGGCCGCGGCTGGGCCGGGCTGACCGATCGGCTGGTCCGGCTGGCGCGGCCCAACGGCACCGAGCCCGGCTTCGTCAACCCGCCGGTCTCGCGGGGATCGACGGTGCTCTACGAGAGCATGGACGCGATGCGCGCGCGGTCCGGCCGCCGCTACGACCATGAGCTGATCTACGGCGCAATGGGCGGCCCGACCCAGGCACTGCTCGAGGAGGCGATCGCCGCGATCGAAGGCGGGCGCCACACGCAGGTGGTATCGTCCGGGCTCGCCGCCTGCACGACGCCGTTGCTGGCGTTCCTCGGTGCCGGTGGCCACTGCCTGATGCCCGACAGCGTCTATGGCCCGACGCGCCGCTTCTGCGACAGCATGCTGCGGCGGCTCGGCGTCGAAACCACCTACTACGACCCGATGATCGACGAGGCCGGCCTGCACGCGCTGATGCGGCCGACGACCCAGGTGGTGTTCGCCGAAAGCCCGGGCAGCCACAGCTTCGAGGTGCAGGACGTGGCGATGCTGGGGCGGGTCGCGCACGAGCACGGCGCCAAGCTGATGCTCGACAACACCTGGGGCATCCACATCTTCCAGCCGTTCGAGCACGGCGTCGACGTCTCGATCCAGGCGCTGACCAAGTATCCTTCGGGCCATGCCGATGCGGTGCTGGGCGCGATCACCGTGGTCGATCAGGCCGACTGGGTCGTGCTGCGCGATTCCGTGGTACAGCTCGGCCAGTATGCCGGACCGGACGAATGCTGGCTGACCCTGCGGGGCCTCCGCACGATGGGTGTGCGGCTGGAACGGCAATCACGCTCGGCGATGGCGGTCGCGCTGTGGCTGCAGGACCGGCCGGAGGTGGCGCGGGTGCTGCATCCGGCACTGCCGGGCAGCCCCGGTCACGAATTCTGGAAGCGCGACTTCAGCGGCGCCAGCAGCCTGTTCGGGGTGGTGTTCCAGCGCGAGTTCACCGCGGCTGCGGTCGAGGACATGGTCGCCGCACTCGGGGTGTTCGGGCTCGGCGCCTCCTGGGGCGGCTATGAAAGCCTGGCGCTGCCGACCACGGGGATCGTGAGCCGGACGGCGGTGGTATCGCCACATCCCGAGCCGGCTGGTCCGGCGCTGCGGCTGCATGTCGGTCTCGAATCCCCCGAGGAGCTGATCGCCGATCTCGCCGGCGGGCTCGAGGTGTTGCGCGCCGCCTCGATCTGAGACGACGCGCATCGCCCTGGCGGTCAGTGCGGACGGTCGTCCTTGTGCGGCTGCGGACCGGGGTGTGGCGCGGGTGCCGGGGCGGGGTGCGGGGCAGCGGCCGGGCGTGGAGCGGGATGCGGTTCCGCCGGCCGGGGTGCCGGCCGCGCTGGCTCCGGACGCGGCGCCTCATGCACCGGCTGCGCGCGGGGGGCCGGGGGGGCGGCTCGCGGAGCCTCCTGACGCGGCGCCTGCTGATGTGGCGTGCCAGCGTGCGGAGCAACCTCGTGCTGCGCCTCAGGGCGCGACGGGGCTGGGTGCGGTGCTTCCTGATGCGGACTGTCGCGACCGGAACCCGGCTGGGCATGCGCCTGCTCTGGCGGTCGCGCTCCGGTATTCCCCGGCGCCGGATGGCCAGGCTCCGGGTGACCAGGCTCCGGGTGACCAGGCTCCGGGTGGCCAGGAGCGCCCTGCGGTTCCGGTGGCCGCGCACCTGGAGGCGTGCTCGCTGCTGCGGCAGGACCCGGACGGCCGGCTTCCGGATGCGGCTCGCCGGCCGGCGCACCGGCGGGACGGGTTTCTCCCGGATGGCTGCCGGGAACGCCGGCCGGGACGGCGCCTGGCGCACGCAAGGCGGGAAGTCCCGGCCGGGCTCCGGGTGCCTCGGCCGCCTGCGCCGGATGCCCGGCATCGCGCGCCGCCACCGGAGCAGCCCCTGCTGGTGCACCGGGTGGAGCACCAGCAGGATGGGCCTCGGCAGGAGCTGCACCGCCGCGGAACGGCGCGCGGTTGGCCGGCAAAGCGTGCGGCTGGAAGAGCGCCTGGTTGATCGCCGGGCCGGGCGCCGCAGTGCGCGGTGTGGCCCCCGCCGGCAGTCCGAGCCGCTGCGCCACCGCCGGTGTCACGCCGCGCGTCTCGGCTGCCGGTCGGACCGGGAAGGCGCCCCGCACCGGCTGGAACTCCGGTGCCGCGTGTCCTGCCTGCGCCGAACCCGGGCGTCCGCCACCGGCCTGGCCGAGCGCCTCGGGACCGGTGCGGGCGACGCGGCCGACCGGCTCCGAACGCGCCATCGCGGCCGCCGGGATGACCGTCAGCGCCGAGCGGTTGGCGTAGTTGTTGATGACGGTGGTGTTGTTGACCCTTCGGTTGTCGATCCGGGTGTTGTCGATGCGGCCGTTATTCACCTGCCGCAGGTAGGCCTGGTTGGCGTTGAAGGTCGGCCGGTAAGCCTCGCCCGGACCGAGCGGGATCCAGCCGATATCGCCGCCACCGCCACGATCGCCGCGATCGCCGCGATCGTGGCCGAAGCCACCGGCCAGCAGCCCGCCTACAGCTGCACCGACTGCCCCGGCGACCACGAAATCGACCAGCGCCGGAGCGTAGGTCGGCTGCTCATAGACGCCCCTCTGGTCCTGCTGCTCTCCCGGCACCCAGCCCCAGCGCCCGTTGAATTGTGACCAGCGACCGTAATGGAACGGCGCGAATCCCCAAGGCTCGTTATCGACCCAGGTCCATCCCCAGGGCTCGACATAGGACCAGCTGCCTTCGCGGTAGGGCGCCCAACCGCTCTGCACCTGCGGATACCAGACCTGGCCGTATTGCGGGTTGGGTTGCCAATTCCCGTACTGCGCGAGCGATTCGCCGCCGGTCATGTAGCGCACGGCTGCGGGTCCGACCTGGCGCGGCGCCGGCTGACGCATCCTGGACGCCAGGAAGTCATCGCGCACCAGCGGGCCGACGGATCCCTGCAAGGTGTCGCTGCCGGTGATCAAAGCGGTCTGGTTGGGGCCGACCGCAAGGGAGAAGCTGCCGCTGACGATGCGCGCCGAGCCGCTGATCACGCTGATGCTGGTCGGAGAAGCGCTGTCGCCGGCGATGATGCCGTACTGGCCGGCACCGCCCAGCTGCACCCCGCCGCGTGGCGTGGTGATGGTGTAGCTGTCGCCGGAGGGCACGTCGCGCAGGTCGAGGAACAGCTCGCCTTGCGGCTCGGTGGCAATGAACTGGTGGTTGTCGAGGGTTGCCAGGTCGAGCTCCGTCGAGGCGCTCAACGCGATCTGGTTATCGGCGATCTGGATCGCGGCGCTGGCCTGCGGCTGGGTCCAGACTGCGTCGCCGCTGGTCAACGGCACGTTCAGAACAGCGTCAGCCCAGTCGGTCGCACCTGCGCCATGGGTCGAGACGCTGCCGGTGATCTGCGCCAGTCGCCCGACACGCCAGGGTGGGTCGACCGCATCCTGGGCAGTGGCGGGAAATGTGAGCCCGCTGCTAGAGGCGGCCAGGCTGGTTGCGGCAAGCAACCTGGCCAGGGTGCCGGAAAACGAGAGCGATCGGCGGGCGATGGACATTGGCATGATGCGCCCGGCAGGCGCCTCCAGAGTGGGACCTTATCCGGGCGCAGTGTCGGGTCGAGAATCGGTCGATTGGTTGGCCGGATTGTGGCGTTACAAACTATGACAATGCGGCGAGGTCAATGGTTGCGGCCGCGGCCTGTCGCTGCCTGCAAGGCGTCGATCCGTTTCGAAGCCTCGGCCTTGTTGAGGGTCTCGTCGAACGGCTCCCCGGCCTCCTCCGACAAGGTCTTCAGGTAGGATGCCTGGGCTCCGGTCATGGTTTCCTCGCCGGTGGCCCAGGTATCGGGGTCTTTGACGGTGTTCGACGGCAGATCCTGCTCGGTCACCGGGTCGGGCTTTTTCGGGTTCGTTGTCATGACACGCCAACACGCGTGTGCCCGTTTTGTTCCGTCACTCACCGTAACGTCATTGGGTGCTCATCCCCGCACTACGGCGCGATGGCGATACCCGAGCGCTTCCGCGACGTGTTGGCGTTGCACGGTGTCGACGTCGTCCAGGTCGGCAATGGTGCGTGAGACTCGGAGCAGGCGGGTATATCCGCGGGCCGAGAGTTGCATTCGATCAGCGGCCTGTTCGCTCAGGGCGCGCGCCTCCTCGCTGACCGGGAATTGGTCGGGAGTGGCTTCCGCGTTGCAGAGCCCGTCCTGGCGGCGATGCTGCCTGGCGCGGCTGCAGGCGATCCGGGTGGCTACGGTGCAGGAAGATTCGCCGGCAGGTGCCCTGGCGATTTCCGACGCAGCGACGGAACGCACCTCCACCGCGAGATCGATGCGGTCCAGCATCGGCCCGCTGATCTTGCCCATGTATTCCTCGCCGCATCGGGGCGCACGCCTGCACTGGCGGATCGGGTCGCCGAGATAACCGCAGCGGCACGGGTTCATCGCCGCGATCAGCTGGAACCGCGCCGGATAGGTGAAATGTCCGGCGGCGCGCGCCACGGTGGTGCGGCCGGTCTCGATCGGCGCGCGCAACGCCTCCAGGGACTGGCGCGGCAGCTCCGGCATCTCGTCCAGGAACAGCACGCCGCGATGCGCCAGGCTGACCTCGCCGGGCCTTGCACGCGGGCCGCCGCCGACGATGGCAGCCTGGCTCGCGGAATGATGCGGCTCGCGGAACGGTGGCCGCTTCACCAGGCGGCCGCCCGGCAGCAGGCCCGCGATGCTGTGGATGGTGCTGACTTCCAGGGCCTCGCTCGCCGAAAGATCCGGAAGCAGCCCCGGCAGCCGCGCGGCAAGCATCGATTTCCCGGCGCCCGGCGGGCCGATCAACAGCATGCTGTGGGCGCCGGCAGCGGCGATCTCGAGCGCGCGCTTGGCGGTCTCCATGCCCTTGACGTCGATCAGGTCAGGCACCCGGCCAGCCTCTGCGACACCTGCCGGGGCTGGGGGACTGAGCACCTGGATGCCCTTGAAGTGATTGACCAGCGACAACAGGTCGGGGGTCGCCAGGACCTCGATGCGGCCGGCCCAGGCGGCTTCCCCACCCTGGCTCTGCGCGCAGATCAGGCCGAGATCGCGCGCCGAGGCTCCCATCGCGGCGGGCAGCACGCCGGCCACCGGATTGACGCTGCCATCGAGCGACAACTCGCCAAGTGCCGCGTAGCCTGCCACCTCGTCGCGGGGCAGCACGTCCATCGCCGCCAGCACAGCGAGCGCGATCGCCAGGTCGAAATGGCTGCCTTCCTTCTGCAGGTCAGCCGGCGCCAGGTTGATCAGGACCCGCTTCGGCGGCAGTGCCAGCCCCATCGCGGTGAGGGCGGCACGCACCCGCTCGCGCGCCTCGCCCACTGCCTTGTCGGCCAGCCCGACGATCAGGAAGGCCGGCAGGCCGTTGGAGATCTGAACCTGCACCTCGACAGGGACCGCCTCGATGCCGGCGAACGCAAAACTCTGGACACGGGCGATCGGCATGCGGCGGCTCCGGCAATGGAACCGCACTCTGCGTGCGCCGTGGTTAAGGCCTGATTGACGGCAGCCGTGAGCCGGGGGTCAGCCGCGGCCGATGAACGGCATCGCGTTGGCCATCACGGTCAGGAACGGGATGTTGGTGTCGAGCGGCAGCGACGCCATGAACACCACGCTGCGGCCGACATCGGCGACATCCATCATCGGCTCGGGGACCATGCGTCCGTCAGCCTGCTTGGCGCCGGACTGCAGGCGCGCCGCCATCGCCGTCACCGCGTTGCCGATATCGATCTGGCCGACCGCGATGTCGTATGCGCGGCCGTCGAGCGACAGCGCCTTGGTCAGGCCGGTGACCGCATGCTTGGTGGCTGTGTAGGGCGCCGAGTCCGGACGCGGCGCGCTGGCCGAGATCGAGCCGTTATTGATGATCCGGCCGCCGCGCGGGGTCTGCGCCTGCATCATCCGGAACGCCGCCTGCGCGCACAGGAACACGCCGGTCAGGTTGACCGACACCACGCGATTCCAGTCCTCCAGGGTCAGCGCCTCGAACGGCACCCCGGGTGCGTTGCTGCCGGCGTTGTTGAACAACAGGTCGAGCCGGCCGAAGCGCTCCCGGATGGCATCGAACAACGCGCCGACCGAGTCCGGATCGGTAACGTCGGTCGGGTGCACCAGGGTATGCGCGTCGTCGGCGCCGGCGAGCTGGCGGGTCTCGCGCAGCGTCGCATCCTGGCGGCCGGCGAGGACCACGGACCAGCCATCGGCCAGCAAGGCCAGCGTCACCGCACGTCCGATGCCGCTGCCGGCGCCGGTCACCAGGGCGATCCGCCTGGTCTCGGTGTCCTTACCACGGCTGGCCGGGGCGATATGCGGGCGGTCGCTCATGCCTGTCTCCTCCGGCCGATCGGCTGGTCGCGCAGGGCGACCTCGGCCACGCGCCGGCCGCGGGCAGGTAGCAGCAGCGTTGCCAGCAGGGCGCACGCACCGGCGATGGCGAGCGTGTGCAGGCCGGCGGTCTGGCTGTGGAAGATCCGGTCGGCGGCGGCGCGCAGGTTCGGCGCCACGAAGCCGCCCAGGTTACCGATCGAGTTGATCACCGCGATGCCCCCGGCCGCGGCAAGGCCGGCGAAGCGGTCGGTCGGGAAGGTCCAGAAGATCGCCTGGCAGGCGATGATGCCGGATGCCGCGAAACACAGTGCCACGATGGCGACGAACGGGGCCGAGTGTGCCGAGACCAGGATGCCGCCCACGATGAGGACCAGGCATACCTGGAAGAACAGGCGGGGCAGGTTCAGGCGCTGGCTGATCACCGGCCAGATCGCCGTGAAGATGATGGCGCAGACCCAGGGAATGGCGCTGACCAGCCCGACCAGGAAGCCGATCTTGACGCCGAGCAGCCGGCTGACCTGGTCCGGCAGGTAGAACACCACGCCGTAGCTGCAGATCTGCATCAGGAAATAGATCAGCACGTATTGCAGCAGCCGCACGTCGCGCAGCGCGCTGGCGAAGGTGCCGGAGCCGTCATCGGCCTTCTCGCCAAGCTCACGGGTCAGCACGACCGAGAGGGCGGCCTTCTCCTCGGGCTCCAGCCAGGCGACCTCGGCGGGGCGGTCGGGCAGCACGAACAGCGTCAGCACCCCGACCAGCGCGGCCAGGATGCCCTCGATCAGGAACATCCACTGCCAGCCGGCCAGGCCGAGCCAGCCTTCCAGCCCGAGCAGCGCGCCCGACACCGGACCGCCGATCACCAGTGCCAGCGGATAGCCGAAATAGAACATGCCGAGCATCTGGCCGCGGTTCTCGGGTGGGAACCAGTAGGTCAGGTACAGGATCACGCCGGGGAAGAAGCCGGCTTCGGCGAGGCCGAGCAGCAGCCGCACGATGACGAACGACGTGGCGCCGGTCACGAACATCGTGCAGGCGGCCACGATCCCCCAGCTGATCATGATGCGGGCGAGCCAGACGCGGGCGCCGACCCGGTGCAGGATCAGGTTGCTCGGCACCTCGAACATCGCATAGCCGACGAAGAAGATGCCGGCGCCGAGGGCGAACATCCCTTCCGAGATGCCGACCTGGCCGTGCAGCGCCTGCTTGGCGATCCCGACATTGGAGCGGTCCAGGAACGCCATCATGTACATCAGGATCAGGAACGGCATCAGCCGGAGCCTGGCTTTCGACACCGCCCGCCCCAGCGCCAGGCTGCCATTTACCGGCACCCCGGCCATTCCGATCACATCGGCCATGTCGTACGTCTCCCCTGGTTTCCGGTCGTTGCCGGAGCGGGCCTGGTCAGCCGATATGGCCGCCGAGCTCGTCGTCGATATGCGCCTGGATGATGTCGTCGAAGCGGGTCTCGGCGGTGAAGCCGAGTGCCCGGGCCTGGCCGGCCTCGAACGCCTGCGCCCAGCCGCCGACGATGCGTTCGATCACCGGATCGGGCTCGCGTCGGATCAGCGCCACGGTGCGATCGCCGGCAATCCGTCGCAGCGCCTCGATCTGCTCGGCCACGGTGACCGACAGGCCCGGCATGGTCAGGTTCGGCCGCTCGCCCACGCGTGCAAGATCCAGCGTGGCGGCATGCAGCAGGAAGCCGATCGCCGAGCGCGGGCTGGTCATCCAGTGGCGCACGGTGTCGGCCACCGGCAGGATCGCCTCCTGGCCGGCGAGCGGCTCGCGGATGATGCCGGAGAAGAAGCTGGAGGCGGCACGGTTGGGCTTGCCCGGGCGCACGCAAATGGTCGGCAGCCGCAGCCCGATGCCGTCGAAGATGTGGCGGCGGGAATAGTCCGCCAGCAGCAGCTCGCCGATCAGCTTCTGGGTGCCGTAGCTGGTCTGCGGCGTGACCACGTAGTCGTCGCCGATCACGCCGGGCAGCGGGCCGCCGAACACCGCGTTCGAGGACGAGAACACGACGCGCGGACGCCAGCCGCTTTCGGCGCCCTGAAGCCTGATCGCGTCGAAGAGGGAGCGGGTGCCGTCGAGATTGACCCGGTAGCCGGTCTCGAGATCGGCCTCCGCCTCGCCCGAGACGATCGCGGCCAGGTGGAAGATCACGTCCGGGCGGCCGGCGACGAGGTCGGCTGCGACATGGTCCGACGAGAGATCGACCGCGCGGCTGTCGACGGTCCCGGCAAAACCTGCCGGGGACGGGGCGGCGATCACGTCGGCCAGGGTCAGCTGGGTCACGGCCTGGTCGCCGAGCCGGCCATCACTCACCAGCCGATCGACAAGCTTGCGGCCGATCATCCCGGCGGCGCCGAGGATCAGGATGTGCATCGATGTAGCCCCTGGCTGTCTGTCGGTTGCACCATCGGCCGGGTTCCAGGCGTCGGCCAGGGCATCGCCCCGGCGCGCACGATCACGAACCCGTGAGACTTAGCGCTGATACAGCAGCCGCGCGCGGATGGTGCCGTCGAGCTCACGCAGCCTGGCCAGGATCGCCATGTCCTCGTTGCGCTGGGTTTCAGCCTCCACCACGACGTAGCCGAGCTCGCCGTCGGTCTGCAGGAACTGCGCGGCGATATTGGCACCGGCCTCGGAGAAGATCTCGTTGATCCGCCGCAGGATGCCGGGCGCGTTGCGATGCACGTGCATGAAGCGGGTGCCGCGGGGGCGTGGCGGCAACTGCACCTGCGGGAAGTTCACTGCACCCAGGGTGGCGCCGACATCGCTGTACTCGATCAGCTTGCGCGCCACCTCGACGCCGATGCGGGCCTGCGCCTCTGCCGTCGAGCCGCCGATATGGGGGGTCAGGATGACGTTGTCGCGGCCCTGCAGCGGCGTCACGAAAGGCTCGTTGTTGCTGCTCGGCTCCACCGGGAACACGTCGATCGCGGCCCCCAGCAGGTGGCGGTCGTCGAGTGCCCGGGCCAGCGCCTCCAAATCGACGACGTTGCCGCGCGCGTTGTTCAGCAGGAAGCTGCCGGGCTTCATGGCGCGGATCTCGGCCTCGCCGATCAGCAGGTCGGTCTCGTGCGTCTGCGGCACGTGCAGGCTGACCACGTCGCTCTGGCCCAGCAGGCTCTCCAGCGTGGGCGCGGCGGAGGCGTTGCCGTGGCCCAGCTTGTCGTTCACGTCGAAATAGATCACCCGCATGCCAAAGGCTTCCGCCAGCACCGAAAGCTGGCTGCCGATGCTGCCGTAACCGACGATGCCGAGCGTCTTGCCGCGCACCTCCCAGCTATCGGCGGCGGACTTGTCCCAGCCGCCCTGGTGCGCCGAGACCGATTTCGGGAAGATCCGCCGCATCAGCATGACGATCTCGCCCATGACGAGCTCGGCCACGCTGCGGGTATTGCTGTAGGGCGCGTTGAACACCGGGATCCCGCGGCTCGCGGCGGCGCCGAGCGCCACCTGGTTGGTGCCGATGCAGAAGCAACCGACGGCGATCAGCTTGTCGGCGCCCTCGATGATCTCGGCGGTCAGCTGGGTGCGGCTGCGGATGCCGATGACATGCACGCCCTCGAGGGCGGCGGCGAGGTCGGCACCGGAGAGGGCGCCGGCATGGCGGGTGACCGACGCATAGCCGCTGTGTGCGAACAGCTCGACGGCGGTGTCGTGCACGCCTTCCAGCAGCAGGATCCGGATGCGGTCCTTGGGCAGGGAGAACTGGCTGGCCATCGATGATCCGCGGTTGTTTCGGCAGGGAACGGAGGTGCGTGTTCCAGGTGCCTAACGGAAACCGGCGCGGACGGGTAGCGCCGCCGCGAATGGCAGCTATCGCGCGGCGAGCAGCCGGGTCACCTGGTCCGCCAGCCGGGCGTCGCCGAGGGCCAGCACGCTGCCGTCACCATCGGCGCGCAGAGGCTGGCCGTTCCAGTCGGTCACGCGGCCGCCGGCACCCTCGATCACCGGCACCAGGGCGGCCCAGTCCCAGATCTTCATGTCGCGCTCGGCGATGATGTCGATCTGGCCGAGTGCCAGCAGCCCGTATGCGTAGCAGTCGCCGCCCCAGGAGACGCGCTGGACGCCCTGTTCCAGTGCCTGGAAGCGGGGGCAGGTGCTGTCGTCGAGCATCGCGGGCGTGGTGCAGGAGAGTTCTGCCAGCGCCAACTCGGGGCAGCGCCGGGTGCCGGCAGTTCCGCCGAACGGGCCAGTGAATCGGGTGGGCTCGCCGGCGATGCCGATCCAGCGCTCCCCGGTGATCGGCTGGTCGATGACGCCCAGCACCGGAAGGCCGTCGGCGAGCAGCCCGATCAGGATGCCGAAGGTCGGGCGGCCGGTGATGAAGGCGCGGGTGCCGTCGATCGGATCGAGCACCCAGCGCAGGCGGGCCTCTGGTCGCTCGAGGCCGAACTCCTCGCCGAGGATGCCGCATTCGGGGGTGCGCTCGGCCAGCAGCGCGCGGATGGCGAGCTCGGCGTTGCGGTCGGCCAGCGTGACCGGGCTGCGGTCGCCCTTGATCTCGGCATCCAGCGGGGTGCGGAAGAACGGCCGCACGATCGCGCCGGCTGCGTCGATGGCGGCGAGGGCGGTGTCGAGCAGACGGTCCCGGTCCGGGCCGAGGTCGGAATGCGCGGCGCTCAATGGCTGTCGGAGAGGGAATGCAGATAGGCCACGACGGCGCTGCGGGTGGTGTCGTCGGAGATCCCGGCGAAGGCCATCTTGGTGCCGGGAGCGAACTGGCGCGGCTTGCGGAGCCAGGCGTCGAGGTTGGCGGCGGTCCAGGTGTCGTGCCGGCTGGAGAGGGCGGCCGAGTAGCTGTAGTCGCTACCCCGGGCGATCGCGCGGCCGAAGACGCCATACAGGTTGGGCCCGATCATCGCCGAACCGCCCTTGTCGAACGAATGGCAGGCGCTGCACTCGGCATCGGCTTCGGCAGCACCCGCCTTGATGACCGCCGGATCGCTGCTGGTGACGGCAAGCTTGGCGGCGACAGGGCTGGCGGCGGCGGGCGCGGCCGTCGCAGCTTCGGCCGAGGGTGCCGCAATCGACAACAGGTAGGCGATGACGTTGGCGCGCTCCGGAGCGGCGGGGATGCCGGCGAAACCCATCCTGGTGCCGGGTGCGAAGGCCCGCGGCCTGGTCAGCCAGGCGGACAGCCGCTCCGGAGTCCAGCGTCCGCCGACCCGCCTGAGCGCGTCGGAGTAGTCGTAGTCGGCGACCGCCGCCACCTTGTCGCCGGCAACACCATGCAGGTTCGGACCGACCAGGGTGGGGCCGCCGGCATCGAAGCTGTGGCAGGCGCCGCATTGCTCGCCGGCGAGGGCCTCACCCTTGGCCACCGACGCGTGCGCGAGCAGGCCTGCGATCAGGGCGCCGGTTGCAGCATCCGACGTCGCGGCGCCGGGTGTGGAGGAGGCCGCGATGCCGGCGATCCGGAACGCGGGTGCCGCCGGACGGGTCGCACTCACCAGGCTGCCGCCGGCAATATCGGCGGCGACGAGGGCCACCACGGCGCACAGGCCGGACACGGCGATCTTGTTGAGTTCCTTGAAGTCCATCGGCAGCAGACCCGACCCCGCGTTCCCGAACCGCGGGACCGTCCCCGGGCACTTCCTTGGCGATGCGGGCAAGCCTATGGGATGCGACCGATGCGAACAACCCGCGCCGGCCCACGCCCGGGCCGCGGATCATGAGATCATGTCCCGATGACCAACGCGCCTCCCGCCGCATCCGCCGGCTCATCTTTTCCCGGCTCATCGTTCCCCGGCTTATCGTCCCTCGGCTCATCCGGGCCGATCGCGTTCCAGGGGCGGTCCGGGGCGTACTCCGACCTGGCCTGCCGCACGGCGTATCCCGGGCGTCCGACGCTGCCCTGCGCCACCTTCGAGGCGGCGATCGAGGCGGTCCATGAAGGGGTGGCCGAGCTCGCGATGCTGGCCTGCGAGAACAGCCTCGCCGGGCGCGTGCCGGACATCCACGCGCTGCTGCCGGATAGCGGGCTGCATATCGTGGGCGAGCACTTCCAGCGCGTCGAGCACTGCCTGCTGGGCGTCCCCGGGGCGGTGATCGGCGACGTGAAGCGGCTGCACACGCATCCGGTGGCGATGGGTCAGGTGCGCCGGCTGATCCAGGAGCTGGGGCTGGAGACGGTGGTCGAGTTCGATACAGCCGGTGCTGCCGAGCTCGTCGCCGGATGGGGCCGTCCGGAGGATGCGGCGGTGGCGTCCTCGCTTGCCGCCGAGCTGCACGGGCTCGTGATCCTGCGCCGCAACGTCGAGGACGCCGCCCACAACACGACCCGGTTCTATGTCGCGGCGCGCATCCCGATCTCGCCGCCGCCCGGCTTGCCGGACACCATGACGACGCTGCTGTTCCGCGTCAGGAACGTCCCCGCCGCGCTGTTCAAGGCGCTCGGCGGGTTCGCGACCAACGGCGTCAACATGACCCGCATCGAGAGCTACATGCTGGACGGCTTCTTCTCCTCGACGCAGTTCCTGCTCGAGATCGATGGTCATCCGGAGGATGCACCGGTCGCGCGGGCGATCGAGGAGCTGGGTTTCTTTTCCGAGGAGACGAAGCGGTTGGGGGTCTATCCGCGCTCGCCGATCCGCGGCTGATCAGCTCCGCGACGCGCCGAGGGCATGCAGTTCGCCGATATGGCGCACCACGATGCGATGCGTCTCGGCGGCGAACGCCCGCAATCCGGGGTTGGTGCCGGAGCTGGCCTCGGCCGCAAACGCGGCGCCGTCTTTGGCATGGATGACGTCCATGGCGTGCAGGTAGGCGGCATCGAAGGCGGTCCCGGACATCGCCTCGAGGCTGTCGAGCTGCTTCTGGAATTGCGGGTTCAGGCCGTCGGGGACGTCGATGCCGGCATCGGAGGCGACCGATTTGAGCTTGTCCCCGACCAGGGTGTGGTCGTGCGCCTCGGTGGCGCCCTGGTCCTTGATGTCCTGGGTGCTGCCCTGGTCGCCGGCGACCTGGCCGAGCTTGACCTCGAACATGCCACCCTGGCTGACTTTCGCCACGAAGGCGCGGTCTGCCGCGGAAACGGCCTCGGCAGCGTGCGCCGCGGTCGACGCGGCGACGGTCAACAGACCCGCTACGAGGCAGGGCGAGAGCGATCGGCAGAAACTGCGCACGGGATTTCCTGTATCTGCAACAGCAACCGCAACGATCCGGCGGTTGGCCGGTTCACCGCTTCCGCGATGACGGTCCCAGGCGGCCGGCCTGTTCTACTGGAAGATGTCGCGCGGTTGTACCGGCCGCATGTCGACGGCGGGATGGCACGGAACGGCGCCAGGCTTCATACGTCGAACAGCAAAACCGATGGACGCATCATGACCCACAAGACCTTCGAATTGGTGATGATCACGGCCCTGGCCCTGGGTCCGTTGACCGCGGCCCAGGCGGAGCCCGGAGGCTGCCTCAAATACGGTGCCGTGGGGGCAGTGGGTGGGCATGTCGTGCATCATGGTGTTCTGGGTGCGCTGAGCGGCTGCGCCACCGGCATGTATGTCCGGCACGAATACCGCAAGGAGGCGCGCGAGAAGGCGGCTCTCTATGATCAGGAGCATCCAGGCCTGCGAGGCAGCTACGAACAGAAGGCCACCGCCTACGATGTCGAGCACTCGACCGCGCCCGGAAAGATGGCTCCCGGCGCGCCACCCCCGGGGCCGAACGACCAGGGGGGCAATTCCTTCTAGACCGGCTTTCCTCCCGCCAGGCCGCCGTCGAAGCGGCTCTGGCGACGGCACCCGTAACCGTGCCCCCACCCGCTGCCGATGCGGTCCCGAGCCGGGTGGTGGCGAGCCTGCCGATATGATCCGTGCCGTCGTTCACCGTTCCCTGCCGGTGAGATCGACAACCTTCACGCCGACGTCCTCATCCAGCTTTCGCCGGGTCGCAGCCGTCTGGATGGTCTCCATCAGGGCACTCAGCGGCTCGGGACGGTGAACCAGGTAACCCTGGGCGAAGTCGACGCCCATCTGCCGCAGCCGGCGCAATATGTCGGGGTCGTCGACGAATTCGGCGACCGTCTTCAGACCCACCACTCCTGCGACGTCGATGAAGCACCGTACTGCGGCAGCGTGCAGCGGATTGACCAGCAGATCACGCACGAACTGCCCGTCGATCTTGAGAACGTCGACAGGCATGACGTTCAGATAACCGAACGACGAGGCGCCGGCACCGAAATCGTCGAGTGCCACGCTCACCTTCAACTTGCGGAGCTGCTCGATAAATATCGATGCATCGGCGAGGTTGGTCACTGCAACCGTTTCGGTTATCTCCAGGCAGAGCTTCGAGCAGATCTCGGGTCCGGCCTCGTCCAGCACGTCCACTGCCCAGCGATGGAAGGCGCGGTCGCCGACGGATTGCCCGGAAAGGTTGATACTCAGCTTCTCGAACGCGTCCCTGAAGACCTTGCTCTGCATGCAATGGATCGTTTCGCGCAGCACCCAGCGATCGATGCGCGAGGCAAGATTGAATCGCTCGGCAGCCGGCATGAACGCACCGGGAAGCACATACCCGCCACCGTCATCGCGGAGCCGCAACAGAACCTCTGCATAGAGGCCCTGATCGTCGCCGCTCAAGGGCTGGATGTGTTGAAAGAAGAGGGTGAACCTGTCGCCATCGAGCGCCGCCTCCAGCCGGGTCGCCCACTGGACTTCCCCTCGCCGCGCATGGATCGCCGTGTCCGATTCGGACCACGTCTGCACCCTGTTGCGCCCGGCTTCCTTTGCCGCATAGCACGAGCTGTCGGCCGCCTGCTGAACCGCGGCTGTCGTCGCGAGGCGACCATCCACCGGAACCAGGCCGATGCTCGCACCGACCCGGAATCGTTTGTCTTCATGCACGAAGCGGTAGGAGTCCAGGCGGTCGCAAATCCGCTGCGCCAAACGCTGCGCGTGCACGAGCGGGCAATCTTCCAGCAGCACGGCGAACTCGTCGCCGCCAATCCTGGCGACGGTGTCGCTGGTTCGCACGACGTCGGACAGGAGCTTGGCGACCTGCACGAGCAGCTGGTCCCCTATGGCGTGTCCACAACTGTCGTTGACGATCTTGAACTGGTCGAGATCGATGTAGAGCAGGGCATGCGCATGGTCGTCCGTATGAACCCGCTCGAGCGCCCGGTGCAAGCGTATCTCGAACTCCGGCCGGTTGATCAAGCCGGTCAGGAAATCGTGCGATGTTCGATGGCTCATCTCGCCGGCGAGACGCCGTTGTTCGGTGACGTCGTGGAACACCAGCACCATGCCGAGCACCTCGCCCTTCTCGTTGCGCATCGGCGAGGCGGTGTCCTCGACGCCGCGTTCGGTGCCGTCCCGGGCGATCAGCAGGATATTGTTCTGCAGCGCGACGATCCTGTCCCGGTCCATGCAATCCCGCATCGGATTTTCCGCCGGCGTCCGCGTCTCTTCATGGATGATCTGGAACACCTGGGTCAGCGGCCGGCCGCGCGCCTCCGTGTCGGTCCAGCCGGTCATCTTCTCGGCCATCGGGTTCAGCCAGGTGACACTGCCCCACGGGTCGGTCGTGATGACGCCATCGCCTATCGAGTCGAGGGTGACCGAGAGCAGTTCATGCTGGGCCGCCAACTGGACAGTGAGATCCCTGGCTTCCGTGACGTCCCAGTTCGTACCGATCATGCGCGTGGCGCGACCGCTCGAATTTCGGGTCACATGGCCCGCTGCACCGATGTGGTGGACACTGCCATCGCTCCAGACGATGCGAAACTCGTAACGATAGGGCTTCACACCCTCGATATCGTCCTGCACCGCTTGTTCGGCGCCGGCACGATCGTCTGGATGGAGGTGGCTCGTCCACAACTCATACGTGCTACGGCCATCGCCGGCCTCCATGCCATAGAGCCGGTACATCCACGCATCCCAGAACAGCACATCATGCACGAGGTCCCAGTCCCAGATGCCGATCCTGCCACAATCCGTTGCGAGCTCGACCCGCTCGTTGATGTCCTGCAGTGCCCGTCGTGCGGCAACGCGGGAGGTCACGTCCTGGAATGCGCCGGTCAGGCGAACCGGCTGACCATCGACCAACGTCGCGGACCCCATCGCGCGCACCCATATCTGCTCGCCATCGGCCCGATTGAAAGGCAGTTCAAGATCCCACGGCAGACCGTCGGCGATACACTTCTCGACCGCCGCGCGGATGATCGGTCGCGCTTCCGGTGCATAGAACGTGATCCCCGTCTCGAGGGTCGGCTGGAAATCGAGAGGAAGCCCGTGGATGCGATACGTCTCCGACGACCAGGACAGGCGAAGCGTTGCCAGATCCAGTTCCCAGCCGCCCACCCCCGCTGCCGTCCCGATGCGATCGAGGAAATCCTTTCCCTGTCGCAGGTTTTCAGCGACCTCCTCGAACTGGGCGAGAGAGGGACGAGCCAGAGCCTCCGGCAGCACGCGATACAGAACGATCGCCGTCAAAACGGAGACCGTTGCGGCAATGGTTTTCGCCGCACCCTGGATGGCATAGATCGGCACCCACAGGGTGATGACGTCAAGCCAGTGGGTGATCCCGCACAACAGAATGAAGGCGATGAACAGCCACAATATCGGCTGGAACACCAGGTCCTTGCGTCGACGCAAGATGACCGCCAGGGCAATCGGGATCGCGAAGTAAGCGGCGCCCGTTGCGAAATCAGCGAGAGCGAACGTCCAGATCAAGCCTGGCTGCCAGAGCAGGCAGAAGCCATGCGGAGTGAGGCCCGAGGGATCCAGTAGCCAGGAGATAAATCGGCCCGTCATCGTGAAGTCACGTCCTCTCCCAACTGTGCCCGCTCATATCCGCCCGGCGTCGTTGCAGCGGCGTCGGCACGGCTTGAGCACCTTGAGGTTTATGAGAGCAGGTCCGATCAGCGTCGTGCCCGTGTCCACAAGGCGACCTGCCAAATGGATCGACGCCGACCCTCACGATACCGACCGTCGACCGAACGGCATGGCGGATCGGTGGCGTGCACGCAGTGTCGGCAAACCGACACGCCTCAGTGAAGTCTAAAAGGTCGTCCGGGCGAAGCATCTCCTTGTTGCATCAGTTGTTCTCGGGCTGCGTCCTGTAACGTCAAGTCCTATACATTGCGAAACCGCAACGTCAGCCTGCCATTGCTCAATGGTATCGACTTTATCAATCATGGAAGCCAGAGATACCGGCTGCCGCAGCCGAAACTTCCAGCACGATCGTGTGTTCAGCATCGTTTTGGCCTTGAATCTTGTTGCCGGATCCAAAAAAGCGGGACCACCTGCATTCTCCGTCGTGCGAACGCGCGACTGCCTCAGGGGGAGAGAGGATCGCCGGCTGGTTCTGGTCGAACGGACGCGCAACATGACGACCGTGACCGTGACCGAGGCAAGCGAATCAGCGCCGACCTGGCCGGCATTATCGGGCCAGGATGGCTCCGATGCCGGGCCGGATTGAACAGTCGGCCTGCTGACGGCAGGGTCGTCCGATGGAACCGTATGCAAGCCGCATGGATATCGCTGCGTCCGACGAGTCGTCGGAACCGTACGTGCTGCTGGAAGACAGGCTCGCAACGGCTCCCGGCGGAATGCTCTACAGCCGTCCGCACGCGATCATCCGCTGCGACGACATCGCCGGCATCGACCAGGCGTTCGAGGCCATCGAGCGCGGACTTGCATCAGGCCTGCACGCCGCAGGGCTGTTCTCCTATGAGCTCGGCTACGCGCTGGAGCCCAGGCTCGCGCCACTGATGCCGCCGCTGCAGACGATCGGTGCGCAGGCGGCCCGGCACGCTGTGACGCCGCTGATCTGGATCGGGCTGTTCGATCCGCCGACATGGATCGAGGGCGAGGCGCTGGACCGGATGTTCGCCGAGCTCGGGCCGCCGCCGCCCGTGCAGCTCGCCCCGTTCGCGGAGCGCGCGCGGCACGTCGCGGGCGTGGCCGAGGCGCTGGAGCTGATCGCGGCGGGCGACATCTACCAGGTCAACCTGACCTTCCCGATCGATTTCCACCTGCCGGGCGATCCGCGGGCGCTCTACGCGGCCATGCGGGTGCTGCAGCCGGTGGCGCATGGCGGCATCGCGGCCCTCGGGGACCTCACCGTGCTGTCGGTTTCGCCGGAGCTCTGGATCTCGGTGAGCGACGGTGCGGCGATGACGCGGCCGATGAAGGGCACCGCGCCCCGGGGCAGGAGCGCCGCCGAGGACGCAGCCGCACGCATCGCCCTCGCTGCCGACCCGAAGCAGCAGGCCGAGAACCTGATGATCGTCGACCTGCTCAGGAACGACCTCTCGCGGATCTCGGTGCCGGGCACGGTGCGGGTGCCGGCGCTGTTCACGGTGGAGACCTATCCGAGCCTGCATACGATGACATCGACGGTGACCGGCCGTCTCCGTCCCGGCACCAGCCTGCGGGACAAGGTCGCGGCCCTGTTTCCGTGCGGCTCGGTCGTCGGCGCGCCGAAGATCCGGGCCGGCGAGATCATCCGGGCGCTCGAAGCCTCACCGCGCGGCTTCTATACGGGAGCACTCGGATCGATCGCCCCGGACGGCGACATGCGGTTCAACGTGGCGATCCGGACCGCCGTGCTCGCGGCGGATGGAAGCGGCCGCTACGGGGTCGGCGGCGGGATCGTCGCGGACTCGGATCCGGACGCGGAATATGACGAGGCGATCCTGAAGGCCCGCGTGCTGACCGATCTCGCCACGCAGTATGGGCTGATCGAGACCTTCCGGTGGTCGGCAGCCGGCGGATACGTGCGGCTCGATCTGCATCTGGCGCGGATGGCGGCATCGGCGACGTCGCTCCGCTTCGCGTTCGACAGGTCGGCCTTGACGCAGCGCCTGCAGGCCCTGGTGGCGGAATGGCACGGGACAGCCGGCGACCGGCGGGTCAGGGTGGAGCTGGCACGGGACGGATCCCTATCGATCGGTGACCAGGCGGTCGCGACGCCAGGGGGTGTGCTGAGGGCAGGACTGGCGGCAGACCGGCTGGATCCGGGCGATCCATTCCTCCGCCACAAGACGACGCGACGCGAGATCTACGAGCGGGCCTTCGCCGAGGCGGCGGCGGCTGGGCTCGACGAGGCGATCCTGCTCAACCGGCGCGGAGAGGTTGCGGAGGCATCGCGACATACCGTGTTCGTGGAGGACGGCGCACGGCTCCGGACGCCGCCGCGCAGCGCCGGGTTGCTCCCGGGCGTGCTGCGGCAGTCGCTGCTGGCGAGCCAGGCGGCGGTGGAGGCGCCGGTGAGCCTGGACATGCTGAAGCACGGCCCGCTGTGGCTCGGGAACAGCCTGCACGGTTTGCGGCGGGCGGCGTTCGTGAGCTGAGGCGCGCGGGACCGGATGCCCGGGTGACGGCGCCTCGGTTCAAGATGCGGTCAGGACCTGAGTGGCCGGGAACTCGACAGGTCGTCGATCTTTCACTCCGTGCAAAAACGGAGACAGCTCATGCCCGCACCCGAAAGCCTCAAGGACGTCTATGCCGACGAGCTGAAGGATCTGTGGTCCGCCAACGACCAGATGACCCAGGCGCTCAAGACCATCACCGAGAAGGTCCATGATCCGAAGCTGAAGCAGACCTTCGAGAGCTCGATCAAGGGCATCGGCAAGCATGCCGATACGCTGAAGGAGCTTCTCGCCGACGCCGACGAGGAAGTCGAGAAGGAGCACTGCAAGGGAATGGAGGGCTTGGTGAAGGAGGCCCTCAAGCACGTTCTCAAGGAAGCGCCCGAAGATGGCGAGTTGCTCGATCTGGTGGTGATCTCGCAGTATCAGCGCATGAGCCATTACGGCCTGGCCGGTTTCGGCACCGCTGCCGCCTACGCCAAGGCGCTCGGGCTCGGCGAGCACGTGACCAAGCTGCAGGCGATCGTCGCCGACATCTACAAGGCGGACGAATACGCTTCCAAGCTGGCCGAGAAGGCCGCCAAGAAGGCTCCCAAAAAGGACTGAACCGGCTCGCGCTGGCAACAGCGACGGCAGCTCCGAGGCCACCCGGCCGGTCCGGGTGGCCTTTTCGTTGTGTGGCCGCGTGCCCCCGTGATGGCGCCGGCAGTCGCGCCAGTGGCTAGAAGCTGCACACCAGGGTGATCCCGCCGACCATCAGCAGGCCTCCGATGATCCGCCAGATGTTCGCGTGGTGGACCGAGAAGCCGAGCAGCCCGAAATGATCCAGCACGATCGAGGTGATGATCGTCACCGTCACCACCAGGCCGTTGAATGCGGCTCCGCCCAGCCGGCCGGCATAGAGCAGCGTGGTGATGATCGGGACCGCGCCACAGGCGGTGCCGACCCAGGCCCACCAGGGCGTTGCCGCCAGGCTCGACAGCGACGGCACGCTTTCCCGCGACACCCCGACGCCCAACAGGATGAACGCGCCTGAGACCACGACGACGATGATCGCCGCCCACCAGGGCTTGCCGAGCGAAGTGGTCAGCTGTGCGTTGGTGCCGGAATGGACCGCGTTCAGGGCGCCCGCGATGGCGACGACGACATAGGGAAGCACGTTCATGGTCTGACAGATGCCTTCGGATCGTGGGTCCGCGGGTGCGTGGCTCGAGGCGGTCTATAGCTTGTCCTGATCATGTCACCAGCCTCAGCTCCGATGGCTCGCCGGAGTTCATGCCGAATCGGGTCCGGCCTGGTCCTGGTCCTGGGGACCGGCCTGGTCGACGTCGTGCAGCAGGTCCGGGCCGTCGTTGCGGACGGAGTTGACCCGGGCGCTGACCTTCCACCGGGTCAGCACATCGTCCGCCGCCGGCCGCAACAGGTCGGGCGGCCCGTCATGCAGCCAGCTCCCCCAATCCTCGACCTCGAGCACCACCGGCATGCGGTCATGCACGGGCGCAAGCGTCGCGTTCGCCGCGGTGGTGATGATGACGAACGTCCGGATGAGCTCGCCGGCCGGGTCGGTCCAGCTCTCCCACAGCCCGGCGAGCGCCAGCGGCTGACCGTCCGCACGGGCGAACGCGTAGGGCTGCTTCGGTTTTTCGCCGAGCGCCCACTCGTAGAACGCCACCATCGGAACGATGCAGCGCCTGGCGGCCAGGGCCTGCTTGAACAGGCCTGAGGTGGCGACGGTTTCGGCGCGTGCGTTGATCGGGGGTGGGCGCCGGTTCGTTTGCGAGGCCGGATCCTTGCTCCAGTGCGGGATCAGGCCCCAGCGCAGCAGGTCGAGCCGGCGCTCACCGCTCGCTGGGTGGTGCCTGATGACCGGCACGCTGTTCGTCGGCGCGATGTTCCAGCTGGGCGCGGCATTCGGGGCCGGGCCGGTGGTGCCGAACAGGGTGCGGATCAGGTCGATCGGAAGGTCGGAGGCGAAGCGGCCGCACATCGTCGGGATGGTGCAGGGGGAGGGCGCGGGAGTCGAGCACCGGCAGCCGCATGTCCTGCCGGGATGGGACACGAAAAGGGCGGCATCCGGTGTCCCGGAATGCCGCCCTCTTGCAGGCTCGTTCGCGGCCCCGAGGGCCGGTGTGATCAGGCCAGGTCGAAGCGGTCCAGGTTCATCACCTTGGTCCACACGGCCACGAAGTCGGCCACGAAGGCCTCCTCGGAGTCGGTGCACCCGAACACCTCGGACACGGCCCGGAGCAGCGAGTTGGACCCGAAGATCAGGTCGGCGCGGCTGCCGGTCCATTTCACCTCGCCGGTGCGCCGGTCACGACCCTCGAAGCGGTCATCGGCTTCGGAGGTCGCCTTCCACGTCGTCGTCATGTCGAGCAGGTTGACGAAGAAGTCGTTGGTCAGGACTCCTGGCCGCTTGGTGAACACGCCGAGCTCGCTGCCGCCGAACGTGGCGCCGAGGACGCGCATGCCGCCGAGCAGGACGGTCATCTCGGGTCCGGTCAGGGTCAGCAGATGCGCCCGGTCGACCAGATGCACCTCTTCCTGGCGCCCGCGACCGTCGCTCAGGTAGTTGCGGAACCCGTCGGCCTTCGGCTCCAGCACGGCGAACGAGTGAACGTCCGTCTGCTCCTGGGACGCGTCGGTGCGGCCCGGGGTGAACGGAACTTCGACGGCGTGCCCGGCATCCTTCGCGGCCTTCTCGACGGCAGCAACGCCGCCCAGCACGATCAGGTCGGCGAGCGAGATCTTCTTGCCGCCGGATGCCGCGCCGTTGAACTCGGCCTGGATCCCTTCCAGGGTCTGCAGCACCGTCGCCAGCTCGGCCGGCTCGTTCGAGGCCCAGTCCTTCTGCGGCGCAAGGCGGATGCGGGCGCCATTGGCCCCACCACGCTTGTCGGTGCCGCGGAAGGTCGACGCCGACTTCCAGGCCGTCGAGACCAGCTGCGCTACCGACAGACCGGACTCGAGCAGACGACCCTTGAGCGATGCGATGTCCTGCGCGTCGACCAGCGGATGGTCCACGGCCGGGACCGGGTCCTGCCAGATCAACACCTCGGACGGAACTTCCGGCCCGAGATAACGCGCAACCGGACCCATGTCGCGATGGGTCAGCTTGAACCAGGCGCGGGCGAAGGCATCCGCGAATTCGTCGAGGTTCGCGTGGAACCGCTTGGAGATCTCGAGATAGGCCGGGTCCCGGATCATCGCGATGTCGGAGGTGAACATCATCGGCGGGTGGCGCTTGTCCGGGTCGTGCGCGTCCGGCGTCTGGTCGGATGCCGCGCCGTCCTTCGGCTGCCACTGCCAGCCGCCGCCCGGACCCTTGCCGAGCTCCCACTCGAAGGCGAACAGGTTGTCGAAGTAGCCGTTGTCCCACTTGGTCGGCTCGGGCGTCCAGGCGCCTTCGAGGCCGCTCGAGATGGTGTCCGGGCCCTTGCCGGTGCGGTAGCTGTTCGACCAGCCGAGGCCCATCTGCTCGATGCCCGCCGCTTCCGGCTCCGGACCGACATACTCGCCGGCGCTGGCGGCACCATGGCTCTTGCCGAAGGTGTGGCCGCCGGCGATCAGGGCGACCGTCTCCTCGTCGTTCATCGCCATGCGCGCGAACGTCTCGCGAATGTCACGCGCGGAACCGAGCGGATCGGGCTTGCCGTTCGGGCCTTCCGGGTTGACGTAGATCAGACCCATCTGCACGGCGCCGAGATAATCGGCGAGCTCGCGATCACCGCTATAGCGCTTGTCGTCGAGCCAGGTGTCCTCGGGACCCCAGTTGATGTCCTCTTCCGGCTCCCAGACATCGACGCGGCCACCGGCGAAGCCGAAGGTCTTGAGACCCATGGACTCCAGCGCGCAGTTGCCGGTCAGCACCATCAGGTCGGCCCAGGAGATCTTGCGGCCGTACTTCTGCTTGATCGGCCACAGCAGCAGCCGCGCCTTGTCCAGGTTGGCGTTGTCCGGCCAGGAGTTGAGGGGCGCGAAACGCTGGGTGCCGGAGCCTGCACCGCCGCGGCCATCCCCGATCCGGTAGGTGCCGGCGCTGTGCCATGCCATGCGGATGAAGAGCGGCCCGTAATGCCCGAAATCGGCCGGCCACCAGTCCTGCGACGTGGTCATCAGCGCGAAGATGTCCTGCTTCAGCGCCGCCAGGTCGAGCGACTTGAACTCCTCGGCATAGTCGAAATCGACCTTCAGCGGGTTCGCCGTGACCGAGTGCTGGTGGAGGATCTTGAGGTTCAGCTGGTTCGGCCACCATTGCTGGTTGGACCTGGGCCAGGCAGTCGAATTGTTGGCGGCTACGCCCTTCATGGGGCACTGGCCGACGCTGTCTCCGTCCATCTTCTTCTCCGATCTCGGCGCATCGATCGACGCGGTCTTTCCGATGACAGTGCCCAAGGTGGGGCCGGACCGCCAACTTGAAAAGGCCGCCGCCCGCTATCGGAGCAACGACGCCGTTCAGGCGGCGCTCAACCCCGACCCGCAGGATATCGGCCGTGACGGCCCCGTCTTCAGGTCACGGAGCTTACGACACCGCCGGCCTTTCACCTAGGCCGTCTGCCCCGGACCGCGATGCCGGGACGCGGCGGCGCAAGGCCGCGATTTCCGGAGCGGGGTTAACGGGGTGGCAACCTCTCGCGCCTAAGACTCGCGGATTGACTGCATCAAGGCAGGCAATCCCTTCAGGAAGGCCAGGCAATGCAGCTCATCTCGAACCTGACGATCCGTCTGAAAATAGTCTCGGTCTTCGCGATGATCCTGGGATGTATCGCGGGCTTCGGAGTGTTCTCGATTTCGCGGATCGAGATGATGCACGGGTCGGTCGATCTGGTCAGTTCGAACATCGTCTCCGTGCAGCAGCTCTCCCGGGTTTCCGAAGGCCTGGCGAAGCTTCCCGGAACCGTCGCGAGCCGCATTTTTGCCCGGACGCCCGCGGAACACGACGCGATGGTCGCGCAGAACAAGGCCACGATGGATGGCGTGCTGTCTGCCTGGAGCGAGTATGAGCCCACCGTCGATCCGGGCGAGGAAAAGCAGGACGCGGTCGCGGTCGATGAAGCCATTTCCGAATTCCAGTCCGTCCGGCACAAGCTGATCGACCTGGAGCAGGCCGGAGACCAGGTCGCGATCCGGGCCTTCTTTCTCGGAGACTACGCGGCGTCGGCCAACCATCTCCGTGACTTGGTGGCGAAGAACAGTTCCTATCAGGACCGGCAGAGCAGGCAGAGTGTCGTCGATGCCGATGGTGCCGCGGCTACCGCACGCTTCATGACCCTGATCGTGATCGGCGTCCTCGTCGCCTTCTGCGCGCTGGTCGGCTGGACGTTGATCCGCAGCATCTCCACGCCGATCGCCGAGGCGACGGTGGCGATGCGCCGGCTTGCCGGAAACGACATGACGACGATGGTTCCGGGCGTGGGTCGCGGCGACGAGATCGGCAGCATGGCCACCGCGGTCCAGGTGTTCAAGGACAACATGATCACCGCAGCCCGGCTGGCGAGCGAGCAGCAGGCGGAACACACAGGCAAGGCTGCGCGCGCCGTCCGCCTCGACGCACTGGTGAACGGCTTCGAAAGCAAGACCCGCGACATGGTGGGCATGCTCGCCGCTGCAGCCACCGAGATGGAAGCGACTGCCCGGGCGATGTCCACGAATGCCGTCCAGACCAACAAGCAGGCCTCCGTGGTCGCTTCCGCAGCCGAGGTGGCCAGCGTGGGGGTGCAGACGGTCGCCGTCGCCGCCGACCAGCTTTCATCGTCGATCACCGAGATCTCCCGGCAGGTGACGCAGTCGGCCCGGGTCAGCGAGAAGGCGGTTGCCGACGTGCGTCGCACCGATGCGGTGGTCCGTGCGCTGGCCGAAGGTGCCCGCAAGATCGGCGACATCGTCAGTCTGATCACCAACATCGCCAGCCAGACCAATCTGCTTGCACTCAACGCCACCATCGAGGCCGCCCGTGCAGGCGATGCGGGCAAGGGCTTTGCGGTGGTCGCGTCCGAGGTCAAGAGCCTGGCGCAGCAGACCGCGAAGGCCACCGACGAGATCGGCGCGCAGATCAGCCAGGTGCAGGCGGCGACGGCAGAAGCCGTGGAAGCGATCCGCGGCATCTCCGTGGTGATCGAGGAGATTGGCGCGATCGCGACCATGATCGCGGCAGCGGTTGAGGAGCAGGGGGCGGCCACTGCCGAGATCGCCCGCAACGTCCAGCAGACCGCGACCAGCACCCAGACCGTCACCAGCAACATCGCCGGTGTCAGCCAGGCTGCCGGCGAGACCGGAACCGCTGCAAGCCAGGTGCTCGACGCGGCCGGCGGCCTGTCGCGGCAGGCCGAGGATCTCTCGAACGAGGTGAACCGCTTCGTCGGCGACGTGCGGGCGGCGTAGGACACGAAGGCGGGGTCGCGCAGCTTCTGACGGGAAGACCGCTTCGGGGGTAGTCTGCCGGTCAGGGTCCGATGGCGTGGCGGGGGACGCGTGCACGCTGCCCGGCCCGGATGTTGTCATGGTCGGCCCGACACATCGCCTGCGCTGCACCTCGCGTGACCTGGGAGACTGGAGCATGAGCCAACGACTCCGCGTCGGTATTGTCGGCCTGAAACCGGACGACGGCTGGGCGGCACGCGCGCACGTCCCTGCACTCCGCGCACTGGACAAGGATTTCGAGCTCGTCGGCGCAGCGAACTCGAGTCCCGAAAGCTCGGTGCAGGCCGCCGCAGCCTTCGATCTTCCACAGCGCTTTTCCAGCGTCGAGGAGTTGGTGACGTCGGACATGGTCGACGTGGTGACCGTCACGGTACGGGTCCCGTACCATTTCGATATCGTCACGCGCGCAATCCAGGCCGGAAAAAGCGTGTATTGCGAGTGGCCGCTGGGAAACGGCCTTTCGGAGGCGGAGGAGCTCGCAGCACTCGCCGCCAGGCACTCCGCGGTCTGCGTGGTCGGAACCCAGGCCCGCCTGGCCCCCGAAATCCAGTATCTCAGGGCCCTTATCTCGAACGGCATCGTGGGACAGGTGCTTTCCACCACACTGGTTGCCACCGGCGGCGGCTGGGGCGGGTCGATCGGCAGCGAAAAAGCGAGCGGCTATCTCCTCGACAATGCCGATGGCGCCACCATGCTCACGATACCCGTGGGTCACGCGCTGGCGGCGTTGCGCGATGTCGTCGGGGAGCTGCGGGAGATCTCGGCGGTGGTGGTCAATCGACGCCCCTTGGTCCGGGTCATCGACACTGGTGCGACCCTGCCGATGACGGCCGCCGACCAGGTCCTCGTCGCCGCGATTTCGGACGCGGGCATCCCGGTCTCGGTCCATTACCGCGGTGGATCGTCACCGGATCGCGGGCTTGTCTGGGAGGTGAACGGCACGGCAGGCGATCTTCGTCTGGTCGCGAAGTCCGGCCATGTGCAACTCGAGCCGCTGACCCTCTCCGGGGCGCGGGCGGGCGCCACCGGCTTCGAGGTGATCGAGGTGCCGGCGCAGTATCTGGAGAATGCCCCGGGTGCCGCCGTGTCCGGAAACGTCGCCCGGGTCTATTCCCGGATGGCCGCCGATATCCGCAACGGGACCAGGACGGCGCCCGATTTCCAGGATGCGGTCGAACTGCACAAGGTGCTGGAGGCGGTGCAGGACGCTGCCCTGTCTGGAGGTCGGGTGATGACGCAAACCTCGAACCGGCTGCTACCCGCGCTCACCTGAGCGGGTTCGCGACCGCACGGAGGTCCTGTGCGTGGCCGTCGCGCGCGAGTTGTTTCACTTGGGCAGCACGGAGGGCACGTCCCAGCTGATCAGGTCCGCTCGAACGCAGCGTCACGTCGAGACGGCGTGTTGCGGCAGTGAAACCGTCGCCGTCACGCCAGTGCACAGGGAGCGAATTCGGGAATGCCGGTCGCTTCCGTAACCCCGGGCAGCGGTGACCGTGCCGCTCCATCGCGCCGGCGCCAAGCGTTGCCGCAGGTCGTGATCGAGACCGGCGGCAGGAGCGATGCGTAATTCCGGGTCGGCGAACCTGTGTGTCTCCCTGAACGGATGACGCACCATCCAGGGTGACACACAGGATCAGGAGCCCACGGTCTCCCGCGCCGGAACGACGACCTTCCGGCGCAGGAACGTCCGGACCGCGGTGTAGAACGCCGGCGTGAACAGCAGCCCGAAGCAGGTCACGCCGAGCATGCCGAAGAACACTGCGGTGCCGAGCGATTGCCGCATCTCGGAGCCGGCGCCGGTGGCCACCGCCAGCGGCGCCACACCCATGATGAAGGCGAGCGACGTCATCAGGATCGGGCGCAGGCGGGTGCGTGCGGCGTGGATCGCGGCACGGTCGGGCGGCGAGCCGGCTTCTTCCTCCTGCTTGGCGAATTCGACGATCAGGATCGCGTTCTTTGCGGCCAGTCCGACGAGCACCACGAAACCGATCTGCGCCAGGATGTCGATCGGCATGCCGCGCAACGAGAGCCCGGTGACCGAGGCCAGCAGGCACATCGGCACGATCAGGATGACCGCGAGCGGCAGCCGCCAACTCTCGTAGAGCGCCGCCAGCACGAGGAACACGAACAACGCGGCGGCTGCGAACACCAGCAGCGTCGGCGTGCCCTTCTGCTGCTGCTGGTAGGCGAGGTCGGTCCATTCGAAGCCGACGCCGCGCGGCAGCACCTGGTGGGCGAGCTGCTCCATCCGCGCGAGTGCGGTTCCGGTGGCGATCCCCGGAGCTGCCTCGCCCATGATCTCCGCGGCCGGGAACAGGTCGTAGCGCGGCACCCGGTAGGCATCGGTGCGACGGCTGATGCGCGCCACCGACCCGAGCGGCACCATCTCGCCCGACGAGTTGCGCGCCTTCAGCCGGGTGATGTCGCTGACGTCGCGGCGGAACGCGCCGTCGGCTTGCGCGATGACCTCGTAGGTGCGCCCGAGATAGTTGAAGTCGTTGACGTATTGCGAGCCGAGATAGACCTGCATCGCATCGAATATGTCGTTCGGCGTCAGCCCCAGCTTCTCGGCCTTCTCGCGGTCGATATCGGCAAACACCGACGGCGTGCGGGTGCTGAACAGGGTGAACACGCCGGCGAAATCCGGATCGCGATTGGCCGCTGCGACGAGAGTGTTGGCGGCGGCGGCCAGCGCGTCGGAGCCGAGGCCGGCGCGGTCCTGCAGCATCATCTTGAAGCCGCCGGCACTGCCGAGGCCCTGAACCGGCGGCGGCGGAATGGTCAGCACGAAGGCGCCCTGGATCACCGACAGCCTGCGACGCAGATCCGCCAGCACCGTCATCGACGTCACGCCGTCGATGTGGTGGCTGTACAGCGACGGCAGCCCGGAGAAGATCGTGCCGGCGTTCGAGGCGACGGTGAAGGTGGTGGCATCCAGCCCGGCAAACGGGGCGACGTGCTCGACACCCTTGGTCGTCATGATGATGTCGATGGCCTGCTTGACGACCGCCTCGGTCCTGTCGAGCGTGGCACCGGGTGGCAGCTGCAGGACCGTGATCAGGTAGCCCTGGTCCTGCTCGGGAATGAACCCGGTCGGTGTGCGCGAGAACTGGATGCCCGCGACCACGATCAGCAGCACATACACGGCAATCACCACGCCGAGCAGGTGGACGAGCCGGCGCGTCACCCGCCCGTACAGGTTCGACATCCGCTCGAAGCCGGCGTTGAACAGCCCGAAGAACCCGCCGATGGCGCGTGCCGGCAGCGAGCGGCGGCCGTGATGCATCTCCTCGTGCGGCTTGAACAGCAGCGCGCAAAGGGCCGGGCTCAGTGTCAGCGAGACCAGGCAGGAGATCACCGTCGAGGCCGAGATCGTCACCGCGAACTGGCGGAAGAACTCGCCGCTGATCCCGGACAGGAACGCCGTCGGCACGAACACCGCGCAAAGTGTGAGTGCGATCGCGATCAGTGCGCCGCCGACCTCGTCCATGGTTCGGTGTGCCGCCTCCCTGGGCGCCATGCCGAGGCGGATGTTGCGCTCGACATTCTCCACCACGACGATCGCGTCATCGACGACGATGCCGACCGCCAGCACCAGCCCGAACAGCGACAGGTTGTTGAGCGAGATGCCGACCGCGGCCAGGATCGTGAAGGTGCCGATCAGCGAGACCGGGATCGCGATCACCGGGATCAGCGAGGCGCGCCAGGTCTGCAGGAACAGGATGACCACGCCGACCACGAGCAGGATCGCGACGATGATCGTCACGATGACCTCGTGCACCGACTTGGCGACGAAGATCGTCGGGTCGTAGATGATCCGGTAATCGAGCCCGGGCGGGAAGTCCTTCGAGAGGTCCTTCATCGTCGACAGGACCTCGTGCTCGACCGCCAGCGAGTTGGCGCCCGGCTGCGAGAAGATCAGCAGCGGCAGGCCGGGTCCGCGATCCTCGTACGCGGTGGCGCCGTAATCCGCCGCACCGATCACCGCACGGCCGACATCGCGCAGCCTGGTCACCCGTCCGGCGCCGTCGTTCTTGATGACCACGTCATCGAACTGCTCGGGCGTCGAGAGCCGGCCGAGCGTCTGCACGTTGAGCTGGTAGGCCTCGTGCGACGGCACCGGCGGCTGGTTCAGGATGCCGGCCGAGACCTGCACGTTCTGCGCCCGCAACGCCGCCAGCACCTCGTCGGCATTCAGGTGGTAGGCGGCGATACGGTCGGGATCGAGCCAGATCCGCATCGCGTAGTCGCGTGATCCGAACAGCTGCACGTCACCGACGCCGGGCAGGCGGGCCAGCATGTCCTTCACGTGCAGCGTCGCGTAGTTCGACAGGTACAGGTCGTCGCGCGAGCCGTCGGGCGACATCAGATGCACCGCGAGCAGGATGTTCGGCGTCGATTTCCGAACCTGCACGCCGAGCCGCTGCACGTCGTCGGGCAGCCGCGGCTGCGCATCCTCGACCCGGTTCTGGGTCAGCATCTGGGCGACGTTGAGGTCGGTGCCGATCTTGAACGTCACCGTGATGGTGAGCTTGCCGTCACCCGTCGACTGGCTGCTCATGTAGAGCATGTTCTCGACGCCGTTGATTTCCTGCTCGAGCGGCGTCGCCACCGTCTTGCTGACGGTCTCGGCGGAGGCGCCCGGATAGGAGGTGGTGACCTGCACCGTCGGCGGAACGATCTCTGGATACTGTGCCACCGGCAGGGTGAACAGCGCGCCGAGCCCGATCAGCGTGACGAACGCGCTGAACACGGTGGCCAGAATCGGCCGGTCGATGAAGAGGTGGGTGAGGCGCATGGTCGTGCCCTTCGGTTCCGCTTTGGATCAAGGCGGGTCTGGATCGAGGCGGGTCGGGATCAAGGCGAGTCTGGATCGAGGCGGCCCCGGATCAAGCGGGATCGGGATCAGTCGCGATTGTTGTCGGCAGCCAGGTGGATGGCACTCGCGGTCGGCGTGACCTTGGTGCCGGGCATCGCATGCATCAGCCCGTCGATGATCACCCGGTCGGTGGGGGCGAGGCCGCTCTGCACGACGCGCAAGCCCTTGAACAGCGCTCCGACCTCGACCGGCTTCGGGATCACGGTGCCGTTCGGTGCCACGGTGAGCACGATCGATTGCGACTGGTCGAGCATCACCGACTGGTCCGGCACCAGCAGCGACGACGTCGGGTGGCCGATATCGATCACCAGCCGCGCGAACTCGCCAGGGACCAGGAACAGGTCATGGTTCGGCACGATCGCGCGGGCATGGATGGTGCCGCTGCTGCGATCGAGCGTGTTGTCGATGAAGTCGACGGTGCCGGTATGGGTCGTGCGGGTCTCGTCGCCGAGCCGGAAGCGCACGGTCTCGCCGAGCTCGCCCGGAGCATGGGCGCGCTGGAAGGCCAGGAAATCGTTCTCGCTCATGTCGAAATCGAGATGGATCGGATCGAGCGACACGACCGTCGCGAGCAGCGTGGTGGTGTTGGCGCCGGCGCGGCTGCCGCTGACCAGGCTGCCGACCGAGATCTGGTGGTCGTCGATGCGGCCGTCGAACGGCGCGGTGACGCGGGAGTAGTCGAGATCAAGCTGGGCATCGCGCACCGCCTGCTCGCCGGTCGCCAGTGCAGCGGTCGCCGCCCGGACGTCGTTGGAGCGCTGGTCGACGTTCTCGGCGGTGCCGAAATCGGTGTGCTTGAGCTGCTGGGCGCGCCAGAACTCGGAGTTGGCCAGGTCGAGACGCGCCTGCGCGGTCTGCACCGAGGCGACGGCGCTGGCGAGCTTGATCTGGTATGGCCGCGGATCGATGACGAACAGCAGGTCGCCCTTGTGGACGATCTGCCCGTCCTTGAAGTGGATCTCGGACAGCGTGCCACCGACCTGGGCGCGCAGCTCCACCCGATCGACAGCCGAGAACTGCCCGAGCAGGTTGACCTCCTGCGACACGTCCTGCCGCATCGGCTCGCTGACCATCACGCTGGGCGGCGGAGGCGCCGCCGGCACCGCATGGCTCGGGTGTCTCACACTATCGAGTGCGAGAAACCCGATGCCCGCGAACAGCATTGCCAGACCACTGGTGCCGAACAGCACGCGCCTGCCACGGCTCGGGCGGCCCGCTTCGGAACCGCTCTCACCGTGGTTGGCATTTCCGACCGTTTCGATTTCGTTCATTCCATTCCGACCTCGGCATCACCCGGCATCCATACCAGAAAGTGATACTGTATCGCTCGGTATCAAAACTGGACGGGCGGAGTCAAGTGTCGTATCCCTGTCACACCGGTGCAGCCCGGCTGACCGCCGGCAGATACCGCCGGGCCACGAAAGGAAACCGCCGGTGGGACGGCACAAGCAGTTCGATCCTGACGCAGCGCTCGCGGCCGCTCTCGACGTGTTCCGGCGGCAGGGTTTCGAGGGCGCGTCGCTCACCGACCTGACCAACGCGATGGGCATCCAGCGGCCCAGCCTGTATGCGGCGTTCGGCAGCAAGGAGGAGCTCTTCCAGAAGGCGCTCGAGCGCTACCGGGAGCAGTGCCCGGTGTTCGGCGCCTCGATCTGTGCCCAGACCAGCGCACGCAGCGTGGCGGAACGGCTGCTGTATGGTGCGGCGGACCAGCAGACCGATGACGCCAACCCGCCAGGCTGCCTGATCACCCTGGGTGCGGTGCTCTGCTCGGACGAACATTCCTCCGTTCGGCAGCTGTTGGCGGACGCCCGCCAGGAGACCCAGGAGGCGCTGCAATCCCGGTTCGAGCGGGCGCGGGCCGAGGGAGAATTGACCATCGACGCAGATCCCGCATCGCTTGCACGCTACCTGATGGCCGTCGTCCACGGGATGGCCGTCATGGCGGCGTCAGGCGCCAGCAGGGCGGCATTGCGCGACGTCGCCACCTTTGCGCTGCGCGCGTGGCCGACGAATGCGCCGTCCCATGTCGGCATGGAGGCCGAAACCTCCCCCGCTTGAGGTGACCCGCGCGTCATCGAGTGACCCGTGCTTCATCAAGTGATCCGGGCTTCACCCCTCGTCCAGCCAGCTCTGCACCAGCTGGCTGGCGATTGCGGTAGGACCGGGCACGTCGAAGCCCTGTGCCGCATGGTCGCGCACCTCGGCGCGGGTGACCCAGCGCGCCTCGACGATCTCGTGCGGATCGATGGTAAGCGCGCGATCCAAAGCTTCGGCGTGGAAGCCCAGCATCAGCGAGCCCGGGAACGGCCAGGGTTGGCTCGAATGATAGCGCACGTCGCGCACCCGCACGCCGACCTCCTCGAACACCTCGCGCGCCACCGCCTCCTCGGCACTCTCGCCGGGTTCCAGGAACCCGGCCAGCGCCGACAGCACCCGCGAGTTCGGCGGGAAGCGGACGCCACGGGCCAGCAGTGCATGCTCGCCGTGCGTCACCAGCATGATCACCACCGGGTCGGTGCGCGGGAAATGCTGGTGGCCCTCGGCGCAGACCAGCCGGTGCCCGCCCTGTTCGGGCAGGTTCGGCCGGCCGCAGACGCCGCAGAAGCGGTGCGTCGCGCGCCAATGCAGCATGCCGCGGGCCTGCGCCAGCAACGCGGCCTCGCCCTCCGGCAGGAGCGGTGCCAGCGGTCGCAGCTCCTCGAAGCTCCAGGCGTCGCCGGTGGCGGCCGGGATCGGCGGATCGTCGAGTGCCCCGAGATCGACGGCCAGCAGCGGGCCGGCCTCGTCGAGTCCGAGGAAGGTCCAGGGCAACCGGTCCATCCAGTCCGGATCGAGACCGAGTGCGTCCGGCGTGGTCATGACGACGCTCATCCGGTCCGGGCCCAGCCGCGCCATCAGGTGCCGGCCGCGCCAGACTGCCACCAGGCGCCGGTTCGGGTGGTCGAGGTGGGCCTGCATTGCCGCATCGTCCGCACGCGAGTTCGCCGCCCGGTCGATCCGGCTGCCGGCGAAGAAATTCACGATGGGCGAGAGCCTGTCACCTGCCATGCTGCCTCCGGGCGAGCCCGCGCATGAGGCACGGCCATGGCCTCTTGTCGCGCATGGGGGAGGCCGTGTTAAGGTCACACCGGGAGGTCGGCAGCGGACGGGCGTCTTGCCAACCCGGTCAGGTCCGGAAGGAAGCAGCCGCAGTGAGTTTCCGCTCGGGTCGTTCGTTCGGCCTCCCACCTCTCTGATGCACGATCCCGAAGACGACATCATCGACGACGATCAGCCGCCGCTGCCCGAGGGGCCGGGTCTGTTCGGCGATGCACCGGCGGCTCGCCCTGCCGCAGCACCCGCTGCCGCTGCCACGCCGTATCGTGTCCTCGCCCGCAAATACCGTCCGACCACCTTCGATGATCTGATCGGCCAGGAGGCGATGGTCCGCATCCTGCGCCGGGCCTTCGTGGTCGGTCGGGTGGCGCACGCCTTCATGCTCACCGGCGTGCGCGGCGTCGGCAAGACCACCACCGCCCGCATCATCGCCCGCGCGCTGAACTGCATCGGGCCGGACGGGCAGGGCGGCCCCACCGCGGAGCCCTGCGGCGTATGCGCGAACTGCACCGCCATCCTCGCCGACCGCCACCCCGACGTGCTGGAGATGGATGCCGCGTCCCGCACCGGCATCGACGACGTGCGCGAGATCATCGAGGCGACCCGGTTCCGGCCGATGCAGGCGCGGATGAAGGTGTTCATCGTCGACGAGGTGCACATGCTCTCGCGCAACGCCTTCAACGCGTTGCTGAAGACGCTGGAGGAGCCGCCCGCGCAGGTCACCTTCATCTTCGCCACCACCGAGCTGCGCAAGGTGCCGGTGACGGTGCTGTCGCGCTGCCAGCGCTTCGATCTGCGGCGGGTGTCGCAATCCGAGCTGGCCGCGCATTTCGGCCGCATCGCCGGGCGCGAGGGTGCCGCGATTACCGAGGACGCGCTCGCCCTGATCGCCCGCGCCGCCGACGGCTCGGTGCGTGACGGGCTGTCGCTGCTGGACCAGGCGATCGCCCAGGGTGGGGATTCCGAGGCCGGCGATGCGACGATCCGCGCCGACCGGGTTGCCGACATGCTCGGGCTCGCGGATCGCGGGCTGGTGTTCGACCTGCTCGACGCGGTCATGGCCGGAGAGCCCGCGGCGGCGCTGGCAATCACCGACCAGGCGCACATGCGCGGCGCCGATCTCGGGCTGATGCTGGCCGACCTGCTCGAACTGATCCACACCGTCTCGCGCCTCAAGGCGATCCCGGCCCTGCGCGACAGCGGTGAGCTGCCGGAGAGCGAGCGGGTGCGCGGTGCCGCCCTGGCGGACGCGCTGGGCGTGCCGGTGCTGGGCCGGGCCTGGCAGATGCTGCTGAAGGGTGTCGCCGAGATCGAGACCGCGCCGGACCGCCGCGAGGCCGCCGAGATGGTGCTGATCCGGTTGTGCTATGTCGCCGACCTGCCGCCGCCGGGTGATCTCGTGCGCCAGCTGCAGGCCGATCCGGGTCGGTCGCAGCCTGTGGCACAGGCGGCCCCCGCATCATCCGCATCTGCCGCAGGGGGGCCGACGATGGAACTGCGGGCGGTATCCGGCGGCGGACGCGCCACGTCCGCGGAGCGCCGGCCGATGCCGGATGCCGAGCCGGACCCTGTGGCGGCAGCTCCCGCGATCGAGGCGCCGCCCCGGGTCGAGCCGCCGCCGCCGCCATCGCTGCGGAGCTGGCGCGAGGTGGTGGCGTTCATCGCCGGCCAGCGGGAGCCGATCCTGCACGGTCAGTTGCGGCACTGCGCGCACCTGGTCCGCTTCGCGCCGCCGGTGATCGAGCTCCGGCTGCAGCCGCAGACGCCGAAGGATCTGTCGCAACGCCTGGCCGCGTTGCTGAGTGCTGCCACCGGCACTCGCTGGACCATCGTGCTCGCCCGAGAGGGTGGCGAGCCGACGCTGGCCGAGCAGGCGGACGCGCTCGACGTCGATCGTAGCCGCACCGCTGCCGAGCATCCGCTGGTGCAGGCGATCATGGCCGCCTTCCCGGGCGCGCGGCTGGGTGCGGTGAATGACGCGAGCCTCGACGCGTATGGCTTGCCGCCGGAGCCGATCGTCACAGATCAGATGCTGAACGAACCCGCCGCACCCGACATGGAGTTCGCCCCGCTCGACTCCGAGCCGGTCGGCCTCGACGATCTCGACAACGAGGTCGGGCTGCCCGATCCATGATCCACCGCACCTCGCCCCCTGGAACGACAAAGGACCGATCGCCATGAAGAACCTCGCCGGCCTGATGAAGCAGGCCTCGCAGATGCAGTCCAAGATGGAGGAGATGCAGGCGGGCCTGGCCAATCTCGAGATCGAGGGCAGCGCCGGCGCCGGCATGGTCACCGTGATGCTGAGCGGCAAGGGCGACCTGAAGCGCATCCGCATCGACCCCAAGCTCGCCGACCCGTCCGAGATGGAGATGCTCGAGGACCTGATCGTCGCCGCCCACGCCGAAGCCCGCCGTCACCTTGAGGCGCGCACCTCGGAGGAGATGCAGAAGGTGACCGGCGGCCTCAACCTGCCCGCCGGCATGAAGCTGCCGTTCTGACCTGATCGATGGGTGGTCCAGAGATCGAGCGGCTGATCGACCTGCTGGCGCGGCTGCCCGGCCTCGGCCCGCGGAGTGCCCGGCGTGCGGCGTTGACCCTGCTGCGCCAGCCGCGCACCCGCCTGCTGCCGCTCGCCAACGCCATGGAGCAGGCGGCGAACGCTGTGCGCACCTGCAGCCTGTGCGGCAACCTCGACAGCCGCGACCCGTGCGCGATCTGCGACGACAGCCATCGCGACCGCTCGATCGTGTGCGTCGTCGAGGGCGTCGGCGATCTGTGGGCGCTGGAACGGGCCGCCGTGCATCGCGGGGTCTATCATGTGCTCGGCGGCACATTGTCGGCGCTCGGCGGCACCGGGCCGGAGGATCTCAGCACGGCACCGCTGCTGGCCCGGATCGAGGCCGGTGGCGTGCGCGAGGTGATCCTGGCACTCGGTGCGACGGTCGAGGGTGCGACCACCACTCACTGGCTCGCCGAGCGGCTGGTGCCGTTCGGGGTCGCCGTCACCCGGGTGGCGCAGGGCGTGCCGATGGGTGGCGCGCTGGACGTGCTGGATGACGGCACCCTGGCGGCGGCCCTGATGGCGCGCCGGGCGTAGGCGGGCAGGATGGAGCGGTTGCCATGAGCGTCATCTGGCCGATCCCCCGTGCGATCCCGCGTGCGGCGCTGGTGACCGGCGGCGGTGCGCGCCTTGGCCGGGCGATCGCGCTCGCCCTGGGGGAAGCCGGTTTCGCGGTGGCGATCCACGCCCGCCAGGCCAACGACGACACCCGCGCGACACTGGACACGCTGCAGGCGTTGGGCATCGCCGCGGTGCTGGTGGATGCCGACCTGGCGCGCGAGGACCAGGTGGCGGCGCTGGTCGGGCGCGCCGAGGCGGCGATCGGGCCGCTCGGCGTCCTGGTCAACAACGCCAGCAGCTTCGAGCGCGACGAGTGGGACGACGCCGACCGCGCCTCCTGGGACCGCCACATGGAGCCCAACCTGCGCGCCCCGTTCCGCCTGATGCAGGAGTTCGCCCGCCGCCTGCCCGACGACGCCGAGGGCATGGTGCTGAACATGCTCGACCAGCGGGTCTGGTCGCTGACGCCGCATTTCGTGTCGTACAGCCTGTCCAAGGCGGGGCTGTGGGCGCTGACCCAGTCGATGGCGCTGGCCCTGGCGCCGCGCCGGATCCGCGTCAACGCGATCGGCCCGGGCCCGGCGCTGCCCAGTGCGCGGCAGAGCCAGGCGCAGTTCCAGGCCCAGTGCGAGAGCGTGCCGCTCGGTCGCGGCACCAGTCCGGGCGAGGTCGCGCGGGCGGCGTTGTCACTGCTCTGCCTGCCGTCGGTCACCGGCCAGATGCTGGCGCTCGATGGCGGCCAGCACATGCAGTGGCACCCGGCGCATGGCCGCACCGACCCGGGCGGGGAGTAGCTTTCGCATGTTCCCATCCCCGGTGTTGCCGCCCTGGAGTCACGAGCCGCCGCTGCGCTGCCTGTTCCTGCGCGACCTGGTGATCGACGCGCAGATCGGCGTGCACCCGCATGAGGAGGGTGTCCGCCAGCGGGTGCGGGTCAACATCGCCTTCGGGGTGGAGGACGAGCCCGGTCACGAGGTCGGGCGGGATGATCTCAGCCGCACGGTGTCCTACGAGCGCGTGGTGCAGCTGGTGCGGCGGATCATCGAGGCCGGCCATGTGCGGCTGGTCGAGACGCTGGCCGAGCGGATCGCCGCCGGTGTGCTGGCAGACGGTCGCGTGCGGGTGGTGCGGGTGATGGTGGAGAAACTGGACGTGTTCGCCGAGCTGCAATCGGTCGGCGTGGAGATCGAGCGCCGGCAAGCCTGAGCTGGGTGGAGGTTGCAGTCCGGCTCATCGGGGTGGGCCGGACCGGATCGCCACTCGCCCCTCCCGGCCCGATCGGTGGCGGAACGGTCTGCTCACGCGGTTGTCCTTTGCCTGCGCAGGCCCAACCTCGGAGCCGGTACAGCTTGGAGAACGGCCGATGGATCCTTTGTCGCGCAGACGCATCCTCACCGCGGGCGCGGGTGCTGCCGGAGGCCTCGCCGCACTGTCGGTCGGCACGGCTGCCAACGCCCTGGCCGCCACCGCGGGGCAGCCCGTCCGCGTCAGCCCGATCGGCAACGATCCCGGGCCGCATGATCCGGTCCGTGACGGCGAGGATCCGGATCTCCTCGATCCACCACGCACCGATCACGGAACCCTGCCGAACCTGAAATTCTCGTTCGCCGATTCGCACGTTCGCGAGACCGATGGCGGCTGGACCAGGCAGGTCACCGAGCGCGAACTCGGCGTGTCGAAGGGCATGGCCGGCGTCGACATGCGGCTGATCCCGGGCGGCGTCCGCGAGCTGCATTGGCACAAGCAGGCGGAGTGGTCGATCATGCTGGCCGGCACGGCGCGCATCACCGCCGTCGACCAGAATGGCCGCAACTTCATCGACGACGTGGGCGAGGGCGATCTCTGGTACTTCCCGCCGGGCATCCCGCACTCGATCCAGGCGCTGGGGCAGGGGTGCGAGTTCCTGCTGGTGTTCGATGACGGCAGCTTCAACGAGGACAGCACGTTCCTGATCAGCGACTGGTTCAAGCATATCCCGCCGGATGTGCTGGCCAAGAACTTCGGCGTGCCGGCCAGCAATTTCGGCCACACGCCCGATCCGGAGCAGCGCTACATGTTCCCGCTGCCGATCCCCGGACCGCTTGCCCAGGACCGCGTCGCCGGCAATGGCACAGTGCCCGAGAGCTTCAGCTTCCGGCCCTCGACGGTGACGCCGATGACCTTCAAGTCCGGCAATGTCAGGGTAATCGATTCCAGCAACTTCAAGGCGGCCAGGACCATTGCCGCGGCCATCGTCGAGGTCGAGCCGGGCGGCCTGCGCGAGTTGCACTGGCACCCGAACACCGACGAGTGGCAGTACTACATCGCCGGCCAGGGTCGCATGGGCGTGTTCGGCGCGTCCGGCGATGCGCGCACGTTCGACTACCGCGCCGGCGATGTCGGCTACGTGCCGTTCGCGATGGGCCACTACATCGAGAATACCGGCAGCACGCCGCTGCGCTTCCTGGAAATGTTCAAGGCGCCGCAGTTCGAGGACGTGTCGCTGAACCAGTGGATGGCGCTCACCCCGCCCGAGTTGGTGCAGGGCCACCTGGACCTCAGTGACCAGGTCATTCAGGCGCTTTCGAAGACCAAGCACGCGGTGGTGCCGGCCTGAGGTCCGACCATGCCGGGACGTCCCGGCTCGAAACGTGATCGCCCACGATGCGAACTATTCTCAGATGACGCCGTTCGGCCTTCACAACCGGAGTTCACGCGATGTTCCTACGTATCGACAAGCTACAGGCAGAGATCCCGGCTCCGAAGCGCAAGGATCCGAACGCAGCGGCGGCGCTTCAGGAACTGCTCGGCGGCAAGTACGGCGAGATGTCGACGCTCGGCAACTACATGTTCCAGAGCTTCAACTTCCGCAGCAAGGAGAAGCTGCGGCCGTTCTACAACCTGGTCGCCAGCATCACCGCCGAGGAGCTTGGCCATGTCGAGCTGGTCGCCAACGGCGTGGCGATGCTGAATAACGGCCCGGACAACGACGGCGACGAGACCGATGGCGGCGATATTTCCGGCGCCCCGTTCGAGGACATGAAGGACATCCGCCTCGCGGCAGCCTTCCTGTCGGGCGGCGGCGGCGCGGCCCCGATCAACAGCAACGGCGCCTCCTGGAACAACGACTTCGTCACCAGCACCGGCAACGTCGTCGTCGACCTGTTGCACAACTTCCACCTCGAGTGTGGCGCCCGCCTGCATAAGCTGCGGGTGTACGAGACGCAGACCGACCCGACCGGACGCGCCGTTTGCGGCTACCTGCTGGTGCGCGGATCGGTGCATGCGCATGCCTATGCGCTGGCGCTGAAGCAGATCACCGGCGTCGCGATCGAGAAGTTCCTGCCGACGCCGAACATCAACCTCGACCGGATCCCCGAGTGCCAGCCGTACCTGGCCGAGGGCTCGCACCGTCGCCTCTATACGTTCAGCCCGAACGACTACAAGGAGATGTCGGGCATCTGGGGCAACGGCGAGAAGGCACTGCCGGGCGACCCGCCGGGCGACCTGATCGTGGTCGACGGCGCTCCGGAAGGCGGCAAGATCCACCAGCTGACCGGCGTTCCGTCCGCGTTCACGCCCGATTATGCGCCTGAGGAAATGTTCGAGATCGCCTCGAAGCTCTACAAGGCCTCGCGCTAATTGCCTGCGCCGCCGGTCCCGGGAAACCCGGCCGGCGGCTCTTCTTAAACCACCGCATCATTCACTCACGAAAGGACCCTGCACCATGGATGGCGACGCGCACGGCGACCCGGTACACGAGCTTTATCATGTCGGGTTGCGCAACCAGCACGCCCTGGAGATGACCGCGATCGAGCTGTGCCGGCGGCAGGTCGAGCGGCTCGAGCACTACCCGGAAATGAAGGCGCGGCTGCAGCAGCATGGCGTCGAGAGCGAGCAACAGGCGGCACGCCTGCAGGCGATTCTCGATCGGCATGACTCCAGCGCGTCGTCGCTGAAGAACACGGTCACCGGTGCCATGGGCAACATCGCCGCTGCCCTGCACGTGCCGGCCGACGACGAGATCCTGAAGAACACGTTCGCGAACTATGCATTCGAACACTTCGAGATTGCTGCCTATACGAGCCTGATCGCGATGGCAGAGGCCGTCGGCGATACCGCCTCGATCGCCCCGCTGCAGCAGTCGCTGGCAGAGGAAAAGGCGATGGGCGAGTTCATCCAGGCGCAGACGATCCCGACGACCGCTCGCTTCATCGAACTGACGCGCGCCGGGACCAAAGCCGGCGTCTGACGGACGAACCGACCGGGGAGGGCGTCAAGGCCTTCCCCGTGTTCGCCATGCGAAGTCTGTAACCTGTGTCCCGCCCGCTGCTAGACCTGCGGCTAGACCGATCGAGCCCCCCGACTGCACCGGATCTGGATGCAAGGAGACTTGAGACGGACGTGCGGATCAGGTCGTTGCAGTTGGAAGCAGCGGATTGTCCATCTCGTCACTTGCGTCCGCCTGCTCCATCGCGCGACCGCAAGTGCCGACCCCGTCGGGCTGGGCCACCTACTTCAACACCTCCCACGACCCTGGCGTGTCTCATCCGCCGGCGCTTTTGCGCGCGTAGGGTAAGTCCCAGGCGGGTGACGGCCAGAGGTTCGTCGCCTCCGACTGCGCCACGGTGGCGTTGTTCTGACGGTCCGGAAAGCCTGGCCAGGATGTTGGGGGACGGGGAGGTGCGTACTCCCGCCGGATTGGGAGGCTTGGTGAGCCGCAAGGCGCAGCAATCCGGCTAAGCGGTTCGCTCCGGCGTAACCGGGACTACGATGTCTCATCCGAAGACCATCCGCCGCGGCGATGATCTGCGGCTACTGGATGTCGAATATCAGGCGGCCCGGAAGTTGCGATACGAGTCCATCTCCGATCACTTGTCGCCTGCTGTAGTCCGCAAGGCCGCACAAGCGTTGAACGGTCCTGTTCCAGACTTACCCGACACACCCACCGCTCCCCTCCAGGCGCGCGGCATTATCGACTCAGGCTGGGTAGATCGTGTCGTAGTGGCGGAGAACGTATTCCGCAGCGTTAACGACACCGAAACGATCGAGGCCGATGCTGCCGGTGCGCATCCCCGTCTCCTTCGCTCCATCGTCGCGGCATGGGTTCGGCGAGCCTGGGCGCGCCTGGAAGCTTATTGCCGGGTCAGTTCTGCGACCCGCTTCACGCCTCAGGCGGGCGGAGGTGCCGCGAACTCGAGCAGCCCGCGCTGGTAGGTCTCGATCACCAGGCTGAACGGTTCGCCATCGGCGCGTCGCAGCAGCGCGCGGTTCTCGATCAGCGCGTCGGGGATCGCGAGTGGCGTCGCCTGAGAAGGCGCGGGACCTGCAACGGTGACCCAGTCTGCAGGCAGCGGCGACCACAGCAGATGGCTCGACAGGGTCGTTCGCGTGAAGCCGAGGGCCATCACCACGCGGCCGAACGGGATTTCGGTCGCATCGAGCTGGTGGTTCATCTCTGGCGTGAGTCGCCCGGGCACGTACCAGTTGTCTGCTTCCGACAGCAGGTGACCACCACAGGTCAGGCGGACGTGCCGGTAGCCGACGGGTTCGTCCTGCCCGATCGCCAGCAGCACCCGGTCCGATGCAGCGAGCGGACGATGGATCGACCGGTCGCGCTCGGCGACGACATGCGCTTCCGGCCCTGCAATCCGATGCGCGGCGCACCAGTGCTCGAGGGTGAGGGTGGCGCTGTTCTCGGTCAGCAGCGCGCCTCGCAGCTCCTCCAGCAGCGCCAGCGCAGCCAGCCGGTGGAAGCGGTCGTCGGTCCAGCCCGAAGCGGTGCCGGTGTCAGCGGCAGCCGCCACACCTGCACCGGCCGGGATCACCAGCACCAGCAGCCCGGCCGCCGCCGTGCCGACACAGGGTCCGGCCCGGTGGCGGCGTCGCCTCAGCGCTCGTTCTCGTCGTTGTCCGGCTCGACCTCGATGTCGGTGCCGATGACGTCCGCGTCGTCGTCGAGATCGTCGGTATCCTCCGCCACCTCGTCGGCCTCCGCCTCGTCCTCGGCGGGCTCGGCCTCGGTATCGGCATCCTCGGCGTCGGGTGCGACCTTCTTCGGACGGCGATCGTCAGGCGGCAGGTTGCCACCACCGCGGCGCGGCTTCGGCTGGTCGAGTGGCTGCTGGGTGCCGCATTTCGGGCAGACGGCGGGCACCTTGGTCAGATCGTAGAAGCGTGTGCCGCACGAGACGCAGACGCGCTTGGTGCCGAGTTCTGGCTTGGCCATAGTGACCCTGTGTTTTGAGGACGATGCGTCGCAGGGCGGGGCCCATGCCACCTCACGGCAATGCTGTCAAACACGTGTCGTCCCGGTTGACTCGGGGCTGGTCGCATAGCCAAGGGGTGGAACCATGCCCGATACGCCCCCGACGCCGCTCCATCCCGCCTCGCTTGCGCGCCCGCTCGTCGTCCGCCGGGCGACTGCGGCGCTGCGGGGCTCGATCCGGGTTCCGGGCGACAAGTCGATCAGCCACCGGGCGCTGATGTTCGCCGGCCTCGCTGTGGGCGACACCCGTATCACCGGCCTGCTCGAGGGCGAGGACGTGCTGCGCACCGCGGCGGCGATGCGTGCGCTGGGGGCCGAAATCGTCCGGCAGGCGGATGACAGCTGGCATGTCACCGGGCGCGGCATCGGCCGCCTGCTCGAGCCGGACGACGTGCTCGACATGGGCAACTCCGGCACTGCCGCGCGGCTGCTGACCGGGCTGCTGGCTAGCCACCCGATCGTGTCGGTGATGACCGGCGATGCCAGCCTGCGTCGGCGGCCGATGCGCCGCGTGATCGATCCGCTCGGGCTCACGGGTGCGGTGTTCACCAGTCGCGCCGGGGGGCGGTTGCCGCTCTGCATCGCCGGATGCGCCGAACCGCGGGCGATCTCGTATCGCCTGCCGGTGGCGTCGGCGCAGGTGAAGTCGGCGATCCTGCTGGCGGGCCTGAACGCTGCCGGCGAGACTGTGGTCGAGGAGCCGGTGCCGACCCGCGACCACAGCGAGAACATGCTGCGCCATTTCGGCGCCGAGGTCAGCGTCGAGGCCGATGGCAGCGGCCGGGTGATCCGGCTGCGAGGCCGTCCGACGCTGCAGGGCCGCGACGTGTTGGTGCCGTCGGATCCGTCCTCGGCGGCGTTCCCGATGGTGGCGGCACTGCTGGTGTCGGGCTCGTCGATCGTGATCGAGGCGGTCGGGCTCAACCCGCTGCGCACCGGGCTGATCGCCACCCTGATCGAGATGGGCGCCGACATCGTGGTGCGGAACCGCCGCGTCGAGGGTGGCGAGCCGGTCGGCGACCTGGTGGTGAATGCGGGTCCGCTGCGCGGCGTCGACGTCCCGGCCGATCGGGCGCCCAGCATGATCGACGAGTATCCGGTGCTTGCGGTGGCCGCCGCCTTCGCCACCGGCACCACCCGGCTGCGCGGCCTGGATGAGCTGCGCGTCAAGGAGAGCGACCGGCTCGCATCCACGGTGGCGCTGCTCGCCGGCAACGGTGTGCAGGTGACGGTCGAGGGCGACGACATGATCGTCATCGGCGGCGGTCCGGACGCGCGCATCGGTGGCGGGCGGGTCGAGACCCGCATGGACCACAGGCTGGCGATGAGCGCCGTCGTGCTCGGATTGGCCGCGAGCGAGCCGGTTCTCGTGGACGACACAGGCTTCATCGAGACGAGCTTCCCCGGGTTCGTGGCGCTGATGAACCGCATCGGTGCCGGCATCGCGGAGCAGGTTGCGTGACCACGAAGCTGATCGTCGCCGTCGATGGTCCGGCAGCCGCCGGCAAGGGCACGCTGGCGCGTGCGCTGGCCGACGCGCTCGGGCTGCCCTATCTCGATACCGGCCTGCTCTACCGGGCGGTCGGGCGGCGGATGCTGGATGCCGGCCTCGATCCCGCCGGCGATGCGGGTCCGATTGCACAGGCGCTGCAGCCGGCAGACCTCCGGCGTGATGACCTGCGCGTGCCGGACGTGGACCGCGCGGCCAGCCTGGTGGCCGCCCAGCCTGCGGTCAGGGCGGCGCTGCTGGCGTTCCAGCGCGGCTTCGGCGCGGAACAGGGCGCGGTGCTGGACGGGCGTGACATCGGCACGGTGATCTTTCCGGACGCCCCGGTGAAGCTGTTCGTCACCGCCTCGACCCGTGCGCGGGCGGAACGACGCTGGCGCCAGCTCGACGGTGCTGCGGCCACCCCGGCTGAGCAGGAGGCGGCGATCGCTGCCGTGCAGGCCGAACTGGAGGCGCGAGACGCTGCCGACGCGGCCCGCCAGGCGGCACCGCTCCGGGCGGCACCTGACGCGATCCATATCGACAGCGACCGGCTCGATGCGCAGGCCGTTCTACAGGAGGCGTTGCGGATCGTCCGGCAGCGATTCCCCGCACCCGGCACCGGCGCGGGCTGACACAACACACTGCAGCCAGGCACCGCATTTTCTTGACTTTGCCCCATCTCCGGGTGTTTCTGCACGCCGCAGGCAATGCCCTTTGGGTCGGGCCCGCTCTGTCATAGCCGGTCCGTCACGGCGCAGACGCATCCCGCCTCTCGCGCTCCGGACACGACGTGCTGCCACCGATTTCAGGGGCAGGGCGCAAGACCGTCAACGGGGCCCACTCGGCGCCGCTCTCGACGCAGGAAATTTCTGCCACATGGCATCAGCCACCACACTCGCCCGTCCGTCCGCCGATCATTTCGGCGGCGAAGATTTCGCATCCCTCCTCGACGAGACCCTCGGCCGCGACGTCGGCTTCGACGGCTCGGTGGTCACCGGCACGGTGATCCGCCTGACCGAGGAATTCGCGATCGTCGATGTCGGCCTCAAGAGCGAAGGCCGCGTCTCGCTGAAGGAGTTCGGCATCCCCGGGCAGGACCACGAGGTCAAGCCGGGCGACGTCATCGAGCTCTATGTCGAGCGCTACGAGGACCGTGACGGCGCGATCGTGCTGTCGCGCGAGAAGGCCCGCCGCGAGGAAGCCTGGACCAACCTGGAAAAGGCGTTCGAGGGCCAGCAGCGCGTCAACGGCACCATCTATGGCCGGGTCAAGGGCGGCTTCACGGTCGATCTCGGCGGCGCCATGGCGTTCCTGCCGGGCTCCCAGGTCGATATCCGCCCGGTGCGCGACGTCGGACCGCTGATGGGCAGCCCGCAGCCGTTCCAGATCCTCAAGATGGACCGCGCCCGCGGCAACATCGTGGTGTCGCGTCGCGCGGTGCTCGAGGAGACCCGTGCGGAGCAGCGCAGCGAGCTGATCCAGGGCCTCAAGGAGGGCATGATCCTCGACGGCGTGGTCAAGAACATCACCGATTACGGTGCGTTCGTGGATCTCGGCGGCGTCGACGGCCTGCTGCACGTCACCGACATCGCCTGGAAGCGCATCAACCACCCGTCCGAGGCGCTGCAGATCGGCCAGGCCGTCCGCGTGCAGGTGATCCGCTTCAACTCCGACACCCAGCGCATCAGCCTCGGCATGAAGCAGCTCGAGGCCGATCCTTGGGAGGGTGTGGCCGTCAAGTATCCGCCGGGTGCCCGCTATAGCGGCCGCGTGACCAACATCACCGACTACGGCGCCTTCGTGGAGCTGGAAGCCGGCGTCGAGGGTCTCGTGCACGTGTCCGAGATGAGCTGGACGAAAAAGAACGTCCATCCGGGCAAGATCGTCGCCACGTCGCAGGAAGTCGACGTCATGGTGCTCGACGTGGACAGCTCCAAGCGCCGCATCTCGCTCGGCCTCAAGCAGGTCCAGCGCAATCCGTGGGAAGTGTTCGCCGAGGAGCACAAGGTCGGCACCACGGTCGAGGGCGAGATCCGCAACATCACCGAGTTCGGCCTGTTCATCGGCCTGTCCGCGGACATCGACGGCATGGTCCACATGTCCGACCTGTCCTGGGACGAAGCCGGCGAGGCGGCGATGGCCAACTTCGAGAAGGGCCAGGTCATCCAGGCCAAGGTGCTGGACGTCGACGTCGAGAAGGAGCGCATCTCGCTCGGCATCAAGCAGCTGCATGACGATCCGGCCGCCGACACGCTCAGCCGCGTGAACAAGGGCATGGTCGTCACCTGCGTGGTGACCGCGGTGCAGGCGAACGGCATCGAGGTGAAGGTCGACGAGGTCCTCACCGGCTTCATCCGCCGCGCCGAGCTGGCCCGCGACAAGGGCGACCAGCGTCCGGAGCGCTTTGCCGTCGGCGAGAAGGTCGATGCCAAGGTGGTGTCGGTCGATCGCGCGTCGCGCAAGCTGTCGCTGACCATCAAGGGCCGCGAGGTCGAAGAGGACAAGCAGGCGATCAACGAGTACGGCTCGTCCGATAGCGGCGCGTCGCTTGGCGACATCCTGAGTGCCGCGATCCGTCGTCGCAGCGCCCAGCTGCCGGAGTAAGCACCGAGCCTTCGTCGGTGAGGAGCGGGGCGGCACCAGCGATGGTGCCGCCCTTCTCGTATCTTCATCGCATCAGGTTTAGTTCAACGTGCGGCTCTGGTGGCCGAGCTGCCGATGCTGCACCGCGACCTGTTCGACCGCCTGCCGGTGGAACAGGCGATCGACGAAACGGTGCGCCCGGTCACCGCCGACCCGCTGCTGCAGCCCTATCCCGAGCTGGTCACGCTGGTCGCCTGAACCAGACGGCTTGACCCCGCCCTGCAACTGCCGGAAGTACCCTTCCATGAGCTTGGCCGACAAGGTGAACCAGTTTGATGGCTGGCTGCTGGACCGCGTGTTCCAGCCGGTCGTCGATCGCCTGCCGGAGCGGCCGTCCGGCTTCGATATCGGCATGAGCATGCAGCTCGGCGCGGTGGTGCTGGATGCCGCCTCGCTGGTGGCGATGCTGGCGACCGGACAGATGGGCTTCGGCAACGCCAGCTGGAACGTGCTGACCTGGCTCTTCGCGGCGTTCTTCTATGTCTCGATCCAGCGCATGCGGCCGCTGGTGAAGCCCGGCCACGCCAACCCGCTGCGCTTCATGCTGCAGGGCCTGCGGCCGCTCTCGATCCCGTTCGCGATCTACAGCCTGTGGATCATGATGCGGGCTCCGCCCATGCTCGAGATGGCGTTCCGCTTCAACGCGCTCGCCAACATCGTCTATGTGGTCGGGCTGTATTTCATCTCCTGCCAGCCGAAGCCGCCGGCATTCCGGCGCACCGTCGTCGATTGGACGCCGCGCGAGGCCCGCGGCAAGGCCTGACCGCGCGGGCGGTCAGAAATCGATGCAGCGACCCTTGACCGTCCAGTCGCCATAGCGGGTCGGCTCGGCCTCCTTGGGTCCGCCGATTTCGGTCGGGGCAGGCTTCGGTGGCGCCGCATTATCGGCCGCCCGGTCTTCGGGCCGGGCGTCGGAAGCGGCGGGATCCGGTGCGTGATCGGGGAGCGTGTCCATGGCATCCAGATAGGGGTGCCGGGCGGGACGTGCCAGGGCCGGGCTACTGATGTTCCGACTGTGCGAGGCGCTGTTCGGCCAGCTGTCGCCAGGGAACGTCGGCTGGCGCAGTATCGAGCGCGCGCCGGAACAGGGCGGCGGATGCGGGGCTGACCCTGCCGTCGGCACGGGCCTGAGCTTCGGCGGTCTGCACCGCGATCGTGGAGTCGAAGCCATGCGCGAGCGCCACCCGCCATGCTGCCGCAGCCGCACCCCAGTTGCCGCGCGAGGCCTCCGCCTGACCCAGCAGGATGAACCCCTGGCGGGCCTCGGGTGACGCCGGATCGAGCTTGGCCAGACCCTGCCGCAGCGTGTCGATCAGCGCCGCGTCCTCCTGCGACCGGGCATCGGCCTGCGCCAACCGGACGGCCAGCGGTTGCGCCGGCAATCCGGGCTGCCCGCCGAGCAGATACAGGCCGAGTGCCACCACGGGGATGGCTGCCAGCGCGAACACCCCGCCTCTGCCTGGCCGCGCCCGCGGCGTCGAGGTGGCCGGCTCGTCCGGCAGTGCTGCCGCACGCAACAGCCGCCGCTCCAGCTCGAGCCGGGCGCCGGCATGTTCGGAGGGTGCGATCAGGCCGCCGGCGCGATCGCGCTCCAGCTCCAGCAGCTGCGCCCGATGCAGCGCCAGCGCCGGCTCGCGCTGCGTGCGGGTACGCCGGCGCGCCGACGCTTCAACGGAATGCGGCCAGGCGGCATACCCGGCCGGCACCAGCACCACCAGGCAGAGCAGCAGGATCTCGATCCAGAGCACGATCTGGCCGCTCATCGTGACAGGCGGATCATGGTCGGAGGCCGATCATCGGATCAACTCGTCGATGCGGGCGCGTTCGGTCGGATCGAGCGGCGCCGGTGGTTGCGGGCGACGGCGCAGGCCGGCCCAAGCGGCCGTCAGACCCACGGCGAGTGCCAGCAGCGGTGTTGCCCACAGCATGAGAGTGGCCGCGGTCAGACGTGGCTGCAGCCGGATGAAGTCGCCATAGCGCTGCACCATCCAGTCGATGACCTGCTGGTTGCTGCGGCCAGCCGCGACCTGCTCGCGCACGACATGGCGAAGGTCGCGGGCGAGATCGGCGCCACTCGCCTCGATGCTCTCGTTCTGGCAGACCAGGCACCGCAGCTGCGCACCGATCGCCTCGGCGCGCGCTTCCAGGCGCGGGTCGTGCAGCATCTCCGACGGATCGTCCACCGCGAGCGCCAGACCAGGCCCGGCCAGGCCGACGACGAGCAGCAGGCCCGCCAGGCGCGACCTTTTCCCAGGTTGGAGTCCAGGCTTGTTCATCGCAGGCTGGCCAGGGCCGGCAGCAACTGGCCTTCGATGATCTCGGGTGTCAGCGGGCCGGCGACGTGCCAGGCGATGCGGCCACCCGGGCGGATCAGGAAGCTTTCCGGCACACCGGACACCCCCCAGTCGATCGCGGTGAGGCCGCTTCGATCCGCTGCCAGCCTTGCATAGGGGGCCCCGGTGCGGTTGACGAAGCCGGCGGCATTGTCCGGCTGGTCCTTATAGGCGATGCCCCAGATTGGCAGCCGGGTGCGCAAGCCGGACAGGATCGGGGCCTCGATGACGCAGGGGATGCACCATGAGGCGAAGAAGTTGACCAGCAGCGGCTGGGTGGCGGCGCGCAACTCGGCAGACGAGAAGCCGTGGCCGGGCGACTGGTCGGGTAGCGTGAAGTCCGGCACGGTTCGGCCGACGGCCGGCGCGTCGATGTCGTGCGGGTCGAACGAGCCGCCGCGCATGCCGGCCAGCATCGCCCAGAACCCGGCGCCGACCGCGATGCTGCCCACCAGCGGTACCAGCGTGAGCATGCGCCGACGCGGGAACGATCGGGTGTTGGGGGTCGAGACCTTCACTCCGCGGGCACCGTTGCGCGTGTTCTGGCGCGGTGTGGGGCGCCGATGCGGATGCGTCGGTCGCTGAGGGAGAGGGCGCCGCCGAGAGCCATGACCAGGGCGCCGAGCCACATCCAGGGGGCGAGCGGGTTGTAGTGCAGCCGCAGCACGGCGGTGTGGTCGGCGCCGGTGCCGTGTTCCTCGCCCAGCACGGCATACAGGTCGGACACCAGGTTGGTGTGGATCGCGACCTCGGTGGTGGTCTGGCCCTGGCTTGCGAAATCGCGCCGCGCCGGATGCAGCACCGTCACCAGTGCGCCGTCGGGGCGATCGCGGTGCACCAGCAGGGTGGCGATGCGGGCGTGGTAGTTCGGGCCGGCCTGGTCGTCGATGCGGGCCAGCGTCCAGCGGTAGCCGGCGAGCGGCACGCTGTCGCCGGTATGCACCGAGACGATGGCGTGGCTGGCAGCCGACATCCCCGCCAGCCCGATCACCGTGATGCCGGCCCCCGCATGCGCCAGCGCCGCGCCGAACACCGCCCGCGGCAGCATCCGCGCCCGGTGCAGGCTGTCGGCCAGCGACACGCGCCCGCTGGTTCCCGCCGGCCGCACGCGCTGGATCACACCGGCGAGGCTGCCGGCGATCACCCAGACCCCCAGCGCGAACGCCAGCACCGGCAGCGTGCCCCGGAGACCGAAGGCGGCGACCAGTCCGACCGCGCCCGCCAGCAGGGCGGCCCACCACAGGCGTGCGATCACCGGGGCGAGCTGGGCGCGCTTCCAGGGCAGCATCGGGCCGATCGCCATCACCGCCAGCAGCGGCAGCGCCATCGGGGCGGCGGTGGCGTCGAAGAACGGCTTGCCGACGCTGATCGCCTGCCCGAACAGCAGGCTCGCGAACGGCGGATACATCGTGCCGACGAGCACCACCGCGCAGATCGCGCACAGCAGGATGTTGTTCATGACCAGCGCGCCCTCGCGCGACAGCGGCGCGAAGCTGCCGCCGGCGGAGAGGGTGGGCGCGCGGATCGCGAACAGCAGCAGCGCGCCGCCGATCACCAGCCCGAGCAGGCCCAGGATGAACACGCCGCGGGCCGGGTCGTTGGCGAACGCGTGCACCGAGTTGAGGATGCCAGAGCGCACCAGGAAGGTGCCGGACAGCGACAGCGAGAAGGTGCCGATCGCCAGCAGCACGGTCCAGACTTTCAACGCCTCGCGCTTCTCGACGACGATCGCGGAGTGCACCAGGGCGGTGCCGGTCAGCCAGGGCAGCAGCGAGGCGTTCTCGACCGGGTCCCAGAACCAGTAGCCGCCCCAGCCGAGCACGTAGTACGACCACCACGAGCCGAGCGCGATGCCGCAGGTCAGGAAGCACCAGGCGGCCACCGCCCAGGGCCGGACCCAGCGCCCCCAGGCGGCATCGACCCGGCCCTCGAGCAGGGCGGCGACGGCGAAGGCGAACGGCACCGCGAAGCCGACATAGCCGGTGTAGAGAATGGGTGGATGGAAGGCGAGGCCGGGGTCCTGCAGCAGCGGGTTCATGCCGTGGCCGTCGACCGGTGCCGGCCAGACGCGGTCGAACGGGTTCGAGGTGAGCAGGCAGAACAGCTCGAAGCCGGCCGCGGTGCCGCCGAGCACGCCGAGCACGCGCGCCTGCAGGGTGGAGGGCAGGAAGCGGCCGAACCAGGCGACGGCGCCACCGCACAAGCCCAGGATCAGCGACCACAGCAGGATCGAGCCCTCGTGGTTCCCCCAGATGCCGGTGATCTTGTAGAGCAGCGGCTTGGCGATGGCGCTGTTCTCGGCGATGTTCTGCACCGAGAAATCGTTGCCGATGGCGGCCACCGCCAGGCACGTGAAGGACAGCGCCAGGCAGGCCAGCTGCCCGAAGGCGAGACCGGGGCCGGTCGCCATCAGCCGCGGGTGGCGAGCCCAGGCGCCGGCAAGCGGCAGGGCGCATTGGGCGAGGGCCAGGGTGCAGGCCAGGGCCAGCGCGAAGCGGCCGAGTTCGGGGCTCAGCAGCATGCCGAGGACCGGGCTCATCAGGTGCCGTGGGTGATGCTGGCGGTGGTCATGCTGTTCCAGCTGGCGGCGGCGGGGGGTGGTCCGAAGCGCGGGTCCCAGCGGCCGGAGCGGCGCAGGGCGGCGGCGACATCCTTGGGCATGTAGGTCTCGTCGTGCTTGGCCAGCACCTCGGCCGCCTGGAAGCTGCCATCGCCGCTCATCTCGCCGAGTGCCACCACGCTCTGCCCCTCGCGGAACAGGTCGGGCAGGATGCCGACATAGCGCACGCGGACCGCCTGCTGGCCGTCGGTGACCTGGAACTGCACGCTGGGTTCGCGTCCGGCGGCATGGTTCTGGATCAGCGAGCCGGCCACCACCATGCCGCCGAGCCGGATGGTGCGGCCGGCCGCCGGCGGGTGCTCCAGGATCTGCGACGGCGCCATGAAGAACACGATGTTGGCGCTGAACGCCTGCAGGGTGAGGCCGGTCGCGGCGCCGAAGCCCAGCAGGCAGCCCCCGACCAGCCACAGGCGGCGCGACTTGCGGGTCATGGCGTGGAGCCCGGGCGCCGGCGGACATCCACCGCGGCCAGGCGGCGACGGGCGCGACGCAGCCGGAGGGCGGCCGAGACGGACAGCACCGCTGCCACCGCCAGGGTCAGGCCGTAGGCGCCGGCGACGTAGGGCAGGTGGGTCATGCGGCGCGCGCTGCCCGGGAGGGCGCCAGCAGCAGGGTGCGGGTGCGGCTCTCCATCACCGCCGCCCGCAGCCGCGCCAGCACGATGGCGGCGAAGCCCAGGCTGAAGCCGAGGGTGCAGACCAGCAGCGGCCACAGCATGCTCATCGACATGGTGGGCGCGCCGGTCAGGGTGATGCTGTCGGGCTGGTGCAGGGTGTTCCACCATTGCACGCTGAACTTGATGATCGGCAGGTCGACGGCCCCGGCCAGCGCCAGGATTGCGGCGGCCCGGGCACCGCGCCTGGGGTCGTCGAAGGCGCGGACCAGGGCGATGTGGCCGAGATAGAGAAAGAACAGCACCAGCACCGAGGTCAGGCGCGCGTCCCACACCCACCAGGCCCCCCACATCGGCCGGCCCCAGAGCGAGCCCGACGCCAGGCACACGCCGGTGATGCAGGCACCGACGGGCCCGATCTCGGCGGCGGCGAGGTCGGCCAGCGGGTGCTTCCAGACCAGCGACAGCAGCCCGCACACCGCCAGCGCCGCATAGCCGAGCGAGGCCAGCCAGGCGGCCGGCACGTGCACATACATGATGCGCACCGCATCACCCTGCTGCCAGTCGGCCGGCGACAGGAACAACCCCCACGCCAGGCCCGCGGCGGTCAGCAGCAGCGCCGGCCAGGTCAGCACAGGCTGCAGCCACACCCCCACGCGCAGGAACCGCCCCGGATTGGCAAACCGGTGCAACAGCCCGCCAACCGAGGCCGATCCGGATGCAAAAGAGGCGAACATGCTGTTCACGCGTCTGCGTTCCTCAAGCGTGTGCGGGATCGATGACCTTGCATCCCGCACGGCACCCCGTTTCCAAGATCCTGGACATGCTTATCATGTCACGACCACATCATCGACAGTCCGCGTGACGCGCCCCAGGAGCATGACATGCTGTTCGCGATCATCTGCACCGACCGGCCCGACAGCCTGGATACCAGGCTGGCCGCTCGCGAGGCCCACCTGCGCTACCTGACGACCTACGAGGATCGGATCGTGCAGGCGGGACCTTTGCTCGACCTCGACGGCAGGCCGTGCGGCAGCCTGCTGGTGGTCGATGTCGAGGACCGCGCCGCAGCCGAAGGCTTCGCAGCGAGCGATCCATACGCCGGCGTCAACCTGTTCGAGAGCGTGGTGATCCGCGGCCATCGCACGGTCTTCCGTGACGGGGCGGCGGTGGAGTAGCCGGGCGGTGGCCTACTGGCTGATGAAATCGGAGCCGGATGCATTCTCGTGGGACCAGCAGGTCGAGCATGGCATCGAGCCCTGGACCGGCGTGCGCAGCCACCAGGCGCAGGCCAACATGAAGGCGATGCGCAAGGGCGACCGGGTGTTCTTCTATCACTCCAACATCGGCAAGGAGATCGTCGGCGTGATCGAGGTGGTGCGGGAAGCCTACCCCGATCCGACGGCGGACGACGGCAAGTGGATCTGCGTCGACGTGAAGGCGGTCGGACCGATGCCGCGACCGGTCACGCTCGCGGAGATCAAGGCTGATCCGGACTTCGCCACGCTGGCCCTGGTCAGGCAGTCACGCCTGTCCGTGGTGCCGGTGTCCGACGACCACTGGAAGGCGCTATGCCGGCTGGGCGACTGGACCGGATAGCGGCCTCAGGGGGAGCCGTCGGTGCCCTGCGACAGGATCGCGTTCTGGCCGTTGCCGGGCTGGCCAGCGTAGGTGTGGTAGGTGGCGTCCGCGTTGTAGCCCGGCGTCACGGGTGCGTTGATCTGCCCGGACAGGCCGAGGATCTTGAACACTTCGTGATTGTCGGTGCTCCGCGTGGTCTGCTGCGCGTCCACCGGCGGCAGTCCCGGCCCCTTCTGCTCCACGATGGTGCTGTTGCTGGCAGTCGAGTTTGCGGCACTCGGGCGTCCACCCTGGGTCGCTTGCGCGAGGCTGGGCGCGGCGCCTGCCGTTAATCCGAGGGCAAGGATCGCCGCGGAAAGTCCGGCTTTGGCAGTTCTGGACGTCTGCATGGCGTGCTCCTTGTTGCATGTTTGCCATCCGGAACAACGCATGGCGCCACAACCTTACTGAAGTGACATGCTATCACTTGGGTGTGAAGGTCGTCATTGTAGCATCCAGAAGCCGCTAATTCACCCTCTGCGTGTCGATTCGGGCGGTGCGGAGAGGCCTTGTTAACCAGCTGCCGATACCTTCGTTTCCGGGAGGGTCCCGATGGACCATGACGATCAGGCATTGAGCCTCGGGGCGAGGATCCGGACGCTGCGTCGGGCCCGGGGCCTGACACAGGACCGGCTCGCCCGCTCGACCGGCGTGTCGCGGAGTGCCGTGGCGCAGTGGGAGAGCAACCGTGCGGGCCATAGCGCCGGCATGTTGCGGCGCCTGGCTGATGTGCTCGGGGTGTCGGTCAGCACGCTGCATGATGGCTGGGACGGCAGCAGCGGAACCGTGCTCACCGCGCATGAGCTGGCGCTGATCCGGCTCTACCGGAGCTGCACCGAGGAGGACCGGACGGTGCTGATGCATGTCGCCGGCAAGATCGCTTCCTCCACCGGCCCGAAATGACCAGGCGCGACCGCATCTGCTGAGACTGCCCGCCTGAGCAGGCCGCGGCTCGAGAGGGCCACGGTTCGCCGGCGCCTTTCCGGCTTTCTGCGTCTTCCTGCCATCTCCGTTGCGTCCGATGTGCAGCCTCCGGCCGTTCCGATGCGTTGCGGGCGGAGTAAGCGCAAGGAGAGGCCGATGAGTGGCACCACACGGAGCGAGTTGTCACCGATCAGCGGGGTCGCCTCGATCGGGCTGAGCCCATCGGCGCGCGGCGAGCTGCAACGTGTCCTCGAGCAGCTCGAGTCCGGACGCGGCGTGCTGGTCCGACTGGCCGACCTGATGGGCGGCGCGGTCGGGCAGGCCACACGCCTGGGGGTTCGCGGGCTTGGGCTGGCGCCGGGCCTGCAGGCCAAGCTGCGCGGCGTGGCGGAAAGCGCCATCTCGCGCGCATTCGACCTGGCGGTGGTCGGGCTGAAGCAGCCGGCGACCGCCTCCGCCCTGGCCACGACCGGCCAGCAGCGACGCTGGCGGGGCCATGTCACGCAGGGTGCGGTGGCGGTGTCGGGGGCGCTTGGCGGGTTCGGCGGCGTGGCCGGGCTGCTGCCGGATATCAGCTTCACCACCCTGACGATCATGCGCGAGATTGCCCGGATCGCTCGCGAGGAGGGCGAGGACCTGTCGAGTGCCGACAGCCGGCGCGCCTGCCTCGAGGTGTTCGCGCTGCGGCCGATCGAGGCGTCCGACGAACAGAGCGAGCTCGGCTATTTTTCGGCGCGCGCGGTCCTGCGTGGCCGGCCGGTGGTGATGCTGCTGTCCGAAGTGGCCTCGCATTACGGGCTGGCACTGTCGCGCAAGGTGGCGCTGCAGATGATGCCGGTGGCCGGGGCGCTGTGCGGTGCGTCGCTGAACGCGGCCTTCCTGGCGCATTACCGCTCGCTCGCCCGAGCTCACTTCACCATCCGGCGGCTCGAGCGGACCCATGGCGACGGCGTTCGCGAAGCGGTCGAGGCAATCCGCCACAACCTGGCGGATCGCGTCGCCACCACCTGAGCGGCTCGCCACGTCCGACGACGGCGAGCCGGCGCCGGCCCGGGGGCCACGTCACCCCGGGCGGCGCACCAGCTTCAGGATCGCTGTCAGCGCCGCCAGCGACAGATAGACCAGCATCATCAGCAGGCCGAGGCGGTGCACCAGGTGGGGCAGCAGCAGCCCCAGGGCGCCCGAGATCAGCGCGAACACCGTGAACACCGTGATCATGTACATCAGCGTGTGACCGCATCGAGGGCCGGGCCGCCGGCGCATACGCTGGCGATGTTGTCGAGGGCTCGCATTCCCATGGCGGTGCGGGTCTCGATCGTGGCGCTGCCCACGTGCGGGGTCATGAACAGGCGCGGGTGCTCGAGAAATCGCGGATCGATGTCCGGCTCGTTCCGGAACACGTCGAGCCCCGCCGCCGACAGCCGCCCGGTATCCAGCGCCGCGAACAGCGCCTCTTCGTCGAGCAGGCCGCCGCGCGCCGCATTCACCAGCACCGCCTGGTCGGGCAGCAGCGCCAGTTCGCGGGCGCCGATCAGGTTCTCGGTCTCCGCACCACCCGGCGCATGCAGGCTCAGCACCTGGGTCAGCGGCAGCATCTCGGCGAGGTCCGCGACGTAGCGTGCACCCTGCTCAAGCTCCGGCGCCAGGCGGGTGCGGTTGCAATACAGCACCTGCATGCCGAAGCCGCGGGCCCGCTGCGCCACCGCCCGGCCGATGCGTCCCATGCCGACGATGCCGAGCGTCTTGCCGGCCACCCGGATGCCGAGCAGCTCGGTCATGCCGAGCGGACGGCCCCAGCCGGCCCGGATCACCGCGCCATACTCGCTCGCACGGCGGCAGGCGCCGAGGATCAGCATGAAGGTGAGGTCAGCGTTGCACTCCGTCAGCACGTCCGGCGTGTTGGTGAGCAGGATCCCGCGGCGGGCGAGCGCTTGGCGATCGATATGGTCGTAGCCGACGCCGACATTGGCGATCATCCGCACGCTGTCGGGCAGCGCCTGCACCAGATCGGCCGCCAGCTTCATGCCGACGGTGATCATCAGGGCGTCCGGCCGGAACGCCTGGGTGGCGGCAAGCAGATCGTCGGGCGTCATCGTGATCGCGGGGCGCGGTGGCGCCTGGAACTCGGCCTGCAGGCGTGCTTCCACCAGGGGCGGCATCTCCTGGTTGACGACCACACGCGGGGCGGCCTGGTCGGGATGGGTTGCGGAGGCGGGATGGGGTGCTGAGAAGTGGCTCATGGCGCAGTCCTAGAACCCCGGCGGCGATTCATGAAGGCCTTCTCCCGCCCGCCGGCATACCGCATCATGGGTTCATGCCGAGGACCGCGCCCCCGCTGACGGCCGAGCTGATGCTGCAGGCCTATCGCGTCGGCCTGTTCCCGATGGCGGAGAACCGCGGCTCGACCCGCCTCTACTGGCTCGATCCGGAGATGCGCGGGGTGTTGCCGCTCGACCGCTTCCACCTGTCGCGGCGGCTGCGCCGGACGGTGCTGTCCGACACCTACACGGTGACCGCCGACCGGCAGTTCCAGGCGGTGATCGCCGCCTGCGCCGCACCCGACGAGGGTCGCGAGGAAAGCTGGATCAATCCGGAAATCGAGTGGCTGTTCACCGAACTGCATCGCCGCGGTGCGGCCCACAGCGTCGAGTGCCTGCAGGATGGCGAGCTGGTCGGTGGGTTGTACGGGGTGGCGATCGGGGCTGCGTTCTTCGGCGAGAGCATGTTCAGCCGGGCGCGCGATGCGTCCAAGGTGGCGCTGGTGCATCTGGTGGCGCGGCTGCGGCTCGGCGGCTTCTCGCTGCTCGACACCCAGTTCACCACCTCCCATTTGACCCAGTTCGGCGCCCACGAGATCGCCCGCGCGGAGTATCGACGCCGGCTCGGCGAGGCGGTGTCCGCCGATGCATGCTGGACCGCCGCTCCGGCGCCGGACGCGCTGGCCGGTGCGATCGCCGGGTTGCGAGCCCAGCCGGGAGTGGCCGACGCCTGCGGAACCAATCGGGCGAAGCCGTGTCATTGAATTCGCCGGCCGGGATACCCTCTTCGGCCGGGAGCGAGTGGAGAGTGAGAATGCGTGCAGCCGGGTTCGGATCGCTGTTGCTGCTGACGGGAGCGGCACTTGTCGGGCCTGGCCGGGGTGCCCACGCCCAAGGCATGGCCGGACCGCCCCTGATGCCGAGCCGGGATGTCAGCGTGATCTACAGCGTGCAGCCCGAGGGGGCGCCGCAGCCACAGTCGGTGCATGTCTATTTCCGTGGCGGCGGCGGGCTCATGCGGGTCGACGGGCCGCCCGGTCCGGATGGCGCCAGCCAGGGCGAGATGATCATGGACCGCAGTTCCCGGGTCATGACGGTGGTGCTGAACGGGCCCCGCGTTTTCATGCAGATCCCCGAGCAGGAGGAGGTTCGCTCGCCGTTCGTGCTGGATGCCTCGATGCACTTCACCCAGACCGGAACCGGCACCGTGGCGGGCATCCCCTGCACGCAGTGGTCGATCGTCACGGGCAAGGGCAACGCGGTCGCCTGCGTGTCGGCGGACGGTGTCGTGCTCAGCGAGTCCGGAGTCGACGGCCAGGGCGCGCGCGGCCAGCTGGTGGCGCAGGAGGTCAAATATGGCCCGCTGCCGGAGTCGCTGTTCGTGCCGCCGCCCGGCTTCCAGCGTACGGCGCACCCGGAGAACATGGGCGGCGGCATGAATGGCGGTCCCGGCCAGGGTGGTCCGGCACTGGGCGGCCCGGTCGGAGCGGCGCCCGGGATGATGCCGCAGGGTGGCCCCGGGGCGATGCCGGGCGGCCAGATGGGAGGCGTACCCGGACAGTGACGACGCGGCTGAAGCGTCGGGGGCGCCGACTGGTTCGGGCGGTGGTGCTGCTGGTGTGCGGCGTCGCGGGGCCGGCATTCGCGGACGCGCTGCCGGGTCAGGCTCCCGCGTCCGACGATCCGGCCGATCATCCCTTCGTGGTGCCGCAACATGATGTGGACGTGCTGTACGCGGTTCCGGTGCCGGCAAGCGTCATGCCTCCCAGCGGGTCGGGGCCGGAGCAGATCGCCGGGTTCGTCAGGCAGCGGATGCGGTTCTCCGTGGCCCTGCAACGCCAGCGGGTCGATCCGCCGGGGCCGGGCACCTACATGATCACCGACTACGCATCACGGCACCTGATCATGGTGCAGCCGCAGCAGCGCCTGGCCACGACGGTGCCGGCGCCGGGTGGTCCGATCGCGGCACCCGGTGCGCGCGCCACGGGCCAATATCGGCGGCTGGGCGCGCAGACGGTGGCGGGGCTGGCTTGCACGGACTGGAGCACACGCGACGATTCCGGCAACGAGAGCGTGGTATGCCTGACCCCGGACGGCGTGCTGCTGCGTGCGAACCAGGGCGGACATCTGCTCGTGCAGGCGGTGAGTGCCGCGTTCCTGCCGCAGGACCAGGCAGTTTTCGAGGTGCCGGACGGGTATCGCCTGCAACAGCCACCGAATGCCGCGCGTTGATCCGGCAGCGGTCTGACACCGGACAGACACAACGCTGCCCACGAATAGCCACGCTCGGCGGCGACAGTGGTCCATAGCGGCGAGGACGTCTCGACCGGCGACGGCATCGTCCGCCCGGTCGACGGGCATCGTTACCGCAAGACCCATGCGGGTCGGTGTATCGTCCGTCGCCGCCGTTGAGTTGGGCCGCCGTTCAGTTGGAAGGTATCGCATCATGAGCAACACCCTGCGTCTCTTGCTTGCCGTGCCGGTCCTGGCCGCCGGCCTTGCCACCGTGGCGACCCCGGCGGACGCGCAATGGCATCGCGGCGGCTATCATCGCGGTTACGGCGACTATCGCCACCACGGCGGCCATGGCGGTGCGCTGCTCGGCGGTCTCGCGGCCGGTGCGATCATCGGCGCGATCGGAGCCGGTATCTACGCCAACTCGGCGCCGCCGCCGCCGCCGGTGGTGTATGCCCCACCGCCGCAGGCCTATGCCGCGCCGCCGCCCGGTGCCTACGGGCAGCCCGGCTATCCGCCGCCGGGCTACGCGCAGCCGGGATATTACGGCCAGCCCGGCTACTAGTCGGCGGCTTGCCTCATGCAGGCGACGGCGAGAGTGAAGCTGCCGCCTGCATGACCTCAACCGCATGCCCGGGCACCTTCACCTTGCGCCAGACCCGGGCAATCCGGCCGTCGCCGTCGATCAGGAAGGTGGACCGGTCGATCCCCATATAGGCCCGGCCGTACATCGATTTCTCGACCCAGGCGCCGTAGGCCTCCACCACCGTCCCATCCAGGTCCGAGGCCAGCGGGAAGCCCAGCTTGTGCTTGGCGGCGAAGGCGTCGATCGCCTTCATCGGATCGCGCGAGAGTCCGACGACCGGGATACCGGCCTTCCCCGCGGCGCCACCCAGCGTCGAGAGCGCCTGCTCGAAATCGCAAGCCTCTCGCGTGCAACCGGTCGTGTCCGCCTTGGGATAGAGATAGAGAACGAACGGGCGTCCCTTGAACTGGTCGCGGCTGACGCGTCGGCCGAGGCTGGCGGGGAGATCGAAATCAGGCGCCGGGTCGCCGAGGCCAAGCGCCGGGTTGGAGTTTGCCGGGCCCCGGTCGGCATTTTCAGGCATGATGGTCTCCGGTTTCAGGGGCGGCGGGTCGGGCCTGGTCAGCCTGCTCCGACGGGCCCGACCAGACGCAGGAACAGGGTACGCACGGTGGTGGCAATCCGGTCGCGGTGCAACTCGAGCAGGTCCAGCCCTGCCAGGGGATCACCGCGTTCACGCCCCAGCCCCTGCAGCAGCGCATCCGTGCCGGCCGTGGTGAGCGACGCATGCAGGTCGCGCGGAACCTGCAGCCCGACCAGGATCCGCAACATCCCCTGCAGGCTGCGCCAGAACCGGTCGGCGGCGATCAGGGTGCGCGCGTCGGCGCGGGAGAGCTCTCCCGCCCGGGCCAGTCGCGCCAGGGCGATCCGGGTGGTCGGATGGCGCACCTGCGGATCCGGACTGGCGAGCTGCAGCACCTGGGCGATGAACTCGAGCTCCATCAGGCCGCCCTCGCGCAGCTTCACGTCCCAGGGCCCGTGCGGCGGCAGGTCGCGGGCCAGCCTGCCGCGCATTGCCGCCGCGTCCCGCCGCAGCGTCGTCGCCATGTCGGGGCCGTCGGCAGGGATCTGCGGCGCCGCCGAGAGTGCCGTGGCGATGGCAGCTCCGACCAGCCGGCGCAGGCCGGGCGGTCCGGCAACCACCCGTGCCCGCGACAGCGCCATGCGTTCCCAGCTCCAGGCGTGCTCGGCGTGGTAGCGACGGAACGCGCCGAGCGAGACCGCCACCGGACCCTTGTTGCCGGACGGCCGCAGCCGCATGTCGAGCGCGTAGAGCGGTCCGGCGGTACCGGGAGCGCCGAGGGCAGCGATCAGGGCGTGGACAAGTCTCGTATAGTACTGGCTGGCGGCGATGGACCGGATCGGTGCCGCACCCGGCTGGACGCTGTCGCTGCTGCTGTCGGGATGGTCGTACACCAGCATGAGGTCGAGGTCGGAGCCGTTCATCATCTCGCGCGAGCCGGCCTTGCCGAGTGCGACCACGGCCAGGCCGCCGCCGGGCACCACCCCGTAGCGCAGGCGATGCTCCGCCAGCACGTGCTCGAGCATCCGCACGATGACGTGTTCCGCCAGGCGGGTACGGGCCTGGCCGGCGGCGTCGACATCGAGGCGCGCCTGCATCTGGGCGACCGAGAAGCGGAACTCCTCCCCTCGCACCAGGCGGGTGGCGACCCGGATCGCCTCCTCGACGCTGCCGGCCGCGCGCATCTGCCGGTCCAGGATGTGCCGCAGCGTGCGGTCGGCCTCGCGACCCTCCACCGGCAGCAGCAGGCCCTCAAGCGCTGCCGGAACCTCCGCCAGATGGTCGGCGAGCGCTGCCGACGCCCCCAGGATGGTCACGATGCGGGCGAGCAGAGCGGGATTGCGCCCGAGCAGGGACAGAAGATGCACGCCGGCGGACTGCCGCGACAGCAGCGTGTCGAACCGCAGCAGCGCCACCACCGGATCGCGCTGCCTGGCAAGTGCGTGCAGCAGCGTCGGCATCAGCCCGCGCAGCAGGTCGCGTGCGCGCGGCTGGCGCAGGGCCCGCAGCCGGTCAGCGCGCCAGCCCCGCAGGATGTCGAGCACCTGCGGACCGGCCGGGAAGCCGTGCGCCTGCAGCTGCCCGGCAAGGTCGGGGTCGTCCAGGTCGAATGCGGGGGCGTCATCGGCGATCGCGCTCGGCCGGTCGTCGGTTTCCCCGTCCGGCCCGGTCCTCAGCGCCCCAATCTCGGGCGCCCCAGGCTCAGGTGCCCCAGTCTCAGGCGCCCCAGGCTCCGGCGACATCGACCCACCGGCGCCGAAAATCTGCTGGAAGCTGGCGCGGGTCTGTTGCAGCACCGGCAACAGGGTGGCGGCCAGGGCGGTGCCGTCGGCGTGTCCCATGAACACCGCGAACGCCTCGAACGTCTCGCGCGCGCCCGGCAGGCTGTGGGTCTGGCGGTCGGCCTGCATCTGCAGCCGGTGCTCGACGCGGCGCAGCAGCCGGTAGGCATGGCAGAGCTCCTCGGCCGTCCTGGGCTTCAGGTAGCCGGCATCGGCCAGTCGTCGCAGACCACCGAGTGTGGTGGGATCGCGCAGGACCGGCTCGCGGCCGCCCCAAACCAGCTGCAGGGTCTGGGCGATGAATTCGATCTCGCGGATGCCGCCATGCCCCAGCTTCACGTCGTGACCGAGCAGGGCCGCGACCGGGTCGGCCGCGTCGGCGCCGAACGCGCGCGCGGGCGACGGCTTGTGCCGGTCGATCCGGCGCTTCATGGCGTGGATGTCCTCGATCGCCGCGAAATCGAGGTGCCGGCGCCAGACGAACGGCCTGATCGTGTCGAGGAACGCCTGGCCCGCCGCGACGTCGCCGGCGACCGGACGGGCCTTGGTCATCGCCGCCCGCTCCCAGGTCTGGCCGTAGCTCTCGTAGTAGGTGATCGCCGCCGGCAGCGAGACGGCGGGGGGCGTGGCGCCCGGATCCGGCCGCAAGCGGAGATCGACGCGGAACACGTAGCCATCGGCATCGCGCGCCTCGAGCAGGGCCACGAGGTCGGCTGCCAGCCGGATGAAGCTGCGCCGGCGATCGTCCGACGGGGAGGCGTCGTCCGCGTCCGGCGGGCCAGGGTCGTAGAGCAGCGTCAGGTCGATGTCGCTGGAGTAGTTGAGTTCACGCGCACCGAGCTTGCCCATCGCCAGCACGATGAAGCCGGACCCGCGCGGCGGCCCTGCGCCGATCGCCTGCAGCAGATGCGCCACGGCGACCTGGAGCGACGCTTCCGCCAGCAGGCTGAGGGTGCCGGTGACCTGCTCGAGCGTCCACAGGCTGCCGAGGTCCGCGACGGCGGTGGCCAACGCCACCTGCCGCTTGGCGCGGCGCAGACCGGCGGCGATCTCCGGCCGGGGCGTGGCCGGGCGCAGGCGTCGCAACTGTCGCAAGGCGTCCGCCGCAACCCGGGTCGGGCCGTCACGCAGCAGGCGCTCGAATACGGCGTGATCGCGGCGCGCCAGGTCCGAAAGGTAGGGGCTGTTGCCGCCGAGGCAGGCAATCAGCGCCGCTGCTTCCGGGGGGCGGGCGGCCGCATCGCCCGACGCGGTATCGAGGGACGCGAGGTCGAGGGGCGCCAGGTCGTCCGCAAGGCGGGCGGCGGGTGCCGGATCGGCGGCCGACGGCCAGAGCGCTGGCAGGTGGAAACCGGACATCGCCTCCCCCGGGAAGTGACCGCACGGTGACGCCCGCGGACAAGCCGGGTCAAGCGGGTGCGGTGGCTTTGGCTGCGGCGCGAGTGCCCGCGCGCGCTCCGGCCCGTGCCCTGCGGCGGCGCGCCGGCGGCACCGGATCGCTGCTGCGGATCGTGCTGCGTGTGCTGGTGCGACCGCTGCTGGCGGTGCTGGTGCTCGGCGTGCTGGCGATCTTCGGCTTCGCGCTGCGGCTGTCCGCGGGTCCGGTCGACGTGACCTGGCTGGTGCATATCGTCACGCCGCTCTCCCTCGGGGGCGGCAGCGACGGTCGTGGCGGACACACTGCGCCGCTCGGCTACCTCGAGGTCGGCCGCGCGCAGCTTGCCTGGAACGGGCTGCATGACGGCACCTCGCTGCCGATCCTGATCCGGCTCGAGGACGTCTCGATCCGGCGCAACGGGGGCGTCATCGTCGATCACCTCGACCAGGCGCGGATCAGCCTGCTTGCGGCCCGGCTGCTGCGCGGGCAGCTGGCGATCAGCGACATCGGGGTTGCCGGGGCCAGGCTGCATCTGGCGCGCGACAGCGAGAACGGGCTGAACCTGGGGTTGGGTCCGCCGCATGCCCGGGAGGCCACGGGGAATTCCGGGCCCGCGCTGGACTGGAGCGCGCTGAGCCGGGTGCAGGTCTCCGACATGCAGCTCAGGGTGCACGACCTGGTCGTCGGCCAGGACTGGAGCGTCCGTGACGTCGAGATCGACCTGCGCCCCTCGGGGCTCGGGTCCCGGAGCGACGAGCGCGGCATCGTCGGGCAGTTCCAGGCGGCGCTGCTGATGGGCGGCCACCGGGCCTTGCTGCGCGGACACGGCAGCACAGCGCCGGCGGGTGCCGATCCGGGCGACGTGGCGTGGCATGTCCGGCTGGATTCCGTGGTGCCGTCGGAGCTTGCGGCCGCATTGCCCGTGCTGGCGCCGCTGCGGTCGTTGGCGCTGCCGATCGCGCCGGTGCTGGACGTGACCTTCGCCAACGGGCCGGGGCGCTTCATGGAGCCGGTGCGGGCCAACGCCTGGCTGCTGCTCGGACATGGCGAGATCCGCGCTGGCACGGACGCGATCAGGATCGGCTCCGGCGTCGTGCGGCTGGACGCGAACCTGCCGGACTCGCTCGACGGCGGCCTGCAGCTGCGGCTGCAAGAGGCGGAACTGCAGCTTCGCGATGGGCATGACCAGGACCTGGCGGCCACCGGCCCCGAGATCGATGCACATGGCAGCCTGACGCTCGACCGGCTGGATGACGCACGGCACATCGGCGCGGTGCTGGATGTGAGCGCGCCGCGGATCGGTTTCGACAGCCTGGCGCAGTACTGGCCGAGTTCGGCGGCGGTCGGGGCGCGTCGCTGGATCACCACCAACATCACCGGCGGCGAGGCGGTGGGCCTGCATGTCGAGAGCCGGCTGGCGAGCGAGCATGGCTGGGGCGGGCTGGCGGAGACCGATCGCACCGGCGGCTTCGATGCCGACGGGCTGACACTGTGGTGGCTACGGCCGATCGCGCCGCTGCAGGACATGCAGGCGCGGCTGACCTTCCAGGGGCCGGACGCGCTGCTCGTCACGTCGCCGCACGCGGTGATGCCGGTGGTGATGCCGGCCCGCAAGAGCGGCGGCCCGGTGATCACCCACCGGATCGCGGTGTCGGCCGGTTCGATGCGGATCACCGGGCTGGAGGGGCACGACCAGGTCGCCACCATCGGCGCGCATCTGTCGGGCGACCTGGGCGACCTGCTGACCGAGCTCGCAAACCCACGGCTGCGGCTGCTGTCGCAGCATCCGCTCAGCTTCAGCGACCCGTCCGGCCATAGCGACACCGACTTCACCCTGGTGCTGCCGCTGGACGACAAGGTGAAGGTCGAGCAGCTGAAGGTGACCGCGCGCTCGCAGATGACCGCCGTGCATCTCGGCAATGTCGCAGCCGGGCGCGCGCTCGATGATGGGCGGCTGTCGCTGTCGGCCACCACCGACGGGATGTCGCTCGCGGGCACCGGACGGATCGGGGGCATTGCCGCCAAGCTGCAGTACGGCATGGATTTCCGCACCGGACCCCCCTCCCAGGTCACCGAGGAGGCGAAAGCGGATGGCGTCGTCACGACCGCCGCGTTGAGCCGCGAGGGGCTCGATCCGTCCGGCAACGTCGAGGGCAGCGGCCACCTCGCGGTCGGCTACAAGGCGCAGCGGGACGGGCACTCCACGATCTCGCTCGGGTTGGACCTGACCGATCTCGAAGTGTCCACTCAGGTCTGGGCGAAGCCGCGTGGGCGGCCGGCGCAGGCGTCGGCGGTGATCGGGCTGGAGCATGGCCGGCTGGCCTCGATCGAGCGGATCCACGCCACCGGACCCGGGCTCGAGGTGGACGCGCGGGCGGCGATCACCGGAGGTCGCGCCCGCCAGGTCGTGGTGGGGCATTTCGTGCTCGGCCGCAGCAGTGGCGTCGGACGGGTGGATCTGCCTGCGCCGGCATCCCAATCGGGGCCGGTGGCGCCGATCCGGGTCAGCGCGCGCGGGCCGGTGCTGGATCTCTCGGCACTCGTGGGGGGCACCCGGCGGACACTGCCAAATGCCGCTACGCCTTCCCCACCGGCGCCGAAACGTGGACACGAGGCAGCCGCGCGGCAATCGTCGAAGCGTCCCGCACCCGCCCCGCCGCAGCCGTGGGTCGCGGATCTCGCCTTCGGCCGGGTCTATGTCGATCACGACACCGCGCTGTCAGGGGTGTCGGCGTATCTGCAGGATGATGGGCGGCGGATCGAGCAGGCGCGTATCGACGCCACCGGGCCGACGGCGATGTCGGTCAGTCTGGCGCCGGCGAAGGGTGGCCGGCACCTGCATGGAACCGCGGCCGACACCGGAGCGGCGCTGCGCGCACTCGGCGTGACCGATGCGCTGTCAGGCGGTCCGTTGCGGCTGGAGGCGGAGGTCGGTGATGCGATGGAGCTGGCCGGGAGCGTCGAGATCGGCCGCTTCGTGGTGCTCGACGCGCCGCTGGCCGCCCGCATCGTGCGCAACCTGTCGATCTATGGCTGGCTCACGGCGCTGCCGACGCCGCAGCTGGCCGTCGACCGGCTGGTGGCACCGTTCACCCTGAATGACCAGGTGGTGACGCTGACCGACGCGCAGGCGCATAGTGCGGCCCTCGGCGTCACGCTGCACGGGCCGATCGATCTCAAGCGGCGGAGCCTCGACCTGAAGGGGACCGTAGTGCCGGCCTGGGCGGTGAACCAGCTGCCCGGGCGACTGCCGGTGGTCGGACACCTGTTCAGTCCGGAGAAGGGCGGCGGACTGCTCGCGGCGACGCTCAGCATCAAGGGAAAGCTGTCGGCACCCGACGTGCATGTCAACGCACTCGCGGCGCTGGCGCCCGGCATCCTGCGGCGGCTGCTGTTCGAGTAGGCGCAACCGGATCCGACGTTGCGGCTTTTGACCCCGGAGGCGTGTGCGTCGGCGCCGCTCCGGCAGGGAGACCTCGATGAGCAGACGCATTCTTCGAACCCCGCGGATCTCCGAGGGGCTGCCGTTCCCGCTCGGGGCGACATGGGACGGGCTCGGCGTCAATTTCGCATTGTTCTCGGCGAATGCGACGAAGGTCGAGTTGTGCCTGTTCGATCCGGCCGGCAAGCAGGAAATCGCCCGCATCGAGTTGCCGGAATATACCGACGAGGTCTGGCACGGATATCTGCCGGATGCGCGCCCGGGGACGGTGTATGGCTACCGCGTGCACGGGCCGTATGCGCCGGATGCCGGCCATCGCTTCAATCCGAACAAGCTGCTGCTGGATCCGTATGCGCTCGCTCATGTCGGCGAGTTGCGGCACGCGCCGGAGATCTTCGGATACGAGCTCGGTCACGCGGATGGCGACCTGTCGTTCAGCACCTCCGACAGCGCCGCGTTCGTGCCGAAATGCCGGGTGATCGATCCGGCCTTCACCTGGGGCCGCGACCGTCGGCCGAAGGTGCCATGGGAGCGCACGATCTTCTACGAGACGCATGTGCGCGGCTACACCATCCGGCACCCGGCCCTGCGGTTCGGCCAGGGCGGCACCTTCGTGGGGCTGGCCGCAGAGGAGGTGGTGGCGCACCTGAAGGATCTCGGCGTCACCTCGATCGAGCTGCTGCCGATCCACATGTTCGCCGACGAAGGCCACCTGGCGGCGAACGGTCTCAGCAACTACTGGGGCTACAACACGCTTGGATTTTTCGCACCCGACCCGCGTTATGCGTCGGGTGTCGGCAGCCACGTCTCGGAATTCAAGGCGATGGTGGCGCGGCTGCACGAGGCCGGGCTCGAGGTCATTCTCGACGTGGTCTATAACCATACCGCGGAAGGCAACGAGCAGGGTCCGACGCTGTCGTTCAAGGGTATCGACAACGCGTCGTATTATCGGCTGCTGCCCGGGCAGGAACGCTACTACATCAACGACACCGGCACCGGGAATACGCTGAACCTCAGCCACTCGCGGGTGCTCCAGATGGTTACCGACAGCCTGCGCTACTGGGTGCAGGAAATGCATGTCGACGGGTTCCGCTTCGATCTCGCGACAATCCTCGGGCGCGAGAGCTACGGTTTCGACGAAGGCGGCGGGTTCCTCGATAGTTGCAGGCAGGATCCCGTGCTGTCTGACGTGAAGCTGATCGCCGAGCCGTGGGATTGCGGCCCCGGCGGCTACCAGGTCGGCGGATTTCCTCCAGGCTGGGCGGAATGGAACGACCGCTACCGCGATACGGTGCGCGCGTTCTGGCGCAGCGAGGCGTCGGTGGCGGAACTGGCGCAGCGACTCTGCGCGTCGGCGGACAAGTTCAACCGGCGGGGCAGGCGGCCCTGGTCGACGGTGAATTTCATCACGGCGCATGACGGCTTCACGCTGCACGACGTGGTGTCCTACAACGACAAGCACAACGAGGCGAACGGCGAGAACAACCAGGACGGCACCTCGAACAATTCGAGCTGGAATTGCGGTGCCGAGGGCGAGACCGACGACCCGGTGGTGAACTCCTTGCGCGACCGGCAGATGCGCAATCTGATGGCGACGCTGCTGCTCAGCCAGGGCACGCCGATGATCCTGGCGGGCGATGAATTCGGCCGCACCCAGGCCGGCAACAACAACGCCTACTGCCAGGACAACGATATTTCGTGGGTCGATTGGAGCAGGCTGGACAAGTTCTCCAATTTCTACCAGTTCGTCCGGCGGCTGATCCGCCTCAAGAACGACTATCCGATCCTGCGCCGGCAGCGCTTCATGACCGGGGATTTCGATGAGGATCTGGGTGTGCGCGACGTCACCTGGATCAACTGCACGGGCGAGGTGATGCGCCCGCAGGACTGGGAAAATCCGCTGGTGCGCTCGCTGGGGATGATGATGGACGGTCGCGCAAAGACCAGCGGAATTCGCAGGCCGGGCACGGATGCGACGTTGCTGATGGTGCTGAACGGCAACCATGACAGCATCGAGTTCATCATGCCGCCGGCGAGTGGCGGCATGCATTGGCACCTGATCCTGGACACCAACCGACCCAGCCTGACCTCGGGACGCGCCTACGCGATCGGCACCAGCAGCGAGATCGTCGGGCGCTCGCTGATGCTGTTCAAGCTGGAGAGTTGACCAGATCCCGCTCGTTGGTGATGGCAGCGGCGGGGAGGCGGCGATCGGATATTGGGGTCGGCCTGGCGGCGTCGGCTTCAACAAAAAGGCTTCGGCCCTGCCTGGAAGCACGCGGATCTGCTGCGAGTGGACTGCCCTGCCGGATCGGCTCCGACTCTCTGGGCATCCTCATGAGAAAGCTGGCGAGCTTCGTTTTCGGCAGCCTTCTTGCTGCTGGAAGCGCGCCGGCTTCAGGTCGCGGGCTGACGGTTCTGTCGCTCGATCCTCACGCATCGCGATCGGTCGTCGCAGGCTATGCGATCTATCTGGGCGGGCCGGACGACGCAAAGGCGCCGCGTGCCTGGCAGGGGCCGATCCGAATCACCAGCCCGGGAAAGCCGGCATGCACGGTCAGTGACGACGTCTCGATCATCGAGAAGCCTTTGAGCCTGGTCGCCGGTCACCTGCTCTACGTGACGACCTATTCCGGCAACGAAAACAGGGTCTATGTCGTCAAGGCGGACGATTGCAGCCTGGCGTGGACGAGTGCCCGGTTCGTCGGGCGCCCACGTATCATCGGTGCGATATTGAAGCTTCCCGGACGTCATCAACTAACGATCGATGCCGCGGGGATCCCGGAGAACCAGAAAGCCGGCAAGGACGTCGGAGACACCGCCCGCAACGGATAACTCCGCTGCGGGCGGCCGGGACCTACTTGCCCAGGTGCTTGTCGAAGAAGGTCGCGATCTCGGTGAAGGCTTCCTTGCTCTCCGGCACGCGGTCGTCGAACTGATACTGCGCGTGCGACTGGCCCTCATACACTTCCAGGTCCGCTTCGACGCCGGCGCGGTGCAACGCACGGTGCACGCGGACGGTGTTGCTCAGCAGCAGGTCGCGCGTGCCGGTGGTCAGGATCGTCGGCGGGAAACCGTGCATGTCGCCATACACCGGCGAAATCAACGGATCCTTCAGGTCATGGCCCTTGGCATAGACGACCGTCGCCGCCTGGCAGAAGCCCGTGGGAGACACGAGAACGTTGTCGACCAGCTTGTTGGTGTAGAAGCTGTCCCCGACCATCGTCGCGTCCGACATCGGCGTGCCGGATGCGAGGGCGCCCGGCATCGGAAGGCCGAGCTGCCTGGCGCGCAATGCCACCTCAAGGGTCAGTGCGCCGCCAGCCGAGGTGCCGAAGACTCCGATATTCTTCGGGCTCATGGTCTTCAGGAGCGACTTGTAAACGGTGATGGAGTCATCGATCGGTGCCGGATAATAGGCCTCCGGCGGCATCCGGTAGTCGGGCATCACCACCTTGATGTGGCCGAAACCGGCCATCATGATCGCCTCGGTCGCACCGGTTTCGCCCGGGAACAGCACGTAGCAGCCGCCATGCTCGTGGATCAGCACGCGGTTGGCATTCTCCGGCGCGATCACGTCGGGGGTGAGGGTGTAAACCCGCACGCCGTCGATGACCGAGTGCTCCATCTTGACGTTCAGGCGCTGCAGCTCAGCCGGAATGCCGGCATTGATCTTGATCGCCTGGTGATCGGCGAATTTCCGCCACTCTGCGCCGGTGTGGAACTGGTCGTTCCAGGCCGGGTTGAGCGGGGCCGCAATGAATTTCTGCATTCCCGGGCTGACGTCTGCCGTCGGCACCTGCAGCGTCTTGGCAGGTACCTGACGCGGGGTGAGTGTCGCGTCGTCGGCATGGGCGGGCAGGGAGGCGACGATCAACGCGCCGGCAAGCGCCAACGGCGCCGCGAGTTTAGTCTGCATGCGTTTCATGGACATCCATCCGTTATTTTCTTGGACGCGGCCCAGCCTAGAGACCCGCCAATGGTTGCGCTACCACGTGACGTCGCTTTTCACCGCAAATTGTCGTGGTCGTTGCCGATTATCTGTATTTCCGGTCGTGCCGGGTCGTAGATCGCCGCCAGCGCCTCGGCCGACGTCAGCATCGCCGCCTGGTCGTGGCCGATGCCGGGCACCTCGTGCAGCTGCTGGCGCAGGTCTGACGGGTGCCGCAACTGCAGGTACCGGAAATAGGCCCGGCCGCGGTCGACATGGTCGGGACCCTGCGCCTCGGCCGCACAGCTCTTGTCGAGGGCCCCGAGATCCGGGTCGGTGTCGCGGGTGCCCAGCAGATAGGTCACCTCACGGCCGACATAGCGAGCTTCGAGACCACCTGCCGAGGCCGCCCCGGGATCGATCGGCAGGTCCTGCAGGCCGTATTTCCAGCGGTCGAAGCCGGGGCACGCGCCGGCCGGGTAGGGCGAGAATCCGCCATCCGCAGCAGGCCGGTCCGGGCTGAAATAGGCGTAGGACGAGGCGTTGGCGATCACGAACCGCAATCGGGTCCCGGCTGGTGCCGCATGTGCCAGCACGGCATAGCGCTGGACGAACTGGCCGCCGCCGGAGTGGCCCACCAACACGATCGTGACGAGGCGCGGAAACCGGTTCCGGTCCGACAGCCGGGCGATGATGGCGTCCATGAGCGTGAACGAGCCGATGGGTGCGGGGGCATCCGCATCCTGGCCGTCCATCCAGTCGTTGCGATGCCAGCGCAGGTCGTCGGCGCCCACCGGGTCGGTATCGCGCGGAAAGTCCGGGGTGATCAGCAGCGTGTCGGCAGCGGGCGGCGATCCGGGCCTGGCGGATGCCGCGGCCAGCCCGGCCTCGGCGACGCGGTCGGTGGCCAGCACGTCGCGGTTCTGGCCGTGGATGGTGATGACCGCCCGGGTGACATCCGGCAGCGGTCTCGACCAGTCCTGCGACACGATGAGCCGCAGCGTGCCACCGCCCCTCGGCCCCGACACCCCGATCGAACCCTCCAGGGCTGCGGCGGGAGCGGCGACGACCGACAGGATCAGGAGCGCCGGCATGATGCGGGAGAGGGCGTGGATCATGCCGCCTCGTAGCACGCGGATCGCGGCCGCCGATTCCGACCCCCGGGGCGGTCCGACTCGGGGGACGCTGCTAGGCCTGCCGTCATGTCGTTCGATCTTCTCGGCCTGTTGGCCGCTGCCGGCGCGATCGCGTCGCTCGTCGTCTCCCTGCTGGTGCTGCGCCTGGTGCTGCTGGCCGCCGCCCGCGAGGACCATTCCATCGACCAGCTGGTGCATCTGGAACGCGAGATGGGCGACCGGCTCGGCCGCATCCGGCTGGAGATGGAGGAGCGGCTCGGTGGCCTGACCACCATCATCGCGCGCGAGCAGGGCGAGGCCAGGCTGGCGCTGTCGGCGGCGTTGCGAGAGATGTCGGAGCAGAGTGCGGCGCGGCTGTCGGCGATCCAGGCCTCGGTCAACGAGCAGCTGCACGCCGCGGTCGAGAAGCAGATGCAGACCAGCTTCCAGCGCGTGCTCGAGCAGTTCGCCTCGGTGCAGAAGGCGATGGGCGAGGTCGGCGCGATGACCGCGCAGATCGGCGACCTGAAGCGGCTGTTCTCCAACGTGAAGACCCGCGGCGGCTGGGGCGAGGCGCAGCTGCGGGCGATCCTCGACGACGTGCTGCCGGCCGGCGCCTACGAGACCAACCGCAAGCTCAGCGACACCAGCTCGGAGGTGGTGGAGTTCGCGGTGCGGATGCCGATGCGCTCGACCGGAGGGGGTTCTCGCGGGGCAGGGGCCAGGGGTGACGGGCCGCCGGTGCTGGCGATCGATTCCAAGTTCCCCACCGAGGCGTACGAGCGGCTGCTGGCCGCCGTGGATGCCGTAGATCCCGAGGCCGAGCGGGGTGCGCGCCGCAACCTGGAGGCGTCGATCCGGCTGGAGGCGCGCAAGATCGCCGCCAAGTACATCCTGCCGCCGGTGACCGTCGAGTTCGCCGTGCTCTATCTGCCGACCGACGGGCTGTATGCGGAAGTGGCGCGGATCCCCGGGCTGGTCGACGAGATCGGCCGCACCTCGCACGTGCTGATCATGGGGCCGAGCCTGATCCCGGCGCTGCTGCGCACCATCCATCTCGGCTACGTCACGCTGTCGCTGGAGGAGAAGGCCGAGACCATCAGCCACCTGCTCGGCGCCACCCGCCAGGAGATGATCCGCATGGACCAGGTGCTGGAACGGCTCGGCCGCAACGCCGCCTCGATGGCCAACGTGATCGAGGAGGCGCGCCGGCGCACCCGGGTGGTCGGGCGGCGGCTGCGCGAGGTCGAGGTGGTGGACCCGGAGGCGGCGGCGTTGCTGCTCGAGCTGGACCCCGATCCGGAAGAGCTTTCGCCGAATTGAGACGGCGGCCGTCGTCGAATTGATTGGCCAGCCGCCACCGTCCCACCCATCTGCAGGACATGCCTGCTTCTCTGGACAAGCCCGCATCGCCGCACCCGGACGAGGACGCCGTCGGCCGCAGCCATGCCGGCCAGCGGCGTGTGCTCCTGGTCGAGGACGATGCGCGCATCGCCCAGGACGTGCTCGAGGACCTCTCGATACGCGGTTTCACGGTGACCCACGCCGGCACCGGGCCGGCCGCGCTGGAGCTCGGGCTGGCGGGCGGCTTCGACGTGCTGGTGCTGGACCGGCTGCTGCCCGGGCTGGATGGCCTGGCGGTGCTGGAGCAGCTGCGGGCCGCGGGGGTCGGCATGCCGGTGCTGGTGCTGAGTGCGCTATCGGCGGTGGATGACCGGGTGAGCGGGCTCAAGGCGGGCGGCGACGACTACCTGACCAAGCCGTTCGCCATGGAGGAACTGGCCGCCCGGCTGGACGCGCTGCTGCGGCGGCCACGGGAGCCGGCGGAGGCGCGTGAGACCGTGCTGCGGGCGGGTCCGATCGAGATGGACCTGATCGAGCGCCGGGTTCGCCGGGCGATGCGGGCGGTGGATCTGCTGCCGCGCGAGTTCCGGCTGCTGGAATACATGATCCGCCGGCCGAACCAGGTGCTGACCCGCGACATGCTGCTGGAGGATGTCTGGCACTACCGGTTCATTCCGCAGACCAACCTGGTCGACGTGCATATCGGCAAGCTGCGCCGCAAGATCGATCCCCCGGACGAGACGCCGCTGATCCACAGCATCCGCGGCGCCGGCTTCATGCTGCGGGTCAACGACGACACCGCCTGACGGCGCTCGCGGTCACTCCATGACGGGTGCGAGTTGCTGCACCGCCTCGACCTCGTCGCCGAGCCACTCGGCCGACTTGGCGGTGCCGTCGAAGGTGGCGCTGGTCTTGAACAGCTCGTACTTGCCCTCGAGCGCATAGGGCCGGCTGCGCGACAGCAGCTCGGCAACGCCGGCCTTGTCCATCGGCTGGAAGCTGCGCACCGCCTCGAAGGCCTGGTCGAGATCGCGCCTGTTCTGGATGCCGGTGATGACCACCGAGGTCGGCAGGTTCAGCGAGTAGTGCAGATACTCGATCGGCCTGATCGGGGCGTCGCTCTTCAGCAGCACGCCGTCGCCGAAGCTCTTCATCCCCAGCACCGCGATCCCGTGCCCGACCAGATACGGCAACACCCCGTGCGCGAAGCTGCGGAAATGCGCGTCCATGATGTTGAGCGGCATCTGCACGGCATCGAAGTGGAACCCGTGCTCCTCTGCGACCGCCAGCATCTGGAGATGGATGCGCGGATCCTTGTGCCCGGTAAATCCGATATGGCGCAGCTTGCCGGCCTGTTTCGCCTCGACCAGCGCCTCCATCGCACCGCCCTCGGCGAACACCCGGTCGGGATCGTCGAAGCGGATGATCTCGTGGTGCTGCACCAGGTCGATGCGGTCGGTGCGCATCCGCATCAGCGACGTGTCGATCTGGCGCGCGGCTTCCTGTTTCGTGCGGCCGTCGATCTTGGTCATCAGATAGACCTTGTCGCGGTATTCGGCCTGGGAGAGCGCGGTCCCGACCCGCAGCTCGGAGCGGCCCTCGTTGTAGTCCCAGCAGTTATCAATGAAGTTGATGCCGCGATCGACGCCCTCGTGCACGAGCCTGACCGCCTCGTCGTCGGTCAGCACGCTCTTGCCGAGATGGAAGCCGCCCATGCCGATCGCCGAGATCATCTCGTCGGTTGTACCGAAGCGCCGGTACAGCATGTCGCCACGCCGCTCGCCCGGATCGGTCACGAACAGCAGGTCGGCCGGGTCGGCGACGCGGCTCACGGGCAGCACGGGGGTATTGGGCATCGGGGCGATCTCCTGACGGGCGGGCAAGGGTATCTCGCCAACGGCTGCCGGTTGTGCGGGTTCGCCATCCTGGGCTCGAGCCGGCGCCAGGGAGACAGCGCCCGCGATCCGCGATACCAGCCGGGGATGCGGCGCCTCCTGCCAGACATGTTCTCGACCGCGGCATTCCGGCTGACGCTGGGTGCCTGCGTGGTGCTGGCCGGCGTAACCGTGCTGCAGTTCGCGCTGATCTACTGGCGCACCACGGCCTACGAGGTGGAACGCGCCGACCGGCTGCTAGACCGGGAGGCGGCACTGATGGCCGCCGAACCCGCCCCCGACCTGCAGGAGCAGATGCGGCTCTGGGCCAGTACCGACCTGCGCCTGCTGGTCACCGCGGCCGGGCTGTTCGATGCCGACCGGCAGCCGATCGCCGGTAATCTGACGGTGTGGCCGGAGACGCTGCCGGTGGATGGCGCGATCCGCGAGATCACCGTGCATCCGATCGACCAGGGCGTGCGCACGATCCGTGCCGAGGCGCTGCCGGTGGCGGGCGGCCGGGTGCTGGTGATCGGCCGCGGCCTGCGCGACCTGCAGCAGATCCGCAGCATCGTGCTGCAGGCGCTGGAGACCTGCCTGATCCCGGCGCTGGCCTTCTCGCTGCTGGCGGGGATCTGGCTCAGTCGGCGGGCGCTGGTGCGGGTCGACCGGATCCACCTGGCGATCGACCGCATCATGCAGGGCGGCCTGCACGAACGCCTGCCGGTCGGGCGCCATGGCGGCATGCCGATGGCGGCCGGGGCGGCGCTGATGCCGGCGCGCGCGCATGACGAGATGGAGCGGCTGGCGGTCAGCGTGAACCGGATGCTGGACCGGCTCGAGCAGCTGCTCGACGAGATCAAGGGCGTCGGCGACGACATCGCGCACGACCTGCGCACGCCACTGGCCCGGGTGCGTGCCGGCCTCGACCGCACCAGGCTGCGTCCGGCCGAAAGTGCCGGGCAGGCCGTGGTGGCCCAGCAGGCGGCGATCGACCGGGCGATCCTGGATCTCGACCAGTGTTTCGCGATCATTACCGCCCTGCTGCGGATCGGCGAGATCGAGAGCGGGCGCCGGCGGGGCGGCTTTGCGTCGGTCGATCTGCGGCAGATCGCGGCCGACATCGTCGAGCTCTACGAGCCGGTGGCCGAGGCTGCGGGCAATGAGCTCGTGCTGGTTCCGGGTGCGGCGGTGATGCTCGCCGGCGACCGCGACCTGCTGATCGAGCTGGCCGCGAACCTGGTCGACAACGCGATCAAGTTCACGCCCTCGGGTGGGGTGGTCAGCGTTGTGGCCGGGCACCTGGATGGCCGGGCCGTGCTGCGCGTGGTCGATACCGGCATCGGGATTGCGGTGTCCGAGCAGCAGGCGGTGCTGGGGCGCTTCTATCGGTCCGACAAGAGCCGGCATATCGGCGGCAGCGGCCTGGGATTGAGCCTGGTCGCCGCCATTGCCCGGCTGCATTCGGCGCAGATCGTCATGTCGACCGGCGCCGGTGTCGGCGACCGGCCGGGCATGGTGTTCGAGGTGATTTTTCCGGCTTGAGCGGTTTCTGCCGATCGACGAGCCCGTTGCCACCCAGGGCTGAAACGAAGCCGATCATGCTCTGGATATTGCAGCCTATCTCAACTCGAAGCTGCAGTGGATTTGACCAAGCGGCAGCCATCATTGGACGGGTAAGGGCTCCAGCGCTTACCCCAGATGGACGCGGATGGACGACAATAGTATCGGCTTGTTCCACCAGAAGACACGACAGTCTTCATGAAAGCCAGGCCTTCGACATTTGCCCGCTGCTGCAGGTCGGAATCGTTGGAAAGGTCGGGGACTTTTACATGACACGCATGTGCGTCTTCTGCCAACGTATTGTTGGTGCCGACAGGAAGTTCCGCTATCTGTTGCCGCATACACGCGACGTCGGATGTCCCTCGATTGCCGCTCCTGGTAGACGAACACTGTGTGAGCAGCAACGTGAGGAAAACCAGAGAGGCGTTTTTCGCGACCGATTCAAAAAATGTTCTGTCCGGCATAGAATCTCCCGAAGCTGCGAATAGACGTTCACACGATTTCAAATATAGGCAGGTCGGAATGCCGGCAGCCTCGACAGGGTCATGACTGAGCCCTCCTCTGTCGAAGCCGGCCGCCTCACTCAGTCCAGCCTAGTCTTTACTCGAGACGCAACGCAATCTGATCTTGCCCCCGACGTGCCCTCATCCATGAACAGGATCCTAATCCAGTGAGCCGCTGCTCGCGGTCGGTTGCAGAGGCCGCTGGATAAGGCCGTTCGGGCTCCTGTGCGGGATGCTGTGGTTGCTTGGGACGGTTGATCATGAAGGTTGTCGACTTCGGTTACCGGGCACTACTTCATCAAATACTGTGGGGCCAACCGGTTTCTCCAGCCCTGCCAGGGGCGACGCGCGGCAGACGTGACGGTCGGGAATAAATGCGACACCGATCAGGCCGTGGACCGCCTGTCCCCATTTTTGTGCCGCGGTCACGGCGCACGTGGGCCACCGATTGGAAAATTCGACCGGATGTAGCTTTTCGCCCAGCGAGTAACGCGACTGATACAATAGGCACCGCACGTCCTGATTATTCCTGAGACGAGCGTCATCCAGATGAAAGAACCGGCAATCGTCTGTGCCATTCTTGCCGCACCTGCTGGTGGACGCGCGAATATCCGCACGAGACATGTTGTGACATGAAACCGGCGCTGCTACCGGAATGATCTGCATGAAGCGGATCGATAGCGTGAACAGCAGAAGCCTTCTCCTTGCCTCCCTCAGTGTCGTGTTCGGGCCGGTCATGGCCCATGCCCAGCCGATCACCGGTCCCTATGTCCATCTCGGGGGCGGCGTCGATTTCCTGCAGAACGAGAACGTCAAGGATTCCGGGTTCGGGCCGGCGCCGCGTCACTACGCGTTCGATCCCGGTGGGGCGGCGTCCGGCGCGGTCGGGTACGGCCTCGGCAACGGGCTGCGTTTCGAAGTAGAGGGCTCGTATTCCTATAACCAGGCACACGGCGTCGAACTGGCGCCGCAATATTTGCCTCTTCGTACTACGGGTCATGAGCAGCAGTACGGTGGCTTCGGCAACGTGCTCTACGACTTCAACCTTGGCCTGCCGGTCACGCCCTATCTCGGTCTCGGCGCCGGCTATCGCGAGGTCGAACTCGATCATGTCAATTCGATTTCATACAGCGAGAGGCCCGGGCATCTTCCCGCCGAGGCCAGAGGCAATTTCGCCTATCAGGGTATCGCCGGCGCTGCGATTGCTACACCGGTACGTGGCCTCGCCCTGACACTCGAATATCGCCTGATCGGCGTCGACTCGCCGGGCGCCTATTATCGCGGGCTGGCAAGAAACCCCGATACCGGGACAGAGCAAGCCGAGCACTCGACGTTCAACAACATCTTCAACCACGAGATCCTGGTCGGGCTGCGCTACAGCTTCGACAACCCGCCACCACCGCCGGCCCGCATGGCGCCGGAGCCGGTCGCGGTGCCTGCACCGGCACCCGCACGCAGCTACCTGGTGTTCTTCGACTGGGACAGTGCGGCCCTCACGTCGCGCGCCGCCGGCGTCGTCGAGGAGGCCGCCCGCAATGCCGAGCACGTGCAGACGACCACCCTCGAGGTCGATGGCTATGCCGACACCTCGCACGAACTGCCGGGCGACCGCGGCCGGGACTACAACCGGCGCCTGTCGCTCCGCCGCGCCGACAGCGTCCGCGCGGCGTTGATCCGGGACGGCGTGCCGGCATCGGCGATCGGCGTCCACGGATACGGCGAGACCAATCCGCTGGTGCCGACCGGCCCGAACGCGCGCGAGCCGCAGAACCGTAGGGTGGAGATCGTGTTTCGGTGAAGGCTGGCACTGGCGGCTGTCACACTCCGATGCAAGCCCGGCACGCGCCTTGAGTGATCCGGACGCCGTGTCGTTGCGTTAAGGTTCGGCCAAGTCATGTCGCAGGCCGAAAGAAACATCATGCCCCATCCACCACGCACCAGGTCGCTGCGCCTCGTCGCAGCCGCTGCAGCACTCCTGACCTTGTCCGGATGCGAGTACTACCCGGCCGGCTATGGCGGTTATGGCTATGCCGGCTACCCCTACGGCGATGGCGGCTACTGGTCGGGGTGGGGCTACGGGCCGGCCTGGGGCGGCTACGGCTATGGTGGCTACGGATATGGCTACGGTTACGGATACGGCTTGTATGGCCTGGGCTATGGCGGCTTCGGCTACGGATGCTGCGGCTACGGGTTCTATGGCCGCGGCTTCTATGGCGGGTATCGCGGATACGGACGTGGTGGATACGGTGGCTACGGGCGCGGCGGGTACGGCGGTTATGGCCGCGGCGGCTTCGGTCATGGCGGGTATGGCGGCGGCGGCGGCTTCCACGGCGGTGGCGGCGGTGGTGGTGGCCACGGCGGTGGTGGTGGTGGCGGCGGCCACGGCGGTCGCTGATCCCGGACTGCCGGTCCAGCTTTTCGCGAGGCTGCCCGCACTGTCCTAAATTCTTATTTCATTGGTCGCCCCGGGCTCATGCCATAGCAGCATCGCCGGACATGAGCGCAGGGGCGGTGGCGAATGGGCGACGTTGGACAGGGTGAGAGGCGGCGCGCGTCGATCGCCGCACGGACGGTCCAACCCCGCGCATGAACGCGATCGTCCTCGTCGCCCTGCGGCGGCCGCTCACCTTCGTCGTGCTGGCGATCGTGATCCTGCTGTTCGGCGGCATGGCCGTCCGGAAGACCCCCACCGACATCTTCCCCGGCATCCGGGTGCCGGTGGTGGCGGTGGTCTGGACCTATGGCGGCCTGATGCCGCAGGACATGTCGGGTCGCGTCATCTATTATTACGAGCGCGCGCTGACCGCGACGGTCAACAACATCGAGCATATCGAGAGCCAGTCCCTGTATGGGCGTGGCATCGTCAAGATCTTCTTCCAGCCGGGCACCGACGTCGCCGCGGCGCAGGCGCAGATCACCTCGATCTCGCAGACCGTGCTGAAGCAGATGCCCACCGGCATCACCCCGCCGCAGGTGCTGGCGTTCGATGCCTCCTCGGTGCCGGTGCTCGACCTGCAGGTCTCCTCGGACACGCTGACCGGGTCCGAGCTCTACGACATGGCCTCGAACCTGATCCGCCCGGCGCTGGTGTCGGTTCCGGGCACGGCGATCCCGTCGCCCTACGGCGGCACCGCCAGCAACGTCGAGGTCGACCTCAACCAGACCGCATTGCTGGCCCATGGGCTGTCGGCAACCGATGTCGGACGGGCGCTCGCCAACCAGAACATCGTGCTGCCGGCCGGCGACCAGAAGATCGGCGCCATCGACTACATGGTCGAGACCAACGCGACGCCGGCCGAGATCGCCAGCTTCAACAACCTGCCGATCAAGCAGGTCGGCAACGCGGTGGTGTATCTGCGCGACGTCGCCTGGGTGCATCGCGGCGGCCCGCCGCAGCAGAACATGGTGCTGGTGCACGGCCACCAGTCGGTGCTGATCCAGATCCTTAAAACCGGCGACGCCTCGACCCTCGACGTGGTGAGCGGCGTCAAGGCGGCGCTGCCACACATCGAGGCGACGCTGCCGCCGGGCGTCACCATCCTGCCGATGAACGACGCCTCCGGGTTCGTGCGCGACTCCGTGACCGACGTGCTGAAGGAGATGCTGACGGCGGCCTGCCTGACCGGCCTGGTGGTGCTGCTGTTCCTCGGCAGCTGGCGCTCGACGCTGATCATCGCCACCTCGATCCCGCTCTCGATCCTGAGCTCGATCCTGGTGCTGTCCTGGCTCGGCCAGACCATCAACGTGATGACCCTGGGCGGGCTGGCGCTGGCCGTCGGCATCCTGGTCGACGACGCCACGGTGATGATCGAGAACATCGACACCCATCTCGAGATGCACGGCGACGACGGCGAGCTGAAGGGGCTGGAACAGGCGATCATCGACGCCGCCAACCAGATCGTGGTGCCGACCTTCGTGTCCACGTTGTGCATCTGCATCGTCTGGCTGCCGCTGTTCCAGCTGGGCGGCGTCGCCGGCTACCTGTTCCTGCCGCTGGCAGAGGCGATCGTGTTCGCGATGATCGCGTCCTTCATCCTGTCGCGCACGCTCGTGCCGACGATGGCAGCCTGGCTGCTGCGGGCGCAGGTCGCGGAGCACCGGTCGCCCGGCCACGGCAAGCGGGCCGGACCGTTCGCACGCTTCCAGCGCGGCTTCGAAGCACGCTTCACGCGGTTCCGCACCCGCTACCGGGTGATCCTGGAAGGGCTGGTCCGGCGACGCAGGCTGTTCATCACCGGGTTCACGGCGGCAGCTTTGTTGTCGATGGGGCTGCTGGCGTTTGCCGGGCAGGACTTCTTTCCCGGCATCAAGTCGGACGAGATCGACATGCACATGCGCGTGCCGATCGGCACCCGGCTGGAGGAGGCCGGCAAGGCGTCGGTGCTGGTCGACCAGCAGATCCACCAGCTGCTGTCCCCGCACGTGGTCAGCGTCCTGGCCAATTGCGGCCAGCCGACCAGCGGCATCAACCAGGCGTATAATTCCACCGGGACCGTCGGCAACCAGGATTGCGACATCACCATCCTGCTCGACGACCCGGTGTCGCCGATCCCCCGCGACCGCCAGATCCTGCGCGCCGGCCTGACCGAGCGCTTCCCCGGCACCGAGTTCACCTTCCTGCCCGGCGACATCACCGCCAAGATCCTGAATTTCGGGCTGCCGTCGCCGATCGACGTGCAGATCTCCGGGCGCAACATCGATGCCAATTACGCCTATGCGACCCGCATGGTGGCGCGCCTGGAGCATGTTCCGGGGATCGCCGACGTGCGCATCCAGCAGGTCATGGGCCAGCCGACCTTGCTGATCAGCTCGCGACGCAGCTTCGCGCTGGGCACCGGCCTGACCGAGAGCGACGTCGCCAACACGGCGCTGGCGACACTCTCCGGCAGTGGCCAGGTGGCGCCGACCTACTGGCTCGATACCACCACCGGGGTGTCGCACCTGGTCAACATCCAGACGCCGCAGACCCAGCTCACCGGCATGAACGAGCTCGAGACGATCCCGGTCGACAAGGGCGACGGCAACCCGTCCGGAGCGGCGCCGCAACTGGTCGGCGGGCTGTCGCGGATCAGCCAGACCGGGACGCCGGGGCTGGTGTCGCACTACTCGATCCTGCCGGTGATCGACATCTTCGCCAATGCGGAAGGACGCGATCTCGGCGGGGTGAGTGACGGGGTGGCGCGGATCGTGGCCCAGATGCAGCCGAGCCTGCCGCATGGCGCCAGCATCGCGGTGCGCGGCCAGGCGACGACGATGCACGACGCCTATGCCCAGCTGCTGGCCGGGCTCGCGCTGTCGATCGTGCTGATCTACCTGGTGATCGTGGTGAACTTTCAGTCGTGGCTGGACCCGTTCATCATCATCACGGCACTCCCGGGGGCACTCGCCGGCATCTCCTGGAGCCTGTTCCTGACCCACACCACGATCTCGGTGCCGGCGCTGACCGGCGCCATCATGTGCATGGGAACGGCGACCGCGAACTCGATCCTGGTGGTGTCCTTCGCCCGCGAGCGGCTCGACGCGCACGGCAATGCGGTGCTGGCGGCGATCGAGGCCGGCTACGGGCGCATCCGGCCGGTACTGATGACCGCACTTGCGATGATCATCGGGATGCTGCCGATGTCGTTCAGCAACACCCAGAACGCCGCACTCGGACGGGCGGTGGTGGGCGGCCTGCTGGTCGCGACCTTCGCCACGCTGCTGTTCGTGCCCTGCGTGTTCGCGTTGCTGCACCGGAACCAGAACGTGGCGGCCAAGCCTGCCGGAGTCCGGGCTCCGCACGATGCCGCCGTCCTAGGAGAGCCCGCATGAGCGGCACGCATTCGACCGGGCCGGCAGCCCGGGAGGGACATCGCCGATCGGGGGGCGGCCGGATCGTGATGGGGCTCGGCATCGTCGCGGTGGGTCTGGCGGCGTTCGGCATCTGGAGCCGGGAGAACACGCTGGCAGCCCTTACCGCGCGTGCCGAGGATGCCGCCATTCCGCGGGTGCAGCTCATCAAGCCGCAGCCGGGGCCGCCACGCCGGTCGCTGAACCTGCCGGGCAACATCAATGCCTGGTACGAGGCGCCGATCTACGCCCAGGTCGCCGGCTATGTCCGCATGTGGTACAAGGATTACGGTGCCACGACGAAAGCCGGCGAGTTGCTCGCGGTCATCGACAGCCCGACCATCGACGCGCAGCTGGCGCAGGCCAAGGCCGCCCTCGCGGTGGCGCAGGCCCGCAGCAGGCTGGCGCAGGTGACCGCCAAACGCTGGCAGGCGCTGTCCGGCACCCAGGCGGTGTCGCAGCAGGAAGTCGACGTGCAGACCGCCAACGCCCAGGCGGAGACCGCCCAGGTCGCCGCGGCCGAGCAGGAGGTCGTGCGCTACCAGGCGCAGGCGGGCTTCGAGCATGTGGTGGCGCCGTTCGACGGCGTGGTCACGGCGCGGCTCACCGATGTCGGCGACTACGTGAATGGCGGCGGCGGCGATGTCGGTGCACGGGGGGGCGCCCAGGAGCTGTTCAGCGTGTCCGACATCCACGAGATGCGGGTGTTCGCCTCGATCCCGCAGGAATATTCCGACATCCTGAAGCCCGGCCTGGTGGCGACGCTGACGCTGCCGCAATCGCCGGGGCGGGTGTACCAGGCGCACTTCCTCACCACCGCGAAGGCGGTCAATCCGCAGACCCGCACGGTGGTGACCGAGCTGACCGTCGACAACCCGAAGCACGAGCTGCTGCCGGGCAGCTACGCGACGGTGCATTTCACCGCACCCGCCAACCAGGACATCCTGATCCTGCCCGAGCAGGCGCTGCTGTTCCGCGCGCAGGGAATGCAGGTGGCGCTGGTCGATGCGCAGGACCGCGTGCACCTGCAGAACATCACGCTGGGACTCAATCTCGGCACCTCGGTGCAGGTGCTGGCCGGGCTGAAGGCTACCGACCGGCTGATCGACAATCCCTCGATCGGGATGCTGGAAGGCCAGAAGGTGAAGCCGGTGCAGCCGGTCGCCGGATATGGCGAACCGGAGACAGCAGAACCGCCCGGCCAGGCGGCAGGCTCGGCGCCAGCCCGGGAGCCGCAACGCGGCGTGTCCGCGATGGTCGAGCCGGCCGCGGCGCCGGATGCGGGGGACGAGACCGCTCGATGAGGCGTCTGTTCCCCGGCCGGGACGGCGCATGGTTGCGCCGGGTCACGCCCGCCTTGGCGGCACTCGCCCTCGTATCGGGTTGCGATCTCGCGCCGCGCTACGATCCGCCGCACGAGCTGCTGCCGGCCGATTATGCCGGGTCCGGGCCGTTCGGCGTGGCACACCCCGCGGATACGCTGCCGCGCGGTCCCTGGTGGACGATGTTCGGCGATCCGCTGCTCGATCGCCTCGAGGACCAGGCGGTGGCCGGCAATCCGGACCTCGCGACCTACGCCGAGCAGTATGTTCAGGCGCGTGACCTTGCCGCCGAGGCGCGGGCCAACCTGTTCCCGCAGATCGGCGCCAACCTGTCGAGCACCGACAACCGGCAGAGCATCCACAAGCTGTTCCGCACCGGTGATAGCGGTCCGAACGAGGCCTCCTCGAACGAGATCGAGGGCACCGCGTCGTGGGAGCCGGATTTCTGGGACCGCATCCGCAACCAGACCCGGCTGCAGAAGCGCCTGGCGCAGGCCAGTGCCGCCAATCTCGCCAACGCACGGCTGAGCCTGCAGGCGGAGCTCGCCGACGACTACGTGGCCTTGCGCGGCCTCGACAGCCAGTCGGCGGTGTACGTGCAGTCGATCGGCTTCTACCGGAAGGCGGTCGAGATCACGTCGCTGCGGCTGGCCGGCAAGATCGCCTCCGGGCTCGACGTGGCCCGGGCGCAAAACCAGCTTGCGGCAACCCAGGCGCTGGAGACCGGCGTGGTGGCGCAGCGGGCGGTGCTGCAGCATGCCATCGCAGTGCTGGTCGGGGTGACGCCGAGCAGCTTCGCCATCGCACCGGTCGATGATGCGCGCCTGACGGTCCCGAGGGTGCCGTCCGGGGTGCCGTCGCAGCTGTTGCAGCGGCGTCCCGACATCGCCTCGGCGGAGCGGCAGATGGCGGCGGCGAATGCCGGCATCGGGGTGTCGCGGGCGGCGTTCTATCCGGACATCAACATCAGCCTGACCGGCGGCTTCGAGGATACCGGCTTCAACCTGGCCAGCCTGCCAAACAGCCTATGGACGATCGGCGCCGGCGCCATGCTGCCGCTGTTCGAGGGCGGGCTGCGACGGGCGGAGCTGCAGCGGAGCTGGTCGCAATACGCGCAGACGCGGGACGCCTATCGCTCGATCGTGCTGTCGGCATTCCAGGAGGTCGAGGACGGGCTGACGCTGACCACGCAGCTGCAGGCCGAGGCGCAGCAGCAGGCGCAGGCGGTCACGTCGGCGGAGCAGGCCCAGACGATCACGCTGCAGCTCTATACGGGCGGCCTGACCAACTACCTCGATGCAGTGGTGGCGCAGGTGACGGCTTTGACCGCGCGGATCGCCGAGGTACAGGTGGAGACGCAGCGGGTGCAGGCGACGGTCGACCTGGTCAGGGCGCTCGGTGGCGGCTGGAGCATGGACGATCTGCCGTCCGAGAACGGGGTGCTGCCCTTCCAGCCACTGGCGGTCATCGGGAGCGACCGGCGGCCGCGGCCGGATGGCACCGGCGCAGGCAACGCCGAAGCGTCTTATCCGGGGACCTGAGCCGCACCCGCAGGTGCAGCCCAGGTGCAAACCAGAACATGATCCGACCGATCTTGCTTATCGGTCGGCCAAGGATGCTCGTGAACACGATGAGCTGGAGCCTTCCTCCCGATCCATTCCGATCGAGGGAAAGCCCTTAGCGTGCTCAGGCGTCGGCATGCTCTTCCGCAGCGGCGGTCAGCGCTTCGCCGAGCGACTTGATCTTCTCGGCGTTCTTGCTGTCGGCCTTGCCGGCGATGGTCACCGTCTCGTGGCCGAGCTTCACGACGAGCTTGCGGATCGCGGCGCCGTCGATCGGGTCGGCATGCAGGTGCTTCTTGAGGCTCTCCAGGTCACGGATGATGCCCTTGACGCCCGGCGCCTCGACCTTCTCCAGGGTGGCTTCCCAGCCTTCGATGTTCTTCACGGCGGCGGCGACGGTGAAGCCCTTGAGCCCCGCCTGGATGTGCTTGATGGTGGCGTCGAACTGCGGCATCTGGATTTTCCTCTGCTTTTGCCGACTTCGTGTGCCGGCCGCATGGGGAGCGCGGTTTCGGCAAACCGGTTGCGTGGCTCAGGCAGATTTTAATATCACCGGCTCTTTTCAGTCTGCGTCGGGAACTTCGCCGACCTGGCCGAGATATTCCGGGTCGGCGAATTCCTCGGCATCGTCGTCGTGGCTGACCCTGACGATCCGCGCACCCAGGATACTGCCGGCGGCAAGGGCGCGCTCGGCCCGGACCAGGCCCGCGTCGGCGGTGGCGCAGGCGATCGCCGGCCCGGCCTTCAGGGCCCCTTTCGGGCCACGAATGTAGGGCTGGTAGATGATCTGCGTGGTGATCGTCACGAGCATGCTCCTTGGGCTGGATGTGCGGAATTCGCTTGCGCGGCGGCGGCGCGCGCGGTAAACGCCCGCCCTCTACGGAACGCGGGAGACGTGCCAGCTGGCTTCGGGCCGGGTGGCGTCGCATGCACCGCGGTCCTGGCATCAGATTGAGGAGCCCAGGATATGGCCAAGAAGATCGTTGGCTACATCAAGTTGCAGATCCCCGCCGGCAAGGCCAACCCGTCGCCGCCGGTCGGCCCGGCGCTCGGTCAGCGCGGCCTGAACATCATGCAGTTCGTGAAGGAATTCAACGCGGCGACGCAGGGCATGGAGCCCGGCACCCCGACCCCGGTGGTGATCACCGCGTTCGGCGACCGCACCTTCACCTTCATCACCAAGACGCCGCCGAACACCCACTTCCTGCTGCGCGCCGCCAAGGCCTCCAAGGGCTCGGCCACCGTGGGCAAGGGTGCGGCCGTCGGTCGCGTGACCACCACGCAGCTGCGCGAGATTGCCGAGATCAAGATGAAGGACATGAACGCCAACGACATCGATGGCGCCGTCCGCATGCTGGCCGGGTCTGCGAAGTCGATGGGTCTGACCGTGGTGGAGGGCTGATCGATGGCCAAGAACAAGCGTCTCGAGGCGGCTTCCGCCAAGGTCGAGCATAACAAGTCGTACAGCCTCGCCGACGCCATCGCGCTGGTGAAGGGCAATGCGACCGCTAAGTTCGACGAGACCGTCGAGCTGTCGCTGGGCCTGGGCATCGATCCGCGCCACGCCGACCAGATGGTCCGCGGCCTGCTGAGCCTGCCGAACGGCACCGGCAAGACGCTGCGCGTCGGCGTGTTCGCACGTGGCCCGAAGGCCGAGGAGGCGCTCGCCGCCGGGGCCGACGTGATCGGTGCCGAGGACCTCGCCGAGAAGGTGCAGGCCGGCGAGATCGGCTTCGATCGCTGCATCGCGACACCGGACATGATGGCCCTGGTTGGCCGCCTGGGTAAGATCCTGGGCCCGCGCGGCCTGATGCCGAACCCGAAGCTCGGCACCGTGACGATGGACGTGAAGGGCGCGGTGCTCGCCGCCAAGTCCGGCCAGGTCGAGTTCCGCGCCGAGAAGGCCGGGATCATCCATGCCGGCATCGGCAAGGCCTCGTTCGACGGCGACAAGCTCGCGGAGAACATCCGCGCCCTGGTCGACGCCATCCAGAAGGCCAAGCCGACCGGCGCCAAGGGCACCTACCTGCAGAAGGCGGCTTTGTCCTCGACGATGGGCCCCGGCGTGAAGCTCGACGTCTCGACCCTCGCCGGCGTCTGAGAGCCGGCGTCTAAAAGAATGCACGGCGTCGGTTCCCTCGGGAGCCGGCGTCGCTGAACAGGGGGCAGGGTCCGTTCAGGGCCCTGTCTTCCGAACCTGTCCAAGACCGCACGCGGCTGAGCCTTTCGGGGCGGCCTTAATCGACCCCAGGGTCGGCGCGCGGGAGACGGGAGACACCGGATTTTCTGGTGGTTCCGACTTCTTGCGGACAGGCGAACCGGATCGCTCGCACCCCTGGTGCGGACGGTCTTAGGGCAACCCGGCTCTGCAGGCGCTTGCCTGGAGGGCCACCACGGAGACGGGATTTGGACCGTACGGAGAAGCACGAGTTCGTATCGTCGCTCGCCGCCGTTTTCGCAGAGACCTCGATGGTCGTCGTCACCCGCAATGACGGGATGACGGTCGCCCAGGTGACGGTACTGCGGAGCCGGATGCGCGCGGCCGGTGCGACCTTCAAGGTTGCGAAGAACCGGCTGGCCACGCTCGCCCTGGATGGGACCCGATTCGACGGCATCGCCCCCCTGCTGAAGGGCCCGACCGCGCTTGCGTGGGCACGGGACCCGGTGGCAGTGGCCAAGGTGGCCGTCGAGTTCGCCAAGACCAACGACAAGCTCGTCATCCTCGGCGGTGCGCTCGGAACCCAGACGCTCAATGCGGACGGGATCAAGGCGCTTGCCGAGCTGCCGTCGCTGGACGTTCTGCGTGCACAGCTGGTGGGGCTCATCTCGACCCCCGCCACGCGTATCGCGGGCATCCTGCAGGCGCCGGCTGGACAGCTTGCACGGGTCTTCGGGGCCTACGCCAAGACGGGCGACGCGGTCGCCGACACTGGCACCGACGCCGAGGCCGCGTAAGCGCCCTCAAGTCAAAAGTGATCGCAGGCTCGGGAACCGGGCTTGCACGGAACCACACAGCGTTTATATCAGGAAGTTCACACCATGGCCGATCTGTCCAAGCTTGTTGACGAGCTGTCCACCCTGACGGTTCTCGAGGCTGCCGAGCTGTCGAAGCTCCTCGAGGAGAAGTGGGGCGTTTCTGCCGCTGCCCCGGTCGCCGCCGCTGCGGCCCCGGCTGGTGGCGCACCGGCAGCTCCGGTCGAGGAGCAGACCGAGTTCACCGTCATTCTCACCAAGGCCGGTGAGAAGAAGATCAACGTGATCAAGGAGATCCGCACCATCACCGGCTTGGGCCTCAAGGAAGCCAAGGACCTGGTCGAGGGCGCGCCGAAGACGGTGAAGGAAGCCGTCAACAAGGACGAAGCCGCGAAGTACAAGAAGATGCTGGAAGAGCAGGGCGCCTCTGTCGAGATCAAATAGCATCACGAACTGCGGGATGCAGGGAGCCTCCGGTCCGATGGGCCTGGAAGCGAACCGGCACCCGATCAACGCCTAGCGGACAGGGTGGGAATCAGGAATGGTTCCCGCCCTCTCTGCCGTGCGCCTCTACGCAATGCGCCTTGATCCCCGGGACGGTCCCGGTGCGGTCGGGCGCTTGTGGCAGTGCAAGGCCCGCTCTCGGAGTGGGAAGTAACCTGGCTCTACGCCCGGTTGCGAACGGAATTTTCGGCCGAAGGTTCGGTCGGGACGATCGCGGCGCCGGGGACGGCTCCACCGCGATTGTCCTGGCGGTTCGCGGAAGCTGGCTGGTGACGGGGCAGGACATACGATGAACGCGATGACCAAATCGTTCACGGGACGCAAGCGCATCCGCAAGAGCTTCGGGCGCATCCCCGAAGTGGCTCCGATGCCCAACCTGATCGACGTGCAGCGCTCGAGCTACGAGACATTCCTGCAGATGAACGTGGCGCCGGACAGCCGGACGCCGTCGGGCCTGCAGGAAGTGTTCCGTTCGGTGTTCCCGATCAACGACTTCGCCGGCCGCGGCCGCCTGGAGTTCGTCCATTACGAGCTCGAGGAGCCGAAATACGACGTCGAGGAGTGCATCCAGCGTGGCATGACCTTTGCCGCCCCGCTGAAGGTCATCCTGCGTCTGATCGTGTGGGACGTGGACGAGGATACCGGCTCGCGGTCGATCCGCGACATCAAGGAGCAGCCCGTTTACATGGGCGACATGCCCCTGATGACGGATAACGGCACCTTCATCATCAACGGCACCGAGCGCGTCATCGTCAGCCAGATGCATCGCAGCCCGGGCGTGTTCTTCGACCACGACAAGGGCAAGACGCACTCGTCGGGCAAGTTCCTGTTCGCCGCCCGGGTCATCCCGTATCGCGGCTCGTGGCTCGATTTCGAGTTCGACAGCAAGGACATGGTCTATGTCCGCATCGACCGGAAGCGGAAGCTGCCCGTCACCACGCTGCTGTACGCGCTCGAGAGCAATGCCTCCGAGGCCGCCCGCGCCAAGAAGATCGCCGATGGCGGCGACGTCGATGCGATGGACATCCGCGGCATGGACGCGGACGAGATCCTCGGCAATTTCTACGGCCAGACGGTCTTCACCAAGACCGCCAAGGGCTGGGCACGGCCGTTCGATCCCGACGCCTTCCGCGGCATGAAGCTGCTGGAGCCGCTGGTCGATGCCGACACCGGCGAGATCGTCGCCAAGGCCGACGACAAGCTGACCGCGCGCGCCACCCGCAAGATCGCCGAGAACACCAAGGAGGTGCTGGTCGGACGCGCCGACCTGCTCGGCCGCTACGTGGCGTTCGACCTGGTCAACGAGGAGACCGGCGAGATCTATGGCGAGGCCGGCGAGGAGCTGACCGAGCCGCGCCTGCTGGCACTCGAGGAGATGGGCATCGACACGCTGCCGACGCTGGCGGTCGATAACAGCACCGGGCCGTGGATCCGCAACACGCTGGCGGTCGACAAGAACAGCTCGCGCGAGGATGCGCTGGTCGACATCTACCGGGTGATGCGCCCGGGCGAGCCGCCGACCCCGGACACCGCCGAGGCGTTGTTCCGAGGCCTGTTCTTCGATGGCGACCGCTACGACCTGTCCGCCGTCGGCCGTGTGAAGATGAACATGCGCCTCTCGGTGGATGCCGAGGACACCGTGCGCGTGCTCCGCAAGGAGGACATCATCCGCACGGTGAAGATCCTGTGCGAGCTGAAGGACGGCCGCGGCACGATCGACGACATCGACAATCTCGGCAATCGTCGCGTGCGCTCGGTCGGCGAGCTGATGGAGAACCAGTATCGCGTCGGCCTGCTGCGCATGGAGCGCGCGATCCGCGAGCGCATGGGCTCGGTCGATATCGACACCGTCATGCCGCACGACCTCATCAACGCGAAGCCGGCGGCCGCCGCGGTGCGCGAGTTCTTCGGTTCGTCGCAGCTCAGCCAGTTCATGGACCAGACCAACCCGCTGTCGGAAGTGACGCATAAGCGTCGCCTGTCCGCACTTGGGCCAGGCGGTCTGACCCGCGAGCGCGCCGGCTTCGAGGTGCGCGACGTGCATCCGACGCATTACGGCCGCATCTGCCCGATCGAGACCCCGGAAGGCCCGAATATCGGCCTGATCAACTCGCTCGCCACCTACGCCAAGGTGAACAAGTACGGCTTCATCGAGACGCCGTACCGCCTGGTGAAGGACGGCGCGTTGCAGACCGGCTGGAAGTACCTCTCCGCGATGGAAGAGGAGAAGCTGGTCGTCGCACAGGCGGACGCGGCGCAGGACAAGGACGGCAACCTGACCGACGAGCTGGTCTCGGTGCGGCGTGGCGGCGACTTCCGGCTGGTGAAGCCCGAGGACGTGACCGCCTGCGACGTGTCGCCGCGCCAGCTGGTGTCGGTCGCGGCCGCGCTGATCCCGTTCCTCGAGAACGACGACGCCAACCGCGCGCTGATGGGCTCGAACATGCAGCGCCAGGCGGTGCCGCTGATCCAGTCCGATGCGCCGCTGGTCGGCACCGGCATGGAAGCCGCGGTTGCCCGTGACTCCGGCGCCACCATCATCGCCCGCCGCGCCGGCGTGGTCGACCAGATCGACGGTGCCCGTATCGTCGTGCGGGCCACCGACGAGGCCGGCTCGACCCAGGGCGTCGATATCTACCGGCTGCGCAAGTATATGCGCTCCAACCAGTCGACCTGCATCAACCAGCGTCCGCTGGTCCGCGTGGGCGACCGGGTGGTGGTCGGCGACATCATCGCAGACGGCCCGTCGACGGAGCTCGGCGAGCTGGCGCTGGGTCGCAACGTGCTCGTCGCGTTCATGCCCTGGAACGGTTACAACTTCGAGGACAGCATCCTCATCTCCGAGCGGATCGCCCGCGACGACGTCTTCACCTCGATCCATATCGAGGAGTTCGAGGTCATGGCGCGTGACACCAAGCTCGGCCAGGAGGAGATCACCCGCGACATCCCGAATGTCGGCGAGGAAGCGCTGCGCAACCTCGACGAGGCCGGCATCGTGTATGTCGGCGCGGAAGTGAACCCGGGCGACATCCTGGTCGGCAAGGTGACGCCGAAGGGCGAGAGCCCGATGACCCCGGAAGAGAAGCTGCTCCGTGCGATCTTCGGCGAGAAGGCCTCCGACGTCCGCGACACCTCGCTGAAGCTGCCGCCCGGCACCACCGGGACGATCGTCGATGTGCGGGTGTTCTCCCGCCGCGGCGTCGACAAGGACGAGCGCGCGATGGCGATCGAGCGCGCCGAGATCGAGCGCCTGGCCAAGGACCGCGACGACGAGCGCGCGATCCAGGAGCGGTCGTTCTACAACCGGCTGCGCGAGCGTCTGCTCGGCCAGAAGGCGGGTGCGGGCTTCAAGGGCATCAAGTCCGGCAGCGAGATCACCGAGGAGGTGCTCGGCGAGCATCCGCGCGGGGCGTGGCGCAACATCGTGTTGTCGTCGGATCAGGCGGTCGGCGAGATCGAGACGCTGAAGCGCGAGTTCGACGCGGCGGTCGGGCGCATCCAGGCGCGCTTCGACAGCAAGGTCGAGAAGCTGCAGCGCGGCGACGAACTGCCGCCCGGCGTGATGAAGATGGTCAAGGTGTTCGTGGCGGTGAAGCGCAAGCTGCAGCCGGGCGACAAGATGGCCGGTCGTCACGGCAACAAGGGTGTCGTGTCGCGGGTGACGCCGGTCGAGGACATGCCGTTCCTCGAGGACGGCACCCCGGTCGACCTGGTGCTGAACCCGCTGGGCGTGCCGTCGCGCATGAACGTGGGGCAGATCCTGGAGACCCATCTCGGCTGGGCCTGCGCCAATATCGGCAAGGGCATCGGCGAGCTGGTCGACGAGTACATGCGCACGGGCAACGCCAAGCAGGCGCTGCTGGACGAGCTGAAGAGCGTGTACGGCGACGAGGTGTATCGCGAGGATATCGCGACGTTGCCGAACGAGCAGCTGATCGAGCTGGCGCGCAATCTGCGCAAGGGCGTGCCGATCGCGACGCCGGTGTTCGATGGGGCGCGGATTTCCGATATCGAGGAGATGCTGACCCGGGCTGGGCTCGATACGTCGGGGCAGTCGCAGCTGACGGACGGGCGCACCGGCGAGCCGTTCGAGCGCAAGGTGACGGTGGGCTACGTCTACATGCTCAAGCTGCACCATCTCGTGGACGACAAGATCCATGCGCGTTCGATCGGGCCATACTCGCTGGTCACCCAGCAGCCGCTCGGCGGCAAGGCCCAGTTCGGCGGACAGCGCTTCGGCGAGATGGAGGTGTGGGCGCTCGAAGCGTACGGCGCCGCCTACACGCTGCAGGAAATGCTGACGGTGAAGTCGGACGACGTGTCCGGCCGCACCAAGGTCTACGAGGCGATCGTGCGCGAGCAGGACGATTTCGAGGCCGGCATTCCGGAGAGCTTCAACGTGCTTGTGAAAGAGCTGAAGTCGCTGGGGCTGAATGTGGATCTCGAGCAGAGCGGTAATTGATGAGGCAAGGCCAGGGCTCTGCCCTGGACCCGCTCAAGGCTGGGCCTTGAGATTCCATTTTTTAAGCGGTTTCCAAAGGCTCAGCCTTTGGCGGGCTCCAAGGGCAGAGCCCATGGCCTTTTCGTGAGGGGTTTCGGCGCATGAACGAACTGATGAAGATCCTTGGCCAGACCGGCCAGGCGATGACGTTCGACCAGATCAAGATCCAGCTCGCCTCGTCCGAGCAGATCCGGTCCTGGTCCTATGGCGAGATCAAGAAGCCGGAGACCATCAACTACCGCACCTTCAAGCCGGAGCGGGACGGCCTGTTCTGCGCGCGCATCTTCGGTCCGATCAAGGACTACGAGTGCCTGTGCGGCAAGTACAAGCGGATGAAGTTCCGCGGCATCATCTGTGAGAAGTGCGGCGTCGAGGTGACGCTGGCGAAGGTGCGCCGCGAGCGCATGGGCCATATCGAGCTGGCCTCGCCGGTCGCCCACATCTGGTTCCTGAAGTCGCTGCCGTCGCGCATCGGCCTGATGGTCGACCTGACGCTGAAGGAGCTCGAGAAGATCCTGTATTTCGAGAGCTACGTGGTCCTCGAGCCGGGTCTGACCGACCTCAAGCTGCACCAGCTGCTCAACGAGGATCAGCTGCTCGCCAAGCAGGACGAGTTCGGCGAGGACGGTTTCCGTGCCGGCATCGGCGCCGAGGCGATCAAGACCGTGCTGGTCAGCGTCGATTGCGACGCCGAGAAGGTGAAGCTGCGCGCCGACCTCAAGGACACGACGTCCGAGGCCAAGCGCAAGAAGCTGGTCAAGCGCCTGAAGCTGGTCGAGGCGTTCGCCGAAAGCGGCTCCAAGCCCGACTGGATGATCCTTGACGTCGTGCCGGTGATCCCGCCGGAGCTGCGTCCGCTGGTGCCGCTCGATGGCGGCCGTTTCGCGACGTCGGACCTGAACGACCTGTATCGCCGCGTCATCAACCGCAACAACCGCCTGAAGCGGCTGATCGAGCTGCGCGCCCCGGACATCATCGTGCGCAACGAGAAGCGCATGCTGCAGGAGTCCGTGGACGCCCTGTTCGATAACGGCCGTCGCGGCCGCGCCATCACCGGTGCGAACAAGCGTCCGCTGAAGTCGCTGTCCGACATGCTGAAAGGCAAGCAGGGCCGCTTCCGCCAGAACCTGCTCGGCAAGCGCGTCGATTATTCCGGCCGGTCCGTGATCGTCGTCGGACCCGAGCTGAAGCTGCACCAGTGCGGCCTGCCGAAGAAGATGGCGCTCGAGCTGTTCAAGCCGTTCATCTACAGCAAGCTCGAGAAGTACGGTCACGCCACCACCATCAAGGCCGCAAAGCGCATGGTGGAGAAGGAGCGTCCCGAGGTCTGGGACATCCTCGAGGAGGTGATCCGCGAGCATCCGGTGATGCTGAACCGTGCGCCGACGCTGCATCGCCTCGGCATCCAGGCGTTCGAGCCGGTGCTGATCGAGGGCAAGGCGATCCAGCTGCATCCGCTGGTCTGCACCGCCTTCAACGCCGATTTCGACGGCGACCAGATGGCTGTGCACGTGCCGCTGTCGCTCGAGGCGCAGCTCGAGGCGCGCGTGCTGATGATGTCGACCAACAACATCCTCAGCCCGGCGAACGGCAAGCCGATCATCGTGCCGAGCCAGGACATCGTGCTGGGTCTGTACTATCTCTCTCTGGAGACGGCCGAGTTCCGCGTGACGCCGGACCAGAACGAGTACGACGAGAAGACCGGCCAGCTGGTCAAGACCGGAGCGCCGGCGTTCGGCACCATCGGCGAGATCGAGTTCGCGCTTACCGCGAAGGCGATCAAGCTGCACGACAAGATCCGTGCCCGCTACGAGACCGTCGATGCCGAGGGCAAGAAGGTCCGCAGCACCGTCGTCACAACACCGGGGCGCATGCTGATCGCGCAGATCCTGCCGAAGCATCCGGCGGTGCCGTTCTCGCTGCTCAACAAGCAGCTGACCAAGAAGAACGTCTCGGACGTGATCGACGCGGTGTATCGCCACTGCGGCCAGAAGGAATGCGTGATCTTCGCCGACCGGCTGATGGGGCTGGGCTTCGGCCAGGCCGCCAAGGCGGGCATCTCGTTCGGCAAGGATGACATGATCATCCCGACCGAGAAGAAGGGCCTGGTCGACAAGACCACCACCGAGGTCAAGGAGTTCGAGCAGCAGTATCAGGACGGCCTGATCACCGCCGGCGAGCGCTACAACAAGGTGGTCGATGCCTGGTCGCGCTGCACCGACGAGGTGCAGGCCGCGATGATGAAGGAGATCTCCAAGCAGGAGATCGGCGTGCAGACCAACTCGGTCTGGATGATGAGCCACTCCGGTGCGCGTGGGTCGCCGGCACAGATGAAGCAGCTTGCCGGCATGCGCGGCCTGATGGCCAAGCCGTCGGGCGAGATCATCGAGCAGCCGATCATCGCCAACTTCAAGGAAGGCCTGTCGGTCCTCGACTACTTCACCTCCACCCACGGCGCCCGCAAGGGTCTCGCGGACACGGCGCTGAAGACCGCGAACTCGGGCTACCTGACGCGTCGCCTGGTCGACGTGGCGCAGGACTGCATCATCGTCGAGGAGGATTGCGGCGCCGAGCGCGGCCTGACGGTGCGGGCGGTGATGGATGGCGGCGAGGTGGTGTCCTCGCTGTCCGAGCGCATCCTCGGCCGGACCACGGCGAACGACGTGCTGTCGCCGGTCGATGGCCATGTGGTGCTGCCGCGGAGCACGCTGATCGGCGAGGCGGAAGCCGAGATCGTCGAGAAGTCGGGCGTGGAGAGCATGCTCATCCGCTCGGTGCTGACCTGCGATAGCCGCGTCGGCGTGTGCGGGCTCTGCTACGGCCGCGACCTGGCGCGTGGCACGCCGGTGAATATCGGCGAGGCGGTGGGCGTCATTGCCGCGCAGTCGATCGGCGAGCCCGGCACCCAGCTGACCATGCGCACCTTCCACATCGGCGGCGCCGCACAGCGTGGTGCGGAACAGTCGATGGTCGAGGCGTCGCATGACGGCGTGGTCAACGTGAAGAACCGCAACGTCGTGCAGAACAGCATGGGCGTGCCGGTGGTGATGTCGCGTAACTGCGAGATCGTGCTGACCGACGACAAGGGCAGCGAGCGGGCGCGCTTCCGGGTGCCGTACGGCGCCAGGTTGCTGGTGGATGAGGGTGCGACGGTGGCACGGCAGCAGAAGCTCGCCGAGTGGGACCCGTACACCCTGCCGATCATCACCGAGCGTGCCGGCAAGGTCGAATATCTCGACCTGATCGACAGCATCACGCTGGTCGAGCGCATGGACGAGGTGACCGGCCTGACCTCGAAGGTGGTGGTCGATTACAAGCAGGCCTCAAAGGGTATCGATCTGCGGCCGCGGCTGCAGCTCAAGGACGAGAAGGGCGAGGTCATCAAGCTGGTGACCGGTGGCGAGGCCCGCTATTTCCTGTCGCCGGACTCGATCCTGTCGGTCGAGAACGGTGCGGTGGTGCATGCCGGCGACGTGCTGGCGCGTATCCCGCGCGAAGGCTCCAAGACGCGCGACATCACCGGTGGTCTGCCGCGCGTGGCCGAGCTGTTCGAGGCACGGCGCCCGAAGGACCATGCGATCATCGCCGAGACCGATGGCCGCATCGAGTTCGGCAAGGACTACAAGGCCAAGCGCCGGGTGATCGTGAAGAACGACGAGACCCAGGAAGAGACGGACTACCTGATCCCGAAGGGCAAGCACGTCTCGGTGCAGGAAGGCGACTTCGTGCGCCGTGGCGATCCGCTGGTCGACGGCCCGCGGGTGCCGCACGACATCCTCAAGGTGCTAGGCGTCGAGGCGCTGTCGGACTACCTGGTCAACGAGATCCAGGACGTCTACCGGCTGCAGGGCGTGAAGATCAACGACAAGCACATCGAGGTCATCGTTCGGCAGATGCTGCAGAAGGTCGAGGTGCTCGAGCCGGGCGACACCACCTACCTGGTGGGCGAGACGGTCGATCGGTTCGAGTTCGAGGGCGAGAACAACAAGCGGCTGCAGGCCAACGAGCGGCCGGCGCACGCGATGCCGGTGCTCCAGGGCATCACCAAGGCGTCGCTGCAGACGCATTCGTTCATCTCCGCGGCCTCGTTCCAGGAGACCACGCGCGTGCTCACCGAGGCGGCCACGGCCGGCAAGGTGGATACTCTGAACGGGCTCAAGGAGAACGTCATCGTCGGGCGGCTGATCCCGGCGGGCACCGGCAGTGTCATGAACAAGCTGCGCGCCGTAGCTGCCGGCCGCGACAAGCAGCGCGTGCTCGGCCGCGACATGCCGACCAACACGACGATCAAGGCTGCGGAGTAAGCTGCCTCCCACCCTCCGGCAGCGACGCCGGAGGGTGCTTTCAGGCCGGCCGGGGACATCCCCCGGCCGGCCTTTTCTTTGTCCGGCGTTGTGTTCTGCGCTCCGGGAAACCCAGCCCGGCAGATAGTTTCCCCGAATCGGCGTCACGACTCTGCCGCGACGCTTGACTCGTCCCCACCCTGGCCGTAGGTATCCGCCCCTCGGCTAGCCCCGTCTCAAGACGGTCGGAAGCCGCCTGATGCAGCACCTCGTGTGCGGCGCCGCCCCCGTTACTACAGGGGGCCAAGGCCGCATGTGATCAGAACACCGCGCCGGCGAGCCATGCTCGCCTCAGCGGCTTTTCGTTGTGGATGGCGGGAGACGATCCAAATCCTTGAGCTGGTGGTTCGCCGGCCGAACGTCGAGGATTGGGAAGGGCGTATGCCGACCATCAACCAGTTGATCGCCAAGGGACGCGAGCCCGCGGCCAAGCGCAACAAGGTGCCGGCCCTGCAGGGCTGCCCGCAAAAGCGCGGCGTCTGCACCCGCGTCTACACGACCACTCCCAAGAAGCCGAACTCGGCGCTGCGTAAGGTCGCCAAGGTGCGCCTCACGAACGGCTTCGAGGTCGTCAGCTACATTCCTGGCGAAGGCCACAACCTGCAGGAGCACAGCGTCGTGCTGATCCGCGGCGGGCGCGTGAAGGATCTTCCGGGCGTGCGCTATCACATCCTGCGTGGCGTGCTCGACACGCAGGGCATCGCCAAGCGTCGTAAGCGCCGGTCGCTCTACGGCGCCAAGCGGCCGAAGTAAGAGGATATCGAGGCATGAGCCGCCGCCGTCGCGCTGTTAAGCGTGAAATCCTTCCCGATCCGAAATTCGGTGACGTCGTCATCACGCGCTTCATGAATGCGCTGATGTACGACGGCAAGAAGTCGACCGCCGAGAGCATCGTCTATGGCGCGCTCGAGAGCATGCGTCGCCGTGGTGGCTCTGCTGCCGATCCGGTTCGGATGTTCCACGAGGCGCTGGACAACGTGAAGCCCGCCGTCGAGGTGCGTTCGCGCCGCGTCGGTGGTGCCACCTACCAGGTGCCCGTCGAGGTCCGGACCGAGCGTCGCCAGGCTCTGGCGATCCGCTGGCTGATCGACAGCTCGCGCAAGCGGGGCGAGCATACGATGCAGGACCGGCTGTCGAACGAGCTGCTCGACGCCGTCAATAATCGCGGTTCCGCCGTGAAGAAGCGCGAAGATACGCACCGGATGGCAGAGGCCAACAAGGCCTTCAGCCACTACCGCTGGTAACGAGCGCAGCCGTCTAGTTAGAACCCTTCCAACCCGACCGACCGGCGCCATTCGGCGGGTCAACGGAGAGAGACAATGGCAAAGGCTAAATTCGAGCGGAACAAGCCGCACTGCAACATCGGCACCATCGGTCACGTCGACCATGGCAAGACGTCGCTGACGGCCGCGATCACCAAGACGCTCGCGAAGAGCGGTGGCGCCGTTTACACCGCCTACGACCAGATCGATAAGGCTCCCGAGGAGCGCGCTCGCGGCATCACGATCTCGACCGCCCACGTCGAGTACGAGACCAAGAACCGCCATTACGCCCACGTCGATTGCCCGGGTCACGCCGACTACGTGAAGAACATGATCACCGGCGCCGCCCAGATGGATGGCGCGATCCTGGTCGTGTCCGCCGCCGATGGCCCGATGCCGCAGACCCGCGAGCACATCCTGCTCGCCCGCCAGGTTGGCGTGCCGGCGCTGGTCGTGTTCCTGAACAAGGTCGACATGGTCGACGATCCCGAGCTGCTCGAGCTGGTCGAGATGGAGGTGCGCGAGCTGCTCTCTTCCTACCAGTTCCCCGGCGACGACATTCCGATCGTCAAGGGCTCGGCCCTGGTGACGCTCGAGAACGGCGACCCGGCACTCGGCGAGAACGCGGTGCTCGAGCTGATGGCAGCTGTCGACAGCTACATCCCGCAGCCCGAGCGTGCGATCGACCGTCCGTTCCTGATGCCGATCGAGGACGTGTTCTCGATCTCCGGCCGCGGCACCGTCGTAACCGGTCGTGTCGAGCGCGGCGTCGTTAACGTCGGCGAGGAAGTCGAGATCGTCGGTATCAAGAACACGGTGAAGACCGTCGTGACCGGCGTCGAGATGTTCCGCAAGCTGCTCGATCGTGGGCAAGCCGGCGACAACATCGGCGCGCTGCTGCGTGGCACGAAGCGCGAGGACGTCGAGCGCGGTCAGGTGCTGGCAAAGCCCGGCTCGATCACCCCGCACACCAAGTTCAAGGCCGAGGCCTACATCCTCACGAAGGAAGAGGGTGGCCGTCACACGCCGTTCTTCACCAACTATCGTCCGCAGTTCTACTTCCGGACGACCGACGTGACCGGTGTGGTGCAGCTGCCTGAGGGCACCGAGATGGTGATGCCGGGTGACAACATCTCGATGGATGTCGAGCTGATCGCGCCGATCGCGATGGATGAGGGTCTGCGTTTCGCGATCCGCGAAGGTGGCCGCACCGTCGGCGCCGGCGTGGTTGCGTCGATCCAGCTCTGATCATCGCTGGCTGAGACTGGACGACCCCGAACCTGTGAAGTTGGACTGACTGTAAGATGGACAACCAGAACATCCGCATTCGCCTCAAGGCGTACGATCACCGCGTGCTGGATAACAGCACGAAGGAGATCGTGAACACGGCGAAGCGTACGGGTGCGCGGGTTCGGGGTCCAATCCCGCTGCCGACGCATATCGAGAAGTTCACCGTGAACCGCTCGCCCCACGTGGATAAGAAAAGCCGCGAGCAGTTCGAGATTCGGACTCATCGCCGGCTGCTCGACATCGTCGAGCCGACACCGCAAACCGTGGACGCCCTCATGAAGCTCGACCTCGCCGCCGGCGTGGACGTCGAGATCAAGCTGTAAGGTCCAGACGATGCGCACCGGATTGATTGCGAAGAAGCTGGGTATGACCCGGATCTTCAAGGATGACGGCACTCACGTGCCGGTCACCGTCCTGCACCTCGACAACGTGCAGGTGGTGGATGTCCGCACCCAGGATCGCGACGGTTACACCGCCGTGCAGCTCGGGTTCGGCAACGCCAAGGTGAAGCATGTGACGAAGCCGAACCGCGGACACTTCGCCGGCCTCAAGGTCGAGCCGAAGACCAAGCTGGCCGAGTTCCGTGTGGACGAGGATGCCGTGCTGGAGACGGGTGCCAGCCTGTCGGCCGCGCATTTCGTGGTCGGCCAGAAGGTCGACGTGACCGGCACCAGCAAGGGCAAGGGCTTTGCCGGCGGCATGAAGCGCTGGAACTTCCGCGGCCTCGAGGCATCGCACGGCGTGTCCGTCAGCCATCGGTCGCTGGGTTCCACCGGTAACCGCCAGGATCCGGGCCGCACCTTCAAGAACAAGAAGATGCCGGGCCATCTCGGGTCCGAGCGGGTGACCACCCTGAACCTCGAGATTGCGTTGGTGGATGCCGACCGCAGCCTGGTGATGGTCAAGGGCGCGATCCCCGGCGGCAAGAACGGCTTCGTGCTGATCCGCGATGCGGTGAAGAAGGCGCGACATGCCGATGCGCCGTATCCGGCCGGCCTGGTTCAGGCGGCTGCTCCGGCGACCAGTGCGGCTGTCGCCGACACGCCGGCTGAAGGCTGAGGAAGAGGGCAATGGACGTCGACATCAAGACCCTCGACAACGGCAGCGCTGGTTCGACCAGTCTGCCGGACGAGATTTTCGGGACCACCCCGCGCACCGACATCATGGCGCGTGTTGTGCAGTGGCAGCTGTCCAAGCGCCGTGCTGGCACCCACAAGGTGAAGGGCATGGGCGAAGTCTCCGGCACGACCCGCAAGCCCTACAAGCAGAAGGGCACCGGCAACGCCCGCCAGGGCTCGCTGCGGGCGCCGCAGTTCCGCACCGGTGGCGTCGTGCATGGCCCGGTCGTGCGCGACCACGGCTTCAGCCTGCCCAAGAAGGTGCGCCGCCTCGGGTTGATCTCGGCGCTGTCGCAGAAGCAGGCGGACGGCAAGCTGGTGGTCCTCGACGTGGCGACCGGCAACGGCAAGACCGCCGAGCTGGCCGCGAAGCTGAAGGTGCTCGGCTGGAACTCGGCGCTGATCGTGGACGGCGTGGTGGACGAGACGTTCCTGCGCTCGGCCCGCAATCTGCCGCGCATTGACGTGCTGCCGTCGGTCGGCGCCAACGTCTATGACATCCTCAACCATGAGGTCCTGGTGATCACCCGCGCCGGGCTCGACGGCCTGAAGGAGCGCCTGGCATGACCAACATCCTGGCGATCCGCCGCGCTGCCGAGCGGCTGTCGCGCGAGGCGATGTACGACATCGTCCGCGCGCCGGTGATCACCGAGAAGGCGACGGCGCTTTCCGAGAAGAACCAGGTGGTCTTCCGGGTGTCGATCGACGCGACGAAGCCGCAGATCAAGGCAGCCGTTGAGGGCCTGTTCGGCGTGAAGGTGCTTGGCGTGAACACCCTGGTCCAGAAGGGCAAGACGAAGCGCTTCCGTGGTCGTCCGGGCGTTCGTTCCGACGTGAAGAAGGCGTACGTGCAGCTTGCGGAGGGTCAGTCGATCGATCTCTCCGCCCGGCTCGCGTGACGCAGGGTAGGGTCCGATGGCACTTAAGCATTTCAAGCCCGTAACGCCGTCGCTTCGCGGCACGGTTCTGATCGACCGCAGCGAGCTGTGGAAGGGCAAGCCCGTCAAGGTTCTGACCGAGGGCAAGCACAACACCGGCGGCCGTAACAATCACGGCCGGACGACGTCGTTCTTCCGCGGTGGTGGTCACAAGCGGACCTATCGCCATGTCGATTTCAAGCGTCGCAAGTTCGACGTCGTCGGCACGGTCGAGCGGCTGGAGTACGACCCGAACCGCACCGCCTTCATCGCGCTGGTGAAGTATGCGGATGGCGAGCTTGCGTACATCCTGGCGCCGCAGCGCATCAAGGCCGGCGACCAGGTCGTGGCCGGTGCGCGTGTCGACATCAAGCCGGGCAACGCGATGCCGCTCTCGGCGATCCCGGTCGGCACCATCGTGCACAACATCGAGCTCAAGCAGGGCGCCGGCGGCAAGATGTCGCGCTCGGCCGGCACCTACGCGCAGCTGGTCGGCAAGGATGCCGGCTACGCGCAGATCAAGCTGCAGTCCGGCGAGCTTCGTGTCGTTCGCGGCGAGTGCATGGCAACGGTCGGTGCGGTGTCGAACCCCGACAACATGAACCAGAGCATCGGCAAGGCCGGTCGCGCTCGGTGGATGGGTCGTCGTCCGCATAACCGCGGCGTCGTGATGAACCCGGTCGACCATCCGCACGGCGGCGGCGAGGGCCGCACCTCGGGTGGCCGTCATCCGGTCACGCCTTGGGGCAAGCCGACCAAGGGCTACAAGACGCGCGTCAACAAGCGCACCGACAGCCTGATCATCCGTCGCCGCAAGACCGGCAAGTAAGGGGGGCAAACAGAGATGGCACGTTCCGTCTGGAAAGGCCCGTTCGTCGACGGGTATCTGCTGAACAAGGCCGAGGCGTCGCGCGCATCGGGTCGCAACGAGGTGATCAAGATCTGGTCACGCCGTTCCACGATCCTGCCGCAGTTCGTCGGGCTGACCTTCGGCGTCTATAACGGCCACAAGTTCCTGCCGGTGCAGGTCAACGAGAACATGGTCGGACACAAGTTCGGCGAGTTCTCGCCGACGCGCACCTTCACGGGGCATTCGTCCGACAAGAAGGCGAGGCGCGGCTGACATGAGCAAGCCGAAAACTCCACGCGCCCTCAGCGAAACCGAGGCGCAGGCGATCACCCGCAACATCCGGATCAGCCCGCGCAAGCTGAACCTGGTGGCCGGGCTGATCCGCAACAAGCCGGCGGCGCAGGCCGTCGCCACGCTGACCTTCAGCAAGCGGCGGATCGCGCTCGCGGTGAAGAAGACGCTCGAGAGCGCCATCGCCAACGCCGAGAACAACCACCAGCTCGACGTCGACCAGCTGTTCGTCAAGCACGCCGAGGTGGGCAAGGCGATCGTCATGCGCCGCTTCCATGCACGCGGTCGTGGCCGTTCGGCACAGATCGAGAAGTTCTTCAGCCATCTGAAGATCGTGGTGGCGGAAAAGGCGGCGGCGCCCTCGGCTCCTGTGAGCAGAAGCCCGGCGCCCGACAACACCGAGCAGAAGGCGGCCTGATCCATGGGTCACAAGGTCAATCCGATCGGGCTGCGGCTCGGCATCAACCGCACCTGGGACAGCCGCTGGTACGCCGGCGCCGACTATTCCAAGCTGCTCCATGACGACCTGAAGCTGCGCAGCTACCTGCGCAAGAAGCTGTCCGGCGCCGGCGTGTCGCGCGTGGTCATCGAGCGTCCGGCGAAGAAGCCGCGCGTGACGATCTATGCAGCGCGCCCCGGCGTGGTGATCGGCAAGAAAGGCCAGGACATCGATTTCCTGCGCAAGGACCTCGCTCGCATGGCGAAGACCGACGTGGCGCTGAACATCGTCGAGATCCGCAAGCCCGAGATCGACGCGCAGCTGGTGGCCGAGAACATCGCCCAGCAGCTCGAGCGTCGCGTCGCCTTCCGTCGTGCGATGAAGCGTGCGGTGCAGTCGGCGATGCGTCTCGGCGCCCAGGGCATCCGGATCAATTGCGGTGGCCGCCTCGGTGGCGCCGAGATCGCCCGGGTCGAGTGGTATCGCGAGGGTCGGGTGCCGCTGCACACGCTTCGCGCCGACATCGATTACGGCGTGGCCACGGCGAAGACGACGTACGGCACCTGCGGCGTGAAGGTCTGGATCTTCAAGGGCGAGATCCTGACGCACGATCCGCTGAGCCAGGACCGTCGTGCCGCCGAGCAAGCACCGCAGCGCTGATCCGATCAGCGCAATAGGATAGAAGACAATGCTTTCCCCGAAGCGGACGAAATTCCGCAAGGCCCACAAGGGCCGCATCCACGGACTGGCGAAGGGCGGCACGACGCTCAACTTCGGCGCGTTCGGCCTGAAGGCGCTCGAGCCGGAGCGGGTTACCGCGCGGCAGATCGAGGCATCGCGTCGTGCCATCACGCGTGCGATGAAGCGTGCCGGCCGCGTGTGGATCCGCATTTTCCCGGACGTCCCGGTGTCGACCAAGCCGGCCGAGGTCCGCATGGGCTCCGGCAAGGGTTCGCCCGAGTTCTGGGTGGCGCGGGTCAAGCCGGGCCGGATCGTGTTCGAGATCGACGGCGTGCCGGTCGAGATCGCCAAGCAGGCCCTCGCCCTCGGCGCTGCCAAGCTGCCGATCAAGACCAAGTTCGTGACCCGCATCGGGGAGGCCTGAGATGGCGAAGGCGATCAAGCCGTCGGATCTGCGCGCGAAGTCCGAGGACGAGCTGGGCACATTGCTGCTCGACCTCAAGAAGGAGCAGTTCAACCTGCGCTTCCAGCGTGCCGTCGGCCAGACCGAGGGTGCGAGCCGGGTGCGTGAGGTCCGTCGCGACATCGCGCGGCTCAAGACCGTGCAGCATTCCAACAAAAAGTCCGTGGCAGCCGCCGCGGCGAAGTCCTGAAGGGAGACGGACGATGCCAAGGCGCGTCCTCACCGGGCGGGTGACCAGCGACAAGATGGACAAGACCATTACGGTCCTGGTCGATCGTCGCGTGATCCATCCGCTCTACAAGAAGTTCATCCGTCGCTCCAAGAAGTACGCGGCGCATGACGAAGCCAATGAGTGCAAGATCGGTGACACCGTGCGCATTCTCGAATGCCCGCCGATCAGCAAGCGCAAGACCTGGACGGTCGTGACACGCAACGGGACGCCGATGGGCGAGACCGCTGGTGTCGTGGCCGAGCCGGCTGCGCACTCGTCCGTGTCGGCCTGAAGGGGCTAGAGACCAATGATCCATCCCGAGACCAACCTGGACGTCGCCGATAATTCGGGCGCGCGTCGGGTGCAGTGCATCAAGGTGCTGGGCGGCTCCAAGCGGAAGACCGCCTCGGTCGGCGACGTGATCGTCGTCTCCATCAAGGAGGCGATTCCGCGCGGCAAGGTGAAGAAGGGCGACGTGCACCAGGCGGTGATCGTGCGGACCTCCTTCCCGGTGCGACGGGCCGATGGCAGCGCCATCCGCTTCGACCGCAACGCGGCCGTGCTGATCAACAAGCAGTCCGAGCCGATCGGCACCCGCATCTTCGGACCGGTGGTGCGCGAGCTGCGTGCGCGCAAGTTCATGAAGATCATCTCGCTGGCGCCGGAGGTGCTGTGATGGCTGCGCGCATCAAGAAGGGCGACCAGGTCCTCGTCACGACCGGCAAGTCGAAGAACACCCGCGGCGAAGTGCTGTCGGTGTCGCCGACGACGCAGAAGGCCGTCGTGCGCGGCGTGGCGATCGCCAAGCGGCACACCAAGCCGACGCGCATGGGTGAGGCGGGCGGGATCATCGAGCGCGAGGCGCCGATCCACCTGTCGAACCTGAAGCTGATCGATCCCAAGAGCGGCAAGCCGACCAAGGTCGGGTTCCGGGTGATCGAAGGCGGGGCCAAGGTCCGTGTCGCCAAGGCGACCGGCGAGATCATCGAAGGCTGAGGGAGGCACCGATGTCAGACACCACGGAAGTTCGCGCGCTGCCTCGCATGCAGCAGCGCTACAATGACGAGATGCGGGCGGCGCTGCGGGAGCAGTTCGGCTACAAGAACGTCATGCAGGTGCCGCGCCTGGAAAAGATCGTCATCAACATGGGCGTCGGCGAAGCTGCCGGCGACCAGAAGAAGCTCGACGCCGCGGTGGCCGAGCTGACCCTGATCGCCGGGCAGAAGCCGGTAAAGACGGTCGCGAAGAAGGCGATCGCCGGCTTCAAGATCCGCGAGGGTCTGCCGATCGGCACCAAGGTGACGCTGCGTCGCACCCGGATGTACGAGTTCCTCGACCGCCTGGTGACGATCGCGATGCCGCGCGTGCGCGACTTCCGCGGCCTGCCGGCGAACAAGGGCTTCGATGGTCGTGGCAACTTCGCCATGGGCATGAAGGAACAGATCGTGTTCCCGGAGATCAACTACGATAAGGTGGACCAGGTCCGCGGCATGGACATCATCTTCGTGACGACCGCGAAGACCGATGCCGAGGCGAAGGCACTCCTGAAGGCGTTCGATCTGCCGTTCGTCGCGAGCTAGGCGGCAAACAGCGGAATATCCGTCTTCGACGACTAGAACTCTGTTTTTGGAAAACCGCTGGGCAAGCCCGGCAGGTTCCGGAGGGTAGAACAAGGCATGGCCAAGACTTCCGCCGTCAACCGCAACTTGAAGCGCACCGCGATGGCCGCGCGCGACAAGGGCAAGCGGCTGACACTCAAGAATATCGTGATGGACCGCACCCTTCCTGTCGAGGACCGGTTCGAGGCGTCGATGAAGCTCGCCGAGCTGCCGCGTAACGGCGCCCTCGTCCGGGTGAAGCTGCGCTGCAAGGTGACCGGGCGCTCGCGCGCCAACTACCGCAAGTTCGGCCTCTGCCGCATTGCGCTGCGCGACCTGGCCAGCTCGGGGCAGATCCCCGGCATGGTCAAGTCGAGCTGGTAGGGAGCACGACCCATGTCCATGTCCGATCCACTGGGTGACATGCTCACCCGGATCCGCAATGCCCAGCGCGCCCGTCATGCCGCCTGCGTTGCGCCGGCGTCCAAGCTGCGTGCGAACGTGCTCGAGGCGCTGAAGCGCGAAGGCTACATCCGTGGCTTCCAGCTCGAAGAGATCCGCGCGGGCATTGCCCAGCTGCGCATCGAGCTGAAGTACACGGAAGGCGAGCCGGTCATCAAGGAGATCCACCGGGTCTCCAAGCCGGGCCGTCGTGTCTATTCGAAGATCAAGGAGCTGCCCCGGGTCTATGCCGGTCTCGGCGTCTCGATCCTGTCGACGCCTCGCGGCGTCCTGTCCGATGCGGAAGCCCGCGCTGCCAATGTTGGCGGCGAGGTTCTGTGCCGGGTCTTCTGAGGAGGGATGCATGTCACGCGTAGGCAAATATCCCGTTGAGATTCCTCAGGGCGTCGATGTCGTCATCGCCTCCGGGATCCTGACGGCCAAAGGCAAGCTCGGTCAGCTCACGCTGCCGCTGTCACCGCACGTTGAAACCACCATCGCCGAGAACCGCGTCACCGTCGTGCCCAAGGGTACGGCGGCGCAGGCCCGGATGATGTGGGGCACCACCCGCGCGCTGGTCGCTGCGATGGTGCAGGGCGTGTCGGCCGGTTATTCGAAGACGCTCGAGATCACCGGCACCGGTTATCGTGCGTCGGTCCAGGGCAAGAACCTGGTGATGAATCTCGGTTATTCGCACGACATCGTCTATCCGATCCCCGAGGGCATCACGATCACCACGCCGCGTCCGACGTCGGTCACGGTGACCGGTGTCGACAAGCAGCGGGTCGGCCAGGTGGCTCTCGATATCCGGAACTTCCGTGCCCCCGAGCCCTACAAGGGCAAGGGCGTGCGCTACGACAACGAAGTGATCCGGCGCAAGGAAGGCAAGAAGAAGTAATGAGCACGCAACAGGAATTGCGGGAGCGCCGGCGTGTTCGCCTGCGTTTCCAGCTCCGCCGCAAGGCCGGCGGACGTCCGCGCCTGTCGGTGTTCCGCTCGGGCAAGAACATCTACGCCCAGGTAATCGACGACGTTGCCGGCCGGACGCTGGCCTCCGCCTCGTCGCTGGACAAGACCCTGCGCGAGCAGAGCAAGTCGGGCGCCGACAAGGATGCGGCCGCGGCTGTCGGCAAGCTGGTTGCCGAGCGTGCGCTTGCGGCGGGCGTGAGCCAGGTCGTGTTCGATCGCGGCTCCTATCTGTATCATGGGCGCGTCAAGGCGCTGGCGGAGGCTGCCCGCGAGGGCGGCCTCGCCTTCTGAGGGAAGGTCACGACATGGCACGTGAACCGAGAGAAGGCGGCCGCGGAGGCCGCGAGCGCGAGCGGGATCGCGACGGCGACGATCTGATCGACAAGCTGGTCACCATCAACCGTGTGGCCAAGGTGGTGAAGGGTGGACGTCGGTTCGCCTTCGCCGCACTGGTCGTGGTGGGTGACCAGAAGGGTCGTGTCGGGTACGGCGCCGGCAAGGCGCGTGAGGTGCCCGAGGCGATCCGCAAGGCGACCGAGCGGGCGAAGCGCGCGATGATCCGCGTGCCGATGAAGGAGGGTCGTACCCTCCATCATGATGTCACCGGGCATTTCGGCGCCGGCAAGGTCGTGCTGCGGTCGGCGGAAGCCGGCACCGGCATCATCGCCGGCGGCCCGATGCGCGCGGTGTTCGAGAGCCTGGGCATCGGCGACGTGGTGGCCAAGTCGCTCGGCAGCCGCAACTCGCACAACATGGTCAAGGCGACCTTCGACGCGCTCGAGCGCTGCGCCAGCCCGCGTTCGGTGGCGAACCGCCGCGGCAAGAAGGTCAGCGACATCCTCGGCAAGCGTGAGGGTGCGTTGGAGGCGGCAGATGTCTGAGACCTCCGAGACCACGAAGGGCACGGTCCGCTTCAAGCAGATCGCGTCGGGTAACGGCCGCAAGCCGGGTCAGCAGGCAACGCTGATCGGGCTCGGCCTGAACAAGGTGGGCAAGGTCCGCGAGCTGGAGGATACCCCCTCCGTGCGCGGCATGCTCCGCAAGGTGCACCACCTGGTGAAGGTGGAGGATTGACATGGTCGAACTGAACCAGCTCCGCGACAATGACGGCGCGCACTACCGCAAGAAGCGGCTGGGGCGCGGCATCGGCTCCGGCAAGGGCAAGACCTCCGGCCGTGGCGTGAAGGGTCAGAAGGCGCGCGAAGGCGTGTCTCTGAACGGCTTCGAAGGCGGCCAGCTGCCGATCTATCGGCGTCTGCCGAAGCGCGGCTTCAAGAACCTGTTCCGCAAGGTCTATGCGCCGATCAATCTCGGTACGCTCGAGCAGGCTTTCGTCGATGGCAAGCTGCCGGCCGGCGAGACGGTCACCGAGGAGAGCCTGCACAAGGCAGGGCTCATCGGCAGCGGCAAGTGGGCGGGCATCCGGCTGCTGGCCAATGGCGAGCTGACGCGAGCGGTGACCGTCGAGGTCTCCGGCGCTTCGGTGGCGGCGATCGCGGCAGTCGAGAAGGCGGGTGGGTCGGTCAAGACCACCGTCGTGAAGAAGGCAGTTCCGGAAGCATGAAGGCCAGGGGCGTCTGCCCCTGGACCCCGCCAAGGGCTGAGCTCTTGGGACCCGTTACGAAGGGTTGCGTCGTGGAACACTCAGGCTAGATAGACAGCGCCGTTGCGGACACCCCGTGCGGCGCTGTTCTTGTGAAAGGGACGGGCGCATGGCCTCCGCGGCCGAGCAGCTGGCAGCCAATATGAACCTCAGCACCTTCTCGAAGGCGACTGAGCTCAAGAAACGCATCTGGTTCACCCTGGGCGCGCTGATCGTCTATCGCCTGGGCACCTACATCCCGGTGCCGGGCGTGGATGCGCACGTGATGGGCCAGCTGCTCGCCCAGAACCAGGGCGGCATCCTGGGCATGTTCGACATGTTCTCGGGCGGCGCGCTCGGCCGCATGACCGTGTTCGCGCTCAACATCATGCCGTACATCAGCGCCTCGATCATCGTGCAGCTGATGTCGTCGGCGATCCCCACCCTCGAGGCGATCAAGAAGGAGGGCGAGTCCGGGCGCAAGAAGCTCAACCAGTACACCCGCTACCTGACGGTGCTGATCGCGCTGTTCCAGGCCTACGGGATCTCGGTCGGGCTCGAGAACATGCACGGCGCCGGCGGCGTGTCCGCGGTGATCGACCCGGGCTTGTTCTTCCGGTTCTCCTGCGTGGTCACCCTGGTCGGCGGCACCATGTTCCTGATGTGGCTCGGCGAGCAGATCACCTCGCGCGGCGTCGGCAACGGCATCTCGCTGATCATCTTCGCCGGCATCGTCGCCAACCTGCCGCACGCCCTCGCGACCTTGTTCCAGCTCGGCTACACCGGCGGCCTGTCGCCGATCTTCGTGGTGCTGTTCCTGGTGCTGGCGGCGGCCGTGATCGCCTTCATCGTGTTCATGGAGAGCGCCCAGCGACGGGTGGTGATCCAGTATCCCAAGCGCCAGGTCGGCAGCCGGATGTTCGGCGGCGACTCGACGCACATGCCGCTCAAGGTCAACACCGCCGGCGTGATCCCGCCGATCTTCGCGAGCTCGGTGCTGCTGATCCCGGTGACGATCTCCGGGTTCGCGTCAGGCAACGCCAACATGCCGCACTGGCTGAGCTTCCTCGCCCAGCAGCTCGGACAGGGTCGGCCGCTCTACATGATCTTCTACGCGGCGATGATCCTGTTCTTCTCGTACTTCTACGCTGCGGTGGCCTTCAACCCAGTGGAGACCGCCGACAACCTGCGCAAGCAGGGCGGCTTCATCCCGGGCATCCGGCCGGGCGCCAACACGTCGGACTACCTCGACCGTATCCTGGTCCGGCTGACGACGATCGGTGCCCTCTACCTCGTCGTGGTGTGCCTCCTGCCGCAGATCCTGATCAGCCGCTACAACGTGCCGTTCTATTTCGGTGGCACCAGCCTGATCATCATCGTGTCGGTCACCATGGACACGGTGACGCAGATCCAGTCGCACCTCCTGGCCCACCAGTACGAGGGCCTGATCCGCAAGTCGCGCGGCCGGACGAGAACGCGGTGAACCTGATCTTCCTCGGCCCCCCCGGGGCCGGCAAGGGCACCCAGGCCAAGCGGCTCGAGGCGCTGCACGGGATCACCCAGATCTCCACCGGCGACATGCTGCGGGCCGAGGTGCAGGCAGGATCTGCGATCGGGCTGCAAGCCAAGGCGGTGATGGATGCCGGCCACCTGGTGTCCGACGAGATCCTGGTTGCGATGCTGGGGTCTCGCATTCGCCAGCCCGACTGCGCCAGGGGTTTCATTCTCGACGGCTTCCCGCGCACGCTGGTCCAGGCAGAGGAGCTCGATCACCTGCTGCACGGACTCGGGATGCAGCTCGACGCGGTGCTGTCACTGGAAGTCGATGAGGCCGAGCTGACCGAGCGGATTGCCGGGCGGTTCAGCTGCGCCAAATGTGGCGCCGGCTACCATGACAGCTTCAAGCCGCCCAAGGTCGCAGGCGTGTGCGACGTCTGCGGCAGCCACGAATTCATTCGGCGTGCCGACGACAAGCGCGAGACGGTAGCGGCGCGCCTCGAGGCCTATCGCCGGCAGACCGAGCCGTTGTTGCCCTACTACGAGGCGCAGCATCTGGTTCGGCGCATCGATGGGATGTTGGACATTGCGACCGTCAGTGCCGCGATCGATGCGGCACTGGGAACTCCGGTCGACCGTAAGATCACGCAAAGTTGATCCAGTTTCGTTGACTCGGGGCGTGTCGCCGCTATAGTGCGCGCCCTCAGCCAAGGCTCCTTCATGCAACGGTCACGCTGCATTGGGAGCCGGCGAAATCCGATCATCCGGGAGCGGCGCCGAACCAGGTGCCGCTCGTGTGAAGAGACCATCGCTCGGGTAACCGGGCCGAATTCATGCCCGGTCGCGACCGGGTCCTAGGCCTGGCGGCAGCCGGGATATCAGGCCCGGCACTCGATCGGGCGCGTGAGGAGTATTGGCGTGGCGCGTATTGCCGGCGTGAACATCCCGACCAACAAGCGGGTCGTTATCGGTCTGACTTATGTGTTCGGCATCGGACCGACCAAGGCGCAGGAGATCTGCACCCAGCTGTCGATCCCGCCGGAGCGCCGCGTCAACGAGCTGTCCGACGACGAGATCCTGCGCATTCGCGAGACCATCGATCGTGACTACCGGGTCGAGGGCGACCTGCGTCGCGAGCTCTCCATGAACATCAAGCGGCTGATGGATCTGGGTTGCTATCGCGGCCTGCGTCATCGTCGCGGCCTGCCGGTGCGCGGCCAGCGCACCCATACCAATGCCCGCACCCGAAAGGGCAAGGCAGTGGCGATCGCCGGCAAGAAGAAGGCCACGAAGTAGTCTTTTCGCCGCACGCATCAGCCGAACTCGCGCGTGTCCTCCGGGGCGCGCGCCCATGAACAAGTCAGGACGAAACCCACCATGGCGAAAGCCGCCGCACCGCGCGTCCGTAAGAAAGAGCGCAAGAACATCATCTCCGGCGTGGCGCATGTGCTGTCCACGTTCAACAACACGATGATCACCATCGCCGACGCGCAGGGCAACGCCATCGCCTGGTCGTCCGCCGGCAGCCAGGGCTTCAAGGGTTCGCGCAAGTCGACCCCGTATGCCGCCCAGGTCGCCGCCGAGGACGCCGGCAAGAAGGCTCGCGAGCACGGCATGGAGACGCTGGAGATCGAGGTGTCCGGCCCGGGTTCGGGTCGCGAGAGCGCGCTGCGTGCGTTGCAGGCTGTCGGGTTCTCGATCACCGCCATCCGCGACATGACGCCGATCCCGCATAACGGCTGTCGTCCGCGCAAGCGCCGTCGCGTCTGATCGCACGCGCCTGACCTGATCGCCGCTGGGTTCGCCCGGCGGTTTCCGGCTGCCGCTTTCGTTCCCGTTGGGTGCCTGGCGGCGGTTCCTCGTTTTGAAAGGCCACTCTCTTGGTCCTCCAGAAGAACTGGCAGTCCCTGATCAAGCCGGAAAAGCTGGAAGTCGAGCCCGGCAACGAGCCCCTGCGCACCGCGACCGTCGTTGCGGAGCCCCTGGAGCGCGGCTTCGGCATGACGCTCGGCAACGCGATCCGTCGCATCCTGCTCTCCTCGCTGCAGGGCGCTGCCGTCACCGCGATCCAGATCGACGGCGTGCTGCACGAATTCTCGTCGATCCCGGGTGTCCGCGAGGACGTCACCGACATCGTGCTGAACATCAAGCAGCTCGCCCTTCGCATGCATGGCGAAGGCCCGAAGCGCATGGTGCTGACCGCGACCGGTCCGGGCGAGGTCCGTGCCGGCCAGATCCAGGTCGGCCACGATATCGAGGTGATGAACCCGGACCTCGTGATCTGCACCCTCGATGACGGCGTGAAGCTCGGCATGGAGTTCACGGTCAATCTCGGCAAGGGCTACGTCCCGGCCGTTGCCAACCGGCCCGAGGATGCGCCGATCGGGCTGATCCCGATCGATGCGATCTACTCGCCGGTGCGCCGCTGCTCGTACAAGGTCGAGCCGACCCGCGTCGGCCAGGTCACCGACTACGACAAGCTGCTGCTGACGGTCGAGACCAACGGCGCGGTGACGCCCGAGGACGCGGTGGCGCTCGCCGCCCGCATCCTGCAGGACCAGCTGCAGCTGTTCATCAACTTCGACGAGCCGCGCCCGGTGCGTCCGGAAGAGCCGCAGGACGACCTGCCGTTCAACCGCAACCTGCTGCGCAAGGTCGACGAGCTCGAGCTGTCGGTGCGTTCGGCGAACTGCCTGAAGAACGACAACATCGTCTATATCGGCGACCTCGTTCAGAAGACCGAGCAGGAAATGCTGCGGACGCCGAACTTCGGCCGCAAGTCGCTGAACGAGATCAAGGAAGTGCTGACCGCCATGGGCCTGGCACTGGGCATGAACGTCCCGTCCTGGCCGCCTGAGAACATCGAAGACCTGGCCAAGCGGCTCGACGAGCCGTTCTGATCCAACACTCACCCGTCAGGCTTTTTGGCCGGATAACAGGATAATCTCACCATGCGTCACGGTGTAGCCGGCCGGAAGCTCGGCGTTACCTCCACCCACCGCCTCGCCATGTTCCGCAACATGGCCGTCGCGTTGATCAAGCACGAGCAGATCACCACCACCCTGCCGAAGGCGAAGGAGCTGCGGCCGGTTGCCGAGAAGCTCATCACCCTGGGCAAGCGCGGTGGCCTGCATGCCCGTCGTCAGGCGTACGCGCAGCTGCGGGACGACGTCATCGTCTCCAAGCTCTTCGGCGTCATCGCCGAGCGCTACAAGGGTCGCCAGGGCGGCTATTGCCGCGTGCTGAAGGCGGGCATCCGCCACGGCGACGCGGCCGACATGGCGGTGATCGAGCTGGTCGAGCGTGATGTCGCGGCAAAGGGCCTGGATAGCGGCCCGAAGCCAGAGATCGTCGAGAGCGAGAACGACTTCTCGTAGGCGACGCCAAATCACGATCGAAAGGGCGGCCGGGCGAAAGTCCGGCCGCCTTTTTGTTGGCGTCATGGCTGCCGCGTGAGACGCTGGGCAACGCGCGCATTACAGCCGGAGACGCCCGCCCGATGACGCTCCACGTCGCCCTGACCCACCGCACCGCCTATCGATACGACCGGCCGATCGTGCTCGGACCGCAGACCATCCGGCTGCGTCCGGCGCCGCATTCGCGTACCCCGGTGCTGTCCTACGCGCTGACCATCGAGCCGCCGGATCACTTCATCAATTGGCAGCAGGACCCGCAGGGCAATTTCCTGGCCCGCGTGGTGTTTCCGGAGCGGGTGACGCAGTTCTCGGTGATCGTCGATCTCGTCGCCGACATGGCCACGATCAACCCGTTCGACTTCTTCCTCGAGCCGGAAGCCGAGGAGTGGCCGTTCGCCTACGATCCGGTGCTCGACACCGAGCTCGCCCCGTTCCGCCAGGCGGAAGCGCCGGGACCGCTGCTGAATGCGCTGCTGGCCGGCATCCCGCGCGACACCACGCGCACGGTGCCGATGCTGGTTGGGCTGAACGCGATGCTGCGCGATCGGGTCGACTACATCGTGCGGCTGGAGGCGGGCGTCTGGACGCCGGAGCAGACGCTGGCGGAGGGGCGCGGTTCGTGTCGCGATTCCGCCTGGCTGTTCGTGCAGGTGGCGCGCCATCTCGGCCTCGCCGCCCGATTCGTGTCCGGCTACCTGATCCAGTTGAAGCCCGATCCCGATACCCAGGGTGACGGTGCGCAAGGCGCGTCCGCGGACTTCACCGACCTGCATGCCTGGGCGGAGGTGTATCTGCCCGGTGCCGGCTGGATCGGCTTCGACGTGACCTCCGGGCTGCTGACCGGCGAGGGCCACATTCCGCTCGCCGCCAGCCCGGAGCCGGGGTCAGCCGCGCCGATCAGTGGCTTGGTCGAACGCAACGAGGGCAGCTTCGATTTCGCGATGTCGGTCACCCGCATCGCCGAGACCCCGCGCACGACAGCCCCGTATCCGGAGCCGGCCTGGCAGGCGATCCTGGCAATGGGGGTGACCGTCGACCAGGCACTCGCCACCGGCGACGTCCGGCTGACCATGGGCGGCGAGCCGACCTTCATCGCAGCGACCGACATGGACGCCGACGAGTGGAACGCCGACGCCCTGGGCCCGACCAAGCGGCCGCTGGCCGGCAAGCTGATCCGCAAGTTGCTGCCGCATTGGGCGCCGGGCGCGGTGCTGCAATACGCCACCGGCAAGCATTATCCGGGCGAGCAGCTGCCGCGCTGGGCGATCCACGCGACCTGGCGGCGCGACGGCGAACCGATCTGGCGCGATTCCGCGTTGCTGGCCTCCGACGGTGACGACGATGCGGCGACCACAGCGGATGCGGCCGCTTTCGCACGTGCGCTGGCCCTGGAGCTCGGGCTCGATCCCGACCGCGTGCTGCCGGCGTACGAGGACATCCACTACCATCTGTGGCGCGAGCACCGGCTGCCGGCCAACGTTCTTGTCGAAGATGCCAAGCTCGCCGATCCGCTGGAGCGGGCGCGGCTGGCGCGTGTGTATGGAAGCGGCCTGACCGCGGAAGTCGGGAGCGTGCTGCCGCTGCAACGGATCGACGCCGGTGGCGGCAGGGCGTGGCAGACCGGGCGCTGGCTGCTGCGCTCGGACCTGCTGTTCCTGGTGCCCGGCGACAGCGCGATCGGCGTCCGGCTGCCGTTGCAGAGCCTGGAATGGGCCGAGCGCGATGCCATCGAGACCGAGCTCGAGCGCGACCCATTCGCGCCGGTGGAGGCGCTGCCGCCAGCCGCCGAGCCGGTGGAGCAGCGTCGCGGCAGCCGTGCCAGCTATGGCGCCAGCAACGACGATGGCGAAGGCGCGATCCTGGTGGGCCGCGATGGCCAGCCGCTGGACGCTGCAACCAGCCTGGAAGAACTTGGCCACGCGACCCTGCCGCCGCGGGCGCCGGCGCCGTTGCGTACGGCCACCCCCGCCGGACCGACGCTGACCATGATGCGGCCACAGGCGCCGGTCGCCGATCTCCGCGGCGAGGACGAAGAGCGCGACGCCACGCGCCTGGTGCGCACCGCCCTCACCGTCGAGGCGCGGCACGGCCTGATCCATGTGTTCCTGCCGCCGCTGACGCTCGCCGAGGACTGGCTCGACCTGGTCGCGGCAATCGAGAGCGTGGCCGCCCAGGAGCGTCGTCCGGTGATCCTGGAAGGCTACCCGGCACCGCATGACGTCCGGCTGCAGAGCTTCTCGGTGACGCCCGATCCGGGCGTGATCGAGGTCAACGTGCATCCGGCGACCAGCTGGACCGAGCAGGTCGAGCGCACCGAGCTGCTGTACCGGATGGCGCGCGAGGTCGGGCTCGGCACGGAGAAGTTCCTGCTCGATGGCCGCCATGTCGGCACCGGTGGCGGCAACCACGTGGTGATGGGCGGAGCCAAGCCGGAGGACAGCCCGTTCCTGCGCCGGCCCGACCTGCTGAAGTCGCTGATCGGCTTCTGGCACAACCATCCGAGCCTGTCGTACCTGTTTTCCGGGCTGTTCATCGGCCCGACCAGCCAGCACCCGCGGGTCGACGAGGCGCGCCAGGACAGCCTCGCCGAGCTGGAGATCGCGTTCTCGCAGATCACCCCGGGCGCCCGCGTGCCGCACTGGCTGGTCGACCGGCTGCTGCGCAACCTGCTGGTCGACATGACCGGCAACACCCACCGCACCGAGTTCTGCATCGACAAGCTGTATGCGCCGGAGAGCAGTTCCGGCCGGCTCGGGCTGGTCGAGTTGCGCGCGATGGAGATGCCGCCGCATCCGCAGATGGCGGTTGCCCAGGCGCTGCTGCTGCGGGCGTGCATCGCGGCGTTCTGGAGCCGGCCGTACGAGCGCCGGCTGGTCCGCTGGGGCACGCGGCTGCACGATGCGTTCATGTTGCCGCACTATGTGGACGAGGATCTGCGCGACGCGCTGGAGGATCTGGCCGCACACGGCTTCCGGCTGGATCCCGAGTGGTTCGCGCCGCATCTGGCGTTCCGCTTCCCGCTGGCCGGCAGCGTGACGGTCAGCGGCATCACCATCGAGCTGCGCCAGGCGCTGGAGCCGTGGCCGGTGCTCGGCGAGACCCCCGGGATCGGCGGCACCGTGCGCCATGTCGACAACTCGGTGGAGCGTCTCGAGGTGCGTGTCGATGGCTGGACCCCGGAGCGCTACGTGCTCGCCTGCAACGGAGTCGCGGTGCCGCTGACCGCGACCCAGCGGGCCGGCGAGGCGGTGGCCGGCGTCAGGTTCAAGGCGTGGGAGCCGGCGTTCGGGATGCATCCGGTGCTGCCGGCGCAGACGCCCTTGGTGTTCGACATCTACGATCGCTGGAGCGGCCGTTCGATCGGCGGCCTGACGCACCACGTGGCGCATCCGGGCGGTCGCAACTACGAGACCCGGCCGGTGAATGCGTCGGAAGCCGAGGCGCGTCGGCGGGTCAGGTTCCAGCCGTTCGGCCATACGCCGGGGCCGATGCAGGAGCCGCGATCGGTGCCGTCGCCGGAGCTGCCCTGCACGCTGGATATGCGTCGGGCGGCGCTCCAACCGCTGGCGGGTCGTTGAGGCTCAGCCGCCCAGCGCACCCAGGCCGGCGCAGAGAACGACCACCAGCAGCGGCGGTATGCGCCATGCCACGAGCAGCGTGAAGGCGAGCAGGGCCACAACCAAGTCGGCCGGGTGCCGCACGGTCGAGGTCCACAGCGGGTTGTACAGGGCTGCGCCGAGCAACCCCACGACCGCTGCGTTGGCGCCACGCATCGCGGCACGGGCGCCGGCGATTGCCTGCAGTCGGTGCCAGAACGGCAGCACGCCGGCGAGCAGCAGCAGGCCCGGCAGGAAGATGGCGACGAGCGCAATGCCGGCACCCGCAGCCCCGCCGAGCCGGCCCGGCATGCTCCCGCCGAGATAGGCCGCGAAGGTGAAGAGCGGACCCGGCATCGCCTGCGTCAGGCCATAGCCCGACAGGAACACCGGCTCGCTCACCCAGCCGGGCGTCACGACGGCGTCATGCAGCAGCGGCAGCACGACGTGGCCGCCGCCGAACACCAGAGCGCCGGATCGATAGAAGGCATCGAACAGGGCGATCGCGGCGCCCGGCGTGGGGATCAGCAGCGGCATCGACAACAGGGCCGCGAACAGTGCCAGGCAGGCGATGCCGGTGCGCGGTCGCACGACAGAGGGCAGTGGTGGCGGCTGACCGTCCGACGCCTCGAGCCTCTCCCGGCAGAACCACCAGCCGGCCAGGGCACCGAGGCAGATCGCGGCAACCTGCCCGATGGCGGTCGGCGCGAACAGCACCAGGATCGCCGCCAGGGTGGCAAGCGAGGCGCGCGTCCGGTCCGGGCACAAGCTGCGCGCCATGCCCCAGACTGCCTGCGCCACGACCGCCACCGCGACCAGCCCAAGGCCGTGCAGCAATCCGGCACCCACCGGCGCGGCCGAATGCCCGCCCGCGCCGGTCGCGAGTGCGAGCAGCAGCAGCGCCGAGGGGAGGGTGAAGCCGGCCCATGCGGCAAGGCCACCGGACAGTCCGGCGCGCATCAGGCCGATCGCGAAGCCCGCCTGGCTCGAGGCCGGACCCGGCAGGAACTGGCACAGCCCGACCAGGTCGGCATAGGCGCGCTCGTCGAGCCAGCGCCGGCGCAGGACGAACTCGGCGCGGAAATAGCCGAGATGCGCCACCGGTCCGCCGAAGCTGGTCAGGCCCAGCCGCAGGAAGGCTGCGAACACCTCGACGGCGGTACCGGGCGAAACGGGCGAGACGGGCGTGTCGACGCGTGTCGGCGGATCCTGTCGGAACTCGTGCATGTCCCGTCGCGTGCCTTCCGATGCCGAGTCTGGCCGATGGATCCCCATATAACGACAGTCCGGGCGCGGGAATGCCCGTCCGGATCGCAGCGTTTCGAGGCTGCAAGCTGGCAACGTCCAGCAACTGGAGACTGCCGATGAATGCGCCGCCTGTCGTCTATCTGTTCTCCTTCCTGCTGATCGCCGGTGCCGCCGGACTGGTCTCGATGCGTCACGACGCCACCAATGTGCTGGCGGGGATCCTGGTGGTGGCAGCACTGGTGTTGCCGGCCTGGCTCAAGATGGTCGCGCAATGGCAACGCGCCGTCGTGCTGCGGCTGGGCAAGTTCCAGGGCGTGCGCGGGCCCGGCCTGTTCTTCCTGATCCCGTTCATCGAGACCATCCAGCAGCTGGTCGACATGCGCATCCGAACCACCGAGATCCGCGCCGAGGAGGCGTTGACCCGCGACACCGTGTCGATCGGCATGGATGCGATCGTGTTCTGGCGGGTTCTGGATGCGGCCAAGGCAGCGCTCGACATCGACAACTTCCAGCTGGCGGTGGAGCGGGTGGCGCAGACCTCGTTGCGCGAGATGATCGGCACCAGCGACCTGTCGCGGCTGCTCTCGGACCGCCAGGTGGCCGACCAGGAGCTGCAGCGGGCGATCGGCGCCAAGACGGCGCATTGGGGGGTGACCATCACCTCGGTCGAGATCAAGGATATCGGCATCCCGGCCTCGCTGCAGGATGCGATGAGCCGCCAGGCGCAGGCCGAGCGCGAGAAGCAGGCACGCGAGACGCTGGCTTCGGCGGAGGTGGGCGTGGCGCGGCAGGTGAAGCTGGCGGCGGCGATCTATGCCTCGGATCCGACCGCGTTCAAGCTGCGGCAGATGAACCTGGTGTACGAGATGAACAAGGATCGCGGCACCACCATCATCATCCCGAGCGACCTCGCCTCGGCGCTGGGGCAGATCACCGGCCGCGACATGGCGGCTCCTGCGCCACAGCCGTCGGTCGTGGTGCCGGACTAGCCGGCATGGATGGTGAGATGCGGGCCAGGGTCCTGCGGGTCATCGACCTCGAGACCACCGGCAACAGCTTCACCGATGGCGGGGTGGTCGAGATCGGCTGGCAGGACCTGGTGCCGTCGGCTGACGCAGAGCCACGCTGGCAGCTCGCCGGGCAGCCACAGGCGATTTTGATCGATCCCGGCCATCCGATCAGCCCGGCCACCGCGGCGATCCACCACATCATCGACGAGGACGTCGCCGGCGCCCCGCGGTGGCAGCACGCGGCGCCCGACATCCTGCGCGGCGCCCCGGGTCCGGTGCCGCTGGCGCTGGTGGCGCATCGGGCCGCCTTTGAGCAGCGCTGGTGTGGCGTGGCCCTGACCGGCGGATTGCCGTGGATCTGCACCTACAAATGCGCGCTGCGGATCTGGCCGGACGCGCCGAGCCACTCGAACCAGGGATTGCGCTACTGGCGGCGTCCCGAGGGGCTGGACCGCGCGGTCGGGCTGCCGGCGCATCGGGCCGGACCGGATGCCTACGTCACCGCCTTCCACCTGCGCGACATGCTTGTGGTGGCGAGCGTGGAACAGCTCTTGGCCTGGTCGGCCGAACCCGCGCTGCTGGTGAAGGTGCCGTACGGGCGGCTGCGCGGCCGGCGTTTCCGCGACCTCCCGGCCGAGGATCTGGAGCAGCTGTCCGGAGGTGTGCGCGGCGACGAGCGCAGCGGTGAGCGGCCGGGCAGGCAGGCCGATGCGGAGATCGGCTTCTCCGCCCGCCACGAGCTCGCGCGACGCGCCGAGACCAGCGCGCCGGCGTCGGAGCCGGAGCCGCAGCCTGCCGGACAGCGCGATCTGCTACTCTGACGCGGGCTCCGGCTCGGTCCGGGCCGCCAGGCGGCGCGACACCAGATCGAGAAACCGCGTCACCACGGCGTCGGGCTCCTCATCCTCCGAGGCAGACAGCAGCTCGGTCGGGCTCTCCATGCAATCGGCGGACTGGTAGATGCGCAGGGTGCCGGGATCGTGCCCGGACGCGCCGCCGTCCAGTACTACGCCCGGACTGTTGCAGATCCAGCGATAGACCCCGAGTGCATCGCCGAGTGGTGCCAGGACGGCGTCCGCCCGGCTGCACCACAGCACGCTGCTGAGCGCCGAGCGGTTGACGTGGTCGACCACCTGAACCGAAGCGGCGATGCCCGCCTCGACCAGCCGGTCCACCGTGGCGAACGTCTCGTCGAGCGGTTGGCCGGGGCCTGCCGCCACCGCCCGGCCACGATTGGCGACGTCGTTGCTGCCGTCCAGCACGAGGATGCAGCCGGGCCAGCTCTCGCCGAGCCGCCGGATCAGCATCGATGCGATGTCGGCGAACCGCTCCGCGGCCGGGTCGGCGAACCGCTCCGCTGCCGGGTCGGCGAATCGCTCCGCAGCCGGGTCGGAGAACCGCTCCGCGGCCGGGTCGGCGCCGTCGAGGCCGAGCAGCACCACCGGCATTCCTTCCGCGCGTGCCGCATCGGCCGCCTTGCGGGTGGCTTCCAGGCCGGGCGTGGTTTCGGCGGCATGGATCACGGCGTGGCCGAGCTCGACCGGTATCGTTGCGGACAGGTAGCGGATGACGCGCTGGTTGCGCCGGTAGAACATCCCCGTCACGGCCTCGAAATCCTGCTCGTGACGGGTGACTCGCCCGGTGAACATCGGAAAGATCCGCTCCAGCGGGCCGAGCGGGGGCGAGGTCAGCCCGGCGCCGAAGAGATGCAGGTTCGGCAGCCGGCGATGACCGGCCACGGCACGCAGCAGGCTGGACGTGCCGGCGAGATCGTTCCGGATGTGGCCTGCGACATCCTCCGCCGGCGTGGCCCATGCCAACTGCATCGTCGGATCGACCCGACGCCTGGCACCGTCCAGCAGGGCCGCGCCGAACCGCAACAGGTGGTGCAGGATGGCGCCGCGGGCCTGCGCGAACGCGACGCACCCGGCCGCGCGCTGCCTGGTCGCGGCGACGAGCAGGTCGATGGTCGGGAACCAGATCGCGCTGGCACCCGGATGGTCGCCGCAGCTGATCACGTGGAACACCAGCCCGGCGGCCGTGTCGCGGAACCGGTAGGCGAAGTTCCGCGGCCCGAGCAGCAGCGCGAACCCGTCGCTCTCGATCATCCGGCCATCGACCGGCGAGGGCCAGAGCATCCGCCCGGTCTCCAGCAACCGGTCAAGCTCGTCAGTCAGCGGGTGCGACAGGCTGCCGGCCAGACGGTCCGGATCGATTGGCCGGGTTCCGGTCCCGTCCGCAATCCGTGCCTCCCGCCCCAGGGTCGCCGGCTCGTCCAGCATGGCGATGCGGGTGTCCGGGCGCTCGCCCAGTCGTCGCAGATGCGCCGGTGCGAGCTCGGCCAGTTCGGCCAGGCCCAGCTCGCCGATGCGGATGTCGGGCGGCGTGGTGCTTGGGCCCTCGCCGAGAACCAGGCTGGTCCACAAATCCTCGAACACCGGCGCCACGGCTGCGGCGACGTGCTCCTGCAGCTCCGGGGGAAGGCCGCCGACGCCGATCCCGAGCAGCCTGCCATCGAGGTCGGTGAACCAGGTGGTCCGCGCACCGCCCACATGATGCAGGATGATCGTGAGCAGCGGCGCGAACACCGCGTGCACCGTGGCCACCCGCCAGCCCGGCGGCAGGATGATCGGCCGGCCGCCACTGCTGACCGGAACCAGCCGTCCGGGGTTGCCGAGATGCAGCGCGAACGTGCCGGAGTCCGTCCGCGGCTGCTCGAACACCAGCGGCGGCGCGTCGGCGGACAGCGACGCGCCGGGATTGCGGGCGTGCCGGCCGATCGCCTCGTGCAGCAGGCTGATCTGGCCCGGCTCCAGCAGCGGATCGATCTCGCGCTGCACCAGCGTCGGGAGGGCGGCATACAGCAGCACCGCAGGCGTCGCCGGGACCCGGATGCGGGCGCCGGCGGCCATCCGCATCCACAGCGCCACCGACTGCAGCCGGCCGCGAAACAGCTTCTGCTCCGGGCCGGTGTAATCCTGCGGCATGTTGGTGATGCCGCCGCTGCTGTCGACGTACCAGCAGGCGGTGTTGCCATCCTCGTGCTGCAGCAGCAGCAGCCAGACCGGGTCGAACAGGGTGAACAGGCTCTCGGCGTGCCAGCCCGGATTGAAGCGGTGGATCGGCTCAAGCCCGCGGAGCATCGGGATCGGCGGCCGGCCGGGGACGATCAGTTGCATTCCGGCGGCCATCGACCGCACCGGATTCAGGATCAGCAGCGGTGCAGGTTCCATCGCGTCGTCGCATCCCCAGGCCAGGCGTGGAGTGGCCAGGATGGGCCGCCAGACCGGAGCCATGTCGATACACCATGTCGGTCGGGCGGCGTAAGCCGGTGGTGCTTACGGCATCATCGTCAGCAGCGTGTTGCCGATCAGCGAGCCGAGGATGCCGGCGGCCAGGTTGGTCGGGTGCACGCCGTCCGCGTAGTAGGTGGTCGAGAACGGTCCGTTCGGAAGGTTGAAGGCCGGCACCAGCTTTTCATCGACCACCGCATCGCAGGTGCCACCCAGCCTGGACGCGATCGCCACGCCGAACGGGGCGACCATCTGAGCGTTGGCCTGCGCCGCCGTCAGCGCCGGGCCACCGCCGGTCGAGATGTAGGAGCGGTTGGCGTAGGGCGGCTCGATGCAGAGCGTGGTGGCACCGGCAGCGTGGGCGGCGTTCGCGATGGCGTCGTAGAGCCCGCCCATCTGCGTCGTGGTCAGGCTGGTGTTGGCGGCGAAGTCGTTGTCGCCGCACAGGATCGATACCACCTTGGCGCCGCTCACATGCGCCAGCGCCGGCACCCCGCGGTTGGTGAATTCGGCCAGCTGCTGCACGCAGGTGGCGCCGGCGTGCGACACGTTGACGACATGGATGTCGGGCCGGTTCAGCTGCTGCGCCATCTGCCGCGGCCAACCCTGCTGGTAGGTGGTCCCGGTGCCATCGTTGAGCGAATGACCGACCACCACCAGCATGTTCTGGCCCTGGCCCTGGACGCCGAAGGTGGTGCTGAGCGACGCCGCCAATGCCTGCTGCTGGGCGGCCGTCAGGCCGAACGGAGCCGCGATGAAGGCGACGCCGTCGCCATAGCCGCCGCTGATGATGAAGCCGCCGCTGGTGGTGGTGCCGGTATCGGTGGTGCTGGAGCTGCTGGACAGGCCGTTCGTCAACAGCGTGCTGGCGCCGTTCAGAGTGGTGCCGACCAGCACGTTGGGGTCGTCGCGCAGGCTGTCCTGGCTGTCGGCGATGCCGATATTGGCGCTGCCGAGAATGCCGGTGGTGAAGGCGAGCGTGTTGCGGCTGTCACCCTGTGAGAGCCAGACCTTGGCCGGGCCGAAGCCGAAATCCATCACGCCCGGGTTGTAGTCGACCGAGCGGACGCCGGTGACCGCCGCGACCGTGTTGTTGCGCACGTCCATGCCGTAGCCGGGCGGCACGACGAAGGTCGCCTGGTCGAAGACGACGGAGCGCGCGTTGCCGAGCCGGCGCGCGGGATAGAACACCGCCACACCGGCTTGCGGCGTCGCGTTCAAGCCGCCGCCGCCCTGGTCGTCGAGCAGGGTGACGTTGGTCACCGTGTTCTGGGCGAAGGTGTCGATGCTGGCCTCGTCGAGGGCGCCGTTCGCAAGCGCGCCGATCGCCTGGGTCTCGCCGGTGTCGCGCCTCGAGACGCTGACCAGGCTGCCGGGATAGCACCGGCTCAGGCGGCGGGTGCCGTAGCCGATCGGCCGGAGGAAACCCAGCGTGAAGCTGACGCCGGTGCCGCCGCTGGCCGGCGGTGCGACCTGGCCGACGGTCGTGGTGGGCGCGCAGCCGAACCAGGCGGGGTTGGTGATCGTCCAGCTGGTGCCGTTGTAGCTGGCCGTCGCCTTGCCGCTGCCGGCCAGGATGACGGTGTCGCCGGCCGCATAGTTGGTGCCGGGGGTGGCGACGGCCAGGCTCGACACCCGCATTCCGATCGCGTCGAGCGGCAGCACCGCCGCCGTCACCGGCTGCCAGGCGGCGACATGACCGACCATGTCCTGCAGCTGGTACAGCCTGCCGGGATCGGTGCTGGTCGTGGGCGTGAGCCAGTTGGCCGGTGCGGCGTAGCCGAGCAGGTCGTTGTCGGTCTGCGCCGGCGCCCGCCCGGTGGGAGCGATCACCGCCGAGACGTGGCCGGTCAGCGCAACGGTGCCGCCGACGCTGAAGCTGCGCGGCGTCTGGGCGTGGCCGGTCAGGGGGGTCGTCGTGAAGAGAAGCAGGCCGGCAAGAAGGAGAGGTCGCTGCATGGTGTCTCCGAGAATGAGCGCGGGCAGGACAGGAAACGCCGGAACCGTGTGACATTCCGTTCCGGTATCGCAACAATATTGCCGTGCGTGTCGGCGGCTGGATCGACGTGTGCGAGACGATGTTGCGGAGAAGCCAGGCCCGGCTGAGGTCCTGGCCGGACCTGCTGATAGTGCGGCAAGAGTGGTGAGTTCTATTTCCGATGGCAAGCGCTACCGGCGGCCACATTCAGCGATGTGGAAGCGCGCTCGCGATCGGCCGGAACCCGGACCCGGGGCCGGATCGACGCATGCAGCCCTGACGCCGTGGCGGGACGGACCCCCGCCCATCACGGCGTCAGGGATCGCACGTTCAGTTGCCCTTGGCGCGTGTCGGGGAATATCCGGCCCAGACCCACTCGAGCGCTTCCGGCAGCGTCTGTGCCACGACGCCCTTGTCGACGTGCCCCGCGTTGCGTGCGAACACGAACTGGTAGGTGTAGCCCTTCGCCGCCAGGACGCGCGCCATGTTCTCGTTCGCCAGCGTCCAGTCGTGCATGCCGTCGGCCAGTGCCGCGACGGGGTAGAAGAGATCCCGGTCGCCGGTCTCGAACCAGTAGCGGATCGGCTTGCGCGGCGCGTTCGGGATCAGCGGCGCGCCGGTGGATTGCGTCGTGGCCTCAAACGTCACGCCATGCACCAGCAGGTCAGGCGCGGACGGTCCCGGCCAGGCGCTGTGGTATTCCCACGCACCGCCCGGCAACGCGGTGTCGTGCGGCCATTGCTGGTTCACCATCGTCGGCGAATAGGCCAGCACGCGGCCATACAATTCCGGATGGAACCAGGCCATCGTGAAGGCTGCCACGCCGCTCGAGCTGATGCCCATGGTCGCCCGGCCATTCGGATCCCGTGTCAGGCGCACGTCGGCATTGCGCTCGACCAGCGGCAGCACCTCGTGCTCGACCCACTCCGCGTACGTGCCGGACACCGTGTCGTACTCGCGGCCACGTTCCGCACCCTGCGCGTCCTGTCCGCCGGATCCGATCCCGATCGCCACCATGGCGGGGAGGCGTCCTGCCCGGATCAGGTTGTCGAGCGTCGCGAACAGCTGCGTCTCGTTGGTGAAGCCGTTGGCGCCACCATCGCCGAACACCAGGAACGGCATGGTTTTCCCGGGATGATATCCGGCCGGGACGTACACATCGATGTTGCGAACCCAGTTGCCCGCATGGCTCGTCGTCACGATCAGGTTGGAGCGATCGCCGGGCGCCGTCGTCGCGTGCTCGAGCGCGCTGTTGCGGCAATCCGGCGCGTCGTCGCGGACCGTGCCCGGGCGGTAGCGCACGCTGTCGGCCGACGACATCGTGAAGGTGTGCACGGTGCCGTGCGGCACACCCTGGTGGGCGACCGTGTCGGGTGCGACGGGATGCGTCGGACCGATGACGAAGTTGCCGTTGCCGGTCGTCGACGGAACCGTACCGTCGGGCAGGGCGGTGGCGGTGGGATAAGCCGGGTTGCCCGGATCGCGGGTCGGCGGCGCGGATTTCAGATCGAGCCCGCTGGTATCGATGAAGAAAGGCTGCGTCTTGTCCGTGGTGTTGGACTGCGGGGGGACGCCGACGCTGTCGTGCGGGCACGCGCCGACGTCCGCTGCGAGAACCGAAGATGTCGCGCTGGCGCAGAATATCGTGCCCAGCAGAAAAGCCCGGAACGGCTTCATGGCAGTTTTTCTCCCTCGCGTGGCATCGTCCCGATCGCACGAGTCGCGATTCCGGCGCCCACGTTATTACGTCATGAATACTGGATCGCCCGAGCCATTGGCAACATCGGCTGATCGTGCGGCATTCAGCCGGCAGGTTGGTCGTGCAGCATCACGTGGATGAAGCCGAGCTTCTCGCGCACTGCGGGCGAGATCACGAAGGGATACAGATCCGACAGCCCCATGCTGCGGTTCAGGCTGTTCACCGCGAACACCAGCGGCACCCACTGGTCGATGATCTCGTCCATGTTCGCCGTGGTATACGGATCGATCGCGCTGGCGACCTCCAGGCCTTCCGCCTGGGGCACCCGCGGGCGCACGTCGAGCCCGAACGCGTTCGCCGTCTCGAGCGTGTCCATGATGTGCAGGTAGTGCGCCCAGGTCTCGGCGAAATCCTCCCACGGATGGCTGGTGGCGTAGGCGCTGATGGTGCGTTCCTGCCAGTCCGGGGCAGCGCCTTGCGCATAGTGTCGGGCGAGCGCCTGGCCGTAATCGACGCGCTCGTCGCCGAACAGCGCGCGGAACGCCTCCAGCCGGCCCTGGTCGCGTATCAGCCGGTCCCAGATCCAGTGCCCGACCTCGTGCCGGAAATGCCCGAGCAGGGTGCGATAGGTCTCGTGCATCTGGTGACGCATGGCCTCGCGGTGGGCGTCGTCGGCCTCCTGCACGTTGATCGTGATGACGCCGTTCTCGTGCCCGGTGATCACTCGCGGGCCACCCGGCAGCGGGTCCAGGAAGTCGAACACCAGCCCGGTGGCGGGGTCGTCGGCGCGGTTGGGCAGCGGGATCGCGAGCCGGAGCAGCGAATAGAACAGCCGGTGCTTGGCGACCTCGAGCCGCTGCCAGAGTTCCAGCGTGTGCGGGTTGTCGAGGCCCGGCACGGTCCGGTTATGCCGGCATGCGGCGCAGTACGTCTCGGCGCTGTCGGCCTCCAGCAACCAGTTGCAGGCGCCGCGACCGGCATTGCTGCACAGCCTGACCCGCCGCCATGTCTCGCCGGCCGCATCGTCGCCGGTCCCCATCGCGGTGAAGCCGTCGCCATCCGGGACCAGCGCCGAGATCGTGGCCTCGGACACCAGGTAGCCGAGCGCCATGCCGCAGCGGTCGCAGCGCGTGTTCTCGAAGAACAGCAGGTGGCCGCAATTCTGGCAGTTGAACAGGCGCATCGATGTGGGGGGTCCCCGGCAGTCGGAGCGTGGCACTCGGGTGAGCGACGCGGTGGCGGGATCGCGGTTCCACGGGCGAGCATACGCGAGGCGCGCATCCTTCGCGAGATTGATGCGTTGTCGCGACATCAGGCCGGTCAATCACGACCGGCGCGACAACGGAGGATCCCCCACATGGTCGACATCAATTCAGTCGAAGGCGCTGCCAAGGACACGGTCGGCAAAGTGCAGGACGGCATGGGCGGTCTGCTCGGCGACACCGCACAGCAGGCGGCCGGCAAGGCGAAGCAGTTCGCGGGCCAGGCGCAGGGCTATTACGGCGATACCCTCGACAGCGTGCGCGACGTGACGTCGGACCAGCCGCTGGTGGCGATCGCGGTCGCAACCGGCGTCGGCTTCATTCTCGGAGCGCTGCTCGCCCGTCGCTGAGCCGATCTGCGCCCGCGCCACCGGTGCAACCCGGGCGCGGGCGTTGGCGTTGCGCAACGACGTGTCGATCCGACCCGCTTCCGCTGGTCCTGCTTTTGAAGGTGCCTCATGCTCAAGCTCGCGTTGCTGTTCCTGGTGATCTCGATCATCGCCGGTATTTTCGGCTTCACCGGCATTTCCGCCGGGACTGCCGCGATCGCCAAAACGCTGTTCTTCATCGCGATCGTGATCTTTGTCGTGCTGCTCATCATCGGCTTGATGGCCGGCAAGGCGATATTCTGATCGCATACACGACAGGATACGACGATCGGCCCGGTGTCGCAGGACACCGGGCTTTTTCGTGTCCGGCGTCTCGGCTGTCACGCAAGCTCAACCTGAATGTAACAGAGAGTTGCTGAAAAGCTCTTATGTATCTCCAGTCCAAAATCTGGAGACGCCCGATGACAGAGACGATCCACGCACCCCGCCCGCGGCTGATGCTGCTGGCCGCCACGACCATGCTGGCAAGCGGCCTGGGGGTTCAGCACGCCTTCGCCTGGGGCCATACCGGCCATGTGGAGATCAGCTACCTGGCGGCCAGTGCGCTGCCGAGCGACGTGCCGGCATTCCTGCGCACGCCCGACACGGCCCAGGCGATCGGGCAGCTCGGCCCGGAGCCCGATATTTCCAAGACGTCCGGCACGACGCACGATTCCGAGCGTGACGCCGGCCATTATGTCGATCTCAACGACGACGGCACGGTGCCCGGCGGCAGCCTGCTGAAAGCCGACGGCACGCCGGTGACGCTGACCCGCGAAGGGTTCGACACGATGCTCCGCGCCGGTGGCAGCGACCAGTACCAGGAAGGCTACCTGCCGTACAACATCGTCGATGGCTGGCAGCAGGTGCGCAAGGACCTGGCCTATATCCGCGCCGACCAGATCGGCCTGGCGACCGCCACCAACGACACCGACAGGCAGTATTTCGCCTACCAGCTGGGTCTGCGGCAGCAGCTGACGATCCGCGACATCGGTGTCTGGAGCCACTATGTCGGCGACGGCAGCCAGCCGCTGCACGTCTCGATCCACTATAACGGCTGGGGCAACTATCCGAACCCGAACGGCTACACGACGAAGCCGATCCACGCGCAGTTCGAGGGCGCGTTCGTCAAGAACTTCGTGCCGCTCTCGACGATCTCGGCCCTGGTTCCGGCGTACCATAATTGCGGCTGCGCGATCGAGACCCGGGTGTCGCGCTACATGATGCAGACGCTGAGCCAGGTGCAGCCGCTGTACCAGGTTGCCAAGATCGACCTGTTCACCACCCCGAACCCGACCGAGGTGCAGTTCGCGGCACAGCAGCTTGCAAACGGTGCCGCGGAACTGCGGGACGAGATCTACGACGCCTGGAAGTCGAGCGAGACCATCAGCGTCGGTTACCCGCTGATCGCCGTGACCGACATCGAGTCCGGCAAGGTGCACCTGACCAGCACCTCGTTCGCCGCCGACTAGAAGCCGAAGACGCCCTAGTTCCTGTCCTTCTGGATGAAGGAGGGCAGGAACGGGTCGTCGGTCTGGTAGCTCGCCTTGCTCGGGATGTCCGACGCGTTCCAGCCACCGCCGAGGTCGTTGATCAGCGACACGCTCGCCAGCACCCGGTTCTCCTGGATGCTGAGCTCGGTCTCGTCATTGCTCAGCGCCGTGGTCTGGCTGGTGATGACGGTGGTGTAGATCGTGGTGCCGGCAGTGTATTCGTTGAACGCCACCCGCACGGCCTCGTCGGACAACTCGTCGGCCCGCACCTGTGCGTCGGATTCGCGCGCCAGGATGCGCAGGTTCGACAGATCGTCCTCAAGGCTCTGGAACGCCGCCAGCACGGTCTGCCGGTAATTGGCGACGCTCTCGTCATAGACCGCGCGCGCCGCACGCACCGCCGCACTGCGCTCGCCGCCGTTGAACAAGGTCTGCACCGCGGTGGCGCCGAGCGACCAGAACCGGTTCGCCACCTTGATCAGCGAGCCGAGCGGATCGCCGGCATACCCCGCCGCCGCCGACAGGCTGATCACCGGATAGTACGCGGCGATGGCGACGCCGATCAGCGCGTTCTCCTCTTCCATGGTGCGCTCGCCCTCGGCGATGTCCGGACGGCGCTGCAGCACCTGCGACGGCACCGTCACCGGGATCGCCGGAATGGTGGTGGTGAGCGCTCCCGGCGTCAGCGACAGGTCGCTCGGCGGATGCCCGGTCAGCACGGCGATCGCATGTTCGTACTGCGCCCGCGCGATACCGACCGCGACGGACTGCGCGCGCGTGGTTTCCAGCTGCACTTCCGCCTGCAGCAGGTCCGACGGCGCCGACACGCCGGCATTGGTGCTGTTGCGGGTGATCACCTCGGCCTGGGTGTAGTAGGTGACGAACTTGTCGAGCAGCGTCTGCAGGCTGTCCTCGTAGCGCAGCTCGAAATAGTCCGTCGCCAGCGTGGTCTGGATCGACAGCCGGGCAGCGGCCAGCGTTGCCGCACTGACCTGGGCCGCCGCAGCCGAGCTCTCGACCTGCCGCCGGATCTGGCCCCACACGTCGATCTGCCAGTCCACCGAGCCCTGCAGCTCATAGCTGGTGCGATCGAACTCGCTGCTGCCGCCACCGACGCCGGCGCCGGTCAGGGTGCTGCTGCCGGCGCCGATGCTGCCGCCGCTCGAGCTGGTGCCGGTGCCGGAGCGGGTGAAGCTCGGCGTCGCGGTGATGGTCGGGAACAGCCCCGCGCGGGCCTCGTCGACCAGTGCGCGGGCCTGCCGGTACGCCGCCTCGTCCGCCTTGATGGTCTGGTTGGAGACGTCGATCTGGCTCTCGAGGCCGGTCAGCACCGGATCGTTGTAAAGCGTCCACCAGGCGCCCTTGGGTAGCTCGGCATAGTGCGGATCGGCGAACGCCCAGCCCGGTGGCGGCGTCATCTCCTTGAGCATGGCAGGGCTGATCGCCGCCGGCCGGTGATAGTCCGGACCGACCATGCAGCCAGCCAGCATGGTCGCCGCGAGCAGGCCCGGGACGAGACGGCTGTTGCGCAGGCGTGGCCCGAGGCAGCGAAACGGTGTGGCGTACTTCATCCGGCAATGACGTCCTGTGGTGTGGGCTTGCGCGGCGCGGGGCCGGGTCTGCGGCCACCGAACCAGCGCCGGTTCGACCAGCGCCTGGCGGACCAGTGCCGCATGCGATCCAGATAGAGATAGACGACCGGCGTCGTGTAGAGCGTGAGCGCCTGGCTGACGATCAGCCCGCCCACCACCGACAGGCCGAGCGGACGACGCAGCTCGTTGCCGTAGCCGTTGCTCAGAACCAGCGGCATGGCGCCGAGGGCGGCCGCGAAACTGGTCATCATGATCGGCCGGAAGCGCAGCAGGCAGGCCTGGTAGATCGCGTCGTGCGGGGTCGCGCCGTGCTCGCGCTCCTGGTTGAGCGCGAAGTCGATCAGCAGGATGGCGTTCTTCTTCACGATGCCGATCAGCAGGATCACCCCGATCATCGCGATCAGCGAGAACGACTCGCCGAACAGCTGCAGCGCCAGGATCGCGCCGACGCCGGCCGACGGCAGCGTCGAGAGGATGGTCAGCGGGTGGATGTAGCTCTCGTACAGGATGCCGAGCGTCGCATACACCGCGAGCAGGGCGGCCAGCACCACCAGCGGATACGAGCTCGTGGTCTGCTGCAGCTGCTGGGCGTTGCCGGCGAATGCGCCGTGCACGTTCGGGGGCACGTGCAGCTGCACCATGACCTCCTGGATCGCCTGCTCCGCACTGCTGAGCGAGCCGCCGGTGGGGGTGTTGAACGAGATCGTCGCCGCCACGAAGCCGCCGTCATGGGCGACCTGCAGCGGCGTGGTGGACGGGATGATCTTCGTCACCGCCGAGAGCGGCACCATCGTCTCGACCGACGAGGACACCGCCGACCCGCTGGAGGCCGACTTGCCGCCGGCCAGGCTGTTGCTGTTGGCGTTGGCCTGGCTCTGCTGCGCGGTCGACACCACGCTGGCGGTGGTGGAACTACCCGTGCCGGCGCCCGATGCGGCGCTGGTGCCGGTGCCGGTCAGCGCGATGGTGGCGGTATTGCCGACCGACGCACTGCCGCTGCTGCCGCCATTGGTGCTGGTCGAGGCGTTGCTGGTCCGGTTGGCGATGCGGATCAGGTTGCTGCTGGCGCTGCCGGTGGCGGTGCCGCTGGCGGTGCTGACCCAGATCTGCTTCAGGATCGACGGGTCCTGCCAGAACCGCGGCGCCACCTCCAGCACCACGCGGTACTGGTTCAGCGTGTTGTAGATGGTCGAGGCGGCGCGCTGGCCGAAGGCGTCGAACAGCGTGTTGGTGATGAGCTGCGGCGTCAGCTTCAGGCGCGCGGCACTGTCGCGGTCGATCTCCACCGAGACCGCCTGGCCGCCCTGCGACACGTCGGAATCGACGTCGGTCAGTTCCTTGCGGAGCTTCAGCGCGGCCTCGATCTTCGGCGCCCAGTTGTACAGCGTCGCGGTGTCGTCGCTCTCCAGCGTGTACTGATATTGCGAGTTGCTCGACCTGGCGCCGGCGCGTACGTCGCCGGCGGAGAACGCGAAGAAGCGTGCGCCCACCATGTTCTTGAGCTTGTCGCGCAGCCGGCCGATCGTCGCATCGACGCTGTCGTGGCGGACGTTCTTGTCCTTGAGCTGGATGAACACCTGCGCCTGGTTGGTGCCGCGGCCGCCGGTGAAGCCTGCGATCGTCAACACGTCCGGGTCGGTCAGCACCGCCTTCTGCACCTCGATCAGCTTCTGTTCCATGTTCTGGAACGAGATGCTCTGCTCGCCCTCGACCTGGCCGATCAGCAGCCCGTTATCCTCGGTCGGAAAGAACTCCTTCGGCATGTCGCGGACCAGCAGCACGGTCAGCACGATGGTGGCCGGGATCGTCATCACCACCAGCAGGCGGTAGCGCAGCGCCCAGACCAGGCTGCGTTCGTAGCCGAGCAGCATGTCGTCGAGGATGATCTCGATGCGGGCGGCGATGCGGGCGAACATCCGACGCACGAGGCCCGGCCGGCGTTCGGCCGAATGCGCATCGGCCAGCGCCTGCTCCGGGCTCACCCGCGGCTGCACCTTCAGGAACAGCGCGCACATCATCGGCGTGACGGTGAGTGCCAGCACCAGCGACACGCTGATGGTGACGATCAGCGTCATCGCGAACTCGTAGAAGAACTTCCCCGCGATCCCGGGCAGCAGCAGGATCGGCATGAACACGGCGATCAGCGAGACGGTGATCGACAGCACCGTGAAGGCCACCTCGCCGGCGCCGAGCAGGGCCGCCTGCAGCCGCGGCATGCCGTCCTCCATATGACGGGCGATGTTCTCCAGCACCACGATCGCATCGTCGACGACGAAGCCGGTGGCGATGGTGAGTGCCATCAGCGACAGGTTGTCGAGCGCGAAGCCGAGCAGGTACATCGCGCTGAACGTCGAGATGATCGAGACCGGCACCGCAACCGCCGGGATCATCGTCGAGCGCCAGGTGCGCAGGAACACCAGCACCACCAGCACCACCAGCACGATCGCGATCAGCAGCGTCATCTGGGTGTCGGCGACCGACGCGCGGATCGTGGTGGAGCGGTCCATGCCGATATGCAGCCGGACGTCCGCGGGGAGGGCGGCCTGCAGCGTCGGCAGCATCGCCTTGATCGCGTCGATCGTCTTGATGACGTTGGCGTCGGCCTGCGGAAACACGATGCAGACCACCGACGGCTCGCCATTGTAATATCCGGCGTTGCGAAGATCCTCGACGCTGTCGGTGACCTCGGCGACATCGGTCAGATGGATCGGCGTGCCGTTGCGATACCCGACGACGAGATCCTTGTAGTCGACCGCGTGCCGCGCCTGGTCGTTGGTGTCGAGCTGGTAGCGCCGGTCGCCGACATCGATGAAGCCTTTCGGCGTGTTGGCGTTGGCAGAGGCGAGGGCCGCACGCACATCCTCGAAGCCGATGCCCTCCTGGAACATCGGCAGCGGGTTCATCTCGACCCTGACCGCCGGCAGCGCGCTGCCGCCCGGCTGGAAGTTGCCGACGCCCTGCACCTTCGAGAGCTGCTGCTGCAGCACGTTGGTGGCGAGATCGAACAGCTGCGGCGCGGTTTTCGTCTTGGACGTGAGCGCCAGGATCATGATCGGCGAGCCGGACGGATTGAATTTCCGGTATGTCGGATCGCTGCGCAGGCTGGCCGGCAGGTCGGCACGCGCCGCCTGGATCTGCGCCTCGACCTCGTGCGCGGCATCGTCGACATTCATCGACAGGTCGAATTCCAGGATGATCCGGACCTGGTTCTGCGTGCTCGTCGACGTCATCTCGGTGACGCCGGCAATGGTGCCGAGATGGCGCTCCAGCGGCGTCGCCACCGCACTGGCGATCTCGTCCGGCGAGCCGCCGGCCTGCGTCGCCTGCACCTGGATCACCGGGAACGCCACGTTCGGCAGCGGCGCCACCGGCAGTTTCGTGTAGGCGAAGGCGCCGCTGAGGGCCAGCGCCACGGTCAGCAGCGTCGTCGCCACCGGCCGCAGGATGAAGGGCCGCGAGATGTTCATCGCAGCGGTTCGTACCGGGCGGCGGCGGCGCGTTCGTCGCGGCGGGTCAGCAGGCGGCGGGTGCGTCGCCCGAGCCGGTCCATGAACAGGTAGATCACCGGTGTGGTGAACAGGGTCAGCAGCTGGCTCACCATCAGCCCGCCGACGATGGCGATGCCGAGCGGCCGCCTGAGCTCCGATCCGGTGCCGGTGCCCAGCATCAAGGGCAGCGCTGCGAAGGCGGCGGCCAGCGTGGTCATCAGGATCGGCCGGAAGCGCAGCAATGCCGCCCGGTGGATCGCGTCGCGTGGCGCCATGCCCTCGTCGCGCTCCGCCTGCAGCGCGAAATCGATCATCATGATGGCGTTCTTCTTCACGATGCCGATCAGCAGCACGATGCCGATGATCCCCATCACGTCGAGATCGGCCCCCGCGATCATCAGGGCGGCGAGCGCCCCGATGCCGGCCGAGGGCAGCGTCGACAGGATGGTGACCGGGTGGATGAAGCTCTCATAGAGCACGCCCAGCACGATATAGACCGCGGCGAGGGCGGCCAGCACCAGGAACAGCTCGTTGCCGAGGCTGGTCTGGAACGCCGCCGCGGTGCCCTCGAACGAGGTCTGGAAGCTCGCCGGCAGCCCGACCTGCTTCTCGGCCGCCTCGATGGCGTCGACCGCCGGCCCGAGCGAGGCCCCGGGCGCCAGGTTGAAGGAGATCGTCGTCGCCGGGAACTGGCCGAGATGCGAGATCACCAGCGGCGCGGTTCCGAGATGCACCGAGGCCACGGCACTCAGCGGCACCAGCCCACCGGTCGGCTGGCGGGCAGCGCCGGTCACCGCGTTGCTGTTGGTGGAGCTGGTGCCCGGCAGATAGAGCTGGTCCAGCTTCGACAGGTCGTTGGCGAGCGAGCTGTCGGTCTCCAGGATCACCCGGTACTGGTTCGACTGGGTGAACACGGTGCTGACCTGGCGCTGGCCGTAGCTGTCGTACAACGCATTGTCGATGGTCTGCGGCGTGATGCTGAAGCGAGCCCCGGTGGGCCGATCCAGCGTGACGTTGGCAACCAGCCCCTGCGCCTGCAGGTCCGACGTGACGTCCTCGAGCTGCGGCAGGACCTGGAGTTTCTCCACCACCTTGGGGACCCAGGTGGTGAAGTCGTCATAGTTCGGGGTCTCCAGCACGAACTGGTACTGGGTCGCCGACACCGCGGTATCGAGCGACAGGTCCTGCACCGGCTGCATGTACAGCCGCACGCCCTGGACGCCCGCGACCTCGGTCTGCAGCCGCCGGATGACGCCCGATGCGGTCAGCGTGCGGGCGTCGTGCGGCGTCAGGTTGATCAGGAACCGTCCCGAGTTCAGCGTCATATTGCTGCCATCGACGCCGATGAACGAGGACAGGCTGACCACATCGGGATCATCCAGGATCACGTCGCCGAGTTGCTGCTGGTGGCGTGCCATCGCCGCCAGCGAGGTGTCCTGCGACGCCACGCTGATGCCCTGGATGACGCCGGTATCCTGCACCGGGAAGAAGCCCTTGGGGATGATCACCGCCAGCACGACCGTTGCGACGAGGGTCAGCAGCGCCACGATCAGGGTCAGCGGCTGGTGGCGCAGCACCACGTCGAGGGCGCGACCGTAGCCGGCGATCGTGTTGTCGATCATCCGCTCGGACCATCGAGACAACCGGCTGCCGGACTGCAGCTTTGCAGCTTCCGGATGGTGTGGTTGCTCGCGCAGCATCCGCGCGCACAGCATCGGCACCAGGGTCAGCGACACCACCGCCGACAGCACGATGGTCACCGCCAGCGTGATCGCGAACTCGTGGAACAGCCGGCCCACCACGTCGCCCATGAACAGCAGCGGGATCAGCACGGCGATCAGCGAGACCGTCAGCGAGACGATGGTGAAGCCGATCTGCCCGGCACCCTTCAGCGCCGCCTGCATCCGGGTCTCGCCCATCTCGATGTAGCGGGCGATGTTCTCGATCATGACGATGGCGTCGTCGACGACGAAGCCGGTCGCGATGGTCAGCGACATCAGCGACAGGTTATCGAGCGAGTATCCCAGCAGGTACATGATCGCCAGCGTGCCGATCAGCGACAGCGGCACCGACAGGCTCGGGATGATCGTCGCGGGGATATTGCGCAGGAACACGAAGATCACCAGCACGACGAGCCCGATCGAGAGCAGCAGCTCGAACTCGACGTCCGACACCGAGGCGCGGATCGTGGTGGTGCGGTCGGTGAGTGGGATGATGCTGATGCCGGCCGGGATCGATGCCTGCAGCTGCGGCAGCACCCGGTGGATCGCGTCGACCACGGCGATGACGTTGGCGCCGGGCTGGCGCTGCACGTTCAGGATGATCGCCGGCGTCTTGTTGGCCCAGGCGGCGAGCTGGGTGTTTTCCGGTGCGTTGGTGACGGTGGCGACGTCGCGCACCCGGATCGGCGCGCCGTTCTGGTAGGCGATGACCTGGTTGGCGAGGATCTCCGGCGCGGTGATCTGGCCGTCGATCTGCAGCGTCGAGGAATGCAGCGGCCCGTCGAAGGTGCCGGTCGGCGAGTTGACGTTGACCGTGGTGATGATGGTGCGCAGGTCGTCGATGCTCATCCCGTAGGAGCTCAGCGCCCGGGTGTTCACCTTCACCCGCACCGCCTTGCGGTTGCCGCCGGACAGCGACACCAGGCCCACGCCGTTGATCTGGCTGATTTTTTGCGCCAGCCGGGTGTCGACGTAATCCTCGACGTCGACCAGCTTCATGGTTTTCGAGGTGATGCCGAGCGTCAGGATCGGCGTGTCGGCGGGATTGACCTTGTTGTAGATCGGCGGCGCCGGCAGGTCGGTCGGCAGCAGCGAGTTGGCGGCATTGATCGCGGCCTGCACCTCCTGCTCGGCGATGTTGATGTCGATCGCCAGCCCGAAGCGGAGCGTGATCACCGACGCACCCGCCGAGGACTGGCTCTCCATCTGGTCGAGCCCCGGCATCTGGCCGAGCTGGTACTCGAGCGGCGCGGTTACGGCGGTGGTCATGACCTGCGGCCCGGCGCCCGGATAGAAGGTCTGCACCTGGATGGTCGGGTACTCGACCTGGGGGAGGGCCGCGATCGGCAGATAGTGGTAGCCGAGCAGCCCCACCATCAGGATCGCCAGCATCAGCAGCGTCGTCGCCACCGGCCGCAGGATGAACAGGCGTGAGGGGTTCACGGCAGCAGGCGCGTCCGGGTGGGGTGATCCGGGTTCATCAGCCCCCGCCTCCCTGACCATCCGCCGGCTTGTGACGATGGTGGTGCGGCTTGTCCGTGGCCGTCGGCGCTGCGGCAGGCGTGGTTCCCGGCACGGTGATCTTCGAGCCGGTTTTGAGCTTGTCGGTGCCGTCGGTCACCACGGTCTCGCCAGCCGCCAGGCCGGAGGTCACCACCACGTTCGAGGTGTCCGCGGTGCCGGTCTTGACCTGGCGGACCTCCACCGTGTCGTCGGGCTTGACCAGGTACACGAAGTTGCCCTGTGGCCCGGTCTGGATGGCGCTGTTCGGCACCAGCACCGCATTGTGCAGCACCTTCAGCAGCAGCCGCGCATTGACGAACTGGTTCGGGAACAGGCTCTCGTCGGCGTTTGCGAAGGTGGCGCGCAGCCGGACCGTGCCGGTGGTGGCGTCGATCGTGTTGTCGATCGTCTCGACCGTGCCCGACGCCAGCTTGATGGTGTTGGTGCGGTCGTAGGCATCCACGCTCAGTGCCTGCCCGGCGCGCATCGCCGCGGCGACGTCCGGGATGTCGTCCTCGGGGATCGAGAAGATCACCGAGATCGGGTGGATCTCGGTCACCACCACCAGGCCGTTGGCCTCGCCCGAGGTGATGTAGTTGCCGGCATCGACCTGGCGCAGGCCGACCCGGCCGTCGATCGGCGACAGGATGTGGCAATAGGCGATGTTCTGCTTGGCGCTGGCGATCTGGCCTTCGTCGGTGCGGACGTCGCCCTGGTACTGCTCGACCACGAAGATCTGGTTCTCCGCGGTCTGCGAGGCGATGCTCTTCTGGCGCAGCAGCAGCTGGTAGCGCGCGTAATCGGCCTGAGACTGCTTCAGCAAAGCCGTGTCCCGCACCAGCGCGCCCTCGTACTGGGTGAGCGTCGCCAGATAGAGGCGCGGATCGACCAGGGCGAGCTGGTCGCCCTTGTGCACCTCCTGGCCCTCCTTGAAGTTCACCTCGAGCAGGTAGCCGGAGATCTGGCTCTGCACGGTGATGGTGGCGAGCGAGGTGACGGTGCCGAGCTGGGTCAGCACCACCGGCATGTCGCCGGCGACGGCCTTGGCGACGCTTACCGGCTGCGCTGCCGCGGCCCCGCCGGCAGCGGCACCACCGCCACCATGCCGATGGCCGCCAGTCGGGGCAGGCTTGTGGACCGGGCGCAGCAGGGCGGCGGCGATCACCGCGATCACCAGCAGCAGGATGAGCCAGGGCAGCCAGCGCCGGCGGCGGCGTGGCGGTGCGCCGCCCGGTGTGGCGGGGGGCAGGGCCGGCCCGGCGGGCGTGGTCGCCGGGATGATGGCCGGGTCCCGCTCGCCACGGTCCCGGATGATGGTCGGCTCGTCCATTCTGGTCCCTGCTCCGTAGCGGAGCGCAAGCAGTTGAAGTCGCGCATGCGCGGAGGTCGTTGACGTCGTGCATCTGCGCCGGGCCGTCGTGCGCCGTCCTAGCCTTCTCCTAGCAGAAATTGAAGCATCTGAAGGCGGCGGAGGCGGGGCAGGGCGTTTCGAAACGTCTCGGAGGCGTGGCCTGCGGCAGGGTTGCATCGGCCGTCAGCACGGAACCGTGATTTTAAGTAAGGCGAGATTGTGGCGGGTGCGCGGCCGTGTTAAGACAGTCTTCATGGAACTGTGCATCGGCGGTCAGCTGATCCGCCGGATCGATCGGTTCCACACGCGCGTTCAGACGCATGACCGAGTGTAGGAGACCGAGAATGTTTCGTAGGCTCTTCGCGATCGAGACAGCAGCGCTCCAGGCCAGCCGGGAGGAGAATGCTCCACGGCAGGAAGCCTCCGACTACACCCCCGGCGAAATGCTGCGGGATGTCTCCCGTTTCGTCGGAACGCCGTCACGCTACGGCATGTGGGCGTCCCGCTCCACTCTCTGACGGCTTCCGCCGAGGCCGCCGGGGTTGATCCCCAGTGGTCTAGCGCTTCCGGTGGCCGCTGATCTCGGCGCCGGCGTCCGGTGAGAGCCGCAGCGCCGCCGGGATCGCCACCGTGGAAACAACCCCGATCACCACGAACGCGACGCTGAAGTTCAACAGCGCGTCGTCCTGATGCGTGATGAGCGCCCGCGTTGCCGAGAGCACGCCGGCCGCCACCGAGATCCCGATCGTCAGCGTCAGCTGCTGCAACGTCGTGTAGAGGCTCGTCGCGGCACTCATCCGCTGGTCGGGCACGTCCGCATAGGCGATCGTGTTCAATGCCATGAATTGCAGCGTCTGCGAGAACCCGCCCAGCAGCAGCGCCAGCGACAGCAGCCAGAACGGCCAGCCCGGATGGAACAGCGCGCAGGCGAAGGTCAGCGCGCAGGTGCTGGCGCCATTCACCGCCATCGTCAGCCGGTAGCCGAAGCGTCGCAGCACGCGCTTCACGATCAGCCGCATGGCGATCGAGCCGAGCGCCCCGGTCAGGGTGACGAGCCCGCTTTGGGCAGCACTCAGCCCGAAGCCCAGCTGCAGCATCGACGGGATCAGGAACGGCGTCGCCCCGATGGCGATCCGCGTTGCCGAGCCGCTGGCGACCGACATCCGGAAGGTCGGGATCCGCAGCAACGTGAAGTCCAGGATCGGCGCCCGCACCCGGCGCGCGTGCCGCACATAGAGCAGCCCCGCGGTAAGCGAGACGCCCAGCGTGGCGATCGTGGCGGACAGGCTGCCGACGCCGCGGGCGGCCAGCTCCAGCCCGAACACCAGGCAGGCCAGCGAGGTCCCGGACAGCAGCACCCCGACCCCGTCGAGCGGCTGGCGCACCGTCTCGCGCAGCTGCGGGATGAATCGCGCGGCCAGCACCAGGCCGAGCACCCCGATCGGGATGTTGATGGTGAAGATCCAGCGCCACGACAGGTAGGTGGTGAGGAAGCCGCCGAGCGGTCCGCCGAGCAGCGGGCCGATGCTGACCGGCATCAGCAGCCAGAACATCGCCGACACCAGGTGGCGCTTCTCCACGCTTCGTAGCAGGACCAGGCGGCCGACCGGCACCATCATCGCCCCGCCCGCCCCCTGCAGCAGCCGACCCATGACCAGGATCCCGAGGCTGCGTGCCTCGGCGCACAGCAGCGAGGCCAGCGTGAACAGGGCGATCGCCGCCATGAACACGGTGCGGCTGCCGAGCCGGTCGGAGATCCGCCCGCTGGCCGGGATCAGCACCGCCAGGCTGACCAGGTAGGAGGTCAGCGCCACGCTCATGTGCAGCGGGTCGGTGTGGAAGGAGCGCGCCATCGTCGGCAGGGCGGTGGTCAGCACCGTGGAGTCGAGCTGCTCCATCAGCATGGCGCTGGCGACGATGAGGGCGATGGTGCGGGCGCGCTTCGGCAGCCTGTCGCGTGGCAGCTCGTCGTACGGCGCCGGAGGCGCGGCGGGTCGGCGGATGCGGCGGTGCAGGCGGGGCATCATCGGGGCCATCAACTCGGGGTTTTTGCGCCCGCACGCAAGCCGGCAACGGAACCGCAAGCCCTGCGCGTTCGTTCGCCGCAGACCGACATTTTTGAAAAGGAATTGGGTCGATGGTCGACGAGAACGAGGTCGAGGGCACGATCACCGAGGGCGTGGGCAAGCTCAAGGACGCTGCCGGCGGCCTGACCGGCGACACCACCCTGCAGGCGAAGGGCAAGATCGACCAGCTCCAGGGCAAGGTGCAGAGCGAGTATGGCGATCTGCTCGAGTCTGCCCAGGATCAGCTCGAGGACGTGACCGAGCTGGTACGCGAGCAGCCGTTCGCTGCCCTCGGCATTGCCGCGGGTGTCGGCTTCCTGCTCGGCTACCTGCTGATGCCGTCGCGCAACTAACGCCCGCTGCCGTTGCCGATTCGCTTGCCAGGGGCCTTCCAAAGATGGTCTGCCTCTAGTCGGTAGCCGAATCGGGCGGCGACTCGCGACCGGGCGAGCGTCCCGCGGCCGCCGAGGCCGAGGGATCCGGATTGCCGCATTACAGGCGCGAAACAGGCCATGGCGGGCGGGTTGCCGGTGTCGACGAGGTCGGCCGGGGCCCGCTGGCCGGGCCTGTCGTCGCGGCAGCCGTCATGTTCGCCGCCCGGCCACCCCGACGGCTGGCCGCCATCCTCGATGATTCCAAGAAGCTGACTGCCGAGGCCCGCGAGTTGGCCTATCGGGGACTGCATGCGTGCCCGGGCGTCGCGATCGCGGTCGCCGCGGCGTCGGTGGCCGAGATCAAGCGGCTCAACATCCTGCACGCCAGCATGCTGGCGATGTCGCGCGCGGTCTCCCGGCTGCCGGTCCTGCCTGACCTGGTCCTCGTTGACGGCAACCGTTGCCCGCCACTCACCTGCGCCGCCGAGGCGGTGATCGGTGGCGACGGCGTCTGCCTGTCGATCGCCGCCGCCTCGATCATCGCCAAGGTCACCCGCGACCGGTTGATGGCGCGGCTGGCGTTGCGCTGGCCGGGCTATGGCTGGGAGCGCAACGCCGGCTACGGCACCGCCACTCACCGCGCGGCACTCAACAGCCTCGGCGTCACCCGGCACCACCGCGAGGAGTTCGGCGCGGTCCGCCAGCTCAGCCTGCTGCTCGAGGTGGCATGATCCACCAGCCCGGGCCGGAGCTTCCGCTCGACCAGATCCTGCTCGGCGACTGCATCGAGTTGATGCGGATGCTGCCGGCAGCCTCGGTCGACTGCGTGTTCGCAGACCCGCCCTACAACCTGCAGCTGCGTGGCGAGCTTCGGCGGCCGGATGACAGCCTGGTCGACGGCGTCGATGACGACTGGGACAAGTTCGGCGATTTCGCAGCCTACGACCGCTTCACCCGCGACTGGCTGACCGAGGCGCGCCGGTTGATGCGCAAGGACGCGACGATCTGGGTGATCGGCTCGTACCACAACATCTTCCGCATCGGCAGCATCCTGCAGGATCTCGGTTTCTGGATCCTCAACGACGTGGTCTGGCGCAAATCCAACCCGATGCCGAACTTCCGCGGCCGCCGCTTCACCAACGCGCACGAGACCATGATCTGGGCGTCGCGCGAGCAGGCTAGCCGCTACCGCTTCAACTACGCCGCGATGAAGGCGCTCAACGACGACGTGCAGATGCGCTCCGACTGGCTGCTGCCGCTCTGCACCGGCCCGGAACGGCTGCGCAACCTGCACGGGCTGAAGCTGCACCCGACGCAGAAGCCGGAAAGCCTGCTGCACCGGGTGCTGCTGGCCAGCACCGGGGTGGACGATATCGTGCTCGATCCATTCACCGGCACCGGCACCACGGCCGCCATGGCGAAGCGGCTGCGGCGTCGCTTCATCGGCATCGAGCGCCATCCGGACTATGTCGAGGCGGCGATCGGCCGGTTCCGTCGCGAGCGGCCGCTGCCGATGGACAGCGTGCTGGCCACCCCGGCCAAGCGTGACGCGCCGCGGGTGCCGTTCGGCAGCCTGGTCGAGCGCGGGCTGGTGCCGGCCGGCACCCAGCTGTTCGACAAGCAGCGCCGGCTGAGTGCGATGGTGTCGCCGGACGGCACCCTGGTCAGCGGCACGCTTCGCGGCTCGATCCACCAGCTTGGCGCCAGCCTGACCAACGCACCGTCCTGCAATGGCTGGACCTTCTGGCACCTGGACCGCAACGGCGCGCTGGTGCCGCTCGACGTGGTGCGCACGGAGAGCGTCCAGGTGCCGCAGCACGAGGCCGGCTGACACTCGCCTCGCGGCTGCTGCCGTGGTTGACTGGGGCCGCAACCTGGACGTGAACGATGAGCGGAACCGCAGGACCGGCAGGCGACGCAGCCGCCGAGCTCAAGACCGAGATCATGGCCCGGTGCCCCGGCCTGAAGGTGGATTCGCAGGGCAGGCGGCTGGCGATCGAACACATCGCCACGGCGCGTCGCACCGGGACCGGGGCGATCAGGGCCACCCTGGCACCGAGCATCGCCCGGGGCAGGAGCGAGATGTTCTACCGCGCGATGTCCACGGCGGAATACGAGGCGCTGCTGAAGAGCGGCTACCTGCTCTTCAAGGACAAGGGTTACGGCGGCATCACCAACAGCCGCACCTACTGCGAGGAGAAGTACATGGGCACCGGGCCATTGGGGTCCGAGGAGCCGAGCCGTGGCACCCACCTGGTGGAGTTCATGGTGCCGACGACCCTCAGGGACGCGCTGAGACGGGCCGGCGCGAACGAGAAGGCGGAAGACGGCGCGCTGTCGTACGGGCTTGGCCCAGGACAGAACAAGGGAGCCGGTGCCCAGGAATATCGCAACAAGTCCCACATCATCAGCTGGAAGCTCGTAGCCCTGACCGTCCGGTCACCGGAGCAGCTGCAGCAGTTCAAGACCGCCAACACGCTGGGGCTGGTCGACGTGACGAAGCCCGCCAAATACGACGACGACTAAGGGCGCGGCCTGCTCAGTCCGGCGGCGGTGCAGGCGGTGGCAGCGCGTCGCCGGCGGCGGCACTGCCGAGCGAGGCGACCACGATGCCCCCGATCGCCAGCCAACGCATCGGGGACAGGTGTTCGCCCAGCAGCAGCAGCCCGGCGACGGCGGCGATCGCCGGCTCCAGGCTCATCATGATGCTGAAGCCGCGCGTGCTCATGCGTCGCATCGCCATCATCTCGATCGAGTACGGCACCGCGCTCGACAGCATCGCCATGCCGAACGCGCTCGCCAGTAGGGCAGGGTGGATGGCCAGGTTCGGCACCACGCTCCAGCCGAACGGCAGCACGGCCAGGGCTGCGATCGCCATGCCCAGCGCGGTCGCGGTGTTGCCCTCGACCTGGCCGCCGAGCCGCCGTCCGACAAGGATGTAGAGCGCCCAGGTGACGCCGGCGGTGAGCGCCAGCAGGATCCCGACCGGATCGAGCGGATGCCCGGCATGGCCGCCGACGAACTGCCAGGGCTGCAGCAGGATCAGCAGGCCACCGACCGCCAGCGCCACCCACAGCAGGTCGAGTGCCCGCCTCGATCCGGCCAGCGCCAGTGCCAGCGGACCCATGAACTCGATCGCCACGGTGATCCCGAGCGGCAGCCTGGAGAGTGCCGCGTAGAACACCGTGTTCATCACCGCGAGCGACAGCCCGTAGGCCACGATGGTGATCGCGGCGGTACGTCCCGGGAACAGGCGGACACCGCGCCGCCAGGGCCGGGCCAGCAGCAACAGCACGATGGCGGCGAGCACCACACGCGCACAGGCGGTCTCGATCGCGCCCAGCACCGGGAACAGCAGCTTGGCCAGCGAGGCGCCGATCTGCACCGAACCCATGCCGACAAGCACCGCCGGTAGCGCCAGCAATCGCCGCGCACGCGCCTCGGCCGGCGTCAGGCCGCTCTCGATGACCGTGCTGCTCATGAGGTGATCGTCGACCTGCCGGCGGGAACCGACGACCTCCCGGCCGTCGGTGCCGCCGCCGGACTAGCTGCCGCCGAAGCCCAGGAATCCGATATCCGGCTTGGGCGAACCGCCATCCGAGGCATAGCGCGTCGGGCCGGGCACGGATCCGGTGTGCGACGCCGAGGCATACCGGCTGCTGCGGCTCTTTGCCGTAGGGTGGCCGGCCTTGGCGTGGCTGGAGGCACTGTCGCCGAGATCGTCGCTGGCGGTCTGCACCGAGGCCACCGGCGCGCCCTGCTCGCTGTTGCGCATCGACAGCAGCACGAAGGTGATGTCGTTGCGATTGAGGTCGATCGCCATGTCGAGCGGGCTCTGGCCGAGAACGTTCTTGCCGTTCAGGTCGGCGCCGCGCCCGAGCGCTTCCTTGGCGGCGGTGATGTCGCCGCGGTTGATGGCGTCGAACAGCGCGGCGGTGGGCTCCATGTCGACGCTGGCATGGCCCGAAGTCGCGGTCGCCTCGTCGGTGACGGCACCCGGGATCGCCGGTGGCGGGGCGGCCAGGCGCGCATCCTGCTTGGCCTGCTCGGCCTGCGCCGCATCGGCTGCGTCACGCTCCTTCTCGGCGTCCGAACCGCCGCCACCGCCACCGCCGGCACCTGGGCCACCGGATGCGCTGAACTGGGCGTGCGCGCCGTGCAGCGGGATCAGGGCCGGGGCAGCGCCGAGCAGCAGCACGGTGAAGGTCAGGCGCAGCGTGCGTCGCAAATCCATGTCGGTCCCTGAATTACGCCGGGTTGAGCCAGACCACGCCGGCGTTGAGCCAGGTCGCGTAGCACACCCATGCGAGATACGGCGCCATCAATAGCCCGGCGGTGCGATCGATGCGACGGAAATCACGCAACGCCAGCAGCACCAGCAGCCCCAGGCACACGATCACGCCGAGTGCCGCAACCGGCTTGTGCAGCCCGAAGAACACCGGATTCCACGCGGCATTGAACGCGAGCTGCCAGCCCCACAGCTGCAGCCCGCGGCGTCTGAGGCCGGGCGGTCGCGATGGGGCCGGGCTCGCGCCGACGAGACGCAGCACCGGTATCGGCCGGCGCCAGACCCGCCACACCGCGACCGCCATCGCCACGTAGAGCGGGATCCAGACGCACGGGAACACCCAGCCCGGCGGCGTTCCCGGCGGGTGATGCAGGGCCGGATACCAGCCCTGGAAGCCCGGTTCGATCAGGGCTGCATCGATGCCGGCCACCAGCAGGCACAGCCCGATGAACCCGAGCAGCACCATGACCGAACGTGGATCGATACGGCGGGGGACGCGTGGGGCTGGCTGGAAAGCACCATCTCCTGCGGCTGTGGCTGAAGTCGGCCCGCGAAAACACCATTCGCCGTCGTGTTCCGCAAGGACTTTCAGCCGCGTCCCTCGCGCCTCCAGGCCAGCAGCAGCAACAGCAGCGCCAGCGGCAGCACGGCCCACCCGGCAAGCAGCCGATCCGCCTGTTCGCCGGTCACCACGTGCGCACCGTGCTGTCGCAGGCCGATCCAGTCGCGGCCGCCGACCGCCTGCAATCCGGCGCCGTAAGCCCGCTGGTGTGGCCCGACCAGCTGCAGCTCCGGCACGTCCGGCCGGCCCGGATCGCCGCCCAGCCAGTGCGTGCTGCCGCCGGTCGCGGCCGCGAAGGGTCCGAGAGCGGTGGCTGTCGCGCGCAGGTCGGCGATCTCCAGCGGATCGGCCGGACGCGCCGCCGCGAAGGCCCGGTTGTGGCCGTCCGTCACCTCCCAGATCCCGGGTGCGGTGGCATCGATGCCGGCGGACGCGACACCTGCGGCGACCGGCTCCCCTGGGCCCGGCCGGGCAGCTGCGAGATCGAGCGGGTGGCGGCTACCATCGGGCGCGATCACCGTGACCTGCATCGCGGCCGCGGCGGAAACCGACCGCCGGGTAGCCGTCAGCCGTCCGTCCGAGATGCCGGCGGTGAGCTGCTCCTCCTCGAGCTCGGGCTCCTTCATCAGCCAGTGGGCGAGCCGTCGCAGCAATTCCGCCTGCGGGCCGCCGCCACCTTCGCCGCGCGACCACAGCCAGATCTGGTCGGACAGCAGCAGCGCCACGCGGCCCTGGTCGACGCGGTTCAGCACCAGCAGCGGCGATTGCTGCGGGCCGGTCATCAGCACCTGGGCGCCGGCCGAAAGCTGCGACGGGTCGGCCACCAGCGCCCGGTACCAGGGCCCCCATCCGGCGTTCCCGGCCGCGGTCCCGGCAGGCGGGGGCGTTTGCGGCAGCCCCTCGGTCACCGGATGCCGGCTGCCGAGGGCGGTCGGCATCGGCTGGTAGCGCTGCTCGACCAGGCCGCCCTCCTCGGGCACGCGGGCCGGCAGGATGTCACCGAGCGGGGTGTCCTGCAGCGTCCCCGGGCCGATGAACTCAGGTCCTGCGGTGAGCAGCAGCCCGCCACCGGCGCGCACGAAATCGGCGATGTTGCGCAGGTAGCTCATCGGCAGGATGCCGCGATTCTCGAAGCCGTCCAGGATGATCAGGTCGAACTGGCCGATCTTCTCCTGGAACAGCTCGCGCACCGGAAAGGCGATCAGTGCCAGCTCGTTGAGCGGCGTGGTGTCGTCCTTGTCGGGCGGCCGAAGGATGGTGAAATGCACCAGGTCGACCGACGGATCGGCCTTCAGCAGCCGCCGCCATACCCGCTCACCCTGGTTCGGCGCGCCCGACACCAGCAGCACGCGCAGCCGGTCGCGCACGCCGTTGATCTGCACGATCGCCTGGTTGTTGAGGGTCGACACCTCGCCCGGCAGCGTCGAGGCCTGCAGCGCCAGCAGCATCGGACCGGGCCGGGTGACCGGCACGGTGATGTCCTGCGGCTGGCCGACCGGCACGTCGCGCTGGATCGGCGTATCGCCGTCGCGTTTCAGGGTGAGGGTCGCGGTGGTATCGCCGGCGGGGTGCGGCCCGAGATCCTCGACCTCGACGCGCAGCGTGACGTTCTGGCCGACGATGCCGAACGGCGGCGCCTGCAGCACGCGCAGCCGGCGGTCGGTCTGTTCGCCGGCAGCCGTGATCAGCACATGCAGCGGCACGTCGGGGTTGCCCGGCGGGAACACCGGCTTCCGGCCGGGTGCGGGCAGGGCGGGCACGTCATGCACCTGGCCGTCGGTGACGGCGATGATGCCGGCGATCCGGCTGCCACCGTCGCCGGGGGGGATGTCGGCCGCCGCCCGCTCGATCGCACCCATGAGACGCGTGCCACCGGCGCCGGCCTGCTCGCCACCGGCCGGGGTCGTCGTGCCGGACAGCACCGGGACCACCCGCACCGCCAGGCCGGGCATGCGCGCGGCCTCCGCCTCGACCTGCGCCACGGCATGGCGGGCCATCGCGGCACGGGTGCCGACCGCCATCGATCCGGACCGGTCGACCACCAGCAGCAGCGTCTCGGGCAGGTCCGCCCAGGTCGCGTGCGCCAGCATCGGACCAGCCAGCCAGAGCAGCAGCAGCGCGAAGCACAGGCCCCGCCAACCGGCACCGCCCGACCTCCGCCACAACGCCAGCAGCGTGACGACCAGGCATAGTCCGGCCAGGACATACAGCAGCCAGGGCGGCAGCAGCGGCTGGAACCGGACCGAGGTCAGCCGGGTGAGGTGGTCGCTCATGCCGGGCTCACTGGCCCAGCCGCTCGAGCAGGGCCGGGACGTGCACCTGGTCGGTCTTGTAGTTGCCGGTCAGGGCATACATCACCGCGTTCACCCCGAACCGGTAGGCCGTGACGCGCTGGCTCTCGCCGCCCGGGATGACGGCATAGGGCGTGAGTCCGCCCGCATCGACCGCCCAGGCGCCGGCCCAGTCGTTGGCGCCGATGATCACCGGGCTGACCCCGTCATTGCCGCTATCGTCGTCGCGGGCCACCCAGACCGGCGCACCCACCGTGCGGCCCGGGAAGCCGTGCAGCAGGTAGAAGGTGTGGGACAGCACGTGCTGGCTGTCGACCTGCCGCAGTGCCGGGACATCGAGCCCGGCGGTCGCCTGCTGCAGCGCGCGCGTCGTGCCCGGCGCGAAGAAGGTGAACCCGCCCGCCTGGTCGCCGCCTGCCGGGCGATCGGTGCCCTGGGTGTCGATCATCAGGATGCCGCCATGGCTCATGTAGAAGTTGAGCGCGCTGGTCCAGGCGGCGGTGGGCGGTGCCGACGCGATCGTTGCCGGCGTCACCGGCCAATACAGCAGCGGATAGAACGCCAGGTCGTCGCGGCCCGGGACGACGCCGTCGGGTGGACCGAGCCGGGCCGAGGTGCGGGCGTTGGCATAGGCGGACAGGCCTTCCAGCCCCTGCCGCGAGATCTCGTCGACGGTCGGGTCGCCGGTCACGACATAGGCCAGCCGGGTTTCCAGCGCAGCCTTCGGCACGGTGGTGGTGGTTTCCACCGCCTGGGCCGGCGCCGTCGCGACCACGCTGCTGCCGAGCGCCAGCAGCAGGACGGCGCCGGCGACCCGCGCCGAGGTGCCTCGCCTGCCGGGCCGGCCGCGCAGCAGCCCGCGCAACGTCATCGTCGCCAGCAGGTCGAGCATCAGCAGCGCCAGCGCCAGCCCCAGCAGGATCTGCCCGAGCGGACGGTCCGGGACCCGGTCGGCGAGGTTCCGCAGGCTCCCGGCGACCGGCTCGACCGCGAGCGGCGGCAGGGCGTCGGCCAGGTTGAGCGAGCGCCGGGTCGCCAGCGGACCGTATAGGCCGGGCGGATGCTGCGGCGACGCCGGGGTGGTGGCGAACGCATCGGCGGCCAGGCCCAGGGCGGCTGGTGGCGGCGGGCCGAGCACGCCGTCGCCGCCGAGTGTCGCCACCGGCGCCAGCACCGTACGGTCGCCCGGGGTGGACAGGCCGGCCGCGCGCTGCACCAGCCGCTGCAGCATCCCGGGGAACAGCCCGGACAGCGCCAGGTTCGACCAGTCGGCGTTGCTGGTGACGTGGAACAGCACCAGCTGGCCGTCGCCGAGTGCTGCGTGGGTGACCAGCGGCGTGCCGTCGGTCAGCCGGGCCCAGCTCTTCACGTCCAGGTCCGCGGTGGGTTGTGCCAGCACTTGGCGCGACACCGTCACCTCGGCCGGCACGGCCAGGCCGGCGAACGGGCTGTCTGCCGCGAACGGCGCCGGATGCTCTGGCTTGCCCCACGACATCGTGCCGCCGAGCTGCCGTGCGCCGCCCAGCAACTGCACCGGCAGCAGCGGGTCAGGCGTGCTGCCGGCCGGGGCGGCATCGGCGGGCGGCTGCTCGACATCCGCGTCGGTGGTTCGCTTGTCGGTTGCTTGCGCGTCGGTGCCGGGCGGGTCGTCCTGCCGCGCCGCCAGACGTGGCCCGGCGAAGCGGATCAGCGTGCCGCCCTGCTTCACCCAGGCGCTGACCCGGGCACGGTCGGCTGCGTCCTCGAGCGACCCGTCCGGCGCGATCAGCACCGAAAGCTGGTGCGACAACAGCTGCGCCAGGCTGCCCTCGCGAAGGTCCGCGGTCGGCGCCAGGGCGCGCCGCAGATAGAACAGCGTGCCGAGCAGCGGCGTGTCGCCACCGCCCGACGCCAGCAGCCCGACCGGTCGGCGCCGGTCGCCCTCGTCGAGCAGCCGGATGCCAGCCGGACCGGGCACCTCGTCCAGCACCAGCCGCGACAGCTGGTTGCGCAGCTCGGCCGGCAGCGTGATGGGGGTCTCGGCGGTCGCTGCCCCGGCCGGGATCTCGACTGGGAGCCGCACCAGCGTACCGCCCTGCTCGGTCTCGCCGCGCAGCACCAGGTGGCGGATGATCGGCTGCGGCAGCGTCACGATGCGCGCCAGCAGCCGGCCGGGCGCTGACACCGGAGCCGCCAGCAGGCTGATCGCCTCCGGACCGGAGCGGAGTTCGGTGACGGGGCCCAGGCTCTGCAGCGCCGCGGCGAAATCGCGATCGGCAGGGGTGCCGGGATGATCGGCCAGCCCGTCCGACAGATAGACCACGCTGCCGATCCTGCCGCCGGTGTCCTGGGCGCCGAACGCCCTCAGCGCACGCGCCGCGGCAGCGCGGTCCACCGGCCACGGCATCGGCCGGGTCTGGTCGAGCCGGTCGCGCAGCAGCCCGGGTTGCAGGTCGGGGCCGGGATGCGGGGGTGCGCCGTCGGCATCGGGTGCGGTCAGCACCAGCCGCACCGGGCGATTATTGCGCGCGGCGCGGTCCAGGGTGTCGTGCGCCGCCTGCAACCGGGCCGGCCATCCGGGTGCCGCGGCCCATCCGTTATCGACCACCAGTAGCAGCGTGCCGGTGCCTGCGGACGCCTGCGGGTCGTGCACCAGCACCGGCTGCGCCAGTCCCAGCACCAGCAGCAGGACGGCGGCGATCCGCAACGCCAGCAGCCATGGCGGCGCGCGGCGGCTTTCGCGCAAGCTTGCCTGCAGGCCCTCGAGCAGCCGGATGGCCGGGAACGACTGCACCCGCGGCGCCGGCGGCAGCGCGCGGAGCAGCCACCAGAGCACAGGCAGCACGAGCAGACCCAGCAGCATGAGCGGTGCTGCAAGGATCAACGCGGCACCCCTCCCAGGCCGGGCGCCGGATCAGCTGCCGGAAGCCCGGGCGGAGCGGCAAGGCCCGGTGCGGTCCGATGCGGCCGGCCCAGCGCTTCATGCAGCGCCAGCAATGCCGATGCCGGCGGCTGGTCGGTGGTGGTCAGCAGCCGACCGAATCCGACACCGGAACACAGCGCGGCCAACCCGGCCTGATGCTGCTCCAGCACGTCCGCGTAGGCTGCGGCGATATCCTGCACCCGCGGCACCAGGTGCGGCGCCTCGCCCTCGGTGCCCTCGAAGCGGACGCGGCCGGCGTAGGGCAGGGCGAGCTCGGCCGGATCGAGCAGCTGCACCAGCTGCACCGCGACCGGCACCGCTGCGAACCGTGCCAGCGCCACCTCGATCTCGGGCAGCGGCGCCAGGAAATCGCCGATCAGCACCAGCCTGGCGTGTCGCGGCAACTCGGCGCCGGTGGGCCAGCCCCCTGCCGGGCCGCCATCGGCGTCGCCGCGGCGTGGATGCAGCAGATGCCGGGCCAGCCGCTCCGCCGCCTGGCGACCGGAGAAGCGCGCGCCGCCGGCCTCGTCGATCAGCCGCACATGCTCGCCGCCGCGCAGCAGCAGGATCGCCAACGCCAGGGCCAGCAGCTCCGCGCGCTCGCCCTTGCGCGTCAGCCGGTCGTCCGAGCGCCAATCCATGCTGGCAGAGCGATCGACCCAGAGGCATACCGTCTGTGCCGCTTCCCACTCGGTCTCGCGCACATAGGCGCGGCTGCTGCGGGCGGACTGGCGCCAGTCCATGCGGGTGATGGATTCGCCCGGCATCAGCTGGCGGTACTGCCAGAAACTGTCGCCACTGCCGGCCCGTCGACGTCCGTGCACGCCCTGGGCGACGGTGCTTGCGACCCGGTCGCTCTCCGCCAGCAGTGCCGGCAGCCGGGCGGCAAGAGCTTCCGCATCGAGCCGCATCCGCTCGGGTCCGACGACACGCGCTCCCCGGCCGGTCGACGCGGAGGTTGTGCGACCAGCCACCTCGGCCGCCGGGTTGAAGCCCAGACGCCGCGCAAGCCCGCTGATCGGAGAGGGGAGCCGCATCGCGCCCGGCCTCAGAGCAGGCGTGCCGTCAGCCCGTCGATGATCGTGGCCAGCGCCACACCCTCGGCGCGGGCAGCGAAACTCAGCGCCATGCGATGACGCAGCACCGGATGCGCCAGCGCTGCGACATCCTCCAGGCTGGGGGCGAGCCGGCCATCGAGCAGCGCCCGGGCCCGTACCGCCAGCATCAGCGCCTGCGCCGCGCGCGGTCCCGGACCCCAGGCGAGCGACCGTCGCACGCGTTCGTCGGATGCGGTCTCCGGACGCGCACCGCGCACCAGCGCCAGGATCGCCTCCAGCACCTGCTCGCCGACCGGCAGCCGTCGCACCAGCGCCTGCGCCGACAGCAACTCGCCCGGACCGAACACCGCCTCGGCGGGAGCGCGCGGAATGCCGGTGGTGGCGAGCAGCATTGCCCGCTCGGCGTTGGCGTCCGGATAGTCGAGGTCGATCTGCAGCAGGAACCGGTCGAGCTGCGCCTCGGGCAGCGGATAGGTCCCTTCCTGCTCGATCGGGTTCTGCGTCGCCAGCACGTGGAACGGCGACGGCAAGGGCTGGTCGAAGCCCGCCACCGCGACCCGGTGTTCCTGCATCGCCTGCAGCAGCGCCGACTGGGTGCGCGGGCTGGCGCGGTTGATCTCGTCGGCCATCAGCAGCTGGCAGAACACCGGGCCCTTCACGAAGCGGAACGCCCGCCGGCCGCTGCCATCCTCCTCGAGGATCTCGCTGCCGGTGATGTCGGCCGGCATCAGGTCGGGGGTGAATTGCACCCGGCGCGCATCGAGCCCGAGCACGATGCCCAGCGTCTCCACCAGCAGCGTCTTGCCGAGCCCGGGCGCGCCCACCAGCAGCGCATGACCGCCGGACAGCAGCGCCACCAGCACCTCGGCGACCACCTGCTGCTGGCCGAAAATCACCCGGCCGATGCTCTCGCGCACGGTTCCGAGCCGGGCGGCCAGCCGGTCGGCTTCGGCCACCGGATCATCGGCGGGAGCACCTGCCGCACCGATGGACATGTGCGGGTCAGCCGCGAAGTCCGGTGCTCCGTCCGGCAGATGGTCTGGACCTGTCATCGTACCTCGCGCCCGACTGGGCTCATGTGCCGGTGCCCGACGGGGCTCTGTCGCCGGTGCCCGACCGGGCTTTTCCGACGGTCCCCGACCAGGCTCTTTCAACGGTCCCCGACCGGGCTTCTCGCCGGCCCCGTATCCGATCGATCGCGCCCCGGACTTGAGACCGATCGATTACGCCGATCGAGCCGCCGGGCCAATCTCGCATGTCCGGGGGTTTCATCAAGCCGGGTATGCTTCCTATATCGTAGGAACGCGAATGCCAGCGCAATCCGACCAGCCAGGCAGAGGATCCCGACGTGAAGCAGGACCGCCGCCCCAGCCTGGCACTGCAGGATGCGCCGAGAGTGACCATGGCGACTCCGATGTCGCCGCTGCAGGACGCCGGCCTGCACGGGGCTGGACATGCCTGCCGGTCCGGCGCCGGCCGCCCGGCGCAGCGCGATTGCGGCGTGTTGCCGTTCCTGATCCAGCGCGACGGGACCTGGCTCTACCAGGGCACGCCGATCCGCCGGAAGCCAATGGTCTGCCTCTTCGCCAGCGTCTTGCGGCGTGACGCCGAAGGTCGCTACCGGCTCGAGACTCCTGTGGAGCGCGGCGAGATCGAGGTGGAGGATGTCCCCTTCGTGGCGGTCGAGCTCGACTGGAGCGGCCACGGGCGTGACCAGGTGCTGTCGTTCCGCACCAACATCGACGAGATCGTCTGCGCCGGCGCCGAGCACCCACTATCCGTCGAATGGCCGTGTCCATGCAGCGGCGACGAGGGGGCGGCGATCCCCTATCTGACGGTCCGCCCGGGCGACGGCGCCAAGCCGATCCAGGCACGCATCGCTCGCGCGGTCTATTACGAGCTCGTGGCCCTTGCCGTGGAGGGGAGGCGTCTCGGCGCGCCCTGCCTCGGGGTCTGGAGCCAGAACCGCTTCTTCCCGATCGGTCCGCTGCCCGATCCCTGCGCGGACGAGATCGGCGACGAGTCCGACTGACCCGGACGCAGCGGCGATGATCATCGAGCTGAAGCCCGCGCTCGCCGGCCTGCCGGAGCACGGCGCGCTGCAGCTGCTATGGTCGATCCTGCCTGATGCGCGCCTCGTCGGTGGCGCGGTGCGCGATCTGCTGGCCGACCGTCCGACCGCCGATCTCGACATGGCGACCGCACTCCCTCCGGACGAGACGCAGGCCCGGCTGCACGAGCGTGGCATCAAGGTGGTGCCGACCGGTCTTGCGCACGGGACCGTCACCGCGGTGATCGACCGGCGCCCGTACGAGATCACCACCCTGCGCCGCGATCTCGAGACCGATGGCAGGCATGCGATCGTCGCCTGGACCGATGACTGGCAGGAGGATGCCGCCCGGCGGGACTTCACCATCAATGCGATGTCGCTCGGCCGCGACGGCGTGCTGCACGATTATTTCGGTGGTGCGGCGGATCTGGCCGCCGGCCGCGTGCGGTTCGTGGGCGAGGCCGATCGACGCATCGCCGAGGACGCGCTGCGCGTGCTGCGCTTCTTCCGGTTCCAGGCGCGCTACGGACGCGGGGCGCCCGACGACCAGGCGGTGCAGGCGATCGCGGCTGCGGTTCTGCAGCTGTCGCGGCTGTCGGCGGAGCGCGTGTGGTCCGAGCTGCGGCGCCTGCTCGAGCTGCCGGACCCGCTGGAGGTGCTTGGGCTCATGCAGCGTCTGGGAGTGCTGCCGGCGCTGCTTCCCGAGTCGAGGGATCAGGGCCTGGCTCGAATCACGGCACTGGTGGCGCTGGGCGGTCCGGTCGATCCAGTGCTGCGGCTGGCGGCGCTCGGCGGCCCTGCGGACCGGGTGGCGGCGCGGCTTCGGTTGTCCAACCAGGAGGCGGGGCGACTGGCCACGCTCGCATCCGGCGTGCGTCCCGACCCGATGCTGGACGCGGACGCGCTGCGGCGATTGCTGGCCGACGAGCCTGCCCAGGCGCTGGCCGACCGGACCTGGCTGGTGCAGGCGGACCGCGGCGACACCGGCGAGGGTGACGCGGCAGCCTGGACGATGCTGCGCGAGCGTCTGCACGCGATGCCGCGGCCGGTATTCCCGCTCTCCGGGCGCGACGCGGTGGCGGCCGGACTGCCACCCGGGCCTGCGGTCGGGCTGATGCTGCGCGAGGTCGAGGCGTGGTGGCGGGAGGGCGGCTGTCTTGCCGGCCGTGCCGATTGCCTGGAACGGCTGGCGCGACTGCGGCGCTGAAGCCGGACCCCTGCCGGTTTGTCGATCCGCACGCCTGCTGGTAAGCCCGGCCGATGACGTCCGCGCCCGCCCTTCCGGCCATGCAGGCGACCGCTCCGTTCCCGACAGCGCCGGTAAGCCACCATCCCGCAGCAGTCCAGCCCGGGCCGCCGGAGCCGTCCCGCTCCCCGGAAGCGGCTGCCGCGCCCGAGACGCCACCTGGCAGCACGGCGCTGCTGCGTCGACTGTGGCGCGAGGACGTGGCGCGGCATCATGCCCGCCTGGCCACGGTACTGGTGCTCACCGTCGCCATGGCCGGGCTGACCGCGCTGTATCCGCTGGTGATCCAGCGCGCGCTGGACATGTTCGCGACGCACGATCCGCGCATCCTGTACCAGGTCCCGGCCCTGGTCGTGGTGATCACCGCGGCCAAGGCTGCGGCGCAGTACGGCCAGACCATCGCCGTGCAGAATCTGGTGCTGATCGTCATTCGCGGCCTGCAGGGGCGGATGTTCGCGCATCTGATCGAGGCCGACATCGCCCGCATCGAGCGCGAGGCGCCGGCCCAGCTGGCGGCGCGCTTCACCACCGACGCGGTGACCATCCGCGAGGCGATGATCCGGGCGGTGAACTCGCTCGGCGACTCCGTGACGGTGTTCGGGCTGGTCGCCTCGATGTTCTACATGGACTGGGAGCTGAGCCTGATCGCGGGCCTGCTGTATCCGATCGCCGCCCTGCCGATCCAGCGCATCGGCAAGCGCATCCGGCGCGCCTCGGGGGGCATGCAGGAGCAGATCGGGCAGACCGCGACGCTGCTGAACGAGAGCTTCGCCCAGGCGCGCAGCGTGCGGGTGTACAGGCTCGAGCAGGCGGAAGCCGAGCGTGCCAACCGCTCGTTCGACCTGCTGCATAACAGCCTGCTGCGCATCACCCGCGGCCGTGCGCGCGTCGATCCGGTGCTGGAGGTGCTGGGCGGGTCGGCGGTGGCGGCGGTGCTGGGCTTTGCCGGCTGGCGTGCGGCGATGGGCGGCAGCACGCTCGGCGACTTCTCCGGCTTCGTGGCGGCGCTGCTGCTGGCCGCCCGGCCGCTGCGCGCCCTCGGGTCGCTGAACGCCGCGGTGCAGGAGGGCCTGGCCGGGCTGGTGCGGATTTTCGGCGTGATCGACGAGCCGGCCGGGGTGCGCGAGACACCGGACGCCTGTCCGCTGCCCGCCGGGCGTGGACGGCTGGTGTTCGAGAACGTGTCGTTCCGCTATCCCGATGGCCGCACCGGGCTGCATGACCTGAGCTTCACCGCCGAGCCTGGCCTGACGGTGGCGCTGGTCGGTCCCTCGGGTGCCGGCAAGTCGACCGCGCTGTCGCTGATCCCGCGCCTGCACGACGTGGCCGGCGGCCGCATCCTGCTGGATGGGGTCGACCTCCGCGAGCTGCAGCTGTCGGCGCTGCGCGACGCCATCGCCTATGTCAGCCAGGACACGCTGCTGTTCGACACCAGCATCGCCAGCAACATCCGCATGGGCCGCCCCGATGCCGACGACCAGGCAATATGGGCGGCCGCTCGGGCGGCGGCGGCCGAGGATTTCATCCTTGCCCTGCCGGAGGGGTTCGAGACCCGCGTCGGTCCCGGAGGGCAGCGGCTGTCCGGCGGGCAGCGGCAGCGTGTGGCGCTGGCACGGGCGCTGCTGCGCGATCCGCGGCTGCTGCTGCTCGACGAGGCGACCAGCGCGCTCGATACCGAAAGCGAGGCCGTGGTGCAGGACGCGCTGGCGACCCTCAGGCGCGGCCGCACCACCATCGTCGTCGCCCACCGCCTCTCGACGGTGCGCTCGGCCGACCTCGTGGTGGCGATGGCGGACGGGCGCGCGATCGAGTGCGGCACCCACGCCGAACTGATGGCCGAGGACGGACTCTACGCCCGCCTGGTCCGCACCCAGGGCCTGGCCCTGGGCTGATCCCGCGGCGGACCGCATTCGCTGGGGCGATCCGGCGCACTGGCCCGCCGGAACGCCGGCGCTATCGGCCGGGTCGAGCAGGCGACCGTTGATCGCCATGCGGTCGTATGCCGCGCCGGGTCATGTCCGGTGCGTGAGCCAGCCCGTCCGCAGCTCCGACAGCGATGGAACTCGACGTTCCGTCTGCACCGGCCAGCGGCCTCGGTGGCATCTCGCTGGCGCTGCAGACGCGCCTGGTCCGGCCGGTCGTCGCCCGCCGAGCTTGCCGCATCGCCTGCAGGTCGAGCGGCGCGTGGGGCGGTCAGCACGGCCGCCCCGTCAGTCCGGGTTCAGCCTGCGGAACCCGTCCGGCCGAGCGTGCCGGCGGGTGCCGCGAGCTGGGACTGGAAGCGGCGCTCGGCGTGCCGGTACAGAACCATGTCGAGACGGGTAAGGCGGTCCAGCTCGGCCGTGATGTCCGGCGTGAGTGGCTCGCGGACGATGGGCCGCACCGGCAGCAGCACGTTGCGCTCGACGTTCGCCATCACGTTGATCTCGGGCGTGCGCGGCGGCGGGGTGAAGCCGAGCAGGTGGCCGAGCACCGACAGGCTCTCGCCGAGGCGCCCGGACAACCCCACGAAATCCATGCCGTCCAGAGCCTCGAGGGCCGCGGCCAGGGCTGCGTCCGGCGCGTCCGCCACCGGATCGCCGGATCGTGTGGCGGACAGGCCGGTCAGCCGGCGGACATACATGTTGTCGATATCGTTGCGGATGCCCGGATCGTCCGCCTGCAGGAATGCCAGCAGCCCGTTGCTGCGCGCGAAACTCAGGCCTGTCGACTGCTCGTCCTGGTTGGCCCGCCAGAAATAATACAGCGACAGGATCCGCGGTGCGGGGTCGCGCAGCAGGCAGAAGGTGAAGCAGCGCTCGCCGCGATCGAGCCGTCGCATCGTCGGCAGGTCGTAATGGCCCCACACCACATCCGCCCGCCGATGCGCCTCGGCGAGCGCCCTGGTCTCGGTGAGGGAGCGCACCGGTGCATGCCGCCGGTCGGTGTTGGAGTGGATCTGCAGCGGGTGGAACTGTGCCGCCAGCACGCTGATGAGCGACGAGCCGGCGGTTTTTTCCAGGTGCAGGAACCGAACCTTGGGGCCGCGCCAGAGGGTGAGCGGGTTGCCCATCATCTGCGCCGGGCTGAGTGCCGGGCCTGCGTCGGCGTCGGTCGTGGCGCCCAGCAGCATGCTGCGGCTGATCATCGGACGCGCTGCCGGAACGTATGCGGCGGCACGCAGCAGCGGCGGCAGGGCGTGCGAGGTGGCCTGCAGGCCGCGCACGAATTCCGCCTGCTCGGACGCGTCCGGCCAGCGCCCGAGGATCGTGCGCAGCACAAGCTGCCCGGGCCAGCCGGCAACCACCGCCCGGAGGACGCGCCAGCCCACGCTGCGCACCGCATGCCGAAGGAGGCTCGACCCCGGGGGACCCTGGACGCGCAGCCGGGCCGGTTTCGCCTCGGCCACGACGTTGCGGCCTGGCACCGCCAGCAGCAGCGCTCCGACCAGTCCCAGCGTCAGGAAGCCGGTATCGTCCAGATGGCCGACCAGGCCGAGCCGATCCGGGATCAGGTCGAACGGGAGGAACAGGTAGCTTGCGCCCGCCGCAAGCACGAGCTTGGGCACGATCCCCGACTGGCGGCTGAACAGTCGCGCCAGGGTCGCCGGCGTGGCGGCTTCGGCAAGGCGTCCGGTCAGTCCGCGAAACGCACCGGGTCGGCCTGGATGGGCGCGGTCGCCTGGCGTGATGGCCTGTTCCAAGGTCAGTCGACAGCTCCTCCAACCGGCACGCCGTCTCGCAGGTGCGGGCCGGAATTGTCCCGGAGTGTTGCGTAACGCTCCGTGCCGAGTGTTACAGCAGCCCGCATGTCATGTGATGGTCATAAAGCCGGCCCGGCGAAACCCGGGCAATTTCCGTGCGCCACCGCCGGGCTGGAGGTAACAGCACAATCGCGTGATGCCATGTTCGGAGTGCTTCCGGGAGGTCGCCCGGGAAGCCCGCGTTGCCGCTCGGAGCCGCACATGCAAGATTGACCGATCGGTCAGCGGCAGCGCGGCCGCGACAGGCGCCCGGGGGCAGGATGGCTGAAGACGACCGGCAGCAAGATGGCGGCCACGACACCGAAAACGACCGGCAGGGCGGCGGGCAGGATAGCCGGGCCCGGACTGCCGGAAAGCAGGATGCCGAAACGCAGGAAGGCGGCAAGCAGGACGGCGGAAAGCAGGACGCCGACAAGCAGGACGCCGACAAGCAGGAGGCCGACAAGAAGGAAGCGAAGCGGGACGAGGATCGCAATGCGGCCAAGCCGTATGTGAAGATCGGGCTGTTCCTGTTCCTGGTCGTGCTGGTCGTGGGCGGCGTCTATTTCTGGTGGAGCACGCGCAACGAGGAGAGCACCGACGACGCCTTCACCTCGGGCCGCACCCTGACGATCGCCCCGCATGTCGCCGGCTACGTGACCGAGCTCGACGTCAACGACAACGAATACGTGCATCAGGGGCAAGTGCTGGCGCGCATCGATCCGCGCGACTACCAGGCCGCGCATGATCAGGCGCAGGCGACGCTCGACCAGGCGAAGGGCCAGCTCGAGGGTGCGAAGTACTCCGTCGAGGTGTCGAAGCAGAGCTTCCCCGGTCAGCTGAAGCAGGCCCAGGGTCAGCTGGCACTGGCGCAGGCGGCGGAATTCCGCGCCGAGACCGACTACAAGCGCGAGCACAGCATCGAGCGCGCCGCGACCTCGCAGCAGCAGGTCGACTACTCCACCGCTGCCCTGGACCAGGCCAAGGCGCAGGTCCTGCAGGCGCAGGGCGCGCTGCAGCAGGCGAGCCCGGTGCAGTCCAATATCGGCACCCAGCAGACCCGCGTGACGCAGCAATCGGCATCGCTGGAACAGGCACAGGCGCAGCTCGAGCAGGCTGATCTCAATCTCGGCTGGACCGTGATCAGAGCGCCGAACGACGGCTGGGTCGCCCAGCGCAACATCGAGCGCGGGAACTACGTCACGAGCGGCCAGGCGCTGTTCTCGATCGTCGAGCCCGATGTCTGGATCTCGGCCAACTTCAAGGAGACCCAGATCACCCGCATCCGGCCCGGGCAGCCGGTGCGGATCTCGGTCGATGCCTACCCTCAGCTGAAGCTGCGCGGCCATATCGACAGCATCCAGCTGGGCTCCGGCGCCGCCTTCAGCACCTTCCCGGCGGAGAACGCCACCGGCAACTTCGTCAAGATCGTGCAGCGCGTGCCGGTCAAGGTAATCATCGATGACGGGCTGGACCCGCTGACGCCGCTGCCGATCGGGATCTCGGTGGAGCCGACGGTGGACGTGAAATGAGCGGTTCGGCGAAGCCGGCGGGGGCAAAGGCGGGCGCCGGCGCCGACTGGAAGCCGAAAGGCAATCCGTGGCTGATCGCCGTTGTCGTCACCCTCGCGGCGTTCATGGAGATCCTCGACACCACCATCGTGAACGTGTCGCTGCCGCATATCGCCGGTGATCTCTCGACCTCGTACGACGACGCCAGCTGGGCGCTCACCTCGTACCTCGCGGCGAACGGCATCGTGCTGACGATCTCCGGCTGGCTCGGCCGCAGGCTCGGTCGCAAGCGCTACTTCATGATCTGCATCGCGATGTTCACGGTGTTTTCGTTCCTGTGCGGGGTCGCCACCAGCCTGCCGCAGCTGATCGTGTTCCGGCTGTTCCAGGGGCTGTTCGGCGGCGGGCTGCAGCCGAACCAGCAATCCATCATCCTGGACACCTTTCCGCCGGCCAAGCGCGGCGGCGCCTTCGCGATCACCGCCATCGCCACCATCGTCGCCCCGGTGCTGGGCCCGACGCTGGGCGGCTACATCACCGACAATTTCTCCTGGCGGTGGGTGTTCTTCATCAACGTCCCGGTCGGCATCTTCGCGGTGCTGGCGGTTGGCGCGCTGGTCGAGGATCCGCCCTGGGCGAAGATGCGCAAGACCCCGGTCGACGTGATCGGGCTGGCGCTCATCACCATCGGGCTCGGCTGCCTCGAGGTGATGATGGATCGCGGCGAGGACGATGACTGGTTCGGCTCGCCGTTCATCCGCATCCTGGCCGTGCTGGCCGCGATCGGCATCGTCGGCGCGATCGGCTGGCTGCTGACCGCGAAGCGTCCGGCTGTCGATCTGCGGGTGTTCGCCGACCGCAATTTCGCCATCGGCGCAGGGCTGATCGGAGTGGTCGGCGTGGTGCTGTATTCGAGCGCCATCCTGATCCCGCAATTCGCCCAGCAGGTGATCGGCTATACCGCGACCTGGGCCGGGTTGATCCTGTCGCCGGGCGGCCTCGGCATCATCATAATCATCCCCTTCATCAACATGGCGATGAAGCGCATCCAGGCCCGCTACATCATCGCCACCGGCTTCGCGATCATGGGCGCCTCGCTGATCTATTCCTCGCACCTGGTGCTGCAGATCGACTTCAAGCACCTGGTCTGGTACCGGTTGTCGCAGACCGCGGCATTGGGATTCTTGTTCGTGCCGATCAGCACGGTGGCCTATCTCACCTTGCCGCGCGAGCTGAACGGCGACGCGTCAGCGCTGTTCAGCATGTTCCGCAACGTGTTCGGCGCGATCGGCATTTCCGCCAGCACGTCGCTGGTCACCGACCGGACGCAGATCCGCGAGGCGCATCTCGGCACCTTGATGACGCCGTTCCACCAGCCGTACAACGCCTACCTGAACCACGCCGAAACCGTGCTGCGCCGGCTCGGTCGCCCGGCTGCCTCGATCCACGGGGCCGCGATGAACCAGCTGCACCGGCAATTCATCACCCAGGCGTCCGTGCTGGCCTACAACGACTGCTTCCTGCTGTTCTCGCTGATCGCCTTCACCGTGGTGCCGTTCTGCCTGCTGCTGAAGCCGGGGGTGACCGGTGGCAAGAAGCCTGGGGGCGGCGGACACTGACCGGGCTCAGTCGTCGCCCTCGGGGATGATCGAGACCTTGCCGTCGCGCTCGACGATCGCGTAGCGCACCTGCTCGAGCCGCATCAGGCCGTTCTGGCGCACCGCCGCCATCACGTCGCTCTCCAGCATGCGCAGGTCGCGCATGCGGTCCTGATGCCATTCGCCGCGCTCGTAGATGATGACCGGGGTGCCATCGACGACGCGCCCGAACCGCGGCGACCGGCGCTTCAGTGCCGACACGCCGATATGCATCAGGCCAATGGTGAACACCACGCTGATGGCTGCCACCATCGAATGGTCGTTGCCCAGAACGGCCGACATCAGCGCGCCGCCGAACAGGAACAACACGACGATGTCGAACGGCGCCATCATGCTGGCCATGCGCCGGCCGATCAGCCGCACCGCCAGCAGCAGCACCAGGTAGGCCACCGCGGCGTGAATGATGACGGTCATGGGCCCCGCCTTCTTGCAAAGGGCCTTATCGCACCCGGCCTCATGGCACGACGAACTGCGTCCAGCGCAGCACCGGATGTCCCTGCAGATGGGCGACCATGTGCACCGGCCCGATCACGTCCGGCATGAGCATGACGCGCAGCTCGGTGTCGTGGCTGTAGGCCGGCACCGCGATGCTCAGGCGCAGGCCGTCGGGCGCGGTCTGCGACACCACCGGTTGTGGCAGGACCTGGTGCAATCCCATCGGCTCGACCAGGTGGTTGTCCAGGAACAGGTCGATCGTCGTCGCGGCGGTATCGTTCTTGATATGGAACGTCACCTGGGTGTCGCATTGTGATCGCGCCACCGGCTCGAAATCGACCGCCAGGCCGGAGGCGGGCGAGCTTACGGTGCGGTGGCTGAATGGCCCGCGCCCGAACAGTCCGGCAATTCCCGCCGCCACCAAGACCAGCATGACGACGTAGCCGCTTCGTTCGGCATGGCTCCATCGCCTCTCGAACGTCTCGTCGTATCCGACCTCGAGTTCGTCATTGACCTTGTCGGCACCCTGCATGGCGCTGCAACACCGCGACCGGAAGCGGGTTGCTGTCACGATCCGTGACGGCTGTAACGGAAGCCATCATCGGGTGCGGATCAGCAGGACGCGGCTCCACCAGCGCGGCTTGCGTACACGCTCGCGCTCGAAGGTGAACAGTCCGGAGCCGATGATCACCAGCGAGCCCAGGATCATCGGCAGATCGATGCCGATGTCGAACAAAGCCGCATCGAGACCGATCGCCCACAGCATCTGGCTGTATTGCTGCGGGGCCACCTGGCTTGCCGGCGCGCGCTCGGAGGCGAACATCAGCAGCACGTTGGCGAACGCCGCCAGCACGCCATAGCCGAGCACGAACAGCCACTGCCGTGGCGTGGGCAGCAGCAGATGCGGGCTGGCGATGACGAAGCTCGCCACGATCGGCCCGACCAGGCCGGCGCCGTACAGCGAGATGCGCTTCTCCGTGGGCCCGAGCTTGCGCAGGATGACGATGGTCACCGCCGCAGAGAATGCGCCCAGAATCGCCGACAGGTGGCCGAAGGTGAACGGCTCGAGCCCGGGCCGCAGCACGATCAGCACGCCCGCGAAGCCGGTCACCACCGCCGACCAGCGTCGCCAGCCGACCGCCTCGTGCAGGAACAGCACCGACAGGATGGTCACGAAGGCCGGCATCAGGAACAGCAGCGCCATCGCCTCGGCCATCGACAGCCGGGTGAAGGCGATCACCGAGAACACCGAGCTGGCCACCGCGGCGACCGCACGCAGGCACCACATCAGGCGGGAGCTGGCCCGCAGCAGATCGCTCCAGCGCTCGTCCGGCCGCTTGACCAGCGGCACCACGAGAACGCCCAGCAGCGCACCCAGGAACACCAGCTCGAACGGCGGCAGGGCCCCGCGCAGCAGCTTCACCGACGCATCGCTCAGCGAGTAGAAGACGAAGGCGAGGAACGCCAGCACGACGCCCTGGCGGACGCTGCCAGTCGCTGCCCCGATCCTGGCCGGGCTATCCGGAAGATCCATGACGCTGTTCCCGCTCGTGTCCCGCAGCCCCCTGCATAGCAGGGAGCCGGGCGTGATGGGCGGGCCCGGCGACGCTTTATCCGGCGTTCAGGAGGAAGGTCCGGGCCCGGGGGGACACGCGGCGCAGCACGATCACGAGCCCTGCAGCGGCATCGCGTAAGGGGCGAACGAGACCGCCAGGATGGCGTAGGTGGCCTGCTTGAAGCCGACCTCGAGCGTCGGCAGGGTCTCGAGCGGCGCCCACTTCCAGGCGTCGAACTCCGGATGCGGATCCAGGTCGAGGCGGATCTCGCTATCCTCGCCCAGGAACCGCAGGGCGAACCAGCGCTGCCGCTGGCCGCGATACCGGCCGCCGAGCGCACGTCCGAGCAGATGCGGCGGCAGGTCGTAGCTCAGCCAGTCCGGGTGATAGCCGAGGATCTCCGCATTGTCGGTGCCGACCTCCTCGCGGAGCTCGCGCAGCACCGCCACGGCCGGATCCTCGTCGGCATCAATGCCACCCTGCGGCAGCTGCCAGACGCCCGGCGCACCCTCGGCATTGGGCAGGTCGGCCCGGCGCGCCACCAGCACCAGGCCGTCGCGGTTGAACAGCGCCGCGCCGACATTCGGGCGGTACGGGAGATGGCTGAACGCGTCGCTCATGACGGGCTTCCGGCAGTGACGGGGATGGCTTTCGGCGCCGCGGCATCCGGTCGGTGCTGCCGCCAGCTGAGCAGCACGGTGACCGGCACCAGGGTGATGCCGCGATCGCCGAGATGCCGGCTCCAGGCGGCCAGCCGCGCGATGGTGACCGGCCTGAGCGGTCCGGCGATGCCGAGCGCGCTGCCTTGCGACACGGCGAGTTGCTCCAGCCGGGACAGCCGCGCCTCGATGTCGGCGGCATCCGGCTCGGAGTCGAGCGTCAGGTCGGCATGCACCGAGTCCGGCATCGGAACCACCGGACCGGCATGCGGACCGGTTCCGGCATCGACATAGATCAGTCCGCGCGAGGACAGCGCCCCGGCGACGATCCCGAAGGCACCCGAATTGGCGAACCGGTCGCCGCGCAGGCCGCTCAGCGCGTTGGTCACGCCGACATAGCCCTGCAGCCGCGACAGCGTCCATTGCAGCGCGCGGCGGTCCTGGTCGAAGGCGAGGGTGGTGCTGAGCGCCTGCGGGCCCTCATCGTCGAGCGGGCTGCCGGCGGGTTCCATCGGCAGCGACAGCAGGGTCTCGTGGCCGACAAGCCGCGCGGCCTCGGCCAGTGTCGACACGCCGGACTGGTCGCGCACCGGGCCGGGCGGATGATCGAAGGCCACCGCGTAGGGTGAGAAGCCGAGCGAGATGGCGGCGGGCAGGCTGTCGATCGCGGTGTGGCTGATCGCGTCCGACAGGCCCAGCCCCTCGATCAGGATCGCCACGATCTGACCATGCGGGGGCGCTCCCGGATGGGCGGCATAGACCTGCGCGGGGCGGCGCCCGTCGTCGGCGATGCGTGGCAGCATGCGGTCGGGATAATCCGGCGCAGGCTCGAGCAGAGCAAGGTCGGGTTTGGCCAACGCGACCGGGATCGAGGCGACCGCGGGCAAGGGCGTCGCCCCCACGCCGGCAGCGGGAGTGGTCGGTTCCTGCGTGGATTTCGGCGGCAAGGGCTGACTGCCGGCGATTACCGCCTTTGGCGCCCGCGGATGGGGCGCGCCCAGTTCCTGCAGCAGCAGGGCGCCACCACCGCTCAGCAGCAGCAGCGTCGCCCAGCCGGCGATGAGCGCGCGACCAGCCGGATGCATGCCGGCCGCACGCATGTCAGGGGGAGCCGGCGTGCTGGGTGCTGGCGGCGGGCGCGGCTTGGCCTGCCGACATCGCGTTGACCACCTTCAGGCCTTGCTGCAGCTGGAAGTCGGTGCCGGGTTTGGTCGGATCGAAGGTGGGCCAGTTCGCAGGCGGCTCGTCGGGGATCGACTTGGCGATCGCCGGCAGGTCGGTGCGCGGCGCGGCCGGCGTCTGCGTGCCGCCCTCGTTCTTGATGATGTGGGCGAGATCGCCTTCGCGCAGCATGAACTTGCTGTCGTCCTCGCGGCTCTCGCGCACCTTGATGTCGGGGGTGATGCCGAGGCCCTGGATCGAGCGGCCGGACGGCGTGTAGTAGCGCGCCGTGGTCAGCCGGATGGCGCCGTTGTCGCCCGACAGCGGGATCACCGTCTGCACCGAGCCCTTGCCGAACGATCGCGTGCCGAGGGTGATGGACCGATGGTGGTCCTGCAGCGCGCCGGCGACGATCTCGCTGGCCGAGGCCGAACCCTCGTTGGTCAGCACCACCAGCGGCAGGCCGTCGGTGATGTCGGTGCCGTGCGCGTTCATGCGCTGGCTGTCCTCGGGATGGCGGGCGCGGGTGGAGACCACCTCGCCTGAGGTGATGAAGTCGTCACACACCGCCACCGCCTGGTCGAGCAGGCCGCCCGGATCGTTGCGCAGGTCGAGGATGACGCCGTCGAGCTTGCCGCCGGCCTGCTTCTTCATCTTTTCGAAGGCGTCGCGCATGCCGCTTTCGGTGTCCTCGTCGAACGAGGCCATGCGGATATAGGCGACCTTGCCGTACAGCGCCGAGCGGATCACCTGGATGTGGATGATCTCGCGGGTCATGGTGACGTCGTACGGCTTGTCCTTGCCGGGGCGCTTGATGGTCAGCGTGATCTTGGTGTCGGGCGCGCCGCGCATCCGGTCGACGGCGTCGTTCAGGTCGATTCCGTCCAGGCTCTTGCCGTTGATCGAGATGATGTAGTCGCCGGTCTTCATGCCGGCGCGGTAGGCCGGCGTGCCGTCCATCGGCGTCATCACCTTGATCAGCCCGGCGTCGGAGGTGACCTCCAGCCCAAGGCCGCCGAAATGGCCCGAGGTCTGCACCTGCATGTCGGCGAACTGCTTGGCGGTCATGTACGAGCTGTGCGGGTCGAGCCCGGTCAGCATGCCGTTCAGCGCGTTGTTGATCAGGTCGCGATCGGTGACCGGCTGCACGTAGTCGGCGCGCACCCGTTCGAACACGTCGCCGAACAGCGTCAGCAGCCGGTACGTCTCGGCGTGGCCGCTGGCGCTCGTGGCCGAGGTGCCGGCGGTATTCTGCTGCACGTCCTGGGCGAGGGCGGAGCCGAAGGTCGCCTGGTGGCGTGCGACCCGCCCGATCTCGGGGCCCGCAACGACGCCGACCAGGAAGGCGGTGCCGAGCAACAGGCCATTTCGCAACGTCATGCGGTGCTGTCTCCAGGGGTGCCAACGGACGCACCGGGGATATGGATGGAACCGTACGGTGAACCGGGACCGACCGGTGTGGAGAGAACAAGGGGGCGGACAGCCTGCAAGGCAAGCTCACGGAAGCCGCCATTGTGGCGGTACCAGCCGTTCTGGCACCTTTCGATGACATTACACTTAACGTGTCCCCAGCAAAAACCGCGCGGGATCGATCGTCGCGTCGCCGTGTCGCAGCTGCACATACAGCGCGGCACCCCCGGTGACACCGGAGGCGGGCATCCGACCGACCGCGGCACCACGGGCAAGGGTCTGGCCGATCGCCACGTCGAGCCGGTCGAGGCCGGCCAGCACGAAGCGATACTCGTGGCCGCAATCCAGGATCAGCATGTGGCCGTAGGAGCGGAACGGCCCGGCGAAGTCGATCCGGCCGGAGCACGGCGCCGTCACCGTGGCCAGGGCGGCCGGCGCGTAGGTGACGCCGGTGGCCGGCCCGGCATCCGTGCGTGCCCCGAACGACTGCACCAAGCGCCCGGCGACCGGCGCGGTCCCGGGGGCGTTTCCCGGCGAGGTGTTTTCCGCCTTGCTGCCAGACGCGCTGCCAGACGCGCTGCCGGACGCGCTGCCGGCCGGGGCCAGGCCCGGTCCCGCAGGCACCGCCAGGCTTGCCGCATCGTCACGTGCCCGCCTGGCATCGTCGGGGCGTCGCGCAGCCTCGGCCGCCGACGCCTGCTGCTGGAAGCGTGCCTCCGCCGCTGCCTCGGCCGCCTCGATGCGTGCGACCGCGTCGCCGAGGGTGGTGGCGCGTGCCGCGGCGTCGGCGGCCGTGCGTGCCGCCTGGTCCGCCGCCGCCCGCGAGGCCAGCTGCACCGCCTGCGCCGCCTGTGCCCGGGCAGCCACCTGGGCCTGCTGCTCGGCCTGGTGCTGCTGCAGCGCCGACAGCCGCGCCTGCTCATCATCGAGCTGCACGCCGAGGGCTGCCAGCCTGGCCTGCTCGTCGCGCAGGCTCCGGGCGCGGCGCTCGAGCTCCACCCCGAGGCCGCGCAGGACCATCAGCCCGGTCAGGGCGTCATCCGGCCCGACAGGTGCGGCCAGCAGCGTTTCCGACGGATACAGCGACAGCCGCTCGATCACCGGCAGCAATGGAGCCAGCGCCGCCGCATCGGCCGCCAAGGCCCGACGTGCGACGTCGGCCTGGGCGTCGAGGGCGTGGACGCGGTCTCCGGCATCGGCTGCGTTGCGCTCGGTCTGCTGCACCCGGCTCGCCGCCTGCACCGTCGCCGCCGACAAGGCACGCGCGCGGGCACGATCCTGCTCGGCACGCAGCCTCGCCGCCGCCAGCTGGTTCGCCGCCGCCGCCGCGATTGCCCGAGCCGCGAGTCGCTGGGTCGCAAGGAGCCGGCGCTGCTGCTGCAGGCGGGCGGTCGTCGCGGCATGATCCCCGAGGGGCTGGGGAGGCCTGCCCACCCGGGGGCGAACGGATCGGCCCGGATGGTCCTGCGGCGCATGTGCAGGGAACGCCGGCACGGCACCGAGTGGCAGCATGGTCATGAGCAGGCAGCAGACCCGGACCAGCCGTGCGACGCGCATTGCCGAGGCGTGATGAGGAGTTAGCCCTGGGACCTGGGTTCAGCCGCCGTCGAGCAGCGAGCGCCCGGTCATCAACACCGGCTGCTCCAGCCCCATCAGCGCCAGCAGCGTCGGCGCCAGGTCGGCGAGACGGCCATCCGCCAGGCGCGCATTATGCGGCAACGCATGCTGGCCGGTCAGCACCAGCGGGACCACGTTCAGGGTGTGCGCGGTGTGCGGCTCGCCGGTGGTGGGATCGCGCATCATCTCGCAGTTGCCATGATCGGCGGTGGCCAGCAGCACGCCACCCTGCGCCTCGACGGCAGCCACCAGCCGGCCCAGCCCGGTATCGACGGTCTCCACCGCCTTGATCGCCGCCTTCAGGTCACCCGTATGCCCGACCATGTCGGGGTTGGCGTAGTTCAGCACGATCAGGTCGTAGGTGCCGGATGCGATGGCTGCCACCGCCTTGTCGGTCAGCTCCGGCGCCGACATTTCCGGCTGCAGGTCGTAGGTCGCGACCTTGGGCGAGGGTACCATGATGCGGTCCTCGCCCGGCAGCAGCGCCTCGCGGCCGCCATTCAGGAAGTAGGTGACGTGTGGGAATTTCTCGGTTTCCGCCATGCGCAGCTGCCGCCGGCCGGCGCGCGACACCACCTCGCCGAGCAGGTCGTCCAGGCTCTGCGGCGGGAACAGCACCATGAGGCGGTCGGCCAGGTCGTCGCTGTAGCGGGTCATGGCGACGACGCCGCAGATCTTCGGCGGCCTGGGGCGCTCGAACCCGGTGAAGTCGGTGTCGAGGATGGCGTTCAGCAGCTGGCGGATGCGGTCGGCGCGGAAGTTGAACGACACGATGCCGTCGCCGTCCTGGATGCCGTCGAAGCCGTGCAGCACCGTCGGCAACACGAACTCGTCGGTGATGCCGGCGGCGTAGGCGGCCTCTAGCACCGTGTCGGGGTCCTGCTCGCGCGGGCCGTGCGCCGACACGATCGCGTTGTAGGCAAGCTGCACCCGCTCCCAGCGCCGGTCCCGGTCCATCGCGTAGTAGCGGCCCGAGATGGTGGCGAGCTGAACCTGTGGCGGCAGGGCGTGGCGGAGGGCGGCAACGTATTCGCGAGCGGATTGTGGCGGGGTGTCGCGCCCGTCGGTGAAGATGTGGAACGCCACAGGAACGCCGGCCTGCACCAGGATGTGGGCGAGTGCCGCGGCATGGTCCTGGTGGGCGTGCACGCCTCCGGGCGAAACCAGGCCCATGAGGTGAGCCGTGCCGCCCGACGCCCGCAGCGACGTGATCAGGGACTGCAGCCCCGGCAGGTGGGCCAGTGACCCGTCCTCGGCTGCGGCGGTGATGCGCGGCAACTCCTGCATCACCACGCGGCCGGCGCCGATATTGAGGTGGCCGACCTCGGAGTTGCCCATCTGGCCCTGAGGCAGTCCGACGTCGTAACCGCAGGTGCGCAGGAAGGCGCGCGGTCCGTGGCTCCAGAGGCGGTCGAAGGTCGGCGTATTGGCCTGTGCGACGGCGTTCTCGGTGCTGTCCTCGCGCCAGCCGAACCCGTCGAGGATCACCAGCATGACCGGTCGAGGCGCCATGGCGGTGGGGTCTGGCGGCAGCATGGCACTCTCCTGGCAGTGTGGCCCGGGCAATCAGGCCGGGGCCGGTCCGGGCACGACGCCCGCGACCTGACCCCAAGTGTGCCACCAAACCTCCAGGCTGCGAACCGACCCGGATCAGTCGTTGGGGCCGGTGCTGCCTCCGACGGACGGCGGGTCGCTGGCCGGGAAGGTGTCCTCGACGGCGTCGTCGACCTTCTCCTCGCGGACCTTGTGGTGCACCGGCACGCCTTGCGCCGTTTCGGCCGTCCCGGTCTCGGGTGGAACGGTCTTGCTGTCGTCGTCGTCCATCATCGTCTCCCAGAGCGTCACGTACAGGACAGCGCAGCCGCCGCTGCCGGGTTGCGCGGATCGCCGCGACGCCCAATTTGCAGGTGCGAAACGACGCTTCGAGGAACCATCATGAGCAGCACCGCCAAGCCCGCATCCGACACGTCCAGCCCGACCGAAGTTTTCGACGACGAGACGCTGCGGCAGCGCCTGACGCCGGAGCAGTTCTATGTGCTGCGCGAGCATGGCACCGAGCGCGCCGGCACCAGCCCGTTGAACTACGAGAAGCGCGACGGGCTGTTCCACTGCGCCGTCTGCGACACGCCGCTGTTCAGCTCGGCCACGAAGTACGAGAGCGGCAGCGGCTGGCCGAGCTTCTTTGCCCCGCTCGAAGGCGCGGTGGAAAACTCGGTGGACACCAGCCACGGCATGCGCCGCGTCGAGGCGCATTGTGCCAAGTGCAAGAGCCACCTCGGCCACGTGTTTCCGGACGGACCGAACCCGACCGGCGACCGCTACTGCATGAACGGCGTCTCGCTCTCGTTCGAGCCCGCGAAGGCCTGACCTGGACGCTTGCGGACGGAGGGGCGGCCGCTACTGCAGGAAGCCCCAGCGGTCGGTGGCCGGTTCCGCCTGTGCCCAGCGCCAACGGGCCGACCCCTTCGCCGCGCACTCGGTGGTGACGTAGTCGGCTTGCCGGTGTCCGCTGACCACGGTGAACACGATCTCACGGCAGTCGGCCAGCGGATTGGGGATCGTATCCGCGACACGCAGGGTGCCGTGTGCGTCACCGAACGGCAGCACGTGGGTGATCTTCCACTCGGTCGCACCACCGAGGGGAAGCTTGCCAGCCGAAGCCGCGATGGTGTCCTGCTGGTCGGCCTGCTGGCTGCGGGCGATATACATCACGAGGGCATTCACCGCCGCCTGGGTGCCCAGCCCGACCGCGGTGCCCACCAGCGGATTGACCGTCGCGGCGCCCGTGGCGATCCCGGCGATGGCACCGGCACCGGCCCCGACCGATTGGCAGCCGGCCAACGCCAACACCCCCAGCAGGGCCGGGGCGAGCAGCGCCGAGTCGGGCCGACGCCGCCGACTCACTGCAGGGCACCCCACCGCGCGGTCGCGGGCTCCGCGGTCGCCCAGTTCCAGGTTCCGCCGTCCTGGCACACGGAGGCGGTGTAGAAACGCGGTGCCGGCTGATGCTTCACCGTGTGGTCGACCGAGAACACGATCTCCTTGCACTGCATGCCTGCGGCATCGGAGCCGATCAGCCGCACCACCGCGACCTGGCCATGCTCGTCCGCCTCGATCGGGATGTCGTGCTGCACGCGCCACGGCGTGCTGGCGCCGACCGGCAACGGGCCCGCCGCCAAAGCGATCTGCTGCTGCTCGGCGTGATGCACGGTGCGTTCCAGCGCCTGCACGGCGGCCGACGCCACCGCCTGCGCGCCGAGGCCGATCCCGGTGGTGACCGCCGCATTGCTGGTGATCGCGTTGGCGACCCCGGCACCCGCAACGCCGGCTCCTGCCGATGCGCCCTGCGTCAGCAACGAGGAGCAGCCACCCAGTCCGATGCTCGACACACCGATCCACACCGCGGCGAGCCAAGCCCGTCGCGTTCCTGCAAATGCCTGCACCCGTTGCCTCGAAGCCAGCCTGTCGTAGCGCATCGTGCAGGAGTTTCCCCGGTTCCGGCAACCGGTGCTGGAAAATTCGTGCAGGGCTGCTAGACGGGGTGACATGGAGACTGTCCCGCCCGATCTGCCGCCCCCCGGGGTGGCGCTGCCCGCACGGTTTCCGTCGGTGGTCGTGCTCGAGCATCCGCTGGTGCAGCACAAGCTGACCCTGCTGCGTCAGGCGAGCACGTCGACCGCAGATTTCCGCCGCCTGACACGCGAGATCAGCCTGCTGATGGCGTACGAGGCGACGCGCGACCTGAAGCTCGAGCCGGTCCGCATCGAAACCCCGCTGGAGCCGATGACGGCGCTGCATCTGTCGGGCAAGAAGCTGTGCTTCGTGTCGATCCTGCGCGCCGGCAACGGAATTCTCGACGGCATGCTGGATCTCGTTCCGGCAGCGAGGGTCGGCCATATCGGCCTGTATCGTGACGCGGCCACGCTGGCGCCGGTGGAATACTACATCAAGCTGCCCGACGATCTTGCCGAGCGAGACTGCATCGTCGTCGATCCGATGCTCGCTACCGGCCATTCCGCGGTTGCCGCCATCGACCGGCTGAAGCAGGCGGGGGCGAGTCGGATCACCTTCGTCTGCCTGCTGTCGGCGCCGGAGGGGCTTGCCACCCTGACCGCGGCACATGCCGACGTGAAAATCATCACGGCGGCAATAGATCGCGAGCTGGACAGCCACGGCTATATCCGGCCTGGCCTCGGAGATGCCGGAGATCGGCTGTTCGGGACACGATAGGAACGATCTCACCTGGAGTCAGAACCGGCCCGCTGCCAGCGCCAGGGCAGGTAAGGCCCGCTGCTGGTCGGCAAGGAACGCCGCAACCGCAGAGGCCGGCATCGGCCTGCTGAACAGGTAGCCCTGCATGACCCGGCACCCGAGAGCGGTGAGCACGCGTTTCTGCGCCTCGGTTTCGACGCCCTCCACGACGCAGTCGAGATCGAGGTGTTTGCACAAATCGATGATCGTCCGGATGATGTCGCCCGACGTCTTGCTGCCCTGGACGTCGGTCACGAAACTGCGGTCGATCTTGATCTGATCCGGCTTCAGACGATGCACGTGCCCCAGGCTTGAGCAGCCGGTGCCGAAGTCGTCCAGTGCGATCCGCACGCCCAGTTGCCTCAGGATCTCGATCGCCGCGGTCGCCTGGCTGAAATCGAGCAGCGCCGCGGTCTCGGTGATCTCGACGTCGATGCGCCCTGGCGCGATGCCGCTCTCGCTGATGATGCGCGAGACGTCTGCGATGGTCTCGAGGCTGGTGATGTCCCTCGCGGAAAGATTGATCGCAATCCGTAATGAAACCGGCCACGACCGGGCGGCGATGAGCGCCTTGGTGAGCAGCACGCCGGTGAGCCGGCCGATCAGGTGCTCGCGCTCGGCAACCGGGATGAACAGGTCCGGGCCGACCGCGCCCAGCACCGGGCTGTTCCACCGTGCCAGCGCCTCGAAGCCGGTGGTGCGCGCAGTCGCCGTATCGATGATCGGCTGGAATGCGAGCCACATCTCGCGCTCGAAATCGGCATGACGCAAAGCCTGCACCAGCCGGTGGCGCTCGCGGATGAGGCTCTCATGCGCTTGCGAGAAGACCACCGCCTGTCCGGTCCGGGTTTCCTTGGCACGATACAGTGCGAAATCCGCTCGCTCGAAAAGTTGCCCGGCCGTGTCGCCACCATCGGGAAATGCGACCATGCCGATCGACCCCGACACGTTGGCGGCAATGTCCGGCATCAGGTACGGCCCCTGCAGCACGCGGCCGAGTTCGCCTGCATGTGATGCGAGATCGTCATCCGTCGGGTTGTCTGCGAAGATGACGCCGAACTCGTCGCCGCCGAGGCGTGCCAGGAATACCGACGGGCTGCCGATCGCCTTCAGGCGCCCGGCCACTTCCGTCAGCAGGCGATCGCCGGATACGTGGCCGTAGATATCGTTGACGCTCTTGAAGTTATCGAGGTCGATCAGCGCCAGCACGCAGCGCTTTTCGGACAGGCGGGATGTTTCCATGACCGCTTCGAGATCGGACAGGAAGCGCCGCCGATTCGGCAGGCCGGTCAGGTCGTCCAGGTTGGCCAGCCGGAAGTTATCCTCGCCAAGACGTTCGGCTTCCGCGTGGCGGCGCCGCAGTTCCCGCTGCGACACGATCAGCTCGGCGAAATCGCGATAGTTGCGCAGCAGGACATAGATCAGTCCGCAGGTGACGAGCAGCAGGTTGATCGCCACGGCGACGAAAACGAGCCGGCCCGTGCAGCAGAAGAAGATCGAGAACGGAACGACGACCACCGCCGTCAGCAGCAGCGCGGCTGCACGCAGGTGCATCAGGCAGAAGATGCAGCTGATGACCGTGATCGACATGTAGAAGGCAACGTGGAATTTCGCCGCGGTGTCGCCGTATGGATAAAGGCTGAGACTCCAGGCGGTGAAGGCAACGCCGAACAGGGGAGTCATAAGCCCCGTCCTCCGCAATTGACGGACCGCCTCCTGGGAGCTGATCGGCTTGCCGATGGCGCGAGACCAGAAGATCGCTCTGGCGCTGCAGCAGCCGCAGAGCACCATCGGCACGATGACTGCCAGTGCGAACGGCGAGGACCTGACATGGGTGATGCAGAGTGCCACGGCATTGGCCATGAGGATGCAGTACAGCAACGGCAACTGCCGGCTGAGGGCCTGGAACTGCGAACTCGCAAGATCCGGGTCGCCGGCATGGACGCTGAACAGCGCCCTCAGGTCTCCCAGCTTGTTCGCCATCGCATGGACTGCCTGACCTGCCATCCGGCGACCATGACGGGAAGATGTTAACGACGCGCTAACCCGATGCGGGTCGGTGCGGCGCCGTTACATGCGCCGCACCACGTAACGTTCGGCCAGCGCGTCGGCGATCTCGTCCGCGTGCGTAGGGTCCCGTGCTTCCAGCATCACCTCGAGCTCGGCCGCCTGCACGCTGGGTGCCGCGAACAGCCGCTCGTGCGACACCTCGATGATGTTGCCGCCGCGCTCGCCGATGATGGTGGCGATGTCGGCCAGCACCCCGGGGCGGTCCGGTATCTGCATCGACAGCCGCAGCAGCCGGCCGTCGCGCAGCAGGGAGCGCAGCAGGGTGTTGGCGAGGATCCGGCTGTCGATGTTGCCGCCGCAGATCGGCATCGCGACCCGCCGGCCCTGGAACATGTCCGGATGCGACAGCACCGCCGCAAGCGCCACCGCGCCGGCACCCTCGGACACCTGCTTGGCCGCCTCCGCCATCAGGGTGATCGCATCCTCGACGGCGCGTTCCGACACGGTGAGCACGCGGCTCACATGACGCCGCACCAGCTCGAGCGGCTGCCGGCCGATCTGCAGCACGGCGATGCCCTCGGCGATCGTCGAGCCACCTGGCGGCATCACCTCGTCGCCGGGGAAGGCGCCGAGCGAGGAGTAGTTCGCGACCTGCACGCCGATGATCTCGATGCCGGGGCGCATCTCGACGGCCGCCGCAGCACTGCCGGCGATCAGCCCGCCGCCGCCGATCGGGATCACCAGCGCGTCGAGCGGGCCGGTATCCTCGAGCAACTCGAGCGCCAGCGTGCCCTGGCCGGCCATCACCGCGACATCGTCATAGGGATGCACGAACACTCGGCCCTCGCTCCGGCACAGCGCGTCGGCATGAACCGACGCTTCCGCAAAGCTCGAACCGTGCAGTACGACGCGTGCACCCCAGGCGGCGGTGCGTGTCACCTTGGCGGCCGGAGTGAAGCGCGGCATCACGATCACCGCGTCGATCCCGAGCAGGCTGGCATGGCGTGCCACACCTTGCGCGTGGTTGCCCGCGGACACCGTGATCACCCCGCGGGCCCGCTCATCCGCGGTCAGCAGGGCGAGCTTGTTGGCAGCGCCGCGCTCCTTGAAGGAGCCGACAGCCTGCAGGTTGTCGAGCTTGAGGGTGATCTCGGCGCCAGTCGCGCGCGACAGGCCGTGGCTGAAGATGCTGGGCGTGCGCAGGATCCGGTCCGAAATCCGCGCATGCGCCTCACGGACGTCCTGCAGCCCGATCAGCGACAATGGAGCGCCCTCGGTCAGCCGAAACTGATGTTGAGGATCTCGTAGGTGCGGTCGCCACCTGGTGCCGGAACCGACACCGTGTCCCCCTTGCGCTTGCCGATCAGCGACCGGGCCAACGGCGCAGAGACGGAAAGCAGCCCGGATTTGATGTCGGCCTCGTACACGCCGACGATCTGGTAGGTCGCCTCCTTGTCGGTCTCCTCGTCGACCAGCTTGACCTGGGCGCCGAACTGCACGTGGTCACCGGACAGGCTGGACGGGTCGATCACCTCGACCGCGGACAGGATTTCCTCAAGCTCGCCGATGCGGCCTTCGACGAAGGATTGCCGATCCCGCGCCGCGTCGTATTCGGCGTTTTCCGACAGGTCGCCATGGCTGCGGGCCTCGGCGATCGCGCGGATCACCGACGGGCGCTCCTCGCTCTTCAGCTTGCGGAGTTCATCCTCGAGCCGCTGCAGGCCACGGGCAGTCATCGGAAATTTCTGCAACGGACGCGTCCCCAAGACAGATGATCAGGTGGTGGCGAAGCGGCCGAAGGAGCAGCCCGGGCGGGATCGACCCGGAGCGCTCCATCGCAATCCGCTTAGAACGATCCGTGAAAGTAGGACTGCAGCGGGGCAACTTCAAGCGGTCCGGATCGCAGGGCCGCTATGGCATAGACGGCGGCACGGGCGCCGGCGATCGTCGTGAAATGCGGCACTCCGTGGGTGAGCGCGCTGCGGCGGATGTCGAAGCTGTCGGCGACCGACTGTGCGCCGCCGGCCGTGTTGATCACCATCTGGATGTCGCCGGAGCGGATCGCATCCACGCAATGCGGGCGGCCTTCCAGCACCTTGTTGACGATGGCGGCCTCGATCCCGGCTTCCTTCAAGGTGGCTGCGGTGCCGCGGGTGGCGAGCAGGCCGAACCCCATATCGACCAGCCGGCGGCCCAGCGGCACGATCGCCGCCTTGTCGCCCTGGCGGACGGAGAGGAACACCCGGCCGGTCAGCGGCAGCTTCACCCCGGCGCCGAGCTGGGCCTTTGCGAAGGCGCGCTCGAAGCTCGCATCGAGGCCGATCACCTCGCCGGTGGAGCGCATCTCCGGCCCAAGGATCACGTCCACGCCGGCGAACCTGGCGAACGGGAACACCGCCTCCTTGACCGCGACGTGTGGTGCTATCGCGCGATCGTCGAGCCGGAACTCCGACAGCCTGGCGCCTGCCATGACGCGGGCGCCGATCTTGGCGATCGGAACGCCGGTCGCCTTGGCAACGAACGGCACCGTGCGGCTGGCGCGCGGATTGACCTCGAGCACGTAGATCGCGTCGCCCTTGATCGCGTACTGCACGTTCATCAGCCCGACGATGCCGAGCTCGCGCGCCATCGCCTCGGTCTGCGCCTTGAGTTCGGTGATGGTGGCGGGCGACAGCGAATAGGGCGGCAACGAGCAGGCGCTGTCGCCGGAATGGATGCCGGCCTCCTCGATATGCTCCATGACGCCGGCGACGTACACCTGCTGCCCGTCGCAGATGCAGTCGACATCGACCTCGATCGCGTCGTTCAGGTAGCGGTCGATCAGCACCGGGCCGGAGGCGATCTCGGGGCCGGCAAGCTGCAGTGCGACACGCATGTAGCGGGCGAGACCGGTGCGGTCATGCACGATTTCCATCGCCCGGCCGCCGAGCACGTAGGACGGGCGGATCACCACCGGATAGCCGATGCGCTCGGCAACCACTTCCGCTTCGGCAGCCGACCGCGCGATGCCGTTTTCCGGCTGGCGCAGGCCGAGCTTGTGCAGCATCGCCTGGAACCGTTCGCGATCCTCGGCACGGTCGATCGCGTCGGCGGGTGTGCCCAGGATCGGAATGCCGGCAGCACCGAGCGACTGGCTCAGCTTCAGCGGCGTCTGGCCGCCGTACTGAACGATGCAGCCCAGCACGCGACCGTTCTGCTGTTCGCGGCGGATCAGCGCGATCACGTCCTCGTCGGTGAGCGGCTCGAAATACAGCCGGTCGGAGGTGTCGTAGTCGGTGGAGACGGTTTCCGGGTTGCAGTTGACCATGATGGTCTCGAACCCGGCCTCGCGCAGCGCGTACGCGGCATGCACGCAGCAATAATCGAACTCGATGCCCTGGCCGATACGGTTCGGACCACCACCGAGAATGACGATCTTGTCGCGCGCGGTCGGATCGCTTTCGCATTCCGGCTGGCCGTAGCCGCCTTCGTAGGTCGAGTACATGTACGGCGTGGTGGAGGCGAACTCGGCAGCACAGGTATCGATGCGCTTGTACACCGGGAGCACGCCCGCACGGGTCCGGCGCTCATGCACGGCGGTCTCGTCGAGGCCGCCCAGCACGGCCAGGCGCGCATCGGAGAAGCCCATCGCCTTCAGCCGGCGCAGGCCGTGGGCGTCGGCAGGCAGGCCGGCACTCTCGATCTCGCGTTCGGCGGCCACGATCTTCTCGATCTCGCGCAAGAACCACGGGTCGAACTTGCAGGCGGTGTGGATGTCCTCGACCGACACGCCGGCGCGCAACGCCTGTGCCGCCATCAGGATGCGATCCGGTTTCGGCTGGCTCAACGCGGCGCGGAATGCGTCATGGCCGCCATCGCCGGGCGGCTCCACCGGATCCAGCCCGGTGAGGCCGGTCTCCATCGAGCGCAGGCCCTTCTGCAGCGCCTCGTTGAAGCTGCGGCCGATCGACATCGCCTCGCCGACCGATTTCATGCTGGTCGACAACATCGCGGGGCTGCCCGGGAACTTCTCGAAGGTGAAGCGCGGGATCTTCACCACGACATAATCGATGGTGGGCTCGAAGGCGGCCGGCGTGCTGCCGGTGATGTCGTTGGCGAGCTCGTCCAGCGTGTAGCCGACCGCGAGCCGCGCCGCGACCTTGGCGATCGGAAATCCGGTCGCCTTGGAGGCCAAAGCGGAGGAGCGCGACACCCGCGGGTTCATCTCGATGACCACCATGCGGCCATCGACGGGATTGATGCCGAACTGCACGTTGGAGCCACCGGTATCGACGCCGATGCGGCGCAGGCACGCGATCGAGGCATCGCGCATGCGCTGGTATTCCTTGTCGGTCAGCGTCAGCGCCGGCGCGACGGTCAGGGAATCCCCAGTATGCACGCCCATCGGATCGATATTCTCGATCGAGCACACGATGATGCAGTTGTCGGCGGAATCCCGCACGACCTCCATCTCGTATTCCTTCCAGCCGAGCACGCTCTCCTCGACCAGAACCTCGGTGGTGGGCGATGCCTCCAGGCCGCCGCTGACGATCTGCTCGAATTCCTCGCGGTTGTAGGCGATGCCGCCGCCGGTGCCGCCGAGCGTGAAGGAAGGCCGGATCACCGCCGGCAACCCGACCTGCGCCAGCGCCTCGCGCGCCTCCGCCAGGCTGTGGGCGATGACGCTCTTCGGGCTCTCGATGCCGATCTCGGCCATCGCGTCGCGGAACTTCAGCCGGTCCTCGGCGCGGTCGATGACCTCGGCATTGGCGCCGATCAGCTCGACGTTATTAGCGCGCAGGAATCCCGACGCATCGAGCGCCATCGCGGTGTTCAGCGCGGTCTGGCCGCCCATGGTCGGCAGGATCGCGTCGGGCTTCTCGCGCAGGATGATGCGCTCGACGAACTCGGGCGTGATCGGTTCGACGTAGGTGGCGTCCGCAAGACCCGGATCGGTCATGATCGTCGCCGGGTTCGAGTTCACCAGGATCACCCGGTAGCCCTCGTCGCGCAGCGTCTTGCAGGCCTGCGCACCGGAATAATCGAACTCGCACGCCTGGCCGATGACGATCGGGCCGGCGCCGATGATCAGGATCGATTTGATGTCTGTCCGCTTGGGCATGATCCGCCTTCACATCCTGGAGGCGGCATCGGCCGCGTGAGACGTCATCAGCCCGACGAAGCGCTCGAACAAATGGAAACTGTCGGACGGCCCAGGGCTCGCTTCGGGATGGTATTGCACCGAGAAGGCCGGCCAGCGGGTGCTGGCGATGCCCTCGTTGGAGCCGTCGAACAGGCTGGTGTGGGTGATGTGCACGTCGTCCGGCAGGCTCTTGTCCTCGACCGCGAAGCCGTGATTCTGGCTGGTGATCTCGACGCGCCCGGTCGCCAGGTCCTTCACCGGCTGGTTGGCGCCGCGATGGCCCTGCTCCAGCTTGTAGGTCGCAGCCCCCAGTGCCAGCGCCAGCAGCTGGTGCCCGAGGCAGATGCCGAACACCGGCTTGCCCGCCTCCAGCACGCCCTTGATCGCCGGCACCGCATACACCGCCGTCGCCGCCGGATCGCCCGGCCCATTGGACAGGAACACCCCGTCCGGAGCGTGCGCCAGGATCTCGGCCGAGGTGGCGTTGGCCGGCACGACGGTCACGCGGCAGCCGGCCTGCACCAGGCAGCGCAGGATGTTCCGCTTGGCGCCGTAATCCACCGCGACCACGTGCTTGGCGTCCGCGGCCGGCTGCTTCGGCGCGCGCCCGTCGGCCCAGGTGCCCTCGGTCCAGTCATAGCTCTGCGTGCACGACACCTCGAGCGCCAGGTCCATGCCCTCCAGCCCCGGCCACTCGCGCGCGGCCTGCTGCAGGGCGGCGATGTCGAAGCGGCCATCGGCGGGATAGGCCAGGATCGCGGTCTGCGGGCCATGGTCGCGAATGCGGCGGGTGAGGGCGCGGGTGTCGATGCCGCAGATGCCGGGGATGTTTCGGGTGGCAAGCCAGGCATCGAGGGTGCGGGTCGAGCGCCAGTTCGAGGGCTCGGTCAGGTCCTGCTTCACCACCAGCCCGCGGGCGGCGATGTTGGTGGCCTCCTCGTCCTCGGGCGTGGTGCCGACATTGCCGATATGCGGAAAGGTGAAGGTGATGATCTGGCCGGCGAACGAGGCGTCGGTCAGCGTCTCCTGGTAGCCGGTGAGGCCGGTCGAGAAGCAGATCTCGCCGATCGATCGCGCGCCGTCCGTGTGCGCACCGAAGCCGCGGCCCCAGAGCACGCTGCCATCGGCCAGCAGCAGCACCGCCGTGGCGCCATCAGGTGCGTCGTCGACCGGGATTGCGGCGGCTGGCATCGAGGCGGCTGGCATCGGCGTCTCCGGCTGGTTCGACATGGAGGCACCGGACGGCTGGGCGAGATCTGCCACGCTGACGCCGGTCGCGGCCAGGATGGCGCTCCAGTGCTTCGGCGGCACGGCGCGCGCCTGCCTCCACTTGCGGATCGCCTCGGTGCCGACACCGGTCAGCCGGGCGGCCTGTTCGGCGCCCCCAAGTCGTTCGATGATCGCCTCGACAGTCAGCGGCATGCGATAAGACCTTCCAGTCCGGGTGCGGACGGCTTAGCAAGACCGACCCGATCTGGGAAGTTTTTTCCCACATGGCAGGCTTGTGCCGCTGGGAAGTCCGTTCCCGATGACCGCCTGCCACCAACCAGGAGATCCGACCATGTCGTTGCGCGCGCGCTTCACCGACGGCCTCAAGACGGCGATGAAGGCCGGTGATGCGCCGCGTGTGTCCACGCTCCGGATGGTGCTGGCCCGGCTCAAGGACCTCGACATCGCGGCGCGGCCGAAGGGCATCGAGCAGATCCCGGACGACGAGATCGTCTCGATGCTGCGCAACATGGTGAAGTCCCGCTCGGAGTCGGCGGCGATGTATCTGCAGGGCGGGCGTGGCGAGCTGGCCGCCAAGGAGGATGCCGAGATCGTCGTGATCGAGGAGTTCCTGCCGGCCCCGATGGACGATGCTGCCCTGGTGCTGGCGGTGGCCGACGCGGTCACGGCCACCGGCGCCGCGTCGATGAAGGACATGGGCCGGGTGATGGCGGCGCTGAAGGCCGCGCACGGGGCCGCACTCGATCTCGGGCGTGCCAACGCGCTGGTGAAGGCGCGGCTGTCCGTCTGACGCACGATGGCCTTCGACCCCGCCTTCCTGGACGAACTGAGGGCCCGGACGCCGCTCGCCGCGGTGATCGGCCGGCGCACCAAGCTCGTGCGATCGGGCCGGCAGCTCAAGGCGTGCTGCCCGTTCCACGGCGAGAAGACGCCCTCCTTCTACGTGTACGACGACCATTTCCACTGCTTCGGCTGCGGCGTGCATGGCGACGCGATCAGCTTCGTCATGCAGGCGGAGGGCCGGTCGTTCCTGGAGGCGGTCGAGGGGCTGGCCTCCGAGGCCGGGCTGGAGGTGCCACGCCAAAGCCCTGTCGATCGCGGCCGTGCCGAGCGCGCCCGCAGCCTCACCGACGTGCTCGACGCCGCCCAGCGGAGCTACGCGCGGCGGCTGCACGAGGCCGAGGGCAGGGAGGGACTGGCGTACCTGCGCGGCCGCGGGCTGACCGACACCACCATCGCCGATCACGGGCTCGGCTGGTCGGGCGATGGTCGCGGCAGCCTGGTCGCCGAGCTCAAGGGCCAGGGGTTCGCGGCCGAGATGATCGCCGAGGCCGGGCTGGTGCGGATGGACGAAGAGGGCCGGCCGAAGGGCGAGCTGTTCTTCAACCGGGTGACGTTCCCGATCCGCGATCGCCGCGGCGGGCTGGTGAGCTTCGGCGGCCGCATCCTGGGCGACGGCCAGCCAAAGTACCTGAACGGTCCGGAAACGCCGCTGTTCGTGAAGCGGCGCACCCTGTTCGGGCTGGAGCGCGCATCCTCGGCGCTGCGCACGATCAGGCCGCCGGGGAGTGCCGCACTCGCCTCCCGGGAGCTGGTGGTGGTCGAGGGCTACATGGACGTGATCGCGCTGCACCAGGCGGGGTTCGGCGGGGCGGTGGCGCCGCTCGGCACGGCGCTCACGCCCGAGCAGCTCGAGGCGCTGTGGCGGGTGTCGCCGGCGCCGGTGCTGTGCTTCGACGGCGATGCGGCCGGCCGGCGGGCGGCGATCAAGGCGGCCGAGACGGCACTGCCGCTGCTCGATCCGGAGCGCACGCTGCGCTTCATCCGGCTGCCCGAGGGCGAGGATCCGGACAGCCTGGTGCGTCGCCAGGGTCCACCGGCGATGACCGCCCAGCTGGGAGCGGCGGCAGGCCTGTCGGACGTGCTGTTCGAACTGCTGAGCGAGGGCATCAAGGATCCTGGGCCGGAGCAGCGGGCGGCGCTGCATGCCCGACTGACCGAGGCCGCCGCGACGATCGGCCACAAGGGACTGGCCGCCGAATATCGCCGGACGCTGCAGCAGCGGTTCTTCGAGGCGTTCTCCCGCGGGCGGGGCGGCAATCAGAAACGGGGGCCAGGCAGCGGCGCCAGGGATGGCAATCCGGTCCGTCCGGGCGGCGCACCCGCGATCCAGCCGGCGCGCCCGATCCCCGGCGCCGAGAACACCCGGTTCGAGCGCATGCGGCTGCTGCTGGCGATCCTGCTGGCGCATCCGGACCTGCTGCACGACGTCGAGCAGGCGCTGTGCGGGCTCGACCTTCCGGAGGATCTGGGGCGCGTCCGGGCTGCACTGCTGGAGGCTGCATCGACATCACCGACACTTGACTCGGAGGGTCTCATAGCCCACCTGCACTCGGCCGGATTGACGGCACAAGCGGACATGATACGCGCGTCCAGACCCCTTCCGATGTCGGCAGATGCTTCACCAGGAGCGATGCCGGCCGATGCGGAGCGGGCATGGTGGGAGCTTTTCGGCTTTCTCAACCTGGCCGGGCTCGACGAGGAGGTCGCGGCTGCGGAACGCGCAGCGGGGCAGGGCGATGAGGATTCGCTGAGGCGCCTGGCGGTTCTGGCTCCGGTGCGCTTCAGGCTGCGTCGGGGCGAGCAGACCGACGAGGAAGATTGATCGTTCGGGGCCCGGTGCGGGCACGCGTCCTGCAAGGCGGGGCGTTGCGCCGGGTGTCGGGGTTGGAGTTGGGTTAAAGCATGGCGACGAAGACGGCGGCGACGACGGAAGCGACCTCGAGCGAGCAGGATGCCGACGCCACCCTGCTCGACACGCAGTCCACGGCGGTCAAGCGCCTCATCGCGCGCGGCCGCGAGCGCGGGTACATCACGTTCGACGAGCTCAACGCGGTCCTGCCGCCCGACCAGATGTCGTCGGAGCAGATCGAGGACGTGATGGCGGTGCTGTCCGAGATGGGCATCCAGGTTGTCGAGAACGAGGACAACGAGGAAGCCGAGCCCAAGAGCGAAGAGGAAGAGGAAAAGAAGCCCGAGGCCGAGGAGGGCGAAGCTCCCACCGGCAATGTCGATGCCGAGAGCCTCGGCCGTACCGACGATCCGGTGCGGATGTACCTGCGCGAGATGGGCTCGGTCGAGCTGCTGTCGCGCGAGGGCGAGATCGCGATCGCCAAGCGCATCGAGGCCGGCCGCGACGAGATGATCGGCGGACTTTGCGAGAGCCCGCTGACCTTCCGTGCGATCATTTCCTGGCACGACCGCCTCAAGGTCGGGCAGATGCTGCTGCGTGACATCATCGACCTCGAGGCGACCCAGGCCGGCAACGTGGTCGTCGAGGAGGTGGCCGAGGGCGCGGTGCCGACGCCGCCCGAGCCCAGCTTCGAGGCAGCCCCCGACAGCGACGATGCGGAAGAGGGCGAAGGCGTCGGGCTGTCGCTGTCGGCGCTGGAGGAGAAGCTCAAGCCCGAGGTGCTGCTGCAGTTCGAGGAGATCGAGACCCTCTACAAGAAGCTGCACAAGGTGCAGGCCAAGCGACTCGATAGCCTGACGTCCGGCGAGGAGATGTCTGACCGCTCGGAGAAGAGCTACGAGAAGCTGCGTGACGAGCTGGTCGCCAAGGTCGAGCAGGTCCGGCTGCACAACAACCGCATCGAGGAGCTGGTCACCCAGCTGAAGCAGATCAGCCAGCTGCTGAACGGCCTCGAGGGCCGCATGCTGCGTCACGCCGAGAGCGCCAAGGTCAGCCGCGACGACTTCCTGATCAAGTACCGGGGCCACGAGATGGACCCGAACTGGATGCAGACGGTGTCCGGGCTGCCCGGCAAGGCCTGGAAGAACTTCGTCGCCAAGCACGCGCCCGACGTCATGGAGCTGCGCGGCAAGGTCGGCCAGGTGGCGCAGGATACCGGGCTGCCGATCAGCGAGTTCCGCCGGGTGTATGCGACCGTGTCGCGCGGCGAGCGCGACAGTGCGCGCGCCAAGAAGGAGATGATCGAGGCCAATCTGCGCCTCGTGATCTCGATCGCCAAGAAGTACACCAACCGTGGGCTGCAGTTCCTGGACCTGATCCAGGAGGGCAATATCGGCCTGATGAAGGCGGTCGATAAGTTCGAGTACCGCCGCGGCTACAAGTTCTCGACCTATGCCACCTGGTGGATCCGCCAGGCGATCACCCGCTCGATCGCCGATCAGGCGCGCACCATCCGCATCCCGGTGCATATGATCGAGACAATCAACAAGCTGGTGCGCACCTCGCGCCAGATGCTGCACGAGATCGGCCGCGAGCCGGCGCCCGAGGAGCTTGCCGAGAAGCTCGGGATGCCGCTCGAGAAGGTCCGCAAGGTGCTGAAGATCGCCAAGGAGCCGATCAGCCTCGAGACGCCGATCGGCGACGAGGAGGACAGCCACCTCGGCGACTTCATCGAGGACAAGACCGCGGTCATTCCGCTCGATGCGGCGATCCAGACCAATCTGCGCGAGGCCACCACGCGGGTGCTGTCGTCGCTGACGCCGCGTGAGGAGCGGGTGCTGCGGATGCGCTTCGGCATCGGCATGAACACCGACCACACGCTGGAAGAGGTCGGCCAGCAGTTCAACGTGACCCGCGAGCGCATCCGCCAGATCGAGGCGAAGGCGTTGCGCAAGCTCAAGCACCCGAGCCGCAGCCGTAAGCTGCGCTCGTTTCTCGACGACTGAAGCCGGGGCCTGGACGACGAGCACTTGGTCGCCCGCAACCGGTTCGACTAGAAGAAGTTGAGGCCTTGGGCACCGGTGGCGATCCCCCCGGCTGCGTGCCAGGGGAGGCAGGGACGATGTCTTTCTGGCAGCCGCCACTTCAGGACCGCAACAGCACCCGGATCGCGGTCGACGTGACGTTCCTGCGTCTGGCTCCTGCGGCTCCCGGTTCGGCCGGTGCGGGCGCAGCTGCGGCGGATCTGTTTCCGCCCGGCACCGCGCTGGTTCGCCTCGAAGCCCCCACCGTCGGGTTCTATCGCTACCTCTACAACACCGTCGGCAACGACTATTGCTGGTGGCTGCGCCGGATGACCCCGGATGCGGAGCTGGCTGCCCTGCTTGCCCACCCCGGGGTCGGCATCTACGTGCTCTATGCCGGCGGCGAACCTGCCGGCTTCTTCGAGCTCGATGGGCGTGGCGGCCAGGACGTCAATCTCAGCTATTTCGGGCTGATGCCCGGTGCGATCGGCAAGGGCCTCGGCTCCCGCCTGTTGCAGGCGGCGATCGAGGTGGCGCGGGCCCGCAGCAGCTCCGGCGTGGTGAGGGTGAACACCTGCACGGCGGATCATCCGCGGGCGATGGCGACGTACCTGCGTGCCGGCTTCGCACCGATGCGGACGGTGCGCGAGGTGTGGGACATTCCCGAGGCGCTTGGGCTGCCGATCCCGGATCGGCTGCGTGCGTAGGCTCCCCGCGCGCCGACCGGCGTGATGCATCCTGACGCACCGCCCGGCGTGATGAGACGGGAGCCGCCCTTGTTGCGGCTTGCCGGGGGGCAAGTGGCGGCGAGCGGCCCCGATCCTGTGGCGATGCCGCGCAGGTCCGACCTGGAGGCGGGACCTGCCTCTCGTCCGCCTGCAGCTCCGCCGCCGTCCCAACCTGCCGCTCCGCCGCCGTCCCAAGCTGCGGCTCCGCCGGCGCCTCGACCTGCGGCTCCGCCGACACCTCGACCTGCGGCTCCGCCGCCTGGCGCTGCCGTCGTCCTGTCGCGACCACGGGCCAGGCTGTTCGTGCCGTCGGCTGCCTGGGGCGGGCGTCGGCGGCGCGAGATCCTGTTCGCCGCCGCATTCATCGCGGTGCTGGCCCACATCCTGCTGACCGTGGCGATCATCGAGGCGCCCCGCCTGTGGCCGGCGCGCTTCGCACCGCCACCACCACCACCATCGGCAGCCGACCAGCCACCGACCATGGAGATGCTGATGGACAAGAACCGCTACGCCGGCGGTTCGAAGCCCACGCCGCAGGCCAGCCCGACGCCGCCGACCCCGCAGGCTCCCCCGGCGCCGCCGCAGCCGAAGCCGCCCGCGTCACCCGACCTGACCACCACCGCCAGGAATTCGCACGAGACGGTGACCGTCCCGCCGCCCTCGCCGAGCTCCACCACCCAGCCGCCCCCGACGCCCGTGCAGCCGGCCCCGACCCAGGCGCCGCAGGGGCCGCCGCCACAGCCCGAGGTCAATCTCGATCCCGCCGACGGGCTGGGCTACGGCGAGCAGGACGATCCGAAGATCATCCCGGCCAGGCCCGACGATCCGCGCGCCAACCGGATGCCGCCCTATCCGCCCGCCGCCGGCCGGCGCGGCGAGGAGGGCTCAGTCGAGATGCTGGTGCAGATCGCAGCGGACGGCTCGGTGTCGTCGGTGGAGATCGCCACCAGCTCGGGGCACGCGTTGCTCGACAAGACGGCGCGTGATGCGGTGGCGCACTGGCACTTCAGGCCGGCAATGCAGAACGGCGTCGCCGTGCCGACCCAGATGATGCAGGTCTTCAACTTCAAGATCGACCGATAGGCCCTCTGGCGGGCGCGCCACTCATGTCCGGATGGTGGTTTGACATCGTCCGGACAGGTCTCCATGTGTGTCGCAACCCGCCCCCGATGGACGGCAGGACGCGTCCAGCGCCGGTCGATCCGGGGTCATTGTCTCGCAGGATCTGTTTGATGGCGAACCGGCACCTCCAACCTGAGCGCGTGCCCGCGTGCCCGTAACACCGGCGCATGGCCTGACGACGGTGTCCGACCCGGTGATCCTGACCGACGGCTGTCATCACCTCCGCCTGGCTTCCGGGGATATTGTCCCGCTGTTCGAGGCGCCGGGCCTGCCGTCATGCAGCTTCCTCCCCGGTTGGTCGCCGGTCGCCCTGTATTCGGGCGCGGGCGCCGTCAGCGTGCTGGCGTTCGAGGGGCCGGGCGGCGCCACCGGCTGCTGGCTTCTCGACCGCGACAATGTGCGACTGGGCGACAGCCTTGGCGAGTTGCCGCCGGAGCTCGCCGCCGACTTGCTCGACAGCCTGCGTCCGGTGGTGGCGGCGCTCGCCGGCGAGCTGCTGCTGCGGACCCATCCGAGCCCCTCCGCATTGCAGGAGGCGCTGGCATTCCTGCATCTCGGCAGGGAGTTGCGGGAACAGGTTGCCGACGCGCTGTCTCTCGACCTGGTGGTTCCGCCGCAAGTCCTGCTGGCGGACGCGCTGGCAACCAGCACCCTGGTGCCGACCCCGGACGGCGTCGTGCCCGAGGTCGCCATCGACCGCCTGCTGGTCCGTGCCGGTTTCGCCGTCGACCTGCAGGACCGGCTGGTCTCGAGCACCCTGGCTGGGCTGCTGGAATGGCCGAGCCCGGTCGACGGGCGGATGGTGGCCACCCAGCAGTGCCTGTATCTTGATGATTTCCGGCTGGCCTACCGCTTCGTCGACTCCCGACATGGCCTGCTGTTCTATGTCGTGGCCTCGGATCATCTCTGCCGGTCGCTTGCCCTCTATCTGCCGACCGCCGACCTGCTGGTGGTGAAGGACGACTGGAGCCGGCATCTCACGGAGGTGTATTTCCCGGTCGGCATCGCCCGTCGGCTGGCGGCGCATTGCGCGGTCTGGGCGACCGAACTGGTCCCCGCCTTGTCCGTGGGTGCCCGGGGCATGGCCAGCGTCATGCGCGGTCCGGGCGGTGCGCATCTCGGGCACCAGCTCTGGAACGAGCTGACCGGCATGGAGAACCTGCTCACCCACGCCAACGGCGCCGAGCTGCCGGAGTGGATCGTCGCCGGTGGACCCGAAGGGGTGGAGTTCTGGGGGCCGATCGAGCGGCTGTTTCCCGAGCTCGAGGGGCGCGTCAATCGCAGCCTGGCGAGCGACGCCGACATCGCCAGCCATCTCTATGCCAACCGGCTCTGTGCCGCCCGGGTGACCGGCGAGCGGGTTTCGGCCGAGCTGCGTCGGCGGTTGCAGGCGAGCATCGACATGGCGCCGGCACGTGCGCGCCTGCGTGCGCTCCAGCATGGCGACGACATTGCATCGGCGGGTGCGGACGATGAGCGGCCGCCGGTGATCCTGTTCGGCCTGCGCGTCGAGAACCGCACCCTCACCGATCTCGCCGGGTTCTGCGTCAGGCTGGCAGGCTTCATCGCCGAGACGTGGCCCGGCGCCGTGCTGGTACTGGATGGACATAATGCGCGCGAGGTCGGCAGCGGTGTGCACGGCACCCGGATCATGAGCCACGGGGAGGTGTTCGCGCCCACCGAGCCGCTGGTGATCGAGCAGGCGATCGCCGCCCAGGTGCGCGAGGCGGTACTCGGCAGGCCGGTCCACATCGTCGACACGCTGGGTCTGCCGATCGCCGAGAGCCTGGCCTGGTCGATGCTGTCGGACTGCTTCATCTCGATCTGGGGCGCCAGCCTCGCCAAGTTCCGCTGGGTCTGCAACAAGCCCGGCCTGGCGATCAGCAGCCGCGCCAACCTGCTGCACCGCGACGACCTGCATATCTACGACCTGCCGCGCTACATGGAGGATCCGACCCAGCTGCTGATGGCGGACCCGGCCGCGGTCACCGACGATGGGGCCGCTCCCAGGCTGGTGCCGGTGGCGCTGGACAACCCGTTCTTCGCGAATTTCCGGGTCGACGAAGACCGCCTGTTCGACCAGTTCCGCGCCTTCGTGTTCGAGGTCATGACCGCCAAGTCGATCGCGCCGGAACCCGAGGACGTGCTGGCCTCCTGAACCGGCACGCCGCCGGGCAATAGCCGCTCTGTTCCAGCAGGCGACGTCTTCGTCTAGGTTGGCTGCCGTCGGGTTTACCGGGAGAAGGATGAACATGGTCTCGAGGGTGGCGATCATCGGCGCCGGCTGGTACGGGTGCCACCTGGGGAGCTCGCTCAAGGCGCTGGGCTTCGAGGTCAAGGTGTTCGAGCAGCACCACCGGCCGCTGCACGAGGCGTCCGGCAACAACCAGTTCCGGCTGCATCTCGGCTTCCATTATCCGCGCCATCACGGCACCCGGGTGCAATCGCGCGACGGGTTCATGCGGTTCATGGAGCGCTATCCGCAGCTCAGCCGGGAGATCGCGGAGAACATCTACGCGGTGCCGCGGGCCGAGAGCCTGATGGATTTCGCCACCTACCGGCTGATCATGACCTCGACCGGCATCGATTTCCGCGAGCAGAGCGAGACCTCGATCCCGATCCGCGAGATCGCGGGGCTCATGCTCACCGGCGAGCGGGTGCTGCTGATCGAGCAGTCCCGGCGGTTCTTCCGCGACCTGCTCGGCGACAGCCTGGTGCTCGACCACAAGGTCACCTCGATCGAGGAGGAGGCCGACGGCGTGCGTGTCGAGGGCGAGACCTTCGACCTGCTGATCGATGCCAGCTGGGGCCAGCAGCTCGGCATGCCGATGCCGTTCTTCTACGAGCCGACGATGCTGCTGTACTACGAGACCGACCACACCTTCCCGGCGGTCACCTTCGTCGATGGCCCGCTCTGCTCGGTGTATCCGACCGAGGATCCCAACATCTTCACGCTGTCGAGCGTGCCGCACACGCCGCTCGCCCGGGTGAATTCGGCGGCCGAGGCGCAGCGGATTCGCGACACGGTTTCGTCGGAGACGGTGACGGCCAAGGTGAAGGCGATGGAGGAGCAGGTGTCGCGCTACCTGCCGACCTTCAAGGAGAGCTTCCGCTTCGTGGGGCCGCAGCTCGCCATCAAGACCAAGCCGGTCGGCAATTTCGACGATCGCAGCTGCTCGGTGTTCCGCCGCGGCCGGGTGTTCCACGTCATGTCGGGCAAGATCGACACGATCTTCTTCGCGATGGAGCGGATCCTGGCCTTCATCGAGAGCAGCCGGGAGCGTGGCTTCGCACCGCTGGCAAGCCCGCTGCGCCGCGACATCGTCACCCGCAGCCTGCAGACCCAGGAGCATGGCTAGGGCCATGCGTGAAACGTGCCGGGAGCATGGCTAGGGCCATGCGTGGAACATGCCGGGAGCATGGCTTGGCCATGCGTGGAACATGCAGGGAGCATGGCTGAATGTCGGAGTTCACCACCGCGCGGGCGCTGATCGGGCATACCGGGTTCGTCGGCTCGAACCTGGTTCGCCAGCAGCAGTTCGACGCGCTCTACAACTCGACCAGCATCGGTGAGATCGACAGCCGCCACTTCACCGACGTGGTGTGCGCGGGCGTCGGTGCGGTGAAATGGTGGGCGAACCAGAACCCCGACGAGGACCGCGCCCGCATCGAGGGGCTGATGGCGCATCTCGACACCATCAGCGCCGACAACTTCACCCTGATCTCGACGATCGACGTGTATGGCTCGCCGATCGGGGTGACCGAGGCCGACGAGCCGGTGCTCGAGGGGCTGCACGCCTATGGCGCCAACCGCGCCATGCTGGAGAGCTGGGTGTCGGAGCGGTTCCCGAACCACCAGATCGTCAGGCTGCCGGCGCTGTTCGGCGCGGGTCTGAAAAAGAACGCGATCTACGATCTGATGCACGACAACCGCATCCAGGTGATCAACGGCGCTTCGGTGTTCCAGTGGTATCCGCTGGAGCGGCTGGGCGAGGACCTCGACCTGGTCCGCGAGCGTCATCTCGGCGTGGTCAACCTGGCCACCGAGCCGCTGTCGATGGAGGAGATCCGCGCCCGCTTCTTCCCCGGCAGCCATATCGGCGCCGAGGCCGCACCGACCGCGCGCTACGACATGCGGACCATCCACGATGCCGAGTTCGGCGGCGCCGATGGCTACATCCTCGACCGCGACGGGGTGCTCGATGCGATGGAGCGCTTCATCGCCAGCGAGAGCGTCCGGGGCGGCGAAGCGTGAGGCGGCTCGGCGTCTCCAACCTCGCCTGGTCGCCTGACGCCGAGACTGCGGCGCTCGCGCTGCTGGCCGAGCATGGCGTGTCCGGCGTCGAGGTGGCGCCGACGCGGATCGCGCCCTGGGAGGAGTTGACGCCGGCCAGGCTGGCAGCCTTCTGCGATGGTTGCCGCGAGGCCGGGCTGTCGGTGAGTTCGTTGCAGGCGGTGTTCTTCGGCCGCCCGGAGGCGACGCTGCTGGCCGATGCCGCCGGGTTCGATGCGATGTGCGCGCATATGCGGGTGCTGGCCGGCGTCGCCGAGGCGCTCGGGGCCGGGGTCGCGGTGTTCGGGGCGCCGAAGAGCCGGCTGCGCGGGGACCTGTCGAACCAGGTGGCGATGGCGCTGGCGGCCGAGCGGCTGCGCGTGCTCGGCGACATCGCGGCGACCGGCGGCCTGACCCTCGGCATGGAGCCGGTGCCGCCGGTGTATGGCGCCGACTTCCTCAACCGGTATCGCGACATCCTCGACATCGTGGCCCTGACCGACCATCCGAACGTGCGCGCGCATCTCGATACCGGCTGCGTCACCCTCGGCGGCGACCTGCCGGGGGACGCGATCCGCGCGGCCGCCCCCGTGCTGGCGCACTACCACATGGCCGAGGCGCAGCTCGGGCCGTTCGACGCGCCTGCCTTCGATCACGAAGCGGCCGGGAAGGCGCTCGACGAGATCGGCTACGATCGCTGGGTGGTGATCGAGATGAAGCAGGGTGAGGGCGACGGGCTTGCTGCAGTTGCCACCGCGATCGGGTATGCGAAACGCCATTACGTCCGGACCGCCGCATGATTGGCCGCCGCATGATCGGCCGTCGCGGGATCGGTGCCACCACACGTCGGCACGATTGAGGCGCCGGTGTCGAAGCGGACACGGCGCGCCGCTGCCCGGTCCGTCGCGCGGGCTGGGAGCACGCCGGTCGCCGCGGCCGATGCACCGGGGTCGGAAGCCGTGACGCCCGCTCCCGTGACCGCCGACGACATCCTGATTGCCGATCCCGTGACGGTCATCGACAGCGCGCTGCATGTCAGGCTGGCCGGGCACGACCTGCCGCTGCTGATGGGTGGGACGCCGGTGCCGGGGTTCCTGCCCGGGTGGCGCGCCGGATGGCTGTTCACCGGTTTCGCACCGCTGTTCCTGCTCGAGCTGGTGCATGACAGCGGCGCCCGCGCGACCTGGTTCCACGACTACCGGATGCAGCAGGTCGGCGATGCCGTCGCCACCCTGCCGAGCGACCTGCTCGACCTGCTGAAGCTGCACGCGCTGCCCCTGCTGCGGCTGATGACCGACCCGCTGCTGCACGCCGTCGAGCCGGTGCTGGATCCCCGCGTGCGCGCCTTCATGGGCATCAACCAGACCACCCGGCTGGCGATCGCGCATGCCTGCGTCGACGCGCTGGTCCGGCCGCCGGCGCTGTATCTCGCCGAGCACCTGATGCCGCATGCCCTGGTCTATCGCGGCGAGGACCAGGTGCTGCGCTCGATCGACCGTGAGTGCGTGGCCGAAGGGCTCGTGCAGGACTGGCAGGATCGCATCCCCGGATATGTCCGGGACGGCCGGATGAGCTGGCCGAGCCCGGTGGATGGCGAGACGCTGCACGCCCAGGGCAGCCTGGTGTTCGACGATTTCCATTTCGCCTACCGCTTCGCCGATCGTCGGCACGGGTTGGTGTTCTTCGTCATCGTCGGCGAGCATTTGTCGGCGATCGCCGGGGTCTGGTTCCCCTCGATGGGGCTGATGGTCAGCCACGACGAGGCGCAGCGCCGGCTCGCCTGGCAGCTGATCCGCAGCATGCCGGCCTGGTTCGTGACCCACGCGGCGGTCTGGGCGGAGGAGCTGTTCGACAGCCTCGGCCGGGGCGCCACGCGCTTCGCCAGCGTCATGCGCGGGCCGCCATCGGTGCATATCGGCCACCAGCTCTGGAACGAGCTCAGCGGCATCGACCGCTACGTGGCGGACGAAACCACGGCGGCGGGCGTGCCCCTCTGCGAGTGGATCGTGCTGAACCGCGGTGACGGGATCGAGCTCTACGGCCCGCTCGACACGCTGTTTCCCGAGCTCGCCGGCCGGGTCAATCGCCGCCTGCAGGATGGCGACGACCTCGCCCGCTACGCCTACGCCGAGGGCGTGTTCATCCTGCGCGTCACCCGCGAGTTCGTCTCCGCCAGCCTGCGAGAGCGTATCCGGCGCCATGTGGCGGCACTGCCGGCCGCGCGACGGGTCGCCGAGAGCATGCCGGTGGTGCGCGATGCGCCGGTGATCCTGTTCGGCCTGCGCGTCGAGAACCGCACGATCGTCGATCTGGGCGGCTTCCTGACTCAGTTCCTGGCGATGATCGCCGGGCGCCATCCGGGTGCGGTGGTGGTGTTCGACGGCCACAATGCGCCGAGCGAGGAAGCCGACGGCAGGGTGATCGGCAGCCATGGCGAGCGCTTTGCCGGCCGCAGCCCGGCCGATGTCGAGCATGAACTGGTAGCGTCCCTGCGTGCGGCGTTCGCCGACCTGCCGATCACGATCGCCGACACCATCGGCCGGCCGATCTCGGCGAGCCTCGCCTGGGCATCGGCGGCCGACTGCTTCGTCTCGATCTGGGGCGCCAGCCTGGCCAAGTACCGGTGGGTCTGCAACGTACCCGGCTACGTGCTGACCGGCCACACCAACCTGCTGCATCGCGGCGACCTGCACATCTACGACGATCCGAAATACATGCAGGACCCGTCGCCGCTGATCTTCGCCAACCCGGAGCTGGTGACCGACATTCCCGATGCGGTCCAGCTGGTGCCGGTGGCGCCCGGTGCGTGGGCGCTGTTCAATTTCCAGCTCGATACGCCACGCATCATCACAGACATCGACGGCTTCATCGACCGCAGCCTCGCGGCCGGCGCGTCCCGGAGGCCGTCCGCCGGTTAACCGATCCTTCACCCTGGCAGCCGCATATCGGGCGTGTCGGGGCAGCGCGGGGACATCATGGGTCGCACGGCGCGTGTGCCATCGCTCGAGCGTGTTCTTGGCGCGGGCATTGCCGATCATCGCGCCGGTCGGCTGGGTGACGCGGAACAGCGCTACCGCCAGGTGCTCGCGATCGATCCACGACAGGCCGACAGCCTGCATCTGCTCGGGGTGGTGGCGTCGCAGACCGGGCGCACCGACCTCGCCATCGAGTTGATGCGCGCCGCGATTGCCGTCGCTCCGCGGCTGGCGACATGCCACTCGAACCTCGGCAACGAATTGGCCGGGCGAGGTGAGCTCGACGCCGCGGTGGCCTGCTTCGACACCGCACTCTCATTGCAACCCGGCCTCGGCGAGGCGCACGTCAACCTGGGCAATATCTGGCTCGGGTTGGGCCGTCTGGACGCGGCCGCCGCTTGCTACTGCCGGGCACTCGCGTTGCAGCCGGACCTGGTTCCGGCGCTGAGCAACCTCGGCGACGCGCTGCGGCAACTGGGACGGCTCGACGAAGCCGGGCGGCGCTACCGCCAGGCCCTGCACGTCGCTCCCGGTCATCCGGAAGCCAGGCTTGGCCTGGGCAACGTCCTGCTGGCGCAGAAGCACCCGGATGCCGCGATCGCCTGCTTCCGCGAGGTCCTGGAACCGAGGCCGGATTTCCTGGCCGCACGGATCAACCTGGGCGTCGCCCTCACGCGGCGGGCGCAGCCGGAGGATCTCGACGAGGCGGTGTCCTGCTTCGTGAGCGCGATCGCCCTGAAGCCGGATCACCCGGACACCTACAACAATTTCGGCGACACCCTGATGGAACAGGGCCTGCTGGACGAGGCCTCGGCCTGCTTCAACATGGCCGTCGTCCTGAAGCCGGACTACGCGGAAGCCCATGCCAACCTGAGCGGCGCACTCAGGAGCCAGATCCGCCTGGGGAAGTCTTTGCATCACGCGCGGCGTGCCGTTGCGCTGGCGCCTGAGCTGGCTGCCGCGCATTGCGCCCTGGGCGCCACGCTCCGGGCACTCGGACAGCTCGACGAGGCGATAGACCCGCTCAGACGGGCGGTGGCACTTCAGCCGGACGACGCGGAGGTCCACTCCGACCTGGCCGGCGCGTTGCTCGCGCGGGGCGACATGTCGGAGGGGTGGCGGTCCTACGAGTGGCGCAGCCGGACGCGACACATGCTGGCTGGGCAGCGTGATTTCGGCGTGCCGCAATGGCGGGGCGAGGAGGCAGTCGGCCGGACGCTGTTGATCCATGCCGAGCAGGGCTTCGGCGACACGCTGCAGTTCTGCCGCTACGCAAGCATGGCGGCGGCGCGCGGTCTGCGGGTGATCCTGGAAGTGCAGAAGCCGCTGGTTCGGCTGCTGGGGACGTTGCCCGGGGTCGAGCAGGTTCTCGCGCGAGGTGAGGCACTGCCGGACATTGATCTGCATCGCCCGATGCTCAGCCTGCCGCTGGCATTCGCCACCACCCTGTGGTCCGTTCCAGGCGACGGCGCCTATTTGCGTGCAGATCCCGTTCAGGTCACCCACTGGCAGGCGCGGTTTCCTGCAGACCAAATCCGGTCGTCCAGGATCGGCCTGTTGTGGGCCGGAAACGCCTATGCGGGGTCGCCGAAGCTGGCACTGCTCAACCGGCGGCGCAGCTTGGATCCGGCAGGGCTGGAACCGCTATTGGCGCTCCCCGGCCTGCAATTCTTCAGCTTGCAGCACGATTCCGAAGCAATGCTGCCGCCCGGGCCGTTGATCGACGTGATGAGCGAGATGTCCGACTTCGCCGATACCGCGGCACTGATCGCGACACTCGACCTCGTCATCTCGGTCGACTCCGCAGTGGCGCACCTGGCCGGAGCACTCGGCAAGCCGGTCTGGCTGCTCGACCGGTTCGATCCGTGCTGGCGCTGGATGACCGGCCGGACCGATAGCCCGTGGTATCCGACATTGCGGATCTTTCGCCAGCCACAGCCGGGGGACTGGCACTCGGTGCTGGCGGACGTCGTGGCGGAGCTCAAGGAAGGCCAGGGCCTGCCCTGGACCCGCTCAAGGCGGAGCCTGGAGGATCCAAGATTCCAAGGGGAACGAGGGTAGATGTTGTAAATCATCTTGATCCGTGCTTCATGCGCGGCTCCCTGCCGGCGCGAGTGGCATCGCCCGGCTATACCCATGCTTCCGCTTCCGCGAAGGCGCCGCGACCCGAGGATCCCTTCGGCCGGTCGGGTTGAATGCATCCGAAGGGAGAACCCATGCCACTTTATGAATGCATCCTTATCGCGCGTAACGACGTCACGCAGCAGCAGGTCGAGGCTGTCGCCGACACCATCGCCACGCAGCTCGAGACCGAGGAAGGCTCCATCCAGAAGCGCGAGTATTGGGGGCTGCGCAGCCTCGCATACCGCATCAAGAAGAACCGCAAGGGGCACTACCTGCTCCTCGGCCTGGATGCCAAGCCCGCCTCGATCAACGAGATAGAGCGCCAGCTCAGCCTCAACGAGGACATCCTCCGCTTCATGACGATCCGCGTCGAGGCGATCGAGGAGGCACCGTCCGCCATCCTCAGCCGCAAGGCCGATGATCGCGAGCGCGGGTTCCGTGGTCCGAAGCCGGCCGGACGCTTCGATAGCGGCCGCAAGCGTGGCTACGACGACCGCGAGGAGTTCCGCGCCCGTGACGAGGGCGGTGAGCGTCCCGAGCGCGGCCCGCGCGGCCCGCGTCCTGAATTCGCCGAGGCGGAGTAAGCACCGATGTCACAGTCCTATAGCCCGCCATCCGGCGCCGGCGCGGAAGAAGGCGGCGCTGGTCGCCGTGCAGCAGTCGGCGCCCGCCGGCCGTTCTATCGCCGTCGCAAGTCCTGCCCGTTCTCCGGCCCGAACGCGCCGAAGATCGACTACAAGGACGTGCGCCTGCTGAGCCGCTTCCTGTCCGAGCGCGGCAAGATCGTGCCGAGCCGGATCACCGCGGTGTCGGCAAAGAAGCAGCGCGAGCTCGCCCAGGCGATCAAGCGCGCCCGCTTCCTGGCACTCCTTCCCTACATCCTGAGCTGAGGGAGCAAGACAGATGTCGGCAACCGAAGTGATCCTGCTGCAGCGCGTCGACAAGCTGGGGCAGATGGGCGAAATCGTGAAGGTGAAGCCGGGTTACGCCCGCAACTTCCTGCTGCCCCAGGGCAAGGCGATCCGCTCCAACACGGCGAACCGGGCGCGCTTCGAGGGCGAGCGGATCCAGCTCGAAGCCACCAACATCAAGCGTCGCGAGGAGGCCGAGCGCCTCGCCGAGCGGATGAGCGGCCTCACGGTCGTGATCATCCGCCAGGCCGGTGACAGCGGCAGCCTGTATGGCTCCGTTTCGCCGCGGGATATCGCGGTGGCGGCGGCCGAGGGTGGTCTCACCATCAATCGCCAGCAGGTGCAGCTCGAGCATCCGATCAAGACGCTCGGCCTGTCCGACGTCCGGGTGGTGCTGCATCCCGAAGTGACCATCCGGGTCGTGGCGAACGTCGCCCGCTCCGTCGAGGAGGCCGAGCGCCAGGCCCGCGGCGAGCGCGTCGGTCGCGACGACGAGGATGAGGACGAGGACGACCAGCCGGCGTTCGGCGGCGCGGCCGATGACGCCGATGCCGACCTGGATCAGACCGCCTGACCGCTCGACGTTACTGATCCGCGGTCGCCCGACTGAGGGCGGCAGCGGCACCTGAAAGGACGGCCCGGATGACAAGTCCGGGCCGTTTTCACGTTTGCGCGCTCGATCTCTCGTAGGGTTTGCCCCGGCTTGCCCGGTGTCTCATGGTGACGTCGTAAGGTGACGGAGCCGAGGCGCATGAATATCCTGCTCGACCAGGTCCTGAAGCGCTTCATCAGGCAGGGACGGCTCGATATTCGCTACGCCGATGGCAAGGTCCGCTCCTACGGGAGGGGCACCCCACACGTCGCTCTCGAGATCCTGCAACAGAAGGTCGAGAACGACCTTTTGCTCAACCCTGGGTTGCTGTTCGGCGAGGCCTACATGGACGGTACGCTCCGTCCGGTGAACTGCTCGCTCTACGACCTGGTCGATGTCTTCATGGTCAATGCGATGCAAGGGACGCACCCGGGCGCCGTGGTGACGTCCAAGCTGCGCGAATTGCGGCGGGTCTGGACACAGTATAATCCGGCCAGCCGGGCGCGCCGCAACGTGGCGCATCATTACGATCTGAACGGGCGCCTCTACAGCCTGTTCCTGGATCGCGACCGGCAATATTCCTGTGCCTATTTCCCCCGAGGCGACGAAACGCTCGACGAGGCGCAGGAGGCCAAGAAGCACCACATCGCCGCGAAGCTGAAACTGGATCGGCCGGGACTCGAGGTGCTGGATATCGGCTCCGGCTGGGGCGGACTGGCGCTGACCCTGGCGCGGGATTACGGCGCCCGCGTCACCGGCGTCACGCTCTCGACCGAGCAGCTGGCCGAAAGCCGCGCGCGCGCCGAGGCGGAGGGCCTGAGCGACCGGGTTCGTTTCGAGCTTGTGGATTACCGCTCGATCGTCAAGCGTTTCGACCGCGTGGTGTCGGTCGGCATGTTCGAGCATGTCGGCGTCGGTCATTTCGAGACGTATTTCGCGAAAATCCGTGACTGCCTGACCGAGGATGGCGTCGCCCTGGTGCATTCGATCGGCCGCTCGGAGGGGCCGGGTGCGACCAATGCCTGGCTCGACAAATACATTTTCCCGGGCGGCTACTCGCCGGCGATGAGCGAGACGTTCGCGGCGATCGAGCGCACCGGCCTCTGGGTGACCGATTGCGAGGTGCTGCGGCTGCATTATGCGAAAACCATCACCCATTGGCGCAAGCGGTTTGCCGCCAACCGGACCGTCATCGCCTCGCTCTACGACGAACGATTCTGCCGCATGTTCGAGCTTTATCTGGTCGGTGCGGAGGTAGCATTCCGCAGACAGGGCCACATGAACTTCCAGATCCAGCTGACCCGCCGCATCGACGCCGTCCCCTTCACCCGCGACTACATGTTCGACGCCGAACGTGCCGCACATTCGATGGCGCATGGCAGGGTCGAGGCGGAACAGCTAGAGGAGAGGGAGCGCATCGACGCCGATTGAGGCCGCGCATCACGGGAGGCCGCACTGGAAGACGACGCCAAGCCGAGACCGTCGGTCCGCAAGCGCGCAGATGCGATCAAGGCGTTCCGCTGCAAGCACCTGATCGCCGTGATCGAGAATCCGACCGACGTGAAGAACATCGGAACGGTGATCAGGAACGCGAACGCCCTCGGCGTCGAGAAGGTCTATGTCGTCGATACGCGCCGGGCCCTCCCGGACGACTGGCAGGATCTACGCGATCAGCGGTCGGTTTCCAAAACCTCCGTATCTGCCGTGAAGTGGACGTTCGTGAAGCGTTTCGACACGACGGACGAGTGCTTCGATCATCTCGAGGCGATGCGGTTCAAGTCGATCGTCACGTCGCCGCATGTGAAGGGGAAGGCCAGCATCTTTCTCCACGACGGCGACTACACGATACACCCGAAACTCGCAGTCTGGTTCGGTAGCGAAGCAGTCGGGATCAGCGACCTCGCCGTTGCGAGAAGCGAGATGTGCGTGAGCATACCGATGTTCGGGATGATCGAGAGCCTCAATCTCGGGACCAGTTCCGGCATCGTTCTCTACGAGGTCGCAAAGCAGCGACGCGCATATCAGAGCAAGTACCGGTTGCGCGGGCAGAAGGGCGAACGCGCAACGCCTTTGCCGACCGTAATCCCGCCGGAGATCTAGCAGGCTTCAGGTCGCGCCGAGGTCAGGCCTTACAACAGCCTGGCAAGCCGGTCGAACTCTTCGATCGCAAGCGTCTCGGCGCGACGTTCGGGATCGATGCCGGCGCGCTCGAGCAAGGCTGCCCCACCGAGCGACTTCAGCGATCCGCGCAGCATCTTGCGACGCTGGCCGAATGCCGCAGCGGTCAGACGCTCCATGGCGCGGAACAGGTCCGGCTCCGGCTGCACCGCGTGCGGCACCAGCCCGACCACGGCGGAGAACACCTTGGGCGGCGGCGAGAACGCGCCCGGCGGGATGCGCATCAGCAGGTCGGCGCGGCAGGTCCACTGCGCCAGCACCGCCAGCCTGCCATACGCGTCGGTGTCGGGTGCGGCCGCGATCCGCTCGGCGACTTCCAGCTGGAACATCAGCGTCAGCCGCTCCCAGGACGCCGCCTGGCGCAGCCAGCCGATCAGCAGCGGGGTGCCGACATTGTACGGCAGGTTGGCGACGATCTGCCGCGGCGACGGCACCAGGGCGGCCAGGTCGAGCTGCATCGCGTCGGCCTCGAGCAGCCGCAACCGCTCGGTGGGCGGGTCACCGGCATTGACGTCCAGGCGCAGCTCCTCGATCGCCGGCACCGCGCGGCTGTCGATCTCGATCGCCGTGACACCTGCGGCAGGGGTCGCCAGCAACGCACGGGTCAGGCCCCCGGGTCCGGGTCCGACCTCGACCACATGGCGGCCGGTGAGATCCCCGGCGCAGGCGGCGACGCGGGCGATCAGCGTCGGGTCGAGCAGGAAATGCTGGCCCAGCGACTTGCGGGCATCGAGCCCATGCCGGGCAATGACGTCCCTGAGCGACGGCAGGTCGTCGGCCAGGGACACGGGCGGCCTCAGGAACGCATGTCGATCGTCGCCTTGCGGTGCAGGTCGCGATTCAGCTGGCGCGAGATCAGCTCGACCCGGTCGCTCAGCAGCTGGTCGGCGATCTCCTCGGTGCTGCGGTCGGCCAGGTTCTTCTGCGTCCTGGAGCACACCATGATGACGTCGATGCCGTCGCTCGAGACCAACGGATGGCTCGCCTCGTTGACCGCCAGCGGCTCCAGCACATGCGCCATCTGCGGGTTCAGGCGGTCGAGCTGCACGGTTCCGGGATCGCTCGGACGCTTCTCGCCGAAGCTCTTGTTGGCGGCGGCGATGGCGTCGCAGTCATGCGCGGACTTCGACAGAGCGGTCGCCTTCTGCAGGTCCTGCTGCTGCTGCGGCGTCGGCGCCTGCGGGTTCAGCGGGCTGTCGAAGGCCATGAACGCCTGGCGCAGGTCCAGCATGGTCGCCATGTCGGTGCCGATGGTGCGGCGGCCGGCGAGGGCGATGATCTCGTAGCCGCCCGCCACCTTGATCGGGTTGCTGATGGCGCCCACCGGCATCACCTTGGCGACCGCCACCACCTGCGGATCGAGGTTGTCGGCCTGCACCCAGCCCAGCGATCCGCCATCCAGCGCGGTCTGGCTCTGGCTGAACTGGGCGGCGACGATCGGGAACGGTGCGCCCGCATGCAGCTGCTGGATGACGGTGGTGGCGAATTTCAGCGCCTCGCCGTCGTTTTTCGGGTCATCCACCGGCACGAAGATCTCGCTGATCTGGTACTCGGGCTGGCCGGCCTCGCGCTTGAGGGCGTCGGCGCGCTGGCGGATCTCGGCCGCGGTCACCCGGGAGCGGTCGCCGAGCTGCTGGCGCAGCACGCCGGTCCAGGCCAGCTGCACCCGGATCTGGTCGATCAGGGTGGTGAGCGCCACGCTCTGGTCGCCGAGCCGGTCGCGCAGGGTGTTCGGCTTCATGTTGTTGCGCTTCTCGATGTCGCTGATCGAGGCGGCGATCTGGTCGATCGGCACATTGATGTGGCGCTGCTGGATCTCCTGCATGCGCAGCTTCTCGTCGATCAGCTGGCGGGTGATCTGCGGGCGCAGGCGGGACAGCACGTCCTCGTTCATCGGCAGGCCGGTCGAGAGCGCGAACAGCCGGCCGCGATCATCGACGTCGCGGCGGGTGATGATCTGGCCGTTCACCACCGCGATGATGGCGTCCTGCGAGACGCCGGCGGGGGCGGATTTGCCGCTCGTGCCGGACCCCGCGGCCGCGGGGCCGGGCTGGCCGTGATGGTGGGCGCCGGCGAAGGCCTCGGCGGAGGCGGCCAATCCGAAGCAGGCCAATCCGCAAAAGGCTGCGACTGCGACCGTCGGAAGGGTGAGGCGCCTGGTACTCATGGCTGGTTCCTGGTCTGCCACTCAGCCATTCACCGGGAAGGTGCCGAGCGTCTTGAAGGTGAGGGTGAAGAGGATCGAGCTGTCGCCGCTGTCGCCGTTGATGGTCGTGTAGCGCCGGTTGAAGGCGACGTCGAAGATGAAGCAGTCGTTCGTGTAGGCGAAATCGGTGCCCAGCGCCACGAACTGGTTGGTGGCGAGGTCGCGGCGGCCATAGGCGGACACGCGGAACTGCTTGTAGGTGCTCGAGACGCCGAGCGTGCCCTCGTTGGTCGGCACGAGGAACTGCGACGGCGGCCCGACCGTGTAGGGGTTGCTGTTGTAGTAGTAGTAGTAGCTGCGCGAATTGTAGATGTAGCCGCCACTGACGCTCAGCAGCGGCACGCCGACGGTGACCAGGCCGTCGGCGAAGTGGGTCTGGCCGCTCTCGTGGTCCATGCGGTCGCGCAGGGTGAGGTCGATGTACTTGTTCGGCGTGAAGCTGAGCCGGCTGACGATGTCCGAGGCGTGGGTCTCGAGGCCGCTATCCGGCAGCTGGTTCCGGTCGATGTGCTCCTGGTAGCTCTCGCCGATCAGCGCATCGATCTGGTGGCCGTTGAACGACCAGTTGGCGTGCAGCCCGACATTGGCGCGCATGCCGCCATCCAGCCGGTCGATGCCCTCGTGCCGGTTCAGCGCGAACAGCGTGGTGTCGGTGAACTCGTAATCGAGGCTGTCCTCGTTCGGGCGGTTGCGGGTGCTGCTGTTGCCGGAGTTGGGGGCGGCGATCAGCTGCACGATCGGCTCGATCACCGCCGAGCCGTTCTTGAGCGTCTTCAGGAACGGCCAGTTCATCTTGACGGCGACCGTCGGCAGCGCCTGCCCGGTGGTGGCGGCGTTCACCCCGGCATAGTTCGGGACCAGGTCGAGCTTGGTCGCCTTGTACACCTCGCTGTCGACGTGGCCGGTGAACACGAACTCCTGGCCCAGCGCGTTGGTGAACGGGCGGTCGTAGTTCAGGCTCAGCGACAGGCGCTGGTCCGAGGTGCCGTCGGGGCGGTAGATGTTGAAATCGTTGGTGTTGAGCGAGATCCGGCCGCCGAGCGCATCCGGCTCGCCCATGAAGGCATACTCGTAGCGCGGCAGCACGAACGGCAGCTGGCTCGAGTTGATGACGCCGGTATTCAGCCCCTGGAAGAAGCTGCCATCGAGCCTGGAATACGAGCCCAGCCCGAAGCCCTCGAGATAGATGTTGCTGCCCAGCACATCGGCGCCGTAGCCGGTGATGCGGTAGTCGCGCAGGTAGTTCGCGGAGCTTGCGACGTTGATGTCGGCACCGTAGCGCCAGGTCTGGTTCAGATTGAACTGGGTGTGCGCGTACAGGTAGCCCTGTACTCCCTTGTCGTCGACCGCAGGCTCCAGCGTGCCGTTGTCGTAATAGGCCGCCTGGTTGTTGGTGTCGTAGGCGATGGCGCCGGTCAGATGGACGATGCCCTCGTTGAAGTGCTCGCGATATTGCGCGGTGAGCTGCGGCCCGGTGGCACTCGAGACCAGCGGCACGAAGGTCACGTCGGTGCTGCGGTTGATCGCCCAGAAATACGGCAGCGTGGCGTAGGTGCCGAGATGCTTGTCGGACGGCGAGATGTCGCCGAGCAGGAAACCGCTCTGCCGTTTCACCGACGGATCCGGCGTCGAGAAGTACGGCAGGTAGAAGACCGGGATGCCGAACATGTCGAGATAGACGTCGCGATACTCGATGCGCTTGTGCTCGAGGTCGTCGGTCGCGTCGTAGGCGCGCATCTGCCAGAACGGCGGCTGGTCGGGGTGTTTCGCGCAGAGCTTGCAGGCGGTGTACACGGCGCGCGACATCTGGTTGATCTTGCCGTCGGTGCGACGGGCGCCGTTCGCACCCAGCTTGCCGTTCATCGAGAGCAGCGAGCGCATGTTGGTCATGACGCCCTCGCGCATGCCCTGCGTGAGCTCGGCGTAGTCGGCGAACAGCACCTCGCCGTCCGGCTCCAGGATCGCGACATGGCCGCTGGCGGCAGCGACGTTGGTGTTGCGGTCGAACGTCACCTTGTCGGCGCGCAGGATATGGTCGTTCTGCCAGATCTCGACATGGCCGGTCCAGGTGACGATGCCGGCCTTGCTGTCGTAGTCCACGCTGTCGGAGCGGAACGTCACCGGCTCGTTGCGCACGATCGGCGCACCCTTGGCGGCACCCGCACCGGGAAGCGCGATCTGCGCCTGTGCCGCCTCGAACGGCGAGCCGGCGATCGACAGCCCGTACAGCCCGCCGACCATCAGCATGCAGCGTGTGCGCCAGGCACCTTTGGCCGCGGCCGGGGGGCGGGACGCGGTCTCGCGTGGCTTCATGGCCGGACGGCCGGGCCGTCGGGAGGGGGCAGGCAAGCGGCGCATCAGCCGTCCTCCAGATGCAGCAGAAGGGTGATGGCGAGCAGCAGTCCGGCTGCGGCCGGTGCCCAGGCCGCCATGACCGGCGGCAGGGCTCCCGACTGGCCGAACTGCTCGGCCACCTTGGACACCGTGAACAGCGCGAAGCCGGCCGCGACGCCGCTGCCGATCATCCGCGCGACGCCGCCGCGACGCACCGGGCGCATCGAGAAGCCGGCCGACACCAGCGCCATCGTTCCGGCCAGCAGCGGCAGCGCCAGCAGCTCCTGGAAGTGCAGCCGGTGGCGGATCGCCGAGAAGCCGGAGCGTTCCAGCAGCGCGATGAAGCCGGGCAGCGACCAGACGGACAGGGTGTCGGGCGCGGCGAAGCTCTCCTGCACGCGGCTCACGGTGAGGTCGGTGGGCAGGGTGGCATTACCGATCGGCTCCGGAAGGTGGTCGGGCTTGATGCTGCGGGCACCATGGAACACCCATTGGCGCTTGCCGAGATGGCCCTCATCCGCCTCGATCCGGCTGAGCAGCCGGTCGTGCGCATCGAGGCGGAATACGCTGATCCCATGCACGTCGAGCGCCCCATGGCTCAGCATCACCTGCCGCGCATGCAGGATCGCGATGCCACCCGGAGTGAGGCCGGCATCGGCCTGGCGCAGCCATAGCTGGCCACCGGACAGGTTAAGCGGCCCGCCGGCGTTGCGCAGGTAGGCGTTGTCGAGATCCTCGGCCTTGGCATAGGTCGCCGAGGAGAGCGGGCTCAGCAGCGTGGTCGCGGTGAGGCCCAGCCCCATGGCGCAGGCCAGCGGGGCGGCCAGGAACTGCCAGGCCGAGATGCCGGCGGCCCTGGCGACGATCAGCTCGGAGGACCGGGTCAGCCGCCAGAAGCACACGATGCCCCCCAGCAGCACCCCGAAGGGCAGCAGATCGATGCAGAAATAGGGCAGGTGCAGGGCGGCGATCTCGACCGCCAGGCTGTCCGGCACGTCCGGCCGGGTGGCGGCGCGGCGCAGCAGGTCGATGAAGTCGAACAGCGACACCAGGCCGGTGAGGAAGGCCACCATCGCCAGCACCGCGAGGGTGAACTGCTTGGCGATATAGAGCGACAGGGTGACGGCGACCGGCATGGTCCCGCCTCAGGTGACGACGGCGCCGCGGACCGCGACCCGGGCGGCGCGCTGGGCGGCGTTGGCCTGCCGCACCTCAGGCCAGAACAGCATCACCCCGCAGATCACCCCGGGCAGGATCGCCTGCAGCCAGATCAGCGGGATCAGCGCGGGCGTGCGGGCCGCGACGCTCTGCACCACCAGCCCGACCGCCAGCAGCCCGACCACCGTCATGATCGCCACCAGCGGCCGCAGCACGTTGCCGTGGCGGGAGAAGGCGCCGGACAGCACCGCGACCAGCGCCACCATCGCGAACGACAGGGCGGTGAACGGCGCGCTCAGCCGGCGATGCGCCTCGACCGCGAACTTGCCGACGTCGCGTGCCTGCACGAAGCGCGGATCGGGATGCAGCAGCTCGTTCAGCGACATCTCGGTGGAATCGCGGTAGCGGATGTCGTCGTCCTTGGATGTGGCCGAGAGGTCGATGGTGTTGCGCGTGAAGGTCAGGACGTTGAGCCGGCCGGTCTGCTTGTCGATCTCCTCGCGCGAGCCGTCATAGAGGATCACTCGCGGCACGTCGCCGGTCGATTCGAGGTGGCCGTGCTCGGCCAGGATGGTGGCCCGGCTGTTCTTCTGGCGGTCGTCCTCGACCAGGATGCCGTGCAGCGTGCCGTCGCGGTCGCGGGTGCGGATATAGACCGTCATGGTGTCCGAGACGGGCGTGAACACGCCCTCCTGCAGCAGGAAGGCCGCCATCTTGTTGCGGATCTCGAACTCGTATTCGCGGAAGCTGTGATAGCTCGTCGGAACGATCCACACGTTCAGGACGTAGCACAGCACGACGGAGAGGCCGGCGACGTACATCGCCGGTCTGGCGATGACCGAGGGCGGCAGCCCGGCAGCCTGCATCACGGTGATCTCGCGGTCGCCCGCCAGGCGCTGATAGACGAACTGGACGACGACGAAGGTGGTGATCGGCAGGATGACCGCGACGAAGCTCGGGATCAGCAGCCCGGTGAGCTGCAGGAACACCCGGAACGACAGGCCACGCTCAACCACCAGGCTGACGAAGCGCAGCGACTGGGTGAGCCAGATCAGCGCCGCCAGCCCGCCGGTGGTCGCCAGCAGGGCCACCGTCAGCTGGCGCACGACATACCGGTCGAGCCTGCTCAGGAAAGACGCGTTCATGCCTCTCTCTACCCTCCATGGCGCCTGTACAAAAGACGGCAACGTGGCACGGAACGTGTCCCGGGACCGGCCGGGGTCCCGGCCGGGGAGCGACCCGCGTGGCTGACGGCGGCAACCATGCAGGCAGGGACCGGCAACCGGACGAGGATGCCGACGCGCTGCTCGCCCATCACGAACAGCTGCACGGCCCGGTCTCGGACTGCCCGATCCTGGACGGCAACCGGGTGACGCTGCTGCATCACGGGGCGGCGGTGGTCGATGCGGTGATGGACGCGATCGAGGCGGCACGCGACTACGTGCACATGGAGTACTACACCGCCGACGACGTGACGCTGTCCGGCCGCAGCCTGTTCGCGCTGCTGGAAGCGACCGCCCGCCGCGGCGTCGAGGTGGCGCTGACCTGGGATGCGGTCGGCTCCGGCCCGACACCGGATGCGGCGTTCGATCGGCTGGCGGCGGCGGGGGTCAGGCTGCTCGAATACCACTCGATCAACCCGCTGCGGGCGCGCTTCAATATCAGGCTGAACGACCGCAACCACCGCAAGCTGACCGTCGTGGACGGACAGGTGGCGGTGATGGGCGGCGTCAACATGTCCAAGGTGTACGAGACGCCGCCGGAGGTGGGGCGCGGGCCCGATCCGGACCATGGCTTCTGGATCGATAACGGGGTGCGCATCGAGGGCCCGGCGGTGGCCGAGATCCACCGGCTGTTCTTCCATACCTGGGACGGCAACGGCGGCGTGCAGACGCCTCCGCTGCGTGGGCGCGGGGATCCGGCTCCGGCGCCCCGGACCGGCCCGGAGGGGAACCAGCGCATCCGCGTCGACGGCAGTGCTCCCGCCGAGCGCCGACCGCTCTACAACATGTCGATGCGGGCGGCGATCGCCGGCGCGCGGTCGCACATCCTGCTGGCGACCGGGTATTTCGTGCCGTCGCGCCGGGAATGGCGGCTGCTCGCCGAGGCGGCGCGCAGGGGTGTCGAGGTCAGGCTGCTGCTGCCCGGCTATAGCGACGTGCAGGCGGCGGTGCATGCGGCACGCGCATTGTACGGACGGCTGCTCAAGGCCGGGGTGCACATCCACGAGGTGCATGACGCGATGCTGCACGCCAAGGTCGCCACCATCGACGGGGTCTTCACGGCGATCGGCTCGTCGAATTTCGACTGGCGCAGCGTGCACTACAACAACGAGATCGACGCGATCGTGCTGGCCAAGGAGACCGCGTCGCATGTCGAAACCATGCTGCGCGGCCAGATCGATCGCGCGGTCACGGTCGATTACGAGACCTGGGCCGCCCGCTCGGCCCGTGAGCACGCGCTTGAGTTGTCCGCCCGGCTGTGGAAGCGGCTGATGTAGTCGGCGGGTACCTGTGCCAGGTTGCATGAACACCGCGCCCGCTGTCATGGCGGGCCCAATGAGAGGATGCAGCCGCCGATGAACCGCTTCGCATGTCTGGGCGCCGCCCTGGCGATCTCGCTTCCGGTCGCCGCCTGGGCCGCTCCTCCGGCCGGTACCGGAACCGATGCCGCCGCTCCAGCCATCACGACGCCCGCCGCGGGCGCGCCGGCCAACACCGGTGCCGGCAAGTCGGCCCATGCGAGCCGGCGCGGCGTGGCGGCGACCCCGGACATCTCCTGCCCGGGCGATGCGGTGGTCTGGGTCAATCCGCGCAGCAAGGCCTACCACATGCAGGGCGACAGCTTCTTCGGCCGCACGAAGCACGGCTCCTTTATGTGCAAGAAGGCCGCAGACGCCGCCGGCGACCATCCGGTGAAGTCGAAGTAGCCGGCCCCTGATCGCCCCGGAGCCCGCTGCGGGATTATTCCCCGGCGGCCTCAGGGCGGCGCACATCGAGCGCGGGTGGGCCCGGCGGTGTCTCGCCGCCGTGGCGGGGCTCGCGCGGCCTGCATCCGGAAACGATGCCAAGTCGCGGTCTGCTGTTGCAGTGCCGGGCGGGCCGGACTGCGCGCGCCCGCCGATAGTGTGAGCTTCCGATCGTTGGTAAGGAGGTGGCGCGCACGCTATGGAGACATCGTGGTATTGCATGAGCTCGGTGAGACATCCTTGACCGCTCAAGGCAGCATCGTGCCTGCGGATGAAGCGAAACGTCCGGTGCTGTCGGTGGTGGTACCCTGCTTCGACGAGCAGGAGGTCCTGCCCGAGTTTCATCGACGCCTGGCCTCGGCAATGAACGGCATCGGTCTCGACTGGGACGTGCTCTACGTGAATGACGGCAGCCGTGACCGGACCCTCTTGGTCATCCAGGACCTGGCTGCTCAGGACCCCCGCATCGGCTGGCTCAACCTCAGCCGCAACTTCGGCAAGGAGGCGGCGCTGACCGCCGGCCTCGATCATGCGCTCGGCAGTGGCGGCGTCGTGGTGATCGATGCGGACCTGCAGGATCCACCCGAGGTGATTCCGAACCTGGTCGCGGCCTGGGGCGAGGGCATCGACATGGCGTACGCGAGGCGGCGGCGTCGCGAAGGCGATGGCCCGATGAAGCGCCTCACCGCGACCCTGTTCTATCGGCTGATCTCGCGCGTCGGCCACCGCGTCGAGATCCCGGAGGATAGCGGCGATTTCCGTCTGATCAGCCGCCGCGCGCTCGACGCGCTGCTGGAACTCCGCGAACATCATCGCTTCATGAAGGGCCTGTTCGCCTGGGTGGGATTTTCCAGCCGGGCCGTGTTGTACGATCGTGCGCCACGCGCGGCCGGTTCCACCAAGTGGAACTACTGGTCGCTCTGGAATTTCGCGATCGAGGGCATTACCGGATTCTCGGTGCTGCCTCTGAAGATTTCGACCTATGTCGGGTTGCTTGTCGCGTTCGGCGCACTGATTTTCGGGCTGCAACTGATCGCCCGCACCTTGCTGTTCGGCAATCCGATTCCGGGTTATCCGAGCATCATGGCCGTGGTGTTGTTTCTGGGCGGCGTGCAGCTGATCACCCTCGGCGTGATCGGCGAATATCTCGGCCGGATCGCGAACGAGAGCAAACGCCGTCCGCTGTACGTGGTGGAACGTTTCGCGCCTGCGGTCTCCGCTGCGCCGACGCCACGCCACGCCAACGGGCCGGGTGCTGCGTTCCGGGAGAGCGCGTGATCCGCTCTGCGAGAAGCGCCTACGGTCTGGCTCTGCTGATCGGCATCGCCTGGACCGTGTTCACGTTTCCGCCGTGGGTCCTGCTCGGGGGGCTGCCGTCCGGACAGCCGAACAACCCGGACCTGATCCAGCACGTGATGGGCCAGCGCTACTTCTGGCACCAGCCCTGGCACATCAGGGGACTGCTGGTCAGCCGCGACCTCGACGCACCCGACGGCGTGATGATCGGCATGACCGACAGCCTGCCGCTGGTCGCGCTGCTGTTGAAGCCGTTCATCGGCTGGTTCCCGTCCAGCTTCCAGGCGGTGACCCCCTGGCTCGCGCTGTGCTGGATCCTGCAGCCGGTCGCGGCCGTATTTGCCCTGCGCTCCGCGGGAGAGACGCGGATCATCCCGGCCCTGGCCATTGCGGTCTGCGCAAGCTCGATGCCGACGTTCCTGATCCGCGCAAGCCACGCCGCGCTCTCGAGCCACTTCCTGCTTTTCCTGGCGATCGGGATCTCCCTGCGCCTCTCCGCACGTCCGGCCCAGCCGCCCGCAACGACGGACGGCCGTCTGCCGACACGCTGGCTGGTGGCGGGCTGCGTGCTGATCCCCGCGCTGCTGCTCATCCATCCCTACCTGATGATGATGGCCGTGATCGTGTTGTTCGCAGGCCCTGCGACGCTGCTGATCCGCCGCGACCGTAATGGGATCGTCGTGCTGGCGAGCCTCCTGCTGGCGTCGCTGGCGACGGCCCTGCTGGCCCGCGCGCTGGGCTATCTCGGGGGCGCGAGCACGGACGGTTTCGGCATCTATTCGATGAACCTGCTTGCGCCGGTCTGGCCGGAAACCGCTTCGCTGCTCGGTCGGCTTGCGCCGCACCCGCTGGATGCGACCGGCGGACAATATGAAGGGTTCCAGTATCTCGGCATGGGCCTGCTGCTGGGCGTGGCCGGCCTGGTGCTGTTCCAGAGCTCGAGGCGCTCGCTGCGGGCCGTCGTGTCGCATCAGCCGGGTCTGGTCCTGGCGTGCCTGGTGCTGACGCTGATCGCGGTGTCCAACAGGATCTACCTCGGACATGATCTCCTGGTGTCACTTCCCTCGCCGCCCGGGGCCGGCATTTTCCGCACCAGCGGACGGTTCTTCTGGCCGGTGGGATACGCCGTGCTGGTCGGAACCATCGCAGGCCTGGCAACGGTGCGGGCGCGCGTCATGTCGCTGCTGCTCGTCGGGCTTGCCCTGGTCCAGACACTGGACGCCAGGAAGCTGCACGATGCCGACACCTTCCGTTTCCGGATCTTCACACCCTTCACGTTCGATGCGGACCGTCTGCAGAGTGCCATGCAGAGCAGCGCGCTCTTGACCATCTATCCGGAGTGGCCATGCGAATCGACGATCCCGGTGGTGGCGAGCATGATGGCGGTCCTGAACATTGCCGACCGCGTGCTGATCCCCGTCGACACGATGTACACCGCACGCATGACCCATCCGCCGCGCTGCGATCGGTCGGTGCTGCTGCTGAAGCCGTTGCAACCGGGCGAGCTCAGGGTAATCCTGCCGACGCAGATCAAGCTGATGGACCTTGTTCCGCAGCACGACACCATGTGCCGCCGGTTGGGTCCGTACGGCGTGTGCAGTCGCAGCCTCTCGAGCGTGTTGCCGGCGCAGTGACGGTGGCGGCGCCGGTGCGGCGGTCGTTGCCAGAGCAGCATCAGCCTAGGTCGGGTCGCCTTGCGGTTCTACCGCGCCGACAAAACTGCCCTGCACGAAACTAGGACAGCCGCAGCAATCGCCGCAGCAGCCTGCGAGCCCATGGCACGCGCCTCGCCATTGCGCGCAACCACGAGGCGAACCGCCACGTCGTCGAGCCCAGCACGGCGTGGAGCTGCGCCGCCCGCGCCTCCGCATCTGCCCGCATGACTGCGAGCGCCCGGTCGCGGTCATGCACGGCCTGATGCAGGCGTGCCGCCTCGGCCGCCAGGGTGGTCTCTCGCACCGCAAGCCGTGCCAGTTCGCCCTGCATCATGGCGATCCGGCCTCGCGTCTCGGTTTGTGCGATCCGCAAAATGCCATATCTCGCCTGCAGCCTTGCCTCGCGCTGCACCGCAGTGGCATGTCGCACCTCCAGGCGTTCCAGCCGGTCGGCCTCCGCGATCCGCCGTTGCTCCTCCCGTTCCGCACGCTCCTGCAGGGTGGCGATGCGTTCGCGCAGCACGATCTCGTCGGCAGCGCGCGCCAACGCCTCGACGTGCGCCTGAGCCTGGGCGGTGATGGCAGCTGTCAGTCTCGTCAGCCGGTGATGCAACCGGACGGCGGCACGCGACGACACCGGGATGTCCAGGGCGCCTGGCCCATGCCGGGCAATGTCGATCTGCATGACGCTCACCAGGGCGTCAGGCCGCACCGGCAAGGGGGCCGCCACCAGTAGCGGCCATAGCACAGGGATCCTGATGACGGGCGCGATCTCCGCCTCGTAGTGCAGCCAGGCGGCGGCCAGGTCTGCCTGGAACACGCAGGGGATGCCGATCGAAGCCGCGAAATCATGCCACTTGAAGGGCAGGTCCACGTTCCCGCTATCCCAGAAGGCGAACGGCCTGCCGTAGGAAGCTGCCACGATGGCGGCGTGCATGGCGCCGCACAGCACGAAGTCGGCCGCGACGATCTTGTCGATGAACTCGTCGATCGCGGTCAGGTCGTTCGGGATGTTGGGTCGCCGGACGGTCGAGCAGCCGGTCAGTCCGAGCAGCTCGTCGTCGCTCCGGCTGTCGTGGAAATGCGGGACGATCAGCCTGGCGCCATCGCCATTGCGCAGTCGCGCCGGTCGATATAGCGCCGGTAGCAGCAAAGCCGGATCCCCGATCGGGACGGTGGGGTCCAGCCGCAGCGCAGCGCGGGTCAAGGGTCCGCGGACTGCCAGGATCTCCGCGGAGGTGCGCTGCTCCGGGCTCAGCCCATCCTCCCGGCGCAGGCCGCAGCCCCAGAAAATGGTCCCGATGCCATCGAGCCCGCCGCCATCAGGCGACGGTGCCGGCGGTCCGATCAGCCAATCATCGATACAACTGCCGATGATGCGCAGGGTGCGTCCCTGCCTGGGCTGCGGATAGAACAGGGTGTGGAGCAGATACTCGGAGAGGAAATCCCCGAAATTCTGCACGCTCTCGCCCTGCAGCCAGTGCCGGATCTCGGGGGTCATGCGCTATCCGGATCCGGACGGCATCTCCCGGACCGGCGAGAGGGAAACAGGGATGCAGCGGGTTCTACGGAGTCCTGAGGCTATCATCACCGTCGCTATGCTGGGTTCTGCGTCATTGTCCTGGTTTTGCGGCAGAAATCCAGGTCTCAGCGGCGATGCATGACCCGATGCCGGGCAATCCGGATCAATGTCCGCCCCAGCCGCCAGGCGGCCCGTGCCGGCGGCGGGGCACGCCGGCCTGCCTTGATCCGCAACGCCCGCAACCGCCCGACCTTCGCCTCTGCAGCCGGCGCTACGGGCGCGGCCTCATCCGGGCCTGCCCAGTCGGCATAGGTGATGCGTGCGGCCACGGCGTCCGGCATCGGCGCGCCGATCACCTCGCGGCGACGGGCCAGCACCATCGAATGATAGGACGGGATGGTCGAGGTGCGGGTCAGCATCTGCTCGAACAGGATCACCAGCCGGGCCACGGTCTGGTCCTTCGGGTCGTCCCAGTCGAAATTGCGCAGGATGCCGGTGAAGAACGGGCGCATGATCGCGCCGCCGTAATCCTGGCGCTGGATCACGTCGAAATACTGGTAGGTGAGGGGCAGGATGCGCGATGCGTGCACGCCTTCGGACGGGTCGTGCTGCATCATGAACTCGAGCGACGGTTCCGGAACGGCGTCGCGGACGCGCCCTTCGTTCGCGACGATGTCGACGCGATAGCCGGGCGCCAGGCAGTCGTTGATCTCGTTCATCAGGTCGAGCACGTGGCGGTCGTACATGTGATGGTCCGGTCCGACATACTCGTCGTACCAGAGCAGCCCGTCCGGGCGCAGCACCCGGTGGAACAGCTCGAACATTTCTTCGATCTCGAAGAAATGGTGGATCGCCGCCTGCACGAACACCATGTCGAAGGAGCCGGGTTCCAGATCCTCCTTGAGCACGTCGGCACTCTTCATCACCAACCGGTCGGCGTACGGCTTGTCGGCGACACGCTGGAGTGCCGCGCGCACCGCGGTCGGGGACATCTCGTAGGCGGTGATGTGGCCGACCATGTCGTTGGCCAGCAGGTGTTCCTCGATGAACGCCATGCCGGAGCCGATCGCCAGCACCCGTTGCGGACGCCCTTTCAGGTGCTCGCGCGCGAAGGTCTCGATCGGCCAGCCATCGAGCAACCCGGTGGTCGGCTTGCCGATCGAGTGGCTGTAGAGGAACTTGTGCTGCGTGTAGTCGATCGGGTCGCTCTCGATCGTAGGTGCGGTGCCGACATGGCCGCCCTTCTCGTAGCGTTCGTCCCAGACCGAGGTCGCATCGACCTGCACCGCATCATCCATGATTGATTTCCTTCGCGGGGAACGTCAGTGCCGTGTCGGGTCCGGCGTCGGGTAGATCCGGTCGGGTGGCCCGCCATGCGGCGGACAGGCCGGGATGAAGCGGCCATAATACAGCCAGGACTGTTCGCTCTGCCAGGGTTGGCACACATCGACCACCTGACGCCGGAAGAACTGCCCGGCTGCCTCCACCATCTCGGGTGCATCGTGCCCGATCCTGACCCGGCCAACCGGCTCGGAGGTGCCGCGGATCAGCAGCCCGACCCCGTCCGGCGGCAGATACAGCTGCATCGGCCCGTCTCCCGGCTTCGCCGCCGACACCCAGGTCTTCATCCGCGCTTCGGTCGCGAAATGCAGGTTGTCGTAGTCTGCCCGGAGACCGCCGATCCGCCATAGCATGGGGGCCAACGACGCGCTCAGCAGCGCCGGCGCCAGCCAGCGCGGGCCAGGCAGACCGCGCGGCAGGGCCACGAGAACGACGATCACCGCCAGCACGTCGAACATCCAGAACCGCGTCGTGCTCTGCCGCTCGCAGCACAGCAGCCCGTAATGCAGGAACGCGCCGTAGAGCGAGAAGAAGGCGGACCCCAGGATGGCGCAGGCCAGCACCGGGGCGAATCGCCCGAGCCGGATCCCGCCCGGCGACGCCCAGCGCCAGACGGTCGCGAGCGACACCGCGAACACCAGCTTCAGGAGCAGCGCCGGCAGCCATGTCACGCCGCCTTCCAACCCGGCCGCGCCGACCAGGTCGCGGAGCATCTGCTGCGACGCCGCGATCGCCGACGCGACCGGGTGGCCGGTAAGGCTGCGTGCCGCCGAGCCGTATTCCACGAGGTGCACCCGGCCCCGCACGAGCTGAACCGCCACGCCGAGCCCCGCCAGCCCCGGCAGCAGCCACCAGAGGCAGCGCGCGACAAGCGTGCGTACGACCCCGGGCCCGCGCGGGACCGGGCGCGACACGGCTTCCACCGCTGCTGCCGCGGCGAATGCCACGGCGAACGCAGCGCCCATCTCGCTCGAGAGCGCGCCTGCCAACAGGGCGAGGCAACATGCGACATCGCGCGTCGTCCCGGGTGGCCCCGACAACAGGAACAGCAGCAACAGCGGCGTCAGGGCGGTCGGCATGTAGGCCGCCGCCGCCACCGGCCAGAAGAAGAACTCGGTCACCTCGTTCGTCACCAGGACAAAGACGAACAGCATGACCGGCAGCACCAGCGACACGACGATGCGCCAGCGGCCGCGTGGCAGCGCGAAGAACAACGCCCAGGATGCCGCGCCGAGTGTCGCCAGCCAGAGCGCGCCCAGGAACGGTGCGATCAGCGGGCTTCGCAGATGCAGCACCACCCAGTCGTAGCCGAACAGCAGGGCCTCGGAGAACGGCCGCGGCGAATAGGACAGCCGCGTCGGCAGGATGTGCCAGCCCCACAGCCGCTGGTTCACCAGCAGCCGGTATTCGTCGGTCTGCCAGCGCCCCATCTGCAGCTGGCCGCCATAGACGAGCAGGATCAGGACGCCGATCGCCAGCGGCAGCACCGGGGTGCGCAACAGTCCGGGGGTCGCACGCAGCCCGGTCATCGCCCACGCATCGGCCTGCCGCGCCGATCGATCCAGCGCCGTCACCAAACCGCCAAGCCGCGGCCGCAACAACAGCGCCCGCCGCTCCACCAGGTGCCAGGACAGCCACGCGATCGGCAGCGTCACGATGACGCAGGCGAGGATCGGGAACGGCAGTCGCGGGAACAGCTGCAACAGCAGCTGCTGCACCGGGAACGCATACAGGTAGGTGCCGTACGACAGGTCGCCGATCGCGCTGATGCGGCCGATCACCGGCAGCGACATCCGGCCGAACCCGATCACCAGGTAGGGCAGCACCACCCATTCGAGCGGCATCGCCTGCCAGCCATAGATCGTCGACACGCCGTAACCGGCCGCGAACACTCCGAGTGCGATGTCGGCACGATAGAAACCGTCGCGTCCGCGATCCACGAGCGACAGCCAGGCGCCGACGAAAAAGAACGGCACTTCCTGCAGGCCGTAATTGAGGTACAGGCCGTAGAACTCGACGACCGGCGGGTGCGTCCCGTGGAACAGGTAGATCGATGCCAGGCCGGCGGCAAAGCCTCCGCCCAGGAGTGCGACCTGGCGTGCACGCGGCCGCAACCGCGCCAGCAGCGGCACGGTGAGATAGCACAGCACCTCCGGCAACAGGCTCCACAACGACCCGTTGACCGCGCCGTAGCCGCGCAGATGGGTGAACACGCCCGGCAGATAGAGCTGCAGGTAGAGCGCCATGTTGAGCAGGTATGACCAGCTCTGCCATCGCAGCGCGTAGCGTCCCAGCGGCAGCGTGGTCATCAGCGGCCCGAGCACGAAGGCCGTGAGCAGCACGCACACGAACAGCCCCGGCAGCAGCCGAAGCGCCCGCTTGAGCGCGAACTCGATCGCCGCCGGCTGCCGGTCCCACGACTGCGTCACCAGGTAGCCGCTGACGCAGAAGAAGATGTCCAGGCCGAGGCGCGCGAACGGTCCGTTCCAGAAGCCGGGCACCGGCTGACCGCTCAGGTCCAGGCCGTGCCCATAGATCACGACGATCGCGGCAAACAGCCGGAGGGCGTCGAAGTTGTTGTGCCGCTCCCGGCGCCGCATCGATGCGTCCGCGGCAGGGAGGCCTGCAACGGCGACGCCCGCAACGGCGACCCGGCTCGACGCGGCCATCAGGATTCCACCGGCGACATCAGGCGCAGCGCCGGGCGCTCGATTGCGAACCAGGAGATGAAGCCCCATCCGAGCGACACCAGCAGCGCGCCGGCCATGGCGTCCGGCCAGGTCCAGGAGCGGCTCGCCAGCAGGCCGAGCAGCGGAACGCCGAGGACCGCCATGCCGAGCGTCGGATCCGGCCCGGCCTGCCCGTTGCGCCGCTCGAACAACCGTCCGGCGGCCACCGTCATGAAGGGCACCGCCAGCCACAGCAGCGGCAGGCTTGCCGCATCGAGCCAGGCCGCGGCGATGGTGGTCGCGACGAAGCAGAGCACCGCGGCATCGAAACGGAACACCGCCGGTGTGCGGCTGGATGCGTCATGCAAGGCGGCTCCGACGAGCAGGAACGCGATCCCGGACAGGCACGCGGCGCCATCGGCACCCGGCGCGACCCGGGGACCGGCTGCGACCATCCACCCGGTCACGCCGCACACCAGCGCGAGCGCTCCGAGCGCCGCGGCCGCGCGGGACCGGGGAATTGCACGCACGCCCAGAAGCACCGGAAGACCCGCAAGCGTGAGACCGGCGAGCGCCCACAGCAGGAACGGCGCCGTCACGCTCTGCGGAAACAGCCCCGGGACGGCCGGCCGTTGCTGCAGCAGGGTGTCGGCCTGCAGCCGGAGGCCCGCCGGCCCGATCAGGATCATGTCTGCCAGAATGCCGATGGCCAGTCCCGGGATCAGCCGGGCGAGACCCCGGATCGCCACGCGCCACACCCCATGCAGGGGCGCGTTCGCCTCCCTGGCCTCGGCCATCGCCGCCAACCGATAGCCGACGGCGGAGAGCAAGGCGGCGATCCCCACGAACGGCATCGGCTGGCCCCACACCATCACTCCTCCGGCGCCCGGAATTGGAGGGAAGGCGGCGCAGGCCATGCCGATGGCCGCGACGGCGAACAGGCTACGGTTCAGGACACCCGGATGCGGCACTCTTGGGTTCAGCTTCCGGTTCCTGGCATCTGGGTCTGCATCTCTGGTGCGATTTCTGGCACGATTTCTGGCGTGATCTCTGGCCCCCGAACGCCGGGGCGCAAGCAGCACGGTTCGCTCGCGCCCCTTTTGACCCAGGCCGACCGGGTGGACAAGGCCGCGCCAGTGTCGCCGGGACCGGCGCCGGAACGCCCGGGCCGTGTTTTGGCCAACAGCTTTATCCGATCGATAAGCAAGGTCGATCGGATGATGCCCTAGCCGATCCCGAGCGTCTGCAGGATGGCGCCGGCGCTATGGTCCCACGGCACCGGCCTGAACTCGGCGCGCACGGTTTCCGTCCAGCGCGCCAGGCCGTCACGGTCGAGGATGGCGTCGCGAATCACGCGATAAGCGTCGTGCAGGTCGTACGGATTGAAATACCGCGCGAGCGTACCGCCGGCTTCCGGGATCGAGGTGGTGTTGGAGGCGATGCAGGGCCGGCCCATGCCGAGGCTTTCGGTGACCGGCAGCCCCCATCCCTCGAACAACGACGGGAACACGGTGAACAGGCAGTCGTCATAGAGCCTGTGCAGGTCTGCATCGCTTGGATTGCGCACGAAGCGGATCCTGCCGTCGAGCCAGTCGGTGTTGTCCAGCTGCCGCATCAGGTCGGCGACCAGCCAGCCTTCGCGGCCGGCGAATACCAGCGTCGGGACCTCGTCGGCCGGCAGCTCCGCGAGCAGGCGCCGCCACACGCGGAACAGCAGCGTGTGGTTCTTGCGCGCCTCGATCGTCGAGACGAACAGCACATACCGGCCCTCGACGATCGGCCGCGAAGACATCGGCGTCATTGCGGTCCCGGAAAAGCCGGTGCCCAACCCGATCGCCCGGATCGGCGGCGGCTCGATCCTGTATTCGTCGAGGTAGGCGGCGATGTCGCGGGCGGTCGCGTTGCTGATGGCGAACAGCTCGTCGACCAGCGGCAGGATCGTGTCGTGCCAGGCCTCGTAGGTCTTGCTCATGCCGCGATCGCACCATTCCGGGTGACGCACCGGAACCAGGTCGTACATCAGCAGCGCGAACCGCAGGCGCAGATCGTCTCGCAGATGGCGCACGATCCCGCCGTAATCCGCATGGTGCCAGGGTGCTCCGAGCGTGATGAACACGTCGCCAGGACGCGCCACCTCCCGCAGCGGGGTGCCGGGTGGCAGCAGGCTCCGGAGCGAGGCCCGCGGCTGCGGTCCGGGAGCCTCCTCGAAGGTGGCAAGGCTCGCCGGTTCGCGTGCCAGCCTGGCGTGTTCCCGTCGTCGCGCACGCCGCCCGGCCACCGCGACCTGCATCGAGCCGACGCCATGCCGGCCGATCGCCAGCGCGGCGCGGGCCATTCCGCCGAAGACGGCGACTTGCAGCCGGACCATCCGCGCAGGGCCGGTGGCGGCGGGTTGCAGCCCGGACACCGCATCCCCCGCGCCGGGCACGGGACCCGGACGCGCTGCTGCCGGCACGTCCTGGAGGTCCGGTGCAGCGCCGTCCCCGGCATCCTCCGGGACAGCCTGGACAGGCGCCTCGGGTGCGGCGTCCGGCGCGACCTGTGGTCGTTCCGGTCGTCCCATGGCGTCGCGGAACAGGCCGTCGACATGGTCCCAATCCAGCGTCCGGAGATCGCGTGCATCGGTGCCGCGGCGAATGAAGCCGACGCGTCCCGCCGCGCAGCGCACCAACGCCTGGGACAGCTCGTGGACGACGCGCTGGATCCCGCTCGGGCGGTCGTGGTGCTCAAGATAATCGACCAGGTCGTCGATATCGACCCACAGCCGGGGCGGAGGCGTTGAAGCTGCGGTCATGCCGTTTGGGTCGTGCGTTCGAAGCCGGGGATTTCCAACGTCTGCAGGATGGCGCTGGCGCTGTGGTCCCACGGCACCGGCCTGAACTCGGCGCGCACGGTTTCCGTCCAGCGCGCCAGGCCGTCACGGTCGAGGATGGCGTCGCGAATCATGCGGTAGGCGTCGTGCAGGTCGTACGGGTTGAAATACCGCGCCAGGGTGCCGCCGGCTTCCGGGATCGAGGTGGTGTTGGAGGCGATGCAGGGTCGGCCCATGCCGAGGCTTTCGGTGACCGGCAGCCCCCATCCCTCGAACAACGACGGGAACACGGTGAACAGGCAGTCGGCATAGAGCCTGTGCAGGTCTGCATCGCTTGGATTGCGCACGAAGCGGATCCTGCCGTCGAGCCAGTCGGTGTTGTCCAGTTGCCGCATCAGGTCGGCGACCAGCCAGCCTTCGCGGCCGGCGAATACCAGCGTCGGGACCTCGTCGGCCGGCAGCTCCGCGAGCAGGCGCCGCCACACGCGGAACAGCAGCGTGTGGTTCTTGCGCGCCTCGATCGTCGAGACGAACAGCACATACCGGCCCTCGACGATCGGCCGCGCCGACATCGGCGTCGATGTCAGGTTGCAGATCGTGCCGGCCGGGACTGCGGAGATGCCCTTCGGCACCACGATCGCCTGCTCCTCGAGATAGCGGCCGACATCGCGGGCGGTGGCGTTGCTGAGCGTGAAGACGGCGCTGGCCATCGGGAACATCTCCCGGTGCCAGGACCGGAAGGTGAGGATGATGCCCCTGTCGCACCACTCCGGATGACGCAGCGGAACCAGGTCGTGGATCAGCAGCGCGAACCGCACGCGCAGGTCGTGGCACAGCCAGCGGATCGTGCGGATGTAGTCCTCATGGTGCCAGGGCGAGCCGAGCGTCAGGAACACGTCTCCCGGCCGTACCAGATCGGCAAAGCGCACGCTGCTCTCCAGCCTTTCCTGTACTGAGACGACCGGCGCGACGGCCTTGACGGGCCGTGCGAACAGCTTGCGGGCGGCGCGAGATCCCTGCAGGCCGGCGATGCGAATCACGCCGAGGGTGAGACCCGCGACCGCGCCGACCGCACGTGCCTGGGCCCTGACCATTCCCGGCAGCAGCGGATCGCCGTCGCCGCCGGGGACGGCGCCGAGGTGCGGCGACGCACGGGGCGGAGCCTGGCTGACAGGTGGGTGGCTCTCGCGCTCCATCGCCAGCCGGAACGCCGCCTGCACCGCGTCCCAGGCCACGACACGGAAATCGAAGGGTCCCTGTCCGCGGCGCAGGAACTGCACATCCTGGCCGGCGGTCCGACGCAGTGCCGCGCCGGCCTCGTACACGACGCGCTGGATGCCGCTCGGCCGGTTGAAGCGGATCAGGTGGACCAGCAGGTCGTCGATATCGAGCCAGAGGGTCACTCAGTCTCTCCGGCTGCCCTGATCCGGCTTCCAGCCTCCCGGCTGCCGTGAGCCGAGTCGCAGGCGTCGAGGACGGCATCGGCAGTGCGGGCCCACGGCACCGGCTCGAAGTGTGCGCGGACCTCGTCACGCCAGCGCATGATCCCTTCCGGATCCGCCAGCGCGTCGCGCACGACACGGTAGGCGTCGTCGGCATTCTCAGGATCGAAATAGCGGGTGAGCGTGCCGCCGGCTTCCGGGACCGAGGTCGAGTTCGACGCGATGCAGGGCGCGCCGTTGATCAGGCTCTCGGTGACCGGCAGGCCCCAGCCCTCGAACAGCGACGGGAACAGCGTGAACAGGCAGCCGTCATAGAGGTGTCCGAGCTCCTCGTCGGTCGGATCCCGCAGCAGGCGGATCTTGCCGTGCAGCCAGTTGGTGTTCTCCATCTGCTGCATCAGGTCGGCGACGAGCCAGCCTTCGCGCCCGGCGAACACCAGGGTCGGGACCTGCGCCGGCGGTGTCTCGGACAGCAGCCGCTGCCACACCAGGAACGCCAGGATGTGGTTCTTGCGCGCCTCCAGCGTGGAGACGAACAGCACGTAGCTGCGCGCCGGAGGCAGTCCCAGCGGCCGGGCGCCCAGCACCTGTTTGGTCCCGAAGCCGCTGCCGATCGGGATCGGCTGCACCGGCGCGATCAGCTCCAGGGCGTTCTCGCGGGCGTAGTCTTCCACGCTGCGGGCCGTCGCCTGGCTGATGGCGAGCAGCCGGCCACACTGCGGCAGCGTCGAATTCAGCCAGTGCCGGAAGTCGTCGATCAGGCTGCGCGCGCACCATTCCGGCCGCAACGCCGGGATCAGGTCGTAGATCAGCAGCACCGGCTCGATCCCGTACGTCGTGCGCATCCGTGCCAGCCGCTCGCCGAAGCCGCGCTCCGACCAGGCGGCACCGAGGATGAGGAACACGTCGCCCGGTTGCGGCATGTCCAGCTGGAGTACGTCCAGTCGGGGCACGTCCAGCTGCGGCACGTCCAGCTGCGGCATGTCCGGTTGCGGCAGGTCCGGCTGGGCGATGGCCGGTATCCCGGCCGGGGGGACCCCGATTGGTATCTCGGCGGCCAGGGGTGCCGGCGGTTCGCGTCGCCCGCGCGGCATCACGGCGCGGCGGGCCAGGCGCGCAACCTGCAGCTGGTTGACGGCGATCGACAGCAGCGGCGTGCCGATCTCGGGAGGCAGGGACTCCATGCGCCGGATCAGGGTATGGCGCAGGCGGCGCACCAGCGACCGGCGAGGTGGCGGCCCGGCATGATCCTGCGGCGTGGCGACAGGCGGCGGTGGGGCCTCCTCCACGCATCGGGCCGCGCCGGCGCTGCCGTCGAACAGCCTCTCCAGGTCGTCGAAGGACACCGGCGCGAACAGCGCGTCACCCTGCCCGATCCTGGGCGCGATCCTGGGCGCGCTCCCCGGCCCTCGCGGCTCCGCATCGACACCGGAACGCCGGATGAGCCGGAGATGCATGGGTGCCTCGCGGATTTCGGCTTGCCGCCGGATGACCCGCAGGATCTCGAAGACAAGGCGCTGGATGCCGCTCGGCCGGGAATTGCCGTCGAAATACTGGAAGATGTCCTCGACATCGATCCAGACGCTGTAATGCGAACCCATGACCGCTATGTCGCCCCTCGTCATCCGGCCTGCCAACGAGAAGCCGCCCCCTGGACCCGAGCCTATAGCAACAGCCTGCTCGAGTGCCAATCGGGCCGCGGGATCATCGAGGTCAAGAAATCCATAATGAAAAGCTGCAATAAATCCGGATCGGCGCTTCATGGAATTGTGCGGCAGCGCGTCTCTCCTGCGCCGTTATTGTTGTCCGACAGCTCAGCCGGACATTTCGGCCCGACTTGTCGGACCACCGCCGCGGCCGGTATGATCGGACACGAGTCCTGTCATGTCGGCTGACGGCCGCTGGAGCGATCACACCGCGATGCCGACTTTCGAGCGCCACATCAGTGATGTCGTCCGGTTGTTCCGGACGGCTCTCGGCCGCAACCCGGAACCGGCCGCGATCGATACCTTCGTCACCCTGATGGAACAAGGCGCCAGCTTCCACGACCTGGCCCACGTGATTGCGGGCTCCGGGGAATTCCGCAAGCGTCACGGCGAGGAGGATGTCTGCACCGACGAGTTCGCGAACTCGCTGTATCACTATGGCCTCGACCGGAAGCCGGACCCGGGCGGCAGGGCGTCCGTGCTCCGGGCGCCCAGCCGGGGCGACGCGCTGGAGATGATCGCGGGCTCGGTCGAGGCCCGCGAGATGACCGATCTCCTGGCCGCCCTGTATCCCGAAGGGGTCCCGTTGCAGGACGCGCTCGCCTATCGGCTCTGGCTGCAGCGTCATGGCAGGCTCTCCCGCAAGGAGCGCAGGGCCATCAGCCACGCCATCGACCAGGGCATGTCGGCGCGGCCGTCCTTCAGCCTCATGCTGCTGGCGCAGAGCGATCGGGTCGATCTGCTGGTCGAGACCGCTGCCTCCCTCGAGCGCCAGATCTACCCCGACTGGACGCTCTGGATCGCCTATGCCGCCGATGCACCGGCCGGTGTGTGCGCGACGATCATGGATCTCACCAGGCGCGTGCCGGGCATCTCCGCGATCAGGCTGCCCAGCCATTTCAGCCAGGGCGAACGCTGGCAGCAGCTGATCGACGCCAGCACGGACGCGTTCTGCGGCTTTCTCTATCCGAGCGATATCCTGGCGCCGGATGCGCTCTATCGCTTTGCCGCCGAGATCGCCGCCCACCCGTACAGCGACCTGCTCTATTGCGACGAGGATACGTTCGACAGCGACGGTCGGCGGTCGGATCCGCGCTTCAAGTCCGGCTGGCACCGCGACCTGCTCTATGCGGGCGACGTCATCGGGCAACTGGCCATGTTCCGGCGCGAGCGGGCACTCCTGGTCGGCGGTATTCGCCATGACGGCGGTGAGTTCTCGCGCTACGAACTGATGCTGCGGGTCACCGAGGGGCTGCCTCCGGCCAACGTCCGCCACATCAACCGCATCCTCTATCACCGCGGCCGCGGACCTGGCCGGGAGCCGGGCTTTCCGCGCGTGCGGGCGACCTCCCAGCATCCCTCCATCCTGGGCACCGTCGAGCGTCACCTCTCCGAGACGCATCCCGCAACCCGGATGCAGTCGGTCTATATCGGCGGCGCCGTGTGGCCGCGCGTCGTGTATCCGCTGCCGGACGACCTGCCGCTGGTCTCGATCATCATCCCGACCCGCGACGAGGGACAACTGCTGGAGACCTGCGTCCGCGGCATCCTGGGCGACACCGACTATCCGGCGCTCGAGATCCTGATCGCGGACAACGAGAGCCGCGATGTCGAGACCTTCGAGACGATGCGCCGGCTGGCGCGTGACCCGCGGGTGAAGGTCCTGCAGCAGCCTGGAGCTTTCAACTGGTCGGCGATCAACAACAGGGTGGCTGCGGAGAGCCGCGGCGCGGTCCTGCTGTTCCTGAACAACGACATCGAGATCCTCGATCGGGACTGGCTCGCCGAGCTGGTGCGCCAGGTGATGCAGCCCGATGTCGGGGTGGTGGGCGCGCGGCTGTTCTATCACGACGGCAGCATCCAGCATGCCGGCATCGTGGTGACGCCAGCCGGCTCCCGGCACATCCTGCGTTCGGCACGCGACGACGACTCCGGTTACATGGGCCAGCTCGTCCTGGCGCGTGACGTCGCAGCGGTCACCGGCGCCTGCATGATGGTGCGTCGCACGGTGTTCGATGCGGTGGGCGGCTTCGACGAGACCTTCCCGATGACCTGCAACGACATCGACTTCTGCTACCGGGTCCGCGATGCCGGCCATCGTGTCGTCTGGACGCCGCATGCCGCCCTGACCCATCTCGACGGTGGCACCCGTGGCCGCGACGAGACTCCGGAGCAGATCATCCGGAGCTTCCTGGATAATGGCCGGCTGCTGGAGCGGTGGGACCCGACGGGGGCAGGGGATCCGTATCTCAATGCCAACCTGATGGTGACGGACCACAAGCTGCTGCTGGCGACACCCGACCTGATGCCCTCCGCCGGAGGCATGCTCGCGCCTTGTGCGGCAAGGTAAAACACGCCATGAGACGAGCACGTCGCGGCACCGGCCTGTGAGCTTTAGAAGAAGATGCCTGGATCATGTTCTTAGCCGATCCGATCGAGCCGTCGGCTGACACCGCCTTCGTCGCGGACTTCCTGCAGCAATCCGCCGACGCGATGCTCGCCTTCCAGCGCGACGGGCAACATCTGAACGACATGACCGATATTGCCGGGGCGATCGTGCAATCGCTCGAGGGTGGCGGCAAGCTGCTGATCGCGGGCAATGGCGGAAGCGCCGCCGACGCGCAGCACATCTCCGGCGAGTTCACCTCCCGCCTCATGTACGACCGCCGGCCGCTGGCAGCGCTCGCCTTGACGACCGATACCTCGAGCCTGACCGCGATCAGCAACGACTACGGCTACGACCACGTGTTCTCCCGCCAGATCGCCGCGATCGGCCGGCCGGGCGACGTGTTTCTCGGGATCACGACGTCGGGCCGCTCGCCCAATATCCACCGCGCGCTGGAGGAGGCCCGGCGCGGGCACCTGGTGACGGCGGTGCTCTGCGGTCGGGACGGGACCACGGCTGCGGCCGACCACGTGCTGCGTGCGCCCTCCGCATGGACGCCGATCATCCAGCAGATCCACATCACCGCGGCCCACATCATCTGCGCGCTGGTCGAGCGGCGTCTGTGTCCTCCCGCCGTACCATGAGCGGGCCGGTGGTCCGGCAATGCGCGATCCTGGTCGGCGGCCTCGGCACACGATTGGGCGCGCTGACCCAGGCGCTGCCCAAGCCGCTGATGCCATGCGGCGACCGGCCTTTCCTCGCCTGGCTGATGCGCGAGATGCAGCGTTTCGGCTTCGACGACTTCGTTCTGCTGGCCGGCCATATGTCGGACGAAATCGAGAACGCCGTCGAGCAGATCCGCGCCCGCCTGCCCAAGCCGGCGCGGATCACCGTCAGTGTCGAGCCGTTCCGAGCCGGGACCGGCGGCGCACTGCACCATGCGCGCGCGCTGCTCGACGAGCGCTTCGTGCTCTGCAACGGCGACTCGATCTTTGCATGCAACCTGGCCCGCTTCCTGGCGCACGCCACCCGGGACGCGTCGTTCCCGAACTGGATCCTGCTGCGTGCGGTGGACGATCTCGACCGCTACGGCGCGGTGAGCCTGGACGAGGGCAGCGACCGTGTGACCAGCTTCCAGGCGCGGTCCGACGCTGGCAGCGCCGGCCTGATCAATAGCGGCATCTATCTGCTCGATCACTCCGTCTTCGACCATGTTTCCGAAAGCTGCTCGCTCGAGCAGGACGTGTTGCCACGGCTCGCCGGCGGCGGCGAACTTGGCGGGCTGGTGCTCGACGGCTATTTCCGCGACATCGGGCTTCCCGGGGATCTCGCTGCCGCCGGGGAGGAACTACCGCGCCAGCTGGTCCGTCCGGCCGTTTTTCTCGACCGCGACGGGGTCATCAACGTCGATCATGGATGGGTCGGCACCAGGGACCGCTTCGAATGGGCCGACGGGGTTTTCCCGGCGCTGCAGCGCCTGACCGATCGCGGGTATCACGTGTTCATCGTGACCAACCAGTCGGGGGTCGCACGCGGGCACTACAGCGAGGACGATCTCGACAGTCTGATGCGCTGGGCGATCGGGACGATCAGGGCGAACGGTGCCACGATCGATGACTGGCGCTATTGTCCCACCCATCCCTCGGCGCCCCTCGAGCGATACCGGTCGGAAAGCCCACGCCGCAAGCCCGGCACCGGCATGATCGATGAACTGGTCGCGGCATGGGAAATCGACCGCACGCAGAGCTTCCTGTTCGGCGACCAGCCCAGCGACATCACTGCAGGCCAGGCGGCGGGGCTGCAGACATCGCTGGTGCAGGAACAGACACTCGCTGAGATCGTTTTCGGCAGGAGCGCATTCGCATGAGCAAGGAGCCGTTCCGGAGCGCGCTCGTCAGGCAGGGCGACCCCAGACGAACGCCGTCGATCCGCGCGAGGGTTCCGTTGCGACTGGGGCTGGCCGGCGGCGGAACCGATCTAAGCCCCTATTGCGACACGTTCGGTGGCGCGGTCCTCAACACCACCATCGACCGCTACGCTTACGCATTCATTGCCGCGTCCGACGATGCGCGCATCCACTTCGTCGCACCCGATCTGGAAACGAGCGAGAGCTATACGCCGGAAGCGCTGGAGCAGCAGGCTGCCCGCGACGCAAAGCTGAAGATCCATGCCGGTGTCACCGTCGGCATGGCACGGCGGTTCGGCTTCGCCATCGAGCCGCTGCGGCTGACCTCGTTCGTCGACGCGCCGCCGGGTTCCGGGCTCGGCTCTTCCTCGGCTCTCGTGGTGGCGCTGGTCGAGGCCTTCGCCGCCTATCACCAGCTGCCGCTGGGTCCCTACGATGTCGCTCATCTCGCCTGGGAAATCGAGCGCGTCGATCTCGACCTGATGGGCGGCAAGCAGGACCAGTATGCCGGCACCTTCGGCGGCACCAATTTCATCGAGTTCCTCACCAACGACCGCGTGGTGGTCAATCCGCTGCGCGTCGCGGAGTCTGTCCGGAACGAGATCGAGACGTCGCTCGTCATCGCATTCACCGGTGTCTCGCGCATGTCGGCCACCATCATCGCCGAGCAGCGCAGCGGGCTGATCGCCTTGTCGGAGACATCGATCGATAACATGCACCGCCTGAAGCAGGATGCGCACGAAATGAAGGACGCGCTGTTGCGCGGGGACGTGGCGCAGATGGCCCGTATCCTCAACCGCTCCTGGACGGCAAAGAAGAATACCGCAGCCGGGATCTCGAACCCGTTGATCGAGACGCTCTACGCGTGCGCCCACTCGGCCGGCGCGATCGGCGGCAAGGTCTCCGGCGCCGGCGGTGGCGGGTTCATGATGTTCATCGTGCCACCCGAGCGGCGCGTCGAGGTCATCCGCGCGCTCAACCTGGCCGGTGCCACGGCGAGCGGCGTGCATCTGGTCACGGAGGGTGCGGAGACATGGACGAGCTGACCGGCAAGTCGCGCGACATGCGGTCGGTTTCCTCCGACGAGGACGGCAACGAAGTGCTCACCGGCGGCCGCGTCGGGGCCTCGAAAAAGGCGCGGAAGAAAAAGACGTTCGATGTCGTAAGGCCGAAGGATCTCGGACTGGCATTGATCGCGCATGAATTCGGCAAGGCGATGTATCGTGCCGATACGGTCCAGCGTCATGCGCGCTATCTCGAGCATCTGCTCGACACCAAGCCCGAATCCACGATCGATGCGAATGCCCTGATCGCTGCGAATCTCGAACTCCGCGCCGAGCTGTCGCGCCTGCGGGTCGAACATCATCACCTGGTGCAATCGACGACCTGGCGGGTCGGGCGCCGGCTGCAGCATCTCGGCCACCGCTATCCCCGCATGACGAGTGCTGCTCGCCGGTTCGCGAAGCTCGCCTACTGGACCGCGACGCTGCGACTGGTTTCCCGGCTCCGGGAGCGGCAGGGCGTCAGGGACAGCATGGTTCTGCTGGCGCAGAGTCCGCTGTTCGACCGGGAGTGGTATCTGCGCCGTTACGCGCATCTGCTGCCGTCGGACGTCGACCCTGTCTCGCATTATTTCTGGTCGGGCGCGGTTCAAGGGCTGGACCCGCACCCGCTTTTCAACAGCACGTGGTATTTGGCGGCCTTGTCAGGCGCGCCAGGCATCAATCCGCTGGTGCATTACATCAAGAACCGGGGTCGCGGCACGCCGGATCCGCATCCATTGTTCGACACCGCCTTCTATCTCCGCCAGCGCGGGGACAAGGCCGAGCCGGGGATGACGCCGCTCGAGGACTTCCTCGCCGCAGCCCCCGGGAATACGTATCTACCGAACCTGATATTCGATCCTGCGGCCTATGCGGAGGAGTATTTCGGCGGCCTGCCCGACAGGCCCGACGCGCTCGTGCATTATGCGGCGGAGGGCGAGGCGGCCGGGTTCTGGCCGCATCCGTTCTTCGATCCCAAATGGTATGCGAATGCCCATCCCGACAGTGCCGCTCTTGGCCCCCTCGGTCATTATCTGCGGTCGGGACACCAGGCGGCAGGCGTGCCGTGCTCCGAGCACATGGCGCGTCTCGACCGCCAGGTGACGCTGCCGCTTGAACTGGCATTCGCCGAGCACGATGCACCCCGCATCTCGATCATCATCCCGATCTACGGCCATGTCTTCGAGACATGGCGGTGCCTTGCGACCATCATGCTGATGACGGAGAAGGTCACGTACGAGGTGATCGTCGCCGATGACCGGCCAACCCGCCCGGTCGCGCAGATGCTGCGGGCGGCCGGGATCACGGTGATCATCAATAACGAGAACCAGGGTTTCCTCGCGAACTGCAACTCGGCGGCAAAGCGGGCGCGCGGCGAGGATATCCTGTTCCTGAACAACGACACCACGGTCAGGCACAACTGGCTTGCCCCGATGGTCGCCGTCATGAACGACGATGCGCGGGTCGGCGTGGTCGGCTGCAAGCTGTTGAACCCGGACGGCTCGGTGCAGGAGGCCGGCGGCATCATCTACAGCACCGGCTGGGGCGATCCTTTCGGCCAGGGCGATGCCGCGACACGCGGCTGCTATAATTACACCCGTGACGTCGATGTCGTGACAGGGGCCTGCTTCGTTGTCAGGCGCAAATTGTTCGAGACGCTGGGCGGCTTCGACAGCCGGTATGCGCCGGCGTTCTACGAGGAGTTCGATCTCGCAACCAGCATCCGCAACGCCGGCTACCGCATCGTCTATCAGCCGGCGAGCGAGGTCTATCATCACGGCAGTGCGTCGTATGGCATCGAGACGCGTGACCGGCAGACGCTGAAAAATCATGGCGTGTTCTGCCGGAAATGGGCGACGCTGCTTTCCCACCAGCCGGCGCCGGACACGCCGCCCTTCCTCAGCCGCGAACGCCCGAGCCCGCGCGGCATGATCCTCGTCGTCGACGACAAGGTGCCGGAGTACGACAAGCATGCCGGCGCCGTCACGCTGTTCCAGTATCTCGGCCTGCTCCGGGAACTCGGCCTGCGCGTCGTGTATGCACCGCATGACGGCGAAGCGATCGAACCCTACACGCGCGCCTTGCAGCAACGCGGGATCGAGGTTTTGCACCGGCCCGACACGCTGCACAGCTGGATCCGAAAGAACGGCTGCTTCGTCGATTTCATCTGGACCGCGCGGCCGGATGTCACCGCGCCGATCCTGCCGTGGCTGAAGCGGCATACCGGCGCAAAGATCCTCTATTACACGCATGATCTGCACTATCTGCGCGAGCAGCGCCGCTACGAACTCGAGGGCAGCGTCTGGGCCTTGCAGGAGTCTGAGCGTCTCAAGCCGATCGAGCTCGCGATCTTCCGCGAGGTCGATTGCGTGATGACCCCGAGCCCGGATGAAGCCCGCGAGATCCTGCAGGAGGTGCCGGACGCCAACGTCGCCGTCATCCCGCCGTATCTCTACGGCGACACCACCATCGTGGCCTCACCCGACGATCTGGCGGCGCGCCAGGACATCCTGTTCATCGGCGGTTTCGACCATACGCCGAACGTCGACGCCGCACTCTGGCTGGTGCAGGACATCATGCCACTGGTCTGGCAGGAGCGCCCGGAAACGACGGTGTGGATCGTCGGCAACGTGCCCCCCGACAGCGTCAAGGCTCTCGAAAGCAAGCGGGTCCGGGTCACCGGTTTCGTGCCGGATCTCGATCCCTACATGCAGCGTGCCAGGGTCTCGTTGAGCCCGCTGCGCTACGGCGCTGGCGTCAAGGGCAAGATCGTCACCTCGCTCCAGGCCGGCGTTCCGGTCGTCACGACGCCCTGCGGCAACGAGGGCATCCAGCTCCGCGACGGCCGGGATGCGCTGATCGGCGAGACCGCCGCCGAGCTTGCGGACGCAGCCTTGCGATTGCTGCGTGATCCCGAGCTCTGCGACCGGCTGGTCCGATCGGGCGCCGATGTGGTGCGCACCCGTTTCTCGAAGGAGCTGGCGCGGCGCACGATGCGCGAACTGCTCGGCAACACGCTCTGCCCGGTCTGCGGCGCCCGTCCGCGGCAGAAGCGGCGGCGCGCCAGCAGCAACTGGCGCGAGGAAATCCATTGCCTGGCCTGCGACACTCTCAACCGGAGCGCCGGCTTGGCCCAGGTGATCATGGTCCCCTGGGTCCAGCACGGCGTGAACGTCCTGGGTGAGGCCCGGGTCTATCTCACGGACCAGCGGGTGCACGAGTTCGGTCACACCGGCTCGGTCGGGAAAGTTCTCGCCGACATATCGCGGTTTTCCTGTTCGGATTATTTCGATGACCTACGAAAGGGCGAGATCTCGTCAGACGGCATCCTTCACGAGGACATCCAGGACATCTCGTTCGATGACAATTCGGTCGATCTGTTCCTGAGCCAGGACGTCATGGAGCACGTCGCGGACCCATGGCAGGGTTTTGCAGAGGTGTATCGCTGCCTGAAGCCGAACGGCCGCTACGTCTTCACCGTCCCGATCGATCTCGACCGTCCCGACTCACTGACCCGAGCCGTCCTCGAGGATGGCCTGCTCCGGCACATCGAGCCTGCGGAGTATCACGGAGACCCGCGCCGGGCCGGGGGTGCTCTCGTATTCACCGAGTTCGGCGCCGATCTGGTCGACCGCCTGGCAGGGATCGGGTTCCGGACGCAGGCGCACCGGATCGAGATGCCGGAAGGTGAGGGCCAGCCGCTGTACGTGTTCGAGGCCAGAAAGCCGAACAGCGCGCCCGACGCTGCCTGACCGGCTGGGGCCGGCTCAGGCGTCGACGTCGCCTGCGGGGCCGCCCCCGGCCAGCAGCTCGACGCTGTCGCCGACCGCCAGGTGTCCCGGTGCGGTGGGGATGAGGTTGGCGCCGAATACGATCCCCGACGGGTGCCGGTTCAGCCGGCCCAGCGTGCGCAACGGCTCGCCCGGGTGCGGTGTGTCGCCGGTCAGCTGGTCGCGGGTGATGACCACGCAGCGGGTGCAGGGCTTCGGTGCGCGGAACAGCATCGTGCCGATGCGCAGGAGCCGCCCGCCGCCCGCCGTCCAGTCATCCTCCGACCAGGGCGGCAGGCCGGAGATCGTCACGCTGGGGCGGAAGCGGTCCATGCCGACCGCATCCGCGAGGGCGGTATTCAGCGCGGACAGCGAGGCGTGGCTGGTGGCAAGCAAGGGGTAGCCGTCGGAGAAGCCGACATGGTCGCCGGGTTCCGCGAAGTCCGGGTCGATCGGACGCAGGGTCGGATCGTCGAGATGGACCAGGCGGCACGGCCGAGCCAGCACCGCGGACAGCCACGCCTCCGCCGCCGCATCCGCCCGCACTACCGAAAGCCGGTCCCGCCAGATCTCCACCGCCATGCGCGGCGCGCCCGCCGCCGGCACCGCCACCGTGCAGGTGCTGTCTCCGTGATGCAGGCTGAGCCCGCCCGGCTCGATATGCGCCGCGATCCTGGCCATGCCCGGCAGCTCGCGCTGGCTGAGGAACCGCCCGTCCGCATCGGTCACCAGCCAGCGCCGGTCGCCCTCCACGCCGTGCCGCGCCACCCCGGTGGAGGCGAGGGACACGCCGCGCAACCCCTTGACCGGATAGACATGCAGGCTCTCGACACGACCCAGCGGCATCATCCCGCAGAGGCGTCCGGCAGCAGCTTGCCGTGGTTCAGGATGCCCTTGGGATCGAGCGCCTGCTTGATCCGGCGCATGGCGGCGAGCTCCGCACCGCCGCGCCAGTCCGGCATCATGTACGGCTTGAGCCGGCCGACCCCGTGCTCGGCCGAGAAACTTCCTTCCAGCTCGCGGACGATGGCGCACACCGTGTCCATGATCTCGTGGTCACGGGCAAGGAAGCCGGCGGTGTCGGCGCCTTCGGGCTGCACCAGGTTGAAATGGATGTTGCCGTCGCCGAGATGGCCGAACGGCGCCACCCGGATGCCGGGGATCAGCGCCTCGCAGGCCGAGGTGGCGCGCGCGATCAGCTCCGGCACCCGCGAGACCGGCACCGACACGTCGTTCTTGACGCTGCCGCCGGCGCGTTTCTGGGCCTCCGAATGCTCCTCGCGCAGCTTCCAGATCGCCAGCCGCTGGGTCCCGCTTTCCGCCACCACGGCATCCAGCACGCCGCCCGTTTCGAGCGCCTCGGCCAGCACGCCCTCGAGCAGATCGCGCAGGGTGCCGTCATCGCGGGCGGTGGCGAGCTCGACCAGCACATAATGCGGCGCCGGCTCCGAGAGCGGCAGGCCCGCGTCCGGGATCAGCGTGTTGACCAGCGCCATGCCTGTGCCGGACATGTACTCGAACGCCTGGATCGCCGACGGATCGGCCGCCCTGAATGCCATGAACAGCGCCAGCGCCGCCTCCGGGCTCGCCACCCCGCACAACGCCACCTCGACCTGGCGCGGGAGCGGGCTCAGCTGCAGCACCGCCGCGGTGATGATGCCGAGGGTGCCCTCGGAGCCGACCAGCAGCTGGCGCAGCGCGTATCCGGTATTGTCCTTGCGCAGCCGCCGCAGCCCCTCGAACACCGTGCCGTCGGCCATCACCGCCTCGAGCCCCAGCACCAGCTCGCGGGCATTGCCGTAGCGCACGGTGTTGTTGCCACCGGCGTTGGTCGCCAGCACGCCGCCGATCTGCGCCGAGCCCTCCGAGCTGATCGACAGCGGCAGCAGGCAGCCGGCCGCGCGTGCGGCGTCCTGGGCAGCTTTCAGGGTGACACCGGCCTCGATCGTCATGGTCATGTCGATGGCGTCGATGGCGCGGATGCGGGCCAGCCGCGACAGGCTCAGCACGAGCTCGCTGCCATCCTCGGGCACCGCCGCGCCGCCGACCATGCTGGTGTTGCCGCCCATCGGCACCAGCCGGACACCCGCCTCGGCGCAGGCGGCGACACAGGCGGCTACCGCCCCGGTGCTGTTCGGACGCAGCACTGCCGGCGTGCGACCGTGATACAGCCCACGCCAGTCGGTGCAGTACGGTGCGGTGTCGGCCGGATCGGTCAGCAGGCCGCCGGGTCCGAGCAGGTCGCCAAGGGTCTGCAGCAGGCTGTCGATGATCATGGCAGGCGAACTCGCGATGGTGCCGGGAGCGGTGCTCGGGGGGAGTTCGATACCAGATGGTGGCCGCCTGTCGCCAATCGAAGGGACGCAGGCGGCCTGCTCCGAAGCCGCTTGTTGCGGAAGCGCAAACCAGTCTAGCGTCGGCGCCATGCGTATCGCTCTCGCCCGCGGCCTCTGGATTATCACCCTCCGCGGGGTCAGGGAGCATGTGCGCTAAGGCCTGAGGGCCGTCACCACCTCTCCCGAAGCCCCGCCGATCGGCCGGGGCTTCCATCACCGCCAGACCCGGCCGCCGGCTCCGAACAGGAACCGCCCGTGCCAGGATCCAGCCTGTCGATCTTCCCGCTGCTGCCCGTGCTGAGCTTTGCCTTCAGCGCCTCGGCCACGCCTGGCCCGAACAACATCATGATGCTGAGTGCCGCCGCTGCACACGGCTTGCGGCGCACGCTGCCTCAACTGGCAGGTGTCGCGATCGGTTTCGGGCTGATGGTGACACTCGTCGCCTGCGGCCTCGGCGTGCCGCTGGCGCAGAGCCGGATGCTGCAACGTGTGCTGCAGGTGGTGGGTGCGGTCTGGATGACCTGGCTGGCCTGGAAGATCGCCGCGGCGCCGGTGCAGGGCCAACTGCACGCCCGCCCGCCGCTGAGCTTCCTCGGCGCCTGCGCGTTCCAGTGGATCAATCCGAAGGGCTGGATCATGGCCGTCGCCGCGACCGCGACCTTCCTACCGCCGGGCAGCAACGCGCTGGTGTTCGGGCCGCTGCTCGGACTGGTATTCACCCTGGTCAGCGTGCCCTGCGTGGGCGGCTGGGCGCTGATCGGGGTGAGCGGCGCGCGGCTGCTGCGTCATCCGGGCCGGCTGCGCGCCTTCAACGTGACGATGGCGCTGCTGCTGCTGGGAACGGTCGTGGCGATGCTGCTGGAGTAGCCGGAGCGGGTGGCGTTACCGCAAATACGTGGACGTGTCCTGGGCCGGCCCGCGATCCAGCATCACCACCGCACTGGTCCCGGCGACACCGATCAGCAGCCCGCACAGCGCGCTCAGCATCAGCATGGTTCGCTTCGGCACCAGCACCTGTGACGCCGAAAGCTCCTGCTGCGCCTCGGCCCGTGCCTGGCGGGTCAGATGCAGCTCCGAGCGCAGCGCCTCGATGCGGGCGGTGGCACTGCGCAGGTCGAGGTCGAGCTTGTTGATGTCGGCGGTGAGCTGGGAGATCCGGGTGCGGGCAGCCTGGATCTCGGTCGCCGCGGGGCTGCCGGCACGGGGCGCACGGGTCCTGGTGCCGGGCTTGGCGGCCGCACCGGGAGGCGTCTGCACCTGCGGCGGATTGGGCGCGATGGCGACGAACAGGTTCTTGAGCGCACCGCCGGTGATGCCGTCGCGCCGCGCCCGCGATCGCACCGCCTCGAGCGCGCTGGCCGCCTGGCCGGGCTGGTCCTCGAGCACCAGGGCGAGGATGTCGGAGAGAGTCTTCAGCTCCTTGGGATCGATCTGCTCGCGCATCATGGCCAACTCAGCCCACCACGCGCTGCAGGAGGGCGGCGGGCCGGCCGGCCATCGGACGCGGTGCGGCGGCGCGCTGCAGCCGGTCGCGGATCGCCAGCCCGAGACCCTCAGCCGGAACCGGCATCGCGGCGATCCCGGTCAGGCCTTGCGCCCGGCCCTCGTCGTCGAGGTGTCGCAGGCCGGAAAACAGCCGCGCCGCCGCCTCGCGCAGGTCACCACGCGGGCTGAGATTCCACACCAGGCCAGTCTCGCGCAGGGCATCCGGGAGCGGTCCGAATGCAAGCAACGCCTCGCCCCGTCCGGGGCCGGGGGCATCGAGGCGCACCGGCAGCGACGGCGCATAGTGCGAGGCGAGCATGCCCGGGGCAACCGGGGCATCCTGCATCGGTGTGCTGGATGGCGCGACGCGAAGAACCGGGCCGATCAGGCGCTCGATCGCCTCGACCGGCACGCCACCCGGCCGCAGCAGCACCGGCATCGCTCCGGACAGGTCGAGCACGGTGCTCTCCAACCCGACCGCGCAGGGCCCGCATTCCAGCACCGCGTCGATGCGCCCGGCGAGCCCGTCCATCACATGGTCGGCCGTGCTCGGGCTGACGCCACCGGAGGGATTGGCCGAGGGTGCGGCGATCGGTCGGCCGAACGCCCGCAGCAATGCGCCGGCGCCGGCGCCATCCGGCACCCGCACCGCCAGGGTCGCCAGACCAGCCGCTGCCAGCGCACACACCGTACTGCCCGGCGCGCGCGGCAGCACCAGGGTCAGCGGGCCAGGCCAGAAGGCGTCGGCCAGCCGGCGGGCGAGGTCAGTCGCGCAGACCTCCCGGAAGGCGGCGTCAGCATCCAAGCAGTGCGCGATCAACGGGTTGAAGTGTGGCCGCCGCTTCGCCTCGAACACCGCAGCGACCGCCATCGCGTTCCCGGCGTCGGCGCCCAGCCCATAGACGGTCTCGGTACCGAAGGCGACCAGCCGGCCGGCATCGAGCAGCCGGGCGGCGCGCGCGATCCCGGCCGGATCGGCCCGGAGCCGCTCGGTCATCGATCCCTCGGAGTCGCGCAAGGCCCTGGGTTGCATCTCACCAGTCTAGCATTTCCGAGCCCCGAGTCCCCGAAGGAGATTTCATTCCGGGGTCGCTTCGGGGATCGCGCCGCGACACACGAAGTCCGGGTTCTCCCAACCGGGCTTGCCATAGCGCAGCGTCGTTCCGGCACCGGCGCCATCAAGCAACACGACGCTGCCGCCGGCCGCCTCGACCACCGCCTGTGGTGCCGCGGTGTCCCATTCCATGGTGCGCCCGAGCCGCGGATACAGGTCGGCGCGACCCTCCGCGACCCGCGCGAACTTCGCCGCCGAGCCGATATTGCCGAGGCTGGCGACCCGCTGGCCACCCAGATAGGCCACCAACCGGGGATCGCCGGCATAGTGTCGCGAGGCGAGCACCGACAGACCGGCCTCGGGCGGCGTGCGCACCCGGATCGCCGTCTCGCCATGTGCGTCGCGCCGCATCGCACCGTGGCCCACGAGCCCCAGATAAAGCTCGCCGTAGGCCGGCAGCGCCACCGCGCCGAGCACCGCGCGACCATGACGCACCAGCCCGATATTGACGGTGAAGTCGTCGCGGCCGGCGGCGAACTCGCGGGTGCCGTCGAGCGGATCGACCAGCCAGAACTCGTCGCCCGCCTCGACCGCGATGCCGGCTGCGATCTCCTCCTCGGCAATCACCGGGATCGTCGAGCCGGACCGCAAGCCCTGCAGGATCAGTGCCTCGGCCCGCTGGTCCGCCTCGGTGACGGGCGAGGCGTCCTGCTTGTGCAGCGTCTCGAAGCCCCGCCCGCGGATCTCGAGGATCAGCTCGGCCGCACGGGCCGCGAGCTCGGCTGCCAGCGCCAGCAGCGCCTGGTCTGCCGGATCGGGGGTGGCCGGGGCTGGAACCTGGTTCATGGGTGCCGATTAGGGGATCGGCGGGCAGGTTGCCAAGTCGCCGATATCCCGCACCACCTTGCCGCGGCCCGGAACGCGGCTGATAACCGTCATCGATCTTACTCATTCGCCGAACCTGCACGGGACCCGCGCCCGCCGACCGCAATCGGCTGCGCGACCACCCCGGACAGGCCCGAGCCGGAGCACTGCCATGCTGGACATCGACTTCAAAGGGGCGGTGCTGCCGTCGGACGGCGCGCTCGTGCTGCTGGTGCCCGAGGATGGCGAGCGGCCGGCGCTGTTCATCCAGGCGGACCAGGCCACCGGCGGGGCGATCTCGCGCGGCATCGAGGCTGCCGAGTTCAAGTTCGGCAAGTCCAAGAGCTGCGTGCTGCTCGGACCGGGTGCCGGGCTGTCGCGGGTCGTGGTGATCGGGCTGGGCAAGCGCTCCGAGCTCGACGAGGCGGCTGCACAGGCGGCCGGCAGTGCGGCCTGGGGTGCCCTCAAGGGCAGCGCCACCGCTGCGCTCGCGACCGACGGATTGTCCCCGGAGCTTGCGGCGCACGCGGCGTACGGGGCGGTGCTGGCGAGCTACCGGTTCGACCTCTACCGCACGAAGCAGAAGCCGGATGAGATGCCCAGGCTGGTGCGGCTGTCGGTACTAGGCGAGCCGGCTGCGCCATCCGTGTGGCCGGAGCTCGCGGCCATCGCGCACGGCGTGTTCGTCACCCGCGACCTGGTCAGCGAGCCGGCCAACATCCTGACGCCGGCGGTGTTCGCCGAGCGCATCGAGGCACTGTCCGGCCTGGGGCTGGAGATCGAGATCTTCGACCCGGAGCAGATGGCCGGGCTCGGGTTCGGAGCGCTGTTGGGGGTGGCGATGGGCAGCGACGCGCCCGCCCGCATGGCGGTGATGCAGTGGCGCGGCCTGCCGGACAGCAAGGAGCCGCCGATCGCGTTCGTCGGCAAGGGTGTCACCTTCGATAGCGGCGGCATCAGCATCAAGCCGGCCGGCGGCATGGAGGACATGAAGTGGGACATGGCCGGCGCCGGCACCGTCGTCGGGCTGATGGCGGCACTCGCCGGCCGGAAGGCGCGCGTGAACGCCGTCGGGCTGGTCGGGCTGGTCGAGAACATGCTGTCGGGGCGCGCGCAGCGTCCGGGCGACGTGGTGACGAGTGCCTCCGGCCAGACCATCGAGGTGATCAACACCGACGCCGAGGGCCGCCTCGTCCTGGCCGACGTGCTCTGGTACGCGCAGGAGCGCTTCAGGCCGCGGGCGATGATCGACCTGGCGACGCTGACCGGTGCGGTGATCGTCGCACTCGGCCATGAGCATGCCGGGCTCTACAGCAACAACGACGAGCTGGCGGCGCGGCTGACCGAGGCCGGGCTGGCGGTGTCGGAGAAGCTGTGGCGGATGCCGCTGGGCGAGGCGTACGACAAGCTGATCCGCTCCGATATCGCCGACATGAAGAACATCGGCGGCCGTCCGGGCGGCTCGATCACTGCGGCGCAGTTCCTGAAGCGCTTCGTCGGCGACGTGGCCTGGGCGCATCTCGATATCGCCGGCACCGCCTGGGCCGCCAAGGACGCGCCGGGCGTGCCGAAGGGCGCCACCGCGTTCGGGGTGCGCCTGCTGGATCGGCTGGTGGCAGCGCATTACGAGGGCTGAGCTGCAGCCGCCGCCGCCGCTGCGGGTCGCCCTGCTGCGGCATCCGCCGGTGCGGTATCCGCCGGGCCGATGCTATGGCGGCGGCACCGACGTTCCGCTCGCGGATGGCTGGGATCGGCTGCTGCCGGATTGGCTCGACACGCTTCGGCCGCTCGGCGTGGCGACGGTGTGGAGCAGTCCGCTCGGTCGCTGCCGGCTACCGGCGGAGCGGTTGGGCGCGGCACTCGGCGTTCCGGTGCGACTGGATCCCCGCCTGAGGGAAATCGATTTCGGCGACTGGGAAGGCCGCGACTGGAACGACGTGCCGCGCGACCTGCTCGACGTATGGGGATCCGATCCGATCGGATTCTCGGCCCCCGGCGGTGAGGGCGGCGGGTCGCTGATCCGGCGGATCCGATCGGTTCTGCACGACCTGTCGGCGGCGGCGGTGAACTGCCTGGTGGTGTCGCATGGCGGTCCGCTGCGCCTGCTCGGCCCGATGCTGCAGGGCGCGCCGCCGGACCTGCTGGCGGCGGCGCCACCCATGGGGACGATCCAGGTCGTTTGTGCTGCGTTGCCATCCCACGCCCTGCCGCCCGGGTCGGACGGCGACGATGAAGGAGCAATGACATGACGGCCTACGTGATCTTCACCCGCGAGCGCACCACCGACCAGAGCGAGATGGAGCTCTACCAGCAGAAGGTCGGGGCCGCCGCCCCGGGGCACGCGATCACGCCGCTGGTGCGCTACGGCGCGTTCGAGATGCTCGAAGGCGATCCGATCGAGGGAGCGGTGGTGCTGTCGTTCCCGACCATGGCGGAAGCGCGGGCCTGGTATGAGAGCCCGCTCTACCAGGAGGCCGTGGCGCATCGCCATGCCGGCTCCGACTACCGCGTGTTCATCATCGAAGGCATTACCCCCGCCTGATCTCGACGTCGGTCCGGGCGCTTACGGCACGCTCAGCCAAGCCGCGCCGTTGCCCGGGAGACGGCCTTCGCCGGGCAACGCCAGACTGGAGGCGATCGGCGTCCCCGGCGGCAGGTCGACATCGTCCGTGCCGAGATTGACGACCACCCGGACCGGCCCGTTATCGAACACCAGCACCTGGTCGGGCGAGGCCTGCCAGCGCACCGCGCCCCTGCCGAGCCCGTGTTCACGACGCAGCCGCAGCAACGCGTGATACAGCTCCAGCGTCGAGTCCGGCGCACCCTCCTGCCGGTCGACCGCATAACCGGCGAAGCCTTCCGGTTGCGGCAACCACGTAGCGGCACCGGGTCCGAATCCCAGTGACGGCGCGCCCGCGACCCAGGGCAGCGGCACCCGGCAGCCGTCGCGACCGATCTCGCGGCCGCCGGTGCGCCGGAACGCGGGATCCTGGCGGAACGTCGCCGGCATCGTGGTGTCCTCCGGCAGTCCGAGTTCCTCGCCCTGGTAGATATAGGCCGATCCCGGCAATGCCAGCGTCAGCATCGCCAGCGCGCGCGCCCGCCTGAGGCCGAGTGCCTCGTCGGGTTGTTCGTCTGCAGCGCTGATGCCCTTGGGCCGGATGCCCGGATGGCTGAGCCCGAGCCGCGAGGTGATCCGCACGGTGTCGTGGTTCGACGTGACCCAGGTCGCCGGCGCCCCGACCTCGGCGGCTGCCGCCAGCGAGGCGTCGATGATGGTGCGCAGCATCGGCGCGTTCCAGCGCGCCAGCAGGTAGTCGAAATTGAACGCCTGGTTCATCTCGTCGGGCCGCACGTAGCGCGCCAGTCGCGATTGCGGCCGCACCCAGGCTTCCGCCACCATCATCCGGTCGCCCGGATAGCTGTCCAGGATCCGGCGCCAATCGCGATAGATCGCATGCACGTTGTCCTGGTCCCACATCGGACCGCGATTGACGCCGTCGCTCGCGTCCTGCGCAGGCGCGCCATCGACCATCGAGGTCTCGCCCGCCCAGTCGGGAAGGCCGGCCGCCTTGATCAGCCCGTGCGCGACGTCGACGCGAAACCCGTCGACGCCGCGATCCAGCCAGAACCGCAGCACGCTCTCGAACTCGGTGCGAACCTCCGGATTGTTCCAGTCCAGGTCTGGCTGCTTGCGATCGAACAGATGCAGGTACCACTGCCGGTCACCCTCCGCGCGGGACCACGCGCCGCCGCCGAACACGCTCTGCCAGTTGTTTGGGGGCTCCGATCCGTCGGCACCGCGCCCGTCCCGGAACATGTAGCGGGCGCGTTCCACGCTACCCGGCGGGGAGGCGAGGGCCGCACGGAACCAGGCATGTTCGTCGGACGTGTGGTTGGGTACCAGGTCGACGATGATGCGCAGATCCCGCGCGTGCGCTGCCTGCAGCAGACGGTCGAAATCGTCGAGCGTGCCGAACAGCGGATCGACGTCGCGATAATCCGATACGTCGTATCCGGCATCGGTTTGTGGCGAGCGGTAGAACGGCGACAACCACAATGCGTCGACACCGAGCGCGGCAAGATACTCCATCCGGGAGAGAATGCCGGGCAGGTCGCCGATGCCGTCACCATCGGCGTCCGCGAAGGAGCGAGGATAGATCTGGTAGATCACGGCATTCCGCCACCAGTTGCCGGCAGCCGACGCGATCGTCGTGTGGGTCGGCAGGTTCATGCGTGGGACTTCCTTGGATGACGGTCGGGACAGATTTCGACAGGATTTCGAACGGGAATGAGCATGGCATGCGCCAGGCAGGTGACAGGATGAACATGCAGGGAACCCTGCTTGTTGCAACCCTCGCTTCCAGCCCGATCCATGCAGGTTGCGGCCAACCCCTTAGCTAAGCTCCTCCGACACGCGCCAGCGGCATATCCCACTCGCACGGCATGCGAATTGCCCAGGCCGGATTTCATGTCCACGAAGAGGTTGCGAGGCTTTTCGCCTTGTCTTGAACAGAACCGCACGCAGAGGGCGGCCTGCAGGAGCGCAGGATATCACGACGCCCGGCTGGTGTCCGACACGTCGATCGATGGCAAGGTGCTCATCACCAGTCCATTGCGGATCGTCGGCCAGAAACGCCCGGTCGTCCAGCCTGATCGTCCAGGTCATCGGCACCTACGGGTCGGGCCAATTCGCCGACGCCAACCCTGGCGCGCGACCGCTCCCCGCAGCAGCCCGATCGTGCCGGTTGATCTCCACGCCTGTGTCGGCACCAGACAGATCACGCATCGGAATCGTCCAGCATCGAGGGCAAGGGCTACGGTTACGGCAGCCCGCTCTGTTCCGATGCCGGCTGCAGCATCGAGCTGAGCGATACGGCCAGGTCCGGCGCACGGCATTCTCCGGCATCGGTGGATCACCGGAAACCGACGAAAATATCCTGATGTTCTCGTTCCGGTATCTGCCGTTCCAGTAGCCAGTCGTCACATCCCGCCCGCCGTCGGACGGCGCACGTATTCGACCGTCGCGAGGTCATCGTCGAACTTGCGGAACGGAGACGATTGCCTCCATAGTTTGCGGTCGCAAATAAAGGTGCAAGTTCCGTGACCGGGTCGACAACAAGCCAAGTAGATGACACCGGCCAGGACTATACCTGGATCACCCCCGGCGGAGGCGACTGGTACTACGCGTCGAACTGGGCGGTCCTGGTCGACGGCGTCGAGCAGCCTGCGACGCAAGCACCCGGCGCATCCGACAACGTCACGATTTCATCGCGCCTGGTCGGCGAGAACAGCGTCATCGTCGTCGACACTGCAGACTGGTCGAGCCTGACGGTGAACGGGACCATCTCGCTGGCGGGCGGACGCATAACCACCCAGACGCTCTTCGTGAACCTCGACGGATCGGATCCCTCTGCAGGGGGCCTCACCTTGCAGCCCAACGTGACAGTTACATGCACGAACGCGACCGTGGAGGGGATTGTATCGGTGCAGGACGATGCAGGCCTCGAGATAGACGGCACGTTGCAGAACGACGGGTTGATCCAGTACGTCAACGACATGGGTGATTACTCTCCCGCGTTCATAGACGGCGACATCACCGGGAACGGCACGATCGATATAGAAGCGAACTCGACCCTTGCGATCTACAGTCCGGTGGTCGACGTGAACCAGCATATTGTTTTCGACGGCGGGAATGCGACCCTGGAAGTCGGTGTACAGCAATCTCTCCCGGATCTGGAAAACTTCGACGCGACCGACCGAGTGGTGCTCGGTGAACGATACGTCTTCATGAACTACAGCATCGACGGCACGCAGTCCGCGACGGTGAACGTCACGCTGTACGATGGCAAGCTCGAGAGTTTTACCTTCGACGGCGACTATGCCGGGCAGCAGTTCTTCATCGAGCAGCCGCCAGTCTATGGCGACACGTACATCGGAGTCACCGGGCCGCAGGCAGTCGCCTGTTTCTGCCCGGGCACGCTGATCGCGAACGCAGCTGGCGAAACGGCCGTCGAGACCCTGGCGATCGGTGACCTCGTACGGACCGCGTCCGGTGCCGTGATGCCCGTATTGTGGATCGGCAGGCGCAGCTACGCACGACGTTTCGCCGCCGGCAACACCGACATCATGCCGATCCGCATCCGAGCCGGCGCCCTGGACGGGGGGCTGCCGCGTCGCGACCTGCTGGTGTCGCCGAAGCACGCGATGGCGATCGACGGCGTGCTGGTGCCGGCCGGGCTGCTGGTGAACGGCGTGTCGATCACGCAGGAGGAGCCGCCGGGCGACGTGCATTACCTGCACATCGAACTCGAGGATCACGACCTGCTGCTGGCCGAAGGTGCCGCCACCGAGAGCTTCATCGACGACGACAGCCGCAACATGTTCCACAACGCAGGCGAATATGCGCGGCTGTATCCGGAGCGGCGTGCGACGGCGCCGGTCTGGTGCGCGCCGAGGATCGAGAGCGGGCACGCGCTCGAGGCGATACGGCGACGGCTCGCGACCGATGCAGGGCTGCCCGACCTCGTGCCGGTGCCCGAGTTGCGGCTGCAGATCGACCTGGCAGAAGCCGGACGTCTGCGCGGCTGGGCCTGGTGCGCCGAATACCCCCATACACCGGTCTGCCTGGACGTGCTGCTGGACGGCGAGGTCGTGGCGCAGGTACTCGCCGACCGCTTCCGTCCGGACCTGGCACTGGCGGGGATCGGCGCCGGCTGCCACGGCTTCGAACTGGCCCTGCCGAACCTGACGCCGAAACTGGCGCCGAACCTGACGGCAGCGTCGACCGTAACGTTGCGCCGCTCGCTGGACGGGATCCCGGCGGCGGGTCGTCGCGCCGCCTGACGCGCCGGCGTCACCCCGGGGCCCGACCTCAGCCGGCTGCGAGCAGCGTCAACACCGCGCATTCGGCAACCGCACAGCTGGCGCCGCAGACATCGCCGGTCTGGCCGCCGATCCGCCGTCGGGCGAGTGCCGCCATCAGCAGCCCGGCCGCTGCGGCAACCACAATCGCCGCGAGCGCCCGGGGCAGCGGCAACGCCACCAGTGCTGCCAACCCGGCAATCCCGGCGCCAGTCGCGATGGCAGCGCGGGGCAGGCTGCCGACCCCATGGCCCAGCCCGTCCGCGCGGGCCGGCGGCAGCAGGCCCAGCACCGGCAGCATGGCCGCCCGCGACAGGGCGCCGGTGGCGAGCAGGATGGCGGTTGCGTGCGCCGGCGGCAGGGCGGCAACGGCGGTGATGCGCAGGGCGAGCGACAGCACCAAAGCGAGGGCGCCGTAGCTGCCGATCCGGCTGTCGCGCATGATCTCCAGGCGGCGCTCCGGCGTGCGGCCGCCACCGAAGCCGTCCGCGGTGTCGGCCAGTCCGTCCTCGTGCAGGCCGCCGGTCAGCAGCACCGCGGCGCTGATCGCCCACACTGCGCCGAGCAACGCCGTCAACCCGGCCATGTGCGCGAGAGCCACCACGGCCGCGGTCACCGCACCGGCGAGCAGGCCCGCCAGCGGATATGTCCAGACGGCGCGTCCCGGCCGGTAGGGTTCGCCGGCCGGCACCAGCCAGCCGACCGGAACCCGCGTCAGCAGCCCGAACCCTGCCGCCAGGTCGGCGCGAATCGTCACGCGCGCGTGCTCACCCCGGCCTCCGCGAACGAGGCCATGCCGGCATGGCAGGCGCAGGCGGCGCGCAGGATCGGCACCGCCAGCGCCGCTCCGGATGCCTCGCCCAGCCGCATGCCCAGATCGAGCAGCGGCACCTGGCCGATCGCCGCGGCAAGTGCTGCATGCCCGGCTTCGGCGGAACGGTGCGAGATGAGCCCGTGATCGAGCCCGCTCGGAGCGACCCGGACCAGCGCCGCCGCCGCCGCGGTGCAAACGAACCCGTCCAGCAGCACCGGGATGTGCTGCAAGCGCGCCGCCAGCACCGCCCCCAGGATCGCCGCCAGCTCGAACCCGCCGAGGCATCGCGCCGCCTGCAGTGGGTCGTGCAATGCCGTTGCGTGACGTGCCAGCGCACTGTCGATCGCGGCGATCTTGCGGGCTAGTCCGGCATCGTCGAGCCCGGTGCCGCGCCCGGCCCAGGTCGCACCGTCGCCCCCGAACAGGGCAGCCGCGAGGGCCGCCGCCGTGGTGGTGTTGCCGATGCCCATCTCGCCCACGCAAAGCAGGTCGAGCCCGGGGGCGACCGCCGCGAAGCCCGTGGCGACGGCGGCGATGAACCCGGCCTCCGACATCGCATCCGCCCGGGTGATGTCGTCCGTCGGCACCAGCCCGGCCATCTCGATCACCCGCAGCCCGGCGCCGGCCACGCCCGCGAGCTGGTTGATCGCGGCGCCACCGGCGGCGAAATTCGCCACCATCTGGGCGGTCACTTCCGCGGGAAACGGCGACACGCGCTGCGCCGTCACGCCATGATTGCCGGCGAACACCAGGATCTCGACGCGGTCCAGACGCGGAACCGGACGCCGCTGCCAGCGTGCCAGCCAGCAGGCCAGCTCCTCGAGCCGGCCGAGGCTGCCGGCCGGTTTGGTCAATGTCGCCTGCCGGGCCAGTGCCAGCCCGGATGCGCTGTCGTCGCCGTCCGGGAGCGCCAGGCAGAGGCGGCGCAGGCTGTCGATGTCGGTGAAGGGCGCTGTCACGGGGTCTCCGAGGTCGGTTGCACGGCGATGGCGTGGAAGAACGATCCCGACACCAGGCCGCGCCGTCCGCCGGCGGGGCCGAGGCGGTTGCCGGCGGCATCGGCGAGCTCGGCCAGGGGAGGGTCGGCGCCGGGGTCGGTTACACTGGCATAGTGGAACTCGTGACCGCGCAGCACCTGGCCGCGTCGCCCAATTGCGGTGTCGGCCAGCAGCGTCGCCTCGCGGTAGCCGAGATGCATCCGCCGTTTTGCATACGAGGTCGAGTGGCCGAGCAACCCGGTCATGGCGTGCGCGGTGCCATGAGCGTCGGTCAGCGCCTGGCCCAGCACCATGTAGCCGCCGCATTCGCCATGCACCGGGCGGGTTTCGGCAAAGCGGGTGAGGCCGTGGTGGAACCGCGACGCCGCCGCCAGTCGGCCGGCATGTAGTTCGGGATAGCCGCCCGGCAGCCAGCAGCAATCGGCAGCATCCGGTGGCGGTTCGTCGGCCAGCGGGGAGAAGGCGAGGAGCTCGGCGCCCGCACGCTGCCAGCCTTGCGCCAGATGCGGGTAGAGGAACGAGAACGCGGCATCGTCGGCGATCGCGATGCGCTGGCCGGGCGGCGGAATGGCGGGACCGAAATCGCCGGGCGCAGGCTCGATCGGAGCTGCCAGCCGGAGGATCGCGCCGAGATCGAGATCGCGTTCGGCCATCGCGGCGAGGGTGTCCAGGAACGCGGCCAGGGTGCCGTGCTCACGCGCCTGCACCAGCCCGAGATGCCGCTCCGGCAGCGCCAGCCCGGCTTCGCGCGGCATGCTGCCGAGCACCGCGATTCCGGCATCGCGCAGCGCCGACGCGGCCCCGGCATGATGACGCGGCGAGGCGACGCGGTTCAGGATCACGCCGGCAACACGCACCGCCGGATCCAGCGTTGCGAACCCATGCGCCACCGCCGCGACCGATTGCGACTGCCCCGAGATGTCCAGCACCAGCAGCACCGGCATCCGGAAGCGGGCGGCCAGGTCGGCGCCGCGGCCACGTCGTCCGGGCGGTCCATCGACGCCGTCGAACAGGCCCATCGCGGTTTCCACCACCAGCAGCTCGGACTCTGCGGCGGCGTGCGCCAGGGTCGCGTCGAGCAGCGCCGGCGGCATTGCCCAGCTATCGAGGTTGAGGCTGTCATGACCGGATGCGGCGGCATGAAACGCCGGATCGATGTAGTCTGGACCGGCCTTCGCGGCACGCACCGGGACGCCGCGCCTGACCAGGGCGGCGATCAGCCCCAGCGCCACCGTGGTCTTGCCGCTGCCCGAACGAGGTGCGGCGATCAGCAGGCCGTGCGGGATCATGCCGGCCTCCGGCCGCCGTGACAGGCGGGGGTGCGGGTCCTATAGCGAACAGCGTGAGCCAGCATGGACCTTCCGCAACGACCGCGCTGCGCCGTGGCTGGACCACCGGCAGCTGCGCTACGGCCGCTGCCAAGGCGTCCTTCGCGGCGCTGCATGATGGCGGCTTCCCCGATCCGGTGACGATCACGCTGCCGGGTGGCCGCCAGGTGGCGTTCGCTCTGGCGGAGGCAGGGCGTGACGGCGATGCGGCGCAGGCCGGCGTGGTCAAGGATGCCGGCGACGATCCCGACGTGACGCACGGTGCGCTGGTGCGGGCGCGGGTACGGCTGTTGCCGGCGGGCAGCGGCGTGCGGTTCCGGGCCGGCGAGGGCGTCGGCACGATCACCCGGCCGGGCCTGCCGCTGCCGCCGGGAGAGCCCGCGATCAATCCGGTGCCGCGGCAGATGATCCGCGCCGCACTTGCAGAGATTGCGGGCGGTCGCGAGCCGGATGCCGAGGTGACGCTGTCGGTTCCGGGCGGCGAGAAGCTGGCCGAGCGGACGCTGAACGGCAGGCTCGGCATCGTCGGCGGGCTGTCGATCCTGGGCACCACCGGCATCGTCGTGCCGTTCTCCTGTGCCGCCTGGATCGACACAATCCGGCGCGGCATCGATGTCGCCCGCGCCATGGGTCTCGACCACGTCGCAGGCAGCACCGGCAACGTGTCCGAGGTCGCGGTGCAGGCGCTGCACGATCTGCACGAGGTGGCGCTGATCGAGATGGGCGATTTCGCCGGCGGGCTGCTGAAATACCTGCGCGACCATCCGGTGCCGCGGGTGACGGTGGCCGGCGGCGTTGCGAAAATGACCAAGCTGGGACAGGGACGTCTCGATCTGCACTCCGCTCGCGGCAGCGCCGACATGGCCGCACTCGCCGCGGTGGCCCAGCAGGCGGGTGGTGATGCCGGGCTCGGCGCCGCGATCATGCAGGCCAACACCGTGGCGCAGGCGTTTGGACTTGCATCGGATGCGGGCGTCGCAATGGGAGATGCGATCGCGCGGCAGGCGTGGGGCGTAGCGGCGGAGGTCTTGCGCGGTTCGGGAACGCTGCTCGAGATCGTGCTGTTCGACCGCGAGGGACGCCTGGTCGGACGGTCTGATTTCGCCGGAGTGGACGTGGCTCACTCGCGGAACCTCCTGCGATAGTCTGCATCGTACAACGCGCTATCGCGGAACCGACCCGCCTCCAACGCCGGCCCGACCAGGACGATGGCGGTGCGTTCCGCAGGTTCGGCGGCGAGCAGTGCCGAGATGCTGGCGAGCGTGCCGCGCAGGATGCGCTCATCCGGCCACGACACCCGCACGGCGATCGCCACCGGACACTCCGGACCATAAAGCGGGGTCAGCTCGGCAACGATGCGGTCGAGTGCCTGGATCGCCAGGTGGATCACCAGCGTCGCACCGGTGGCCCCGAACGCCGCCAGCGTCTCCCCCGCCGGCATCGCCGAGGCACGCCCCGACACGCGCGTGAGCACCACGCTCTGCGCCACCTCCGGCACCGTGAGTTCCCGCTGCAGCGCGGCAGCGGCGGCGGCGAAGGCAGGCACCCCGGGGGTCAGGGTGTACGGGATGCCGAGGCGTTCCAGTCGCCGGATCTGCTCGGCGACCGCGCTGTAGATCGCAAGGTCGCCGGAATGCAGCCGCGCCACATCCTGCCCGGCATCGTGGGCGGCGCGGTACTCGTGCTCGATCTCGTCGAGGCTGAGGGGTGCGGTGTCGACCAGGCGGGCATCAGGCGGGCAATGCACCAGCATCTCGCGCGGCACGATGGAGCCTGCGAACAGGCACACCGGGCAGCGCGCCAGGATGTCGCGGCCACGCAGCGTCAGCAGGTCGGCCGCACCCGGGCCTGCGCCGATGAAATGCACGGTCATGACAGCGATTCCTCTGCAGCACTTTCGGCGATGGCGCAGGTGGCGTTGGCGGAGGCGATCCGCTTCTGCCGCAACCGGGCTCCGGGGCCGGCGGCGGCGAGCGCGCAGGCTTCCGCCACCGAGCCGACACCGGTTGCGGCTTGCGCGCGCGCCGAGCGGGTCGGGCAGAGGGGTTGTACGTGCTCCAGCGCCGCCTGGTCGATCACCTGCAGCACCAGCGACAACACCGCCGCGGCGTCCGCCGGTCCGCCGTCGCCGGCGCGGAAGTGCGGGATCGCCAGCCGGTCCGGTCGGCAGCCTGCTTCATCCGAAGCCTGCATCACCAGCCTCGCGATTTCGTCCCCGCTGCAGCCGGGCCGGACTCCGATCCCGGCGACGATCATGGCTTGCACGCCGCATACTGGGTGACCGTCATCGACGGCCGGAATCCGTGCATCCCGCCGATCAGGTCGAGCCGTTCCACCGACAGCCGGGTGAGCGTGCCGCCATGCTGCGCGTGGGCCGCGAACAGCAGCGCCTCGGTCTCGATCGTCACGGCATTCACCACCAGCCGGCCGCCGGACCCCAGCGCGTCCCAGGCTGCGTCCAGCACACCCGGCGCCGAAGCACCGCCGCCGATGAACACCGCGCCCGGAGCAGGCAGCCCGGCCAGCGCATCCGGCGCCGCGCCGCTCACCACCCGCAATCCGGTCACGCCGAGCGCCAGGGCGTTGCGCATCGCCCGGTCCGCGCGGTCCGGCCGGCGCTCGATGGCGATGGCGCGGTTGCAGGGGTGGTGCCGCATCCACTCGATCGAGATCGCGCCGGAGCCGCTGCCGATGTCCCACAGCGTCTCGCCCTGCCGCGGGGCCAGCGCCGACAGCGTGACGGCGCGGATCTCGCGCTTGGTCAATTGCCCGTCATGCTCGAACATGTCGTCGGGCAGGCCGCTGCCGAGCGGGATCACCTGGGCACCCGCGCCGGCCACCACCTCGATGGCAAGAAGGTTCAGCCTGGCGATCGCACCCAGCACCGGCTGGTCGGCGCGGAAGCTGCGGTGGCGTTCGCGCGGGCCACCCAGCGCTTCGAGCACATGCAGCGTCGAGCCGCCGAAGCCGCGCGCGCGCAACTGTGACGCCACCGCGTCCGGCGAGGTCTCGTCGGCGGACAGCACCAGCAGGCGGGCACCCGGTTGCAGGGCGGGCAGCAACGCCTCGATCGGCCGGCCGCAGATCGACAGCAGCCCGGTGTCCTGCATGCTCCAGCCGAGCCGGGCGCAGGCGAGCGAGACCGCGCTCGGCGCCGGCAGGCAGAGCATCTCGGACGTGGCCACGTGAGCGGCAATCAACGACCCGATTCCGAAGCAGAACGGATCGCCGGACGCCAGTACAACCACAGGCTGACCCCGCCGCGCCAGGATCGCCGGCAGTCCATCGGCAATCGGTGACGGCCACGCCATCGTCTCGCCTCGTATCAGGGCTTCCGCGAGCGACAAATGCCGGCGGCCGCCGACAACGAGCGTGGCCCCGCCGATCAGCATTCGGGCGGCCGGCGACAGCGGCTCGACACCATCCTCGCCGATGCCGAGTATCGCGAGCCAGGGGGTGCTTGTCAGCATGGCCGCCGGTGGGTGAGGATCGGGTGACGATGGCAGGGGCTTTGCGGGTACTGGTTCTCGGCGGGACCACCGAAGCCGGCATGCTGGCGCGGGCGCTGCGCGGCGACGACCGCTTCGACGTCACCCTGTCGCTGGCCGGCGTGACCCGCGCGCCGCGGATCGATCCCGGCGTGGCGACGCGGGTCGGCGGTTTCGGCGGCGCGGAGGGATTGGCGGAATGGCTGCGGGTGCAGCGCATCGAGGCGGTGGTGGATGCGACGCATCCGTTCGCCATGCGCATCGGGCGTAATGCCGTCCTTGCATGCGTGTCGCAGGGCGTAGCGTTGCTGCGCGTGGCGCGTCCCGCGTGGCAGCCGGTGGCTGGTGATCGCTGGACCATGTTCCCCGACATGACCGCGGCTGCGGCTGCATTGGGTACCGACCCGCGCCGCGTGCTGCTCACGATCGGCGTCAAGGATCTCGCGCCGTTCCGCGAACATCCACAGCATGACTACATCGTTCGCAGTGTCGATGCGCCGCCGTCGGATCGGCTGCCGCCGCGTTGCGCGCTCATCACCGCGCGCGGACCGTTCGCCTTGGACGACGAAATGACGCTGCTGTCCCACCATCGGGTCGAAGTGATCGTCACCAAGAACTCCGGTGGCGAGGCGACCGCAGCCAAGCTCGAGGCTGCCCGCATGCTGGGCCTCGACGTGCTTATGGTTGACCGGCCGCACGCACAGGGTGAGACATCGCCGCGCGTCGCGGATTGGCAACATGCCCTGACCTGGCTGGAGCAATGCCATCAGCGCGCCGTCACGCGGCGCTCGGTATAGACCCAGGGTGGTGCATCCGGCCGGGCGATCAGCCGCGTGCCGACGCTGCCGATCAGCACCAGGGTGCGCATGTCGGCGCAGGCCGCATCCGCCTGCGCCAGCGTCGTGATGACGATGCGCTCCTCCGGACGACTGACCGCCGTCGCGAACACGATCGTGATCGTTCCAGGCAGGATTTCGCGAAGTTCCGCCAGCGCCGCACCGAGCTGCCATGGCCGTGCCTGCGAGAGCGGGTTGTACAGCGCAATCACGAATCCGGCCCCGGCGGCGGCACGCAGGCGTTGCAGCACCAGCGGCCAAGGCTTCAGGTTGTCCGACAGCGAGAGCGCGCAGAAATCCCCGCCAAGCGGTGCGCCAAGCCGTGCCGCCACGGCCAGCAGCGCCGAGATCCCGGGCACCACCGAAACATCCAATCCGGCCCAGCCAGGTTCGCCATGCTCGATCGCCTCGAATACCGCACTCGCCATCGCGAACACCCCGGCATCCCCGGACGACACCACCGCGACATGCCGGCCGGACGCCGCCAGCGTCAGTGCATGCCGCGCCCGATCGAGCTCCTCGCGATTATCCGAGACATGCCGAACGACATGAGCCGGCGCCTCGACGCGCGCGACATACGGGCCGTACCCGACGAGATCGGTCGCACGCTCCAGCGCTGCGGTCGCCTGCGGGGTGCGCATCGCAAGATTGCCAGGCCCCAGGCCGATGATCGTGAGCGAGCTCATCGCAGTCGCTGCCGACCCTGCACCAGCACCATCGAGAAATACGGTGCGGCCCGGCCGTCCATCCCGGTCATCGGCAAGATGCACTGGCCGTCCTGGGTACCGCGCTCGACATAGACCGCGCGCTCCGCCATGCCGGCACGACGCAACGCCCGCTGGATCTTCGCAAGGTTCCGGCCGACCTTCATGATCACTGCAGCGTCGCATCCAAGCAGCCGATCGACCAGCCTGTCCTCGTCGAGGGTGCCGGGCAGCACGCACAGCATGTCGTCGCCATGCGCGATCGGCAGTCCGGCAGCCGTCCAGCAACCGCTCATGCCGGTGACACCCGGCACCGTCTCGTGCGGATAATCGGCGTGCAGCCGGTCGTACAGATACATCGAGGAGCCGTAGAAGAACGGATCACCTTCGCACAGCAGCGCCACGTCCTGTCCGCCATCGAGATGTGCCGCGATCCGGCCGGCGCATGCCTCGTAGAACACACCCATGTCGACCGGATAACGCGGATCCTCGATCGATAATTCGGTGGTGAACGGATACTCGAAGCGCAGCTCGATGGCGTCCGGATGCAGCCGCGCGCCGGCGATCGAGCGGGCATGGCCGACGCGTCCGCGCTTGGCGAAATACGCCACCACAGGCGCTTGGCCGATCAGTCGCAGCGCCTTCAGGGTCAGCAGCTCCGGATCACCGGGTCCCATGCCGATGGTGTGCAGCGTGCCGAGTGCCCGCATCATTCGACGTCGCTCGCCACCGCGTTGACCGCGGCCACCGCCATCGCACTGCCACCCTGGCGCCCCTCGACGATGGCGAACGGCAACGATCCATACGCCGCCAGGGCCTCCTTGGATTCCGCAGCACCCACGAAGCCGACCGGCATGCCGATCACCGCAGCCGGTGGCGCCGCACCGGCATCGAGCATTTCCAGAAGATGGAAGAGTGCCGTCGGCGCGTTCCCGATCGCCACGAGTGCCCCCGCCATCCGTTCGCCCCACAGCTCGAGTGCGGCTGCCGAACGGGTATTGCCGATGCTGCGGGCAAGCTCCGGGGTCGAGTGGTCGCGCAGCGTGCAGATCACGTCGTTGCGGGCTGGCAGCCTGGCGCGGGTGATGCCGTGCGCCACCATCTCGGCGTCGCACAGGATCGGCTTGCCGGCACGCAACGCAGCCCGCGCGGCGTCGGCGAAACCATGACCGAAGCGGATATGGCGCGCGATCTCGACCATCCCGCTGGCGTGGATGATGCGCACCGCGATCGGCGCCTCGGACGGGGTGAACGCAGAGAGGTCCGCCTCGGCGCGGATGATCGCGAACGACCGCGCATAGATCGATGCACCGTCGCGGATGTAGTCGAAACTCATGCCGCACGCTCCGCCGGGCGGGTTTGCTGCACCAGCTCCAGCGCCTGCACGAATGTCAGCCCGTGCCGGATCGCAGGATCGCCGGCGCGACCGTCGAGCACCAGGTCGTAGCGACCGTCGCGGCCGACCAGCGTCAGCGGCGCCGGCCCCGGGTGCGCGCAGCCCTTGGCGCAACCGGCCACATGCAGCTCCAGCCCGGGCGGCAGTCGCGCGCCGAGCCGTGCGGCATCGTGCGGAGCATCGACGCTGCCATGCACGCAGCCTGCCTTCCCGATGCACGCGACGCTGCGCAGGCGCGGGTCGGCGGGGTCGATCAACTGTCCGGCGAGGCCGTGACGCACCGCGGCGAGGGCCTCGTCGGACAGGCCGCCGAGAAGGATCGCCCGCCACGGTGTCAGCCGCAGCATGCCGTCGCCCAGGCGGTCGGCGAGCTCGGCCAGCATCAGCAACAAGGTCCTGTCCAGGCGCCCTGGCGGCACACCGATCCCGAACGCGCCGTGGCCGAGCTCACCGACCGGAACCTGGTGCCCGCCCGGCAGGGCAGGGGCGGCGGCATGCGCCAGGCCGGCGGCCTGGAACAGCATCGCGCCGCAGCCGGCTTGTCGCGAGGGACGCGTGTCCGCCGGCAGTCCAAGTGCCGCGATCGCCAGCCGGTGCGCGTGCGACGGCGCGTCCTCGGCGGTGCAGGCACCGGTCGCGCCGCCAGCCTCGACGTGCCAGCCACCGCCAGCGGAGCGGAGCGTGATGTCCGCGGGCACGCCCTCGAGCGGCAGGCTGCCGCCGCCATCGACCGCGAAGCCGAACTTGCCCGGCAGCGCGTCGAGCCTGTCGTCGGCCAGCACCAGCGCTTCCAGCGCGCGGGCAACGGCCAGGGTCGTGGCGTCGCAGGCCGGATCGTCGCCCTCCAGCGCCGACACCTGGACGTTGCGCCGCCTCTCGGCTGCCGGGTCCGCCAAGGCGAGGCCGCCATCGACCGCCTCCCGGGCAAACACCGCCGCCGAGCTTTCGGTGAAGCCGCGCAATTGCAGGTTGCCGCGGTTGGTCAGCTCGATCGCACCATTGCCGAAGCGCCCCGCAGCCTCCGCCACCTGGCGTGCCGCACCGGATGTCAGCCGCGATGCGAACGGCTTGATCCGCAGCAGCAGCCCATCACCAGATGCCATCGGCTCGAACAGGCTCGGGCACCAGCCGCGGATCATGCTCATGCGCCGACCGCCGCCGGAACGCCGATGCTGTTGCGTCGTGGCTGCCACAGGCCCCGTGCGCGTGCCTCCTCGAACCGCGCCGCCATCGCCGCGCGCGCCTCCGGATTGGCCGCGCGCAGGAACCCGTCCACCGCCGCATCGCCGAGTGTCGCGTCGAACACCAGCTCGAACTGGCGGTCGTATCGTCCGGGTATCGTGGCCGCGAACCCGTGCAGCGCGTCGAGCGCATGCGCGATCTCGGCGCCACCCTGGTAGCCGTGCCGCATCATCCCGGCGATCCAGGCCGGGTTCGCCGCACGCCCGCGCACCACCCGCGCCACCTCCTCGGCGACGCTCCGGATCCGCGGCTGGTCGGGGCGCGAGGTGTCGGCGTGATACAGCGCCGGTGTCGCTCCGAGGGCAGCGGCGGCGGCGGCGAAACCGCCCTCGTGCGCGGCGGCATCCAGCCCGTCGAGCAGGTCGGTCTCGGCATGGTCCTGGGTGTGCACCAACGCCTCTGCCGCGGTCACGGCACGGACGAACCCGTCTGCATCTGCCAGGCCATCCGACGCACCGCCATAGCCCCAGCCGGAGCCCTCCAGATAGGCGCGTCCGAGTTCGTCGCGCTGCTGCCAGTCGCCGCGCGCGAGCCGGTCCTCGACCCCGGTGCCATAGCTTCCAGGCGCCGGGCCAAAGATCCGCGATGGCGCCGGCTCGCCATGTGCCACCGCCAGCGGGTTCCAGGCCGCATCCTCCTCGCGGGCGGCCACCGCACCCACCGCCTGGTCGAACAGCGCGATCTGGGCCGGGAACGCGTCACGGAAGAAGCCGGAGATCCGCAGCGTCACATCCACCCGTGGCCGGTCCAGCACCGCCAGAGGCACGATCTCGAACCCCGACACACGACCGGATCCGATGTCCCAGGTCGGGCGCACCCCCATCAGCAGCAGCGCCAATGCGAGATCCTCGCCGCCGGTGCGCAGGCTGGTGGAGCCCCACAGATCGATCACCACGCGCCGCAGCCAGTCGCCCTCGTCCTGCCGGTGCCGGTCGAGCAACGCCGCCGCCGCCTTCTCCGCCAGCACCACGGCCGCCCGGGTCGGGATCGCCCGCGGATCGACGCTAAACAGGTTGCGGCCCGTCGGCAGCACGTCGGCACGGCCACGGGTCGGGGCGCCGGCCGGGCCGGGCTGAATGAACCGGCCATCCAGCGCGTCCAGCAGCGCCTTCGACTCGGCCGCCGGACTGGCCCCGAGTGCGGCCGCCAGCACCGCCGGATCGGCGTCGGGCAACGTGCGGCACATCCCGTCGAGCAGCGCCTGCGCATGGCGTGGCGGCTTGCCGAACACGTGCAGCCCGTCGCGGATCTGCAGCTCCTTCACGTCACAGAGGTATGCGTCCAGCCGCGCCAGGGTGTCGGCATCGTCGTCGCCGGGGTTGGCGCCGCTTTCCGCCAGCAGTCCGGTGCTGCCTGCGCGGTCGAGGATCTCGCCGCGCAGGATCTCGCCGCGCCGGCGATCGAGCCCGTCGGCGGCGGCGTAATCGTCGATCAGCCGCTCCAGCTCGAGTGCGGCGCCATGCGAGCCGGCACTGGCGATCGGCGGCGTCAGATGGCCGATCGTCACCGCACCGAGCCGACGCTTGGCCGCCGCCGCCTCGCCCGGGTTGTTGACGATGAACGGGTAGATCACCGGCAACCCCCGCAGCAACGCCACCGGCAGGCAGTCATCCGACAGTGCCGTGGCCTTGCCGGGCAGCCATTCCAGCGTGCCGTGGGTGCCGAGATGCACCATGGCATGGACGTCCAACTCGTGCCGCAGCCAGAGATGGAAGGCGAGATAGCCGTGCCGGGCGGGGGTGTCGGGGTCGTGGTAGCTGGTGCGGCGGTCGGCCAGGCTGCCGCGGTCCGGCTGCACCGCCAGGACCAGCCGGCCGAGCCTTGCGTGGCGCAATGAGAACTGCCCGTCACACACCGAGGGGTCGGCGTCGGGCGGGCCCCAGGCGGCGAGCGTGGCGTCGCGGATCGTGGCCGGCAGCGTCGCGAACAGCATGTCGTACTCGGCCAGGCTCAGGAACGGCGTGGCGGGCGCGTGGCAGAGCAGCTGGGTCAGCGCGTCGGCGTCCGGGGGCGTGTCGGTCTCGTAGCCGGCCTCGCGGAGCAGCGTCAGGATCGACGACAGGCTGGCGAAGCTGTCCAGGCCGACGGCGTGGGCGATCTGGCCGCCGATCGCCGGATAGTCAGAGAGCACGATCGCCACCCGGCGTTCGCAAGCGGGTGTTTCCGCCAGCCGCGCCCACCCCGCGGCGCGATCCGCGGCCAGCGCGATCCCGCCGGCATGCGGCTGGTTCTTCACCTGCGCGTGGTCCGCCAGATCCGAACTTTCGGCCACCTTGAACGAGATCGCCGACGCCAGCAGCCGGCCATCGAGCTCTGGCAGCACCACCTGCATCGCGAGGTCGGTCTGCGACAGCCCGCGCCGGCTCGAGTGCCAGGCCACTTCCCCGGCCACCGCCTGCACCAGCTGCAGCACCGGTGCATCGGCCGCATCCAGCGGTGATCCGGCCGTCTCGTGGCGGGCGGAGAAGAAGGTCGCGTTCAGCACCACGCGCGGCCGGGTCAAACGTAGCCGGTCGGCAACGAAAGCGGCCGCTGCGGGGTCCTTCAGCGAGGCCGCAAAGATCAGTTCCGGCGCCAGGCCCCGGGCCTCCAGCGCGTCGGCCAGCGCCTGGAACGGGGCGATGTCGCCGGCCATCAGGTGTGAGCGATAGAACAGGATCGTCGCCCGCGGCCGGCCGTCCAGTGGCGCGCTGCGGTGGATCCCGGCTGTCGGCACCGGCGCCGGGTGCATGCCGTCATCGGGACCGCGCCCGGCAAGATGGGCCAGCAGCCTGAGCGCCGCGGTGATGTTGTCCGGGCCACCCTCGGCGAGAAATCCGTCGAGGCGCGACACCATGTCCGTGGGCACGGTCGAGAGCTCGGCCAGCCGCGGGTCGTTGCGGACGTCGCCCGGCACCAGGACGAGCGGCACGCCATGCCGCCGGCAGGTCGCCGCCAACTCCTCCGCCCCGTAGCGCCAGTAATCCAGCCCGCCGAGCAGCCGCACCAGCACGCAGCGCGAGCCGGCGATGGTGTCCTCGGCATACAGGTCCACCGACATCGGGTGGCGCAGGCGCGCCAGATTGGCCAGCCGGAGCGTCGGGCGCGGGTGTGCGGCGTCGTCCGGCAGGCGCTGCCAGGCTGCGGCCAGCGTCGCCAGGTCGCTGTCGGAGAACGACAGGCAGACGATGTCCGCCGGCGCATGGGCGAGATCGTCCGCCTGGTCCTGCTCGTCCAGCGTGCGGATCTCGCGGACCAGCAGGTGCATCGGCTTCTATCCGGCGCCGTTGATCGTGGCCTCGATGGCGGCGCGGTCGAGCCCCTGCCGGCCGATCACCACGATGCTGCCCTGGCGCGGCTCGGCCTCGCCCCAGGGCCGATCGAACTGGCGCCGGAAGCGGGTACCGACGCCCTGCACGGCGAGCCGCATCGCCTTGCCGGCCACTGCGGCGAACCCCTTCATGCGCAGGATGTCGTGCGCGTGGGTGGCCGCGACCAGCCGGGCGATCAGCGCGTCGGTGCTGTCCTGCAGACCGATCGGCACCACGAAGCTCTCGAAATCATCGTGCTCGTGGGCGCCGTCCATGGCGTCGTGGTGCGACGGCCGGGCCGCCAGGTCGTCCTCGGCGCGCGAGTCCAGTCCCAGCAGCACCGCCGGATCGAGCCGGCCCTCCGACGTGCGCACGAGCTTCACGGCGCGCGGGATGCTGCCGGTGATCGCCGCCGCCACCGCATCGACCTCGCTCTCCGTCAGCAGATCGGTCTTGTTCAGCACCACGAGGTCCGCCGACATCAGCTGGTCCTCGTACACCTCGGCCAGCGGATTGTCGTGATCCAGCGACGGGTCGGCGGCGCGCTGGCGGGCCACTTCCGCGGGGTCGTCGGCAAAGCGCCCGGCATGCACCGCCGGCGCGTCCACCACGGCAATGACCCCGTCCACGGTCAGCCGGGTGCGGATCGACGGCCAGTTGAACGCCTTCAGCAGCGGCTTCGGCAAGGCCAGCCCGGAGGTCTCGATGACGATGTGCTCGGGCGGATTGGGCCGGCTGACGAGCGCTTCCATGGTCGGCAGGAAGTCGTCGGCGACGGTGCAGCACAGGCAGCCATTGGCCAGCTCGACGATGTCCTCGTCGTCGCAGCCGGTGATGCCGCAGGCCCGGAGCGTGTCGCCGTCGATCCCCAAGGCGCCGAACTCGTTGACGATCACCGCGATCCGCCGGCCGCCGGCATGCTCCAGCACGTGTCGCAGCAGGGTGGTTTTCCCGGCCCCCAGGAAACCGGTGATGATGGTCGCGGGGATCCGGCCGGGCGCGGTGGCACTCATGCCGCCTGCTCCACGCGGGAGTGATCGGGAGCCGGCGGGACGCGCCCGAGGATCATGCTGGCCAGCGACGCAGGTCGGCGGGACGGCATCACCGTGCCGGTCTTCGAGGTCGCGTAGGAGCCGGCGAAAGTAAGCAGGTCGGCGGCCATGTCCGGGGTGAGGCGGCCGAGCAGGTAGGTCCACTTGTCCGGCATTGCGATCGCGGCGGAGCAGCCGTCGTTGCAGACGGCCAGGCATTCCACCGGCAGCAGCTGCACCGGCGCGTCGCCAGCCCCTGCCTCCTCCAGCAACGCCACCAGCCGGTCATGCAGCACCTGGCCCGGCACCGGGACACCGTCCAGCTTCTCGGTGCCGGCGCGGCAGGTGACGCACACATGCAGCACGGGCTTCGATGCAACCACGGATTCAGGCACGGACAACCCCTCGACGCAGCAGCGGCTCCGGACCATCCGGACGCGCAGGGGGTACTGACCGCCCCCGGCTGCCCGGAGGTCGACATCACACGCGATATCGCTGCGCCCGGGCACCCCGCCAGACGACACGGTTTGGTCCGCGGCTTGTGGGCCGCGCGCGATGGCAGGTCTCCTGGCTCACGGATCCGGACACGTCCGATCACTCGGACATGCCCACACATCCCGTCGACCTTCCCGGCAATCGTTCCCGATCCCCAGTGGTGCTGCGCGTCACCCGGCATTGTCTTTGCCAGGTTCGGCGACGGAATGCTCACCGCCTACAGTTGCGGGGGCAGCGACGGATTGAGGCCGGAGCCCGCACCGTCTTCCCTATTCACCCTTCTCTCGAAGGGACCATCAGCCGGCAATCTAGGCGTCGCGGCGCGCTCGCGTCAAAGCCTCGTGTGCAGGCCGTTCTCGTGCGAGCCAGCTCTTCCTGCAGCGAGCGGTGGCGATGTAGCGTCCGGAGTATGGCACAGCCAGTCGATCTCGACCGCTTCATCCAGGCCCAGGATCCGGTATTCGAACGGGTGCTCGAGGAGCTTGGAGCCGGCGAGAAGCGCTCGCACTGGATGTGGTTCGTATTCCCGCAACTGGCCGGACTCGGCCACAGCCCGATGGCACAACTCTACGCGCTCGCCTCGCTCGAGGACGCCCGCGCCTATCTCGCGCATCCGGTGCTGGGTGCCCGGCTGATCCGGTGCACCGAGCTGGTCAACGCGGTGCAGGGTCGGTCGATCAACCGCATCATGGGCAGCCCCGACGACATGAAGCTGCGCTCCTCGATGACCCTTTTCACAGCCGCGCAATCCGGGGTCGACCCTGGTTCGAGCCCGTTCCAGGCTGTCCTGGACCGCTATTTCGAGGGCAGGCCGGACAGCCTGACCCTCGAGTTGCTGGCCGGATGAAGCCTCCTCCGCGTCGCCGTCCGGGAACGCTGCGCCGGGCGCTGGTCTCCGGCACCGTGGCGAGCGTCACTTCGAGCATCGCGCTCGCCGTCATGGCTCGGATCGACAAGAAGGGCATGCTGCAACCGGTCAACGCCACCAGCCACTGGCGCAACGGCGAGCAGGCTGCGTCGGTCAAGCGCGCCGACTACACGCACACGGTCGTCGGATACGCAACGCATCATGCGGCGACGATGTTCTGGGCAGTGTTGTTCGAGCGCTGGATCGGATCACGCCCTCCAGGCAGCTTCCCGGCCATGCTGCGAGACGCGGCAGCGATGTCGGCACTCGCCGCCGCGATCGATTACGGCCTGACGCCGAGGCCGCTCACGCCGGGCTGGGAGTCCGTTCTGTCAGGCCGCGCCATGGCGGTGGGCTACGGCGCCCTGGCGATCGGGTTGGCGGCCGGCGCCTGGAGCAACCAGAACCGCCACCCCTGAAGGCGTCCCGACCCACGCGATGCCGGGTCCGCCCTCGGTGGGCGCGGGCTGATCAGTCCAGGCTCACCTTCTTGTTCTCGCCACCGGCCGGCGGTGTGCCGGTCAGCTTGGCCTTCAGGTAGCCGTAGGCGTGCACCATCTTGGAGTTCGGCGCGTCCCAGTATTCCGCTTTCGTGACCTCGATCCGCAGCAGTGCCACATCCGGATCGTCCTTGCCGTTCGGGAACCAGGTGGTGAGGATCTCGGACCAGTGCGCGTCGATTGTCGCCCTGTCCTGCACCAGCGTCGCCTTGCCGGACATCGAGACGTAGTTGGCGAGCTTGGGGTCCGCGTAGGTCACGCCGACCCGGTGATCGCTGCCGACCTCATCCACCTTGTGCGAGCTGGCGCTGGTGAAGAACCACAGCGTGCCGTCGAACGAGTCCTGGCTCGCCGCCATCGGCCGGGCGCGCAGATCGTCGCCATCCTCGGTGGTCAGCATGGCGAACTTGGTCGACTTCATCATCTCCCACAGCTTGTCGATCTGATCCTGATCCATGTGTAGGCTCCCTCATATCCACTGCCGGTAAGAGGAGTCGGCGGGCCGAAAGGTTCCGACGGCGGCCATCTCCCGACCATCCGACGGCGTCCGAGGGGGCCCCTGTGCGAGGAACGATCATGGGTCTGCGCGGCAGCCTGCTTCCGTTGGCCGCGGCACTGCTGCTCGCCGCCGCCGCTCCGGCGCCACTCACGCCCGCCCAGATCGTCGCGGCCGCCCCGGAGGCCGCCTGGCAGCCGGTGGCCGCGGACGACCTCCTGGTGATGCAGCTCGGCACCGGGCAGCGGATCGTGATCCAGCTCGCACCGGATTTCGCGCCGGCCCATGTGGCCAACATCCGCGCCCTGGCCCGGGCGAAATGGTGGGACGGGGCTGCCATCGTGCGGGTCCAGGACAACTACGTGGTGCAGTGGGCCAGGATGCCGGAAGGCCAGCCCTTGCCGCCCGGGGTGGCAGCACATCCGCCTGCCGAATATGACCGCGACGCGAGCGGGATGGCGATGCGGCCGCTCTCGCTCCAGGGGGCCGATGCGGACGCCTACGCACCTAAAGTGGGGTTCGTGCAGGGCTGGCCAACGGCGGGTGACGGCTCGCGGATCTGGCTGGCGCACTGCTACGGCATGGTCGGCGTCGGCCGCGACATGCCGCCCGACACCGGCGACGGCAGCGAGCTGTATGCGGTGAACGGCCAGGCGCCGCGCCAGCTCGACCGCAATATCGCCCTCGTCGGACGCGTCGTCGACGGCATGCCGGTGCTCGGCGCATTGCCACGCGGGACGGCCGATCTCGGATTCTACGCCGAGGCCGGCCAGCGGATCCCGATCCGCAGCATCCGGGTCGCCAGCGACATGGCACAGGCAGACCGTCCGGTGATCGAAACGATGCGCACCGACACACCAAGCTTCGACAGCTATCTCGATGCGCGCGCCAACCGCCGCGACCGGTTCTTTGTCAGGCCCGCTGGCGGCGTCGACCTGTGCAACGCGCCGGTCCCGACGCGAACCGTCCGCTGAACGAGGCCCTTGCGTTAACGATGTCTTCGCTTGTCGGCCCGTATGCTCTACCGAGATTGATCCCGGAGATGAGCAGTGTCGGTCGTGAGCAGACTCCAAAACTTGCGTATCCGCACCAAGATCTTCGTGTCGTTCGGCATCGTCCTGGCATTGCTGGCGGGGTTGGGCGCCACGGCCCTGCAGCGCCTGTCGTCGGTCGACACGACGATCACTGATGTCGCCCACAATGCCATGCCGAGCGTCTTCGCGCTGTCCGACATGCGCGCCGGCTTTGCCAGCTATCGCGGCGGCACCGCGCGCTTCCTGCTGGACGCGGACGACAAGAGCGCGAACTCGGCAGATGTTGAGGGCCTCAGGGATCTCAACGCGGCGTATCGCGCGAGTGAAGCGCTCTATGCGCCGATGGTCGACCCTGGCGAGGAAACCGCTCTCTACGACGCGGTCAAGGCATCGGCCGACGGGTATTTCCAGCAGGCCGGCCAGCTCCAGGACATGGTCGCCGCCGGCAAGCTCGTCGAGGCAAAGGCGCTTTTCGTTTCGATGAGACCGGTCGCGACGAAGGCTGATACGGCATTGCGCGCCATCCTGACCTTCAATACCGACGAGGCTGGCGGCGCGGCCGCCAAGGCGAGCACGATCTGCGCCACCGGGCGGCTCTACGTGGCGGGCTTCATCGTCTTCGCGATCGTGACCGCGCTGCTCGCCAGCCTGTTTCTCATCAGACAGATCGCCAATCCGATCGGACACATGACGCAGGCCATGCGTCAGCTTGTCGAGCGCAACATGACGGTCGAGATCCCGGCACGCGGCCGCACCGACGAGGTTGGCGAGATGGCAGACTGCGTCCAGGCCTTCAAGGACAACATGATCGTTGCTGATCGCCTGTCCGCCGAGAAGGAAATCGACGGCGCCGCGCGCCAGAAGCGGGCCGACACGCTCGAGATGCTCGTCGGCCAGTTCGAGACCCAGGTCAGCGGCAGCGTCTCGATCCTCACCTCCGCGTCGGCCGGCATGGAAGCCACCGCGCGGTCGATGGCCAGCAGCACCTCGCAGACCGACAGCCAGGCGACGGCGGTGGCGCGCGCGGCAGAGGAGTCTGCCCTTGGCGTACAGACCGTTGCGGCCGCGTCGGAGCAGCTCGCCTCCTCCATCTTCGAGATCAACCGTCAGGTCGCAACATCGGCCGCACTGACCGGCAAGGTCGTAAGCAGCGTGCGCCGAACAGACGACACCGTCCGCGCACTCGCCGAAAGCACCGGCCGGATCGGGCAGGTCGTCGAACTGATCAACAGCATCGCCAGCCAGACCAACCTGCTCGCCCTCAACGCGACCATCGAGGCGGCACGTGCCGGCGACGCGGGCAAGGGCTTCGCCGTGGTTGCCAGCGAGGTGAAGAATCTCGCCCAGCAGACCTCCAAGGCGACCACCGAGATCGGCGGCCAGATCGCCCAGGTGCAGGCGGCCACCGACAGCGCCGTCGAGGCGATCAAGGCGATCGCGGTCATGATCGAGGAGGTCGGCGTCATCACCACCTCGATCGCCGCCGCGGTCGAGGAGCAGGGCGCCGCCACCGCCGAGATCGCCCGCAACGTGCAACAGACGGCCATCAGCACACGCACGGTCACGACCAACATCGCCGGTGTCAGCCAGGCGGTGAACGATGCCGGTGGCTCTGCGTCCAAGGTGGTGAGCGCCGCGGGCGACCTCTTTCGTCAGGCCGAGACGCTGTCGGGCGAGGTCAACAGCTTCATCGCGAAGGTGCGCGTCGCCTGAGACCGGTCATTGGCCGCGGCCGGCGCCTGTGCGACGTTTGGCCGCATGAACACGCTGACGCTTGTCCTGGGAGGTGCACGTTCGGGCAAGAGCCGCTACGCCGAGGCTCTCCTGACCCGCCTTCCGGCGCCCTGGCACTATCTCGCGACCGGACAGGCCTGGGACGAGGAAATGCGAACCCGGGTGTTTGAGCACAGGTCGCGCCGTGGCGAGGGCTGGCACACCGTGGAGGTGCCGGTGGCGCTCGGGCAGGCGCTCGACGAAGCCGGCGAGCATCCGGTGCTGGTCGATTGCCTGACGTTGTGGCTCAGCAACCTGCTTCTGGGCGAGCATGACCTGGAGCAGGCGAGCGCCGATCTGATGGCGGCGCTGCAGCGACGCCGCGCCCCGACGGTGCTGGTCGCCAGCGAGGTCGGCCTAGGCATCATCCCCGACAACGCGCTCGCGCGCCGCTTCCGGGACGCGGCCGGCCTGCTGCACCAGCGGATCGCCGAGCTGGCCGATAGCGTCGTGCTGGTGGTGGCCGGACTGCCGATGCCGGTGAAGGGATGAGCGAACCGTCGGAGGATGCCGACCGCCACCGGATCAAGATGGAGCACCGCAAGGCGGTGCAGGACGAGGAAGTCGCGTCCAAATCCATCGAGAAGGGGCTGCTGATCGTCCATACCGGCCCGGGCAAAGGCAAATCGACGGCGGCGTTCGGGCTGCTGCTGCGCATGGTCGGGCGTGGCCGCAAGACCGCGGTCGTGCAGTTCATCAAGGGTGCCTGGAGCACCGGCGAGCGCTCGGTGCTCGAGGGCTACGGGCCGCTGGTCGAGTGGCACACGATGGGCGAGGGCTTCACCTGGGAGACCCAGGACCGCGCCCGCGACGTCGCCGCCTGTGCCCGCGCCTGGAGCGTGACGCGCGACCTGCTGGCGCGCGACGACATCGCCCTCGTCGTGCTGGACGAGCTCAACATCGCGCTGCGCTACGAGTATCTCGACCTGGCCGAGGTGATCGGGGCCCTGCAGTCCCGGCCGCCGATGCAGCACGTCGTGGTCACCGGCCGCAACGCCAAGCCGGCGCTGGTCGAGGCGGCCGACCTGGTGACCGAGATGACGCTGGTGAAGCATCATTTCGCCGCCGGCGTGAGAGCCCAGGAGGGCATCGAGTTCTGACCCCGGATGCGAGACCGCCCGGACGGGCGCTGATGTTCCAGGGCACCGGATCCTCGGTCGGCAAGTCGGTCCTGGTGGCGGGCCTGTGCCGGGCGCTCACCCGACGCGGGCTGGTGGTGCGGCCCTTCAAGCCGCAGAACATGTCGAACAACGCGGCCGTCACCGAAGATGGCGGCGAGATCGGCCGGGCGCAGGCGTTGCAGGCGCGCGCGTGCGGCGTGGCGTCCTCGGTGCACATGAACCCGGTGCTGCTGAAGCCGCAGAGCGAGATCGGCGCCCAACTTGTGGTGCAGGGAAGGGTGGTCGGCACCGCGCGCGCCCGCGACTATCAGGCGCTGAAGCCCGGTCTGATGCCGCATGTCCTCGACAGCTTCGGCCGCCTGCGCGCGGAGGCCGACATCGTGCTGGTGGAAGGTGCAGGGTCAGCTTCGGAAATCAACCTGCGCCGCAACGACATCGCCAACATGGGGTTCGCTGCCGCCACCGACACGCCGGTGGTGCTGATCGGCGACATCGACCGCGGCGGCGTCATTGCCAGCCTGGTCGGCACGCAGGTGGTGCTGGACGCGAACGATGCCGCCCGCATCAGAGGTTTCATCGTCAACCGTATGCGCGGCGACCTCTCGCTGTTCGCCGACGGCATGGCCATGATCGCCGAGCGCACCGGCTGGGCGCCGATCGGACTGGTGCCGTTCCTGGATGATGTCCGCCGGCTGCCCGCCGAGGATGCGGCCGATCTGCGCGACCTGGCCCGCATGTCCCGCACGCCCGGCAGCCGCACCCGGATCGTTGTGCCGCTGCTGCCGATGATCAGCAACTTCGACGATCTCGACCCGCTGCTCGCCGAACCGGGCGTCGAGTGCGTGCTGCTGCAGCCGGGCGACGCGATGCCCTCCGGCTGCGACCTGGTGCTGCTGCCCGGATCGAAATCCACCATCGCGGATCTCGCAAGCCTCCGCCGCCAGGGCTGGGACATCGACCTGCAGGCGCATCGGCGGCGCGGCGGCCAGGTGATCGGGCTGTGCGGCGGCTACCAGATGCTCGGACGCCGGATCAGCGACCCGGATGGCGTCGAAGGACCCCCCGGATCGGTCGACGGGCTCGGCCTGCTCGAGGTCGAGACGGTGCTGGCTGGCGCAAAGACGCTGTCACGCGCGGACGGCACGTTGCTGCCTGAAAGCGTGCCGGTCAGCGGCTACGAGATGCATATCGGCACGACCGCAGGCGCCGATCGCAGCCGCCCGTTCCTGCGCCGCGCCGATGGCAGCGGCGAGGGCGCCGTATCCCCCGACGGCCGCGTGTCGGGCACCTACCTGCACGGCCTGTTCGGCGCCGACGCGGCCCGCGGGGCGCTGCTGCGCCGGCTCGGACTGGAGGCGGTGCCGCGCGATCACGATGCCGGGGTGGAGGACGCCCTCGACACCCTGGCCCGCCATCTGGAAATCCATCTCGACATCGACGCCCTGCTCGCCATCGCAGGGTCGGCGTGACGCTGCCCGCGGCTTGAACCGGCTGCCCAGGATGCGCAGCTTGAGGCGGTTCGATTTGTGCGAGGAGGGAAACCACATGAAGGCAGTCTGGAACGGCGAGACCATTGCCGAGAGCGACGACATCGTCACCGTCGAGGGGAATGCCTATTTTCCGGCATCCTCGGTGCGGCCGGGTGTGCTGACGCCCAGCTCCCATACGAGCGTCTGCCCCTGGAAGGGCACCGCGCACTACCAGTCCCTGAACGTGGGCGGGTCGGTCAACGAGAACGCGGTCTGGTTCTATCCGGAGCCGAAATCCGCAGCCGCCAACATCAAGGACCGCGTCGCCTTCTGGAAGGGCGTGAAGGTCGCCTGAAGCGAGGTCGCCTGAAGCGAGGTCGCCTGGAGCGGGGGGCGCCTGTCGGCGGGCGCCCCCGCGGTGGTCAGCCGGAGGTCAGCGGTAGTAGCCCGGGCCGCCGCGATAGGGCCCGCCGTGATAGCCGCCATGGCAAAAGCGCAGGCCGAACGGGCCGCAGCCGCAGCCGGCCAGGGTGGTCGCCGAAAGCAGCAGGGCGAGCACCGGGAAGAAACGTCGACGCCGTGTCATGATGTGGTCTCCAAGCCAGAACCGAGTGTCCTGCGGGTGAGGAAGCGCCGCGATTGTGGTCGCTGCGTGATCGGCGTGTATCTCCCTGAAACAATCCCGTCGGCGCTGTCGGCGCACACGCGTCAACCGCAGAGCATCGCCGCCAGGGCCAGCAGCGCGACCCCCTGGATGGTGCAGGCGCGGCGATACAGTCGCAGCGCGCGCCGCAGGTCGGACGGTGACGCGTCCGCTCGGCCGTCGCCCATCCAGGCATCCTCGACGATGCATCCGCCATAGCTGCGCGGCCCGGCCAGCCGGAGCCCGAGTGCCCCGGCCATCGCCGCCTCGGGCCAGCCGGCGTTCGGCGAGCGATGGCGGCCCGCATCGCGCAGCACCGTGGTCAGGGCCGCGCGGGGTGAGGCGGCTTGCGTCACCACGGCGGCAAGCACGAGCCAGCCGGCGGACAGCCGCGATGCAGGCAGGTTCACCAGGTCGTCGAGCCTGGCCGACGCCCATCCGAACGCCGCATGGCGCGGGCTCAGGTGCCCGATCATGCTGTCCGCGGTGTTGACAGCCTTGTAGAACACCATCCCGGGCAGCCCGAGCACCGCGCACCAGAGCAGCGGCGCCACCACCCCGTCGGAGAAGTTCTCGGCCAGGCTTTCGATCGCCGCCCGAACGATCGCCGGCGCGTCCAGGCTCTGCGGATCCCGGCCAACGATGCGCGAAACCGCCTGGCGGCCGGCATCGATCCCGCCCTGCTCTAGGGCGTGCAGCACATCGCGGACGTGGGTGAACAGCGACCGTTGCGCCGAAAGGCTGCCCGCCACCACGCCGAGAAGCACCAGCCCGACCGCGTGCGGCAGCATGGCGAGGCAGGCGCGCTGCAGCACCCAGGCCAGCAGCGTCGGCAGCCCGGCCAGCAGCACCAGTGCCAGCACGCCGTTGAGCCGCCGCCGCCGGTCGGGCAAGCTGGGGCGTCCGGTGTCGGGGTTGAGCTGACGGTCGAGCCGGCCGATCAGCGCACCGATCCAGGTGACCGGGTGCCCGACCATCCTGAACAGTCGGTCCGGATAACCGACCGCCGCGTCCGCCAGCAGCGCCACGCACGCCACCACGAGGGTCCCGCCGATGCCCACCCGCTACAGCGCCGGACGCGCGGTTCGCGCCGACCCCCCGCTTGCCCACGCCCCGCTTGCCCACGACAAGCCTGCCCACGCCCAGCCTGCCCACGCCCAGCTTGGCGACACCCAAGCTGGAGGCGGCCGGCTCGAGGCACCGCCACCAGCGGACGCGCCCGTGCATGGCGGCCGGCTGCAGGCTGCCCGCATGATGTTTCCCGCAGCACCCGAGCCGTTCATCGACCTCTCGACCGGGATCAACCCGCACTCCTATCCGCTAGAACCATTCAGCGCCGCTGCCCTGACCCGTCTGCCCGAGCCCGAGGCCGAGGCGGCGCTGCTCGCTCTCGCAGCCCATGCCTACGGGGCAGGTCCTACCATGCCGACCGGCAGCGCGCCGCCGCAACCGCCCGGCCAGGCCGCGGATCCGGCCCTCGCCGGCGTGGTCGCCGCCCCCGGCAGCCAGATCCTGATCTCGCTGCTGCCCAGCGTGCTGGGCTGCAGGCGTGCGGTGCTGCTGTCACCGACCTACTCCGAGCACGCGGCGAGCTGGCACGCATCTGGCGCGGGCATCCGCCATGTCCATGACCCGGACGCACTGCTGGCCGAGGCCGGTGCCGGCATCGCGCTGGTGCTGTGCAACCCCAACAACCCCGACGGACGCCGGGTGCCGCACGACCTGCTCGCGCGTCTGGCCCGGCGCTGCGGTGAAACCGGCGGCATGCTGGTGGTCGACGAGGCGTTCGCCGACCTGGAACCCGGGCACATGCCGGCCGCCTCGCTGCTGCCCTGCGAGGGCTTGGTCGTGCTGCGGTCGTTCGGCAAGACCCATGGTCTGGCCGGGCTGCGGCTCGGCTTCATGCTCTCGAACCCCGTCACCGCTCGCCGGATGCGCACCCTGCTCGGACCGTGGGCGGTCAGCGGCCCGGCGATCGAGGCCGGCCTGCAGGCACTGGGCGACCCGGCCTGGCGGACCCGCACCGGGGCGATCCTGGCGATTTCGACCTGCCGCCTCGACGGGATGCTGGTCGCTGCCGGGCTGACCGTGCCCGGCGGCACGCGCCTGTTCCGGCTGGCCGATGCGCCCGATGCGCGAAGGATTTTCGAGCAGCTGGGGCGGGCCGGCATCCTCGTGCGCCGGTTCGACCACCAGCCGGGCTGGCTCCGCTTCGGGCTGCCGGGCGACGAGGCGGCATGGCTGCGGCTGCAGCAGGCGCTGGCCGCGCTCGCCTGAGCGCGCCGCCATCCGCTCAGGCGGGCGGCGAGTCGTCCAGCTCCTGCTCGACGGCGATGCGGTCGCGACCGTTGTTCTTGGCGATGTAGAGACAGCGGTCGGCACGTCGGAGCAGGGTCTCCGCGGTGTCTCCCGGGCGGTGCCAGGCGACGCCGATGCTGCAGGTGACGGTTACGCTGCTGCCGTCGATCTCGAATGCCGGCCCGACCATCGTCTGCTGCAGCGTGAGCACCCGCCGGCGCCCCGAGGCAGCGTCGTTCGGCAGGATCAGCACCAGCTCCTCGCCGCCATAGCGACCTGCATTCTCGTCCGGCAGCAGCGCCTCGCGCAGCCGCCGCGTCATCTCCCGCAGCACCGAATCCCCGCCGAGATGGCCGAAGCGGTCGTTGATCGACTTGAAGTGGTCGAGATCGATCAGCGCGATCGCCAGTGCCCGGGCGGTGTGCCGCGACCTCTCGATCGCCTGGTCGAAGGCCTGCATGCTGGCCGGCCGGTTGAGCAGGCCGGTGAGGCTGTCGTAGGTCGCCTGCTCGAACAGGCTGGCGCGGGCCCGCTCGATCTCGCGGGTGCGGACCACCACCAGCTCCTCGAGCTGGCGCTGGCGGGCGAGCAGGAGGCGGATCCTGAGCCGCCAGAACGACCAGCCCAGCCCGGCAAGCACGAGCCCGCAGGCAACCATGAACGGCCAGGTCCGCCACCACGGCGCCCGCACGACGATGGTGAAGCCGACCGGTGAGGAGGTGAGGCGCTTCAGCGGGTCGGAGGCCATCACCTGGAACTCGAGCCGGCCCGGCGGCAGCTGCGGGTAATGAACCTCGCGCTCCTCGGTCTCGACCCAGTCGCTATCGACGCCGAGCAGCCGGTAGCGGAACCGGACCGAGCTCTCGTCGCGGTAATCGAGCGCGCTGAAGGTCACCAGCAGCGGCTTGTGCGACCAGGCGATCACTCCCGGCGGCAGGCTGTGGCCGCCGAGCAGCACCGACGTGATCACCGGATGCAGGGTCGCCGCGCGCAGCAGCGGGTGCGGATCGAGCAGGTGCGACACGCCATGCCCGGTGCCGAACCAGAGCGAGCCGTCGGGATCCTCGAACATCGAGCCCTCGTCGACGTCGTTGGAGAGCAGCCCGTCCTCCTCGTCCAGATGGTGCCAACCCTCGCCGGTCCAGACGTCGAGGCCGCGATCACCGCCGGTCCAGATCCAGCCGCGCCGGCCGCGCCGCAGCAGCAGCACGTTGTTGGAGGCGATCACCGGCATCTCGATCCGGTCGCTCGACACCACACGGTCATGGTCGAGATGCAGGCGCTGGATCCCGGCCGTGCCGCTGCCGATCCAGAGCGTGCCGTTCGGCGCGAAGGCCATCTCGCGCGGGTTCTGCACCAGGCCGGTCTCGGTGGTCATCACCGTCCGGACGGCACCGTCGGCATCGCGGTGCAGCAGCTGGTGCTGGGTGAGCAGCCACAGGCCGCCATCCGCGGTGCTGAAGAAATCATGCAGGCGGCCAGCGACGTCGACGACACGCACCGGCGGCCCGGGATCCGCCGCGTCGGCATCGTCCTCGAAGTAGAGCCCGTGCTGGGTTCCGATCCAGAGGCGGTCCGGCCGGGTCCCGGTGGCCGGCTCGAGCAGCATCTGGGAGACCGGGGACAGCGTCGCCACCACCGTGCTGCTGCCGGTCGCCGGATCGTAGCGGGTGATCACGCCCGCCATCGTCGCGTGCCAGACCCGGCCGGTGGATGTGGTGGCCAGCGCGAATCCCGGTCCGGGCAGATGCAACGGCGGCGTCGAGGGCGGCGCGCCCCGCACCACCGCGTCGACGCCGCCTTCCGTCGCCACCCAGAGCGGCCCGGCTCCGGTGCGCGCCATCTGCCAGACCACGTCGTCGGAGAGCCCGTCCGCCCGGGTCCAGTTCTCCCAGAGCCCGACGCCGACGCCGCGGAACGCGCCCTGCGCGCGCACCCCGAGCCAGAGCGACCCGTCGCGGTCGAACATGATCGCCACGATCTGCCCGACCGGCACGCCCTGGGCCATGTTCAGCGGCCGCCAGACGCCGCCGGAATGGATCAGCAGGCCGGTGCGCCCCTCGGTCAGGATGTTGCCGGCAGGGTCCTCGGCCAGCACCAGGCGGTCGAGGTGGCCGGCATAGCGACCCGGGCCGCCCGGAACCGGATCCAGGATGAACCGGCCCCGCCCTGCGTCACGGTGCGCGATCAGGTCCATCGACCGCGCCCAAAGCGTGCCTTGGCGGTCGCGCAGGAACGCGGTCCAGCCCCGTTCCGGCAGGCCCTCCGCCTGGCCGGCGATCTCCACCGTCTCCGTCGACCGCTCCCCGGGGTGCGCCACGTGGCAGACCTGGCCGTCGCCGCAGCCGAGCCAGATGCCGTCGGCGGTCACCGAGATCGAGACGATCCGCTTCAGCGCGGGTTGTGCCGCCAGCGCCGCATCACTGAAATACGGCTCCAGTGTCGGCTCGAAAGGGGCCGCTCCGCTCGGCGCCGGACGTGCATGCTCGCCTGCGACGGCCCGCGTCTGCCGGATCATGCGGGCGACCCGGAGCTGGCCGTGCTCGATCAGCAGAAGGTCGTTGCCGAGCATCGCGGTGGAGTGGGCGGCGTCGACCTCGATCGGGCCCTCGCGGCTGTGCAACGCGGTGTAGTGGCCGCGCTCGAACAGGTCGCCGTGGTCGTCGGTGCCGGACACGTAAACGGCGTTGCTGAACACCACGAACAGGCGTCCGTTCGGCGCCACCTCGATGTCATAGACGATGCCCTGGTTGGGCAGGCCCTGCTCATGCCCGAACAGCTCGAAGCGCCGCCCGTCATAGCGCTCGGCGCCGTTCTCGGTGCAGACCAGGACGAAGCCGGAGGCGTTCTGGTTCATGCACAGCACGCCGAGATTGGCCAGGCCCTGATCCTGGGCGTATTGCCGGAAGGTCAGGCGCTGCGCCGCGGCAGGCACCGGGCGCAGTACCAGCATCCAGCTCGCCAGCACCAGCGCCCACACCGTTGCCAGATGCATGAAACCGATCGGGCAAGGAACCGGCTTCATGCAGCACCCGGCAGGCCACGCCTCTCTGCCGCAGTCCGCGCCCCGGCCGCACCAGCTCGCGCGCTTGGTCGTGCGCCCCGCCGTGTGCCTCGTCATGTGCCGCGTCTTGTGCCGCTTTGGGCAGCCGAGTGGGCCAGCGGTGCAGGGAGGCGGCGCGAGCAGCATCGGCAATCGGGTCCGTGTCGTCTGAATTCAAGACTACGATAAGAACCACCGATACGAAATAACAACGACCGACAGTAACACGATAGTTGAGGAACTCGCCCGACCAAGTCTCGCCGTGCGATCTTCAGTCGCTTTTTGGCGTATCAGTCCCCGGAGCCGGACGAGTGCCGGGCTTGACCGGGGCGTCGGGCACCGGAGCTACCTGCTCCTTGACCTGGTTCGGCTCGTCGGGGAGCCGTGCCGACGGCGGCACTTTCTGTGCTGTCGCCGGGGCCGGCTGCTCCGGGCTCGTCTTCGCCGAGTGCGCCTTGTGCGTCCGGGTGTGGCCGGTGACCCGCTGGCCGCTGGTGACCTCGGAAGCCGGCGCCGAATCGGGACTGGCCGGATCGGCGAACGCCGGAACGGCGACCACCGATGACGACAGCGCCGTGATCAGGAACGCCGTGGTGGCGGCCCGGATGCCGAACTTGGTAGGCCGGAACTTGGTAAGCATGGCCTGTATGACTCCTTGGGCCGGGGCGGGACGACCCGGATTCGATTGTTTCACGCAGTGCAGGTGTTGGAAATCCGGCGCGATTGCGCCAGATCGGTGGCGGCGGCCTGGCGAGGCGATCAACTCGATCAGCCGGGCCCCGCGGTGGGGCAGGAACGGCCATGACCGAAATCGGTTTCTATCATCTGACCCGCTCGTCGCTGGAAGACAGCCTGCCGCTGCTGCTCGGCCGGACCCTCGCGGCGGGGCGGCGCGCGGTGGTGCGTTGCCGGGATGAAGCCCGCGTCGACCAACTCGACACCGCGTTGTGGCAGGCGCCGGAGCCGATCTGGCTGCCGCACGGCACCACCCGGAGCGGCCACGCGTCGCTGCAGCCGGTCTGGATCACCGTGTCGGAGGATGTCCCGAACGAGGCCACCTACCTGTTCCTGACGGACGGGATGCAGGCCACGGATGCCGTTCGTTTCGAGCGCGTCTTCGACCTGTTCGACGGCAACGACGCGGCCTCGGTGGCGGCGGCGCGGGTGCGCTGGACGGAGGCGAAGGCTGCCGGGCACGGGCTTGCATACTGGCGCCAGGAGCCGAAGGGCTGGACCCGCGCCGGCTAGCGTCTTCTGGTCGACCCCCGCCGGGGTGCCGGGTCAAATTCCGGTCCGCAGGGGCAATGCAACGGCCATACCGACGACGACACCGGGTGCCCGCCGCCTGACCCGTTTGAACTCGAACGGCGCGTGGCCCTTGCCGCGGTGCCTGCGCAACCTGCGGCCGGTCGAAAGGTTCAGGTGTCTCGACAGGGCGGAGTGGACCGATGACCGGCACGGATCAGGATAAACGGCCCGGCACCGACGCCGAACCGACAACCACGGATGCACCTGGCGGACCGCCGCCCAAGGGGCACGAGCACATGAACGGTCCGGGGATGACCAACGGCGTTCCCGACGGCGCCACCGAGGAGGACGCGACCGGGGCGCCGAATTCGGACCGCCAGCAGACCGAGACCCTGGGCGGAGCCGCTGGAGCACAGCCGGACGGAGCGGCGAACCAGGATGACTGACACGGATCAGCGCACCGGCCGGCGCCACGTCCGGTTGCCGGATGGGTCCTCGGTTGCAGCCCTCGGGCAGGGCACCTGGAACATGGGTGACGCGCCGGCCAGGCGGACGCAGGAGATCGACGCGCTGCGGTTGGGCATCGAACTAGGTCTTGGACTGATCGACACCGCCGAGATGTATGGCGACGGCGCCTCCGAGCGGCTGGTCGGCGAGGCGATCGCCGACGTGCGCGACCAGGTGTTCCTGGTGAGCAAGGTGCTGCCGTCCAACGCCACGCGAACCGGCGTCCCGGCCGCCTGCAAGCGCAGCCTGGAGCGGCTCGGCGTCGACCGGCTCGACCTCTATCTCCTGCACTGGCGCGGCGGCACCCCGCTTGCGGAAACCATTGCCGCATTGGAGGCACTCCGCACCGAGGGGCTGGTGCGGAATTGGGGCGTGTCGAACTTCGACGTCGACGACATGTGCGAGTTCGTGGGACTTGCCCGGCCCGGCTCGTGCGCCGTCAACCAGGTGCTGTACAACCTCGAATATCGCGGCATCGAGCATGACCTGATGGAATACTCCGTCACCCATGGCGTGCCGCTGATGGCGTATTCCCCGGTTGGGCAGGGCGGCGACCTGCTGCAGTCGCCGGCACTGCGTGCGGTGGCCGACCGGCACGGCGCCAGTCCCGCGCAGGTGGCGATCGCCTGGACCTTGCGCGCTCCCAACGTCATCAGCATCCCCAAGGCCGCGACCGTGGCGCACGTGCGGGAGAATGCCGCCGCCGCGTCGCTGGTGCTGACCGCACAGGACCTGGCCGAGCTCGACCGGTCGTTCCCGCCACCGAAGAAAAAGATCCGGCTGGCAATGCTCTGACCACGCCGCGACTCGGGCGGCCGAGGCTGGTCCTGCGCCGCATCGGTCGCGTAACATCACCTGGAACGGGCGCTGCAGGCGTGCCCTCCGGACGAGGTGATCCTGAGCCTGTTGATCCTCTTCGGCCTGGCATTCGTGCTGCTGGCACTCACCGCTTCCGGCATCATGGCGCTGGTCCGGCCGGCATCGAGGTCAGCGCTGCCACCGGTGTTGCTGCCGACATTGGGTGCCGTGCTGACGGTGCCGGCGTTGCTGGGCGGCAGCGACTTCTCCGGCCTGCCGCTGCCTGTCGGGTTCACCGGCAGCAGCGGTGGGCTTGAGCTCGACGCGCTCTCCTGCCTGTTCACGCTGCTGGCGTTCCTGACGGCGGCGTTCTCCGCATGGTCGGGCGACCTGGAACGGCCATCGCCCGAAATCGCGCCCGGCTTCCATCCTCTGCTTCTCGCCGCCACGGTGCTGACGATGCTGGCCGGCGACGTGCTGCTGCTCACCATCGGCGGAATGGCCGCGATCCTGCTGCTCGGAAGCGGCAAGACCGTTCCAGGGTGGCGGCGCCCGCGGATCGGTGCGGCCGGTTGCCTCGGCGGTGCCTGCGCGCTGCTGGCAGGTGCCGCGATCCCGACGGGCGCATTGCTGCCCGATGCCGGCTTCTCGCTGCTGCGGGGGGAAGCGGGCAGTCTCGGCGGCGGCTCCGGATCGTTGCTGCTGCCGGTGCTGGCGATCATCGCCGCCGGACCGCTGCTCGGACTCGCGCCATGGGGTCGCTGGCATCGGCGGCTCTGCATGACGACCCCGGCGGGCGTGCCGGTCCTGGCGTCGCTGCTCGGCCTGTTCCTGCTGATGCGGCTGCTGCTCGACCTGGCGGGTGAGGCACCACCGCCCTGGTGGGGCGTGGCACTGGTGCTGCTCGGGGTCGGGTCCTCCGCGGGGGCTGCCCATGGGGCGCTGGTGGCGGTTCGGCTGCGGGGTGCCACGGGCGGCCTGCTGGCGACACAGAACGGCCTCATCGTCAGCGCCATCGGCTTATGCCTGCTCGCCCGGTCGGCCGACCTGCCGGTGCTGGCGGGTGCGGCGCTCGATGCGGTGCTGCTGCTCGTGCCGGTGCAGCTGCTGGCGGCCCTGGTGCTGTTGCGCCTGGCCCGGAGCGTCGAGGACGAGGCCGGCGGCGATCTGCTGGCCCGGCTCGGCGGCCTGGCGACGTCGATGCCGCATGCCGCGACGATCGCCCTGGCCGGGGTCGCGGTGCTGGCCTTCGTGCCGCCGGCGGGAGGCTTCGGCGGCGTGTGGCTGCTGTTGCAGGCAGCGTCCGGCATGTGCCGGCTGGGCGAGATCGTGCTGTCGGTGTCGGGCGGGCTGGCGCTGATCGGCATCGTGCTGTCGGTGGCGCTATCCGCGGCTGCCTGGCTGCGGCTGGCGTCCGTGGTGTGTCTCGGGCGGCCTCGCACCCCGCGCGGCGCAGCTGCCCAGGATATTCCGGCACGCCTCGGCCGGGCGCTGGTGGCGCTGCTGGCGCTGGCGTTGCTGATCGGTCTGTTTCCCGGACTATGGCTGCGGCTGCTGTCCCCGGCGGGCAGGTTGCTTGCGTCCGCGGCCGACGCCGACCTGCCGCCGCTCTTCCGCCTGACCCTGGCGGGCAGCGGGTCGAGCCTGTTCACGCTGCCGCTGGCACTTCTGCTGGTGTTGGCGCTGCTGGTCAGCCTGTGGGCGCGCCGGCGTCTGTCGCCGGCGGCCGCACGCGTCGAGCCGGCCTGGGAGGGCGGCTTCGCACCACCGCCGCCCTGGCTGCCGTTCGGCGATCCGCTGGCCCAGATCAGCCCGGCCGCGCTGCAACGCGCGCTGCACGGCGCGGTGATGGGGACCACCCGGATGCCGTCCGGCTGGCACCCGCTCCGCTCCGGCCGGCAGCTGAATGGCGCCGTCCGCTGGATCCGGCGCACCAGCCTGTTGCTGCAGGCCTGGATGCAGGATCAGGGGCCGCTTGCTGCGTTGGTGCTGCTTGTCCTTGTGCTGGCGGCGTGCGGCGGTTGGCGGTTCTGGTGACGCTGCCCGGCCTGATCCTCGCGACGGCGGCGCTGCTGCTGCATCTGGCTCTCGGGCTGGCGGTGGCGACGCTACTCACCGGCCCGGCGTGGATGCTCGCGATGCGCCGGCCGCGGCCACGCGATGCAGCCGGCGTGGCGGGGTTGCTGCTGGCGCCGGCACGGGCCCTGCTGACACTGACCCGCACGTCGTCGATCCGCGCCACCGGCAGCGCGCCGCTATCGGCTTTCGCCCCGGTCGTCGGACTGGCCGCGACGCTTGCGGCAGCCGCGCTGGTGCCGTCCTTCTGCACCGGCCTGCTGACCGCCCCGCTGGCCGACCTGCCGACGATCCTGGGCCTGCTCGGGCTGGCACGCGTCGCGATGCTGCTGGCCGGGTTCGATGCCGGGATTGCCGGGCCAGGGCTGGCCTCGGTATCGCTTGCGGTACGCACGCTGCTCGCGGTGCCGGCCTGCGCGCTGGCCGTGTTCACGCTCGTGCTAGCCTGCGGGAGCAGCAATCTCGACCTGGCACTGGGAGATCTCGCAGCCGGCGCCGGGGCCCCCGGATTGTCGGCTCCGGTGTTGTTGGCTGCGGTAAGTCTCGGGCTGGCCGGGGTCGCCGCCGCTGTCGACGAACGCGGCCTCGCCGAGCAGCTGTCGGGCAGCGACCTGGCGACGTTCCGCTTCCAGTCCGCGTTGCAGCGTCTGGTCTGGCTCGACCTGGTGACGGCGCTGTTGCTGCCGCGCTCGCTCGTCGTGGCGCAGTCGAACCCGCTCTTCTGGCTGCTCGGGCTGGTCTGCTGGTGCCTGCGGATCGCCGCCGGCTGCGTCGCCCTCACCCAACTGAAGCGGTTCGTCAGCACCCGGAACGCGCAGCGTCGCAGCCTGGCGGGAATTGCCGCGCTGCTCGGGCTGCTGGCACCGCTGCTGCTGCTGGTCGGGCGTACTGCCGAATGAGCCTGCTGCTCGCCGACGCGCTGCTGGTGTTGTCGCTGCTGTTCGTGCGTCCGGCGCCGGACCACGCATGGCGGCTGCGTCTGGTGGCGCACGCGCTGCTGCTGTCGGCGAGCCTGCTGGTCGCGGCGTTGGCCGGGCCGCATCGCCTGCTGCCGCTGCTCGGCCTGGCCGCCGCACTGCTCCAGGCGGGGCTCGCCTGGCAGTTCCGACCGGCCGCTCCCGCCCAGGCCTTGCCGGTAGGGCCGCCGGTCGTCGTGTGGCTGCTCGCCGGGCTGGTCGTGGTTGGGCTGTCGCTGCGGCTGCTGCCGGACGGCACCCTGCCGCCAGGACCCGCCGGGCTGCTCTCCGCGGCGTTGGCGATCCTGCTGACCGGGCTGCTGGGTGCTGCGGCGAGCGCCCGAACCTCAGGCCGCGGGACCTCAGGCGGCACCACCGCCGCCCTGGCCTCGCTGCTCCTCGCCGGCGACGGGATGCTGCTCGTGGCCTGCCAGCTTCCGGGGATGGCGGTGTCGTCGCTCGGCTGCCTTCTGCTGCTCCAGGCCGGCCTGTTGCGCTGCCTGCTGCGCACGTGGGTGGTCCCGGCCGATACCCCGCGGACAGCGTCGCCATGACTGCCGCACTGTCCGGAGCGCCCCCCGGCGCCATCGTCTGGCCGCTGCTCGCCGGCATCCTGCTCATGCTGCTCGCCGACCGCATGGCGGTCCGGACACTCGTGCGCATCGCGGTCGTTGCGTCGCTGGTCACGCTGGCGCTGGCCGTCGCCGAGACCTTGCCGGTACCGGGTCGGGCCACCGACGGCGCCTGGCTGGGTGACCGGTTGGCGACGGCACTTCCGGTGCTGCTGGCGATGCCCGGGGTGGTGGCCAGCGTCTGGCTGTCCAGCCAGGCGGCCTCGGGCCAGGCTCCCGACGGACCAGGCTGGCGTCATCCGCTCGTGGCACTGCAGCTGCTGACCGCCGGCGCCGTGGTTGCGGTCCGCGCCGACCCGCTGTTCCTCATGCTGACGGGCCTTGCCCTGGCCGCAGCGGCCCTGGCGATGCTGGCGCCGGCGCGGCAGGTCCTGGGTCGGGTCGCGATCCTGGGGGGGCTGCTGCTCACCGCGTGGCTCGGGATCGCCATGCTGTCCGTAGGTCTCGGCCAGCCCGCCAGCTGGACCGCGCTGGCCGGGGGTGGGACGGCAATCCCTGCCGCCTTGCGCCTGTTCGGTCAGCTGCTGCTGATGCTGCCGATGCTGCTGGCGGCGGGGCTCGGTCCGATCAGCCTGATGCAGCCCGCGTCCGATGAATCCGGCACCCATCCCGCCACCGCCGCCTCGCGCGCTTTGCTGCCGCTGCTGCCGGGATTGCCGGCGCTGATCGTGACACTGCGCCTGCGCGCGCTGCCCGAGCCCGATCCCACGCTGCTTCGGCTGGACATACTGGTGCTGTCCGGCGCCGGCCTGTTGATCATGCTGCTCGGCGTGGCCCTGCTGCCGGCCTGCCGCACCCTGGCCGATCGCCTCGCCGGCGTGAGCATGCTGCATCTCGGTGCGGCGACGATCGGCTTCGGGGTCGGCGGCACGATGGGCGTCGCGGCGGGTCTGCTGATCCTGTCGTTCCTCTGCCTCGGCCTGCCGCTGGCCTGGCTGCCGGCAGCGCCAGGTCCTGCCGGCTGGATCCGGCGCGTGGCGATCCTCGCCCTGGCCGGGTTGCCGCCATTCGGGCCGTTTGCCGCCCTGTTCATGCTGCTGTTGCGGCTTTCCGCCGACCTGCCGCTGGTGGCCGTTCTGGTCCTTGCCGTGTTCTGCGCCGGTGCCCTGGCGCTGCTGTCGACGCCGTGGACGCCGGTGACCGGGCTGCCCGCGCGGCCGGCCAGCCTGCTTCCGGCCGCGATCGTGCTGCTGCTGCTCGCCACCTGCGGCATCGCCATGCCGGCGCCTGCGTCCGACTGGCTGCTCGGGATCGGCGAGTCGCTCGCCGGTGCGACCTGGCCCGCACTCCCTTCGCCGCACCCGGGAGCCACGCCATGACGGCGCTCGCCTTGCTGCCGGCGGCGATGCTGATCCGCGCCGGCACCGTGGTTCCGGCCTCGACCGTTCCGCGATTCATGCTGGCGCCAGAGGCCTGGGCCGATCTCGGCGAGCGGCTGCTGGCCGACCCGCTGCCGCTGGCGACGCTCTGGGCCGAGGAGGGTGCGGTGCACGCCCTGTTCCTGGAGGCACCGGACCCGGAGGCGCCGGACCCGGAGGCGGGAGACGCGCAGGGATGGGGGCGGCCGCTGATCGCCTCGGTGCCGGTCGAGGCGCGCCGTTACCTTGCCCTGTCGACGTCACGGCCGGGGATCTCGCCCTGCGAGCGGATGATCCGTGACATGTGGGGCATCGAGGCGATCCGCGCCCTCGACCTGCGCCCCTGGCTCGATCATGGCCATTGGGGCCTGACCGCGCCGCTCTCGCCCCGCCCGGGGCCGGGTGTCTGGCCGCCCGAGCCGCCCGAGTTCCCGGGCGGCGCCGATGACGAAGCCGCCGGCCTGTTCCAGCTCGGGCTCGGTCCGGTGCAGTCCTTCACCACCGGCGCGGCGCATCTGCGGCTGTCGCTGGACGGCGAGCGCATCGCCCGGCTCGAGGTCCGGCTCGGCTACGGGCATCGCGGAGTGGTCCGGCTGATCCTCGGGCGCACGCCCCTGGAGGCCGCCATGCTGGTGTCGCGGATCGATGCGCAGGCCACCGTTGCGCATGGGTGCGCCTTCGCCCGTGCCGTCGAGGCGGCGCTGGGCTGGCGGATCACCGCGCGTGCGGAGGGCCTGCGCGCGATGATGCTGGAGCTGGAGCGGACCGCGCTGCATCTGCATCATCTCGAGGCGACCGCACGGCAGGCCAGGCTCGACCATGCCGGCCAGCTCGCCGCCTGGCTGCGCGAGGCCGTGCTGCGGGGTTGCGCCGCCGCTTTCGGGCACCGGATGATGATGGATGCGGTGGTTCCCGGTGGCCTCGCCGCGACGCCTTCCGAGGCGGGGCTGGTGGCGCTGCCGGAGGTGCTGGACCGGCTGGAGGCGTCGCTGCCGGAGCTCCGGCGCAGCCTCGGCGTGAGCATGGGCACGCGACCGGGCGACGCGACTGCCGCCCGGCGCCTGTCCGGGCAGGCGATGCTGGACCCGGCGCTGGCGTCGCGCTGCGTGTTCGGGGGCCCCACAGGCGATGCGGCGGCGCGTTGCCGGACCAGGCTGGACGAGGTGGCCAGGAGTGCCGCGGTGGTGCGGCGTCTGCTGCTGGTCGATCCCGCCGGTCCGGTGCGTGGCGATCCGCCGCCGGCGCGCGACCTGTTCGAGCCGGCAGTGGAGGGGGCGGGGATGGCGATGTCGGTGCATGGTCCCGTCTGGCACTGGCTGCGGATCGAGGCCGGCCGGCTCTCGGCACTGCACTGGCACGATCCCGGGCTGCCGGGATGGCAGGCGCTCGAGCAGGCGGCGGTCGGGCTCGAGCTGGACGAGTTTCGGCTGCTCTGCGCCTCGATCGGGCTGTCGATCGCCGGCGCCGACCGATGAGCGCCCCTGCCGATGACCCAGGCCGGCCGCTGCTGTCGGTGCTGCATCTCCAGGCTGGCGGTTGCGGCGGCTGCGCGCTTGAGGTCGCGGCACTGCGTGGCGCCGGCCGGGCGCTGCTGGATGCCGGCTTCGTCACGGTCGAGACGCCACGCCACGCCGACGTCTTGCTGGTGAGCGGCTGCCCGACCCGCAATCTCGGCCAGGCGATCGATGCGGCCTGGGCGGCGATGCCCGGGCCGAAGCAGCTGGTGGCGGTGGGCGACTGTGCCATCGATGGCGGCCCGTTCCGCGACAGCTATGCCGTCCCCGGCGGCCTCGGCGCACGCCATCCGGTGGCGGTGGCGATCCCCGGATGTCCACCGACGCCGGACGCCATCCTCGACGGTCTCTGCGTCGTGCTGGCGGCACCGGATGGACACGCGCCGGTCATGGCCGAGCCGGCGACGACCAGTCCGGTCAGCTCCGAACCGCTGGTTCCTGGCCCATCCGTAACGGACCCGCCTGCTCCTCGGTCGTCATCCCCGGAGCTGCCGCCTCCTCGGGCACTTCTTCCTGCAGCGCCAAGGCATCCGCTCGCAGGCGGTGATAGCTCCGCAGGCTGAACGGGATCATGCCGACATAGATCAGCCCGGCGGCGGCGAACGCGGCCCACGGATCGGCCACCAGGATCGCCGCGAAGGCGCCCACGCCGAGCAGCAGCGGCAGCACGAACTGCGCCGGCACCTTGAAGTTCTTGAAGCTCCAGAGCGGCAGCGTGGAGACCGACAGGAACGCGACCGCGATCAGCAGGCACGCCACCAGCAGCGGGTCGTGCGAGAGGACCTCGAGCCGGGGCATGTCGAGCTTGCGCGCCTCGAGCCCGACGAACAGCGGGAACAGCGCCACGCCCGCCCCCGCCGGTGCCGGCACCCCGGTGAAGAAGTTGTGGGCATAGGTGGGCAACAGCTCAGGTCCGGAGATGCCGGCGTTGAACCGAGCTAGCCGCAGCGCCATGCACACCGCGTACATGATGCAGGGCAGGAAGGCGTATCGTCCGGCCTCGTCCAGCGCCCAGATATAGAGAATGAACGCCGGTGCGACGCCGAAGCACAGGAAATCGGAAAGGCTGTCGAATTCCGCCCCGAACCGGCTGGTGGCGCGCAGCAGACGGGCGATCCGGCCATCCAGCCCATCGATGAAGCCGGCGATCACCAGGGCCGCCGCCGCCTGCGCGAAGCGGCCATCCAGGGCCGCATGCATGCCGGTCAGGCCGGCGCAGAGCCCCAGCAGGGTGAGGATGTTGGGGACCAGGCGGTTGAAGGATTGGCCGCGAAACCGAGGCCTGGCGCGTCTGCCGAACCGGCGCAGGCGACGCAGCCGGCGCGTGGGGTGCGGGCCGCCGCCGGATTTGCTGCCCGGCTCGCCGCCCAGGTTGCCAGGTTGGCCGCCCGGGCCGGTGGAGTTCTCAGATGTGGGCAATGACGGTCTCGCCGCCGATCGTCGTCTGGCCGACGCGAACGATCGGCTCGATGCCCGGCGGCAGATAGAGGTCGGTGCGGCTGCCGAAGCGGATGATGCCGAAGCGCTCGCCCGCGGTGAAGAAGCTGCCCTCGGTGGCGCTGCACAGGATCCGGCGCGCGATCAGCCCGGCGATCTGCACCACCGCCATGGTTCGCCCGTCGGCCAGCCGCAGGGCCAGGGCGTTGCGCTCGTTCTTGTCGCTCGCCTTGTCCAGGCTGGCATTGACGAACTGGCCCTTGTGATAGGCGATCCGGGTGACCTCGGCGGCGACCGGCATGCGGTTCACATGCACGTCCAGCACCGAGAGGAAGATCGCCACCCGCCAGCGCGGCTCGATGCCGAGGCCGAGCTCCGGCGGCGGCGCCACCTGGATGATCGACACGATCTTGCCGTCGGCCGGCGCAACCACGGCGGCGGCGAGCAGCGGCGGCACCCGCTGCGGGTCGCGAAAGAAGTAAAAGCTGAACAGCAGGAACACGACCGCCAGCACGGCGACGGCCACGCACAGGCCCGACGGCAGCGCCAGGCCCAGCACCAGTGCCACCAGGGCGACGATCGCGGCCCCGATCAGGAACGGCCGGCCGGCGGGATGCGGCGGCGCCAGCACGAGTTTCAACGAATGTGTGAACGATGACATCGGTCGCGGTTCATGAATGGTTCACCTGATGCGGTCAAGCTGCCTCGGCGACAGGTGTAGAAGGCGGGCAGCGATGGCGGATGCGGATAAGATGACGTTCGGGTCGTTCAGTGTCGACGACCTCGGTCGGGTGGCGCTGGCGGCCGGAACCGTCGGCGGTTTCCTGTTCCAGTGGCGCGGACGACCGATTTCGCTGTCGATCACGGCGCCCGAGCCGGATGGCCGCCTGGATGACGGCCGGTCGCATTGCGAGGTCCGCATCACCGGTCGGGTCGGCCGGGTGCCCAGCACCGCGAATACACCGGACCGGCGGCCCGAGGCCTTCCAGCTTGCGGCAGCACTACGGACCCTGCTGCCGGAAGGCTGGGCCGTGCGGCTGCTCGCCGACCACATGCTGGAACTGCAGGCCGAGGAGCGGCTGCCGCTGCCGGCGCATGTCGGCGAGCTGCTGATCCCGGCGACCCGCTTCACCCTGGCGCTGGCCCCCTACCTGGACCTGCTGGAGGAGTGGGGAATGGGAATGATGGCCTAACTCTCAGGCGCCGCTACGGCTGGTCCCCCCGCTCAGGCGCCGCTACGGCTGGTCCCCCGCTCAAGCGCCGCTACGGCTGGCCGGAACCCCGCCGACCGGCAGCAGCACCGGGCGTATCCGCACCCGGCGCGTCGTCGTGGCGACGGGGAGTGCGGCATAGACATCCTTGACCGCCTCCACCACCAGCACGCCGGCGAGACGCGGGGTCACGTAGCGACCGGCGGCCTCGAGCATCGATCCGGCCCTGAGCACCGGACGCAGCCCGGTCGGCGGAACATAAAGCGCACCCTGCATGCGCTCGACGCGGAACAGGCAGCGCGCCAGCAGCCGCTCGATGCGGCCGGTCGAATACGGCGTGCCATCGGCGAACGGCGTGCTCTCGCTATGCGCCCACAGCCCGGTGCGGTTCGGCACGACGATCAGCACCCGACCGTCGCTGCGCAGCGCATGCCAGGCAGCCCGCAGCATGTCGCCCGCATGGGTGGCGCTCTCGAGCGCGTGGATCATCAGCACACGGTCGAACGCCAGATCGGAGAACGGCAGTGCGTCGTCCTGCACCAGGCATCGAGCGGGTGCTGCGGCCGGGGCACGCAGGGCCAGCCGGGCGAGCCAGGCCGCACTGCCGGCGCCACCGGTGGACGCATCGACGCACAGCAGCGCACGCTTCTGCCAGAGCGGGAGGAACGGCGTGGCATGGCCGATCCCGAGCACCGCCTGCCCCGCGAGATCCGGCCAGATCCGCAGCAGGTGCCGGCGCAGTTGCTGGACCGCCACCCGGCCGCGCCGGCTCGAATAGAAGTCGGCCACGGCCTGGACGTCGTCGAGCATCGTGCGGATATAGCATGGAGCCGCCGAACCGCGATCACGGCCGATCGCCGGGAGTTCCAGATGCCGTCCGCCACGCCACTCGCCGGTCATCCGACCGTGATCCCGATCCCGATCCTGTCCGACAATTATGCCTGGAGGCTGGTCGATCCCGCGTCCGGGGCGGTGGCCGTGGTCGACCCGGCCGATGCCGATGCGGTAATCGCAGCGCTTGAGAGCCCGGAGTTGGAGCAGGGACGCGGCCGGCTCGACCTCGTGCTGCTGACCCACCACCATTCGGACCACATCGCCGGCGCTGAGCAGGTCGCGCGGCATTTCGGGGCCCGGATGGTGGGTGCCGCGCAGGATGCGGCCCGTCTGCCGCCGCTCGATCTGGCGGTCTCGCCGGGCGACCACGTGAGGCTGGGCGAGTGGGTCGGCGAGGTGATCGACACCCCGGGGCACACGCGCGGCCACATCTCGTACTTTTTCCCCGCGAGCGGCGGTTCCCCGCCGATCCTGTTCTGCGCCGACACCCTGTTCAGCCTGGGCTGCGGCCGCTTGCTGGAGGGCACCGCCTCCGAGATGTTCTCGAGCCTGCAGCGCCTGGCGCGGCTGCCGGACGACACGCTGGTGTGCTGCGGCCACGAATACACCGAGAGCAACGCGCGGTTCGCGATGTCCCTCGGTAACGCCAGCGCCGCCTTGAACGAACGGGTACGGGAGGTGACAGGACTGCGCCGGGCGGGAACTCCCACTGTGCCGGTTCGTCTCGGACTGGAACGCGCCACCAACCCGTTTCTGATCGCCGACGACGTTTCCACCCTTGCCGCATTACGTTCCAGGAAAGATTCGTATCGATGAAGCTGCTGTACTCGCGAGCAAGTCCGTTCGCGCGCAAGGTGCGTGCCTGTGCCGTCGCACTCGGGATCGAGCGGCAGATCGAGCTGGTCGAGGTGGTGGCCGCCGATGCGCCCGCGGTGCTCACCGACGCCAACCCGCTCGGCAAGATCCCGACGCTGATCACCAATGGCAACTTCGCGATCTTCGACAGCGCGGTGATCTGCGAGTACTTGAACGGCACGTCCGACGTCATCCCGATTATCCCGCCGGGCGGCGCGCCGCGCTGGTTGTCGCTGCGCCTCGAGGCGATGGGCGACGGTCTCATGGAAGCTGCCGTGTTGCGCCGGCAGCTGATGCTGGTCGGCGGGCTGGACGCGCAGAGCGTGCTGCCGGAGCTCCAGCGGCTGGCGATCGCCCGCACCCTCGACAGGTTGGAGCGCGAGAAGCTGGGTCTGCATGTGGAGATCGGCGCGCTCTCGATCGCCTGCGCCCTGGGATATCTGGATTTTCGCTTTGCCGACGAGAATTGGCGCGAGGGCCATCCACGCCTGGCAGAGTGGTTCGCGGCGATCTCGAAGCACGAGTGCCTGAGCTCGACCGCGCCCGACGCCGGCTGAACCACCAGGGGTCCAGCCGGACAGAACGGAGCCTCAGGCGGCGAGGCTCGCCATGTCGATCACGAAGCGGTACTTCACGTCGCTGGAAATGACGCGCTCGTAGGCCTCGTTGATCTGGTCGATGTTGATGACCTCGATGTCGGACACGATGTTGTGCTCGGCGCAGAAGTCCAGCATCTCCTGGGTCTCGGGGATGCCGCCGATCAGCGAGCCCGCGAAGTTGCGACGCGGGAAGATGATCGAGAAGGCGTTCACCGCCAGCGGGTCCGACGGCGCGCCGACCTGCACCAGCGTGCCGTCACGCTTCAGCAGCGCCAGATAGGCGTTGATGTCGTGATTTGCCGACACGCAATCCAGGATGAAGTCGAACTGCCGCGCCTGTGACGCCATCTGGTCGGCGTCCTTGGAGATCACGACGTGGTGCGCGCCCAGCCGCTTCGCGTCCTCGGCCTTGTTCGGGCTGGTGGTGAACAGCGTGACTTCCGCGCCCATCGCATGCGCGATCTTCAGGCCCATGTGGCCCAGGCCGCCGAGACCGACGATGCCGACCTTCTGGCCGGGTCCGACCTTCCAGTGGCGCAGCGGCGAGTAGGTGGTGATGCCGGCGCAGAGCAGCGGCGCCACGGCGGCGAGCTCGAGGTTCTCCGGCACGCGCAGCACGAAGTTCTGGTCGACGACGATGCTCTTGGAGTAGCCGCCATAGGTGAACAGCCCGGGGGTCTTCTTGTCCGGCGAGGCGTAGGTGCCGGTGAAGCCGCCATCCTCGCAATACTGCTCGAGGCCTTCCTTGCAGCTCGGGCAGTGCTGGCAGCTATCGACCATGCAGCCGACGCCGGCGAGGTCGCCCGCCTTGAACCGGCTCACCCCGGAGCCGACCTCGACCACGCGGCCGACGATCTCGTGGCCGGGCACCACCGGGAAGTCCTTGTTGCCCCACTCGCCGCGGGCGGTGTGAATGTCGGAGTGGCAGACGCCGCAATACAGGATGTCGATGCGGATATCGTTCGGGCCCGGGTCGCGGCGCTCGAACGAGAATGGGGCGAGGGGCGTCTGGGCCGTCTGCGCGGCATAGCCGGTGCATGCAAACATGAAGTTCTCCTGAGGGTGGTCGGCGGCGGCGCCCGGGCCGGACGCCCGGCTTGAGGAGTGAGGCCGACGCGGCAGGTAGATGTGTGGCCGACGGACGCTTGCCAAGGCAAGTCGCCAGCCGGGATCCACGGTGATTTGCGCAGGCGTCCGGTGGTCATGCTAACCTGTCGAATGTCCATGACCGGGATGGAGGACCATTTGCCGGAAACCGATCGCCCGGTCGCGCCCGTCGTCATCAAGAAATACGCCAACCGCCGGCTCTATGACACCGAGAGCTCGATCTACATCACGCTCGACAGCCTGGCGGAGATGGTCCGCCGGAGCCGGGATTTCGTCGTGTTCGACGCCAAGACCGGCGACGACATCACCCGCAGCGTGCTCACCCAGATCATCGTCGAGGAGGAGACCAAGGGCCGCAACATGCTGCCCACGCTGTTCCTGCGGCAGCTGATCGGCTTCTACGGCGACAGCAAGCAGGGCCTGGTGCCGGGTTTCCTCGAGCACGTGATGGACCAGTTCGCAGCGCACCAGAGCGGCGTCGTCCGGCCGGCAGCGCCGGTGGCTGCGGTGCCGCCGCCGGCCCAGCGGGCGTCGAAAGCGGCCTCGCACCAGGCCGCAGCCGAGCCGGCGGCACGGCCGATCCTGGACCGCGCGAAAACCCTGTTGAACCCGTTCTACAAGCCCGATCCCGGGAGTGCCGAGCCGGCGCCCAGCTCTGCCGACGAGGCCCACCGCGCGGAGATCGAACGCCTGCAGGCGGAGATCGACCGGCTCAGCAAGGCACTTGCGGCCCAGCAGGCAAGATCATCGACCTAGCCTGGCTTGACGGGTAGCGTCGCGTGCGATGGCGGAGTGGCAGTCGTCCGCGGGCCGGTCGGAACGCGATCCGATCGATGGCTGCCGCCCGGCGACCAACGGCGGGCGCTTGAACGCGCCGCTCCCTGCATGCCGGGCACCAGGTCCGGCATGATCCGCGGCAACCGCGTGCCGGTCCGGGACGCTGCAATCCTGCACCAAGTCGGAGCCGAGCATGCTGCATGAAACCATCGACCTGTCCTTCGGGCGCGGTCATGTGCCGGTTCGGCTCACCGAGGGGCTGATCCCCACGATCATCCGCAAGCGGCCGCTGCCGAAGTTGCGCGACAACGACGCCGCCATTCGCGAGGCCTTCGCGCGGCCGGTGGGCGCGCCGCCGTTGTCGGAACTCGTGCGCGGTCGCAGCAGCGCCTGCATCCTGATCTGCGACATCACCCGGCCGGTACCGAACCGCCTGTTCCTGCGTCCGATGATCGAGACCATGCTCGCCGGCGGCATTCCGGCCGGGCGCATTACGGTGCTGGTCGCGACCGGCCTGCACCGTCCGAACGAAGGTGCGGAACTCGCCGAGCTGGTCGGCGACCCCTGGGTGCTGGACACGGTCCGCGTGGAAAACCATTTCGCGCGCGACGACGCCGCCCATGTCCATCTCGGGCGTACGGCAACACGTGGCACGCCGGTCGGCATCGACCGCCGTTTCGTGGAGGCGGATCTGCGTATCGCCACCGGGCTGGTCGAGCCGCATTTCATGGCCGGCTGGTCGGGCGGCCGCAAGGTCGTGGCACCGGGCGTCGCTCACCACGAGACCATCCGGACGTTCCACTCGGCCCGCTTCATGGAGGATCCGCTGGCGGTGCAGTGCAACCTCGTGGGCAATCCCCTGCACGAAGAGCAGCTCGAGATCGTCCGCATGCTGGGCGAGATCTACGCGCTGAACACCGTGCTCGACGAGGAACGCGACCTAGTCCACGTGACCTTCGGCGACATCATCGCGAGCCACGAGAATGCGGTCGCCTTCGTCAGCGACGCGACGCGGATCCCGGTGCCGCGTCGCTACAAGACGGTGGTCACGTCAGCCGCCGGTTATCCGCTCGACAAGACCTACTACCAGACGGTCAAGGGCATGGTGACGCCGCTCGATATCCTTGCCCCGGGCGGCACGCTGATCATCGCGTCGGAGTGCTCCGAGGGCTTCGGCTCCGACGAATTCCGGGCAGCGCAGACCCGGCTGGTCGGCATCGGCGCGGAACGGTTCCTCGCAACCCTGACGGCCAAGACGCTGGCGGACGTCGATGAGTGGCAGACCGAGATGCAGCTCAAGGCGATGCGCCTGGGACAGGTCCTGCTCTACACCACCGGTCTCGACACCGAGGAGCGGCGGATCACCGGCGTCGACCTGACCGGCGACATCAACAGCGCGATCGATGCGAGTGCGGCCCGCCATGGCGATCCGCACGTCGCGTTCGTGCCGGAAGGACCCTATGTGGTCCCGGTGTACGCGCCCGTATGACGCCTGGCGCGCGGTGTCCTGGCGGCCTGACGAACGGCGCTGTCGTCACCGCCGGGGTCGGATCACCGGTCAGGACGGTCTGATCAGGACCGCTCGGAAATCGTTGACGTTCGTCAGCGTCGGCCCGGTGACCACCTGGTCGCCGAGAGCTTCGAAGAACCCGTGTCCGTCATTGTCGGTAAGGCGTGCGCGCGCGCTGATCCCCTGAGCCGAGGCGCGAGCGAGCGTGTCGGGGGTGACGATGGCGCCGGCGACCTCTTCCGCGCCGTCCACCCCATCCGTGTCACCGGCCAGCACGAACACGCCCGGCCGGCCCGCGAGCTCGATGGCGGTCGATAGCAGGAACTCCACGTTCCGCCCGCCGCGACCGTGGCCGCGCACGGTGACCGTGGTTTCGCCGCCCGAGATCAGCACGCAGGGCGGCGGCGCAGGCTGGTGGTGCACCGAAACCTGCCGGGCAATCCCCGCCATGACACGACCGACGTCGGCGGCCTCGCCCTCGATCGCGTCACCCAGGATCAGCGGCGTGACGCCGGCCGCGCGCGCCACCGCAGCGGCCGCCTCCAACGACGTCTGTGGGGTCGCGATCACGTGCGTCACGGTGTTGAGAAAAGCCGCATCACCCGGTTTCGGCGTCTCCGCCGCGGGGTCCGCCAGGCGCGTGCGGATCGCGGCCGGGATCTCGATGCCGAAGCGCGCAAGGACCGCGGACGCGTCGGCCAGCGTGGTCGCGTCCGGTACCGTTGGGCCGGATGCGATCACCGACGGATCGTCGCCGGGCACGTCGGAAATCACCAGCGTCACCATCGGTGCCGGAGCGGCAGCGGCAGCGAGGCGGCCACCCTTGATCGCCGACAGGTGCTTGCGCACGCAGTTCATGTCGTGGATGCCGGCGCCGCTGCGCAGCAATGCACGGTTGATCGCCTGCTTGTCGGCCAGCGTCACGCCGTCACCCGGCAGCGACAGCAGCGCCGAGCCGCCGCCGGAGATCAGGCAGAGCACCAGGTCGTCCGGCCCGAGGCCCTGCACCAGCGCCAGGATGCGGGCGGCGGCCTGTTGCCCGGCGGCGTCCGGCACGGGATGGCTGGCCTCGACCACCTCGATACGCGGCAATGGCCCGACGCCATGACCGTAGCGGGTGACGACCAGGCCCGAGAGCGGACGGTCCGCCGGCCAGTGCGCTTCGACGGCACGCGCCATGGAGGCAGCCGCCTTGCCCGCGCCGACCACCACCGTCCGACCGCGCGGCGGCGCCGGCAGGTATCCCGGGATCACGTGGTCCGGATCTGCCGCCTCGATGGCAGCGTCGAACATCTGCCGCAGCAGCGCGCGCTCGTTCATGGTCTTTCCCTATGGACACGCCATCGGCGTTGCCGAGAGGCATCGGTGCCGGATCGGCCGCGCCCTGTAAGCTAGAGGGCGACGCCGTGTGCCCTACCGATCCTGTCCCGCCTTGTGTCTGGCGGCGACATCGTCGGCGATCCGCTGGTCGTCGGCGGGAGCCAGGCCGCTGATGCCGATGCCGCCGAGTGTCGCGCCGCTCTCGCTGGTAATCACGGCGCCGCCCGGCATGCCCGTCAGTGTCGGATCCGCAAAATAAGTGGCGGGCATGCCATCACGCAGCAGGCGCTCGTGGAAGGCGGTCGTGGAGACGCCGAGCCTGGCCGCGCTGTAGGCCTTGGCTTCCGACAACTTGACGCTGCGCACCGGCGCCCCGTCCATGCGGGTGAACGCGATCAGCGCGCCGCGCTCGTCGGTCACCGCGACGCAGGCCGGGCGCCCAACTGCATCAACCTGCGCAACGGCCTCCTCCAGAAGGCGGTGAGCGGCCATTCGATCGAGCTTCATGAAAACTGGAGCCTTTGAAAATGATGTGTCGGCATCGGTTCAATCGTGCCCGGTCCGATGGTTCGCAAGCAGTCGGGCCTGCGAACCATCACGGGCAATCCGTGACGCCCCGGCCCGGTCCTAGAACGCGTTCTTTTTCGGCAGATACTGCTCCAGCAGAACAAGATCCAGCTTGCCGAGCCGGTCGCTCGCGGTCATGGCCTGATGCCAGTATGGATACAGCAGCGGCAGCTTGCTGACGGCGTTCAACCGCTCCAGGTCGCTTGCGGTCAGCTTCAGATCGACCGCCTTGAGATTGGTCCGGAGCTGCTCCTCGTTGTTCGCGCCGATCACCACCGACGCCACCGCCGGGCGATGCAGCAGCCAGGCCAGGGCGACCTCGGCGGCAGAAACGCCGAGTTCCTCGGCAACCTCGACCAGCACCTCGATGATGTCATACAGCCGGGTCTCGTCACGGATAGGCGGCTCCGGCCATCCTGCGAAGTCGCGCCCGCCTTCCGGAGTGGCCTTGCCGCGACGGTACTGGCCTGACAGCAGACCGCCGGCGAGCGGGCTCCAGACCAGGACGCCCAGGCCCTGATCCAGCGAGATCGGAACCAGCTCGTATTCGGCTTCGCGCGCTTCGAGGGTGTAGTGGATCTGCTGGCTGATGAAGCGTGACGTGCCGGCCCGGTCGGCCGCTCCCAGCGCCTTCATCAGCTGCCAGCCGGTGAAGTTCGAGACGCCGACATAGCGGACCTTGCCCGACGTGACGAGCGCATCCAGCGCCGCCATGGTCTCCTCGACCGGCGTCAGGCCATCCCACTCGTGGCACTGGTAGAGATCGATGTGATCGACGCCGAGCCGCTTCAGGCTCGCCTCGCAGGCACGCATCAGATAGTGGCGCGACAGTCCCGCGTCGTTCGGGCTGGGTCCCATCGGGAACCGTGCCTTGGTGGCCACCAGGACGCGTCCGCGCTTGCCCTTGATCGCCTCGCCGACGATCTCCTCGGCGGTTCCGGACGAGTAGATGTCCGAGGTGTCGAGCATGTTGACGCCGGCATCGAGCGCGATATCGACGATGCGCGTCGCTTCGGACTGGTTGCTATTGCCGACATAGGAGAACCTCTCCTTGCCGCCGAACGTCATGGTGCCGAGGGTCAGGGCAGAAACCTTGAGACCGGAGCGGCCGAGTTGGCGATATTCCATCGTAGTGACCTCTTTCGTTGTCGCTGAAGCTTTGGTCGGATGCGCCGAGCGCTGCTACTTGATGATCCCGATCTTCTTGCGGTCGATCGTGATGAAGACCGCAGTGACCAGAACGATACCCTTGATGATGTTCTGAAAGTAGGGATCGACGCCGCCCATGTTCATGCCGCTCGACAGCAGCGTGATGATCAGCACGCCGAGCATGGTGCTGGTGATGCTGCCGAGACCACCGGTCAACGGCGTGCCGCCGACGACGACAGCCGCGATGACGTCGAGTTCGAGACCGAGACCGAGCTGCGACGTCGCGGCCATGGTGCGCGCGCCCTGCAGCAGGCCGGCCATGCCGCATAATGCTCCGAGGAGCACGTACATCAGGATCTTCACTCGCGTGACCGGGATGCCGGTCAGGATCGAGACACGCTCGCCGCCGCCGATCGCCCGGACCTCGCGACCGAAGACGGTGTAGTTGATGATCGCCCAGGCCACCGCCGCAAGCACCAAGCCGATCACGACTTCATGCGGAATGCCATAGGTGATGCCGGAATAGGCGTCGAGGAAGCCATCGTTATCGATCGATACCGGAGCGCCGCGCGTGAAGTACAGGACCAGGCCACGGTAAACCACCATCGTGCCCATCGTCGCGATGAAGGACGGCACCTTGCCCACCGACAGCAGCAGGCCGTTCAGGCAACCGCAGAGTGCGCCGACCGCGATTGCCGGGACGATCGCCCATACGCCGAGTTTGGTTGCCGTCATGGCCGCCACGAGCGCCGACACGGCCACGATCGCACCGACCGAGATGTCGATCGACCCGGCCATGATGATGAACGTCATGCCCAGTGCCGCGACCAGCAGAACGGTGCCCTGCTCCAGGACGGTCGACAGATTGTCGAGCGACAGGAAGCGCGGCGACATGGCGGTGAAGACCGCCACCAGGACGACGAGGAAGATGAGCGGAAACCCTCGCCGCAGCATTTCGATCCGCGGAGCCTTCCAGCTGTTCGCGGGGGCGCCCGTCTTGCCCAAGGCGGTTGCCGTGCTGATCTCGTTCATCATCATGCCTCAGGTCATGTACTTCACGATGTCATGCTCTTCGACGCCATCCATCGTGGCGAATTCGCGGGCGACCACACCCTGCCGGAGCACGACGAGACGGTCCGACATGCCGATCAGTTCGGGCATGTCCTCGGACGACAGCAGGATGGCCAGGCCCTCTGTCGCCTTCTGGCGCATGAGCCCGTAGATCTCGACGCGGGCGCCCATGTCCACGCCGCGCGTCGGGTTGTTCAGCAGGAGCAGTGTCGGGCCGACGGCCAGGCATTTTCCGAGCACGACTTTCTGCATGTTGCCGCCCGACAGCGAGCGGCATGGCGCGTCGGCGCTCGACGTCCGGATGCCGATCTGCCTGATCAGGTCGTCGGAGATGGCACGCGCACGCGTCTTGTCAAAGAACGGTCCGCGCTTCGGCGGCCGGGCCATCACGAGATTGTCGAGCACGCTGAAGCCGGCGATCAAACCCTCATTGCCCCGATCCCCGGGAAGATGGGCGATGCCGTCATGCCAGGCGGTGCGCGGCGTGCGGGGATGATAATCCTTGCCCTCAAGCTCCAGGGCGCCATGACGCAATGCCTCGTCCCCGACGATGCCGGCAAAAAGCGCCTCCGCACCTGCACCCTTGAGGCCCGCGAGGCCGACGATCTCGCCGCGCCTGACCTCGATGCTGAGATCGTTCAATTCCCGCCCGACCGCCACCTCCCGTGCGCGCAGGATGGCAGGTGCTGCGAGACCGGTCGCCGACGAGCGCGGCGGATAGGTGCCGTGCGACAGGTCGCGCCCGACCATCAGGCGGTGGATCTCGTTGGCTTCGATCGTCTTGGAGCCATAGGAGCCGACGAAGCGGCCGTCCTTCAGGATCGTCAGGTCGTCGGCTGCGGCCAGCACCTCGCTCAGGTGATGCGACACGAAGCCGATCGTCATGCCCTGCGACTTCAATTCCTGCATCACGGTCAGGACCGCGTCCACCTCGCGATGATCGAGATAGGCGGTGGACTCGTCGAGCAGGAGGGTGTTGGGATCGGACGAGATGGCGCGGGCGATCTCGATGCATTTCAGCTCGCCGAGATTGAGCCGGTCGATGTTGGTCGAGACCGAGATCTTGACGCCGATCCGGTCGAGCGCTGCCTGCGCCACCGCCGCCATCGCCTTGCGCTTCATGATGCCGAGCGGGCCGGCGTAACGGCGGAGAGATCCGATGAAGATGTTCTCGGCGATCGTCAGCGACCGGTTGATCGTGATTTCCTGATGAACCAGCGCCACACCTTGCGACGTGGCGTCGACCAGGGATTGCGGCGCATAGGGCGCGTCGTTCAGCCTCATTTCGCCGCTGTCCGGACGCACGGCGCCACTGAGCATGCGGAGAGTCGTGGATTTGCCGGCGCCGTTCTCGCCGACGATGGCATGCACCCTACCCGCGCGCAGGGTAATCGAAACGTCGTCGGCCGCACGGGTCGGGCCATACTGCTTGTTCAGACCGACTGCAACGAGCGTCATGGAGTCCAACCGTGCAAGAAGTAACGAAATAACAGGGAGCGCCGCACGCCGCGGACGGCGTGCGGCCGACTTCCGGGAAAGTTAGTTCGAGTAATGGATATCGAACGCCGGGGACAACGGCGCGTCCTTGTTGAAGACCTTCGAATGCGCCTTGAAGTCGTAGTTGGGCTGACCGCCCGGGAAGTCCTTCTCGAAGCGAGGAACATCGGCCGTCGTCATCGGCAGCAGCTTCAGCTTGATGTTTGCCTGATCCGCAGGAAGCTTGAAACCGTGGAGATAGTTATACATGATCTCCAGCCCGATGCCGCCCTGAACCCAGTGGCCGCCGATGTCGAACACCTGCTCGCCGTTCTTCACTTCCTCGACGTTCTCGGGATTGAGATCCATGCCGACGACCATGACGTCCTTGCCGGGCACCTTGCCCTTGCTCTTCAACGCCGCAAGCACGCCCATCGCCGTCGGATCGTTGCCGCACCAGACACCCTTGATGTCGGGATGGCCCTGGTAGAGCGACTCGAACGCCGTCTGCGACTGGTCGCGGACGAAGTTGCCGTCGACCTCGCCCACGATCGTGACGTTGCCGTCTTCATCGACAGCCTTCTGGAAACCCTTGCGCCGGTCGATCGCGACCGACGTGCCGGCGGTTCCGTTGACGACGCCGATCATCTTCTTGCCGTCCGGGCCTGGCTTGACCGTAGCGAGCAGGGCCTTGCCCATGCGGTAACCGGAGTCGGCATCGCTCGGGCCCACGAACGCGATGTAGTTGGTGTGGTCCCCGGACAGCGGGGCGAAGGTCGGATAGGTGTCGACGATGATGACGGGAATGTTGGCGCGCTTGGCGAACCTGATCGTGGCGGGTGCGGTCGACCAGTATCCGACCGAGATGATGCCGTCGACCTTGCGGGCGACGAGATCCTGCGCAGCCTGGGTCATCTGATCCGGCTTGTTGTCGGCGTTCAGCACGATCAGGTGCACGCCGAGCTGGGCTGCACCCGTCTGCAGGAACGCAACGTCCCTGTTCCAGAACTGGGAGTCCAAGGTCGGCACGACGATGCCGATCGTCGGCTCGTCGGCTGCGATGGCGGCGGAAGAGACGCCGCACAGCATGGCTGCGGCAATCATGGTCTTATTGGTTTTTGACAGGCCGGACATGTTCCGATCCCTCTACGTTTCTTGGTTGATGCCGCTCGACTTCGCCGACGGCAATGTTTTTCGATCCAGTATTTACAGCGACATCCGGAGAAGGCGTCGCATCTACCGATTCAGCTGCGACGCGCGCCGGCTCGGCAGCCTTGTGTTTTGCGCCGACATCGCCGACCCGGCAGATGATCGTCGACAGCCCATTCTTTATCGGGACCGCTGGCGGGCCCGTATCGACCGAAAAGCGTAGGTGCGATGCTCGCACTCATTGTCTGTTTCCCCAAGCGGCCGGGTCTAACTTGCCTGGCCTGCTCATGAATAAAATGCCCGTTTCGGCGCTTGTTGTCATCAACAGATGACGTCTTGATCGCATTATTTAACTAAAAAGTCGAAGCCGGATCCGAAGACGGTATTATAAAGTGAAATTCGAGCGTTCACTTCAACTTGATGCTTCAAATCCGGCGTTCGTCATCGTGATCGAACATGTTTCACCGGCGTAATGCCTCCATGTTGATACAACAGTCGGGTTGCCCGCCCGACAACACGGCCAGGACGTTGCGCGATACGATCTCACCCATCTGAAGCCTCGTCCCCTCCGTAGCGGAGGCGATGTGCGGCACGATGACCACGTTCGGCAGGTCGACCAGGCCAGGGGCAAGTACGGGCTCATCCTCGAACACATCGAGTGCCGCGCCCCAGATACGGTTTTCGCGCAACGCCTCGACAAGCGCCTTTTCGTCGATGACCGGCCCACGGCTGGCATTGATCAGGATGGCGGTCGACTTCATCCGCGCGAGCTCGCCTGCACCGATGTAGTGGCGGGTCTCGGGCAGGAGCGGGACGTGCAGTGTCAGGAAATCCGATCGCGCCAGGAGTTCATCCTTGCTGACGAACCGCGCGCCGCTCTCGTCCTCGATGGCGCGGTTCGGCTCCACGTCGCTGTAGATGATCTCCATGTTGAACCCACGTGCCTTGCGGGCAACGTTGCGTCCGATCCTGCCTGCACCGGCAATGCCAAGGACCTTGTGATCGACGTCGGCACCGATGAAGAACATCGGCTTCCATCCGTCCCAGCGTCCTTCACGCAGATAACGTTCGGCTTCGGGGATACGGCGCGCCATCGCCAGAAGCAGCGCAATGGTGTGCGTCGCCGTTGCATCGTCGAGCACGCCGGGGGTGTTGGTGAGTGCGACACCACGTTCCGTGGCAGCCGGCACGTCGAAATTGTTCGTGCCCACTGCGTAGTTCGCGACGATGCGGCAGCCTGGTCCGGCCGCGTCGAGAAGCTGTCCGTCGATGCGATCGGTCAGCAACGAAACGATGGCGGCACAGCCGGCGACGTTATGACGGAGCTCCTCGGGGGAGAGCGCGCGATCCTCCGGATTGACGGTGACGTCGTGCTCCGCCTCGAGTGCCTCGATCGTGGCACGGGGTATCGCCCGCGTGATGTAGATCTTCTGCCTCATCGATCATGTCTCGTCTGGTAAGCGGCAGCGGCGATGCCGGCGCTGTTGGTCCGGTCGTTACGTGTTCGTGTTGTCGACGATGGGTCTGCCGATCTCATGATTGGCCAGCAGTTCGATCGCGCGCACCATCGACGAATGATCGTCGCGGCCGCCGCCATGTGACTCGCACGCGCTGAACAGCGATCGGGCGAGGGCCGTCGCGGGGAGCGAAACGCCCAGGAGGCGGGCGTTCTCGAGCGCCAGGTTGAGATCCTTCTGGTGCAATTCGACGCGGAAACCAGGCGTGAAATTGCGCTTGATCATCCGCTCGCCATGCACCTCGAGCACCCGGGAATTGGCGAAGCCGCCGAGCAGCGCCTCGCGCACGCGGGCCGGGTCGGCGCCTGCGCGAGAGGCGAACACCAAAGCCTCGGACACGGCCTCGATCGTGAGTGCCACGATGATCTGGTTGGCGACCTTCGTCGTCTGGCCGGCACCGTGCTCGCCAACCAGGTTGATGTTCCGCCCCATCAGCGCGAAGAGTGGCTTGACGCGCTCGAACAGCTCCGCCGGACCGCCGACCATGATGGTAAGCGATGCTGCCTTCGCACCGACTTCACCGCCCGATACCGGCGCATCGAGGCACCCGATCCCACGCTCGCCAAGGCGGGCTGCGAACTGCTTGCTCGCCAGCGGCGAGATGGAGCTCATGTCGACGACGATCGAGCCGGGCTTGGCTGTTTCCATCACACCGGCCGGGCCGAACAGAACGGCTTCGACGTCCGGCGTGTCCGGCACCATCGTGATGATGACTTCGGCGTCCATGGCCGCTTCGGCCGCACTCGCGCATTTCACCACGTCGCCGTCGCCCATTCCCGACGGCACACCGGAACGGCTCGCGAGGCGAACCCGATGGCCGGCCTTGATCAGGTGTTCTGCCATCGGGCGCCCCATGACGCCCAGGCCGATGAATGCGATGTTCAAAGAGTGTTCCCCCTGCTTCTGGCCGCGCGTGATCTCGGCGGCGTCGTCGTTTGCGCGGCGGTGCTGTAGACGGATTCCGAAATGGCGTTTGCTGCGGCCACGACTTGCGCTGCAAGCGCCTTCAGGCGCGCGTCGCCGACCTGTTCCAACGTGCCGACCGCGCTGATGGCGGCCACGATCACACCGTCGCGATCGCGGATCGGCGCGGCGATGCAGCGACAATTCGGCGCCTGTTCCTCGTCATCGAGCGCCCAGCCCCGGCGCCGGACCTCGCCGAGATCGAGACGGAAATCCGCCGCGTTCATGACTGTCTTCGGCATCCGCTTCTCGAATGCGAGCTTTGCGATCACCTCGTCGAGCATGTCGGGCGCCAACCATGCGACCAGGCTCTTGCCGAGGGCGCTGCAACTGACCGGGAAACGCTGGCCGACATGGGACTTGACGATGATGTCCTGCGCACCCTCGACGCGTGCAAGATAAACCGCCTCGCCGTTCTCGTACACGCCGAGATGGCACGTGAGTTGGATCTGCCTCGCGAAGTCGCGGAGGATCGGGATCGCGTCCCGTTGAACGTCGTTGCTCTCGTTTGCAAGACCGGCGAGCTCCAGCAACTTCAGTCCCAGACCATAGCCGCCGAGCGCCCGCTTTTTGATCAGGCCGAGTTCGCACATTGTCGAGATGAGGTGATGGGTCGAACTTTTCGGCAGGCCGAGCCGCTCCTGCAGCCCGGTAAACCCCAGCCCGGGTTCGCGTGCGACCGCCTCCAAGAGCGCCACACCCTTGCCCAGCGCAGGAACCTTCAAACTCGAAACGTTTTCCACTTTGTTCATTACCTGGAACTCAAGTTCCTTGTTGGGCTGAAGCTGCTCGTATCCAATTCGGCTGTCAACGACCTCCAGTCAGTAATCTGTCGTCCGCTTCCCAAGGTGAGTTCTTGTGCAGTGCAAAACTTTTCCGGTCACGTGTGTCCGGCGCTGATCGAAAAGCCGGTGTCGACGCATCGCTCTGTTGCGTTGGTTGGCATGACCCGTGTCCCCGAAAAGGTTCCGACGCGTGACACCTTCCGAAAGACGGGGCGACAATTTCTCGTGTCAGGCTCCAAAGACGGGGACCCAGACGATATGCAATCGAAGAGGAGCTGACGAATATACAGTCGACGTAAACCGGTCCGGTACCGTAACGGAACTTGTGGGATCCCGGGTTATGACTTGCAGCCGTCGAGCGCAGGATATCGTCGGCAGACGGAGTTCCCGTCTGCAGGGCTCAGTGAGAGGCGCATCCAGACCTGGATGCCATCGTGACGGCGCCTTACCAGGCACCCTATCGATGGACGTTTCCGAAAACTAAAGTTGCCGTCGATCAAAAGACCTTAGGTCAATTATCATCAATACGACAAAGCAACGACTGAGCTCGGAGAGAAACGCGGCATTGTCAGCTTCTGTGCAAGCGTAATGTTCAGAACCTGATTGGATAGATTTCCGGGCACGCTGCATCACACACCGATCTGGCCTATCCGAGCGTTTACGGTTGGGCCTGCGACGTCTGGCATGGAGCCTGATCGTCTATGGTGGAATTAATCCGGGATGCTGCGTTCTGGTGGGTGGAACTGAAGCTGCTGGCTGGGTTGGAGGCCAGCAGCTCATGACACAAGCCTACTCATCAGTTTTGGCTGAACGTGTTGTCGGCATTGCTTGGAATGGCCATAGATGCCCCGAGATGGTCAGGACATCCGTCGTGGGCGTGGCAATGTGGTCCCGTGGTCGCGGTGTCGAAAGCCATCGGCAGCGTGGGCCTCAAACCGCGAGGCAACTGGCGTTGCCTGCTGCTGTTCGGGACGGGTCAAGCGAGCCTGGTGGCAGAGTGAGTTGCGGCGCGGTGTGGGTCTTCCTGGCCGTCGATGTGCTTGGAAAGAAGCCCCAGGCACCCCCGGGCAGGATCGGCCCGACGTTGCGCGCAGGCGTCTGACAGGCGTGAGCCTGCTGGCGGTTGCCTTGCCGGTCTAACCAGGTCCCTATGCCGACCTTGTGAACGGGCGACATCGTGATCCCGGCAATCATCCCCGCCGCCCTGCAGCCTGGCTTGAACCCAAGCGAGACCGGTCCCGCCAAGCGGGAGATACCGCGACGCAAGGCCAACGAGCGATCCACCGGAGCCGTCTGTCACCGCACCGGCAACCGGCTAGACCGTGTCTTCGCCGCCGACCGCGCAGAACATCCAAGACACGCGGCACGCGCTTCAGCGTGGCCCGGTTCTGCCACACTGCCGGAAAGACCATCAGCCGAGGATGAGCTTCTTAAGCCCCTCGGCGACACCGGCCACGACGACGATGCTCACCGCCCAGATGCCGATGAACCACAGCACCCGCACCGCCAGGCGACGTGGCGGCTTCGCGTCGGCAGGCACGAACTCAGTGATAATGCGTCTCCCCGTCGATCTTGCCGCGGAAGACCCAGTACGAGTAGCTGGTATAGGCCAGGATCGTCGGGATCAGCACCACGGCCCCCACGAGCAGGAATTTCTGGCTCGAGGGCGGTGACGAGGCCTGCCAGATGTCGATGCTCGGCGGCACGATCCACGGCCAGAGGCTTACACCGAGCCCGGTGAAGCACAGGAAGAACCAGCCGAGCGCGCACAGCAGCGGAAGCAGGTGGTGTCGCTCGTCGTCGACGCTGCGCCAGAACAGCAGCGCCAGCACCGCCACCAGGATCGGCACCGGTGCGACGAAAAGGATACGCGGCCAGACAGCCCAGTGCCGCAGGTAGTGCAGGTGCAGGGTGGGCGTCCACAGACTGACCACGACGATCATTGCCAGCGTGACGAGGGCCAGGACCTTGGCGTGCTTGCGGGCCCGCGCCTGTAGCGCGCCACCGGTGCGCCAGACCAGCCAGCAGGCGCCGAGCAAAGCATAGCCGACCACGACGGCCAGGCCGCAGAACACCGAGAAGCCGCTCAGCCAGTCGAACCAGCCGCCGGCGTACTGGCCGTCGACGACCTTGATGCCCTGGATCAGCCCACCGAGGATCAGCCCCTGGGTGAGGGCCGCCAGCACCGAGCCGCCGAAGAACGCGACGTCCCAGATCAGCTTGGAGTGCTGGCTTTCGGCGCGGAAGCGGAACTCGAATGCCACCCCGCGGAAGATCAGCGCCAGCAGCATGGCGATGATCGGCGGATACAGCGCCGGCAGGATCGTGGCGTAGGCGACCGGGAACACGCCGTAGAGTGCCGCCCCGCCCAGGATCAGCCAGGTCTCGTTGCCGTCCCACACCGGGGCCACGGTGTTGACCATGACGTCGCGGTCGGGCCGCTCGTACTCGACCGCGAACAGGATGCCGAGGCCGAGATCGAACCCGTCCAGGACGATGTAGGCCAGCACCGTGAAGCAGGCGATGCAGGCCCAGACGATCGGCAGCCAGTGTGCCTGGTCCCCCATGCTGCTCACTCCGCCGGATGCGGTGCTGTGTAGCCCGGCGCGGGACGCGGCCGACGATCGGCCTTGCTGCCGGTGCCCTGTGCGGGGCCGGGATGGATGCCGGAGGTGCGGGTGGGCTCGCGGGGATCGAGGCCGGGCTCACCGAACTCGGGCTCCTTGCTCATCAGCCTGAGGATGAACACCAGGCCGGCGCCGAAGACCGCGAAATACACCACCACGAAGGCGATCATCGAGGTGGCGATGCCGGGCAGGGCGATCGGCGAGACGCTGTCGGTGGTCCGCAGCAGGCCGTACACCGTGTAGGGCTGACGACCGACCTCGGTGGTGATCCAGCCGCACAGCAATGCCAGGAACCCCGATGGCGCCATCACCAGGGCGAACCGGTGCAGCCACACGTTCTCATAGAACGTCCCCTTCCAGCGCAGGAACAGGCTGAACAGCCCGAGCCCGAACATCAGGAAGCCGAGCCCGATCATGATCCGGAAGGTGAAGAAGATCAGCGGCGAGTAGGGTCGGTCGGCAGGCGCGAACTGCTTCAGCCCGGGCACCTTGCCGTCAAGGCTGTGGGTCAGGATCAGCGAGCCTGCGAACGGCAGCTCGATCTTGTAGTCGGTGGTTTCGGTCTTCATGTTCGGGATGCCGAACAGGATCTCCGGCGCGCGGCCCTTGGTATCCCAGTCGCCTTCCATCGCCGCGATCTTCGCCGGCTGGTATTGCAGCGTGTTCAGGCCCTGGGTGTCGCCGGCGAGGATCTGCATCGGCGCCACGATCGCCGCCATCCACATCGCCATCGAGAACATCACCCGTACCGCCTCGGTCGGCTGGCGGCCGGCCTTGCGGTCACGCAACAGGTGGTAGGCGCCCACCGCGCCGACCGAGAACGCGACGCACAGGAACGCCGCCAGGCCCATATGCACCAGCCGGTACGGGAAGGACGGGTTGAAGACGATCTTCCACCAATCGTCGGGCAGGAAGCGGCCGGTGGCCTTGTCGATGACGTAGCCGGCGGGGGTCTGCATCCAGCTGTTGGAGGCGAGGATCCAGCTCATCGAGATCAGCGTGCCGATCGATACCAGGCAGGTGGCGGTGAAATGCAGCCGCTTGCCGACCCGGTTCATGCCGAACAGCATCACGCCGAGGAACCCGGCTTCGAGGAAGAACGCCGTCAGCACCTCGTAGGCCAGCATCGGGCCCAGCACCGGGCCGGCCTTGGCGGCGAAGCGCGACCAGTTGGTGCCGAACTCGTAGGACATCACCACGCCGGACACGACGCCCATCGCGAAGCCGATCGAGAAGATCTTCAGCCAGTAGCGGAACAGGTCGAGATAGACCTGCCGCCCGGTTTTCAGCCACAGCCCCTCGAGCACGGCGAGGTAGGCGGCAAGCCCGATCGAGAACGCGGGAAACAGGATGTGAAAGGCTACGGTGAAGCCGAACTGGGCACGGGCGATGTGCAGGGCCGTGATGGCGAACATGACGGAGCGGCGCCTTCGGTTGAAGCGGCAGTGCGCCGGCAATCGGCACACGGGTCGTCATCGGAGTGCTGAGCCGGAGCCAGCATATCCGATGCTGATCAGATGGCCAGCGCCTGCCCCGGTTTCAAATGCCAGATCGGCATCGTCACGGTGTCGAAACTGAAGCGGTGCCGGTGGCGGACCCCGGCCGGGGGCCGATCTGCAGCAGCGGGATCCGGCCGAGGCTGAGCAGGCCATGGCGGAGGTCGAGCGGGAGGTGGATGTGCGGACCGGGCTCGGACGCGGCAATCAGCCCGAGCACCGCCGCGATCGAGCGGGACACGCCCGGGCGCAGCAGGCCGGCTTCCTCCAGCTGGCGGAGCACCGGGTCGGGTTGGGTCAGTGCGAGCTGGAACCCACCGTCGAGCGCGCCATCCGCATCGAGACCGGCATCGCCCGCCAACGCGGCACTGCTGCCGCCCCACTCGAGGCTGGCCTCGGTGATCCGGAGCTGCCCGCCGGACCCGCGCCACCTGTCAAGCGCGTCCTTAAGTCGCATCTGCAACTCCGGCCGTCGACCGGTGAGCTGCAGCCGGAGCCTGGCCTGCTGCAGCACGCGCATCGGGGTGCGCAGCCGGGCCGGCAGGGCGATATCGTGCAGGTCCAGCGAGAGCGAGACGGCCGGCTGATCCGGGCCGGCGGGAACAGAGGCCGCCGCCTGGTCGGGTGTCCGGGTGGGTGGCCAGTCGAGCCGGCCGTTCGCGTCGGCGAGCTGGGCGATGTCGTCCGGTCCGCTCCCGGGTGCGGCGACATGCAGGGCCTCTGCATCGAAGCTGAACTGCCGCGTGCCGGCTTGCCCGCGAGCGTCGTCATCGTCGGGCAGGTGCAGCGCCAGCCGTGCCGCCCAGAACCTCAGCGCTACGGCATCGGGTGAACCTGATGCCACCGACAGCGTCTGCGTGCCGCCCGCGATGATGGTGGTCCGGTGCGGCGGCAGCAACGACAGGCTGAGCGTCGCCCGCTCGCCGGACCAGCCGATGCCGCCCGGGATCAGCCGATCGGCGCCGGCGAGGGTCGGCCGGATCAGGATCAGCGTGGCCGACAGGGGCCAGCCGCCGCGCTCGCCGGCCCTCGCGGTGAAGTGCCAGCCGCTTGCACGGGCGTCCTGGGCGAGTGCGGCAAGGCGGCGATCCAGCACCCGCTCGAGCCGGAACCACATCAGCGTGTCGAGCCCGACCAGCAGGGTCGAGAGCAGCATCGTGGCGACGACCAGCGCACGAAACCGGCGGGACCGGCGGGAGCGTTCTGCAGGATGCATCGACACCTTCATAGATCACCTCGCAACCCCTCGCGAAGTCCTTGAACTGGCGAGGCTGTCAAGCCGACCGTCCCGGCATTCGGGGCAACCATGCACAGGGTTGTCCACACCCTTGATCGGCGCGCCGTTGGACTGGCGTGGAATGGCTGCCGGTCGCTGTGTCCGGCCGCCACGGTATGCCGTCCCGGGCGCGCCATTCAGCAAGGTGGTAGTGAGGCTAACGTAGGTTCGATAGTGGCTGCCATGCCATGAGACGAATCGAGCCCGGTGGGACGTCCCCGAAGTGCTTCTTTCATCTGGATATCGGGCGGTTTTAGCCGCGGCCATCCCCGATCTCCGGCATCCTTCCCACAGTCTTATCCACAGGCAGGATGGCCGCCCGGCGGGCTTCCACCGAGATCCAGGCGCGGCGGATTTCCGCCAGCAACTGCCCGCGCCTGAGGCCGGCCGGAATCGCCGGGGCGATGTCGATATGGATGCTCCCCGGGTGCTTCATGAACGCCCGTCGCGACCAGCGCTTGCCGGAATCGGTCGCCACCGGCAGCACCGGCAGTCCGGCATGCGACGCCAGTGCCGCGACGCCCGGCTGCAGCGGCACGGCGTCGCCGGCGAGCACCCGGGTGCCTTCCGGGAAGATCACGATCTGGCGTCCGTCGTCCCGCGCGGCTTCGGTGGCGCGCATGAGCTCACGCAGCGCCCGCGCACCACCCTGCCGCTCCAGCGGGATCATGCCGGCGAGCAGCAGCATCGGCCCGACCAGCGGGATGCGGGTAAGCTCGCGCTTCATCACGTAGGCCGGCCGCGGCACCAGGTTCATCCAGACCAGGGTGTCGAACGCCGACTGGTGCTGCGAGGCGATCAGGATCGGACCGGTCGATGGCAGGTGCTCGGCGCCGGTCACCACGACGCCGATGCCGCAGATGTGGCGCAGGCCGGCCAGCGTCAGGCGGGCCCAGCATTGCGCGTAGGCGAGGGCGTGCCGGCGCGCGAACAGCCGGACCCAGAAGGCGGCCAGGCCCATGACGATGGTCAGCAGGAGGAAATACAGGTTGAACAGCCCGGCGCGGAGTAGCGTGATGAGTTGAGTCATGCCGTCTCCCGCAGGTGCGCCGAGCCGGTCAGCCCGACCTCGACCGCCAGCCATTTGCTGTATTCCGAGGCCAGCAGTCGCAGCGTGCCGAGCCGCAACCGTCCGAGCCCGGCCTCGGCCAGCGCCGGCGGCTGCACCGGGTCCGGGTAGAGGGCGATATCGGGGAGTGCGGTGCCGATTTCCGCCAACGCCCGGCGCATATGGTAGCCGGCGGTGACGACGATCAGCGAATGCAGGCTGTTGGCGCGTGCCCAGGAGGCCGCCTCGATGGCGTTGCCGACGGTCGAGGTGGCGCTGTGGCCCAGAGCGATGCGGTCCGCGACCCCGGGCGGCAGGCTGCGACCGGTGGGCCGCATGACCTGCTGCAGGTCGAGATGCTCCGATACCCCGGAGATCAGCATCAGCCGGGCGCGCTGCTGCTGCAGCAGGTCGAGTGCTGCCTCGATGCGTCCGGCACCCCCGGTGAGCACGACGATGCCGTCGGCGACCGGGACCGCGGCCGCCGGCTGCATCGCGGTCCAGGCAAACCAGCCGAACCCTCCGCACCACGCTGCCACCAGCAACAGCAGCAGCACAGCGAACGGGCCGCGAAACCGGTGGCGGTGCGCGCGGGCGTGCCGGTCGGCGGGTGAGGGACGCAGCGCCGACCTCATGGCAGGCGCCGGAGCCAGGTGCGCACGGTCGCCTGCGCCGTGCACCAGCCGATCGCGGCCGCCATCACCGGCAGCAGCGGCAGCGCGATCCAGAGCGGCAGCGGCATGCGACCGAAAGCCTGCTCCAGGGCGTCGAATCCGAGCGCGCCCGGCTGCAACGCGGCCAACGGGTCGGGCATGCCGGGTGGCAGCGGCGTCGGTCCGGGAGGGGCCGCGAACGGTGCGGCCAGGCGGCACAGCGTCAGCAGCAGCGGCACCGAGACGATCGTGCCGAGCGCGCCCCCGGTGACCGCCAGGCTGGTCGCGCGGCGGGCAAAGCGGCCGGCGATGTAGCTGTCGCTGGCGCCGAGGCCGTGCACGATCTCGATCGCCTGCCGCCGTGCCGCGAGCCCGGCGCGGGTCGCCACCGCCACCACGGCGACCGCGACCCCGGCCACGACCAGCAGCGCCAGCCCGGCACAGGCCTGCAGGCTCGTGGTCAGCACCACCAGCCGGTCGCTCCAGGCGCCGTTGCTCTCCACCAGCGTGCCGGGTGCGGCCTGGTCGAGGCGGGCGGCAAGTCCGGACGGCGCGGCTTGGCCGGCGCGCAGCCGCAGCTCCACCACGGCGGGGAGCGGCAGGGCGATGCTGGCGGTGTCGCCGAGCCAGGGCGAGAGCAGCCCGGCGAGGGCATGGGCATCGAGCCGATGCACGCTAACGAATGCCGAATCGGCCGAGAGCAGCGCCGCCACGGCGTCGATCCGGGTGGTCGCAGCACCTCCCGACGCGGCGGCCTGGTCGCCGTCCGGCACCTGCACGGTCAGCACGCTGGCCGCACCCGAGCTCCAGCGGCTCGCCAGCAGCGACGCACCGACCGCGCCGGCCAGCGCCAGCGACGCGAGGAAGGTCATCGCAGCGACCAGCGCCGGCAGCAGCCGGTCGGACAGCGCACGGCGCAGCGCCAGGCCGTCGGACCGCTTGCGCGACGACTTCGCCGACGGGGCCCTAGCCATCATCGACCAGGGTGCCGCGCTCGAGCCGGAGCGAGGGTCCGGGGAAGCGGCGGGTCAGGCTCTCGTTGTGGGTGGCGACCAGCACCGTCGAGCCCATCTGGTTGAGCTCGAGGAACAGCTGCATGAGCCGGATCGCCTGCGGCTCGTCGAGTGCGCCGGTCGGTTCGTCGGCCAGCAGCAGCGGCGGCCGGTGCACCACCGCGCGGGCCACCGCAACCCGCTGCTGCTCGCCGCCGGACAGTTGCGGCGGCGTCGCCTGCAGCTTCCGGCCGAGCCCGACCCAGCGCAGCATCTCGGTCACCTCGGTCTCGATGCGGTCCTCCGGCAGCCCGTCCAGCCGCAGCCGCAGCGCCACGTTGTCATACACGCTGAGCTCGGGCAGCAGCCGCAGATCCTGGAACACCGTGCCGGTGCGACGTCGCAGCTTCGCCAGCACCGATCGGCGCGCCCGCTTCACCGACACCCCGAACAGCTCCATCTCGCCGTGGCTCGGCCTGGCGCTCAGGTTCAGCAGCCGCAGCAGGCTCGACTTGCCCGCCCCGGAGGGCCCGAGCACCCAGCGGAAGGACCCGGCCGGGATCTCGAAGCTCACCGCATTCAGCACGTCGATGCTGCTGCCGGGGCTGCTGCCGGGGGTGCGCCCGGCGGCATTCGTGCGGTCATAGCGCAGGCCGACCTCGCGCAGATGGATCACTGCCGGACGCGTCCGCCGGCCGGGCGGCAGCTGCCAACCGGGGTGGCAACGACGGTGGCGACGCGGCATCGCGCGGGGAATACCAGAAGCATTCACCATTTCTACAGGAAGTTGTGCGACGCTGGGACGTCGAAAGGTGGGGGCGATCAGCGATGCACGTCCTCTGCCCGTCCTGTGCGGCGGAATACGAGATCCCGACCGCCCAGCTCGCCCGCCCGCGCCTGTTGCGATGCACCGGCTGCGGCACCGAATGGCGGGTGCCTGCAGTTGTGGAGCCGGTGGTCGAGGCGCCTGCGCCGGACGACCGGGCGGAGAAAGCATCCTACGACGAGCCGGCCGGGATCACGCTGGCACCGCTCGGCTTCATGCCGGGCGCCATCGCCGAGCCGGCCTCCGCGTCGCCGTCGCAACAATCGGGGCAACCGGGCTGGGGCATCGGCGGCAGGCGACTCTGGGTCGTGCTCTGGATCCTGAGCCTGGTGGTCATCGCCGGCGTGGTGCTGGCGCTGTGGCATTGGCACGCCCTGATCGGGCACCGCTGGCCGCCCTCGATGCGCCTCTGGCAGCTGCTACCGAGGGCGAACCTCCGGTAAGCGGCACGCCCCAATTTCCAAGCGCAGCGACCGTTCGAGACCAGGTTGTGCCGAGCCCGGCGTGTCTTTCGAGACCCGGAGCGGAGCGGCCTGTTGGCCGTGAGCATGCGGCAAGCGCAGACGGTCGCGCCGGATCGCCGGCACAGCCGGGTCTCGAGCGGTCTCACATTTCGCGGGCGGCCAGGGCGGAGAGGGTCGCCCCGATCGCCGCGACCGCCATCAGCAGCAGGCCGGCCATGACCAGCCAGACGGCGGTGATCCAGTGGCCGGCGATATGGATGCCGGTCGGAATCGTGCCGGAGATCGTGTTCAGGATGTCGCGGGCCTGGCTGTCGGTGTTCGCGGGAGCACCGGTGCCGGTCAGGCCGGTGCCGGTGGTGATGGCGCCGACGATCTTCGGCAGGGCCCACCAGCCGATGCCGGCGACCAGCAGCAGCGGCGCCAGCAGTTCGGCCAGCTGCTGCAGGAAATAGAACACGAAATGCAGCACGCTCCAGACCATCAGCCGGAGCAGCATCAACGGCGTGCGTCCCCGACCGCCGACCTGCTGGCGGGCGGCCTGCGGGCGGACGGCGACCCGGGCCGGGACCGGCTGGGCAAGCGGTTGATCATGCGGGGGCTCGATCCGGGTAGTGCCGTTCATCGCGGTTCTCTCTCCTCGCATCCCGATCCGACCGCGCGCCCTTGCACAGGACGTCGTTCCACGTGCGGCGACCCTGGATCGGGTGCGGGCTGCCACGCTGCTCTAGACCCGCGCGGCGTCCCGCGGCAACAGAGGGCGTTCCGCCTGCAACCGCGACGGCCCGGTTCAGCCCGATTGCAGCGCATCCTCCGATGCATCCGCCCGGCGCTCCGGAACCTGGGCAATCCGGTCCGGGTCCGGCAGCGAGAGGATCGCCAGCAGGCCTGCGAGGCAAACCAGGCCTGCAAGCAGGAACGGTGCCCCCGGAAAATGCAACGGGCTGCCTGGCCTGGTGGCGAGCTCGAACACGATTCCGGTGACCACCGGGCCGACCACCATGCTCAGGCCCTGCAACGAGGACAGGCTGCCCTGCAATTCGCCCTGGCGCCGCGGTCCGGCAGCGATCGAGAGCATCGACTGGATCGCCGGATTGCCGAGGGCGGCCACCGCCAGCAGCATGATCCCGGGCAGCATGATCCAGGTGCGCGAGGCCAGCGCGTAGGCGAGGTAGCCGGCGACCGCGAAGCCGTACCCGGCCAGGGCCGTTCGACGCGGACCGAAGCGCCTGGTCATGCGGCCGACCAGCACGCCCTGCACCAGTGCCTGGGTGATGCCGCCGAGCGCCAGGGCGGCGCCGTTCTCGGCGATGCTCCAACCGAACCGCATCTGGTTGGCCAGGATGAAGCTGCTCTGCTGCGCGCCGAGCGCCACCCAGCCGCAGCACCAGGCGAAGCCGAGGCGTCGGGTCCAGCCGTTCTGGTTGAACAGCGTGAGCGTGCCGATCGGATTGGCGCGCTTCCAGGAGAAGGCCCGGCGCCGCTCGGGCGGCAGGCTTTCCGGCAGCACGACCAATCCATACACCACGTTGCAGGCGATCAGCGCGGCGGACACCAGGAACGGCAGCCGCAGCCAGATGCTGCCGAGCCAGCCGCCCAGCGCCGGGCCGACCACGAAGCCCAGCCCGAACATCGCGCCGACCAGGCCGAATGCCCGGGCGCGCTGTTCCGGCGGCGTCACGTCGGCGACGTAGGCGGTGGCGGCGCCGATATTGCCCGCGAGTGCCCCGGCCACCAGGCGCAGGACCAACAGCCACCAGAGGTTGGGCACCCAGATCCAGAGCAGCGCGTTCACGCCCAACGCTGACAGCGAGATCAGCAGCACCGGCCGGCGTCCGAACCGGTCGCTGAGGCCTCCGGCGATCGGGGCGCACAGGAACTGCATGCCGGCGAACGCGGCAAAGATGATGCCGAGCCACAGCGACGCCTGCGCGTGCTTCAGGTGCCCGATCTGCATCACCATGTCGGGCACCACCGGGATCACGATGGCAAAGCTCAACGCGTCGAGCGCGATGGTGGCGAGAATGAAGCCGGTGGAGGCGGGATGTGAGCGCATGCCGCAGCGGCACCGGACGGCCGGTTGCCGTCAAGGGCGGACCGCACGCACGACTTGAACCATCGTGCGGCGGCTGCTCAATTTTTCGCGGACGTGGTCCCGGCGGCGAGCGGCACCAGTGCGGACAGGAAGATCCCGGCGCATGCGGCCCAGGTGAAACGCTCGGCGTGCGCGCGACAATCGCCACGGTCGGCGTCGAGGGCGGCGAGTGCGGACGCGCGCAGATCCGGGCCGAAGGCGCCGACATGGCCGGATGCGTCGCCGAGGATATCCTTCGGTCCGGTGACGTCGTACGCGGCGACCGGAACCCCGCAGGCGAGCGCCTCGAGCACCACCAGCCCGAAGGTGTCGGTGCGGCTGGGGAACACGAACACGTCGCCACCGGCATAGGCGGCCGCGAGCTCGGCTTCGGAGAACGGTCCGGTGAACACGACGTCCGGATACCGCGCCTTGAGGGCGGCGAGTTGCGGACCGCCGCCGACGACGATCTTCGAGCCCGGTAGCTCGAGCTCGAGAAATGCGTCGATGTTCTTTTCCACCGCGATCCGGCCGACATAGAGAAAGATCGGCCGTGCGACGTTGTATTCGGTGGCCCAGTCGCGTCGCGGTTGCGGATTGAAGCGCGCCAGGTCGACACCGCGCGACCAGCGCACCAGGCGGGTGAAGCCGCGCCCTGCCAGATCCTCCTGCAGGCTGCGGGTGGCGATCAAAGTCGCGGACGCGTCGTTGTGGAAGCGCCTGAGAAATGCGTACGCGATGCCGACCGGAATGCCGGTGCGGGCGTGGATGTATTCCGGAAACCGCGTGTGGAACGAGCTGGTGAAGGCGAACCGACGCCGCTTCGCCCACGCGCGGGCGGCGAGACCGAGCGGTCCTTCGGTGGCGATATGTAGATGGTCAGGCGCGAACTGCTCGATGATGCGGGCGAGGCGGCGCTTCGGCAGGATCGACAGGCGGATGTCGGGATAGGTCGGGCAGGGGATGGTGCGGAAGCGGTCCGGCCCGACGACCTCGACGTGATGGCCGAGTGCGCGCAGCTCGTCGGTGACGGTGGCGAGCGTGCGCACCACGCCGTTCACCTGTGGACGCCAGGCATCGGACACGATGAGGATGCGCCGGGCGGGGGCGTCGGTCTCGAGCCTATCCCGTGTGGGAGCGGCCGGCTGCAACGCGAACTGGTCCAATTCAGGCGGCAACCGGCTGGGGACGCGGCTCGGGTGCGGGGTCGTGTCCTGGAGCCGCACGGCGGCGCGGCTCGCGGGTGGCGAGGAACGACAGCCGGCGACGCTCTGCCCAGTCGATCAGCTCCAGTCGCCCGCCATCATGCTCGACCAGCGCGGTGCAGCTTTCCACCCAGTCGCCGTCGTTGATGTAGAGCACGTCACCGATGTCGCGCATTTCGGCATGGTGGATGTGGCCGCATACGACGCCGTCCACGCCGCGTCTGCGGGCCTCCGCGGCGAGCGCCTGCTCGAAACGATCGATCGCCATGACGGCACCCTTGACCTGGCGTTTGAGCCACGCCGAGAGCGACCGATACGGCAGTCCGAGCCGCCGGCGCACCAGGTTGAAGCCGCGATTGATCACCAGCGACGCGGAATACGCGCGGTCGCCGAGCAATGCGAGAAACCGTGCGTAGCGCACGACACTGTCGAATTCGTCGCCGTGCATGACCAGCAGGCGACGGCCGTCGGCGGTTTCGTGGATGGCGTCCTGGCACAGCCGGATGCCGGCGATCTCGAGTCGCATCGGCAACCATTTGCGGAAGATCTCGTCGTGGTTGCCCGGGATGTAGGTGACCTCGGTGCCGTTGCGGACCATCTCCAGGATGAGCTGCAGCACTGCGTCGTGATGCGCGTCCCAGTACCAGCTCTTGCGCAGGCGCCAGCCATCGATGATGTCGCCGACGAGATAGAGCTTGTCGCAGGCGATCTGGCTCAGGAAATCCACCAGGAAATCGGCGCGACTGCCGCGCGTGCCGAGATGCACGTCGGAAATGAAAACGGTTCTGTAGTGGGTTGCCGGAGGCTGGAGCTGGATGGAATCCACAGGCTCTCTCCCATGTCGATCGAGTGCCTCGCCCAAAACGTTCATGACGCGACGCCGCCGCTATATCCCGGTTCGCAACCTCCACGTGTGACATCTCGATGATGCCCGATTACGACCGTGACACAGGATCGTCACGAACATCGAGGCCGGCTCTCCGTTATCAAGGAAAGTCACGCGTTGCGCGTCTGGATCATCTGGCATGCTCGTCATCTACAACCCGACCGCAGGACGCAGGCGTGTGCGCCGACTCTGGGCCGTGCTCGACGTGCTGGTGGCGCACGGCGTGCGACTCGAGGTGGCGGAAACCATGCACGCCGGCCATGCGCAGGCGCTGGCACGCGAGGCGGCACGCGCGGGTGTCAGGCTGGTCGTCGCGGCCGGCGGTGACGGCACCATCGCCGAAGTGGCGGCGGGACTCGACGGCTCGAACACGCTGCTCGGCATCATCCCGCTCGGCACCGCCAACGTCCTGGCACACGAGCTGCGGCTGCCGACCGATTCGACCGGGATCGCCTCGATCCTGACGTCCGAGCGCACCGTGCCGCTGTGGCCGGGCATCATGCAGAGTGCGCTCGGCACCAGGCTGTTCGTGCAGATGCTCGGCATCGGCTTCGACGCGCATGTGGTGCATCACATCTCGCGTCCGGTGAAGCGCGTGCTCGGCAAGGGCGCCTATGTCGTGCAGACGCTGCGCGAGTTGCCGCGTTACCGGTTCGGACAGATCCGCCTGCGCGTCGACGGCGAGCAGATGCAGACCGGCAGCGTCATCATCGCCAAGGGGCGGCTCTATGGCGGCCCCTACCTCTTGGCGCCGGACGCCACGCCGACCGCACCCGGTTTCTCGGTGATGCTGTTCGAGCATGCCGGAATCGCGTCGGCCCTGCTCGCCGGCGCCGCCCTGCCGTTGAACATGCTGGGCCGGGTCCCAGGCGTGACGCATCGCCGCGCGTCGGAGGTGGAAGTGCTCGAGCAGGACGGGCTGCCGGCGCAGGCGGACGGCGACCCGGCCGGCACGGCGCCATTGCGGGTCACCGATGCGAGCGGCCCGCTGCGGGTGCTGATCGGCAACACCATCCAGTGGAGCAACGGCCGAAGCGGCGTGACCGTCGATCGGGTTCCCGACACCGCCCTGCCTGCACTCGTTCCGGGTGCATTGCCCGGGTTGGGGGAGGCAGGGATCGCGTCCGGCACGACGCGAACGCACTAGCGCCACGCGATGGGCCCGCGCGCGGTGTCGCGGTGGCGTCAGGCGGGTTCCACAGCCATCACCGCGAGTTCGTTGCCGTTCGGGTCGGCGAAGTGGAACCGGCGACCTCCGGGGAAGCCGAAGATCGGCTTGAGGATGCGGCCGCCGCATGTCGTGACACCGAGCATGGCGGCCTCCAGATCATCGACCTGGATGACCGCCAGCGGCGCCGCCGTCACCTCCGCCGGATCTGACTGCAGGCCGATATCGACGTCCCCGGTCATGGTGCAGGCGTAGCTCGGGCCGAAGCCGGTCAGCTGCCAGCCGAAGGCGCCGGCATAGAACAATCGTGCGGCATCGATGTCCTTCGAAGGCAGCTCGATGAAATTCGGACGCGCGACCATCTGCGGCTCCTTTCGAATCTGTTCATGAAACGTTCTCAGGTCGGCCGGCCTTGGTCAAGCAATATCGCACGCAGTGGCTGGTGCTTGACGCGGCGCCGGCGCGGCTGTCTGGTTGGCCGCGAACAGCGGATCGGACGGAGCTCAGAGTGTCCGGCAAGGTCGTCGTGTTCAGCCTGGCAGATCGCATGTTCGCCCTGCCGGCGGATCAGGTACGCGAGTGCCTGCCGTTGCCGCTCCTGTGGCGTCGCGACGGTGTGCCGGCCCATGTCGCCGGCTTCTTCTCGATCGGCGGCGTCGTGCTGCCGGTTCTGGATCTCGGCTTGCTGCTCGGTTTGCGTTCGATCGAGGAGGACGCGGCTTCCTTCGAGGCGGGCGGCCTCTACCGGCATCTGCTGCGTGTGGGCGACCTGGCGCTGCTGGTGGACCGCGTGACCACCCTGGCCGACCGCGCGTCCGGACCGCGCGAGGCCCGATCGGATGACTGGCAGAAAGCCTGCGTCATCGGCTGGATCGAGATCGATGGCCTGCGGGTGGCGTTGCTCGATGCCGGCCGCATCCTGCTGGCCGACGAGGCGTCCCGGCTGCAGCGGCTGACCGAGGAGGCCGCGCGGCGCCGCGCGCTCTGGACCGCCGATGCCGGCTGATCCGCAGTCGCCGGGGCTCATCGCGGATCGTGTCGCGCCGATGACGGGCGATGCCGACCACGCGGTGTTCGCGCGCATCAAGGCGATGGTGATCGGCCGCACCCTGCACCACTACTACCAGGACAAGGACGCGCTGCTGCGCGAGCGGCTGGCCCGGCGGATGCAGCAGACCGGGCTCGATGCCGCCGGCTACCTGGCCAGGCTCGAGGCACGGGACGGTGCGGCGGCCGCCGAGGCGGAATGGCTGGCGCTGGAAGCCGAGATCACCGTCGGCGAGACCTTCTTCTTTCGCTATCCGGAGCAGTTCGCAGCACTGGAGGAGCGCATCCTGCCGGAGCTGATCCGGGCCCGCAGCGCCACCCGCAGGCTGCGGATTTGGAGCGCCGGTTGTGCCTCGGGCGCGGAGCCGTACTCGATCGCGATCCTGCTGCATCGCCTGCTGGGGAGCGCGCTGCCGGACTGGAGCGTCTCGATCCTCGGCACCGACCTCAGCGCCACGGCACTGCAGGCGGCGCAGGCCGCGGAGTATGGCGACTGGGCCTTGCGGACGATGCCGGATGCCGACCGCCAGCGTGATTTCATCGCGGTGGCGGGGGGCAGGCGCTGGCAGCTGCGGCCGGCGTTTCGCGGCATGGTCCGGTTCGAGCGGCACAACCTGCTGCGGCTGCTCGACACCGACCTGCCGCTGCAGTTCAGCGACTACGACCTGGTGCTGTGTCGCAACGTGCTGATCTATTTCCATGCCGACCAGGTGCGCGCCCTGGTGCAGCGCTTCGCCGGCCTGCTCGCGAGCGATGGCTGGCTGCTGCTGGGTCACGCCGAGGCGGGCACCGGCGTGTTCGAGGGGTTGCGTCCGGTGCCGATGGCCGGAACCCTGGCCTGGCAGCGCGAGATAGCCTCGCCGCACGGCGTTCCGGCCCGGCCGGAGGTGTCGGGACAGCACGTGCCCGCCGCCAAGGAACCGCCGCAACCGGTTGCGAGAGCCGATCGTCCCGCGGCGAGGCGGAGAATTCCGGTGGTCGCGCAGGAAGCTCCGGCGCCGATCGGGACAGTGGTTGTCGAGCCGCCGGGTGGGCCGGTTCATGAGCGCATCCGGGCAATGGCGGATGCGGGGCAGCATGCGGATGCGTTGGCCGCATGCCGGGAGGAGCTTCGACGCCGGCCGGCCGCGCCGTCATTGCTGTTCTATGCGGCCCTGCTGGCCCGAGCCCTCGGCCGCGAGCTCGAGGCGGAGGCGGACTTCCGGCGCGCCATCAGTCTCTGTAATGACTTCGCCATGGCGCATTATCACCTCGGGCTGCTGCTGATGGATGCCGGCCGCATCGAGCCGGGCCGGCGCGCGATCGCCGAGGCCGGGCGGATCGCGCGCGACCTGGCGCCGGATACCATACTGGACGACGGCGACGGCATGACCGCCGGCCGGCTGCGCGTCCTGTCACGCCTGGACTGGGCCGCCGCCCCGGCGAGCGCGCGGTCGGATGCCGGGCCCGGGACCGCATGAGCGACGATGCCGGGGCTGCCTTCCGCCGCCGGATCCTGTCCGAGCGAACCTCGAGCCTGGCAGCCCGTGGTCATGACGCCGACAGGCTTGCAGGCCTGCTCGCCCCGCATCTGCTGTGCGAGGCAACCGGCCGGGTGTACGGCCTGCTGCCGGCGATGATCGAGGCAGTACTGCCGTTCGGTTGCCATGCGGTTCCGCTGATCGACGCGTCCGCGGCGCAGACGATGCTCGGCCTGTTCACCCGCGGCGGCCAGCTCTACAGCCTGCTCGAGCTGACGCGGCTGCTCGGGTCGGGCCCCGCCGCCGGCAATGCCGATGCGACCCTGACCGCGGGCTCGATGCTGCTGCTGCGCCACCCCGGGCGGCGGGTTGCGGTGCGTGTGGAACGGGTGATCGGCCTGGCGGCATTGCGTCAGGCGGGTGCCCCGAGCGATCACCGCGCGACCCTGGCGGAGCCGATAGCGGATCTGCCCGGCGAGGGATCGCTGATCGCGCTGATCGACGCCGCAACCCTGCATGCCGCCATCGACCGCCTCGATGCGCGCGCAGCGGCCATACCCGCCCCCCCGCCGCCCAATCCCTCCCACGCCGCCGTCCCGATGCGTCCGGGCGGACCTGACCGGAGCGTCTGAACACGTGTCGATCTCCCTGCGACTGCTCCTCGGGTTCGGACTCAGCACCCTGCTGATGATCGGGCTCGGCGTCTTTGCCCTGGCCGAGATTGCCGAGGTGCGCGACCTCACCGCCACCATCGTCTCGCGCGACATCGCCGCCTACCGGCTGACCGATGCCGTGCATGACGCGCAGGATCGCATGGCGGCGCTCCGCCTGGTGGTGACCAACCACTACCTGCAGGCCCGGATGGAGGCCGAGGGTCGCGCCGCCGAGGTTCCGCCAGGCCAGACAACGCAAAGCCCAACAACGCCAGGCCAGACCGCACCAGGCCAGACGACGCCAGGCCAGACTTCCGCCGGCCAGGTCGAGGCCGGCATCGCCGACTGGAACCGGCAGGCAGCGGTCGCGGAGAACGCGATCACCAGCGCACGCCAGACGGTGTCGAACTTCGTCGATCTCGCCCGCAATCCGGCGCGGCGGCAGATGTGGGGCCAGGTCACGCTGACGCTCGAGCAGGCCGACCAGCGGCTGGCCGAGATCCGCCGCGACACAACGCAGATGTTCGACGCGATGCGCGCCGGCAACACCGCCGGGGTGATGAAGGCCGATGCCGGGCTGACCCAGGAGCGGGCGGATTTCGACCTGTTGCTGGACCGCGCGACGCAGACCCTGAGCGGCGGCGTGCAGATCGGCGAGCAGCGTGCGACCGAGGTGTACGACACCAGCCGGATGTCGGTGGTCCTGGCCCTGCTGGGCGCGGTCATCGTCGCGGTCGTGGTGACGCTGCTGATCGGGCGCTCGATCATCCGGCCGATGCAGAGCTTTGCCGGACTGATGGAGCAGGTCGGCCGCGGCGACCTCTCGACCCGGGCCGGCACCTACGCCGCTGCCGAGGCCGGGCGGCTGGCGGCATCGCTCAACACGATGATCGACGGTCTGCGCGCGATCGTGCTGCAGAGCCGGGAGGCGACCGACAACCTCAACGTGTCGGTGGCCGAGATCCGCGCCTCGACGCAGCAGCAGGCGGCGGGCGTCGAGGAGCAGCTGGCGGCGGTGCAGCAGACCGCCGCCACCGTCGACGAGATCGCCCATTCCGGCACCCAGATCACCCGGCGCGCGCAGGAGGTGATCGCGTCGGCGCAGGCGACCACCGCCGCCAGCAGCGAGGGGCTGCATGCGGTGCAGGAGACCAAGCGGGCGATGGGCCTGGTGCAGGTGCAGGGCGAAGCGGTGGCGGCGAACATCGTGGCGCTGAGCGAGAAGACCGAGGCGATCAGCGAGATCGTCACCAGCGTCAACGACATCTCCGAGCGCACCCACCTGCTGGCGCTGAATGCGGCGATCGAGGCGGCGGCGGCGGGCGAGCATGGCCGCTCGTTCGCGGTGGTGGCGGCCGAGATGAAGACGCTGGCGGACCAGGCCAAGAGCGCCACCGGCCAGGTCAGGCTGATCCTCGGCGACATCCAGCGTGGCATCAACACGTCGGTGATGCTCACCGAGGAAGCCGTGAAGCGTGGCGCCACCGGACGCGAGCGGGCGGAGACGGCACAGAGCACGATCGAGGAGATGGCGGCCGGAATCCAGGAGGCGGTGCAGACCTTCCAGCAGATCGTGGCGTCCACCAACCAGCAGCAGCTTGGCATCGAGCAGGTGATGACGGCGCTGCGCAACATCCGCGAGGCGAGCCAGCAGACCGCCGCCGGCACCCGCCAGCTCGATCAGGCGGCACTCGGTCTCGGCGAGCTGTCACGCCAGCTGCTCGCCGTCGCCGAACGCTTCCGCACCTGAGCAGCGGCCGGGAGCTCCGGCGATGATCGACCATGAGCTGCGCGCCGAGCTGCTGGCGGCGTTCGAGGCGGAATATCGCGAGCATCTGCAGGCGATCCGCGGCGCGCTGGACGCGGGCGCGGTGTCGGGCGCCAGTCTGCGCGACGTGTTCCGGCGTGCCCACTCGCTGAAGGGGGCCGCCCGCGCGGTCGATCTGCCGGAGGTCGAGGAGATCGCGCACGGGCTGGAATCGCTGCTGTTTGCCTGCGTCGAGACCGGCCAGGCGCTGCCGGCGGATGCGGTGGCGACGGTGCGGCGCGGCCTGGACGGCATCGAGACGCGGATGCGGGAGCCCGCCGGATCCCGGGCGCCGGAAGCCGGGCCGCTTGGATCCGGGCCGCTGGAATCCGGGCAGCCGGAAGCCGGGCCGACGGAATCGGGTGCGGCGGTGCCGGATATGGCGGAGCCCGGGCCGAGGCGTCCGGTCGGGCCGGAACCGGCGGATGCGGCTGCTGTGCTGCCGTCGTCGGCGGCGACCTCGCTGCGGGTTCCGGCAGCCGAGGTCGACCGGCTGGCGGACGCGATGCAGGCCCTCAACGACGCGATGCAGCGCCAGGAGCACGGCCGTCTCAGCCGCCACGAGGCCGCGGCCGAAGCGGCGCAGCTGGTGCGGCTGCTCGACGGGACGTCTGGGGGGGTGTCTGGCGGGCTGCCGGGGGTCCGGGGTGGGGCGCCCGGCCTGGGCGAGTTCGGGCGGCGGCTGAGCCAGCTTTCCCGTCGCCTTGCCGGCGACCTGCGGGACGGGGCGTCGCTCGACTGGCAGCTCGACGAGGCGGCACGTCGTCTGCGCGAGCAGGTCGGACGGCTGGCCCTGGTGGAAGCCGAGCCGATCTTCGGACCGCTCGCGGCCATGGTCCGCGACCTGGCGCGCGAGATGGCCGGGGAGGGTGCCGCGGGAAGCGGCGGCGACGTCGAGATCAGGCTGTCGGGCCTGCAGTTGCGGGCCGAGCGGCAGGTGCTGCAGGCGTTGCGCGACCCGGCGATCCAGCTGTTGCGCAACGCCGTCGGTCACGGCACGGCAGCCCGGGACGCGACGGACGCCAGGATCCCGTTGATTTCGCTGACGCTGTCGCTGCGCGTCGGCCGGCTGGAGATGGTGGTGGCCGATGACGGGCCCGGACCGGACCTGGCGCGCATCGAACAGACCGCGATCCGCCACGGGCTGCTGCCGGAACGAGCTGCCGGCGCACGGCCGCCGGACGAGGCGCGACTGCTGGCTCTGGTGTTCGAACCCGGATTTTCCACCGCGGTCGGGGTCGATCGGCTCTCGGGACGCGGCATGGGCCTGTCCATCGTCGCCGAGGCGGCGCGCCGGCTGAACGGCAGCGTGCTGATGCGACGCGGCCGCGATGCCAGGGGCAGGCCGGTCGGCACCGAGCTGGTGGTGTCGGTGCCGCTGGCCGCGCGTCGCCAGAGCGTGCTGCTGGTCGAGGCGGCCGGGCACATCGTGGCGCTGCCGAGTGCTGCGGTCGAACGGCTGCTGCGGCTCGCGTCGGCGGACGTCGAATGGCCGGAGGGGCATCCGGTGGCGCACCTCCGGGCGGACGGCGCATCCAGCCGCGGCGATGCCCCGCCCCACCCTGGACAGGGCATCGTGCTGCGGCTGCTGGCGCTGCCGGCGCTGCTGGGAGGGCCCGACACGGTTCTGGCCACGCGGAGCGCTCCGGCATCCGGGACCAGGATGGCGACCGTGCTGCTGCGATCGGGGGGAGCCCTGCTCGGGCTGGTGGTGGACCGGCTGCACGACGTCCGCACGCTGGTGGTGCGGGCGCCGGATGCGATCGGGATCGACCGGCAGCTGGTCGCCGGCATCGCCACGATCGAGAATGGCCGCCCGGTGCTGGTGCTGGAGCCGGACGCCCTGGTCGCCGCGGCCGGACGCGCTCGGCCGGGGCCGGCACTCCAGGCGTCCGGGACCCCCGCGCCGCCTGCGCCCGACCGACCGCGGTCCAGGCCGACGATCCTGGTGGTCGACGACTCGATCACGACACGGACACTGGAGAAAACCATCCTGCAGGCGCAAGGCTATCGCGTGCTGGTCGCGGTTGATGGGCTGGAGGCGCTGGGCGTGCTCCGGACTGCGCAGTGGGAGGTCGATGTCGTCGTGGCCGACGTGGAGATGCCCAGGCTGGACGGCTTCGGACTGCTCGCGGCGATGCGTGCGGACCCACGGCTGGCGCCGATCCCGACCGTGCTGATGACCTCGCGCGACGCCGAGGCGGATGTTCGCCGCGGGCTGGAACTCGGCGCCCGCGCCTACATCACCAAGCAGGATTTCGACCAGGGCGCGCTGCTGCGGATCATCGGGCAGCTGCTGCCATGACACTGAACGAGACCGGCATGCCGTTGCCTGGCCAGCCGGGGCCTGGCCAGCCGGGGCCTGGCCAGCCGGGGCCCGGCCACCCGGTGCGCGTGCTCGTGGTGGAGGATTCCGCGGTGATCCGGCGGCTGCTGGCGCACATCATCACGAGCGATCCACGGCTGGTGCTGGCGGGTGCGGTGGAGTCCGCGGAGGAGGCGCTGGAAGCGATCCCCCGGCTGCGGCCGGACGTGATCTCGATGGATGTCAGGCTGCCCGGGATGGACGGGCTGGAGGCGACCAGGCGGATCATGGCGCAGTATCCGACCCCGATCGTGGTGATCGCCGACAGCGTCGAGGATGCCAGCCTGAAGATCTCGATGAACGCGCTGCGATCGGGGGCGCTGGCGGTGGTCGAGAAGCCGCCGGGGCTGCTGTCGGGGGATTTCGCCGCAATCTCCCGGACCATCGCGACCCAGCTCGCGATCATGAGCGACGTGCCGGTGATCCGGCGGCGCCGCGACATGTTCGGCGAGACGATGCCGCCCTCGAATGCCGGCCGATGGCGGCCAGCTGCCTCGGCCGAGCGGCGCCCGGACGATGACATGCCGCTGGTGCTTGCGGTGGCCGCCTCGACCGGTGGGCCGCCGGCGCTGGCCAGGCTGCTCGGTGCGCTGCCGGCGAGCTTCCCGCTGCCGGTGCTGGTGGTGCAGCACATGGGTGCGCCGTTCCTGGAAGGGTTCGCCGGCTGGCTCGACGGGCTGGTGCCGATGCGGGTGACGCTGGCGCAGGACCAGGAGCAGCTGCAGCCCGGCCATGTCCTGGTGGCGCCGGGTGGCCGGCACCTGGCGATCGCGCCGGCGCCCCGGGACCGGGACGCGACGGCGGGTGCGCGGCTGCAGGTGCGGCTGGGCAATGCGCCGGCGGTCTCGGGCCAGCTCCCGTCCGCCACGGTGACGTTCCGCTCGGTGGCGGAGACGGTGGGTGCGCGGGCGCTCGGCGTGCTGCTGACCGGGATGGGCGAGGATGGTGCTGCCGGGCTCGTGGCGATGAAGCAGGCCGGCGGCTACACCATCACCGAGCACGAGAGCAGCGCCGTGGTCTATGGCATGCCGGCCGCCGGGGTCCGTCTCGGCGGCTCGTGCTCAAGCGTGCCGCTGGACGAGATCGCGCAGCATATCCTCGGCCTGCTGCAGGACCGTGATCCCAGGCGTCCGGGGGGCGCATGACCGGCGGGATCACGGATCGACCGTCAGGGATCCAGCCGTCGGCGGCGCCGCGGCTGCTGCTGGTCGAGGATTCCGATACCCAGGCGCTGCAGATCCGTCGGGTGCTGGAGCGGCACGGCTTCGCGGTCGACCGGGCGGCGAGTGCCGAGGCGGCGCTGGAACGGCTGAACGAGCAGCTGCCGGAACTGGTGGTCTCGGACTACCACCTGCCGGGGATGAACGGCGGCGAGCTGGCCCGCGAGCTGCGGCTGAACGTGCGCACGCGCTCGATCCCGGTGCTGATGCTGACCGAGGCCTCCGAGCCGGGCCTGGAACGCGAGGGGCTGGAGAGTGGCGCCGACGCCTATGTGCCGAAATCCGCCGACCAGGAGCTGATCGTGCTCCGGATCCGGGCGCTGCTGCGCCAGAGCGGGGGCCAGAGCGGCAGCCAGAGCGGGGGGTATGCCGGCAGCCAGGCCGGTCAGGTCGCCGGCCAGGGCGAGCCGGCCGACGGGTCGGCCGCACGTCCGGCGTCCGCTGCCGCGCCGACGTTCGGCCATGGCGTCGGGATGTTCCGGCGCGGCCGCATCCTGCTCGTCGGCGAACGGTCCGGACCCGGCGCGGATGAGGGCTCGCTGGCGGCCCTGCTGGCGCGTGACGGCCACCTCGTCGAGACGGCCGCCGGTCCGGAGCAGGCGCGGGCGCTGCTGCAGCCGCCGCGTGGGCAGGGGGCGCCCGATGACGGCCGGCCGGCCGATACCGCCTCGGAGGGGCTTGATTGCGTCGTGGTCGACCTGCTCGCCGAGGGGTTCGACGGGATCGCCTTCTGCGCCTGGATGGATGCCACCCGCCAGACCGCCCTGACCTCCGACACGATGAGGGCGCACGGGACCAGCTTCCGCATTCTCGGCCTCGGCGACGGCTCGAGCGAGAATGGCGCGACCTCGGCCGGGGCGGCGGAGAGCCTGACCGCGCGGGCCTATGCAGCCGGCGTCGATGACGTGGTGTCGGATGTGGCGGGCCTCGAGGCGGTGGGCCTGCGGATCCGCGCGGTGGTGCGTCGCAAGCTGCTGCAGGACGAGACCGCCCGCATCGAGGCGGACATGCGCGAACGCCAGGCGGCCTTCGAGCGGGCCCGTGGCGAGGCCGCCGACAACGCAGCCAAGGCGGCGCTGGCGGAGGCGCTGGCACAGGCCAATGCCGAGCTCGCGGACGCCAATGCCCGGCTGCGCGAGGCGCAGGGCAAGCTGGTGCAGGCCGCCAAGATGGCCTCCCTCGGCGAATTGGTGGCCGGCATCGCGCACGAGATCAACAATCCGCTGGCCTTCATCCTGGCGCACCAGGGCACCGTCGAGCGCCTGCTGGACCAGCTCGGCACTGCGCCCTCGGGAGGCCCGCCCGCGATCGACTGGGCCGAGGCGGCGCCGAAGCTCGCGCGGGCACGCCAGCGGGTCGGCTCGATGAGCCTGGGACTGAAGCGGATCCAGAACCTGGTGCTCAACCTGCGCAAGTTCTCCCGCCTCGACGAGAGCGAGCAGCAGAGCGTGGATGTACCCGACGCGATCGAGACGGTGCTGGCGCTGTTGACCCACAAGCTGGGATCGGGGATCACCGTGGAGCGGGTGTACGACGCACCGCGCGAGTTGATGTGCCAGCCGGCGCTGCTGAACCAGGTCATCATGAACATCGTCGGCAATGCTGCGGATGCCCTGAACGCCGAGGCCGACCGGGTCGCGGGCCAGGATCCGGCCAACGGGACGCAGAACCCGTCGTCCGCTGGCGGCCGGATCGAGATCCGCACCAGCGCCGCGGACGGGCTCTATGCGATCGCCATCGAGGATAACGGCCCTGGCGTGCCCGAGGCGCTTCGCGAGCGGATCTTCGAGCCGTTCTTCACCACCAAGCCGGTCGGGTCGGGCACCGGCCTGGGCCTGGCGATCGCCTACAGCGTCGTGCAGGCCCACTCGGGAGCCATCACCATCGATACAGCACCCGCAGGCGGCGCCCGCTTCACCGTCGTCGTGCCGCAACATCCCGTGGCCGCGGCGATCGCCGTGTTGTCCTGATGATGGTCGCGATCCCGGTGCGGACATGCTGATCGACCCGTTCCGGCCGCCCGCTGCGGGCCTGCCGAAGGTGCTGCTGGTCGATGACGAGCCCGACATCCTCGTCGCCCTGGAGGACATGCTCGAGGACGAGTTCAGCGTGCTCGCGACGGTGTCGCCGCATGAGGCTCTGGCGATGCTCGAGCGTCATCCGGACGTCGCGGTGATCGTCTCGGACCAGCGCATGCCGGGGATGACCGGCGACGCGTTCCTGGCCCGCGCGCGCAACCTGACCGAGGCGGAGGCACTGCTGCTGACCGGCTACGCCGACCTGAGTGCCGTGGTGGCGGCGCTGAATGACGGCCGCATTTCCGGCTACGCGCACAAGCCCTGGGAGCCGGCGGCCCTGCTCGCGATGATCCGCCAGGCGGCGCAGCGGGCCCGGCTGGCGCAGGCGCTGCGCACCGAACGCATGCTGCTGCGCGGGTTGATGGACAGCGCCGATGACGGCCTCTCCTTCAAGGACCTGGACGGACGCTTCCTGCGGCTGAACGCGGTGGCGGCGGCGCGGCTCGGACACGACGTCGAGGCATGCGTCGGCCGCACCGAGCGCGAGCTGCTGGCCGGGCAGCACGACCAGGAAGCAACCGCTGCGAGTCCGCTGCTGCGAGAGCTGGACTCCCTGGAGGGGGATGACCGGCGGGCGCTGGAGGGGCGTGGCCATGCTACCAGCGTCACCCGGCCGGTCGAGCGCGAGGGCCGGGTGCACTGGATGGAGCGTCTGCGCGGACCATTGCGCGACGGAGCCGGACAGCCCCGCGCGCTGGCGACGTTCGAGCGTGACGTGAGTGCCCGCCGCGCCATGGAGGATCGGCTGCGGCAGGCCGACCGGATGCAGGCGCTGGGCACCATGGCGGGCGGCGTCGCGCATGATTTCAACAACCTGCTGACCGCGATCCTGGGCAGCCTGGAGCTGGCGCAGCGCACCAGCACCGACGATGCCCGCATGAAGCGGCTGATCGAGACCGCGACGGCGGCGGCCGAGCGCGGTGCGGCGCTGACCCAGCGCCTGCTCAGCTTCAGCCGGCAGCGCGAGACCGCGTCGGTGGCGGTCGAGGTGAACGCGCTGGTGCAGGCGATGGACGACCTGCTGACCCGCAGCATCGACCGGCCGGGCATCCGCATCACCCAGGATTTCGATGCGGCGCTGCCGTGCGCGCTGATCGACCCGGCGCAACTCGAGCTGGCGCTGCTCAACCTCTGCATCAACGCCCGCGATGCGATGAACGGTCGCGGCACCATCACGCTGGCAACCCGCCTGCTGCGCGCGCCGGACCATGCGGATGGCGCGCGGGCCGGCGGCCATGACGACAGCCACCAGCTCATGGCAGGGGCGATGCCACCGGGTGACGTGGTGGCGGTGCGTGTCCAGGATACCGGCGTGGGCATGACCCCGGAGGTTGCGGCGCGGATCTTCGAGCCGTTCTTCACCACCAAGGAGATCGGTCGCGGCACCGGGCTTGGGCTGTCGATGGTCTATGGCTTCATGCAGCAATCCGGCGGTGCCGTCCGGCTGCGCACCGCACCCGGCGCCGGCACCAGCTTCGAGCTCTGCCTGCCGTGTGCGCCCGGGTCGGCAGACATACCGAGCGCCGCCAGCCTGCCAGCCTGATTGTCCGCCGGCGTGGTGGCCGCCCTGGCGGCTCGGACGGTCGCGGCCTACTCGGCGATGCGCTCGGGCAGACCGTTCGCCAGCAGTCCGGCAAACGCTTCGGCCGGCACCGGATGGCTGAACAGGAAGCCCTGGCCCTCGGCGCAGTGCAGCCCGTTCAGGAAATCGAGCTGGCTGATGTTCTCGACGCCTTCGGCAACGATGCCCTTGCGCAGGCTGTTGCCCATGCCGATCACCGCGCTCGCGATGATGCCGTTCTCGCTGCCGGCATCGATGTCCTGCACGAACGACTTGTCGATCTTCAGGATGTCGATCGGGAACTGGTTCAGGTAGCTCAGGCTGGAATAGCCGGTGCCGAAATCATCCAGGGCGATGCGCAGCCCGAGCGATTTTAGGTCTGCCAGGATCGCGGCCCCGGCGCGGACATCCTGCATCAGCACGCTCTCGGTGATCTCGAACTGCAGCAGATGCGGATCGATCCCGGTCCCCTGGACGATGCTGCGCACACCGTCCAGGAAGTCGCGGCGCCGGAATTCGACGGCGGAGATGTTGACCGCGATCGACATTCTCGGCAGCCCGGCATTGCACCAGCGCCTGGCCTGGGTGCAGGCCTCGCGCAGCACCCACTGGCCGATCGGCACGATCAGGCCGCTATCCTCGGCGATCGCGATGAAGTCGGGCGGGAACACCAGCCCGCGCTCGCTGCTTTTCCAGCGCAGCAGCGCCTCCGCACCGGTAATGCGGCCCGAATGCAGGTTCACGATCGGCTGGTAGTGCAACACGAACTCGCCGCGGTCGAGCGCCTGGCGCAGATGGCCCTCGATGAAATGCCGCTCCACGGCACGCACGTTCATTTCCGCGCCAAAGAACTGGTAGCGGTCGCCGCCGGCCGCCTTGGCGTAGTACATCGCCGTATCGGCGCTCTTGATCAGCTTCTCCGGATCGGAGCCGTCGGTCGGGCAGATGCTGATGCCGATGCTGACCGTCACGTATGCCTCGGTGCCGCGGATCATGTGCGGCAGCTTCAGCGAGGCGATGATCTTCTCGGCGATCGCCGCCGCGTTCTCGGCATCCTTGATCTCGGACAGCAGGATCAGGAACTCGTCGCCGCCACGCCGGCTCACCGTGTCCGACTTGCGCACGGCATCGGTCAGCCGTCGTGCCACCGATTGCAGGAACCGGTCGCCGCTCTCGTGCCCGAGGCTGTCGTTGATGTGCTTGAAGCCGTCGAGATCGAGAAACATCACCGCGATGGTGGCGTTGTTGCGCTGCGAGGTCTTGATCGCCTGGGCGATGCGGTCGTTCAGCAGGACGCGGTTCGGCAGGTCGGTCAGGAAGTCGTACTGGGCCAGGTAGGTCATCTTGCGGGCCATCGCCTGTGCCGCGCCGACATCGTGGAACACCAGCACGGCGCCGACGATCTGGCCGCTCCAGTCGTTGATCGGCGATACGGAATCCTCGATCGGGATCTCGGTGCCGTCGCGCCTGATCAGGAAGGCGTCCGGCGCCAGGTCTGCCGGCTTGCCGCTGCGCAGGACCATCCCGATCGGGCTTTCCTCGCGTCGGCGCGTGGTGCCGTTGACGATCTGCATGACCTGGTCGATCGGCTGGCCTTCGGCATCCTCGCGTAGCCACCCCGTTAGGCCCTCGGCCGCGGCGTTCATGTAGTCGATATGACCCTGCATGTCGGTGCTGATCACGGCATCGCCGATCGCGTTCAGGACGATCGCGGCGCGCGCCATCTCGGTCTGGTGCAGGTGGTCCAGGGACCTCTGGCGGATGATGTCGTACAGGAGCTGGGCCACCAGGCCGGTCGAGAGGTCCGAGGGTGCCAGGCAGGCGCGGCCGCCACGCCGGATCGTCTCGGCCTCGAGATCCTCGTCGACCACCGCCGAGATCGCCACGATCGGCATGTTCGGCGCGATCCCGATGAGCCGGTCCAGGCTGGAAAGCCCGCCGCTGTCCGGCAGCGACAGGCTCACCATGATCGCATCGGCGCCGGCAGGGACCAGCAGCTCGATGCCGGCGACCAGCGTCATGACCCAGGTGACGTCGAACGGCCCATGCCGCGAGGCGCCGAGAGCATCCTGGATCGTCCGGGCATGCGTGGCGTCGTCGGTGATGAGGAGCACCCGGTTCACGGTGTCGCCTTCGACCGTGATCGCAGGCACAGGCGTTCCGACGGTGCCTGCCGGACAGGTCCGGTCACTGCCATCCTTCGACCCGACGGTTGTCGACGGTTCTCTCGACCCCGGCAGGGCATCTGCACAGGCCGCTCATCTCGGCAGCCGGAAGCGCCGGTTTGCGCCCGTCGCGGCTCATGCGACGGATCAGTGCGTTGCACGGCATCATTCCTGTTCCGTAACTTTCAACCCGGCAGCCTCGATGGCCGCACGGACCGGCCTGCGTGGCGGTTTGTGCTGGATGTCTCGTCTCTCTTTTGAACTCTTGCTACCGCTAAATAACAAAATTGGATTCGTATCGCAACAAACTTTCTGAGACGGGGTCTTTTGCAGAAGCGATATTGCGCAGCACAGCATAACGCGCCCCGGAGGATCCTTTACTCACCAGCTGGGCCACAGGCCGGGGGTTGCGAGTTCGAGCAGGCTGTCGTCCGGATCGCGGATGTAGAGGCTGGTGCCACCGCGCGGCCAGGTGATGCGGCTCACGACCGGCACCGCCTGCGCCTCGAAATGCGCCTCCCAGCGTGCGAGTTCGCCGAGCGGGATGGCGAGGCAGAGATGCACCGAGCCGCCGCCATCATGGGGCGGAATGTCGCCGCCGCCATCGGTAGGGGTCGGCTCGACGGAGCCGCCCTTGGCGAACAGCAGCAGCACCGCATTGCCGGGCAGCCCGAGCGCGCTCATCCGGTCGTCGCGGAGGAAGCGCTCGAGCCCGAGCACGCGCCGGTAGAACGCCTCGGCCCGATCGAGGTCCGCGACGTAGATCGAGGTCTCCAGCAGGTGGCTCAGTCTCGGCGTCTGCGCGACCATCTCTCGTGCTCCATATCTGGTTTCCAGGGCGTCCGGCGGGCCACGGCCGGGTGGCTGGCGCCGCAACTTCAGCGTTAGTGGAACGCTAGTGGTCGGCGCGGGGATGCGGCGAGGACGATGACATGTGTGACCTGCTGCTCCTCGACGACGATCCGCTGGTCCGCACGGCGCTGCTCGAGGCGCTGCGCGACGAGGGGCTCGACGTGATCGTCGCCGGCGACGAAACCGAGGCGCTCGCCGCGCTACGTCGGCCGGTGCCGCCGAAGGTGTTCGTCACCGACCTGGATCTCGGCACGCGGCGCAATGGCTTCGTGATCGCCGGCATCGCCCAGATCGTCTTCCCGGGGCTTGCGATCATCTACATCACCGGGCGGCCGGACGCCGTGCAGGGTCACGTGATGGGGCCCGGTGAGATGCTGATGCTGAAGCCGTTCCGTCCGAGCGAGCTGGTGGCGGCGGCCAGGGAGATGATCGCCAGGCAGGACGTGGCAGCCCGGCCCGTCGAGTAGCGGACCGCTCCCGGCCACGCGGCTTGTGCTAGCGGGCCCAAGACCTATCTCCTCCTGTCATGCAGAACACTCAATCGACCAGCCACGATCCAATCGGCTGGCACGGAACCACCATCCTGTGCGTCAGGCACGGCAACCAGGTGGCAATGGCCGGCGATGGCCAGGTGACGCTCGGGCAGACCGTCATCAAGGGCAACGCCCGCAAGGTCCGGCGGATCGGGCCGAACGGCGCCATCCTGTCCGGGTTTGCCGGCGCGACCGCCGACGCATTCACCCTGCTGGAGCGGCTCGAGGCCAAGCTGGAGCGCTACCCGAACCAGCTGGAACGGGCCTGCGTCGAACTCGCCAAGGATTGGCGCACAGACCGCTACCTGCGCCGGCTGGAGGCGATGATGGCGGTGGCCGACGAGACCCGCTCCTTCACCCTGACCGGCAACGGCGACGTGCTGGAGCCGGAGGATGGCGTGATCGCGATCGGTTCCGGCGGCAACTACGCGCTGGCGGCGGCGCGCGCGTTGCTCACCGTCGACGGGCTCGATGCGGAGGAGGTCGCCCGGCGGGCGATGCGGATCGCCGGCGACATCTGCGTCTATACCAACCACGCCCTGATCGTCGAAACGCTCGGGTCCAAGCCGGCTGGCAGCCATGCCGGGGAGTCACGCTGATGGATGTCCCCACCTACTCCCCGCGCGAGATCGTCGCCGAGCTCGACCGCTTCATCGTCGGCCAGGGTGACGCCAAGCGGGCGGTGGCGATCGCGCTGCGCAATCGCTGGCGCAGGTCGCAACTCCCGGACGGGATCCGCGACGAGGTGGTGCCGAAGAACATCCTGATGATCGGGCCGACCGGCTGCGGCAAGACCGAGATTGCACGCAGGCTGGCGAAGCTGGCGCAGGCGCCGTTCCTGAAGGTGGAGGCGACCAAGTTCACCGAGGTCGGCTATGTCGGGCGCGACGTCGAGAGCATCGTGCGCGACCTGGTCGAGGTCAGCCTCAACATGCTGCGCGAATTGAAGCGGCGCGACGTGCAGGTGCATGCCGAGAAGGGTGCGGAGGACCGGCTGGTCGATGCGCTGGTGGGTGCGACCGCGTCCGCCGACACCAAGATCAAGTTCCGGCGCATGCTGCGTGATGGCGAGCTGGAGCAGAAGGAGGTCGAGGTCGCCGTGTCGGAGCCTCAAGGGGCGCCGATCGGGCAGATGGACATCCCCGGCATGCAGGGCGGCAGCGTCATCAATCTTGGCGACATGATGAAGGGGATGTTCGGCAAGAACGCGCAACCCCGCCGCATGACCGTCGAGGCGGCGCGCACGGCACTCATCCGGGAGGAGAGCGACCGGCTGCTCGACAACGACAGCCTGACCCGCGAGGCGGTGGCGCACGCGCAGGACCACGGCATCGTGTTCCTCGACGAGATCGACAAGGTGTGCGCACGCTCGTCGGAGGGCGGTTTCCGTGGCGGCGACGTCAGCCGCGAGGGGGTTCAGCGCGACCTGCTGCCGCTGATCGAGGGCACCACGGTGTCGACCAAGTATGGCCCGGTGAAGACCGACCATGTCCTGTTCATCGCGTCCGGCGCGTTCCATCTGGCGAAGCCCGCGGACCTGCTGCCGGAGCTGCAGGGGCGGCTGCCGATCCGCGTCGAGCTGGCGCCGCTGACCCGTGACGACCTGCGCCGCATCCTGGTCGAGCCGGAGCATTCGCTGCTGAAGCAGTACAGCGCGCTGATGGGCACCGAGAAGGTGGTGCTCGATTTCAGCGAGGATGCGATCGACGCGCTCGCTGATCTTGCCGCCGACATCAACGATCGGGTCGAGAACATCGGCGCCAGGCGGCTGGCGACGGTGCTGGAGCGGCTGCTCGAGGACATCTCGTTCTCGGCCTCGGACCGGCCGGGCGACAGCGTCCGGATCGATGCGGCCGCGGTGCGCGAGCGGGTGGCACCGCTGGCGCAGAAGGGCGACCTGTCCCGCTTCATCCTCTAGGCAGGTCAGGTCCTGCGCGGGCGGAGAGTCAGGCCGCGTCCTGCGCCGCCCGGTGCACGGCGCGCGCCATCGAGGCGATGCCGTTGCCGCGGTTTGTCGAGAGTGCCTCCAGGAGACCGAGATCTTTCAGGAACACCGGGTCGGTGGCAAGGATCTCGGTCGGGCTGCGTCCGGAATAGACACGCAGCAGCAGCGCCACAAGACCCGAGACGATGGCCGCATCCGACGCGCCGGCAAAGCTCATGGTGCCGTCGCGCAGGGCGGACTCCATCCAGACCTGGCTCTGGCAGCCGGGCACCCGGTGCGCGTCGTTCGCCCACTCGGCCGGAAACGGCGGCAGCTTGCGGCCGAGTTCGATGATGTACTGGTAGCGTTCCATCCAGTCGTCGAACACATCCAGCTCCTCGCCGATCGCGGCGATGGCCTCCGCAGCGGTGGTTTCCTCGGGAACGACGAACGGGTCGGCAGTGGTGCTGGACATGCAGCGCATGTGCGCAGCGGGCTGGGGACAGTCAAGCTGTGCCCCGGACAAGATCCCTCGAAGCAGCTCGATGTCGGAGAATCCGAATATGTGATCGCACGTCTTGAACCGACTGCCATTTGGCAGTATCTATGCCGACAGGAGGCACCATGCACGCGGTTCTCGACAATCGACCGACGGTCGCGGCAACGCCGGCCGGCCGGCTCAACCTTTCGGATCCGCAGGTGCGCCTGCGCCTGACTCCGTCGGCGATCGACGGCATGATCCGGCTGGCGGATCTCTGGGAGCTCAATACCGAGGAGACCTGCCTGCTGCTCGGCGACATGTCGGAGCGGAGCTGGTTCCGGCTGAAGAAGCAGGAAAGCCTGCGGCCGGACCGGGCGCTGCGCCTGTCGCAGGATATGCTGACCCGGATCAGCCTCCTGGTCGGCATCTTCAAGGGCTTGCGGCTGCTGCTGTCGGAGGCGCTCGCGGATGAGTGGATCCATCTGCCCAATCGCGGACCGCTGTTCGCCGGGCGCACGCCGCTGCAGGTGGCGATCGAGCGCGGGATCCCCGGGCTGCTGGAGATCCGCACCCACATCGATGCCCTGCGCGGCGGATTGTAGCGATGGACATGGCTGCGGCGCCCGGCGCTGCCCGGGTGGGGTCAGGCACGGATGCCGGGCTGCCGCCGATCACCAGCATCACCTGCCATGACACCATCCGGCTGATCCCGAGCGGCCGGCTGAAGCCGCCGGTGCTGGCGCCGCTGGCCGCGAACGAGCAGGCGCTGCACGATCTCGCGGTGCTGGAGGGGGTCACCAACAGCCGGCTCCAGGCGTCCGGCACCGGGCTGCCCGAGCTCGATCCGCGCGAGCTGGTGTTCGGCCGTCCCAACGACAGCTTCGTCAATGCAGCCTTCACCCATGTCCGCCCGGGCGGCAACCGCTTCAACGACACCATGCGCGGCGCCTGGTATTGCGGCTTCGACGTCGAGACCTCGCTCGGAGAGGTGGCCTATCACCTGACCCGCGAGCTGGACGCGATCGGCCGCTACGACAACGTCACCGACTATGCCGAGATGATCGCGGACTTCATCGGCCCATTCCATGATCTCACCAATCCGGCGCTGGCCGCGTCGCCGGCGTTCGCACCGTGCCTCGGGCCCGACATGGCGCTCGCCTATCCGGCCGGCCAGGCGGTGGCGCGACGGTTGCGGGCGCAGGGCAGCAACGGGCTGATCTATCCGTCGGTGCGTCATCCGGGAGGGACCTGTCTCGCCGCGTTCCGGCCGAGCCTGGTGCAGAACCTTCGCCAGGGCGGTTTGTGGCGCCTGACATGGGCCGGCAGCAGGGAGCCGCGTGTCAGCCGGCCGGTCGGCAGCCTGGATGCGGGCGGCTAGCGCATCATCCGATCGACGGTGCTAGGACGGGCCGGCCGGCCCTGCAAAGATCGCCGCGTCGCCGCAGATGGTCTCGAGCAGTGGCCGCGCGAAGTAGAAGCCCTGCATGAACCGCGCACCGACCGACTGGAGCGCCACGACCTCGCCGGCGCGTTCGACACCTTCCAGGATGACGGTCGTGCCGATGGCCTCGCACAGCGAGATCATGCCGGCGATGATGGCCAGGCGGGCCTGGCTGAAATCGCAATCCTGCACCAGGGCACGGTCGATCTTGATGATGTCGGGACGCATCTCGGCCAGGCGCGACAGGCCGGAATAGCCGGTGCCGAAATCGTCCAGGGCCACCTTGAAGCCGAGCCTGCGGTACTCGTGGATCACCTCCACCAGCCGCGGCATGTTGACGACGTTCTCGGTCTCCACGAGCTCGAAGGTCAGCTGGCGCGGCTGGAAACCGGTATGGGCAGCGGTGTTGAGCGTCTCGCGCATGCAGGAGACCGGGTCATGGATGGCGTTCGGCAACAGGTTGATGTTGAGCCGACGGTCAAGTCCGAGCCGGGCCGCCAGCTCGATGGCCCGGACGCGGCAGGCCTGGTCGAACACGTAGAGCCGGTCCGGCGCGACCTGGCCCAGGATGTGGGCGGCATCCTGGCCGTCCGGCCCGCGCACCAGCGCCTCGTAGGCATCGATGCGGCCCTCCTGCAGATCGACGATGGGCTGGAACGCCATCGTGAACAGGACGTCGTGGTTGCTCGCCAGAGCCGGTGACCGCGAGGGCACGATTGCAGGCTCGTCGCCCTCGGGCGACTGGTATCGCGCCGCATCTGTCCTCGAGAGGGCCACCGAGCGGCGAGGCGTCCGGAACCCGGCTGCGTCGATCGCCTCCCTGGTCGACCGCCGGTCCCGTCTCGGCATCCCGTCTGCCGTCACCGCCCCGGCGACAGGATCCGGCAGCGCGAGTTGTGGGCGCAAGCTGTCGGATCTGCAGACGCGGTCCCGCCCCGACAGCTTGGCGATATAGAGTGCGGTGTCCGCATCGGCGAGCAGCTGCTTCAGGCTGAGCGTGTTCTTGCCGGAGACACCGATGCTGACAGTCAGATGGACGTGTTCGCCCTCATGGTCGAGCTGCAGGGCGGCGACGCAGGCGCAAATCGTCTGCAGGATCGTCTCGGCGCGCTCGACGGTCAGGTCGAGCATCATCACGGCGAATTCCTCACCGCCGATCCGCCCCACCAGGTCGCCCTCCCGGACCTCCATCAGGAGCACCTGGGCGATCGCCTTGAGGGCCTTGTCACCGACATGGTGGCCGTAGGTGTCGTTGACCGCCTTGAAATGATCCGCATCCACCATCGCGATGCAGCACTGGCTGCTGGCCTGGCCCATGCGGGCCAGCTCCTGCTCGGCGAGTTCGAAGAACGAGCGCCGGTTCAACACGCCGGTGAGGAAGTCGGTGGTCAGGGCGCGGCGGAGATCCTCTGCCGAGTGGCGCCGTGCGGTGATGTCACGGACGATCATCAGGTAGCGCGCGCGCGCCGGATTATGTTCGTCGACGCCGATCGGCGAGATCATGCACGTCGCCCAGAAACGACGCCCGTCGGCACTTCTCCGCCAGCCTTCGTCGAGATGCCAGCCGTCGCGATCCGCGATCTGCAGCCGCCGCTTGAACGCCGCCTCGTCGCTCTCGCCGACCGTGACGATGCCGCTGGCGGGCTTCTGCATCACCTCCGGGGCGGGATAACCGAACAGCCTCACTCCGGACATGTTCCATTCGCAGATCCGGCCGTCCTGGTCGATCGTGAGGATCGCATAGTCGTCGGCGCCCTGGACGAGCGCCATGAACCACGCCTCGTTCTCCTTGAGGCGGCGTTCCTGGGCCGCCTGGAGGGTTGCGTCCGACAGCACCGCCATGTGTCGCTGCTCATCCATGCGGACCACGGTGAGCGACAGCACGCGCGGTTCCTCGCCGAGGGCGGCCGGACCCAGATGCAGGCGCAGGCCGTCGCAGATCATGCTGCGGTCGCTGGGGACCTGCAGCAGGTTCCGCAACTCGGGCAGGTAGGGCTCGAGGAGGCGGATCAGGTTGTCGAGCGGGAGCCCACTCGCCTGCAACGGCATCAACAGGCAGGCAAAGGCCGGATTGGCGAGCAGGATCCTGCCGTCGAGGGTGAATTCGGCCAGCCCGTGCGGGCAGACATACATAAACTGCAGCAGCAGCTCATGCTCGAGCTGCAGGCTCGCCGCTTCGTCCGAGTCAGACACGTGCGACAAGGATCCAGCGTAGCGCCATTTCTGCGCTGCAGAGCATCCGAAGCCGCACGCTGGTCGGCCGCATCCGGAATGTGAGGACGTACGGGATGATGCAGTCGAGCGGCCGCTCATGCTCGACGCGCTCGGCGACCATGAAATTGTTCATGCAGGGCGCTACGTCGTGGAAACAGTGGCGGCCGATCACCCGTGCCCTGGAGAGGCCGGAGCTGCGTTCCTCGTGTCGATTATAGACGGTGACGATGCTCTCGTGGTTGAGACCCAGTATGCCGAAGTCGAGGCCGTCCAGTTCCTCTTCGGACATGGCGCACAGGCTAGCCAGCAGGCCATCATCATCGAAACGCGGCGGGGCGCTGAACATGTCCATTCTAGTGCAACATCACTCGACTCGACCCTCGTCCTCAGAGATTGACGTTACGACCTATAATTTAATTGCAGATTAACGCACAACTGGAAACGGGCTGGCATCAAACCCGCGTCATGCCGGGATGGTCGGCGGAGGTCATGCGATGACGGCGCCGGTTGCAGCGGATGCGCAAGACAATTGGTGGGGGGCCGATCGCGCGACGCTGGTCCGGGTGATGGCGGACCAGCTGCATGGCGAGCTGTGCCGCCTGCGGCTTGGCGATCCCGATACCGCGCCACCCTGGCTCTGGACGGACGACACCGACATGGCCCGGTCGGCCGGCCTGGCGATCGACAGCCTCGACCGGATGGCGCTCGCGGCGGCGGCTGCCGAGCTGATCCCCGGTTGCAGCCTCGGGCCCGGCCTGATGTCGGCGGCCTCTTTCGGCGCCTGGTGCGACGCCGCCCGCGACGCCACGCGCCCGCCGCCCACGAGCATCACCTTCAGGTCGTCCGGAACCACCGGCGCCAGGCGATCCATCACCCATCGGCTGGCACGACTGGATGCGGAGGCGTCCGCGCTGGCGATGCTGATTGGATCGGGCAGGCGCCGCGTGCTGTCGGCGATCCCGGCTCACCACATCTACGGCTTCATCCATTCGGTGCTGCTGCCATCGCAGCTGGGGCGTGCCGGCGGCGCCCTGCTACCGGTCGTGGAACTCCGCGGGCACGCCCCATCCGAACTGGCCGGTCTGCTGCGGCCTGGCGACCTGGTGCTGGGCCATCCGGCGTTCTGGACGCAGTCGCTGCGCGGCGCCGCGGGTGGCTTCCCGGAGGATGTCGTCGGCATCACCTCCTCGGCGCCGTGTCCGGAGGCGCTTGCCGAAGCCCTGCGCGAGGCCGGGCTCGCACGGCTGCTGCAGATCTACGGCGCCTCCGAGACCGGCGGGATCGGCTGGCGGGATGCACCGGGCGCGCCGTATGTCCTGCTGCCGGGCTGGCAGCGCGACGCAGACGGCCTGTCGTGGGCCGGGCAGCCTGTCGAGCCGCCGGACCGGCTTGCCTGGGAAAGCCAGGACGGCTTCCGGGTGCTCGGGCGGCATGACGGGATGGTGCAGGTGGGCGGCGTGAACGTCGATCCGGCGGCGGTGCGGTTGGCCCTCCTGGAGCATCCGGCGGTGTCGGAGATCGCGGTCCGGCTGATGCGGCCGGAGGAGGGGGCGCGGCTCAAGGCGTTCGTCGTGCCGAGGCAAGCGGGCGGCGAGGTGGCCGGGTTGCGGGCCGAGCTCCGGCAGTTCGCAGCGACCAGGCTTGCGCCCGGGGAACGCCCTGGCGCCTACAGTTTCGGGACGGCGCTGCCGCGGAACCTGCTGGGCAAGCTCTCCGACTGGGTGGTCGATGAGCCCGGCGGGTTGCTCCCCTAGAGACGACGGGCCCCGGCCGAGTTCAGGGTGCCGGCCGGCGGCACTTCGGCGGCAGGGCTCAGCGTCAGGCGCGGCCAGCCGTCGGGGCGGTGCAGCCGCAACCCGCGATGGCGCACGAGATACAGCACGCCGACAAGCGCTGCGCCGATCCCGGAGGCGGCGCCGATGCCGAGCGCCTGGCGGGGACCGAGCACGTCGGCGACCCAGCCGACCAGGGGTGCTCCGAGCGGTGTGCCGCCGAGTGATACAGCGAGCACGATCGCCATCACGCGGCCACGCATGGCGGGGTCGGTCGAGAGCTGCACCAGGCTGATTGCGGTGGTGGTGACGGTCTGCGCGGCGATCCCGATCACCACCAGGGCCAGCCCGAACAGGCGGGCGTTCGGCATGCACGCGGCCATGATGAAGCCGCACCCGAACAATGCGGTGCCGCCGATCAGGAAGTCTGGTCGCGGCGTGGTTCGCCTGGCGGATAGCAGCGCGCCGGCCACCGATCCGATCGCCATCGTGGATGCCAGCAGCCCGTAACTGCGGGCGCCACCATGGAAGATCCTGACCGACATGGTCGAGATGAAGATCGGGAAATTCAGCCCGAAGGTGCCGACCAGGAACAGCATCAGCAGCACCGCCTGCAGGTCCGGGCGGCCGGCAATGGTGCGAAAACCTTCGGAGAAGCCGCCCCGCGCGCGTGTCGCCCGGCGTCCGTGATGCAGCGCGCTTCCCCGGAGCAGCGCCAGCGAGCCGAGCACCGCAAGGTAGGAGCCCGCATTGATCAGGAACACCCAGCCGACGCCGATCGTCGCGATCAGCAGGCCGGCGACCGAGGGGCCGATCATCCGGGCGATGTTGAACGAGGTGGAGTTCAGCGCCACCGCGTTCGGCAGGTCGGTCTCGCCGACCAGCTCGGAGACGAAGGTCTGCCGTGCCGGCGCATCGAACGCGGCCGTGCAGCCGAACAGGAAGGCGAAGACGTCGACCTGCCACAGCCGGACCAGCCCGGTGACGGTGAGCAGTCCGAGGCACAGCGCCAGCAGCGCCATCGCCGTCTGGGTGGCGATCAGCAGCCGGCGACGGTTCAGGTGGTCGGCGGCATAGCCGGTGAAGGGGAGCAGCAGCAGCTGCGGTCCGAACTGCAGCGCCATCACGACGCCGACCGCGGTGGCGCTGTGATGCGTCAGCTGGGTCAGCACGATCCAGTCCTGGGCGGTGCGCTGCATCCAGGTGCCGACGTTGGATACGATCCCGCCCGCCGCCCACACCCGGTAGTTGTAGCCGCGCAGCGAGCGGAACGTGCCCGTGCCGGTGGAGGGGGCGAGTTCCGGGGTGGCGAGGCCGGGCATCAGGGCTCGACCAGGCGCCGCAGCAGGGCCAATGCGGCCACCAGCTGGTGCTGCTCGGTGTCGTCCAGCCTGCTGCGGATGGCGCGGAACAGCCAGTCCTCGCGCGCCGCCCGGCCGGCGCTGATCCAGTCCCGGCAGGCGGGAGTCAGGGACAGAATGGTCCGGCGGCCATCAGCCGGGTCGGGTGAGCCTTCGATCAGGCCCGATGCCAGCAGGGTGGCCACCGTGGCGCCGAGCGATTGCGGGCGCATCCCTTCGGCACGGGCGAGGGTGGTCACCGTTGCCGGGCCGTCGCGCTCGAGCCGGACCAGCACCGATTTCTGCGCCCAGGTGAGGTCGTGCGGCGCCGACTGATCGCGCAGGCCGCGTCGCAACCGGCCGAGCAGCACGCGAAGGTCGGAGGCCAGAACGAGGGCCTGTCGGGCGCCAGGGTCGTCGCGGGTGGTGTCGGGAGGCGCATCCATGCATCGGATGCTAGCGGTTGAGAAGGAAAACTACAAAGGCTTCCTTCATAAATCGGTTGCCTGCCTCAGCTTGCCGCTTCCGCCCGGCATCGCCATTTTGATCGCCATGTCAGTGACGCTGCAGAAGACCGATCGCCCGAAGTCTGGACGCGCCAAGCCGCAACGGGCCGCCCGACCGGCGGTGGAGGGTGCCGACGCCTTCGTGCCGGATCGCCAGGCGGCCAAGCCGAAGCTCCGGCAGATGAAGGTGGTGTCGCCATACGAACCGGCAGGTGACCAGCCGACGGCGATTGCGGAGCTGGTGGCGGGCGTCATGGGTGGCGAGCGCGACCAGGTCCTGCTGGGCGTCACCGGCTCGGGCAAGACCTTCACCATGGCCAAGGTGATCGAGGCGGTGCAGAAGCCGACGCTGATCCTGGCGCCGAACAAGACCCTGGCGGCACAGCTGTACGGGGAGATGAAGCAGTTCTTTCCGGACAACGCAGTCGAGTATTTCGTCAGCTACTACGACTACTACCAGCCGGAAGCGTACGTCCCACGCTCCGACACCTATATCGAAAAAGACAGCGCCATCAACGAACAGATCGACCGCATGCGTCATGCGGCGACGCAGGCGTTGCTGGAACGCAACGACGTCATCATCGTAGCGTCGGTGTCGTGCATCTACGGTATCGGCTCGGTCGAGACCTACTCGCGCATGGTGGTGAAGATGCAGCGCGGCGGTGCGATCGCCCGGGACGTGCTGGTGAAGGCGCTGGTCGAGCAGCAATACCGGCGCAACGACGCCGCGTTCGCGCGAGGCACATTCCGGGTGCGCGGCGAGACGGTCGACGTGTTCCCGGTGCAGAACGAGGACCGCGCCTGGCGCATCAGCCTGTTCGGCGACGAGATCGACAGCATCATCGAGTTCGACCCGCTGACCGGCGAAAAGACCGCCGATCTCGAGGAGGTGCATGTCTATGCCAACAGCCACTACGTCACGCCGCGTCCGACGCTGAACCAGGCGACGATCTCGATCAAGCAGGAGCTGAAACTCCGGCTCGACGAGTTCACCGCCAACGGCAAGCTGCTGGAAGCCGAACGACTGCAGCAGCGCACGACGTTCGATCTGGAAATGATCGAGACCACGGGTGCCTGCAAGGGGATCGAGAACTACTCGCGCTATTTGTCCGGCCGTGCGCCCGGTGATCCGCCGCCGACCTTGTTCGAGTATCTCCCCGAGGACGCGCTGCTGATCGTCGACGAGAGTCACGTCACGGTGCCGCAGATCGGCGGCATGGAGCGCGGCGACAACGCGCGCAAATCCATCCTCTCCGAGTTCGGCTTCCGGCTTCCTTCCTGCCTGGACAATCGTCCGTTGCGATTCGAGGAGTGGGAGCGGTTCCGGCCGCAGACCATCCATGTCAGCGCGACGCCGGGGCCGTGGGAGCTCGATCGCGTGCAGGGCGTGTTCGCCGAGCAGGTGATCCGGCCGACCGGGCTGATCGATCCGGTGACCGAGATCCGCCCGGTGGAGCGTCAGGTCGACGACCTGCTGGCCGAGTGCCGGCTGGTGATCGGCAAGGGCGGCCGCATCCTGGTCACGACGCTGACCAAGCGCATGGCGGAGGACCTCACCGAATACATGACCGAGTCCGGCATCAAGGTGCGCTACCTGCACTCCGACGTCGACACGCTAGAGCGGATCGAGATCATTCGCGATCTGCGGCTGGGCGCGTTCGACGTGCTGATCGGCATCAACCTGCTGCGCGAGGGCCTGGATATTCCGGAATGCCAGCTGGTGGCGATCCTGGACGCCGACAAGGAAGGCTTCCTGCGCAGCCGCACCTCGCTGATCCAGACCATCGGCCGCGCGGCACGAAACGTCGATGGTCGTGTGCTGCTCTATGCCGATCGCATGACCGACAGCCTGAAATTCGCCATCGAGGAAACCGACCGCCGGCGCACCCGGCAATCGACCTGGAACACCGAGCACGGCATCACCCCGCAATCGGTGCGCACGCATATCGGCGAGGCGATCAGCTCGGTGTTCGAGCAGGATTACGTGACGGTGTCGCCGGTCAAGGATGCCGGCATCACCGACATGGTCGGCAAGGACCTGAAGGCGGCGATCGCGGACATCGAGAAGCGCATGCGTGCTGCGGCCGCGGATCTGGAGTTCGAGACCGCTGCCCGGCTGCGCGACGAGCTGAAACGCCTGGAAGCGCTCGATCTCGGGCTGGAGCCGCCGCCGCCCTCGCCGGCCTCGCGTAGTGGCCGCACCGCCAAGTCACGCACGCCGGAGCCGCTCGGACCTGGCGGCGGTGGCTACGATCCCGCGAAACGACGCGGCAAGCGACGCGGCTGAGCCCCTGGTCCGGAGACCATCATGATCGACCGCCTCTTGCGCACCGCCGCGTTGCTGACTCTCGCCACGTGCCTCGCCGGCTGCGTGCCCGGCGACGGGCCCGGCACCGACCATCCCGATACCGCTGCCGGCATGTCGGGATACCTTGCCCGCGGACCGTTGCCGGCGTCACTGCCGGGTTCGACCACCGTCGGCCCGGCCGATACCGGCCCGGCAGGCTCCGCAGCGTCGGTCGGTGATGGCACCGCGATCGGCCCCCTCGGTCGCCCGTAGCGGCCGTCGAACCGGCGTCCGCTCAGCGCGGATCGCCGGATAGCCGCGCCGAAAGATAAAGCCTCAGCACCACCCGCAATTCGGCAAGCGCCTGCACCTCTGCCTTGCCGGCGGGCTCGCCTGGTTGCGCCGATGCCAGCGGCGCGGCCATCTTCAGGATCTGCAGGACGACCATGGCAACTGCGGAAAGCCCCGCCGGCGACATTCGCGCGGCGGTCAGGATCGCGGCGATCCGACGCAGCAGCATGTCGCGGATCGCCAGCCGTTGGTCGCCGACGCCCGAGTTGGTCTCGAGCAGGATCACGGCGGCATTCCGATCGGGCATCAGCGCCAGCATGCTATCGAGCAGGGCGTCCGCTATCGCCGCAGGAAGCAGCTCGCCGGCCCGCTGTTCGATCTCGGCCAAGGCGCCGTCGAGGCCGTCGCGATACCGCGTGAGCAATGCCTGCGCCAAGGCGTCCTTGTTCGGGAAGAAGCGGTACAGCGAGCCGATCGCGGTCCCCGATCGTGCGGCGATGTCGGTCATCGTCGCGGCATCGAAGCCGCGCTCGGCAAAAAGCTCGGCGGCTGCCTGCAGGATCGCGGCGACCCGGAGCCGGCCGCGTTGCCGCTTCGGCTCGACCACGGCGGCAGCGGAGGGCGCAGTTGACATTATGCGAGGCTATCCTCAACTATCATTATGCGAGGTCAGCCTCTCATAACGCATGAGTGGGCCGCCCGTCAGCGTTGCGGCAGGAGCCACCCCATCATGATCGACCTCGATCCATCGGCGACGGCACTGATTCTCATCGATTTGCAGAACGGCATCGTCGGCATGAACATGGCGCCGCGATCGGGCGGGGAGCTGGTGGCGCAGGCGACGCGCTTTGCCGCGCGATTCCGGGCCGCTGGTGGCCAGGTGGTGCTGGTGCGCGTGGCGTTCGCGGACGATCTCGCCGATGCACCCCGCCAGCCTGTCGACCAGCCGCTGTCGCTGCCGCCGGGTGGTGTGCCGCCAGGCTGGAGCACGCTGGTCGACGGGCTGCAACAGCCGGGGGACATCGTCATCACCAAGCGGCACTGGGGCGCCTTCCACGGCACCGAGCTCGACCTGCAGCTGCGCCGTCGCGGCATCGGCAGCATCGTGCTGGGCGGCATCGCCACCAATTTCGGCGTCGAATCCACGGCCCGGAGCGCCTGGGAGCACGGCTACGCGGTCATCCTGGCCGAGGATCTCTGCGCTGGTCCGTCCGCGGCACTGCATGACATGGCGGTGGCGCACGTCTTCCCGCGGATCGCCCGCGTCGTGCAGTCGGACGCGATCGGGTTCACCATCGCCTGAAGGCGGGGCCGCTCTGTCCAATCTCAGCGCGGCCGTTCCAGTTGCCAGGCCAGGTGCGAGCGCACTGCCGGCCATTCCGTGGCGATGATGCTGTACACGCAGGTGTCGCGCAGGGTGCCGTCGCGCGCGAGCTGGTGCTGGCGCAGGATGCCGTCCAGCTTGGCGCCGAGCCGCTCGATGGCGCGCCGGCTGGCCTGGTTCAGGGCGTGGGTGCGCAGCTCGACCGCGACGCAGCCGAGCGTCTCGAAGGCATGTGCCAGCAGCAGCTGCTTCGCCTCGGTGTTGACGGCACTTCGCTGCACCCGCTTCGCATACCAGGTCCAGCCGATCTCCAGCCGCCGCACGGCCGCGGGCGCCGAGGGGTCGATATGGCCGCAGCTGGTCATGCCGAGAATGCGCCCGGTGGCGGGCTCGGTCACGGTGAACGGCAGCATCGTGCCGGCAGCCGCCCAGGCGAGGCGGGTGGCGATGGCGGCCTCCATCTCCTCCGGGCGCGGCACGCTGGTGAACCAGAGCTGCCACAGCATCCCGTCCGACGCCGCCTCGATCAGCCCGCCTGCATGCGCCGGGTCGAGTGGCAGCAGCGTCACGTGCCGTCCGGCGAGTTCCGTCGGTGTGATCCAGGCCATCCGGTCATGCTCCGAGGCGTGTTGCGGGTGGCTTACCATACCGGCCCGGGGCGACGACGGCGCGTCGGGCCGGCTTGCGCCGAACCGCATCGCGCGGCCAGCATGCCCCTCCTGTCCGGAGATCATCATGATGCAACGCCGCTACGTCACCGTCGACGTGTTCACCGACAGGCTGTTCGGCGGCAATCCGCTCGCGGTGGTGCTCGATGCCGAGGGTCTGTCCGGCGCCCAGATGCAGCAGCTCGCCCGCGAGTTCAACTACTCCGAGACCTGCTTCGTGCTGCCGCCGGCGGACCCGCACCACGATGCGCATGTGCGGATCTTCACGCCGGGCCAGGAGCTGCCGTTCGCCGGGCATCCGAACGTCGGCACCGCCTTCGTGCTGGGCCGGGAGCGCGCGGGCATCGGCCCGTCGCTGGTGTTCGAGGAGCAGGCCGGGCTGGTGCCGGTGCAGCTGCTGCTGGAGGGCGGCGTCGTGATCGGCGCCGAGCTGACCGCGCCGGCGCCGTTCAGCCGTGGCGGCACGGTGGACCAAGCGGATGCGGCGGCGTGCCTGTCGCTGGATCCGCACGATCTCGCCGTCGACCGGCATCTGCCCGTGATCGCCTCGACCGGGCTGCCGTTCCTACTGGTGGAGCTGGCCGACCGCGATGCGCTGCGCCGGGCCCGCGCCGATATTGCGACGATCGCCCGGGTGCTGCCGCCGCACGGTGTCGACGGCATCTATCTCTATACGCGGGTGCTCGAACCGGCCGATGCCGGCACCGACATGCAGGCGCGGATGTTCGCGCCGCTCGACGGCATCCCGGAGGATCCCGCAACCGGCAGCGCCACCTGCGCCATGATCGGGCTGCAGGCGGCACTGCTGGAGGCGCCCGACACCGTCGTGTCGCTGGTGGTGGGGCAGGGTTTCGACATGGGCCGGCCGAGCCTGCTGCATGCGCGCGCGGTCAGGCAGGGCGGCCAGGTCGGGCAGGTGCAGGTCGGCGGACGCTGCGTATCCGTGATGCAGGGCAGTTTCGAGCTCACCGGCGAGGGGTGAACGCCTGTCGGTGCCGGCCGTTACCCGTGTGATCGCCACGCCGCGGCTACCCGCGGATCACAGGAGACGCGCATGCTCGAATTGAAAGCCGGCCAGTGCGTGCTGGGCGTGCGGCCCGACATCGGTGGTGCCGTCGGCTTCTGGACGCGGGACGGCAAGGCGGTGTTCCGCCCGGTGATCGATCCGAACCTGGCAGCACAGCAGGGCCAGGCGGTCGCGGCCTACCCGCTGATCCCGTTCTCCAACCGGGTGGCCGATGGCCGGTTCGAGTTCGGCGGCGAGACCTTCCAGCTTGCGCGCAATTTCCGCGGCGAACCGCATGCCATCCACGGCAATGCCTGGGAGCGGGTCTGGAGCGTGGTGGCGCAGGACCAGGCCTCGGTCACGCTGGCGCTCGACCACGCGCCGCCGCGTGATCCGGCCGAGCAGTGGCCGTTCTGCTACCGCGCCGAGATCGATTACGCGCTGCGCGACGACGGGCTGACGGTGCGGATCCGGGTGCGCAATACCGATCCCCGGCCACAGCCGGTCGGGGTCGGGTTCCATCCTTTCTATCCGCGCGACCATGACATCGAGCTCGGCTTCTCTGCGGCCAGTGTCTGGCAGGCGGGACCGGATTCGCTGCCTGCGGAGCGGCTTCCGGTCGAGGGCGACTGGTGTTTCGAGCCGATGCGTGCCGTCGACGGGCCGGCTCTCGACAACTGCTATGCCGGCTGGACCGGCTCTGCGTTTCTGCGCTGGCCGACGCGCGGCCTGTCGCTGACGATGACGGCGGAGGCACCGTTCGATCATCTGGTGGTCTTCACGCCACCAGGCCGCGACTACATCGCCGCCGAGCCTGCCAGCAACATGACGGACGCGATCAACCGCCCCGACATCCCCGATCGCGGACTGACGATCCTGGCGCCGGGCGAGGTGCTGCACGCCGAGGTGGAGTTTTCGCTGGCGCGGCTCTGACCGAGGGGACCCGCAAGGAAAGCAGGAAGTCCATGCCGCTCGGTGCTAGTGTGCGCACATGAACGTCGCTCTCCGCAGGCCAATGACGCAGGATGAATTCTTCGGCTGGGCGCAGTCGCAGGGCGGACGCTACGAGTTCGATGGAGTCCAGCCGGTCGCCATGACCGGCGGTACTCTCGGACACAACCAGATCATGCTCGCGATCCACCGCGCGCTCGATCGCCGGCTTGCGGACGGACCATGCACGGCGCTTGGTCCCGATGCCGGCGTGGTGACAATCGGCGACATCGTTCGTTATCCGGACGCGGTTGTCACCTGCTCGAAGTTCAGTCGCTCCGACCATTACGTGCCCTTTCCGGTCGTCGTCTTCGAGGTGATCAGCCCGGGATCGTTGCGCCTCGACCGGGTCGTGAAGCTCCGCGAGTATCAGGCTGTTTCTTCACTCCGTGTCTACGTCATTGTAGAATCAGACGCACCCGCCGTGACCGTTCTGTCGCGTGACCGGGACGGTGAAAGCTTCAAGGCCGTTGGCCTAACCGAGGATGATGTTCTGGACCTTCCTGCTGTCGGCATCTCGATAGCCGTGGCCGAATTCTACGCCGGTGTCGTGTTCAGCGACGGGTCCGGCTCCTGATCTCAGCTTGAGCGGGTAACCGCAGGTCCTGGTCGATGCCGCGCATGGGGATCGATGCCGAGGAGTGCTGTTGCCGAGCCTGACCGCTCGCCGCGGCCTCGCGTGCTTGACTGGCCGTTCGGGGCCGGGCGATAGGCCAACATATGGAAGCCCCTGACCCCGCGGACGACGATGACGAGGCCGCACTGCCCGGGTTGCCGCCGGGGGTATCGCGCTACATCACGCCGGCCGGGCTCGCCCGCATGGAGGCCGAGTTGCGCCAGCTGATGCGTGACGAGAGGCCGAAGATCGTCGAGATCGTGTCCTGGGCAGCCGGCAACGGCGATCGCTCGGAGAACGGCGACTATCTCTACGGCAAGAAGCGGCTGCGCGAGATCGACCGGCGCGCGCGCTTCCTCGGCAAGCGCATCGACGCGGCGCAGCTGGTCGACCCGGCCGCCCAGACCCGACGCGACCGGGTGTTCTTCGGCGCCACGGTGACCTACCTGGACGAGGCCGATGCCAGCCACAGCGTCACCATCGTCGGCGTCGACGAGGCGGATTTCGACAAGGGCGAGGTGAGCCTTGCCTCGCCGGTGGCGCGCGTGCTGATGGGCGCCCAGGTCGGCGACGAGGTGAAGCTGGCGACGCCGCGCGGCGTGGTCATGCTGGAGGTCACCGCGATCGCCTATCCGTAAGCCGCGGACCGTGACACATAGCGTGCCCATGATCCGACTCAACACATCCGCCCTGCTGCTCGGCAGCACCGTTCTCCTTGGTGGCGCCCTGGTCGCCGGCGCCGTACTGGCATCGCCACCTGCTGATGCCCGGCCATTCACCGCGGACGACCTGGTCTCGCTCGACCGCCTCTCCGACCCCCGGGTGTCGCCGGACGGAAGCCAGGTGGTGTTCTCGGAGCGCAGCACCGACCTTGCCGCGAACAAGGGCGTGAACTCGGTGCGGCTGTTGTCGCTCACCGCCGGCAGCGCGGCGCCTGCGGTGCTCGCCGGGGCCGAAGCCCAGGCGTTGCAGCCGCGCTGGTCGGCGGATGGCCACGCGATCTATGTCATTTCCGGCCGCGGCGGTTCGGACCAGGTCTGGCGGCTGCCGGTTGCGGGCGGCCCGCCTGTGCAGGTCACGCACCTGGCGGTCGATGTCGGCAGCTTCGAGCTATCGCCTGACGACCGCCACCTCGTCGTGTCGCTGGCGGTGTTCCCGGATACAGACTCCCCCGACGACACCAAGGCCCGGCTCGACCAGCGACACGCGGCCAAGCCGACTGGCGTGGTGTACGACACGCTGTTCGTGCGGCACTGGGACACCTGGGCGGACGGCACCCGCAACCACCTGTTCGCACTGGCGCTCGACGATGCGGGCGTGGCGACAGGGGCCGCAGTCCCGTTGATGAAGGGCTTCGACGGTGACTCCCCGTCCAAGCCGTTCGGCGACGACAGCGACTACACGATCGCCCCGGACGGCCGCACGGTGTTCTTCTCCGCGCGCCTGGCCGGCAAGAGCGAGCCGTGGAGCACCAACTTCGACATCTACCGCACGGCGATCGACGGCAGCGGCGCACCGGTCGACCTGACCACCGCCAACAAGGCCTGGGATGCCGGGCCGGTGGTGTCGCCGGATGGCCGCAGCCTGGCCTATCGCGCGATGAAGCGTCCGGGCTTCGAGGCCGACCGCTACGGCGTGATGGTGATGGACCTGGCCAGCGGCACAACCCACGAGATCGACCCGCACTGGGACCGTTCGCCCGGGACGCTGCTGTGGTCGAAGGACGGGCGCCAGCTGTACGTCACCGCGGAGGAGCTGGGGCAGTCCAAGCTGTTCGTGCTCGATGCGACCGGTCCGGATAGCCATCCGAAGGCGCTCACCGACCAGGGCCATGTGACGGAGGCCGAGCTCTCCGGCTCCGATATCGTCTATCAGCGCGACGCGCTCGACAGCCCGGCTCAGCTCTGGCGGATCCCGTCGGCCGGCGGCACGCCGGTGCAGCTGACGCATGTGGATGCCGGGCGGCTCGACGGCGTCGAGATGGCGCCCGTGGAGCAATACAGCTTCACCGGCTGGAACAACGAGACCGTGCACGGCTACGTGGTGAAGCCGGACGGCTATCAGGCCGGGCACACATACCCGGTGGTGTTCCTGGTGCATGGCGGGCCGCAGGGCTCGTTCGGCAATGACTGGTCGTATCGCTGGAACCCGCAATTCTATTCGGGGCTGGGCTACGCCTCGGTGATGGTCGATTTCCACGGCTCGACCGGCTACGGCCAGGCCTTCACCGACGCGATCTCGAACCACTGGGGCGACCGTCCGCTCGAGGACCTGCAGAAGGGCTGGAAGGCGGCGCTGGCGAAATACCCGTTCCTGGATGCCAGCCGGGCCTGCGCGCTCGGCGCCAGCTATGGCGGCTTCATGATCAACTGGATCGCCGGCAGCTGGAACGCGCCCTGGAAGTGCCTGGTCACGCATGACGGGGTGTTCGACGACCGCATGATGGGGTTCGCCACCGAGGAGCTGTGGTTTGCCGAGTGGGAGCATGGCGGCCCGGGCCACACGCCGTGGTCGGATCCGGCGGCGTACGAGCGCTTCAACCCGGCGGCGCATGTGGCGGCGTGGCGGGTGCCGCAGCTCATCATCCACGGCCAGCACGACTACCGGATCCCGATCGAGCAGGGGCTGGGCGCATTCGACGCGTTGCAGCGGCGCGGCGTCGAGAGCCGGCTGCTGGTATTCCCGGACGAGAACCACTGGGTGCTGAAGCCGGCCAACTCGCTGCTCTGGCACGCGACGGTGGCCGACTGGCTGCACGCCCATATCGGCAACTAGAACGGGCAGGGGACCAGGCGCATGGCCAGGCAGCTCAAGGTGGCGGTCCAGATGGACCCGATCCACGGCATCGACATCAACGGCGACTCCACGTTCGCGCTGATGCTCGAGGCGCAGGCGCGTGGGCACACACTGTCGGTGTACGACGTGCGCGCGCTCAGCCTGCGCGAGGGCAAGTCCGGTGTCGGGTCGGAGCGGGTCGAGCGCCTGACCGCGCGGATGCGGCCGGTCACCGTGCAGCGCGTCGCCGGCGCCCACGCCACCCTCGGCGCGGAAGCGGTGGTCGACGTCGCCACGATGGACGTGGTGCTGATGCGCCAGGACCCGCCGTTCGACATGGCCTACATCACCGCCACCCACATGCTGGAGCACGTCCACCGTTCGGACGGCAGCGGCACCCTGGTGGTGAACGATCCGCGCTCGGTGCGTGATGCGCCGGAGAAGCTGCTGGTCACGCATTTCCCTGATCTGATGCCGCCGACGCTGATCAGCTGGGACGTCCAGGCGATCCGCGACTTCCGGGCCGAGCACCGCGACATCATCGTCAAGCCGCTGTTCGGCAATGGCGGGGCAGGGGTGTTCCGGATCCGCGAGGACGACGAAAATCTCGCCTCGCTGCTGGAGATGTTCTTCAGCCGGAGCCGCGAGCCGCTGATGATCCAGCGCTACGAGAAGGCGGTGCGCCAGGGCGACAAGCGCATCATCCTGGCCGACGGCGAGCCGATCGGGGCGATCAACCGGGTGCCGGCCGAGGGCGAGGCGCGCTCCAACATGCATGTCGGGGGCAAGGCTGCGAAATCGGTGCTGAACGCCCGCGAGCGCGAGATCTGCGGCCGCATCGGGCCGATGCTGGCCGAGCGCGGGCTGATTTTCGTGGGGATCGACGTGATCGGCGACTGGCTGACCGAGATCAACGTGACCTCGCCGACCGGGCTGCAGGAGATCGACCGTTTCGATGGCGGCAACACCGCCGGGCTGATCTGGGACCGCATCGAGGCGCGGCTGGCAGGCTGACGGTCCAGGTCAGGCCGCGAGATGATCAGTCGTACATCTTGCGGCGGTACTTGTGCGGCTTCGGATCGCGGCGTTTCGGCCCGAAACGGTTGTCGTAGTACTCGTAGATCTCGGTCCAGAAGTACCACACGAAGGTCCCGGACCACCCGAGTATGGAAATGACGATGAGGAAAAAGATCAGCATTCCATCCTCCTCCGGATCGTGGCGCGGTCATGCGGTATCTCGCCGGGCCTTGCTGGAGCCCGTCGAACCGCAGGCGACGATAGCCTCTTTCGCCATCCGGCGGCAAACAACTCGCGTGTTGGTGTGCAGGCGGGGAGGGCGTTACACTTGATGATGCGGCCCGGTCAGGGCAAGAGATGATGCCCAGATGAGTCAAGCTCTCGATGACGATGAGACGAACACAGCCGCTGCACCTCCAGGCGGCACAGCCAGGGCCGTGGTCGATGGCTCCGCGATGAGCGGCGGCCACGAGTTCTACCGGTCCCCGTCGCCCGGCCTGTCACCAGGGCTGGCACCTGGTCTCGCACCAGACCTCGCCCCAGACCTCGGCCCGGTCGTGGCAGCACCCGTGCCGCGGTCCGCCCTCGATGCCGATGCGGTGCGTGCGGCGTACCAGCGCTGGGCCGGTGTGTATGACGGGGTGTTCGGCGGGGTTTCGGCATTCGGCCGCAGGCGGGCGGTGACATCGGTCAACCGGCTGCCTGGCACCCGGGTGCTGGAGGTCGGCGTCGGTACCGGCCTGGCCCTGCCGCACTACACCGCGGACAAGCGCATCACCGGCATCGACCTGTCGACGGCGATGCTCGAGCGGGCGCGCCGGCGGGTGCAGCAGGCGCGGATGCCGCATGTCGAGGCGCTGCTGGAGATGGACGCCGAGGAGACGGTGTTCGAGGACGCCAGCTTCGATATCGCGGTCGCGATGTTCGTGGCCTCGGTGGTGCCGAACCCGCGTCGCCTGCTGGCCGAGCTGAAGCGGGTGGTGCGCCCGGGAGGCCATATCCTGTTCGTGAACCACTTCCTGGCTCAGCGCGGGCTCCGTCTGGCGCTAGAGCGCGGCATGGCACGTGCGTCGCACTCGCTCGGCTGGCATCCCGACTTCGCCATCGAGTCGCTGCTGCCCGAGGCGGATCTGCGTGCTGCGCAGATCGAGCCGGTCTCGCCGATGGGCCTGTTCACGCTGGTCACGCTGACCAACGAGCCGGCACCTGCGCTGTCGCGTGACGGCCTCGTGCCCGGCGGCCTTGCAAAAAGGCGCGACCCACGGTCCCGGATGACTTGAGCCACCGGAAAAAAGCTCCAGGCGGCGCGGCAGACACCATGTGCTGCCGGGTGGAGAGAGCATGACCATGCAGCGCTGGCTTCGTCTGACCGATCATCGTGATGTCGGCACCTGCAGCATCCTGTTCGCCGTCGTGGCGGGACTGGTCGGCGGCGTGCTGTCGCTCGCGCTGCGGCTGCCGGCGGGCTCGATCGGGCTGCCGGCCGGGCTGTCGGCATGGCCGGCCGGGATGCTCCCGTGGCAGCGGTTGGCGCTCCAGCACGGCCCGATCATGGTGTTCTTCTCGGCCGTGCCGGCGCTGACCGGCGGTTTCGGCAACTGGTTCGTGCCGCTGCTGGTCGGTGCCCCGAACACCGCATTCCCCCGGCTGGCGGCGCTGTCGTTCTGGCTGACGGTGGCGGGCTTCGTGCTGACGCTGGTTGGCCTGCTCGGTGCCGTCAATCCGGCCTGGACGCTGTCGCTGGCGGTGCACCTGGCCGCAGCGGCGACGCTGCTGTGCGGGGCGAACCTGGTCACCACGATCCTGAACCAGCGCCGGCCGGACATGTCGCTCGGCGCGTTGCCGGTGTTCGTCTGGTCGCAGCTGATCGCGGGCACGCTGGCCGTCGCCGCCTTGCCGATGATGGCGGCCGCTCTCGTGATGACGCATGGCCCGGGTCCGGACATGCTGGCGAGCCCGGCTGCAGCCCGGTTCCTGTTCTATCCCGGCTTCTGCCTGATGATCCTGCCCGGCCTTGGGCTGGTGAGCCAGATCGTCGCGACCTTCTGCGGCGGCAGGCTGGCCGGCGAGCGGATCGTCGTCCTTGCCCTGGCGGCGCTGGCGATGAGCGGTTTCCTGCTCTGGGCGAACCAGCTGCTGAACGGCGGCGTGCCGGCGCCGGCCAGCCTGTTCCCGCTGGCCGCGCTGCTGTCCGTGCTGCTGCCGGCGCTGCTGATCGCAGGTTGCTGGACCCTGACCCTGTGGCGTGCCGGTGGAGTTCGGCGGCTTGTCGCGCCCGGCCTGTTCGCGTCCGGCTTCATCGTCGTGCTGGTCGTCGGCAGTCTGGTGGCACTGCTGCGGGAGGCGGGCGGCGCGTCGCTGGCACCCCTGCATGACGTGCTGTCGCTGGCATCGGTGTTCGCGCTGTTTGCCGGATTCTATTACTGGATCGGCAAGATGACCGGAAAGCCGTATCCGGAGCGCCTGGCCAGGCTGCAGTTCGTCTCGCTGCTCGCGGGCGTGGCGTTGCTCTTCGGGGGATTGGGCGCAGAGAGCCCGATCGCTGCGGCCGGGGCGTCGCTGGTCGGTGTGTCGATGCTGCTGTTCGCGCTGATCGTCGTGATCACGCTGCGCGGCGCTCGCAGCGTCGCCGCCAATCCATGGGGAGCCGGCGCGATGACGCTCGAATGGAGCGTGCCGTCGCCGGTGCCTGCCGGAACATTCGCCGAGGCTGCCCTCGCATGAGCACGACACTCGCCACTCCCGTTCCCGCCTTCGGGCCGGGCCTCGGCACCGACGTGCGCGACTGGTTCGCGCTGCTGAAGCCGCGGGTGATGACGCTGGTGGTGTTCACCGGTGCGATCGGGCTGTACGTGGCACCCGTGCATGTGCATCCGCTGGTGGCGTTCACCGCCATCCTGTGCATCGCGATCGCGACCGGCGGCGCCGGCGCTATCAACATGTGGTACGACCGCGATATCGACCAGCTGATGCGCCGTACCGCGAAGCGCCCGGTCGCGGCCGGACGGGTGAGCCCGAACGACGCGCTCGGCTACGGCATCGGCCTCAGCGTGCTGTCGATCGTGCTGATGTGGCTTGCCACCAACTGGGTCGCGGCGGCCGGGCTGGCCTTCTCGATCCTGTTCTACGTGCTGATCTATACGATGTGGCTGAAGCGGGCGACGCCGCAGAACATCGTCATCGGCGGGGCTGCCGGGGCGTTTCCGCCGATCATCGGCTGGGCCGCCGCGACCGGGCAGATCGGCCTGCTGCCGGTGCTGCTGTTCGCCATCGTGTTCGTCTGGACGCCGCCGCATTTCTGGTCGTTGTCGCTGTATGCCTGCGCCGATTACGGCCGCGCCGGGGTGCCGATGCTGCCGGTGGTCCGCGGCGCCCGGCATACGCGCTGGCAGATCCTGATCTACACGGTGGTGCTGACCGTCGTGTCGCTGTCGCCGGCGGCCCTGCACATGACCGGTCCGGTCTATCTGGTCTCGACGGCGCTGCTCGATGTGGGCTTCCTGGTGTGCGCCTGGCGGGTGCTGCGCGACGAGCAGACCGCCGACGGCACCAGCCTGACCGGTGACAAGCCGGCGCGGCAGGCCTTCCGCTTCTCGCTGCTCTATCTGGCGGCGCTGTTCATCGCGATCTGCGTGGACCGGGCGATTGCGTAAGACGGTTCGGCCGGTCGCGCCGACCAGGCCACCCACCGCGGCCGAAAGCGCCGGCGAAATACTGCGACGCCGGCGCGGCCGTGCTGTCACCCTGCTGGTCGTGCTGCTGCTGCTGGCGGCGTTGCTCTATGCCCTGACCGTGGTGAAGCTTTCGGCCTGACGCGCGCCGATCAGCCGAGCGTCTCGAGCAGCCGCGGAACCTCGGCCTCGACATCCTGCCGGCGGAAATCCTGTGCCATGCGCTGCGCCGCCGCGCGGTATTGCGACTGGTCCAGCACCTTCGCGATCGCCCGGCGCAGCTCCGGCACGTCCGGAGTGTCGGTGCGCAGGCCGATCCCGACGCCGCTCCAGGTGACCCGGGCACCGACCTCGCTCTTGTCCTCGGCAGCACCGGCCACCACCAACGGCACGCCGTGGCTCAGCGCGTCGTTCACCGTACCGTAGCCGCCATTGGTTACCAGCAGGGCGATGCGGGGCATCAGCCAGTCGAACGGCAGGAACTCCGCCAGCCGCACGTTCGGGCCGATCGGTCCGGGCACCGCCTCGATCGGCCGGCCGCCGGTGGTGACGACCAGCAGCACGTCCGGCCGATCCCGCAGCGCCTCGATCGTCGGGCCGATCAGCTGGCCGAGATCGTGGTTGGACAGCGTCCCCTGGGTGACCAGCACAACTTGCGCGGCTTCGTCGACATCCGGCGCCCAACCGGGGAGCGGGGTGTCGGCTTGCGGCAACGGCAACGCGCCGACGAAGCGCAACGACGCCGGTGGCTCGGCCCGCGGATACTCGAAGGCGGCGACCGTCGGCTGCAGATAGAGGTCGGGCAGGCTGACGCTGGCATCGTTCAGCGTCATGGCCGGCGGCGCGCAACCCAGCGCCTCGAGCTGCTGGTCGAACGCCTGCTGGATCGGGTGCGAGAACTCCCGGCCGACCATCTGCCGGATCATTCGGTACTGCGTCCGGTCCTCGTCATTCACCGCCGGTGGCAGGCCGATGCCGCTGGGCGCGCCGTCGTCGCGGGTGGTGAAGAGCGGCGTCACCCCGCAATGCACGACCGCCGGCCGATCCTGCCGGCGCCCGAGCAGCATCGGGTAGGTGCCGAGGAACAGATTGTCGCACAGGATCAGGTCGGCGGGCTGCTGATTGAGCAGTCCCTGCAGTGACAGGCTCTGCGCTCCGAGCCGCTCGATGAAGGCGTGCCGGAACAGGTAGCGCAGCTTTTCCGGCCCGTCCTCCAGCGTCTTGAGCTCGGGATAGACCGTGTCGAGATCGCTGAGATCCTGGTCCAGCGGGCCGGCGAAGGGGTGGAAATCGGCGCCGATCCGCGCGAACCGGTGGCGATGCGCGCTCGCGGTGTGGCCGGTCACGCCGTGGCCGCGCGCCATCAGCAGCGTGGCGATCGACAGCAGCGGGTTCAGGTGGCCCACCATCGGCGTGCCGGCGACGATGATTCTCAAGGGAGGGGAGGATCCTGCTTCAGCGATGCGGGCCGCAACCTCGGCTGTCCGCACGGCCGTGTCCAGGCCAGGTCAGGCCGGGCCGATCACGCAGGCTGCAGGAACTGCAGGTCGGCGAGGCGGGCATAGAGGCTGTTCTCGCGCATGAGCGACGCGTGGGTGCCGACCGCCATCACCCGGCCGGCCTCGATCACCACGATGCGGTCGGCCTTGCGCACGGTGGCCAGCCGGTGCGCCACCACCAGCGTGGTGCGGTTGCGCGACAGTACTGCCAGCGCATCCTGCACCGCCTGCTCGGACGCCGCGTCCAGGGCGCTGGTCGCCTCGTCCAGCAGCAGCACCGGCGGATCGCGCAGGATCGCCCGCGCGATGGCGATGCGCTGGCGTTGGCCGCCGGACAGCCGGATGCCCTTCTCGCCGAGGGAGCTGTCATAGCCGCGCGGCAGCTGCTCGATGAACTCGTCGGCATGGGCGGCGCGGGCGGCGGCACGGACCTCGTCGTCGGTGGCGGTGGGGCGGCCGTATCGGATGTTCTCGAGTGCCGAGCTGCCGAAGATCGCCGGGTCCTGCGACACGATGCCGAGCCGCGCGCGCAACGCGGCCGGATCCACGGTCGCTACGTCGATGCCGTCGAGCCGCACCACGCCGGATTGCGGGTCATAGAAGCGCAGCAGCAGCTGCAGTACCGTGGTCTTGCCGGCACCGGAGGGACCGACCAGCGCCACGGTCTCGCCGGGTGCGACCTGCAGCGAGAAGCCGTCGAGGGCGGCGTGGTCGGGCCGGGTCGGATAGCGGAAGCTCACGCTCTCGAAGGCGACGCGGCCTTCAGGGCGCGCGGGCAGCAGCGCCGGATGTGCTGGCGCCTGCACCGTCGGCCGCTCGTCGAGCAGTTCGCGCAGCCGGTCGGCGGCCCCGCCGGCGCGTTGCAGCTCGCCCCACAGCTCGCTCATCTGCGCGCCGGAGGTTGCCAGCAGCACCGCATAGAACACGAAGGCGGACAGGTCGCCGCCGCTCAGCCGCCCGGCAATGACGTCGCGGCCGCCGACCCACAGGCTGAGCACGATGGCGCCGAACCCGAGCAGGATCACCACCAGGATCAGCGTGGCGCGGGTGCGGATGCGGCGCACCGCGGCGGCCACCGAGCTCTCGATGCCGGCGGCAAAGCGCTCGCGGTCGATCGGCTCGTGGGTGAAGGCCTGCACGGTGCGCAGCGCGTTGACGGTCTCTTCCGCATAGGCGCCGAGGTCGGCGACGCGGTCCTGCGCCGCGCGCGACAGCCGCTTCTCGCGACGCCCGAACACCACCAGCGGCAGCAGCACGAGCGGCACCACCAGCAGCACCACGCCGGCGAGCTTCGGGCTGGTGACGAGCAGCATCGCCAGGGCGCCGAGCAGCAGGATGGCGTTGCGCAGCCATTGCGAGATCGCCGAGCCGATCAGCGACTGCAGCACCGAGATGTCGCCGGTCAGCCGCGTCAGGATGTCGCCGGTGCGGGCGGTCTCGAAGAATTCCGCGGAGAGCGAGATCACCCGGTCGAACAGGTCACGTCGGAGGTCGGCGGCGACGCGCTCGCCCAGCCACGACACCAGGTAGAAGCGCAGGAAGGTCGCCACCGCGAGTGCTGCCACGACGATGAACATGCCGAGTGCGGCCTGGTCGAGATGGCGCATGCTGCCACTGGCGAAGCCCTGGTCGATCAGCCGGCGCACGCCCTGGCCGAGCGCCAGCACCAGGCCGGCCGCGAGCAGCAGCATGGTGGTGGCCCCGATCGTGCGCCACACATAGGGACGCAGATACGGCAGCAGCAGCGCGAGCGAGCCGATTCGGAGACTGGGTCGGAGCGTGGGCAAATCCCGGCACCCTGCAGTGGTTCTGGACGCTACCGCAGCGCCGGCGGATCGCCTATCGACGGATCATCCCCAGGATTGTTTGCCGACTCTCCGTCTTGCCGAAGGAGAACAGCACCGTTCGAACGGGAATCGCTTGAAGTGATCCACGGCCTGTACCAGCTCTGCACAAGAGAACGGCTGCCGCTTCTTGCAAAGAGCCGCGTCTTTACATATGTTGCGCGAATTCACAAACGGATCGCGTGTCCCGTGCAGACGGCCGGACAGCGCAGACCAGCGGTCTGCATCCGCATATCAATCGACGATAGGATCGAGCTTGCCTGACGAGCAATCGACGAAAATGAGCATGCCCGTGGGCAGCGTGGCCCAGCCCGGGTCCGACGACGCGGTCCGGCAGGCTCTGCTGCGGCTGGGGAGTGGCGCCAGGCCGGACCAACGCCAGGACGCCCAGGGACGCACCGCCCAGTCCGGCCGGCCGGTGGTGCGCCGCAGGTTCGTGCAGGACGGCGAAGTGGCGGTCGAATATGCCGAGCGTCCGCGCCAGCCGGCACAGCCGGTGCAGAACAATGCTGCCGTACTTGACCAGCTTCGCGAGGAGTTGGCACGCGAGCGGCAAACCCGCACCGAGGCGGAGGCCGCCGTTCGCGAGCTGAAGCTGAGCCTGCAGACGTGCCAGACACGCGTCGCCCATCTCGAGATGGCGCTCGAGGAGGCACGCGCGGTGCCGCCGCCATTCGCTGCAGCGCCTGTCCAGGACGAGCCGATGCCAGCGCCCGATGCGCCGCGTCCGGTGCGTCGCCAGTATGTGCGCAAGGTGGCCAGCACCGATGCCGCGCCGGAACCCGAGCCGGTGAAGTGGTGGATCAAGTCGAAATAGCCCGAACCTGCTCGTCCGGCGCCTGCGTGCATCCTACATAGGGCGTGCACGACAGGAGCTGCGAGCGTCGCCATGTGGTATGAAAGCTTCTTCCGCGAGCAGCTGGCCGACCTCAAGCGCCAGGGCAATTACCGCCATTTCGCCGAACTCGAGCGCCACGCTGGCCACTTCCCGCGCGCCTTCCATCACGGCATCGGCCGCGACGTCACCGTCTGGTGCTCGAACGATTATCTCGGCATGGGGCAGCACCCGACGGTCCTGAGGGCCATGACGGAGGCCACCGAGCGCTACGGCGCCGGCGCCGGTGGGACCCGCAACATCTCCGGCACCAGCCCGCAGCACGTGGCTCTCGAGCATGAGCTGGCGGCGTTGCACGGCAAGGAGGCGGCGCTGCTGTTCACCTCCGGCTACATGTCAAACTGGGCGACGATCGGCACGCTGGCGCAGCGCATGCCAGGCTGCATCGTGCTGTCGGACGCCGCCAACCACGCCTCGATGATCGAGGGCATGCGGCACAGCCGGGCGCCGAAGCACATCTTCCGTCACAACGACCCGGCCGACCTGGAGCGCGTGCTGGCGTCGTTGCCGCGCGACGTGCCGAAGATCGTGGCGTTCGAGAGCGTCTATTCGATGGATGGCGACATCGCCCCCCTGGCCGAGTTGTGCGACGTCGCCGAGCGTCACCAGGCGATGACCTATCTCGACGAGGTGCACGGCGTCGGGCTGTACGGCGCCCAGGGCGGCGGCATTTCCGATCGCGACGGGGTCGGTCACCGGCTGACGGTGATCGAGGGTACGCTGGCCAAGGGATACGGCGTGGTCGGCGGCTATATCGCGGGATCGGCGGCGTTGTGCGACTTCGTACGCTCGTTCGCGTCCGGCTTCATCTTCTCCTCCGCACTTCCGCCCGCAGTGGCAGCGGCGGCTCTTGCCAGTGTCCGCCACCTGCGCACCAGCACGACCGAGCGCGCCGCCCACGCGGAACGCGTGGCGAGGGTGCGACGCCGGCTCAACGAGGAGGGCCTGCCGCATCTGGCCAACCCCAGCCACATCATCCCGGTGATGGTCGGGGACCCGGTGCAGGCGCGGCTGATCTCCGAGCAGCTGCTGACCCGGCACGGGGTGTACGTGCAGCCGATCAATTATCCGACCGTGCCGCGCGGCACCGAGCGGCTGCGCATCACCCCGACCCCGTTGCACAGCGATGCCGATATCGAGGTGCTGGTGTCGGCGCTGTCGGAAGCCTGGTCGGAGTTCAGCCTGGCCCGCGCTGCCTGAGGGATCGGGTCAGCCCGCCCAGGCGACGATCGCGCGGCCCACCTCGCGCAGCACCGCCTCCTGCGGCGCCATCTCCTGTCCCGGCGCGTCGTAATAGGCGGCCATCAGCAGCGGCGGCTTGCCCGGCCGGCGGGCGATCGCATAGTCGTTGCAGATGCCGTCGGCGGTTCCGGTGCGGTCGCCGGCGGTCCAGGCAGGCGGGAATGCGGCGCGCAGGCGGGTGCGGCCGACCACGTTGGAGTCCATCCAGCGTTCTAGCTGCGTCCGCGCGCCGACACCGAGCGCGTTGCCCAGGAGCACCGTCCGCGCCGAGCCGACGATGGCGCGGGGCGTGGTGGTGTCCAGGTCGCCGCGCCGGATGCCGACATTCGGCTCGTCATCGTCGAGGCGCGTCACCGGGTCGCCGAGGCCGCGGACATAGGCGGTCAGGCCGGCCGGGCCACCGACGCGCGCCAGCAGCAGGTTGGCGGCGGTGTTGTCGCTGTATTGCAGGATCGCCGCGGTGAGCTCGCCGACGGTCAGGACGCCCTGCTGCACATGCGCCGTCGTCACCGGGGAGGCGGGCAGGAGGTCCTTGGCGCCATACCGGACGGGGTTGTCGAGCGCGTCCCGGCCGGCATCGACGCGCGAGAGCAGCATCGCCGCGAGCAGGCCCTTGAAGGTGCTGGCCAGCAGGAAGCGCTCGTCGGCACGGTGCGCCAGCGTCCGGCCCGATCCGGTGTCCAGGACGAACACGCCGAGCCGGCCGCCATGACGCGCCTCGATGGCGGCGATCGCTGCCTCGCCCGGGGCGGCATGGGCGAGCCAGGCGGGGATGGAGGCGGTGCCGACCAGGGTGGTCAGGCCGAGGGCAAGGTGGCGGCGGGTCAGCAGGCGGGTCACACGGTCGTCCTTTTCCGGTAATCGTCACGTCCATGGCACGCATCACGCTGACGCGGCTCGACCGCTCCGACGCCGCCGAGTTGATCCGGACCAATCTCGCCAACCGCGACCATCACGCGCCGTGGGTGCATCCTTTTACCGACCTGGCGGGATTCGAGAACCGCGCCCGGACGATCGCCGGCGGTGCGCATGTCTGCCTGGTTGCGCGCGAGACGGCGTCCGGAAGTCTCGTGGGCGTGGTGGAGCTGAGCCAGATCGTCCTGGGGAGTTTCTGCAGCGCGTATCTAAGCTATTACGGAATGGCGGAATTCGCCGGCCGCGGCCTGATGACGGAGGCGGTGCGCGCTGCGATCGGTGTCGCCTTCGAGGAGGTCGGGCTGCATCGCCTGGAGGCGAACATCCAGCCCGCCAACCGGGCCTCGATCGCGCTGGTGCGGCGGCTGGGCTTCCGGCTGGAGGGGTTCTCGCCGCGCTACCTGCGGATCGACGGCACCTGGCGCGACCATGAACGCTGGGCGCTGCTGGCGGACGAGGTCCCGGGTTGAGCACCGGGGCCCAATCCCGGGGGCCTGATCCCGGGGGCTGGGCACCGGAGCTGGGCTTCGGTTCCGGAGGTTGCGCGGCGCTCGCATCCGTGCGCCTTTGCCGCTCCTGTTCCGCGGGCGATCGGAGTTTCGTGATGGCGTCTGTATCGGTTGGCGACCACGTCTCGGACCTGGCCGGCTCGCATGACGGCAAGCTCGTCGATATCGACGGCACCACGGCCTATGTCATGCAGGCCAACGGCGTCGAGATCGAGTTCCAGCTGAGCCAGTTGAAGCCGTATCAGCCGCCCAAGGTCGCCGAGCACCGGACGCTGTCCGGACCGCTGCGCGACACCGCGCTCGACCCGGCGCAGAAGGCGTTCCTGGCGTCGATCCCGGACGAGGTGATGGCCGCGGTCGCGCGGAGCTACGGCAGTGGCGACGATGCTTCGAGCCCGCGGACGGCGTTCGCGGCATTGCCGCCGTCGAAGAAGCTCGAGGTCATCCGCATCTACCTGCCGACGCTGCCGCACCAGCTGCTGATGCGCCACATGAGCCTGGTCGTGGCGATGCGCGATCTCGGCAAGCAGACTGCGGCGAAGCGGGGGCGGTCGTAGCGGCTGCCCCGGCCCGGGGTTGAGGCTGCGCAGGTTTCTCGGCCAGGATGATCCGGTGATGAGCTGGAGAGAACCGCGATGACCTTCGTCAGCATCACGCGGCTGCGGATCCGTTCGTGGCGTTTCATGCCAGGGTTCGCTGTGCAGGCGATCGGCTCCCAGCGCCAGTGCAGGCAGGCGAGCGGTTTCCTGAACGGCTCCCTGCTGCCGGACCGCAAGCTGACCTTCTGGACCATGACGCTGTGGCGGGACCAGGCCGCGATGCGCGCCTACATCGTGGGTGGCGCACATGGCAAGGCGATGTCGAAGCTGCAGCACTGGTGCGACGAGGCCAGCATCGTGCACTGGACCCAGGACGCCGACGCGCTGCCGGACTGGGACGAGGCGGACCGGCGAATGCGCACCGAAGGACGCCCGTCGAAGGTGCGCCACCCGAGTGCCGTGCATGCAAGCCTGGGCTTTGCTGCACCGCGCACTGGAGGGGCCGCGCCGATCAGGCCGGCGTAATGGGGAGGATCGCGATCGTTAAGCGGATATCCTGTGCCACTGTAATATCTGGACAGGGTTGATCAAAACTCGAGCGCCGCCAATGATTGGCATGCGAATACCGGCTGCTATGCGCCAGAAGCGGACGTTGACCCACTCTTCTACCGTTCCCCAGAGCGGACACGCGCTTTGGGGCTCACTCAAAGCCTAGCGGTTGGAAGGACCTGGAGGCACTCTGAAGCGCGCGGTTTAACAAAGAGCCCTATTGTCCGGGCTAATGGTGGAAGTACCCACCGTAAGCAGGCGTTCCTGACCTCGCTCACGTAAACCAAGCATGGCAAGACGATACTAGAGGGCGTCTACCTCCGTGATTAGACGCAAGGGTGCGAGCACTGACCGCTTACATCCAAACCCTCTGCATGCGCGTGCTCAGATCGTTTCCGAAGCTGGATTTTGCTTGAAGCTGGGCAGGAGTCAAAGAGTCGGGCCCTTTCGAACCTGTTTGCTCCATGAGACACTTGATCGAACCGTGCGGATCAACCTGCAGCTACGTAGCTGATGTCTAGCACCATTGTCTGGAGACTGCGTGTGCCGGTAGTTAAGTCAGATCGAGCCGAGAGAAACATCATTCCCGGTCGAGCTCGATCGATCGCGCTGAAGTTCACTCATAGTCCCAGTATCCGCCTGACGACCCGCGGCGTGACCGTGTTCGTGGGACCTAACAACTCCGGGAAAAGTCTGGCATTGCGCGAAATAGGCGGATGGGTTGGCAGCGAGAATCAGAAAATCCTTGCGGATGTTGAGGTCGACTGGCCGTCGCCCGAAGGTCTGGAGGCCTACCTAGTAAAGAGCGGCTGGGACGGGCGAAGTATGCAGTTCCAGCTTCGGAATGCCATTGGATTTCAGATGGGCCACTTGCCACAACAGCTCATTGACCAAGTGAGAAAACGCGAACATCCGGCCAACTTTTCTTCATCCACCTTTCCCTTGGGCACGCTTCGACTTGACGGTCGATCTCGCTTCGACCTGGTTAGAACGCAGCCTGCCGGCGACTGGAAAGCGGCTGCCTCAAACCTGTTTCAGCACTTCGTCAAGGACAGCGGCGACCGAGGAGCACTCCAACGGCGCGTGCTTAGCGCTACTGGTCTCTATGTAGCGTTCGATGCGACCGAAGCCAATCATATCCACGTTCGCCTCTCGAAGAACCCGCCCACTGGCCTGGAACGCTCCTTCGACGATGACGCGCTAGCGTATTTCGGCGCAGCACTTCCAATCCAGGACGCAAGCGACGGAATACAAGCGTATGTCGGCATTTTGCTCGCGATGACGGCAGATTACCTCCACACTGTACTGCTTGATGAGCCGGAAGCCTTTCTACACCCACCGATGGCTCGAAAGCTTGGTCGGCAAGTGAGCGAGCTTGCGCGAGAACGTGACATCTCGCTCTTCGCTGCCACGCACAGCGCCGACTTCCTGATGGGCTGCGTTCAGGCCGAAGAACAGGTCCAGGTGGTTCGCCTATCATATTCGAACGGTCAATCTCAAGGACGTCTGATCAATCAACACGAGCTGCGAGCGGCTTTCCTGAACCCTTTGATGCGCAGCGCTAATGCGCTCAGTTCGTTGTTCTATGACGGAGTAATTGTCACAGAGTCTGAGAACGACCGTGCCTTCTATGCCGAGATATATGCCCGCATAGCGGCCGAGAACGAGAGCATACCAACGATCCTTTTCGTTAACGCACAGAACTGGCAAACATGTGCGGTTATCGCTGGCCCACTCCGCCGCTTTGGGGTTCCTGCCGCCCTTATCATGGACGTCGACGTCCTCAACAGCGGTGGAAGCGACTGGACGTCGATCTACAGAGCTGCGGGTGTCCCCGACGCATCGCATCAGAGTTTGGGTCAGCATCGGGCGGAGATCGCTCGTCGGCTGACCGAGACAGACACTAAATTCAAGGTAAATGGAGGAATAAACGTGTTGATCGGGCAGGACCACGAAGCGGCGAAGGATCATCTTGCGTCGCTTGCTGCCTACGGGATTTTTGTTGTTCCCCACGGCGAGGTGGAAAACTGGCTGGCTGAGCTAGAAGTGCCGGGGAAGAAAACAGATTGGACCATTGCGATGCTACGTAAACTCGGCGACAACCCGAACAAGTCGTCATACATTCGACCAGAAGTTGGTGGTGTGTGGTGTTTCATCAACGCAGTTATCGATTGGGTAAGCCGCGCCGATAGGCGAGGTATGGCCGCCTAAGGCTGCATCCATCTTGCTCGCCAGGACCGATTGGCCACATCCGAACGTTCTAAGCGTCAAAGACCAACCAAGAAGCCTGAGCGTGAGAGTCTGTTTTCGCGCAAGTTCCAAGTCCAAAGCGGACCTACCGCTTTCGGCCAAACCCAGCCGCTCAAGCTGTTCGTCTACGTGTCGTATCGAGTCCGGTCTGGAAAGGTAAAATGAGGCTCGTCGAGTATCAGGGTTCCGAAAAGCTCTGGGCTGCCGCGCGACGGTCCCGGAACATCCCGGCCAGCACCAGGATCGCGAGCGCGGCAAGTGCCAGCAGCAGCATGCTGGCGCGCAGGCCGAAACCGGTGGCGATCGTGCCCACCACCGGGGGCCCGATCAGGAAGCCCGCATAGCCCGCGGTCGCCGCCATCGCGATGCCGGCCGCGGGTGAGGCGCCGCGTTCGCCGGCAGCGCTGAAGATCGCCGGGACGACGTTCGACAGGCCGAGCCCGACCAGGCCGAAGCCGATCGTCGCCGGCACCACCTCCGGGACCACGGCCGCAAGCGCCAGGCCGGCCGCCGCCAGGGCTGCACCGAGCCGCACCACTCTCGTCCGCGACAACGCCCGCACCACCCCGTCGCCGGTCAGCCGGCCGAGCAGCATGGCACCCGAGAACGCAGCAAATCCCGCGACGGCAGCGGCAGGTCGGGCGCCGGCGACGGTGGCGAGATAGACCGCACTCCAGTCGGTCATCGCGCCCTCGCACAGCATGCAGAGCAGGGCGCACGCACAGAGCGGCAGCACCGAACCGGCCGGCAACCGCAAGCCGGCACCCCCGCTCGCGACCTGGCCGATCCCCAGCACCCGCCGCCCGATCCCGGCCGCGATCAGCGCCAGGACCGACGCCGCCCAGAGCACCGCGAGCCCGCCGGCATGCAGGGCGACCAGGCCGGCGCCGAGGGCCGCACCCGCCAGGCCGCCACCGCTGAACGCGGCGTGGAACGACGACATGATGGCCCGGCCCTGGCGTTGCTCGATGCGGCTGGCCTCGGCATTCATCGAGACGTCGAGCGCACCGTTGGTCGCACCGAGCATCACGGCCGCGGCGATCAGCCAGCCGCCCCCGCCCGCCAGTGCCGGCAGCGGCAGCGAGAGCGCGAAGCCCGCCGCGGACAGCGTGGTCGCGCGGCCGGTGCCGAGACGCGGGGCCAGCAGGCCGGCGAGGGGCATCGCCAGCACGGCGCCGGCGGCGAACCCCAGCAGCACCAGCGTGAGGAGTCCGGTGGACAGCCCGAACTCCGCGCGCAGCCACGGGATGCACGACGCCCAGGCGCCGATGCCCAGCCCGTTGACCAGGAAGATGCCGGTCGTCGCGAGCCGCTCACCTGGTCTTGCCGGCGTCTCGGGCGTGGCGATCACCGGCAACTCACCGCCGGCTCAGCGCCCGCGGCTAGTGACCCGTCTGCAGGAAGGGGATCGGCGCGCTGGCATAGACGGAGGTCGGCAGCTTGCCGTCCCAGCGTTGCGCGCGGGTGTAATCCACCAGCGCCGGGTTGGCCGCGACCGCACCCGACAGCAGTTGCGCCGCACGCGCCTGCGCCTCGCCGTTCTTCTGGGTGGCATACGAGGTCGCATCCGCCTGCAGCTTGGTGGCCTCCGCAAGACCACGCGCCTGCTCGATCGCCTGGTTGGCCAGGCCCGCGGCGACGATCTTGGCAGTGTCGGCCTCGATCTGCGCCTTGCGCTGCAGACCCTGCGCCTGCTCGACCTGGGTTTTCACCACCGACGCCTGCGCCTGCGCCTCGCGGAAACTCTGCGCGTAATCGAGATTGGTCAGCTGCACGTCGGTGACGTCGAGATGATACAGCGCCTTGGCACGCTCTTTCACCGTCGTGTCGACCCGCTTCACCAGCACGCCGCGATTGCTCGCAACGTCGCTCACATTCACCGTGCCGGCGGCGATCTTCCACTCATTGACCACCATGGAAAGCAGGTTCTGCTCGTAGCCCTGGTTGTGCGCGTAGATGTAGCCGACCTCGTCGACCGGGATCTGGAACTGCACCGTGAGCGTCGCGTCGATTTCCTGGTTGTCGACGGTGTAGGTGTTGAGCTGCGGCGTCTCGAATTGCTGCGTGTCGGTCCTGAAGTAATGCACCTCGCCGATGATCGGCCATTTCAGGTGGAACCCGGGATCCGCGGTCCCGGCATACGCGCCGGCGTTGGTGACCACGGCGCGCTCGTTCGGCGACACCGTGTAGCCGCAGCTGAAGATGCCGGCGGCAACCAGGATCGCGGCCAGGCTGACGGCGATCAGTTTCGGGCTGATGACGGAAGGCAGCAGGCTGCGCGGCGGACCGCCATTGCGCTGCTCGAAGAAGCTGTTGTTCATCGGGAACGGTCTCTCCGGTCGGGCGTGACCGGGCCTCAATTATCCGCCGACCCGGCGATCCCGTCCACTGCGTCCCGCCGCTAGCACTTTGCCCAGTCGAAAGGGACCAGGAAAAACTCTAGTTCGTTGTTTAGGCGAGCATCTTTTATCCGTTCGAGAAGCGCGGTCGATCGGATGATGCTCTAGGCTGCGCGCGGGGTCGGCCGCAGCGGCAGATCCAGAAGGCAGCGGATCTCGCCGTCCCGGTGCTCGTAGCTGGTCCGCGCGCCGAGGGTGAAGGGCAGGGCGCGCTCGATCAGCTTGCGGGCATAGCTGCGCAACGCTTCCGATGCGTCGTCGGGCGACGGCGGCACACCGTGCTCGTGCCAGTCGAGCATCAGGTGCGTGGCGCCTGCTGCGGGGTCGCGGGGTGCATCACGAGGCGCGCTCGTCGTGATGACCGGGGGCGTGATGACCGAGGGCGCTCCGGCCAGGTGCCAGCGCACGGCCAGGCGGCCGGCGGGGGTGGCGAGCGCGCCATCATGTCCCGCGTTGTGGATGAGCTCGTGCAGGCCGAGCGTGAGCAGCTGCAGCGCGTGTTCGGGAATGGCCACGTCCGGACCGTCGAGCTCGATCTGATCCGATTGCGGATCATGCCCGCACGCACGCAGCTCGCCGCTGATCAGTTCCGCCATCCTGACGGGCTGCCGCTCGGCCTCACTGAGCATCCCCTGGGCCCGGGCGAGGGCGCCGATCCGGCTGCTGAAGCGCGTGCGGAAGCTCTCGAACGAGACGCTGCTGGTGGCCAATGTCTGCTGCGCGATCGCGGTGACGGTGGCCATCAGGTTGCCGGTGCGATGTTGCAGCTCGGTCAGCAGGGCATCCTGTCGGGTCTCGAGGCGGCGGCGCTCGGTCACGTCACGCTGGCTCGAAAGCCACCGCGTCACCCGCCCTGCCTCATCCCGGATCGGCATGACCAGCCAGTCGATGACGTAGGGCTCGCCATCCTTGCGATAATTGATCGCCTCGCCGTAGAACGTGCGCCCGGCCTCGAGATCCGCACGCATGCGGTCCAGCACCGACCGATCGGTCGCGGGACCCTGCAGCAGACGCGGCGACCGCCCGATCACCTCTTCGGGCGCATATCCTGTCATTCGGGAAAACGCCGGGTTGACGTACTCGATCAGGGGACCAGGCGCGTCGAGATCGGCGGAGGTGACGATCACGGTGTCGTCGATCGCCTCGATCGCCGCCCTGAACAGGCTCAGATCGAGCCCAGGGTCGCGGTCACCTTTCCCGTACGTCGCGTCCACAGCCCACTCCCTGGCCAACTCGATCCGGTAACACCCCGTAACGCGTTGGGTTGAAGCCAGGACGGTCGCGTTGCGGTGGTGTGGTCCGGCGACCCGCATCCACCCGCATCGAACCGTCAGCAGGCTATAGGGCCAGGCAGCGCGTGCGTCGCATCACGCTGGCTTGTGGGCGGCCCGGGCGTGCTAGCGTTTCTGGTTATAGACGTCGATGCAGACGGCGCCGAGCAGCACCAAGCCCTTGAGCACCTGCTGGTAGTCGATGCCGATGCCCAGGATCGACATGCCGTTGTTCATCACGCCCATGATGAACGCGCCGATCACCGCACCGGCCACCTTGCCGACGCCGCCATAGGCGGAGGCGCCACCGATATAGCAGGCGGCGATGACGTCGAGCTCGAAGCCCTGGCCGGCCTTCGGCGTCGCGGTGTTGAGGCGGGCCGCGAACACCAGCCCGGCGAGGGCCGCCAGCATGCCCATGTTGACGAAGGTGAGGAAGGTCAGCCGCTCGGTCTTGATGCCGGACAGCTTGGCTGCGCGCACGTTGCCGCCGACCGCATAGATCTGCCGGCCGATCGTGGTGCGGGCGGTCAGGAAGGCGTAGATCGCGATCAGGATCATCATGATCACGAGCACGTTGGGCAGCCCGCGATGCGAGGCGATCAGTGTCGTGAGATAGACCATGACGCCGAACAGCACGGCGTTCTTGATGGTGAACAGCACGGTCGGCTCGACATCCATGCCGTGCCGCTTCTGCCGCGTCCGCGTGCGGGTCTGCATATAGACCAGGCCCAGTGCGATGATCACGCCGATCAGCACCGAGGTCGGGTAATGGCGGCCGGTGTTCGGCAGGATCTCCGGGATGAAGCCCGATGACAGCTTCTGGAAGATCAGCGAGAACGGCCCGACCGACTGGCCCTGCAGCAACGCCAGCGCCAGGCCCTTGAACACAAGCATTCCGGCCAACGTGACGATGAAGGACGGGATCTTGAAATAGGCGATCCAGTAGCCTTGCGCGGCACCGATCAACCCGCCCAAGGCGAGGCACAGGATCGTCGCCGGGATGAAGTTCAGGTGGTAGTTCACCATCATCACGGCCGCCGCGGCGCCGACGAAACCGGCGACCGAGCCCACCGACAGGTCGATATGGCCGGACACGATGACCAGCAGCATGCCCAGCGCCATGATGACGATGTAGCTGTTCTGCAGCACCAGGTTGGTGAGGTTGAGCGGCCGCAGCAGGGTGCCGCCGGTCATGAACTCGAAGAACAGCATGATCGCGAACAGCGACATCAGCATGCCGTAGTCGCGCAGGTTGTTCTTCAGGAACCCCAGATGCCCGTGGACACCGCTGCCGGATCCGGGCGCCACTCCCGTCGGGGTGCCGGGCAGGGCGCCGGCCGCAATCTCCGGCGCGACGACGTTGTCGCTCATTCCATCCTCCCGTTGCGCATGATCGAGCGCATGATCTTTTCCTGTGTGGCCTCGGCGGCGGAGAACTCACCGACGAAACGGCCTTCGTTCATGACGCAGATGCGGTCGCAGACGCCGAGCAGCTCGGGCATTTCCGACGAGATGAACACCACGGCTTTTCCGGCGTCCGCCAGTTCCTGGATGATGCAGTAGATCTCGTACTTGGCGCCGACATCGATACCTCGGGTCGGCTCGTCCAGGATCAGCACCTCCGGACCGGTGAACAGCCATTTCGACAGCACCACCTTCTGCTGGTTGCCGCCGGACAGCTTGCCGGTCTCCTGGTACACGCTCGAGGAGCGGATCCGCATGCGGGCGCGGTAGTCGTTCGCCACCTTGAGCTCGGCGATGTCGTCGATGACGGTGCCATGCGAGACGCCGTCCAGGTTCGACAGGGTGACGTTCTTGCGGATGTCCTCGGCAAGCAGCAGCCCGAGCGCCTTGCGGTCCTCGGTGACGTAGGCGAGGCCGGCCTCGATCGCGCGGCTGACCGTGGAGAGGTCGCGCTCGCGTCCGTTCAGGGTCGCGCGGCCGGTGATCTTGCGGCCGTACGAACGGCCGAACAGGCTCATCGCGAACTCGGTGCGACCGGCGCCCATCAGCCCGGCGATGCCGACGATCTCGCCGCGGCGGACCTCGAAATCGACGTTGCGGATCACCTGCCGCTCGGCATGGATCGGGTGATACACCGACCAGTTCTCGACCTTCAGCATGACCTCGCCGACGGCGGGCGTGTGGGTCGGATAGCGGTGCTCGAGGTCGCGATCGACCATCTTGCGGATGATCCGGTCCTCCTCGACGGCGTGGCCGCGGCTGTCGATGGTGTCGACCGAGCGGCCGTCGCGCAGCACCGTGATGCGGTCGGCGACGCGCGAGACCTCGTTCAGCTTGTGCGAGATCAGCACCGACGAGATGCCCTGCTCGCGGAACTCGACCAGCAGGTCGAGCAGGGCGGCGCTGTCGGTCTCGTTCAGGCTGGCGGTGGGCTCGTCGAGGATCAGCAGCTTGACGTCCTTGGACAGCGCCTTGGCGATCTCGACCAGCTGCTGCTTGCCGACGCCAATATTGGTGACGAGCGTATCGGGGCTTTCGTTCAGCCCGACCTTTGCAAGCAGCTCGCGCGACCGGCGCCAGACCTCGTCGCGATCGATCACGCCGTATTTCGATGGGGGTGCGGAGAGGAAGATGTTCTCGGCGATCGAGAGCAGCGGGATCAGCGCCAATTCCTGGTGGATGATGATGATGCCGAGGGCTTCGGAATCGTTGATGTCGCGGAAATGCCGCTCGACGCCGTCATACAGGATCTGGCCGTCATAGCTGCCGAACGGATGCACGCCGCTCAGCACCTTCATCAGCGTCGATTTTCCGGCACCGTTCTCGCCGCACAACGCGTGGATCTCGCCGTGCTCCACGGAGAGGCTGACGTCGCTCAGCGCCTTCACGCCGGTGAAGTTCTTGCTGATGCCACGCATCTCGAGAATGGCGTTCATCGTTTGGCCTACCAATGGTCCGTCCGGCAGCATGGGCTGCCGGACGGAGTTCGTCTGTCAGTTGAGCTGGGCTTGCGTGTAGTAGCCGCTCTTCACCAGCACGTCGTCGACGTTGTTCTTCTCGACGACGACCGGCTTGAGCAGATAGGACGGCACCACCTTGACGCCGTTATTGTAGCTGGTGGTGTCGTTGGTGACGACCGGCTTGCCGCTCATCATCGCATCCACCATGTCGACGGTCACTTTCGCCAGCAGGCGGGTATCCTTGAAGATCGAGGAAAACTGCTCGCCGGCGATGATCGCCTTGATCGACGGAATTTCGCAATCCTGCCCGCTGACCAGCGCCATCTTGGTATCGCCGCTGCCGTAGCCTACGCCCTTCAGCGACGAGATGATGCCGATCGAGATACCGTCATACGGCGACAGCACCGCGTCGAGATGCTTGTCGGTGTAATAGGCGCTCAGGATGTTGTCCATGCGGGCCTGGGCGGTGGCGCCGTCCCAGCGCAGGGTCGACACCTTGTCCATTCCCATCTGGCCGCTGCGGACCACGAGCTTCCCGCTATCGAGATACGGCTTCAGCACCGACAACGCGCCATTATAGAAGAAATACGCGTTGTTGTCGTCGGGCGAGCCGCCGAACAGCTCGATGTTGAAAGGACCCTTGCCGGATGCCAGGCCAAGCCCGTCGACCAGCGACTGCGCCTGCAGCACGCCGACCTTGAAGTTGTCGAACGTGGCATAATAATCGACGTTCGGGGTGCCGCGGATCAGCCGGTCATAGGCGATGATCTTGACGCCGCGGGCGGCTGCCTGCTTCAGCACGTCGGACAGGGTGGTGCCGTCGATCGAGGCGATCACGAGAACCTTGTCACCCTTGGTCACCATGTTCTCGACCTGCGAGAGCTGGTTGGGGATGTCGTCATCCGCGTACTGCAGGTCCGTCGTGTAGCCGTGCGCCTTCAGCTGCTTCACGATATTGTCGCCGTCGGCAATCCAGCGTGCCGAGGATTTCGTCGGCATCGCAATGCCGACCGCGCCCTTGTCCTGTGCATGGGCAGCGCCACCGCCGAAACCGGCCGTCGCTACGCTCAGTGCCAGCACCGAGACCATCGTGTTGAAGAGTTTCATGTTTCGCTCCCTGTGTTGTTGCGATCGCATGGTCGTTGCCAAACCGATCGTAGTCAATTGCGCCCGTCGCTCGGGTCCCGCGGCTTAGTGGTTGTCCCGCGGGAGTCCCTTGTTCTGGGCGATACGCTGGTATCCGACGGCCGGCTCGAGCACGGCACCGTCCTCGAGTTGGCTGACCATGCCACGCTGGATCTCCTGCCAGGGGGTCTGGTGCGCCGGATAAACGTAGCCGCCGGCGGCGTTCAGCGCCAGCCGACGCGCGCCGAGCTCGTCCTCGCTCAGCAGCATGTCGGCGGTGCCGCGCTTCAGGTCGATCCGCACCCGATCGCCGGTCCGCAGCAGCGCCAGGCCACCACCGGCGGCGGCCTCCGGCGATGCGTTCAGGATCGAGGGTGAGGCCGACGTGCCGGATTGCCGTCCGTCGCCGACACAGGCGAGGGCGGTGATGCCGGCACTGATGAGGTAGTCGGGTGCCCGCATGTTCACCACCTCGGCTGCACCCGGATAACCGATCGGGCCGGCACCGCGCATGAACAGCACGGTGTGCTCGTCGATGGCAAGGGCAGGGTCGTCGATGCGCGCGTGGTAGTCCTCGGGCCCGTCAAACACCACGGCGCGGCCCTCGAAGGCGTCCGGATCGTCGGGGTTGGACAGATAGCGTTCGCGGAACTCGGTGGAAATCACGCTGAGCTTCATGATCGCCGACGAGAACAAGTTGCCGCGCAGCACCCGGAAACCGGCGTGGGTTTTCAGCGGACGGTCGAACGGGCGGATCACCGCCTCGTTCTCGATCACCGTGTCGCGACAATTCTCGCCGATGCTGCGGCCATTCACCGTCATTGCGTGTTCGGCGATCAGCCCTTGTCCCATCAGCTGGTTCACCACCGCCGGCACGCCGCCGGCATGGTAGTAATCCTCGCCGAGATACTCCCCGGCCGGCTGCAGGTTGACCAGCAGCGGGATCATTTCTCCGAACGTCTGCCAATCCTCGATCGACAACTCGACGCCCATGTGACGCGCCAGCGCGTTCAGGTGGATCGGCGCGTTGGTCGACCCGCCGATCGCGCTGTTGACCCGGATCGCATTGATGAAGGCGTCGCGCGTCATGATGTCGGACGGCTTCAGGTCCTCGCGCACCATGTCGACGATGCGCAGGCCGGTGCGGTACGAGATTTCCTGGCGGTCGCGATACGGCGCCGGGATCGCTGCCGAGCCGGGCAGCTGCATGCCGAGCGCTTCTGCCAGCGAGTTCATCGTCGTCGCCGTGCCCATCGTGTTGCAGTAGCCTGTCGACGGTGCGGACGAGGCCACCAGCTTCACGAAACCCGCCTGGTCGATGGCGCCGGTGGCGAGCAACTCGCGCGCCTTCCAGATGATGGTGCCGGATCCGGTGCGCTCGCCGCGAAACCAGCCATTCAGCATCGGCCCGACCGACAGCGCGATCGCCGGGATATTCACCGTCGCCGCCGCCATCAGGCAGGCGGGCGTGGTCTTGTCGCAGCCGATGGTCAGCACGACACCGTCGAGCGGATAGCCGTACAGGATCTCCACCAGCCCGAGATAGGCCAGGTTGCGATCGAGCCCGGCAGTCGGCCGCTTGCCGGTTTCCTGGATCGGATGCACCGGAAACTCGATGGCGATCCCGCCGGCCTCGCGGATGCCCTCGCGCACGCGGGCGGCGAGTTCGATATGGTGCCGGTTGCACGGCGACAGATCCGAACCGGTCTGGGCGATGCCGATGATCGGCCGGCCGCTCTGCAGCTCCTCAAGGCTCAGCCCGAAATTCATGTAGCGCTCGAGATACAGCGCCGTCATGTCGATATTGTCGGGGTTGTCGAACCAGGCCTGCGAGCGCAGCCGGCGCGGGGTCGAGGGCGTGCTGTGGCTGGTCATCAGGCGGCCGAGAAACGGTAGATCGAGTGGTGCGAATAGGCCTCGCCGGGCTCGAGCACGGCGCTGCCGAAATCCGGCCGGTTCGGCGTGTCCGGCCATACCTGCGGTTCCAGGCACAGCGCGTCGGATTGCCGATATTGCCAACCGCCCTTGCCGGTTGCGGTGCCGTCGAGATAGTTGCCCGAGTACACCTGCAAGCCTGGCCGGTCGGTGAACAGTTCCATGATCCGTCCGCTACGCGGCGATTCCACCCGTGCGGCGAACCGAACGCCGGCCGCGTCGCTCAGGCAGAAATTATGGTCGTAGCCGTGGCCGTTATGCAGCTGGCTGTGCGGCTCGCGGATCCGCGCGCCGATTTTGCGCGGCTCGCGAAAATCGAACGGCGTATCGTCGACCGGCATCGGTGGCTGCAGCAGTGGAATCGCGTTCGGGTCGATGGCGAGGTACGCGCCGGCATCCACGGTCAGCAGATCACCGAGAATGTCGCCGCCGCCGAGCACGCCGCCCAGGTTGAGATAGCTGTGGTTGGTGAGGGAAACGACCGTGGTGCGATCGGTGGTGGCTGCAAACTCCATCGACAGCACGCCGCGGCCGGTCAACGCGTAGGTGACGCTCGCCTCGACCGTTCCCGGAAAGCCGTTCTCGCCGTGCGGGCTGGTGTGCGTCAGCGTCACCGACGGGTGCGGCGCGTCGCTGATCGAGGCGACATTCCAGACATGCTGGTCGAACCCGGTGGCACCGCCATGCAGCGCATGCACGCCGTCATTTGCAGGCACCACCACAGTCTCGCCGGCGAGTTCGAAACGGCCACCGGCGATGCGGTTGGCATAGCGCCCGATGGTCGCGCCGAAAAATCGCCGCGTCGCGACATACGAGGCCAGATCATCATGACCGAGTACGACGTCGCCCATCGTGCCGTTCCAGTCCGGCACCTCGAGCGCCTGCAATGTGGCGCCCCAGGTCAGGATGGTGGCGTCGATACCATCACCGGAAAGGCGGATCGCCTCGACCGGCCTGCCATCCGGAAGCGTGCCGAACGGGGTGCGGGTGATGCTCATGCCGGGTTCCAGTCGAATGGTGCCACGGTGCGCCGGCGTCCGAGCATGAAGGCGTCCGCGACATGCGCCAGCGGCGAGATGTCGACGTCGCTCTCGCCGCGCCCGACCAGCGAAACGAATTGCCGGTACAGGCCGCGATATTCCGCCTCGTGCGCGTCCAGCATGACGCGGCCGTTATGCGTCATGAGCTTGCCGCCGCCGGACAGGGTGAGCATGCCGTTATCGGTGTCGACATGGATGTCCCAGCTCTGCGGGCCGGTCTGCAGGAAATCGAGCTCGGCGCGGATCGGCGTGCCGATGGTGTCGGTAAATGACAATTCCGCCGCCACCGGCTGATCACGGTTCGAGGGAACGTCGAGCGTCGCTGATTCGAGCGCGAACGGCCGCGGCAGGATGCGCGTGACGATCGAGAGCGCATTGATCGCCGGGTCGAACACGCCGAAGCCGCCCGGCTCCCAGATCCAGTCCTGGCCCGGATGCCAATGCCGCACATCCTCTTTCCACTGGACCAGCACCGACCGGATCGTCCGCTCGGCCAGCCACTTGCGCGCCGGCTCGACCGCGGGCGCATACCGTGAATGCCAGGTTGCGAACAGCGTCACCCCGGCCTGTTCGGCCAGCGCCGCGAGCGGCGGGATCTCGCTGGTGCTGGCACCGGGCGGCTTCTCGATCATCACGTGCTTGCCTGCAGCGATGGCAGCAGCGACCTGTGCGCGACGACCCTGCGGCGGGGTGCAGAGCGAGATCGCGTCGACCTCCACGTCGGAGGCGAGCAGCGCGTCGATCGTCGGGAAACACGCGACCCCCTCGAGCGTCGCATTACGGCTCGCCACCGCGACCAGCTCGATATCGTCGGTCAGCGCGATCGCCGGCAGATGCTGGTCGCGTGCGATCTTGCCGAGACCGACCAGGCCGAGCCGGATGGGTTTGGCTTTGGTGTCGGACATGGCTCAGGCCGCTCCCGTCGTGGCATCGGCCGGCTTGCCGTCGACCAGGCGGCGAAGCTGCAGCGGGTTGGCGTGCTTCACCGCGTCCGGCAGCAGCGCGTCGGGCAGGTCCTGGTAGCAGACCGGGCGCAGGAACCGTGCGATCGCCAGCGTGCCGACCGAGGTCGAGCGGCCATCCGAGGTGGCGGGGAAGGGGCCGCCATGCACCATCGCGTCGCTGACCTCGACGCCGGTCGGCCAGCCATTGGCGAGAATGCGGCCGGCCTTTTCCTCCAGCACCGGCAGCAGCGTGCGCGCGATCTCGATGTCGCCTGCATCCATCTGCAACGTCGCGGTCAGCTGGCCCTCGAGCCCGGCCGCCGCCGCGTGCATTTCCGCCTCCGTGTCGCAACGGACGACCAGCGACGAGGCGCCGAACACCTCGTTCGAGAGCCCGTGATTCGACAGGAAAGACTGTGCGTCGACATGGAACAGCGAGGCCTGGCAGCCATACGCACCCTGGCCGGCCGGCCCACGGGCCAGCAGCCTGGCCCCTGCCGTCTGCAGTTCGTCGAGGCTGTGCGCGTAGGCGCTGTGGATGCCGGGCGTCAGCATGGTGGCGGCCGGCACCTCGGCAATCGCCGCCTTCGCCGCATCGATGAAGCGGTCGAGCGCCGGGCCGTTCACGCCGATCACCAGGCCCGGATTGGTGCAGAACTGCCCCGCCCCCATCACCAGCGATCCGATGAAGGCCTTCCCCAGCGCCTCGGCACGAGCCTCCAGCGCATGCGGCAGCAGGAACACCGGATTGACGCTGCTCATCTCGGCATAGACCGGGATCGGCACCGGCCGCTCGGCGGCGATCCGCACCAGGGCCAATCCGCCGGCACGCGACCCGGTGAAGCCGACCGCCTTGACCCGCGGCTCGGCAACGAGTGCGAAGCCCAGCGCGTGCGTGGTGCCGGTCAGCAGCGAGAAGACGCCCTCCGGCAGCCCCGCCTCGCTCACCGCCTGGCGGATCACCCGGCCGATCAGCTCCGACGTGCCCGGATGCGCCGGATGCCCCTTGACGATCACCGGGCAACCCGCCGCCAGCGCCGAGGTGGTGTCGCCGCCGGCCACCGAGAAGGCCAGCGGGAAATTGCTGGCACCGAATACCGCAACCGGACCGAGCGGGACCTGGCGCTGGCGCAGATCCGAGCGCGGCAGCGGCGTGCGCTCCGGCATCGCGTTGTCGATCCGAACGCCCATCCAGTCGCCGTCCCGCAGCACCCGCGCGAACAGCCTGAGCTGGCTTATGGTGCGGCCGCGCTCACCCTCGATACGGGCCCGCGGCAGCCCGGTTTCGGCACACGCACGCTCCACCAGCGCGTCGCCGAGCCCGGCGATCCCGGTGGCGATGGCTTCCAGCAGGGCGGCACGCTGCTCGGCCGATGCCGCGCGGAACACCGGGAACGCCGCCGCCGCGAGCGAGGCCGCCGCCGTCACGTCGGTGGGGCCGGCTTCCATGAACGACGGCTCGAGCGGCTCGCCGCGGGCCGGATCGATGGCACTGAAGCGCTGGGCCCCGAGGCTGTCACGGTTGCCGATCAGCAGCGCGCCTGTGATGTTCATGATGCGGTCCTCAAGTTCAGTGGTCGGGGCGGGATGGTCGGTTCCACTCACCGCCCCCAGCGTAGCACCAGCGGGTCGACCCGGCGCGCGGTCTCGATCAGGCCGGCCCGGGTTGCCGGATGCAGCGGCAGCAGCGGATGACGTACCCGCTCGGACGCGATCACCCCACCCTCCTGCATCAGCACCTTCGCCGCCAGCAGCCCGCATTGACGGTTCTCGTAATTGATCAGCGGCAGCCAGCGATCGTATGCATCCTGCGCCGCATCCCGCTGCCCTGCGAAAAAGGCGTCGGTGATCTGGCGGATGCCGTCCGGATATGCGCCGCCGGTCATCGCTCCGGTGGCGCCGGCATCCAGGTCGGCCATCAGGGTGATGGCTTCCTCGCCGTCCCACGGCCCCTCGATCGCCTCGCCGCCGAGCGCGATCAGCGCGCGCAGCTTGGCCGCCGCCATCGGCACCTCGATCTTGAAATAGGCCAGGTTCTCGATCTCGCGGGCCATGCGTGCCAGCAGCTCGACCGAAAGCGGCGTCCCGGCAACCGGCGCGTCCTGCACCATGACCGGGATATCGATCGCGTCCGACACCGCCTGGAAGAATCCGCGAATGGCGATCTCCGGAACCCGGAAGGTGGCGCCGTGATAAGGCGGCATCACCATCACCATGGCCGCACCGGCATCCTGCGCGCGACGCGAGCGGGCGGCACAGATATCGGTGCCGAAATGCGTCGTGGTGACGATCACCGGCACCCGCCCGGCGACATGCTCGAGCACGGTATCCATGACCTGCTCGCGCTCGTCGTCGGTCAGCACGAACTGCTCGGAGAAATTCGCGAGGATGCAGATGCCGTGCGAGCCGGCATCGATCATGAAATCGATCGCGCGCTTCTGGCCCTCGAGATCGAGCACGCCGCGTTCGTCGAAGATCGTTGGCGCCACCGGAAAGACGCCGGAATAACGACGCCGCGCCGCTTGCAGACTCGCACTCACTGGTGCGCCATCCGGGTTGTCGCAGGTTTCATGCGGCTGACTTCCTCGCGATGGACGATGCCGAGGCCGGCGGTGACGGCGCCATGCCGGCGCAATCCGTTCTCGATCACCGTGCGCATCGCCACCGACGCGGCGGCACTGTCGCCGGCGGTGATCGCCTCGATGATGCGGCCATGATCGACGATGGTGGCGTCGCGCTCGATCTCGTCGACCGGTGCGCTCAGGATGAACGAGGCCCGCAACGCCGCCTCGATCACGGCACCGATGGAACGCATGAACGGGTTGGCCGATGCGGTGGCGACCGCCAGGTGCAGTGCCAGGTCGGCCTCGGCAAACCCATCCATGTTGTGGGCGACGCCGCGCATCCGCGTCAGGCTGCGGTTCAGCTCGGCCAGGTCGTGGTCGGTGCGGCGAAGCGCTGCCAATGCGGCTGCATGCGGCTCGACCGCCAGCCTGATATCGGCGAGGTCGCGCAGGAAGCGCCGGTCGACGCCGGCATCCAGATGCCACGCCAGCACGTCCGGGTCGAACATGTTCCACGCCGACGCGGCGCACACCACCGTGCCGATGCGCGTTGTGGTGGTCAGCAGCCCCTTCGCCACCAGCGTCTTCACACTTTCCCTGAGCACCGGCCGCGAGATCGCGAACAGCAGCGTCAGCTCGGCGTCACCGGGAAGCTTGGCGCCTTCTGCATAACGGCCGGAAATGATGTCGATGCCGATGGTGCGGGCGACGTCGGCGTGGTTGGAGCGCGCCCGTCCGGCGGGGATCACCACCAGGCTGGCACCATCGCGATCGGCACGCGCGGATTTCGCCGTCATGAACAGGGGCGATGCGCCGTCGGTCACGAGAAACCCGTCCCCCGACCCTGCTCCCGAACCTGTCGCATGTGCCCTCCCGGCTGCCAGGCTGACGGTTCTGCGACCGCTGTTGCCGCCGGGCGAGCCGACTTATGCCGGAGCCGCCCCGGGCTGCATAGTCATATTATATCGGCGAAGAACCGGCCGATGCGCGTGCAGGCCTCGCGCAGGGTTGCCTCCTCGACCGCGAAGCATAGCCTGAGGCAACCCTCGCCGACCGGCCCGAAGGCACGGCCTGGTGCCAGTCCGACGCGCGCCTCCCGCAGCAGCGTCTTGGCTAGTTCCAGGCTGTCCACCGGCCCACCAGGCCCATCGACCGCGAAAAACGAATACATCGCGCCGTCCGGCCGCGGCACGGTGATGCCCGGGATCGCGCCCAGCAGTTCGGTCGCCAGGTCGCGGCGGGCCCGGTAGCGGGCCAGGGTGGCGGCGATGAACGGCTCGCCCTGCTCGATGGCGGCGATGCCGGCATGCTGGATGAAGGCCGGCGCGCAGGAGGTATTGAACTCGTTCAGCTTGCCGAGGGCCGGCATCAAGGCGAGGGGTGCGGTGATCCAGCCGAGCCGCCAGCCGGTCATCGCCCAGCTTTTCGAGAACGAGTTGATCGCGATGATGCGGTCGCCGGGCTCGGCCAGCTCCAGGAACGACGGTGCGGCTGCCTGGTCGAACACCACGCGCTCATAGACGTCGTCGGCCAGGATCCAGATCCCGTGGCGCCGGCAATGCTGCAGCAGCACCTCCTGCTCGGCACGGGTCAGCATCCAGCCGGTCGGGTTGGCGGGTGCGTTCAGCAGGACCATGCGGGTGTCGGGGGTGAGGGCGGCCAGCAGCTCGTCGAGGTCGATCCGCCAGCGCCCGGCCTCGAGACGCAAGGCCACCGGCGTCACCTCGGCGCCCACCACCGTGGGAATGCCGGACAGGTTCGGCCAGTGCGGCGTCGTCAGCACCACCCGGTCTCCGGGCGAGAGCAGCGTCTGGCACGCCAGCAGGATCGCGTTGACCCCGGACGAGGTGACGCAGATCTGCCCCGCATCCGACCGCCGCCCGAGCCCGCGCTGGTAGGCGGCGATCGTTTCGCGCAGTTCCGGGATGCCGTAATTGGATACGTAGAAGGTGCGGCCCTCGTCGAGCGCCCGCTTCGCCGCCTCGCGGATGAAGTCCGGGGTGACGGTATCCGGCTCGCCGAACCAGAGCGGGATCACGTCCGCCAGGCCCATGCCTTCCTGCGCCACTTCGCGGATCAGCGAACCGGGCAGCGCTTCCATGCTGGGTCGGGCCAGGGTGTCGAAAGCGGTCATCGTCATCTCCGGATCGCGCGCGCAGTGGTTCCCGGGTTCCGCCACCGACGTCAAGTCTGCCGCCCGGATGGCAGCGTTGACACGCGCCGGCGGGGGGCCAACATGCGCGGCCATCCGAGCCCAGGCCGGTATCGAACCTTGGAAGACCCGATCGTGAGCGCTGCGGCACCAGGCCCATCCCCGACGCTGATCGCCATCGATTGGGGCACCTCGTCGATGCGCGCCTACCTGATGGGCGGTGGGGGCCAGGTGCTCGATCGCCGGTCGGGGCCGTGGGGCATCATGCAGGTGGGGCGCGACGGGTTCGCCGACCGGCTGGCGACGGCGACCGACGGCTGGCACGAGCAGGGAACAGGCGGGCGATTGCCGGTGCTGGTATCCGGCATGATCGGCAGCGTGCAGGGCTGGCGGGAGGCGCCGTATGTGCGGTGTCCCGCCGGTCTCGCCGAGATTGCCGCCGGCCTGACGACACCGGACCACGACGTGCCGATGGCGATCGTGCCGGGCGTGCTGCAGGACGATGACATTCCCGGCGTGATGCGTGGCGAGGAAACCCAGATTTTCGGCGCGCTCGAGAGCTTTGCCGACTGGCGTGAAGGCGCGCGCATCGTGCTGCCCGGCACCCATTCGAAATGGGTGGATATCGCGGGAGGCCGGATATCCGGGTTCGCCACCTTCATGACCGGAGAGTTGTATGCCGTGCTCAGGCAGCACTCGATCCTCGGCCGGTTCGTGCCGGAGGGTGCCGCTGTCGCCGATGGCGCGCACGAGGCGTTCCGGCGCGGCGTCGACATGATGCGCGACACCGCCACGACGCCCGGGCTCGGCATCACCTCGCTGCTGTTCACCGCACGCTCGATGGTGCTGACCAAACGGCTGGCACCCGAGCAGAGCCTGGACTACCTGTCCGGATTGCTGATCGGCGAGGAGCTGCGCCAAGCCCTGTCGCGATCCGGCAACGCGCCGATCGTGCTGATCGGCGATGCCGGGCTTTGCGAGAAGTATCGCGCTGCACTGGGGCGTTTCGATGCGGTCGCCACCGTGATCGAGGATGCGGCCCCCGCCGGATTGTGGCGCATCGCGCAGTCCGCCGGATTGATCGGTGGCGCGGCCGCACATGCCTGAACCCAGGAGCCGACCATGATCCAGCTCGACCCGTTCCTCACCCGCATGCCGTTGATCGCGATCCTGCGCGGCATCAAGCCGGACGAGGCGGTCGCCGTCGGACACGCGCTGGTGGATGCCGGGTTTGCGGTGATCGAGGTGCCGCTGAACTCGCCCGAGCCGTTCGAGAGCATCCGGCTGCTGTCGGAGGCGCTTGGTCCGGACATCCTGGTCGGCGCCGGCACCGTGCTGCAACCAGGTGATGTCGCCAGGGTGGCGGACGCAGGCGGCCGGCTGATCGTGATGCCGCACAGCGATGCCGCGGTGATCCGCGCGGCCAAGGCGGCCGGCCTCGCCTGCACGCCGGGCATCTCGACGCCGACGGAAGGATTTGCCGCGCTGGCCAGCGGTGCGGACGCGCTCAAGCTGTTTCCGGCCGAGGTGATCACCCCCGGGGTGCTGAAGGCGATGCGCAGCGTGTTCCCGACCAGCACGTGTTTCCTGCCGGTCGGCGGCATCACGCCGGACACCATGGAGCCATTCATCAAGGCGGGTGCTGCAGGATTCGGATTGGGCTCGGCCTTGTACACCGCCGGCAAGAGTGCGGCCGATGTCGGCAAGGACGGGCGTGCGTTCGTCGAGGCATGGCACCGCTTTTCCTGATCGCAGAGGATCCTGCCCGTGAAGATCACCAAGCTCACCACCTATGTCGTGCCGCCGCGCTGGCTGTTCCTGAAGATCGAGACCGACGAGGGCGTCGTCGGCTGGGGCGAGCCGGTGGTCGAGGGTCGCGCCGAGACGGTGGCGGCCAACGTCGCCGAGCTCGCGGACTACCTGGTCGGCCGCGATCCCGCCTTCATCGAGGATCATTGGACGGTCATGTATCGCGGCGGTTTCTACCGCGGTGGTGCGGTGCATATGAGCGCCATCGCCGGCATCGACCAGGCGCTGTGGGACATCAAGGGCAAGGTGCTCGGGCAGCCGGTGCATGCGCTGCTGGGCGGCAAGGTGCGTGACCGGATCAGGGTGTATTCGTGGATCGGCGGCGATCGCCCGGCCGACACCGCGCGCGCCGCCCGTGAGGTTGCGGATCGCGGCTTCACGGCGATCAAGATGAACGGCACCGAGGAAATGCAGTTCGTCGACAGCCACGCCAAGGTCGATGCGGTGCTGGCGCGGGTGGCCGCGATCCGCGACGAGATGGGCCCGGATTTCGGCATCGGCGTCGATTTCCACGGCCGCGTCCACAAGCCGATGGCGAAAGTTCTGGTCAAGGAGCTAGAACCGTTCCATTTGATGTTCATCGAGGAGCCGATCCTCAGCGAGAACTACGAATCGTTGCCGGAAATCACCAAGCACGGATCGACGCCGATCGCGCTCGGCGAGCGGCTGTTCTCGCGCTGGGACTTCAAGCGCATCCTCGAGCAGGGCTGCGTCGACATCATCCAGCCGGATCCATCGCATTCGGGCGGCATCACCGAAACGCGCAAGATTGCCGCCATGGCCGAGGCCTACGACGTGGCGTTGGCGCTGCATTGTCCGCTCGGACCGATCGCGCTCGCCGCCAACCTGCAGCTCGACGCGGTGTGCTACAACGCCTTCATCCAGGAGCAGAGCCTGGGCATCCATTACAACAAGGGCAACGACCTGCTGGATTACCTGTCCGACCGTTCGGTGTTCGATTACGAGAACGGCTTCGTGCAGATCCCGAACGGTCCCGGCCTCGGCATCGAGATCAACGAGGCGGCGGTCGAGCGGATGGCGGAAATCGGACATCGCTGGCGCAACCCGGTCTGGCGCCATGCGGATGGTTCGTTCGCCGAATGGTAGGCGCCGGTGCGCCTGGCCGTCACAGCTGCAGGTGCAGGAACTGGTTGAACGGGCTTCGTTCATAGGTCGAGAACGGTTCTCCATCGACGAAGCCACGGCGGCGATACAGCGAAACCGCAGCCTCGAAGCCGGGCCCGCTTCCGGTCTCGAGACTGAGGCGAACAAGGCCCCGTCTGCCGGCTTCGCCGATCAGGTGATCGAGCAGCGACGCCGCGACCCCCCTTCTTGTATGGTCCGGATGGGTCCGCATCGATTTCACCTCGCCGACCCCGTGCCCGAGTTCACGCAACGCGCCCACGCCGACGATCATGTCGCCGTCCCACACCGTCCAGACCGTGATGTCCGTCGTCTGCAGCGCCGAGACGTCGAGCGCGAACACGCTGCCCGGCGGCGAGCTCGCATGCATCCCGGCAAGGTGCAGGGCGAGCAGCGCGCGTGTCGCCTCGCCCGACAGATCATCCTCGCGGATCACGAACATGCCGGCCCCGCAGGAACGGTGAACGCACCCTGGATCCCGCCATCGAGGGGGAACACCGACGCGGTGACGAAACCCGAATCGTCGCTGGCGAGATAGGCGATCGTGCCAGCCAGCTCCTGCAATGTTCCGAACCGGCCGAGCGGCATGTGCTGGTATCGGCGCTCGCGTTCGTCGCTGCCGATCCGGGCGAACATCGCATCGAGTTGGGGCGTGGCGATCGGACCGAGCGCCAGCGCGTTCACGCGAATACCCCGTCGGGCCAACTGCGTGCCGAGGTCGCGGCTCAGTTGCGCGACCGCAGCCTTGGCGGCGTTGTAGGCCATCTGCGCGCTTGCGGACCCCATTCCGGCCAGGAACGAACTGGTGTTGATGATCGAGCCGTTCACCGGCACGGTCTTGAAAATGTACGGGATGGCGTGCTTGCAGCAGAGCCACGTCGTGCGGAAATTCGCCGCGAAGATGAGGTCGAGTGTCTCGCTGCTCGTTTCCAGGGCCGACCGGTCATCCGGCGAGATCAGGCCGGCATTGTTGTACAGCACGTCGATGCGGCCGGTCTGGTCGTGGATGCGTGCGAACACGTCCTGCACCTCCTCCTCGACGCAAAGATCGGCTTTCAGGCTGATGCAGCCGACCGCGTGATTCTGCCGATCAATCCCGATGACCATGCCGCCCTCCTGCTCCAGCCGCGCCGCGACGGCCAGGCCGATCACGCTCGCTGCTCCCGCAATGACGCAGACCTTTCCGTCGAGCCGTTTCTCCATGGATGGCATGCGGATCTCCCTGCCGGTTCTGGTCGCATTCCGCCCGTGTCACGTGAGAAGGCAGCACAATGCCCTGGCATGATCGCATGATATCGATCCAGCCGGCCCGGCTTGGAGAGGCTGCGTCGCCGCTGGAGTTCGCTCTCCTCTCGACAGCATGCGCGACCTACCTGTGTCAGCCCAGTTCCGCCACGAACGCGTCGGCGGCCTTGCTGCGATAGCGTGCTTCGTGACGCAGCAGCCGGAAACTCCGCTCGGGCAGATCGAAACCTGCCCTGGCCAGCCGTCCGGCAGCAAGGGCCGCCACCACCACACTCTCGGACAACGCGGTCGCACCGGCGCCGGCCTCCGCTGCTGCCAGCACCGCCTCGTTGGAGGGCAGCGTCATCGCCACCTGCAGATCTCCCGCGGCCACACCTGCCGCACGCAGAGCTGCCTCCAGGCTCGAGCGCGTCCCCGAGCCACGTTCCCGAAGCACCCAGGTCAGTGCGCGCAACTCCGCCACCGACAGCACGGCTTTTCCCGCCAGCGGATGGTCGGGCGGCAGCAGCAGGAGCAGCCGGTCGACGCCGATCACCGAGCGCTCCAATCCCGGCGCGTCGATCTCGCCCTCGACGAAGCCGAGTTCGGCGGCACCCTCCAGCACCGCTGCGGCTGCCTCGCGGGTGTTGCCGATCGCCACGTCGAGCGCGATGCCGGGATAGCGCAGATGGAACGCCGCCAGCCGACGCGGCAGCCAGTAGCCGGCGATGGTCTGGCTGGCGAAGATCGCGAGCCGCCCGCGTCGCAGCCCGCCCATGTCGGCGAGTGCCGCTTCGGCAGCCTGCGCCCGGGCCAGCACGCCGCGCGCCTCGCCCAGGAAGCTGCGTCCGGTCGCGTTCAGCACGATCCCGCGTCCGACGCGGTCGAACAGTCGCACGGCATGGCGTTCCTCCAGCGCCGCGATCGCGTTGCTGATCGCCGACTGGGTGAGGTTCAGCGCACGCGCAGCCTCGGTCACATGCTCCCGCTCGGCCACCGCGACGAAGATCCGCAACTGCTCGAGCGTCATGACCGATCTCCCTGGCGGATCAATCCCATCATGACAATCCGTTGGAGCCTCGTCGAGAGAAGGCGCAGATCTCGCCGGGTCAGCTCCAGGGTGTCCCATGGCGATCACCGCGTCCGTTCCCGTCCGACCGATCCAGCTCGCCATCATCGACCGCGCGACGCGCCTGTTCCCCGGGATCGCGCTGTGCCTGCTGGTGACGCTGGCCGCCGCGATGCTGCAGGAGATCGAGCGTCGGCTGCTCGGTGCGGCGTGGCTCGAGAGCCTGGTGCTGGCGATCCTGGTCGGCGCCACCATCCGGACCTGCTGGACGCCACACGCGCGCTTCCACGACGGCATCCATTTCAGCGCCCACACCCTGCTCGAGGTCGCGGTGGTGCTGCTCGGCGCCTCGGTGAGTGCCACAACCGTGCTGAAGGCCGGCCCCGGGCTGCTGTTCGGCATCGCCGCGGTGGTGCTGCTGGCGATCGTCGCGAGCTACGGGATCGGCCGGCTGCTACGCCTGTCGCACCGGATGGCGCTGCTGGTGGCGTGCGGCAACTCGATCTGCGGCAACTCGGCGATCGCTGCCGTGGCCCCGATCATCGGCGCGGATGGCAAGGACGTCGCCGCCTCGATTGCCTTCACCGCGGTGTTCGGCGTCATCCTGGTGCTCGGACTGCCGCTGGCGGTTCCGCTGCTGCATCTGAGCGGGCTGCAATACGGCGCGCTGGCCGGGCTCACGGTCTATGCGGTGCCGCAGGTGCTGGCGGCGACGGCACCGATCGGCGCGGTCGCGGTGCAGATCGGCACGCTGGTCAAGCTGGTGCGCGTGCTGATGCTCGGCCCGGTGGTGCTCTGCCTGTCGCTTCTGACCCACCGGCTGGACCGGCCGTTCGGTAACAGCCGGCCGGCGCAGAAGCTCCCGATCCACACGCTGGTGCCGTGGTTCATCCTCGGCTTCCTGGGTCTCGCCGCCGCCCGTTCCTGTGGCCTGGTCCCGACCGCGCTGCTGCATCCGGTGGCGAGCCTGGCCACCATGCTGACGGTGATCTCGATGGCCGCGCTCGGGCTCGGCACCGATCTCCGGCTGGCCGCCCGTGCAGGTGGTCGTGTCACCTGCACGGTCGTGCTGTCGCTGCTGATCCTGGGCGGGATCAGCTACGGTTTGATCCGGCTGCTGGGCCTGACCTGACCCGGCAATTCCGGACGCGTGCGATTACGGTCCGGGCTTCGCGGCCAGGATCGCATCGAGGGTGGCGGGCGTGCTGCCGGTCCGCTGCAGATGCGGGTAGCGCAGGCCGCCATGGTAGTCGACGCTGACGGTCCGGTAGTGGTTGTCCGCCTTCAGCAGCAGCTGCAGCGCATTCTGGTTCGAGGGCGACTCTTTCAGCGTCTGCTTGAACTGGTCGACGTCGTACGCAAGCCCGTCCACCGCGACGATCTGGGTGCCGACGACGATCCCCGCCTTGAAGGCCGGGCTGCCCCAGATCACGTGCCGCACCGTGCCGTCATCCTTCAGCGCGACGCCGAGCGAGAACGAGAAGTCCGCCATCTTGCGGACGGCTTCCACACTCTTGATGAACGGCGTCTCGGTGTCGGTATAGACCAGCTGGTAGCCGCCGCGGCTGAAGCCGTCGAGCGGCGCGTTGCCACCGGTCGCATAGAGCCGCGCCTTGAGCAGCCCGGCCCAGTCGAACGGGACCACGCCGTTCAGCGTCTTCACGACGTCATCGAACACGTAGGTCTGCGTGATGATGCTGCCGTCATCGATGCCGAAAAAGGCGTGCGCGAAATCGTCCAGCGACTTGGTGCCGTGCGAGAGCTCGCGGATCTTGGTGTCGATATCGAGCCAGACCAGCACGCCCTCGTCGTAGTAATCCTCCGAGCGCTGCCAGGTGCTCCACGGGATCGGCCGGCGCGTGGCGATGACCGGATCGTTGGTGGTGTCCTCGAGATCGCGCCAGCTGCGGCCGACACCGTTCGAATACACCGCCGCCATGTAGGCCAGCCCGTCGAGCGAGTCCTGCCGCGGGCTCAGACCCGACCGGGCAGCCAGCACCTTGCCCCAGTATTCGGTCTGGCCCTCATAGACCCAGAGCAGGCTGTCGCGCTCGGGGGTGTTGAAGTTCGGCTGCCAAAGATCGGCCGGGCGGCGGAACTTGCCGTTCCAGCTATGGGTATATTCGTGCGGCAGCAGGTCGTGGTCGGCGACGCCCTTGTCCCATTCGGTGAAATAATCCTGGCCGACGCCATCCTCCGACGAGCTGTGATGCTCGAGCCCGATCTCGCCGAGTTCGTCCGACAGCGACAGCAGGAAGTCGTAATGCGCGTAATGGTGCGACTGGTACAGCCGGCTTGCCTGAGTAATCAGCGCGCGATGGAATGCGAGCTCCTCCGGAGTGATCGCGAGATCCTCGGGCCGGTCGGCGACGATATCGAGATACACCGGCGGGCCGGAATTCGCCCCCGGGTTCGGGTTCAGGTCCTCGCGGCGGAAATACTTGCCGGCGAGCATCGGATTATCGACCAGCGTATTCAGCGGCGTCGGCTTGAAATGGGTGACGGCGCCGGCTGTCGAGGCGACATCGAGGCCGCTGCCGAACTTCCAGCCATCGGGCAGGGTGACGGACGCGTCGACGGTGATGCCGCGCGAGAAATAGCCCGCCGGATACAGCAGCATGTTGTTCCACTGCAGGCTGAGCATCGCCGACGTCATCACCACGCGGCCCTGGCTCTCGGCGGTCGGCGACAGGAACTGGAAGTCGAGGTCGAGCGACGTGGCGCCGCGCGGCACCGGCACGTGGAACGCGTAAACATCGACGGTATCGCGGGTCCAGGCCACCTGCGTGCCGTCGCTATGGATCACCAGGCTGGCGAACTTGTCGAGCTCGCCGGTCGCCGAATGATCGCCGGGCAGCCATTTGGGGAACAGCAGCACCAGGTCGCCGCCATTGGCCGCGAGCGCCTGCGGGACAGGCACGGTTTCGTGACCGGTGAAGATGTGCCGGTCCAGGTCGGTCGCGTTGATCTGCAGCGCGATGCTGCCGGGATAGGCGACGTCCTGCGGCGTCGGGATCGGCGCGACCGGCGGTGCGGGTTGCGGCTGGGCGGGGTCGGCAGCGATCGCCGCATTGCCGAGGAACAGCACCGCGACGCCGAGGACCGCGGGCACATGACGAAGGGTTGAACGTCGGAGACGAGAGGCACGCGTTGGATAGTCGAATACCACGATATGAACCGCCAGACTGTGTTGCGTTATAACGACCTACGAGGCGTCGGTCTTGCAATGCCTGGACCATGCATCACCTGTCCACCGCCAAGCGCCGAGCATCCGACCCGGAGAACCCGAAAATGCCTGACCATCCAGACCAGGGGAAAGCTGCGACGGCGCCGGTTTCGCGCCGTGGCGTGTTGCAGGGTGGTGCCGCGATCGGTGCCGGCCTGGCCGTCGGCCTGCCGAGCGCGGCCGACGCCGGTGCGCCCGAGGCCGTGCCACCCGCTCCGGTGAGCCCGCCCGCGAACACGCTTTCGCCGGTGGTGATGCAGCAGGTGAGCTTCACCATAAACGGCCAGCACCAGACGCTGACGCTGGATGCCCGCACCACGCTGCTCGACATGCTGCGCGAGCATCTGCACCTGACCGGCTCCAAGAAGGGCTGCGATCACGGCCAGTGCGGCGCCTGCACGGTGCTGTCCGACGGCCAACGCATCAATTCCTGCCTCAGCCTGGCGGTGATGCATGACGGCGGCGAGGTCACCACGATCGAGGGGCTGGCGCAGCCTGGTCCGGAGGGCGCGTTGCACCCGATGCAGGCAGCCTTCCTCGAGCATGACGGTTTCCAGTGCGGCTACTGCACGCCCGGGCAGATCTGCTCGGCGATCGGGATGGTCGAGGAGCATCGCAAGGGCTGGCCGAGCTGGGTGACCGCGGACCTCACCGACGCCCATCCGTCGCTCACCGACCTCGAGCTGCGGGAGCGCATGAGCGGCAACATCTGCCGCTGCAGCGCGTACCCGAACATCGTCGCGGCCATTCGTGACGCCGAAGGGAAGATGCCGGCATGAGGAGCTTCACCTACGAACGCGCCATCGACCCTGCGTCGGCGGCACGGGCGGCAAGCGTCGCCGGCGGGAGCTTCATCGCCGGCGGCACCAACCTGCTCGACATGATGAAGCTGGAGGTGGAGACGCCGAGCCACCTGGTGGATCTCGGCCGGCTGCCACCGGGCGGCGTCATCCAGACGGCGGACGGTGGCGTCAGCATCGGTGCCGGGCTGAGCAACAGCGCGCTGGCGGCCGATCCGATCATCCGGGACCGCTATCCGGTGCTGTCGCAGGCGCTGCTGGCCGGCGCCTCGCCGCAGCTCCGCAACAAGGCCACCACCGCGGGCAACCTGCTGCAGCGTACCCGCTGCGTCTATTTCTTCGACACCGCCAAGGCCTGCAACAAGCGCCAGCCCGGTACCGGCTGCGATGCGCTGGCCGGCTACAACCGAATGAATGCCGTGGTCGGCGTCAGCAACGACTGCATCGCCGCCCACCCCTCCGACATGGCGGTGGCGATGATGGTGCTCGACGCCACGATCGAGACGGTATCGCCCGGTGGCGCCACCCGCCGCATCCCGATCGCGCAGTTCTACCGGCTGCCGGGCAACACCCCCCACCTGGACACGGTGCTGGCGCCGGGCGAGCTCATCACCGGAGTGACATTGCCGCCGCCGCCGCCCGGCATCCAGGGCTACCGCAAGATCCGCGACCGTGCGTCGTACGCCTTCGCACTGGTGTCGATCGCCTCGGTGGTCGACGGCTCCGGTGGCCAGGTCCGGCAGGCGCGCTTCGCCTGTGGCGGGATCGGACCGCATCCATGGCGGGTGACCGCAGCCGAGACGGCCCTGACCAACACCCCGGCCAACGCCGCATCCCTCGACCATGCCGCCGACCTGCTGCTGGCAGGGGCTGCCGGCCATGGCGCCAACGATTTCAAGATACCCATGACCCGACGGCTGCTGGCTCAGGTGGTCTCAACCGCCGTCGAGGGGACGAACCATGGCTGATGGCGATCCGAAGGGCCTGCACGAACCCCAACTGGCCCCGATCGGGCCTGGTATCGATCGCGTCGACGGCCGGCTGAAGGTCACCGGGCACGCGACATATGCCTACGAATACGGCAGCGACGAGTATCACGGCCCGGAGCCGCTGGTCGGCTTCATCGTGCCGGCGACCATCGCGCGTGGCCGCATCGTCTCGATCGACAGCCATGCCGCCGAGACCGCACCCGGCGTGCGCCTGGTGCTGACCCACGCCAATGCCCCGCCACAGGCCCCCTGGGGACCGCTCGACGCCGAGGACCGCTTTGCCCGCGCCCAGCCGGTGCTCGGCAACGACCTCGTGCGCGAGTACGGCGATCCGGTGGCGTTCGTCGTGGCCGACACGTTCGAGCAGGCGCGCGCCGCGGCGTTGTCGATCGCGGTGACCTACGACCGCGAGCCGATCGAGGTCGACCTGCCGCCATCGGTCTCCGACGCCAAGCTGCTGGGCAAGATGGATGGCGGCGAGAAGCCGCAGAGCGCGGTGGGCGACGCGGCCGCGGCATTCGCGCGGGCGCCGGTGCGCATCGACGTGCGCTACGACACGCCATACCAGAACCACGCCCAGATGGAGCCGCATGCCAGTCTGGCAGTATGGGACGGCCCGCGTGTCACCATCTGGTGCTCGTCGCAGATGGTCGACAGCCATCGTGCCGGCGTTGCGGCCACGCTGCAGATGTCGAAGAGCAACGTGCGCACGGTCAGCCGCTATATCGGTGGCGGGTTCGGCGGCAAGCTGCCGTACTTCTCCGACCAGATCCTGGCCGCACTTGCCGCGAAGCAGCTCGGCAAGCCCGTGAAGGTGGCGCTGACCCGGCAGCAGATGTTCCACCTCACCACGCACCGCACGCAGACCTTCCAGCATCTGCAGGTCGGTGCCGCCCGGGACGGCGCGCTGCAGTCGCTGTCGCACGACGCCTTCGTGCAGACCGCGCGCTACGACAACTTCGTCGAGAACGTCGCCCAGCCGACCCGCGGGCTGTACGCGTGCCCCAACATCTCGACCCTGCACAAGGTGGTGAAGCTCGATCTGCCGCGCTCGGACTCGATGCGCGCACCGGGCGATGCGGTCGGCTCGATTGGCCTGGAATGCGCCCTGGACGAGCTGGCCGCCGCGATCGACATGGATCCGGTCAAGTTGCGGTTGCGCAACGACACCATGGTCGATCCGACCCGCCACGAGCCCTACACCAGCCGCAAGCTGGCCGAGTGCCTGACCGAGGGCGCCGCCCGCTTCGGCTGGGACAAGCGCCCGACCCGGCCCGGCACCTTGCGCGAGGGCGAGTGGCTGACCGGCTACGGCATGGCCTCGGCGTTCCGCGGCAACATGCTGCGCAACGCGTCGGCGCAGATCACGCTGGCGCCGGACGGCCACCTGACCGTGCGCCTGGCGATGACCGATATCGGCACCGGCAGCTACACCATCCTGACGCAGATCGCCGCCGAGAGCATGGGCGTGGACCCCTCCCAGGTGACCGTATTGATGGGCGACACCGACTTCCCGCCGACCGCGGGCTCCGGTGGCTCGTTCGGTGCCGAGACGTCGGGTTCGGCTGTGTTCCGGGCATGTGAGTCGCTGCGTGCGGCGCTGGCCCAGGCAGCGGTCGCGGACAGCGCGTCACCTCTGCACGGGGCCGCGATCGAGACGATCTCGTTCGAGGGTGGCCGCATCGTTGCCGGCGGGCAGGGCGAGATGCTGGGCGCGCTGGCCGGTCGGATGTCGCCGGGTGGCGTGGTCGCGAAGGGCCAGGTCAGCAAGACCGAGGCGCCCAAGGGCAAGACCGAGGCGTCGTTCGGCGCGCACTTCGCCGAGGTGGCGGTCAACGCGATCACCGGCGAGGTCAGGATGCGTCGCATGCTGGGGGTGTTCGCGGTCGGCCGGGTGTTGAACGCCAAGACCCTCTCGTCGCAGCTGATGGGCGGCATGATCTGGGGCCTGTCGAGTGCGCTCACGGAAGAGAACGTCGTCGATACCCGCTTCGGTGACTTCGCCAACCACGACCTGGCGAACTACCACGTGCCGATCCAGGCCGATGTCGGCAGCGTCGAGGTGCATTTCCTGCAGGAGCAGGACCCGGAGGTGAACCCGATCGGCGTCAAGGGCGGCGGCGAATTGGGGATCTGCGGCTCGGCGGCCGCGATCGGCAACGCGGTGTACAACGCGACCGGGATCCGCGTCCGCAGCTTCCCGATCAGCCCGGACAAGCTGCTGCCGCATCTGCCGGCGCTGTCGTTTGTGCGGGTTTGACCAACCTGGACAACACTTTACCCTTCGAGACGCATTCCGGCGTTGCAGCGACAGGGGTGGTCTGGTCTGACTGACGGCATGGACAGGCTGAGCCCGATCGCCGCTTCCGGAGAGGCCCTCCCGCAATCGTCGGGCTCGAGCCTCCTGCGCAACACCGCCTATACGCTGCTGGCGGTGATGCTCGCAGCCGGTGGCTGGGTCAGGTTCAACGACCAGATCGCCCGCGTCGCGCCATCGATCGCGGCGCCCGCAGCGGGTGTCGCGCAGACGCATCGGGCAGCTGCCACCGGTGGCGTGCTGGGCCTGGTCGAGCTGGAGCTGCTGCCGCGTTCCGACTCCGCGCAGGCGGTGGCGGCGATGGGATTGCCGAGCAAGCAGGAAGGCGCACTGCTCGCCGACATCCGACGCGACCGGCTTCGGCTGGTGCGGATGCCGCTGTTCGATGCAGGCCCGGCAGCGACCGACGGGATAGCCGGTGCTTCCGTCATGGTGAGCTCCGGAGGCTACAGCCGGATGGTCCGGCTCGGGCGCCAGCCGACGCTGGTGACGCTGCCGATCGACAGGGTCGGCACGGTCGCGTTCCGGGTCGCCGGTGGTGATCCGGTCGGCATCGGTGCGCTGACGATCTCCGGCCCGGTCTCGCTGCCGCCACTCGCCTCCGGCCAGGAGCTGGATGTCGGGGTGGTGGCACAGTGACGGGATCCCACGGCATGAAGGTCTCGGTGCGATGAAGGGCCTGCTGCCGATGGCGACGCGGCTGATGCCGCTGATGATGCTGGCGTTCCTGACGCTGGCGATCACGCAGATCGTCATGCAGCTGCATCTGTCGCCGACCCACATGCTGCAGGTCGTGCTAGCCTGGCTGACCGAGATCGGACCGATCTATGTCACGGCGGCGGCCTTGTGCTGGACGCTGGTGATCGGTGGCATCGGCTATGAGTGGCGTGCCGGCATTGCCGATCGTCGCTCGCGGGAGGCTGGGCGGACTGTGCGGATCGACGCGATGACGCGCCGCCGGAAACAGGGCCGCAAACGGGGATGGATGATGGATGTTCTGGCCCGGCTGACCAACCGCACCGCCCTCGAGGAGATGCTCTCGAAGCAGGAGAAGGCGATCGTCATCGATGCGGTGGCCCTGTCATCGACGCTCCGCCAGCAGGTCATCGGCCAGGACCAGGTCTGCGAGGACATCGCCCAGCAGCTTCGCCGACGCCTGGCCCTGCAGGTGCGTGGCAAGCCGGTCGGCATCTTCCTGTTGGCGGGTCCTCCCGGCACCGGCAAGACCTACCTCGCCAAGCGCCTGGCTGCGGCACTCAACCGCAAGCTGCTGCATTTCGACATGACGCAGATGAGCAGCCCGCACGCGGCGACGCAGCTGTTCGGTTCGCCAAAGGGCTATGTCGGCTCCGACAGCTACGGCAAGCTGACCGGCGGCCTGAAGGACACCCCGGACAGCGTCGTGCTGCTCGACGAGATCGAGAAGGCGCATCCCGACGTTTTCAAGAAGTTCCTGAGCGCCTGGAACGACGGCCACGTCACCGAAGCGTCGGTCGGCACCCAGGTCTCCACCACCCGCGCGATCTTCGTGCTGACCTCGAACATCGCAACCGAGGTGCTGGGCGAGATCGCCGACCGCTACGCCGAGGATCCGGAGGCGATGCGGCAGGCCTCGGTGGATGCACTCCGCTCGGCCGGGTTCGCGCCCGAGGTGCTGAACCGGCTCGACCGCATCTTCGTGTTCCGTTCACTGAACGGCCTGGACGTGGCCCGCGTCGCCGCCCTCGAGATCGAGGCGATGATCGCCAGCTACGGGCTCGACATCGCAGCCGGCGGCATCGATCCGGCGCTGCTGTTCGAGGTGATGCAGAAGCAGGACCGGCTGGGGCAGGGCGCCAGTGCCCGCGACCTGGTGCGCTCGATCGAGGAGATGGTCAGCGACGGGCTGATCGAGGCGCGGCAGCAGGGTGCGCACCGCGTCACCCTGGAGAAGGGCGAGAATGGCATCATCACCCGCATCGCCGACCTGAAGGCGCCGGCCCCGGAGGTGACCCTTGCACGCCCCTGATCCGGGCCGCCGATGCCGGTGATCGGTCCGCTCTGGCGTCGGGCACCCGCCTGGCGGCTGTGCCTCGTGAGTGCCGTGGCCTTCACCGGGCTCGCCGCGATGTTCCCGCCGGCGATCCCGCACTGGCAGTTCCTGCACCAAGGCGCCCGCACCACCGACCCCAGCGCGCACTACGCGGCGTTGCCCGCACGTGCGACGGGCGATACCGGAATGTTGCGGCTGCCGCCAATGGATGCAGGTCGCCAGGGTATCGTTCCGGCAGCCGGTCGGTTGCTGCCGTTGCCGACCGGGACCTGGCATGAGCTGGCACTTGCCCGGGAGCCGGGTCCGGAAACCGTCCAGATCACGGTCCTGGACCGGATCGACGGCAACCACCTGACCGGCCTCATCATCAGCACCGCGCCGATCCCGCAGAGCCCGAGCGCCGGCTTGGTGGGCGAGCCGCCGTCGTGCAGCAACCCCGACCGGATCGCCGGCCACATCATGCAGGCCCAGCCCGGCGACAGCCCGCTGACGCATGAATGCTGGAGCCTGACGCTTGCCGACATGCACCGGCTGGCGAACGACAAGCGGGCCAGCGAGCTGACTCAGGCTGTCGTCAGCCAGTTGGGCTCGATGAACATCGCCATGCCCGTCAACATGCTGGTGGTGGCCACCATGAGCTCCGACGATAATGGCTGGATGCTGAACCGGATCTTCCTGCCCTCCGAGCGCCCCGGTGCCGCCAAGCGCGTGCAGGACTGGGCGGTGAAGTTCTTCCCGGCGATCCAGAAGGGGTTCGCGCGCACCCTGACCGCCGCCGACCTGCCACCCTCCGTGACGCGGGACCCGGCCTGATCATGACACCGCTGCCGAACCTGCTGCTGGCCTACCTCGCCTGGACGATCGCCTGGCAAGGCTTCGAGCTGTATCTGGCCCGTCGCCAGGCAGCCTCGGTGCGCGACCATCGGAGCGCCGTCCCGCCCGCCTTCGCCGACAGCGTGACCCTGGACGACCATCGCAAGGCTGCCGATTACAGCCTCGCGCGGCTGCGGTTCGGCGAATTCGCGGGTGCCGTCGATTTCGGCGTGGCGCTGCTCGCCCTGCTCTGGGGTTTCGGCTTCGTGGCCAGGTTGGCATCCGGCTGGATGGCGCCGTCGATCGGCCGCAGCCTGCTCATCCTCGGCGTGCTGTGGTTCTGCGGCTTCCTGGTCGGGCTGCCGTTGAAGGCCTGGCGGGACCTGGTGCTGGAGCAGCGCCACGGCTTCAACCGCAAGAGCCCGGCGCTGTTCGCCCGCGACACCCTGACCGGGCTGGCCCTGACCGCGGCGATCGGTGGGCCGCTGGTCGCCGGCATCCTGTGGGCGATGCGCGACCTCGACAGCTTCTGGTGGGTGTGGGTGTGGGCCGCCCTCACGCTGGTGATGTTCGCCGCACCCACGATCCATGTCCGGCTGGTGGCGCCGATGTTCAACCGCTTCACGCCGCTGCAGGGCGAGTTGGCGACGCGGATCGAGGCGCTGCTCGACCGCTGCGGCTTCCGCTCCGGCGGCCTGTTCGAGATGGATGCCTCGAAGCGCTCCAGCCGCGGCAATGCCTATTTCATCGGGTTCGGCCCGACCAAGCGCATCGTGCTGTTCGACACGCTGCTGCAGAATCACGGGCCCGACGAGATCGAGGCGGTGGTGGCGCACGAGCTCGGCCATTTCCGTCACCACCACACCGTGTTCGGCATGGTGCGCGGCGTCGTCGGGCTGTTCGTGATGCTGGGCGTGGTGGGCTGGCTCGCACGGCAGCCCTGGTTGCTGCCCGGCTTCGACATCCACCAGGCCGACCCGGCGCTCTCGCTCCTGCTGGCGGTGCTGCTGGCCTCCGCGGTGTCGCCGCTACTCGGGCTGGCCGGCAACGCTCTGTCCCGCCGGCACGAGTTCCAGGCCGACGATTTCGCCCGCCGCACCGTCGGCGCCGCGCCGATGGTGTCGGCGCTGACCCGCCTGGCCCGCGACAATGCCAGCACGCTGACCCCGGACCGGCTGTTCTCGCTGGTCCATGACAGCCATCCGCCGGTACCTGTGCGCGTGGCGCGTCTGGTGGCTTGAACGCTCGCTGCGCTATGGTCGCCGCCGCACATCCGGAGCCCCGTCCATGGAAGCCGACTACACCACCCTGCCGTCCGGCATACGCTACCGCGACGAGCTCATCGGGGACGGCGCGCAGCCGGCCCAGGGCCAGACCGTTACCGTCCACTACACCGGCTGGCTCGACAAGGACGGCACCCAGGGCAAGAAGTTCGACAGCTCGCGCGATCGGGGCACGCCGTTCCGCTTCACGCTGGGCGTGCAGGAAGTGATTTCCGGATGGGACATCGGCGTGGCGACGATGCGCGTCGGCGGCCGTCGCACCCTGCTGCTGCCGCCCGAGCACGGTTACGGCGCGCGCGGAGCCGGCGGCGCGATCCCGCCGAACGCCACGCTGATCTTCGACGTGGAGCTGCTCGGCGTCGGCTGAACCTGCCAGCTACCGGGGCGGCGGTCCGTAGCCGCCGCCGCCGGGCGTGGCGATCACCAGCACATCGCCTGCTGCCACGCTCGCTTGCGCCACGCCCGCGAGCACCTCGCGGGTGCCGTCGGCGCGTTCGATCCACTGCTCCCCGACGGCGCCGGGCGCACCTCCGGCCAGGCCGAACGGGGCCACCGATCGGCGCGACGACACCAGCATGACGGTCATCGGCTGCAGGAATCGCAGCCGGCGCACCAGCCCGTCGCCACCACGATGCGCCCCCGCACCTCCGGATCCGGCGCGGACCCCGAACTCCTCCACCCGGACCGGATGGCGCAGCTCCAGCACCTCCGGGTCGGTCATCCGGGTGTTGGTCATGTGGCTCTGCACGCCGTCCGCGCCGTCGAATGCCGGACCGGCGCCGGTGCCGCCGCCGATGGTCTCGTAGTACTGCCGGCCGGCATCGCCAAAAGTCAGGTTGTTCATCGTGCCTTGCGCCGATGCGCATGCGCCGAGTGCTCCGAGCAGCGCATTCGCCACCGCCTGCGACAGCTCGGTATTGCCTGAAACCACCGCCGCACCCGGATGCGGATCGAGAAAGCTGCCGGACGGCACGATGATCTCGATCGGCCGCAGGCAGCCGTCATTGAGCGGGATGTCGTCATCGACCAGGCAGCGCAGCACGTACAGGATCGAGGCGCGCACCACCGCCGGCGGCGCGTTGAAGTTGCCGGGCCGCTGCGTGTCGGTGCCGGTGAAGTCGATGCGCGCCGTGCGGGAAGCGTGGTCCACCGTAACTGCCAGCCTGAGCACCGCACCATCATCGAGCGGATAATCGCGTGCGCCGTCGCCCAGCCGGTCCAGCAGGCGGCGTACCGACCGCTCGGCATTATCCATGACATGGCCTGCGTAATCATGGATCACGCGCCAGCCGTGCCGTGCCGCAACGCGCGCGAGGCCGGCGGCTCCGGCTGCGTTGGCGGCGATCTGCGCCTTGATGTCGGCGACGTTCATGTCCGGATTGCGGGCCGGGTACCTGGCTCCGGCCAGTAGCTCGCGGAACGCCTGCTCGCGGAATACGCCAGCCTCCAGCAGGAGGAAGTCGTCGATCACCACGCCCTCCTGCTCCAGCGTGGTCGAGAACGGCGGCACCGAACCCGGCGTGATGCCGCCGATATCGGCATGATGCCCACGGCTGCCGACGAACAGCAGCGGGCCGACACCGTCTGCGTCGAACACCGGCGTGATCAGCGTGATGTCGGGAAGATGCGTGCCGCCGGCATACGGATCGTTGAGCGCCACCGCATCACCCGGCCGCAGCGTCGTGCCCCGCGACGCGATCACCCGCCGCACGCTCTCGCCCATGGCGCCAAGATGCACCGGCACGTGCGGCGCATTGGCGATCAGCCGGCCGGCGTAGTCGAAAACCGCGCAGGAGAAATCCAGCCGTTCGCGGATGTTGACGCTGAGGGCGGTGCCGGCGAGCACGGTGCCCATCTGCTCGGCGACGCTCATGAAGATGTTGTTGAACAGTGCCAGCCGGATCGGATCCGGGCGTGCACTGTCCCGGGCGGGCGTATCTCGCGTGACCGCCCGTGCCGCGTGACGCTGCAGCACCAGCGCCTGCACCGTCGCTTCCGCCTGCCAGCCTGCATCGACCAGGATCGTGGCGTTGGCCTCGACGATCAGCGCCGGGCCGCTGATCCGGTCACCCGGCCGCAGCGCCGCCCCGACAAACACCGGCGTCGCACGCATGTCGCCACCGATCCAGACCGGCGCGTGCCGCTCGGGGGTCGGGTTGCCCGCACGCGCTGCAGGCTCGGGCACAACAAGCTCTGGCACAACAAGCTCTGGCACAACAAGCTCGGGCACAACAGGCTCGGGCAGCCCGGCTAGCGGCTCGCCGGGCGCGATCGCCTCGGCCTCGATCGCCTGCACGATCAGCGTCCGCTCCGGCGTCGCGAAGCCGAAGCGGGTGCGGTGCGCGTCGGTGAAGGTGCGGGTCATCTGCTCGAAGCTGCCGAGCGGCACCGACAGCCAGCTTTCGGTCGCGTCGTAGCGCAGCCGGACCGTGTGCCGGACGACGATCCGCCCGGCCAGGTTGCCGTCATCGACCAGCGCCTGCACCGCCGCCTGCGCGAGCCGGTCCGCCAGCCGCTGCAGCTCCGGCATCGTCGGCGCGGCGAGCGGAGCTTCAACCGCCTGTTCGCGCAGGCTCGACTGGTCCGCCAGCCCCATGCCGTAGGCCGACAGCAGGCCGGATTTCGCGTGGATGAAGATCCGCTCCAGGCCGAGCTCGTCCGCCACCTGGCAGGCATGCTGGCCACCGGCGCCGCCGAAACACACCAGGGTGAACCCGGCGAGATCGCGGCCGCGCTCGAGCGAGATGCGCCGGATCGCGCCGGCCATCTGCTGCACGGCGATCTCGATGGCGCCGGCGGCGATCTCGTGCGGCGACAGGGCGATCCCGGCCTCGTCGAGCCTTTCCGCCAGCTCCGCGAAACCCGCTTGCACGGCACCGGTGTCGAGCGGTTGCGTGCCGTCCGGTCCGAACAGATGAGGGAACCGCTCCGGCCTGATCCGGCCCAGCAGGATGTTGGCGTCGGTGATGGTCAGCGGGCCGCCGCGGCGATACGCAGCCGGTCCGGGATCGGCGCCGGCACTTTCCGGCCCGACCCGAAGCCGCTCGCCATCGAACCGGACGACCGAGCCACCGCCCGCGGCGACCGTATGGATCGCCAGCATCGGCGCCCGGATCGCAACCCCCGCGACCACCGCCTCGTCCATCCGCTCGACCTGCGCGCCCCCGCTCTCATGCCCCCCGCCGTCATGAAGCGAGACGTCGGTCGAGGTCCCGCCCATGTCGAACCCGACGATGCGATCGAACCCGGACGCCTGCGCCGTGCGGATCGCGCCGACCACGCCGCCGGCCGGTCCGGACAGGATCGCGTCCTTGGCCATGAACTGCGCCGCACCCACCAGGCCACCGTGGCTCTGCATGAAATGCAGCCGCACGCCCGGCAGTGCCCGGGCAAGTCGCTCGACATGGCGCGCGAGCACCGGCCCGAGATAGGCATCGACCACGGTGGTGCCGGCGCGCGGCACCAGCCTCAGGCTCGGATCGATGCGGTGACCGAGGCTGACATGGGTGAAGCCGGCCTCGGTGGCGAGCACGCCCAGGCGCCGCTCATGCGCAGGATGCGCCCAGCCATGGATCAGGGCGATGGCGCAACTCTCGAGCCCGTCGCGCCGTGCCTGCTGCAGCGCCGCACGCGCTGCCGGCTCGTCGAGCGGCTCGATCTCTGCGCCGTCCGCTGCCAACCGGCCGCCGATGGCCGCAACACGCTCGGCGAGCGGTGGCGTCCGTCGCACGTCGAGTGCGAAGAGGTGCGGGCGGGACTGGTTGCCGATGGTCAGCAGGTCGGCGAAACCGTGCGTCACCAGCAGCAGCGTTCGCGCACCACGCCGCTCGAGCAGCGCATTGGTGGCGACCGTCGTGCCCATCCGCACGATCTCGATGACACCGGGTGGGGGCGTCTCGTCCGCGCGAAGCCCAAGGAAGCCGAGTATGCCGGCGAGGGCGGCGTCCTCATAGACGGACGGGTTGTCGCTCAGCAGCTTGGTGTCGAGCAGCACCCCGTCAGGACGCCGCGCGACGATATCGGTAAAGGTGCCGCCGCGGTCGATCCAGAACTGCCAGCCGGGCTGGATCGCTCCAGTCCCAACCGACGTCGTGATCGCCCGCGGCGGCAGACGCTCAGGCCCGGACCGGCTTATCGCCCGAGATCAGCCGCAGCGACGGATGGTGCAGCGTGTCGAGCTGGCGGTAGATCGACAGGTAGTCCTCGGCCATCCGGCGTGCGGTGAAGCGGGTCTCGAAGCGGCGACGGATCGCTTGCGGCTTCAACGTGTCGAGGCGGGCGATGGCGCCGATTGCGCTGGTCTCGTCCTCGACGATCAGCCCGGTCAGGCCGTCCTCGATCACTTCCGGCACCGAGCCACGGTTGAACGCGATCACCGGCGTGCCGCAGGCCATGGCCTCGATCATCACCAGGCCGAACGGCTCCGGCCAGTCGATCGGCATCAGCAGGCCGCGGGCACCGGACAGGAATCCGGCCTTCTGGCTGTCGTTGATCTCGCCGATCAGCTCGACGCCGTTGCCCAGCATCGGCCGGATGACGTGCTCGAAATACTCGACATCGACCTTGTCGACCTTCGCCGCGATCTTCAGCGGGATGCCGACCGCGCGCGCCACCCGGATCGCCTTGTCGACGCCCTTCTCCGGGCAGATGCGCCCGAGGAACGCGAGATAGCTGCGGTCGCTGCCATCCGGATTGCCCTGCGGCGTCAGCAGCTTCTCGGGTAGGCCGTGATGCACCGTGCGCACGAAGTTGGCCTGCGGCAGCGGCCGGCGCTGGCTGTCCGAGATTGAGACCACCGGCGCCTTGGAGAAGCAGTCGAACACCGGCTGCAGCTCGGGCAGGTCGAGGCGTCCGTGCATGGTGGTGACGAACGGGATCGACTGGCGGCTGAAATGGGTGAACGGCCAGTAGTCCATGTGGAAGTGCAGCACGTCGAACTGGTCGAGCCGCTGGGCGACATGCTCCATCATCAGCATGTGCGGCGCGATCGGATCGCGGATCGCCGGATCCAGGCGCAGCGCGCGCGGCCAGGACGGGTGCAGGTTCGCGGAGGTGACGCTGTCGCCGCTGGCAAACAGCGTGACCTCGTGGCCGAGATTGACCAGCTCCTCGGTCAGGAACGATACCACCCGCTCGGTTCCGCCATACAGCTTGGGCGGTACAGCCTCGTGGAGTGGGGCAATCTGGGCAATACGCATGAAAGCTCCTACCTGGCGTCTCGGTGTCCATCAACACGACGAACGAGGCGATTTGTTGGCAATGGGCGCTTATTGTCGGATGGAAGAGAGCAATGCCTGCCGACCGGCGGCAAGATCCAGGATCGCCGCTACCATGTCCGTCATCCCCGGCCGAGAAGGTTTCGCATGAGGTCGACGGAACGCCGCCCGCGTCATAACGCCTCGGACGAGGCTGTGACCATCACCGACGATGATTTGATCAGGCTGGCCCCGAAGCCGCTTGCCTTCATGTTCCGCTACGTCCTGCATCACAAGGTGCAGCACCTGCTGATCCTGGGCTCGGTGGTGCTGGCGGTGGCGGCGGTGGTCGGCTCGTCGTACGCCGTGCATTTCCTGGTCGACACCCTGACCGGCTACCAGGGCGGCTCGATGAACCAGGTCTGGTTCGCCGTCGCCCTGCTCGGCATCCTGATCGCCATCGACAACCTGGCCTGGCGCATCGGCGGGTGGTTCTCGACCTATGCCTTCGTGCGGGTGACCGGCGACCTGCGGCGCGACCTGTTCCGCCACCTGACCGGCCACGCACCCTCGTACTTTGCCGACCGCATGCCCGGCACGCTCGCCGGCCGCATCACCGCCACCTCCAACGCCATGTTCACGCTGGAGAATCTCGCCACCTGGAACGTTTTGCCGCCGATCCTGAACGTCGCCTTCTCGATCGTGCTGATGATCACCGTGAGCCCGCTGATGGCGCTGGTGCTGGTGCTGCTGGCGGCGGTGATCTCGATGCTGATGTTCCGCCTCGCCGCCGGTGGCAGGCCGCTGCACCACCGCTACGCCGCCGACGCCGCACGGGTGGACGGCGAACTGCTCGACATCATCAACAACATGCCGCTGGTGCGCGCCTTCGGGGCCACCAGGCGGGAGCGGGTGCGGTTCAGCCAGCGCATGGAGGGCGAGATGTCGTCGCGCAGCCGGTCGCTGCGCTACCTGGAGAAGCTGCGGCTGATCCATGCCGTGCTGACCGCGATCCTGACCGGCGGCCTGCTGGTCTGGGCGGTGCTGCTCTGGCACCACCACATGGCCAGCGTCGGCGACGTCGTGATGGTGGTGACGCTCGGCTTCATGATCCTGCACGGCACCCGTGATCTTGCCGTGGCGCTGGTCGAAACCATCCAGCACGTCGCCCGGCTGGCGGAGGCCTTGTCGACGCTGCTGCTGCCGCACGACATGCCGGACGCCGCCGACGCCGGTGGTTTCCACGGCCAGCCGAAGGGCGAGATCGTGTTCGACCACGTGACCTACGCCTATCCCGGCGGCGGCCCGGTGCTCATCGACTTCAACCTGCGCGTCAATGCCGGCACCCGCATCGGCCTCGTCGGTCGTTCCGGTTCCGGCAAGACCACGGTGCTCGCCCTCTTGCAGCGCATGCGGTACGTGCAGAGCGGCCGCATCCTGATCGATGGCAAGGAGCTGCTCAGCCTCACCGACGAGGCGCTGCGCTCGGTGATGTCGGTGGTGCCGCAGGACGTTTCGCTGTTCCACCGCTCGGTGCTCGAGAACATCCGCTACGGCAAGCCGGAGGCTACCGACGAGGAGGTCCGCGCCGCCGCCGAAGCTGCCGGTTGCCGCGAGTTCATCGAGGCGATGCCGGAGGGCTTCAAGACCGAAGTCGGCGACCGCGGCGTCAAGCTGTCCGGCGGCCAGCGGCAGCGCCTGGCGATCGCGCGTGCGTTCCTGCGCAACACGCCGATATTGCTGCTCGACGAAGCCACCAGCGCGCTCGACAGCGAGAGCGAGCAGAAGGTGCAGGAAGCGCTCGACCGGCTGATGGTCGGACGCACCGTCGTTGCGGTGGCGCACCGGCTTTCGACGCTGCGCGACTTCGACCGGATCGTGGTGATGCAGTCGGGTGCAGTGCTGCAGGATGGCGCGCCGTCGGATCTGGAACGCAGCGAGGGCGCGTATCGCGACCTGCTGTCTCGGCAGGCGATGAGCATGGAGGAGATTGTCTGACGCGGCGTTTACCGATGCGCGACGGGGCGCATGACACACGCCATCGTTACGGCAACCGGACGTGCGGCTCGGCACAAATTGTTGCTAGCGTGACAAACGTGATGAGCCACGTGGCACCGTAGCGTTTGCCATGGTGGTATCCAGGGTGCGAGTTGAACGCGGGATGTCGTTGCATTCCTGCATGGCGTGGCAGAAGGGGTCGGCGGTAACTTCAAATGACGGATATCTCACCGCACATGGCTCTGCTCGAGCAGCAGCCCGCGAGCCCGATAGCCACTCCGGCACCCGTCGTGCCGCAGCGTCATGACGCCGGGCAGTCACTCACCGCCGCCCGCGTGGTGGCGCCCGACATCGTGTACGAGGCGGCGACGCACAGCGCCTCAGAACCGCTGCACGACACCATCAGCGACCTTCCGCCCCCGCTGGTCGGCGAGCTCACGCTGGAGACCGACCAGTTCCGCGGCAGCCTGTGCCAGCGCGCGTATGTGCAGATCCGCAAGTCGCTGATCACGAGCACGATCCGGCCCGGCCACAAGCTGATCCTGCGGCCGCTGGCAGCCGAGCTCGGGCTGAGCCCAACGCCGGTCCGCGAGGCGCTGCTCCGCCTGGTCTCGGAACACGCGCTGGAACTCGACGAGCGCGGCTCCGCGGTGGTCCCGGTGATGACGCTGAGCGGCTTCCGCGAGCTCATCGAGATCCGCGGCGACCTCGAGGCGCGCGCTGCCGAACGGGCGGTGCAGCATGCGAGCATGGAGCAGATCGACCAGCTCGAACGCATCAACGATCGCTGCGTCGACTTCTACGAGCGTAACGATCATGCCGACATGCTCGACGCCAATGCCTCCTTCCATCGCGGCATCTGCAAGGCCGCCGACGCGCCGCTGCTGTTGCGCATGCTCGAGGGGCTGTGGACGCGGATCGGACCGCTCTATGCGATGGGCTTCGACAAGAAACTGCCGCCGCTCGGACCGGCCGGGCATCCGCACAGGGGGCTGATCGACGCGCTGCGCCGCCGTGACGTCGAGGCCGCCCGGCAGGCCGCCCTGGTCGATGTCGAGTACGGCAACCAGATCCTGGAAGCTACGCTGCTCCGGAGCTGACGCCGCCGCGGAACCAGGCCGGTCCCGGGCAGCGTCGGAGCCATCAGGGACCGGTCGGCAGCGACCGGGTGCCGCTTGCCGGATCGAGCTTGGCGTCACCAGCCTTGGTGTTGCCGGCCTTGGTGTCAGCCGGCTTCGCATCGGCCGGCCTGATGTCGCCGGATTTCGATTCGCCAACTTTCGGATCGCCAGCCTTCGGATCGCCAGCCTTCGGATCACCGGCCTTGGTGGCGCCGACCTTTTCGCTGGCGAGGTTCTTCGCCCCCGGGCTGTCCGTGCCGTTGCGTGACGCCTTGTCCTTGAGCGCCTGCTCCTTGAGGCCGGGCACCTCGATGTCGATCTCCAGCGTCGAGACGGCGGCGCCGCGATCGAGCTTGATCTGCACCTTGTCGCGGTCGATCGGCACATGCCGGGCGATCACCTCGAGGATCTCCTCGCGAAGCTTGGCGATCAGCTCGGAATGGCCTTCGCCACCGGAGCGCTCGTGCGCCAGCAGGATCTGCAGCCGGTCGCGGGCGATCGGCGCCGAGCTGCGCTTGGCAAAGAACTGGGCGAGAAAGCTCATGCCGCCCTCCATTTGAACCACTTGCCGAGCAGGCTCTTGCGGTCGCTCGGCACGCTCATCTCGAGGCTCTCGCCCTGCAGCCGGCGAACGGCGTCCATGTAGGCCCGCGCCGGCGCGCTTTCCGGATTGCTCAGGGTCACCGGCGAGCCGAGGTTCGACGCCCGCAGCACGTCCTCGCTCTCGGGGATGATGCCGATCAGCGGGATGCGCAGGATCTCCAGCACGTCCTCGGTGCGCAGCATCTCGCCGCGGGCGGCGCGCGCCTGGTCGTAGCGTGTCAGCAGCAGGTGCTTGACGATCTTCTCGCCCGCCTTCGCCTTCGCCGTCGTGCTGTCCAGCATGCCGATGATACGGTCGCTGTCGCGCACCGACGACACTTCCGGGTTGGTCACGACCACCGCCTCGTCGGCATGGTACATCGCCAGCTGGGCGCCCTTCTCGATGCCGGCGGGGCTGTCGCAGATCACCCAGTCGAACTTCTCGCGCAGCTCGTCGATCACCCGTGCGACACCGTCCGGGGTGAGGGCGTCCTTGTCGCGGGTCTGGCTGGCGGGGAGGATCGACAGCGTCTCGACGCGACGGTCGCGGATCAGCGCCTGGCTCAGCTTGGCGTCGCCCTGCACCACGTTGATCAGGTCGAACACGACGCGCCGCTCGGCCCCCATCACCAGGTCGAGGTTGCGCAGGCCGACATCGAAATCGACCACCACCACGTTCTGTCCGGTCTGCGCGAGGGCAGCGCCGAGTGCGGCGGTCGACGTCGTCTTGCCTACGCCACCCTTGCCTGACGTGACGACCAGCACTTTCGCCATGGGCGGGAAACCTTCCTTGCAGAGAGAATCGAGAGGCGAACTGCCGACTGCTCTACATCAATCGATCGGCAACAGCACCAGCGACTCGCCATCGAGTCTGGCCTGGGTCGAGTGTCCCACACGCTCTGCCGGCATGTCGTCGGCGGTCATGTAGAAGCCGTCGATGGCGATCAGCTCGGCACACATCCGCCGGCACATGATGCGCGCCGCACGGTTGCCGCCGACCCCCGCCAGCGCCCGACCGCGCAGCGTTCCGTACACGTGGATCGAGCCGCCCGCCGACACTTCCGCACCGGACGCCACCGAGCCCATGATGATCACGTCGCCATCCGCGAACGACACCGCCTGCCCGGACCGCACCGGCTCGTCGACCACCAGCGAGGCGAGGGACGGATCCGGCGGTGGTGGCGGGGCCTCCTCGGGGATCTCCACCGCACCGATCGCGCGGCCGCCCGAGAAGCCGCGCGGCCACGTCCAGTCCGCAGTGGCCGGCCACTCCGGATCCGCACCCTCGATCTCGATCAGCCGGATGCCGCGATCGAGCAGCGCCGGCACCAGCTCGGCCAGGCCGTGCTCGTCCTCGGTCAGCAGGCCGCAATCGAGCACCACGGGCTTGGCGTCGAAGAACGCGGCCGACTTGGCGATCTGCGCGTCGAGGGCCGCCATCCAGTCGCCAAGCGGCGGTTCCGGCGACAGCACCAGCGCCATGAACGACCGGCCGCGCGCCCTGATCTGCGGCAGGGGGGAGGCCGACCGGCTGGAATCGTCTTGAGAGTTCGGATCGGACAAGTCGGGCAAGCCTCGGGGAACGGGATCGTTGTCAGCATGCACGGCCAGGGCGGCTTCATCAAACCGGCCGGGCCCTCGGCAAGGCTGGCAAGCGCCCGGCGGATGAAATACGGTCCGCCGTCATGCGAATCCTGCACCACATTCCGCTCTCGCCCTACTCGCGCAAGGTCCGCCTGGTGCTGTCCGAGAAGCGGCTGCCGTTCGAGCTGAAAATCGAGAAGGTCTGGGAGCGGCGGCCGGAGTTTCTCGACCTGAACCCTGCCGGCACGGTGCCGATGCTGGTCGAGGAGAACGGCCTCTCGATCCCGGACAGCACGGTGATCTGCGAGTATCTGGAGGAGGCCTATCCGGACACCCCGCTGCTCGGCCGCACGCTCGCCGAACGGGTCGAGGTGCGCCGGCTTGCCGCCTGGTTCGACGGCAAGTTCCACCAGGAAGTCACGCGCAACCTGCTCGGCGAGAAATACATGAAGCGTCTGGTCGGGCGCGGCAATCCGGACGCCACCGCGCTCCGCGCCGGCTACGCCAACATCCGCTACCACCTGGACTATATCGGCTGGCTGGCGGAGACGCGGAAATGGCTGGCCGGGCCCAACCTGTCGCTGGCCGACTTCGCCGCCGCCGCCCAGCTCTCCTCGCTGGATTATATCGGCGACCTCGATTGGAGCCTCAGCCCGCCCACCAAGGACTGGTACGCCCGCGTCAAGTCGCGCCCCTGCTTCCGCGCGGTGCTGAACGACCGCGTCACCGGCATGAACCCGCCCGAGCATTACGGCGACCTCGATTTCTGACCGCGTGCATGCCGTGAGCGCGTTCGACGTCTGCGTCCTGGGTGCTGGTGCTGCGGGGCTGATGGCGGCGATCGCGGCCGGGCGGCGCGGACGCAGCGTGCTGGTGCTCGACCACGCGTCCGAGCCCGGTGCCAAGATCGTGATTTCCGGCGGTGGCCGCTGCAACTTCACCAACCGCGACTGCCGTCCGGATCGTTTCCTGTCGCAGAACCCTGCCTTCTGCCGCTCGGCACTTGCCCGCTACACCGCCGCCGACTTCCTGCAGCTGGTCGAGTCGCACGGTATCGCCTGGCACGAAAAAACCCTCGGCCAGCTGTTCTGCGACGGCTCCGCACGCCAGATCGTCGCCATGCTGCTGGCCGAATGCGACCGCCACGGGGTCGTGCTGCGGCTGGGCCAGCGCATCACCGGGCTGTCCCGCGCCGACCGCTTCGACATCCAGACCGACCAGGCTGCCTTCACCGCCGAGAGCCTGATCGTCGCCACCGGCGGCCTGTCGATCCCGAAGCTCGGCGCCACCGGCTTCGCCTACGAGATCGCCCGCAGCTTCGGCGTCCCGGTCATTCCCACCGGGCCGGCACTGGTGCCGTTCACCTTCAGCGATACGGCAATCGGCGGCCAGTCCGCGATGCGGGTCCTGGCCGGCATCTCGCTCGACGTGCTGGCGCAGGCGGCTTCCGGGGCCGGCCATGCGCTGGGCACGCGCGCAGCACGGGCGCCGGCGTCGTTCCGGGAGGCGATGCTGTTCACCCATCGCGGCCTGTCCGGTCCGGCGCTGCTGCAGGTCTCGTCGTACTGGCACGAGGGCGAGGAGATCCGCATCGACCTCCTGCCGGACCATGACCTGCCGGCGCTGTTCCGGCAGCGGCGCCAGACCCGCGGCAAGGCCGAGCTCGGCACCATCCTCGGCGAACTGATGCCGCAGCGGCTGGCCCACGCGGTGGCGCTCGAGGCCGGTGCTGCGGGTCCGTTCGGCGGCCTCGACCAGGCGACGCTGAACGTGGTCATCGACCGGCTGAAGAACTGGCGGCTGAACCCGTCCGGCACCGAGGGCTACGCCAAGGCCGAGGTGACGCGCGGCGGCATCGACACCGACGCGCTGTCCTCGAAGACCATGGCGGTGAAGGCGGTCCCGGGCCTGTTCTTCATCGGCGAGGCGGTCGACGTGACCGGCTGGCTCGGCGGCTACAACTTCCAGTGGGCCTGGTCGAGCGGGTGGGCCGCGGGCAGCGCCGCCTGAACTCAGCCGCTCCGGCCGACGATCTGCCGCTGCAGGGACTCCTGCGATACGGTGGCCACCAGCCGTCCGGCGCGGTCGTGGATCAGCCCGCGGGAGAGGCCGATGGCGCCCGACGCCGACGGGCTTTCGGTCTCGAACAGCAGCCATTCGTCGGTGCGCACTGGCCGGTGGAACCACATCGCATGGTCGATGCTCGCGAGCTGGACGTGCGGGCCGGCGAGGGGAGTCGTGTGCATCACCAGCGCCGCTCCGCTGATCGAGAAGTCCGACATCCACGCCAGGATCCGCAGATGCAGCGCCGGATCGTCGTGGCCGCTCGCACTTGGCACCCGGAACCAGGCTCGGCGCCGGCTCTGCGGCTGCTGCAGGTAAGCCTCCCCGGCCGCGATCGGCCGCGTCTGCACCGACTGCCAGGCAGCAATCCGCCGGATCACGTCTGGATCGAGTGCCGGCCGGGCCGCCCGCAGCACATCCACGAGGTCCGGCAGGTCCTCGGGCGCGGGCACGTCGGGCATCGGCGCCTGGTGCTCCCAACCCGGCTCCTCGGCGTGGAACGAGCATTCCATCTGGAAGATCGTCTCCCGCCTGAGCGTGCCCGACCGGCTGTCCGATTGCGTGCCGATCACCCGTCGCGTGGTGAAGGAGCGGCCGTCGCGGGTGCGCTCCACCGCATATTCGACCGGCACGTCGGGCGCGCCCGGGCGCAGGAAATAGCCGTGCATCGAGTGCAGTGCGCGGCGCTCGACGGTGGCGGCGGCCGCGGCGAGGGATTGTCCGAGCACCTGGCCACCGAACAGGCTGCGGTAGAAATTGGCCTGGTTGAAGCAACCGACGAAGCGGTCCGGGGCGGTGCGCACGACCGTCAGCAGGGCAGCGACGTCGATCCCGTCCCAGTCGCCGACACGAGCCGCCGCATCATCGGAGCCGGTCAACGCGCTTCCGGTCCGGCCTCGAGCAGGGCGAGGTCCTGCTGCGCGAGGTCGGCTTCGTGGGTGTCCGGCGAGATCGCCAGGATGCGGTCCCAGTCCGCGCGGGCGCCATCCGCGTCGCCGGTGCGCTCGCGCAGGATGCCGCGCTCCAGCAGCGCCGACGGCTCGTCCGGTTCGATCTGGCATGCGGTGTCGATGTCGGCCCTGGCAGCATCCAGCCGTTCCTGGCGTCGATAGGCGGCCGCCCGCGCGACCAACGCCTCGGTGTTGTTGGGATGCACCGCAAGCGCATGTGACAGATCCGCCACGGCATCGGCGGCGTCACCGGCTGCCACCGCCGCGCGACCGCGATCGACCAGCAGGTCCTCATCAGCCGGATCGAGGGCCACGGCATGTCTGGCCGAGGCCAGCGCAGCATCCGGCCGGCCGGCAAGCAGCCACGCCTGCACCGCCTGGTCGGCGAACAGGGCACGGCGCTGCTCGGCTGTGGTCCGGTGCTGCGAGAGGGCGTCGAGCGATGCGGCGCCGGCGGCCGGGTCACCGAGCGCCACGTCCGCCAACGCTCCGCATTGTGCCGCATCGTCGCCGCCGCCATGTTTCGACCACTCCACCGCATCGTCGGATGCCGCTTGCGGATCGGAGGCCAGCAGGGCCAGGCAGGCGTTCGACCCCGCAGCCAGAACCGCATCATGGGCGTGTCGGTCGGCGGGAGCCTCGAGCTTGGCCAGGCGTTGCAGCCTGGCGGCGGGTCGTGCCGGATCGGGTGTTGCCGCGCGACACGAGGATGCGCCGGCCCAGCACGAGCCCGCGACAATCAGGCCCGCGATCGCGAGGATGGGCAGGAGACGGAGCCGGCGATGGAGTCTTGTCATGTCGATACCGGCATTCTGCCGCATCCCGAGGCCGGTCGGTCAAGCCAAACCGTAGCGCCCACCGTGATGGTGAAACCAATGCGGCCGGAACGCGCCTCCGCAACGGCGGCGGTCATGGCATGACCGCAGCCGGCGAGCCGCATCTCCTGATATTCGGGCTGGGCTATTCGGCCCTGGCGCTGGCCGGATTGGCGGTGGCGCAAGGCTACCGCGTCACCGGAACGACACGTCGCGCCGATCTGCAGCCGCCGCCGAGGGTGAGCCTGTTGGCGCCCGAGGCCGCGCGCCCGCTGCTGCACGAGGTCACCCACGTGCTGGCCGGTGCACCGCCCGGCGAGGCCGGCGATCCGATGCTGGCGCTGATCGGCAACGAACTGGCCGAAGCGCGTCCGCAATGGATCGGCTACTTCTCCACGACCGGGGTGTATGGCGATCGCCGGGGTGGCTGGGTCGACGAGACCACGGAGCCGGCACCCACCGGTCCGCGCGGCACCCGTCGCCTGCACGCCGAGCAGCAATGGCGGACGGTGGCGCAGGCAACCGGCAGCCGGCTCGACCTGCTGCGGATCGCCGGCATCTATGGCCCTGGCCGCAGCGCCCTCGACACGATCCGGGCCGGTGACGGCAGGCGCGTCCTGGCACCCGGGCACCAGTTCGGCCGCATCCACCGCGACGACATCGCGGGCGCCACCCTGGCCGCGATGAATTCCGCCACCGCCACGGATCCGACTGCGCCGCGCGTTCTCAACCTCAGCGACGACCTGCCGGCGGAAAGTGCCGTCGTGCTGGAGGAGGCCGCTAGGTTGCTCGGCATGGAGCCACCGCCGGCAGTACCGCTCGAGCAGGCGATGGCCGCGATGAGCCCGATGGGCCGCAGCTTCTGGGCAGAGAACCGCCGTGTCTCGAGCCGGCGGACGCAGGTCGTGCTGGGTCGGCAATGGCTCTATCCCACCTATCGCGAAGGTCTCGCTGCCATCCTGCAGGCCGGTGGTTAAGTTAGCGTTAGCGGTCCAGGAGCCCCGCCACCGTCGCCTGCAGCAGCACGAGATCCTGCGGCCGTGACAGCCGGTGGTCGCCGTCCTTGACGAGCACCACCTGGCAGTCGGGCGACGCGACGCCCTCGGCGATGCGCAGCGCGGTCATCCAAGGCACCACGTCGTCGCGCTGGCCGTGCAGCAACCTGACCGGGCAGGTGATCGCGATCGGGCCGTCCAGCACGCTGCAGGCCTCGCCATCCTCGATCGCGCGGGCGGTCAGCACCAGTGGATCCGGCTCGGCCGGCAGCACGACCCTGCCGTCCCGCTGCAACGCCGCGCGCGCATCCGCGGACAGGCCGCTTAAAAACGCGCGCGTGAAGTCGGGTGCCGCTGCGATCCCAACCAGGCCGTGCAAGCGCCCACGCGATGCCGCGTCGAGCATCCGGGCGATCATCAGGCCGATCCAGCCGCCCATCGACGAGCCCACCAGCACCAGCGGGCCCGGTGCCAGCGCCTCGATGATGGCGATTGCGTCATCCCGCCAGACGGCGATGCTGCCCTCGTCGAAACGGCCGCCGCTGGCGCCATGCCCCGAGTAGTCCAGCCGCAGCATCGCCTGACCGCGGGTGCGGGCGAACCTGACCAGCGCCTCCGCCTTGTCGCCGTTCATGTCGCTGCGCAGCCCGGGCAGGAACACGATCGTTGGGCTGCGGCCGGGCAGGTGGCGGGCCTGCAGGCGGGTGCCATCGGCGCGGGTGATCTGGTGCTCGGTCTCGTCGGTCATGCGGGCGACGCTACACGGGCCGCGGCTGCGTCACGAGAGGGCGGCGACCAGCGCGTCCTTCTTCATGCGCGAGCGCCCCTTGATCTGCCGCTCACCAGCCCGCTCGAGCAGCTCCTGCCGGGTGAGTGCAGCCAGCTCCGTCCTGCCGCCCGACCGGTGCCTGGCGGTCTTTGCCGCGACATCCGCGGGCTGGGCCGAGTATTGCCGGCCCTTGCGGGTATCGGCCCGCTTCTTCGCGGTCGTCCGGTCGTATTCCGTCTTGTCCAGCGACTTGCGGGCCTGCTTCGGCAGGTAGCGCTCGCCGGTGTCACCCGATTTGGCGCCCGATTTCGTGTCCCACTCCTCCCGGGTCCATTGCGCCAGGTGGTTGTCCGTACTCTTGCCGCCGGAATAACCACCGCCGTGCTTCTTGTACTCCGCCACCGCCAATTGCGCCTTGCGCGCCGACCACTGCCCCGGATGGCCGCCCTTGTCGCCCGCGGTCACCTCCGCCTTGACCTTCTCCCAGAGCTTCGGGTCGGTCTTCTTCGCCGTCGCTGCCACCTCTGTCGCTCCACGTCCGCTTACGGTCCCGCAACGACGCCGCCGATCCGGCTGTTGCATGAACTCCGCGTGCGCCGCGCCTGATCAGCACCTGCGGCTGGTGTGTCCGCGCCGGATCTCATGCTATGGCCGCGCCGATGGTCGTTGATCCTCGTCCCCCCGTGATCCTGCAGGTGCTGCCGGCGCTGCAGGCGGGCGGGGTCGAGCGCGGCACCATCGAGATCGCCCGCGCGATCGTGCAGGCCGGCGGCACCGCCCTCGTGGCCAGCGCCGGCGGACGCATGGTGCCGATCCTGGAGCGCGCCGGCGCCATCCACATCACCCTCGACCTGATGACCAAGGATCCGCTCTCGATCTGGCTCAACGCCGGCCGCCTGGCGCGGCTGATCCGCAGCCACCGGGTCGATCTGGTGCATGCGAGGTCGCGCGGTCCGGCCTGGTCGGCCAAATGGGCCGCACGCCGCACCGGCACGCCGTTCGTGACCACCTGGCACGGCGTCTATGGCGAGAACGTCCCGTTCAAGCGCCGCTACAATGCGGTGATGGCGTCGGGCGCGCGGGTGATCGCGATCAGCCGCTTCGTCGCCGAGCGCATCGCCGGCCCGTACGGCGTCGGGCCCGACCGTCTGCGCATCATCCCGCGCGGCGCCGACACCGCGAGCTTCGACCCGCAGGCGGTGCGCGGCGACCGCATCCACGCCCTGGCGCGGGAATGGGCGCTGCCGGACGGCGCCCAGGTGATCATGCTGCCCGGCCGCCTGACCGCCTGGAAAGGCCACGCGCTGCTGCTCGAGGCGCTGGGACGGCTCGAATCGGCAGGCCATGCACGCGACTGGGTGTGTGTCATGGTCGGCCCGGCGAAATCCGGCGACGACCGCTTCGCCCGCGCGCTCATCGCCCAGGCTGACCGGCTCGGCGTCAGGTCCCGGCTGCGCTTCGCCGGTCACTGCGCCGACATGCCGGCCGCCCTGGCGCTGGCGGATGTGGTGGTCGTGCCGTCGCTGAAGCCGGAGCCGTTCGGCCGGACCGTGGTGGAGGCGCAGGCGATGCAGCGTGTCGTGCTGGTCGCCGCGCATGGCGCCGCGCTGGAGACCGTCGAGCCTGGCGTCACCGGGTTCGATTTCCCACCGGGCGACGCGCAGGCCCTGGCGGAAACGCTGCGGGACGCCATGGCCCTGCAGCCCGACCATCGGGAGTGGCTCACCCGACAGGCCCGTACGACGGTACTGGCACACTACACCATGCAGGCGATGCAGCAGGCGACGCTCGACGTGTACGAGGAGCTGCTCCCACGGCCGTTCCCCGAACGACCGCTGCCGGCTCGCGAGCACGAGCTCCAGCATGATGAGCTGGCCGCATCTTGAAGCGCATCCTGGTCATCAAGCTGGGCGCGCTCGGCGACTTCGTGCTGGCATTCGCGCCGTTCGCGGCGATCCGTGCGCATCATCCGCACGACCACATCACCCTGCTGACCACCGCCCCGTTCGTCGGGCTGGCGACCGCGAGCCCCTGGTTCGACGCCGTCGCGATCGATGCCAGGCCGTCCTGGTGGGACCTGCCGGCACTGGCGCGGCTGCGGGGGATCCTGCGCGGGCAGGGTTTCATCTACGACCTGCAGACCTCCGGTCGCTCGTCACGGTATTTCCACCTGACCGTCGGAACCGGCGGCCCGGCACGTCCGGGCTGGTCCGGCATCGCTGTGGGCGCATCTCATCCCGACAGCGATCCCGCCCGTGACCGCCTGCACACCCGCACGCGCCAGACCGGCCAGCTCGCCCGCGCCGGGATCGCCGTGGTGCCCGACCCGGATCTCGCCTGGCTGGCACGGGCTGAGTCGCCGCTGCCAGGATCCGATCGGATCGCGCTCCTGGTTCCGGGCGCGGCGATGCACCGTCCGGGCAAGCGCTGGCCGGTGGCCCGGTTCGCGGCACTCGCGGCGGTCCTGGCGGAAGGTGGACTGCAGCCGGTGGTGGTGGGTGGTGCCCCCGATGCCGACGCGGCCGCCGCGATCGCCGCGCACTGCCCAGGCGCGATCGACCTCACCGGCCGCACCAGCCTGCTCCAGCTCGGCGCCCTCGCGGCTCGTGCGGAGGTGGCGATCGGCAACGATACCGGCCCGATGCACCTGGCGGCGGCGATGGGCTGCCGCTCGATCGTGCTGTTCGGCCCGGAGAGCGATCCGGCGCTCACCGCTCCGATCGGGCGCACTCCCGGCCAGGTCAGCGTGGTCCGGGTGCCGGATCTGGCGGGTCTCCCGGTCGACAGGGTTGCAGCCCTGCTGGCCTGACGCCATACCGCCTGCCTGCCTCGCAACCCCGGAGCGCGTGCCATGCCCGCCATCACCCTGCCCGACGGATCCGTCCGCCACTTCGATGGCCCCGTCACCGGCACCACGGTGGCGGCCGCGATCGGTCCGGGCCTTGCCAAGGCGGCGCTGGCGATGGAGCTCGACGGCGCCCTGGTCGACCTCTCGCGCGAGATCGCCGATGACGCCGCGGTCCGCTTCGTCACCCGCAAGGACCCCCAGGCGCTGGAGATGATCCGCCACGACGCGGCGCATGTGCTGGCGGAAGCGGTGCAGTCGCTGCATCCGGGCACCCAGGTCACCATCGGGCCGCCGATCGAGAACGGCTTCTATTACGACTTCGCCCGCAACGAGCCGTTCACGCCGGAGGATTTTCCGGCGATCGAGGCCCGGATGCGCGAGATCGTCGCCGCCAACGCCGGTTTCGTGCGCGAGGAATGGCCGCGGCAGGTGGCGATCGACTTCTTCGAGGCCCGCGGCGAGCGCTACAAGGCCGAGCTGATCCGCGACCTGCCCGAGGACGTGCCGATCTCGATCTACCGCCAGGGCGAGTGGCTGGACCTCTGCCGCGGCCCGCACATGCGCGGCACCGGCGACGTGGGGACCGCCTTCAAGCTGATGAAGGTGGCGGGGGCGTACTGGCGCGGCGACCATCGCAACCCGATGCTGACCCGCATCTACGCGACCGCCTGGCGCGACCAGAAGGAGCTCGACGCGCACCTGCTGCAGCTCGAGGAGGCCGAGCGCCGCGACCATCGCCGCATCGGCCGCGAGATGGACCTGTTCCACATCCAGGAGGAGGCCACCGGCCAGGTGTTCTGGCACCCCAAGGGCTGGCGGCTGTACTCGGCGCTGCAGGATTACATGCGCCGCGCCCAGAACCGGTGCGGCTACCAGGAGGTGCGCACCCCGCAGCTGGTCGACCGCGCGCTGTGGGAGGCATCCGGGCACTGGGAGAACTACCGCGAGCACATGTTCATCGCGACGGTGGAGGAGGCCGGCAAGGCCGAGCACAAGCACCTCGCGCTGAAGCCGATGAACTGCCCCTGCCACGTGCAGATCTTCCGCCACGGCCTGCGCTCGTACCGGGAGCTGCCGTTGCGCATGGCCGAGTTCGGCGCCTGTCACCGCTACGAGCCGTCCGGCGCGCTGCACGGGATCATGCGGGTGCGCGGCTTCGTGCAGGACGACGCGCACATCTTCTGCACCGAGGAACAGATCGCGCCCGAGACCGCGCGCTTCGTGGCCATGCTGGCGGAGGTGTATCGCGATCTCGGCTTCGACAGCTTCCGGGTGAAGTTCGCCGACCGCCCCGACAACCGCGCCGGCGACGATGCCGGGTGGGATCGCGCGGAAGCCGCCCTGGTCGAGGCCTGCGCGTTGGCCGGCGTCGAGTACGAGCTGAACCCGGGCGAGGGGGCGTTCTACGGACCCAAGCTCGAATTCGTGCTGCGCGACGCGATCGGCCGCGACTGGCAGTGCGGCACGCTGCAGGTCGACACCGTGCTGCCCGAGCGGCTCGATGCCAGCTATATCGGAGAGGACAGCGCGCGGCACCGGCCGGTCATGCTGCACCGGGCGATCCTGGGCAGCTTCGAGCGCTTCCTCGGCATCCTGATCGAGCAGTTCGCCGGCAGGTTCCCGCTCTGGCTGGCGCCGGTGCAGGTGGTGGTGGCCTCGATCGTCAGCGACGCCGAGCCGTACGCGCTGGAGGTGGCGGGAGCACTCACGGCGGCCGGGCTGTCGGTGGTGGCGGACACCGCGAACGAGAAGATCAACGCCAAGATCCGCACCCACAGCCTGGCCCGCGTGCCGGTGATCCTGGTGGTCGGGCGCAAGGAGGCGGAAGCCCGCACGGTGGCGATGCGCCGGCTGGGTGGCTCGGATCAGGAACTCCTGGGCCTCGATGCGGCGGTGGCGGCTCTTGCACTGGAGGCGACGCCACCCGACCTCAAGCGCAGTCGCGACGCCTGAGACAGGGCTCACCCTCCGGCAAATCCCGGCCCGCCCGATTGGCGTAGCTGGGTTGCAACGGCAGGTGGGCCTTGACACCGGTGGCGTGCTAGCCTCAGAGCCCCGTTGCGCGCCGGGTGAGCGCGCTCCGCCCACTCGATCGCCAGACGTAACGAGCCGTTTCAACAGCTACAGGAGCAGTCCAATAGCCAGACCCCCGATGCCCGCGCCGCCGACTCGCGAGGGCCCCCGCGTCAACGAGGAAATCCGAGTTCCGTCCGTTCGCCTGATCGACGAGGAAGGCGAAATGCAGGGCGTGATGACGACCCGTGATGCAATGGCGCGTGCCTTCTCGGTCGGTCTCGATCTGCTCGAGATCAGCCCGAATGCCGAACCGCCGGTCGTGAAGATCCTCGATTACGGCAAGTTCAAGTACGAGCAGCAGAAGAAGAAGAACGAGGCGCGCAAGAAGCAGAAGGTCATCGAGATCAAGGAGGTCAAGGTTCGTCCGAACATCGACGAGAATGACTACCAGGTCAAAATGCGCGCCATGAAGTCCTTCATCGAGGAGGGCGACAAGGTGAAGGTCACGCTCCGCTTCCGTGGCCGCGAGATGGCGCATCAGGATCTCGGCGTGAAGGTGCTCGAGCGCATCCGCGGCGACATGGACGAGCGTGCCAAGGTCGAGCAGATGCCGCGCATGGAGAACCGCCAGATGATCATGGTGCTCTCGCCGCGCTGACCGACGCTTCCCGGTCCTGACGACGATCCAGCCCGGCCGCCCACGCAGCCGGGCTTTTTCGTGTGCAGCCGCCAGGCGGTCGCGGCGATGCCGATCCTCCGGAATTGGAAATTGTTCCATCGCATGTACACTCGGGCGGGTGCGCCGGCTGTCGAGTCTGCCGTGTGACGCAGGAACGGATGGCCGATGACCGATGTGTATCTGAACCGGATCGGCACCAGCGTTCCGCCGCATGACGTGCACGACGCCTTCGTGCGGTTCGCGGCCACCCTGCTGCCCGATGAACGGATGCAGCGGCTGTTCCAGCGGATGGGTGACCGCTGCGGCATCGAGCATCGCTACTCGACCGTCGAGCCGCTCGCCGACCTCGCCGGGTTCAAGCTGGACCAGGACAATTTCTACCGCCGCGGCAAGTTCCCGAGCTCCGCCGGCCGGATGTCGCGCTACGAGCAATCCGCCCTGCCGCTGGCGCTCGAGGCGGTGGCCAGGCTCGAGATCGCGGATCGGCTGGACGAGATCAGCCACGTCATCGTCACCTCCTGCACCGGCTTCTATGCGCCCGGCCTCGACCTGCAGCTGGTCCAGGCGCTGGGCTTGCGCTCCTCGGTCGAGCGCACGGTGATCGGCTTCATGGGCTGCTACGCCGCGTTCAATGCGTTGAAGGCCGCTCGCCACATCGTCCGCTCGGAGCCGGCGTCGCGCGTGCTGCTGGTCAATCTCGAACTCTGCACGCTGCACCTGCAGGAGACCGTCGAGCTCGAGCAGATGCTGTCGTTCCTGGTGTTCGCCGATGGCTGTGCGGCGTCGCTGGTGAGCGCCGAACCGACCGGCCTGCGGCTGGACAGCTTCCACGCCGAATTCCTGCCCGAGACTGCCGAGCTGATCACCTGGCGGATCGGCGACAACGGCTTCGACATGGTGCTGTCCGGCGCGGTGCCGGGTGCGGTGGGCGCCGGGCTGACCCAGGCCGCGCCCCGGATCCTGGATCGCGGCACCACCGATGGGGTCGATCTGTGGGCGGTACATCCGGGCGGCAGGTCGGTGCTGGACGCGGTGCAGAACGCGCTGAAGCTGCCGGAGGACGCACTTGCCCATTCGCGCGCGGTGCTGCGCAGCTACGGCAACATGTCCTCGGCGACGATCCTGTTCGTGCTCGCCCGGATGATGCGGGCCGGGCAGTCCGGGGCCGCCGGCGTGGCGATGAGCTTCGGCCCCGGGCTGGTGGCCGAGACGATGCGCTTTCGGGTCGCCTGAATGCCCGGGTCGGGTAGATTCTCCCGGCGGGTGCTGCTGCCCGAGCTGATGGATGATCCGAGCTGCGGTCCCGACGAGTTCCGGCGCTGCCTGGTCGATCTGGCGACGGTCAACCGGCTGACCCAGGCGACCCGTCCGACGCTGGCGTTCCTGCGCCGGGCGGTCCGGCGGCTGCCTGCGGGCGAGACCTTGCGGATCCTCGATGTCGGTGGCGGCTACGGCGATGCGCTGCGTGAGATCGACCGCTGGGCCGCTCGCCGGGGGATCGCGCTCGACATGACCAGCGTCGATCTGTCGCCCTGGGCGCGCATCGCCGGCGAGGCTGAACCCGCCACCCGCCAGCCGATCCGCTGGGTGACCGCCGACATCTTCGACTATCGCCCGGAGCAGCCGCCGCATGTGGTGCTGTCGTCGCTGTTCACCCACCACCTGGACGATGCCGGGGTGGTGCGCTTCCTGGCCTGGATGGACGGCCATGCGACGCTCGGCTGGTTCGTGAGCGACCTGCAGCGGCACTGGCTGCCCTATCACGGCTTCCGGCTTTGGTCGCGTGCGGCCGGCTGGCACCGCTTCGTGCAGCATGACGGGCCGGTCTCGTTCGGCCGTGCCTTCACCCGCGCGGACTGGCGGCGGCTGCTGGCTGAGGCAGGCCTGCCCGACCAGGCCGCACGCGTTGCATGGTGGATGCCGTTCCGCCTCTGCGTCACCCGCTGGAAAGGCGCTGCCGCGTCATGACGGTCGACGTCGCGATCATCGGCGGCGGCCTGGCCGGAGCCTCGCTGGCGGCGCAGACCGCGGCGCAGGGCAGGCGGGTGGTGCTGATCGAGCGTGAGGCCGGGCCGCACGACAAGGTGTGCGGTGAGTTCCTGTCGCACGAGGCGCAGCAATACCTGCAGGCACTCGGGATCGATCCGCTGGCCCTGGGGGGCTCACCGATCGATCGGGTTCGGCTGGCGGCCGGTGGCGGGGTTGCCGAGATCATGCTGCCGTTCAAGGGCGTCGGCCTGACCCGCCGCACCCTGGACGAGGTCCTGTTGGCGCGTGCGGCCGATGCCGGCGCCACGGTGCTGCGTGGCCGGGCGGCGAGCACCCTGACCGCCAGGCCGGGCGGCCAGCGCATCCAGCTCCAGGGCGGCGAGGTGATCGATGCCGGGCAGGCGGTACTGGCGACCGGCAAGCACGAGATGCGCGGCTGGAAGCGTGGCCGCGGCCGGCAGAACGACCTGGTCGGCTTCAAGCAGCACTTCCGTTTGGCGCCCGGCGAGGCCGATGCGCTCGAGGGTGCCGTCGAGCTGATGCTGTTCCGCGGTGGCTATGCCGGGCTGCAACTGGTCGAGGGACGCCAGGCCACCTTGTGCCTGCTGGTCCGCTGCAGCGTGCTGGCCCGGCTGGCCCAACCTGCCAGCCAGCCTGGCGCCCAGTGGCCGGCGGTGCTGGCGGCGGCGGCGCGCGGCTCGGCGCTGTTCCGCCGGCGCCTGCAGGACGCGGCACCGGTGCAGCCGCGTCCGCTCAGCATTGCCGGGATCCCGTATGGCTATGTCGCGCCGGACGTCGATCCGGGTGCGGAGGAGGGCGGCGTGTGGCGGCTCGGCGACCAGTCTGCGGTGATCCCCTCCTTCACCGGTGACGGCATGTCGATCGCATTGCACAGCGCAGCGCTGGCGGCCGGACTGCTGCAGGCGGGCGGTGGGCCGGAGATGCTGCAGGCGGCGATGCGCCGTGACGTCGGCCGCCAGGTCGCCGGCGCCTCGGTGTTGTCGCTGACCGCCGTTCACCGCCTGCTGCAACGCCCGTTCGTCAGCCTGGCGCGGTCGCTGCCGATGCTGGCCGCCGCGATCGCCGCCGGCACGCGGATCCCGGACCATAAGGTGCAGCGTGCCCTCCGATCGGCGCCGCAAACGATTTGTTAGGAGTTCAGGCTGCATGGTCCGACACTGCCTCGATGTACGGGGTGGAGTGGAGCCTCCGAGGATGCAGGGGATGCGGCTGTTGCTGGTCGATGACGATCCCGACGTGCGGATGTTGCTGTGTGCGACGCTGCGCGCCGCCGGCTGCGTGGTCACCGAGGCGGCGAGCGCCCCGGATGCACTTGCGGCACTCGCCGGCGGCCTGGTCGCGGATGCGATCATCACCGATTTCGCGATGAGTGGCATCGATGGGCTGGAGCTGGTCGACCGGGTCCGCCAGCACCAGCCCGGGATGCCGGCGATCATCATCACCGGTCTCGCCGAGGAGCCCCGCCTGCAGTCGCTGCCGCCGGACATCCGTCTGCTCGCCAAGCCGTTCCGGCGCGCCGCCCTTCTCGCCGAACTGGCAGCTTTGCAGGGGGCTTCATGACCGCGGCGGCGTTCGTCCAGAGCATCACCCGAGCGATCTTGCTTATCGATCGGCCAAGGCTGCTCGGCAAAACAACGAACCAGGGTTTTCTTCCGATCCCTCTGGATCGGAAAAAGCTCTAGAGGGCCGTGAAGTCGGCGATGCGGGTCAGCGTGTCGCGGGTCCGGGCGAGCAGCCGGAGGCGGTTCCGGCGCACCGCCGGCTCGTCGGCATTCACCGTGACCTTGTCGAAGAACAGGTCGAGCGGCACGCGCAGGCTGGCCATCGCCGTCATGGCGTCGACGTAGTCTTCCGCGGCGAGCGCCGTCTCGATCGCCGGCAACGCCCGGTTCAGCGCCGCATCCAGGTCCCGCTCCTCGGCCAGTGTCATCAGGCCGGGATCGGGCTCGCCGCCATGAGGGCCATCCTTGCGGTCCTCGATACGCAGGATGTTGGCGGCGCGCTTGGCAGCGGCCAGCAGGTTGTGGCCATCGTCGGTGTCGAGCAGGGCCGTCACCGCGTCGGTGCGCGCGAGCAGCCGGGTCAGGTCGGGATCGTGGCCGGTCGCCGACACCGCAGCCAGCACGTCGTGGCGGGCACCCTCGGCACGCAGCTGCACGCGCAGCCGTTCGGCGATGAAGCCCGGCAACAGCGCCAGCTCCCCCGACGTCGCCAGCTCCTGCGGGTAGAGGCCGGCGGCCGCGTGGAACAGCGCGTCGAGATCGAGCCGCAGCCGGTGCTCGCGGATGATGCGGATCACGCCCAGGGCCGCGCGGCGCAGCGCGTACGGGTCGCCGGAGCCGCCGGGCTTCTCGCCGATCGCGAAGAAGCCGGCCAGCGTGTCGATCTTGTCGGCCAGCGCCACCGCCACGGAGACGGGCCCGGCCGGCGGCGCGTCGCCCGGACCGCGCGGCTGGTAGTGCGTGCCGATCGCCGTGGCAGCGGCCTCGGGCTCGCCGTCGTGGCGGGCGTAGTAGGCACCCATGACCCCCTGCAGCTCCGGAAACTCGCCGACCATGCCGGTGGTGAGGTCGGCCTTGGCGAGCAGCCCGGCGCGCGCAGCCGCCACCGGATCGGCGCCGATCGCGGTCGCGACGTGGGCGGCCAGCACCTGCAACCGCAAGGCCCGGGCGCCCTGGGTGCCGAGCTTCGCGTGGAACGTCACGCCGTCGAGGGCGGCCACGCGATCGGCCAGCTTCGTGGCCCGGTCAAGGTCCCAGAAATGCCGGGCATCGGCGAAGCGGGCCGCAAGCACGCGCTCGTTGCCGGCGACGATGATGGCGCCGCCATCCCGGGGGATCGTGTTGGCGATGAAGCCGAAGCGTGCGGCCGCATGGCCGTCGCTGGTGCGGAGTGCGAAGTAGCGCTGGTTCACCCGCATCGAGACCTGCATCACCTCCGGCGGCAGGTCCATGAAGCGCTCGCCGATGCTGCCGATCAGCGGCACCGGCCACTCGACCAGCCCGGCCACCTCGTCGAGCAGCCCGGCATCGGCCACCACGGTCAGGCCCTCCTGCGCTGCAAGCGCCGCCAGTCCGGACTCCACCAGGCGGCGACGCTCCTGCGCGTCCGCCACCACATGGCGCGCGGCGAGAGCGCCCTGCCAGTCCGCCACGCCCTCGACCGCAACCGGCCCGGGTGACAGGAAGCGGTGCCCCTCGGTCAGGTTCGAGCTCGCCAGGCCGTGGCCGTCATCCTCGCCCTCGGCCAGATCGAAGGGCACCACGACGCCGTCGAGCAGGCAGACGATGCGGGTCAGCGGGCGCACCCAGGTGAAGCTGCTGCCGGCGCCCCAGCGCATCGATTTCGGCCACGGGAACCGGCGCAGCAGACCGGGCAGCGCGGTGGCGACCAGGCCTGCGGCGGCAAGTGCCGGCGCCTGCTTCGCCAGCACCCAGAAGCCGTTCTCCAGGGTGAGTGAGGCGCGATCGGCCTGGTGCTTGCGCAGGAACCCGTCGAGCGCCTGCGCGGGCGCGCTCTCCCGCGGGCCCCGCTCGGTGGTGGTGCTGGCGGCAACCGATCCGGCGACCTCAAGCGCCAGCGCGATCCGGCGCGGACCGGAGAACAGGCGCGGTTCGGCGGGCGAGAGCGGTGCCAGCGCCTCGGTCACCAGGCGGGACAGGTCCTCGGCCGCGCGGGCCTGCATCCGTGCCGGGATTTCCTCGGAGAGCAGCTCGAGGAACAGTTCGCAGGTCGGGGTTTCGGTGGGGTTCGCCATGATCCTAGACCTCGCCCCGCAGCCATTCCTCGGCGCAGGCGCGGGCCAGGTTGCGCACCCTGCCGATATAGGATGCGCGCTCCGCCACCGAGATCACGCCGCGCGCATCCAGCAGGTTGAACAGGTGGCTCGCCTTCAGGCACTGGTCGTAGGCCGGCTGGGCAACCCCATGCCGGACCAGGGAGGCGCTCTCCCGTTCGGCGTCGGCGAAGTGGCGCAGCAGCATGTCGGTATCGGCGAGCTCGAAATTATGCCGCGAGTAGTCGCGCTCGGCGCGCAGGAACACGTCTCCGTAGGAGAGCCCGCACCCGTTGAAATCGAGGTCGTACACGCTGTCGACGCCCTGCACGTACATCGCCAGCCGCTCCAGCCCGTAGGTCAGCTCGGTCGAGGGCAGCACCGTCGGGATGCCTCCGACCTGCTGGAAATAGGTGAACTGGGTCACCTCCATGCCGTCGCACCAGACCTCCCAGCCGAGCCCCCAGGCGCCGATGGTCGGGTTCTCCCAATCGTCCTCGACGAAGCGGATGTCGTGCTCGAGCGGGTCGATGCCGATGGCGCGGTAGCTGTCGAGCAGCAGGGCCTGGCTGTCGGCAGGGGTCGGCTTCAGCAGCACCTGGTACTGGTAGTAGTGCTGCAGCCGGTTGGGGTTCTCACCGTACCGTCCGTCGGACGGCCGGCGGCAGGGCTGCACATAGGCGGCGCGCCACGGCCGGGGACCGAGGGCGCGCAGGCTGGTGGCCGGATGCAGCGTGCCGGCGCCGATTTCGGTATCGTAGGGCTGCAGGATCGCGCAGCCCTGGTCGGACCAGAACCGGTGCAGCCGCAGGATCAGTTCCTGGAACGAGGGTGCTGCGGCGTTGCGACGCACCGGATCGGCGGAAGTGGGCGCCAGCGCCGTGGACATGCCGGTCGTCTCCAGAAGCTGGACGGAAAGAAAGCCTCCGGCCATCGACCGGTGAGCGGAGGGGCGGCACCATACGGTTGGCCTCTCCATGCGACAAGGAAGCGGCCGGCCCGGACGCCGCAAGGATGCAGGATGATCGACGGTCTCGACGATGCGAAGGTGGCGGAAATCCTCGGCGCGACCCGGCGGGTGGCGCTGGTGGGAGCCTCGGACAAGCCGCGCCGGCCGTCCAACGGGGTGATGCGCTTCCTGCTCGATCACGGCTACGACGTGGTGCCGGTCAATCCGGTGCTGGCCGGGCAGCAGATCCATGGCCGCACCGTGGTGGCGACGCTGGAGGAGGCAGCACCCCTGGAGATGGTCGACATCTTCCGTGTGACCGAGCAGGTGCCGCCGGTGGTGGACGAGGCGATCCGGCTCGGCGCGCGTTGCGTCTGGATGCAGCTGGGCATCGCCGAGCCGGTCTCGGCGGAGCGCGCACGGGCGGCGGGGCTGGATGTGGTCATGGATCGCTGCCCGGCGATCGAATGGCCGCGGCTCGGGCTGCGCCGATGAGAGGCGCCCCTCCTTGACCAAGAGCCCGGGCACGCCGACTTTCCAGCCAACCATCAACCGGATGAACCAGCCATGACCAACGAAGAACGCGAACTCATCGAGCGCTTCATCGCCCGCGTCGGCGGCAGTCCCCAGGCCTCAGCCTTCGGCAGCGTGCCGGCGACGACGCAGCAATCGTCGAACCTGCCGCCGCTCGACCCCGAGGCCGACCGCACCATCCACGACAATTTCCAGCGTTTCCCCGAGGCGCCCTACCGCATCACCCAGATGGCAGTTGTGCAGGAAGCGGCGCTGGCCGAGACCCAGAACCGCATCAAGCAGCTCGAGTGGGAGCTGCAGCAGGCGCAGGCACAGCTGCAGACCGCCCAGCAGCCGCAGCAGCGCAGCGGCGGCTTCTTCGGAGGCCTGTTCGGCGGTGGCCAGCAGAACCAGAACCAGGCGCCGCCGCCGCGCTGGGGCGGCCAGCAGGGTCAGCAGGGCTATGCGGGCCAGCAGGGCTACCAGGGCCAGCCGGGCTACCAGGGCCAGCAGCCGGGGCAGGGCTATCCGGGCGGTCCGCCGCAGCCGAGCTATCCGCCGGGCTACCAGCCGGGCATGTTCCAGCGTCAGGGTTCGGGCTTCCTCGGCTCGGCGCTGACCACCGCGGCCGGTGTCGCCGGCGGCATGGTTGCCGGCAACGTGCTGATGGACATGTTCACCGGCCACGGTCTCGGCGGTGGCCTGGGTGGTGGTGGCCTGGGCGGCGGCATGGGCGGCGAGACCATCGTGAACAATTACGGCGACGCTGCCGGAGGCGCGCCCGGCGGTGATGCGTTCGGCAACGCCGGCGGCGATGTCGATCCGAACTTCGATGCCGGCGGAGGCGATGCCGATTTCGGCGGTGGCGGCGGCGGCGATGGCGGCAGCTGGGGCGGCGACGACGGCTTCTGACGCAACACCCGCCGGCTGGATTTTCAGCCGGCGGGGATCCTGAACCGCACCGACACCGGACAGTGGTCCGAGATCCGCTCCTTCATGGCCGGATCGGTCTCGCGATAGACCAGCACGCGCAGGCTGTCAGGCTCCATCCATGACTGCGCCGGCCCGCCCGCGAGCACCTGATCGATGAAATCCTCGCCGCCCCAGCACGGGCTGGCATGGCCTGCGGTTGCCGAGGCGAGAGGCTCGTCCCGGCGCAACCCGGCCAGGAACACGTCGTCCGCTTTCAGGCGCCGGTTGAAATCCCCCAGCACCAGGAACGCCACCCCCTCCGACCGGCGCGCCGCGATCCAGTCCTGCAGCACCGGAAGCTGCTCGGCCAGCGCGGCACAGGCGTGGCGTTTCGGATCCGGCAGCACGCCTTCCCAGCAGCCGCTCTTCAGGTGCACCGCCAGTACCCGGAGCGTCGTCGCGCCGAATGTCAGGGTGGCATCGAGCCCGCTGCGCAGGTGGAACTGGCCGGGCAGGGCCACGTCGAGGGCCTGCAGGTCGGGGTTCTGCGTCACGCCCACGCCTTGCCTGACTGCCAGCGCCACCCGCTGCACCACATGGTCGCCGGTGAACAGCACCCGGTAGCGGTCCGGCGGGAAGATGCGGGCGACCAGCGCCGGGTCATCGACCTCCTCGAGCGCCACCACCGACGCATCCAGCTGGAGCGCGTAGCCTGCGAGCGTGGCGACATCGACATCACGTTTCGGCAGCGCATCCTCCGGCAGCGACGGATCGCCGGCCGGCCGGCTGGTGAGCCACTCCATGTTCCAGGTGGCGATCTTGACGTCGTCCGGGCCTGCCGCCTGGACCGCCATCGGCCAGGCAAGGCCGAGACCGACCAGCAGTCGCGCGATCGCCGCCCGGGCTCGCGTCACGGGATGTCGCGATCCCGCAGCGTATCCAGCACCGCATCCACCGTCTGCACCGACCGGGTCTGGCTGTCGAACACGCCGATGCGGCCGGTGGCGATGTCGTACAGCCAGCCCTGCAGCAGCAGGCGGCCCTCGGCGATGCGTGCGGCGACCGACGGATGGGTGCGCAGGTGGTCGAGCTGCAGCAGCACGTTCTGCTCCGACAACGCTGCGACCGCCTGCGCGCCCCGCGCCTCCGGATGGATCGCGGCCGTCACCGCTCGCGCGGTCTCGGCATTGCGCAGCCAGCTGGCGACCGTCGGCATGCCGTCCAGCCCATGCGCCTCGGGATCCAGCAGCGCCTTCATCGCACCGCAATCCGAGTGGCCGCAGACGATGATGTGCCTAACGTCCAGCGCCAGCACCGCATACTCGATCGCCGCCGACACGCCGCCCAGCATCTCGCCGTAAGCCGGCACGATGTTGCCGATGTTGCGCAACACGAACATCGCGCCCGGCTGCTGCTGGGTGATCATCTCGGGACTGACCCGGCTATCGGCACAGGTGATGAACAGGGTGTGCGGCGATTGTCCGCTCGCCAGGTCGGAGAACAGGTCCTGCTTTTCCGGGAACACCCGGATGTTGAAGTCCTGCACGCCGCGCAGCAGGTCGATGATGGAACGGGTGTCATGCGGCGAGACATTGGACATGGATGCTTCCTCGGCGTGCGTCCTCGGCACGTTGTATCGGCGCGTTTCTTGCGGGCGGCGGACTGTTCCGGTGCCGGCCCGGCGCGTAAGCTGTCGTGACCAGCCCGTCCTTCCCCAAGCCGGATATCGCGCCGCATCATGCTCAAAGATCCTGTCGCCCGGGAAGCCCGCGCTTGAAGCCGAATTCCCGGGACACCACGGACGCGGCGGAGGCAGGTGCTGATCGCGCCGGTGACTTCGGAAACGGTGACTTCGAGACCCCGGACGTCGTGAGCCGAGACGTCGCGACCCGGCACGTCGAGAGCGGAGGCTTCGTGAGCCAGGACGTCGCGAGCCAGGACGTCGTGGGCCCGGACGTCGCGAGCCCGGACGTCGAGACCCGGCCCGTCGAGACCCGGGACGTCGATGACGGGCGCGTCGCCGACGAGACGCCGTGCGACCGCGAGCCGGTGCATCTGCCCGGCACCGTCCAGCCGCACGGCATGCTGTTCGTGTTGCAGCCGGGCGCCGATGCGGTCGACCGCCTGGTGGCCGCGAGCAGCAACGCGTTCGACGGTCCCGCCGACCCCGCCGACGCCCGGCCTGTCCCGGTGTCCCGGCTCGACGATCTGCTGGCTGCCGACGCGCTGGTCCGGCTCGAACGCGTGCTGGATGAGCTCCATGCCGAGGATGGCGTGGTCCTGGAGCAGCTCGCGACGCGCGACGGGCGCCATTGGACCGGGCTGATCCACAAGGGCGCGTCTCAGGTCCTGCTGGAACTCGAGCCCGAGCAGGTGCCGGATCCGTCCGCCACCCGCCGCATCCTGCTCAGCCTGAACCAGGCGATCGAGGCCCTCCGGCATGCGCCGGATGCCGCGTCGGTCTGCGGGATCGCCGCGCGGCACCTGCGCGAGATCACCGGCTTCGACCGCGTCATGGCCTATCGCTTCATGCCCGACTGGAGCGGCGAGGTGCTGGCGGAGGCAGCGGGGCCGGGGGTCGGCTCCTATCTCGGACTGGTGTTCCCGGCCTCCGACATTCCGGCGGCGGCGAGGGCGCTCTATGCCAGCAACCGGCTGCGGCTGATCCCGGACGCCCGCGCCCGGCAGGTGCCGCTGCAGGCGATCGGCGACGGTCCGGCCGCCGGAACGATCGATCTCGCCCGGGCGGTGCTGCGCGGCGTGGCGCCGGTGCATCTGGAATATCTCGGCAACATGAATGTCCACGCCTCGATGTCGGTGGCGATCTCGATCGGGGCCGAGCCGACCTCCACGCCCGCCGGGATCGGCCGTGCGGAGCCGTCCGCCATGGCCGGCCGACTCTGGGGCCTGCTGGCATGCCATCACCAGCATGGTCCGTTGGCCGTCGACCACATGCAGCGACAGGCGGCCGAGACCATCGCGCAGGCGTTGTCCTGGCGGCTGGGCGAGCTTGCCGAGGCGGAGGCCGGCCGACGCGTGGCGGCCGTTCAACTGGCGCAGCCGGAGATCCTTGCCGTGCTGGGGCTGCCGGACGCGACGACCGACCGGGTCCCCGCGTCCGGCGGGACGGCAGGCAGCACGGCCGAGATCGATCACGGCACCATGCACGGCGCGGCTGCCACGGCACTGCTCGATGCCTGCGGGGCAAGCGGGCTGGCCGTATTGGGCTCGCGCGACGGCGACCTGCTGCATGATTGCCTCCGCGTCGGCGCGGTGCCGCCCGCGGAGGCGCTGCGGCGTCTGGTCGTGTGGCTCGACGATGCCCGCGGAACCCAGTCCCTGGTCACCGACCGGCTGGAGAGCCTGCTACCGGCCGACCTCGTGCAGGCGCTGGGCCCCGACCATCCCTGCGGCCTGATGGCAAATCCCCTCGCCGAAGCGTCCGGCCGTGACGTGGTTCCCGGTCATGCCGCAGGCCAGGCTCCGAGCGGCGGCTGGGTGCTGTGGTTCAGGCCGGAGCTGCGCCGCCAGGTAAGCTGGGCCGGCTACAAGTCGCTGACCCCGGACGCGTCGGGCCGGCTGCATCCGCGGGCGTCGTTCGCCGCCTGGCGCGAGGAGGTGGCCGGACGGTCGGCGGTCTGGAGCGAGGATTGCGTGGCGGCGGCCCGGCAATTCCGCGATGCGGTGGTCGCCAGCCTGCTGCGGCGGGGCGCCCTGGTGGCGCAGGAGGCGGCGCTGCTTCGCCGTCGCAACGAGGCCATCAGCTTCTTCGCCGATGCGGCGACGCACGACCTGCGCGAGCCGCTCTGGCAGGTGCAGGTGCTGAGCGGGCTGATCCGCGACGGGCTGCAGGAGCTGTTCGGCAGCGCCGTGGACCCGACCGCACCAGCCGATCCGATCCGGCAGGGGATTGCCAGGGAGGCCGCGGATCTCGAGCTCGAGACGATGGCCGGCCTGGTGGTGACGTCGGCCGGGCGGATGCGCACGATGATCGACGACCTCGCCCGCTTCGCCGTCGCCGGCCGGGACCTCGACCGGCTCGCCACGGTGCCGCTGCGGCGGCTGGTCGAGGAGGCGCTGGAGGATGTGGGTGCCGCGCTGCGCGAGGTGCCGGACGCCGTGCTGTCGCTTGACGGGCTCGGCGAGGAGTGCGTGGCGTGCGACCCGACCCAGTTCCGCCGGGTGTTCCAGAACCTGATCTCGAACTCTATCAAGTATCGCGATGCCGCGCGGCCGTTGCGTGTCGAGGTGACGGCACGCCGCAGCGGGCGGATGGTGCAGGTCGATTTCGACGATAACGGGATCGGTTTCGAGCCCGCCGACTGCGAGGCCATCTTCGAGCCGTTCCGCCGGCTCGGCCGGTCCGCGCTCAATACGGAGGAGGGCCTGGGGCTCGGACTGGCGATCTGCCAGCGCATCGTCGAGGCGCATGGCGGCACGATCGACGCGACGCCGCTGGTTCCGGGTGCACGATTCAGCTTCGTCCTGCATGATCGGGATAGTCCGTCACTGGCACACCCGGAGGAGCATGCCGATGCATGAGACCAGCGGCGACGCCGGGGCGACGCAGCCCGGCCCGACCATCCTGATCGCCGAGAACGAGAGCGACCACCGGTTCGTGCTGAAGCGCGTGTTCCGCACCGTCGGGCTCGACGTGCGGTTGCGCTTCGTCAATGACGGCGAGGAGATGCTCGACTACCTGGAACGCAGCGGCGCCTATGCCGACCCGGAGGCGTCGCCCTGGCCCGACATCGTGCTGATCGACCTGCACATGCCGCGTCGCGACGGCATCAGCACACTGCAGGAGATCCGCAGCCGCAAGACGCTGCGCTCGGTTCCGGCGATCATCTTCTCCTCGTCGGATCAGCCGCATCATATCGACCGGGCCTACGCGTCCGGCGCCAACGCCTACCTGGTGAAGGTCGGCGATTTCGAGCAGCTGGTGACGCATCTGCAGGGCATGGTGGCATTCTGGCTGCACGCCGCCCGGTTGCCGCGTCCGCCGGGCCGGCACGCCCTGGGTGGTGCCGCCAAGTCGGAGGCTGCCGCTCCGCTGCCGGAGGCTGCCGCTGCCCTGCCGGGGGCTGCCGCTGCCCTGCCGGGGGCTGCCGATGCCCGGCCGGAGGCTGCCGATGCCCGGCCGGAGGCTGCCGATGCCAGGCCGGAGGCTGCCGATGAGTGAGCGGGCCGACGAGCAGCCGCCGCTGCGGTTGCTGATGATCGACGACAGCGTCGAGGCGTTCGCGACGCTGCGGGCGATGCTCGCGCCGCGCCGCACCGGGCGACGCTCGTACGTGCTCGCGCACACCAACGACACCGCTGCCGGGCTCCTGGCGATGACCGCCGGCACGCACGACGCCTACATGGTGGATTACCGGCTACGCTCGGAAAGCGGGCTGGAGCTGGTCCGGGCCGCGCGTGCCGCCGGCGTCACCCGGCCGATCATCATGCTGACCGCATCCGGCATGGTGGACCAGGAGGCGGTCGAGGCCGGCGCCAACGACTTCCTGGTGAAGGGCGCCTTCGACCTGGCGACGCTGGAGCGCACGATCCGCTATGCCATCGGCAATGCCGACAGCGTGCGCCGGCTGGCCGAGCTGAATGCCCGGCTCGAGGCGCTGGTGGAGGAGCGTACCCGGCAATATGCCGAGGCCAACGAGCGCCTGATCGACCAGATTGCCGCCCGCGAGATGGCCGAGAACGCGCTCATGCGGGCGGAGCGGCTGCAGGCGCTCGGTCGCATGACCGGCAGCGTCGCGCATGATTTCAACAACATCCTGACCGCGCTGTTCGGGAGCCTGGAGACGCTGAAGCGTCGCCTCGGCGACGGTATCGACGCGCGGATCGCGGGACCGCTGAACACCGCGACCGAGGCGGCGAGGGTCGGCGAGCGGATGGTCGAGGGGCTGCTCGCCTTCGCCCGCCGGCAGCCGGTGGCGCCACGCCTGCTGCAGGTGAACGGGGTGATCCGCGAGACCGAGCCGCTGCTGCGGCTGACCGTCGGCAGTGAGGTCCGGCTGGCCTTCGATCTCGCCGAGGGTCTGGCCCACGTGCTGGTCGATCGCGAACAGCTCGAGCGGGCGCTGCTCAACCTGGCCTCGAATGCGCGCGATGCGATGGCCGGCCAGCGCGACGCGCAGCTCAGCATCGGCACGCATCCGGACGGCCCGGAACGGATCGTCCTGCGGGTTTGCGACAATGGGCCGGGGATGACCCAGGAAACGCTCGACCACGCCTTCGAGCCGTTCTTCAGCACCAAGGAGCCAGGTGCCGGCACCGGGCTCGGCCTGGCACAGGTGTACGGCTTTGCGGTGCAGTCGGGCGGGATCGCCGCGATCGACAGCCAGCCGGGCGAGGGGGTGTGCGTCAGGCTGGTGGTTCCGGCGGCCGCGGGCGCGGAGCCGGGAGCCATGACCGGGGCGCCGTGAGCCCGGGTTCGGGCAACACCGACGCCGAGATCGGCTTCCAGGCCGATCTGATCGCCGTTCTGGTGGCGATCAAGGACCGCATGCCGAACGTGCTGACGCTGGACGACACCGACGCGTTGCCCTCCGGTCCGCTCGAGCCCGAGCACCGCTCGCTGCAATCGGGGATGCGGTCATGGGTCGAGCGTACTGCCCGGCACCCTTTGAATCACGTCGAGCAGCTCTACACCTTTGCCGATCGCGACCGGGCCGAGGGCACCATGCGGTCGATCTCGATCAGCTATCTGGCGCTGACCCGGCTGATCCCGGACGAGACCGGATGGTCGAGCTGGTATCGCTATTTCCCGTGGGAGGACCAGCGCGACGAGGCCGGCCGGCGGTCCACCGCCCATCTGGTCGAGCTGCTGTCCGCCTGGTGCCTGCAGGCGCCCACGAGAGTGCGATCGCAGGAGCGGCAGCAGCGGCTGCGGATCAATTTCGGCCTGGATCGCTGGGACGAGGAGCTCGTGCTGCAGCGCTACGAGCTGCTCTACGAGGCAGGCCAGGTGGCGGAGGCGGGCGGTGTTCCGGCGGCCGGCACCGGACATCCGATGCCGCGCGACCACAGGCGGATCCTGGCGACCGGAATTGCCAGGCTGCGGGCAAAGATCAAGTACCGGCCGGTGTTCTTCGAGTTGATGCCGGACAGTTTCACGCTGCTGCAGCTGCAGCTGACGGTGGAGGCGCTTGCCGGCGTGCGCCTGCACAAGCAGAATTTCCGCCGGCTGATCGAGCAGCAGGACCTGGTCGAGGAAACCGGCGCGATCACCACCAGCGGCCCCGGCCGGCCTGCGAAGATATTCCGCTTCCGCCGCGAGGTTCTCGCAGCCCGGCAGGTGGCGGGCTCGAAGCTGCCGCTGATGCGGGCCATCTGAATCCGGGAGACCAATGCCTGTGCAGACGATCGGATCTTTGCCGGCCCTGGCTCTTGCCCTCAGCTGGGGCCTGGTCCTGGCGACGCCTGCCCTGGCCGCCGACAAGCTGGCAAATGTGGCAGCGCACGTCACTATCGTTCGCGACGATTGGGGGATTGCCCACATTCATGGCCACACCGACGCGGATGCGGTGTTCGGGATGGCCTACGCGCAGGCCGAGGATGATTTCAATCGCATCGAGATGAACTCCCTGACGTCGCTTGGGCGGATGGCCGAGGCGGAGGGCAGTGGCGCGTTGGCGCAGGATCTGCGGGCGAGGCTTTATGTCGATCCGGCTGATCTAAATGCGCGTTACAGGCAGTCGCCCGCCTGGCTGCAGGCGCTGATGACCGGATGGGCCGGCGGGCTGAACTGGTATCTGGCAACGCACCCTGCGGTCCATCCCAGGGTGATCGCGCATTTCGAGCCCTGGATGGCACTGGCCTTTACCGAAGGCAGCATTGGCGGCGACATCGAGGATATCCCCCTGCCGGAGCTGGCCCGCTTCTACGATGTGCCGAAACTCGCGGTGCTGACACCGCCTGCGTCAGGTGCTGCCGGCGATCCCACCGGGTCGAACGGCATTGCCGTGGCGCCGTCGAACACCCGCGACCATCACGCGCTGCTGCTGATCAATCCGCACACCTCGTTCTATTTCCGCTCCGAGCTGCAGATGACCAGCGACGAGGGGCTGAACGCGTATGGCGCCGTTACCTGGGGCCAGTTCTTCATCTACCAGGGCTTCAACGATCGTGTCGGCTGGATGCACACCTCCAGCCATTCCGACGCCGTCGACCAGTTTCTCGAAACCGTCATGCGCAAGGACGGCCGCCCGTTCACACGATACGGGGATGAATTGCGGCCGGTGACGGCGTCGACCGTGACGCTGTCGTATCGCAATTCGACGGGTGGCCAGGCCCGGAAAAGCTTCGTCGTCTATCGCACGACGCACGGACCGGTCGTCGGACAGGCGGCGGATGGGCGCTGGATCGCCGAGGCGATGATGTTCGAGCCGGTCGCGGCACTCGAGCAGTCCTATGAACTGACGCGCGCGCGCAATTTCAGCGCCTACATGAAGGTGATGCAGCTCAAGGCGAATACCTCCAACAACACGGTCTATGCCGATGCAGACGGCAACATCGCCTATCTGCATCCGCAATTCATCCCGCGCCGCGATGACCGGTTCGACTACACGCGTCCGGTCGATGGCGCCGATCCGCGTACCGACTGGCACGGCCTGCATGCGCTCGACGAGGCGCCGCACCTGCTCGATCCCGCCACCGGCTGGATCCAGAACACCAATGACGGCCCGTACACCGCCGCCGGGCCGGCGAGCCCGAACGCCCGGGATTTCCCGCGCTACATGGACACCTACGGCGAGAACGTGCGCGGCCTGCATGCGGTGGCGCTGCTGCAAGGCCGCACCGACTTCACCCTGCAATCGCTGATGGCTGCGGCGTACGATCCCGGCCAGCCCGGCTTCGACATCCTGATCCCCCACTTGCTCGACGCGTACGACCATGCGGCCGCCTCGGACCCGCTGCGGGCGCGGCTGGCCGAGCAGATCGCGATGCTGCGCGCGTGGAACCGGCGCTGGTCGGCGGACTCCGTGCCGACCTCGCTCGCGGTCACCTGGGGCGAGGCGCTCTGGCGTGCGGCCGGGGAGCCCGGGCACGACAACAGCGTGGCCGACTACGATCATGTGCTGGCCGCCACCACACCCGCGCAGCGTCTGCAGGCGCTGGCCACGGCGACCGATCGGCTGACGCAGGATTTCGGCACGTGGCGGATGCCATGGGGCCAGATCAACCGGTTCCAACGGCTCTCCGACGATCTGCTGCCGCGTTTCTCCGACAGCCAGCCGAGCCTGCCGGTCGGCTTCACCTCGGCGCAGTGGGGCTCGCTCGCCTCGATCACCGGACCGCAGCCGGACGGGGTGAAACGACGCTACGGCAACAGCGGCAACAGCTTCGTGGCGGTGGTGGAATTCGGGCCGCGGGTGCGTGCGGTCGCGGTCACCGCCGGTGGCGAAAGCGGTGATTCGCACTCGCCGCATTTCGACGACCAGGCGCTGCGCTACAGCACCGGTGCACTCCGCCCGGTGTATTTCTACCCGGACGATCTCGCCGGCCATACCGCGCGCCGCTATCACCCGGGCAGCGGCGACCTGCCTCTGCCCGGCAGGTGACGCCTACCGCGGCTTGCCGAACCAGGTGCCGAACCAGGCGATGGTGCGGCGATTGAGGTCGTCGCGATCCGCCTGCTTGTTCAGCCCGTGGCCTTCGCCCGGATACACCACCATGTCGGTCGGCACGCCCAGCGCCTGCATCGCGGTGTAGTATTCCTGGCTCTGCGGCATCGGACATTCGACGTCGCGCTCACCCACCGCAATCAGCACCGGCGTGTTGACGCCGCGCATGTGCATGATCGGCGACGCCTTCAGATAGGGCGCCGCATTATCGTAAACCGAGCCACCGAAATTCACCTGGTCGGAGCCGGCCTGCGGGGCCTCGCCCTCGATCGACAGCCAGTCCGATACGCCCGCATCCGACACGCCGGCGCGGAAGCGGTGGGTCTGCGTCACCGCCCACATCGTCATGTAGCCGCCGTACGAACCGCCGGTGATGCCGAGCCGCGCGTCGTCGATCGGCGCCGCGTGCTCGGCTGCATCGACGCCCGTCAGCACGTCGCGCCAGTCGCCACCGCCGAGATCCTGGATGCTGGCGCTGGCGAACGCCTCGCCCTGGCCGTAGCTGCCGCGATAGTTCGGCTCCAGCACGTCCCAGCCCTGCGCCAGCATCGCCGCGACCGTGCCGCGGGGCTGCGGGAACCTCGGGGATGCCGCCGCTTCCGGACCGCCATGCACCAGCACGATCATCGGCCGGCGGGTGTCGGGCGCGCCATTGTTCGGCTGCAGCAGCCAGCCCTGCACGGTCTGGCCGTCATTCGTCCAGGTGAGCGAGCGCGCGGTGAGGGGCGCCGTCGTGCCGTCATTGACGCGGGTGATCGGACGCCATTGTCCGATCGGGCCGGCGACGATTTCCGGCGGGCTGGTGAAGCTCTGCGATACCGCCGCAACGCCATGCGGACCGCAGGACAGCGACATGCTCTCACCATCGGCGCTCAGCGACTGCGAGCCGGACCAGAGCGCGCGGCCGGCCTGGTCCAGCCTGGTCACCGCGACCTGATCCGCCGACAGCGTCACCCCGGTCAGCCCGGGGCCGCAATGCCAGTCGATCGACGTGACGGTGCTGTGCGATTGCGGCGTGAGATCCACCGGTGTCGCGGAACGGCCCAGCTTCAGCAGATACGCGTCGCCGCCGGTGGAGCCGAAATCGCTCATCCAGCCGCCGATGAAGGCGACGCTGGCACCGTCCGGCGAGACCACCGGCGAGGCCATCTGCTCGCGCGGGCTCGGCGTGAACAGCACGCGGGACGCGCCGTCATTGTCGAAGCCGTACAGCCGGGCGACCCACCAGTTCGCGTCGCCGTCGCCGTGTGCCGCGGTGCCGACGAAGCCGCCATCCGGCCGCCAGTCGAACTCGTACACATACAGGTCCGCCGGCGAGATGAAGCGGAGGCGGTCGCCTTCCACCACGGCGATGCGCTGCTCGTCGATCTCGTTGCCGGCATCGCCCTGGATCACCGCCGCCGCCTGGGTCCGGCCGACGCGCTTGTGCGGGCTCGCCGTCGCCAGCACCGCGAGCCGGTCGCCGGGGCCGTAGCGCAGGCCGTCGAGCGGCCCGTCGAACGACACCAGGCGCTGCGGCGTGCCGCCGGTCGCGGGCACGGTGTCGATCTCGCCCGCCAGGCCCTGGTTGTGCTGGATCACGAAGGCGAGGCGGCTGCCATCGGCGTTCCAGACCGGCGATCCGACCTTGCAGTCCGCCGACGGCGCGCATGGCAACGCCACCGTCGCGGCGCCCCCCGCCATGTCGTGGATCACCAGGGTGGCGGGTGGCTCGCCGTCGACCGGCACGTCGTCGTTCTCGATCGCGGCGACGTGCTGCCCGTCCGGCGAGATCACCACGGTGTGGAACAGATGCAGCGGCGCCGCGGTGGCGGCGAAGGGGACCGCCAGGGCGGTGGCGAAGAGGAGGTGGGCGGTCAGGCGCATGGGGATCCCGGGGCGGTTCACGGCCGGGTAATCCGGCGGAACTGCATACGGTGCGAACCGCCGCCGGTCGAGGGGTGCCGGCCGGGCGCCAGCGGGTTGTCGGTGCCGTCGATCCCATGCACGATGAGGCCAGCGTTGGGGGCCGTCCATGCGACGGCGAGCCGATCTGGCCCCGTCGTATCGGGAGCCGCGTCGAGCGGCAGAAGGTTCGCCCGAGCCCGCAGGCCGGTGGAATCCCGGCCACCCCTGCTTCTCGCCACCGCCCCGCCTCTGCGCCAACGCCAGGACCCAAACCGCCCATGACAGATCGTTCACGCCGCGTGCGGCATCCCGGCGCCGGCCGGTTGCGGCAGCTTCGCGCAAGCACCGCCATCGTGCTGGCCGCCAGCGTCCTGGCCCCCATCGTCCTGGCTCCCGGTTTTCTGGCAACCGCGGCACGCGCCGACGAGGGCATGTGGACGATGGACAACCTGCCGGTGAAGCAGCTGCAGCAGCGCTACGGCTTCACCCCGTCGGCGGAGTGGATCACCCGCGTCACCCAGGCCTCGGCGCGGCTGACGCTCGGCTGTTCGGCGTCGTTCGTGTCTGCGGACGGCCTGGTCATGACCAACCACCATTGCGCCAACGAGTGCCTGGCCGAGCTGTCGCCGAAGGGCCAGAACTGGTTCCAGGACGGCTACAAGGCGGGCGCCCAGACCACCGAGCCGAAATGCCCGGCGATGGAGCTGGACCGGCTCGACACCATCAGCGACGTCACCGCGACCATGGCCAAGGCGCTCGCCGGCCAGCAGGGTGCGGCGTACAGCAGCGCGCAGAAGGCGGCGGAGGCGAATATCCAGAAGGGCTGCGTCGCCGGCGATCCGACCGACTGGCGCTGCGATGTCGTGACGCTCTATCACGGCGGCCGCACGGCGCTGTATCGCTACAAGCGCTACCAGGATGTTCGCCTGGTGATGGCGCCGGACCAGAACGCAGCCTTCTTCGGCGGCGATCCGGACAATTTCAATTTCCCGCGCTACGACCTCGACATGACGTTCCTGCGCGCGTACGAGAACGGCCACCCGGCGAAGGTGACCTATTTCCCGTTCGACCCGACTGGCCCGAAAGACGGTGAGCTGGTCTTCACCTCCGGCAACCCGGGCTCGACCTCGCGCGAGGAGCCGGTGGCGCAATTGCAGCTGACCCGCGACCTCGAGCTGCCGATCGTGTACGGCTATCTCTCGACGCTCGATGGCCTGCTCTGGGAGTATGGCCGCCAGGGTGCAGCGCAAACCCAGGATGCGCAGGACCTGCTGTTCGGTGTCGAGAACAGCCTGAAGGTGTATACCGGCTGGCTGCAGACGCTGGCCGATCCGGCGATGATGGCCGCCAAGCTGAAGAGCGAGGACGACCTCAAGGCCTGGATCGATGCGGATCCGACCCGGAAGGCGGCCTATGGCGATCCCTGGACGACGCTCGAGGGGTCGATCGTCAAGGAACGCGCGCAGTATGTGCGTTACGCGATGCTCGAGGGCTCACGGCAGCCGTTCGGCTTCATGGGCGACCTGTTCGGGTATGCGAAAACCCTGGTGCGCGCGGCGGCCGAGCGCGCCAAGCCGGACGCGCAACGACTTTCCGCCTATCACGACGCCAACCTGCCGGCACTCCAGGCGTCGCTGCAATCGACCGCCCCGGTGCATGCCGATCTCGACGAGACGCTGATGGCGTTCTCGCTGACCAGGCTGCGTCAGGCACTGGGTGCCGACGATGCGACCGTGCGACTGGCGCTGGGCAAGGACAGCCCGGACGAGCGTGCGAAAGCGCTCGTGTCAGGCACCAGGCTTGCCGATCCGGCGGCGCGCATGGCGCTGTGGAACGGTGGCCAGGCGGCGATCGATGCGTCGACCGATCCGATGATCGTGCTCGCCCGCAGCATCGAGCCGACCGCGCGTGCGCTGCGTGACGAGTGGGACAACAACATCGAGTCCGTGCAGCGCCAGACCAGCGAGGCGATCGCCAAGGCGCGGTTTGCGCGTGACGGCGCCAACACCTATCCGGATGCGACCTTCACGCAGCGTCTTTCGTTCGGTGTGGTCAAGGGCTGGGACGAGAACGGCAAGCAGGTTCCCGCCTTCACCACCTTTGCCGGCCTGTATGACCGTGCGACCGGCAGCGATCCGTTCAAGCTGGCGCAGGCCTGGATCGACGCCAAGCCGCATCTCGACCTCTCCACGAAGTTCGATTTCGCCTCCACCAACGACATCATCGGCGGCAATTCCGGCAGCCCGGTGATCGACTCTCGTGGACATGCGGTCGGGCTGATCTTCGACGGCAACATCCATTCGCTGGGCGGCGACTTTGTCTATGACGGCCGCCAGAACCGCGCAGTCGCGGTGGATAGTGCCGCGATCCTGGCGGCGCTGCGGGTCGTGTACAAGGACGACGCGCTGGCCGACGAACTGGTGCGCGGCCACCTGTAGCACGCATACCCCCGCGCCGATGAGACGTCGGCGCGGGAGGCCTTATCGTCGCGGAGGCTGGCCAATCCTCTTCAACCGATCCCACGATGAACTCTTTCCGGTGGGCGCCGCTTGTCGCTGAGCGATGGCCCATTCCCGTGCCTCGCGCGCGTCCGCGTCTGCGTCGAAAGCCTCATGGTCGTAGCGGAGCGCGATCGCCTCACGCCATTCCGGCGAGGCTGACCAGCGGTCGAGGTAGCCGGCTTTTCCGACGGGTGTCAGCAGCCGCCAAAACGGTAGCCAGGTCAGAACGATATAGGTCTCTGCCAGACCCTGATTGGTAGATGCGGCGGTGGTCAGGCCGGGAAGCGCAATCCACGGCGGAGCCAGGTCGTCCATTTTAATGCACCTCGACATCATCCGCGATCCGAGGGACGCTCATCGGAACCGTCGACAGCCGTCGGCAAACAAGCGGCTTTGAAAATAGTTTCGACCAATCGGCCCTGGAGCTGCAAGGCGGCAAGCGCGCTTCGGCTGTGATGATCGATCGACTGCTCCGACAGCGCCTATCGGACGCCACGGGAGGCGCAATCGGCATGATCGGGAGCGGTGTCAAGGGCGTGCTCAAGGACGTGGTCGTCTGGATGACGTCTGAAGCCGGATCATTGGGTTCGGGTCGCTGACGGCTGCCATGCGGGATCCGATCTACTGGCAACGCCTTCGTCGAGACAAAGCATCCGGGCTTGCAGCGCTGTTTGCTATCGGCGCGTGCGGCGTGACCATGGTGGGGCTGATCGAGTTGCTGCTGCCAAGCTCACAGGCAAACCATCGCGAGAACCCGTTCTACTGGATGCTCCTGTTGCCATTCGGCTGGTGGGGCGTCGAGCTCGTGAATTACACGCCGCGAATATCCTGGACACTGGTTCCGGCCCTGGGAACGGGTCCTGCAGTTGCTCTCGTGTGTGCAGCAACCAGCTGGTCATTGGTCAGCGACAACACGGCCTGGCTGGTGATCCTTGGAGTTTCCGTTCTGTTCGGTCTCCTTGGGGCGGTGTTCTACAGTCGGAGCATGTTGCGTCGAGAAGGGCCCGCGCGGTAGCGCCCAGGTTCCGGGCGGCGGCCGAATTTCCGCTGTCATCGACAGCGTCTTCCGTTTGCCAGTCGACACTTGCCGGCGAGCAGGACCTACAGAACACGCTCTCTCGCCCGATCAGGTTGGTCCCCCCGGCGCTCCTGCAGCGCCGCGAACCCCTCCAGCACCGCTCGACACACCGCCAGATCCTGCTCGGGCGAGCCACCCGAAGATCCGACGCCGCCCACGACGACACCCTCGTGCACCAGCGGCATTCCACCCGCGAGCGGCAGCCGTCCCGGGAACGCCAGCATCGCCGGATGCGCGTCTGCCTGCTCCTGCAACGTGGCCGTCGCACTGCGTGTGATGCTGGCGGTGCGTGCCTTCAACCAGGCAGCTTCGGGCGTATGCAGACGCGCTCCGTCGAGCCGCTCCAGCGCCAGGAGCACGCCCGCCTCGTCCACCACCGCGATGCTCACCTCCAGGTCGATCCGCTCCGCCTCGGTGCGCGCAGCCAGCATCATCACGCGAACGTCGGCGGCATCCAGGACCGGTCGGGTGTGCATCGTCGGAGTTCTCCAATGCGATCGGGGGAGGCAGCGGCACCGAATTATCCGGCCGCCCTCTTGACGATCTTATGCTCATACCCAGCATATACGGAGGCGCCACGTTGGCGTCTATTTTTCGGCCCTGGTTATGCTCTGAGTGAGCATTAAGGATCCTGTCCCGATGCTGGATGTCCTGACTGACGTCGCACCACCCCGCCTCGCACCGCTCTATGACCGGGTGCGGCGGGTCGTGCCGCCGGCCGAGTGGTCGCTGTTCGCCGACGACATCGAGGCGATCCTCGAGCTCAAGCGCACCCGCAACGCGGTCATCCTGGCACACAACTACCAGACGCCGGAGATCTTCCACTGCGTCGCCGACATCGTCGGCGACAGCCTGGCACTGGCCCGCGAGGCGCAGAATGTCGAGGCTGACATCATCGTGATGGCCGGCGTGCACTTCATGGCCGAAACCGCGAAGCTGCTGAACCCGACCAAGCGGGTGCTGCAACCGGACATGCGCGCCGGCTGCTCGCTCGCCGACAGCATCACCGCCGCCGACGTCCGGCTGCTGCGCCAGCGCTACCCGGGCGTGCCGGTGGTCACCTACGTCAACACGTCCGCAGCCGTGAAGGCCGAGAGCGACATCTGCTGCACGTCGGGAAACGCCAAGCGCATCGTCGAGCAGCTTGCCCGCGAGGGTGCCGACAGCGTCATCATGATCCCGGACGAGTACCTGGCGCAGAACATCGCCCGCGAGACCGGGATCCGCATGATCACCTGGGCCGGCCATTGCGAAGTGCATGAGCGCTTCACCGCCGCCGAGATCCGCCGGCTGCGCGCCGAGCATCCGGGCGTGGTGGTGCTGGCGCATCCGGAATGCCCGCCCGACGTGGTCGCCGAGGCGGATTTCTCCGGCTCCACCGCGGGCATGTCGGACTTTGTCGCCAGCGGCCAGGCGGCGCGGGTGGTGCTGATCACCGAGTGCTCGATGAGCGACAACCTGGCCGTGCAGCACCCGACCGTCGATTTTATCCGGCCCTGCAACCTGTGCCCGCACATGAAGCGGATCACCCTGCCGGCGCTGCGCCACAGCCTGGAGACGCTGACCACCGAGGTCACCATCGAGGCGCATCTGGCGGTCCGGGCACGGCAGGCGGTCGAGCGGATGCTCGCTCTTTAGGCGTTCGAGCGGGTGCTTGCATCCCAACCATGAACGAGGATCCTCGTAGCATGACCACGATCATTGTCGGCTCCGGCCTGGCCGGGCTGCTGACCGCACTCGAGCTGGCGCCGCGCCCCTGCGTGCTGCTGACCCGCGCCCCGCTCGGCGCCGAGGCTTCCAGCGGCTGGGCGCAGGGCGGCATCGCGGCCGCGATCGGCGCCGACGACAGTCCTGCGCTGCAACTCGAGGACACGCTCCTGGCCGGCGCCGGCCTGTGCGATCCGGTGGTGGCGGAAGCGATCACCGCCGCCGGCCCGAAGGTGATCGAGACGCTCGCGGCGTACGGCGTCCGCTTCGACCGCACACCCGAGGGGACGTTCGCACTCGGCCTGGAGGCGGCACATTCGCGCCGGCGCATCGTGCATGCACAGGGCGACTCGACGGGTGCCGAGATCGTTCGCGCCTTGGTCGAGGCGGTGCGGGCGACGCCGTCGATCACCGTCCTGAGCGGCGCGCTGTTCCGCCGCCTGGTGGTCGCAAATGGCCGCATCAGCGGCGTGGTGTTCGAGCGTGACGGCGAGCAGACGACGCTGTCCGCCAGCCAGGTCGTGCTCGCGACCGGCGGCGCCGGCGGCCTGTTCCGCGACACCACCAACCCGCTGGGCTCCACCGGCACCGGCCTTGCCGCGGCCGCGCGAGCGGGTGCCAGGCTGGGCGACCTGGAATTCGTGCAGTTCCATCCGACGGCGTTGGCGACGGGAGCGAGCGTCGGCGACCTGCCGATGCCGCTGGTCAGCGAGGCGGTGCGCGGCGAGGGTGCGACCCTGGTCGACGAGACCGGACAGCGCTTCATGCAGAACGAGCTGGCGCCGCGCGACGTGGTGTCGCGTGCCGTCTGGAAGCATCTGTCGGAGGGCCACCAGGTGTTCCTCGATGCGCGCGCCTGCCTGGGCGAGCGCTTCCCCGCACGGTTCCCAGGCATCACCGCGCTGTGCCGGGCGCGGGGCGTCGATCCCGTGTCCATGCCGATCCCGGTGCGTCCGGCGGCGCATTACCACATGGGCGGCATCCTGGTGGACGCGTGCGGCCGCAGCGACATCCCCGGCCTGTATGCGGCGGGAGAGGTCGCCTGCACCGGGTTGCACGGCGCCAACCGGCTGGCCAGCAACTCGCTGCTGGAAGCGGCGGCCTGCGCCATCACCGTCGCCCGGACGATCGCCGCCGAGGCTGCGGCTGACCCCGTGACGACGCCGGCGGACACCGTGGCCGGCTCTCCGGCTGCCACGGATCGGGGCGACCGTCTGCAGATGGTGCGCGAGATCATGAGCCGTGGCGCCGGCGTGCTGCGCAACGAGGCCGGGCTCGAACACGCGATCGTCCAGCTGGCGCCGATGGCCGGCGAGAGCGATGCGGCGCTGGTCGGCCTGATGGTCTGCGTCTCGGCGCTGGAGCGTCGGGAGAGCCGCGGCGGCCACTCCCGCACCGACTATCCGGCGACGGCACCGGTCGCGGTTCGCCGCAGCATCACGCTGGCGGAGGCGCTGTCGGTGGCGGACGGGCTCGCCGGTCGACAGAGGATCGCCTCGTGAGCCCGCTCCCCGACGTGATGCTGGAGCCGCTGGTGCGCGCGGCGCTGCTCGAGGATCTTGGCCGCGCCGGCGACATCACCACCGACGCCATCGTTCCCGAGAGCCTGCACACCCGCTGCGTCCTGCAGGCGCGCGAGCCCGGTGTCGTCGCCGGCCTCGATCTTGCCCGGCTCGCATTCGCGCTGGTCGAGCCGCGGCTGGTGTTGACCATCGACCGCCCGGACGGCTCCGCGATCAAACCCGGCGACCGCATCGCCAGCATCGAGGGCCCGGCACGCGGCGTGCTGATCGGCGAGCGGGTGGCGCTGAACTACCTGTCGCACCTGAGCGGCATCGCATCGGCGACCAACCGCGTGGTGCGTGCCGTCGAGGGCACCAAGGCCCGCATCTGCTGCACGCGCAAGACCATCCCGGGCCTGCGCGCTCTCCAGAAATACGCCGTGCGCGTCGGTGGCGGGATGAACCACCGCTTCGGCCTCGATGATGCCGTGCTGATCAAGGACAACCACATCGCCATCGCCGGTGGCGTGCGCATCGCCATCGAGCGTGCTCGAGCCGCGGTCGGCCACCTGGTCAAGATCGAAGTCGAGGTCGACACCTTGGGCCAGCTCGAGGAGGCGCTGTCGGTCGGCATGGACGCCGTGCTGCTCGACAACATGGGCCCGGACATGCTGCGCCGCGCGGTGCAGATGGTCGGCGGCCGCGCGATCACCGAGGCGTCCGGCCGGGTGACACCGGAGACCGCGCCGGCGCTGGCGGCGACCGGTGTCGACCTGATCTCGATCGGCTGGCTCACGCACTCGGTGTCGGTGCTGGATATCGGGCTCGATTACGCCGCCTAAAGGTCTCGCTTCGATATTTCGTGAAATCGGAAAGCGCCCGGCGGGACACCGTTCATGCCGGTGTCACCATGATGACCGCCACTCGGCGCGATTGACGAGGCGGCGGTCGCGCCCGCTTCTATCGCCGCATCTCGGCCCGGCGCATCGGCATCGTGTCGATCAGCGCGGTGATCTCGCGCGCGGCGACCGGCGTATCGCGACGCAGTTTGACCTGACCATCCTTGCCGACGAGCAGCACCTCGAAACTCGAGTCAGGGTCGGTGCCCAGGTCCGGCCGGTCGCGCCGGGCCGCTTCGGGCGTGACATCCTGGATGACAACGTCCCGCTCGCGCAGTGCGGCCGCGTCATGCTCGAGCCCGGCATGCTGCTCCGAAACCCGCGGATCGTTCGCATGGCCGACCACAATCACCAGACGGTGCGGCGACTGCGCGACCGCGGGTGCTGCCAGGAGTCCCAGTGCCATCATGCCACTCCCCAGGTTCATGCGCATCGAGCACCTCCCGGCCGATGAACCGGACCCGGAGCGGAATGGTTGCAGTTGAGGCAACCGCGACGGCGGGCCTGGCCAGTTTCGCTCCCGATGCACGCTGACATCACAGGAACGACGGCAGGCATCAGAAGCGTCCGTATCCCGAACGGATGACACACGAGCCGCGCTTCCCGAACTGCGGTCGGTGAAACCGACGGCTGCAAAGCCAAGGCGCGGATCTCATAATCACGAACGGCAAACTGGCGTTGTCACGCTGCGTCAGGCAACCCGAAATCCGCGATCGTGCCCTGCAGCCGCAGCGCGTTGTTGATCACCGCCATGTGGGTAAAGGCCTGGGGGAAATTGCCGCGCTGTTCGCCCGTTGCAGCGTCGATTTCCTCCGCATACAGACCGAGATCGTTGCCGCGGCCGAGCAGTCTTTCGAACAGGTCGGTGGCATCGCGGGTGCGTCCGCCCAGCGCCAGCACGCCGACCCGCCAGAACGCGCAGGCGGTAAAGGTCGCCTCGTCGCCCTCCAGCCCGTCCTCGGTGCGATAGCGATACAGGAGGTCGCCGTCGCCCAGCTCGCGCTCGATCGCCGCCATCGTGCTGTGCAGCCGCGGATCGTGCGGATCGATCGCCCCGAACACCACCAGCCGCAGCACCGACGCATCCAGCGCGTGCTTGCCATACCCCATGGTGTAGGCCTGGCGCTGATCGTTCCAGCCACGCTCGAGAAACTCTGCCTTGAGCTCCTCGGCGGTGCGCTCCCACGCCGCGATCATCGCCGCATCGAACGTGCCGATGCGTCGCGCCATCGCCGCGGCGCAACTGACCGCCACCCAGATCATCGCCTGGCTGTGCAGAACCACCTGCTTGCCGTCGCGCATTTCCCAGATGCCCTGGTCGGGCCTGTTCCGGAGCGCCAATGCCGCGTCGACCAGGTTCGGCAGCACCTCCGGCAGATGGTCGTTGACCTTCTGCGGCGGGTCGAAATCGACCGCATTCAGGAAGTCGTGCAGCGCCGCCAGCAACTCGCCGTAGATGTCGCTCTGGGTCTGGCCCGACGCCGCATTGCCGATCCGCACCGGGCCGACGCCCCGCCAGCCTTCGAGATGATCGAGCGTCGTCTCCTCAGGCATCTCGCCGTCGATGCTGTACATCAGTTTCAGGGTGCGCCCGCGGTTCGGCTCCGCATCGCGCAGGAAACGCAGGAACTCCGCAGCTTCGCGCGTGTATCCGAGCCGCGCGAACGACGACACGGTGAAGCTCGCATCGCGCAGCCAGGTGAAGCGGTAATCGAAGTTCCGGTTGCCCGGGACCGCCTCGGGAAGCGACGTCGTCGGCGCCGCAACGATCGCGCCGGTCGGCGAGTATGTCAGCAGCTTGAGGCACAGCGCGCTGCGCACGACGGCGTCGCGATAGGGGCCCTGGTAGGTGCAGCGAGCGCTCCACTGTTCCCAGTAGCGCCGCGTCTGCTCCAGCCGTTCGAGCGCGTGATCGACCTTGGCAAGCGGCGGACGCTCGTCATGCCCGTGTGTCAGCACCAGGATCGCGCGCTCGCCGGCCTGCAGCCGGAACGCCATCCGCGCCTGGCGTCCGTCGATCTCGGGCGTGAGCGAGCCGCCGGCGCGCAACCGGTCGGGGCCGGCCTCGAACAGCACGCTGTCGCCGTCGATCGCGGCGCTGCAATAGATCCGGGCGTAATCGAAGGTCGGGCGGATCACGAAGCTGCCGGAAATGCTGCCGCTCTCGCACACCAGCAGCCGGATCAGCCGGCTCTCGTTCTCGCCGTCGGGGCCTTCCTCGGGCAGCGTATCGGGCGGATGGACCGGCATCAGGTCGGTCAGCACGCCGACGCCCGTCTCGCACGCGAAGCGCGTTTCCAGGATGTTGGTATCGGGCAGGTAGCGGCGCGAGCGGGCCATGCGGCGGTCGAGCTCGATCCGGCACGAGCCGCCCCTTGTGTCGTCGAGCAGCCGCAGGAACAGGGCAGGGCTGTCGTGCCTGGGCCAGCACAGCCAGTCGATCGAGCCGTCACGGTCGATCAGCGCGGTGCTGTGGGTGTCGCCGATCAGCCCGTAGTCAGAGATTTGATTGTACAAGATTGTGTCCGGTCGGTGCCAAGTCCACGAGAACGGGCGGGCGCCTCCTGGTTTCCGTCGGGCGCCCGCCGATTACGCCGCCAGGTCGGGTGCGATCGCCGCGCGCACGGCGGTCAGCGCGTCATCGGCGCGATCCGCATCCGGCCCGCCGGCCTGGGCCAACTCCCGCTTGCCACCGCCGCCCTTGCCGCCGAGTGCGGCACTGCCGGCCCGCACCAGCGCCACCGCATCCAGCCGTCCGGTGAGGTCGGGCGACACCCAGACCACCATGCTGGCCTTGCCTTCCGCGGTCGACACCAGCGCCACCACCCCGGAGCCGAGGCCGCTGCCGATCTCCTCCGCCAACCCCTTCAGCTCCCGCGGTGGCAGCTCGCCGAGGTTGCGGCCGGAGAACGCGACATCGCCCAGCTGCTCGACCGATCCGGCCGCGGCGCCACCGGTGGCGACCTTGCGCTGCAGCTCGGAGATCTGCCGCTCGAGCCCGCGTCGTTCCTCGAGCAGCACCGACAGCCGGTCGACCGCTTCCGCCGGCGGCACCCGCAGCAGCCCGGCGAGCTGGTTCAGCCGCGCCTCGGTCAGCAGCGCCGCATGCTCGGCACTCCGCCCGGTGACCGCCTCGATCCGACGCACCCCGGCCGACACGCCGCTCTCCGAGGTGATCCGGAACAGTCCGATATCGCCGGTGCGCCGGACATGGGTGCCGCCGCATAGCTCGATCGAGTAGGCGCCGCGGGGCTCTCCATCGGGGTCCGCCATCGGCTCGCCCATCGAGACCACGCGGACCTCGTCGCCATACTTCTCGCCGAACAGCGCCATCGCGCCCTGTGCCACCGCCTGTTCCGGCGTCATCAGCCGGGTCGTGACCTCGGCATTCTCGCGGATCTTCTCGTTGACCTCGGTCTCGACGAGAGCGAGCTCCTCCGGTGTGATCGGCCGCGGCTGGGCGACATCGAAGCGCAACCGGTCGGGCGCGTTCAGGCTGCCCTTCTGGCTGACATGGGTGCCGAGCCGGCGACGCAGCGCCGCGTGCAGCAGGTGAGTCGCCGAGTGGTGCGCACGGATGTCGCTGCGCCGAGCATGGTCGACCATTGCGGTGACCGGCGCGCCGACCCGCGCGGTGCCCGCAACCACGCGCCCGACATGCACGAACAGCTCGCCCAGCTTCTTCTGGGTGTCGGTGATCTCGATGCGGAAATCCGACCCCGCGATGACGCCCGCATCACCCACCTGGCCGCCGCTCTCGGCATAGAACGGCGTCTGGTTGAGCAGCACGAACACGTCCTGGCCCGTCGCCGCCGTCGTGATCGAGGCGCCGTCGGCCACCAGCGCCAGAATTTCGGCGTCGGCCTGCTCGGTCGAGTAGCCGAGGAATTCCGCGTTGCCCACGCGCTCGCGCAGCTCGAACCAGACCTGCTCGGTGGCGGCGTCACCGGAGCCCGCCCAGGCCGCGCGGGCCCTGGTGCGCTGCACCTGCATCGCGGCCTCGAAGCCCGGCAGGTCGACCGCTTGGCCACGCTCCCGCAGCGCATCCTGGGTCAGGTCGAGCGGGAAGCCGAAGGTGTCGTACAGCTTGAACGCCACGTCACCGGGGAGCGCCTGGCCCTCGCCGAGCCGTGCGGTTTCATCGGCCAGCAGCGAGAGTCCGCGCTCCAGCAGCGCCTTGAAGCGATCCTCCTCGAGCCGCATGGTCTCGCGGATCAGCGCCTCGGTCTGGCCGAGCTCGGGGTAGGCGGCTCCCATCTGCCGCACCAGGGCAGGGACCAGCTTGTGGAACACCGGCTCGGTGGTGCCCATCATGTGCAGGTGGCGCATCGCGCGGCGCATGATCCGGCGCAGCACGTAGCCGCGGCCGTCCTTGGCCGGCAGCACGCCGTCGGCGATCAGGAACGAGGACGAGCGCAGATGGTCGGCGACTACGCGGTGGCTGGTCTTGAACGGTCCGTCCGGGTCCTGCCCGGTGGCCTCGGCGGAGGCCAGGATCAGGGCGCGCAGGGTGTCGGTGTCGTAGTTGTCGTGCTTGCCCTGCATGATCGCGGCGAACCGCTCGAGCCCCAGCCCGGTATCGATCGAAGGCCGCGGCAGCGGGTTCCGGGTGCCCGGCGGGTCCTCGAAATACTGCATGAACACCAGGTTCCAGATCTCGATGAACCTGTCGCCATCCTCGTCCGGCGACCCGGGCGGGCCTCCGGGGATGTGGTCGCCATGGTCGTAGAAGATCTCCGAGCAGGGCCCGCACGGACCGGTGTCGCCCATGCGCCAGAAGTTGTCGGCGGTCGGGATGCGGATGATGCGGCTCTCCGGCAGCCCGGCGATGCGCTTCCAGAGCGAGGCCGCCTCGTCATCCTCGGAATACACGGTGGCGAGCAGCCGCTCCGGGTTCAGGCCGAACTCCTGTGTCACCAGGTTCCAGGCGAACTCGATGGCGAGCGGCTTGAAGTAATCGCCGAAGGAGAAATTCCCCAGCATCTCGAAGAAGGTGTGGTGCCGGGCGGTGTAGCCGACATTGTCCAGGTCGTTGTGCTTGCCGCCCGCCCGCACGACCTTCTGCGCGCTCACCGCACGGTTGTACGGCCGCGTTTCCTGGCCGGTGAACACGTTCTTGAACTGCACCATGCCGGCATTGGTGAACAGCAGGGTGGGGTCGTTGCGCGGAACCAACGGGCTGCTCGGCACGACCTGGTGGTCGTGGCGGGCGAAGTAGTCGAGGAAGGTGGCGCGGATGTCGTTGCTGGAGGCCATGGCGGGCGAGGGACGATCCTGGATATGACACCCTCCACTAGCCCAGCCACCGTGGTTGCGGAAGTGTGTCGCCCTTGGGGCGCTCGCACGTTGCCCTTGGGGCGCTCGCACGTCGCCCATGGGGCGCTCGCATAATCGCCGCAGGGCGCTCGCATGACCGCCTGTGCGGCGCCCGCATCACCCGAGGAATACGCCCATGCATCTTGCCTACTGGATGATCCTGCTGGCCGCCGTGCTGCCTTATGTCATGGCGGGGCTCGCGAAAGGCGGCGGCGGCGTCGACAACGCCCAGCCGCGGGTCGGGCTGGAGCAGCTGCAGGGCTGGCGGAAGCGCGCCGACTGGGCCCAGCGCAACCATTTCGAGGCGTTCCCGGCCTTCGCCGCGTCGGTTTTCGTCGCCGAGCTGGCCCATGCCGGGCAGCACGCGATCGACGTGCTGGCCGGGCTCTTCATCCTGTTCCGCATCGGCTACAGCGTCGGCTACATTGCAGGCCGGCCGGCGGTGCGGTCGAGCTGCTGGCTCGGCGGCGTGGTGTGTGTGGTGGCGTTGTTCTGCATCGGCGCCTGAGCATGGGGGATGTCCATGGCTGAACCTGGAGAGGCCCTGGCGGCGATCGGCATGCTGCCGGACGTCGAGATCGATCCCGCCCCGGCAGCGCTGCAACTCGCCCGGCTGGATGCGTCCGGCCCGGACTGGCAGCAGGCAACCGAGCATCTCTCGGTGCTGGCCCGCGATGCCGCCGCGGTCGGTGCGGTGATGTCGGGGCGCTCGCAGGAGGCGCGGATCGGCGCGCTGGCCGGGCTGCTGCACGCGCATCACGGCTATCGCGGCGACGTCGAGCATTACGACGACCTCGACAACGCCAACCTGATCCGGGTGATCGAGCGGCGCCGCGGCCTGCCGGTGGCACTCGGCGTGCTCTGGCTGCACTGCATCCGGGCCGCCGGCTGGGAGGGGCACGGCATCGACTTCCCGGGCCACTTCATGGTGGCGCTGATCGCCGCGCCCGAGCGGGTGGACTCGCGGCGGGTGCCGGGGATCGACGGCGACACCGACCGCAGCCGGCACACGCGCCAGCCGAAGCGGATGCTGATCGACCCGTTCGGCAATGGTGCTTCGATCGGCAGCGTGCAGCTGCTGGCGATGCTGCAACGGGGCGGCGCCGATGACATCCCGCTCACGCCGGGCATGACCCGCCCGATGGCGACCCGCGACGTGCTGCTCAGGCTGCAGCGCAACCTGGTGCAAAGGCGCCTGTTGGCAGGTGAGCTGAAGGCGGCCTTGCGGTCGCTCGAGGGGATGCTGCTGATCGCGCCGGACGTCATGGCGAACTGGCTCGACGCCGCCGAGCTCAATCACGGGATCGGACGCATGCTGGAAGCCCGGCGCTGCCTCGAGCAGGTGCTGACCAAGGCGCCCTCGAGCGACGCGGCGCGGCATGCGCAGGCCCGGCTCGATGCGTGGACGCGCCCCGAGAGTTGATCGCTCATGGCGCTTGGAGCGCGTGCGATCCGATCCGATCTGATACTGAATGGCTGTCGATCGTCCCTGGATCCCCAAGCGCGTGCTGGTCACCCCGTCGGCGCTCGGCTTCGCGCACGGTGCGGCAATGGTGGAGCGGGCCGCGGCCGCAGGCGCCGAGATCGTCAGGCTGCCGGCCGACCGACTTGCCGGCCTGCCCGACACCTACCGGGACGCCAAGAGCACCATGGCGGTGGTGGTGGCCTCGCCGAGCCGCCGCCGGCCGCAGCCGATCCCGCCCAGTGCCGACTGGCGCTTCGACCTGGCGGAAGGCTGCCCGGCGCATTGCCAGTACTGCTACCTGGCCGGATCGCTTACCGGTCCGCCGATCATCCGCGCCTACGCCAACCTGCCCGAGATCCTGGCCGAGCTGACGCCGCTGGTGGGGCAGGGCACGATCACCTCGCGCTCCCCGGCGCGGGCCGCTGAAGGCACCACCTTCGAGTGCTCCTGCTACACCGACCCGCTCGGGATCGAGCACCTGACCGGCAGCCTGAGCGCCTGCATCAGCCACTTCGGCACCTGGCAGCTGCCCGCGGAGACGCCGGTGCAGTTGCGATTCACCACCAAGTTCGACGCCGTCGAGCCGTTGCTGGGCCTGCCGCATCATGGCCGCACCCGGGTGCGGTTCTCGCTGAACTCCCGGTCCGGCGAGCGCTACGAGGGTGGCGCCCCGCGCATGACGCGCCGGCTCGCGGCCCTGCGTGCGATGGCCGAGGCGGGCTATCCGATCGGATTGACGATCGCGCCGATCCTGCCGCTGATCGGATGGCGCGGGGAATACGACCGGCTGCTGGCGGACGTGGCCGAGGCCCTCGACGGCGTGGCGGTGCCCGATCTCACGGTCGAGCTGATCACCCATCGCTTCACGGACAAGTCGAAATCGGTGCTGGTCGGCTGGTATCCCGGCACCGACCTGCCGCTCGACGAGGCCGCGCGCACCCGCAAGGTGACCAAGTTCGGCACCGGCAAGTGGGTGCTGCCACGCGCCGAGATGACGGCGATGCGCGGCGTCATCACCGAGGCATTGGCGCACCGGCTCCCGCGCGCGCACGTTCTGTACTGGACGTAGCGCCACCGGATGGAGCGCCGCCGGTGGACACCTCGCTTGGCTCGTCCGGAGCCGCGTCGGAGGCGCGGGCCAACCGGCCGATGCGCAACGTCAGGACCAGCGTCGCCACGATGCCGACCCCCAGCAGCGACCACCGCGCAATCCCGGCACCGGAATTCGCCGCCTGCACCCCCACCCCGGCGAGGCACCCCAGAACCACGTAGCCAAGCAGCGCCGGCAGCGAGGCGAGCGTTCCGAGCATGAAGTCGCGTGTGGTAACGCCGGTCAGTCCGAGCGTGTAGCTGGTCGCAGCGAACGGCATCACCGGCGACAGTCGGAGCAGGCACACGGTGCGCCAGCCGTCGCGGGCGATTGCCGTGTCCAGCCTGGCCATCCATTGCCGGCGCGCGGGCGTCCGGCGGCCGAGCCAGCGCAGCACCAGAGGGCGGCCGAGCGAGCGGGCGAGCAGGAAGGCGATGATCGCACCGGCAAGCGTGCCGATCGATGCCAGCAGGAAGCCCCACACCACGCCATAGATCGCACCGGTGGCGATGCCGGTGACCGACGCCGGCAGGATCCCGGTGCAGGCGACCAGCATCTGCACCAGGGCGGTCGTGGTCCAGCCCGCCGCCCCGCTGCCGCGCGCCCACTCCAGCAGCGACCAGGCGAACGCGCCGAGTGGCTGGCGAACCCGGAGCAGGCCGACCAGCGCAACCACGGCCACCGTCGCGGCGGACGCTGCCAGCAGCAACCGGTGCGGGCGCCCGGGCCGCGACACCGACGAGGTGCGGCCGGCCGGCAGCGTCACCGGCTCACCGCTCGTGCGGCACGGCGGGTGCCGCCGGCCTGTAGAGGGCGGATTTCCGCAGTCCGAGGCGCTGCAGCCGGTAGCCGGCGGAGGTGCGCAGCACGCCCAGGCCGTATACGATGCTGCGCTGCAGGTTGATCGAGGAGGCTTCCGGGAAATACCGGGTCGGGCAGGAGATTTCGCCGACGCGGAAGCCGAAATACAGCGACTGCGCCAGCATCTGGTTGTCGAACACGAAATCGTCCGAACAGGCGTCCAGCGGCAGGCGCGTCAGCACCTGCTTCGTCCATGCACGGTACCCGGTGTGGTATTCCGACAGCTTGGCGTTGAGCAGGATGTTCTGCACCAGTGTCAGTCCGCGATTCGCGACATACTTGTAGCGCGGCATACCGCCGGCGAGCGCGCCCTTGCCGAGTATGCGCGACCCCAGCACCACGTCGTATTCGCCCGAGGCCAGCATCGATGCCATCGCGGTCACCAGCTTCGGTGCATACTGGTAGTCCGGATGCAGCATGATGACGATGTCGGCGCCACGGGCCAGCGCTTCCGCGTAGCAGGTCTTCTGGTTGCCGCCGTAGCCCTTGTTGCGGAGATGCCGGACCGTGTGGATGCCGAGTTCGGCCGCGACCTGCACGGTCTCGTCGGTGCTGGCGTCGTCGGTCAGGATGACGTCGTCGACCACGTCGTGCGGGATCTCGCCGTAGGTCTGGCGCAGCGTCCGCGCGGCGTTGTAGGCGGGGAGGACGACGGCGATCCGCTGATTGGCAATCATGATGCAGGTCCAATACAGCGTCGCGCGCCGCTCCAGAAGATGCCAACCGCACGCGCAGGGATCGGGACCGCGCGTTGATGGCCGGATCGCGCCCGCGCTAGAATAATGCCCACCGCCCGAGAGACCGTCATCGGCATGCTGATCCCGACCCGACGACGCGCCGTGCCGGCTCTCGCCTGCATGGCCGGTTTCCTGCTGCTGGCGGTGCTTTATGTCGCCGGATGGTCCGGGCTCTATCGCGGCATCATCAAGGTCTGGGGGATCGCGCCGTTCCGGTTCCCGTTCTTCGACACCGACACGGTGCTGTCCGCCGTGCGGTGCCTGCGCCGCGGCGTTGACGTCTATGTGACCAACCCATGCGACGCCCTGGGCCGGGTCTATGACTACTCGCCGCTCTGGATGGGCCTGGCGATCTTCCCGGTGACGCCCGCCTGGCTGGTGCCGATCGGACTCGCGCTCGATGGTGCGTTCCTGGTGTCGCTGTGGCTGCTGCCCGCCGGCCGTGGTCGCGCGGAGGTGGCGCTGATCACGCTTGGGGTGCTCTCCAGCGGCGTCGTGTTCGCCCTCGAGCGCGGCAACAACGACCTGGTGTTGTTCGTGCTTGCCGCCGTGACCGCGACACTCGCCTGTCGGTCACCGGCGGTCCGGCTGGTCGGCTATGCCGCCGCCTTCCTGGCCGGGCTGCTGAAATACTACCCGATGCTGCTGATGGTGGTTGCCGTCAGGGAACGGCCGATGCGCCTGGTCCGGATCGCGCTGGCTTCGGCGGCGGTCCTGGCGCTGTTCGTCGTGAGCTGCTGGCACGATCTCACCCGCGCCCTGCGCCTGATCCCGACCGGCTCCTATTTCGGCGACATGTTCGGCTCCATCACCGTGGCGGGCGGCCTCGGCGAGGTGTTCGGCCTGTCCCAGGCGACCGTCGGCTTGATCCGGGGAGCGATGTCGCTTGCCGCACTGGCAATCGGCATCCGGCTCTCGATGCGGCCCGGCATCGTGGGCGCCATCCGGGATCTGGGCGAAGATGAGCGCAGCTTCCTGCTGGTGGGTGCCCTGCTTCTGCTGGGGTGTTTCTTCACCGCGCAGAATATCGGCTACCGGGTCATCCACATCATCCTGGTGCTGCCGGCACTGACCGCCCTCGGCTGGTCCGGGCGGCATCGCCTGTTCCGTGCGACCGCGATTATGGCGCTCGCCCTGCTATGGTCGGAAGCCTGGCGGGACGGGCGGGTCATCAGGGCGACCTGGCTCAGCCAGCAGATCCGGGAGCAGATCCTGGTGCTGACCTGGCTGGCACGCGAGACGATGTGGTGGTGGCTGGTGACGGTGCTGATTGCCGGCACCGTCGTCCTGCTCCGCCAATCGGTCTCCGGCTCGTGGCTGATCCAGCACCTGCCGGCGACGCGCGCGACCGCCAGGGGATCCTAGGAGAAGAGCCAGCCCGAAAGAGGGGCTGCCCTAGTAGAACGGCCGGTAGGAATACGGCCGGTAGAAGTACGGGCGGTAGAACGGCCGGTACACGAACGGCACCGGGAGGGGCCGGTAGATGACCGGCGGTCCATACACATAGACCGGCCGCACCGCGACCAGCGGGACAGGCGGGGCGGGCGGCGGTGGCAGCGGCGCGACGGCAGCGACCCGATACGCGACACGGCGCCGGTGGACCACGTGATGCACCGGGTAGCTGCATCGGGCGGCGCGGTCCCTGGCGATCGAGGCCGCCAGTGGCCCCTGCAGCGGTCCGGCGGTGATCTCGGATTGCGCGGCCACGGCACGAACATGGATGGTCGCCTCGGCGGCCGGCAACTGGACCTGCTCAGGCCCTGCCGCCTTGGCCGGTCCCGCAGCCATGACGACGGCAAGTCCTGCGCTTGCCAGGCCAAGCGACCAGGGTCCTGATTTCGACTGCTTCCTTACCCGCATCACGACGCTCCCTCGATCCGGTGCTGGATGTCGTCCGGATTTAAGGTTTTCGCAGGGCGGTTTCTAGGCCGTTGCGTGATGGTCGAGCACTGCCAGCGCCTGGGCGAGGTCCGCGATGAGGTCGTCCGGATGCTCGATGCCGATGCTGAGGCGGATCAGTCCGTCGCTGACCCCGGCGGCACGGCGGATTTCCGCGGGCACCCCGGAGTGGGTGGTCGATGCGGGATGGCTGACCAGCGATTCGGTGCCGCCCAGGCTGACCGCCAGCTTGAAGATCACGAGTGCGTTGAGCACCCGGAACGCCTCCGCCTGGCCGCCGGCGATGGTGATGCTGAAGGTCGAGCCCGGCCCGGTGCACTGGCGGGCATACACGGCATCCGCCGGATCATCCGGCTGGTCCGCCCCGGGGGTCATGCCGAGCGCGAAGACCCGCTCGACCTTCGGGTGGCTGTCGAGGAAGGCCGCGACCTTCTCGGCGTTGCGGGCGGCCTCGCGCATGCGCAGCGACAACGTCTCGAGCGAGCGGCCGAGCATCCAGCAGCTATGCGGGTCGAGCTGGGTGCCGATGGCGCCGCGCAGCAGCCGGACCTGCCTGAGCATGTCGTGCGAGCCGACCGCGGCGCCGCCGATCAGGTCGCTGTGGCCGCCGACATACTTGGTCAGCGAGTAGATGACGATGTCGACGCCGTGCGCCAGCGGCGACTGGAAGATCGGCCCCAGCATGGTGTTGTCGCACAGCAGCACCGGGCGGTGGCCCTGCCGCGCGGAGATGGCGTCGCGGACCTCCGCCACCAGCGCCAGGTCGACCTGGGTGTTGAGCGGGTTGGACGGCGTCTCGACCATGATCGCGCCGACCCGGCCGGCCTGCATCGCACGGTCGGCGGCACCCTCGATCGAGGCCCGGTCGAGGCCGTTCAGGAACGCGACGGTCTCCACGCCCCAGGCCTTGAAGGTGCGGGTGAGCAGCGTCTCGGTGCCGCCATAGAGCGGCTGGCTGTGCAGGATGACGTCGCCGGGCCGCGTGTAGGAGAACAGGCAGGTGGCGATCGCGGCCATGCCGGCGCTGAACACCAGCGCAGCCTCGGCACCCTCCTGCACCGCCAGGCGGTTCTCGACGATCTCGCTGTTGGGGTGGTTGAAGCGGGAATAGACCAGCCCGGCGCCGCCCTCGGGTGCGGGCTTGCGACCGGCCACGACGTCGAAATACGCCGCACCCTCCTCGGCCGAGCGGAACACGAAGGTCGAGGTCAGGAACACCGGCGGCTTCACCGCGCCCTCGGAGAGGGCCGGATCGTAGCCGTAGCCCAGCATCAGGGTTTCGGGATGCAGCAGGTGGTCGCCGATGCTGCGCTGCCGGCTATGGTCGGTCTTCATCAGCGGAACACCAATCGGCGTGACAGGGTGAAGTTGGCGCACATGCCGGCGAGCGAGCCGGCCGCCAGGGCCACCACCGGGTGGGCGAAGCAGAACGGGCTCGACCAGGCCAGGGCGAACACGGCGCTGCGGTTCAGCACGAAGCCGAAGCCGTTGGCGCCGAGGAAGTTGAGCCACTGCCGCAGCAGGCCGTCGCGGCTCGCCCGGCCGCGGAAGGTCCAGAGCCGGTTCAGCATCCAGTTCATCGTGGCGGCGACGAAATAGGCGGCGAGCGTGGCCGCGGTGAAGCCGACGAACGGGCGCAGCGTGTAAACGGTCGAGGTGTCCCACAGGAAGCCGAACGCGCCGACGGTGCCGAACTTCATGAACTGCACGGCGAGCGACAGCAGCCGGTCCGGTCCGGAGACGACGGCGACGACGGGATCGAGGGCAGCCGCATCGGCGGCCGGAAGCGGACCGGCGTCCGGCAGGATCGTCTCGAACGGGTTCAGCGCGGTCTGGCTCACGGGTGTCTCGCTATCCCCGATGGCGTTCGGCCTACAAGTGAATTCCAACGAAAAAGGGGCGCCCTGAGGCGCCCCTTTCCCGAACGGATTCGAAGTGACGAGATCAGTGAAGGATGATCTCGACCCGACGGTTCTGCGGCTCGCGGGTGTTCGGGCCGGTGGCAACCAGCGGGTGGCTCTCGCCGTAGCCGTGGATGTCGATGGCCGAACCCGGAACGCCGTCGCGGATCAGTTCCGCCTTCACGCTCGTCGCACGACGGACCGAGAGGCCCTGGTTGTAGCGAGCGCCGCGTGCGCCGCCGTGGATCGACGAGTTGTCGGTGTAGCCGTTGACCTCGATGCGGGTGGTCTGCACGTGGGTCGAAGCCTGCGCCGCCTGGGCGACGATCTCGCGGGCGCGAGCGGTCAGGTCCGAGCGATCCCAGTCGAAGAACACCAGGTAGGTGCGGGCTTCGGACGGCGGGGCTGCCGGGACGACCGGAGCGGGCGGCGGCGGCGGCGGCGGGGCGGTGTCGAAGGCGTAGCGAACACCCAGCATGAAGCTGTGGTTGAACTGGTCGTTGAAGTCCGCATTGCCCTTGTGCAGGCCGGTCGGCGTGTAGGACGACGAGGCGTAGGCGTCCTGGTCGAGCTGGCCGAGGAAGCGGTACTCGGCGGTGAGCGCCAGGCCCGGGACCGGGGCGATGTTGTAGGCGGCGCCGACGATGCCCTGGTAGGCGAACGAGCCGTTCGTGCCACCGGTACGGTCGATGTTGCCGTTGGTGTACTGGGTCGTGTACGGCGACAGGTGGTTCCACAGGTAGCCGGCGCCGACGCCGACATACGGCGTGACAGGCAGGGCAAGGCCGAACTGCGCCAGGTCGATGTCATACAGCACGTTCACGAGCGCGCCGTAGCTCTCGGCGTGGCCGGAGGTGTCGCCCGGGACCGGGGTGCCGTGACGGTGGTTCACGTTGTTGTTGTAGTAGGCGCCCTCGAGCTCGGCGCGCAGGCCGTTGCCGAAGCCGAAGCCTGCCGAGCCTTCGCCGTTGAAGCCGTCGCCGAAGCGGAAGGTCGACTTGGAGCCGCCGACATTGTTGTTGGAGCCGTCAGCCACCGAGGTGGGGCTGTAATGGGCACCCTGGCTCTGGCGGAGGTTGTAGCCTGCGCCGAGGCTCACATAGGGGCCGGTGATCGGCTGTGCCATCGCGACGACGGAGCTCGCCGCCAGGAGGGTTGTTGCAAGTAGTGCCGTGCGCAGACGCATTGTCTCGTCCTTCTAGGATCCGTTCGACCGGCCGCCAACCATCGGCGACACAGGCTCATCGGGATGCGTAAGTGCGGTATAGTTCCTCCGGTTGCTGTTGAAGAGGGGAACAGTCGGGTCGCCGGCTATTCGGCCGGATAACCGTGTTCCGGAAGCCACAGTTCATTGCTTGACCAGAACAGATTGCCCAGGATTGGCGGTCGACCGCGGTCCGGAGCGGCTTCTTCGCGACAACCGGGCCCAGGACACACGAATCCGTGATCGACCCTTGTGGCCAAATGGTTACGGTTTCTTTAGTCATGGCGGCGGGTCGTCAACAATACAGCCTTCGGCTTGCAGCAACGCCGCGACCGCCTGCGGATCCACGACGCGGGTGGTGAAGGCCCGCCCGATGCCGCGCACCAGGATGAAGGCCAGCATCCCGTCCCGCATCTTCTTGTCGCGCTGCATGTGCGCGAGCAGCGCCGCAACCGGGAGCGGCCGGCCGCAATCGGCGATCGACGACTTCATCCCCAGCCGCTGCAGATGCGCGGTGACCAACGCGGAGTCCGCGGCCGGACACAATCCGAGCCGCACCGACAGCCGGAACGCCAGTGCCAACCCGATGCCCACCGCCTCGCCATGCAGCAGGCTGCCGTCGAACCCCATCTCGGCCTCGAGTGCGTGGGCGAAGGTATGGCCGAGATTGAGCAAGGCGCGGCCGTCGCTGGGCTTCTCCTCGTGCTCGTCCTCGCCGACCACCGCCGCCTTGAACAGGCACGCCCGACGCACCGCCTCCGCCTGGATCGGAGCGTCGCCGGCCAGCACCGCGGCGCCATGCGTCTCGCACCAGTCGAACAGTGCGGGATCGCCGATCAGCCCGGCCTTGAGGATCTCGGCATATCCCGCACGGCGCTCGCGTGGCGGCAGGGTGGCCAGCATGTCGGTGTCGGCCAGCACGGCGACCGGCTGGTGGAAGGCCCCGAGCAGGTTCTTGCCGGCCGCCGTGTTGATGCCGGTCTTGCCGCCGACGCTCGAATCGACCTGCGCCAGCAATGTGGTCGGGATCTGCACGAACGGCAGCCCACGCATCACCGAGGCCGCCGCATAGCCCGCGAGATCGCCCACGACGCCGCCGCCGAACGCGATCACCGCCGTCCGCCGCTCGACCCCCAACGCCAGCATCCGGTCGGTGACGCTGCCGAACCAGGCCAGGCTTTTCGACGCCTCGCCCGGTGGCACGATGATGGTCTCGGTGGCGATGCCGGTCTCGGCCAGCCCCGCCAGCAAGGCCGGCAGGTGCAGTCCTGCCACGATCTCGTCGGTGACCACGATCGCGCGTTTCTGCGGCAGCACCGGCGCCAGCAGCGCCCCGGCACGCGCGACCAGGCCGCGCCCGATCACCACGTCGTAGCGCGCCCGCGACAGGCTGACCGGCACACGGATCGGCGCCGCGTGCTGCGTCAGTGCGGCATGCACCAGGTCGGTGGTGTGCTCCACGCCCTCGTCGTTCACATCCACGATCAGGTCGGCCTCGGCGTAGGTGGGATGGCGCTGCTCGATCAGCGCCGACAGGATGTCGTGCGGTCGGCCCTGGGCCAGCAACGGGCGATGGCTGCGGCCACTGACCCGGCGCACCAGCACGTCGATCGGCGCACGCAACCAGACGCTGATCGCGCTGCTGCGGATCGCCGCGCGGGTCGTCGGATCCATGAAGGCGCCGCCGCCGGTGGCCAGCACGATCGGCGGGCCGCCCAGCAGCCGGCGGATCACGCCCTGCTCGCCGCGACGGAATTCGGGCTCGCCGTAGCGCGAGAACAGCTCGGCGATGCTGATCCCGGCGGCGCGCTCGATCTCGGTGTCGGCGTCCCGGAAGGCGATGCCGAGGCGGGCCGCCAGTCGCCGTCCGATGGTGGTCTTGCCGGCACCCATCAGCCCGACCAGCACGATCGAGGCGGGCGGCACGTCGCTCTGCACAGCGACGCGGGACCGTGCGGGAACGCCGCCGGACGCCGTCGGCCCGGCGCCTGCTCGATCGGCCGTGACTGTGACGGCCGATCCGGTCGAAGGCAGCGGCTCGAACGGGCGTGACATGTTGGCGACGCTACCATAGAGCCCGCATGCCAGCCATGGCGCCGCCGGATCCGGCGGCGGCAGGCGTGGCCGGGATTGAGCGCTGGAACGACGGAGGCTTGCATGAGGCGTGTGTTGGGGATCGTGCTGGGGGTGGGCGTCATCGCCCTGGGCGTCGGCTTCCTGTCGCTCGGCGCGTTTCCGCCGAAGCCGCCGCAGCACCCGGTGCATCAGGTGCTGGCGACGGACAAGCTGGCGCCGCCGTCCTAGCCGATGCGCGCGCCGGGCGTCCGGGATGACCGGCATGAGGAGGCGTTCCTCGAGATGCTGGCCGCCGAGCGCGGTGCCAGTCCGAACACGCTGAAGGCATACACCGCCGACCTCGCGGATTTCGGGTCCTATGCCCATGCAGCCGGGGAGGCCGTTGCCGCCGCCTCGGCTGCGACACTGGCCGGTTACATGGCAAGCCTCGCGCGCACCGGCCTGTCGGCACGGACGGCGGCGCGGCGGTTGTCGTGCCTGCGCCAGTTCCATCGGTTCCTGGCCCGGGAGGGGCTGCGGCCGGACGATCCGACCGCCAGGCTGGAGGCGCCGCGGGCCGGTCGGTCGTTGCCGAAGTTCCTGAGCGAGGCCGAGGTCGCGGCCTTGCTGCGGGCGACGGGTTCCGCCGGCGGCCCTGGAGGCGTCCTGCCGGAGCGGCGCCAGAAGGTCGCCGCGGCCGCGCTGGAGATCCTGTACGCGACCGGCCTGCGGATCTCGGAGATGCTGAACCTCGGCCGGGACGCGCTGGCCGGCGACGGCCAGGTGCTGCTGGTGCGTGGCAAGGGTGGTCGCGAGCGGATCGTCCCGCTCTCCGCGGAGGCGAGGTCAGCGGCGTCCGAGCTGGTGGCGAGTCGGCCGGCGTCGAGCCGGTTCCTGTTCGCCGGCAGGGACCCGGCGCGGCCGCTGACCAGGCAGGGCTTCGACCTGATCCTGCGCGAGACCGCCCTGGTGGCCGGCCTGGACCCCGGGCGGCTGTCACCGCATGTGCTGCGGCACTCGTTCGCCAGCCACATGCTGGCGCACGGAGCCGACCTGCGCAGCCTGCAGCGCCTGCTCGGACACGCCGACATCGCCACCACGCAGATCTACACCCACGTGCTGGCCGAGCGGCTGCAACGGCTGGTCGAGGCGCATCATCCGCTGGCACGCCCGTCTGCCGGCGCGGCTACGGCGGAGCAGCCAGCCGGCCCGCCGCCTTCGCAGGGCCCGCCCCCTTCGCAGAGCCAGGGGTCTTCGCGGAGCCCGGCGCCTTCGGAGCGCCAGGGGTCTTCGCAGCCGCCGGAACTGTGCTAAAGCCCGCCGGCCATGCGACAATTCCTCGACTTCGAAAAGCCGATCGCCGAGCTCGAGAACAAGATCGACGAGTTGCGCCGGATGTCCCTGCCGGTCGGCGGCGTCCCGACCGGCGTTGCCCTGCTGGCCGGCCCCGGCACCGATCGCGACGCTGCCAGCACCGACGCCGGTGCGTTGCCGATCGGCGAAGAGGTCGCGAAGCTCGAGGAGAAGGCCGAGAAGCAGCTCCGCGCGACCTACTCCAAGCTGACGCCCTGGCAGAAGGTGCAGGTCGCCCGCCATGCCCAGCGGCCGCATGCGCTCGACTACATCGCCGCCCTGATCACCGAATACGTGCCGCTCGCAGGCGATCGCTCCTTCTCCGAGGACCAGGCGGTGGTTGGCGGGCTCGGCCGATTCGAGGGCCGTCCGGTGGTGGTGATCGGGACCGAGCGCGGCTCCGACCTGGACACCAGGCTGCGGCATAATTTCGGCATGGCGCGGCCCGAGGGCTACCGCAAGGCGGTCAGGCTGGTCGAGCTCGCCGGCCGGTTCCGGCTGCCGATCCTGACCTTCGTCGACACCCCCGGCGCGTTTCCCGGCATCGATGCGGAAGCACGTGGCCAGGCCGAGGCGATCGCCCGCTCTATCGATGCCTGCCTCTCGGCGCCGGTGCCGATCCTGGCGACGGTGATCGGCGAGGGCGGCTCCGGCGGAGCGATCGCGCTGGCAGCCGGCGACCGGGTGTTCATGCTGGAGCACGCGATCTACTCGGTGATCACGCCCGAGGCGTGCTCGTCGATCCTGTGGCGCGATACCACCCAGGCCACGGCGGCGGCGGAAGCGTTGCGGCTGACGGCGCAGGACCTCAAGCAGTTCAAGCTGATCGACGAGATCATCCAGGAGCCGCTCGGCGGCGCGCAGCGCGATCCGGCGATGGTCATCGAGTCCGTGCGCCACGCGCTGGCACTGGCCCTGCCCGCGCTCTGCCTGCTCGATCCGGCAGCGCTCAAGGCGCAGCGGCGCGACAAGTACCTGGCGATGGGACGTCTCGGCGCCTTCTGAGCCGCAACACCCCAGCCAGATCACTCAGGGCGCAGGTTCGCCCGCGATCGGCGTATGGCCGAGGCTGCCGATCAGCGCCTCGATCCGCAGCCTCGCCGCCTCGAGCGCATCGTCGTCGGTCCCCTTGGCCAGCAGCGCCACGCCGCGTCGCCCGTCCGGACGCTCGAACGGGTAGGAGCCGATATCCAGGTCGGGGAACTCCATCTGGATCCGCTCCAGCGGGTCGGCGAGCGACCCCTCGAGCAGCCGCTCGGCATGCATCGTCACCGACTTCACCGGCAGCCCGCCCTCGAGTTCCGGGGCCAGGGCGTCGAACATCGCCCGCATGATCCGCGGCACACCCGCCATGACATGGACGTTGCCGATCGAGAAACCGGGCGCCATCGAGACCGGGTTCTCGATCGGCCTGGCCCCGCGCGGCAGGGTCGCCATGCGCTGGCGGGCGGCATTGAACTCGCCCGGAGCATAATGCGCCTGCATCATCCGCATGGTGGGCTCGTGCGGCTCCCACGGCACCCCGAACGCCTCGGCGATGCAGGGGCTGGTGATGTCGTCGTGCGTCGGGCCGATGCCGCCGGTGGTGAACACGTGGTCGAACCGCGCGCGTAGCTCGTTCACGGTGTCGATGATGGTCGCGCGGATGTCGGGGATCACCCGCACCTCCCGCAGCGAAATCCCCATGCCGCCCAGCCGGCTGGCCAGGAACTGCACGTTCACGTCCTGGGTACGACCGGACAGGATCTCGTTGCCGATGACGATGATCGATGCGGTGGGGTTCGGCATGGGCGGGCGGCTCCGGGTCGTGCGTCGCCGAGGGCAGCGGCGGGCTGGAGCTGCAACAGCCCCGGCATCGAGATGTTCCCGCGCGAGCCTCGCGAATGGGTGCATCTGTCATGGCTGGCTATTACGCTTCATTTCTGAGACAAAACTTGGCGGGTGATCATCGTGACTTATATTTGCGACATCGCCACTGTGGAGTGACCGCGTGATCTCTGGACATGGCGGCGGCGACGGTCTTCGGGAGCCGGGTCCGGTCAGCAGCGAGCTCCTGCGGCTGGTCGTCGGCAGCGCCACCGATTTCGCGGTGATCGCGTTCGACACCCTCGGCGTCATCACGATGTGGAACGTCGGCGCGGAGCGCCTGCTCGGATATCCGGAGTGGGAGATGATCGGCGGTCGCATCGAAACGATCTTCACGCCGGAGGATCGATCCGCCCTGATCCCGGCGCTGGAGATGAAGCTCGCTTTGAGCGAGGGTCGCGCCGGCGACGATCGCTGGCTGCTCCATCGCGACGGCACGCGGTTCTGGGGGTCGGGCTTGATGATGCCGCTCGCCAAGGCGGGTGCCGGCTTCATCAAGATCATCCGCGACACCACCCCGGAGCGGCTGACGACCGAGTGGATGACGCAGATCGAGCGGCAGCTGCGCGACCTGATCGAGGGGATGCCGCAGCTCATCTGGCGGTCCGCGGATGACGGCATGTGGAGTTGGGCCAGCCCGCAATGGCTCGGTTACACCGGCCAGGACCAGGAGGCCGCAGCGGACCATGGCTGGCTGGCGGCGGTGCATCCCGAGGATCGCGACTCGGTGCTGGCGGCATGGTCGGCGGCGCCGGAGCGGGGCTGCTTCGATGTCGAGATGCGGGTCCGTCGGGCATCGACCGGCGACTGGAACTGGCACCGCTCGCGCGCCATGCTGCTGCCCGACGAGGTCGGCCGGCCTGCACAATGGCTCGGGACCACGACCGACATCCAGTCGCTGAAGCAGGCCCAGTATCGCCAGGCGGCGCTGCTGAGCGAGGCACATCGGCACGCCCGGGCGCTCGAGACCGAGATCCAGGAGCGCAAGCTGGTGGAGGCGGAGCTGCTCTACAGCGCCTTCCACGACGACCTGACGCGGCTGCGCAACCGGGCCTATTTCATCCAGCGCGTGACCGTGGCCCTGGGCCGCATGCGAGACGAGCCGGGCTTCGGCTGCGCCGTGCTGTTCCTCGATGTCGACCGGTTCAAGCTGGTGAACGACAGCCTGGGGCACTCGGTCGGCGACGCCCTGCTGATGGAGGTGAGCCAGCGCGTCAAGGCCTGCGTCGGCGGACTCGGCACGCTGGCCCGGCTCGGCGGCGACGAGTTCGCCGTGCTGGTCGAGAACGTGGACAACATGGAGCCGGTGGTCGGGCTGGCCCGGACGATCATCGAGACGATCGGCCGACCGCTCTGGCTGGGCGACCAGGAGATGCTGATCTCGTGCAGTGTCGGCGTGGTCGAGGCGACGGCGGAGCACCGCCTGCCGCAGGAGCTGCTGCGCGACGCCGATACCGCGATGTACCACGCCAAGCGCCACGATACCGGCGGCTACGTGATCTTTGCCGGCACGATGCACAACCAGGCGGTCGACGCGCTGCAGCTGCAGATCGACCTGCGCGGCGCGGTCAGCCGGCAGGAATTCGTGCTGCACTACCAGCTGATCTGCAGCACGACGACGTCGGAGATCATCGGGCTGGAGGCGCTGGTGCGGTGGCAGCATCCGGAGCGCGGCCTGGTGCTGCCGGTGGGCTTCATCGCCGCCGCCGAGGAAACCGGGCTGATCCGCACCATCGGGCGCTGGGTGCTGCGCGAGGCCTGCTCCCAGACGATCGCCTGGCGTCAGCGGTTTCCGACGATGTCGCTCGACCTCAACGTCAACATCTCGGCTGGCGAGTTGCGCGACCCGCTGTTCGTGGCGTTCGTCGCCGACACCCTGGCGGCCTCCGCGACGCCCCCCGGCAGCGTCACGCTGGAGGTGACCGAGAGCGTGTTCCTGCAGCAGCCCGAGGAGACCGGCGAGACGCTCGTGGCATTGCGGGATCTCGGCGTGCGGATCGCGCTCGACGATTTCGGCACCGGCTTCTCCTCGCTCGGCAGCCTCGACCGCTATCCGATGGACACGATCAAGATCGACCGCTCGTTCGTGGCGGGGATGGCGAGCCGGCCGCGCAGCATCGCCATCGTCGAGTGGATCGTGGCGCTGGGCAAAGCCATGCGGATCGACGTGATCGCCGAGGGCGTCGAGGACCGGCAGCAGCTGCAGACGCTGGCCGCGATGGGATGCGCCGCGGTGCAGGGGCATCTGCTCGGCGCGCCGATGCCGGCGTACGAGATCACCCGGGTGCTGGCCTGCCAGAGCATGTTGTGACGCGAGGATTTCCGGGCCAGAACGGGCGGCCGGATCGTGCCGGCGGTTCCAGGTTTCCGGGAGATGCCCTTGTCGCGACGCCTTGCCTGCCCCCGAGCCCTGTCGTATCGGGGGGCCCTCCTGGCGGCTGTTCCCCTGCTGGTTTTCAATCCGGTGTCAGGGTCGGCTCGCGCTGCCGACGATCCGGTGGCCACGGCAACGCCGGCGGCCGGGGACGCGAAGTCGAAGCAGCCGCATTTCATGCCGGTCGCCAAGACTTCGGACGGGTCGGTCACGGTGCGCGGCCAGAAGATCGACTACCAGGCGGTCGCCGGCACGCTCGTCATCCACCCCAAGGGCTGGGACGATTCCGACCCGAACAGCAACCCTGACGGCAAGGACGACAAGAACCCGACCGCGGAAGCCTCGATGTTCTATGTCGCCTATTTCGAGAAGGGCGCGCGTCCGGAGAACCGGCCGATCACCTTCGTCTATAATGGCGGCCCGGGTTCGGCGACGGTCTGGCTGCATATGGGTGCGTTCGGACCGCGCCGGATCGTCACCGCCGACGACGCGCATACCGCCGCCGCGCCGTACCAGCTGGTGAACAACGACGACAGCCTGCTCGATGCGAGCGACCTGGTGTTCATCGACGCGCCCGGCACCGGGTTCGGCCGCATCGAGGGCCGCGACAAGGAAAAGGCGTTCTACGGCACCGATCCGGACGCCGACGCCTTCACCAGTTTCATCGCGCAGTTCCTCGGTCGCTACGGGCGCTACAACTCGCCGAAATATTTGTTCGGCGAGAGCTACGGCACCACCCGTTCGGCGATCGTCGTGCACGACCTGCAGCAGGACAAGGGCATCGACGTGAACGGCGTGATGCTGCTCTCGCAGATCCTCGATTACGACAACAGCATCGACGGCCCGCAGAACAATCCGAGCGTCGACCAGCCCTACATGCTGGCGCTGCCGAGTTTCGCCGCCACCGCGTACTACCACCACAAGCTCGCCACCCAGCCGGCCGACCTGCGGAAGTTCCTCGACGAGGTCGAGCATTTCGCCACCACGGATTACGCGCAGGCGCTGCAGGCCGGGACCTCGCTCGACGACGCCGAGCGCGACCGCATCGCCGGGCGGCTGCATGACTATACCGGGCTGCCTGTCGACTACATCAAGAAGGCCAACCTGCGGGTGAATGGCGGCGAGTTCGAACAGACGCTGCTGGGACCGGACGAGATGAATACCGGCCGGCTCGACAGCCGCTTCTCCGGACCGGCGATGGACCCGCTGGCGCAGCGTCCGGATTACGATCCGATGGGGGCGGCACTCTCCTCGGCGTATGTTTCGGCGTTCAACGACTATGCCCGCAAGGTGCTGCATTACGCCGATGGCGGGCCCACCGGCGATGGCTGGATGGACTACAAGCTGAGTGCCAACAACATCCGCGAGTGGAGCTTCACCCACCAGCCGCCGAGCACGCCGTATCCCTTCCGGGGGGCGCCGAACGTGCTGCCCGACCTGGCGGCGGCGATGAAATACAACCCGAAGCTGAAGGTGCAGCTCAACCAGGGATATTTCGACCTCGGCACGCCGTATTTCGAGGGCGTGTACGAGATGCGCCATCTGCCGATCCCGAAGGCGCTCGCGGCCAATGTCGAGATCCGGCAGTATCAGTCGGGGCACATGGTGTATGCGCACGAGGACAGCCTGCGCCAGTTGCACGACAACTCCGCCGACTTCATCCGCCGGACGGAGAACCAGTCGGCCGCTCCGGCGCCGGCTGCCCACCCCACACCCACGCATTGATCGGAGACGCCCATGCCCACGCTCTATTCCACGAAAGTCACTGCCGTCGGTGGTCGCGCCGGCACCGTCCGTAGCGATGACGGCCTGCTCGACCTGCATCTGGCGCTGCCGCCTAGCCTCGGCGGCAAGGGTGGTGCGAGCAACCCGGAGCAGCTGTTTGCCGCCGGCTACGCCGCATGCTTCGGCAACGCGGTGATCCATGTCAGCCGCAACCGGTCGGTAAAGGTCGCGGACAGCGCGATCGAGGTGGTGGCCGAGGTCGGGCTGCATTCCAACGATGCCGGCGGGTTCGCGCTGTCGGTGGCGCTGGACGTGGCGATCACCGGGCTGGACCAGGCAGCCGCGGAGGCGCTGGTCGAGGAGGCGCATCGGGTATGTCCGTATTCGAATGCCGTGCACGGAAACATCGATGTCGCGATCCGCGTGACGACGCGCTGAGGGCGCCTCAACTCCGGCGGCGCGCGGACGTTGATCCCCGTGCGTCGCCTGGCGGCGCCACCAGGAGATCATGACGATGCGAACCAGCAAGCTCGGCCGGACAGGATTGTTCGTCTCGGAACTCTGCCTCGGCACCATGACGTTCGGCGGAACCGACGGGATGTGGCGCAAGATCGGCGCGCTCGAGCAGGGTGACGCCGAGCGGCTGGTCGGACGTTCGCTCGATGCCGGCATCAACTTCATCGACACCGCGGACGTCTATTCCGACGGGCTGTCGGAGCAGATCACCGGACAGGCGCTGCACAACCTGAAGGTGCCGCGCGACAACGTCGTCGTTGCCACCAAGGCCTATGGCAAGACCGGCGACGGCGCCAACGCCAGCGGCAACTCACGATTCCACATCTTGAGTGCTGTGAAGGCCAGCCTGAAGCGGCTGCAGCTCGACCATATCGACCTGTACCAGATCCACGGCTTCGATCCGGCAACGCCGATCGAGGAGACCGTGCGGGCGCTCGATATCCTCGTCCAGCACGGGCACGTGCGCTATGTCGGGGTGTCGAACTGGGCCGCCTGGCAGATCGTGAAGGCGTTGGGCGTGTCCGAGCGGGAAGGGCTCGCCCGTTTCGAGAGCCTGCAGGCGTACTACACGATCGCCGGCCGCGATCTCGAACGCGAGCTGGTGCCGATGATGCGAAGCGAGCAGGTCGGGCTGATGGTCTGGAGCCCGCTCGCCGGCGGCCTGCTCAGCGGCAAGTACGACCGCGACAAGGAGGGCGCTGCCGGCGACCGCCGCACCGATTTCGACTTCCCGCCGGTCAATCGCGATCGCGCGTTCGACTGCATCGACGTGATGCGGCCGATCGCCGAGCATCGTGGCGTGTCGGTGGCGCAGATCGCGCTGGCCTGGCTGCTGCACCAGAAGGTGGTGACCAGCGTGATCATCGGCGCCAAGCGGCTCGAGCAGCTGGACGACAACATCGCCGCCACCGGCATCGAGCTGACCGATGGCGAGCTCGATACGCTGGACAAGGTCAGCGCCTTGCCGAGCGAATATCCGCACTGGATGTTCGCGCGCCAGGTCTTGCGGGCAACGCAACTGGCGGCATCCACTCCCCGTCCGAACGCGCGGTAGGGGCGCCATCCGACGGGTTGGCACTGACTTCTGTACCGGTGTGTGCCAGCCCGTCGGCTGGCGGTGCTTCATGGCGCATGTGTTCTCCACCGAGCGTCGGCAGAACCCGTTGCGCACCCTGGACGAGGCGGTCGAAACCCCGGCGCCGTTCGTGGTCACGCGCCGGGTCGGCGAGGGCAACGTGGTGATGATCTCCGAGGAGGCATGCGCCGGCTGGCAGGAAACCGTGCATCGGCTCAGCAGCACGGCCGATGCCAGGCGGCTGCTGAGCGGCATTCGGAAGTTCGATGCCGACAGCGGCACCGAGCATGAACTGGTTTCGCGCGGTTGGTGAGGGTCCACTTCAGCAATGACGGCTGGAAAGACGATCTGCACCGGGTCGAGGCCAAGCCGACCCGTCATTACGGGCTGAACGAGTTGATCGTGGATGTGCGTCAACGGGACCGGCAAGCCGGAAGCCCTGAAGCGATATTTGTCGGGGTTGTGGTCGCGTCGGATTACCGGGGGACACCGGTCGGTCTATCGCGCCCCCGGACGGCAAGGCGAAGACCAGCGCATCGAGGTCATCCAGTGCCGGTATCACGCTTGCGGCGGCACACCGACCCCGGTCAGCCGAGCAGGCGGCCGATCACGCGAGCCGTGTAATCCACCACCGGGATGATGCGGCCGTAATTCAGCCGCTGCGGGCCGATCACGCCGATCGCGCCGACGATCCGGTTGCTCTCGTTGCGCGCCGGCGCCACCACCATGGAAATCCCGGACGCCCCGAACAGCCCGCTCTCGGCGCCGATGAAGATCCGCACGCCGTCGCTCTGTTCGGCGAGGTCCAGCAGCCGGAGCATCGTCTCCTGCGTCTCCAGCCGGTCGAACAGAGCCTGGATCGTCGACAGCCGTTCGAGTTGGGTCACGTCCGAGAGCAGCCGCGACTGGCCGCGCAGGAACAGCGCGCCGCCGCGGCCCTCGCCACCCCAGATCGCCAGCCCGCTCTCCACCACACCCGCCGCCAGCTGGTCGAGCTCGGTCTGGTTGGCCGCCATCTCGCTGTCGACGTGCAGCCGCAGCTCGGCCAGCGACAGGCCGCGCAGCCTGGCGTTCAGGTAGTTCCCCGCCTCGACGAGCGAGGAGGGCGGCAGGCCCGGCGGCGTCTCGATCACCCGGTTCTCGACCTGGCCATCGGTGCCGACCAGGATCACCAGCGCACGCCCGGAGCCCAGTGCGACGAACTCGATATGCTTGATCTGGCCGTCGCTCTTCGGCGCCAGCACCAGGCCCGCCGCCGACGACAGGCCCGACAGCATAGCCGACGCGTCCGCCAGCGTGTCCTGCAGCGACCGGCCGCGGGTCTCGAGCGTGCGCACGATGGTCTCACGCTCGTCGTCGGAGAGGTTGCCGAACTGCAGCAGCCCGTCGACGAACAGGCGCATGCCCTTTTCGGTCGGCATCCGGCCGGCCGAGGTGTGCGGCGCGAACAGCAGCCCGGCTTCGGTCAGGTCGGCCATCACGTTGCGGATGGTGGCCGGCGAAAGCGGCTGCGGCAGCCTGCGCGAGAGAGTGCGGCTTCCGACCGGGTCCCCGGTCTCGACATACTGCTCGACGATCTCGCGGAGAATCGAGGCGGCGCGCGGGTCCAGCCCAGGCGGCAAAACTGGCCGCTGAAGCGGAATTGGTCGATCGATCATGCAGGCTCCACGCCGAACAACGTATGAACCTGCGCGCAACAACACAACACAAACACGCGTGGCATCCGTCTGAGCCGTTCTGGCGCCGCATCTGGCGCCACGACACCGGGTCGGGCTATCTGCACCCACATGCATCCGCTGCCGAGGAGACTGCCCGTGCGCCCATCCGGCCGCGCCGCCGACGCCATTCGTCCGGTCTCCATCGAGCCCGGCTTCGCCCACCATGCCGAAGGCTCCGTACTGATCCGCATGGGCGGCACAGAGGTGCTGTGCGCGGCGAGCGTCGAATCCCGGGTGCCGCCATTCCTGCGCGGCCAGGGTCTGGGTTGGGTGACCGCGGAGTACGGCATGCTGCCACGCGCCACCCACAAGCGCGGCGAACGCGAGGCGGCGCGGGGCAAGCAGTCCGGCCGCAGCCAGGAGATCCAGCGCCTGATCGGCCGCAGCCTGCGCGCCGTGGTCGACCGCAAGGCGATGGGCGAGATGAGCATCACCGTCGATTGCGACGTGCTGAATGCCGATGGTGGCACCCGCTGCGCCGCGATCACCGGCGCCTGGGTCGCGCTGAGCCTGGCGCTGCATACGCTGGTGGGCAAGCGCGTGCTGGCCGCGGTGCCACTGACCGGCCAGGTGGCGGCGGTGTCCTGCGGCCTGGGCGAGGCGGGCGCGCTGCTCGATCTCGATTACGCCGAGGACAGTGCCGCGCACGCCGATGCCAACTTCGTGCTGACCGAGGCGGGTGGCATCGTCGAGATCCAGGCGACGGCCGAACAGGCGCCGTTCGATGAGCCGCAGTTCCTCGAGCTCATGCGGCTGGCGCGGCTCGGCACGGCGACATTGTTCGAGATGCAGCGCGCGGCGGTGGCGGACGCAACCGGCAGGAGTTCGATTGAATGAGTGACGACACCCCCCGCCTGGCGCCCCGCTTGGCGCCCCGCTTGGCGCATGGCGACCGGCTTGTGCTGGCCAGCCACAATCCGGGCAAGCTGGCCGAATTCGCGGCAATGCTGGCCGAGCACGGCGTGACCCTGGTGTCGGCCGCCGATCTCGACCTGCCCGAGCCCGAGGAGACCGAGGACAGCTTCACCGGCAACGCCCGCCTCAAGGCCCACGCGGCCGCGGGTGCGTCCGGACTTCCGGCGCTTGCGGACGATTCCGGCTTTTGCGTGGAGGCCCTGGATGGGGCGCCCGGGATCTTCTCGGCGCGATGGGCGGGCCCTGCGCGGGATTTCGGCGTGGCGATGCAGCGCGTGCATGACGACCTCCAGGCGTCCGGGAGCGATGACGCGCATGCCTGGTTCGTGTCGGTGCTCTGCCTGGCGTTTCCGGACGGTCGCGACGTGGTCTTCGAGGGCCGGATCAACGGCCAGTTCGTGTGGCCGCCGCGTGGCACCGGCGGGCATGGCTACGATCCGGTGTTCGTCCCGAACGGCGAGGCGCGCAGCTTTGCCGAAATGCTGGAGAGCGAAAAGAACGCGATCAGCCACCGTGCCCGCGCGTTCGCCCAGTTCCGCGACGCCTGCCTGCCGGCTCAGTAACCGGCGGCCGGCTCCCCTAGGGCACGCAGCCGGCGCGACCGGGGGATGTGCGCTGGCTCCATGGCCTCACGTCGACGACCCGCTTGCCGAAGAACGCAGCGACTCCCTCGAGTCCATACCCGGCCTGCCTCCCTGCAGGGATGCACACCGTCTGCGCCGCCCAGGACGGGCCGCCGGATAGAGGCCCGGCCGGCGGCACGATGAGCGTCATCGTGTCGCCTGGCAGGCGGCCGGATTTCCAGGTCGCCTGGCGGGCGGTCATCTGCGCCGGCAGCAGGGCCAGGTCGGCGCGCAGTGCGGGGGCCCGCACAACGAGCAGGGTGGCAAAGCCGGCCGCCAGGATCGGCCAGCGCAGCCGGGCCGGGATGGCGACCGGCGACAGCGACACCAGTCCGAGTGCGGCCAGCAGATACATCCCTTGGCGCATGGTCGCGTGGCGGACGCAGCACACGGTGCCGAACTGGTGCAGCGCCAGCACGATCGAGGCATAGGCCGCCAGCAACAGGCAGGCGACCCATATGGCGAGGCGGTAGTGCGCCCCGGCTGCGTGCTGCCGCACCGTCGCTGCCGGCGGCAGCATGGCCAGGATCGCCAGCTTGACGATCAGGCCCGGCAGCAGCGCCATGCCGTCGACACTCGCCAGATCACGCAGGAACGGCGCAGTGGCGGCCACGAGATCACGCGGCCAGTTTCCGGCCATCCGGCTGCTCCGGTCCATGATCTCGCTCATCCCGGCCATCCGCCCGTGGCTGACCAGCAGGCACACGGTTGCGGACGCGGCGAGTGGCGCAAGCCAGGCCAGGATGCCGCCTCGTTGCGCACGGCGGCAGGCGGCCAGGGCGATCATCGCGGCCGAGCAGGGCAGCACCACGATCGCCGCCATCTCGGTGGAGAATGCCGCCAGCACCAGCAGGGCCGGCAGCATGACGAACGCCCGGGTGTCGTTGCGCAGCAGCAGGGTGGCCGCGGCCAGCCCGGCCCAGGCGGTCAGGTACGCGATCGTCGCCATCGGCCAGTAGAAGAACTCGACCGGCTGCCCGATCATCAGCAAGGCGACGAACAGCATGACGGCCAACAGCCACGGCCGATGCTCGCCGGCCCTGGCGCCGATGCCGGCGACGAGCCCGATGGTGCCGGCCCAGCTGATCGCCAGCAGCGGAACGATCAGCGCATGCCCGGCCGCGTATGCCAGCCAGAGGTAGCAGGCGGTCACCAGCTCGGCAACCGGTCGCGGGCTCCAGTGCAGCATCCGGCCCCGGAGCGAAGCGAACCAGCTGAGGTGCTCCACCCACCCGACATAATATTCGTCGGAGAGCCAATAGCCGCCCTCGATCTTGAGGCCGTAAGCGGCCAGGGCCAGCAGGCAGATCACCCAGGTGGCGGCGGGGCCAATACCATCCCGCCGCATGGTGGTGGGTCTGCCTAGCGCCCGGTCAGGATCCGCTCGACCAGCTGCTTCACCGACGGCACGAACCCGTTGGAATAGAACGGGTCCGTTGCGAAGCGGTAGGCGTTGTGACCGCTGAACATCAGGTTCCGCTCGGTCGCCTCGATGTCGTCGTCGGCGGCGTGGCTGATGCTCTGCAGCGTCTTCTGGATGCAGAACGAGCGGGGGTCCGCCTTGTGGCCGTTGCTGTAGCTCGGCGCCTTCTGGCTCCAGCTGGAGAACCGGCACTCCGACAGGCAGCCCATGCAGGCGATCTGGTCGGCGGTGATCTGTGCCGCTTCGGCCCGGGTCTCGAACACCAGCGTCGAGTCCGGGGTGCGCAGCGCCTCGGTGTAGCCCTCGCGTTCCCAGGCGCCGGCGCGCTCCAGGTCGGGACCGGTCAGGAACACCAGGCGGCGGCCGCCGATATAGTACGGCGCCACATGGTCACCCACCAGCTCGGTGCTGAACGCCACCTGCCGCTCGCTGCGCCCCTTGAGGTCGCGCAGGAACTCGTTGCTGACCGCCGAGGAGTAGAAGCCGGTCGGGCTGAATTTGTTGAGGTAGATGTCGCCTTCCTGCAGCCGGGTCAGGCGCTGCTTCCAGGCTTCGGGAATGGGGCTTTCCCGGGTCAGCAACGGCCGGGTGCCGAACTGGAAGGCGATCGGGCCGAGATCGGGATTGTCGATCCAGTCCTCCCACTCCTCCAGCCACCAGACGCCGCCGGCCATGATGATCGGGGTGTCGCCGAGGCCGAAGGTGCGCATCAGCCGGCGCAGCTCGAGCACGCGCCCGAGCGGCGGCTCCGGCTTGTCCGGCGACTCGCTGTTGGACAGGCCGTTATGGCCGCCGGCGAGCCACGGATCCTCGTACACCACGCCGCCGAGCAGCTCCGCGGTCTTCGAGTACGCACGCTTCCACAGTGCGCTGAAGGCGCGCGCGGACGACACGATCGGGTAGTAATGCACGCCGAAGCGGGCGGCGATGTCGGACAGCCGATAGGGCATCCCGGCGCCGCAGGTGAGGCCCTGGATCAGTCCACGCGCACCTTCCAGCACGCCGGTGATGACCCGCTCGGCCGCCCCCATCTCCCACAGGATGTTGGCATGCAGCCGGCCACGCCCGCCGGCCAGCTCGTGCGCCTGCTGCGCCTGGCTGATGCCGCCGGCGATCGCAAAATTCACCATCTCTTCATGCCGCTCGCGACGGGTACGGCCGGTATAAAGCTGCGGGATGATCCGGCCCTGGTCGTCGTAGCTGTCGGCGTTGACCACGCTGATGGTGCCGGCACCGCCGGCGGCCGCCCAATGACCGGAGCAGACCCCGGTCGAGACCGACACGCCCTTGCCGCCTTCGACCAGAGGCAGGAGCTCGGCTCCCCCCATCCGGATCGCATTGATTGTCTTCATCGCCAGCCGTGATCGCCTTCAGGACGTTGCCCGGACCCGGAAGAGTCTCGAATTGTTGCCAGACATCGTAGGTATGGCCCGGGCGCGCAAGCCCGGACCTATAACGAAGTCTGTCAGCGACCTCAGTCGGCAGCGTCGTTGCGACGCTCCGGGCGCGGTCCACGCGGACGATCGTCACGCCGGCCGCCACCTTCGCCGCCCTCGTCGCGGCCACCGCCGGCCTTGGCGCCGACGCTCTCGCTGATGTCGGCACCGGTGGCCTGGTCGACCACACGCATCGACAGCTTCACCTTGCCGCGGTCATCGAAGCCCATGACCTTCACCTTCACGGAGTCGCCATTATTGACCACGTCGGTCGTCTTGGAGACGCGGCCCTGGGCCAGCTCGGAGATGTGCACCAGCCCGTCACGAGCGCCGAGGAAGTTCACGAACGCACCGAAATCGGCGGTCTTGACCACCTTGCCGTCATAGATCGCGCCCAGCTCCGGCTCGGCGACGATGCCGCGGATCCGGCTGATCGCCTTCTGCGCCTGCTCGTCCGACGACGCTGCGATCTTGATCGTGCCGTCATCACCGATGTCGATCTTGGCGCCGGAGAACTCGACGATCTCGCGGATCACCTTGCCGCCGGTGCCGATGACGTCCCGGATCTTCTCCTTCGGCACCGTGATCACGGTGATCTTCGGCGCCGTCGAGGATACGCCGTCACGGTTCTCGGTCAGCGCCTTGGCCATCTCGCCAAGGATGTGCAGCCGGCCCTCACGCGCCTGGTCGAGCGCGATCTTCATGATCTCAGGCGTGATCGAGGTGATCTTGATGTCCATCTGCAGCGAGGTGACGCCCGCCTCGGTGCCGGCCACCTTGAAGTCCATGTCGCCGAGATGATCCTCGTCGCCGAGGATGTCGGACAGCACGGCGAACCCGCGATCCTCCTTGATCAGGCCCATGGCGATGCCCGCCACGGGGCGCTTCAACGGCACGCCCGCATCCATCAGCGCCAGGCTGGTGCCGCAGACCGTCGCCATCGAGGACGAGCCGTTGCTCTCGGTGATCTCGGACACCACGCGCACGGTGTAGGGGAACGCCTCCTTGCTCGGCAGCAGCGGACGCAGGGCGCGCCATGCCAGCTTGCCATGGCCGATCTCGCGACGGCCCGGGCTGCCCATACGGCCAGCTTCACCAACGGAATACGGAGGGAAGTTGTAGTGCAGCATGAAGTTGGAGCGATACTCGCCCTCGAGCGCGTCGATCACCTGCTCGTCCTGGCCGGTGCCGAGCGTGGTCACCACCAGGGCCTGGGTCTCGCCACGGGTGAACAGCGCCGATCCATGCGCGCGCGGAAGGATGCCGACCTCGGACACGATCTGGCGGACGGTGCGGGTGTCGCGGCCATCGATGCGCAGGCCGGTATCCAGCACCGCACCACGCACCACGTCGGCTTCCAGGTCCTTCAGCATCGGCTTCGCCTTGTCGGCGTCCAGGCCCTCGGCCTTCAGCGCCTCGACGATCGCCTTCTTGGCAGCGCCGACCTTCTCGTAGCGGGCCTGCTTGACCTGCTCCTTGTAGGCCTCGGCAACGCTGGCCCGGCCAAGCGCGTCGATGCGGGTCTTGAGGGTGGTCTCCTCTTCGCTCGGCTCCGGCAGCGTCCACGGCGCCTTCGCGGCATGCTCGGCAAGCGCGATGATCGCATCGATCACCGGCTGGAACGCGGCATGACCGAACGTCACGGCACCCAGCATGATCTCCTCGGAGAGCTCGTGCGCCTCGCTCTCGACCATCAGCACGCCCTCGGCGGTGCCGGCGAGCACCAGGTCGAGCTGGCTCTCCTTGGTCTCGGCGATCGTCGGGTTCAGCACGTACTCGCCGTTCGCGTAGCCCACGCGGCAGCCGGCGATCGGGCCGAAGAACGGGATGCCGGACAGCGTCAGCGCGGCCGAGCAGCCGATCATCGCCACGATCGCAGGGTCGTTCTCGAGGTCATGGCTCAGCACGGTCGCCACCACCTGGACCTCGTTGCGGAAGCCGTTCGGGAACAGCGGACGCAGCGGACGGTCGATCAGGCGCGAGCTCAGCACCTCGAACTCGGACGGACGGCCCTCGCGCTTGAAGAAGCCACCCGGGATCTTGCCGGCAGCGAACGCCTTCTCCTGGTAGTTCACGGTGAGCGGGAAGAAATCCTGCCCCGGCTTCACCGACTTGGCGCCGACGGCGGTGCACAGCACGATGGTGTCGCCGTAATAGATCATGACGGCGCCATCGGCCTGGCGAGCGATCTTGCCGGTCTCGAGACGGAGCGTGCGGCCGCCCCACTCCAGTTCCTTGGCGTAGAAATCGAACATGAGCGTGTTCCCTGTCTTGGGGCCGGACAGGGCGGGCGGCAGCGTCTCGGACGGCATGGAGGAGGCCCCCATGTGGCCTGAAACGCTGAGCGGTCCCGCCGCTGTTTTACGGCTTGTTGGTTGATTAGGTACTAAAGGTCAGGCCAGGGCGCTGCCCTGGACCCGTGAGAGGGCAGCCGCCCTCTCAACACCCTATACTAGCGACGCAAGCCGAGGCGGGCGATCAGGCCCAGATAGCGCGTGCCGTCCTTGCGCTTCAGGTAGTCGAGCAGGCGGCGGCGGCGGCCGACCAGCATCAACAGGCCGCGACGCGAATGGAAATCCTTCGCGTGGGTCTTGAGATGCTCGGTCAGGTTGGTGATCCGCTCGCTGAGCAGGGCAACCTGCACCTCGGGCGAGCCGGTATCGGCTTCACCGGTCTTGTAGTCGCCAATGAGCGCCGTGCGGCGCTCTGCAGTGATCGACATCGGGGTTCTCCAGGAACGACGGTTACAGAAGGCGTTCCGGACGCAGCCACCCTTCCTCGAGTCGGCAGAGCCCGATCACGCGCCCCCCGTCCATGGCGCGCGCGACCCCTCCAGCGGGGTTCGCGCCAACAGGAATCCGGCCCATCAGCTCGACCAGGCTGATAGCCTGGCCATGCGATAGGCTTGCCGCTTCACTTGAGGTCAGGGCCAGCGCCGGGATGTCGGCCAGCGCGGTCGCAACCGGCAGCAGCAGCTCCGGGGAGGCAGGCGCGTTGTCCTCGCTCGACAGGATCTTGTCCAGGGAAATCGCGTCCTTCTCCAGGAACGGCCCCACCCGCAGGCGCCGCAACGCCGCCACATGCCCCACCGTGCCGCACGCCACCGACAGGTCGCGCGCCAGCGACCGCATGTACACGCCCTTGCCCGACTGCACCTCGAACACCGCGGTGTCGGCATCCGGCCTGGCGATCAGCTCGAACCGGTCGATCCGGGCCGGCCGCGGTTCCAGCACCGGCGGCCGGCCCTCGCGCGCCATGTCGTAGGCCCGCTCGCCCGCCACCTTGATGGCGGAAAAGATCGGCGGCACCTGCCTGATCTCGCCCTGGAACGCGCCCAGGGCAGCCCGGAACTGCTCGTCGGTCGGGCGCACGTCGGAGGTCGCGATCACCTGGCCGTCGGCGTCGTCGGTGTCGCGCGCCTCGCCGATGCGCAGGGTGAAGTGGTACAGCTTGGTGCCGTCCATGATGTACGGGACGGTCTTGGTGGCCGCCCCGAACGCCACCGGCAGCAGTCCGGTCGCCAGCGGGTCGAGCGTGCCGCCGTGTCCGGCCTTCTGCGCGTCGAAGCCGCGCCTGACCCGGTTCACCACGTCGGTCGAGGTCATTCCCGCCGGCTTGTCGACGATCAGCCACCCGTCGAGGGCGCGTCCGCGCTTGCGTCGCATGATCTGGGTCGCCTCGGTCCACTCACCGCCACGGTCCGTCCGCGGGGGAGGGAGCCTTTAGACGAGCCACCCCGGCGGAGCAAACAGGAACCGGGCGGAGCAATGCAACACCCGCTTCCGACCCGCCCCGAATGCTGCCAGGATGTTGCCAATGCGGCACGAAAAGATGCCGCGTCCGAGGAACACGCCCATGCTCGACACGATCGCGGTGGCGCAGCTGCGCCAGGATCCCCGCCTCATCGCCCTGACCCGGGCCCGGGCGCGCGTCGGATGGACGCTGGCCGCGCTCATGGTGGCGATCTATTTCGGCTTCGTGTTCCTCGTGGCGTTCGCGCCCCACGTGCTGGCGACGCCGGTCTGGGGCGTCATCACCCTCGGCTTCCCGCTCGGCCTGCTGGTGATCCTGTCGGCCATCGTGCTGACCGCGATCTACGTGTCGATCGCCAACCGCCGCTTCGACCCGCTGCAGCGCGCCATCGTGGCGGACGTCCGGTGAACGCCCCCGCTCCAGGCGTCGAGCAGGCCCCCACCAACTGGACCGCCATCGCGTTGTTCGCGGCCTTCGTGCTGCTGACGCTGTTGATCACCATCTGGGCCTCGCGCCGCACCCGCTCGGCTTCCGAGTTCTACACCGCCGGCGGTGGCATCGGCGGCGCCCAGAACGGCATCGCGATCGCCGGCGACTTCATGTCGGCCGCCTCGTTCCTCGGCATCTCCGCACTCGTGTACAGCAGCGGCTTCGACGGGCTGCTGTACTCGATCGGCTTCCTGGTCGGCTGGCCGATCCTGATGTTCCTGATCGCCGAGCGGCTGCGGAACCTCGGGCGCTTCACCCTCTCCGACGTCGTGTCCTACCGCCTGGCCGAGACGCCGATGCGGTGCCTGGCCGCGATCAGCTCGCTGGTGGTGATCGCCTTCTACCTGATCGCGCAGATGGTCGGCGCCGGGCAGCTGATCCAGCTGCTGTTCGGGCTGCCCTACATCTATGCCGTGATCATCGTCGGCGGCCTGATGATCCTCTACGTGACGCTCGGCGGCATGCTGGCGACCACCTGGGTGCAGATCATCAAGGCGCTGCTGCTGCTGGCCGGCGCCAGCTGGATGGCGTTCCTGGTGCTGGCGCAGTTCGGCTTCAGCCTGCCCGCCCTGTTCGCCCGCGCCGTGCAGGTGCATCCGAAGCACCTGGGCATTTTGGCCCCCGCGGCGCTCGCCCGCGATCCGGTCTCGGCGATCTCGCTGGGTATCGCACTGATGTTCGGCACCGCCGGGCTGCCGCACATCCTGATGCGCTTCTTCACCGTCCGCGACGCCACCGCCGCCCGCAAGTCGGTGCTCTGGGCGACCTCGCTGATCGGCTATTTCTACATCCTGACCTTCATCATCGGCTTCGGCGCGGTGGTGCTGGTCTCGACCGACCCCGCCTACGTCACGGCGGCCGGCAAGCTGCGTGGCGGCAACAACATGGCGGCGGTGTTCCTGGCCCAGGCGCTCGGCGGCAACCTGCTGCTCGGCTTCATCTCCGCCGTCGCCTTCGCCACCATCCTGGCGGTGGTCTCCGGACTGACCCTGGCCGGTGCGGCGGCGGTCAGCCACGACCTGTATGCGCGGGTGATCGCGCGCGGCCGTGCCACCGAGGCGGGCGAGGTGCGCGTCTCGAAATGGGCGACGGTGGCGCTCGGTGGTGTCGCCATCCTGCTCGGCGTGTTGTTCGAGAAACAGAACGTCGCCTACATGGTCGGGCTGGCGTTCGCGGTCGCGGCGAGTGCGAATTTTCCGCTGGTGCTGCTGTCGATGTACTGGCGCGGCCTGACCACGCGCGGCGCATTGCTCGGCGGCTGGGTCGGGCTCATCACCGCGGTGACGCTGACGGTGTTGAGCCCGGGCATCTGGGTCAAGGTGCTGGGCTTCCCGCACGCGATCTTCCCGTACGACTCACCTGCGCTGTTCTCGATGCCGCTGGCGTTTCTCTGCTGCTGGCTCGGCTCGACGATCGGCCGGACGCGCGAAACGCCGGCCGAGGCGAGCGCCTTCGACGAACAGCTCGTGCGCTCCCACACCGGCATCGGTGCGACGGGGGCCAGGTCGCACTAGGCGTCGGATACGAACAGCGCTGCAGCCGATCCCGGAAGGGACCTGGCGACGTCAACCGGCCCGGTTGCCACAGAGGTTTTTTGTCTGCTCGCTGGCGTTCAAGGAGGATCCTCTTGCCAACCATTCGACAGCGCGCGACAGGGTCGGTCGCCCGGATCGCTGCAATCCTGCTGCTTCCTGCCCTGTTCAGCATGTTCGGCGTCTGGGAGATCGTCCGCGGCAAGGCCAGTATCGCCGGGTTCGAGCCGGCGCAGGCGCGGGTCACGAGCCAGCTCGGCCGGCTGCAGCAATTTGCCCAGGCCAACCCGCACGCCACTGTCCGCTTCAACGGCGATGAACGGTCCTACGCGGCGCCGGTAGCGGCGCACATGATGGCCGCCCATGCGGATGAGCTCGACACCGACCTGTTGGTGGCGCGGGCGCGGCTGCCGTTCGCTTGGCTCACGGCCCTTGCGGCGTCGCTGGCCCTGGCTGGCGGACTGGCCGGCCTCATCATCGCGAGCCTTGCCGCGCGGCGCAGCATGCGGTCCCGCGACGCCCTGGTCCGCTCGTTCGGCCAGGTGCGACGCCTGGTGCCGGTCGCGCTCGGCTGCCAGGTGGGCGGGGTGGCCCTGGCACTGGTCGGCATCGTCGGCTTCGAGTGCGCCGGGATGTGGTTCCCGGGCACGCTGTCCGGCGCCGATGTGAGGTTCGTGGGAGCGGGCCTGATCGCGGCGGGCCTCGCCCTGTGGGGTGCGTTCCAGTCGATCAGGCAGCTTCGCCGCGCCTCTGGCCTGTTCGAGCCCCACCCTGCGGAGTTGCTCGGCGTGCCGGTGACCGAAGCCCAGGCGCCGGGCCTGTTCGCCTTGATGCGCGAGCTGGCACGCGACCAGGAGGCCGTGGTTCCGCAGACGGTGGTGGCGGGGGCGGTCGCCGGCTTTTTCGTCACCTCCCATCCGCACCGGCTCGCCGGTGTGGGCGAGGTGGTGCGCGGCCGCATCCTGCACGTTCCGCTGCCGCATCTGGCGGTCTTCAGCCGGGCGGAAACACGGGTCGTGCTGGCGCATGAACTTGCCCACTTCTCCGGCGAGGACACCGCCTACAGCACGCATTTCCAGCCGGTCTATGCAGCCCTGCAGCAGAGCATGGTCGCGGTCGCCACCCGGCGGCGCGGCCGCTACCCGATCCTGGACCGGATGCTGAGCCCGGCCTCGTCGCTGGGCGAGCACGTGCTCGTCCGGTTCGATCACACGGTGAAGCATTGGAGCCGGCTGCGGGAGTTCGAGGCCGACAAGGGCGCCCTGGCGACGGAGCAGCCGGACGCGCTGGCGACCTCTCTGCTCCGCGCTGGGGTGACCAGCAGGCTCGTCGACGCGCAGCTCCGGGCGATGGCCGAGCATCCGGACCGCGGCCCCGCCGACCTGGTGCAGCAGACGCTGCAGGTCGCCGGGCAGCAGGGCTTCATCGAGCCCGGCCGCTACCTCGACGAGCGTCAGCCGCATCCGACCGACACCCATCCGCCGACCGTGCAAAGGATCGCCGCTGCCGGCGTCACGGTCGATGACGGCCTGCTCGCCCGCGCCGCCCGGCCGGTAGATGCCGGCGAACTCGCGGCGGTCGAGGCCCTGTTTGCCGATTGGCCGGGCCTGTGCGCGGCGGTGACGACGCAGCTGCGCGGCGTGGCGGTCAGGCAGCAGCAGACCTACCTGGCCCAGGTCGCGGCGGCAGCGTCGTCGGTGGGCGAGGCTCCGGTCGAACTGCACGAGCGGCGCGTGCGGATCATGATCGCGCTCGGCGTCACGGCGTTGTTCTGCCTGGGGCTGGGCGGAGGACTTGCCTGGCTGCTCATGAGCAGCCCGCCCGATCCGGCCGACAGTGCGATCGCCGTGATGTTCTGGGCAGCCATCGTGTTCCTGCTGGGCGGGTTCGCGTCCTGCTTCGGCATCGTGCGGCTTGCCCGGAACCGCGCACCGTTCCTGGTGCTGACGGCGGACGGGTTCAGCTCGCCCGGCTTCAGCGGCATCGTCTCGTGGACGGCGGTCGCGGGCGTGACGGTGCTGTCCGGCCGCGGCGTCACCACCATCCTGACCCTTGCGCCGGGGCAGACACTGCCACCGCGCACCGGCCGGATCTGGCGGCTCCGGGCGCGTCGGCGTCGCAACGCGCTGGTGTTCTCCGAGCTCACACCGCGCGGGCTGAAGGCGCGCGCGTATCTCGATCTGCTGCTGGCGCATCGCCGCGCAGCACTGGCCCGCGAGGAGTTGGCGCGCCGAGACCGGCTCGATCCGGCACGCGGGTTCCCCGGTTGAACCGGAAGGCGCGGCGGTGATCGCCACGCCTTGAAGTCATGGCTGTGAGGAGAGGAACGTCGTGAGAGACCTGATCCTGAAGATGTCGATGTCGATCGATGGTTTCGTCGCTGCCGCGGATGGCGGGATCGACTGGATATTCGGCCCCGACCAGGAGGCAAGACGCTGGTCGGTCGAGGTCGTGTCGGAAGCCGGCCTGCACATCATGGGCAGCCGCACCTTCCGACGGATGGCCGCCCACTGGCCGACCTCCACCGACATGTTCTCGGCCCCGATGAACCGGATCCCCAAGGTCGTGTTTTCACGAGAGGGGCCGGCGATCCTCGGGGACCTGGCTGCAACACCGCCACGCGACGGCGAACCGGCACAGCTGCAACCCGGTGCGGAAAGCTGGGCCGAGGCTGATGTAGCGAGCGGCGATCTGGGGGCCGACATCGCGATGCTGAAAGCCCGCGACGGCAAGCCGATCGTCGCCCATGGCGGCGCCGGCTTCGCCCGCAGCCTCGTGGCGCAGGGACTGGTCGACCGGTTCGTCCTGCTGGTGCATCCCGTGGCGCTCGGGAACGGCCTGCCGATCTTCTCCAAACTCGCCGCGACGACACGGCTCGAGCTGATCGGCTCGAGGGCATTCCCGGGCGGTTCGGTGGCGCAGACCTATCGGCCCGCGTGAATGCCGTGCCGGACCGCCGGCAAGGCAGCCTGGACCGCCGCCGTGCAGACCGATCCGCGGGCGGCGTATCCGTGACCCCCGGTGCATCGGCCGCGTTGCGGGCGATCTGCGACTGACGCCGGACGGTGCCGAGGCCGCTGCGTCCGGCGCGGCCGGTCCGGCCGGCCTACCGGGCCTGCTGCAGCACGACGACGCGCATCTCGCCGGGGGGTGGCAGCGTGTCCGGCGTGATCTCGAACTCGGTGGTGTCCAGCCGGGTCACCTGGCCGGCCGGGAAGCGCTGCGTGAAGGCGTCGACCTTCTCGATCTTCAGCACGCCGCGTTCGTGCCAGTAATGCATCGGGATCACCACGCGCGGCCGGATGGCGGCGATCGCCGTGTCCAGGTCGTCGAGGGGGATGGTGGCGTGCGCGCCGGTCAGGGCCAGCAGGATGTCGACCTGGCCGGCGAGTTCCGCGAGCTGCGCCGGATCGACCGGATTGCCGAGGTCGCCCATGTGCAGCACCCGCAGGCCGCCCAAGGTGAAATGATAGAGCGCGTTGGCGTCCGGGTCGCGGCCGCTGGCGGCCTGGTAGTCGAACGTCCGGCTCTCATAGGCTTCGAAGCCGCGGATCGGGATGCCGCAGACCACGGCGCCGTCCGCCGGCAGTTCCAGCGCGTTGATGATCGTGGGGCTGCCGTCGATGTGGCTCGGGTCGGAATGGAAATCGTCCGTGCGGGAGCTCATGATCACCAGATCGGCCGCCTCGTTGATCGGCGCGAACCCGCTCTTTCCCGGCGTGTAGGGGTCGGTGATGACGGCAATCCCGTCCGCCTCAAGGCGGAAGCTGGCATGGGCGTAGAACTTTATCTTCATTGGTGTTCCCTTTGCTCAACATGGAAGCTGACGTGTGCCGCGGGCTTGTGCGGCCTGTCTGACCCACACTGCTGCGGCCTGCGGCAGGGCATGCCGCGCATTGTGTTTATCCTACGTTGTCCTGGGACGCGCTGGCCATCGGCCCGCGACCATGGTTCGGTCGGCCGGTTTAAGCTTGGTTTTCACGGCCCCAGGGCTGGGCAAATGCTCTGCTGATGCTGCTGTCAATATAGTGGCGCGGCCTCACCACGCGAAACGCCTCCTTTCCGGTGGTGCGCCAGGCTGGTTGCTCGGCAAGGTTAACGGTCCCGAACCCAGGTATCTGGGTCAAGGTATCGGGCAGCCTCTGAATCTGAGACAAGTGCAGGTGCATCCGGATCCACCCCGCAGTAAGGTCCGCAGGCGACTACGGAATGCCATATTGACTAACCGGCTGGGAGTAGGCGGCCGCCTTTCACGCGAGAAGTGACATGCAGACGAACAATAAGAGAAAAGTAGTGCCTCCTGCGCTTCAAGACTTGGTTGAAGATAGTAGACTTGGGAGACTATTTTCAAGTGACGCGCGTCACTGCGCGCTCCAGTTATGGATCTTGCAGATCAAGCACAAAGAAACGGTCGAAAATCGTATAGTCTATGGACGCTTAGTCCCGTATCGCCACTCGAACAACAGGTGGTCTTCCAAAAAGAGTCCCGACTTTCGTGTTGCGGACAATATTCGAGTAACTCTAACCCGCTTAAATCTCTATGTCACAAGTACGCTCAGTGCAGATGTTTTGAGGCTGCTGAGCACCGGGCGAACCCTCGCAGCAGTCAGTGAAGAACTTAACCTAGACCTTACTGATGCAATAAAGACCCATTTTGGAATGACCGCCCTTAACGCGGGAGAGTTGGTCTACCGCCCGGTCTCTTATCTGCTTAATCGCAACGCCCAGGATCGGTCCTCCCTCACCAGCCCACATGGGAATGCCGGGGCGCTTAGTGCTTCGATCAGCCAAACCGATAAGGGAGCATTGTTTCGGCTAGACCATGAGTACGATGTCGCGATGACGCACTGGATAGTCAAGCAGATAAATGCCGAGACCGGTCTGGATTTTGGACTAGCAGACGTCTGCAGATTCGGCGACATTGAGCTACTGGTTTTTCCTACACTCGATGACTTTGAGCGGACATTATTAAAGATCAAGTGGGCAGAAAATCAGGACTTCATCATCATACAATTTGATCCATTGCAGGTATCCCACTTTAGCGGCTTCCAGTTCCGCCTGAACATTCAAAACGGCGGTCAGATCGTCCACTCAGTTATCGGCACTGCGGAACACAAGCCAAACGGTAAGTTTGAGTTAAGTTTTCGGATGAGCGATGATATCCGCTCCCGAACGGACAGCACCGAATTGGAGATATTCGGATTTGAAATAGACAAACCCCAGGAGGGAACACTTTGTTGTCGATGGAAAGTAGGATACATACGAGAAATAGCTTTTCAGGCTTATGTCGTCCGGCCTGAGAGCCGCCCGGTTCACTTTGACTGGTTGGAGAAGAAAGCCAAGCCCTCCTTCTCGGATCGGGTAAAAACGACGTTGACTATAAACCAAAGAGATTTGGGATTTAATAGTCTCATTGGCGGCAGCCGGACAGACCCTTGGGTCCGCGTTAACAGTGACTTCTCCGCTGTTTTCGCGCGACTTCATCCACGGTTGTCCAATGGTCGATTCTTCTTGTGTTGGAATCAGGGCGACGGCGATGGAAGAATACGATTTACAGAGTGGTTTAAGGCACTGCTTGAGCAGCATAAGCAGAGCCAAGTAATCATCTTCGACCCTTATTTTGGAGGCGCTGGTCTAGGATTGATCTTATTATGTGCCCAACCCAAATCAGACTATATTGTATTTAGGTCTTTGTCTAAATCGTTTCAGAAAAGTGACGGTGAGACGCAAGCGTCGGAGAAGCCCACATCAAACGGCGTCGATAACTTGATCGCAAGTTGCGAGCAAAACCGGAAAATGTTAAAGCGTGGCCGGTTGCGTATATTTGGGATGAAGGACGGTCGGTTACATGACCGCTACATCCTGATTGTCGGGTCAGACGGTCTTCCAATAGTCGGGTTTAATCTTTCAAATTCTCTTCAAACAGCGGCCGAAAACTATCCATTACTCATCACGCCCATTCCTGCTGACGTTCTACTGGATGTTGAACGGTACCAACTCGGCCTTGTGCAGGAAGCTTGTAAGTTACAGTCCGACAGCGACATGAAGCACCGCCCTATGCAAATGCTTTTTGATTCTGAGTCATCCGCGATTATCCCACCGCGGTACGAGCCGTTGGCTTTTCTCGAAAAAACGCAGGCCGGAGATGTATTAAGTGCGTGGGCGAATGAGGCATCGCTGCTGAACTTGAAGGGGGAGTCATTAAGGCAGCAAATGACCCTACTAAGCATGCTCAAGGACAACTTGCTAATTTTGCCACTGGCCTCGAACTTAGCTACTTTTCTGGCCAAGAAGCCGGCTGACGACACGGATTTTGGTTCAACTTGGGAAATTCTCGGGGAGCTGCTGGCCAATTCGCACGCAGGGGACCATGATTCAGATCGTCTAGATTCCGAATCTGCTTTTTTAGCTTTTTTGTCTCGGTTCCTTGATAAATCCTTCCACCGTGATCATTCGTTGAGCCAGCACGAATACCGGATCATAGACAGTCGGCTCTTTGCAGACTCATTCGAGACGTTTTTGCATAGCTCAAATCGCATTGAACACATGTATCACCCTGTAAAATACGCTGCTTTGACATGGCCGGAGTATTTCGCAATAAAATTGATGTGGCGGCATACCCCGCTGGCTCTCATAGCAATTGCTGAATATCAGATGGCCAACGCGCCTGTCGATCCTCAGATTCAAGACAGCATGCGATTGTCCTTGCTAAGCCAGATTATTAGCGAGATCTCACTCTCCGTGCAATTTAAGGCTAGCGAGCGCCAGCGAGACTGTCTCCTCAATAGCAGTAATGGCCTTCTAAGGTGGGCAGGACTAAACGCAGTCGAGCGGCAGTTGCGAACTCTGAACGGGCTGGCTCTTGGGATACAGAAGGTCAAAGATCACACGTACACCGAACAGGTACAGGCTTTGGGTTGGATGGTTCAGCGCACGGCGAAGAATCCTGAGGATGGTGATATCTATGGTTCTTTGGTATCGGCTCTTCATGCAGTGCTTCCGGCTAATATTGTTTCGAATGATTTGCGGCAACTTGTGGATTCCATGCGCGGGCATATGCGGACACTGTGCTGGGCAGAGCCGTGGTTGTTCCGCGACGTGGTCTCGCCTCTGTTAGAAGGTGGCCGGGCAAATATTGACGATGCTTGTGAAATTTGGATCCAAGAACTAGCTGACTGGCTGCGATCGGAAGACGATGCTCAGCCGCTGCTATTTGATCTAAATCGGCAGGGTCAAACAACAAATATCGCTGCATTTCTTTTTGCGAATAGCACCATAACAATGCGTCAGAACAGCATGAGGTCGATTAGGGAGATCCTAAGAAGGCAGAAAATAATCGTGCATCAGCCGCTCGCAAGCACCTCCGACTGGACACGGTGGGATCGCGCGCTGGTAATAGCCATGTGGATCCTCAGCTTCTGTAAATTTGGTCAATTCTATCTACTAAAGAGCGATATGGCCGATGCCGACTTAAATGACCTGTCCAAGCACGCTCATGAGCTTGCCATGGTAAGGCCGATCGACGAATGGCGGGTGAATGGTCCTGGGAGGCCGAGCGACCTGGCGGCATTTTACGAGAAGGCGGAGCAGCTTCTAGCTTCGACAAGGAGTAGATAGAAGCAGGCTGATAACGAGAGGTAAAACTTGTGCAGCGGTGATTGCCGCAAGTTTAGCTTTCGCCGCTGAGTTCTGGCATTTTGGCTGCTTAAAGCAATTCCCGCAACAGCGGCACCAGCGGCTTGTCCGCGTCTGGCATGCTGTAGCTGTCCAGCGCCTCCGGCCGCACCCACGCCAACGTCTGGCCCTCACGCGCGACAGGCACGCCTTTCCAGCGGCGGCAGACGTAGAGCGGCATCAGCAGGTGGAAATCGTCGTAGGCGTGGCTGGCAAAGGCGAACGGCGCCAGGCAGGCATCCTCCAGCGCGATGCCGAGTTCCTCGTGCAGCTCGCGCACCAGCGCCTGCTCGGGCGTCTCGTCCGGCTCGATCTTGCCGCCGGGGAACTCCCATAGCCCCGCCATCCGCCGACCCTCCGGACGACGCGCCAGCAGCACCCGGCCGTCGCCGTCGATCAGCGCGCATGCCGCCACCAGCAGGATACGACGCGACACGGCGGGCGGGGCGGCCACGACCGGCGCACCAGCCTCGGCGGGCGGCTCGTCCACATCCGCGGGTGCCCCGGCTTTCGACAGGTCGCCGTGCCGGGCCTCGAACAGCAGCACCGGATGATCACCACCTCGGGCCAGGAACGGCTGCCGGCCGGTGCCGATCTCGCGGAAGCCAATCCGACGCAGCACCGCCGACGAGGCCGGGTTGTCGGTGGCGACCTGTGCGGTCAGCCGGTCGATCGCCAGGTTGGCGAGCGCCCAGTGCGACAGCCGGCGCGCGGCCTCGCCGGCGACGCCGTCGTTCCAGAAGCTGCGGCCGATCCAGTAGCCGAGATCGCCGCTGCGGCTGGCGGCATCGATGCGGATGCCGAGGCAGCCGAGCAGTCGCGCCGAAGTGGGGCGCTCGTCGATGATCGCGAAGTGCCAGGCACGGCCATCCGCCATCTGCACCGCGGTCGAGGCGATCCACTCGTCGGTCAGGCGCCGCGGATAGGGGAAGGGCAGGCGGCTCAGCATCCGCACCACGCCCCAGTCATTCACCAGGCGGTGGATCGCTTCAGCGTCGCTGGCGCAGAGCGGCCGCAGGGTGAACCGCGTCGTGCGCAGGGTCGGCCCGTCGGCGCAGTCCGTGCCGCCCGCCGCCGTGCCCGCCGCCGCTGCGCCACCCGACGCGGTGCCCACCGGCGACACGACCGCCGCCGGGTCCTGAACGGTCGTGTCAGACCCCATGCACGGTCAGGCCGGGTGTGCCGTCTTGTCGATCCCGCACGACACCAGCAGCGAGCGCAGCGACCGGATCACCGGGAACACTTCCTGGTTCCAGTCCTGGCCTTGCGCGTCGTGGGCGGCCTGCTCCATCTCGACGATGTCGCGGTCCTCCTTGAAGATCCGCTCGGTGAACAGCACCAGCAGCGGCCACACCACGTTCAGGATGCCGGGGATCTTCGGCTTCTTGACCGAGAGCAGGCCGAACACCCGGTTGGTCTTCTGCTCGCGGTCGAGCGGCACATAGACGATCCAGAGATCCATCACCGGATCCTCGCCGGCGGTCTGGATGCGCAGCGTCTGGTAGGGATACTCGGTGCGGACCGTCATGACGTCGCGCTCGGCCGCGTTCGCCGCACCGCTGCGACGCTCGCCGAAGATCACCGCCTCGCCGAGGGGCTGCTTGCCGCCGGTGCGCTTGAAGCTGTACTTCACCTCGACCCAGTCATCGCCGCGACCCTGGCCGAGCACGCGGGGCTTCATCTGGCCCATCTGCTTCGAGTGCATGAACTGATGGTTCATGTCCATCAGGTTCTCGTGCATGAAACTGTAGTGGCAGCCGACCTTCTGGCCGAACCGCCGGGTCTTGTATTTCGGGTTCGCAACCGATCCCAGGCCGGGCAGCGGCACGGTGTCGGCGAGTGCCGCGTTGCCCGGGAACACCAGGATCAGGCCGTCGACCTCGCGGCAGGGATAGGCGCGCACCCCGTTCGGCAGCTTGTCGCGGCCGAGATAGGGCACGTCGACGCACTTGCCGGACGCCTCGTACGCCCAGCCATGGTAGCAGCAGCGCACCGCACAGCCATCGACGGTGCCCTTGCTCAGCGGCACCTGGCGATGCGCGCAGCGATCCTCGAGCGCGAACACCGGACCCTGTTTCGGCCGCACCAGCACGATCGGGTCGCCGGCGAACGACACCGCGAGGGTGCCGCCGGCCTTGAGCTCGCGCGACCAGGCGAGCGGATACCAGTGGTCCGGATGCGCCTGGATCAGCCGCAGGTCGGGTGAGGCGGGCACGGACGGATCTGGCCGCAAGCTGTCCGGCGTGACGGTCTGGTTCATCGGTCCTCGACTTCTAGGCGGTGCGCCGCACCCGAGCGTCCGGGCGGATGGTTACAAAACTATAAGGCACTTTGCCCGGCACGCGATGCAACATACGAACGGTTACGTGCGGGCGGTGGTCCCGGCTCAGGCGGCCGGTGGCGCCTGGAAGGCGAACACGGTGTCGGCCGGGCGCAGGCGCATCACCAAGGTGCCGGCCATGATGTCGTGCAGGCCCTGCTTGCGGCGGGTCCAGCCGACCATCAGGAAGCCGATCCCCAGGATGACCGCCGACACGAACTTGCCGAGATAGCGTCCGAGTGCGCGCGCGATGCCGATCCGGCGGCCGGCGAGGTCGGTCACCCGCATCCTGCAGACGCGCTTGCCGATGGTCGCCTGCCAGTGCGACGACTCCATCAGCACGAAATAGCCGAGGGTGAGCACCAGCACGAGCAGCGACATCAGGCTGCCATGCATGTGCCAGGTGCCCGGCCACGCCACCGACCATGCTTCCGAGGAGGCGACGCGGGTGGTGTAGGCGATATCGGAGATCTGGCGGACCGCCTGGTCGTCGTTGGTGGTGACGTACGGCTGCCGCATCCCGCTCGCCAGGCCGAAGACATACTCGACCGCGGTCAGCACCATCCCGTCGATCAGCCACGCGAGCACGCGCCACCAGAAGCCGGCATAGCTCAAGACCATCGCGCCGGTGGCGGACGAGGGCAGCGGATAGGGCTGGAAGGCGCCCGGCATGGGGTTCGGACCGCCGCCGAATTTGCCGCCCGGCGGTGGGTAAGGGTCCGACATGCTCAGCTCCGGTAGCTGCCGTTGATGTCGATGTAGCCATGCGTCAGGTCGCAGGTCCAGGCGCGGCCGCGCCCGTCGCCCAGCCCGAGATCGATGTCGATCTGCAACTCGCGGCCGCGCATGTGGGCCACCACCGGGGCTTCGTCGTAGCCGGGCACGACGGTGCCGTTGCGCGCCATCCAGGTGCCGCCGACGCCCACCGACAACGTGTCGCGGTCGGCCGGCTCGCCGCTCTTGCCGACCGCCATGACGATGCGGCCCCAGTTCGCGTCCTCGCCGGCGATCGCGGTTTTCACCAACGGCGAATTGGCGACGGCCAGCGCCACGCGGCGGGCGGAGGCATCGCTCGTCGCACCCGACACGTCGATCTGCACCAGCTTGCCGGCACCCTCGCCGTCGCGCACGACCAGCAGCGCCAGCTCGAGCAGCAGCTCGTCCAGGGCGGTGGCGAAACCGGCCAGGGCGGGGTCGCCGGCGGTGTCTGGCACCGTGTTGCCGGCGGCACCGGTGGCGAACAGCAGCACGGTGTCGCTGGTGGAAGTGTCGGAATCGACCGTCGTGCAGTTGAAGCTGCGATCGACCGCAGCGGCCAGCAGCGTCTGCAGGACAGGTGCCGGCAGGGCGGCATCGGTCGCCACGAAGCACAGCATCGTCGCCATGTCGGGCGCGATCATGCCGCTGCCCTTGGCGAAGCCCTGGATGGTGACCGGCACGCCCGCGATGCTGGTCAGCCGGCGCGCCCCCTTGGGGAACGTGTCGGTGGTCATGATGCCGCGGGCGGCCGCTTCCCAGCCATCGGGTGTGAGGCTTGCGTTCAGCGCCGGCAGCGCGGCGGTGATGCGCTGGTGGGGGAGCACCTCGCCGATCACTCCGGTCGAGGCCAGGAAGATGTCCGCCGGCCCGCAGCCGAGCAGTGCGGCGGCGGCGGCGGCAGTGGCCTCGGTGGTCTCGCGGCCCGCGCGTCCGGTGAACACGTTGGCGTTGCCGGCATTCACCACCAGGCCGCGCGCCGTGCCGCCGGCGAGGGCGGCGCGGCACCAGTCGATCGGGGCGCCGGGGCATTTGTTGCGGGTGAACACGCCGGCGACCGTGGTGCCGGCAGCGAACTCGAGCAGCACCAGGTCGGTGCGGCCCTTGTAGCGGATCCCGGCGGCACCGCTGGCCAGCCGGACACCGCCGAGCGGGGTCAGGGGCGGAAACGGCGTCGCGAGCGGCGAGACGGCGGCGGGCTGGGCCATGTCGGCGTGTGATCCTGGCGTGGGCGAACCGGTCGGAACCGCAGGATGGCCGGCCCCGGCGTGCCGGCCATCCGCGCGGGATGGCCGGGTCCGGGAGTCGGGTGTCGGGGCCTAGTCGTTGCCGTTTGCGGGCGGTGCGCCGGGGGTCGCGGGTGCGGCGGCCTGGGCCGGGACCGGCGACTGGCCGGCGGCCGAAGCAGCGGCAGGCGGCGGCACCTTGTCGCTGACCGGGGTGCCGTCGGGGTTGTAGCGGACCACCTTCACCTGGGCGACGGCCTTGTCGACGACGACGCGGACGTCCTGCTGGATCAGCTTCTGGCGGATCTGGTCATGGACGGTGGCGAAGGCGGGCGGGGTCGAGGTGCGGGTATCGAGCACCTGGATCACGTGCCAGCCGTAGCGCGTGTGGATCGGCTTGTCGGAGATCTGGCCCTTGTTCATCGCGAAGGCGGCGGCCGAGAACTCCGGCAGCATGTCGCCCTGCTTGAACCAGCCGAGATCGCCGCCGCCGGTCGCGGCACTGCCCTTGTCGGTGGAATCCTGCTTGGCCAGCGTGGCGAAGTCGGCGCCGTGCTTGAGCTGCTTGATGATGTCGTTGGCGGTCTTCTCGTCGGCGACCAGGATGTGGCGCGCATGCACCTCCTTCTCGCCCGGCTTACCAGCGTACTGCTTGGCGTAGGCGGCCTGGATCGCGTCGTCGTTGATCTGCGGGCCGACGGCTCGGCTCAGATAGACGTTCTGCAGCGCCTGGTCGGCGGCGCCCTGCATGGTCTTCTGCACGTCGGGGTCCTTCTGCAGGCCCTCCTTCTGCGCCTCGATGAGCAGCGCCTTCTGGTCGACGAGCTGGTTCACGATCATCGGGAACAGCATCTGCGGCGGCATCCCGCGCATGTCGTCGGGCAGCGCCTGGGCGGCCGCACGGACCCGGTCGAGGCGGATCGGATCGCCGTTCACCGAGGCGACGACCGGATTGGCGGTCTTTGGATCGACCGCGACCGGAGCGCCGGCAGCAGGAGCGGTGGTCGCCGCGTCCTTCTTTGCAGGGGCCGCATGCGCGGCGGGCGCCAGGGCGAAGGTGGAGGCAGAAGCAAGCAGAACCGCTGCCGAAAGGGCAGCAGCCGGGCGGAAAAGCCGCATGGGACGAAAACCTCGAATGACGCGTCGGCCGGATCATGACAAAACCCGGGGGTCACCACAAGCAAGCGCGTCGCGAGCGGACCTGGGTGAAGCCGGCCGGCGGTTGACCGGTCGCACGGCCGGTCCTATTTCGATCCGGCGTGACGCCCGGCTTCGAGCGCCGAACGACCCATCGTTGCCCGCCCGGGTCCAGGTCCGTGACCGCTCCGTCTTCCGGAACGGCACCTTGCCCGCCCGCCGCGGTGCGTCCTTGGGCGTTGGGGCTTTGGAGGCGGGAGCGCCATCCGGAAGGCCTTCATGTTCGCAAGTCTCGCCCGCTCCCTGTTCGGCTCCGCCAACGACCGCTCGCTCAAGGCGCACCAGCGCCGTGTGCCGGAGATCAACGCGCTCGAGCCTGCCATCCAGGCGCTCGACGACCAGGCGCTGGCCGCCAAGACGATCGAGTTCCGCACCCGGATCGCCGGAGGCACCAGCCTGGACGAGCTGCTGCCGGAGGCGTTCGCGGTGGTGCGCGAGGCGTCCCGGCGGGTGCTTGGAATGCGGCATTTCGACGTGCAGCTGGTAGGCGGCATGGTGCTGCACTCGGGCCGCATCGCCGAAATGCGCACCGGCGAGGGCAAGACGCTGGTCGGCACGCTGCCGGTGTACCTGAATGCGCTGACCGCTAAGGGCGTGCACGTGGTTACCGTCAACGACTACCTGGCGCGGCGTGACTCCGAGGAGATGGGGCAGCTCTATGCCTTCCTCGGGCTGTCGACGGGCGTGATCGTGCCGAACATGTCCGACGAGGACCGGCGGGCGGCGTATGCGGCGGACGTCACCTACGGCACCAACAACGAGTTCGGCTTCGACTATCTGCGCGACAACATGAAATACCGGCTGCAGGACATGGTGCAGCGGTCGTTCAACTACGCGATCGTCGATGAGGTGGACAGCATCCTGATCGACGAGGCGCGCACGCCGCTGATCATTTCCGGGCCGGCCGAGGACAGCTCCGATCTGTACCGCAGCGTCAACCTGGTGGTCGGCGAGCTGGTCAAGGACGCGACCACGTTCGACAAGGACGAGAAGTTCCGCAGCGTCATCCTGACCGAGCATGGCACCGAAACCGTCGAGGACATGCTGCGCCAGGCCGGCATCGTCACCGAGGGCGGTCTATACGACGTCACCAACGTGTCGGTCGTGCATCACGTGCAGCAATCCCTGCGCGCCCACACTCTGTTCTCGCGCGACGTCGATTACATCGTGCGCGGCGGCAAGGTGGTGATCATCGACGAGTTCACCGGCCGCATGATGGAAGGCAGGCGCTACGGCGACGGGCTGCACCAGGCGCTCGAGGCCAAGGAGTTGCAGGAGATCCAGCAGGAGAACCAGACTCTCGCCTCGATCACCTTCCAGAACTATTTCCGCCTGTACCCGAAACTGTCCGGCATGACCGGCACCGCGGTCACCGAGGCGGACGAGTTCGCCGAGATCTACAAGCTCGACGTGGTCGAGATCCCGACCAACGTGCCGGTGATCCGCATCGACGGCGACGACGAGGTCTATCTCAACGAGGAAGACAAGTTCAGCAGCGTCACCAACCTGATCGAGGAGATCACCAAGACCGGCCAGCCGATCCTGGTCGGCACCACCTCGATCGAGAAGAGCGAACACCTCTCGGGGCTGCTGCATGCGCGGAAAATCCCGCACAACGTGCTGAATGCGCGCTTCCACGAGATGGAGGCGACGATCATCGCGCAGGCCGGTGCACCAGGCGCCATCACCATCGCCACCAACATGGCCGGCCGCGGCACCGACATCAAACTCGGCGGCAATGTCGAGATGCGGGTGCGCCAGGAACTGAACGATCTCGAGGAGCCCGAGCGCACGGCACGCGAGATGGCGATCCGCGAGCAGGTTGCAGGCTTCCATCCGATCGTAAAGGCAGCCGGCGGGCTGTTCGTGATCGGCACCGAGCGGCATGAGAGCCGGCGCATCGACAACCAGCTCCGCGGACGGTCCGGACGCCAGGGCGACCCCGGTGCCTCGCGGTTCTTCCTGTCGCTGCAGGACGACCTGATGCGCATCTTCGGCTCGGACCGGATGGCCGGGATGTTGCAGAAGATGGGCCTGAAGCCGGGCGAGGCGATCATCCATCCCTGGATCAATCGCGCGCTGGAGAAGGCGCAGAAGAAGGTCGAGGCGCGCAACTTCGACACCCGCAAGAACCTGCTGAAATACGACGACGTGAACAACAGCCAGCGCAAGGAAGTCTATGCGCAGCGCAAGGAGTTCATGTCGTCGGAGGACGTGTCCGAGATCGTCACGACGATGCGCACCGAGCTGATCGACCAGATGGTGCGTGCGCGAATTCCGGAAAAGGCGTTCGCCGAGCAGTGGCAGAGTGCGGAGCTCGCCGCCGACCTGAAGCGCGTGCTGGCGCTCGACCTTCCGATCGAGGCCTGGGCGGCCGAGGACGGCATCGGGCTCGAGGAGGTGATCCAGCGGGTCGAGCAGGCGGGGCTGCAATCTGCGGCGGCGAAGGCGGCGAATTTCGGCCCCTCGGTGATGCGCTACATCGAGAAGCAGCTGCTGCTGAACACGCTGGATACGGTGTGGAAGGAGCATCTGCTGCTGCTCGACCAGCTGCGCCAGGGGATCAGCCTGCGCGCCTATGGCCAGAAGGACCCGCTGAACGAGTACAAGAACGAGGCGTTCGCGTTGTTCAACGTCATGCTCGACGAACTTCGCGAGCGGGTGACGGCGATGCTGGCCCGCGTCGAGGTGATGCCGCCGGCGGACGATCCGTTCCCGGAACAGACGTTCGCGGTGCATCCGGAGCCCGCGAGCCTGGTCGGTATGCCGTCGGGCGACCCGCTGCCGCTTGCCGGTGCAATGGCGACGGCCAGCCTGGGCGAGACGCTGGAGCCGCCGCCGGAAGCGGTGACGCTGGCGCCGGCGCATCCGCATCTGACGGCGGATCCGCGGACCTGGGTCGACACGCCGCGCAACGCATCGTGCCCCTGCGGCTCGGGCAACAAATACAAGCACTGCCACGGGCGGGTGGTCTGAACCCTCCGCGTATGTCGACAAGATAGAGAACGACGATGGCCGGTCATTCCCAGTTCAAGAACATCATGCACCGCAAAGGTGCGCAGGATGCACGCCGCGCGCGATCGTTCGCCAAGGCGATCCGCGAGATCACCGTGGCGGCGCGCTCCGGCCTGCCCGAGCCGGCGTCGAACCCGCGTCTGCGTGCGGCGATTTCCGCGGCGCAGAAGGTGAACATGCCCAAGGACACCGTCGAGCGGGCGATCAAGAAGGCGACCGGAGCCGGCGGTGGCGAGGACTATGTCGAGGTCCGCTACGAGGGTTACGGTCCGGCCGGCGTCGCGGTCATCGTCGAGGCACTCACGGATAATCGCAATCGCACGGCGTCGGATGTGCGTGCTGCATTCTCCAAGCATGGCGGCAGCCTCGGCGAGACAAACTCGGTGTCGTTCATGTTCACCAGGCTCGGCGTGGTCACGTATCCCGTAGCAGCGGCGTCCGAGGACGACATGCTCGAGGCGGCGATCGAGGCCGGTGCGGATAATGTCGAGAGCAACGCGGACGGCCACGAGATCACCTGCGCCACGGACGCATTCTTCGCCGTGCGCGATGCGTTGGAAGCCCGGTTCGGGCATCCCGAGACCGCCAAGCTGGATTGGCGCCCCGGCATGGTGGTGACGCTCGACGAGGAAAAGGGCGGCACGCTGCTGAAGCTGATCGACGCGCTCGACGACAATGACGACGTGCAGGCAGTGTACGCGAACTTCGACCTGCCCGATGCGGTGGCCGAACGCCTGTCGGCGTGATCGAAACCCGCGCAACCCGGCTGCTCGGCATCGATCCCGGCCTGCGCTTCATGGGCTGGGGCGTGCTGGAGGTCGACGGCAACCGGTTGCGGCACATTGCCGACGGGGTGATCGCGACGGACGGCGACGAGAGCGTGCCGTTGCGTCTGAAAACCCTGCATGACGGGCTGGTGGCGCTGTTCGAGACCTACCGCCCGGTCGAGGCGGCGGTCGAGGAGACCTACGTCAATCGCAGCGGCTCCTCGACCCTGAAGCTCGGCTATGCCCGCGGCGTCGCGCTGCTGGCCCCGGCGTTGGCTGGCATCGCGGTCTCCGAATACGGCGCCATGGAAGTGAAGCGGGCCGTGGTCGGCACCGGGGCCGCCACCAAGGACCAGGTCGAGATGATGGTGCGTCGCCTGTTGCCCGGAGCCACGATCCGCCGCGCCGACGCCGCCGACGCGCTGGCCGTGGCGATCTGCCACGCCCATCACCGGGCCAGCCGGTTGCGGGTGGCGAGCGGCACGCGGATGGCCTGAAGCAGCGCTTGCGGAGCCGGATATCCAACACTAGACGAAGGATATCCCCCGGGAGCCCACGATGCCGCTTTTCATCAAGGACGACGTGACCGCCCAACTGGTAGCGCAGCTGGCGACGATACGCGGTCTGTCGAAGCAGGCCGCGGTCAAGATGGCGGTGCAGGCGGAACTGGACCGTGCGGCCGAACGGGTGCCGCTCAGGGAGCGACTGGCCGCTCTGCGCGCCACCCACACGCTGCCACCGCCTATCGGCAACGTCGCCGACAAGGCGTTCTTCGACGAGCTGTCCGACGGGCTGTGACGATCTTCATCGACGCGTCGGCGCTGATCGCCATCATTGCCGGCGAGGAGGATGCGGATGCCTTGGCCGATGCGCTGGAGGCCGATCGCGACCGGATCTGCTCGGCCGTTTCGGTATGGGAAACGGTGGCGGGCCTGTGCCGGTCGTTCGCAGTCTCCGTCCCCGACGCCCGCGCCACGGTGCAGGCGTTCCTGGATTTGGCCGGCGTCAGGATGGTGGCGATCGGCGCCCCCGAATTCCAGCTGGCGACCGATGCCTACGACCGCTTCGGCAAGGGACGTCATCCCGCCGCCCTGAACATGGGCGACTGCCTTGCCTACGCGGCCGCCCGGGCGAACTCAGCCACCCTCCTGTACACGGGCTCGGACTTCGCGCGGACCGATCTCAGCCGCAGTTGAGCCACTCCCGCCGGAGCATGGCGAACAGGAACTCGCTGCCGTATCCGTCCTCGGACCACACATGCTCGACGAAATGCGCCTCCTGGCGGAAGCCGAGCCCGCGGAACAGCCCGGCAGCCGCGTCGTTGCGTGCATCGGTCAGCGCATAGACCCGGTGCTTCTCCAGCGACCCGAACAGGTATCCGAGCACGCACTGCACCGCCTCGCGCGCGAATCCTTCCCCTTGTCGTGGGCGCGCGAGGGTGATGCCGAGCTCGACCTGGCGCGGGTCGCTGGCCAGGAAATGCAGCCCGCAATCGCCGACCAGGGTGCCGGATGCCGCCTCGACGAGCGCCAGCTGGAACCAGGTCCCCGGCGTATCCGGCGCAAGACTGTCCTGGGCGCCGGCGAGGCACGCGGCATCGATCTCGTCGAACCAGGTCCAGGACTGGTAGCGCGCCACTTCGGGGTCGGAGCGATACGCCTGCAGGGCCGGCGCGTCCTCGATCGCGAGCGGCCGGATCAGCAGGCGAGCGGATCGCAGCTCCAGGCCGGCATCGCGTCGAACTGCATCGGTTGCCATGCTAGCCTCACGCTCTCGACCGCCACGTTCCGGGATTCGCCGCGTTGCCTCTGACTGATCCAATCCTGCGCGTGTGCCAAGCCGCCGCCGTGAGCCCGGCATGATCGCCCAGCTGACAGGGCTGGTCGGCCAGCTCGAGGCGGATCGCTGCATCGTCGATGTCGCCGGCGTCGGCTACCTGGTGCAGGCCTCGACGCGCACGCTCTCGGCGCTGCCGCAACCGCCCGAGGTGGCCCGGGTGCTGGTCGAGACGGTGGTGCGCGAGGACGCGATCCTGCTGTACGGCTTCGCCGACAGTGCCGAGCGTGACTGGTTCCGGCTGCTCACGACGGTGCAGGGCGTGGGGGCCAAGGTGGCGCTCGGCGTGCTGTCCGCCTTGTCGCCGCGGGACCTGATCGCGGTGATTGCGGCGGGCGACCGGCCGAGCCTGACCCGCGCGCCTGGCGTCGGCGCCAGGCTCGCCGAGCGGATCCTGAGCGAGCTCAAGGAGAAGGCCGGCGCCATGCCGAGCAGTGCGGCGACCGGCGGCGTGTCTGGCGTCAATGCTGGTGGCGGTGTCGAGGCGGATGCGCTGGCCGCCCTTGCCGGGCTCGGCTTCCGCCGCGTCGAGGCGCATCCGGTGGTCGGCCGGATCATCGAGCGGTTGGGCAAGGAGGCGCGGCTGGACACGGTGATCCGTGACAGCCTGAAGGAGCTCGCGAAGTGAGCGCCCGCGACGAGGCCGATCCGCGCGCCATCGATCCGCGCCGCGCCGACGAGGATGCGGCGGAAGCCACGCTACGCCCCCAGGTGCTGGATGATTTTGTCGGCCAGCGGGCGGCGCGGGAGAACCTGTCCATCTTCATCCAGGCGGCGCGCGGTCGCGGCGAGGCGCTCGACCATGTGCTGCTGCACGGCCCGCCCGGCCTCGGCAAGACCACGCTGGCACAGATCGTCGCCCGCGAGCTGGGCGTCGGGTTCCGCGCCACCTCCGGACCGGTGATCCAGCGCGCCGGCGATCTGGCCGCGATCCTGACCAACCTGCAGCCGCGCGACGTGCTGTTCATCGACGAGATCCACCGCCTGCAGCCGGCGATCGAGGAGATCCTGTATCCGGCGATGGAGGACTTCCAGCTCGACCTGATCATCGGCGAGGGGCCGGCGGCGCGCTCGGTACGCATCGACCTGTCGCCGTTCACGCTGGTCGCCGCCACCACCCGCGCCGGGCTGCTGGCGACACCGCTGCGCGACCGATTCGGCATCCCGTTGCGGCTGGTGTTCTACACCCACGAGGAGCTGCGGCTGATCGTGGCGCGCGGCGCCGAGAAGCTGCGGTTCGCGCTCGATCCGGAGGGTGCCGAGGAGATCGCCCGTCGCAGCCGTGGCACACCCCGCGTCGCCGGCCGGCTGCTGCGGCGGGTGCGCGATTTCGCATCCGTCGGACGGACCTCGACACGACCGGTCGATCGCGCGCTGGCGGATGCGGCGCTGTCGAGGCTCGAGGTCGACGCGATCGGGCTGGACGCGATGGACCGGCGCTACCTGAAGCGCATCGCCGAGCATCACCGCGGCGGCCCGGTCGGCATCGAGACACTGGCGGCGGCACTGGCCGAGGCGCGCGACACCCTTGAGGACGTGGTGGAGCCGTTCCTGATCCAGGAAGGGCTCGTCCTGCGAACAAGTCGCGGCCGGGTGCTGGCGGATCGCGGCTGGGCGCATCTCGGACTGAAGCCGCCGCCCGATCGCACCGGCCAGCTCGACCTGCTGGCCGAGGAGTAGCCGGCGGTGGCGACACATCAGGTGCGGTTCCGGGTGTATTACGAGGACACCGACGCCGGCGGGGTGATGTACCACGCGCAGTATCTGGCCTTCGCCGAGCGTGGCCGCAGCGAGGCGTTGCGTGAGGCGGGTGCGTCGGCGATCTCGCTGCTGCAGGAGCACGGCATCGCCTTCGTGGTGCGCCGGGCGTTGGTGGACTACCTGCGGCCACTGCGACTCGACGACCTAGTGACGGTCTCGACCGACATTGCCGAGCGTCGAGGCGCCAGCGTGCGGTTGCGCCAGACCCTGCAGACCGAGCCCACACCGGACGCGGCGCCGGTGCTGCATGCCAGGCTCGAAATCACCCTGGCCAGCATCCGCACGAGCGATGGCCGGCCGGTGCGGGTGCCCGAGCCCTGGGCCACCGTGCTGGGCCGGCTCTCCGCGCCGGATTAAAAGACAGCCACCTGCAACGAGCTACGGGACAAAGCTTCTGCTTCGGCTGAAAACCCTCTAGGAAGCGCGGCGAGTGGCGAAGTCCGACCCCCGGTCCGATGACCGGGACCGGGCGGCATGCCGACGTCGGAATGGAGGCGTGTTTGGATCGGGCGGTTGATGCGGCGAACCTGGCTGCGGCTTCGGGCGGGGACCTCTCGCTCTGGGGGCTGTTCCTGCAGGCCTCCTTCGTCGTCAAGCTGGTGATGCTGGGGCTGATCGCCGCAAGCGTCTGGGTCTGGGCGATCATCTTCGAGAAGACCATCTCGATCCGCCGCGCCAACCGGCGGGCCGCCGCCTTCGAGGATCGCTTCTGGTCCGGTGGCAGCCTCGACGACCTCTACGAGACCGAGGGCGCCAAGCCGTCGCATCCGATGGCCGCCGTGTTCGGCGCCGCGATGGGCGAGTGGCGGCGCAGCGCCCGCGTGGCCGGCGCCGACCTCAGCCGAGGCAGTGTCGGCGAGCGCGTCGACCGGGCGATGGCGATCACCGTCACCCGCGAGCTCGAGCGGCTCGAGCGCTGGATGATCTTCCTCGCCACGGTCGGCTCGACGGCGCCGTTCATCGGCCTGTTCGGCACCGTCTGGGGCATCATGCACTCGTTCTCGGCGATCGCGGCGATGCACAACACCAACCTGAGCGTGGTCGCCCCCGGCATCGCCGAGGCGCTGTTCGCCACCGCCATCGGCCTGGTCGCGGCGATCCCGGCGGTCATCGCCTACAACAAGATCAACCAGGACCTGGCCCGCTTCGCTGCCCGCCTGGAAGCGTTCGGCACCGAATTCGGCGCGATCCTGTCGCGCCAGTCCGAAGAGAGGGCCTGAGCTCATGGCGATGCAGCTCGGCGGCGGCGGCGGACGGGGGCGCGGTCGGTACCGGCCGATGTCCGACATCAACGTGACCCCGCTGGTCGACGTCATGCTGGTGCTGCTGATCATCTTCATGGTGACGGCGCCGCTGATGACCAGCGGCGTCAATGTCGACCTGCCGAAGACCAACGCCTCGCCGGTCAATGCCGACACCAAGCCGATCACGCTGACCATCAAGAGCGACGGCACGCTGTATCTGGGCGACGATGCGGTCAGCAACGACGAGCTCGTCGCCAAGCTGCAGGCGGCGGCACAGAACGATCCGAACCATCGCATCTTCGTGCGCGGCGACCAGCACATCGATTACGGCCGCGTCATGCAGGTGATGGGCACGATCACGTCCGGCGGCTTCACCCACGTGGCGCTGCTCGCCGAGCAGCCGTCAGGTGCCGGTGCGAGCGGCGGCCGCTAGCAGGCGGAGACTGGTGGCAGCGTGGCGGCAATGGCGCGCATTCGGCGGGACGAAAACCGTGGCCTGAAACGGGCGGCGCTTGTCTCCGGCGGGCTGCACCTGGCGTTGCTGCTGGCGCTCATCGTCGTGATCCCGCCGATCACCAAGCCGCCCGAGCCGCCCGACCCGCCCTCCGTCGAGATGGATTTCGCCGGACCGCCAAGTCAGTCCCGTAAGGGCGACCAGCCGACCACCAAGCCGGTGCCGGCGCCGTCCAAGGTCGAGAAGGTGGCGCCGATCTCGCCGACGCCGCCCGAGCCGGTGCCGGTCGAGGAGCCGCCGCCGCCGCCACCACCACCGACGCCGGTGCCGCCGCCGCCCGAGGCCGTGCAGGCGCCGGTGCCGCCGCTCGAGATCCCGCCCAAGATCCAGGCGGAATCGCCCGACGTCGTGAAGGCGCCGCCGCCGAAGCCGGCACCGCCGGCGCCGAGCCATGCCGTGTCGCCGCCGACGCCGCACCCGCAGCCGGAGCTGCCGAAGATGACGATGCCGTCGCGGCTGACGCAGCCGAACAAGACCAGGAACGCCGAGCCCGACACGCATTCGCTGCTGGCGACGCTGGAGAAGTTCCGTGCCGACCAGCCGCAGACGCATCCGCCGCGGTTCCACGCCAACCCCGACCAGGGCGGTTCGCCGTCGCGTGCCGGAGACGTGACCGGCTCGCTCAGTGCCGGCGCCCAGAAGGCGATCGGCAACTCGGTGCGGCGCTGCTACTCGGAGGATACCGAGGCCAAGAACTACGCGCAGTTCACCGCACACCTGACGGTCACGGTGGATGCGACGGGCGAGGCGCGGCTGGTCGAGTTCAAGCCGGACACCGCGGCGCGCATGGCGTCGGATCCGGGCTACCGGGCGTTGGCGGAGCGGGCGCGTGATGCGGTGCTCAATCCGACCTGCGCCCACCTGCCGATCCCGGCCAACCTGCTGGGCCACACCCAGCAGCTGAGTTTCGTCTTCCGCCCGTGATGGGCCAGAGCATGGAGAACGCGATGTCGATCATCACGGATGGCAACCAGGGCCTGAGCCGCCGCGGCCTCATCGGCGGCACGATCGCCGGCGGGATCGTCATGTCGCCCCTGGCGGCGTTGGCCCAGGGAGCACCCGGCGCGCCCCCGCCGGCCGGAAGCCAGCCCGGCGAGGCGGAGATCACCGTCGATCAGGCCCGTACCGCACCGATCCCGATCGCCATCCCGTCGTTCGGCCCGGGCATCGGCCAGCAGATGACCCAGGTGATCAGCGACGATCTTGCCGGCTGCGGGCTGTTCAAGCCGGTCGGCGACCAATCCACGCCGGTCGATCCCGGGACGCCGAACTTCGACCTCTACAAGAGCCTGGGTGCGCACGCGTTGGCTGCCGGCACCACCTCCGGGTCGGGCAGCAGCGTGCGGGTCGAGTTCCGGCTGTGGAACGTGCTGACCGGCCAGCAGCTGCAGGGCACCGCTTACACCGCCAGCGGCGGCAACTGGCGCCGGATCGCCCACATCATCGCCGACGTGATCTACGAGCGGATGCTCGGCGACAAGGGCTATTTCGACACCCGCATCGCCTACGTCGCCCGCTCCGGCCCGCGCTCGCACCAGACCACCCGCCTGGCAATCATGGACCAGGACGGCGCCAACAGCCGCTATCTCACCGGCGGCGAATGGCTGGTGCTGACACCGCGCTTCCACCCGACGCGCGACGAGATCGCCTTCATGAGCTACGCCAACGACCGACCGCGGGTGTACCTGTATGACCTCGGCAGCGGCCGGCAGCAGATCCTGGGCGAGTTCGCCGGCATCAGCTTCGCCCCGCGCTTCGCGCCCGACGGCAGCTCGGTGGTCATGTCGGTGACCCGCGGCGGCGGCTCCGACATCTATACCGTTGGCCTCGGCGGCGGCGGCTCGCACCAGTTGACCAACTCGGGCGCCATCGACACCAGTCCCTGCTACAGTCCCGACGGCAGCCAGATCGTGTTTACCTCCGACCGTGGCGGCAGCCCGCAGCTCTATGTCATGAGCGCCGGCGGCGGCGGTGCCAGGCGCATCAGCTACGGCTCGGGGCAGTACGAGTCTCCGGTGTGGAGCCCGCGTGGCGACCTGATCGCGTTCGTACGGATCGGCAGCGGCGGCTTCTCGATCGGCGTGATGGCGCCGGACGGAACCGGTGAGCGCATCCTGACCCAGGGTTTCACCGTCGAGAGCCCGACCTTCTGCCCGAACGGCCGGGTGCTGGCCTATTGCCGGCAGACCTCCGGCGGTGCGAGCGGGGCGGGCTTCTCCAGCAGCCTCGGCCAGATCGACATCGCGGGCTTCAACGAGCGCGTCATGCACACGGCGGGCGGCGCGTCGGATCCGGCCTGGTCGCCGCTCAAGGGTTGAGGCTGCAGCCCGCGAGCAAAAAGTTTCTCCGCCGACGCATCGAAAGCACGCTATCCGCGTTGGCGACTTGACCGGCACCGAAACGACGCAGTAATCGGCGGATGGTCTTGATTGTCCGACGCTCGATCGCGCGTTTCTTGCTCCATGACATGGTCGGGTGCCAGCCCGGCCTGCCGCTTCGACTGCAACCGCACCGCTTCCAGGAACGAACCACATGAAATTGAAGCTTCTCGGGGCGCTCGCCCTCGTTGCGGCACTTGCCGCGTGCTCCGACGACAAGGCTGCCAACACCGGCTCCGCGTCAGGCCTGGGCGCCACCTCGGCACCGACCGGCAGCGCCGCTCCGGGCAGCGAAGCCGATCTGGTGGCCAATGTCGGTGACCGCGTCTATTTCGACCTGGCGCGGAACACCCTCTCCAGCGAAGCGCAGGCGACCCTCGATCGCCAGGCGGCATGGCTCGCACGCTATCCGCAGGTCACCGTGCAGGTCGCCGGCAACTGCGACGATCGCGGCACCGAGGAATACAACATCGCGCTCGGCAACCGCCGCGCCAACGCAGCGCGCGACTACCTGGTCGCCAAGGGCGTCTCGGCCGATCGCATCTCGACCATCAGCTACGGCAAGGACCGCCCGACCGCCACCGGCGACGACGAGCAGTCCTGGGCGCAGAACCGCAACGCGATCACCTCGGTTCGCTGAGCCCACGCCGGGCTTCGGCCCTTCGCGGACCCTGAACCTGCCAAGCGCCCTGGGGACCTCCCCGGGGCGTTTTTCATGTCGACCGGCCGTTGCCGCTGCGCCGCCGGCCTGGGCTGCTTCCAGCCTGGCGGCCCATGCTCTAGCGTCTGGCCGCTGCCCGCTCCCAGAGGATTCCGATGCGTCCTGTTGCTCCGTCTTCCAGCCTTGTCGCCCTGATGATCGGCTTTTCGGTGGCAGCGCTGCCGCGTCCGGCGGCCGCCCAGATGGTGAGCCGGGAAGCTATTTCGCTGCAGAACCAAGTCCTGGAGCTCCGGCATGAGCTCGAGCAGGTCGAGGCGAATGGCGGCGGCGGCGGCGGCAACGGCGGCGGCGCGCCGATGGCCCCGCCAATGGCCAGCCAGCCCTCCCAGGGCGGCGATGCCGGGGATGCCAACGGGCTGGCACCACAGCTGCTCGACCGGGTGCAGACCCTCGAGCAGCAGGTGCGCGACATGCGCGGCGAACTGGACCAGTTGAGCAACCAGGTGCAGCAGCAGAATGCCGCTCTGACCAAGCAGATCGCCGACATGAACTTCGCCCTGCAGCAGGGGCATGGTGGCGCACCGGGAGCCGGCAATCCGCCGACCCCGGGCGACAATGCGGGCGCAGCGGCGGGTGCTCCGGCGCCGGTGGCCACCCCCGGCCCGGCCGCGGCACCGCCGCCGCCGCGTCGCACGCCGGAAGCCTCGCTCGCCGCGGGCAATGCGGCACTCGCGCACCATGACTATCCGGCGGCGCAGGCGGCCGCGCAGGCGGTGCTTGCCGGTCCGCGCAGTCCGCGCCAGGTGGATGCGCAGTTCCTGCTCGGCCAATCGCTGGCCGGCCAGCGCCAGTACCAGCAGGCGGCCGTCGCCTATTACGACGCCTATAACCGTGCGCCGCGATCCGGTCGGGCGCCGGACGCGCTGCTCGGCGTCAGCGCCTCGCTGCTGGCCCTGGGCGACAAGCCGTCCGCCTGCCAGGCGCTTGCCAAGCTGCATGGCGAATTCCCGACGGCCGCCCCCCGGGTTCGCAGCGCCTACACGGTGTTGCGCGGCCGCGGCGGCTGCCACTGACCCTGGCACGTGCACCGCGGCGCCGCGGAGTGACGTGACCCGCCCGTCGCCTGGTGAGGGTCCGCCTGCGCCGCTCGGCGACGATGAATTTGCCGTCCTGATGGCGCCCCTGGGGCCCTGGCCTGGTGCCGGCTTGCCTCGTCCGGACCTGGGTCCAGCGCCGCGAGGCCCGGTCGGGCAGGTGCCGATCGCGATGGCGGTGTCGGGAGGCGCAGACAGCATGGCGCTGGCCCTGCTGACAGCGCACTGGGCCCGGGTGCGAGGGATCCAGGTGATGGCGCTGGTCGTCGATCACGGATTGCGCGCCGGGTCGGCTCGGGAGGCATTCTCGACCGTCGAACGCCTGGCCGGCCTCGGCATCGACAGCCGGATGCTGCGCCTGTCGGGGCTGGAAGTCGGGCCCGCTCTGGCCGAACGCGCGCGGATCGCCCGCTATGACATCCTGACCCGCGCCTGCCGCAGCATCGGCACCGTCGACCTCCTGCTGGGTCACCATGCCGGCGACCAGGCCGAGACCGTGCTGATGCGCCGCCGGGCCGGCAGCGGTCCCGACGGGCTGGCCGGGATGGCCGACCTGGTCGAGACCCTCGATCTGCGGCTGGTCAGGCCGCTGCTCCGGGTCGCGCCCGGCCGGCTGCGAGCCCTGCTGCGGCTCCGTGGCATCGGCTGGGTGGACGATCCCTCCAACGCCGATCGACATGCATTGCGGACCCGAGTGCGGCAGGAGCTCGCTGCGGGCGTGCCCGATCCCGTGCCCGGGATACTCCGCGCGGCGACCGGGGACAGGCGGCAGCGAGCGCTCCGGCAGCAGGCCGATGCCGCCGCGCTGGCCGGGTCGGCATCGATGCGGCCGGGAGGCTTCGCGCTGCTGCCGCCCGGGCTGGTTCCTGCAGGCGCGCTCGCCGGCCTCATCCGGGCGGTCGGGGCCGGCAGCTATCCACCTCCGCCGGCTGCGATCGAGGAAATGCTGCGTCGGCCCTGCGCCTGCACGCTCGCCGGCACGAGGCTGATGCCGGCGGGGCGGCTTGGGGCGGGATGGGTGTTGCTGCGCGAGCAGGGCCTGATCGGTCCCGACCTGGATGCCGCGCCCGGAACCTTGTGGGACCGACGCTACCGGCTCGCGAGCAACCCTGACCGCAGGACGGATCTGGCCGGACTGGTCATGTCCGCTGTCGGCGCAGACCAGGCGGCGCTCCGGGCGGGATCGGGCCGGTGCGCGCCGGCGGCAGCCTTGCCGGGGGCGGTGGTGGCGAGCCTGCCGGCACTGCGCCGGGCGGGGCGGCTGGTGGCGGTGCCGCACCTGCTCTGGACGAACGAGCCGGGGCTGGGTGGCCTTCGGTTCCGGCTGATGCCGCCGTCACCGGCCATCGGCTCGGGGTTGTTCATCGCCGATTAACCTCTGCGGGTGCAGGTTGATCGTGTCGCCGGCACTTCCCCAGGCATCGGATCATCCCAATCTAGTTCCTGAGAGTGGTGCTTTGGCGGCTCGCTCGTCTATGGTCGTCCGAACCGCTGCTGGCGGCGAGGCGGTCTCGGCCGGGTCTCGAGCGTGGAACTGTAAGGCAAGATGAGCAATTTCGGCCGGAACCTGGCCCTCTGGGTCATCATCGCATTGCTGCTGGTGCTGCTGTTCAGCGTCTTCCAGCCGGGCAGCAACCAACACGCGGCGCAACAGCTCGCCTATTCCGATTTCGTCGGTGACGTGAATGACGGCCGGGTGCGCTCGGTGGTCATCCAGGACCACAACGTGTCCGGCGTGCTGACCGACGGGACCAGCTTCGAGACCTACACGCCGGAGGACCCGAACCTCGTTACCCGCCTCACCGACAAGAAGGTCGAGGTCGTCGCTAAGGCCGAGGATAGCGACGTCAATCCGCTGTTCCGCTACCTGCTGCAGTGGGCGCCGCTGCTGCTGATCATCGGCGCGTGGTTCTTCGTGATGCGGCAGATGCAGTCCGGTGGCGGTCGCGCCATGGGCTTCGGCAAGTCGCGCGCCAAGCTGCTGACCGAGAAGCAGGGTCGGATCACCTTCGAGGACGTGGCCGGCATCGACGAGGCCAAGTCCGAGCTCGAGGAGATCGTGCAGTTCCTCAAGGACCCGCAGAAGTTCCAGCGCCTGGGCGGCAAGATCCCCAAAGGCGTGCTGCTCGTCGGTCCTCCGGGCACCGGCAAGACGCTGCTCGCGCGTGCCATTGCCGGCGAGGCCAACGTCCCGTTCTTCACCATCTCCGGTTCCGACTTCGTGGAGATGTTCGTAGGCGTCGGTGCGTCCCGTGTGCGCGACATGTTCGAGCAGGGCAAGAAGAGCGCGCCCTGCATCATCTTCATCGACGAGATCGATGCGGTCGGCCGTCATCGTGGCGCCGGCCTCGGCGGCGGCAATGACGAGCGCGAGCAGACGCTGAACCAGATGCTCGTCGAGATGGACGGCTTCGAGAGCAACGAGGGCGTCATCCTGATCGCCGCCACCAACCGCCCTGACGTGCTCGATCCGGCACTGCTGCGGCCGGGCCGCTTCGACCGCCAGGTGGTGGTGCCAAACCCGGACGTGAACGGTCGCGAGAAGATCCTGCGCGTGCACATGCGCAAGGTGCCGCTGGCATCCGACGTCGAGCCCAAGACCATTGCCCGCGGCACCCCCGGCTTCTCCGGTGCGGACCTTGCCAACCTGGTGAACGAGGCGGCGCTGTTGGCGGCTCGCATGGGCAAGCGCACGGTGGCGATGCTCGAGTTCGAGAGCGCCAAGGACAAGGTGATGATGGGTGCCGAGCGTCGTTCGCTGGTGATGAGCGACGACGAGAAGCGCATGACCGCGTTCCATGAAGGCGGCCACGCGCTCTGCGCGATCCGCACGCCCGGCTGCGATCCCGTGCACAAGGCGACGATCATTCCACGCGGTCGTGCGCTCGGCCTGGTGATGAGCCTCCCCGAGGGCGACCGCTACTCGAAGAGCAAGTCCAAGCTGCTTGCCGAGCTGACCATGGCAATGGGCGGACGGGCGGCCGAAGAGATCATCTTCGGCGCCGAGAACGTCTCGAACGGCGCGTCGGGCGACATCAAGATGGCGACCGACCAGGCACGCCGGATGGTCAGCGAGTGGGGCATGAGCGACAAGCTCGGGATGATCTCCTACGGCGACAACGGCCAGGAGGTCTTCCTCGGACACTCGGTGACGCAGAACAAGAACGTCTCGGAGCAGACGATCCGGGAGATCGATGCCGAGATCAAGGCGATCATCGACCAGGCCTATATCAACGCGAAAACGCTGCTGACCGACAACGTCGAGGAGCTGCACAAGCTGGCGAATGGTCTGCTCGAGTATGAGACGCTGTCCGGCGACGAGATCCGGCAGGTCCTGCGCGGCGAGCCGGTCGAGCGCAAGGTGATCGACGAGCCGATGCAGGATAATCGTCGGGCGTCGGTTCCTAATACCCGCAAGCCTGAGGCGATCCCGCCGGCGGCTGGCGGTCTCGATCCGGCACCGCAGCCGGGCTGAATCGCCCGCCCATTGCTCATGAAGCAAGGGTCCGGGAACCATGTTCCTGGACCCTTTTTCGTCAGGCCGCGGTCGGGTAGTCGATATAGCCCTCGGGCCCCTGGCTGTACCAGGTCGCCTGGACATCCTTCGCCAACGGGATCCCGTCGCGCAGCCGCCTCGGCAGGTCCGGATTGGCGATGAAGGTGCGTCCGAACGCGATCGCATCCACCCGCCCGCTCTCGACCGCGGCGCGTGCGGTGGCGCCGTCATAATCCGAATTCAGCACCAGCGGACCGTGGAAGACCTTGCGGATGGCGGGCGCGATCGGCGGTCGGTCGGCGGTGCCGAAGGTCCCGTGCAGGCCGGGCTCCCGCATCTCGAGAAAGGCGATCCCGATCGTCGAGAGCGCTGCGGCGGCGGCAGTGAAGAGGGCGACCGGGTCACTGTCGTTGACGCCCTGGATGAGCCCGTTGGGCGACAGGCGGACCGACACCCGGTCGGCACCCGCAACCTCGGACGCAGCCTGCGTCACCTCGCGCAGCAGCCGGATCCGGTTCTCGATCGAGCCGCCATATTCATCATCCCGGTGGTTGCTGTTGTCGCGCAGGAACTGGTCGATCAGGTAGCCATTCGCCGCATGGATCTGAACGCCCTCGAACCCCGCCGCGAGAGCGTTCCGCGTCGCGTGGCGATAATCGTCGAGCAGCGCCGGGATCTCGTCGACGCGGAGCGCCCGGGCCTGTTCGTACGGCTGCCGTCCGGCATAGGTGTGCGCGTTGTCGGGGCCGGTCGTGGCCGAGGAGGACACCGGCGCCGCACCGTCGAGAAAGCTCGGATGCACCAGGCGCCCCATGTGCCAGAGCTGGGCGATGATGCGACCGCCGGCCTGGTGCACCGCCTCCGTCACCGGCTTCCACGCCTCGACCTGCTCCGGCAGCCAGAGACCGGGTGCGTACGGCCAGCCCAGCCCCTGGCGGCTGATCCCGGTCGCCTCGGAGATGATCAGGCCGGCACTGGCGCGCTGGGCATAATATTGCGCCATGATCGGCGTCGGCACGTGCTCGCGGGTGCTCCTGCCGCGGGTCAGTGGCGCCATCAGGATGCGGTTCGGGGCGGCGATGGCGCCGAGCTGGATGGGGTCGAAAAGCGAGGGCATGATGATCTCCGTGACGGGAACTGCGCGCTGCACGACCACCTGGCCTGCCTCATGGAGATGACGACGGACCGTCTGATCGAGCCGCTCGGCCTGCTGCATGGGGACGCGGCGCGCGAGGCCTGCGCGGCAGGACTGGCCTTGCCGCTGGCCGGCGGCCCGGTCGCGTTCAGCCTGTGCGCGCTGGTAGAGGGCCAACATAGGCGCATCGTCCCGACGCGCGAAATTCCGGTCGGATGGGCCGCGGAACAAGCGCGTGTGACGACGGCGCCGCCCATGGCCGGGCTTCCCGCCGGCGTCCTGGTGATGGGGATCCTGAACGTCACCCCGGACAGCTTCAGCGACGGCGGCCGGTTCGACACCGAAGCGGCGGCGATCACCGCGGCGGACCGGATGCACCAGCAGGGCGCCGGGCTGATCGACATCGGTGGCGAGAGCACGCGTCCCGGTGCGGTCCCGGTATCGGCGCAGCAGGAGCAGGCGCGGGTACTGCCGGTGCTGCGTGCGCTGGTGGAGCGTGGGCGTGCGGTGTCGGTCGATACGCGACACGCGGCGACGATGCGGGCAGCTCTTGGAGCCGGTGCGGCCCTGATCAATGACGTGTCGGCGTTGGCCCACGATGCGGAGGCACGCGCCGTGATCGCCGAGGCAGGCTGCCCGGTGGTGCTGATGCACATGCGCGGCACCCCGCAGACGATGGCCGGCCTGACCGACTACCGCGATGTCGCCGTGGATGTGGTCCGCGAGCTCGGCGGCCGGATCGACGAGGCGGTGGCCGCCGGCATCGCCCGGACACGGATCATCGTCGATCCGGGGATCGGTTTCGCCAAGACCCACGAGCAGAATCTCGAGCTCCTGCGGCGACTGCCGATCCTGGCCAATCTCGGCTGCCGGGTGCTTCTGGGCGTGTCGCGCAAGGGCTTCATCGGGCGCTTCGGCGGGGAGAGCGTCGCCACCGACCGGCTCGGTGGGTCGATCGCGGCGGCGTTGCCCGGGCTGGTGTTCGCAGGCAGCATCCTGCGGGTGCATGACGTCGCCGAGACCGTCCAGGCGGTGCGTCTCTGGCAGGCGGTGCATGGCTGAGCTAGACGAGAGGATTGCTCGAGAGATCCGGAAGTGCACGCGATGAGTGGTCCAAGGAAGCTGTTCGGAACCGACGGGATCCGCGGCACGGCGAACACCGACCCGATGACCGTCGAGGTGGCGCAGCGGCTCGGCCAGGCGGCGGGCCTGCGGTTCATGCGCGGCACGCACCGCCACCGCGTGGTGCTCGGCAAGGACACGCGGCTGTCCGGCTACATGATCGAGTGCGCGCTGGTGTCGGGGTTCCTCGCGGCCGGCATCGACGTGACGCTGGTGGGCCCGCTGCCGACGCCGGCGATCGCGCTGCTGACGCGCAGCCTGCGGGCGGATCTCGGCGTGATGATCTCGGCGTCGCACAACCCGTTCGAGGATAACGGCATCAAGCTGTTCGGCCCGGACGGCTTCAAGCTCTCCGACGAGGCCGAACTGGAGATCGAGGCGCTGATGGCGTCCGACCTCTCCGGCCGGCTGGCCACGCCGGACATGATCGGGCGCGCGTCGCGGCTGAACGATGCGGCCGGCCGCTATGTCGAGAGCGCCAAGTCCAGCTTCCCGCGCGGCCGCCGGCTGGACGGGCTGCGGATCGTACTGGATTGCGCGAACGGGGCCGCCTACCGGGTCGCCCCGACCGCACTTTGGGAGCTGGGTGCGGAGGTGATCCGTATCGGCTGCGCGCCGGACGGGCTGAACATCAACCACCAATGCGGCTCGACCAGTCCGCGTGCCTTGAGTGCCGCGGTGCTGGGCCATCGCGCCGACCTCGGCATCGCGCTGGATGGCGACGCCGACCGGCTGCTGCTGTGCGACGAACGCGGCCAGCTGATCGATGGCGACCAGATCCTGGCGCTCATCGCCCGCTCCTGGGCGACCGCCGGCCGGCTCGAGGGTGGTGGCGTGGTCGCGACCGTGATGTCGAACATGGGGCTCGAGCGGCTGCTGGCCGCGGACGGGCTGCGGCTCGAGCGCACCGCGGTGGGCGATCGCTACGTGGTCGAGCGGATGCGCGAGCTCGGCATGAATGTCGGCGGCGAGCAGTCCGGCCACATGGTGCTGTCGGATTTCGCCACCACCGGCGACGGGCTGATCGCCGCCCTGCAGGTGCTGTCGGTGCTGGTCGAGCGTGGCCGACCGGCGAGCGAGGCGCTGCAGATGTTCACGCCGTTCCCGCAGATGCTGCGGAGCGAGCGGTTTACCGGCCCGTCGCCGTTGCTCGATCCGGCGGTTCGCGAGGCCAGGCGCTGGGCGGAGGACGAGCTCGGATCCCGCGGACGGCTGGTGCTGCGGGAGAGCGGCACCGAGCCGGTGGTCCGGGTGATGGCCGAGGCCGAGGACGAGGGGCTCGTCAGCAAGGTCGTGGCGGGTGTGTGCGAGGCGATCCGACGCGTGTCGGTGGCGGCCTGACCCGGATGCGCGGCCGTGTGCTGATCGTCGCCGGCAGCGATTCCGGTGGTGGCGCCGGGATCCAGGCGGACATCAAGACCGTCACCGCACTCGGCGGCTACGCGATGACCGCGATCACGGCGCTCACGGCGCAGAACACGCTGGGCGTGCACGGCGTAATGCAGGTGCCGCCCGAGTTCCTGCGGCTGCAGATCGAGTGCGTGCTGGCCGATCTCGGGGCGGACGCCTTCAAGACCGGAATGCTCGACACGCCGGAGATCATAGCGACCACTGCCGACTGCCTTAGAAAATGGCCGGACGTGAAGCTGGTGATCGACCCGGTGATGGTAGCCAAGGGCGGTCAGTGGCTGATGCAGACGGCGGCGATCGCGGAGATGAAGCGACACCTGCTGCCCCTGGCCAGCCTGCTGACGCCGAACCTCCCGGAGGCGGAGGTGCTGTGCGGCATGCGCATCGAGAGCGAGGACGACATGCGTCGTGCCGCCGACGCGCTGCTGACGCTGGGCGTGCCGGCGGTGCTGCTGAAGGGCGGTCACCTGCCGGGTGACGAGGTGGTCGACCTGCTGGCGACCGAGACCAAGTGCGAGAGCTTCTCGGCCCCGCGCATCCACACCCGGCACACACATGGCACCGGCTGCACCCTGGCGAGCGCCATCGCCACGGGAATCGCCCAGGGCATGGACCTGCGCGCGGCAGTGGTCCGGGCGCGCGACTATGTCCGGCTTGCGATCGAGACCGCTCCCGGTTACGGCGCCGGGGCCGGGCCGCTCAACCATGCGGTCACCTTACCGCCGGAGCGGTAGCAGCGGCGGGCGCCTGCGCGGGCCAGGCGGCTGGAAAGCGCCTCGGCAACGATGGGCGTGCGTCACACTCGGCGGCGGCTGCGGCCGCACGGCACATGGTGGTGCTGCGCCCGGCTGGCGGCGGTCTCCTCGGCTGGCGACGCAAGGTCTGGGTTCAGCTTCCGGCCATCGGCGACCGGACCTCTAGCCGCTCCTCGCTGGCGTCGTTCCTCGTGTGCTGCAGCGCCATGAAGCGTCGCACGGCGTCTGCGCTGCAGGGGCGGCTGTAGAGAAAGCCCTGGAACTGCGTGCAGCCGCTCGCGCGCAGGCGGTCGGCCTGGTCGAAGGTCTCCACACCCTCGGCGGTGATGGTGATGCCGAGGCCCCTTGCCATGCCGGTGATCGCCTGCACGATCATGTCCGCCTCCAGGTCGGTACCGAGATCGCGGACGAAGGAGCGGTCGATCTTGACGGTATCGACGTGGAACTGGCGCAGGTAGCTGAGCGACGAGAAGCCGGTGCCGAAATCGTCGAGGGCGAAGCGGATGCCGTGCTGCTTCAGCCTGAGCATGGTCTCGCGGACCAACGGGTTGGTCTCCAGGAACAGCGACTCGGTGATCTCGAGCTCCAGGCGTCCGGCCGCCAGACCGCTTTCCTGCAGCGCGCTCTCGACGATGGAGAACAGCCTTGGGTCGCGCAGCTGGATCGGCGACAGGTTGACCGAGATGCCGATCTCCTCAGACCAGCATGTGGCCTCCAGGCAGGCGCGTCGCAGCACCCAGGTGCCGAGTGCCCCGATCAACCCGCATTCCTCCGCCAGCGGGATGAATTCGGCCGGGGGGATCATGCCGCGCGTCGGGTGCATCCAGCGGGCCAGCGCTTCCGCCGCGACCACCCGGCCGGTAACCCCGTGCATGATCGGCTGAAAGTGCAGCGAGATCTCGTCGCGGCTGATCGCGTGGCGCAGATCCGCCTGGAGCAGCAGGCGATTCTGCGCGCCGTTCTCGATGTCGTTGTCGAAGAAGCTGATGGTGCCCCGGCCTTCCGCCTTGGCCCGGTACATCGCCAGGTCGGCGCCCTTGAGCAGGTCCCGGTGGCCGGTGGCATCGTCCGGCGACAGGATCACGCCGATGCTGAGCCCGACCCGCACCGGGATCCCGTTGATGGTGTAGGGCTCGGTGACCTGCGCCATCAGCCGTCGACCGAGTTCGCCCGCCGCCGCGGAATCGCTGTCCATCAAGGCAACCGCGAACTCGTCGCCGCCGAGCCGGCCGATGAGGTCGCGCTTGCGAATGCAGCTGCGCAGGCGGGCCGCGACCTGGGTCAGCAGGGCATCGCCGGCGAGGTGACCGAGCGTGTCGTTGATCGCCTTGAAGCCATCGAGATCGAGGCAGAGCAGCGCCAATTTCTCGCCGCTTTCGGCCTGCAGGGCGCATGCGGTGCGCAGGGCTTCGTGGAAATGCGCCCGATTCGGCAACCCGGTCAGGCTGTCGTGCCGCGCCAGCCAGGCGATCCGGCGTTCGGATTGGCGGATCCCGGTGATGTCGGAGCCCACCCCGCGATAGCCGCGGAAGCTGCCGTCGATGTTGAGCATCGGCCGGCCGCTCAGCAGCAGCCAGTGTTCGCTCTCCCCGATGCCGACCGGGATCTGCACCTGCCGGAACGCCGACCTCGAATCGAGGCTCATCGCCAACGCCTCGAAGCCGTCACGGCCATCGAGCGCCAGCCACATCCGCGAGTTGATCCAGCGGCGCAGCGACAGGTTGGCAAGCGTCCGGCTCCTGCATCCGAGCAGGCGGCACAGCCTCGGTGACGGCGTCACCAGGTGGAAATCCGCCCCGGTTTCCCAGAGCCATTCCGAGCCCTGTTCCTCGAGCTCGTGCAGCAGCGTGCTGCTGATCTCGGTCTGCTCCGCCAGACCGGACTCGCGTCGTGTGGTCCGCTCGAATTCGGCGTGCTGCCAGGCGATGGCACCGGCAGCAATCAGACCCCCGGCTAGGGGGCCGAGCGGCGGCCACATCGTCTCCGCGGCCCAGCCCCGCATCGCCAGCACGGCGCCGCCGGCGACCGCGCCGACATAGAGCAGGGCGGCGGCGCGAACCGGAGCCAGCAGGATGCCGCCGAGGATCAGCGTGGGCACCAGGATCATCTGGAATACCGGGCTTGGACCGGGGGACGTCGCCGCCAGCACCACCGCCCACAGGCTGCCCAGGAGGCCAGCCATGAGGATCGCGCAGCCATAGCGATAATCGACGGTCGCCGGATGCGGCGCCCGCGCTCGCTCGTGGAGCGAGAGCCAGGCGGTCAGGGCGTGCAGCACAACCAGGCAGGCAAGCGGTACTTCGAGTGCAGCCGCTGAGGTGCCGGGGCGCGCCGAGCCTTGCAGCAGGTCGTCGAAGACGGCGAGGAGGATCGAGACCGGCGCCAGCACCAGCCACGTGCGGCCGCACGCTGACAGCGCCTGCAGGCGCATCTGGTTGCGCCGGGCCAGGTGTGAGCTCGGATCTCTATGTGCCAATGTCATGCAGCGCCTTTGACCACGCCATACGCGCCGGAGAGGCGACTGAGCAGGCGTCGGCGGGAGCTTGGCAGGAGTTTCCTAGCGGATGATTAACCGGCCCACAGTCCGCCGGAACAGGCCGTCGGTGTGGCGCCCAGGCCTTGTATCATTGACACCCTGGGAGCGCGCCGTTATTCGGCCCCTCTTTGCGGTGCATCACCGCTCTCGAAGGTCGGACCATGAAGATCAGAAACAGCCTCAAGTCGGCCAAGGTGCGCGACAAGGATTGCCGTGTGGTGCGGCGCCATGGGCGCGTGTACGTCATCAACAAGAAGAACCCGCGCATGAAGGCCCGCCAGGGCTGAGCCGCTTCGCGGGTCGGCTGGCGGCACTCGCGGGCGTTTGCCTGCTGACGGTCGGGGTGCTCCCAGCCGCCGCTGCGCCAAACCGTCCCGACGCCGCACCGCCGCCGGCAGCGTCACCTGCCGATCCCCGGATCCAGGCGCTCGAGGCTGACCTGCTGCATGCGCCGGGCGCGGACCAGGCCGGCGCGATCCTGGCTCGCCTCGAGGCTCGCCGTGAGAGCCTGCTGTCACCTACGGCGCGGCTCATGCTGCATCGGGGCCAGCGGGAACAGGCGGATGGGCATCTGCGTGAGGCGCTCGGCGATCTCAGCGACGCGCTGGAGCTGCAGCCCGGACAATCCCTGCTGTGGCGCGAGCGTGCCGCCGTGCGTGCGGCACAGGCCGACCAGGCCGGCGCGCTGCAGGATCTCGGCAATGCCATCAATCGTGATCCGGCGGACGTGCAGTCCTGGTCTGGGCTGTCGCTGATCGAGGAGAGTGCGGGCAGGGGCGAGCCGGCGTTTGCCGCGTGGGAACACGTGCTGCGGCTGGATCCGATGATCGCCGGGGGTGCGGCGCGTCTGGCGCACCTGCATCACCTGATGGTCGGCGACCCCACCTGACACCGTCCCGGGTGGCGCCCGGGCCGGTCAGCGATCGGTCAGGCGCAGCTCGATCCGGCGGTTGCGGGCGTAGGCCTCGGGGGTGCTGCCGTTATCCAGCGGCTGAAACTGCGAGAAGCCCGTGGCGGCCAGGTTCTGCGGGTTGATCCCGTCCGCGGTCAGCAGCTTCACCACGGTGATGGCGCGTGCCGAGGACAGCTCCCAGTTGGTCGCGAACGCTGTGTTGGCGATCGGCTGCCGGTCGGCGTGGCCGTCGACCCGCAGGATCCAGGGCAGGTCGGGCGGGATCTCGGCAGCGATGGTCTTCAGGGTCCGGGCGAGGGTGTTCATCTGCGCGCGCCCGGCGGCAGACAGCTCGGCGCTGCCCGGCGGGAACAGCACCTCGCTCTGGAACACGAAGCGATCGCCGACGACACGGATGCCGGGCTGGTGCGCCAGCAGCTGCGACAGGCGGCCGAAGAACTCGCTGCGATAGCGTTTCAGCTGCTCGACCTTGTCGGCGAGCGCCAGGTTCAGCTTGTTGCCGAGATCGGTGATCTTGGCGTCGCGATCCTTGATGTCGGCCTGCGAGATGTCGAGCGCCTGGGAGATCGCCGCGAGCTGCTTCTGCAGTTCGGCGAGTTGCTGGTTCAGCAGCGCCACCTGGGCCTGGCTGTCGGTCGAGAGCTTGTCGGCAGAGGCGAGCTTCGCGGTGTCGGCGTTGAGCTCGGCGGCCAGCGTCGCGGCGGAGACCTCGTCCCGGATGTGCTGCGATTTCAGCGTGGCGACCGAGTACTCGAGCGACTGGCTGTGGCCCTTCTCCAGCGACAGCAGCTGGGTCAGCTGCGCCATCTCGCGGGTCAGCCGGTCCAGCGCGCTCTGCCGGCCGTTCAGCGCCACCGACAGGAAAGCCTGCGCCAGCACGAACACCAGCAGCACGAAGATGATGACCATGAGCAGCGTGGACAGCGCGTCCACATAGCCCGGCCAGGCGTCCAGCCCGTTGCCGCGGACGCCGCGACGCCTCATCGCGCCGGACGTCCGGATGCGTCACCGGACGCCGGGAACGCCGGGCTGCCCTGGCCGCCCGATGCGGCGACGGTGCGGGTCAGCACCCTGAGCTCGTTTCGCAGCTCCGTGGTGGTCTGGCTGCGGCCCTGCTCGTTCTCGGCGAGGATGCGTTGCAGCAGCCGTTCAATGCCGCGAATCGGCTCGCGCAGGTCCTGCGCGCCGGCACCGCCGCCGGACGGGTCGCTCAGCCGCTGCAGGGCCGGCACCATCGCCGACTGCGCCTCGGCCACGCGCAGCATCAGCTGCTGGTTCGCCCGGAGCATCTCGTTCAGCGCGCCGATGCGGTCGGACAGCGTCGCCATCGTCTGGTTGTAGGCCTGGCGACCGTCCTCGCCGCGGGCCAGCACGGTCTGCAGGCCGTCGAGGTTCTCCGCGGTCTGCTCGAGCAGCGCCTGCACGTAGGCCGGGATCGGGGCCTCGCCGTCGCCGCCGGTGTAGCCGGAGGAGAAGCGGGTGATGCCGGCCAGCCACTCCTCGAGCTCGTTGAAGAAGCGGTTCTGCGCCTGGCCGGCGGTGAGATCGAGGAAGCCCAGCACCAGCGAGCCGGCGAGGCCGAACATCGAGGCGGAGAACGCGGTGCCCATGCCGGCGAGCGGCTGCGCCAGGCCGGCCTTGAGCTGGCCGAACATCTGGGTGACGTCGCCGGAGCCGACCGACATGTTCTCGATCACCCCGCCGATCGAGTGCACGGTCTTCAGCAGGCCCCAGAAGGTGCCGAGCAGGCCGAGGAAGATCAGCAGCCCGGTCATGTAGCGCGACAGCTCGCGGCTCTCGTCCAGGCGGGACGCCAGGCTGTCGAGCAGCGACCGGGTGGCGGGGGTCGAGAGCACCAGCCGATCGGCGCGGTTGCGGGTCGCCAGCATGGAGGCCATCGGCGCCAGCAGGCGAGGCGGCCGCGGTGGGGCCAGGCCGGCGCGCGGCTGGCGCAGGGTCTCGATCCAGCGCACCTCGGGCGACAGCCGGGCCACCATCACCAGGTTCCAGATGATGCCGAGCGCCAGCACCCCGAGGATCAGGCCATCCAGCACCGGATTGTTCTGGAACGCGAGCAGGAGCGTCGGGAACAGGAACGCAGCACACCCGGCGACCACCGCCAGGAACACCAGCATGCGCAGGACATAGGTCGTGGGGCGGGTCATGGATGGGTGTTTCCGGGAGGCGTTGGTCCGGGGGCGGGGGACAGCGTGGCGTCGGGAGAAGCTGCGGATGCGTCGGCAGCTGGCGTGCCGGCTGGGGACATACCGGCTGGGGGCGTGCCCGCCGGAGGTGCGCCGATCGGGGTCACGGCGGTGTCGCCGGGATTGCGGGAGAGGTGCAGGTCGACGCGATCGGCAGGTGCTGCGGTATCAGCGGCGGTGACGCTCGGGGTGGCTCCGGATGGGGTGTCGCCTGTCGTCGGCTGGCCGATCACCCGGACATAGATCCGGGTCGAGGGGATGCCTTCGTTGATCAGCACGGCACGGGCGGCAAGACCCCGCGAGAGCGCCATCCGCCGCGGCGTGGAGGGATCTTCCGGCGTGCCCAGGCCGTACGCCTCGAGATCGGCGCGGGCCAGCGGATCGGCCTTGAGCTGGGCTGCGAAGTTCTGCAGCGCCTGCATCGTGGTCGGATTGAGGTCGGCGCTGGCGGCTCCGAAGGTGATGCGGGTGCCGCCATCGATCGGCGTCGCGGTGCCGCCGGCGCCCTGCACCACCGGAACCGGCGGCGGCGGTGGTGGCGGATGCAGCGGCACGTTGATGACCGGCGCCCTGAACACCGGGGGCGGCGGCGGTGCGGCCGGGATGGTGGCAGCCGGTGGCGGGCGGCCGGACTTCGCCGCGGGTTTGTGCGCCGACCCCTTGCCGGCGGTGGCGGCGTTATGCGCCGAGGCGTGCCCATGACCGGACGTATGCGCCGGCCTTGCGGGGTGGTGCGTGGCGGTCGCATGCGCGGCCGGCTTACCCGAGCCGAGGGCGTCGAGCGCGCTCCGGTTGGTGGTGACCTGGGCCGCCGCGGGGCTGATCGCCACGCCGAGGAGGCCGATGAAGGAGAGACCGAGGTTCAAGCTGCGCATCGTGCCGGACCCTAGACGAGGCCGCGCACACGCTCAACCGGCGCCGGTCCGGAGAGGGCGCTCAGGTTGGGGGTGTTGCACTCGCCTGGATGGCGCCGCCCATGCCGGCCAGCACGATCTCGCGCAGCTTGGGGTGCATGTAGGTGTTGCCGGCGACGATGTTGCAGTCGGCTTCCATCGCCTGGCTTTCCGCGTTGTGCGGGTCGGTGACGTAGCCGCCGGCCTCACGCACGACCAGGATGCCGGCCGCACAGTCCCACGGCTTCAGCCCGATCTCCCAGAACCCGTCATAGCGGCCGGCCGCGGTCCAGCAGAGATCGAGTGCGGCCGAACCGAACCGCCGGATCCCCGACACCTGCGGCATCAGCGACCCCAGGATGCGGGCGAACGGCAGTCGGCGTTCGGCCGGGATCGCCGCGAACGGGATGCCGGTGGAGAACAGCGCGTCGATCAGCTCGCGCCTGGCCGACACGCGCAAACGGCGCTCGTTCAGGTAGGCGCCGGCGCCCTTCTCGGCCCAGAACATCTCGTTGCCGGCAGGGTTGTACACCACCGCGGCTGCGAGCTCGGCGCTGCCGTCGGGGAGGCGCTTCTGCAGGCCGATGCTGATCGCCCAGTGCGGGATGCCGTGCAGGAAGTTGGTGGTGCCGTCGAGCGGGTCGACCACCCAGCGCCAGGACCAGTTCTCCGAACCCGAGGCACCGCTCTCCTCCATCAGGAAGGCGTAGCCCGGACGGGCGCGTGCCAGCTCCTCGCGGATCGTGGCCTCGGCGCGCAGGTCGGCCTGGCTGACGAAATCGCCCGGCCCCTTGATGCTGACCTGCAGCTGCTCGACCTCGTTGAAGTCGCGCAGCAGCCGGCGCGCCGCCTTCTGCGCCGCGTTCTGCATCACCGTCATGACAGGAGAGAGGCGCATGGCCATCGTCGTCAGCCCTTGGCGCGCTCGACGTAGCTGGCGTCGTCGGTGCGCACGACGATGCGCTCGCCGGCTTCGATGAACGGCGGCACCATCGTCTTGACGCCGTTCGACAGCTTGGCCGGCTTGTAGGAGGAGCTGGCGGTCTGGCCCTTCACCACGGGGTCGGCCTCGACGATCTCCAGCGTGACGTGCGGCGGCAGCTCCATGCCGACCGGATCGCCTTCGACCAGCTTGACGTTGACCGTCATGTTGTCCTGCAGGAACGCGGTGGCTTCGCCGAGGATGGCGGTCGGGATGACGGCCTGCTCGAAGGTCTCGGGGTCCATCAGCACCAGGTTGTCGCCCTCGGTGTAGGAGTACGTGTACTCCTTGTCCTCGGTCATCAGCCGCTCGACGGTGTCGGCGGTGCGCCAGCGCTCGTTGGTCTTGTTGCCGGTCTTCAGGTCGCGCATCTCGACCTGGATGAAGGCGCCGCCCTTGCCGGGGGTGATGATCTGCTGCTTGAGGATGGTCCAGCGACGGCCATCATGCTCGATCACCTGGCCGGCGCGGATCAGGTTGGCCTGCTGCTTCATTGTCGAGCCTTGGGCGGGGGATGGGAAGGCGGGCTTCTAGACCCATCCACCCGGTGCGGCAAGAACGCCGGGCAGGCAGCCCTTGGGCCGTCGACGGACGTGGCGCGGTGACCTATCGTCCGATGCGGGTTCTGTTGCGGTCGTCTGCCGGGCGGACCGGCGCAGCTGTCAGCCCGGGAGATGGGCTGCCTGTCGCAGAACATGATTTCAATCGGATTGATGCGCCTTCATGAAAACCAGTGTCGTGTCCAACGTCGCCTCGCTTCTGCTTGCCGCGGGACTTTCCGGCCAGGCGGGGGTGGCACAGGCGCAGCCGATCGCCGGGCCGGTCAGCCATGAATTCGTCATTCCCGATTTCACCACCGAGAGCGGGTCGGTGCTGCCGCACGCCCGGGTCATGTATGGCACCTACGGCACGCTGAACCCGGCCGGCGACAATGCCGTGCTGCTGCCGTCGCACTACATGGCCGACATGCATGGCTACGAGTGGCTGATCGGCCCGGGCAAGGCGCTCGATCCGGGCAAGCTGTTCCTGGTCACCAGCGAGCTGTTCGGCAACGGTCGCTCCTCCTCGCCGAGCAACACGCCGGAGCCGTTCCACGGGCCGCGGTTCCCGGTGATGACGATCCGGGACAATGTCCGCGCGGTGCACCAGTTGCTGATCGAGCAGTTGCATGTGCGGCATCTGCGCGCCGTCATCGGTTTCTCGATGGGAGCTCAGCAGGCTTTGCAGTGGGCGGTACTGTATCCGGATTTCATGGACCGGATCGTTGCCACGTCCGGAACCGCAAAGACATACGGCCATGGCATCGTCCGGCTCGACGGGCAGATCGCGGCGATCACCGCGGATGCGGCGTTCGATGGCGGCGACTACAAAACCGAGCCGGCGACAGGCATCGCCGCGACGTCGATGGTGTGGCTCGGCTGGCTGTATTCGCAGGAATGGTGGCGTCGCGAATTGTGGCGCGGCGAAAACCCGACCGGCACGACGCTCACCCAGGCGATCGATCACATGGCGCGCGAGTTCTTTGCCGGTGACGACGCGAACGACCTGATCCTGCAGATGCGCACCTGGCAATCCAACGATGTCGGCAACACGCCGCCATTCAAGGGCGACGTCGAGGCGGCGTTGCGCTCGATCAAGGTGCCGGTGCTGTACATGCCGTCGGCGACGGACCTGTATTTCCCGGTCGAGGATGCGCGCTACGAGGCCGGCTTCATCGCGCACTGCACCTTCCTGCCGATCCCGTCGCTGTGGGGCCATCCCGCCGGCGCCGGTGCGAGCCCTGAGGATGCGCGGTTCCTGAACACGCATATCGCAGCGTTCATGGGCGGTTGACCGCTCCGGTTTGCCTGGCGATCCCTGACCCGTTCCCGTCAGCAGTCGATATGTTTCCACTCCCGCCGCGCACGGACGGGTGGCGGATGTCTGCATGAGCGCGAGCGGTCGGGCCTGGAAGCCCGAGCTGCTGGTGCAGCATCGCCGCTACGCATCAGGGGCGAGGTCGTGCGGGAGGCCCGCGGGATCGCGCACGGTGCCGGCGTCCAGATCCAGATAATCCGGGCCGATCGGGACCTTGCCGTGGCCGCCGGGGATGTCGAGCACGTAGGTCGGCCAGGCGAGCCCGGTGACGCGCCCGCGCAACTCCGCCATCAGGCGGCGGCCCTCGGCGATCGGCACATGGAAGTGCGCGGTCCCCGGCGCCGGGTCGAGCTGGTGCAGGTAGTACGGCTTCACCCGGGCGGCCAGCATGGCGCGGAACAGGGCCTCGAGTGCCGCCATGCTGTCATTGACGCCGCGCAGCAGCACCGACTGGCCAAGCACCGGGACCGCCCGGCGCTGGATCCGCAGCAGGGCCGAGCGCGCGGCTTCGGTGAACTCGCGTGCATGGTTGGCGTGCACCACCAGCCAGAGCGGCTTGGTGGTTTCCAACGTGTCCAGCATCGGCCCGGTGATGCGGGCGGGATCGGCCACCGGCACCCGGCTATGGATGCGGATGGTCTGCAGATGCGGGATCGCGTCCAGGGCGGCGAGAACGCCGCCCAGGCGACGCGGCGACAGCATCAGCGGATCGCCGCCGGTCAGGATCACCTCGGTGATCGCAGGATGCGCCGCCAGCCAGTCGAGTGCCCGTTGCAGCGCGGCCTCGTCGAGCAGGCCACCATCGGGGCCCACATGCTCGCGGCGGAAGCAGAACCGGCAATAGAGCGGACAGATCAGCAGCGGCTTCAGCAGCGCCCGGTCGGCATAGCGATGCACGATTCCGGGGACGGGAGAGAAGGCGTCATCGCCGATCGGATCGGATTTTTCGTGCACGGCGACCTCGAGTTCGGCCGCCTGCGGGATCACCTGCAATCCGATCGGATCGTCCGGCTGTTCGATGAGGCCAGCGAACGCGGGCGGGATGGCGGTCGCATAGCGCGCGGCGACTGCCTCCAGCGCACCGCGTGCGGACGGATCGACGAGGCCGGCTTTGATCAGGCCGGCGATGCTGCGGATCGTGCTGCGTTCAGGCTCGAGGTTGCTGCCATCCATCGGCGGGCTGTACTGCCGCGTTCGCCCCATGCGCAACCAGGGAAGGCGCCAGATGACCACCAGCCCGCCACGCGACCCGCCGCGCACCGCCAGCCTGCCCGACCGGCTGCCGTTGCTGCGTCGGCGCGGCATGATGCTGCGCGCCACCCGGGCGTTCTTCGAGGCGCGCGGCTACCTGGAGGTCGAGACGCCGTATCTGGTGCCGAGCCCCGGCGAGGAGGTGCATCTGCGGCCGTTCCGCACCCGCCTGGAGCAGCCGGACGGACAGACCGGTGACATCTGGCTGCATACCAGTCCGGAATTCGCCATGAAGCGGATCGTGGCCGATCTCGGGCTGCCGGTGTTCCAGCTGGCCCGGGTCTGGCGTAACGGCGAGGCCGGCGACACCCATTCGCCGGAATTCACCATGCTGGAATGGTATCGCCCCGGAGCCGACCTGGCGTCGCTGATGGACGAGACCGAGCGGCTCCTGCAACGGCTGTTGCCGCCGGCGATCGAGCGCCATGGCGGCGTGATCCGGATCGACCAGCCGTTCGAGCGGCTGCGCATGGCCGACGCGTTCGATCGTCACGCCGGCGCCGATCTGCTGGGCACCGCAGGCGACGCGGCAGCCCTGGCGCGCCAGGCCGGGTTGGAGCTGCGACCGGGCGAGGACTGGGAGGATCTGTTCTTCCGGCTGCTGCTGGAGCGGATCGAGCCGCAGATCGGCCAAACGCGCCCGACCTTCCTCACGCATTGGCCGGCGGCGCAGGCCGCACTCGCCAGGCGTGATCCGGCCGATCCGCGGGTGGCGCTGCGGTTCGAGCTTTATGCCGGCGGACTCGAGCTTGCCAACGCGTTCGACGAACTGACCGACCCGGTGGAGCAGGCGGCACGGTTCGCCGTCGACCGGGAGCGCCGCGTGGCGTTGCGCGGGCCGGATCCGGATGCTGCCTGGCCACTGGACGAGTCGTTGATCGCGGCGTTGCCCCGGCTACCCGACTGTGCCGGCATCGCGCTGGGCTTCGACCGGCTGGCGATGCTGGCGACAGGCGCCGAGCGGATCGAGGACGTGCTGTGGCTGACCCACCGACCCACCAAAGCCGGTTGTCCGCCCGCAGAAAAATTGTAACGTGATGTGGATGAACTTCCGGCGGCAGCGCCAGGACCTATATCGATGGCCTGAACCAACCTGAACCGCTGGTGCCCGATCCATGAAGTTGCAGACAATCGTGCCTCTCGCGGCACTGCTGGCATTGTCCGCGTGCGAGGTGCCGAGCCCGGCCCAGCGCAAGCAGCTCGACTCGATGATCGGCCGCTCGGAAACCGACCTGGTCCGCTCTTTCGGCGTGCCGACCCGGACTTTCAGCACCGACGGCCACACCTTCCTCGCTTATGTCGACAACGAGAGCAGCTACTCCCCCGGGTCGCCGGGCCTCGGCTGGGGTTGGGGCTGGGGTGGCTGGGGATGGGGCGGCGGCGGGTTCGGTCCCGGTGGCTTCGGCGGCGGCTGGGGCGGCGGCTATGGCGGCTTCGGCGACGGCTTCGGGCCCAGCTACTACCAGAGCAGCTGCACCACGACCTTCGAGGTCGATGGCGGCCGCGTCGCCTCCTGGAAACTGCGCGGCGACGGCTGCTGAGCTCCGCGGACGGTCGCCGGCCGGGCCCGTGATCGGCGAGGCGAACGTTGCTCGCTTGCGCCGGGTGATGCCAGCCGATATCGAGGCATCGGTGCTGGCGCGTGCGTCCTGTCTGGGTGGCGCGCCGGGGAGGGGGATCCTATGAAACGTCGGACGCGTGCCGTGTGGCCGGTTGTGCTTGCAGTGCTGTCGCCGGCGGTGCTGGGCGGATGCGAGAGCACGGCCAGGCAGGACCCGTTCTTCGTGCGCCCGTCGACCGATACGCTGGTGTTTCGCGATACCTCGCTGTTCCGCGACCGGCCGCTCGACGACAGCCTGCGTGGCTCGCTGGCGCTGGCCGATTACAGCACCGCGCTGATCCAGACCGGGCTGATGACGCAGCTGCAGCAGCCCGGGCCGTACACGGTGTTCGCGATCCCGAACACGCCGCTCGAAGCGGCACAGACTGCGGATGGCGGCCACCTGCTGGATCCGGCCATGCGCCCCAGCCTGCGCCGCATGATGGCCTACACGATCGTTCCGGGCGCCTTCACCACGTCAGAGCTGCGCCAGATGATCGCAAAGCGTGGCGGTCCGATCGGCTTGCGCACCATCGATGGCGACATCCTGAGCGTGTCGATCGAGCCCGGGACCGGCGAGCTGCTGCTGGGCGACACCCAGGGCCGGACCAGCCGGATCTGGCTGTCCGACATGCCGCAATCGAACGGCGTGCTCTATGCGACCCAGTCGATGCTGACGCCCGGCGTGGTCGCCTCCGGTCAGGTGCCCGCGACGATCAGGTAGCAGCCGAAGCGGCGTCGGCGATCGCGGCGTTCATTGCGCGGACGCCGGCGGCCGGGCCTTCGGGATGATCCCAGACGGCGCTGATGACGGCGAGGAAATCGGCGCCGGCGGTGACCAGCGGGGCGCAGTTCGCCGGCGTGATGCCGCCGATCGCCACCACCGGCAGCTCCATCATCTCGGACCACCAATGCAGCAGTTCCGGATCCGATCGGATTTCGGTCTGCTTGCTCGGCGACGGGAAGAAGGCGCCGTACGCCACGTAATCGGCGCCGGCCTCGCCCGCGACCATCGCCGCGTCCCGGCTGTCGTAGCAGGACACGCCAAGCTGCATGTCACCGAGCAGGGCGCGGGCAGACGCGATGTCGATGTCCTCGGCGCCGACATGGGCGCCGTCGCAGCCGGAGCGGACCGCGAGATCGGGCCGGTCGTTCAGGATGAAGGCGATGTCGCGCGACTGCACGATCGGTCGCAGCACGTCGATCGCGCGCAGGATCTCGTCGTCCGGGACAGTCTTCAGGCGAAGCTGCACCGCACCGACATCGCCGGCATCGAGCGCCCGCGCCAGGACGTCCGCGAACGCCGACGGCACCAAAGCGGGCGGCGTGAGCACATAAAGGCGGCAGGTCTGGGTCACGTGCGTCGGCTCCGCAACGGGGGCCGCAGACCTAGCGTGAGGGTGGTCCGGTGTCACGCGGCGGGGCCGGGGGCAGCCCGGATGCGGAGTCGCGGCCGCCGCCGAGCCAGGCTGCCAACTGTCGGACGGCCCCGCGTGCGGCAAGATCGAGCGCCGGTGGCCGGACCGCCTGAAGCCTGGCGCCAAGCCCGGTCGCCCGCTCCAGCACCGCGTCGAATTGCGGGCAGGCCTGGTCCAGCACCAGTCGTTTCTGCCCCAGGCGGAGAGCCTGCATCGCCGGTCCGGCAGCGTCGCCGCAATCCAGCAGGTCCTGGATCGAGTCCGTCCGGTGCTGCCTGGCGGCCGCGACCAGTGCCAGCCACCAGGCGGGACCCATGAAGCAGGCCGCATCCGGCGCCGACAGGAGCAATGGCGGTGCCAGGCCGTCTCGTGCCGCCGCCTCGAGCACCAGCCGCGCATCGGCCAGGCTGTGGATCACCACGGCGACCGGTTCGAGGGTGGGCGGGCTGGGGTTCATGCTTGACGTTCAAGTCGTTGCGGGCGAACAGTTCAAGTCCGATCTGAGCAAGGACAAGGGTGCCAGTGGCGCAACAGGACCAGTGGCAACAGGAAGCGACCCCCGCAGCGGCAGCCGAGCCTGACGGCGGCATTTCGCGGCTCGAAGCGGCGCTGGCCCGAATCGCGGCCGCGGCCGGTCGCAAGCAGGACGAGTTGCGGGTCGCCGAACTGACCGCCCGCGCGGCGCAGCATGAGGCTGACCTGTTGGCCCAGAGCCATGCGCTGGCTGCGGCGGAGGCGGCAGCCTTGCCGGCGGCCGCTCCGGGCATGACGCAGGACGAGTTGCAGGCGCTGGCGGCACGTCTCGACCTGATGATAGCGACGGTGCGGTCGGTGGTGGTGGTGCCGGGTTCCGAGGCCGCCGAGTCGGATGCTTCGGTGCCGGAGTCCGGGCCATAGACGCCGGCGCCTCGCGACGGACACCCAAGCGGGCGGCATTGGCCGTCCTATCCAGGAGATTGCGGTGGCGCAGGTAACCGTGCGGATCAACGGCTACGCCTACGCGGTCGGGTGCGAGGATGGGCAGGAGCCGCATCTGCAATCCATGGCCCGGCAGGTGGAGCGGCGGATCGAGCGCATCAAGTCGATCGGTGGCCAGAGCGGCGAGGCGCGGCTGCTGGCGCTTGCGGCGTTGCTGATGGCCGACGAACTGCACGACCTCGCGGCCGATAGGCTGCCTTCGGGCACGACCAGCGCGCTGGAAGAGGGTGAGCAGGCCCGTGTGCTGATCGAGCAGCGCGAGCACCTTGTGGCGGGGCTCGCGGAACGCGCCGAGGCCATTGCAGCGGCGCTGGAGCGTGACTAGGTTGGTGGGGCGGGGCTACCCGGTTCGTCAGGCAATTCATCCCCTGAGCCGATAAGCACTCTCTCGGGGACTGGCACTGTCGTGATCCTGGTCACGTTACCTGGTTCCCACCTGCACTAGCGGGTTCTGGGAGGCTGACAGTCCAACGGCCATGGTGGCTCCGCACTCCTCCTTTTCCGGCTGCCGATGACGCTGATCGAGCCACACGATGCCAAGCGGGCATTGCGCGCGATGCTGCGGTTGCGTCCCGCCACCGACCGGCTGCAGGCGATCCAGCTCACCGCGGCCTTGCTGAAGCTGCGCCTGCCCGATGGCGCGGTCGTGGCCGGGGTGGCGCCGATGCGCGACGAGCCGGACCTGATGGCGGTCTGGGAGACGCTGCATATGCGCGGCCACCGCGTCGTCCTGCCGGAAACCACGCTCCCGGGCAGTCCGTTGCTGTTCCGTGACTGGCAGCCGGGTGCCATGCTGCAGGTAGGGCGCTTCGGCACGGCACATCCGGACGGGCCCGAGCGCCAGCCCGACATCCTGTTCGTGCCGCTGCTGGCCTGGGATCGCCGGCTGTTCCGGCTGGGCTATGGTGGCGGGTATTACGACCGAACCCTGGCCGCGCTCCCGCATGTGGTTCCGATCGGATTCGGTTTTGCGGCCCAGGAGGTCGCCAGCGTGCCGACCGGGCCCTATGACGAGCCGCTCTCGGCGATGGTCACCGAGCGGGAGACGATCACGCCGGAGGGCCTCGAGTTTGCGGATCTTGTTTCTGGGCGACATCGTCGGCCGCAGCGGGCGTGACGCGGTCGAGGCGCAGCTGCCGGGATTGCGCCGGCGGCTCGGCATCGATCTCGCGGTGGTCAATGCGGAGAATGCCAGCCACGGCTTCGGTCTGGCGCCTGCAATGGCGGACAGCCTGTTCGCGGCCGGCTGCGACGTCATCACGCTGGGCAACCACGCCTGGGACCGGCGCGAGCTGATCGGCCATATCGGATCCGCACCGCGCATCGTCCGGCCGCTGAACTTCCCGCCCGGCACCCCGGGTGCCGGGAGCGTGCTGGTCACCCTGGGTGACGGACGCCGGGCGCTGGTCGCCAACGTCATGGGCCGGCTGTTCATGGACGCGCTCGACGACCCGTTCCGCGCCACCCAGGAGCTGCTGTCGCGGCATCGGCTCGGCACCACGGTGGCGGCCATCGTCATCGACTTCCATGCGGAGGCGACCAGCGAGAAGGTGGCGTTCGCGCATTATCTGGATGGAAGGGTGTCGCTGGTGGTCGGCACCCACACCCACACGCCGACTGCGGACCACCGCGTACTGGCCGGTGGCACGGCGTTCCAGGCAGATGCCGGGATGTGCGGCGACTACGACAGCGTCATCGGCATGGGCAAGGAAGGCTCGGTGGCGCGGTTCGTACGCAAGATGCCGGGTGAGCGGCTGGCCCCCGCCGATGGCGAGGCGACGATCTGCGGGCTGTTCGTCGAGACCGACGACCGCACCGGGCTGGCCCGGACCGTGGCGCCGCTGCGGACCGGAGGGCTGCTGAGCCAGGCGATGCCGGAGATCGCATCCGGCGAGGCCGCACGCCCCGCCTGACCGTCGCGTCGCCCGCCGCGCCTGAGCATCGCGTCGCCCGCCGGCTGGTGTCATCGCAACGTCACGCGACCTGTCCCGAGCCGCTGATCTACACGACCCTCGTGATTGCCCCCTGTCAGCCTCGAACAGCCCGGCGCGTCGCACGGGCCGCCCGGTTCCTGCTCCCCGCCCTGGCCGCCGCCGCGTTCGTCGCTCCTGCCCTGGCGAGCCCGGTGCTGGGCAATTCCGGGGCGGCCGACGGACCGGAGACCGTGCAGGTGGCCGGGACCGTGGCGCCGGTGTCGGCATTGTCGCTCGATCCGACGCAGCCGGCCTCGAACCTGACCACGCAATTCATCCGCACCGTGGCGCCCCCGGCGGCCGACTACAGCGAGATCGTCCGGCTTTCTCCCAGCGTGCTGTCGATCGCGCCGAACGGGCCCGGGCTGTCGGAGAGCGCCGACCTCACCATCCGCGGCTTCTCCGACGGGCAGTACAACGTCACCTTCGACGGCATCCCGTTCGGCGACACCGACGACTTCACCCACCATTCCACGGCCTATTTCGCACCCCAGGCGCTGGGCGCGGTGTCGGTCGATCGCGGGCCAGGCACCGGTGCCACGATCGGCGATGCGACCTTCGGCGGCACGGTGTCGTTGCGCTCGATCGATCCGTCCGCGGCTCCGGGCATTGCCGTATCCGGTACCGTGGGCTCGTTCGACAGCCACCAGGCGGGAGTGCGGCTGGAGAGCGGGGCGGTGCCGGCTCTGAACGATGCGGCACTCGTGTTCGAGGCGGATCGCCTGACCAGCAACGGCTACCTGACCGGCTCCGGTGGCACGCGCACCAACCTGTTTGCCAAGCTGGTGCAGCCGCTGGGCCCGGACACCACGCTCACCGCCGCCGGCAGCACCGAGTGGCTGCAGCAGAACCAGCCCGCCGGCGCCACCCGCGCCGAGATCGCCACGTACGGGCCCGACTACGCCCTCAGCGACAGCCCGGCGCAGCAGAACGACGCGGCCTATAACGGCGAGAGCTACCGGACCGACTTCGCGTATCTGGCCCTGCATCATGACGGCTCGGACCGCGTGTCGCTCGACGAGCGGGTCTATACGTATGGCCTGTACCGGCACTTCTCCAACGGCCTCGACGTCAATGGCGAGACTCCGGACGGCACGGCCCTCGGTGCGGGCGACGTGCCGGGCCAGATGGCGCGCAACGATCTGCGCGCGTTCGGCGACGTGCTGCGGGCGGAGCGTGCCTGGGGCCCGGTCACGCTGCGGCTCGGCATCTGGGGCGAGCACCAGACCAACGATCGCAGCCAGTACGAGGTCGACCTGTCGCGGGGTGGCGCGCCGAACCCGGTGCTCCCGCCTGTCGCCGGTGTGCCGGGGTCGGCGGCGATCGACCGGGTGCAGTCCGACACGCTGGACACCATCCAGCCCTATGCCGAGCTCGAGTGGCGGCCGCTTGCGGAGCTCACGATCCAGCCGGGATTGCGCTGGAACTATGCCGTCCGGACCGTCGACAGCCCGGTGATGGAGGGCACGCGGATCCCCACCGACGAGCATGCCGAGTATGACGCGCTGCTGCCTTCGGTGGTGGTGCGCCAGCATCTGTCGCCGGCCTGGACGGTGTATGGCCAGGCGGCGGAAGGCTTCCTGGCGCCGCAGTTGCAGCTGCTGGACACCACCACCGGTGCCGGCACCGTGCCGCCGGAGCGCACCTGGAACTTCCAGGTCGGCAGCAACTGGCAGCGGCCGGGTCTGTCGCTGGGTGTCGATGGCTACGTGATCCAGTTCGACAACCTGTCGGGTACCCGGACCGTCGGCGGCGAGACCAGCGTGTTCGACGAGGGCGGCGCGACCTACCAGGGGCTCGAGACCGAGGCGACTATCGGGGTCGGATACGGCTTCAGCCTGTACGGCAACGCCAGCCTGAACCGGGCGCGCGATCACCGGAGCGGTGCGCCGGTGCCGAATGCGCCGGATGCGACGCTGGCCGGCGGGCTGCTGTATCGCTCCGGCGGCTGGTTCGGGGCGCTGACCGACAAGTGGGTCGGCGCCCGCTACGGCGATACCGACCGCCAGGCGGGACTCGATCCGTTCAACCAGCTCGATGCCAGCATCGGACGTGTGCTGAAACCGGGATACGGGTTGCCGGGAGTGCGACTACAGCTGCAGGCGCAGAACCTGCTGGACAGCCACGAAATCGACGCGCTCGCCGGCTATACGGTGGCGCAGAACACGCCGCTCTGGTTCGTGCAGGCCGGTCGCAGCGTGTGGATGACGGCTGCAGTGGACTTCTGAAATCGAGCCGGCGCGGACAGGCCGGGGTGATACCGGTGGCCTTCGAAGCCTGTTACAACGCGCCGCCTCGAGACGACCGCGCGACGCTGACGGGACCCGATGACCAGGATACTCTACGACCAGAACGGCATGACCGACATCGAGGTGTCGCCTGAAGTCGCCGAATTGTTCCACAGGCTGCGGGTATTTTCGCACTTCGACTCGCCGCCCGGCATCCAGGTCGGGCACAGGCTCTACTGCACGTCGCACGCGCCGATGCCATCCTATGTCGGGATCTACAGGAGCCATCATCTGCCGACGATGGGAGCGTTCTCGTATTCGTTCTCGTTTCTCGATCGCCATGTGGTGATCGGCGCGTACTGCTCGATTTCGTGGGGTGTCAGGGTGATGGGCATCAACCATCCCCTCGACATGTTCTCGACCACGGCTGCACTCTATCAATCGCATCCGATCTTCGAGGCGGCCTATGCGGATGCCGGCAGGCGCCCGGCGTGGCGCGACAATCCGCAGAAGCCGTTTCCGGTGATCGGCAACGATGTCTGGATCGGCCAGGACGTCCTGCTCGGACGCGGCATCACGATCGGCGACGGCGCGGTGATCGCCGCAGGCTCGGTGGTGGTCAAGGACGTGCCGCCGTACGCGATCGTCGCCGGCACTCCGGCAAAGATCATCCGCAGTCGCTTTACCGAGCATGAACGCCGGCTGCTGCAATGGTCGCGCTGGTGGGAGTACGCGATGCCCGACCTGATGCAGCGCCCGGCCGACGATATCCCGGCGTTCGTGCGCTCGCTTGCGGACGCGATCAATGCAGGCACCGTCAGGAAGATCCGGAAGTTCGATGTCTCGCTCGCGGAATTGTGCCGCAGCGGCGGCGTGGCGGAGTTCCTGAACGGGGACCTCAGCTTAACGGAGCCGGCATCGCCGCTCGACCTGTCGACGATGCCGGACCCGGGTGCGGAGGATGCGATCGCGCCGCCTCTGGATGCGCCGCCGCGGCGAGGATCCGGCCCTGTCTTCAAGGTGCAGCGGGGTTAGCCCGACCGGGGCCGGGAGCCGACCGGGGTACTGCCGCACCGATCGAGGCCTCCGCGGCTCTCGGGTCGGTCGGTGCCGGCGACGTTCGCGCTGCCGGCCGAGGGTCCGGAAAGCATGCGCCGGTTTCCCATCTTGCGAACCCGACGGTGCATCCCTCCGGCGCGTGGCTACCGGAACGGGGGTTCGTCGAAGCCGCGCAGTTTGCGGGAATGCAGCCGGTCGACGCCCTGTGCGCGGAGCGAGCGCATCGTTTCGATGCCAACCTTCAAATGCTGGCTGATGCGCTCGCGGTAGAAACTGCGGGCCATGCCGCGGAGCTTGAGCTCGCCGTGCAGCGGCTTGTCCGACACGCACAGCAAGGTCCCGTACGGCACCCGGAAGCGGAAACCGTTCGCCGCTATCGTGGCACTCTCCATGTCGACGGCGATCGAGCGGCTCATGTTGATCTGGCTGAACAGCGCGTTGTAGCGCAGCTCCCAGTTGCGATTGTCGGTGGTCATCACGGTGCCGGTGCGCAGGCGGGTTTTCAGCTCCGCACCCGACAATCCGGTGATGCGCGTGGTGGCTTCCTGCAGCGCCACCTGCACCTCGGCGATCGGCGGCACCGGGACCCAGGGCGGCAGGTCGTCGTCGAGCACATGGTCGGCGCGGACATAGCCATGCGCCAGCACGTAGTCGCCGAGCCGCTGGGTGCGACGCAGGCCGGCGCAATGGCCCACCATCAGCCAGCAATGCGGACGCAGCACCGCCACATGGTCGGTGATGGTCTTCGCGTTCGAGGGCCCGACACCGATATTGATCAGCGTGATGCCGTCGCCGTCGGGGCGCACCAGGTGGTAGGCCGGCATCTGCGGCAGCCCGCCCGAGGGATCGGCACCGGGCTGGTCGCGGCGATGCACGATGTCGCCGGGCTCGACGAAGGCGCTGTACTCGTCGCCGTCCTGCACCTGGGCGCGGGCGTAATCGCGGAACTCGTCGACATAGCGCTGGTAGTTGGTGAGCAGCACGAAGCGCTGGAAATGCGCGGGCGTGGTGCCGGTATAGTGGTGCAGCCGGGCCAGCGCGTAATCCACCCGCTCGGCGGTGAACAGCGACAGCGGCCGCGGCATGTCCGGGTTGGGCTGCAGCTGGCAGTTGGCGATGCTGTCGTCGGTGCTGGACAGGTCGGGCAGGGCGAACCGCTCGCCGAGGCGGCGGAGGTCGTCCTCGGTGATGTCGGTGACGCTGTCCTCGATCACGTACGGCAGCGGGATGCGCCGTCGCGAACGGCCGACCAGCACCGGCCGGTCGTAATGCTGCAGCAGCAGGCCGATCTGCTCGCGGAGGTAGCCGGCGAACAGCGACGGACGGGTCAGCGTCGTGCCGTAGCAGCCGGGCTCGAGCAGCACGCCGTAGGGGAAGCGGTCCTCGGTCAGCAGCGAGGCGCCGTCGATCTCGATCCCCAGGTACGGATACACCGCCGCGGCTGCATCGATCGGCGTGCGTGACTGGAATGCCTGCTGCAGCAGCGCCACGCTCTCCGCGTAGAGGGCCATGATGCGCTCGACCGCGGCGCCCGCGTCGGTGAAGCGGGTGAAGTCGCTACCCACCCGCTCCAGCAGGCCGGGGACCCCCGGCGACTGCCCCGGTGGCGGCGGGGTCGTGAGGGCGCCGGATGGGCTCATTCGTGTCGCTCCTTGGCGGCGTCGCTGCCGCTGGCCTGGGTCGCCTGGCTCGCCCACGGAGTTTGCCATCGGCCGGGCGGTTTGACACCTTCCGCCCGCGCATGGTCCGTCGGCGGCCGTCACCCCCAGCGCCCGGAGGCCCCCCGAGTGCATATCGCCACCACCGTGTTCCTGCTGCTGTTCGTGGTGACGCTCAGCCTGCCGCTGGCCGCCCTGCTGCGGGTGCCGCTGCCGCTGCTGCAGATCGCACTCGGCGTCGGGGTCAGCCTGCTCGGGGTGCATGTGCATTTCGAGCCCGACGTGTTCATGCTGCTGTTCATCCCACCGCTGCTGTTCTCCGAGGCGTACCTGATGCCGGTGCGCGAGCTGCGTGCGCTGGGCTGGCCGATCCTGATGCTGGCGTTCGGGCTGGTGCTGTTCACCACGGTGGGCTGCGGCACCTTCCTGCACTGGCTGATCCCGCAGATGCAGCTGGCCGTCTGCTTCGCCCTCGCGGCGGTGTTGTCGCCGACCGACGCGGTGGCGGTGGGGGGCATGCTCGAGGGCCGCGCGGTGCCGCAGCGCTTCATGCACATCCTGTCCGGCGAGGCGCTGCTGAACGACGCCTCCGGGCTGGTGTGCTTCAAGTTCGCGGTGGCGGCGGCGATGACCGGCTCGTTCTCGCTGGCGCATGCTTCCGGAGCCTTCGTGGTGATGTCGCTTGCCGGGCTGGCGATCGGCGCGGTGCTGGCGCTGATCCTGGCGCTGGGCGTCAGGCTGCTGGTCCGGCATGGGCGCGAGGACGGCATCGGCGCGATCATGATCCCGCTGCTGCTGCCTTTCGCGGCCTATCTCGGCGCCGAGCATCTGGGCGCCTCGGGCATCCTGGCCGCGGTATCGGCGGGCCTCACGCTGAAGCAGTCGCGCGTCATCAACAGCACCCGGCACGAGATCCGGCTCCGCTCCACTGCGGTCTGGAGCATCCTCATCACCAGCTTCAACGGGCTGATCTTCCTGCTGCTCGGGCTGGAGCTGCCGCGCCTGGCCCGCGGCGGCCACGCGCTGATCGCACGGGTGGGGGTGTCGCCGGCGCGGCTGCTGCTGACCATCCTGGTGATCACCATGGTGCTGGTGGCGCTGCGCTTCGTCTGGATCTGCTTCTCGGTGGCGCTGCGTGACGCGGTCCGCTTCACACGCGGGCGGGTGCTGTCGGCGCCGCGGCGCGCGGTGTCGCGGCCGCAGCCGAGGCTGGTGGTGGCGATGTCGGTGGCCGGAGTGCGCGGCGCCATCACCCTGGCGGCGGTGTTGTCGCTGGGAGACGATTTCCCCGGCCGGGACGCGGTGGTGACGCTGGCCGTCGGCGTCATCCTGGCGTCGCTGCTGCTGGCGGCGACATGCCTGCCTCCGCTGCTGCGCGGTGTGGAGGTGCCCGACATCGATCACCGGCAGCAGGAGGTGGACCGTGCCCGGCTGGCGGTCGCACAGGTTGCGATCGACGCGGCCGAGCACGAGCTGGCGCTGCATGAGGACGAGGAGCCCGCCGGCGATGACCTGGCGCCGCACGCCGATGCCGATGACCGGCACGGCCTGGATGTGCTGCCGGAGGAGCGCAGGACCGTGCTCTCGGGGGTGCTGGCCGAGTTCCAGGCGCGCGAGCTGCGGCTGCGGGCGGTGGTCGATCCGGAGGGTTGCGGCTCCGAGGCCGACGCGGTCGAGCGGACGCTGCGCCGGCACCGGCTGGAGACCAGCTTCCGGCTGCGCGTGCTGCGGCTCGAGCGGCACGCGCTGGAGCGGATGAGCCGGTCGTTCGAGATCAACGACGAGACCGAGCGCGCCCTTGGCCGCGAGCTCGATTTCCAGGAGGAGGTGCTGTCTACGGTGGCCCGCTCGCTGCCACGACCGACGCCGGGTTCCACGGGCGCAGCATGAACAGCCGGATCACTCTCGTGCACGGCGCGCCGATCCCCGCGCGCGACTGGCTGATGCTGGTCGGGCTGTCGTTCCTGTGGGGCGGCTCGTTCTTCTTCTACAAGCTGCTGGCGCCGGTGCTGCCGCCGTTCACGCTGGTGCTGGGTCGCGTGGGGATCGCGGCCCTGGTGCTGCATGCGGTGCTGCTCGCGCGCGGCAACCCGTTGCGTCCCACGCCGCGTCTGGTCGGCTGGTTCCTGCTGCTGGGGGCGCTGAGCAGTGCGCTGCCGTTCTGCCTGTTCGCCTGGAGCGAGCAGCGGATCAGCAGCGGGCTGGCCGCGATCCTGAACTCGCCGACACCGATCGTGACCGCCCTGGTGGCGCATTTCGCCACCCGCGACGAGCGGCTCACCTGGCGGACGCTGGTCGGCGCGATCTTCGGGCTGGCCGGGGTGCTGGTGCTGATCGCGCCGAGCCTGCCGGTCGGGGGCATGTCCGGGTCGGGGGTGTCGGACCTGCTCCCGGAGCTCGCCTGTGTCGGCGCGACGATCACTTATGCGGTTGGCGGGGTGCTGGCGCGCCGGGTGCATGGCGTGGCGCCGCTGCAGTTCGCGGCCGGCCAGATGAGCGGGGCGGCCATCGTGACGCTGCCCTTCGCGGTGTTTGGCGATCGGTTCTGGACGCTGCCGCCGCTGCCGGCATCGGGCTGGGCGGCGCTGCTCGGCATCGCGCTGCTGAGCACGGCACTCGCCTACCTGCTGTATTTCCGGATCCTGGCCTCGTCCGGCGCGACCCGGGCGGCGATGGTCACCTTCCTGGTGCCAGTCAGCGCGCTGCTGCTGGGGGTCGCGTTCCTGGCCGAGCCGGTGACCGCACGCGACATCGCCGGCATCGCGATCATCGGCGCCGGGCTCGCGGTGATCGACGGGCGGATGCTGCGGGTGCTGCGGCGGCGGCCGCGGGTTGCGGAGTAGGCAAGAGAGGGGGGTCTTGGACCAGGACCGTGGTCCACAACGGCCTGCGCCGCCTGATCGAGGATGACGACGCATCCGGCGTAAAGGCGGCAGTCGTGGAGAAGCTCCGACGCATCGTCTCCTTCCTCCAGGACATGGAACGCCAAGACGAATTGCGGACGGTATCGGGTTGGAAGGCGCATCTGCCGACAGGTGATCGCAAGGGCACCTGGAGCCTGTCGGTGACGCGGAACTGGCGCCTCACGTTCCGCATCGATCAGGACGAGATCGAGATCGAACTGGACTACGAGGAGCACCGCTAGGAGGTGGTCATGAGCGTGCTGCAGGGCATTCGGATGAAGACCCCCGCCCATCCCGGCGGGTTCGTGAAGAGCGAGATCGTCGAGGCGCTCGGGCTGTCGGTGACGGATGCGGCGCGGGTGCTTGGCGTGACCCGCGCGGCCATCTCGGCGCTGCTGAACCAGCGCGCGCAGCTGTCGCCCGAGATGGCGGTGCGGCTGGACAAGGCGTTCGGCGTCCCGATGGACACGCTGATGCGGATGCAGAACAGCTACGACATCGTCCAGGCGCGCAAGCGGGCGCACGAGATCATGGTGGCGCCGTTCCAGGGCGAGCAAACCGGCCCGTAGCCGGGCGTACCCCGGCCGGGATCACGCCGAGCGTGTCACTGCAGCCGCAGATCCGGGTACGGCGTCAGCGGGTCAGGACGTAGGTGAGGGTGAAGTCGATGTCGTAGTGGTCGTCGGTGATGTCCGGCGGCATCGGCGGGAGCTTGGCGTTGCGGAACATGCCCTGCGTCGCATCATCGAGGGTATAGGACCCGGACGACCCGATCAGCTGCACGCTCTTCACCTTCCCGTCACGGCCGAGCACGACGTGGACGCGGGTCGGGCCTTCCTCGCCACGTTCCGCCGCCTCCTGCGGGTAGTAGATGTGCCGGTGGATCCAGCTCTCGATCTCGCTGTCGTAGTCATCGTTCGAGCCCTGGACACCCACGGTGGCAAACGGCGTGTTCAGCCGGCCGTTCTTGACGAGTGGCCCCAGAGACAGATCGACAGGCGCATGCGATCCGCCGGGGCGACCGGTGCGGGCGCGCTGCGGACCGGGCGCCTCGGAGAACGACAGGTCCATCGGGTTGGAGAACGGCGAAGTGCGCGTGGCATGGGTCTGTGGCCGCATGGTCCGGAGCGGGATGCGCACCGGCTGGGTCTGATGCGCTTCCGGCTTCTCGGGCGCCTCGATCGGCGGCGGCGGTGGCGGCATCGGGACGAAATCAGGGACAGGCACCGGCGGCGGCGGCGGCGGCAGTTCCGTATTGACCGTCGGTTGCTGCTGCTCCGGCGGCGGGGCAGGCGGTGTGATCGGTGTCGGCGGTGCGGGCGTGGGGGTAGGTGCCGCGGCCGCCGGCTTACCGCCGCCACCGGCATCCGGCGAATCGTTGCCGGCCATGCCACTCTGGCCGAAGACCATCTGCACCTGCGTCTGGTCGGATGGCGGCTTCAGCCGGCCCTGGCGCGCATAGAGGATCGCCAGCAGCACCAGAAGCCCGACATGCAGCGCGGCCGAACCGCCGAGCAAGGTCTCGAGATGGGTGCGCTGGGTGCGGATGCGCCGGGCCAGCGGCAGCCCGGCCAGCTCGAGGCGGCCGGCAGGGATACGACCAGCCGCGTCGGCGAAACGCTGGGACGCAACCACGCGTGGCGCAGTGCCGCGCGGTTCCAGCGCCACCAGCCCCCATGCCGAGCGCCGGGCGAGCGCCCTGGCGGAGGTCGAGAGCGTGGTCGGCCGGCGAGAGGGGCCCGACTTCGGGTCCGAGGGAGCGACGCGATCAGCCATGTCGTAGTCGGGTGTCTCCGCCTGATCGCCCGCGACGTTGCTGCTGGCTGGCAGGCTCCGGTCCGCCGCCGGCCCGCCTATGGTCGGTTAAGCCTGGAGCCTATTCTGCCAGCTGGGCCGCGGCTCCGCCACCACCTGTCTGATCGGATGAACGACGTGTCACCTCCGAAGCGCATCCCGCGCCGCAAATCCAATCCGCTCGCGGCTCCCGAACATACCCCGGCCGCGATCATGCAGGCGCCGGACGCCCCGTTGCCCGAGCCCCGGGCCAGTGGACGCGATGCAGGCCGGCGCCACCTGATCGCCCAGGACGACGACCTGGCCGCCTTGATCCGCCGTGTCGGACGCTGTGGCCTGACGGTGGACCGGGCGCGCGAGCCGTTCGAGAGCCTGATCCGCGCGATCGCCCACCAGCAGCTGCACGGACGCGCCGCCGAGGCGATCCTGGGGCGGCTGGTGGCACTCGGCGACACGCCGTTCCCGACACCGGAGATGGTGCTGGGACTTTCGGACGAGGCGCTGCGCGGGTGCGGCTTCTCCGGCTCCAAGAGTGCGGCGATGCGGGCGGTGTGCGAGGCGCGGCTGGCCGGCATCGTGCCGACGCGGGCGCAGGCGGCGCGGATGTCGGACGATTTGCTGATCGAGCGCCTGGTCAGCCTGCGCGGGATCGGACGCTGGACGGTCGAGATGCTGCTGATCTTCAGCCTCGGACGCCGTGACGTGATGCCGATCGACGATTTCGGCGTGCGCGAGGGCTACCGGCTGATCAAGCGCCTCGACCGCCAGCCGACACCGAAGGCGCTCCGCGAGATCGCCCAGGCCTGGAGCCCGCATCGCTCGATGGCGGCCTGGTATCTCTGGCGGGCGGCGGACGAGGGCAAGCCGGCGGCCAAGGGTGGTGGCGCGAAGGTCGTGAATGCAATGACCAGCACCGGTTGAGCAGCGCCGCACGACTCGCCGCGTCCGGGCTCGACTGGTCCGGTATCACGTGGCAATCGCCATCCTCCAGGCCGTGAAAGGTCAGCCGTCAACCATGCTCAGATCCTGTCTCGGATCGGCAATCCGGGGTGCGACACTGGACCATGCGTCGTTTCAAGGCGATGCCCCGCGACAGTGCCCAACCTGGACGGCTCTCTGCCGGTAAAGCATAACCGGTTATGCAACTCTGGGGCCTGACATGCCGGCGGATATCGTTCGTGACCGACCGCACCTGTTTCTCGGTAGCCGCCTCAAGCGGTTGGCGGAACGAATGCAGACCGACGTCCTGCTGGTGGCGCATGCGGCCGGCATCCCGATCCAGCCGGGGCAGTATCCCCTTCTTGTCACTTTGGAGGAGCAGGGTCCGATGGCGATCGGCGCTCTCGCTCGAGCTATGCAGATGAGCCAGCCGGCCATCACCAAGAATGCCAACAGGCTGGCACGGTCCGGGCTGGTGACGATCGACCGCGGCGAAACCGATCGGCGACAGAGCACCGTGGCGCTGTCACCGGCCGGCCAGCAGGCGCTGGACAGATCAAAGCGTAAGGTCTGGCCGCTGGTCGAGGCCGCCGTCAGAGAGGTTCTGCAGGGCCTCTCGGGCTCGTTCCTGGATCAGGTCGCCATGATCGAGGAACGGATGGAGGCCCGATCCCTGAATGCCAGGGCACGGGCGCATGCGGTCGCAAGCCTGCAGGTCGCCGTCGATGCGGACGTCCCGGGCATCGTCACGCTGATGAACCGTGCCTATCGCGGAACCGGAACCGGGTCCGGCTGGAACAGTGAGGCGGATTACATGTCCGGCGACAGGACCAGCGAGGCGCTGCTTCGCGAGGAGATCGTTGCAAGGCCCGACGCCGTTCTCCTGGCGTGGCGCATGGCGGAAGATGTCCAAGGCTGTGTCTGGCTTCAGCCTTTGGCCGACGATGCCTGGTATCTCGGCTCGCTTACCGTCGACCCGCGCCTGCAGAATGTCGGCCTCGGACGGCAACTGCTCACGGCTGCGGAGCAGTGGGTGCGGGACCGGGGTGGCCGGTCGATCCGGATGACCGTCGTGAACGTGCGCGACAGCCTGATCGCCTGGTACGAACGACGGGGTTACGAGCCGACCGGGGAAATCGAGCCGTTCCCGTACGAGGACGCCCGCTTCGGCGTTCCCAACCGCGATGACCTGAAGTTCGTCGTGATGCAGAAGCACCTCCACTGATCGCTGCGCCGTCGCAAGGCAGACAGGTGACGGAGTGAGTGGTCCCCGATGGCTACGATCGAAAGATAGAGGTGTGGCTGCGGTATCCCGCCGGCAGTGGCTTACGAAACGCAGCTCTTCCCGGCGTGAGTGACGGTGCCGAACTGCATTCGGGCAGACCCACCCGAGACCTGATCGTCTTCTCTTCATCCCGATGCGCCGAAAAGCTGTCGCAGGGCTGTCCAACACCCCAGCAGTTACGGCCCTGTTGCGCGAGTTCCGCCGTCGAGGGTCCGGCGGGTCTCGCCACTGACCGGAATAAGGCGCAAGGCGGCTGGCAGCGTCCGTCGACCCGATCTCCGATGGCAGCCGCGGGCCGCACGTCGAGGGGGTTTACGACCCTAGGGAAACGCCTCGGTGAACTCCCCGAGGAGCTGCAGGAAGCGCGCCGGATTCTCCACGTGCAGCCAGTGGCCGGCCTGCTCGATGACCTCGAAGCGGTGGTGCGGGAACAGCCGCTGCATCGCCGGATGGTCCTCCGGGCGGATGTAGGGCGAGCGCTCGCCGGCCAGGAACAGGGTCGGGCCGTCATAGCGATGGCCCTCGGGGATGTACGGCCAGCCCTCGATGTTGGTCATGGACTGCACGATCTCGGCGAGCCCGATCACCCAGCCGGGATTCTCCCCGAGCCGCAGGTTCTGCAGCATCAGGTTGCGCACGTCGGCGTCGGTGATGACCGGCTGCAGCAGCGCATCCGCGGCGGTGCGGTTGAGGTAGGGCGGGAAGCGGACCCGCATCATGTCCTCGGCGAGGGAGAACGTGCCGTGGCCGGTGCGGGCCGGCGGGATGTCGGCGACCAGCAGGCTGGCGACCGCTTCCGGACGGGTGAGGGCCAGCGTCATCGCCGCCTTGCCGCCCATCGAGTGGCCGACCAGGGTGGCGGGCAGGGCGTCGTGCTCGGCCAGCGTCTCCAGCAGGTCGAACGCCATGCTGGTGTAGTCCATCTGGCCGTGCGGGCTGTCGCCGTGGTTGCGCAGGTCGATCGCGAGCGTCCGGCGGCCGACGGCGAGGCGGCGCTGGAAATAGCCGAGGTTGCGCGCCCGCCCGAACAGGCCGTGCAACAGCACGATCGGCGGCCGGCGGCGCGGCTCCGGGGCGTCCGGACCGCGTTCGACGACGGCCAGCTTCACGGGACGCCTTCCGGGGCGCCTTCCGGGGCGCGATCCGGCGCCCGCTCCGGGGCGGCGCCGGTGGTCATGTCGAGGATGATGCGGCCGGAATGGTCGCCCTGTTCCATCATCCGGTGCGCCGCCGCAACCTCGGCCATCGGGAACACCCGGTGCAGTATCGGTCGCACCGTGCCGGCATCGAGCAGCGGCCAGACATTCTGCCGCAGCGCCTCGGCGATCTCCGCCTTGAAGGCGGGAGTGCGCGGCCGCATCGTCGTGCCGGTCAGGGTGAGGCGGCGGGTCATGATCCGGCGCAGGTCGAGGGCTTCCGCCTTGGCGCCACCCTGGACGGCCACCAGCACCAGGCGGCCGAGATCGGCCAGGCTGTCGATGTTGCGGGCAAGGTAGGGGGCGCCGACGATGTCCAGCACGATGTCGACGCCTTGCCCGTGTGTGAGGGTTTGGACGCGCTCGGCGAAATCCTCCTCGCGGTAGTTGATGGCAGCCTCGGCCCCGAGCGTCAGGCAGGTCGCGCACTTCTCCGCAGTGCCGGCCGTCGCGATCACGCGTGCGCCGAAGCTGCGGGCCAGCTGGATCGCGGTGGCGCCGATCCCGCTGGTGCCGCCATGCACCAGCACGGTCTCGCCGGCGGCCAGGTGGCCGGTGCGGAACAGGTTCGACCAGACGGTGAAATAGGTCTCGGGCAATGCAGCGGCCCGGGGGGCGTCGTAGCCGGCGGGCCAGGGCAGGCACTGGCCGACAGGAGCCGTGCAGTACTCGGCGTAGCCACCGCCGTTGGTCAGCGCGCAAACCTGGTCGCCGATCCGGAAGGGTGCGGGCTCGGCCGCTCCGGGTCCGATCGCCACGACGGTGCCGGCGACCTCGAGTCCCAGCAGCGGGCTGGCGTCCGGCGGCGGCGGATACAGACCCTGGCGCTGCATCAGGTCGGGGCGGTTGATGCCGGCGGCGAGGACACGGATCAGCACCTCGCCGGGGCGGGGTTCGGGTACCGGACCGGTCTCGATGCGGAGCGTGTCCGGGTCGCCGCCCTTCGGGTCGTGCATGATCTGGCGCATGCTGGCGATGGCGTTCACTGTTCGTTAATCCCCTGCCGTCCATAGATGCTGGCTTCAGCGAGCCGGCCCGCCCCGCCGGGCGCCGACGGCCGCACCATCCTGAAACTGTCGTCTCTTGCCCAGGTTGTCACCCCAGGCATGCACAGACCATGGAGGACCCGACCATGCGCCATCTGCCACGTCACGCTCCCACCCGCTTCCGACTGGTCGATCCGGTGATGGACCGCGGATGGCCGGGCTGGGCATCGGGGGCGTTCGCGTCCGGCGGCGGCCAGGAGCCGCCGTCACCACCACCGCCCGGACCGGATGAGGATCCGGACGCGCCACCGCCGATCGGCGAGCCACCCGGGCCGATCCCGGTGCCGCCATCCCCGGGAGCGCCGCCGATGCAGGTGGCGGCGCTATAGCCACGGAATGTCGTAGCGCCGTGATGTCGTCGCCGGCGGGTCTTGCAGGGTACACCTTTGCGACGTTCTGCAAGACGGCCGTTGCACTTCGTGGCCGCACTGGTCAGAAGTCTCGGCGGGCGTCATCGCGCTGTGACGTGGCCCTGCAAGGCTGTAACCGTGTCCGGCTCTCCACCCCTCGTTCCACCGGTCGTTCTCGACGATGATCGGCGTCGCCGCGGCAAGTCTGCGGACAGCGCCACCGTATCGAAGACGGCTGACGTTGCGCCCGGAGTGAAGGCCAGCGCCCGAACCAGGCGTGCCGACGCATTCTCACTCGATCGTCGGCAGGCTGCGATCCGGGCGGGGATCGCCACCCAGGGAGCGACGGTCAAGGGCTGGGTCCTGCACGCGCCGTTGGCGCTGCGTGCGCTGGTGCGTGCCGACGAGATCTGGCTGGCGCTGCTGGCTGCCTGCACGGGCGTGATCGCCGGGCTGATCGTCGTCGGCATCAGCGAGGTCACGTTGCTGATGCACCGGGTGCTGTTCGCGCTCGACAATAATGGCCGCCTGTCCGGGCTCGTGCATCTCGATCCGGTGCGGGCGGTGCTGGTGCCGACGATCGGGGGGTTGGCGCTCGGCCTGTTCGGGTTGCTGGCGGCACGGTATGCGCCGGGTCGGCCGGTCGATCCGATCGAGGCGAACGCGCTGTATGGCGGCCGCATGTCGATGCGCGACAGCCTGGTCGTGGTGATCCAGACCGTGCTGTCGAACGGCGTCGGCGCATCGATCGGGCTGGAAGCCGGCTATACCCAGATCGGGTCCGCCGTTGCCTCCAGGCTCGGTCGTGCCTTCCGGGTGCGTCGGCAGGATCTCCGCGTGCTGGTCGGATGCGGCGCTGCGGGCGCCATCGGTGCTGCCTTCGATGCTCCGATCGCCGGCGCCTTCTATGCCTTCGAGCTGGTGATCGGCACCTACGCGCTGGTCAACCTGGCGCCGGTGACGCTGGCCTCGATCGCCGCGATCCTGGTGACGCATGTGCTGGGCGACGCCGCACCCTCGTTGCAGGTGCAGCTGCCGGTGACGATCGCCGGCACCGATTACCTGCCGATCGTGGCACTCGGCGTGGTGTCGGCGCTGGTCGGCATCGCCATCATGCGCGCGGTCACGATGTGCGAGAGCCTGTTCCGCAAGTCGCGCATTCCGGTCTGGCTGCGACCGGCGATCGGTGGGCTGATCGTCGGGCTGATGGCGCTGATCACGCCGGCGGTGATGTCGTCCGGCCACATGGCGATGCGGCTCGGGCTCGATGCGCAGTTCGGGCTGCAGCAGGTGGCGATCATGCTGGTGCTGAAGGCGTTGGCGTCCGCGGTGTCGATCGGTTCCGGCTTCCGCGGCGGCCTGTTCTTTGCGTCGCTGTTCCTGGGCGTGCTGACCGGCACGCTGTTCGGCGACCTGCTGGCGCTGGTGACGATCAACCCGCTCTCGCCGGTCGTCTGCGCGCTGATCAGCATGAGTGCGCTCGCGGTGGCGATCGTCGGCGGCCCGCTGACCATGGTGTTCCTGGCCCTGGAAAGCACCGGCAGCCTGCCGCTCACCAGCGCGGTGCTGGCAGCCTCGGTGGTGTCGTCGCTGACGGTGCGACGGACCTTCGGCTATTCATTCGCGACCTGGCGCTTCCACCTCCGTGGCGAGAGCATCCGCAGTGCCGTCGATATCGGCTGGATGCGCACCCTGACGGTCGGCCGGATGATGCGTCGCGAGGTACGCACGATCCGGCGCGACAGTTCGCTGGCCGCGGTGCGACGCGACTTTCCGCTGGGTTCCGCGCAACGCATCGTGCTGGTCGACGAGCATGATGCGTATGCCGGGCTGGTGCTGGTGCCGGAGCTGCATGGTGCGGAGGGCAACGTCACGCGCCTGGAGGAACTGGTGCATTATGCCGACGTGATGCTGCTGCCCCAGATGACGGTGAAGGAGGCGGTGGCGTTGTTCGAGACCGGCGAGGCGGACGCGCTGGTGGTGGTGGATGATCCCAAGCGCCGCATGGTGCTCGGCGAGTTGACCGAGCAGTTCGCTCTCAGGCGCTACTCCGAGGAGCTCGATCGCAGTCGTCGCGAGCTGTCCGGCGAGCGTTGACCGCTGGCCAGGCTGCGGCCTGGATCAGAGTTGGATGCCCAGTCTGGGTGCGATGGCGCTGACCAGGAGGTAGAGCAGCACCGTCAGCACGCAGCCGAGCAGGAGTGCCCACGGGAACCCGACGCCGGCGCGCATCAGGGCCGGGATCAGCAGGAACATCGGCAGCGACGGCAGCACGTACCAGAAGGTGGCACCGACATGGGCCTGCATGCGCGCGCTGTCGTGGGTGTCGCGCCAGAGCCAGACCATGCCGAGCACCGAGATCAGCGGCAGCGAGGCGACCAGCGCGCCGAACACCGGGCGGTGGCTGGCGATGGTGGAGACCGCGGCGATCAGCAGGCCGGACAGCACCGCCTTCACGATGAAATAGGTCATGTCCGGGTGTCGCCGTGCCAGGCCGCCGCGTCCAGGGACAGCTCGTATTCGTGGCTCGTCGACCCGGCGAAGTGGTCGGCATTCGCGATGCGTCCGACGGTGCGGAAACCGAGGCTGTCGAGCAGGGCGAGCGAGGGGTTGTTGCGGGTGTCGACCAGGGCATCCGCCCTTCCGCAGCCGGCCGAGTCGAACAGGAAATCCAGCATCGCCGAAAGGGCCTCGCGACCGGAGCCCTGGCGCCAGTAGGCGGGGAAGATCATGTAGCCGAGCAGCGCCTGCTGTTCGTGCTCGCCGACCAGCGGGATCGTCGCCTGGACGGTGCCGATGCAACGGCGGTCGGTTTTGCGGCGGATCGCCCAGCTGTGCCAGAGCTGTTCTCCGTCCGGCGAGAGCCCCGAGGCGATCTCCCGGTATTGGGCCTGGAGTGCCGCCGGGCTCCTCGGCGGCAGGTCGACCAGGTAGCGGTAGAGCGCAGGATCCGACAGGCCGTCGAACATCTCGGCGGCATGGTCCGAACGCAGCGGCTCCAGTATCAGGCGGCCGGTGCGGAGTGTGGGTGTCGGTGTGGAGGCCATCATCGATAGCCCGGTGAGCGGGCGGGTGCGCCGTCGGCCGGATGACCGACGGCGCGGGTTGGCTAGACCGAGTAGTACATCTCGAACTCGGCCGGGTGCGGGGTGTGCTCGAACTTGTACACCTCCTGCCACTTGATCTCGCAGTAGGCCTCGATCTGGTCGACGGTGAAGACGTTGCCGGCGAGCAGGAACTCGTGGTCGGCAGCGACCGACTCGAGCGCCTCACGTAGCGAGCCGCACACCGTCGGGATGCTCTTCAGCTCCTCCGGCGGCAGGTCGTAGAGGTCCTTGTCCATCGCCTCGCCGGGGTGGATCTTGTTGCGGATGCCGTCGAGGCCGGCCATCAGCATCGCCGCGAAGGCGAGATACGGATTGGCGGTCGGATCGGGGAAGCGGACCTCGATGCGCTTGGCCTTCGGGCTGGTCGCGTAGGGGATCCGGCACGACGCCGAGCGGTTGCGCGCCGAATACGCCAGCAGCACCGGCGCCTCGAAGCCCGGGATCAGGCGCTTGTACGAGTTGGTCGACGGGTTGGTGAAGGCGTTCAGCGCCTTCGCGTGCTTGATGATGCCGCCGATGTAATAGAGTGCCGTGTCCGACAGGTCGGCATAGCCGTTGCCGGCCATGGTGGGCTTGCCGTCCTTCCAGATCGACTGGTGCACGTGCATGCCCGAGCCGTTGTCGCCGTAGATCGGCTTCGGCATGAAGGTCGCCGATTTGCCGTACGAGTGGGCGACGTTGTGCACGCAGTACTTGTAGATCTGCATGAAGTCCGCGGCCTTCACCAGGGTCGCGAACTTGGTGCCGAGCTCGTGCTGCGACTGCGCCACCTCGTGATGGTGCTTCTCGATCGGCAGGCCCATCTCGCCCATCGTCGAGAGCATCTCGGCGCGCAGGTCGCTCTCGTTATCGACCGGTGGGACCGGGAAATAGCCGCCCTTGACGGTCGGGCGATGGCCCATGTTGCCTTCCGGGAAGTCCTTCAGCGAGGCGCCCGGGCCCTCGACGCTGTCGAGCTGGTACATCGCGAAATTCGGGCCGCTGCCGAACTTCACGCTGTCGAAGATGAAGAATTCCGCCTCGGGGCCGAAGAACGCGGTGTCGCCGATGCCTGTCGATTTCAGGTACGCCTCGGCGAGCTTGGCGGTGCCGCGCGGATCGCGGTTGTAGAGCTGGCCGGTCGACGGCTCGACGATGTCGCAGAACAGGATCATCTGCGGCTTGGCCGAGAACGGGTCCATCACCGCGCTCTCGGGGTCCGGCATCAGGATCATGTCGCTCTCGTTGATCGCCTTCCAGCCGGCGATCGAGGAGCCGTCGAACATGATGCCGTCGCGGAACACCTCCTCGTCGATGGTCGAGATGTGCTGCGTCGTGTGGTGCCACTTGCCGCGCGGATCGGTGAAGCGCAGGTCGACATACTCGACGGAATGCTCCTGCAGCAGCTCCATCACCTTCGCGACGCTACCCGAACTCGGGCTGCCTGAGACTGGGGCGCTGGGAATCGGCTCGGGGGTGGAGTTCGACGCTTTCTTGGCCATCCGGGACTACCTGCTGTTTGCACCGCCGCACGCTGCGGCCGGTTCGGAATCGACGATGTCTCGTGGAGGGTGATCATCGTCTGACGATGAGCAATCACCATGCCACGAGGCTGGGTTCTTGTGACGATCGAGGCCTGGATCAGATGGCATCCTCGCCGCGCTCGCCGGTGCGGATGCGGACCACCTCCTCGAGGCTGGAGACGAAGATCTTGCCGTCGCCGATGCGTCCGGTACGGGCGGCCTCGACGATCGCCTCGACCGCGCGCTCGGCGATGCGGTCGTCGCAGACCACCTCGATCTTCACCTTGGGCAGGAAATCGACGACGTATTCGGCACCCCGGTAGAGCTCGGTGTGGCCCTTCTGGCGGCCGAAGCCTTTCGCCTCCGTAACGGTGATCCCCTGCAGGCCGATCTCGTGCAGCGCCTCCTTCACCTCATCGAGCTTGAACGGCTTGATGATGGCCTCGATCTTTTTCATCTCGGACCTTCCGATCGCGGGCAGGTTGCCGGGGTCTCCCGGTGCCCACCCTGGTCATGCCACGTTCGCATGCGACGCGGGTCCGGGCAATCGCGGCACCCGCCGGTTTGCGTCATGATGCGCCACGATCGATCCGAGGCAGAACCCGATGAAGTCGCTGAACCGCCAGCTTTCCGATGCGCCCACGACCATCTTCACCGTCATGTCGGCGCTGGCGGTCAAGCACGGCGCGATCAATCTCGGCCAGGGCTTTCCCGATACCGAGGGGCCGGCGGACATCGTCCGGGCGGCCGCCGACGCGCTGCTCGACAACCGCAACCAGTATCCGCCGCTGACCGGGCTGCCGGAGCTGAAGCAGGCGGTGGCGCGGGCGAATCGGCGCTTCTACGGGCTCGAGATCGATCCGGTGACCGAGGTGGTGGTGACGTCCGGTGCCACCGAGGCGCTGATGGCGTCGCTCACCGCGCTGATCGATCCGGGCGACGAGGTCGTGCTGATCGAGCCGCTGTACGACACCTACCTGCCGGTGGTGCGGATGCTCGGCGGCGTGGCGAAGCTGGTTAGGCTGCAGCCGCCGGAATGGCGCCTGCCGCGAGAGGAGCTGGCCGCCGCGTTCGGGCCGCGGACCAAGGCGATCCTGCTCAACTCGCCGATGAACCCCGCCGGCAAGGTGTTCGACGCGGACGAGTTGGCCTTCATCGCCAGCCTGTTGCAGCAGCACGATGCCTACGCCGTGTGCGACGAGGTGTACGAGCACCTGACCTTCGGGGCGGCCCGGCACATCCCGCTGATGACGCTGCCGGGCATGCGCGAGCGCTGCATCCGCATCGGCAGTGCCGGCAAGAGCTTCTCGCTGACCGGCTGGAAGGTCGGTTATGTCAGCGCGCCCGCGCCACTCGCCGCGGTGGTCGCCAAGGCGCACCAGAACATCACCTTCACCACGCCGCCGAACCTGCAGCGCGCGGTGGCCGTCGGGCTCGATCGCGACGACAGCTACTACACCGAGCTCGCCGGGGATCTGGAGGCCAAGTGCCGGCTGCTCACCACCGGCCTGGAGGAGATCGGCTTCTCGGTGCTGCCGTCCCAGGGCAGCTATTTCCTCGGTGCCGACTTCCGCGGGCTCGGCTTCGCCGGCGACGACGTGGCGTTCTGCCGGCACCTGACGCAGGCCGCCGGCGTCACGGGAATTCCGTTCTCGGCGTTCTATGACAGGAGCGGCCCGGGGGCGGCCGGGGCCGGATCCGGGGCGCCAGACCACTACGTGCGGTTCGCGTTCTGCAAGAAGCAGTCGGTGCTGGAGGAGGCGCTGGCGCGGCTGCGCGGGTTCGTCGAGGCGGGTCTGGCGGATGTTCCCGAGACCAGGCTGGCTGCGGTCGATTGACGGGGCGGCATCGCTCTTCTAAACCCGGCGCCGCTGTGGCGGACGTAGCTCAGTTGGTAGAGCGCCAGGTTGTGGTCTTGGATGTCGCGGGTTCGAGCCCCGTCGTTCGCCCCAGCGGATCATTCTGAAGTTGCCCGGGCAGGACGCCGTGTTCACGGTGATCCTCTGCGGAGGCGAGGCTCGTCGCCTGGGCGGCCTCGACAAGACGCTGATCGAGATCGGCGGCATCCCCATCCTCTCGCACATCCTGGCCCGGTTGCAGCCGGCGGCAGGCTCTGTCGCAATCAGCGCGAACGGCAATCCTGGTCGGTTCGAGCCGTTCGGCCTGCCGGTGATCCGGGATCGTCATGCCGGCATCGGGCCGCTTGCGGGTCTGCTGCGCGCACTGGAATGGGCGGCCGACCTGGGTGCGGCGTCGCTGCTGACCGTGCCGGGCGATACCCCGTTCGTTCCCGAGCGGCTGGCGCAGGCGCTGTCCCCGGCGCCGTCGGTGGCGGTATCGGGAGGGCGTCGGCATCACCTGGTGGCACTGTGGCCGGTTTCCTGGCGGGGTGCGCTCGAGCGGCACCTACACGCACTCGACGCGGCCGGCGGCGCACGGCGTGGCTACGGGGTGCGGGCCTTTGCCGAGGCCATGGGCATTCGCCTGGTCGAATTCCCTGCCGTGCCGTTCGACCCGTTCTTCAACGTCAACACACCTGAGGACCGTGCCGAGGCGGAGCGGCTGTTCACCGCGCGAAGGTGCGCGCCAGCCCCTCCGCCAGGCTGATTGGGGCAACGCCGAGTTCGGTCCGCATCGGGGCGATGTCGAACGCCTTGTCCTCCATCAGGCGCCTGATCTCGGCAGGCCCGATTGAGGGCAATCCGGGGATCGGGCGGGCGAGCAGGGCGCCCAGCATCAGCGGCCAGGCCGGGACCCGCAGCACCGGGCGCGGCGGCAGTCCGGCGGCCAGGGCGACCGCGGCGGCGAATTGGCGGTAGGCGACGACGTCCGGCCCGGCGATGACCAGGCTGTGCGGTCCATTCCACAGTCGGGCAAGGGCGGCGAGCACCGAGGCGGTGACGTCGGACTGGTGGATCGGCTGCACCAGCGCCCGGCCGCCACCCGGCAGCGGCACCATGGGCAGGCGCTTCAACAGGGCGGCCAGCCGCTGCACGTTGTCCTCGCCCTCGGCGCCGTAGATCATCGTCGGGTGCAGCATGACGCCGTGGCGGCCGGAGCTGAGGAAGGCGCGTTCGCCGGCCAGCACGCCGTTGCCGTGGTCATCCGGCCAGCGGGTGAACTTGCGGGTGCTGCCCAGGAACACGAAGCCGGCATCGGCCGGAGCGGCCTGCAGGATGCGGCCGACATAGCGCGCATGGACCGTGCTGGCGATGCGTCCGGCACCTGCGAGGGCAAGTGCCAGGGCGTCGTCGTGCTGCTCCAGGTCGGCAAGGCGGGGGGTGAGGGCGATCCCCGTGGCGGCCCACCGGGCGGCGCTTCGCACCACCGGCACGACCGTCACCCCGCCGGCTGACAGTGCCCGGACCAGTGCCTGGCCGGATCGACCGGACGCGCCGACCACATGGACGGGGCCAGGGCCGCCAGTGGCCGGGATGAAGCGGGCGGAACCGATGGCGTCGTGCGGCATGCGCCATCTTCCCCTGGAGTGGCAGCATGCGCCAGCAGCGGTGATAACGGATCGACGGCTACGGTATCGGGATACCGCAAGAAAAATCCGTTGTGCAGACTGGGTTTTGCATGAAGCGCTTGACGCGGCGGTGTCCGGCGCGGATAAGGCCGCTCCAATGCCGCGTGCGCCGGGCCCTTGTGCGTCCTGGCGTGTCCGCGGGCACGTCCACCGGCGCCCGATGCGCCCACCTGCCAAGACGGAACAGCATGTCCATCACCAAGACCACCCTCTCGCTGAAGCCTGCGGAGGTGACGAAGGGCTGGACCCTGATCGACGCCGACGGCCTGGTTCTCGGCCGCCTGGCCTCGATCATCGCCGAGCGCCTGCGCGGCAAGCACAAGCCGCAATTCACCCCGCATGTCGATTGCGGCGACAACATCGTCGTCATCAACGCCGAGAAGGTCCGGCTCACCGGCAACAAGGCCGGGCTGAAGCTGTTCCACTACCACACGGGCTATGCCGGCGGCATCAAGCAGCGCACCATCGCGCAGCGCCTCGAAGGTCGTAACCCCGGCCACATCATCACCAAGGCGGTCGAGCGGATGATCACCCGCGGGCCGCTGCAGCGCGCGCAGATGAAGCATCTGTATGTGTATGCCGGCACCGTGCATCCGCATGACGGCCAGCAGCCGAAGTCGCTCGATGTCGCCGCGATGAACCGCAAGAACACCGTCACCGCCAGAGCGGTCGGAGCCTGATCATGTCCGAGACCCAGACTGCCCCCCGCACCGGCTCGCTGTCCGACCTCAAGGACATGGCGGTTTCCGCCGGTGTCGCCGTCACCCCCGACGACGTCGTGGTGCGTGAGCCGAAGCGCGACGCGCAGGGCCGCTCCTACGCCACCGGCCGTCGCAAGAACGCGATCGCCCGCGTGTGGATCTTCCCCGGCAAGGGCGAGATCAGCGTCAACGGACGCAAGGTCGGCACCTATTTCGCGCGTCCGGTGCTGCGCATGCTGATCACCCAGCCGTTCCTGGTGGCCGACCGCTACAACCAGTTCGACGTCTATTGCACGGTGAATGGCGGCGGCCTCTCCGGCCAGGCCGGCGCGCTGCGTCACGGTATCAGCCGGGCGCTCACCTACTACGAGCCGAGCCTGCGCGGCATCCTGAAGGTCGCCGGCTTCCTCACCCGCGACAGCCGCGTGGTCGAGCGCAAGAAGTACGGCAAGGCGAAGGCGCGTCGTTCGTTCCAGTTCTCCAAGCGCTGAGGCGACGCCCCGCTGCGGCTTCGGCCGGGGCGGGGTACAGGGTTTCGGAAGGCCCGGTCGGGTGGCATTGCCACCTTGGCCGGGCCTTCTGCGTTCGGTGCGCTCGCGACGTGGGAGAATGCGGTTGAGTTCAGCGACGGTCTTCATCGATGGCGAGGCGGGCACCACCGGCCTCGGGATCCAGCGTCGGCTGCAGGCCCTGCCGGTGACGGTGCGCTCGATCGAGCCGGATCGGCGCAAGGATCCGGAGGCCCGCCTGGCGATGATGCAGGAGGTCGACCTGGTCGTGCTCTGCCTGCCGGACGAGGCGTCACGGGAGTCGGCTGCACTCGCGGCGGGGCTCGAGCATCCGCCGAAGCTGCTCGACGCCAGCACTGCGTTCCGCACGGATCCGGAGTGGGTTTACGGCTTTCCGGAGATGCGGAGCGGGCAGCCCGACGCCATTGCGGCAGCGTCGCGGGTGTCGAACCCGGGCTGCTATGCGACCGGGGCGATCGCGCTGCTGCGGCCGCTGATCGAGGCGGGTCTGCTGCCGGGCGACCATCCGGTGGCGATCAACGCCGTCAGCGGCTACTCCGGCGGTGGCCGCAGCATGATCGCGGCGCACGAGGCGGCGGGCGGCCCGGCGTTCGAGCTCTACGGGCTGACGCTCGAGCACAAGCACGTGCCGGAGATCCGGGTGCAGGCGGGGCTGGCGCGGCGGCCGATCTTCGTGCCCTCGGTGGGGCACTTCGCGCAGGGCATGATCGTGTCGATCCCGCTGTATCTGGACCTGCTGCCGGGCGACGTCCGCGGCGCCGATCTGCAGCAGGCGCTGGCCGACTGGTATGCAGGGTCCGATCGGGTGCGGGTCGGTGACGAGACGGCGCCCGCCGTGCTGAGCGCCGAGGCACTGGCCGACAGCGACGTGATGGAGCTGCGGGTGCATGCCAACGATGCCAGGCGGCACGCGCTGTTGACGGCGCGGCTGGACAATCTCGGCAAGGGTGCGTCGGGTGCCGCGATCCAGAATATCGCGCTGATGCTGGGGCTCGCACGGGCGCCTATATCTTGAGCCGCCGCCTGCTGCAGGTCGTGGTGATCGTGCTGGGGCTGGTGCCGATCCTGGCCGGCGGCTCCGGTGTCGTGCTGGGCCCGGCAATGGTCGGGCTGCCCGCATCCGCCACGCCGATCGATCTGGACAGCCACCTGCGTTATCTGTCCGGCCTGTTGCTGGCGATCGGGTTCGGCTTCTGGAGCACGGTTCCGCGGATCGAGCGCCAGGCTGCACGGTTCCGGCTGCTGACCGCGATCGTGGTGTTCGGCGGGCTGGGACGGTTGCTCGGGGTCTTCGTAGCGGGAGTGCCGCCGCCGCCGATGCTGTTCGGGCTGGCGATGGAACTGAGCGTCACCCCGTTGCTCTGCTGGTGGCAGTACCGGATCGCGGAACGTTAGCTCCGGACCCGCCGGTGGGGATGAACCGGTCAGTGCCGGGCGTGCTCCGGATCAGGCGCCACGACCAGGCGATTCCGGCCATCCGCCTTGGCACGATACATGGCCCGATCCGCCCGGCCGATCAGGGCGTTCGGCGACTCGCCGAAGTGCCATTCCGCCACGCCGACGGAGCAGGTCATCGGCGCCGGCGTCGCCGCACGCAGGCGCTCCATGCAGCGGATAGCAGCAGCCGACGGAGTGTCAGGCATGACGACGACGAACTCCTCGCCGCCGTAGCGGGCGAGCAGGTCCTCCGAGCGCAGGGACGCGCGCCATCCGTTGACCGCCCTCTTCAGGTAGATGTCGGCATTCTGGTGGCCGAACTCGTCGTTGTATTGTTTGAAGTGGTCGAAATCGATCATCGCCAGACTGAGACCGCGACCGCGACGCTGCGCACCGGCGATGGTTGCCGTCAGCATCCGGTCCAGCGACCTGCGGTTATCGAGCCCGGTCAGGAAATCCGTCAGAGCCGTCTGTTCCAGAAGCTTCACGACGTTTGCGTATTGTTCCTGGCTCTGTTTCTGTTCCGTGAGATCGCGCACGATTTTTCCGAAACCGCAATGGAGTCCGTTATCGTCGTGGATCGAGGTGATCGTGACATGTGCCCAGAAACGGGATCCGCCCTTGCGGACCCGCCAACCCTCTTCCTCATGCCGGCCTACCGAGAGAGCGGTTGTCAGTTCGCGTTCCGGATGACCGATCAGTTGCGATTCCGGCGTGTAGAATTCGCGGAAATTCCTGCCGATGATTTCGATCGAGTCATAGAACTTCATTGCCTTGGCGCCATCGTTCCATCCCACGACGGTGCCGTCCCGATCCAGCAACACGAAAGCATAGCCCTTGACGGTGTCCACGAGCTGCCGCCAGGCTGCATCGCCAGCCAGGAAGTCGTTCATTTCGAATTGACCGGCCTTCAGGGACTTGGTGCTAATCACGTGGTAGAAATAGCACCGCGGCCTGCGCGCCACAACCTTGACAGACCCGCTTCCGGTTCGGGAGACCTTGCACAAAGATGCTGAGCTGAAACCGATCTTCCAGCACTGACGCATACTGTTTCGGTATCGTCCCATGCGTACTCAAGGACTTCACGTTACCGTGTCGACCCAATCACTTTTCCGGGTTCGAAACGTTAACATCAGTGCGCCAGCCGACAGATTTGCAGGCCGTCCTGCTCGAGGTTGGTGCGCACCGGCCAGCACGGCCCGTCGCGGTGCAGCGCGTAGAACCGGAGTGCGAACGCGGCGGGACCACCAGCTGCGGGCACCTCGAGGCCGAAGAGCGGTCCCGCGTGCTGGCGCACGGCCTGCTCGATACGGCGTTCCAGCACGCTGTCCTGGCCGGGATGCACCAGGTTGTTGTCGACGCCGACGAAGCGGACCGTGCGCGGGGCGAAGGCTGCGACATAGGCCATCGGGTCCGGGGTCAGCAGCAGCACCATCGCATCCGGCGGCAGCGGCGGCAGCTGCACCGACGCGGCGGTCATGGACGCAGGAGCGCGGCCCCAGTCGGGATAGATCGTGAGCGACGCGGAGCCGAGCAGCAGAACCGCCATGACGGCCGGCGGGACGATCGGCGCCCAGGTTCGCCGGATGTGGCGGAGCGGCTGCAGCGCCTCCAGCACCACCAGGCCGGACAGCAGCTCGATCGGCGCCAGGTAGCGCAGGACGCCGAACTGCGCCTCCCAGATCAGGAACCCTGCCGACAGGAACACCAGCAGGACGCCGCCGCGACGGTCGCCGATCGGGCGGGCGCTGCGCAGGAAGGCGATCAGGCCGCAGCAGATCATCGCCAGGAATGCCAAAGCGAGGCGGGGGTCTCGGACCAGCAGCTCGCTGCTCAGCCGGCTCGGCGCGAGGCTCCAGAAGAACGGGTAGAACAGCGCCTGCAGTTCGCTGCGGGGCAGGAAACGGTCGTCGGTCAGGGCAGCCTGGGGGTAGAGCGGCGAGCGGAACAGCTGGTTCTCGTACGGGAACAGCGGGCTGCCGGTCAGGCGGGCGAGGTGCCACCACCACGGGCCGCCGATCAGCAGCGCGCCCAGGCCGATACCGGCGGCGACACTGGCCACGCGTCCGAACCGGCGCGGAAGCGGCCCGACCCCGCACGACAGCACTGCCATCACGGCCGCCAGGGCCAGGCCCGCAAGGGTCGGCTTGAGCGCGCACCCGACGCCGAAGCCGATCCCGGCGCAGAGATCCAGCAGCGCGCGGTGGTGCCAGGGTGCGCCGGCCGGGCGTCCGACGAGCAGCAACGCAAGGCCCGCGAGGGCGAAGCAGGCGGCCGGCATCTCGCTCATGCTGGTGCCGGTGGTGGGCAGGCCGGCCGCACCGGTGGCGCCGAACAGGACCGCCAGCATCAGCGACACCCGCGCGTACGGCATGTCGGCGGGCTGGATCAGGCGGCCGATGCACCAGGCGAGCATCACCGCGATGGCGCTCGGGAGGGCCAGCAGGGCGTCCAGCAGACGCGGCCAGTGGTTGAGCCGGAAGCGCAGCCAGAGCGGCGGCAGGTCGAGCATCGGCGGGTGGAAGGTCTGGCGCTGCGCCGGCACCAGGTCGAGGAAGCCCGGCTTATGGAAGGCCGCGAAGGCGTCGTACAGGTGGTAGTTGCGCAGGTCCCAGCTGGCGTCGGGGCCGAGCCAGACCGACAGCAGCAGCATCGCGGCGCCAAGCAGGCCCGGGAGCAGAAACGCCGCGAGATCGATCCGTCGTGTCACGTCACACCGCGTGTCTGCAGGGAGCTCAGGGTTTCAGCATCAACGTGGTGATCTCGAAAGAGCGGTCGCGCGTATCGGCGTCGAGCTGGTGCACGACGGACACGCCGGCATCGAGCGAGAGTGCCACGTCGAGCGGGGTGCGTGCGGCGGTGGCCGGGCAGTGCAGCGGGATCTCGATGCGGTGGCGGCCGGCGCCCTCGATCGACACATCCTGGTCGATGCAGGGCGGGGCGCTCACGTGCAACCGGCGCATCGGCGTTCCAGGCGGGAACAGCTCAGACCAGAACGCGGCGTCGAGCAGCAGCCGGGTCTGGCCGGCGCGGGCGAGGCGGATGGTGCTGTGGCGCCGCACCCAGGCCCAGCCACCGCCCGGAGGATACCAGCCGATGGTGTGGGGGATTTCGTTGCCGCCGTCGAAGCCGGTGGTGAGGGCGGCGGAGTCGCGCATCGGCAGCGTCGGGTCGACCGAGCGGATGCGGTAGAGGCCGATATCGGGCGTGCGCAGCAGCGGGTCGAGGCGGGTGGTCATGAACACCTCGCGCAACGGCGGCTGGCCGAGATTGATCGCGGAATCGTCGACCAGGAAGTAGGCGTCCGGCAGGGCGTTGATGCGGGCCGGGCTCCAGCGGTCGAAGTTCATCACGGTGCGGTCGGAGAACAGCGCCAGCACCGGCGCCTGCCACCAGCCGACACCGAAGATCACGGCATCCTGGGGCAGGGCGCGCAGGCGGGCGACGGCCTCGGTGATGGCGTGCCGGCGCAGTGCCACGTCGGTCGGCGGGAACGGGTGCGCGCCGAAGATCAGCATGCGGGCACCGACCAGGCAGGTGATCGTCAGCATCAGCGGGGCGGCCAGACGGCCGGGCGCCCGGGTCCGGGACGGGTGCAGGGACGCGGCGATCAGGCCGGCGATCAGGCAGGTCTGCAGCAGCAGCCCGGGCAGGATCCGGCGCAGCCAGGCCATGCCGGTGGGGGTGATGGCGAGCCACCAGGCGAAATACAGCAGCGTGCAGGCGAGCAGCGTCGCCAGCAGCAGGCGTTGTGGCGGGCCGGACCGGTGGCGGACGAGGTGCCACGCGCCCAGGCCCCACGGCAGCACGAGCCACAGCACGAGGGCGGCGGGCGGCACTCCGACCATGACGGCGAGCAGGTGCAGATGCAGCAGGAGCGTCGCCAGCAGCACCATCGGGTCGAGCGCCGCGTCGGCGCCGGATTGCTGTGACACCTGGCCGAGCTGCAGCTGCCACCACAGGTGCCAGGCGGCGATGCTGCCGAGCGACACGAGGCGGAACAGCTCCCAGCCGAGCACCGCTGCAAGGAAGCCGCCCACGAGCAGGGCCGGATCGATCAGGCGCCGCGCCGGGTTGTCGCCGGATCGCCGGGTCGCCAGCAGCAGGGCGCAGATCGCAAGGGCCGGTGCCACGCAGAGCAGGGCAATGGTCTTGGTCAGGACGGCCAGCCCGAACAGCAGTCCGGCGAGCGGTGGCACGGCCCGCGTGGGCGCGGGCGCGCGCAGGCAGGCGCTTGCGGCCACCAGTGCGGCGAGCAGCCAGGCCAGCATCGGGAGCTCGCCATAGCCGTCCAGGCCGTAATCGGCGACACCCGGCATCAGCAGGCAGGCGATTGCGGTCGTGGCGGCGAGCCAGAGTGGTGCGTCCAGCCGGCGCATCAGGACCAGCACGGCGAGGCCGAAGCCGACCAGGTAGAGCAGGCTCACCAGTTGCGAGGTGAACAGGGTGATGCCGAACAGGCGGAAGATCAGCACGGCCGGAAGTACGAAAGGGCCGTCGGTCTGCGCCGGGAAGGCGAAGAAGCTGTCGTAGCGGAAGCCGTAGCCGTGACCCTCGGCGACGCTGCGGGCGACGTTCAGGTTCATAGCACCGTCGAAGGACGGGTAGGCGGTGGCGGCGTAGCGTGCGTAGGAGCCGAATACGACGGCGAGGCCGGCCAGTGCCACGGCCGACAGCGCAAACGAAACGGGCCAGGACTTGCGTCCCGGCCCGCTCTCGTTGGCAGGCGCCAAGGTCAGATCTCGGTGATGGAGCTCACGACCTTGGTGACCAGACCGTAGGCGATCGCCTCGTCGGCACCCATCCAGTAGTTGCGGTCGGTGTCCTTTGCGACCTTCTCGTAGGTCTGGCCGCACTCGCGCGCGAACAGCCGGTTGAGACGCTCGCGCATCTTGATGATCTCGCGCGCCTCGATGTCGATGTCGGTCGCAGGCCCGCGGACGCCGCCCATCGGCTGGTGCAGCAGGAAGCGCGTATTGGGCAGGCAGAAGCGACGGTCCCTGTGGCCGGCAGCGAAGATCAGCGCGCCGGCACTGGCGACCCAGCCGGTGCCGATCAGGCGCACCTGCGCCACCGCATCCACGAAGCGGATCATGTCGTGGATGGTGTCGCCGCTCTCGACGTGGCCGCCGGGCGAGTTGACGTACACGTCGATCGGCTTGTCCGAGGCGCCGGCGAGTGCCAGCAGCCGGCCGGTGACGTCGCGCGCCACCTTGTCGTTGATCGCGCCGAAGATCAGCACCTTGCGCTGGTCGAACAGTCGCTTCTCGAGCTCGTTGATCGGCGACGAGAGGGTCTTGTTGTCGCCCGGCTCCTTGGGCTCCGGACCGTTCGGCTCCGGAACGTCGGGGCCATCGGGGTCCTCGGGGTCTTCGTCATCCATCCGGATAAGGTTGTTCGGCGGCATGCCGGTCATCAGGCTCTCCCTCGATCCGGTGTTCGGGATCAGTGTCGTCCATCCTGCAACCGGGCCGCCAGGATGCCAAGGCGGCGGCGCAGGCAATGGCGTGTCGCCTGCATGTAGGGTGCGGCGGTCCAGGGTGAAGGGCCCCAGGCGCGCGCCGGCCCAAGCTGCTGCTTCTCCCGCGGGTGCGGTGCGGCTAACAGTGGGGACGGCGGCCGTCGGAGCATGGTCCGGCGCGGGCGGCTGTTTGGGTGGATGCGGATGGGCAAGGCGGGAATGGTGCGGACGCGGAACCACGGGCGGCGGGTAGCGGACCAGCTGGCGTGCCGGCTCTTGTGCGGCGTGGCGCTGGGGCTCGTCGGCGGTTGCGCGCACCAGGACCCGGTCGATACGCCGCTGAACTGGTGGCATCAGCTCGAGGGCGGCGCCATCGCCCAGCAGCGGCCACCGCCGCCGGGAGTCGACGACCCGTATCCGAAGATCGGCACCACACCGGCGGCCGCCCCCCAGGTGGCGTCGATGGACCTGCGCAAGTCGGTCACCGCGGGCCTGGTCGAGCAGCGCAATCTTTCGGCGCGGCTGAATGCGCACGATCCGCTGCCGCCGCCAGTGGCTGTCGCCACGCCCGGCAAGGCTGCATCCGGGGCGGCGCCAGGGCCGGCTCCGGCGGGTGGGGTTCCAGGTGCTCCGGCGGCTGCGGCTGCGGCCAATCCGGCACTGTCCTCGGCGACACTGGATGCCGCGGAGGCGCCACCGCCGCCCGCAACGCCTGTCACGGCCACAGGCCCGGCCTCCGGTGCGACGAAGGGTGGAAAATCCGGACACGGCAGGACCGACGTGCTGGCCGATCCCTCGCAGGCCGACGAGCCGGAGCTGGCGATGCCGGACCTGGCGCCACCACCCGCCACCGGCCCGGGGAGTGTCACCGCCGAGGCCGATGCGAACGCGCCCACGCCGCAGATCCCGGGCGCTCCGCCGCCGCCGCCGTCGCTGCCGGGAATGGGGCTGGCACCACTGCCGCCGGTCGCCTATGCGGCGCCGGCGCGGCCGACGTACCAGCTGGCCACGGTTCCGGGGGAAGCGCTGGTGTTCGCCGCCGGCACCGACGTGCTCAGTCCCGGCCAGGGTGCCACGCTGCGGTCGGTGGCCACGCGCCGGGGCGCCGGCAGCGTGTATGTTCATGGCTTCGGCGATGCCGCGTCCGACGCGCCGCACGACCAGGCGCAGGCGCTCACGCTGGCAGCTTTGCGGGCCCGCGCGGTGGCCGACGCGCTGGAAAAGGACGGCGTGCCGGCGAGTGCGATCCGGATGCGTGCGGATGCATTCGGTCGCGGCGCGGTTGCGGGTCTGGTAGAGTGAGCGTCTGTTGCAACCCCGTATCGAGTAGCGCGAAGAGCCTGCCATGACCGAAGAATTCCACCGCATCCGCCGCCTGCCGCCGTACGTGTTCGCCGAGGTCAACAAGGCGAAGGCGCAGGCGCGGAGCGAGGGCGCGGACATCATCGATCTCGGCATGGGCAATCCGGACAGCCCGACGCCGCCGCATATCGTGGCAAAGCTCGTGGAGACCGTCGCGGATCCGCGTTCGCACCGGTACTCGGTCAGCAAGGGCATTCCCGGATTGCGCCGGGCGCTCGCCGGCTATTACGCGCGGCGCTTCGACGTGAAGCTGGATCCGGAAACCGAGGTGGTGGCGACGCTCGGTTCCAAGGAGGGGCTGGCCAACCTGTCCGCGGCGATCACCAGCCCGGGCGACACCATCCTGGTGCCGAACCCGTCGTACCCGATCCACCAGTTCGGCTTCATCATCGCGGGCGCGTCGGTGCGCTCGATCCCGGCGAAGCCGGACGAGGACATGCTGCGGGCGCTGGAGCGCGCGGTGCGGCATTCGGTGCCGAAGCCGACCGCGCTGATCGTCAACTTCCCGTCGAACCCGACCGCGTATCTCGCGGATCTGGATTTCTACAAGGAGCTGGTGGCGTTCGCGCGCCGTGAGGAGATCTGGATCCTTTCCGACCTGGCCTATGCGGAAATCTATTTCGGTGACCTGGTGCCGCCCTCGATCCTGCAGGTGCCGGGCGCCAAGGACGTGGCGGTCGAGTTCACCTCGATGTCCAAGACGTACTCGATGGCGGGCTGGCGGATGGGGTTCGCCGCCGGCAATCCGCGGCTGATCAACGCGCTGACGCGGATCAAGTCGTATCTCGATTACGGCGCCTTCACGCCGATCCAGGTGGCGTCGGTGGCAGCGCTGAACGGTCCGCAGGATTGCGTGGCGGAGATGCGGGCGCTCTACAAGGAACGCCGCGACGTGCTGATCCGCGGGCTGTCGGCGGCGGGCTGGGACGTGCCGTCGCCGGAGGGCTCGATGTTCGCCTGGGCGCCGATTCCGGAACGATTCGCCCACCTCGGCAGCGTCGGGTTCTCCAAGCTGCTGCTGGCCGAGGCGGGCGTTGCGGTGGCGCCGGGACTCGGGTTCGGCGAGCATGGCGAGGGCTTCGTACGCATCGGACTGGTCGAGAACACCCAGCGGCTGCGCCAGGCGACGCGCAACATCCGGTCGTTCCTGATGGCGCATAATGGCGGGCCTGCCGTGGGCGAGGCCGTGGAACGGAACCGGCCCGATGTCGCGGCCGTGCATCTGGAACGTGCCTGATGCCACACCCGCTTTCAGGTTTGGCACCTCTCCGGATCGGGATCGCCGGGCTCGGCACCGTCGGCGGCGGCACGCTCAGGCTGCTGCAGGCCAATGCGGAGCTGATCGCCACCCGCGCCGGGCGGCCGATGCTGGTGACGGCGGTTTCTGCGCGTGACCGGCAGCGGGCGCGTGGGCTCGATGTGTCGGATCTGCGCTGGCACGACGACCCGATGGGCCTGGCCGACGATCCGGATGTGGATGTGGTTGTCGAGCTGATCGGCGGCTCGGAGGGTCCGGCGCGCAGGCTGGTCGAGACGGCGTTGTCGCGTGGCCGGCCGGTGGTGACCGCCAACAAGGCGCTGATCGCGGTGCATGGCGCGAGCCTGGCATCGGCCGCCGAACGGGCAGGGGTTGCGCTGGCGTTCGAGGCGGCGGTGGCCGGCGGGATTCCGGTGATCAAGGCGCTGCGGGAGGGCCTGGCCGCCGACCGGCTGGTGCGGATCGGCGGCATCCTGAACGGCACCTGCAACTACATCCTGACCCAGATGCGCGAGACCGGCCGCAGCTTTGCCGCCGTTCTGGAGGAGGCGCAGGCGCTGGGTTACGCCGAGGCGGATCCCTCGACCGACGTCGACGGCATCGACACCGCGCACAAGCTGGCGATCCTGGCGGCACTGGCGTTTGGCCGGCCGGTGGATTTCGACAGCGTGCATGTCGAGGGCATCCGCGGCGTCGGTGCTGCCGACATCGCGTTCGCCACCGAGCTCGGCTACCGCATCAAGCTGCTGGGCATCGCGCGGCGCACCGGGGAGGGCGTCGAGACCCGGGTGCATCCGTGCCTGGTGCCGCATTCGGCGCCGATCGCGCGCGTCGAGGGGGTGTTCAACGCGGTGGTGGCGGAGGGCGAGTTCGTCGGCCGGCTGATGCTGGAGGGCAGGGGCGCCGGCGCCGGTCCGACCGCGACGGCAGTGGTGGCGGACCTGATCGATATCGCCCGCGGCAGCCTGGTGCCGGCCTGGGGTGCGAGCTCGGGGTCGCTGTCGACGCTGACCTCGGTGCCGATGTCGGCCTGTCGCGGCTCGTACTACCTGCGGCTGGAGGTGCGCGACCGGCCCGGCGTGATCGCCGAGATCACCGCGGTGCTGCGCGATTGCGGTGTGTCGCTGAAGAGCATGCTGCAGCACGGCCAGGCGGCCGGCGCCGGTCCGGACGAGAGCGTGCCGATCGTGCTGGTCACGCATGAAACCCGGGAACAGGCGATGCAGGAGGTGGTGCAGTGCATTGCCGGGCTCGACGTTGTCGTCGCAGGTCCTACCATGATCCGAATCGAGGCCGGCTGACCCCGCTCCCGCTGGCGTCCGCCGTTCCGACAACAAAGGTCTTCGCCGCCATGCAATCGCCCGCTCCGGACATCCGCTCTCCGAACGACCGCAACCTGGCGCTGGAGCTGGTCCGGGTGACCGAGGCCGCGGCCCTGGCAGCCTCGCGCTGGAGTGGCCGCGGCCAGAAGAACGAAGCCGACGGCGCCGCTGTCGAGGCGATGCGCACGGCGTTCGACACGGTCGCGATCGACGGCACCGTGGTGATCGGCGAAGGCGAGATGGACGAGGCGCCGATGCTCTATATCGGCGAGAAGGTGGGGTCCGGCGGGCCTGAGATGGACATCGCCGTCGACCCGCTCGAGGGCACCATCCTGACGGCCAAGAACATGCCGAACGCGCTGACCGTGGTGGCGCTGGCCGAGCGCGGTAATTTCCTGCACGCGCCGGACATCTACATGGACAAGCTGGCGGTGGGACCCGGGCTGCCCGAGGGCGTGGTCGGTCTCGACAGCAGCATCGCCGTCAATCTGCGCAACCTGGCGAAGGCGAAGCGCTGCGACATCAGCGACCTGACGCTGTGCACGCTCGATCGCGACCGCCACGAGGAGCTGATCGCACTGACCCGCGAGGCCGGCGCGCGGGTGATGCTGATTTCCGACGGCGACGTCGCGGGGGTGATCGCGGCCTGCATGCCGGGGAGCGGGGTCGATATTTTCGCGGGCTCGGGCGGTGCGCCGGAGGGTGTGCTGGCGGCGGCGGCGATGCGCTGCACCGGCGGCCAGATGCAGGCGCGGCTGCTGTTCGACGACGAGGCGCAGGTGCAGCGCGCCCAGGAGATGCAGGAGGGCGATCCGCGGCGGCTGCTGTCGCTCGAGGATATCGCGCGCGGCGACGTGCTGTTCTCCGCCACCGGCGTCACCACCGGAGCCTTGCTGCGCGGCATACTGCGCACCGGCATCCATGCGGTGACGCACTCGATCGTCATGCGCAGCAAGTCGGGCACGGTGCGGTTCATCGAGGGTCACCACAACTTCGCGCGCAAGACCTGGAGTACCAGCTGAGCGCCTGACGATGCCTGACGGACTGCTTCTTGCGGGCATGGCGCCGGACGCGGTGCTGGGCGTGACCGCCAGCATCGGCGGGCGGCGTTGGGTCTGGCGCAACGGCGGCGGTGCCGCAGCCGATGACCACGAGCGCATGGGCTTTGCGCTGTCGCAAAGGCTGGCCCTGCCGGAGATGGTCGGCCGGCTGCTGGCGGCGCGCGGCGTGGCGATCGAGACCGCGCCGCATTTCCTCGAGCCGACGCTGCGGGCGCTGCTGCCGGACCCCTCCTGCATGATCGACATGGACCAGGCGGCTGCGCGGCTGGCGCGGGCGGTCGAGCAGTCCGAAACGGTGGGCGTGTTCGGCGATTACGACGTCGATGGCGCCTGTGCGGCTGCGTTGCTGACCACGCTGCTGCGTGGCCTCGGCTGCCCGGTGTACACCCACATCCCGGACCGCATGCGCGAGGGATACGGACCTAACCCCGCGGCACTGGCAGGCCTGGTGGAGCGCGGCACCACGCTGATCGTGTGCGTCGATTGCGGCACCGCGGCTCCGGAGGCGCTGGCGCATGTGGCGGCCGATGCGGACGTGGTGGTGCTGGATCACCACAAGTCGGACGGGCCACCGCCGCCGATCCTGGCCACGGTCAATCCGAACCGGCTGGATTGCGGATCCGGCCTGCGACACCTGTGCGCGACGGCGATCGCCTTCCTGACCGGGATCGCGCTGGTCCGGCACCTGCGCCGCGACGGCTATTTCGCCGGCGGCAAGGAGCCCGACCTGATCGCGCTGCTCGACCTGGTGGCGCTGGCGACGGTCTGTGACGTGATGCCGCTGACCGGGCTGAACCGGGCGCTGGTGGCGCAGGGGCTCAAGGTGATGGCGCGTCGGGCGCGTCCGGGCATCCAGGCGCTGCTCGAGGTGGCGTCCGCCAAGGACCTGCCGAGCGCCTTCACCTGCGGCTTCGCACTGGGCCCGCGGATCAATGCCGGCGGGCGGATCAGCGAGGCGGATCTGGGCTTGCGGCTGCTGCTGTCGGACGATCCGGTGGAGGCAAGGCAGCTGGCCGAGCGGCTCGATGCGGTGAACCGGCAGCGTCGCACGGTCGAGAGCACGATCCTCGACCAGGCGATGGCGCAGGGCGAGGCGCAGCTGGCGGCGGGCCATGCGGTGCTGTTGCTGGCGCATGGCGACTGGCATCCGGGCGTGGTCGGCATCGTCGCTGGGCGGATGAAGGAGCGCTTCAACCGGCCGGCGCTGGTGGCAGCGACGCTCGAGGACGGGACGGTGAAGGGCTCAGGGCGCTCCGTCGAGGGGCTGGATCTGGGTGCGGCGATCATTGCCGCCCGGCAGTCGGGTCTGCTGCTGACCGGCGGCGGGCATGCGATGGCGGCGGGCTTCTCCTTGCAGGCAGACCGGCTCGAGGCGTTGCACGCGTTCCTCGACGAGCGGCTCGGTGAGGCCAGGGCGCGGCCGGCGGCATCGGCGCTGGCGATCGACGGGGTGATGACGGTGGCGGCGGCGACGGTCGAGCTCGCGGGCCACCTCGATCGGCTGGCGCCGTTCGGCTCGGGCAACGAGGAGCCGCTGTTCGTGCTGAGCCGAGCACGGGTATTGCGGGCCGAGCGCATCGGGGCCGAGGGCAACACGCTGCGGCTGCTGCTCGAGGGCGAGGGTGGCGGGGTGCGGCTGAAGGCACTGCTGTTCCGCGCCAACGAGAGCAGCCTCACGAGCCTGCTGGAAGCACCGGGCGTGGCGCCGGTGCATCTGGCCGGCTGGCTGCGGGCGGAGGCGTGGAACGGCCGGACCACCGCCGGCTTCTTCATCCAGGACGCGGCGCTGGCCTAGGTTGGGGTGTTTGGCCGGGGCTGCCTTGACCCTGCCCGGACGCTCGGCTACGCAGGCGCCCACGGCACCGCGCGCCGCTCAGCTGGCCAGTCCTGTTCGTCTAGGGGCCTAGGACACCGCCCTTTCACGGCGGTAACACGGGTTCGAATCCCGTACGGGACGCCAGCTAAATTCTTCGCTCACTGAGTATGCTTTTACAGGCTGCTTATACGGTCCCTTGAGGCTGCCACTGGCACTCGTGCTGTGGCACACGCGGAGCGCGTCGCCCCCTGCTCATCCATCCCGCGGGGCCTTGGATCAGCACCCGGCAGGCGCCACCGCGGCTGACACCGCGACAGGCGCAGCACGCGCTGCTTCCGACCGCAACCCACCAGTGGCTCCACGTCCATATCTAACGAAAGGTAGCCCGGACCGGACGCGCCTTCGAGAGGCCGGTCAGGGGTGGGTTTCAACAGCGGTAAGAGCGCTATAGGTACAGCCAGTGAGTAAGGCTCCACTGATGATTGCCCTGCCAGAGTTAATCCGAGAAACCAGAATGGTGCCGTCACTCGTCGTCAGGCTGTGACAGTAAGCTTGCCGGCGGACCGGGTCAGCCTTGGCTATAGCCGGCGTGGCCGGTAACCCGGCGACCGCGACGTTGCCGACAATAGCGACGGGGAGGTTCCGGCGAGAGGCGTCGACTGTAGCGTGCGTGTCGAACATGGTCCTGTTCTCGCGCGCTTCTATGGGTCGGAGTTCAGAAGCCCAGACGCCGCAGGTCCTCGGGCTCGAAATTCTGTCCGCTACGGTGCTTGACGCTGGGGAGCTCGGAGACCTTCGAGCGCCACTCTGCCAGGGCCTCATACTCTCCCGGAATGGCGATGCCTGCCGCGTCGGCAAACATCAGGCCTGCGAAGAGGGTGATGTCGGCCATGGAAAAGCTGTCGCCAGCGACTTAGGCGTTGCCTTTCAGGACGCCGTCGAAATATCTCAGGCCATCGAGAGCCTTGTCGCGCTGCTGGTTGCCCCAGGCGGTACGGTCGGTCCACTCCGGATTCTTGTAAACCTGCAGGATAGGTCCGAGCCCGGGCGTCGCGTTGTGGAAGTAGTTGCCGACAGCGTCGAGCACCTCGGCCTCGGCACGCCGCTGCATCATGTGGATCATTGCCTTCTCGCGCGGCGTCTTGCCGGTGAGGCTCGGGTTGCCATCGAGGTTGTCGAGATACTCGGTGATGGCCGTGCTCTCGGACAGATAGGTGCCGTCATCGATTTGCAGGACCGGCAACACGCCCGACGGGTTCTTGGCCAGGAAGGCGCTCTGTTTATGCTCGGCGCCGATCAGGTCGACCGACACGAACTCCATCTGCGCGTCGAGCTTCTTCTCGGCGAGGACGATGCGGATACGAGCGGGATTGGGAAATCCGGAACGATCGTAGATCTTCATGACGACTGATTTTCCTGCCGCGGCCCAGGTTGGTCCGGTGGAGGAACAGTTAGGCTTCGACACTCCGAGCGAGAACGCGGTATTCTTTCACAGCCCTTGTGAGAAAATGCACAGATGTTCGACTGGGAGGATATGCGTCACTTCGTGGCGCTGGCCGAAGCAGGGACACTGTCGGGTGCCGCGCGAGTGCTGAAGGTCGACCATGCGACGGTCGGCAGACGGGTGTCCGCGCTGGAAGAGGTCTTCGATACCGCCCTGATCGAGCGTCTGCCGAAGCGTTGGGTGCTGACCGAGGCCGGTCAGCGCGTGTCGGCGCTCGCCCAGGGCATGCAGGTGCAGGCACATGCGCTGGAGCGGGCGGTGAAGGCCCAGCATTCTCCCTTGTCTGGAACGGTGACGCTCAGCACGCCGCCCGCATTTGCCAGCTACTTCCTGGCGCCCCGACTGCCGATCCTGCGGCGGCTCTACCCGGACCTGCATCTGACGTTGCTGGGCAACCAGGCCGTCGCGTCCCTGAGCCAGGGCGGTGCCGACATCGCGGTGCGCATCAGCCGCCCGAAGGAGGCCAGCAGCGTCGCGCGCAAGATCGGGACTGTGGAATTCGACCTCTACGCCGCCCCCGGCTACGCGAACCGACCGGCAGCGGAGTGGGACTTCATCGCCTACGACGTGTCGCTCGATCATGTCCTGGAGCAGCAGTGGCTGCTGGCGATCGCCGCGGACCGCCCGGTCGTCTTCCGCGCGAATGATCTGGGCTGCCAGGCCGCAGCCGCACGGGCCGGGGTCGGCATCGCAGCGCTGCCATGTTTCCTGGCCGTTCAGGACCCTGGACTGGTGCCCGTGGCCGTTGATCGGCCGCGGGCGGCCCGGGATATGTATCTCGTCGTCCATGCCGACCTGCGTCGGATGCCAGCCGTTCGCGCGGTGCTCGAATTCGTGGCGGAACAGGTTGCGGGGGGCATGCCGCCCACCCGGACCTGACCTTGATGGCGACCGCGGATCTGGTCCGGGGGGCGGGACGCGTCTGTGGTTCTCGGCCGTCGATCCGGGCGATCCCCGCGGGAGCCCGGACCTGCCTGGTTGTTCAGGCAGATCCCGGCCGCTCAGCAGGGATCGGCCGAGAGGACGTTTCCCTGCCGCTCGTCGCCCGGCATCGGCGCCGGGATCAGTGGCGCCTGCCGCATCATTCAGAACCTGGCCGTGACCTGGAACGACGCCGCCAGGGGCATGCCAGGGTAGGCCGTGTAATAGAACGGACTGTGAAAGGCTCCCGCCGTATCGTCGAATTGGCCATACAGGTAGGTATAATAGTGCTTGTCGAATATGTTCTGGATGTTGAGGTCGAACAGCAGGTTCTTGACGAAGCTGTGGCGGATCGGCAGCCGGTATTTGGCGTCCAGGTTGAACGTCGCGAAAGCGCCGAGCTCGTATGTGCGGCTGGTGACCGTCGCCACGTCCAGGATCGGGTTCGGCTCGTTCGGCGGCAGGTTGTAGAGCGTGTTCTGCGCGCCGGTATATTGCATCCAAAAGCGCAGATCGACGCTGTCGCCGGTGGTCACGACGTTCTTGGGCGTGTAGTCGACGCCGGTGGTCGCGAGCCATTTCGGTGCGTTGGCGAGCGGATCACCCTTGAAGGCGTAGCCGAACTGATCCTCGAATTGCGAGGTGAAGGCCGCATAGCTCTCCAGATACTTGGAGATATTATATGATCCGGTGAAAAACAGCGTGACCTTCGGGCTGACACGCCAATCGACATTGGCCTCGAACCCCTTGAACTCCTCGGTGCCGTAATTGCCGTACTCGCTGACATTGTCGACGAAGTTCGTATAGAAGCCGAGTGCCGCAGTTTCCTTCTGGTAGTAGTAGTCCACGTTCACGTACAGGTCGGGGGTGTCGTAGCGGAGCCCGGCCTGGTAGGAGTGCACCGTGACGGGCTTGGGCGCGTAGGTGGCGTTGGCGATCCCACCCGCACCGCCGCTGATCGCGTAGTCGGTCGCAGGCGGATACAGCGTGCTGCGACCGGTGCTGGCATACCCGACGACGTGACCAGGCAGGTCGTAGCTGACGCCGAGATAGGGCAGCGCGCGGCGATAGAAGTTCTGCAACTGGTAGCCGGGTGCGCCGCCATAATTCCAGTTGTGGCTGACCACGGTGTCGATGCCCTCGAACCGCAGGGCCGGCTCGATATGCAGCTTGTTGTCGAGCAGGTCGACCCGGTCCTGCACATAGCCGGTGTACACGGTGCGCGTGCTCCCGGCGCAAAAATTGTCGGTGCCGCCATTATCCCAGCAGAACGAGTTGTAGCCGTTGATCTCCGGCATGTTCGGCGCGCCATAGACATAGACGTTGGCCGAATACCACTCCTTGGCAATGATGCCGCCGATCGAGATGTTGTTGTGGGGCAGGAAGATATTGATCTTCGGCGCGATGCCGATCTCGTCGGTGTGGGTCGAATTGTTCTCGTATGCCTGGCCCGCGGCAGCGCTGCCGAACGTCAGGGGATCGTAGGTGAAGCGGCCGGGCTGCGTGAAGATCGTCCCGGAGGAGGGTCCGATCGGACCGTAGATCGTGTAGCTGTTCTGGAAGTTCGGAATATAGGGCTCGTTCGGTCCGAGGATGTCCGGGTTGGCGAAGGAGTCGAACTCAGTATCCTGGGAGATGTAGAACGCCTTGATCGCGGCAACCAGGTTCTTTGATATGTAGGTCTGGTCGCCGAGGATCACCGTGAGATAATTGTTGGATTCGCGGGTGTATTCCTCGTTCTTCGGGAAGTTGTAGAACAGGTTGTTGGCGAGCAGGCTGGTCGGCACGGTCTCCGACTGTACATAGGAGAAGTCGTTGTTGTAGATGACGGTGGCGCTCAGGTCCGACAATCCGTTGTCGTACGGCTTGTCGACCGAGAACAGCATGTCGCGGAAGCGGCCGTTGGTGTTCTCGATGAAGCCGGATGTTTCGCTCTGGTTGTACTGCAGCAGCATCTTCAGGCCATCCATCGACTTGATGCTGCCGCTGTTGGCCTCGAAGCCGTAGGTGTCGTAGCCGAAGCTGCCGACACCGCCGGTCAGGTCGAGGTAGGCGGTGTCCGTCGGACGCTTGGTGTGGTAGTCGATGGTGCCGCCGAGCGCATCGATGCCCTGGACGTCGGGAGCCGCAACGCCCGGATAGACGTTGATGTTGCCGGTCTCGGCCAGGGTGATCGGCGCACCGACATTGTTGGTCAGGAACGATCCCGTGCCGCCCGAGATCAGGTCGTTGAACGGGATGCCGTCGAGGTCGCTCGCCAGTTCGCCCTGGCGCACGCCGCGGATGGACAACTCCGCGAAGCTCTGGCCGAAACCGGATTGATAGGAGTTCACCGAGGGCAGTTGCTTGAGCACGCTCTGGATCGAGCCCGACGGGCCCGGTGCCTGCACCTGCTTCTGGTCGAGCTCGAAGGCGGCGGACGTGACGTTGCGCTGCTTCGACAGCAGGCGGCGCCGCATGACGACGACGGTCTCGGGGGAGTCTTTCGAAGCGGCCGCGGTGCCGCCGTGATGTACGCGCGCTGCGGCCGGCCTTGCGGTGGCGCCGGTGCCGGAACCGTCAGCGGAGTTGCCCGGGGCGGCTGCCTCGTCGCCGGCCGGCGGTCCTTGCGCATGCGACAGCGCCGGCAGCAGGCAGGAGATCAAGGCGGTCGCCGTCAGAAGTGCCGTTCTGCGCATGATGTGTCTCCTTGCTGACGGCCCCGAGGGCCGTGGTTCCGCGCTAGCGGTGGGTGGCGGTGAATATCGTGCCGTCAGGCGTGATCCAGCCGCGGAACATGCCCTCGGTGTTGAACGGCGCGCTGACCTGCCCCTGCGCATCGAGCGCAACCAGTCCGGCGCCGATCCGATGCGGCGAGAGCTCGGTCTCGATCATGTATTGCGCGGCGACCGCAACCGTCTCGCCGAGATGCTGGACCCGCGCCGCAATGCCGTACGCCGCGACGTGACGGATGAAGAACTCGCCGGCCCCGGTGCAGGACACCGCGCACACACCGTCACGAGCAAAGGTTCCTGCACCGATCAGCGGACTGTCGCCCACCCGTCCCGCCGGCTTGTCGGTATAGCCGCCGGTCGAGGTTGCGGCCGCCAGGTGCCCGGCGCTGTCGAGCGCCACCGCCCCGACGGTCCCGTGTTTTTCCTGCTCGCTCGCCGTAGCCTGGGTGCCGGCACTGCGTCGCGCCTGCATCGTGCGCAGCGCGGCAAGCCGGCGCTCGGTGGTGAAATACTCCTGCGGCGCCGGGGGCAGTCCGACCGACGCTGCGAAACGATCGGCAGCACTTCCGGCCAGCAGCAGCGCCTCGCCGTGCCGCAGGACCGCACGCGCTGCCTGCACCGGATTGCGGATCGTGCGCGCAGAGCACACCGCCCCGGCGGCGCCCGTGCTGCCATCCATGATCGCGGCGTCGAGTTCGTGCACGCCCTCCCGGTTCAATGCGGCGCCGTGCCCGGCATTGAAGTGCGGGCTATCCTCCAGCACGACGACCGCGGCCTCCACCGCATCGACCGCGGCGGCGCCCTCGGCGAGCAGGTCCCAGCCACGGCGCAATGCTGTCCGCATCACCTCCTCGGCCAATGCCCAGTCCGCTGCCGGCAGGTCATTGCGGGACATCACGCCGCAGCCGCCATGCAGCGCGATCGCGATCGGCCGTCCGGCGGGCTGTCTCATGCGGCGGTGTCCAGCAGGGCCGCCGCTTTCGCGCGGAGGTCGGAAAGGTAGGCTTGCGGATCGAGACCGTTGCCGGTGGCGTCACGCAGGATACGGTCGCGGTTGCGGCTGCGACCGTGCCGGTGCACGTGCTGGCCGAGCCAGGCGGTCAGCGGCTCGTAGCGTCCGCCCCGCAGGCCGTCGCGCACCGCCGGCTCGCTGGTGGCGGCCGCGAAAAACTGCGACGCCATGACGTTGCCCAGTGTGTAGGTCGCGAACGATCCGACATAGCCGTGCGACCAGTGGACGTCCTGCAGCACGCCGCGGGTGAGGTCCGGAACCACCAGTCCGAATGCGGCGCGGATGCGCTCGTCCCACAGCGCCGGCAGATCCGCGACGCGAACCTCGCCCGCCACCAGAGCCGCCTCGAGCTCGCAGCGCAGCATGACGTGGGCATCGTAGGTGAGTTCGTCGGCCTCGATGCGGATCAGTCCCTGCCGCGGCTGGTTCACCGCGCGCCAGAACGTGTCCATGTCGATCCCGGCGAGCTGGTCGGGAAAACAGTCGCGCAGGGCTCCGAAATGCAGCTCCCAGAACTGGCGCGATCGCCCGACGCGGTTCTCGTACAGCCGTGACTGGGATTCGTGCAGGCCGAAACTGCGGCCCCCGACGGCATAAAGGTTGCGCAGGTCGGTGGCGCCGATGCCACGCGTCCAGCGCTCGGCCACGCCCTGTTCGTAGATGCCGTGGCCGGCCTCGTGCCAGAGCGCGAACAGGCCGCCCTTGACGTAGGTTTCGCGGAACCGCGAGGTGATCCGTACGTCGTCCCGGGTCATCGAGATCTCGAACGGATGCACCGTGTCGTCGACGCGCCCGCGCCCGAAATCGTACCCCATCCGCGCGGCGATTTCGGCGGCAAACCGCCGTTGGGTTTCGACCGGGTAGGGTTGTTCCAGGAAACCATCGGCCGGTGGCAGGTCGCGCAACTGTTCGAGCAGCGGCGTGATCCCCGCACGCAGCGTTGCGAACAACGGCGCAAGCGACGCGATGGTCATGCCGGGCTCGTACTGGCCGATCAACGCGTCGTAGGGATGCTCGTCGTAGCCGATGACCTCGGCCAGTTCACGCTGCAGCGCGAAGATCCGGCCGAGGGACGGCGCAAACACGGAAAAGTCGTTCCGCTCGCGCGCCACCAGCCAGGCGGCATGCGAGGTGGTCTTCAGCTCGGCCATCTCGAGCAGGAGGGCAGCCGGCACCCTGCGCATCGTCTCGAGGTCGGCGGCGAATTCCTGCAGCAGCGCGCGCTCGTCTGCATCGCCGTCCCCGCGATCCAGCGCCGCCGATACCGCATCGCGCAGACGCGGGCCGATGGCGATGTCGCGCGCCAGTCCGGTCAGTGTCGCCACCTGGTTGCCGCGGGCCCTGCTGCCGCTGGGCGGCATGTGGGTCCGCGCGTCCCACGCCAGGAGGTTGATCGTGCACAGCACGTCGTTCAGCCGTGCCGTTTCCTCGGCAAGCACAGTGTCCGGCATCGGTCGTTTCTCCTCAGCCACGATGCCGCGGGAGCCGGCCGCCGACGCGGCTGTTGCGCGGGTCGTTCCCTGCAGGCGTGCGGTGGCGCGAAATGTGCAAGCAGCTGTCATGGACGGTGTCGGCGGCAGGATGGAGAGGCCGTATCGAAATGCATCCCATGACCGTCCGAACTCCTGATGCGTCCTAATCACTTAGGACACTAAACGGCGCGGCCTGTCGTTGGTCAACCGAATTATGCTTTGGTTTCTTCGAAAGTCGAAATAATCGTATCAGCCGGCTAGGACAAATCAGGCTGCCTTGACGGCGGTGGTGATCGCGGCAACTTCGTATCGCCGTTGCCTGTCCCGGTGCGCGGCAGCAAGCCCGTCGCTGCGCCGAACGGCAGACCGGCCGCGCAATCGCTGGTCAGGTTGGTGAATCCGGATGCGGGCATCCCGCCATGCCCGTCGTCCGGCTCATGTCCGGGTCGGCAGCGGGAGCGATCCAGGCGAAAGCCGGCCCGGGATGGCGTCGCGTTCCTCGAGCCGCGCATCGATCGCTGCATTCAGCCCCGCGGCGGCATGGCGGCCATGAACAAGGTCCGTTGCCACCGCATGACGTCCGCTCTCGATCTGCGCCGGTGTCGCTGCTGCGAAGTCGCTCGGATTGCTTGCAGCCAGAGCCCCGTGGATCACGAAAACTCCGGAGGCAGCGCGTCGCCCCGTGTCATCAGAGGCGGCATCGAGTTCCGGGATCGTGATCTCGTGCCGCGTGCAGGAAAAGCCTGTCGAGCGGACTTCGGCAGCACGGACTTGTCCGGTCGATGCCGCCATGAAGATGGCCGCCTCAGTCGTCGTGGATGCCAATGGCCCGGCATGATCGAGCGCCCGGGACGATGGATATACGGCGTCCTTCGCCACGGCGTGAGGGTGCCTGCGCGCCAGGCTCCCTCACATCCAGCCGGGGGTTCTGCGTTCAGGCGCCATCACGCGGTTCCGGTGCCGACCCGACTTCCACCACAGGCGCCACCGACAGCCCGATGACGCCGTGCCGCTCGATCAGCCGGGTGATCAGGCCGGAGTTTTTCGCATTCTCGACGAAGCCCGACAGGAACACGGCACTCGCCTGCCTGCTCCGGGGGGTGCCGATCGCCTGCTGTATGGCGGCGAAGCGTCCGTCCAGCAGCCTGGAATCAGGCATCTTCCGGGCATCGACCAGCAGTCGCGAGCGCAGCCCGGCCAGCGCATCCAGCTGGTGGCTCGAGAATTCATCGAAGGCGGTGTCGAAGCTTGCCGAGCGCACCAGCGTCGCATGCCGGAGATTGCGCTCGAGCCAGAGGTCGTAGGCGGTGCGGGCGGTCACCGCGATGCGGATGCCGGGCCGGTCCACCGCCGCCACGGCGTGGATCGCGGAGCCGTTCGGCACCAGGTAGGTAGCGTCGATCTCGACATAGGCGGGCGTGAAGGCGATGTGTTGCGCGCGGGCCGGCTCGGCGCCGATCAGGCCGATGTCCCACTCGTCGCGGACGACTGCATCGGCCAGCGCGCCGGGGTCGGGATACGGCACCAGGACCATGTCGACGCCCAGGTGCCTTGCGATCTCGCCTCCCATGTCGGGTGCGACACCGGTCGGATTGCCGCCTGCATCGCGACCGGTGACCAGCAGGAAATTGCTGAGGTTGATCGCGACACGGAGCAGGTTTCGCGGCGCAAGTTCCGCCCGCACGGCGTCCAGGGTCATGCCGCTTCAACCCCGTCCCGGTTCATCGACGACATCACCGGGGGATTGATGGAATTTCGGCGCTGCCTGCGTCGTCAGGCAACGCGCCGAGACGCTGCAGATAGCGGATCCAGGCGCGGATCCCATCGCGCAGTCGTTCGAGGCGGAAGAATTCGTTCGGTGCGTGATAATCCTCGTCGGTCGTCGAGAACGAGAAGAACACCGTGTCGAGACCGAGCCGATGACGAAAGATCCCGGCGACGGGGAGTGTCGCCCCCATGCGCACCGGCACTGCCGCGCGACCGTACAGCTCCTCCAGCACCTGCATGGCCAGGCGCAGGCCGGGATGGGTGGCGGCAATCGCGGCCGGGTGCGCGCCGCCCGCTTCGCGCGAAACCGTGAGCGTGACACCGGGACCGACGCGGCGCTGCAGATCGTGCTCGATGGCATCGAGGATCTCCGCCGGGTCCTGGTCGGGTACCAGCCGGCAGGTGATTTTCGCGTGCGCCTGTGACGGGATCACGGTTTTCGTCCCCGGGCCGCTGTAGCCGCCCCAGACGCCGTTGAGCTCCAGCGTTGGTCGCAACCAGTTGCGTTCCAGCAGACTCCAGCCGGCCTCGCCCGCACCCGCCGGCGCGCCGATCGATTGGAGGTAGTCGGCCTCGTCGAACGGGACTGCGGCGGTCTCGCGACGGACGGCGTCCGAAGGGATACGGACCCGGTCGTAGAAGCCGGGAACAGCGACGCTGCCGTCACCGGCGTGCAGCCCGGCGAGCAGTGCGCTCAGGGCTTGCAGCGGGTTGGCCACGGCGCCGCCATGCCGGCCGGAATGCAGGTCCTTCGCGGCACCCGACACGGTGAGTTCGAGGGCGCAGAGGCCACGGCTCGCCACCGTCACGCTCGGCAGATCGAGCCGCCACATGGCGCCGTCGGCCGAGAGCACGAAGTCGGCGGCAAGCTCGGCTGCGTGCTCTGCCACGAAATCATCCAGGTGAGCGCTGCCGATTTCCTCCTCGCCCTCGAGCAGGAGCTTGACGTTGACCGGCAACGCACCCGCCGTCCCGAGAAAGGCGGCCAGCGCGGATATCGCAACGATCAGCGGGCCCTTGTCGTCCGACACGCCGCGGGCATAGATCCGGCCGTCACGGATTTCTGGCGCGAACGGCGCGGAGTTCCAGCGATCGAGCGGGTCGGGCGGCTGCACGTCGTAATGACCATAGATCAGGATGGTTGGCCGGCCCGGCGCGTGCAGCCAGTCGCCGGTGACCACGGGATGTCCGGCGGTCGGCCGCAGCGCGACGTTCTCGATCCCGCAGACGCGCAGATGGTCGGCGATGAACCCGGCACCGCGCGCCATGTCCGCCAGGTAGGCCGGGTCGGTGCTGACGCTGGGGATCGAGACGAATTGGAACAGCGTCTCAAGGGTCCGGGCGTCATGCTGTTCGGCCCACGCCTGAGCCTCGGCGGCGCTCACTTGCCGCCATCCACGCTGAGGGTCTGGCCATTGATCCAGCCGGCGAAGTCGCTCGCCAGGAACAGCACCGCATGGACGATGTCGTCGACGGTGCCGAGCCGGCGCATGGAAACGGCATCGAGCAGCCGCTGCTGCCCCTCCGGCCCGTAGGACTCCCATTGTCGTTCCGTGGTCGGATTGGACCGCACGAAACCGGGCGCCACGCTGTTCACCGTGATGCCGAACGGCCCGAGCTCGTGCGCCAGCTGCCGGGTCAGCCCGATCTCCCCGGCCTTCGCCGCTGCATAGGCCTGGATCCCGGTGAGGCTGATGCCGAGCCCGGCGCCGCTGGAAATGGTGACGATGCGACCGCGTCCGGCCGCCTTCATCCCGGGAACCACCGCCTGCGCCATCAGGAACGCACCGGTGAGGTTGACCGAGAGGATGGCCTGCCACTCGGCGGCGGTCACCGTTTCCGCGGGCTTGCCGACCTGGCCACAGACGCCGCCCGCGCTGTGCACGAGGATGTCGGCCGGTCCGAATGCGGCAACTGCCCGGCTGATGCTTTCTGCATCGGTGACGTCGACCACCGCCGTCTGCAGCAAACCTTCGGCGCCGGCTGCCGTCTCGCCCAACCCGTCGGCATTGACGTCGACAGCAAGCGTCCTGGCACCGATCCGCGACAAGGCCTGGGCGATGCCGCGTCCGATCCCATGGCCGGCGCCGGTCACCAGGGCGCGCTGCCCCTCGAAATCGATCCGCATCAGCGTACCTCCAGCCCGGCCGGCCTGAGCGCTCGCGGCGTGAGCACATCCAGATTGGCGCGGTCCAGCCGGCGCTCGCCGCGTTCGATCTCGTGGATCAGCTCGATCAGCCGGACGGTCAGCTTGGTCTCGATGCCGCACGCGGCGCCCCCTGCCACCACCGGTCCGAGCTGCGCATCCACCTCCGTCTGGCGGTGGCGGATCGCCAGGTCGCGCCAGATCCCGCTATGCGATTTCGCGGAGCGGCGGTTGAACGCCACCATCGCATCGAACGAGGCGTCGATCGCCGCCGCGTTCCCGCCCGGTGCGAAGGCGGCCGGATCGAAGCCGTTGAAGCCGCGTGGCTGCACGCCCTGGGCGATCGCCACCGCCACCGCCATCGCCTCGCGCCCGACCCCGACCAGCACCGCGCGATACGTCTCGGATGCCAGGATATCGGCGATCGCGTCATCGGTGACGGCGGTCGCGAACAGCAGCGCTCCGTAGGCGACCTTGCCCCAGAGATAGCCGAGGATGTCGTCGGTCCCGATCGTATCAGGCTCGAACGGCAGCAGCGTTCGGCGCAGCGCGCTCACCCGCTCGCTGGCGCTGCCATCCACCTCGCCGACCACGCAGGCGCCGCGGCCGCCGAACAGGATGCGCCCCGGTTCCAGATAGTCGGCGCCGAAATTGACGAACGCCCCGACCACCCGCTGCATCCCGGTCACCGCGCCGATCACCGGCTCGTTGAGCCCGTTCTGGAACGACGCGACATAACCGGCCGGACTCAAATACGGCAGCAGCGCGCGCGCCGCATCGGCAGTGTGGTGCGCCTTCACGCAGAGCAGGATGCGGTCGTACCGGCCCTCGAGCTGCGCTGGCGTCGCGGCCCGCACCGGCACCACGAACTGCTGGATCGGCCCCTCGATCGCGAGCCCGTCCCGCTGCATCGCCGCGACATGATCGACCGCGCTGTCGACGAACAGTACGTCCTGCCCGGCGCGCACGAGAGAGGCGCCGATGGTGCCGCCGATCGCGCCGGCGCCCCAGATCAGCAGCGTCCCGCTCACGCCCAGCCGCTCTCGATGAGGGCGCGCGTCTCCTCGACCGCGACCTCCCAGATCGCCAGCATGTCCGCGTCGCTGCGCTGGTACAGGCCGCCGAAATTGCCGTCGCCCAGCATCTCCTTGACCTCCGGCGGCGACAGCAGTCGCAGCCGGTCGAGATCGGTCATCGGCTTGGCGTCCTCGGGTCCGCGCAGGTTGCCGAGACGGGTCCAGGGAAAATTCTCCATCCAGGATGCGTGCGACGCCACCGGATCGATCTCATGCACCTTCTGCAGGGTTTTCGGCGCGTTCCACCAGTTATGCAGCCGCACGCGGCACCCCGGATGCTCGGCTACCCACTCCTGCACGTAGTTCGCGGCGGACGCGTTGCCGCCATGGCCGTTGCACAGCAGGATGCGCCGGAAGCCGGTCCGGTACAGGCTGTCCAGCACGTCCTGCACGACGCGCAGATAGGTTTCGGCGCGCAGCGTGATGGTGCCGGGATAGCTTGCGAAATACGGCGTCACGCCATAGGCCAGCACCGGGAACACCGGCACCGACAGCGGCGCTGCGGCTTCGAGGGCCACACGCTCGCTCAGGATGCTGTCCACCGACAGGCTGAGCTGCGCGTGCTGCTCGGTACTGCCGAGCGGGACCACGCACCGGTCGTCGTCTTGCAGGCTGCTCTCGACCTGCATCCAGTTCATCTCGCTGATCCGCATGGGACCTCCGGTCGCTTCGGCATCGGCATCGGCCGACATGCTCGGTTGGGGTTCGTCTGGGCCGTGCCATCGCGGGTCACGGCGTCACCGTGTCTGCCGCCGCGGGATGGGCGGTGTCGGGGAACAGGTGGCAGGCCACCGCGCGGCCGGCCTCGATCGGGCGCAAACCGGGCGCCTCGGCGGCACAGCGCGGCATCGCGTCGGGACAGCGGGCGCGGAACACGCAGCCGGTGGCGGCCACTTCGGCGATGGTGCCGCCCGTCGGTGTGTGGGCGTGCGCGTGGACGTGGCCCGGCTGCAGCGTCGGCGCGGAGCCGACCAGCAGGCGCGTGTAGGGATGCAGCGGTTGCGTGAACAGCGCCTCGCTGTCGCCGAACTCGACCAGCGTGCCTCGATACATCACCGCCACCCGGTGCGAGATGTGGCGCACCAGCCGGAGGTCGTGGGCGATGAAGACGATCGCGAGCCCGAGCTCGTCCTGCAGCGTGATCAGCAGGTTGACGATCTGCGCCTGCACCGAGACGTCGAGCGCCGACACGACCTCGTCGGCAACGATGATTTCCGGGCGCACCGACAGCGCGCGCGCCATGGCGATGCGCTGCAGCTGGCCGCCGGAGAACTGGTGCGGCCGCCGGTCCAGCACGGAGACGGGCAGCCGCACCCGCTCGAGCAGCGCCCGCATCTGCGCCTGCACCTGGTCCGCGGGGCAGATGTCGTGCACCCGCAGCGCTTCGCGCAGCATCTCGGACACCGTCATGCGTGGATTGAGGGCGGCCAGCGGGTTCTGGAACACCATCTGCACACGCCGGTGGAAACGGCGGCGCTCGGCCGGCGGCATCTGCGCCAGGTCGCGGCCACGGTAGAGCACGCGGCCACCGTCGCACGCGTGCAGTGCCGTGAGGCAGCGTGCCAGCGTCGATTTTCCCGAGCCGGACTCGCCGACGATGCTGAAGGTCTCGCCGGGCCGGATCGCCAGGCTGACCTCGTCGAGCGCGCAGATCACCGGCGGGTGCACGCGCCGCGCCCGCTCAAGCAGCGAAGCCGCTCGCCCGAACCGCTTACTGACCCGTTGAGCCTCAAGGATCGGGGCCTCAAGGATCGGGGCGTCGGGGACCGGCGCCGCCGGCATCGGAGAGGCCACGTTCATGCCGCCACCCGGTCGGCAAGGTCCCGCTGGCGCAGGCAGGCCGCCTGGTGGTCGGGCACCTGTTCCTCGAGCGGCGGTACGGTGATGGCGCAGAACGGCCGGGCTGCCACGCAGCGCGGATGGAAGGCGCACCCGGCCGGCCGGTCGCCGATCGACGGGGTGGTGCCCTCGATCGCCGCCAGGCGGGTGCGCGGCGGGGCTTCTCCCGGCATCGAGGCGAGCAACGCGCGGGTGTACGGATGCCGCGGGGCCGCAAACAAAGCAGTGACGCTGCAGCTCTCGACGACGCGGCCCGAATACATCACCACCACGCGCTCGCACAGCCGCGCCACCACCCCGAGATCGTGCGTGACCAGCACGATGCTCATGCCGAGGCGGTCACGCAGCGACAACAGCAGGCGCAGGATTTCCTCCTGCACGGTGACGTCGAGCGCGGTGGTGGGCTCGTCGGCCAGCAGCAGCCCGGGCTCGCTGGCCAGCGCGATCGCGATCATCACCCGCTGCAGCATGCCGCCGGAGAACTGGTGCGGGTGGTCGTCGAGCCGCCGCGCGGCGTCCCGGATGCCGACCAGCTCGAGCAGTTCGGTGGCACGGGCGCGACGCTGGCGGCGATCCAGCACGGTATGCGCGGCGAGGCTCTCGTCGATCTGGGCGCCGACCGTCAGCACGCGGTTCAACGCCGTCGCCGCATCCTGGGTGATCAGCGCGATCTCGCCGCCACGCACCGCGCGCATCTCCCGCTCGCCCAGGGTGGCGAGATCGCGACCGCGCCACAGCATCGTGCCGCCGAGCCGGGCCTCGCGCGGCGGCAGGCGCATGACCGCGCGCAGCAGCTGGCTCTTGCCGGACCCGCTCTCGCCCACCACGCCAAGGATCTCGCCACGCCCGAGGCTGAGACTGACGCCGTCGACCGCGTATGGCGCGTCCTGGCCTGCCCCGAACCGCACCGTGACGTCACGCAGTTCGAGCTGCGGGATCTCGGGCGGCAGGGCGCCACTCACCTTCGCACCCCGAGCAGCGTGCCGAGCCCATCGCCGGTGAGGCTGAAGCCGAGGCCGGTGACCACGATGGCGATCCCGGGGAACACCGTCATCCACCAGGCGGTCGACATGTAGTTCTTGCCGCCGGCGATGAGCGCGCCCCATTCCGCCACCGGCGGCTGCGCGCCGAGCCCGAGATAGCCGAGGCTGGATCCGAGCAGGATCGCCAGCGCCATGTCGGTCATCCAGTAGATCAGCACTGCGGTGATCGCGTTCGGCAGCAGATGGCGGAAGATGATCCGGACCTGGCCGTAGCCCATCGCCCGCGCCGCCGCAGCATAATCCAGTCGGCGCTGCAGCTTCATTTCCGCCATCATGAGCTGCGCGTAGAACACCCAGCCGACCAGGGCAGTCGCCACGTACATGTTGATCAGCCCCGGCCCCAGCACGGTGACGATGGCGATCACCAGCACCAGGAACGGGAAGGCGACGACCACGCCGACCAGCTGCACCAGCATCGTCTCGGCGAGGCCGCCGAAGAAGCCGGCAAGTGCCCCCACGACAGTGCCGATCAGCAGGGCGGGCAGGGTGGCGAACAGCGCGATCTGCATGTCGACCGCGTAGCCCCAGATCACCCGCGAGAGCATGTCGCGACCGAACTCGTCGGTGCCGAGCGGGTGCAGCGGGCTGGGCGCGCTCAAGAGATGCGCATAGTCGAACCGCAACGGGCTGAACGGCGCCAGCAGTTGCGGCACCGCGGCCAGCACGATCCCGAACAGCAGGATCGTCGAGCCGGCCAGCAGCGATCCCGGCAGCCGCCGCCGGACAGCCCGCGCAGGGTGCGCCGTCGCACTCACGACGCCGCTCCCGGGTCGAGGGCAGCGGCGAGCAGGTCGGTCAGCAGCAGGGTCAGCACGACCAGCGTTGCCAGAGTTAGAGTGAGGGCCTCGATCACCGGGTAGTCGCGCGCGAACACGCTATCGACCATCAGCCTGCCGACACCGGGGATCGCGAACACCGTCTCGGTGATCACAGCACCGCCCAGCAGCGTGCCGGTGCTGAGACCGAACAGCGTCACGGTGGGGATGAGCGCATTGCGCAGTACGTGCCGGCGCAACACCAGCGCGCGGTCGAGACCCTTGAGCCGGGCGAACTCGACATGCGGCGAATCCAGGACATCACAGATGGAGGCACGCAGGTTGCGCAGCAGGACCGCGGACAGGCTCAGCGCCAGCGAGATCGACGGCAGCAGCAGGTGCCAGAGATGGCCCGCAAGATCGTCGCCGTAGCCGCCCACCGGAAACAGCCGCAGCCTGGCAGCCAGCACCGTCAGCATCAGCAGTCCGACATAGAAGGCCGGCATCGACAGCCCGACCTGGAACACGCTGCGCAGGATCAGGTCGATCGGGCGGTCACGGTTGATCGCCGCGACCAGTGCCAGCGGCACCGAGATCAGCAGCGCGATGACGGCACTCATCGTGGTGAGCATCAACGTGACCGGCAGCCGCGCGGCGATCAGCGCGGTCACCGGCACGCCGAGTGCGGTCGAGCGGCCGAGATCGCCATGCAGCAGCCCGGCGACGTACGCGGCGAACTGCACCGGCAGCGGCCGATCCAGCCCGAGCAGCGTGCGCTCGTTCGCGACCTCGGCATCGGTGACGCGGTCGCCGATCAGCGCGCTCGCCGGATCGCCGGGCAGCAGGTGCACCAGCAGGAAGGTCAGCACCATGATCGCGAACAGCGTCGGCACCACCTGCAGCACACGCCGGAGGATCCGTGCCGGCGTCATCGTGCGAGCCACGCGCCGGAAAACACGTTGTTGCCGAGCGGCAGCTGCAGGAAGCCGTGCACCGCGCGCCGCAGCAGCACCGCGTACGGCGTCTCAAACAGCCGCACGATCGGGCCATTCTCGTACAGCGCCTGGATCTGCGCGTATTCCTCGGCGCGCCGCCCGCGATCGAGCTCGGTGCTGGACGCCAAATACAGCCGCTCCGCGTCCGTGCTGTGCCAGCCGCTATGCTGTGCGCCGATCACCGGGGTGTACACGAAGTACGAGGTGATCTCGCCGGGATCGGCGATGTCGTCGGTCCAGATGCTGAGCCGCATGGTGTACCTGCCCGCCCGATACAGTGCCGTGATGCTGGCCATGTCGAGCTGCTGCAAGTGCAGCTCGACACCGATCTCGCGCCACATCTCCTGCAGCGCCGTACCGATCTCGATCTCGTCCTCGTTGCCGGCCAGGATCTGCATGGTGGCGGAGAAGCCGTGCGGATAGCCGGCTTGGCGCAACAACGCGCGCGCCTGCACCGGATCGAAACGATCCGCGCCCGGGACATCGACATGCAACGGTGTGGCGCGCGACATGTAGGACGTCATCGGCATGCCGATCCCGTGGGTGACGATCTGGATCAGGCCGCGGCGATACACCGCGTCGTTCAGCGCCTCGCGCACTGCCGGCAGTGAGAGCGGGTTGGCGATATTGCCCGTCAGCGTCGGACGCACGTTCAGGACGGCGTAATCGAGGCGGGTCGACGGAAACAGCGCCAGGCTCAGTCTCGGATCCGCCCGCAGCTCGGCGACCCGCGAGAACGGGATCATTTCGGCGCCGTCGAGCTCGCCCGACTGCACCCGCAGGATGCGCGTGGCATCGTCCGGGATCACCTCGAAGCGGATCCCATCGAGATACGGCAGCGGACGTCCATCGGCGCCGGGCCGCCAGTAGTACGGGTTGCGCCGCAGCTGCATGGTCGCGCCATGCACCCAGGAGGCCAGCACGAACGGACCGGACGTCACCGGATGGTTCGAGAACGTGACCGCCTTTTCGGCGTCGGTGGCGCCGGGAGCCGCCTCGAACTGATGCTGCGGCATGATGGCGGAGTTGAAGACGCTGAGCAGCGGCAGGATCGCCGGATCCGGATGACGCAGCCGCAGCACGACGGTATCCGCGGCCGCAATCCGGACCTCGCCCAGCGCGCCCAGCAGGGCGTTCCAGATCCCGTTATGCGGATTGCGCGCGCGGTCCAGCGACCATTTGACGTCGTCCGCGGTGATCGCGGTTCCGTCCGAGAAGCGGATGCCCGGTCGCAGCGTGAGCGTCACCGTCAGTCCGTCCGGGGAGACCTGCCAGGCGGAAGCCAGCCCCGGTTGCACGCCGCGCCCGTCATCGGTGGGCAGCAGCAGCGTGTCGTAGAGGTTCGACAGGATCCAGATGTCAGCGTTGCTGTCGTTGAGCACCGGGTCGAGCAGCAGGCTGTCGGCGTAGCGGCCGTAGCTCATGATGCCGCCGCGGGTGATGGCTGCCGCCGGTGGGGGTGCCGAAACCGCGCAGGATGGGCTGGAGCCGGAAGCCGCCAGAAGTGCCAAGATGAACGCCAGGGCGCGCCAACATCCCAACAGCATGCCCCTTTCCCGATCATTTCGTCCTAACCGGTTAGAACACTAGGAAGCCGGTCACTCCGGGGTCAACCACTTTCGCGATGTGATCCTAGACTTGGAGCCTTTCGATGGATAGCTCGCGTGCTGCGAGGCAAATGCCCATCTAGCGTGCGAAAGCCGCCTTCGATATGATCATTTCGGGAGAACCAACGTATCAAGATGGTAGAACGCCTCATCCTCGCGCCCAGGGCTGACCTGGCGGCCTTTTCGGTCGATCGCGATCTGCCGGTCCCGCTTGGCACCCAGTTGCGTGGACTGATCGAGTTCGGGATCGGCCTCGGCACGCTGCGGTCCGGCGAGAGGCTGCCCTCGGTGCGCGAGCTTGCGGACCATCTCGGCGTGGCGCCGATGACGGTGGCGCAGGTCTATGCCGAGATGAAGGCTGCCGGCGTGATCGTCAGCCGGACCGGATCGGGAACGTTCGTGGCCGACCTGTCGCCGGTCGAGCGGCGTCCGGCCCGGCACGATATCGCGCTGCACCGTGCCGTCGACGCCATGATCGCGCAGGGCCGAGCCCTCGGGCTGCGCGCGAGTGACCTCGCCGGCCTGATCGCCGCGCGGATGGACGAACCGGACCGGACCGGCAAGCGGCCGTTGGTCGCCGTGATCGGTCATTTCGCGCAAACGACCGCAGCCTACTGTGCAGAGATGGCGCTCGCGGTGGACGATGCGGCGGTCTTCGAGGCCACCACGCTCGCACTCATCGAGCAGGAGGCGGGGGCGCGGAGGCGTGCGTCCTTGGCCGACCTCGTGATCACCTTCCCGCACCGCCGCAGCGACGTGATCGCACTCCTGCCGGACTCGGTGGTGGCAACCATGACCTTCATCCCGGCTGTGGCGACCCGCCAGGCGCTGGCTGCACTCGAGCCGCGCACGCGGGTCGGCGTGGTCTCGATCTACCCCGAGTTCACGCCGCTGATGAAGGCCGGCGTGCAGCGTTTCGCGCCGCATGTTGCCGAGGTTTCGGTGGCGCTGCACGATACGCCGGAGCTTGCGCCGATGCTGCGCCGGGTCGACGTGGTGGTTTATGCCACCGGCGCCGACGATCTCGGTCTGGCGGTACCGGACGGCGTCGCCTCCTTCGAATACCGCCATACGCCGGACCCGGGTTGTGTGAGGCGCCTGATTCGGCCGCTGTTGAACGACGACGGCAACACCGACAAGGATGCGTGAGTCTGCTGCGAGCGCGACTGCCGGCTCGGTTTCGTCGAACATCCTGCGTGCGACTGGCACGATCGTCCACCAGGCGGAAAAGGTGATCCGGGCCGGCGACGGAAGTGCTCCCGGAGTCCTGTTGCGCGAAAGGCCGCCCTGCGCCAGCCGCCAGATCGATGCGCCATGATCGCTTGATCCTGGGGACCCGACACAGCCTGCTCGACCAGCCGCACGGTCGCCTGCGATCGCTTTCCGGCCCTTGCGAATATCCGCCCTCCCGGTAAACCCGGATCGGCTCCGATCGGCAGGCGGGTCTCGTCTCGGGTCGAAGGAGCTGTCTTGGCTGGAATACGGAACGTAGCTCTGCGCGGACTTTTCGCCCTGGCGGTGACCGCGACCGTTGCTCCAGCCGCGAGTGCGGCCGACACGCCGGCCCTCCCGCCGCTGCTCCAGCATGCGTTCAGCGCGGTGTCGCTGTCACCGGACGGCCGCCGGCTCGCCGACATCGAGACGGACGATCCCGCGGATCCCTCGGTCCAGGAAACCATGCGGCTGGTCATCCGCGACACGGCCAGCGGCGCCAGGACGGTCGTGGCGCTGCCGTGCGGCGACGTGCCCGATTGCAAGCCGGGCCAGCCGGTCTGGCGCCCGGACGGGCAGGGCCTGGTGTTCCTGTTGCAGGACAAGACGAAACCCACGCATCCGGCTCAGGCCACCTCCGCGACCGGCCCGGCGCCAACGCCCGGGTGGCGTATCGAGGCTGTCGACGCGGACGGGTCGCATCCGCGCCTGCTGCTGGCCTTCGCCGGCACCCTCGACAGGCCGCGTTTCGCCCCGGATGGCCGCCTCGCCGTGCTCGCCATCGCCGACGCGCACAAGGAGATCGGCGCGGCCTCCGCGGCAGCCGCCCTGAGCGGCGAGATCGGCGCGCACGAGGACGAGCAGCGGATCGGCATCCTGAACGGCACGTCGCTCGAGCTGGTCTCGCCGCCGGACCTGTTCGTCTATGAGTATGAGTGGAGCCGGGACGGGCGCGGGTTCGTCGGCACCGCAGCGCCCGGCGACGGCGACCAGAACTGGTACGTGGCGAAACTGCTCGCCTTCCCGGCGGCGGGCGGCACACCGCGCGTGCTGTTCGCACCCCGGTCGTACCAGCAGCAGATCGCGGATCCCGTGGTCTCGCCGGATGGCCGCAACGTCGCGTTCATCGTCGGCGTGATGAGCGATTTCGGCTCGACCGGCGGCGACGTCTGGAGCGCTCCGCTCGATGGCGGGACCGCCGCCCGGAACCTGACCGCCGGCAGCCGACGCAGCTTCGCCGGGCTGAACTGGTCGTGTGGGCCGTCCCTGCTGGCGAGCGACATCGAGGGACCGCGCACCGGCCTCGTCCGTCTCGACGCAACCGGCCACGAGACCAGCGTCTGGTCCGACGAGGCGCGCCTGAGCAGCGAGGGCTACAACCCGTCCGTCGCATGTGCCGGCGACACCACCGCCGGCATCGTGACGACGATGACCCGGCCGGCGGTGCTGGTGGCGGGTCCGGTCGGCCAGTGGCACCCGATCAGCCACGAGAACGACCACGTCGTCGCGCGCTGGACCGCCCGCAGCGTGTCGTGGAGCGATGGCGGCGTCACTCCCAGCGGCTGGCTGCTGCAACCGCTGCATCCTGGCCCCGGCCGGCGCCCGATGGTGGTCGAGGTGCATGGCGGTCCGTCCGCGGCAGCGATGCCGAACTTCCCGCGTCGCGGCTTCCCGCTCGACATGCTGGCTGCCGGCTATGACCTGTTCATGCCCAACCCGCGCGGCTCGTTCGGCGAGGGCGAGGCGTTCGCGGCGGCCGACGTGCGCGATCTCGGCGCCGGACCGTTGCGCGACATCCTGGCCGGGGTCGATGCGGTGGAGAAGCTGGCGCCGATCGACGATCACCGGCTCGGCCTGTTCGGCTACAGCTATGGCGGCTACATGGCGCTGTGGGCCGCGACCCAGACCGACCGCTTCAAGGCGATCGCGTCGGGTGCCGGCATCTCCGACTGGATCTCGCTGGACGGCTCGACCGGCGTCGAGAAGGCGGACCTCGCCCTGTTCGGTGCACCGTCGTACGCCGCCTTGCAGCTTTATCTGTCGCAGTCGCCGATCGCGCATGTCCGCTCGGTGCACACGCCGGTATTCCTGTTCGGCGGCGACCATGACGACGAATGCCCGATCGGGCAGAGCCTGGAGTTCTGGCACGACCTGCGCGATCTCGGCCGTCCGACCCAGTTCGTCGTCTATCCGGGACAGGGTCACGGGATGCAGGACGCGCATGACCTGAACGACGCGACCCGCCGCACCGTCGCCTGGTTCGACCATTACGTCGGTGCCGGGGGCGGGAAATAGCCGGTTCGTGCATGGCGCGGGACGTCCGGGCGGCGGCCTTTTCTTGCGCCGATGCTTCCCCGGGGGTGATTGAGTATCGATCGGAACGCCGAAGCGACACATGATCGCGCGGCAAGACATCGTGTCTCACCCGTCATCAAGAACGGGGGTCTGATCGGAGGAAACAATGGATACAGGACTGAGCGGCCGGCTCGATGCCGAGAGTGGTGGCGGATCGATCGTGCGGGTGATCACCGCGGCGGTGTTCGGCAATGCGCTGGAGTGGTACGACTTCACGATCTATGCATTCCTCGCCCCGATCATCGGGCGGCATTTCTTTCCGAAATCCACCGACACCGTGGCGCTGCTGGCAACCTTCGCGGTGTTCGGCGTCGGCTTTGCTGCGCGACCGCTCGGCGGCGTGCTGATCGGCGTCGTTGGCGACCGGCTCGGCCGCAAGCCCGCGTTGCTGCTGACGATCATGCTGATGGCCGTGGGCACCGCGGTGATCGGGCTGCTGCCGGGCTTTGCCAGCATCGGAATCGCGGCACCCGTGCTGCTGGTCCTCGCACGCGCGTTCCAGGGCTTCTCGGCCGGGGGCGAGTGGGGAAGTTCGGCCTCCTTCCTGGCGGAATGGGCACCGGCTGCGAAACGCGGGCTGATCGGCAGCTGCCATACCGGAAGCATCATCGGCGGCCAGCTCGTCGGCACCGGCGTCGCTGCGTCGCTGACCACCCTGCTGGGGTCGGCCACCATGGAGAGCTGGGGATGGCGGGTGCCGTTCCTGCTCGGTGCGCTGATCGGCCCGCTCGGCCTGCTCGCACGCCGCCGGATCGACGAGACCCCGGTGTTCCGCGAGGCGGCCCGGGTCGAGGCGCTGACCGGCCCGGTGACCCGGATGCCGGTGCGCACGATGCTGTTCGCGTTCTGCTTCGTGGCCGTGCAGTCCGCCGCGATCTACGTGTATCTCTCCTATTTCCCGACCTTCCTGCAGCGCAATCTGGGCTGGACCGCCGGCCTGTCGCTCTGGTCGACGGCAATCGCCACGCTCGCCACCGGCGCCTCGGTGGTGGCATCGGGCTACGTCTCCGACAAGATCGGCCGCAAGCCGCCGTTGCTGTTCAGCTGCCTCTGCCTGCTGCTGCTGTCCTATCCGCTGGTCTGGCTGATGCTGCACGAACATTCGGTGGCGCTGACGATCGCAGCGCAGATTGTGCTGGGCTCCAACTGCGGCATCTTCATCGGCACCATGACCGTCGCCCTGGTGGAGATGTTCCCGACCCGTCGGCGGCTCACCGGGCTGAACACCTCCTACAACCTCGCCTCGATGGTGTTCGGAGGGTTCGCGCCGTTCATCGCGACCTGGCTGATCTCGCGCACCGGGCAGCCGATCGCGGTGACCTACTACGTCATCCTCGCGGCCCTGGTGTCGCTGCCTGCCTTGCTGATGTTCCGCGAAACCGCCGGCCGGCCACTCGATTGACCGGGAGCCCGGCGGCTTGATCGCCCCGCGGATCACCGTCACCCTGAGCCGGCCGAGGAGCTGCCATGGTCAAGAGAATGCTCACGATCACCGTGTTCGCCTGCGCCCTCGGGCTGGCAGGGTGCGTGTCGCCGGACGGGCAGGGCGGGACTGGTGGCAGGGTCAGCGGGGCCTATGTCAGTGGCAGTGGTGGATACCTCACGCACTGAGCGACCCGCAGGGAGATCGAGCATGGAAGATGTCTGGAGCTACCCACGGCCGCCGGCCCTGCAGCCGGTGGCGGCCGAAATCCGCATCGACTTCGCCGGTCACACCATAGCGCGCACCCTGGCCGGCTACCGCGTGCTGGAGACGTCGCATCCGCCGGTCTATTACCTGCCCGCGGACTGCTTCACCGACTGCGTACTGGAGCCTGCGACAGGGGGCAGCTTCTGCGAATGGAAGGGCCAGGCGCGCTACTGGAGCATCCGGGTGGGCGATCGGGTGGCCCCCCGCGTGGCCTGGAGCTACCCGGAGCCGACGGCCGCCTTCGAGGCGATCCGCGATCATCTGGCGGTGTATGCCGGGCCGATGGATGCCTGCTTCGTCGGCGAGGAGCAGGTGACGCCGCAACCGGGCGGCTTCTATGGCGGCTGGGTCACCTCGGATCTGCAGGGACCGTTCAAGGGCGGTCCCGGCAGCATGGGCTGGTAGCGGCAGCCGGGATGCGCAGTCTGGGCACGGGCGGCGCCGCGGTGGTGGTCGGTGCGTCCGGCGGGATCGGCGGCGCGCTGGTGGCGGCATTGCTGGCAGATCCCGGCATCGCCCGGGTGGTGGCACTGTCCCGCTCCGGGGACCCGCCCGCAGGTGCAGCGGAATCCGGGGCTCGCCTCACGTGCGGCACGATCGACGTGACCGACCCGGAGAGCATCGCCCTCGCTGCGGACCGGCTTGCGCGGGATCTCGGGGGAGTGCCGCTGCGGCTGGCGATCGTGGCGACCGGCGCGCTGCACGGTGATGGAATGAGCCCCGAGAAGAGCTACCGGGCGCTCGACGCCGACGCGCTGATGCAGAGCTACCGGATCAATGCGGTCGGGCCGGCGCTGGTCGCGCGTGCGATGCTGCCGCTGCTGGCCTCGCCCGGCCGGAGTGTGTTCGCGGCGTTGTCGGCGCGGGTCGGCAGCATCGGCGACAACCGCGCCGGTGGCTGGCACGCCTACCGCGCGTCGAAGGCGGCGCTCAACATGATCCTGCGCAACCTGGCGATCGAGGTCGCGCGTCGGACGCCGGAAACGCTGTGCGTGGGGCTGCATCCCGGTACCGTGGATACCGGCCTGAGCCGTCCGTTCCAGCGCGGTGTCGCGCCCGGCCATCTGTTCACGGCGGCGGAGTCGGCGGGGAAGCTGCTGGCGGTGTTGGACGGTCTCGAGGCGTCCGACAGCGGCTCGGTGCTCGACTGGGACGGCAAGACCGTGCCGCCCTGACTCGGTCAGCTGGCCAGTGAGGCGGCGATGTTCACACCCAATGCGATGATCGCGGTGTTGAACAGGTAAGACACCAGCGAGTGCGCCAGCACCAGTTTCCGCATCGACGCCGACTGGGTCATGACGTCGCTGACTTGGCTCGCCACCGCCATGCAGAACGAGAAATACAGGAACTCGGACATGTTCGGGCGGTCGTTGCCCGGGAATTGCAGCCCGCCGCGGCGCCAGAATTCGTGCGCGTAGTGGGTGGCGAAGATCGTGTGGATGAAGAACCAGGAGAGCAGCACGGTCAGCCCGGCCAGGCCGTCGAGGGAGGCTGCGTGGGCCTTGCCGTGGGTTTGTGCCAGCTCCATCACGATCGCGCCGAGCGAGGCGAGGGCCGCCACGATGGTACTCATCAGGATGCCCCAGCGACCCTCGTCGAGTTCGTCGGCAACCTGGCGCAGGCGGTCCGGGGTGGTGCGCGACATCACCACCGTGAACACCAGGCCGTAGGCGACGACGCCGACATCCCAGCCGATCAGGCAGGCGGTGATCGGCCGGAAGTCGAACATCAGGCCGGCGACCAGGATGGTGAGGAGGGCGACGCCGAGGCCGGTCAGCAGCGATGGGCGGTAGCGCAGGTGGTGGATGAAATTGGGCATGGGATCCTGTGGCAGCGGCGGCGCCGGTCGGGGTGATGGGTGCCGATCGCGGGACCGGGCGAGTTGGCGATTGTAATTCGCCGGGTTCGGCGTATGTTTAGCCCATCGGCTGTCTTTTCGGCCGGGAAGATACGATCCCTACGTAGTAACGCACGTCGAATTCAAAGTCTCCCAATCGGAAAGTGGAGCGGTCCGCAGCGTCGCGGATTGCAGGCCTATCAAGGAGACTTGCGATGTCAACAGGCACAGTGAAGTGGTTCAACAGCCAGAAGGGCTATGGATTCATCCAGCCCGACGATGGTTCGAAGGACATCTTCGTGCACATCTCGGCCGTTGAGCGTGCGGGCCTGACCGGCCTGAACGAGGGCCAGAAGATCAGCTACGAGCTCGAGCGTGGCCAGCAGGGCAAGGTCTCTGCCGGAAACCTCCAGGCGAGCTGATTTCGCTGGACAAGACGGCCCCGCGCGAGTGGGGCCGTCGAAAGGACATTCTATGACAGTGCCGAAGTTCGGGATCGGCGATCGAGTCTCGTTCGTTCCCGGCAAATACGACAACAACATCACCCGCGGCGTCTATACCGTGGTCCGGGCGATGCCAGTGACGAACCAGGGCTACCAGTATCGGGTCAAGAGCCTTCGCGACAGCCATGAGCGGGTGATCGACGAAGTGCAGCTCGCTTCTGCGTCCTGATGGGCCGTTCCGGGCAAAATTCCGGTTCTGTCGCCTGACCGTCAGGCAGGCATGACGTCGTCCGACGGAGCGGCGGTATCCGGAGACGGTCCGGTCCGCCCCCCGCGGCCCCGGTGGCGGTTCGCCCACCATCCCATGATCTTCCCGACGTATCGACGCGACGAGCTCGCGGCCGATCAGGTGGTCCATGTCGTCGGCCTGGTTTCGGCGTCGGCCGGCCTTGCCTGGCTTCTCGCGCGCTCCCTGCCGGAAACCGACCGTGCCGGGGCCTTGGCGCTGCTGGTCTATGCGATCGGCCTGCTGTGCATGCTGGGTGCGTCGGCCGCCTATAATCTCTGGCCGCCGGGACGCCGGAAGTCTGCGCTCTGCCTGATCGACCGGTCGATGATCTTCGTGATGATCGCCGGCACCTACACACCCTTCGTCCTGCACGCGCTGCCGGCGCGGCTGGGCGTGCCGCTGTTCATCGTCATCTGGACCCTGGCCCTCATCGGCGTGGCGCTGACGCTGACCTGGTTCGAGCGCTTCCAGCGTGTGTCGCTGTGGCTCTATCTCTGCATGGGCTGGATCCTGGTTTCGGTGCTGCCTTCGCTATACGGCATCCTCTCTGCTCCGGTGCTGGCGCTGCTGCTCGGGGGCGGCGCGATCTACTCGGTCGGCACGGTATTCCACAGCTGGGAGCGGCTGCGCTTCCACAACGCCATCTGGCATCTGCTGGTGCTGGTGGCGGCGCTGGTGCACATGGCCGCGGTCATGCTGATCTTCACGCCGGGCGCCAGCATCGGCTAGAGCATCATCCGATCGATCTTGCTTATCGACCGGAAAAAGCTCTGGCCGCAGCTAACTTCCACTGAACCAGTTGTAGCCTTGGTCCTCCCAGTAGCCGCCAGGATACTGGTTGGTGACGAACACCGCGGCGATGAATTTCGGGTTCTTGAAGCCGAGCTTGGTCGGGATGCGCAGCCGCATCGGGTATCCGTATACCGTCGGCAGCTCCTCGCCACCGTAATCCAGCGTCATGATGGTCTGCGGGTGCAGCGCCGTCGCCATGTCGATCGAGGAATAATACCGGTCGGAGCACTTGAACCCGACATAGCGGGCCGTGGTGTCGGCGCCGATCTGCTTCAGGAACATGTGGAACGGCACGCCGCTCCACTGGCCGATGGCGCTCCAGCCCTCGACGCAGATCAGCCGGGTGATCTGGCTCTCCTGCGGCATCGCGCGCAGCCGGGGCAGCGTCCAGGGCGTCTTGTCGGCGACCAGTCCGGACACCTCGAGTTTCCAGCTGTCGCCGTCGATGTCGGGCGCGTTGTCGATCGGGTAGAAGGCGTTGAACGGGAACGGCTTGGTGATCCGGCTGGCGGCATAGGTCGGCGCCAGCGTGGTCCTGCTGAACAGCAGCGCCTGCACCCGGTCGTTGAAGCGCGACATCGCCAGCAGCACGCGATCGACCGCGTCGCCGTCCGCCAGGTTGCATCCCGACAGCATGGTCAGGGCGCCGAGCGACAGGCCCTGGCGCAGGAACGAGCGTCGCTCGATCCGCTCCAGCCGTGGGCGCAACGTCTCTAGCAACGCCCGCCGGCTGGCCCTGGCTTCCGGCGAGCGATCCTCCATTGGCGGGTTTGCGGGGTCGGTCATCGATCGAGCTCCACGGGCGAGGCGGCGATGCGGGCGCGTCCGGTGATCATGGCGGGCAGAGTGCTCGGCACCACCGCCACCAGCGCCAGATGCACCACCACGAACAGCACGATCCCGGTCATCGCGAAGAAATGGATCCAGCGCAGCGTGCCGTAGCCGCCGAGAGCCGCGTCGACCAGTTGCAGCTGCACCGGCTTCCAGATGCCGAGCCCGGACACCACCACGACGACACCCAGGGCCAGCACGCCGACATAGAGCAACCGCTGCACCGCGTTGTAGGTGCCGAGCTTGTGTTTCAGACGGAAGGTCAGCGCCTGGCCGAGATCATGCCCGATGGCGCGCGGCGTCAGCGGCAGGAACGAGCGTCGGAAGTGCCGGGCGATCAGGCCGTAGCCGAAATACAGCAGCCCGTTGGCGACCAGCAGCCACATCGCCGCCAGGTGCCAGGCAATGCCGCCGCCGAGCCAGCCGCCGAGCGTTGCCCAGGCGGGAAAGCGGAAGGGGATCAGCGGCGAGGCGTTGTAGATCTGCCAGCCGCTCATCACCATCATCACGATGGCGACCGCGTTCACCCAGTGGGTGAGGCGCACCACCAGGGGATGGACGACCATCAGCTTCGGACCTGATGGCTGCATGGTCGTCTCGATGGTCATGGTCACTCCTGAAGCGTCCGGCCGCCGGAGTATCATACGGCAGCCGGCGGGATCCGGTTACATCGGTGGGACGGTGCCGTCTTCGCCGACGATGATCCGCTTGGCGTCGACGCTGCCATCCGCCGCCTTCGGTCCGAACGCCACGACATGCGCGCCGGGCTTCAGCAGCGATGCGGCGCCGGGCTCGAGATCCACGACCGGCACGTCGTCCGGCACCATCAGCGTCTTCTGGCCGCCCTTGTAGTCGACAGTCATGTTGCGGCCGGAGGAGCCGACCACCGAGCCGATGGTGCCGTTGGTCATGGAGGAGCCCTTGCCGAGGTCCCAGCCGTAATTGCCTTCGCCGGCGCCACGCATGCTCTCGGGGAATACCGTGACCTCGAGCGCCTTCAGTGTGCCGTCCGGCTGCGGCACGGCCGCGGTGCCGATGAAGCGGCCGGCCTTGACCTCGCCGAGTGACGCCGACCGGGCGCCGATATAGCCGGTGGTGCTGCCGATCTTGAGGGTCACCGTGCCGGAGTGGTTCTTCAGCATGACGCTGTCGCCACTGACTGCGGTGATGACGCCGCGGGTGCGGGGCGGCACCTGAGCGGATGCCGGTCCGGCCGCCAGCAGAAGGCCGAAGGTCGTGGCGAGCATCGCCGTCGCGGAGTGGAGCTTGGTCATCGGGATCACGTCCTGGGATTGTCTGGGCTTCATATGGGCCGGCGATCACGACCGTCCAGCGTTGTCCTGTGCAGCCGGCGCCCCAGATCTAAACGGCAGCGCCCCCGATCGCTACGGTCTCGTCGCACCCGCGGATCCGGTAGAGCGCCGGAGCAGGCCGGTCACCTGCCTGATCAGCGACGGAGGCTCGGGATCGAGGCCAGCCGATGCCGGCGTCCGCATCCCATTGCCGGCCAGGCGCTGCTCGAACAAGGCCAGCGCGCGCGCATAGAGTGGTCGGTCGATCGTCGTCAGCGTGTCGAGCAGGGCGTCCAGTGCGGGGCTCATCGGCACGCGCTGCACCAGGACGAGCTGGTCGTCGGTGACGACCAGGCGGTCTAGCACCTGGCGCGGCTCGATCTGCGGCATCGACAGTCCGAGCGTGGCGTTCAACAGCATCCGAGAGTCCTCGAACCGCTCCATGATGCCGAAGCAGGCGAGGTCCCGCAGGGTTGCCCAGGCCTGTTCGAGGGCAGCGTCCGGATCGGCGAGGATCGGATCGTCCGGGGCGAGCAGGCGGCAGATGCTGGTCCGGGCCAGCTGGACGGTCATCGCGTTGCGGATCCTGGCATGGCGGACCACCACAGGGTGGTCGAAGAACGCCTCGGGCGACATCGAGCGCGCCAGCAGGAGCATCTCGTAGGCATCGCGATCCGGGTGCGGACGGTGCGACTTCCAGAAATAATAGAGCGACATCAGCCGCGCCTTCGGCTCGCGCAACAGGGTGAGCATGCGAAGCCGTCCCGGAATCGAGCGGCATGGGGCGACGTCGAAGTGACCGGAGAACAGGTCGTAGGCGGCGAGCTCGTTGATCGTCCAGTCGCCCAGCGTGTCATTACGCTCCGGGCAGATCCGCTCCGCAGCGAACTGGGTCGACAGCATCGCGTGCAATGTCGTCCCGCCGCATTTGGGGATGTGCAGGAACACCAGCCTGGGTGCCGCCAGGTCCAGCGAGGTATCCGGAGCGAACGTATGCGCGCGGAGCCGGTGGGTCCTGAATTCTGCCGATCGCAACAGGTGCCGTTTGAAGTCGTGCACATCGTCATGCGGGGAGCCGGCATAATGCGCACGGTTGGCCGCGATCTCGTCCGCCGAGGGCACGCGACCGAGGAGCCACATATAAGCTGCGACGATGTCGGTCTCGCTGATCAATCGGTGCCTCGACGTCTCGACCTGTGCAAAGGCATGTCGGCAAAAGCACCGTCACGCAAGCGTCATGCTTCATCGGGCGAGATGGAGGCCAACGTTTCCAGACGAAGTTGCAAATTAATTAATCAGCATCTGCACACTAGGCATGCATTTGCGTGTGTGGTCATGGCTGTCGGGCTGACCTATCTGAGCGGCCACAGGAGGTGGCTGACCTGCTTCCGAACCCTTTGGATACCCGCCATGTCGAGCACCACGACCTACACGAAGCTCCCCACGCCGCCGACGCGCGACCTGAGCTCCGTCCTCATCAATTTCGGTGCGACCATCTTCACAGTCGGCCTGGTGGCTGTCGTGTGGCTGGTGATGCGCTGATCCGGCTGCAGTCGTCGCGACGCGCCACTCCTGGAGTATTGCGCCGGTCCGCTGGTTGGACCGGCGCGATTGTGGCTTGAGTGGCGACCGGTTTGCTTGCGGCGTCAGCCGTGCCTGACAGACAATAGCGCGTCGCCATCCGTCCGGCGCATTGCTCGTGCGATCGGACCATCCTGGAGGTGAATGTCCAGGCGATGGATCACGGTCTCGTGGGGATTTTGACATAGCACCAGCCGCTCGATCGCAACTCCGGTAGTGTCGCACCGCTGGCGTGTGCTCCGGAATGTTGAACACAGGTCGCTGTCGGGCGTGCGAGAACGCCGACAGTTCAGCGCCGGAATCGAGCAGTCGCCGCAACCCGCCCGGTCGATCATGCCGAGAGCAACCTTGCCGGTTTCGAGATCCAGAGTACCGATGCACTGAGCCAGGTGTTTCCGGAAGGGCACCAGCAGTCCCCACGCGACGACCAGCGGCTTGGTTCAGCTTCCCGACACTTTCGCGACATCGGCTTGCAATGTGCCTGGGAATTTGAACACCACAATTGCCCGGGTCAGGCATCTATTCCCTTGATGCCCCAATGCGGATCGAAACACAGCTGAACCCGATTTATATATTCAATTAGTCAAAATCGGGTGGATGTCGAACTTATAGAATAGCTTTACTCCGGGATTACAGTGGTAATGTCCGGATGCCGGGATTTACGGTCTCGCTGAACTCGGGCCTGTTTCCCTGGCCGTTCTCGCGCAGCAGGTGGTGGGTGGCCGCTGGCATGTCCGGACCGCCATCGAATGCAGGCCTCAACGCAGATGGTGGTGTCGCCAGGCCCGGAACAGCTCGAGGTTGGCCTCGTCGGTTGGCGGATAGAGGCCGATGATGGTGTGTCCGGCCAGCACGCGTTCGGTCACGAAATCCTCGTAAACGGTCATCTCGGTAGCCTCCTCGGCGATCTCGTCGGCGAGGTGCGACGGAATCACGATGAGGCCGTCCGCGTCGCCGACCACGATGTCACCCGGGAACACCGGCGCATCGCCGCAGCCGATCGGCACGTCGAACTCGATCGGCTGGTGCAAGGTCAGGTTGGTCGGGGCACTCGGGCGGGCGTGGTAACTCGGCATCGCCAGGGCGGCGATCTCGGCGCTGTCGCGGAAGCCGCCGTCGGTGACCAGGCCGGCCGCGCCCCGGACCATCAGTCGCGTCGCCAGGATGCCGCCTGCCGAGGCCGCCCGCGGATCCTTGCGGCTGTCGATCACCAGCACGGCACCGGGCGGACACTGCTCGATCGCCTGGCGCTGCGGATGTCCGGGATCGCGGAACACGGTGATCGGATTGAGGTCCTCGCGCGCCGGGATGGTGCGCAGCGTGAAGGCAGGGCCGACCATCGAGAGCCCGTCCGGAGCCCGCAGCGGGCGGACGCCCTGGATGGTCTGTTGGCGCAGGCCGCGCTTGAACAGGATGGTGGCGAGCGTCGGCGTGCTGACGCGCTGCAGCCGCTCGCGGGTCTCGGTCTTGAGGGTCATGGTCTCGTCTCCGCTGATCAGTAGATCGCCGGCTCGCCGACCGGGGCGCCGAAATCGGTGCGCAGGAAGTCGAAGTCGCAGCCCTCGTTGGCCTGCTGGATGTGGCGCGTATAGACCCAGCCATAGCCGCGCTCGTAGCGGGGCTGCAGCGGCGTGTGCAGCGCGCGACGACGCTCCAGCTCGGCGTCGTCGACCTCCATGCGGATCGTGCGCGCCTCGACGTCGATGCTCACCAGGTCGTTGTCGCGCAGCAACGCCAACGGGCCGCCAACGAAGGATTCCGGGGCCACGTGCAGCACGCAGGCACCGTAGCTGGTGCCGCTCATGCGTGCGTCCGAAAGTCGCAGCATGTCGCGATGACCCTGCTTCAGCAGCGCTTTCGGCATCGGCAGCATGCCCCATTCCGGCATCCCGGGACCGCCTTGTGGCCCGGCATTGCGCAGCACCAGCACGTGGTCTGCGGTGATGTCCCAGTGTTCGTCATCGACGGCGCGTTTCAGGGCAGCGTAATCGTCGAACACCACGGCCGGGCCTGTGTGTTTCAGGAAACGCTGGTCCATCGCCGCCGGCTTGATCACGCAGCCATCCGGCGCCAGGTTGCCCGTCAGCACCGCGAGCGAGCCCTCGCCATAGATCGGCCGGTCGAGGGTGCGGATCACGTCGTCGTTGAACACGCGGGCGCCCTCGATGTTCTCGCCGAGCGTGCACCCGGTGACGGTCATGCAGTCGAGATGCAGATGGTCTGTCATCCGGCTCATCAGGCCGCGGATGCCGCCGGCGTAGAAGAAATCCTCCATCAGATACGCGTCCCCGGTCGGCCGCACGTTGGCGATCACCGGCACCCGGCGACTGGCACGCTCGAAATCCGCCAGCCCGATATCGTGGCCGGCGCGCCTGGCCATCGCGATCAGGTGGATGATGGCGTTGCTCGAGCAGCCCATCGCCATCGCCACGGCGATCGCGTTCTCGAAGGCGGGGCGGGTCTGGATGCGCGCCGGCGTCAGGTCCTCCCACACCATGTCGACGATGCGGCGGCCGGATTCCGAACACAGGCGGATGTGTCCGGCGTCCGCGGCCGGGATCGAGGAGCCGCCGGGGAGCACCATGCCGATCGCTTCCGCGATCGCCGTCATGGTGCTGGCGGTGCCCATCGTCATGCAGGTGCCGGGTGAGCGCGCGATGCCGCCCTCGACGCCGAGCCAGTCCTGGTCGGTGATCTTGCCGGCGCGCAGCTCGTCCCAGTATTTCCAGCTGTCCGAGCCGGAGCCCAATATGCGGCCCTGCCAATTGCCGCGCAGCATCGGACCTGCCGGCACGTAGATCGCGGGCACGCCGGCGCTGGTGGCGCCGAGCAGCAGGGCAGGGGTGGTCTTGTCGCAGCCGCCCATCAGCACGACGCCGTCGATCGGATGCGCGCGGATCAGCTCCTCGGCCTCCATCGCGAGCATGTTCCGGTACAACATCGATGTCGGCTTCAGGAAGGATTCCGAAAGCGACAGCGCCGGCAGTTCCACCGGGAAGCCGCCGGCCATCAGGATGCCGCGCTTCACGTCCTCGACCCGCGTCTTGAAATGGGTGTGGCAGGGCTGCAGGTCGGACCAGGTGTTGAGGATCGCGATCACCGGCCGCCCGGTCCACTCCTCCGGCGCGTAGCCCATCTGCATCGCGCGTGAGCGGTGACCGAAAGAACGCAGATCCGCCGGCCCGAACCAGCGCCGGCTGCGCAGGTCTTCGGGCGTGCGCCGTGTCGCGATCGGGCTGTCGGGGATGGGCCCTGGTTCCAGATGCGGGGGGTGCAACGTGTCGTCGGTCACGGCAATCGGATCCTTCCGGAAGCTGGGTTCAGACGGCGCCCTGGGTCGCGACGTAGAGCGAATAGACCGAGGTGCTGGCGGCCATGAACAACCGGTTCCGGTTGCGTCCGCCGAAGCAGAGGTTGGCGCAGCGCTCCGGCAGCACGATCCGCCCGATCCGGGTGCCGTCGGGCGCGAACACCATGACCCCGTCGAGCCCCTCGCCGGTGCCCCAGCCGGCCCAGATATTGCCTTCGATGTCGCAACGGATGCCGTCCGCCGCACCGCCGTCATCGCACCCGATCAGCACGCGCTTGTTGCCGAGTGTGCCTGCCTCGGACACGTCGTACGCCAGGATGCGCCGGGGCTTGGTGCGGGACTCCACGAGGTAGAGGATGCGCTCGTCGGGCGAGAAGCACAGGCCGTTCGGGCCGGAGACGTCATCCGCCACCACCGCCAGCGTGCCGTTCGCGTCCAGCCGGTACACCTGCTCGGGGATCTCGGTTTGCGCCTGGTTGCCCTCGTAATGGCCGAGGATGCCGAATGGCGGGTCGGTGAACCACACGCTGCCGTCGCTGTGCACCACGACGTCGTTCGGCGAGTTCAGCCGGCGGCTCTCGAAGCGATCGGCAAGGGTTGTGATACGGCCGTCATGCTCGGTGCGGGTCACGCGGCGGCCGCCATGCTCGCAACTGACCAGGCGCCCCATCCGGTCGCGGGTGTTGCCGTTGGCAAAGCCCGACGGTCGGCGGAACACGGTCACCGCGCCGGTCTCCTCGTCCCAGCGCATGATGCGATCGTTCGGGATGTCGCTCCAGAACAGTGCGCGCATGTCGCCGAACCACACCGGACCCTCGTGCCACCGGCCGCCGGTCGACAGCCGCTCGACCGAGGCGTTGAACAGCACCAACCGCCCGAACGCCGGATCGAGCGCCTGCACTGCCGGATCGGGATAGCGTGGGCTCGGTCGCCACTCGCTCATGGTCGATCCTCTGGCAACAGTTGTCATATGATTTGACAGGCCAATCGCGCCGGGCGCAAGAGCACGGCATCAGTTCCGGAGACCGAGCCGATGCGCACGACCCCGCTTGCGCCGAGCGACTATAGCCTGTCCGTGGTCGCCGTGCCGCCATTGCCGCTGCGGCCGGACCTGTCGATCGACGCCGATGCCAACGGCATGTTGCTGCGCCATATCGAGCAGGGCGGCGTGCGCATCGTGCTGTTCGGCGGCAATGCCAACATGTACCACATCGATCTCGGGAGGATGCGGACCCTGCTGGCGCTGCTGGCCGAGCAGACCGGACCGGAGATGTCGGTGCTGCCCTCGATCGGTCCCGATCTTGGCCGCATGCTGGACCATGCGCCGCTGCTGCGGGACGCCGGGTTCGGCCAGGCGATGGCGCTACCGGCCGGTTTCCCATCGGACCCGGCCGGCATCGAGCGCGGCCTCCGACTGGCTGTGCAGGCGACCGGGTTTCCCCTGGTGCTCTACGTCAAGCGCGAGGGCTACCTGGCGCCAGGGCAGATCGAGCGGCTGGTCCGGGACGGGGTGGTGAGCTTCGTCAAATACGCGATCGAGCGTGCTGATCCGGTGGGCGACCGAACGCTGGCCGACATCCTGGCCGCAATCGGGCCGGAGCGGGTAGCGAGCGGCATGGCCGAGACCCCGCTGCATGCGCATATCGGACAGGATGGGCTCGCGACCTGGACCTCCGGTGGCGTCTGCATCGCGCCGCAAGCCGCCATGGCGCTGCTCGCCGCCTACCGTGTCGGCGACGCGGCAGCGATCGAGCGGCTGCGGGCGCCGTTCCTGGAGTTCGAGGCCGTGCGCGTGAAGTTCGGCGGCATCCCGGTGCTGCACGAGGCCGTCACCCTGTCCGGCATTGCCGACATGGGGCCGATCCTGCCGATGCTGTCGAACCTCCGCGCGGCGCATCGGCCGGAGGTGCAGGCGGTGACGGATGGCCTGATGGCGATCGAGCGCGTCGTGACTGCCCAGGCCGGCCTGGGCAGCGCCTGAGGGCTCAGCCTGGACCCGGCCACGCCTCAGGGGTCGCGGTCGCGGTCGATCATCCGGCGGCGCGCCTGGCCGATATGGAAGCGCATCGCGGTCTCGGCCGCATCGCCGTCGCCGGTGGAGATCGCGTCCAGCACGTAGCCATGCTCCTCGACCACGGCCAGCGCGCGCTCGCGGGAACCCAGCCGTGTGAGGCTCAGCGAGACGCGCATGAAGCCGGCGAGCTGGGCGTGGATGTGCTGCAGCAGGTCGGCAAACATCTCGTTGGCGGCGGCAGCGGCGACCGCAGCGTGGAAGCGCAGATCGGACTCCTGGCCCATGCCGCCCTGCTCGAGCGCCTCCCGCCGGCAGGCCGCCTGGGCCGCCTCCAGCTGACGCAACTCGGCCGGGCCGCAGCGCTGGGCGGCCAGCCGTGCGGCGGCGGATTCCAGCGGCAGCCTGACCTCGATGCAGCGCAGGAAGCCCGATACGTGGCCGGCATCGGCAAGGTCGGTCAGCCGGTCGGACGGCCGGTGCAGCACGAAGGTTCCGGCACCTTGCCGCGCCTGCACCAGCCCGTCGGCGCCCAGACGCATCAGCGCCGCGCGGACGATCGGGCGCGATACGCCGAACATTGCCGAGATCCGCTGCTCCGACGGCAGGCGCTCGCCGGCCCGCAGCCGTCCGGATACGATCTGCTCGAGAATCTGGCCGTAGAGCTGATCGGCCAGCGGCTGCCGACGACCGGGCACCAGGGTGAAATCGCCCCCGGCTCCAGCCTCGGTGGTCTCGGACGCGGGCCCTGTCACGGTCGCCACCTCTGCTGCATCTCCCAGCGTTGCGGCGGGGGTGGCCGCTGTCAATTCCGGGCAAGCGATGGTGTTGTCATATGAATTGACCAGTATCGGGTGCGGGCGCAGTGTCCGCCTCCTGCGAGGCCGCCCGGAGACCCGCCATGACGCTCCAGTCCGATACAGCCGCGCCCGGACTGCGCGTCGCCCTGACCGGTGCGGCGGGCGCGATCGGCGTCGTGCTGCGTCCGGGCCTGATCGCCGCGGGGCACCACCTCCGCTCGCATGATCTGCGGCCACTCACGCCGCTGCAGCCTGGCGAGGCGGTGGTGCAGGGTGACCTGCGCGATCCCAGCGTGGTCGACCAGGTGCTGGCCGGCATCGATGTGGCCGTGCACATGGCCGGCACCAGTGTCGAGCGCCCGCTTGACGAGATCATCGAGAACAACCTGCGTGCCCTGGCCGCACTGTATGAGGGCGCCTGCCGTCATGGCGTGCGCCGGGTGGTGTTCGCGAGCTCCAACCACGCATTCGGCATGCATCCTGCCGGTAAGACACTGGGTCTCGAGGCGCCCTACCGCCCGGACGGGCTCTACGGGCTGAGCAAGTCGTGGGGCGAGTCCATGTCGCGGCTGTACTGGGACAAGCACGGCATCGAGGGCGTGTCGCTGCGGATCGGCAGCGCGTTGCCGGAGCCCGTCGAGGTCCGCCATCTGAGCACGTGGCTCGGCCATCGCGATCTGCTGGCGCTGGTGCGTCGTGGCATCGAGGCACCGGAGGTCGGCTGCCTGGCGGTGTGGGGCGTGTCGAACAACGCGCGGCGCTGGTGGGACAATGCCGGGTCCGAGCGGCTCGGCTACCGCCCGGTGCAGGATGCCGAGGATTACGCGGCCGCCATCGAGGCCGCGCGGACGCCGGTCGATCCGGTCGCCGCGCGATACCAGGGCGGCAGTTTCGCAAGCCACGGGCTGCAGCCGCGAACCGCGCGGGAGACCGAACCGACGCACGGCTGATCCGGCCGTACAACAATCCGAACGACGACCGGGACAACCGGCGCGCCAGGGACACGGGGAAACGAGTTGATGTCGATTACACGGGGAGAGTCTGCAGCACAGGCGCCCGCCGCATCCCAGGCCACCGCCGGCGCCGGCACAATGACACGCGTGCGCTGGGCCGTCGTCGGATTGCTGTTTGCCGCGACGGTGCTGAATTACATGGACCGCCAGGTCATCGGCATCCTCAAGCCGGTGCTGCAGCAGGATCTGCACTGGAACGACCTCGATTACGGCCACATCGTGTTCTTCTTCCAGGCGGCCTACGCGGTCGGCTACGCGGGTGCGGGCCGGCTGATCGACCTGATCGGCGTGCGCTGGGGCCTGTTCGGCGCGGTGCTGGTCTGGAGCATCGCCGCGGTGTCGCATGCGCTCGTCGCCACGGTGGGCGGCTTTGCGGCCGTGCGCATGCTGCTCGGGCTCGGCGAGGGCGGCGGCTTCCCGAGTGCGATCAAGGCGATCGGCGAGTGGTTCCCCCGACGTGACCGGGCACTCGCCACCGGGCTGTTCAACTCCGGCAGCAATATCGGCGCACTGATCACCCCGCTGCTGGTGCCGTTGCTGACGGTGCATTACGGCTGGCGCTGCGCCTTCGCGGTCACCGGTGGGCTCGGGCTGCTGTGGCTCGTGGCGTGGCTGGCGTTCTACCGGCCGCTGAACCGCAATCCGCGAGTTTCTGCCACCGAGCGTGCCTACATCGCCAGCGACACGGCCGACGCATTGCCGCCGGTGAAGGAAAGCTGGATCGGCCTGCTGCGCCACCGCGCGGTCTGGGCCTATGTGGTCGGCACTTTCCTGACCAGCCCGGTCTGGTGGTTCTACCTGTTCTGGGTGCCGGACTTCCTGCATCGCAGCCACGGGTTGAACATCAGCCAGATGGGCCTGCCGCTGGTGACGATCTACCTGATGACCGATGTCGGCAGCATCGCCGGCGGCTGGCTGTCCTCTGCGTTGATCCGCCGTGGCATGTCGCCGCTTGCCGCGCGCAAGGTCGCGTTCCTGGTGTGCGCGCTGTGCGTGGTGCCGATCTTCCTCGCCCCGATCCTGCACGGTCTGTGGCCGGCAACGTTGCTGATCGGGCTTGCCGCCGCAGCGCACCAGGGGTTCTCGGCGAACCTGTACACCATGGCGTCGGACACCAATCCGCCGAATGCGGTGGCCAGCGTGGTCGGGCTCGGCGGCATGGCGGGTGCGATCGGCGGCATGGGTGTGGCGGAGGCCGCCGGCGTGGTGTTGCAGGCGACCGGAAGCTACGTGATCCTGTTCGGGTGTGCGGCCGGCGCGTACCTGCTCGCCCTGTTGCTGATGCACCTGATCCTGCCGCGCATGCCGCGCGCGGCGGCCTGAGGAAGAGGGGAAACTCGATGAAGACGCTCAAGGGTCCGGCGCTGTTCCTGGCGCAGTTTGCCGGTGATGCGGCGCCGTTCGACAGCCTGCCGGCGATCGCCGCGTGGGCGAAGGAGTGCGGCTTCGACGGCGTGCAGATCCCGTCATGGGACGCGCGCCTGTTCGACCTGGCACGCGCCGCGGAAAGCGACACCTATTGCGACGAGGTGAAGGGCACCCTGGCGGCGAACGGCCTCGCCTTGACCGAATTGTCCACCCATCTGCAGGGACAATTGGTCGCGGCCCACCCGGCCTACGACACGGCTCTCGACGGGTTCGCGCATCCGTCCGTGCGCGGCAATCCGGCGGCTCGGCAGGAGTGGGCGGTCGCCCAACTGCATCTCGCGGCCAGGGCGACGCGGCGGCTCGGGCTCACCGCGCACGTGACGTTTTCCGGAGCGCTGGCCTGGCCGTATCTGTATCCATTCCCGCAGCGGCCGGCGGGATTGATCGACGAGGCGTTCGGGGAGTTGGCCGCGCGTTGGCGTCCGATCCTCGATGCGTTTGACGAGGCCGGCGCCGATCTCTGCTACGAGCTGCACCCGAGCGAGGACCTGCACGATGGCGTCACGTTCGAGATGTTCCTGGAGCGTGTCGGCAATCATCCGCGCTGCAATATCCTGTACGATCCCAGCCACTTCGTGCTGCAGGTGATGGACTATCTCGGCTTCATCGACGTGTACCATGAGCGCATCCGCATGTTCCACGCCAAGGACGCCGAGTATGTGCCGAGCCCGCGCCAGGGCGTTTATGGCGGTTACCAGAACTGGATCGACCGCGCCGGCCGGTTCCGCTCGCTCGGCGATGGCCAGGTGGATTTCGGTGCGGTGTTCTCCAAGCTCGCGCAGTACGATTTCGACGGCTGGGCGGTGCTGGAATGGGAATGCTGCCTCAAGGCTCCCGAGGTCGGCGCGCGCGAAGGGGCCGCGTTCATCCGGCGCCATATCATCCCGGTGACCGACCGCGCGTTCGATGATTTCGCCAGCGGTGGCACCGACCGGGCGGCCAATCGCCGCATGCTCGGTCTGCCGGCCGGAGACGGCGCATGACCGACCGGCGCCTGCGTCTCGGCATGGTCGGCGGCGGGGCCGGCAGCTTCATCGGCGGCGTGCACCGGATGGCGGCCCGTCTGGACGACCAGTACGAGCTGGTGGCGGGCGCATTGTCGTCCGATCCGGAACGGGCGCGGCACTCGGCGGCAGCCCTTCATATCGAGCCTGATCGCGCCTACGCCGATTACGAAACGATGGCGGCTTCGGAAGCCGGGCGATCGGACCGCATCGACGTGGTCAGCGTGGTCACCCCCAACGACAGTCATGCCGCGATCTGCCACGCCTTCCTGAGCCGCGGGATCCCGGTGATTTGCGACAAGCCGCTCTGCACCTCGATGCAGGATGCGCGGTCGCTGGCGGAACTGCTCGGTCGCACCGGGCTGCCGTTCGTGCTGACCCACAATTACACCGGCTACCCGCTGGTCCGCGAGGCGCGCGCCCGCGTGCTGGCGGGCGAACTCGGCACGATCCGTGTGGTGCAGGTGGAATACCCGCAGGAATGGCTGGCCGAGGCGCTCGAGCAGACCGGCCAGAAGCAGGCGGCCTGGCGCACCGATCCGGCACGATCCGGACCCGGCGGCAGCGTCGGCGATATCGGCACCCACGCGCACCAGCTGGCCGGGTTCGTCACGGGATTGCGGCTGGAATCCGTGGCCGCCGACCTGTCGAGTTTCGTACCTGGACGGAGGCTCGATGACGATGCCCGCATGCTGCTTCGCTACGAGGGCGGTGCGCGGGGGATGCTGTGGTGCAGCCAGGTGGCGCCCGGGTGCGAGAACGGCTTGCGCCTGCGCGTGTTCGGCGACAAGGGCGGGCTGGAGTGGCTGCAGGCAGAGCCGAACGTGCTGCACTTCTCGCCCCTCGGCCAGCCGACACGGCGTCTGACGCGCGGCATGCCCGGTCTGTCGGAGGCGGCCGCAAACGCGACCCGGATTCCGGCCGGTCATCCGGAAGGGTATCTCGAGGCGTTCGCGCAGATCTACACCGACGCCGCCGCGCTGCTCCGGTCCTGGCTCGCGGGTACGCCGTCGGGTGACGCCGGCGCGCTACTGCCCGGGATCGAGGACGGGCTTCGCAACGTCGCCTTCATCGACGCGGTGATCGCATCACACAAGGCCGATGCCGCCTGGACGCGTCTGGAGATCTGACAATCCGCGAAATCTCGCGAGCCGGTATCCGGCTCGCCTCCGCGGCGCGCTGATCGAGATCGCCAGCCCGGTCCACTTTGTCTCGTGACGCCGGCGTGGTCATTAGACGTCGATCTCCACGAGGCCCCGCTTCATGACGACGCAGACCCTGACCCCGCACCGGACAAGCCCGGCCGACGATCGTGCGTTCCTCGGTCACCCGCGCGGGCTTGCCGTACTGGCAGCGACCGAGGGCTGGGTCGGGTTTTCCCTCTACGGCATGCAGTCGCTGCTGGTGCTGTACATGAGCGCCCAGCTGTTGCGGCCGGGCCATGTCGAGCATGTGTGGGGGTTCGGTGCGTTCCGCAGCCTGATCGGGCTTTTGATGGGGCCGGTCACGGGTGTGGCGCTGGCCGCGGCGATCATGGGCCTGTATTCCGCAACGATCTGGGCAACCCCGATCCTGGGTGGGTTGCTGGCGGATCGGCTGCTCGGCCGCACCCGCACCATCATTCTCGGCAGCGTGCTGATGACCGCCGGGCATTTCCTGTTGGCATTCGATGCGACGTTCCTGATCGCACTTGCCTGTCTGATCACCGGCCTCGGATGCGCCGGCTCGCTGAAGGCGCAGGTGAGCGGCTTGTATGGACCGGCGGATACACGGCGCGCCGACGCGTTCCAGCTTTATTCGCTGGCCGTCAGCATCGCCGTGGTGGTGTCGCCGCTGGTCTGCGGGACGCTTGGCGAGGACTATGCCTGGCACTGGGGTTTTGCCGCTGCCGGCCTCGGGATGCTGCTCGGGCTGCTGACCTATCTCGGCGGTCGGCGCTGGCTGCCGCCGGAACCGGTTGCGGGACGTGTCTTGCACAGTGTGGTGGCGAAGACGGGTCTGACGCGGACCGACAAGCGCGTCCTGCTGGTGCTGGCGGCGATGCTTCCGGTGCTGGCGATGGCGTCGGTCGGCAACATGGAGATCTTCAACGGCTACCTGTTGTGGGGCCAGCAGAACTACGCGCTCGTGTTCGACGGCCACACCATGCCGGTGAGCTGGCTGGTGTCGCTCGACGCCTTTTTCGGGATCGGGACGCTGGCGTCGTCGATGCTGTTCTGGCGTTGGTGGGGACGGCATTGGCGGCTGCCGGGCGAGATCGTGCGGATTGCGGGGGCGAGCGTGCTGCTGATGCTGGCGCCGCTGATCCTGGCGCTGGCATCGTTCCAGGCGGACGGCCACAAGATCGGACTGGGCTGGGGCCTCGCGTTCCACCTGGTCAATGATTTCGGCTTCTCGAATTTCTACCCGGTCGGCATGGCGCTATATGCGCGGCGCGCTCCGCGTGCGCTGGGTGCCACGGTGGTCAATGCCTTCGTGCTCCACCTGTTCCTGGCGAACCTGCTGGTCGCTCGTCTTGCAGGGCTCGTCACGCAGATGTCCGGGACACGGTTCTGGCTGTTGCACGCTGCACTGATCGGTTCGGCGACGATCCTGCTCGCGGCTTTTGCACTGCTGTTCGGCAGGCTGCTGGCATCTCCTCAGGATGCTGCATAGGCACCGGCCGCATACGCAGAAACCACGCGACACCGGGCGCGGCCGGTCAGGCAGTCGGACAAGTTCGGGCGACCGCTTCGTCGATCCAGGCATCCGGTGTAGCTGAGATAACGTTTTCTACGGCTTCATCACGACCGTCTTCGGTGCCCTTTTTCTTGATCGTTTTCCAGACGGGTTACCGGAGGGCGCGACCGGGACGGTGGCAACCCGTCCTCCGTGAGGCGGCCTGCCGTCTTGCATATGATCTGTCGAGTATACGGTCTTGAGCTGCCGCAGCCCAGCGGTTGAGGTCTGACGTGCCGACGTCATCGTGCGAGGCTGGAAGCCGAAGACGCCGGCCGGTGGATGCGCCCGAGCTCATGAATAATCCGAAATTTTTACTCGGTCGGCTTGACTCTATCCCCGACAGGATGCCTGGATTGTTCGTAAATAGGGCACTCCGATACTGAATAGGCATCGGATGATGATCCTACACACTGGAGGATCATCATGTCTCGACTCGATGAGTTCGCACCGGTCCAGCCGGTTGTTCCGGAACAAACAGGAAACGCGCAGGCGTCCGGCCCCGATCGCCGCGGCTTGCTGAAAGGCGCCGCACTCGGAAGTGCCCTGTCCATACTTGCTGGCTCACGCAGCGCCCTGGCCGCATCCGGCGGACCGTTTCCGGCGCATCCGAAGTGGCGCTTCGTGTTTGTCAACCATGTGACGACCAACCCGTTCTTCACGCCGACGCAATACGGCATGCAGGACGCTGCGGCCTTGCTCGGCTGCGAAACGCAATGGACCGGTTCGGTCACCTCCGACGTCGGCCAGATGGTCAGCGCGATGAATTCCGCAATCGCTGCGAAAGCCAGCGCGATCGCGGTCTCGATCATCGACCCGCACGCCTTCAACGATCCGGTGCAGCAGGCTCTTGCTGCCGGCATCCCGGTGTTTTCGTACAATGCCGACTCGCCGGCGGACAGCGGCAACAAACGGCTTGCCTATATCGGACAGGATCTCTACCTGGCCGGCGTCGAGATGGGCCACCGCATCCTCAGCCTCGTCGATAGCGGGCCGATCGCGCTGTTCATCGCGACCCCGGGCGCGCTCAATATCCAGCCGCGTCTGGACGGAGCATCCGACGTCATCAAGAAGTCGGGCAAGGCGATCACCATCGATGTCGTCGCAACAGGTGCGACCGTCAACGAGGAGATTTCGAAGGTCAAGGCGTACTATCTCGGCCATCAGCACGTGAAGGGCATGTTCGCAGTTGATGGGGGAACCACCGAGGGTGTCGCGGAAACCATGGACCAGTATGGTCTCGCTGCGAAAGGCGTGCATGGCGGCGGCTTCGACCTGCTTCCACGCACGCTGGAACTCATCAAGAAGGGCTCGATGGACTTCACCATCGACCAGCAGCCTTATCTGCAGGGCTTCTACACGGTGATGGAGATGTTCACCTTCCTGGCCTCTGGTGGGCTCGTTGGCCCGGCGAACGTCAATACCGGCCTGAAGTTCGTAACCAAGGAGAATGTCGGGCCCTATCTGAGCACCTCGACTCGCTATGAAGGCAAGTCGAGCCAGTCGGAGATCGTGCCGCTCACCGTCCCCATCGCAGGATAGGCGCGTGAGCGTGGTAGCAAACTCCGGGGCCGGTCCGTCCGGCCCGGATCGGCCCGGCCTTCGCATACGCATCTTCGACGTGATCTTCCGCTGGCGCGAAGTGAGCATCTTCGTCGTTGCCGTGCTGCTCATCATCTATTTCGAGAGTGCCAATCGCGATTTCCTGTTGTCCCAGGCGAGCCTGCAGAACCTCACGCAGTTCATCGCGCCCGCCGCTATAATTTCGCTCGGCGAGATCATGCTGATGATCGGCGGTGAGATCGACCTTTCGGCCGGGATGATCTTCGCCTTCGCGCCGTTCATGATGCATTACGCAGTCATCGCCGGGTTGCCGCCGATCGTCGGCATCCTGCTCGGGCTGCTTGCCAGTGCCATGGTCGGCATGGTGAATGGCATGGTGACGCTGCTGCTGCGGGTGCCGAGTTTCGTCACCACGCTCGGCACCATGTTCCTGCTGAACGGGCTGACCCTCACCCTGTCTGCGGGAACGCCCGTCGATACCCCGAACAATCCAACCCTGGCCGCAATCTTCGGTCATTGGGGCTACAGTGAAATCCTGTGGGCGCTGGTGATCGCCGCCTTCATGCACCTGCTGCTCCGCAACACCCGCTGGGGGTTGCACACTGTGGCATCCGGTGGAAATCCTGTCGGCGCCAGCGAGGCCGGCATCAACGTGACCCGGCTCAAGATCGGCAATTTCGTCATCAGCGCCATGCTGTCGGGCTTCGTCGGCATTCTCGAGGATTTCCGGATTTCCTCGATCGACCCGCAGGCCGGTGGTAGCCAGATCATGTTTCTGGCAGTCGCCGCCGGCGTGATCGGTGGGACCTCGCTCGCCGGCGGGTCCGGCACCATCATCGGCGGCCTGATCGGTGCCACGGTGCTGGGCGTGCTGAATGACGGCTTCACGCTGATAGGGATCAACGCGTTCACGTTCAACATCATCCTGGGCGCTGCAATCCTGCTGGCGATGGTCTTCAATATCCAGGTCGCACGCTTGCGTCGCAGCGGAGCCGTCTGATGAGCGCCACCAACGGATCCCGCGTCGAGGCTCTGCGCGCCGACAACATCGTGAAGCGCTTCGGCGCCATCACGGCGCTGGATGGCGTCTCGCTGCATCTGCAGGAAGGCGAGATTCTCGGCATCCTCGGCGATAACGGCGCCGGAAAGTCGACGCTGATGAAGATACTGACCGGTTTCCAGTCACAGACCGAGGGTCAGTTGTTCATCCACGGGCAGGAGGTCGCGTTCCGGTCGGTGGATCATGCGCGTTCGATGGGGATCGAGTGCGTCTACCAGGATCTGGCGTTGGCTAATGGGTTGTCGATCTATCACAACATGTTTCTCAACCGGGAGATCGTCTATCCTGGGCCGATCAAGCTGCTGAACAACCGCGCCATGCGCCGGCGCACTGCCGAACTGCTCGAAGAGATCGGCGTGAACGTGCCGTCGGTGGATCTCCCGGTGGAGCGCCTGTCCGGTGGGCAGCGGCAGGCGATCGCGGTGGCGCGTGCGATCAATTCCGACGCACGTATCCTGCTGCTCGACGAACCGCTTGCCGCGATGGGCGTGCGCGAGGCCGGCCTCATCATCGACCTGCTCCTGCGGCTGAAGGCCAAGGGGAACCTGTCGATCATCATGATCATGCACAACTACGCGCAGACGCTGGAGATCGCCGACCGGATCATGTTGATGCAGCGCGGCACGATCACCTACGAAAAAGACGCCGCCTCGACGTCGGTGGTCGAACTGATGGAGATAGTGCGCCAGGAATATCGGAGCGTTCGGGCTGGATGATGCCGACTGGTTCCGGCATCGTTACTCTGCCGGCACCGTTGCGCGTGTTCTGGCGCGGTGTGGGGCGCCGACGCGGATGCGTCGGTCGCTGAGGGAGAGGGCGCCGCCGAGGGCCATGACCAGGGCGCCGAGCCACATCCAGGGGGCGAGCGGGTTGTAGTGCAGCCGCAGCACGGCGGTATGGTCGGCGCCGGTGCCGTGTTCCTCGCCCAGCACGGCATACAGGTCGGACACCAGGTTGGTGTGGATCGCGACCTCGGTGGTGGTCTGGCCCTGGCTCGCGAAATCGCGCCGCGCCGGATGCAGCACCGTCACCAGTGCGCCGTCGGGGCGATCGCGGTGCACCAGCAGGGTGGCGATGCGGGCGTGGTAGTTCGGGCCGGCCTGGTCGTCGATGCGGGCCAGCGTCCAGCGGTACCCGGCGAGCGGCACGCTGTCGCCGGTATGCACCGAGACGATGGCGTGGCTGGCAGCCGACATGCCCGCCAGCCCGATCACCGTGATGCCGGCGCCGGCATGGGCGAGTGCCGCGCCGAACACCGCCCGCGGCAGCATCCGCGCCCGGTGCAGGCTGTCGGCCAGCGACACGCGCCCGCTGGTTCCCGCCGGCCGCACCCGCTGGATCACGCCGGCGATGCTGCCGGCGATCACCCAGACCCCGAGTGCAAACGCCAGCACCGGCAGCGTGCCCCGGAGACCGAAGGCGGCGACCAGTCCGGCCGCGCCCGCCAGCAGGGCCGCCCACCACAACCGGGCGATCACCGGGGCGAGCTGGGCGCGCTTCCAGGGCAGCATCGGGCCGATCGCCATCACCGCCAGCAGCGGCAGCGCCATCGGGGCGGCTGTGGCGTCGAAGAACGGCTTGCCGACGCTGATCGCCTGTCCGAACAGCAGGCTGGCGAACGGCGGATACATCGTGCCGACGAGCACCACCGCGCAGATCGCGCACAGCAGGATGTTGTTCAGCACCAGCGCGCCCTCGCGCGACAGCGGCGCGAAGCTGCCGCCGGCGGAGAGGGTGGGGGCGCGGATCGCGAACAGCAGCAGCGCGCCGCCGATCACCAGCCCGAGCAGGGCCAGGATGAACACGCCGCGGGCCGGGTCGTTGGCGAACGCGTGCACCGAGTTGAGGATGCCCGAGCGCACCAGGAAGGTGCCGGACAGCGACAGCGAGAAGGTGCCGATCGCCAGCAGCACGGTCCAGACCTTGAGCGCCTCGCGCTTCTCGACGACGATCGCGGAGTGCACCAGGGCGGTGCCGGTCAGCCAGGGCAGCAGCGAGGCGTTCTCGACCGGGTCCCAGAACCAGTAGCCGCCCCAGCCGAGCACGTAGTACGACCACCACGAGCCGAGCGCGATGCCGCACGTCAGGAAGCACCAGGCGGCCACCGCCCACGGCCTGACCCAGCGCCCCCAGGCGGCATCGACGCGGCCCTCGAGCAGGGCGGCGACGGCGAACGCGAACGGCACCGCGAAGCCGACATAGCCGGTGTAGAGAATGGGTGGATGGAAGGCGAGGCCGGGGTCCTGCAGCAGCGGGTTCATGCCGTGGCCGTCGACCGGCGCCGGCCAGACGCGGTCGAACGGGTTCGAGGTGAGCAGGCAGAACAGCTCGAAGCCGGCCGCGGTGCCGCCGAGCACGCCGAGCACGCGGGCCTGCAAGGTGGAGGGCAGGAAGCGGCCGAACCAGGCGACGGCGCCGCCGCACAAGCCCAGGATCAGCGACCAGAGCAGGATCGAGCCCTCGTGGTTCCCCCAGATGCCGGTGATCTTGTAGAGCAGCGGCTTGGCGATGGCGCTGTTCTCGGCGATGTTCTGCACCGAGAAATCGTTGCCGATGGCCGCCACCGCCAGGCAGATGAAGGACAGCGCCAGGCAGGCCAGCTGCCCGAAGGCGAGGCCGGGGCCGGTCGCCATCAGCCGCGGGTGGCGAGCCCAGGCGCCGGCAAGCGGCAGCGCGCACTGGGCGAGGGCCAGGGTGCAGGCCAGGGCCAGCGCGAAGCGGCCGAGTTCGGGGCTCAGCAGCATGCCGAGAACCGGGCTCATCAGGTGCCGTGGGTGACGCTGGCGGTGGTCATGCTGTTCCAGCTGGCGGCGGCGGGGGGTGGTCCGAAGCGCGGGTCCCAGCGGCCGGAGCGGCGCAGGGCGGCGGCGACATCCTTGGGCATGTAGGTCTCGTCGTGCTTGGCCAGCACCTCGGCCGCCTGGAAGCTGCCGTCGCCGCTCATCTCGCCGAGTGCCACCACGCTCTGCCCCTCGCGGAACAGGTCGGGCAGGATGCCGACATAGCGCACGCGGACCGCCTGCTGGCCGTCGGTGACCTGGAATTGCACGCTGGGTTCGCGTCCGGCGGCATGGTTCTGGACCAGCGAGCCGGCCACCACCATGCCGCCGAGCCGGATGGTGCGGCCGGCCGCCGGCGGGTGCTCCAGGATCTGCGACGGCGCCATGAAGAACACGATGTTGGCGCTGAACGCCTGCAACGTAAGGCCGGTCGCGGCGCCGAAGCCCAGCAGGCAGCCCCCGACCAGCCACAGGCGGCGCGACTTGCGGGTCATGGCGCGGGGTCCGGGCGCCGGCGGACATCCACCGCGGCCAGGCGGCGACGGGCGCGACGCAGCCGGAGGGCGGCCGAAACGGACAGCACGGCCGCCACCGCCAGGGTCAGGCCGTAGGCGCCGGCGACGTAGGGCAGGTGGGTCATGCGGCGCGCGCTGCCCGGGAGGGCGCCAGCAGCAGGGTGCGGGTGCGGCTCTCCATCACCGCCGCCCGCAGCCGCGCCAGCACGATGGCGGCGAAGCCCAGGCTGAAACCGAGGGTGCAGACCAGCAGCGGCCACAGCATGCTCATTGACATGGTGGGCGCGCCGGTCAGGGTGATGCTGTCGGGCTGGTGCAGGGTGTTCCACCATTGCACGCTGAACTTGATGATCGGCAGGTCGACGGCCCCGGCCAGCGCCAGGATCGCGGCGGCACGGGCACCGCGCCTGGGGTCATCGAAGGCGCGGACCAGGGCGATGTGGCCGAGATAGAGAAAGAACAGCACCAGCACCGAGGTCAGGCGCGCGTCCCACACCCACCAGGCCCCCCACATCGGCCGGCCCCAGAGCGAGCCCGACGCCAGGCACACGCCGGTGATGCAGGCGCCCACGGGCCCGATCTCGGCGGCGGCGAGGTCGGCCAGCGGGTGTTTCCAGACCAGCGAGAGCAGCCCGCACACGGCCAGCGCCGCATAGCCGAGCGAGGCCAGCCAGGCGGCCGGCACATGAACATACATGATGCGCACCGCGTCGCCCTGCTGCCAGTCGGCCGGCGACAGGAACAACCCCCACACCAGCCCCGCCGCCGTCAGCAGCAGCGCCGGCCAGGTCAGCACCGGCTGCAGCCAAACCCCCACCCGCAGGAACCGCCCCGGATTGGCAAACCGGTGCAACAGCCCGCCAACCGAGGCCGATCCGGATGCAAAAGAGGCGAACATGCTGTTCATCGAGGCAGATCCGCCACTGTGGAGCCCGCGCCGGAATGCGTTGCGGTTCCGATACCGTTCATGCTTCTACCATGCGGCACTGCACATATTTCAAAAATACAGTTGTTTTTTGAAACCGGACACCTTCCCGCATTGACCGGATCACATTGCAGTGCTGTTCTTAATATCGATGTCCAAGATCGGCTCCAAGCCGTTACGGTAAGCCCGAACGATTATGTTTCGGCCGAAAATAATTGAAGACAGCCGCAAAGGAAAGCGGACATGCGACAATATTCAGCCAGGGCGGCAAAGGCCGGGATACCGGCCTCTGCAGGCAAACGCGCGCTGAACACCGTCCTGGTCGGAGACGCATCGAGCATTCTCTCGATCCTGGCCCTCCTGCTGATCACGAACGATCGCGATCTTGATCGGCACGAAAGCTCCGGAGCCGCCGTGAGCGCTCTGGTCGAACTCTGGACCGAACACCAGGGAGTCGATGTCGACACCTCGGCATCCTCGAAACGCCTATCGAGTACCTATGAGGCTGTGATGCGTCTGCGCTCCTGCCTGGACTGACCAATCAATCGGAACCTGAGCCTTTCTCGAATGGCGCGTTCAGCCGCACGACTTCGTAATTCAGCACGGCCGCAAAAGAGACCCAGCCCAGGTAAGGCAAAAGCAGCCAGGTGATGCTGCTCGAGGCGACGGATGTTCCGGGTTTTCGCGGCAGCCCCAAGATCAGAGCTGCGATCGAACCCCAGAGTGGCACGATCTCGCCAAGTGCCAGATCGGGTCGTCGGCGATTGAAGAACAACAGGCTCCACAACACGTTGAACACGCCGTTGCAGGCGAACAAGGCAAGCACCCTGTTGCGCTCTCCAGGTGCTTTTGCATGTCTCCACGACCTGACCGCGGCGATCGTGGTCAACACGCCGATCAGGGTCCAGGCGGGGCCGAACAGCCAACCCGGCGGCTGCCAACTCGGCTTTTTCAAGGCGGCATACCAGGGTCCGATGGTGGTGAGCGCGCCGCCGGTTCCCAGCACCGTGATCGCGCCCGCCGATGCCCCGACGACATCCTTGTTCATGCAGAGGTCAATCCCGTGAGGTGGGCGATGTTCTTGGCGAATATTCGCAGATGCACCAGCGGCTTCGCCCGCACGAGCTCCTTGGTCATGTAAGCCGCCCAGGTCAGTTGCTGGACATCCTTGTCGCGGCAGATGCTGACGAAACGCTCGCGGCGCATATCGCTGGAGTACCAGTATCGTTGCATGATGCCAAGCACCCAGAAGACCTGCCCGTGCGCCCGCATGAAGCGCCGGCGCGGATGGCGCAGGGCTCGCACGTCGCCCGTCGCGCAGAACATGTCGATCGCCTCGGCAGCAAGGTGGCCGCCGGTCATGGCGTAATAGATGCCCTCGCCGGATGCCGGCGCCACGACCCCGGCGGCGTCACCTGCAAGCACCACATCGCGCCCATTATCCCAGCGTCGCAAAGGTCGCAGCGGAATTGGCCCACCTTCGCGGCGGATGGTCTTCGCGTCGGACAATCCGGTCGACTTGCGCAGGGCGTCCAGGGCCGGGCGCAACTGGAACCCTTTGAGGGCGCTGCCGAGACCGACGCTGGTGGTTTTGCCGTGCGGAAAAACCCAGCCATAGAAGTCCGGCGAGAGCGACCCGCGATAATGCACCTCGCACGACGCGGCATCATGCGACGGGTCCGTCGGAGAGGCGATGATCTCGTGATAGGCGAACACGAAGCGCATCCGCTCGGCACCCGGGATCGCGGCGCGCGCCACCGCCGACCGCGCGCCGTCGGCGCCGATGACCGACCGTGCCCGCAGCACGAAGCCACGATCGGTCTTGCCCCCCGGAGTGTCACGATCGGCCGGCCGGCAATGCACCTGCATGACCCCGTCGGCCTCGCGTTCGATGCGCTCGAACACGCCATGCCGGCGGACGGCGCCGAGGCTTGCCGCCCGCTCGCGCAGCCAGCCGTCGAAACTGTCACGGTCCACCATGCCGACGAAGCCCTTGCCGATCGGCATGTCGGCAATCCGCGCGCTCGGGGAAATGATCCGGGCGCCGGTGATGCGCGCGACCAGCAGGCTGTCGGGGATCTCGAACTCCTCGATCAGGCGCGGCGGGATGGCGCCGCCGCACGGCTTGATCCGACCCTCGCGGTCGAGCAGGACGACGCTGCGTCCGCGCCGGGCCAGCTCGCTCGCGGCGGTGGCGCCCGCCGGTCCGCCGCCGACGACCACGCAGTCGAACACCGTCTCCGACGAGGCCTCCGGTGCGTGCTCCGGTGCCCCCTCTCGCGCGCCTTCTGGCGCGATGTCCGGCACCGTTTCCGGCGACCCGCCCCGACCGCTCATGGCCGGATCGCAAAGGCGGTGACCAGCATGCCGATCACGTAGAGGGTGGTGCCGGTGCCGTTGTACCAGGGTGCCCGCAGGCGGGGCGCCTCGAGCAGCCGCAGCATCAGCAGCAGCTGCACCAGCAGCAAGCCCGCCACCGCCGCCCCGTAGATCGGCAAGCCCCAGACCCCGAGCAGCGCCGACATCGCCAGCTGGGACAGCGTCATCACCAGGCAGGCGATCCGGCAGGCATTGGCCTCGCCGAGCCGTGCCGGCAGCGATGCGACGCCGGTGCGCCGATCGCCCTCGATCGACTTGAAGTCGTTGAGGGTCATGATGCCGTGCGCGCCGAGGCTGTAGATCAGGGCGGCGACGATCACGTGCGGCTGCGGAAAGGCTCCGAGCATCAGGGCCGCCCCGGCGAACCAGGGCAGGCCTTCGTAGCTGATGCCGACGGCGAGGTTGCCGATCCAGCCATCACGCTTCAACCGCACCGGCGGCGCGCTGTACGCCCATGCGAGGACCATTCCGGCGGCGGCCGCGACCGACACCCAGGGGCCCAGTGTCACCGCCAGCACCACCGACAGCACCGTCCAGGCGATCGCGATCAGCAGGCCCCATTGTCCGGGGATGCGGCCCGACGGGATCGGCCGGCCGGGCTCGTTGATGGCGTCGACGTGACGGTCGAACCAGTCGTTCACAGCCTGGCTGGTGCCGCACATCATCGGGCCGGCCAGGACCACGCCGGCGACGATCACCGGCCATCGCGGCTGCAGGGTCATGCCGGACGAGACGATGCCGCAGCCGAACGCCCACATCGGGGCGAACCAGGTGATCGGCTTCAGCAGCGTCAGGACCGATACCGGATCGGGAAGCGTCGGTCGCCGCAAGTCTCCGGTCGGAGTCGCCAGATGCTGGTCACTCATTCGCTGTCGTCCAGGTTGCCGATGCCGAAGCGACGCATCTTGACGTAGAAGCTCTGGCGGCTGAGTCCGAGCATGTCGGCCGCGGCCGCCCGGTTGTCGCCGGTGAGCTTCAGCGCCTCCTCGATGCAGAGACGCTCGATGACGTCGGTGGCGTCGCGCACGAGGTCCCTCAGCGGGACACGCCCGATCAGTTCGACCAGGTGCCCGTTCGATGACGGCCGGGCGCCCGACCCGGTCGCGGGTGGCGGCGTCAGGCGACGGGCGAGGTCACGGATCGAGAAACCGAAACGGGCCTGGTCGCTGCCATCGACGATCACCCCGGAGATCTCGATCTGCCGCTGCATGCCGTGCTGGCCGCGCAGCGTCGTGCTGAAGAGCCTGACGGTGCCGCGCTGCCGCAGGCTGGCGATCAGCACGTCCGCCTCGACGCCGCCGTCACCCTGCCCGAGCCAGTCGGCCAGGGGTCGTCCGCGGGCCTGGTCGATCGTCTGCAGCTGCACCATCTCGAGGAAGGCGGCGTTGGCGGCGAGCACCTGGCCGCCGGTATCGGTAAATACGAAGCCGTCCGGCGACTGCTCGAGCGCTGCAAGCAGGCGCGAATTCAGGTCTTCGACCGACGCGATGTCGAACTTCTGCAGCAGCGACAGGCGTGCGAGCAGGAGCAGGCTGCCTTCGCTCTGCAGCACGCCGCCCGACAGCGAGATCTGGTCTCCGGAATCGGCAAGGTCCAGCGTGACGGAACTGGCTACCCCGGCTTCCTGCAGGGTTGCCACGAACCGGGCGAGCTTCGGGTGGCTGGGCGTGCGGAACAGGTCCGCGAAGACCCGGCCCTTGCGGATCGCGGTGCCGAACATCCGGATCGACGCGGGATTGAACTCGACGATCTTGGAGGTCGCCATGTTGACGGCGACCAGCGCCTCGCCGGCCCCGTCGAACAGCAGCCGCGACCGCGCCTGGATCTCGCGCAACGCGCTGTAGTCGCGTTCGAGAGCCTCCTGCGCATCGATCAGCTTATGCTGCAGGTCCGAGAACAGGCGCAGGTCCTGGCCGAAGGCTGCGGTGATGCCGCCCTTGGCCATCCGGACGGTCGAATACTGGATGGCGATCTCGCGCCCGGCGACCGACAGATGGTTGAGATGACGGACCTGTACCGCCTCGTCGGACATCGCGACCTCGAGCAGGGCCTGCACTTTTGCCCGCGAGTCCGGCGCGACGGTTTCGGTCCAGGGCCGTCCGACCCACTCGCTCGCGCCGCGGATATCCTGCTGCAGCCGCTCGTTCCGGAACGAGGCGTCGCGGATCAGTCCCTCGTCATCGAGCAGCAACGCAATATCGGCGACGGCGCCGACAAGCCGGCCGACCTCCGAGGTCTTGTTCAACAGGCGTTGCATATCCGAGAACGCGTTCAGCCAGACCATCCAACCACTCCGTGCGACGCAGCAAGCTTGGCCAGCCTTGGCGCCGGAAACGGAACAATCGGATCTCGCTCGAGCAACAGCTCGGCTTGCAGCAGCGCCTCTTCCGCACCGTTAGCCACGACATCCACGTCAAGGCCGTCGGCGAGCCCATTCTGCGCTGCAAAAGCCGGGCCGCCGACCATCACGATCACCTCTCTGTTGCGCGAGGTCAAGCGCGCGGCCCGGATACACTCCTCCAGTACGTAGAGCAGCCTCGGATCGCCCAGCGAGAAGCCGACCACGGAGAACGACCGCACCCCGAGGATTGGCGGGATGAGGATGGGATCGTCCAGCGCCGTATGATGGACCGACCAGCCGCGCAGGCGGAACAGCCCGGACAGCATGGCGCTGCCGAAGGTGTGCATGTCGCCAGGCACCGGCCAGAGCGCGATGCTGCGGCGGTCGCTCCAGGCGGATGAGCACGACCGGGAAAGCAATGCGTGCATCTGCTGCAGCACCTGCGTGACGCCGAGGGTCACGTCGCAGAAGCTGCAGCGATCCTCGAGCCACATGTCCCCGAGATGACGCACGCTCGGCGCCAGGAAATCGAGCAGGATGCTCTCGTTCGTCAGGCCGTCCCGCTCCTGCCGTGCGATCTCGATCTTCATCGCGGCAACGTCTCCGCGCAGGGCGGCGGCCGCAAAGGCCACGACGTGCTCGTGCATCGTCAGCGGGCGGGGCATCGCGCATGGGGTTCCGTTCCGGCGTCGATAGACGTCGGCCAACTGCGGAACGACGTCCCCCTCGATCAGGCGCAGGACGGCCATACGACGTCGGGTCTCCGTCTCGTGCATCGGGCGCTCCCAGTAACGATCGCGACAGTCCCGGAACTTGATTTTGGCAAAGATCCCGCCGGGCGCTGACCCGGTCTGGCATCCAGGCGTCCGCCCCGGCCGCGGACCACAACCGCAGAGCAATCCAAGAGCGCGGCGTTGTCAATCCTAGTTTATGTCAATCCAGGTTGACACTCGAAAGCAGCGTGTCTAGCGTCGGTTTCGTCGTCGGGGAGCGTATTTTGACCGGCATCATGTCAAGCACCGTGGTTGCGCCTGAGCCCATGCCGGGACACCTTTCCACGTCTCGGCTGGTGCGCCCGCTTTATACCCCCGAGCAGCGTCGCCGGCGTGACGCCACGGTCTGGACCCTCGTGCAGGGCGTTCTGGCACCGCTGCAGTTTCTCGTGTTTCTCGCAAGCATCGGATTGATCCTGCGGACGCTCGGGACCGGGCATGGCGCGGACCTGGCGAACGCCTCGGTCCTGCTGAAGTCGGGCATGCTCTGCGTGATCATGGTCACCGGCGCGATCTGGGAAAAGCGCGTGTTCGGGCGCTACCTGATGGCACCTGCGTTCTTCTGGGAGGACGTCGCCAGCTTCGGCGTGATCGGGTTGCATGCGGCCTATTGCGCGGCGCTGTTCTGCGGCTGGTTGAGCGAGACCGGATTGTTGTTCCTGGCCCTGCTCGCCTATGCGGCCTATCTCGGCAATGCCATCCAGTTCCTGCTGAAGCTGCGCGCCGCCCGCCTCGGCGCTCCCGCATGAGCTCGACCCTGATCGCGCCGCTGCCTGCGGAGGTCCCGGTCCTGCGTGAGCGCGGCCAGCGTGAGGTGTTTTGCGGGTTGACCGGGATCATCTGGCTGCACCGCCGGATGCAGGACGCGTTCTTCCTGGTGGTCGGCTCCCGCACCTGCGCACATCTGCTGCAGTCGGCTGCCGGGGTCATGATCTTTGCCGAGCCGCGATTCGCCACCGCGATCATCGGCGAGCGCGACCTGGCTGGTGCCGCGGATCTCAACGACGAGCTGGATCGCGTCGTCGGGCGCCTGCTCGCGCGCCGGCCGGAAATCAGGCTGCTGTTCCTGGTCGGCTCGTGCCCGTCCGAAGTGATCAAGCTCGATCTGTCGCGGGCGGCGTCGAGACTGTCGCGCCTGAACCCGTCCGGGGTACGTGTGCTGGCCTATTCCGGTAGCGGAATCGAGACCACCTTCACGGAGGGCGAGGATGCCTGCCTGGCCGCGCTCGTGCCGGAAATGGGAAGGGATACGGACGAACCTCAACTGCTGGTGGTGGGCACGCTGCCCGACACCGCGGAGGCGCAGCTCGGCGGGTTGCTGAACACCATCGGCATCGAGCGGGTCGCCTTCCTGCCGCAGCGCCGGCTCTCGGAGCTGCCGGGTGTTGGACCGAACACGCGCATCCTGCTGACGCAACCCTTTCTTGCCGGCACCGCGCGCGCATTGGAGGCACGCGGCGCGACGCGGATCGCGGCACCGTTCCCGATCGGCATCGAGGGCAGCACGCTCTGGCTCAAGGCGGCATGCCGGGCGTTCGGCATCTCGGACCGGATCGTCGATCGTGTGACCGAAGCCGCCCGTGTCCGTGCGGAGCCCGCGATGCGGAAGGCCCGCGAGGCGCTTGCCGGCCGCAGCGTGTTCCTGTTTCCGGACAGCCAGCTGGAGATCCCGCTCGCCCGGTTCCTGTCGCGCGAGCTGGGGATGCGGCTGATCGAGGTTGGAACCCCATACCTGCATCGGCAGCATCTGGCCGAGGAACTGGCGATGCTGCCGCCTGGCACCGCGATCAGCGAAGGCCAGGATGTCGACCGACAGCTTGATCGCTGCCGCGCTGAGCGTCCCGACCTGGTGATCTGCGGTCTCGGCCTGGCCAATCCGCTCGAGTCCGAGGGCATCACCACGAAATGGTCGATCGAGCTGCTGTTCAGCCCGATCCACGGGTTCGAGCACGCAGCCGACCTGGCGCGGCTGTTCGTCCGGCCGCTGGCGCGACGCGCCATGCTGGAGGTCTGAGCGATGGAACTCTCGCTCTGGACCTACGAGGGACCGCCGCATGTGGGTGCGATGCGGATCGCGGCCTCGATGCGCGACGTGCATTACGTGCTGCATGCGCCGCAGGGCGATACCTACGCCGACCTGCTGTTCACCATGATCGAGCGGCGCCGCACGCGTCCGCCCGTCACCTACACGACCTTCCAGGCGCGCGACCTCGGCGGTGATACGGCCGGGCTGTTCAAGAACGCGGCTCGCGAGGCGGTCGAGCGGTATCGGCCGCAGGCGCTGCTGGTCGGGGCGTCCTGCACCGCGGAGCTGATCCAGGACGATCCGGGCGGCCTGGCGCGAGCACTCGGTCTCGACGTTCCGGTGATCGCGCTCGAGCTGCCGTCATACCAGCGCAAGGAGAACTGGGGCGCGGCCGAGACCTTCTACCAGCTGGTCCGCACGTTTGCGGTGAGCAAGCCGGAGCGCGTCACCGGGCAGCCGCCGCGCTGCAACCTGCTCGGATCGACCAGCCTCGGCTTCCGCCATCGCGACGACCTGCGCGAGATCACCGGGCTGCTGCATCGCCTCGGCGTGGCGGTCAACGTCACCGCACCGCTGGGCGCCGCACCTTCGGATCTCGCCAGGCTGGGAGAGGCGGACTTCAACATCGTGCTCTATCCCGAGATCGCCGATCAGGCGGCGGCCTACCTGGCACGCCGCTTCGGCCAGCAGACCGTCCGGAGCATCCCGATCGGGGTCGGCGGCACGCGCGACTTCATCGAGGAGGTGAGGGTCGCCGCCGGTCTCGATCCGCTCGACGTCGAGGCGTTGGCCCGGGCATCCGGACTGAACCTGCCCTGGTATTCGCGTTCGGTCGATTCGACGTACCTCACCGGCAAACGCGTGTTCATATTCGGCGACGCGACGCACGCCGTCGCCGCCGCCCGGGTGGCGGTCGCGGAGTTCGGCTTCACCCTGGTCGGTCTCGGTTCCTACAGTCGCGAACAGGCACGTTCGGTGCGCGATGCGGCCACCGCGCACGGCCTCACCGCGCTGATCACAGACGATCATCTCGATGTCGAGGCGGCGATCGAGGCGGCCCAGCCGGAGCTCGTGCTCGGCACGCAGATGGAGCGCCACATCGCCAAGCGCCTGGGCATCGGATGCGCGGTGATTTCGGCACCGGTGCATGTGCAGGACTTCCCCGCGCGCTTCTCGCCGCAGATGGGGTTCGAGGGCGCCAACGTGCTGTTCGACAGCTGGGTGCATCCACTGATGATGGGCCTCGAGGAGCATCTTCTGGCGATGTTCCGGGAGGATTTCGAATTTCATCCCGAAGCGCCGCCGTCGCATCTCGGTGCGCAGGTCGTCCCTGTCGCCGATCTTCCCGCAGCGATCCCGGCAGAATCCGGTTGGGCTCCCGAAGCCGAGCAGGAACTGCGCCGCATCCCGATCTTCGTGCGCGGCAAGGCCCGTCGGAACACCGAATTGTTCGCCCGCGAACGGGGCATGTCGATGATCACAGTGGAGACGCTGTACGATGCCAAAGCCCATTTCGCCCGCTGAGACGGTTCCTGTCCGCGTCACCATCGTCACGATGGACAGCCATCTGGCGCAGGCGGCACAGGCTGCCGGCCGCGAGTTGCAGAAGGACCTCCCCGGGCTGCATCTGAGCGTGCATGCCGCGGACGAGTGGGGCCAGGATGCGGCCATGCTGGCCACCTGCCGCGACGACATCGCGCAGGCCGACATCGTCATCGCCACCATGCTGTTCCTCGATGACCACATCAGCGCGGTGCTGCCTGCGCTGACCGCACGGCGCGAGACGTGCGACGCCATGGTCTGCTGCCTGTCCGCCGGCGAGGTGGTGCGTCTGACCCGCCTCGGGCGGTTCGACATGTCCGCCGAAGCGACCGGGCTCATGGGCCTGCTCAAGCGGATGCGCGGTTCGCGCGGCAAGGGCGGCGCGCCGTCGAGCGGGCGCGACCAGATGAGCATGCTGCGTCGCCTGCCGAAGCTGCTGCGCTTCATCCCCGGGCCGGCGCAGGATGCCCGCGCGTATTTCCTCTCCCTGCAATACTGGCTGGCGGGATCGCAGAGCAATCTCGTCGGGCTGATGCGCCTGCTGGTCGATCGTTACGCGACCGGGCCACGCGAGGCGCTTCGTGGGCAGCTACCGGCGGCACCGCCGATCGAGTATCCCGAGGTCGGGCTGTATCATCCGCGCGCGCCCGACCGGATCGTCACCCACCGCGACGCGCTACCGGCCCCGTCGGCCGGGGTCGGTGGCGAGGCCGGCACGGTCGGGCTGCTGCTGATGCGCTCCTATATCCTGGCCGGCAATGCCGCGCATTATGACGGGGTGATCGACGCCCTCGAGGCGCGCGGGCTCCGGGTCGTCCCGGCCTTTGCGTCCGGCCTGGATCAGCGACCGGCGATCGAGACGTATTTCCGCCAGGACGGCGTGCCGGCGGTCGATGCGATCGTGTCGCTGACCGGATTCTCCCTTGTCGGCGGTCCTGCCTATAACGATGCCAAGGCGGCCGAGATCCTGCTGACCGATTTCGACGTGCCGTATGTCGCCGCCCATCCGGCTGAATTCCAGACGCTGCAGCAATGGCAGCTCGATCCGCGCGGGCTGCTGCCGGTCGAGGCAGCGATGATGGTGGCGATCCCGGAACTCGACGGCGCGATCTGCCCGATGACCTTCGGCGGCCGTTCATCAGACTCGTCCGACGACCAGCAGCGGCAGATGGAGGTGCATCCCGAACGCGCCGCCATGCTCGCCGCCCGTGTGAAGCGCCTGGTGACGTTGCGGCGGAGCGAGCGCGCCGATCGTCGCCTGGCGATCGTGCTGTTCAACTTCCCGCCGAACGCGGGCGCTGTCGGGACCGCCGCGTATCTGTCGGTGTTCGAGTCTCTGCACAACACGCTCCTCGCGCTGGCTGCCGGCGGATATTCTGTCGACGTTCCGGCCGATGTCGATGCGCTGCGTGCCCGGGTATTGGAGGGCAATGCCGAGCGGCTCGGCGCCGAGGCCAATGTCGTGCACGCGATCCCGTCCGGAGAGCATGTCCGACGCGAACGCTGGCTCGGCGACATCGAGCGGCAGTGGGGCGCGGCCCCGGGGCGGCAGAACAGCGACGGCAGCTCGATCTTCGTGCTTGGCGCCCGGTTCGGCAACGTGCTCGTCGGGATCCAGCCATCGTTCGGCTACGAGGGCGATCCGATGCGGATGCTGTTCGAGCATGGCTCGGCCCCCACACACGCGTTTTCTGCGTTCTACCGCTACATCTCGGAGGATTTCGACGCGCATGCGGTGCTGCATTTCGGCACCCACGGCGCGCTGGAGTTCATGCCGGGCAAGCATGCCGGGCTGTCCGGCGCGTGCTGGCCGGACCGGCTGATCGGCGACCTGCCGAACTACTACCTCTACGCCGCGAATAATCCGTCCGAGGGCATGCTGGCCAAGCGTCGCTCCGGGGCCACGCTGATCAGCTACATGACGCCGCCGCTCGGCACCGCAGGCCTGTATCGCGGCCTGCTCGACCTGAAGGCGTCGATCGATCGCTGGCGATGGATGGAGCCCGGGACCGATCCGGAGCAGCGCCATCAGCTGGGCGCGCTGGTGCAGGCGCAGGCCGCCGCCGTGGATCTGGCCGAGGCCAGCCCGGACTGGGACGACGATGCCGACCGGCAGATCGAAAGCCTGAGGACCAGCCTGCATGAGCTCGAACAGACCCTGATCCCGCACGGGCTGCATGTGGTCGGGCGGCCGTTCGACGAGGCCGCACGCCGCTCCATGCTCGATGCCGCGATGATCGACGATCCGGTACGCCGGGCCGAGCTCGACGCCCTGCTGGCCGAGGATCACGAGCTTCCGGCACTGCTGCATGCGCTCGATGGCAGGTTCGTCCGGCCGGTGGTGGGCGGCGACTTCGTGCGCAGCCCGGACATGCTGCCGACCGGCCGCAACCTGCACGGGCTCGATCCCTTCCGCATTCCGAGCGCGTTCGCGGTGAAGGATGGTGCGCTGCAGGCCGAGCGTCTGCTGGCCCGCCATTGCGAGGAGGGTCACGCCCTCCCGGAGACGATCGCGATGGTGCTCTGGGGCACCGACAATCTGAAGAGCGAGGGCGGCCCGCTGTCGCAGGCGCTCTGGCTGATGGGAGCGGAGCCGCGTCACGACAGCTACGGGCGACTGGTCGGCGCGCAGCTGGTGCCGCTCGAGCGGCTCGGCCGGCCGCGGATCGACGTGGTGCTGACGCTGTCTGGCATCTTCCGCGATCTGCTGCCGCTGCAGATGCGCCTGCTTGCCGAAGCCGCCTTGATGGCCGCCTCGGTCGATGAGCCGGGCGAACTCAATTTCATCCGCCGGCATGCGCTGGCCTTTGTCGCGTCGCACGGCGTTTCGCTCGAGGAGGCGGCGTTGCGGGTGTTCGGCAATGCGAGCGACGCCTATGGCTCCAACGTGAACCTGCTGGTCGGGCAGGGCGGCTGGAACGACGAGAACCAGCTCGCCGAGATGTTCGTCGCACGCAAGGGTCATGCGTACGGCGTCGATGGGGTCTCGCGCCGGCATGACGCCCTGCTCGGGCAGATCCTCAAGAGCGTCGATATCGCCTACCAGAACCTCGAATCGGTGGAGGTGGGTGTCACCACCATCGACCACTACTACGACACGCTCGGCGGCATCGGACGTGCCGTGCAGCGGGCGCGCGGCGAGCAGGTGCCGGTCTATATCGGCGACCAGACCCGCGGCGCCGGACTGGTGCGGACGCTGGGCGAGCAGATCTCGCTCGAGACGCGCACACGCACCCTGAACCCGGTCTATTACGAGGCGCTGCTCGCGCATGGCGGCGAGGGTGTGCGAAATCTTGAGGCCCAGGTCACCAACACGCTCGGCTGGTCTGCGACGACCGGCCAGGTCGCACCCTGGGTGTATCGGCAGATCACCGAGACTTTCGTGCAGGAAAAGAGCATGCGGGATCGGTTGTCGGCTTTGAACCCGACCGCAGCGGCGCAGATCATCAACCGGTTGATCGAGGCAAGCGACCGGAAATACTGGTCGCCCGATGCGGCGATGCTGGACAGCCTGCACGAGGCAAGCGACGAACTCGAAGACCGAGTCGAAGGCATTCTCACGGAAGTGGCGGCCTGATCATGAACGATGTACGAACACTCCTCCGCGAAGCGGTATCCGGTTGCGCGCCCTGCGGCGACGGCGAGGGCAGCGTTCAGGTCACGTTGGATGCGCAGCGTGGCGCCCGAGCGGCCCGGACGTTCGCGATCTACGGCAAGGGCGGCATCGGCAAGAGCACGACATCGTCGAACCTGTCGGCGGCGTTCGCGAAGCTCGGCCATCGCGTGCTGCAGATCGGCTGCGATCCGAAGCACGACTCCACCTTCACCCTGACCAAGCGCCTGATCCCGACGGTCATCGACGTGCTGGAATCGGTCGATTTCCATCCCGAGGAGTTGCGCGCGGAGGATTTCGTGTTCGAGGGCACGGGTGGCGTGATGTGCGTCGAGGCGGGCGGGCCGCCGGCCGGAACCGGATGCGGCGGCTACGTCGTCGGGCAGACGGTGAAACTGCTGCGTGAGCATCACCTGCTCGAGGATACCGACGTGGTGATCTTCGATGTGCTGGGCGACGTCGTATGCGGCGGCTTCGCGGCACCGCTGCAGCATGCCGACCAGGCGCTGATCGTCGCGGCCAACGATTTCGACTCGATCTTCGCGATGAACCGGATCGTCGCGGCGATCGCGGCGAAGGCGCGCAACTACGATGTCCGGCTGGGCGGGGTGATCGTCAATCGTAGCGCCGATGTCGACCAGATCGAGCGCTACAACCAGGCGGTCGGCATGCGCACGCTGGCGCATTTCCCCGATCTGGACGTGATCCGTCGCTCGCGCCTCAAGAAATCGACGCTGTTCGAGATGGACAGCTCGCCTGAGGTGGATGCGGTGCAGGCGGAGTATCTGCGTCTGGCGCAGAGCCTCTGGGACGGTGTCGAGCCGCTGACCGCGCAGCCGATGAAGGATCGCGACATCTTCGACCTGCTCGGATACGAGTGATGCAGGCTGCGACATACCTGAAGCGTCGGGCGCAGCTCGAGACGTATTTCGACCGGACGGCCCTCGAGGCCTGGGCGAAACTCACCTCGGATGCGCCGCTCGGGAAAGTCCGGGCGTCGGTGCGCGCCGGTCGCGACCGCATGCGCGCCACCCTGCTGGACTGGATGCCGGCCGACCTTTCCGGATGCCGCGTGCTCGATGCCGGTTGCGGCACCGGCAGCCTGGCCGTCCAGGCAGCGCGGCGCGGTGCGGAGGTGGTCGCGGTCGATCTTTCGCCGAAGCTGCTCGACCTGGCTCGCCAGCGGCTGCCGGTGGATGTCGCCGGCAGGGTGCGGTTCCTGCCGGGCGACATGCTCGATGCGTCGCTCGGCGTGTTTGACCACGTCGTGGCGATGGACTCGCTGATCCATTACCCGGCGCCCGACATGGCGCAGGCGGTCCAGGCGCTGGCCGCGCGTGCCCGTCGCTCGGTCGCCTTCACCTTCGCGCCACGGACGCCGGCATTGACCGCGATGCATGCCGTGGGTCGGCTGTTCCCGCGTGGTGATCGCGCGCCGGCAATCGAGCCGGTGTCGCCCCGCCGCATCGAGGGCCTGCTGCGAAACGCCGGCCTGCACCCGGGCCGCAGCCTGCGTGTCGAGAGCGGCTTCTACATCTCGCAGGCAATGGAGCTGGTGATCTCGTGAAACCCGCCGGCGCCCTCGTTCGCGGCTGGAGCCATGTCGGGCTGCGGTTTCTGCCGATCGCCGAGGCGCGTGTCGGGATCACGGAAATCGGCATCCCGCTGTCGCAGCTGCTGCGATTGTCGCTGTTCCAGGTTTCGGTCGGCATGGCGGTGGCGCTGGTGATCGGTACGCTGAACCGGGTGATGATCGTCGAGCTCGGCGTGCCGGCGCGACTGGTCGGGCTGATGGTGGCGTTGCCGCTGCTGCTGGCGCCGTTCCGCGCGGTGATCGGCTTCCGCTCCGATACCCACCGGTCGCTGCTCGGCTGGAAGCGCGTGCCGTATCTGTGGATCGGCACGATGCTGCAGTTCGGCGGCCTGTCGATCATGCCGTTCGCGCTGCTGCTGCTCTCCGAGGGCGGCCTGGCACCGCCGATCGTCGGCGAGCTCGGGGCGGCGTTCGCGTTCCTGCTGGTCGGCGCCGGGTTGCACATGACCCAGACGGTCGGACTGGCGCTCGCCACCGACCTGACGCCACCGCGCTCGCGGCCGATGGTCGTGGCGCTCCTGTGCGTGATGCTGCTGGTGGGGGTGGTCGCCAGCGCGCTGGTATTCGGCGTCCTGCTCGCACAGTTCAGCGAGAAACGGCTGATCCAGGTGGTGCAGGGGGCTGCGGTGGTGACCGTGTTGCTCAACGGCGTGGCACTCTGGAAGCAGGAGCCGCGTGCGCCATCGACGCCCGGCATCGCCCTGCCGCGCGTGTTGCTGCGCGACGCCTGGCGCGCCCTTCAGGCCGAGCCGAATCTGCGACGCCGCCTGACAGCCGTGTGGTTCGGCACCATCGCCTTCAGCCTGCAGGACGTGCTGCTGGAGCCCTATGGCGGCCAGGTGCTGCATTTGCGGGTGGGGGTGACGACTGCGCTGACGGCACTTCTGGCGGTCGGGGGCCTGCTCGGCTTCGGACTGTCGGCGCGGCTGCTGCTGCGCGGCATGGATCGCTACCGCGTGGCGGCGATCGGTACGCTGGCCGGTCTGCTGGCGTTTCCCGCGGTGATCGTGTCGGCGCCGGCCGAGAGCACCGGCCTGTTCGCGATCGGGACCACCCTGGTGGGCTTCGGGAGCGCGCTGTTCCTCGCCGGGACCTTGTCGGGTGCGATGGATGCGGCAGAGGCCGGCAGCACCGGACTGGCGCTCGGCACCTGGGGAGCGGTGCAATCCTTTGCCGCCGGGGCTGCCATCGCGCTCGGTGCGGGCTTGCGCGACGGCGTCAGCGCTCTGGCCGGATCCGGCCGGTTCGGACCCGGATTGGCGTCGCAATCGGTCGGTTACGACGCAGTCTATACCCTCGAGATCATTCTGCTCTTCGTCACCCTCGCGGCACTCGGGCCGCTGGTGAGCTTCCGGCTGCAGGCCCGTGCTCCAGTGCCCGGGACCGCCGTCTTTTCATCCCGACAACAGGAGACCGGCCAATGCTGAGAGGCGCGCTGACGGGTTACGTCGATGTGGCGCAGGTGGCGCTCTACGTGTTCTGGGGGTTCTTCTTCGGGCTGGTTCTCTACCTGATCCGGGAGAATCACCGTGAGGGCTACCCGCTCGTGTCGGAGGTCCCAGGCCAGGTCGGACGCCCGATCACACCGGGTTTTCCGCCCGTGGATATCAAGTTCTTCCGCCTCTACCATGGCGGGATCGCGCAGAATCCGGGTCTCGCCGACCCGCGCAACGAGTTGAATGCACGGCCGGCGGCGCTGTTTCCCGGCGCACCGATCGAGCCGCTCGGCGACCCGTTTCTCGACGGCATCGGGCCTGCCGCCTGGGCGGTGCGCGAGGACTTGCCGGACCTCACCATCGACGGCGCCGTGAAGTTCCGGCCGATGCGCGATCTCGAGCAGTATTCCCTCGATCCGCGCACGCCGAACCCGATCGGCTGGCCGGTCGTCGGTGCGGACAACATCGTTGCAGGCCACGTCATCGATGTCTGGATCGACGAGGTCGAGAACGAGGTCGTCTATCTCGAGCTGCAGCTGTCTGATCCCCTGGTCGGCCCAGTGCTGGTGCCGCAGACCTTCGTGCGGTTCCGGGCGCGGACCAGCACGGTCTCCGTGCGTGCCCTGCTTGCGTCGCAGTTCGAGTTCATTCCGCGGACCCGCCTGCCGAACGTGACGACCCGGCTCGAGGAGGACCGCATCCTGGCCTATTTCGGCGGCGGGGCGCTGTTTGCCACGCCGGCCCGCCGGGGCCCTCTGCTGTGAACCGGATCCGCGTTCTTCGCCACGGCAACGCGCCCGGCGACGACCGCAAGGGCTTGCGCCCGATGGGGTCGGCATCGGGTCTTCCCGCACCGCTGCCGGCGAACGAATCGCTGCTCTGGCAGGGCAGTCCGGAGTGGCGCGTGCTGTTGCGGCGGGCACTGCACGTGCGGGCGATCGCCGCATATTTCGCCGTCCTGATGGTCTGGTGCCTGGTTGTCGCCGTCCGCACCGGCTCGTACCGGATGTGGTTCTCGCTCGCCACGCTGGCGGTGCTGGGGTCGTTCGTCCTTGGCATGGCGGCGTTGTATGCGTGGCTGGTGGCGCGCACGACGATGTACACCATCACCGAGCGTCGCGTCGTGCTGAAGGCCGGCATCGCGCTGTCGATGAGCATCAACCTGCCGTACAAGGCGATCGACGGAGCCTCGCTCAGGCTCAATCCGGACGGTACCGGCGACATCCCGCTGCTGCTCGAGGGCCCGACGCGGATCGGGTTCACCCAGCTCTGGCCGCATGTCCGCCCATGGCGGATGAACCGGGTGCAGCCGATGCTGCGCGCCATTCCGGATGCCGCGCGCGTGGCACAGCTGCTGTCGGCGGCGCTGGCTGCCAGCGCAGGGCAAGCGACGCAGCCGGCCTCGCTGCAGGAACCGGCCCCCCGTGTGCGTGAGGCTGCGCGTGCCACTGCGGACGCAGGCGCATGAACGCGATGTCTCCGGTTCAGGTGCGACGCCGGGTGCCGCTGCCGCCGTTGATCGCGCTGTCGGCCTTCGCGCTGGTCGGCGTCGTGGCGATGATCCCGACGCACAACTCCACGCCGGCGCGGGTCCAGGCCGAACGACGCCTGCGCTTCGATGACGCCGCCAACGACCTCATCATCGTGCGCGACGCCGATAGCGGCCGGACCATCGCCACGATCCCGGTGGCCGACCAGGGCTTCGCGCGCGGGCTGGTGCACGCGCTGGAGGTGATGCGTCACCGCTATCGCGCGCCGTTGGACGGCCCATACATACTCGAGCGGCTCGATGACGGCCGGCTGGTGCTGAACGATCCGTCGGCGCCGATGCATATCGACATCGAAAGCTTCGGGCCGACCAACGAGGCGGTGTTCGCCGGGTATCTTGGCGAAGGGGCACGGAAATGATCGGTGGCTCACGCCAGGTGCAGGCGCACTGCCTGCTCGACATCGAGCACAGCTTCGACAGCCTGCACGCGTACGCGGTGCCGCAGGATGTCGAGATCAATCCCGGCGACGTGGTGCATCTGCACGACGCGCCGACCCGGATCGCCGATGGCGAGAGCCTGACCCGGGAATGCCGGATCACCGTGCAACGTGCCGGTCCGTTGCTGCAGGCGTGGACGCGGGCCGTCTCGGTCTTCTTCCTCACCAGCCTCTACGAGGTCGGCTTCGACGCGAAGGACACACCATGAGCGACGTGCTCGATCCCGATCTGCGGCAGCTGGCCGAGCCGAAGCGCGACGCGCATGGGCCGGCCGTGCGAACCGGCGGCAAGCGCTCGTCGGAACGCGCCGCCCCGCCCGAGGAGACGGTTCTCAGTCCGCGATTCTACACCACGGATTTCGACTACATGGACCGGCTCGATGTCGGACTGGTGCGCACCGAGTGGGACGCGCTGATCGCCGAGATGAAGGCCGATCCGAACCGCGGCCATTTCATCCGCGATGCCCGCTTCGATGTCGATTTGTCATCGATGCCGGAGGAGTTGCGCACGGAGCTGCTCGATTTCCTGATCAGCTCGGTGACGGCGGAGTTTTCCGGCTGCGTGCTTTATGCCGAGATCCGCAAGCGCATCAAGAACCCCGACATCCACGCGCTGTTCGGCTGCATGGCGCGTGACGAGGCCCGTCATGCCGGTTTCATCAACAGCTCGCTGAAGGATTTCGAGGTCGGCATCGATCTCGGCTTTCTCGCGCGCGCCAAGAAATACACCTACTTCAAGCCGAAATTCGTGTTCTACGCGACCTACCTGTCGGAAAAGATCGGCTATGCGCGCTATATCAGCATCTTCCGGCAGCTCGAGCGGCATCCGGAGCGCCGCATCCATCCGATTTTTGCCTGGTTCGAAAACTGGTGCGGCGACGAGTTCCGCCACGGCGAGGCGTTCGCGCTGCTGATGCGTGCCGATCCGGCGTTGCTGCGCGGTCGCAACCTGTTGTGGATCCGCTTCTTCCTGCTGGCGGTGTTCGCGACGATGTATGTGCGCGACCATTCGCGACCGGTCTTCCACGCCGCCCTCGGGCTCGATCCGACCGAGTACGACATGCAGGTGTTCCGCATCACCCAGGAGATCGCCGGCCAGGTGTTTCCGGTGGCGCTCGATCTCGACAATCCGGCCTTCCTGCGCGGCTTCGAACGGCTGCGCGGATTGTCGCGGCGGATCGATGCGGCACGCGCACGCGGCGGGTTTGCCGCGCGCGTGCAGCGGATCGCGCTGTCCGGTGCCGCGGGTCTGGCCTTTGCCCGTCTGTATCTTCTGCCGGTCAAGCATCGCACGTTGCCGGCCGGTGTCCGTCTGCAGCCAACCTGGTAGGAACCAGCCGATGTCGCTCTACGTCCTGCCGGCGCTGTTCGCGCTGTTCGTCTGGTGGTTCAGCACCGGCGTGATCATGTATCTCGACGGGCTGCCGCGGCGCACGTTCCGCTGGAGCCTGCTGGGCGCCACGGTGCTGTTGTTCGGGTCGTTCTATGGCCTCTGGGCGACACGCGGCGACCTCACCCTGCGCGGCGCCTATCTCGCCTTCACGTTCGGACTGCTTGCCTGGGGCTGGCAGGAAATCTCGTTCTACATGGGCTACGTGACCGGCCCGCGCCGGGCGCCCTGCGCCGACGGCTGCAGCGGCTGGCGGCATTTCGGCCATGCGATCCAGACCAGCCTGTGGCACGAGCTCGCCATCATCGGGGCCGCGATCATCGTGGTCGCGCTGACCTGGGGCGGCCGCAACCAGATCGGCACCTGGACCTTCATGGTGCTGTGGTGGATGCACCAGAGTGCGAAGCTCAACGTGTTCCTGGGCGTGCGCAACCTGAACGAGGAGTTCCTGCCGGAGCACCTGCAGTTCCTGAAGTCGTTCCTTACCAAGAAGCCGATGAACCTGCTGTTTCCGGTCTCGATCACCATCTCGACGGTGATCCTGGTGAAGCTGGTGCAGGCGGCGGACGCGCCCGGCGTGACACGGTTCGATGCCGCCGGATACTGCTTCCTGTCGACGCTGATGGCGCTGGCGATCCTGGAACATTGGCTGCTGATGCTGCCGCTGCCGGGCGCCGCCCTCTGGAACTGGAGCCTGCGCTCGCGCAAGCCGGTGTCGGCGGTCGATGTCGAGGTGGTGGCGGGCTTCCTGGGTGCCGGCAAGACCACGGTCATGGCGCGCCGCATCGGCCAGCAGAAGGCCGGCGGCATCGGGCCGCGCACGGTGGTGCTGGTGAACGACTTCGCCGCCGCCGGGATCGATGGCAGCCTGCTGGGCGACCAGGGTGCCGCGGTGGTGGAGCTGCCGAACGGCTGCATCTGCTGCTCGCTCAAGCAGGATCTCGGCCGCCAGATCAACGCGGTGATCGCCGATCATGCGCCGGACCGGATCCTGATCGAGCCGAGCGGTGTTGCAGACCTGGCCTCGCTGATCGCGGTGCTGTCGCAGCCGGACATCAAGCCGATGGTGCGTGGCCTGCAGGTGTCGACGGTGATCGATGCCGGCAGCTTCCTGCGGGATTTCGCCCGCATGCCGACGCATCTGGAAGCACAGGCCCGGCTCGCCGACGAGCTCATTCTCAACAAGACCGACCTGGTGTCGCCGGCCGAGCGGCACCTGATCGAGAACACGCTCAGGATGCAGAACCGCCGGGCGCGGATCATGCTCGCGAGCTTCGGCGAGATCGAGGATGAGGCCGCATTGCCGCGGCTGGCGGCCGACGCGCGTCCGGTGGCCGATCCGGCCGTTCCCGCTGTGGCCGGGCCGCCGGCGGAACACGCGCACCACCACCATCACCATGCGCACGAAGCACAACACGCGGACGAGGCACCGCACGCGCACGAAGCACACGAGCCGCACGACGCACATGGCGCGCACGCGCACGGGCCGGACCTGTCCTCGTGGAGCGGTGCGCTCGCGGGGACGCTCGATCCGCAGCACCTGGCTGACGTGCTCGGGCGGACCCTGGCCGGCCAGTATGGCGAGGTCGAGCGGCTGAAGGGCATCGCGCAGGCGGGCGGCGGCTGGGTGCGTTTCGACATCGCCGGCGGCCGCGTGAACATGGTGGCGTTCGCGGCCAGGGAGGACGAGCTGCCGCGGGTCGTGGCGATCGGGCGCAGGCTCGACGAGATGCGTCTGCAGGCCGCGTTCGACGGCTGTGTCGCGCTCGCCGTCGCGGCTTGAGGGCGGACGAGGATGGATTACGAACGCTTCTTCCGTCGCCAGATCGAGCGCCTGCGTGCAGACGGCAATTATCGCGTGTTCGCCGAGATCGAGCGCCACGCGGGCAAGTTCCCGCGCGCCACCTTGCACGATCCCGCCGGCGGCCCGTCACGCGAGATCACCATCTGGTGCTCGAACGACTATCTCGGCATGGGCCAGCATCCCGACGTGATGCAGGCGATGCACGACGCCCTCGACCGTCTCGGCGCCGGCGCCGGCGGCACGCGTAACATCGCCGGCACCAGCATCGCCCATGTCGAGCTCGAGCAGGAACTCGCCGCCCTGCACGGCAAGGAGCGCGCGCTGCTGTTCGCGTCCGGCTACATGTCGAATTGGGCGACGCTCGGCACCATCGCGGCACGGATCCCCGGCTGCATCGTGCTGTCCGACGCCGGCAACCACGCCTCGATGATCGAGGGCATCCGGCACAGCCGCGCCGAGCGCCACATCTTCGCGCATAACGACGCCGCCGATCTCGATCGCATCCTGTCCGGCCTGGACCCGGACGCGCCCAAGATCATCGCCTTCGAGAGCATCTATTCGATGGATGGCGACATCGCGCCGATCGCCGCGATCTGCGACGTGGCCGAGCGTCACGGCGCCATGACCTACCTCGACGAGGTCCATGCCGTCGGGTTGTACGGGCCGCAGGGCGCCGGGATCGCCGCGCGCGAGGGGGTGTCCGACCGGCTGACCATCATCGAGGGCACGCTCGGCAAGGGTTTCGGGGTGGTCGGTGGCTACATCGCCGCCTCGGACGCGCTGTGCGATTTCGTGCGCTCGTTCGCCTCCGGCTACATCTTCTCGACCGCGCTGCCGCCGGCCATCGCCGCCGGCGCCTGCGCCAGCATCCGGGTGGTCCGCGGCGCCGACGCATTGCGTGCCCGCCATGCCGAGCGGGTGATGGCGGTGCGGCGAGCACTCGACGAGCACCAGGTGCCGCATCTGGAAAACGCCTCGCACATCGTGCCGGTGATCGTCGGTGATCCGATCGAGACCAAGCGGCTGACCGACCGGCTGCTGACGCGGCACGGCATCTACGTGCAGCCGATCAACTACCCGACCGTGCCGCGTGGCACCGAGCGGCTGCGCCTGACGCCGACGCCGATGCACGACGACCAGGACATCGCCCGGCTGGCGGAGGCGATAGGCACCGAATGGGCAGCGCTCGCCACACGCAGGAGTGCCTGATGCACGGTGTGTTGCCGGTTCCGTTCTTCCCGCCCGCAGCCGACCAGGCCCGGCCGCGACTGCAGCGTACGACCGTCAAAGCTCGCCCGGCGGCACCCGTCCGTCGCTGTTTTCCGTTCACCGCGATCGTCGGCCAGGAGGAAATGACTCAGGCTCTGGTGCTGGCGGCGATCGATCCGCGCATCGGCGGGGTGCTGGTGCTGGGCGACCGCGGCACCGGCAAATCCACCGCGATCCGGGCGCTGGCGGCCCTGCTGCCATCGATCCGCGTGGTCGCCGACTGCCTCTATAATTGCGACCCGGACTGCCCGGCCGCCGACTGCCCGCATTGTCGGCCGCCGGGCGCCGCACCGCGTCTGCGCGCGCAAACCGTGCCGGTCCCCACCATCGACCTGCCGCTCGGCGCCACCGAGGATCGCGTGGTCGGTGCGCTCGATCTCGAGCGGGCCCTGGCGGACGGCGCCAAGCGCTTCGAGCCGGGTCTGCTGGCCCGCGCGCATCGCGGCTTCCTCTACATCGACGAGGTCAACCTGCTCGAGGACCATCTGGTCGACCTGCTGCTCGACGTCGCTGCATCCGGCGAGAACCTGGTCGAGCGCGAGGGTTTGAGCATCCGCCACCCCTCGCGGTTCGTGCTGGTGGGCAGCGGCAACCCCGAGGAGGGCGACCTGCGCCCGCAGCTGCTCGACCGCTTCGGCCTGGCGGTCGAGGTCACCACGCCGACCGTGCTCGCGCAGCGGATCGAGGTGCTGCGTCGGCGCGAGGCCTTCGACACCGATCCGGATGCGTTCCTGCAGCACTGGAGCGGCCCCGAGCTCGTGCTGCGTGAGCGCATCGTGGCAGCGCGCGCCAGGCTGGCTGCCGTGCAGACGCCGGAGCCGGTGCTGGAGAGCGTGGCGCGGCTGTGCCTCTCACTCGGCACCGACGGGCTGCGCGGCGAGTTGTCCCTGCTGCGGGCCGCACGCGCGCTTGCCTGTTTCCAGGACGACCCGGTGGTCGATGAGCACCACCTGCGGGCGGTGGCGATCCCGGCGCTGCGCCATCGGATGCGGCGCAACCCGCTCGATGAGGGCAGCGCTACGCCCCGCGTCGAACGGGCGCTGGCCGAACTCTACGATGCCTGAAGCGGGGTCGTCCGGGGGCGCGCCGTCCTGGGATCGCGCGCTGCTGGCGGCGCGACTGTTCGCGGTGCAGCCGGGCCGGCTGGTGCTGCATGTGAGGTCCGGCGCGGGGCCGACCCGGGCGGCGTTCCTGCAGGCACTCCGCGAGCCGCTTCCCGCCACCATGCCGGTGCTGCGCTGCCCGGTGCTGCCGACCGCCGAGGCGCTGCTGGGCGAGCTCGACCTGTCGGCGACGCTGCTCGCTGCGCGGCCGGTCTGGCGCCAGGGGCTGCTGGACCGATCGGTGGGTGGTGTCCTGCTGGTCGCCTCGGCCGAGCGACTGACCGGCGAGACGGCGGCCCTGCTATGCGGCGCGCTCGACGCGGAGCATGCGCCGGGACTGGACGCACTCGGTCTCGTTCTCCTCGATGAAGGCGAGCCGGACGAGGCATTGCCGGCGGTGTTGCTGGACCGGGTGGCGATCCGGGTCGAGCTCGACGGCATCCGCGCGGGGGATGCGGCGACGATGTGTCTGGCGGCCGCGCGGCGTGGGTTCCGGGCGGTTCGGTGTCCGGATCCGGTCATGGACGCGCTGTGCCACGCGGCGGAAGCGCTGGGCATCGCGCCGCTGCGGGCGACGTTGCTGGCCGCGCGGATCGCCCGGGCCGCGGCCTCGCTTGCCGGCCGCGCCGAGGTGGATGGCGAGGATGCGGCACTCGCAGCCGGCCTCGTGCTGGCGCCGCGCGCTACCCGGCTTCCGGTGTCGGAGCCGCCGGCCGAGAATGCGCCGCACCCCGAACCGGCGCCTTCGCCGGAGCAGGCGGATGCCGGAACTTCCCCGGCCAACCCTGGCAGGGATCAAGCGGCCGCCCAGCAGCCTGAGGACGTTTCCCCGACCGAGGGCGATGCGGCGACGCAGGCCGCATCCGAGGCAGGTCCGGCTCCGGAGGCCATGCAGGAGAGCGTGCTCGCGGCCGCAGCCGCCGCGGTGCCGGCTGGGCTGCTCGATCGCGGATCCGGCCCGGGTTCTCGAATCACGGCGACCGCCGCCGGCCGAAATGGCCATGGCGACGTCATGGGCACGCGTGGGCGTCCGCTGGCACCGCGGCGCGGCACGCCCAATGGCGGCAACCGGCTGGCTTTGGTCGAGACCCTGCGCAGCGCCGCACCGTGGCAGCGATCGCGTCGCGCGGCCGCCCGGCCATCCGAGGCCGGAGCCCTGCCACGCCTGCTGGTGCGTGGCTCGGACCTGCACGTGATCCGCTGCAGCCGGCGCCCCCGGAGCACCGCCATCTTTCTGGTCGATGCCTCCGGCTCGGCCGCCCTGCATCGTCTGGCCGAGGCCAAGGGCGCGATCGAGCTGCTGCTCGGCGAATGCTACGTGCGGCGCGATCGGGTGGCGCTGCTGGTGTTTCGGGGTGGCGGGACGGAGCTGCTACTGCCGCCGACCGGTGCGCTCGCCCGCGCCCGTCGCAGCCTGGCCGCGATGACCAGCGGCGGCGGCACTCCGCTGGCGGCCGGGCTCGATGCCGCCATCCTGCTGGCGAGCGGCCTGCGTCGCCGTGGCGAGAGCACGCTGATCGTGACGCTCACCGACGGCCGCGCCAACATCGCCCGCGACGGAACTGCCGGGCGTGTGCAGGCCGGACGCGACGCAACCGAGAGCGCCTCCCGGTTGCGGGCCGCCGGGCTCCCCGCGCTGCTGGTCGATATCGCGCCGCGCGCACAGCCGAAGGCCGAGGGTCTGGCCGCCGCCATGGGCGCGCCCTATCTGCATCTGGCGCGGAGCGAGCCGGCGCTGCTGTCACGCGCCGTCCGGGCTCTCGTCGCATGAAGGGGCCGCGATGAACTGGGAGACCCAGGGGCAGGGCTGGCCGAACCGCGCCAGCAGCCGCTTCGTGCAAGCCGGCTCGCTGCGCTGGCATGTGCAGATCATGGGTGAGGGGCCGACGCTGCTGCTGCTGCACGGCACCGGCGCTGCCACCCACTCCTGGCGCGACCTGATGCCGTTGCTGGCGCGCAACTTCACCGTCGTGGCACCCGATCTTCCGGGCCACGGCTTCACCGAGGCGCCGCGTCCGGAGCTGATGTCGCTCGCCGGCCAGGCGCGGCTGCTGGGCCGTCTGCTGGATCAGCTCGCAATGAAGCCGATGATTGCCATCGGCCATTCCGCGGGCGCCGCCCTCTTGGCCCGCATGACTCTCGATGGCAGCATCGCTCCCGCGGCGATGATCAGCCTCAACGGCGCGCTGCTGCCGCTCAAGGGGCCATCGTCGCAGATCTTTCCTGCCGCCGCGCGGCTGCTCGCTGCCGGCACCCTGGTGCCGCGGCTGTTCTCGCTGCATGCCGGCAACCGCGCCTGGCTGCGGCATTTCATGGACAATACCGGCTCGAAGATCGACCGAGAGGGGATCCGTCTCTACCAGCAGCTGCTGAGCGACCCCGGCCACGTGTCGAGCGCGCTGCGGATGATGGCGCACTGGCAGCTGGACACGCTCACCCCATCGCTGCCGGAACTCGACTGCCGCGTGATGCTGGTCGGTGGCGAAGTCGATCGGATGATCCCGCCCAAGGCCACCCTCGAGGTCGGTCGGCTGCTGCCGGGCGCCGAGCTGGTGATGCTGCCCGGGCTCGGCCACCTCGCGCATGAGGAGAGGCCGGACCTGGTTGCCGGGCTCACCGAACGGCTGTTCGCGGAGAGCGTCCCGGCGCTTCGGCTCGCATGCTGACCTGGTGGTTCGCGGATGGCCGGATCATCGACGCGATCCTGCTGCTGGTGCTTGCGGAGGCCGTGGTGCTGGCGTGGCGCTTCGGGCGGCCGGGGCGTTGGGCGGCGTCGCTTGCGGCCGGCTTCATGCTGATGCTGGCGCTGCGCCTGGCGCTCGGGAGTGCCTCGCCGGTCTGGTTGGCGCTGTGCCTGCTGCTGTCGCTGGCCGCGCACCTCGTGGATCTGTGGATCCGCTTGCGTCCGCGATCGGCAGCCTGGCGCGTCACCTCAGCGCGCGGGGGATCCGGAACGGCAGCATCGCCTGCGTCCACGGCGCCTTGAAGCGGTCGAGATCGAGGCTCTCATGCATGGCCGGCGCGGTCTCGCCGAGCAGCCGGGTCTGCAGCACGGAGCGCGCGTAGAACGGCGAATCCTGCAGCGTCTGCACCACGCTCGCAGTGCCGCCGGTATCGCAGCGGGTGAAGCGGGGCAGCCGCCAGCGCGTGCGTGGCAGGGTCACGGCCGTCGGCGCCTCGAGCGGTGACACGCTGCCGTCACGCGCAACCTGCAACCCGAGCTCGCGTTTCTGCCCGTCGCGACCCTCGACGTCGTACAGGATCGCGGTGCGGTCGCGCAGCGGGACGCGGCACCAGTCCCAGCGCCGGAACGAGGCCTCCAGCGGACCGTCGCCGTCATTGCTGTCGAGATAGCCGTTGCCGCTCCAGCGCAGTCCGGGCTGGTCGAGCTCGACCTCCACGCGTGCACGCGGCGCCATCGGCGACCAGCGATGCAGTCCGGCCGGATCGAGAGACTCGCGATGCCCGGTGATGGCCTCCGGATGCACCCGGATGCGGCCGCGTATCGCGTGCGGGATCGGAAACGACCGTTCCCTGATCTCGATCTCCAGCACGCCGTTGCGCCAGCTCAGGCTGCTCGGCCCGATCGCGATATGATGCGCGTCGCGGTGCAGGCTGGCCTCGCCCCGCTCGGTCATTGCCCAGCGCCGCGTGCCGCCATACAGCGAGATATTGAGCGCACAATGGCGTTCGGCGCGCCCGTCGCCCCGGCGGCGCATCCAGGCATAGTACGGCGAGAATACGCTGCCGATGAAGGCGATCACGGTCAGGCCGGTGTGTCCGTCATCGGCGAGCGCGTCGAGATACCACCAGCCATAGCCGGACGGCGGGACAACGAGGTCGAAACGAGGTCCGAGATGATCCGCGCCGCCGCGAGACGTCCCGACAGCGCCGCCATCGGGACCCCCGGACCCGGGTGCACGCTGCCCCCGGTCAGATAGAGGCCGGGCAGCCTCGAGCGACTCCCCGGCCGGCTGAACGATGCCGCCCAGCCATGCGTCGCCGGACCGTACAGCGCGCCCCCGGTCCCCGGATACAACGCCGCGTACTCCCTCGGGCCGGTCCGTTGCATCACCTCCGGCCTGAGCCGCACGCCGCTGCGCTGCAACCGCGTCATCATCCGGGTTTCGCATTCATCGAGCTCCACTGCATCGAAACGATCCTGGTCGCCCAGCGCTGGGGCGTTGACCAGGCAAAGCAGGCGTTCAGGTCCGGCGTGGGGTCCCGTCGGGCCGGAACAATCCTGCCCGGCGTCCCGATCCTGAGCGCATACATAGACGGTCGGGGAGGCAGGCATGCGGTGATGCCGGAAGATGTCCTCGAACTCGCCCGACGCGTCGCCGGAAAAGAACACGTTGTGGCGCACCAGCGGGAAACCGTCAGTCTCTGCCACCACGCTCCAGGTGACTGCAGATAATGATCGGGCCCGGAGGGGTGTCGGGCGTGCGGCCGCTCTGGCGTCGGCGCCGAACGATCCCGCGGCCAGGGATGCGGTCTCGGCGTTGCAGAGCACGGCATCGCTCTCGATGTGCTCGCCATCCGCCAGCGTCACGCCGACCGCCTTTTTGTTGTGGACGATGATCTCCCGGACCGGGGCATCGAACCGCAGTGTTGCGCCGAGTTGCGTCGCCAGCTCCGCCATCGAAGCCGCAAGCCGGTGCATGCCGCCCTCGACCAGCCAGACCCCCTGCTGCTCGACATGCGCCACCAGCATGAGCGTCGCCGGCGCGTCGATGGGCGAGGAGCCGCAATAGGTGGCGTAGCGGCCGAACAACTGTCGCAGCCTGGGGTCGTGAAATTCCTGCGCAAGTGCGGTGGCCATGCGCGTGAACGGCCTGATCCGGGACAGCGCGAGCGGTCCGGCGCGCCAGGTCAGCGACAGCACGTTCGGCCGTGGCGCCCGCATGAAAGACTGGTCCAGCGTGCGATGGATCCGTGCCGCGGACGCGCAGAACGACCGGAACCGCCTGGCCTCGCCGCTGCCTGCGAGTTCGGCGATCGCCTGTTCCGAACGGGCGGTGTCTGCGAACAGATCGAGGGTCGTGCCGTCCTCCCAGGCATGGCGCGCGAGGATCTCCGCCGGATGCATCGTGACGTGCCGGTCGAGCAGGCTGCCGGCATCCTCGAACAGCGCCTCGAACACGTCGCGCATCGTCAGAACCGTCGGCCCGGCATCCAAGCGGGCCTCGCCATGCGGGGTCGCGAGCGGTACGACCCGCATCTTGCCGCCGGGTGCAGCCTGACGTTCCAGCAGATCGACCTGGATACCCTGGCGCGCGAGGTCAATTGCCGCCGCGAGGCCGCCCATGCCGGCACCGATGATCGTGACACGACGGCGACGGCCCAATCGCGTCACATCTCCATCCAGCAACGGTTGAGGATGTCATGCATAACTGACACTATGATCAGGAAGAACAATCTGACAATCGGCCATGTCACCAGGGGAGGTGCCGATGGACATCCTGACACAGCTTGACGGAGTCCTGGATGACGCGATCTCCGGAGCGGCAGGTCCGGGTGGTCCACCGCGACTGGCCGATGCCATGCGGCACGCCGTCTTCCCGGGAGGCGCCCGGGTCCGGCCGCGACTCTGCCTTGCGGTCGCCGCGTCATGTGGCGGTGACATGAATGCCGCCGGGGCCGCCGCCGCCGCGATCGAGCTGCTGCACTGCGCCTCGCTCGTGCATGATGACCTGCCGTGCTTCGACGACGCGCCGCTGCGACGTGGGCGCGCTTCCGTGCATCGTGCTTTCGGGCAGCCATTGGCGGTGCTGGCCGGTGACGCGCTGATCGTCCTCGCCTTCGAGGTCCTGGCGCAGCGGATCACGAGCGACGGGAAGCTGGCCCCGTTGATGGTGTTGCTGGCCCGCGCTGCCGGATCGCCGTACGGGCTGGCGGCGGGCCAGGCGTGGGAGTGCGAGCGGGACGTGGTGCTGGCGACCTATCACCGGGCCAAGACCGCGTCGCTGTTCGCCGCTGCCGCCGAGGCGGGGGCGATCGTGGGCGGTGCGGATCCGGCAGCCTGGCGCGGTCTGGGCGATTGTCTCGGGCAGGCCTACCAGGTCGCCGACGACATCCGCGATGTGGTGACGAGCGCGTCGCAGATGGGCAAGTCGCCTGGCCGCGACAGGGCACTCGGCCGGCCGAGTGCGGTCTCGCTGCACGGCCTGTCCGGCGCACGCGAGCACCTGGACCAGCTGGTGTCCGAGGCTGTCGCGTCGATCCCGGCCTGCGTCGGCAGATCCGCGCTGGTGTCGCTGATCGGGCATGAGTTGCGGCGGCTGCTGCCGGAGGGATCCGTCATGCCGGCGTCCGGGTCGCCGCTGATCCCGCTTCAGGCCGAACCGTCGCGTCCCGGGGCATCCCAGGCGGCGTGATGCTGCTCGGGTCGTGGCTGGACCGGTTGCAGAGCAGCCGGCATTTCCGGCGCGCGGCAATGGCATTCCCGCTGACACGGCCGATCGCACGCAGACGGGCGCGGGATCTTTTCGATCTGGCCGGAGGGTTCGTCTATACGCAGGTCCTGACCGCCTGCGTGCAGCTCGATCTGCCGGAGCTGCTGCGCCGCGGTCCGGCCACCGCCGAAACGCTGGCGCTTCCGCTCGGCCTCGCACCCGATGCCGCACGGCGACTGCTGGATGCGGCGACGGCGCTGCGTATCACCCGGCATCGCGGCGGCGGACGCTATGGCCTCGGTCCGCTCGGCGCGGCGCTGATCGACAATGCCGGCGTCACCGCAATGATCCGCCACCACGCGCTGCTCTATGACGACCTGCGCGATCCGGTAGCGCTGCTCCGCCGCGAGGCCGGCGCCACCCGACTCGGTCGCTACTGGTCGTATGCCGGGCCGGGCGAGGCGGCTGCGCTGCGGGAGAGTGATGTCGCGCCGTACTCCGCGCTGATGGCGGAGTCGCAGGCGATGGTCGCCGAGCAGGCCCTGGCCGCCTATCCGCTCGACGGCCACCGGCTGCTGCTCGATATCGGCGGTGGTGACGGCAGCTTCCTGATCGCGGCGGCACGGCGTGCTCCCGGGCTGCGCCTGGCGTTGTTCGACCTGCCCGCGGTCGTATCGCTTGCAGATGCACGCCTGGCCGATGCCGGCCTTGCCGGGCGCACCACGACGCATGGCGGTGATTTCCAACGGGACGCGCTGCCGTCCGGCGCCGATCTCGTATCGGTGGTGCGGGTCCTGCACGACCATGACGACGCGACCGTCATGGCGCTGCTGCGCAAGATCCGGGCGGCCCTCGTCCCCGGTGGCACCCTGCTGATCGTCGAGCCGATGGCCGACACGCCCGGCGTCGCGGCCATGGGGGGCGCCTATTTCGGATTCTACCTGTTGGCGATGGGACGCGGCATGCCGAGGAGTGCTGCGCGCCTGACCCGGATGCTGCGGGACGCCGGTTTCACGCGCTGCCGGACTTTGCCGACGCACCTGCCGCTGGTCACGCAACTGATTTCGGCCCGCGGATCACGAAATGACCCGCAGCTGTAAGTCCAGCTTGCCTAACAAGATTGTCATGCTAGGTTGACACATGCCGGCGTCGCACCAGACAGACGCGACAGGAGGACCAATCATGCAGACCGTCGCCGTGGTCATGACCGCTCCCGGACATGCCGGCCTGGATCTGCTGGATCTCTCACCTCCGGGCGAGGACGACGTGGTCGTCGATATCGACTGGAGCGGCATCAGCGCCGGCACCGAGCGACTGCTCTGGACCGGCCGCATGCCCGACTTCCCCGGCATGGGGTATCCGCTGGTGCCGGGCTACGAGTCCGTCGGGCGCATCATCGAGGCGGGTGCCGGCTCGGGTCGCTCGGAAGGCGAGATCGTATTCGTTCCAGGCGCACGCTGCTTCGGCTCGACGCGGGGTCTGTTCGGCGGCGCCGCGGCGAGGCTGGTGACGGGTGGCAGCCGCGTCGTGCCGATCGAGGCCGGCATGGGCGAGCGCGGGACCCTGCTTGCATTGGCAGCCACGGCCTATCACGCGATCGCGCTGCAGCCTCCGGAGCTCCTGATCGGACATGGCGTGCTGGGCCGCCTGATCGCGCGGATCACCATCGCCCTCGGGCATCCGGCGCCGATGGTCTGGGAAGCGCTTCCCGGACGCGCCTCCGGAGCGGACGGATATACCGTCTCGACATCCGAGCAGGACGCGCGGCGCGACTACAAGACCATCATCGATGCCAGCGGCGACATGGCGGTGCTCGACACGGCAATTGCACGGCTGGCTCCCGGCGGCGAGGTCGTTCTGGCCGGATTCTACGCCGGCACGCTCTCGTTCGCATTTGCGCCGGCCTTCATGCGCGAGGCCCGCCTGCGTATTGTCGCGGAATGGAAGCCCGACGATCTCAAGATGGTGCAGCGACTTCTCGCTGACCGCACGCTCTCGCTCGACGGCCTGATCACGCATCGCCGCCGGGCGGTGGATGCACAGGCGGCCTATCTGACGGCATTCGACGATCCCGAATGCCTCAAGATGATTCTCGATTGGAGAACACCGGCATGAACGCTGAAACCCCGATCATCGCAGGTGACGCGTCAGAGTCCAAGAAAGAGGCGCAGATCATTGCCATCTATGGCAAGGGTGGCATCGGCAAGAGCTTCACGCTCGCCAACCTGTCCTACTCGATGGCTCAGCACGGAAAACGCGTCCTGCTGATCGGGTGCGACCCGAAGAGCGACACGACGTCGCTGCTGTTCGGCGGCCGCTCCTGCCCGACGATCATCGAGACCTCGTCGAAGAAGAAAGCCGCCGGCGAAAAAGTGCAGATCGGCGACGTCTGCTTCAAGCGTGACGGCGTGTTCGCGATGGAACTCGGCGGCCCGGAGGTCGGGCGTGGCTGCGGTGGTCGCGGCATCATCCACGGTTTCGAGCTGCTGGAAAAACTCGGGTTTCATGAGTGGGGTTTCGACTACGTGCTGCTGGACTTCCTCGGCGACGTGGTCTGCGGCGGCTTCGGACTGCCGATCGCGCGCGACATGTGCCACAAGGTGATCGTCGTCGGCTCCAACGACCTGCAATCCCTTTACGTCGCCAACAACGTCTGTTCGGCGGTCGAGTATTTCTGCAAGCTCGGCGGCCATGTCGGGGTCGCCGGCCTGGTGATCAACAAGGATGACGGTACCGGCGAGGCGGCCGCATTCGCCAAGGCGGTCGGCATCCCGGTGCTCGCCGCGATCCCGGCCGATGACGACATCCGTCGCAAGAGCGCCAACTACGAGATCGTCGGCAGCATCGGCAGCCCGTGGGAGCCGATCTTCGCCGACCTCGCGGAACAGATCGACGCGGCACCGCCGCTGCGGCCGAATCCGCTCACGCACGACAACCTGCTCGACCTGTTCAAGGGCGATGCCGTCGGTCGGGACGTCGTGCTGCAGCCGGCGACGATGAACGACATGTGGGCCGGCACCCTCGCCGCCGAGCTTCCGTCGCTCGAAGTGATCTACGAAGGCGCCTGATCATGCAGGACATCGACATCCAGCCCGGCGCCGGCGGCAACGCAACGGCCGTGCCTGCGACAGCCACCGCGGATGCCGGTTGTCATGGCGGCCGCGAGACCCTGGTGGCGGCCGCACGCGCCGCCGGACGCAGCGACACGCTCGATCGCCTGCTCACCGATTATCCACGCGGACCGCACGACCAGCCGCAATCGATGTGCCCGGCGTTCGGGTCGCTCCGGGTCGGGCTGCGCATGCGCCGGGTCGCCACCATCCTCTGCGGCTCGGCCTGCTGCGTGTACGGGCTGAGCTTCACCTCGCGCTTCTACGGCGCCAGGCGCAGCGTCGGCTACGTGCCGTTCAACTCGGAATCGCTGGTCCGCGGCCAGCTGTTCGAGGACATCCGCGAGGCCGTGTTCGAGACCGCGAAACCCGCGGACTATGACGCGGTCGTCGTCATCAATCTCTGCGTGCCGACCGCGTCCGGGGTGCCGCTCGAGCTCCTGCCGAAGCAGATCGACGGCGTGCGCATCATCGGCATCGATGTGCCCGGTTTCGGCGTGCCGACCCATGCCGAGGCCAAGGACGTGCTGTCCGGTGCGATGCTGCGGGCGGCGCGGGCGGAGATCGCCGCCGGTCCGGTGCAGCGCCCGCGCGGGCAGGCTTCGGACCAGCCCACCGTCACCCTGGTCGGCGAGATGTTCCCGGCCGATCCGGTCGCCGTCTCGAGGCTGCTGGCGCCGCTCGGGCTCGCGGTCGCGCCGCCGGTGCCGGCGCGGGAGTGGCGCGACCTGTACGGCGCGCTCGATTGCGACGTGGTGGCGGCGATCCATCCGTTCTATGTCGCCTCGTTCCGCGAATTCGCCGCCGCCGGCCGGCCGATCGTCGCCTCCGGCCCTGTCGGCGCGGCTGCCACCGAGGCCTGGCTGGGCTCGATCGCGGCGGCACTGGGCCTGCCCGGATCATCGCTCGACGCTGCACTCGACGCGTCGCTGCCGGCGCTGCGTGCGGCACTCGTCGCCAACCCGATCAAGGCCCGCCTGACGCTGTCCGGCTACGAAGGCTCCGAGCTCCTGGTGGCCAGGCTGCTGATCGAGGCCGGCGCGGACCTGCCCTATGTCGGCACCGCCTGCCCGCGCACGGACTGGACCGAGGCCGACCGCATCTGGCTCGAAGCCCGCGGCGTGCACGTGCAGTTCCGTGCCTCGCTCGAGCAGGATCTCGAGGCCATGCGCATCGTCAAGCCTGACCTCGCCATCGGCACCACGCCGGTGGTGCAGAAGGCCAAGGAGCAGGGCATCCCGGCGATCTACTACACCAACATGGTGTCCGGCCGTCCGCTGCTCGGGCTCCCCGGTATTGCCGCGATGGCGCAGATCGTGCTCGCGCAGACCCGCGGGCGAGAGCGGTTCGAACGCATGGTGTCGTTCTTCGGCACCGGCGCCCCGGCTTCCATCGCGAAGGCGGGCTGAGGCGATGCTGGTCATCGACCACGACCGGGCAGGTGGATACTGGGGCGCGGTGTACGTGTTTTCCGCGATCAGCGGATTGCGCGTGATCATCGACGGGCCGGTCGGCTGCGAGAACCTGCCGGTGACGGCGGTGCTGCACTACACCGACGGCCTGCCGCCGCATGAACTGCCGGTCAGCGTCACCGGACTCGGCGAGGACGCGCTGTCGATGCACGGCACGGAGGGTGCGCTGCGGCGCGCCAACAGCGTCGGCGACCAGAAGATGCCGGGCGTGGTGGTTACCGGCAGCATCGCCGAGATGATCGGCGGCGGGGTGACGCCGGAAGGCTCGAACCTGATGCGCTTCATCCCGCGCACGATCGACGACGACCAGTGGCAGTGCGCCGACCGGGCGCTGTTCTGGCTCTGGACGCAGTTCGGCACGAAGAAGCCGGCGGCACGGCCGACGGTCCGCAAGGTGGGAGCGGCCGGCGAGGCTGCTTCGGAGGCACCGAGCGCACCGAAGGTCAACATCATCGGCGCGATCTACGGCACCTTCAACAGTCCATCCGACATCGCGGAAATACGTCGACTCGCGGAAGGCATCGGCTGCACGGTCAACCTGGTCTATCCGCTCGAGGCGCATATCAACGACACCCCCCGGCTCGCCGACGCGGTGGTCAATATCTGCCTCTACCGGGAGTTCGGGCGCCAGCTGTGCGAGGAACTCGGGCGTCCCTACCTGCAGGCGCCGATCGGGGTGTTCGCCACCACCGCATTCCTGCGCAGTCTGGGCGAGCTCACCGGCCTGGATCCGGAGCCGTTCATCGAGCGCGAGAAGCGCACCACGATCAAGGCGGTGTGGGATCTCTGGCGCAGCGTGACGCAGGACTTCTTTGCCACCGGCAGTTTCGCGATCGTCGCCACCGAAACGTACGAGCGCGGCGTGCGGCATTTCCTGCAGGACGAGCTCGGCATCCCCTGCAGTTTCTCGTTCGCGCGCAAGCCCGGCGCCAAGCCGGATAATTTCGCGGTCCGCGCGGCGCTGAAAGCCACCCCGCCCTTGGTGCTGTTCGGCTCCAACAACGAGCGCATCTATGCGGTCGAGCAGAAGGCGCGATGCATCTTCGTGCCGGCCTCGTTCCCCGGTGCGGTCATCCGACGCGCCACCGGCACCCCGTTCATGGGTTATGCCGGCGCCACATACATCGTTCAGGAATATTGCAACGCTCTGTTCGACGCGTTGTTCAACATGCTGCCGTTGGCGTCCGACCTCGATGCGATCGAGGCAACCCATGCCCGCCGCAACGCCGGCACATCGTCGGAGCGGGAAATGCTCTGGGATGGCGCGGCTGCCGAGCTGCTCGACGACCATGTCGAGGCGGAGCCTTTCATCGTGCGGATATCGGCTGCCAAGGCGTTGCGCGAACGGATCGAGCGCGACGCCGAGGCAGCACACGAGACCCGCATCACCGTCGAGCGGGCCAGGCGGTCCCTCGGTATCGACCACCGGGTTCCGGTGTGACGACCAGTCCGACTTAAACGCGACCCTCGCAGGAGACAACAGATGGCCCTTGATCCGGAAACCCGCTCGACCCTGTCGGGCCTCACCCCTGGTGAAGCCCAGGAGTTCAACAGGATCTTTGTCCTGAGCTTCATCATCTTCACCAGTGTCGCCATCGTCGCGCATATCCTGGCGTGGCTCTGGCGTCCCTGGGGCGGCAACTACCATGCGGCGATGCTGGACGGCGCCCTTGCCGCGCACCAGCTCGTCAGCGCCTTTTCATAGGGAGCAGAAATCATGTGGCGCATCTGGGTCCTGTTCGATCCCCGTCGGGCATTGGTCACGCTGTTCGTGTTTCTGCTGACCCTTGCTCTGGTGATCCATTTCATCCTGCTCAGCACCGATCGCTTCAACTGGCTCGACGGCCCCAACCATGACCGCCTGGTCGGGTCGCAGGTCCAGGAGATGACGCCGTTGCCGCAGACGCCGAAAGCGCAGTGACGAAAAGAGCCTGAACGCACGCAGGCAGGAGATCCCGTCGATGGCGATGTTGAGCTTCGAGTACAAGTACCGCGTTCGTGGCGGTACCCTCGTGGGCGGCGACCTTTTCGATTTCTGGGTCGGTCCGTTCTATGTCGGCTTCTTCGGGGTCACCACTGCGTTCTTCACCCTTGTCGGCACGTTGCTGATCATCTGGGGTGCCGCGATCGGGCCCACCTGGAATGTCTGGCAGATCAGCATCGCGCCGCCGGACGTCCGGTATGGCCTGGGTTTCGCGCCGATGCGGGCCGGTGGGCTATGGCAGTGGATCACGTTCTGTGCACTCGGGGCGTTCTGTTCGTGGGCGCTCCGCATGGTCGAGATCGCACGCAAGCTCGGCATGGGATTGCACGTTCCGATCGCCTTCAGCGGAGCAATCCTGGCCTACTTCACGCTTGAGGTGATCCGGCCGGTGCTGATGGGTGCATGGGGTCACGCCTTCCCGTACGGGATCCTCAGTCATCTCGACTGGGTCTCGAACGTCGGCTACCAGCACCTGCAGTTCCACTACAATCCGGCGCACATGATCGCCGTGACGTTCTTCTTCACCACCACCTTCATCCTCGCCATGCATGGCGGCGTGATCCTGTCGTCGCTGAACCCACCGGCTGACGAGGCGGTCAAGCCGTCGGGCTTCGAGGACTCGTTCTTTCGCGACCTGATCGTCTATTCGATCGGACCGCTCGGAATTCATCGGCTCGGCTGGTTCTGCGCCATCAATGCCGGTGTCTGGAGCGCCATCTGCATCGTCATCAGTGGCCCATTCTGGACCCGAGGCTGGCCGGAATGGTGGAACTGGTGGCTAAACCTGCCGCTGTGGAGCTGAGCCCATGTTCGACTACCGCACGGCCTTTGGCACCGAGTACCAGAACCTTTTCAACCGCATCCACGTGGAGGGACCGCTCGACGACGGCGCCCCGCTCAAATGGGGTAGCGAGAATCGCGGCACCCGCAAGTTCTCCTCGATCCTGATGGGTTTCATCGGTGCGGCGCAGGTCGGGCCGTTCTATCTCGGCACCGTCGGCATCGCGTCCCTCATCTGCGGTTTCATCGCCTTCGAGATCATCGGGCTCAACATGCTGGCCTCGGTGAATTGGGACCCGATCCAGTTCATTCGCCAACTGCCCTGGCTGGCACTGGAGCCGCCCGCACCGTCCTATGGGCTCCACATTCCGCCGCTGGCCTTGGGAGGTTGGTGGCTGATGGCCGGCTTCTTCCTGACCGCGGCGATCCTGCTGTGGTGGGTCAGGGTCTATCAGCGGGCGCGCGCCCTCGGCATGGGCACCCACGTGGCCTGGGCATTCGCGTCGGCGATCTTCCTCTATCTGGTCGATGGCTTCATCCGCCCGTTGCTGATGGGCTCGTGGGGCGAGGGCGTGCCGTTCGGGATCTTCGCGCATCTCGACTGGACCGCGGCTTTCTCGGTCCGATACGGCAATCTCTACTACGACCCGTTCCACATGCTATCGATCGTGTTCCTGTATGGCTCGACGCTGCTGTTCGCGATGCATGGCGGCACCATCCTGGCGGTCGGCCGCTTCTGGGGCGAACGCGAGATCGAGTTGACCGTCGACCGCGGCACCGCTGCGGAGCGGGCGGGGATCTTCTGGCGCTGGATCATGGGGTTCAACGCGACCTACGAGAGCATCCATCGCTGGGCCTGGTGGTTCGCGGTGCTCTGCACCCTGACTGGCGGCATCGGCATCCTCCTCACCGGCACGGTGGTCGATAACTGGTATCTCTGGGGCGTGAAGCACCACATCGCCCCGATGTATCCCCGTGTGTATCAGCCCATTCCCGATCCTGGCCTGCTCCGTGGAGTTGTCGGCTGATGCGTTTCCTGACCGCCCCCTGGGCACTTGTGGCGCTGGTCATGCGCCGCAGTCTGGTCGGGATATCTCGCCATCCGTGGCGGACCTCGGCCGCCATCGTCGGCGCATTCGTCGCACTGATCATCGTGGGCTTCGCACTGACGCTGGAGGGACTTCCGACGGTCAGCGTGCAGCGCGGTTTCCGCGGCACCGGCATGATCCAGTACTACAAGCCCAACCTGCTGAAGAAGGAGATCGCGGCCAACACGTTGCTGCCGGCGCTTCCCGCCGTGCCCCCGGCCGGCAAAACGGCGGCGGTCGCCTATCGCAACATCCAGGTCCTCGGGGATGCCGATGCAAACGCGTTCCTTCGGCTGATGGGCGCCTTCCCGAACTGGCTCTCGCCGGCGACAGGCTGCGCCTACTGCCATTCCCTGCGGAACATGGCCGACGACGCGCTCTACACGAAGACAGTCGCCCGTCACATGATCGAGATGACCCGCGAGATCAATACAAAGTGGAAGAGCCACGTGGGGAATGTCGGCGTAACCTGCTATACATGCCATCGTGGGCATGGGGTTCCGCAGGAGGTCTGGTTCGCAGAGCCTCCGCCAGGATCTGGCCACAACGTCGCCGATGCCGGGACCGGGCAGGGCGGCGTCGGGAAGGCGTCCGGTCTGACAACCCTGGCGAGCGATCCTTTCATGCCATTCCTGCTCAACGCCCAGCCCATCCGCATCACGGGTAACACGGCGCTTCCGTCCGGCAACAACAGCTCGACCAAGCAGGCCGAATGGACCTACGGACTGATGATGCATTTCGGCCACTCCCTCGGAGTGGGGTGCACGTACTGCCACAACACCCGCGACTTCTCGAGCTGGGACCAGGGCACGCCGCAGCGCCTGACCGCCTGGTACGGCATCCAGATGGTGCGCGACATCAACCGGACCTTCATGGTGCCGCTGACCCCGGTGTTCCCGGCAGCCAGGCTCGGGCCGACCGGAGATGTCGCCAAGATCAATTGCGCGACCTGCCACCAGGGCGCCTACAAGCCCTTCTATGGCGCCAGCGATCTTGGGAACTATCCGCTCCTTGCCGAAAAACCCTCTAAATACCTGACCGCGGCGGGAGCTGCGCCATGAGCCGGATCAGGGATTTCGGGTGCGTCCTGGCGCTGGCCCTCGGCAGTCTCGGGCTTTCCGCGGCGGCGGCGGCGCAGGACCCCTCGCTCGACGTGATCGCGCGCGGCAAGTACCTGGCCACCATGGGGGACTGCACCGGTTGCCATACCGCCGAGGGCGGCAAGATGTTCGCCGGCGGCCAGTACATGGCGATGCCGTTCGGCGAGCTTTCGGTGCCGAACATCACCCCCGACAAGAAGACCGGCATCGGCGACTACACCGATGCCACCTTCATCCGGCTGATGCAGCGCGGGATCACCGACAAGGGTGTCTATATCTATCCGGCGATGCCATACGCCTGGTACGCGACCGTTCCCAAGAAGGACCTGCTGGCGATCAAGGCCTACCTGTTCTCGCTGCAGCCGGTCGTGGCGCCACGCCAGCCGAGCAAGATCTGGTTCCCGTTCAATTTCCGCCCGGCGATCGCACTCTGGGACGCGCTGTTCGTGCCGACCCAGGAATTCAAGCCGGATCCGAAGCAATCCGACCAGGTGAATCGCGGTGCCTTCATCGTGGGTGGCCTCGAGCATTGCGGCGAGTGCCACAACCATCGCAACTTCCTCGGCAACACCGCCCTTGCCCAGAATGTCCTGGGCGGTGCCATCACCCGCTGGTATGCGCCGAACATCCGGCCGGACAACCTGACCGGGATCGGTCCCTACAGCGTCGACGACCTGACGGAGTTCTTCAAGAAAGGCCACTCCAAGGCGATGGGCACGGTTGCCGGCCCGATGATGGAAACCATCGATGACAGCATGCAGTATCTCGATATCGCCGACCTTCGCGCGGTCTCCGCGTATCTGAAGTCGCTGCCGCCGACTCCGAGCTACGCACCGGAGGACGCGACCTACCGGCCGGTCGCGATGGCGGACGGACATGATGTCTATCTCAGCCACTGTGCGGCCTGTCATCAGGCGAACGGGCAGGGCATTTCCGAGCAGATCCCGGCTCTCGACGGCAACGGGATGGTGCGAGCCACCGGGCCGCAGGACGTGGTCCGGGTGATCCTGGGCGGTCTCGAAGCCCGTGGACCGTATGCCGCGATGCCTGGTGTCGGTGCTGCGATGAGCGACAGCGAGATCGCCTCCGTCAGCAACTACGTCCGGCAGGCCTGGTCGAACCGCGCGCCGGCCAATACCGGGAAGCTGCTGGTGTCGTTGTTGCGCGAGGACACGCACACCTTGCTCGATGGCAGCCGTCCGGGTGGTTGTCCGACGCTGGCGGACAAGGATCTGCAGACGGTCCTCGACGACCCGTCGAACGGTGTCGCGACCCTGCTGCACGAGACGACCGAGGCCAACCTGCTGCAGAGCGCGAATTCGATCATCGCCAAGGTCAAGTCGGCAGCGCCGCAGATCAAGCAGGCAGACATCGTGAACGGTCTGGCCACCGCCTACTGCCCGGTGGTGGCGACCATGCCCGGCCTGAATCCGGATCAGCGCGTCTGGCAGCTGACGCATTTCATGGAGCGGGTCTACGTGCAGCTGACGACGAACGGAACCTATTGAGCCTGCGTGGCTCCCGAAGGAGAACGCGATGTATTTCTGGCTCTTCGCAGGTGTGGTCGTGGTCTGGCTGTGGCTCGCGGGCGGCAGCGTCTATGGCGGCTGGAAGGGCCGCATAGGCTGGTTTTTCTCCAGTGTCGGCGTTCTGTTCTGGAGCGGCGTGGCGGGGGCGGTCCTGTTGTTCGTCGGTCCCTATTGGCGCGCCATCTATTGGATTCTGCTGCAGCCAGGCTAGGCCGCTGTTTTGCCGGGCATCCTTATCCCATCGATAAGCAAGGTCGAGCGGATGATGCTCTAGTTCTGGGTGTCCGTGTTGATGCGGATCGGGAGGAGGATCGGGTCATCGTCTGGCTCAATGAAGTCGAGACCGGGGAGCAGCGCCTGGCGAGCCGGGTTGCAGAAACAGCCGACATCGTGCGGTTGGACCGGCCCCGGCTCCCCTCCCGGCTGCCGAGACCCTCGGGTTCGCGTCGTGTGATTGTCGTCGGTGCCGGGTTCGGCGGCATGGCCGCTGCACTGCGTGCGCGCGCACTCGGTCACGAGGTCACGCTTGTCGAGCGTCTCGACCAGCTCGGGGGCCGCGGCCGGGTCTTCGAGCGGGAGGGCTTCCGCTTCGATGCCGGACCAACAGTGATTACCGCGCCGTTCCTGCTCGAGGAGTTGTTCGCCCTGTTCGGCGAACGCCTGCAGGACAAGGTCGAGTTGCGCGCCGTATCACCGTTCTATCGCATGAGTTTCCCCGACGGACGGCATTTCGATTACGACGGCGATGCGGAGGCAATGCGCGCACGTGTCGTCGCATGGTCACCGGGCGACGGACCCGGGTATGATCGGCTGCTGGCGCATGCAGGCCGTCTCTACAAGATCGGCTATGAGCGATATGGCGCGCAACCGTTCCATCGCCTCTCGACGATGTTGAAATCGTTTCCGGCCATCCTCCGGCTCGGCGGGCACAGGTCGGTTGCCGCCGTGGTCGCGTCCGCGCTGCGCGACCCGGCATTGCGTCGGATATTCGCGGTCCAGCCGTTGCTCGTCGGCGGTCATCCGTTCCATACCAGCGGCATCTACGCGCTGATCCAGCATCTCGAGCGCCGCTTCGGTGTCTGGTTTCCGGTGGGCGGGACGGCAGCACTCGTCGCCGCCCTGGGCGAGCTGATGCAGCGACACGGCATCACCATCATGACCGGCGCCGATGTCGCGCGCATCACCATCTCGGATGCGCCGCGGCATCGTCCGACCCGGAGGCTGCAGCGGCCGGCGCGCCGCGCGGTGACCGGGATCGAGCTCTCCGATGGTCGGCGTCTTGCGGCCGATATCGTGATTGCCAATGCCGATGCGCCGGCGATCTATGCGGAGTTGCTGCCGAAGCTTGCCAGGAAAGTCTGGACCGATCGACGGCTGGCCAGGCTGCATTATTCCATGGGACTGTTCGTGCTCTATTTCGGCACCAACCGCCGTTTCCCCGGGACGGTGCATCACACCATCCTGCTCGGCACGCGGTGGAAGTCGCTGCTCGACGAGGTCTTCGGCCGCGAGGCGAGGTTGCCGGAAGATGCCAGCGTCTATCTGCATCGTCCGAGTGCGACCGATCCGACGATCGCGCCGCCCGGATGCGACGCGTTCTATGTGCTGGCGCCGGTGCCGAACCTGCAGGCGCCGATCGACTGGGCGAAGGCGGCGCCGGTGATGCGCGATCGTGTGCTGCAACTCCTGAGCGAGCGCGAACTGCCTGGACTGCAAAGTTCCATCACAACGAGTTTCTGGATGACCCCGCAGGATTTCGCCACCGACTATCGGAGCATGCATGGCAGCGGCTTTTCGATAGCACCGAGGCTGATGCAGTCAGCCTGGTTCAGGTTCCACAACCGCTCGGAAGAGGTCGACGGCCTGTATCTCGTCGGTGCCGGGACGCATCCGGGCGCTGGCCTGCCGGGGGTGCTCACGTCGGCAAAGCTGGTCGAGGGGCTGCTCCGTGAAAAGCAGCGTGTGTCGCAGCCATGACGCCACTCGCGACCATGACCCGGCATGGCCGGACCTTCAGGCTGGCGGTCCGCGTGCTGCAGCCGTCGCTCTTGCGGGACGTCGCCGAGCTCTATGCATTCTGCAGGACAGTCGATGACCTTGCAGATCAGACAACAGAACATGCCGATGCCAGGATCAAGCTGCTCGCCCTGCGCCGGGCCATACTCGACGGTGAGATGGCGCATCCGGTTGCGGCAGGCTTCCTCGGGGTTGCGCTGCGTCACCAGCTCGACGCAGCCCATGCGGTGCACCTCATCGATACGATGATCGGCGACCTCGGGCCGGTCCGGATGGCCGATGCCGGGGCGTTGCTCCGATACGCCCACGGCGCTGCAGGCACGGTCGGGCTGCTGATGTGCAGAATGCTGGGGGCGACGGACCCGAGGGCGGCCCCGCACGCGCTCGATCTCGGCATTGCCATGCAGTTGACCAATATCGCGCGGGATGTCGCGGCTGATGCGCAATCGGATCGGTTCTATGTACCGGCGAGCTGGTTGCCGTCTGCCCGGTTGGGCGATCCGGAGCACGTTTACAGGGCGGTCATCCAGGTCCTCGATCTTGCAGAGCTGTATTACCGGAGCGGCAGGAAGGGGCTCGGATATCTCCCCTGGCGATCACGCCTCGCGGTTGGCGCGGCAGCATCGGTCTATCGCGAGATCGGCCAGACCATCAGGCGGACGGGACCGGCCTTCCTCAACCTGCCGCGCTGTGTCGTTCCGCAGCGGACGCGTCTGTGGCTTCTCGCCGGAAGCTTTCCGGTGTCGGCGATCAGCCTCCGATGCGCGCGCCATGATCCTTATCTGCATGCGGCGATAAGTCGCGGACCCATAGGCGGATCGGGTTTGCAAGAACCGGCCTACTCCGGAACGGACGCCGCCATGGCGTAGTGGTTGCGGAGCGCTGCCGCGACCTCGAAATCCGCCGGCTGGGTCTCGGCATTTCTCAGGCCGGGCGAGGCCCCATTGGACCGGCGACGGGTCCCGTTCTTGCGCCGCGCAGTCGGCATATTCGGCAAGTCCGGATCAGCAACACGCGCCGGACGCGACGGCCACGGCGTCCCGGCGGAACGGGCTCGACGTGCCGCATCCGGGAAAGATGCCGAAATGGCGCGATGCATCGCCATGGAAATCGAAGTGGGCGGCGAACCGGGTTTCGCGCAGCATCTTCCAGGTGTTTCCGCAGACCGGAAACATGCGGCCGGCCTCGATCGCATGATGGCCGTCGAGCTCGAACACCCGCGGACAACCCGGAACGGTGCCGCGATACACCACGGCCTGGCCATAATCCTCGCACTGCGGCTCGAGCGCCTCCAGCTTGAACAGCCGGTAGGTCGCGGAATGGAAGCCGATGCCGTCGAGCAGCTCCGCGATCCGCTCGTCGCCGATGCCGAGCGGACGGTCGGACACCAGGCGCGGATCGGTGAAGCCGGCAGCCTTTGCAAGACGGTCGAAATCGCCCCAGTAGAGCGCGCCGGACAGGCACTCGCCATGCAGCACCGGATCGGCCAGCAACGCCGGCGACACGCGGCGGTCGGCATAGACGTCGGAGAAATACAGCTCGCCGCCGGGCTTCAGCAGCCGGTATGCAGCGGCGAACACGGCGGCCTTGTCGGCGACCAGGTTGATCACGCAGTTGGAGACGATGACGTCGAAACCGGCCTCCGGGAGGTCGAGATCACCCAGCCGCTCGATGTCGCCGGTGATGAAGGCGACGTTGGAGCGGGCGTAACCGAAGCGGTCGCGGTGCCACTCGAGGTGACGCTCGGCGACCGCCAGCTGCTCCGGCGTGGCGTCGATGCCGGTGACGCGGCCGGTCTCGCCGACCAGCTGCGCCAGGAGGTATGCGTCCTGGCCGGATCCGCAGCCGAGATCGAGAATGTGGGCGCCCGCGATCGCCTGGGGCACCACCAGGCCGCAGCCGTAATAGCGCGCCTTGACCTCATCATGAATGTTGGCGAGTGCGGACCGGATCGCGGCCGATGGCGGCTCCAGGGTGCAGCAGGCATCGGTGCGCAGATCGGTCGACCGCTCCAGCACCTGGCCATAGTAGCTGCGGCTGTTCTCGATGTTCATCGGATGCGGCCTTTGTCGCCAGTCAGACGGGAGCGTCCGGAAACAGATAGGAGGCGAGGGCGGACCCTGCCAGCGCTCCCGCGAGCTGCGCCAGCACGAAGCCGGGCACATCGGCGGGAGCGATGCCGGCGAAGCTGTCGGTGAGCGAGCGGGCGATGGTGATGGCCGGGTTGGCGAAGCTGGTCGATGCGGTGAACCAGTACGCCGCGGTGATGTAGGCAGCGACCGACGGCGCGATCCAGTCCGGCCGGAACCGCGCGGTGCCGATGATGGTCAGGATCAGGCCGAAGGTGGCGACGAATTCGCCGGCCCACTGGCCGATCCCGGTGCGCGGCTTTGGCGAGACCTCGAGGATCGGCATGCCGAACATCAGGTGCGCCGCCCACACCCCGAGGATGCCGGCGCCGAGCTGCACCAGCGCGAACGCGGCCGCCTCGCGCCATCGCAGATCGTGCCGCAACGCCGCGACCAGGCTGACCGCCGGGTTCATCTGCGCGCCGGAAATCGGCGCCAGCATGGTGATGAGCACGAACAGGATCGCGCCGGTGGCGATCGCATTGGCCAGCAATGCGACGCCATCGTTCCCGCCGGACAGGCGCTGCGCCATGACGCCGGACCCGACCACCGCGGCGAACAGCAGGAACGACCCGGTCGCCTCGGCTGCGAGCTGTCGGGCGAAAGGGGCGCGTCGGGTCGTGTCGAGCTCGGGCATATGTCCTGTCCCGCGTCAGGCGTGACGTTCGGGGGAAGGCATCGGCCTGAACGGCGCCAGCAAAGCCTGCCCCAAGGTCACGTCGGACAGCGCTGCCGGGTCATCGATGCCGATGATGATCGCGGTCGGCGGCACGTCCTGCCGGAGCGTGCGATGCAGACGGTCCCACACGCTGAACCCGCTCGACCAGTTGCTGTCGCGTTGCGCGGCGCGCACCGAGTGGTGGATCCCGTGCATGCGCGGCGTCGTCAGCACCCATGACAGGCGGCGGTCCCAATCCGGCGGCAGGCCGAGGTTGCTGTGGTGGAACAGGATCGAGAGGGTGAAGAAGCGCTGCCAGGCCGCCAGCGTGGAGGGCCCGATCCCGCTCGCCCGTACCTGCAGCATGCGCCATGGCAGCGAGACCAGCATGTCGAGCAGGTGGAAGCGGATCGCGGTGGACATGTCCATGTCGGGATCCACGTGGTGCACGCGGTGGAAGCGCCACAGGAAGGTCAGCCGGTGGGTTGCGACGTGCCAGAGGTAGAAGCCGTAATCCATCGCCAGGAACGACGCGACGACACCGAGCCGGCCCGGCAGATGCTGTCCAAGGCCGCGCCGGTGGGCGATGTTGCCGCGGGCGATCCACCGGGTGACAGGGGTCTCGACAAGCGCCACGACGGCCGCCGACGCAGCCCCCATCGCGGCGTTGCGCAGGGTGCGCGGCAAGCCGGGATGGGTGCGGTGACGCAGCGGATGCCGGCGCTCGCCGACGAGGATGCCGATCATGGCAAGAACCCCCGCAACGGCGATCGGAATGCGGGCGCGGCACTGCATCGGTTCGAACGATGCCCGATGGTCGGCCGGACGTCGAGCGCCTATGCGCGGCGTCCAATAGGCGGCGGGCCGTCGAGCGACTATGCTGCAGCGTGATGATCCCGCGTCTCGCCATCTTCGCCCGGTATCCGACCCCGGGCATGGCCAAGACCCGGCTGATCCCGGCGATCGGCGCGGACGCGGCGGCGCGGCTGCATCGCCGGCTGGTGGAGCGAACGGTCATGGCAGCGCGGCAGAGCGGCCTGGCATTCGAGTTGCGGGCGACCGGCGCGTCGATCGAGGCGTTCACCGACTGGCTCGGAGGCGATGTGGCGCTGGTCGAGCAGGGCGAGGGGGATCTCGGCGCGCGGCTCGCACGGGTGCCGGCGCCGGCGATCGTGATCGGCAGCGACGCGCCCGGCCTCACCGCCGACCTGCTGGCGGAGGCGGCGGCAGCTCTGCGGATGCATGCGGCGGTGATCGGGCCGGCGCTCGATGGCGGCTACACCCTGCTCGGATTCCGTGAGCCGGTACCGTTCGCCTTCGAGGGCATGGCCTGGAGTACCGACACGGTGTTTGCCGAAACCATGCACCGGTTGCGGACGCATGGCATCGCGCCGCTGGTGCTGCCGATGCTGGCCGATATCGACAGGCCCGAGGATCTGCTGGACTGGCCAGAGCTGCTGGCGTGAGCGATGTCACGATCGTGGTGCCGATGCTGGAGGAGGAAGCCGTCCTGCCGCGCCTGATCCGGACGCTGGCGGCGCTGCATCCGGCGCCTGCGGAGATCGTCGCGGTCGATGGCGGCAGCACCGATCGGAGCGTGGCACTGGCGCTGGCGGCAGGCTGGCGGGTGATCGGCGCACCGGCCGGGCGCGGCATCCAGATCAATGCCGGGGTGGCGGCGGCGGCATCGCGGATCGTGTGCGTGCTGCATGCCGACACCATCCCCCCGGACGACATGGTCGCGGTGATCGAGCGGACGCTTGCGGACCGCCGTGTGGCGCTGGCCGGCTTCACGCCCCTGATCTGCGGGCCCGACCGGACCCGGTGGGGGACGAGTTTCCATAACTGGATCAAGACCTGGTATGCGCCGCTGCTGATGCGTCCGGACCTGTTCCTGCGCGGCGCCAGGCTGCTGTTCGGCGATCACGCGATGTTCTTCCGGCGCGACGATTTCCTCGGCGTGGGCGGCTGCGATCCGGGCATCCCGGTGATGGAGGAGGCGGACCTGTGCATCAAGCTTTCTAAGCTCGGCCGGGTGCGGCTGCTCGACCGGACGGTGCAGACGTCGGATCGGAGGATCGCCGCCTGGGGACCGATCCGGGCGAACTGGATCTACTTCAAGGTCGGCATGATGTGGGGGCTCGGCGCGCGCGGCCGGCTGGCGCGGCATTATCCGGACGTCCGCTAGCATCCGCTGCCGGCGCAACCGGCCGGCCCGGGCCCGCGTAAGGTCGGCGTGACGGAGCGCTTCGACCTCGTGGTGATCGGTGCCGGCGCGGCGGGGCTGACCGCTGCCGGCGGTGCAGCACTATTCGGGCTGAAGGTCGCGCTGGTCGAGGCGGGCGACATGGGCGGCGAGTGCCTCAATACCGGCTGCGTGCCATCGAAGGCGCTGATCGCTGCCGCAGCGCGGGCCAGTACCGGCCGCTCGGGAGCAAGGCTGGGAGTGGCGCTGGGTGAGCCGGTGGTCGATTTCGCAGCCGTGCGTGCGCATGTCGACCAGGCGATCGCCCGGATCGCGCCGGAGGACAGCCAGGAGCGGTTCGAGGCGATGGGCGTCGCGGTGATCCGCGCGCGGGCGCGCTTCCTGGATCGCTCCACCATACTGGCAGGCAACCGCAGGCTGAAGGCCGGCCGCTTCGTGATCGCCACCGGGTCGCGGCCGACGCTGCCGCCGATCGAGGGTCTGGCCGAAGCGGCACCACTCACCAACGAGACGCTGTTCGGGCTGGAGACCCTGCCGTCGCACCTGATCGTGCTCGGCGGCGGCCCCGTGGGGATCGAGATGGCGCAGGCGTTTCGCCGGCTGGGTGCGGCGGTGACGCTGATCGGCGCAGCACCCTGGCTCGGCCGCGAGGACCGGGAGGCGGTGGCGCTGGTGGTGGAGCAGCTGGGGATGGAGGGGGTGGTGCTGCTGGCCACGCAGGCGATCCGGGTCGAGCGGGACCACGAGGTGAGGGTGCATTGCGCGAACGGCGAGGTCGCGGCCGGAAGCCATCTGCTGGTGGCGACCGGGCGGACGGCCAATATCGAGACGCTGGACCTGGCGGCGGCCGGCGTCGAGACCGGCGCGGACGGGATCGTGGTGGATGCAGGCCGCCGCACCAGCAACCGGCGCATCCTTGCGATCGGCGACTGCCGGGCCGGCCCACGTTTCACCCATGTCGCCGGCTACGAAGGCGCGCTGGTGGCCGCCCGGGTGGCGCTGGGGGTGCGCGGCAAGGTCGACTGGCGGGCATTGCCCCGCGTCACCTACACCGACCCAGAGCTCGCCCAGATCGGGCCCACGCAGGCCGAGGCGGAGGCGCGATACGGCCGCATCGAGGTCACCCGCGAGGCATTCGCGCACAACCACCGGGCGGTGACGGAGGGCGACACGCGCGGCTTCCTGAAGCTGGTGCGGCACCGGGGCAGGGTGGTGGGCGTCACCATCGTCGGCGCGCATGCGGGCGAGTTGCTGCTGCCCTGGGCGCAGGTGATCACCGGCCGCTCGTCCAGCTTCGCGCTCGGTTCCGCGGTGATCGCCTATCCGACCCGCAGCGAGATCGCCAAGGCGGCGGCGTTCGCGACCTGGCAGCCGGCGCTGTTCGGGCGCTGGCCGAAGCGCTGGGCACGGCTGCGCGCGAGGGCGAGATCATGGCGCGTGTGAGCGGCGTGCGCATGATGCCGGCCGGGCCGTCGCCGTTCCGTGTCGAGGCGCGTTCGTTGCCGGCAGCCAAGTTCGTCGATCCGGTGCGGACGGCGGCGGGCGAGGCGCGGGCGATGGTCCCGCTGGTGGGGCTCGAGACGCTCTGGTTCAACACCGGCACGCTCTGCAACCTGGCCTGCGCCAACTGCTACATCGAGAGCACGCCGACCAACGACGCGCTGGTCTATCTGACCGCCGGGGAAGTGGCGCGGTTCATCGACGAGATCGCACGGAACAGGCGAGGCACCCGCGAGATCGGCTTCACCGGCGGCGAGCCGTTCATGAACCCGGACATCATCGCGATGCTGGAGCTTGCGCTGGAGCGCGGCCACGCGGTGCTGGTGCTGACCAACGCGATGAAGCCGATGCGGCGGCGCGAAACCGCGTTGCTGGCGCTGCTGGCCCGATACCACGAGCGGCTGACGCTGCGGGTCAGCCTCGACCATCACAGCCAGGCCATCCATGAGGCGGAACGCGGTCCGGGCAGCTGGGCGGTGGCACTTGACGGTCTGCGCTGGCTGTCGGCGGGCGGCTTCCGGGTGTCGGTGGCCGGCCGGCATCTCGCGCGCGAGCATGAGGCCGACGTACGGGCCGGCTATGCGGCGTTGTTCGCGGCACAGGGGATCCCGGTCGATGCCAGCGACCCGGCCGGCCTGGTGCTGTTTCCGGAAATGGATGCGGCGGCCGACGTGCCCGAGATCACGACGGCCTGCTGGGGCATCCTCGACCGGTCACCGGCCTCGGTCATGTGCGCCGGCAGCCGCATGGTGGTGCACAGGCGGGGCGAAGCGGCGGCGCGCGTGGTCGCCTGTACGCTGATCCCGCACCATCGCGACTTCGACCTCGGCGCCACGCTGGCGGAGGCGGCCGGGCCGGTGGCACTCAACCATCCCCATTGCGCACGCTTCTGCGTGCTTGGCGGGGCCAGCTGCTCCGGCTGAAGCGGCGCATTGATGCATGGGGCATCCTGGCGCCTTGGTTCGATCTGCACGATGGCGGGATGTTGTTGCCCGCGTCTCGGAAGCGGGACGTAGAGGACGGCGACGCTGTAGAGCCAGCCGTGCGGCATGGCGCCCTCCAGGGAGCCGGTACCGGGCGCGTTCCTGGCGGGTCCCGATCGATATGAGCTCGCAGCGGCAATCGCCGGCTTCGGGTCTCTACAGGTTCGACGTCGTCGGAGTGCGCCTGGCCGACGCGGAGGTAGCGGGACCAACGACATCATGCGCGACATCCGCATCGTACAGCACCGGGTCCTGCGCCTGCCTCAGGGCCTGGCTCGCGCCGTGACGGTTCCTGCTCGACAGCAGCCTTGAGGCCTGGGCGATGTCGGTGTCGCTCCGCGTCAGCGGCGTCACTGCCTGCGTGTCGTTGGCGGTGACCGAGGCGGTCTTCAGCAAGCCGTGCGCCTTTGTCGAATTCGCCGTCGATCGGGATCCGCGTGATCCTGGCGGTTGAACCGGAGCCGGTGGGCTTGGTCGGGTCGCTATTGGTCAAGCCCTGCATCGGCTTTGGATCGGCCGCGGCGATCACGCCGCCCGTGTTGTCGTTCTTCAAGCGGCCGTGCGTTGTTACGTAAGAAATACGATGTGTCTTGCCACGCCGGGATTGCCATTCAACATCCCCGGTCGGGCGAGGCCGATAGTCTGGATTTCACGCGCGCCGTCGATCGAGAGCCTGGCAAAAACCCTGGCCGGCGGACCGGCGATGGCGCCCTTCGAGGACGCCGACGATCGCGTCGCCGCGATCGCAGCCGGAAAACCTGCCGTGCGGGCGTGGCAACTTGCGGCGCGTACCGGAAATCTTTCGCATGAAAAGTTTCTGGCTGGATCCCAATGATGGTCGGCCGAGTGCGCCGCACCGTCGATCTGGACCATGAACTGGAGTCCTGATTGCCGCCGCTGTTTCTTGGCATCTGCGCCAGTCCACGGACAGCTCGCGTCCGTTCTGCTGCAGCTGCTGCAGAGGAAGATGCAATCTCGCAGCGACACCATCCCGCTCGTGATGGTCTTGTCGCGGAAGTCATGTTTTGTTTTATCCGGGCACCATCGCGCACCCTGGTTGCCCGACGGCGATCCGCGCTACCACACAGGCATGACGATCCCGGATCCCTGGTTGCTCGCCTTTTCCGTCGCCGTGCTGCTGCTGCTGCTCGGGGCCACCTCCGGTCTGGTGAACTCCGAGCTCTGGATGTCCGAACCGCTGGTCTGCGCGATGGCGGGCATCCTGCTGGGGCCGTTGGTGCTCGGTTTCATCCGGATCGATCCGGGGCAGGATCCGGCGGCGCGCGCGGTGTTCCGGGAGGCCGCGCGGGTGACGCTGGGGGTTGCCGTGCTGGCGTCCGCGATCAGGCTGCCACGCGGCTGGTTGCGCCGCCGGTGGCGCGGCCTGGCGGTGGCGCTCGGGCCCGGCATGCTGCTCATGTGGGCGGCCGGCGCCGCGGTCGCGTGGCTCTGCCTCGGACTGCCGTTCCTGCAGTGCGCCCTCATCGGGGCCATCCTGGCACCCACCGATCCTGTGCTGTCGGCGCCGGTGGTCAGTGGCCCGCTCGCCCAGCGCACCGTGCCATACGACCTCCGCCACGCCATCAATGCCGAGAGCGGCATAAATGACGGGCTGGCGCAGCCCTTCGTCATGATCCCGCTTTTCATCATCCTGGCGCTGCGGCCCGGGGATCATGGCCACGGCATCGGCGACTGGCTGCTGCATGTACTGGTGATCGAGGTCGGCAGCGCCGTCGTGCTGGGTGCGGCGGCCGGCTACGGCGCCTGCCTGTGCATGCGCCGGGCGGCCCGCCATCCCGACACCGAACGCTCCTCGCTGCTGACCATCGCCCTGGCATTGGCGCTGGCGACCCTTGCCGGGCTGCAGGCGATCGGCGGCAACGGCGTGCTGGGCGCCTTCGTGGCCGGTGCGGTGCTGAACGAGAGCTTCAGCACCGAGCATGAGGAGCACCAGGAGCATTTCAACGAGGCCGTCGCCCGTTTCTTCGACCTGCCGATCATGCTCCTGTTCGGCGCAGCACTACCCTGGGCGGCCTGGGTCCAGATGGGGTGGCGCGCGCCCGTGTTCGTCGTGTGCATCCTGCTGTTCCGCCGGCTGCCGGCCTGGATTGCGCTCGGCGGCCTGATGGCCTGGACGCGCCCGCTGTCGCACCGGCTGTTCGCAGGCTGGTTCGGCCCGGTCGGTGCCGCCGCCCTGTTCTACGCCTGCGATGCGCAGGACAGGACCGGGATCGGGTCGTTGTGGCCGGTGGTAAGCCTCGCCGCCGCAGCCTCGGTCGTGGCACACGGCATCACCGCGACTCACCTGTCGGTGTTCCTTCGCCGCAGCCGGGAGCGTGCAGACACGCCATGATCCGCCTCGGCCTGCTCCTGTTGGTGCCGTTGGCGCCGATGCTCGAATACGGGCTCCATGTCCCGCCGATCTGGGTCTTCGTCTGCGGCATTCTCGGCGTGGCGGTGCTGGCCGACTGGATCCGCGCCGCGACCGATCAGCTCGCCGGCCATACCGGCGCGGCGGTCGGCGGCCTGCTGACCATCAGCCTCGGCAGCATCGCCGAACTGTTGCTGGCACTGTTCGTGCTGATGCGCGGGCAGGCGGATGTCGTCCACGCGCAGATCACCGGCTCGATCCTCGGCACCAGCCTGCTCGGGCTCGGGTTGGCGATCGTCGTCGGCGGCTGGGGACGCGAGCGGCAGACCTTCAAGCGCGAGCGGGCCGGGCTGTTGTCGAGCCTGCTGATCCTGGTGGTGATCGCGCTGCTGCTGCCCGCGGTGTTCGACTACACCGGCCGCCGCTTCACCCACGTGGCCGGGATCGGCGCCCGTGACGAATCACTCAGCCTCGCGGTCTCGGTCGTGCTGCTGCTGATCTATGCCGGCAATCTCGGCTACACGCTGGTCACCCATCGCGACGTGTTCGCGTCGGGCGAGCAGGAGGAACGGCCGGACTGGTCGATCGGCCGCAGCCTCGCCGTGCTGGTCGCTGCCACGATCGGCGCCGCGCTGGAAAGCGAGCTGGTCTCCGGCGCGCTGGCCCAGGCGGCCTCGACGCTGCATCTGACGCAGATCTTTCTCGGCGTCATCGTGATCGCCCTGGTCGGCACGATCTCCGACCTGTTCGCCGCGGTCTGGTTCGCGCGCCAGGACCGGATGGGGCTGGTGATGAGCATCTGCATCGGGTCGGCGATCCAGATGGCGCTGGTGGTGGCGCCGCTGCTGGTGATCCTGTCCTGGCTGCTTGGCCGGCCGATGACCCTGGTGTTCGAGGACCCGCTCGACCTGTTCGCGATCGCCGGCACCGCCTTCATCGTCAACGCGATCGCCGGCGACGGCGAGACCACCTGGTTCGAGGGCGTGCTGCTGATCGGCATCTACCTGGTGTTCGGACTGGCGTTCTTTTTCATCTGATCCGGAGCGATCGACGACCAGTCTGTCGTAGAGACATCCAGCCTACCGAGGCGTGACCTGCCGGTATGGGCAGATGCGATCAGTCGAGACGGCTATGGAATTTGCGCAGCCGGCCAGGGTCGGGACACATGGCTTGAATCCCCCCCTTGGCGACGCGGATGTAATTCAGGCTTGGCAACAGCAGGAGCCTGCGTTTGCGCCTGTCGATGACCAACGGGTGACCAGCAACATCATTCATGTGGTGAAGTCGGGTGGCCGGTGGGTAGATGCCCCCGCCTGCTATGGTCCGAGACAGGGACTTTGTAATCAATTCGTACAATGGGCGGCCAAAAGCATCTTGCAGGAGATGTTCATCGCGCCGGCAGCAGCGGGCGAACCGCCTGCCAAAGTCCCGATCGGTAGCACGCACATGAAAGCCCACCGATTGGCGGGCGGCGGAAACGGGGGGCGCTCCTCCAGGCGATCGGGATCAGCCAAGGTGACCGCAATAGCGAACTCCACGCGCTCACCGACGGCGAAGGTCGCAAGCTCCGTTTCGTGCTGATCGGCGGCACCATTGCCGATCGTCGTGCCGCCGAAATCCTGCTCGACGATCTTGCACCGCGCACCATCGTGCTGGCCGACGAGGCCCATGACACCGATGCGATGCGCGACCTGATCCAGCACCTCGGTGCCGTGCAAGACATCCCCTCCACGCCCGACCGCCGCTGGAAAAGCTGATTCTCGCACACGCTCGACAAGAGCCGGATCGCGGTCGAGCGCATGTTCTGCCGCCTCAAGGATGATCGCCGCATCGCCACCCGCTACGACACGCTCGCGACCGACTTTATCAGCGCGGACTTCCTTGTGTCCGCCATCAACTGGTGGTTCTGAGTCCCGGCCCTAGAAGATCCCGGCCTCGGTCCTGACGATGAACCTGTATAGTATCCGGTATCTGCGCCGGTTCTTGGCGAGCCAGACATTGAACAGGCGTTCCGCCAGATAACCGAAGACGCGGATCTGATACCCGTCATAGAACGAGTAGGGTATGATTTTTTCCAGGGCGAACAGGATCGGGAACAGCCAGCTGCAATACTCGTCGATGGCAGCCTTCCTGGCGACGAACATGTTGTGGTGCGACAGAACGTTCGTCTGCATGACGTAATCGAACGCGTCGAGATAGTCGGGCGCCTGGAGTGCCAGCTCCTCCCTCGCGAGAAACAGGTCATGCGGGTGATGCACTTCGGCGTATTGCTGCAGTCCCGACTGCGGGATCTGGGTGTGCGGGATGAGCCACTTCACCGGACTGGGAACGAGGATGTCGCATCCCTGCTTCAGTTCCCAGAAATCATCTACAGAAGCGACATGATGTTCGCCGAATCTGAGCGAGTGGTGCGTGGGCGCGAAATACCGCCGGTGATGTGTCAGGGAAACGAATTCGGAGCGATCGTTCTTCCAGATCCAGTAGAGCGCCGTCAGCTCACAGAAGCTCGGGTTGAGGGCGGAAATCGAATCGCCGGTGTCGTCGCAGACCTGCCCGAACCGAACCGGCGAAAGAGCGGTGCCGGTTTGCAGCGTCAGATATCCAGGTCCCTCGGGGTAATCGCGCCGCGCATTCGTTGCGATATAAATCCGGAGTCCCGGGGTCCCGACGTCTGGCACACTCTTTGTCTCCGGCTACGCTCACGCTACGCTGAAACGGTGTGCGTCATCTAAGTGCTTTTCCCCGACAGCGCAAAGATGCTGCCATGCTCCAACAGGCCGGGGCCCGAGAGCGGCTCCGGTGCAGACCAGGTGACGCCGTCGGTCGAGCAGCTGCGCCGGTAGCCATTGCCCAACGGGTCGAGATAAACGCAGCGGCCAAACGGCGCGATGTCCGCCACGATCGGGCCTTCGAAGGGCTGCCCCCAGGCTGCCCAGTCACCGGTATGCGCCGGCACCCACGGTCCACGCACGGAGTGGGCGGTCAGTGTCTCGATATAGCGCGCACCGCTGCCGAGACGGGCGCCGTACAGGGTGTAAACGCCACCATCGCGCCTGACCGTGGGATCGATCATGTTGCGTGTTGCCGTGCCATCGAGACGCGTCGGGCCCGCGGGGGTGGCGTCGATCGGGGCGGATGCGGGCCAGCTTAAATCGTATAATTCAAAGCCGCGCAGGGCCGTGGCGTTTCTGGACCCTGCGAAGATGGCATGCAGTGAGCCATCGGTGTCGACGAACAGGTCGGGAGCCCAGGCGCCCTCATGGCCGTCGGTTCCGGTCACCGACGCGCAGTCGACGGACTGGATGAAGGTCCAGCTCCACAATCCGCCATTCGATCGGTCCGGGCCGGACGACGTATAGACGTCGAACGATGCGGACGGCGCCAGTCCGTCGACGAGCGTCAGGTTGCTCGCAACCATCACGTACGATCCGCCCCAGCGCAGGACGGACGGATCGCGCAGCACGTGACCGGGTGGCGGCAGCAGATGCGACGGCGTCTCGGTCCAGGACAACCCGTCATCGCTCCGGGCCATCACGAGGTTCTCGTTGCCGGTCCGGTAGGTGCCCTGGAAGCCTGCGAACATCAGGCGTCCCACCGGCCGGACGGTATATTTGGCATCCAGTGCCGAGGCGGCCGCTGCGACCAGCGCGGGCGACGACCCGGATGCAAGCTCGACGAGTGCGGCGATCTCGCCGGTGAACCAGTTCTGGCCCGCCCGGCCGTAGAACGACCCGCCGAGGATGCACCCCTCCGGGCCCAGATCCATCGGACGCAGGAGGCCCGCCTTGGGCTCCGGCAGCGTGGCGGCTTGCCCCGCATCCTTGAGCAGCGCCAGGCTGATCCCGTCCGAGCGCCAGCCGGTGACCTCCCAGGCGCCGTAGGTCGGGTTGCTGGCGACGTCGAGGGCGAGGGCCGGCCCCGCGCTGTCGGCGTAGGTGGTGCGGTTGATCTCGAGTTTTCGCTGCCTGCCGCCGTCGGTGTAGTTCGTGAAGGCGGACAGGTAGGCCGAACCCAGCGCCGAGGCGTGATCGGAGCTGTCGCAGCCCACCAGGTCCCGGGTGACAGAGCTGTCCGCGCCGGCGGCGGGATTGCGGTAGGCGACCAGGACCGCACCAGGTTCTGCAGGCACGCCGGGAAGCTGCAGGAAGCTCATCGAGGCGCCTTGGAAAGACCATGCCGGGTGACCTCGCGGGGTCGTGCCCGCCGCTGCGGATCCGGCTCCAAAGATCGGTCGATCGGCCGCATGGTCCTGGGTGAGGGGCCCGATGGCTCCGGGGCCGGTGCACTGGTTTGCGACGCCTGCCACGCCCGTGCCGTCCGTCGCAGGCATGCCCGCGCTACCGAGGCTGCCGGTATCAGCCTCCCACCAGCCCAGGCAGTCCGGATCCTTTAGCAGGGAGGCCTTGCTCGCAGCACCCGCTCCGGCATCGGGACGGCTCTGTGCTTGCACCGGCTGCGCCTGCGTCACCGGCGATCGGGCCATGAAGAGCAGGGCGGAGACGGCCACGATCGTGCGATGCATCAGGGTCCACTCCGGCGTCCGGGCTGCAAGCCTGTTCGCACCGCCTCGTGCTGGCGGGTCGGTCGTGCCGCCACAAGGCGCGCCGGCGCCGGGGGCGAAATGCGGCAGCGGGCATCCGCTGCACGGGAAGGCCGGCACGTCGCGATGCATGCACCCAAATGACCGGTTTGCATCGCATCCCTGCATTGGTTACGCATGACGTCCGACATTCGGGCGGAGCACTGGCATGAAGGCGGTCATCCTGGCGGGTGGACTGGGAACGCGCCTTGCCGAGGAGACCGGCACCAAGCCCAAGCCGATGGTCGAGATCGGTGGCCGCCCGATCCTGTGGCACATCATGAAGATCTATAGCGCGCACGGCGTTAACGAATTCATCATCTGCCTGGGCTACAAGGGCTACGTCATCAAGGAGTACTTCTCCAACTACTTCCTGCACATGTCGGACGTCACGTTCGACATGGCGAGCAACAGCATGGAAGTCCACAACGCGAAGTCGGAGCCCTGGCGGGTGACGCTGATCGACACCGGCGAAACGACCCTGACCGGCGGCCGGCTGAAGCGCGTCATCCCCTATGTGCAGGATGACGAGATGTTCTGCATGACCTACGGCGACGGCGTCGGTGACATCGACATCACCACGCTGCTGGCGGCTCACCGGTCATCGGGCCTGCTCGCGACGGTTACCGGCACGCAGCCGCCGGGACGGTTCGGCGCGCTGAGCACGTCGCAGGATCTGGTCACCGGGTTCCACGAGAAGCCCGTGGGTGACGGCGGCTGGATCAATGGCGGCTTCTTCGTGCTGTCGCCGAAGGTCGCCGCGTATATCGATGGCGACCAGACCACGTGGGAACAGCAGCCGATGGAGGCACTCGCAAAGAGCGGCCAGCTCGGCCTGTTCCGTCATGAAGGCTTCTGGCAGCCGATGGACTCGCTCCGCGACAAGACGCACCTGGAGCAGCTGTGGGCGTCCGGAAAGGCGCCCTGGCGGGTGTGGACCGCGTGACCGCGGACAATCGACGCGAGGAATGCACATGATCCTGGGTGAGAGCTATAGCGGCCGGCGTGTGCTCGTGACCGGCCATACCGGCTTCAAGGGCAGCTGGCTCTCGGCGTGGCTCCTGTCTCTCGGGGCGGATGTCTGCGGCTACTCGCAGGACATCCCGACCTCGCCGTCGCTGTTCGAGCTCGCATCGCTGTCGAACCGGCTGGAGCACCGCATTGCCGACATCCGCGAAATCGATGCGGTTCGTGACGCGGTGATGTCGTTCCGGCCCGATTTCGTGTTCCACCTGGCGGCCCAGCCGATCGTGCGCACGTCGTACACCGACCCGCTCGAGACCATCACCAGCAACGTCGTCGGCACGGCGAACCTCCTCGAGGCGCTGCGCAGCGTCGACTGGCCGGTCACCGCGATCATCATCACCAGCGACAAATGCTACGACAACGTCGAGTGGGTGTGGGGCTACCGCGAAACCGACGGGCTCGGCGGCAAGGACATCTACAGCGGCTCCAAGGCAGCCGCCGAAATCGTGTTCAAGTCATACTGGCACTCGTTCTTCGGCAAACCGGAGAGCAAGGTCCGGCTCGCGACGGCACGTGCGGGCAACGTGATCGGCGGCGGCGACTGGGCGGCCGATCGCATCGTCGCCGACTGCGTGCGGGCCTGGGGCCGCGGCGAGCGGGTGCAGATCCGCAGCCCGTCCGCAACCAGGCCGTGGCAGCATGTGCTCGAGCCACTCAGCGGTTACCTGGCGCTCGGGGCGCACATCGCCCGGACCGGGCGCGCCGATGGCGAGAGCTACAATTTCGGACCACGCAGCGAGCAGAACCACACGGTCGTGCAGCTGCTCGGCGATCTCGGCCGCATCTGGGGCTTCGAGGGTGCCGACCAGGCATACGAGATCACCGGCAACGTCCCGTTCCACGAGGCCGGGCTGCTGAAACTGAACTGCGACAAGGCACTGCTCGAGCTCGGCTGGGAGGCGAACCTTTCCTACGAGGAATGCATGAGCATGACCGGCCTTTGGTACAAGCAGGTTCTCAAGGATGGCGTGGCGGCAGGCGAACTGATGTTCGACCAGATCGCCGAGTACGAGCGCATCGCAGCCGAGCGGGGGCGGGTTTGGACGCAGGCCTGAAGCTACCGCTGCTGACGACGCTGCGCCGGATCGCGACCCCGAATGGTGACGTGCTGCATGGCATGAAGGCGTCCGACCCGGGCTATAACGGCTTCGCGGAAGCGTATTTCTCGATGGTCCTGCAGGGGGCCGTGAAGGGCTGGAAGCGCCATTTCGAGATGACGCTCAACCTGGTCTGCATCGTCGGCGGGGTGCGGTTCGTGATCTATGGCGACGGCTGGAGCGAGGGAGACGCGCCGGTGCTGGATGCGGTGCTGTCGCCCGGGGAGCCCGAGCTCTATCGGCGCCTGACCGTGCCTCCCGGCTTCTGGGTCGGCTTCCAGGGCCTCAGCGTCGGCGACAACATGATCCTCAATGCTGCGAACCTGCAGCACGATCCGGCCGAGGCGGAGACGGTGCCGCTCGACAGGTTCCCGTGGCCTCCGGAACCCGGGCCATGAGCACCCGCCCGACCGTCCTGGTCGGCGCCGGGGGGATGCTGGGGAGCGCGTTCCGGCGGAACATGCTGCCGGATCCGGTCTGCCTCGGACGCGACCAGCTCGACGTGTCGCAGCCTGGCGTCCTCGTGGACAGGATCGCCTCGCTCGGCCCGTCGCTCGTGATCAACTGCGCCGCCGACACGGATGTGGAACGCGCCGAAAGCGATCCCGGGCCGGCCTACGCCGCCAACGCGCTCCTGCCCGAGCTGCTGGCACAGGCCTGCCGGAAGGCTGGCTCGCGCCTGGTACACTTCTCCTCGACAGGCTGCTACGGCGACTGGAAACGGACGCCCTACAGCGACTGGGATCCGCTCCGGCCCACCACGGCGCACCATGCCTCGAAGGCAGCCGGCGAGGCGGCGGTGCGTGAAGCCTGGCCGGACAGCCTGATCCTGCGTCTTGGCTGGCTGTACGGCGGCGACCCGGGGCACCGGAAGAACTTCGTGTGGGCGCGCATGAACGAGGCCCGGAGCGCGCCGGAGATGTTTTCGGACCCGCACCAGACCGGGACACCGACCTGGGTCGGCGATATCGTCGCACAGACCCTGCGGATCCTCGATGCGGGCCTTTCGGGCACCTACAACTGCGTGGCGGGGGGTGCCGTGACCCGCTTCGACTATGTCCAGCGGATCCTCGAACTGGCCGGGCACGACACGCGGTTGCGGCCGCGGCGGTTCGAGCGGAAGGCGCCGGTGTCGCCGAACGAGGCGGCGGTGAACACCAAGCTCGGCCTGCTGCATCTGGACATCATGCCGCGCTGGGACGAGGCGCTCGCACGCTACGTGGCCTCCCTGGCGGCCGCTGCATGAGTGGCAACATCGTGCTTGGCGCCGGGATTGCTGGCCTGGCCGCGGCGTGGCGCGCGCGCGAGCTCGGTGCCGCGATGACGCTCTACGAGGCGGCGCAGACCGCCGGCGGGCTGCTCGACAGTTTCGAGGTCGAGGGCTGGCGGTTCGATAACGGCGTCCACCTGTCCTTCGCAACGGAGCCCGAAGTCCGCGCCGTCTTCGACCTCACGCCCTACATCGAGCACGACGCCGTCTCGCTGAACTGGGACCGCGAGCGCTGGCTGCGTCACCCGGTCCAGAACAACATGTTCCCGCTGCCCGCCGCCGAGAAGACCGCCCTCATCGCGGGCCTGGTCGAGCGTCCGGAGCTCGAGGTCCGCACCTACCGGGACTGGCTGCTCTACCAGTACGGCGAGGCGATCGCGGAACGCTGGCCGCTCGAGTACACGCGGAAATACTGGACGGTGGACGCGCAGGATCTCGGGATCGACTGGATCGGCAATCGGATGCGCCGTGCCGACATCCGCGAGGTGCTGTTCGGCGCGATGAGCCCGGAGCCCACGAACACCTACTACATCAGCAAGATGCGCTACCCGGTCCGGGGCGGCTATCGCGGCTTCATCGAGCCGCTGATCGAGGGCGCCGACATCCGGGCCGGGCACCGTGCCGTGTCGGTCGATTGGCGGCAGCGGGTGGTCCGGTTCAGCACCGGGGACGAGGTGTCCTACGACACGATGATCAACACCATCCCGCTGCCGGCGCTGGTCGGGATGATGACGGACGTGCCCGCGGATGTGCGCGACGCAGCCGCCACCCTGTTCGCGACCCGGCTCGACCTGATCTCCGTCGGCATCGCACGGCCGGACGTGTCGCCCAGCCTGTGGTTCTACATCTACGACCCGGACATCCTTGCGGCGCGGGTCTATTCGCCGAGCTGGAAGGCCCCTGCGAACGCGCCGGAGGGGCACAGCTCGTTGCAGTTCGAGATCTATTCGTCACCGCGCGCGCCGCAGACCGCAACCGTCGAGGAGATGAAACAGAACTGCCTCGACGCGATGGAGAAGATGGGTCTGGCCCGCCGCGACGAGGTCGTGCTCCTGCACCACAAGTCGTTGCCATACGGCAACGTTGTCTTCGACACGGGCATGGAGGCGCGGCGCGACCTGGTGGTGTCCTGGGTACGCAGCTGCGGCATCGAGCTCGCCGGCCGCTTCGGGGAATGGGCGTATCTCTGGAGCAACCAGAGTTTCATGTCGGGACGCCGGGCCGCGGAGGCAGCGCTGGGGCGTGGTGCCGGAACCGCCTAAAGCGGCAGGTCGAGGTCGATAACACCTGCTCGTCTGCAAGCAGGGAACGCGGCGATCCGGATTAGCGCCAGGCCTGGGCGCACAAGGCTTCCTGTCGAAGCGACATCGCATTCGAAGTAGGATGCGGTAGCGCGGCACCGCTTCGATCTGCAGCTTGGCACGCAGCATGGCCCGGAACGGCAGGCCTTTCTACCCGCAGCACGGGCAGAGACCTGAAGGCTGAGCTCCTGCTCGCCTCAGGTAAGGGCCGGCGGCACCGAGCTACTTGTGACCACACCAAGTCCGTATGTTCGGGAAGTACAAGTAGAAACGGGACTGTCCACAGGGTTCGCTACGCCGTATCGCCCGGGTTTACCGTCAGCCCATGCGGCAATTGGCCATGGATATCAACTGTAGCTGTATGTGTTCTTGGACCCTGGAGCACTCCCTCAACAAGGGAATGCGCGCTGAGGGTCCGCAAGGACCTTTACAAGGTCCAGTGCACGACCAATAAACTCAGTAGAGTCGATGGCGTCCCGTAGGGGATTCGAACCCCTGTTACCGCCGTGAGAGGGCGGTTAAGGATCCAGCTGGCACGGGCGCTTGCCGATAACCCATTGTTCTTAAAGCCTTAGAGTGTCACGGAAGATCATCCTGCATCACAGGGCATCACACGCCTATTGGTCCAGAATTGGACCATTGGACCATGCTGTCGCAGGTGCGCTCTGAGGATTGGCAGCCCGTAGCTTTTTCGGCTTTGGGCACGATTTGCCCCTTGCGCCCCTGGAAATCAGTGGGACCATCATTGGCAGAGGCTCCGGCCCCCCAATGGCGACATCGGCGGGCAGGCAGGCTCCGAAACAACACACGGAGTCCGTCGATGCCTGTTCCACCCAATCCGCCCAGACCTCCTGCGGTGCTGTCGTACACGCAGGCAGCTCATTACCTTGGGCTTTCGTCGGTCGGCGCACTCCGCAATCTGGTCTATCGGAGGTCGGGGCCGCCGTCTATCAAGTTCGGAGTGCGGGCACGCCACTTCCGGGTTAGGGATATCGAGGCTTGGCTCGAGAGCAAGGCGTGCGGCAAGGTTGCCTCAGTGGTCAAAGAGGCGGGTCCTCCGCAGGCGCCGAAACGTCGTGGACGGCCTACAAAAGCCGAGGCGATCGCGCGCCGGATGTAGCGACCTTCAGGAAGGTCGCGCTTTCGATCCACCCCAGAGCTGCCGCCCAGAAGATCAGCGGCCAACCAACCAAACTGCCGTTTTGGATCCAAGGCCTTCTGGCACCGTTGCGATGCGGATGAGTCCATGAAACCAGAGACGGGTGAAGTCGACGCTCTACCCGATCATGCGACCATCCACTCCCAGCGCCCGACCACTCTCCCTACAACCTGCGTCCGTGGGCTGGCGACCGCGACCAGCCGGTGCCTGCCACCTGCCCAAACCACAGCTGCTCCAGTCGTTGCCCGCCGCGCTGCGTCACCAACATCCACCAGCAGCCGATCTCCCGAGTGAATCCCGCACGCCTCACACGCCGCGGGTGCCCGCACCACGACGAGGTCGTCTGCCTGCAGAGATCGGCCCTTGAGCAGGTCGACAGGCACCACCCAGGTCTCCGCCACAGGCCGATTGCGGATTTCTGCTGCACTCGCCGGCGCCCCCGGCCGGAGGTCGATCTCAGGTAGAGATAGATGTTTGCTTGCCCGCCGCCGCTGGGTTGGTTCGGCCGCCGGGGCACGGCGCAGCCGCCGTTTGGGCCAGGGCCCGTCTCCGACCAGCGTCGCCGGGCTGATACCGAGGACGGCAGCAATTCTGTCGAGGCGATCCCCGCGTAGTGTATGAGAGACACCCCGAGTGGCATTACGGACCCCGTCGATACCGAGGCCCGCCGCCACGGACAGGCCTCTGGCGCTCCAGCCGGTCTCATCGAGCGCGCGGAGGAGGCCGTCGGCCAGGCTGGCGACCTTGTCGATCTTGAGTCGCGGCAGGTGCGGTATCCTTCAGGTGATCTAGACGTCGTGCGGGGAAGCACCCGAAACGGAACGGGCATTTCAGCCCTGCCACCGACGTAGCGCAGCGCCAAGTCGTCGATTGCGCGACTTTGCGAGGGAAGCAAGGCCTTTTCAAGGGCTGCGTGCAACGAGCATATGGCGACATGCTGCGAAGGGGCATCCTGTCCCGACGGGCAGACGCAGGCATCGCTGACCGCTCTGGTAGTCCAGGCGGCTATGCTTGTTGACCGCTTCCGAGAAGCGGGTCGCTTGCTTCCGGCCTGAGTATTCTGAGAAGCACTTCTTAGAAACCTGCACACAGGGGCCCAGGTCATGTCCGAGACGATCTCCGTCGGTGCCGACCTCGCATTTTGGCGCGGCCGCATGGGCTGGTCGGTCAAACGTGCGGCGGGCGAGCTGCGGATCCTACAACCGTCAATGAGGAACCTCGAGTCCGGCCGGAAGGCCGCCAGCTCGACGCTCCTCCGGCTGGCAGAGCTCCTGGAGCAACTGGAGGCCGCGCAAGAGCCGTCGGCTGCTCCGGCCGCGCAGAATGCGGTGCGCCCTGTGAAGTCTCGGGTCCCGAAAATGTCGCAGGCTGTGCCGCAGGATCCGTTTGATGCCGCGTTGGCGCGAACCTGCGTGCGGGACCTGCGGCCCGAAGCCCTGGAACTCCTGAAAGCGGCGGTCGAGCGGCGGAACCGCGGCTATAGGGGCGGCCAGTTCGGCGGTCCGGGGGAGGGAGAGAATGTTGCCGAATGGCGGGCACGCGAAACCGCCTGGGACCGAGCAACAAGCAACAGGGCGTTCGGGTCACGCCTGGATATGGTCGCAGAACTCGTTGAGCGTCAGCTTTGGTCATGATCACGCGGCAAGATGCGGCCGCAGGTGTGTATCCGTCTGCATCCTGGGGTGCCACTTTGGTCTGCTTTGCGCTCATCTCGGACGTTCAAGTGCCTCGGACCGTGCCCCGATAGCGGACATGAGCTGAAGCATGATGGCTACCTGTCATGTGGATGATCCGGACCCAAAAGCGGCTGACGAGGCGCCATGTCGTGACGCTTGAAAACGACTCCCGTGACGTCCACACTCTCGGCATGGTTGGGGGGCCAACCCGCGAAGACTGCCCCCCCTCCCAGGTCTAGGCTACAGGTCGGCAGGTACTTCAGGACGGTCGCCACCGCCTGGAGTACCCCGGCCACCGCGCCAAGAAGCGCGATGATCTGCTTGACTGTAAGCCTTCGCGGTTTGCCCATATGGACAATCCCGAGGCGCAGACCCCGCTCGAGGAGCCCTACGGCCCCGAAGGGCGCAGGGCTGCTACGAGAGCGGCGGGATCAGTATGGCAGTCTGCCAAGCCCTTAAACAACCAGAACCAGTTCTGACGCAGAGCTTCCTCCGTCCACCGATCTCGGTGGAGAAGGGGCCGTGCAATCCACCATTGGGTTGACCGCTCCATCTCCCTGGGAGCCGCAATCATGCGGACAAGAGATGTGCCGTGTATAACAAGAGAGAAAAAACGGCCCTGCCGGCGAATCTGCCAACAACGACGCTACCGTCATGTTCAATTTCGACCCACGCTTCCCGTTTGACAACTGCGAAGCGATCGGTGCCCGGCTGATAGCGACGGGTTGTGGTAAAGGGATGGCCGTTGGGCGTCGTGTCGACGAGATCGACCCCGCGTCCGTGATTCACTTTTTTCCGGATTTCTCGCGCTAGGATTCGCTGGTCACCTTGAGGTCCAGATTTGAAGGAGATCCTCATGAGTGACGCGGACGATGAGCCTCCACTGCTGGACGACCACCGCACATGGCGACGGATCGTCAAGCAGGGTCAGCTAACCCGGCTTCCCGAAGGGGTTATCGTCGGTGCGATACGCGCCAATTACCGCTGCGAGGGGGTCGATCAGGATTTCGTCCGCGAGATGATCGTCTTCATTTCCGACCGCATGCTGTCGATCCTGCGGAGCGAGATCTCGACCAAGACATTCCCGGACGGAGGGAACGACATCGTCGAGGCGGTGCATGACGCGATGCTCAAGGCGTTGCTGTCGCCGACGGCGGCCGATGGTGAGGGGTTGCGCAAGTGGTTCAAGCCGACGCTTCGCAATCGGGCGATCGATCACGTGCGTCGGGCGCGCGCGAAGATGAAGCTCATGCCCGACATGGTCGACGACCCTGGCGGCATGGTGGATCCGCGGACCGAGAACTTTTCGGAAGCGGAGCAGGAAGCCGATGTGCAACGCATCCTGAATTGCCTCCGCGGCAAGGGCGTGCGCGACGTGTTCGAGCTCCACATGCAGGGCTACCGTTGCAGCAGCATCAAGGGTGAGTCGATCTCGAGCATCCTCGAGATCGATCCGGACACCGCCTCGAAGAGGCTGGCGTCCGCCAAGCAACAGTTAGAGAAGCTGATCGGAAGATGGTGATGGAAAACAGTCAGCTAGAGGCAGATGAAGTGCTGATCGCGTTCCACAAGGAGTGCGACATCCCAACGCGTGCGGATATTAAGCGTTGGACGCAGGCGCACCCTAGTTTCGCCCGGGACATCCGCGAACACGCGGCCGCCCGGCTGTCGATGATCGCGGACTTGGTTGAGCAGCCCGCCCAACTGGACGACAACATGATCGCGCGCGGCCGTAGCCGGGTCCAGGCCGCCATGTTCGCGGCGGAGTCTGGGGATCGGATCGTCGAGGCAACCGCCGCGTCAGGCCCGACCCTAGACGCCATGCTGAAGTCGGCGGCCCTGTCTCAACCTGAACTCGCCCGCAGGCTGCCGATAAAGCGCGTCGTGGTGGCGGACCTCTTTGCTGGCCGCATGCGCGCCCTACGGCCACGCTTCTCTACGGCGATTTCGCGCGAGCTCGGTGTCTCGGTGGCGGCATTCAATGTCGCCCATGCGCACGCCGCCCGCGTTCCGGCGCTTGGCGGCCGCGCTAAGTCCGTTGGTCAGCCGGTGGCGATCCAGCGGACCTTCGAAGAGATCATACGGTCGTCCGGAATGAGCGAAGAAGAGATCGCCTATTGGCTGGCTGACGACTGATGGACGCTTGGAGCGACATCCGGCTCGCCGCGCGCGACTGCCGCGCCGCCGCGCTAACCAAAACGGGTGCCGCACCGACCGCCCGCGAGCTGGTCGACGGGATGGCCGAACTGCACGACCTGGAGATCGTCGAGTTCGATCCGGGCACGCGGGCCGGCGACAACGTCCTAGGCTTCTTCGAGCGTGGTCCCGGAATCGTCCACGTTGCCAGCGGTCAGGCCAAGGAGAACGAGGTCGTCGTCATTGCCCACGAGCTCGGCCACTTCCGGCTTCACTCCGATCCCAAGAGCGATGTCACCGATGTGTCCATGAGGCTCTCAGGTGAACCGGTGGAAAGTGGCGGCGCCCGCGTCGACGGCTACTCCTCGCGCGAGCGCAAGGAAGTCCAGGCCGACGTCTTCGCGTGCGAGTTCCTGTGCCCTTCGGACCGGCTGAGGGACGAGCTCCTCGCCGGCGCCCGGCCGTCGGCGATCGCGGCCCAGCTTGGCCTGCCGCACAACCTGGTCCTGCAGCAGGCGATCCGGGCCCTGCTGCTTCCACCCCTCTTCCGGCACAAGGTCAAGGAAGACGTGAAGGTCGTCTACGAGCTGGATGCCGATCAGCAGGCGGCCGTCGATTGGTCTGACGGACCCCTCCTGGTCCACGCCGGTCCCGGGACCGGCAAGACGCGCACCCTAGTCGAACGCGTCGCGCGCATTCTGAAAGGGGATACGGCGTCCTCGATCCTCGCGCTCACCTTCTCCAACAGGGCGGCGGAGGAGATGCGCGAGCGCCTGTCGGCGGTCGATGCCGACGCCGCGATCGAAATGTGGGTCGGGACCTTCCACAAATTCGGGCTCGAGCTGGTCACCTGCTACGCGGGCCGTATCGACCGGACCGAGAAGGTCAGGATTTTCGATCCGACGGCGAGCCTTGCACTGCTCGAAGCCAACCTCGAGGTGCTTCCGCTGCGCCACTACCAGAACCTCTTCGAGCCGGCGCTCGAACTCGCCTTCGTGGTGAGCGCGATTTCGAGAGCCAAGGACGAGCTGATCGGTCCGGAGGAATACCTCGCGGCGGCCGAGGCGGACCTCGCGGCGGCGGGCACCGATGAGGCCGCGCGGGAAGTTGCGGAGAAGGCGGTCGAGGTCGGCGAGGTCTACACGATCTACGAGCGCCTTCTCGAGGAGGCGGACGCGGTCGACTTCGGCGACCTAATCCGGCACGCCGTCACACTGCTCAAGGATCCCCAAGTCCGAACGGAGGTGCTAGGACGCTACCGCCATCTGCTCGTCGACGAATACCAGGACGTGAACTTCGCTAGCTCGGCGCTCCTGCGCGCGTTCGCTGACGACTGCCGCGACATCTGGGTGGTCGCCGACCATCGTCAGTCGATCTACCGGTTTCGGGGGGCCGAGCCCTCAAACGTCGAGCGCTTCACCACGGAGTTTGACGGGAAGCGCCTCAGGCTCGGGATCAACTACCGCTCGGGCACGCCGGTGGTCCGCGCCTTCGCCGCCTTCACCGGTGGCATGGCCGGCGGCGCGGCGGCGGAGTGGCAGGCCAACCGAGGCCCGGTCGGCGCGGTCACGCTTGAGGTCTGCGCGACAGTCGAAGACGAGGCCTGCGCGATCCGCGACCGGGTCGAGCGCCTGCGGGCCGCAGGCGTGCCTTACCGCGACCAAGCGATCCTGGCCCGCAGTCATCTGACGCTTGGCCGCCTGACGGCGTTGCTCGAAAGGCTCAACGTCCCCCTCCTGTATCTCGGCGATCTGTTCGAGCGCGGCGAGATCCGCGATCTGCTGTCGCTGGTCGCGCTCGACGCCGAGTTCGGCGGGCTCGGACTCGTCCGGGTCGCGCAGCTTCCCGCATACGGTGCGACCGAGAAGGACGCCCTCGCGGTGATCGCCTGGGCCGGGACGGAGAAGCTGCCGGTCATCCAGGCGTTGCCCAGGGTCGCGGAGATCGGCGGCCTTTCCGACGCGGGGCGTGGCGGTCTCATGAAATTGGGCGCGGAGCTCGCGTTCGTCGGGCCAGGCACGTCGCCCTGGTCGATGCTGACCGGCTGGCTGTTCGAGACCGGCTGCTACCTCGATCCCCTCGTCCGCAGCTCGGGCCCGGCAGACCGTCAGAAGCTTATCGCGATCTACCACCTACTCAAAGTGTGCGGCGAGCACGACGCCGTCAGCAACAGGAGTCGGAAGCGCCTGCTGGAGCGCATCCGCCGCATCGAGCTGTTGAACCAGGACAGCGTCTACCGGACGATATCGGCAGAGGCGACCGACATCGACGCCGTGCGCGTCCTCACCATCCACGGTAGCAAGGGTTTGGAGTTCCCGGCGGTCCATCTGCCCGCGTTGGCGACGAGATACATGCCGGCGGGTCGGAAAGGATCGAGGGCGCCTGCCTTGGCGAAGTATCCTCAGCTGAACATGGCGAAGGACGACCACGACGCCGAGGAGGAATGCCTCTTCTTCGTCGGCCTGTCCCGCGCGCGCGACCACCTGTCACTGACGCGAGCGGTAAAATATACCACGCAGAACGCGTCGGCGTCGAAATTCCTGGACTCAGTCTCGTCGATACCGGCGACGACCCGCACGTTACCCTGCAGTGTACCGCAGCCGGTCGCCCGCCCGCCCGTGGTCGTCGGGAGGCGGACCGGCTATTCTGCCAGCGAGCTCGAAACTTACCTCCGCTGTCCCGCAAGATATCGTTACGAGCAGCTGATGGGTTTGCGCGGCGGCGCAGACGGCACCGCATTCCTAGATTTCCACCGCTGCGTGCGCGGGACGTTGGCATGGATCCAGGACCGTCGCGCCGAGGGCGTCGCGACTAGCGGGGCCGAGGCCTTGACGTATCTCGATGCAGTCTGGACCGAGCGCGGTCCTGTCGGCCACGGTTTCGAGGGATACTACCGACAGGCGGCTAACCGCATGGTCGCAAATGGGGCGGCCTTCATCGCTACCGAGCAGGGCGCATCCGTCGACAGGGAACTCGACATCACGATCGCCGGGCGGACCGTCACGGTGATGCCTGACCGCTTGGTTGACGCCGGCAGTGTGGTCCGCTTACAGCGCATCCGGACCGGCCGGCAGACGAAGGGCGAGGGTGACAAGCCGATTTACGGTGCGTTGCGCCGGGCGGCGCAGCGGCAGTTTCCGGGCAGGACGATCACCATAGGGGCCTATTATCCCAGTGACGGCGAGACGCGGGAGTTCCCGGCTGGCAAGGAGGACAAGGCCGTCAAAGTCTTCGAGGATGCGATCAACGGCATCGAGGCCGGGCAGTTTCCCGCCAAGCCGGACGATCCGCGTTTCTGCCCGAACTGCCAGTGCTACTTTATCTGCGGAATATAGCCTGTCGACGCAGCACCATCGATTACTTGCCTTAGTTCGCGATACGTTTTGGCATAAGCGGTCGTCCGGACCACGTGCCGGTTGAGGTCGGGGGTGCCGTCGTCCCACCACACCAGTCCGCGCTCACCCAACGCGCGCTTAGCATTCGTGGGCGGCGGACCCGCCTTGCTCATCGGCCGCCTAACGCGTCGTGGCCACCTTCCGGCGGGTGGCCATCAACTCCTTGACGAGCCGATCGCGCTCGTCGGTCGGCAGCTCCGGGTCGGATATGCGCTACAGCCTGCCGCGGACCACGAAGTATCGGCCGTCCGCCTCGCGGGGTGGTTCAGTTTCCTCGCCGTCACTCCACCCGCCGGATGACCAGCTTCTCGGCACAGCAAATCAAGCAGATGTCCTTGCGCCGTTCGAACTCGTTGGGGTCCGACAGTTCGTGCGTCTTCTGGCTCGGCGTAAGGCGGTCGATAAGAACGCGGACGTCGTCTTACACAGTCATCCGGCGAAACCAGCCGATGAGCCAGCCGCCTGAACCCTCGTCGGTCAGGCCGCCTCCGCTAGGTTGGCAGGGTCGACGTCGACATGGCCATGGGCGTAGGGCTCGGGCGCGCCAACGAAGGCGACGGTGTCCTCGAGCGCCATCAGCGACCCCGACACCACCTCCATCGCGCCGCCGCCGTGTAGCCGCCGCAGCAGTTCGCCGACTGCGAGCATCGCCGCGGTTAGTCCGACGAAGGGCACGCCGATCGTGCGGGACGCGATCAGTGTCAGGCCACATCCCTCGACCCCTTTGTCCTTCATCGCCTGGTAGGCCGGCATGGTCGAGACGTCGGGGGCGGTCGCCGTTGCCGCGGCGCCTCCCCAGATCATCCCAGCGCGCTTGGGACCGGGGAAGCAGTGCAGCGAGAAATTGCGGAACCCCTGCGTCCCGCCGCCGAGGCCGGCTTCCACCACTAGATTGAAACCCGCGTCTTCCAGCGCCGCGCGGGCAACCGCGTTGTCCACGCCGCATAGTGCGGCGCCGGGCTCGAAGTGGTGGCGCCGGGTCCATTCACCGAACCGCCGCTCCTCGTGCCGGACGTCGAAACCGCGGCGTTCGAGCCAGTCGCCGACCCAGCGGGTCTTCAGCGCGGTAGGCTGCTGGGGCACCGCCAGCAGCGAGGTGCTGTCATTGGCTTCCGACATCCGGTCGAAGTCTTGAAGCATCAGCGTTGTCTGCGCCCCTGCGGGGTATGGCAACGAGGCGAGGCACCAGGCGAAGGCCTGGCCGAGGTTGCCCAGGCCGATCAGCCAGAGCTTGGCGGGAAGGTGGGTCAGCGGCGGTTCGGTAGGATCAGCGTCGGTCCAGGGCGCGCCCGGGTTCCAGATCGATAGGCCCGACGCGCGTCGACCCGCCATGTCATGGTCGCCGGCGTGCCAGGCGAAGACCTCGCCTATGCAGGCGGCTGCGGCCATTGCCGGCGCGAGCGGGATCGCGTTGCAGGCGGCAACCGGGGTCCACGATGCGGGAACGACGCCGCCGCGCCAGCCCGCCCACTGCAAGCGCCAAGCGGGTGCGGGACCGGCCGGCGGCGCGGCGTCGCCGATGATCGCGCAGGGCCAATCGTTGCGTGCGCACCCGACGCAGGTTCCGCCAAAAGCCGCGATCGCGGCGCCTAAGGTCGTCTGGGTCGAAAGGGCCGTCACAATGGGCTGATCGCTGACTCCCTCGACCTCGATGCCGCCGAGCATCGTGCGCCGGGCGGCATTGACCAAAGTAAGCAGCGCGGTCTGGCCGTTCCGGGTTGTTGCGTTCGCCGCGTCCACGATGATCGTCATGCCGAAGCGGGAGAGCATGTCGAGCGCGCCCTCGGCGGTCGCCGCCCGCCCGCTATCCATGAAGTATTTTGCCGTGCGGTGCAGGCGATCGGGATCAGTCGTCATAGGAACTTGCTCCATAAGTCGTTGTGCAGAAAGCGACGCGCGCGGGCGCCAGAGTGGTCGGTCCAGGCGTGGTTACCCCGGTACTCGAAGACGCCGAGCGTCTTGCGCGCCGGCCGACCCGTAGCGAAGTTCGGCACGATGATTGCGATGTGGCCATCGCGCGCGACCATTGGGTTGGTGCGGTCGGCCTCGCTCTGGAAAGCGCTTTTAGGGTGGGTGTGGACGTCGCCGACGACGGTCAGGCCGCGCGCACGGCACATGGACCACAGCGCCGCGAACGCTGGCGCGTGGAGAATGCAGACGCCGGAGCTATAGGCCTCCGGGTCCAGGTCGTCGTAGAAGACGACATCCTGCACCTCGCGGAGGTGGCCTGTGCGGGCGCCGAGAAGGAACGCGCCGGCCTCGTGCCGGCGCCCACCGCGGCGGTCGAGTTCGGCCAGTAGGCTGACCCAGCGTTCGGGCCCGAAGTGAATGCCGCGGTCACGCCGCGACAGTGCCCGTATAATCGCCCTGATTGAGAAGGTCATGGACTTGCTCCAAGTAGCAGATGATGCCGCGGGCTGGTTGCCACAGGCGGTTTGGGTGCTGGTGCACCCAGATGTCGTGCCCGTTCATGGAGGCGCGATCGCACGGGAGGTAGAGGCAAGTACCGCCCCGCCACCCAGGCCGGAAGACCGAGGGCAGGATCAGCTTGCCGCGCGGCCACAGGTGCGCCGCGAGCGGCCCGTCGGTCGCAAGGTTCCAGGGCTGCGCGGTGACAGCGACCTGGGGATAGCCGCTGCATTCGAAGCGCAGTCCGAACTCGGCCGGCGAGTTCGGGCGCGGCGCGGCCGACAGGGCGATAACCAGGTAGGGCCAAGCTTGACAGACGAGGCGCCACCGCCCGTCGAACTGGCCACACCGGAACTCAGGTGCGGCCAGATCGCGCGAGAGCAGCAGTTGGCAGGGGCCGACGGGCGGATTCACCTCAGCCCTCGACGCGGATGTCGGGGACTAGGTCGAAAGACACCTCGCATTGGCAGGGCTTGACCAGCTTATGCAGCGGCATGTCGGTCGGCGGGCGGTCGGTGCCGCCGTAGACCTGCAGGACGTGCTCGGCGGCGTCGCGCTCGGCCAGCTTGAAATGATCGACCGCCCACGCCTTGACGTGGCGCACGCGGACGCCGGGGGCGAAGCTGTGGCGCTTAGTCTGCTCGAGGTAGTGGATGGTGACGTCGATCTTGCGGCAGCGGGTGAGGTGCAGCTTCGCGCCGTGCTTCATGTGGTGCTGGCGCTTAGAGCCGTGCCAGTCGATCGGCTCGTCGTCCTCGTCGTGGAAGAGAATGAACTCCTCGTCGATTTCAATGCCCGCCGCCTTGACAGTGGCGTGGACGATCTCGAGAGAGGCGTTCTCGGGCATGTCGACCTCGACGAGATGGTCGTGACCCTGGACGGTGATAAAGACGGTATGGGACATGGAACTTGGCTCCTGATCAGGCGGCGAACCGGCCGCTTTCAGAAGCTCAAGCGAAGTGGCGCCCCGAAAATGGGGAATGAGTCTTCAGTCAGAGTGCGAAATGCTCTGCGCGCGGTAGTGGATCTCCATCCTCTTCTCATAACCTCGGTCGAGCTCAGCGGTAGCCGCGGCCGTCGGCATCGGGCAGGCGGGATCCGAGCTAGCGAAGGCGACCGAATGCCCGCTGTTCCAGGTTTAAATTCGAAGCAGACATTCCTCCTTCGGCCAACCTACCCACCTATATGCGTGCCGTTGGTGGAGTAAATGTATCGTAGCCAAGTAAAGGGCAAAATTTGCATAATTTTTCAAATTGGCGTTACCGTAGCAGGCCCTTGATATCCCCCTAAAATTATGAGGACGCCGTCTCCAGATCTAAAGAATATCCTCTTTTTATTATGGATTTGTAAGTGAGATACTAAGTCCTGAGCCTTCACTTCAATCCTACATAGGCCGTGTAATCCCTTTACGCGCAATGCTTGCGCATCAAGTCTGATTTGATCAGGTTCTCCTACAAAGAAGTATGTGTATTCTTGATTGATTTGCGTCCAATGTGAAGGTTTGAGCCAGTTACGAAATTGCAAATCTACGTTCCGGAAATCTCTACCAAACAACCGAACAAAGTTTATTGGGTTGTTCAGTTTTAACTTTGGAGCAAGAAGATTTACGCTAGTAGAACCAGATGCGCCATTACAAATTACTGGTGTACTAAACTGTGAGAGATTTTGATAGCTGCTGTAGTGGAACAGATTCTGAGGGCTTAGCAGTCTTTTGGAAAGCCAATCGATTTGCTTTTCTAAGCCAACCGTGAACGCCATTTCGTTCATACGCCAAGACTTTTTCAAAGCACGACTAACAAAGTTCGTCATCAAACTACTTTTCCTTCTCAACATGTTATCAAACAATGGCTTCAGGCAGAAACTAAACTGCCGGCAGGTTGAGCTGCAAATTGGTGTCGCTCATTATCAGACACAGGCGTCTGCACTGGGTCGACAGCAGGGAAAAACGGCGATTGGCGGCTTATGTCTGCTTTCCTTCGCTTTCTGCTCTAAAGCGGACAGGCCGCTTTCGGCCAAGTTCGGTCTTTCGAAGGCTACAAGTCTGCCCCAACTTTTGATGACAGCCAGCCCAGAGCTCAGCTAGACAGAGCTGCCTCCGCAGGAAGGGTTCCGGGCCCCTACTCGTAGAAATCCGGGGCGTGCCTGTATTCCGCCCAATCCTCGGGATCGTGCAGGATCCAGACCATCGCATCGTGGCTCCTCGCGATCTGGCGGAGACGGCGCAGCGACTGCACGGACTGCAGCGTGTTCCAGTCCGACGGCATCGGCAGGTCCGACAGGTAGCCGGACCGCAGATGCGCGCTGTCGGCGGCGAGCAGGATGGTGCGGCTCTGCAGGCGCACCAGCAGGCTCGCATTGCCAGGGCTGTGACCCGGCATGTGCAGGATCACCAGGCTGCCGTCGCCGAAGAAGTCGAGTTCCGGCCCCTCGATCTCGTTCCATTTGAAGCCCCGCGTCGGGGTAATGTCCTCCAGGCGATAGAGCGGCCCGGCCGGGAGCGGCCAGTGCGCGTACTGGAGCTCACCGCTCATGACGTGGAACTCAGCGTGCGGGAACAGATACATCCCGCCGGTGTGGTCCCAGTGCAGGTGGCTCATGATGACGTGCTTCACGTCGCTGACGGCAAAACCCAGCGCCTCGATCTGCCTGTCGACGCGCTGCGCCTGCGTGAGCGATACGCTCAGCTTCCTGCCCATCTCGCCATAGACGGCGATCGGGTCTTCGGCAGCGCCGGGCACCAGGCCGGTATCCATCAGCACGAGGCCGCGCTCGTGTTCGATCAGGAAGCTCGGGCAGGGCAGGGTGATGGCCCCGGACTCGCCGACCACCAGCGCACCGCGGTCGTCCTGCAGCGTGCCACCTTCCAACGCCCAGAGGCGCTTCACGAAACCTGTGGAATTCATGGGACATCGCCTCTGTTACTGTTGTGGACATACTTGTTGCGCAGGCAGGACTCGCGCGACACCAGGGCGCGGTCGAGGTGCATGAAGCGCCCGTTGGTTTCCCGCGTGAACAGCGCAAGCATCACGGCCGACAGGGCCATCGCGCCGGCCAGGACGTACAGGCTTAGCGCGAAGCCGGCCGGGGAGGAATAACCACCGCCCCACTGGATCAAGGCGCCGACCACGATGGTGCCGCAGCCGCCTAGGATCACGCCGCCGATGTTCAGGCCGTTGGCAATCGTGATGGTGCCGCGCTCACAGGAGTCCGAGCCCATCGAGTAGAGCACGGGGTAGATCCCGTTCGTGGCCATGCCTGCGAACAGCTGGATGGCGATCAGGGCAGCGAGGCCGGCGCCTGCGAAGCGGAACAGCAGGAAGGCGACGGTCAGCCAGAGGAACATCAGCACGAGGCTGAACTTGCGGCCATAGAAGTCGGAAATCGACCCCCAGACGATCTGGCCGATGCCGCCGGTGATGGTGAACAGGACGGAATAGGCCGCGACCTTGGCGATCGGGTAATGCACGATGAAGGCGAGATAGGCTGGGAGCCAGAAGCCGAGCCCGTAGAGACTGAAATTGCCGAAACCGGACGCGATGGCGGTGACCAGCACGTTCGGATTGCGGACCGTCCGCCAGAAGGCGCCTGGTGGCGCGCGGTAGGTCTGCTCGTCATCGGCGAGAGGCGGCGCCAGGTTGCGGGCGCGGGTGTCGGTGACGAAGCGCGTGTAATTCTCCGAGGTCGAGAAGCGCCAGAAGAGGAACAGCACCGGCAGCAGGGCGAACGGCAGGATCAGGAAGATGTAGCGCCAGTGGGTGCTGCCGAAGATGCCGAGGACGGCCGAGATCGCGAGGCCGCCGATCAACGAGCCCCAGGGGAACGCCGTGTGGTGCAGCCCCTGCGCGAAGCCGCGCCGCTCGAGCGGCCACCATTCGGCGATGGTGGTGACCTCCGCGACTTCGCCGACGCCGCTTGCCAGGTTCTTGATGAGCTGGAAGACGAAGATGACGGCAAAACTGGTGGTCAGCATGCCGATCCCGGTCAGCACGGAGAAGAAGCCGTAGCAGAGCGCGATCGGCAGATGCCGATATTTGCGTGCCCATCCGCGTCCGCCGCCGACGAGCAGCGGCGAGAACGCGATGCCGGACACGCCGACGGCTGCGGTGAGCAGTCCGGAATAGAGCCCCATCGTCGCAGGTGTCAGGTGGAACTCCTCGACCAGCGAGGGCTGCACGATCGAGAACCATTGGCGCATGTTCGAATTGAGCATGTAGATGACCCAGAGATAGGCCATTGCCACCCAGGATACCCGGGCGCCGATCCGGGTGAATAATCCGGCGGTGCCGGGTGCTCGGGTCGTGGCGACGAGCCCTTCGCTGTTCATGATACTTCTCCCCCTGATGGCCGCTTTGCGGCTCTTTCATGTCGTTGTTCGAGTAGTGCTATGGCTCGAGCAGCAGCTGTGCCGTCTCCTCGTCGGTGATTAGGCCGTTGGCCAAGCTGCCCTGCAGGGCGGCGCGCAAGGCCGGCACCCGCCGCGCGCCGCACTGCACGATGATGGTGCGCGCGGCAGCCGGCACGGTCAGCGGGAACGATGTCAGGCGCGCGTGATGCGGGGCGTCGACGATGCGGCCCTCGGCATCGAAGCAGTAGCCGCGGATCTCGCCGACTGCGCCGAGCTGCAACGCGCGCATGAGCTCTGGCTCGGTCACGAAGCCGTCACGCAGCAGCGGCGCCGCGCCGTCGAAATAGCCGATGCCGGTCATCAGCAGATCGGCATCGCCGACGAGCGCCGCGCAAAGGCGATAGGCAGGCTGGGCCTGCAGAACCCTCTTCGCCTCGATGCTTTCCGCCACGACCGGCATCGGCAGCGGGTAGCACTGCGCTCCGACGCGATTGGCCAGGCCCATGATGCTGTCATAGTGGCTGGCACGCCCCTCCCGGGTCATGTTTCCCATCAGCGACACCAGGCGATGCATCGGCCGGTACATCGAGGCTACGCGCAGGGTCGCGTCGCGGATGACGCGCTGACCGCCGATCCCGACGATCACCGGGTCGGTCTTCAGCAGCAGCGTCTCGAGGCTGCAGGCGGCGGCATCGGCGATCGAGGAGACGTTCTCTCGGCGGTCATCGACGCTCGGCACCACTTCGACGGACGCCAGGTGGAAGCGGTCGGTCAGCTGGTCGGCGAGCGCGATGCACGATGCCAGCGGATGCAGCAGCTGGAACCGGATGAGTTTCTCTGCGGCAGCGGTGGTGATCAGGCGCTGGACCACCTGACGCGACAGGCCGAGGGTGCGCGCGATGTCCTCCTGGCGTTGTCCCTTGGCGTGGTAGAGCCAGGCGGCACGGGCCGCGAGTTCGAGACGCTTGTCGCTCAGGATCTCCGGCGCGCCGGCGCCTGCGATGGAGGTCGGTAGCGGGCCGGGCCTGTCAGCCAAGGCCGAGCATCTCGGCCATCGTCTCGCCGAGGACCCGTCGTCGCACGCCCGGATCCGGGCTGCATCGCTCCATCTTGCGATACTCCCACTCGTAATCGACGAAGGGCGAGTCGGTACCCCAGACGACCTTGTCGGGACCCAGTGCCGCCACCGCGGTGGTGATCTCGAAGATGGGGGCGCGCGAGGTCTCGAGATACAAATTGGGGAGGGCGGCCGCGTAGGCGATGGCCTGCTCCACCGACCAGAAGAAGCCCATGTGCGCCATCAGCAGGCGGACCTTCGGGAAGCGTCGGGCCATCTCGGCGAACTCGGGCGGGCTGTTGTAGAGGTCGCTGGCGCCGTGCGCGATGACCGGGATGCCGAGCGACTGGGCTTCCTCGAAGAGCGGATCGACGAGTTTCGGATCCGACAGATGGAAGCCGTTGAGCGTCGGGTGCAGCTTGAGGCCGCGGAAACCCCAATCTCGCACGCACCGCCGGACCTCGTCAGCGGCGCCCGGTTGCCATGGATTGACCGCGCAATAGGGGATCAGCCTGTCGGGGCAGGTGTCCACGGCGACCTTGATCGCGTCGTTGGTAAAGTTGCCCTCGACGAACGGGAAGATCACGGCGCGATCGATGCCGGCCTGGTCCATCTTCGCAACTAGGTCGGGCCCGGTCTGACGCGCGCCGGGGCGGTCTCCGACGTGATTATGGGCATCGAGGACGAGTGGCATCTGGACACTCCCGCCCCGCTCGTTTGCTCGAGCATGGGCAATTATTCGCTTGGTGGGCAGCCTGCTCCCACCGCCGGAGGGTGTAAAGTCCGACACCGCACTGAGGGCGTCCAGATCAGGAAGAGCACGCCTCCGAGGCTCCATTGCTTGGCTGGCCGCCGTCTCGCTCGAACTCGTTCGGCTTGGGTAGGACCGTGATGCGACTGTATCCCGGGGAAGCCTCGCGTCCGCACCTTGATGCCGCACCCGATCCGCAGGTCCGGCACGTAGTTGTTGCGGACTGGCCATCCGCCGATCCAGCCCCAGGCCCGTCTTGTGGAGCCCGCAACGCCGAATGCGTCGCGCCATCCCCCGGTCTGTGCTGGATCCGGAACGGGTCGTCCTTGTTGCCGATCGACCGCAGCAATGCCGTCAGGTCCTCGAGCCTGCCCGTGACGACATGGACCACCTCGCCCTCGCGTTGGACTTTGCCGTGGCAGGCGATCATCCCGGACAGCAGAACCATGCGGCGATGTTTCTCGAAGCAGTTCGGCCACAGGACGAGGCTGGCGACGCCCGTCTCGTCCTCGATGGTGATGAACATCACGCCCTTGGCGGCGCCCGGCTTCTGCCGCACCAGCATGATGCGGGGCACGCCGATCCGGCGTCCGTCAGGCACGTGCTGCGGCGCTGCGCACGTGATCATCCGACGTGCCTGTAGAACCGGCCGCAGGAATCACACAGGTGACGGCGGAAGCTCAGCCCGATGCTTCGGTAGTCCTTGACTACCGCGCAGCCGTCCCGCATCGGCCGCACCCGGTCTCGATCATGCGATGGCATAGTGCCAGAGTTCCATGATCAGGCATTAGCTATGGCGCGGTGCAACCCTGCTCTGGTTTGCCTCTGCTCTCGTCGGGGGCGTCCTGTAGGCGGCCCTGTCGTCAACAGGGGATGTCATCGACAATTCGTGGCGGAGGCTCTTCAACGTCGTCGTAAACCTCTCCTCGGCCGAGCTTGGACTCGGCAGCATGTTCGCTAGATGCGGGTGCTGAGCCCAATGCCGCGAGCTATGCCGACAGCGTCGACGGCCTGAAACGTCGAGAACCCAGTCTGTTCCGCCACAGTCGGCTCTGTGGACGCAGGGCGCTGCCTTCCCATTGTAGTCAGAGCGCGGGGTATAAACTCCTCCATAGATTAGCTAGGGCGGGTAAAATTGTAGCTGGCGTCCGTACATCAGCGGGGCGGCGGCCCGAGCAGGAGGCGCAGCCTGGCCCGGCAGTGCCGAGCTCACGCGATCGGGTTACGGCAGCACCTCCTCGCACCCATTGGCAAATCGTGCGGGCCCAGTCGAGAGCGCGCACGAAAAGCGGGCGAGTATGCGAGACGCGTTGTTAGCAATTTCCTGCAGGGCTGTCCTCTCGACCACGGAGAGGCTTCTTCCGTGCTCCCAGAACGTACGTCCGCCTCCATCGCGCGAGAGGATCGCACCCCGGCTTGCCGAGATAACTGGTCTGCCCCGATAGGACAGTGCATAGGCGACACTTACATCGTCGCCATGTGAGCGGCACAGGTAGCCCTCGCGAAACCGGCCGCAGTCGCCGTTTGTATCAAACTCAACCCAGAGGGTACTGCTTTTACTGATCCGCGCGAGTGCGACGGCTGGATGCTCGGCATGCGTGGTGGACTCGACCAGACTCACAACGATCGGCGGGAGATACAGGCGCCGTGCTGATTGCAGGCCAGCAACAAACTCGAGCATGTCGGACGTCATTGCGCGAAGAGGCATCCGCAAAATATCGGACGAGAGAAATTGGTTCATTTCCTGGGTGCCTAATTTGTCTCAGAACTGCCTGTGTGGTGGGGATTGCCGACTGGTATGCAGCGCACTCAGCGCCGCTCCTCGCGTAGGTGAAGATCGCGGTGCGCCGAAGGCGTTTCGGCAATCCTAGTGCCTCAAGGGTTTTCTTTGCGCGGGCTGGTAGGCTCAGCAGGCGAGCTAGGCCGAGATGATCCTGGCCACGGTCGGTCTGGACTCTCCTGAGAGCACCCTGGAGCCGCTCGGAGTTCCTCGCCTCGAGGCGGACGTGGAAGGGGTCTGCAATGGTCGTCACGGCTGTCTCCTGTCGCAGGAACACGACGCACTGTCCTGCATCATTATTATAAGGAATTCACGACCTAAAGGAGGACACTCTATTTATTATTGTCAATCCCGAATTCCAATTGATTTCCATATAGACGGAGTCTGCATAGATTCAGACGGATTTCCGGTCGCAGTCTCTAGAAGGGACTGGATATCCAGTGCAGGATGCGCAATGCGGTAGCGCTCTCAACTCCGCATTCCACCCGCCGCTCGAAACTAATTCTCCTCATCAACTCCCACCACATTGATCTCCTCCAGTCGGGAGAGTCAATCGGTTTCGGAGATCCCAGAAAACGATCCAGATGAACTGCGATTACAGTTTTCCTAGTCAGCGTCAAAATGCTTCGCAAGGAAAACCGCTTTTGCTTGTCGCATGATGCCCTGGCGGCGAGACGCCAATTGCGACAGAGCCATGAGTGTTGACAAAAAAGAACGCGAACTCTTTCCTTGTCGCGCGGTGCCCTGGCGGGGGCGCCGAATTACGCCAAGGCCCTGAACATAGACACGAATAGAGTAATCGTTTCCTTGTGGGCGATACCCTGGCAAGGAGATGCCCCCGGCGCTGCAAGCCACTCCGTGTCGAGGATAAAATGGAGTCTTCTTTTCCTTGCAGGGCGATGCCCTGGAGGGGAGACGCGGGATTGCTGCGACGTCCTGGGGGTTGACAAAGATTCTCTCGTTGCAAGTAAAACAGCTGTTACTAAGACAGGCTTCAACCGTGGTCGGCGTGGCGTTGAACCCCATCCGACGCGAAGCCGTTTGCTGGATCAGCCGAGAGATGGCGGCGCGACGCAATCTGGGGCGATACACGGCTGCGATCGAGACAAAGGTGACAAGGATGCGCGCGTATCCGGTTGGGGTGTGTGTCGACAATCGTGGAACGGCTCAGCCCGACCAAGGTGGCTCCGGCGCATCATGCCGCCCCACCCACCCCGGCGGCGGCGCAATTGTTGGATAACCCGGCTCTCGGCTTGTCGCCGCTCGAACTCGCTTGACGCTGTCTCTCGCCGATCCTGTCCCCGCGGGCGATCTCCGGCATCGTCTTCATCGTGGCGGTTTTTGCCCTGCTGCAGCAGGAGGATCTGCGCGCCCGGCTGAGTTACTGGCGGTTGAGCAAAAAATCTTTGGTTCAGTCGACCATCCCATTCCTCAGAACCTGTTCCAAGTGTCAGCGATGGCATCCGGAAACCGACGACATTGGCCGGGACCGGTAGCAGGGTTCACCAACCCGGCGCCGAAATCGCATGAGCCTGGAGCAGTCGCATCAACGGGAGTCCATAACCGCCTGACAAGCCCCACTTCCAGGTCGCACCGTCAAGGGACCGCGACAACCTACTCGAACCCCGGGGCCACCTACGGTTGTGCCCGGTCCAGCGGGTTCCGGCGAGGTTCGGGTGCATCGCGCGATCCCGCCGCAGGCGAAAGTCTGGCTGTTATCCGCCCCTGCGAGCCCCTATGCCGGGTCGTAGCTCTCGACATCCATTGGCCGCTGCCCGACCAGCCACTCCGGCGGCGGCGAGCCTCTCGGCGCGCGGATCACCAGCTTCTCACTGCGGCCACCCTCCATCTCGACCTGCGCCTGCGCGTAGCCGGAGATGAAGGGCTGCACGCTGCTGCAACCCGTGATTCGAGGCTGGCCCCGCCTGATCAGGTGCCCGGTTTCGTCGAGGAGACCGAGTTCCACGCCACGTGCCCGGCTGACAGGGCGCGAGATGTCGTCGAGGAGCTCGTGGAGCGCGTAACTTTCCTTGCTAGAGTGGCGTATTGCGAAACCCAGGACAGGCAGGAAATCCCAGCCCTGGTCGGTGACACCGCTACGGTCATGATCCCATCCCAGGACGCGGTGCGCCGACGTCAGGCTCCCATCCTCGAGCGCGAGGTTGCTCGGAGTGGAGATCATCACAGCCGGCGGCGCGGGAAGGGCTGCTGCATCGGCGATTGCCTTCGCGCGGCCCGCAGTCATTTCGCTGATCTTGCCTATGGGACGACAGATACCGACCACGTGATGCGTGTCGCCGATCTCGAGGTCGATGATACGTCGATCAAGGATAAAAAGCTCGACACCCAAAGGCTTCTCCTGTGTTCGCCGAGCGTTGTGCTCGATCTACCGTGACGGTTATCAGCAGCCCGGCGTTTGATCGCTCGGGTTCCGCTTGTCGCGGTTTGGACTTGTGCATGCTGCTCCAAGCTTGCTGCTGCGCTGTGGGATTACCAACAGCCTGCGCGCATCCGGGCCTGCCGCGCTAGCATCATGGCGTCGGCCTCCACATGCCGGGACAGGTCGACCGACGGACGAACAGAAGGCGCCCGTCCTGGGACATTCGAGCAGGGAACTCCCGGCCGCGGGGAATGGACCTCCTTTATGAGCTGTTGCCATCCGATCCCTGCAGGTTGCTGCGCCGGTGCAGGATACTGCTGGCCGCTCATTTTGCCACGGCGTCGATTTTTGCACGATGTGGTTCAACGACCGGGTCACGTCAGTCACCCGGGTGCGCGCTCAGCGTGATCTGCCTGATCATGAGGAGCGCCTTGCGTTTACCTTACGGTATTTCCCCGGCAACGTCGCGGCGTGGCGACCGTATCGCCGACCTTGAGAGTCTTGATTCCGCAATACCCGATGAGTGTTGCACGGGTTCCGTGCAGTTGCTTGCAAGCGTTAATCCTACCATGGCCTACGGCAAAAAGGAGGCTCAAAATGCTGCGAAATGACGCTCACGACCTGCTGCGGCGCGCTGCATCGGTTCTGGCCTCCGCGCAGTTCGGCCCGCTCCGCCGGAGCACAGCACTTGAATACCGGACTGTTGCTGCGCGCCTCGTAATCGAGCGATCGGCAGCAGGCAGCGGTTGGGCTGGCCCCACGGCCGGGATCGAGAACGGCAACTCCTCGTCTGTCAGGCGAGCCGCATGGTGCCGTCGATGTCACGTCGAGGTTGCCAGCGCGCTGCAGGACCTGCGCCTGCGGACCGGCACTGTCGCTGACGCAGTCGAGCGGATTGCTCTGTGGGTGCCCGAGGCGGAACGTTGGCCGCCACTGCCTCGCGGCGATATTGCGCTGCTGCATCGAGGTCCATCGCCAAGGACGCGGAACGCGAAATCCAAGCGCCGGCATCTTCATGAGCTCCCGCATGCCTGGCTGCAGCAGCTGTGGGACGCTGCTGCCGACGGGCAGCATCGACACCTGAATATTTTGGCGGTCATCCTGGCAACCGGATGCCGACCACTGGAAGCATGCTGGGGGGTTGCCGTGCGTCGGACGGACGCGGGTATCGAGATTCTGATCGCGGGTGCGAAGGTTTCCCCCGGAGCAGGGCAGGCGTGGCGGCGACTGACCGTTGCAGACGACGGCAACGGACCGACTGGGCACCTGCTCCAGATGGCTGACGCGTCAGTGGGCAATCTGGTCCGGTTGAGCGCTGGATGCTCGCCTGCTGCCGCAAGCATGGCCGTGACCGCTTTGGGTCAGGCCCTGGGATTCCCGCGGCGCATCTCGGCCTACGATATCAGGCATCAGCGTTGTGCTGATGTCCGCGCGACGTTTGTCGGTAACCAAGCTCTGGTGGCGGGCTGGTTGGGGCATGCGGGGACTGGGACCTCTCGACACTATGCCGTGGCGACCACAGGAGGCTGCCGCGGCGCCCGGCCAGTCGCGGTCGAGACGTCGGCGCCGGTGGCGGTCCGAGAGCGGCGTCGTCCGGTTGCCGAATGCGCTGCCCCGGAGGTGACCTGACCTGCTGATGCTCCACAGCAGACGCACATGCCGCCACAACAGCATCAGTGTGGTGGGGCCAGAGCGGTTCAGCCGGATCCTGATGGGGGCAAGGCGGCCAGGGCCTGTGCGGCGTCACCGTCGATCACCAGCCCACGAACGATCCCGGTCCGGAGCAGTGCCTGGATCGCCGGGACCTTGTTCATGCCGCCTGCTGCAAGCACCACATCACGTCCACGCAGCTGATCGAAGTCCACGGCCAGGGTGCGCCGGGACAGTTCATGATCTATAGGGTTGCCGTCACGACCGAAAAGCCGACCGAGCGAGTCCGCGACAGCGCCCCTGGCACGCACGCTCTTCAGCTCGGCGGCAGAGAGCATCCCGTGCAGGCGCAGGAAGGCCGTGTCGCGCAGCTCACCCACGCTGATCATGTAGAAATCCGCCGACAGTGCCAGTTCCAGTGCCTCCGCCACCGTCCGTTGCGAGATCAGGACGGCGTGGTCGGCTTCGGAATCGGCGATGAACGGCACCGGCAGGAAATGGCCCTCGCCACCGGTCCGTGCCGCCAGCGCCTGCACCACCTCGAAAGGGTTGGATGCGGAGTTGCGGGTCAGCGAGCCCATCAGCGACACGAAACGTGCCTGCGGGTTCTGCACCCCTGAGAGATGCAGCGTCATCTGTTCCAGCGTGCGTCCCCAGCTCACGCCTACGGTCACCGGGGATCCGCCGGCGAGTTTCCCCTTCAGGAAGTTGGCCGCGGCACCCCCAACTGCACGGCGCGCGATCATCTCCTGGGCGGCCACCAGCCTCGGCTCGCCGTGTCTCTCCTCGAAGCCCATCGTTGGCGTGGCGAGGCAGAAGTCGAGACCGTAACGGCGCGCGATGGCGTCCTCGATGTCGAGGTCGCGGATCGTCTCGTGGTTGATGGTTACGCTGACCAGGCCGCGTTCCCGGGCATCGCTGAGCAGCCGCACAACCCGGGTGCGATGCAATCCGAGCCGACGCGCGACCTCCTCCTGGGTCATGCCGCCGACGTGGTACAGCCACGCCGCCCGCACCATGATGTCGGCATCCGGCTCGTGCGCCAGGTTCAGGGTCATCGTCGGGGATCGTGCCATCGCCGCCAGATTACCGATTGACATCCGTCGCGCCAAACGACGAATGTGCTTTCAAGATCAAATGTCGCCTGTCGCATCAGATGTGCAGAGCATCGGGTGGCTACCGGGCGCGGGTGGATGCGGCTGAATGGCCTATGTGATCGGCATCGATGGCGGGACGGAGAGCGTGCGGGCGACGGTTTTCGACCTTTCTGGTCGCCGCGTCGCCTCGGCCGCCGCACCGTATGCCACGCAGTTCTCTTCCGGCGCGCGCGCCGAGCAGGATCCCGAAACGTGGTGGTCGGCGCTCGGTGTCGCGGTGCGCCGAAGCGTCGAGGAGGCGGGAGTCGGCGTCTACGACATAGACGCACTCTGCGCGACCACCACCTGCTGCACCGTCGTGGCACTGGACGAGGCGGCCCGGCCGTTGCGACCGGCGATCATCTGGATGGACGTGCGCGCCGGAAATGAGGCGAATGCGGTGCTGGCGACAGCCGATGCGGCGCTTTGCATCAACGGCGCCGGTGCCGGGCCGGTCTCCGCCGAGTGGATGATCCCGAAGGCGCTCTGGCTGGCACGGCACGAGCCGAAGATCTTCCGGACCGCCCACACCATCTGCGAATACCAGGACTTCATCACCTGGCGGCTGACCGGTCGTCGCGCCGCCAGCCTGAACAACGCGTCGATCCGCTGGCACTACCGCGCCGATGCGGGTGGGTGGCCGAACAGCCTGCTCGCTGCCCTCGATCTCGGTGAGTTGCGGGCGAAGTGGCCGCAGGAGGTATTGGCGCCCGGCACCGTGATCGGCCGGCTGACCGCGCGCGCCGCCGACCATCTCGGCCTCGCCGAAACCGTGCAGGTGGTGCAGGGCGGCGCAGATGCGTTGATCGGCATGATCGGCTTGGCTGTCGCGAAGCCGGGCCAGCTCGCGCTCATCACCGGATCCTCGCATCTGCAATTCGCGGTGGGCAGCACTGCCGCCCACGTGCCGGGACTGTGGGGCAGCTACGCCGATGCGGTGTATCCCGACCGCACGATCCTGGAAGGCGGCCAGACCTCGACCGGCTCGATCATCGCCTGGTTGCGGCGGCTGACCGGCGACGCGCTCGATCTCGATGCGCTGAACCAGGAGGCGGCCAGGCTTGAGCCCGGCGCCGATGGCCTTCTGGTGCTGGACCATTTCCAGGGCAACCGCACACCGTACACCGACCCGCTGTCACGCGGCGCCATCACCGGATTATCGCTGCACCACACTGCGGCGCATCTGTTTCGCGCCATGCTGGAGGGGATCGGTTTCGGCACCCGGGCGATCATCGACCGTATGGCTGAGGCTGGTTGCGGTGCTGCCGAAATCACTGCCGGCGGTGGCGCCACGCGGTCGCCGCTTTGGCTGCAGATCCACGCCGACACCTCCGGCCTGCCGGTGGTGGTGCCCGAGGTCGCAGAGGCGCCGTCGCTGGGCGCGGCGGTATTGGCGGCGCACGGTGCCGGGCATTTCGCCAGCATCGATGACGGCATTTCCGCGATGGTCCGCCCGGGCCGACGGATCGAGCCGATCCCGGCCAACGTTGACCGCTACGACACGATCTATCGCCGATACTCCGAACTCTATTCTGCCCTGAAGCCGCTCCGCGAGGTCGTTCCGTCATGACGCTTCCGAATACGATGCTGCCGGAGCTCTACCGCACGATGCGGCGCATCCGCACCTTCGAGGAACGCGTGGCCGAGCTGTATGCGCGCGGGCTGTCGGCGGGGTCGATGCTGCATCTGTCGATCGGCGAGGAGGGCGCGGCTGCCGGTGTGGCGGCGGCGATGCGGCCGCAGGACAGCTTCACCACCCATCACCGCGGCCACGGCATATTTCTGGCGCGCGGTGCCGATCCGGGCCGCATGATGGCGGAGATCGGGGGCAAGGAGGCTGGATATTGCCGCGGCAAGGGCGGCTCGATGCACATCGCGGACATGGCGCTGGGTCATCTTGGCGCGAACGCGATCGTCGGGGGCGGCATCCCGCACGTTGTCGGTGCAGGCCTTAGCTACAAGAACCTGAAGCGCGATGCGATCTCGGTGGGCTTCTTCGGCGACGGCGCGATGCAGCAGGGTGTGCTGTACGAGAGCATGAACATGGCGGCACTCTGGGATCTGCCGGTGCTGTTCGTATGCATCAACAACCAGTATGGCATGGGCACGCGCATCGACCGCGCTACCCGGTCGATCGAGTTCGATCGGCGCGCGGAGGCCTTCGGGCTGGCGGCCGCGATGGTCGATGGTGAGGATGTCGAGGCGGTGCGCGAAACTGCGCAGACGCTGGCCGACGGAGCCAGGAACGGCCGCCCCGGTTTCATGGCCGTGTCCTGCTTCCGCTTCTTCGGGCATGGCCGCATGGACAAGTCGCCCTACCGCACGGCCGAGGAGGAAAGCATCGGTCGCAAGCGCGATCCGGTGACCCGAGCGCGCGACACGCTGCTGTCGAGCGGGCAGAGCGACACGGCCACGCTCGATGCCCTGGATGCCGAGGTGGCGCGCGAAATGGACGCGACCATCGATTTCACTGCGGCCGCGGAAGCGCCGGCGAGCCACAGCATGTTCCGCGATGTGTATGGGCCCGGCGAGGCGGAGCCCGAGCCGCTCGCCCATCGCCTCGACCGCATCCTCGCGTCCTGAACGGATCACCAGCATGGCCAGCACCGAGATCACCTATCGCGATGCGCTCCGAAAGGCGCTGCAGGATTCGATGCGTGCGGATGAGACGGTTGTCGTCATCGGCGAGGAGGTGGGCGCCTATGGAGGCGCCTACGGGGTCACCAAGGACCTGATCGCCGAGTTCGGCGCTGCCCGGCTGATCGACACGCCGATCAGCGAGCCGGCGATCGTCGGCGTCGCGGTGGGGGCGGCAATGACCGGGCTGCGTCCGGTTGTCGAGCTGATGTATGTCGATTTCCTGGGGCTGGTGATGGACCAGCTCGCCAACCAGGCCGCGAAGATCCGTTACATGTTCGGCGGCCAGATCGGCGTGCCGATGGTGTTGCGCACGCAAGGCGGCACGGGCCGATCCGCCGGCGCACAGCACTCCCAAAGCCTCGAAGCCTGGATCATGCACACCCCCGGGCTTCGGCTGGCGATGCCGGCGACCGCCGAGGACGCCTACCATCTGCTGCGTCATAGCCTGACTCTGCCGGATCCTGTGGTGTTCATCGAGCACAAGTCGCTCTACACGCGGAAGGAGATGGCAGACCTGGACGCGCCGGGCGTCCCCTGGGGTCAGGCGGTTGTCCGGCGGCCCGGCTCGCACGCGACGCTCGTGACGTATTCGCGCATGGTGCATGTGGCCCTCGCGGCGGCGGAGACGCTGACAAAATCCGGCGTGGAGCTCGAAGTGATCGACCTTCGCACGCTCAATCCGCTCGACATGGACACGGTCATCGCCTCCGTGGAGCGCACCGGCCGTGCCGTGGTGGTGAGCGAGGGGCCGCTGACCGCTGGCGTGGCGGCGGAACTGGCGGCGCGCATTTCTGAAGAGTGCTTCGATTATCTTGAGGATCCGGTGGTCCGCCTAGCGGGGGAGGACATCCCGATCCCGGTGGCGCCGTCGCTCGAAGCGTCCAGCATACCGACGCCGGAGCTGATCGTCTCGACCGTGCAGCGGATGCTGCGCCGATGATCGCCGAATTCACCCTGCCGCGCCTCGGCGAGACTATGGAGACCGGTCGTGTCAGCGCCTGGCTGAAGCAGCCGGGCGAGGCGTTCCGGCGTGGCGAGACCTTGGTCGAGATCGAGAGCGACAAGACCGTGGTCGAGATGCCGGCGCTGGCTGACGGTGTGCTGGCCGAGATCCTCGTCGATGCCGGCGAGGATGCCGATGTCGGTGCCGTGCTGTGCCGATACGAGGATGGCCGCGAGGGTGCCGCAGCCACCCCGCCGGAACCGGAACCGGAACCGGAAGCAGCGCCAGCGACCGCCTCCTTCCCGGCCGCCGCGGCGGTTGCGGTTGAGGTCCACGAGGCGGCTCACCAGGCCGCGCCGCTTGGCTCTGTGCGCGCAACCCCGCTGGCCCGGCGCTTGGCGCGGCAGCAGGGCATCGAGCTGGCTGGCCTGGTCGGCAGCGGGCGGCGTGGCCGGATCGAGGCTGTGGATGTGCAGCCGACGACGTCCGCGGCCGCACCGGGAGGTCGCCTCGAGCGGCGCGACTGGGGGCCAGCGAACGCCTCGAACACGCGTATCGTGCTGCTGCATGGGCTTGCCGCCGATGTGCAGAGCTGGTCGGTCCTTGCCTCCAGCCTTGCCCGTGCCGGCCGGACGTTGACCGCCATCGACCTGCCTGGTCACGGCAATACCACGATGGCCGTGTCCGGGATCGACGACGCCGCCGATGCGGTCTCAAAGTTCCTTGAAACTCTGGGTGACGAGCCGGTCGAGCTGGTCGGGCATTCCCTTGGCGGTGCGATCGCCGTGCGGGCGGCACGGCGCGTTCCGGCCCGGGTACGGCGGCTGACGCTGCTGGCACCGGCGGGTCTCGACCGCGCCATCGACGTCGACTTCATCCGCAGCACCGTCCGGGCGCGCACAGGTGGCGCCCTGCAACACCTGCTGCGCCGCCTGGTTGTGCGCCCGACGGCCCTCACGCCGGTGCAGCTCGACGCGCTCGCCGCCGAGCTTTCGCGTGGGCGGCTGATAGCACTTGCCGACGCGCTGGTCGATGACGGCGGCCAGCAGATCGACATCACCGGGGACCTGCGGGCGCTCGACGTGCCGGTGCGCATCGTCTGGGGGGTGCAGGACCGCATCATCCCGTGGACCCAGGTGGTCCAGGCCGGCAGCCGTTGCGCCATCCACCTGATCCAGGATGCCGGGCATGTGCCGCACTGGGATCAGCCGGGGGAGGTCGCAGCCTTGTTCACCTGACTGAGCAAAACGAAGATCGAGGGAGGAACACAACGATGAGCAACGACTCACGAATTCTGCAACCGACCAGACGCAGCCTGCTGCAGGGCATCGGCTTCGGCGCCGCCGCGGTCGGCGGAGCGCAGCTGGCGCAGTTCGCGTTCGGCAGTACTGCCGCCCAGGCGCAAAGCAACACCAAGCCGGTGAAGCTTGCGGTCGTGGCGCAGCAGATGTCGGCGCAGTCCGATCAGCGCAGCTGGGCCGGCTTCCAGCAATGGCTGCAGGCGACCGGGCTCGACAAGAGCTGGGAGGTCAACATGACCGACGCCAAGGGCGATCCGGGCGCGCTGGTCAGCCAGGTCGAGAACGCCATCACCGCCAAGTCCGACGCGATCCTGGTGATGTACGGCACGCTGACCGCGGCGCACAGCGCGCTCGACGACCTCACCAGCTCGAAGATCCCGTTCTTCAGCCTGGATAGCGGCTGGCAGTCGCCGGCGATCGCCGACATCACCAGCAACAACTGGGTGATGGGCGGCCAGTACACCCAGTACATGGTCGACAGGCTGCTCGGCGAGGGCAAGCAGAAGGCCAACATCTGCGCGGTGATCGCGAATTTCCATCATGGCACACGGAAGCGCGGCAAGGTAATGCGCGCGGTGCTGACCGAGAACGAATGGATCAACCTCGAGGCGGACCGGGTGATCCAGTATTCCGCGTTCTACGAGACGACGCAGAACGTGGTGAATGACTGGCTTGCACGGTATGGCAACGACCTGGACGCCATCTGGTGCCCGTGGGACGAGCCCGGCATGGCGGCGGCCGAGGTCATCAAGTCGCGAAACATGCAGGACAAGGTGTTCGTCGTGTCGGCGGACGGCCAGTCGACCGCGGTAGAGCGCATGCGCGATCCGGCATATCCTCTGAAGGCCACGACTGCACAGGCGTTCGAGGTTTGGGGCGCCTATACCGGCTGGCTGATCAACGAGATCGTCGGCAAGGGACGCAACGCCAAGGAGGTGGTGCCGGTGCCGACGGTCGAGTTCCCTGCACCGCTGCTGGTGAACGGCATCAACATGCCGCCCGAAGGCAAGCCGACTTACGAGGCGACAGACCTCTACTACATCTACCGTGATCGGGCGCTCGCCGGCATGAAGGCCTGACGAGCATGTCGGGGAGTGCTGCGCAACGGACCGCGGAGCTGGCGCCCGCGTCGGCTGCGGCGCCGGGCCGCACGCTGCTGAGGGCGCGCGGCATCGGCAAGAGCTACGCCGACACCGCAGCACTTACCGATGTGGATATGGAGCTGTCTGCGGGCGAGATGCTGGCTTTGGTCGGAGCCAATGGCGCCGGCAAGTCGACGCTGGTGAAGATCGTCTGCGGCGCGGTGCAGCCCGATACCGGCAGTCTTGAGGTCAATGGCAGGGCGGTGCAGTTCCGCCGCGTCGCCGATGCGCTCGGTGCCGGGATCGCCGTCGCGCACCAGCAGGTGGCGATCATCCGGCCGCTGACTGGCGCCGAGAACATCATGCTCGGGCGTGAGCCGTTGCGCGGCGGCCTGATCGACCGCCGGGCGCTGGCTGCGGCGGCGCAAACGCTGGCCGATCGCTTCGGCGTGCAGATCGACCTCTCGGTCGAGTGCGACACGCTGAGCCTGGGCGAGCTCAAGATCCTCGACATCCTGAAGGCGATGGCGTCCGAACCGCGCATCCTCATTCTCGATGAGCCGACCGCCTCGCTCACCCTGGCGGAGACTCAGCGGCTGTTCGCCTTCCTCGCCGAACTGAAACGGCGAGGCCTCGGCATCCTGTTCATCTCGCATCACATGAACGAGGTGTTCGCCCAGTGCGACCGCGTCGTCGTGCTCAAGGACGGCCGCAAGGTACATGACGGCAGCCTGTCCGAGACGACGCTGCCGGCGGTCATCCGGCTGATGGTCGGCCGGGTGATCGAGGAGACCGACTGGACAAGCCACGCGGTGGCCGGGGAGGGGGCGTCGGATGCTCCGGTCTCGATCCGCGGCCTGCGCATCGGCCGCCTGGAGGTGCCGGAACTCGCCGTGCGGCGCGGCGAGGTGGTGGGTGTCGCCGGAGTGCTCGGTGCCGGACAGACCGAACTGCTGGAGTGCCTGGCCGGTGCCACCCGGCCGGCCGAGGCGGGAACGGTGCATCTGGCCGACCTCTCGCGCCTGCCGCGCACTGTCGGCGAGGCGATCGATCACGGCATCTACCTCGTCGCCGATGACCGGCTGCGCAAGGCGATCTTCCGCGGGCTCTCGGTCGAGGAGAACGTGCTGACGGGCTCGCTCGCGCAGATCAGCCGGTATGGTTTCGTGCAGACGACATCGGCGCTGGCGGCGGTGCGCGACATCGTCGCCAGGCTGCGCGTGAAATGCAGCGACCCGGGGCAGGAGATTCTGCAACTTTCCGGCGGCAACCAGCAGAAGGTGGTCTTCGGTCGCTGGCTGGCGCGCATCGGCACGACTGCAGACCCGCCGGTGCTGCTGCTCGACAATCCGACCGAGGGTGTCGATGTCGGCAGCAAGGCCGAGCTCTACGCGCTGATCCGTGATCTCGCGCGACAGGGTGCTGCGGTGCTGATCGCGTCGGCCGAGTTCTCCGAGCTGATCAGCCTGTGCGACCGGGTCTACTGCATTGCGCACGGGCGCCTCGCCACCTGCCTGCCGCGTGCGGATCTTTCCGAGGATCGTCTCCTCATCGAGGTGAACTGATGTCTGCCACCACAACGTCCGCATCCGTGGCGCGCCGGGTCGATTACGGCGCGCTGGCGGCTCGCTACGGAACCGTCGGGGCGGCGCTGCTGATCTTCGTGGTGTTCGCGCTCGCCAGCGGCCGTTTCGTGTCCGCCGCCAATATCGGCAACATCCTGGTGCAGATCTCGGTGCTGATGGTGATCTCGTCCGGTGTCACCGTGGCGGTGGCGAGCGGCGAGTTCGATCTGTCGGTGGGTCAGATCGCCGGCCTGTCCGGGGTGCTGGTGGCCGGGCTGATGGCGTGGTCCGGGCTGCCGATCGCGCTTGCCATCGTGCTGGCGATCCTGGCGGGCGTCGTGCTCGGCGCGATCAGTGGGTTGCTGGTGACCCGGCTGCGCATCCCGTCGCTGATCGCCACCCTGGCGATGGGGCCGATCGCACTCGGGCTGAACTATGCCTATGACGGCGGTGATTCGATCTACACCGAGTTCCCGAAGCCGTTCTACCTGATCGCCACCGGGCATCTGTTCGGGTTGATCCCGGTGCCGATCGTCATTGCTGCGGTCGTGGTCTCGGCCTTCTATATCCTGATCAACCGGACACGCGTCGGCCGCGCGCTGGTCGCCACCGGCTCGAACCTCCAGGCCGCACGGCTGTCCGGCATCAACGTTAATCGCTGCCGGCTGATCGCGTTGACCCTGTCCGCGCTCGGTGCGACGATGGGCGGCATCATGCTGACCGCCCGGCTCGGCACCGGCCAGCCTGGCGCCGGTGAGCCCTACCTGATGGACAGCCTGACCGCGGTGTTCCTCGGCATGACGGCGTTCAAACCGGGACGCGCCACCGTGCAGGGAACGCTGGTCGGCGTGGTGATCATCGGCATGCTGGATAACGGCCTCAACCTGCTTGGCGCGCCGTTCTACCTGCAGAACGAGGTCCGTGGCGTCGTGATGATCGCCGCCGTCAGTCTTGCAGTGCTGCGCGGCGAGATCCGCTTCTTCTGACCCGAGAGGATCCTGACATGACACAGCCTTCGAATGGCCGCGTGGCCCTCGTCACCGGCGCCAGCCGCGGCATCGGCCGTGCGATCGCGCTTGGCCTGGCGCGCGACGGCTTCGACGTGGTGGTGAACGACATCGAGCGGCAGCGGGAGGAGCTCAAGGCGGTCGCCACCGAGATCGGGACGTTCGGTCGCCGCGGCCTGCCGCTGTTTGCGGACGTGAGCGATCGCGGGAGCGTACACGTCATGGTGGATGCGGCGCTGGCACAGGCCGACCACATCGACGTCGTGGTGAACAACGCCGGGATCCTGATCGCCAACACCGTCGAGAACCTGCAGGAGGCGCAGTGGGATGCGGTGATGGACATCAACGCGAAGGGGACGTTCCTGGTCGTGCAGGCACTGCTGCCGCATATGCGCAGGCGGGGTTACGGTCGCATCGTCAACATCGCCTCTATCGGCGGCAAGCACGGCGCCCCCGAGCAGGCGCACTACTCCGCCAGCAAGGCGGCGATCATGGGCTTCACCCGCGTGCTGGCGCAGGAGGTCGGTCAGTTCGGCATCACCGCCAATTGCGTGTGCCCCGGAATCATCGTCACCGACATGGGCCGCACCAACCTCTCGGATCAGTCCAATGTCGACAAATGGGTTGCCGTCACCGCGTTGCGCCGCCTGGGACAGCCGGAGGACGTCGTCGGGCCGGCCTGCTTCCTCGCCTCTGACGCTTCAGCGTTCGTCACCGGTCAGTCGCTCAACGTGTGCGGCGGCATTGTCCTGAGCTGAGCCGGCCGACGGGAGTTCGCGATGTATCTCGAGAAGCTGCGGCTGGATGGCCGCGTGGCCCTGATCACCGGCGGCAGCGGCGGCATCGGCCTTGCCTGCGGTCAGGCACTTGCCGAGGCCGGGGCGCACGTCGTCGTGGCGGACCTCGATGCCACCAGAGCCGCGGTTGGGGTCGATGCGATCGCCGCATCCGGTGGTGCAGCGAGCGGCGTCGTGCTCGATGTCACCCGCAGCGACAGCGTTCGCGACGCCGTCGCAGCTGTGCATGCAGCACACCGGCAGATCGACATCCTGGTCTGCAACGCCGGCATCGTGATCTCCGAGGTTGCTGCGGAGTCTCTTGGAGACGAGGACTGGATGCGGCAGATCGACGTGAACCTGAACGGTGTGTTCCGCTGCTGTCGCGAGACCGGCCGGATCATGCTGGAGCAGGGTCGGGGCGTCATCGTCAATATCGGATCGATGGCGGGATCGATCGTCGTTCGGCCACAGCAGCAGGCAGCCTACAACGCGTCGAAGGCAGGGGTGCATCAGCTGACGAAATCGCTGGCGGCTGAATGGGCGGCTCGCGGGGTCCGCGTGAACGCGGTTGCACCGACCTACATCGAGACGCCGCTGACCCGCTTCGGCATGGCCAAGCCCGCTCTTTATGACCAGTGGCTGGCCGACACACCGATGCATCGTGTCGGCCAGCCGCACGAGATCGCATCGGTAGTGCATTTCCTCGCTTCGGACGCAGCAAGCCTGATGACCGGGAGCATCGTGTACGCGGACGGCGGCTATACGATCTGGTAGATCCGCATCAGATCGGCGCGCTGGCGAGAACTGCACTCGCGTCCTGGTCTGACCACGGCCTCAGTGATCCCGCCGACCTCACCGCTGCCCGCATCCAGACGACCCCACGGATCAGATCGGCCGCGGCTCAACATGCACGGCGAGCAGGCGCTCCAGGATCCAGACGGCGACCGGAACCGCCCAGCTGTTACCGACGAGGCGGTAGCGGTCGCCGTCGTTGATCGGCTTTCCGCCGAGGCGGGGGCCGTCGAACCAGTCATCGTCGAACCCTTGCAGCCGCAGGCACTCGAGCGGCGAGAAGCGACGGACGATGTTCTCCCCATTGCTGTCGTGGACGACGCACGGCATGGCGTTGAGAGCCCAGCCCCCACGTTGCCGCGACTGCAAAGTGGATGCCTGGGCCCCGATGGTGCCGTGCCGCATGTCTGCCGCATAAACCGTGGATGTCGGTTCGTCGTCTGGAACTGTCGCGACCTGATCCCGAGGCAAAGCGTTCCGGGCCCCCTTGGCAGGATTGACTGGACGACCGCCCGCGGCCACCACCGCCGAGAAAGCGTCATCATTTGCCGCATGTCGCCTGATCGTCCTCGTCCCGTCATGATCGGCGAGCCATGCGGAAGCATGCGACCAGTCGAGGTCGGGCTCTATTTCTCCAGCACCGAGCGGAGCACGTCGGGCAGCTGCCTTCCATTTCGCGCCGCGCGCCTGAGAATGCCCCTCCGCGCCTCTGCCGAGAGAGAGTATCTGCTCAGGTCCACGTGCGGATCGAGAATGCTCTGCAACGAGGAAGAGCCGCCGACGTCGCTGGGGCACGCCGAAATGTTGCGCGTCCAGGATCCGCCAAGCGCACGAATACCCGATGACCTGCAGTTCATTAAGAAAACCCTTGTAATCATCACCATCTCCTGACGTCAGCAGGCCGGGCACATTCTCGAACAGAACCCACCGTGGCTGTATAGCGGCAACCGCACGCAGGAAATGAAGTGCGAGGTTCCCGCGCGGGTCGGAGATCCCCAACCGTTTCCCGGCGACCGAGAACGACTGACAGGGCGACCCGCCGACAACGAGGTCGACGTGTCCGCGGAGCAGCGACCAGTCCACCGTGGTGACGTCGCCGAGCCGAGGCACATCCGGCCACCTGTGACGCAGGACGCTGTTCGCCGTCGGATCGATATCCGCGAAACCAACAGGGACGGCGTCGGATCCTATGCGTTCGAACGCCGCAGTCGCGGCCTCGATCCCGCTGAACAGGCTCAGGTATCGGAATTTCCGACTGCCGTCGTTTCTGACGAGCAGACCATCCGCCTCCAGGCGCATCATCCGCTCGAGCGCTCGATCGGCCGTGCTGTATGCCTGCCGGACGGCGCCATCGCCGAGCGCGAACATGGCCCTGGCGTGTTCGCGTTCGGTCAGGGTGAACAGGCGCTGATTGCGGGGGGTGATCACCCGGGCGCCGCCTTCCAGATTCTTGTAGGCGTGCAGGTGCATGAGGGTTGCCTCAGCTGCGCGGACCTGGGTCCACCGAATGCGAGCCCGCCACCTCTTGAGGTCGTCCGCGGTCCAGGCAATAACCATGAGCGACCCCTTCGGTAGTCAGTGACTACCGACAGTAGGCGCATCCAGACACTTCCGCCAGCAAAACGGTTGAACCGTTGCGGCTGGTTGTCCACGCACCATCGACCTACTGGAACCGGCTCTGTCCGATCGTCCGGACGGTCCGGGACGCAGTGAGGTTGAGGCGATCTAAACAGCGCGCGCATGAACCGAGGCTGCGATGATGAATGTCTTCCGGGATCCAGGACGATCAGGACGTACTTGACCCCCCCCGCAGGCAAGCTGCCCTCGAAGCTTCCTATCAAGTAAACCGTAGGATCGGTTTCACGGACGGTTTTCCGCCGACGCGGTGAAGCATGTCGCATCGGCCACCCCCGCAGGGGGCACCACATCGTCAACCTTGCCATGACGTGAGGCCGCTGCTCGCTTCTGAAAACCTCGGCGTCGGGCCAGATCAAGTTTCTCGTTAGTTCTTTCGAGGAGCTTCTCACAAGCAAGCACATATTCCTCGACATGTCCGTAGTCGTGGGGCACGTCTTCCCAGGTGATCTGTAGAAGAAGACGGCATTCCTCGATCTCAACATCAACATTGTGTCTGCTTGGGCCCCACTCGGCAAGCCACTGCTCCGCCTCTTCGGACGACTTTCGCCCAGTGACAACGCTGTGGAAAAGATCCTCAGAAAGCTCCAGCATGTCGGTCTCGATGTTCACCAGATCACCTTCGATGATCGATTGAGTCCGATACTGTGGGAACAAGCTCTGGATCTCTCGTATGAGAAGCAACTCGAATTTTCCCAGTTCTGGATACTCCGACTCTAGGTATTCCAGCAGATCAGGGTTTCTGCTCATGCTACTACTCCGTGGAACTTGTGCCTGTGACGTGAAGCGTGACGGAAGGATGCTCATTGGCAAATGCTTCCGATATTTAGCGCTGTGAAAGCCCTGTCTCCTCATGTTGACGGCATCTGGCGCAGTCTCACCGGCTATGACTCAAAGACAGGGCCGATAACATACGTTGCTATAAAGGAACTGTATGACCTCGTCATACAGTCGACTGGTTCTGCTTCGGCAGCCGCTGCTTGGGACCGACCGGTCACGGCAACTGCATCCCTCTCCGGCGTCGTGTCGTCAGCAGGCTTTGTCATCAACAAGCCGTGCCGGACGTATCTGGTCGGTTTTTAGAGCTGCATTCCGACGACGGACGTTTTTCTGGTTTTCCTCGACCGGGATGATGTCCACTGGCTTCTCGAAGCGTAGAAGAGTCGGCAGGTAACCCCTCGACACAGAGTGGTCGGAGCAAGCAGTGGCGGAGCGCATCTCGGCAAAAGCTGCCCGCCCAGCCGGCGTAAGCAGAGCATCACGTATCGTGAACATCTCGTCGAGGTCCTGCTCCGAGAGTACGCGCCATCCGGAAGTCTCTGCCGTGCTCATGTCCATGCTCTCTCTCGTTGCGTTGGCATGACGTCAAGCCTGACGGATCAATGCCGATATGCAAGAGGTTTCGAAGGCAGTCCGGAAGAAGCTCTGACGTGTTGGTGTTGACAACATGCCGACTGAGCCGGGTCGGTTACAGGGGTTCGCCTCCAACAAGTACGTTCCATGATGAGTAGACACGGAACCTAGCGAAGCATCCGATGACCGACGTGACTCTCGTCGTCCGCGTTTCTCCACGTCGGATGGGACGATCACCCGGGCCTGCGTTGACCGCAGGCGGGCGCTGATCGATCGCTCATCCAGCGCAATTGCACTGGACGGACTTCATCGGCGTCAAACGCTGGCGTTGAGGACACTGCATGAAGAAGCGGCGTGAATGCGTCGGTGGTTGATGAGTCTGGGGCAGGATGTCCCCAAGCTCATCGAGGTGAACAGGATCTGGAAGGTCTTATGCTTGCCCGCGGGACGGCCGCAGCCGACGGATCCTTTCGGTCGGCACGTGTTGCTTAGCGAATGCCGTGCCTAGCTCGGACGATCGACGCGACCAGATCCTCTGGTGGTTGCGGCCCCTGGCGGGCAAGACACTGCCTGTCCTCGCGTCGCTGCATGTCGTCGGCGACAACACGACCAGCACTGCGCAGCGGGTGATCCTCCGCGTGGACGACTACGCCGACCCGGCATACGCCGATCGTGTCGACGACGGGCGGGTCCTTCCGGCAGGTCCGTTCGACTTCACTGCCCGCATCGGGCTGCTGGCGACCCCGTCCGGGCGCCGCCTCAACATGGCGACCCTCGCCCAGGCCATCGCCTTCACCGGGGTCGCCGACGTGAACGTGACAGGCGTGACCATCACGGACGCGCCGACGCTCCCCAGGGGTGACATCGCCTGGTACTTCGGTCCAGCCGCGGCCGCCCCGCTGTATGGGTTCCAGCAGGTGCTGGCGACTGACCCCCGCGTGACGAAGGGGGTGGCGATCCAGAACCCGGGCCACGAGCCCATACCGACGAACGGCATCATGACGACCGAATTCGACACCCCGCTGGCCAACGGCTCCTACCACCTGACGATGTGGACCGAGGATGCCGGGAACTGGCAGAACAAGCCCCCATTGCTGCAGCGGCGCATCGAGGTCAACGGCGCCGTCGTCACCTACCAGACCCTGACCTGGGACCAGTGGGTCTCGCAGGGCTACGTGGCCGGGCGGGCGATCGAGGCAGACCCCACGCAGGCACCGTTCTTCACGGTGAGCGCGCAGCGCGGCGGGATGCTGACGACCGACGTCACCGTGACCGGGGGCATGCTGCGCATCTCCCTGGCTGGCTACCCGGCCGCAGCGCTTTACCTGGCTGCGATGGTCGCCGAACCGAGGGGCCCGGCGCCGACCGCCGCCGGTCTCGTGCAGGCGCAGCGCGCGCTGGCGTTCGCAAGCGATTGGCCGGTCGTGTCGGGACCGCCGACGGCGCCGAACGCGACCGCACTCACCGCCGTGCGCTCCGACGCCTCCGGAACGGCGGTCACCACCGCGCCGGGCGGCTTCGGATACCTGACCATCAACGTCACGTCGCCGTCCGCCGCCAGCGCGTCCGCCACCGTCGCATGGGGCGCCAAGAGTCCGATCGAAGCGCAGGCATGGTGGAACATGTGGCGCTGGCGCCGCGTCGACGCGTCCAGTCAGGGGCTCAAGTTCGACAACGGGATGCTCCGCGGCGACATCGCCACCATCGCGATGAACCCACGGCTTCCGCGGGGCATCATCGTCGCCTTCAACGTCCCGGCCACTACACTGCCCGGCAACTACCACGGCAGGGTCCAGGTCACCCAGGGCGGCAGCAGCGCCAGCGTTCCGTTCTACGTCGAGGTGCTTGCCGCGGTGCGCCCGGCGCCCGTGGCCAAGGTCGGGCCGTTCCTTGATTTCGCCCCACAGTGGGTCAACCAGGTGGTGCCGATGACGGAGGCCCGCCAGCAGGCGGCGTGCGACCTCGGCGTGCTGTCCTGGTTCGGCTTCACGACCGTGGTGCCGCCTTTGGAGGCACCGATCGACAGCGGTACGCTCGCCGCCTACCTGGCCGAGCTCGGTAACGCGGAGCGAACCTACGGGACGGACCTGGTTGCCTATGCGCCCCTCAAGGGCATGGATGTCTCGATCGGCCGGGGCGCTCCCGCCGCCGCGAAGCTGGCCGTGGTGGCGGACAAGGCGTGCAGCCTGACGCCCGGGGAGCGTTGCTCTCGCGCACCAGTCTATCGGCTGGATCGTGAGGCATCCGGACGCGCCAGATGGCAGAGAGCGATCAGCGGACGAAGTTCGCTCTCACGATCTTTCCGGTTGCCGCTTCCAGTTCCACCTCGAAGCCCGGAAAACCGCGTGGCGACCCCCTGAACCCAGCTGGAGTCCCGGCTTTCTTGAAAAGAACAACGACGTTCGAGCCGTCCGATATCAGCTGGATGTCATAGTCGGCGATGTCGTATCCATGCTTCTGGAATTCAGGAACTGCGATCTGAATCGGTTCCAGATATTTCCCGGCGATAGCTGCGATAGCATTCATCCTCGTTCCTTCTCCGTAGGCATAGGCTGCCATCATCACGATTGAAACCGCTGCGAGGATCTTGATGGCCGCGATCATGGCCCCAGGATGCCGACGTTCCCGGTTGCCGGGTCGAACACTTTGAAGGTCCCGCTGGGCGTACCCAGGTAACCCTTGTACCCGGGGCTTCCAGCGGCGTCGGATCGAATGCCCTGATAATCCTGGCTCGAGAAATTGTCGCTGTTGAAGTCGTCCAGGGCCGGGTCGCTCGTTCGGACTGCTTGCCCCGACGCCGCGTCAAATGTCGAATAATCACCATGGGTGTGATAGTCGCCGACGACCGATGTATTCGGTGGATTACCGGCATCCCAGGGATTGACGCCTTGATCTGTTCCCTGAAGCGGGCCGCTATATCCGAACTCTCCTGTCGCATCATGCTGATGTATCAGACCACCATATTCAAGATTATCCTGTATGGACATCGGATTTGCCTTGCCGAGCGCTGCCTGCGCTGCTTCGTCCTGGCTCGCAAACCCGCACGGCCCCACGCACGCCAACCCAAGCGGATCGATCCAACTATTTGGCGCCGGAACATAGGAAGAGAGGTTCAGCCCGCCAGCAAGCCGTATCGGGTCCTGGTGGACGTAGCAGCCTTCGTCAGGCGCGTAGTAGCGGAACCGGTTGTAGAATAGCCCCGTCTCTGCATCCTCGTATTGCCCCTGGAAGCGGATCGGCTGCGCCACTTCATCAACCGCCACGCTTGCCAGCGCGCCCCAGGCTTTGGATCGTGCCTGCCAGACGATGCGGCCATCGTCGTTGGTGACCTCCTGCGGCGTGCCCAGGCGGTCGAGTTGGTAATGGAAGAGCGTCCCCGGCAAGCCCCGCCCGGTGCGCCGGACCTGCACCAGCGGCCGGAAGCTGCCCGGCTCATGCAGGTAGACCGTCGCCAGTGGATCGTCGGCGGTCGTGCTCTCGGCGACCAGCAGGTTGGCGGACCAGACGAAGTCGGTCCGCGTCGCGGTTCCGGGTGCTCCGTCCGCACCATCGTTGGTTGCCGCGGGCGTCAAGGAGATGCTTTCCTTGACCGTCCGTCGCCCGAGCGCGTCGTATCGGAACGACGTCAGCCTCCGCCCGAGGCGGCCGCCCTCCTCGACCTCGGCCAACTGGTTATCGGCGCGGTAGCGATACAGCCGCTCGGCATTGCCGCCGGCACCGCGCACCTCGCGCACCCGGTTGCCGCAACCGTCATACTCGAACTTGCGGTCGCCGCGCAGCAGCAGACGGTCGCCCGTGGCCACACCCGGGGTGCCGGCGCCGCTGTCGCTGCTGGCGCCCAGGATGTTGCCGGCCGGGTCGATCACGAAGCGTTCGGGCAGGTCGCCCTCGACGCCGACCAGGCGCTCGTTGGCATCATACTGGTAGCGCCGCACGCCGCTCCCGAGGTCCAGCGTCTCGATCAGCCGATCGGCGTTGTCCCACCGATACTGCCGCTCGATCACCGGCGGGGCGGTGGCGCTTCGAGCCGTCTGCCGGGTGAGGCGGCCTTGCGGGTCGTAGTCGGACACCGTGGTCAGGGCGCCGGTATGACGCTCGGTCTCGCGGCCCAACGCATCCCGACCGAACGACGCCACGACGCGGCCGTCGAAGTCTATGCGGACGACGTTGTCCTGCGCATCGTAAGCGGTCTCGATTTCCCGCCCGTCGGGGAGCGTGGTGGCGACGCGACGGCCGCGGGCGTCGTGGCGGTGGCGGACCGTGCCGGCCGGGCTTGCTTCTTCCAGCAGCGCGCCATCCGGCCCGTAGGCAAAGCCGATCTCGCCCCAGTCGTTGGCGGCGTGCGTCAGACGACCCGCCTGGTCGTAGACGTATCGGTCGGTGAGGCCGTCGCTGTGTCGACGTTCCAGCAGCCGCCCAAGCTTGTCTCGTGCGTATGTGGCACCGCGGGCCTCGGCATCGTCGTGTGCCGCAAGGAAACCGGCCGCGTCATAGCGGTAGCTTCGTCGGCGGCCATCGAACCCGGTCTCCTCGACCAGCTGGTCGGCCAGGTCGTGGGCCAGCGTGTAGAGCTCGCCCTTCTGGTTGGTCAGCCCAATCAGGTTGAGGTCGGCGTCGTAGCGGTAGCCCAGACTGCTGCCGTCCGGGTTCAGCCGCTGGATCGGGAAGGGCAGGCCGCCATAGCTCCAACGCGTAATCGCGCCGGTTGCCGCCCGGTGACTGGTGACATGGCCCTCCGCGTCGTGGGTCAGTCGGATGATGCCGCCGTCGGGACGCCGGATCTCCAGCAGCCGACCAGCGGCGTCGCTGACGTAGCGGGTTGGTGCCCCAATGCCTCGGCGGCTCTCGCTCAGGCGGCCGAGCGGGTCGTAGCTGAACAGGGTGCGCTGCGCCGCATCGCCGGTGGCCTCCCAGGCGAGCTCGCCGCGTTCGGACCAGCCGAAGCGGCGTAGCGGCCCGAGCGCATCTTGCACCGCCAGCGTCAGGCCGCGCGGGTCGCGCAAGAAGCGACGGGTACGTCCGGCGGCATCGGTGTGGGCTGCGAGGTTCAGCCGGTCGTCCCAGACGAACTGCTCGCTGGCCCCGGTCGGCATGGTGATCTCGAGCGGCAAGGCGATAACCAGCCCGTCCGGTGTGGGCTCCGAATATCGAAGCACCCGGCGCGCACCATCGAACGCCCGTGTCTCGACCACCCGGCCGAAGCGGTCATAAGCGCGGCTGCGCGTAGCCCCATCCGCACGGGTTTCCCCGAGAGGCAGGCCTTCCGGCGAGAGGCGGCGGGTCTCGCGGCGGCCGAGAGCGTCGACGACCGCGACCACGCGGCCCTGGGCGTTCCACTCGTACTGCCAGATGGCGCCGCGCGGGCTGCGCACGGTGGTGCGGCGCGCGCGGTCGTCATACTCCAGCGTGCGGTCGTAGAGCGACAGCCCCTGCAGCACCGCGCTGCCCCAGGTGGCGATGCAGCGCGCGGCCGTGCGCCGGGCGGTGCTGTCCCAGCGGAAGTGGAAGGTGAGCCCGGCCGGACGGCCTTCCTCGACCAGCAGATGGCGCTCGTAGACGTAGCGGAAGCGACTGCCGACCGCATCGCTTGAGGCGGTCATGTCGCCGGCGCGGTCATACTCGAAGGCGATCAGGCTCAGCAGGCCGTTGCCGTCCGGATGCGGCGCGTCGATGCCTAAGATGTGGCCAAGCCCGTCATGTCGCACCAGCAGCTCGCGCCCGGCGCTGTCGCGGATACCGTGCAGGCGGCCAGACCGGTCGCGCTTCAGCGTGATCGTGTTGCCGTTCGCGTCTGCGCTCGACACCAGGTGCCGGATCGCCGGGATCCCGGTCACAAAACTTATGGGAGGGCCAAACCGGAAGCGGATGCCGCTGTAGTCGACGGCCACGACCTCGCCGTCCATTTCGCAGAGCTGGATGCGCTCGACCGGGTCGAAGCTGGGCCTTCCGGGCACTGGCGTGTTGAACACCAGCAGGCGGCCGTCGCCCAGCCGCAATGTCTGCCGGCCGTCCTCGCGCGGCATCAAGGCCATGTCCAGGCTGTGATGCCAGCCATGCCCGAGCTCACCAGCGATCGTCGAGGATGAGACCCAGATCCGCTTGAATACCAGCGGCAGGGGGCCCGGCAGGGTGAAGTCGGTCTGCTCGGTGTACACCACCCCAGTCGCCGGGTTGACCGGGTGACCGACGCACTCGGCGGTGGCGGCGTCCTCGCTGGTATGGCCGCCGGGTGTGTCGGCCTTTGGTGTCGCCTGGTCTGCAGCCGTCCCAGCTTCCGTGCCGGACTTACCGGACCCGCCGACCCCCTTCCCACGATCGGCGTTGACACCAGACGCGGCGGCCTTGTCTTCCGCGGCGCCGCCGGCTGCCGCACCGCCGCCGCTGGTGTTCCGCTTGGCCGCGCGCAGCATCGCCATGTCGAAGAAGTCGCTGCCCAGGGCGACCATCGCCTTTGCGGCCTCGGGCGCAGCGTCGGCGATCCCGGCTGCGCTGTCGGCATAGACCGCGGTCCGCATCGCCTTGGTCAGCCTGACGATCGCCCGCAGCCCGTCCCACCCGGCATAGGCAAATGCATAGCCGACGAACACGGCGTCCAGCGCCTCGCCGATCACCGGGATCGCCTGCACCCCGGCCATCACGCCCATGACCGCGATCGTCTGGGCCAGCGCCGGGCCGGTCAGCATCGCCCGGAGGTGCGCCTGCAGCTCCTTGCCGAGCAGCGGCAGCGCGTCCTCGTACAGGGTCTGCAGGCGCTGCTCGGTCGACCACCCGGCGATGCTGACCGGCCCGCCATGCGCCTGCACGCCACTGCCGGACGACGTCGGGGCCGAACCACCTGCGGCCGCCGCAAGCGCATGCGGAGATCCCGCGGCCGGGGCGGCGGCCAATGCGACCGACGCAGCTGCGCCTCGCTTGGGGGATGATGACACGGCGTGCCGGTCGTGTTTCCTGACCACGATCGCGCGCAGGCGGTGCGTCCGCAGGTGGTGGCGCAGTGTCTCGACGACGTGGTGGGCGTCGTGATGTGCCGACGTCCGGACCGTGATACTGGCGCCGACCGCGATGTCCGGCCGTGCCATCCAGCTCTGCAGCTTCTCGATCTGCCAGCTATCGCTTTTCAGGCTCTCGATCGCCCTGATCGCCAGGCGGTCGTTGCTGGTCTCGGTCGGCTTGTCCAGGACCCCGAGCGACCCGAGGTCGCCCATGCCGTGCGCCGATAAAGGTCCCAGGAAGACGGTGACGTCGCCCGCTGTAAGCTGCAGCACCTGAGCAGGCGGGGCTTTCATGTGGCCTTGCTGCGCATGCGCATGGTCGATCTTCACCTGGCTTCTCTGCCACGGCTGCCGCCCTGGCTCGGGCTGTCACAGCAGCACATGCTTCCCGACTTGCCCAGCACCCTTGCCTGCTCCCTGTAAACGCTGGCTTCAAGCATAAGTCGGTGACGCTGCGGTTCAGCCGATGACAGCCAGCCTGCAGGCGAGCGTGCGACCTCGCAGCGCTTTTCTGGCCAGGCGGCGAAAGCTGTGCCGTCTCCTGAAAGCGGCCGGCCGACGGAACCACGATCGCGGAACGCCTGACTGGCGTGTTTCCGCATCCCTGGCAGCTGGGCCAGATGCTTCGCAGTGGCAACGCCACGACGGTAGCAGCCGACCCGCTCCGGTCAGTCGGACCATACCGCAGGGAGAGCCGCCCACCATGGTGCTCGAGCCATCCAGCCCTGACCTGACGTCCAACCGGTGCCTGGGATGAGGGTGCGTGATCAGGCGAAGCTGATAGAGGCCAAGGTCAAGCGCTCCCGGATGACCCCGGGCTCCTCAGGGAGGGGGCGGTCTGCCGCGCGCACAGGAAGAAGGCATTCTTTTTTACAGAAAGGGCCGAATGACCGGTCGAGACCCTAGGTCAAAAGCCCGACCCGGGTAGAGGCTTGGTTCAGGGCAGATGATCCCGGGGGCGGCCCCCGGTTTTCCTGCTCGGGAGAAGCTGCTGATGAGCGCGTATCTGGCATCCGGCAACGGATGCAACACGGCCCCCGCATCAGCGGCTGGATCTGCTGTGCCTGAGCGTTCCGCCGACTTCGTGTGGCTCGCGCGATATCCCGTCCTCTACATGGCAAAATCCGACGCTGCGTCCAGCCGGCGTGCCAGGCAACGTGAGGACAGGCGGGCCAGATCGGACGCGATGTCCCGTCCGCTCAATGCATCGCCGCCGGGCTGCGACCGCGATCGGGCAGGTCGGCCCCAGCTGAAGCCGTCCTCCGACCCGATCGACCCGTCGCTGCTCGAGATGGTCCGTGCGCGGTCGCGGTCGAGGCGGACGCTCATCCAGCGGCGTCTCGAGGTCGGATACCAGTGGCACGGTGGCCCGGTCGGCCGGAACGACCGCTACCAGCGCCCTCCGTTCGTTTGCCTGGGTCTGCCGTCCTCGGACCATCCCATCCTCCAGTGTTTTGTCAGCAAGCTGCGGCGCGTGCAGGGGCTCCGGATCGGCGACGACAAATCGCAGAGCTACGCTTCGGACAGCAAGCTCTTGGCGCTGGACGCGCCGTATGTGGAGGACAACTCGATCGTGTGCGGCGTGCTCCGCATCGAGCTCGACCGGGTCCTGACCTGGGCCGGGGTTGTGGCCGGCTGCCGGACAGCTGGGGTCCCGCTGCCGAACATCGTCGTCGGCCACGAGGACGCGACGGGGCACGTCTGGCACCCACACCTCCTGTGGCTGTTGCATGACTCCATGCCTCTTCAGGGGGCCAGGAACCGGCGTTTCCTTGGGAAATATCACCGCGGCCTGCGCGGCCTGACGGGGGCGCTTCTTGACCTCGGGGCTGACCCGGGCGGGCTGATGAACAGTCATCGGCACAAGAACGCTGTCTCGCCGCTCTGGAGCCGCCGCGTGCTGGCCGAGCAACCATACGATCTGGATGAGCTGGCGAGGCATGTCGACACCAGCGTCACCATGGCCGAGCTCGGGCAGCGTGCGTTGGCGATCCGGGGCCGGTCGGCGGCCCGTGTCGTGGCCGACCATCCGGACCCGGAGGTCTCCGCCGGCTCGAACGTCGGCTTCCGCCAGCTCGCCATGTGGGCACGCAACGACGTTGTGGTGGCCAGGGCGCTCGGACTGTCGGAGGAAGCGTTCGGGCTGCGGGTTGCGGCCGAGGCCTGCAGGACCGCGTACTCGAGGACCGGGGACAGTCGGCGGGTCGAGACGGTGCTGCTGCTGCGAGCTGCGCGGGTCACGCGGTGGACCTGGAGGACATACAAAGTGCCGGTGAGCAGGCCGAAGTTTTCCGCGACGGCCGCCAGGCTTCGCATCGACGAGGGACGGCGCCACGCCGCCGCCGGCCGTTCGGCCCGAACCGAGGCGACCATCATCGCCGCGGCACTTCGACTGGCTGTTGATGGCCAGAGGCCGACGCAGACGGCCGTGCTGGACGCTGTCGTGCCGACCATTCGCGGGGAGAGGACTGTCAGACGATACTGGCACGCCGTGGAGGCCGCCCTGAAAGCAAGAGAGGATCTCATCTCCCGGGCCGCCACTCCGGGAACGGCGATCAGTCCTTCTGCGGCGCCGAACACAGCCCGGAAGGTAGCGGGCACGCGTCAGGTCAAGCAAAACCTCGCGGCAATCTCCTACCGTTTCCCTGGACCATCTGCCGGAGCCCATACCCAACCGATCCCGGCATTCCTCCTGAGGCAGATCGGCAGGCGCCCGAACATCGAGGCGCCCCCCTGAGCGCACGAGAAAGGCCCCGACGACGACCGACCAGCCCCCGGGACCTTCGCAGCCGAAGGCTTCGTTCGATCCCGTTCCCTTCACCCGGAGGCGGGCTGCGGGGCTCACTGACAGTTCCAGGCCTGATCCGGTGCACAGGTGGGTCCATCAGCAGTGACAGCCGCTCCATGGCCCCTACAGGCCGCTGGCGAGGCTAGCCAGGTCGGAACATCCTGCGGCACATGGACGGCATGAAGACATTCCGGAAGGTAAGCGAACTTCAGCACCTTTTATATGCTGCTGCGAGCGTCCAGCCAAAGCGGACGTTCCTCACGCGAGGCACGATGTCCGGGTGTGGCCGATAGCGGCCTGTCTGCTCTGGAGCGGGTGATGCACGTAAGCGGACGCCTGACGCTTGAATGGCCGACGGCGCAGCACCCATCTCGAGTTCACCTCGATCAAGACTTGGATGCGGCGCCAATTGGGCCATTACACCTGATTGGCGATCGACACCTGCACCGCTACCGGTGTGTAGATGTCTACATCGATGCCCGGTGCTCTGATTGTAACTATCAGCGCGTATCGAGCCAGGGCGTCGAAGCGCTCGAGGTAGGGCTTCTCCTTCCACCATCCGCCGACCGGATAGACGCCGATCGCATCCCTTGCGGCGAGGTCCGCTGCAGTGCCCCGCCACAGGTCGGAGTGAACGGAGCCGACATCGCGCGCCTTCCCGAGCAGCCATTCGTCACCGCCCTGCGATGCTGCGGCGGTCTCTTCCTCCTCGTCACGAGCCGCCTGGTTGATCCGTGAACGGAACTCGGGGAGCGACTCCGTGGCTGTCTTGATACGAAAGCGCAGTCCGTGAGACGCATAGCGGTGGCGCCGCGTCCACCCACGCTCCCCCGGGTTCGGTTCGACGAAATAGGACAGCGTTGCCCGCAGCTCCACCGGCACATTCCCCATCGCGGCCAACTCCCTGCGGGGCCAAGGCAGGGCGTGCAGCTTCATGTCGCGAGTCTTCGGCGCCGCGCTACCTTCCCGTTGGAACGGCTGAAGCTCATCCTCGACCAACAAGGTGAGGTCGTTCCGAGCCGAGCGGAGCGCGCGGTCTAGGTCCGGCACACCGTAGCCGTATCTCCGCATCAGGGCGTGGATAGGGCGCTTGCGGCCGCCGCAAGCGTCGACCCATGCCTGCATGGGCGGCGTCCACTGCGCCGAGTGAACAATGATCCCCCGCACCGTCTCCGGCCACAGCCTGGGCCGTTCCACAAGGATCGAAGCAGCCATGTTCGCCGCCAGCGCCGCGGCGGCACTGGTGTCGCCTAGGGTCGTGAAGTGTCGGGCTTCAGGACGGAAATGTGTTGTCAGCAGCTGCAGGTCGTCGATGTCCTCGCCGGGTAGGCGACCGTCATGGGCCAGGTTCCCGCCCTCGAAGACGACGTCCGGCTTGATCGGCCACTCTACGCCCCACGTCACGGAGGTACGGCTGCGCGGCGCGAGCTCGCCGGCGGGCGCCATGGCGCTCCAACCGGCGAACGAAGGGTCGATGATGTCGACCTTCTCGGTAAATGCGCCGACGGTCAGCGCGTTCCATGCCTGTGCGGGATCGTCCACCGGCTCGATGTCGTTGCGAGCGAGGTGATCAACGGGCATCAAGTCGATGCCGATGTTCCCGGCGGACAAGATGACGAGCCGCCGTTCCGGCTCCTCAAAACAGAGCTGGTCGATTGCCGCCGACCACGATGATGGCCGCCCTCGCGACGAGGAGGCGCTTGATACCGCACAGGTCACGACACGCCGCCGAAAGGGCGCCTCGATCTCCGCGCGCGCGATCGCCTCCCCGGTGATCGCGCCGTACAACTCCGGATCGTAAGCAGGCGTATCCCGCGGTGGCAGGATGCGGACGCTCTCTAGGCTAAATCGGGGCGCTATGGGTTCGGTGCCGGCAAGGATCGGGACAAGGTCGCCGTAGAGGGCCACACCTGCCATCCGCGTCCCGTGCCCTTGCCATGCGGGCGTGTCGTCCGCTCCCCACCCTGGTTCGACCGTGTGCCAGTCCGTGACTGCGAGGTGCGGCTCGATGAGCGGGTGCGCTCGCCGCACGCCGCTGTCGAGCAGGCAGACGGCGACGAGGGAACCGGGGTCTGGTGGAACGATCCGGCCGAGCAGTTCGGCGGTCCACGCCCGCTGCTCCGCACCGCCGAGCCCCAGGAAGAAGGCCGGCGTATCCTTCGCCCGACGTAGCTCCGCCACCACGTCGCTGTGGGCCACAAGGCGGTCCAGGGCCCCGGTTCCCGACAGGACCAGCAGCACCTCCCTCTCCGGGAACTTCACCGCGTGACGTTTCAGTCCAAGGTCCATCGCGCGCGCAAGCTGTTCGAATGCCTTGCGACGCCCCTCCCGCAGCCAGACCTCCCACCAGACGCGCTCGGCGGGATCCCGAGGGAACAGCGTGTCATCGTCGGTGAACAATGATCGAGCCGTACCGAGCCGGACCGTCTCCATACGTGTGACCAGCGGCTCATTGCGCGGGCGCCCGGAGTCGGTCTCCTGGTCGCGGTAGGCCTGCACCTTGCCGAGGTAGTAGTTCTCGGCCCGAACCGGCACGAAAACGGATGCCGTAATGGGGCCGCCCGCCCCGCCATCGCTGACGGTCACGACCTCCATCCCCTGTCGCCGATCCGCAAGTTGATCGATGACGCCGCGTTCACCCCCTGGGATCACCACCTCCAGGTAGTATCCGGGGACGCCGGTGACGAGCGTGAGGTCTCGTTCTCCCATCTGGCGGCGTGCGCCCGCCAGGGCGGCACCGATCGCAGCCTCCAGCGCGGCCGCATGTGCGGCGCGGTCACGGCGCGGCAGCGATGGCGGATCGATCTTCTGCTTGCGGCGGCGGTAGCCCTCGACCATCCCGCCGCCCGCGATGAAGATGTGCGGGTACTCCCGCGGGAACTCGTCCGGAGCGGCCATCGCCTATGTGCCGATCGACGCCCTCCGGCGTTCCTCGATGGCCGCCCCTAGCGCATCCGCGGTCACTCGCCGTCCGCCGGCCAGCACCGCCGCCTTGGCCGCGTCTTCGGCCGCTCGGATTACCTCGGCATGGGACAAGTTCACTGCGGACCGGGCCACGGCGGACCACCCGAGACCCTCTGTATCAAAGTCGCCCAGCCGAGCCCGCAGCAGGCGCTCAATCAGGGAGATGTCCGGTAGGACATATTCGATCACGTCGTCGAACCGGCGGAACAGGGCCGTGTCGAGCAGCTCGGGATGGTTCGTTGCGGCGATGACGAGTCCCTGGCTGTCGTCCTGTTCCAGGAATTGGAGGAAGGAATTGAGCACGCGCCGGATCTCGCCCACGTCCTGCCGCTCGCCGCGCCTAGCCCCGATCGCGTCGAACTCGTCGAAGAAGTAGACGCCTCTGGTGTTCGCCATAGCGTCGAATACCAGCCGCAGCTTGCCGGCGGTCTCCCCCATGAACTTGGTGATGAGGCCATCCAATACGACCGTCAGCAGGGGTAGCTTCAGCTCTCCGGCCAAGGTCGCCGCGGTCAGCGTCTTGCCCGCGCCGGGAGGGCCGATCAGCAACAGCTTGCGCCGAGGCCGCAGCCCATGCTCCCGAAGACGCTCCTGTTGCCGCTGCTCCAGGAGCACGCGGCCGAGCCGAGTCTCCAGTGGCTCGGGCATCACCATATCGGTCAAGCGTTCGGTCGGATAGCGGGCGGTCAAGAGCGAGCCGAGTTCGCCCTTGGGCTGCGCGAGCGGCACTGGGCTGCGACGCCGTTCGACCGACGACCCCTTGGCCTTCGCGTCGTCGATCAGCGTCTTGACCTCGTCCGCCAGCTTGCCGTGCCCCTGCCTGGCCTCATGGGCCGCGAGCTGCATGGCGGTAGACATAAACCGGTCCTCGTCCCCGTCTATGTGGCTCTTGAGGAGGCTGATTATGTGACGGGCGGTCGTCATCTCTCTGACTATCACGGGGCCGGTTGGCGGAAACGAGCGCTGGCTCGGGCAACGTAGCGATGCCGGGGGCACACGTATCGAAGAAACGCCAACGATTCTTCCGGCTTCTTCAGATGGATGGTCAACACCTAGGCGGCTACGGCGCGCATGCGGCGCCGTCGGACGGCGGGCGCATCTTCGCCCTGAGCCGTGGGTGCGGGGGCCTCGCCAGTCTCCGCCGGGTCCTGCGGAACGAGTTCGCCACGGAAGGCGCGGGCGAGGATGCTCTGTTCTAGGCGATCAAGGAGCGCAAGGGCGCGGGAGGCCTCGTTCTCGCACACCTGGGCGGCAGCCTCACTTCGCGAGAGGCGGCTGACGCATTCGGCCTGTTCCGGTAGCCCCGGCGTCGGGACCAGGACCGCTTCCAGTGTCTCAAGGTTGATGTTCTTCTGCGCGGTGGCTGGAGCAAAGGCTGCCAAGTCCTCCTTGGCCGTGCGGAAGAAGTATTCGACGTATTCAGGCAAGCAGAGCCCGCGCATCGCCCGAAACCCGACAACGCTATCAGGGAAGCATGCTTCGATATCGAGAATGGCGGTCTCTGCAATATTGGCAGCTATGGTGATGCACAGGGTGCCCCGTGGCCACAATCTGCTCTGCGCGAGACCGGCTTCGCTGTAGGTCTGCTGGAACGAGCCGAGCCGCCCCCGAGCCGCGCGGACATCGCCGGTCTGAACGAAGGGGTATGGACCGCCATACAGGGCCGGGTAATTGCGCGGGCGATGACGGGACTTGCCACGTGCAAGTTCGCCGAGCGACGGCAGCGGGCGCCAAGCCCAACCTTCGGGCAGGTCGTACGGTCCCTGAGATTCGACGATCGGATGGTTGATCTCGGTGTGATCGTTCGGTGTCCGCCATGTGTCGGTCAGTGTCCCATGGAAAGCGTGCGCCAACGTGGCGGAGAAGTATCGTCCTGCCAGCGGCGCGACGCGTTCGAGGTCGGCGCGGGCGCGGCTTGTGCGGGCGAACAGCGCCTCGACCCGCGCCACGATCCGGCGCTGCTCGGCCAGAGGTGGGACTGGCGGCCGGAGAGCGGCCAGCGCTTGAGCTGGCAGATGCTTGATCGTTGTGCCTGTGAAGTGATCCGCCAGCCGGTCATGCTGTGCCTCATGCCGAAGGAACAACGTAACCCATTCGGGCAGGAGGCGCGCGCCCGGACGAATGCGGTGAATGGCCTTCTGGAACTTCAGGTCGGTGGGACCTCCCCGCCAGATTGCGCAGCGCCCCGGCTCTCCTCCCTCACAGACCAAAACGTCACCGTCGCGAACGGAGAAGCGCACCGCTTCGGCAGCTGTGAACCGCATGCTGTAGAGGTCACTCGTCTCAATGAGGCCCCATCGAATGTTGACGTTCCGAAGATACGGCATTGATTGGCCGGTGATGTTCTTTGCCCGGTCAAGCATCTTCCCAAGTTGAAGTTCCGCGATGTCCGAAAGACGCGGCTTGGACCAGCCTGCTGGGACGCGATCGCTCATTCTGCCGCCGCTGCTAGCACGGAATGGTTACCGAAGTCCCCCGCCAGCGCGTCCACCTCGGCCAGCGCCCGGGCCAGATGGATGCGCATCGCGTCCAGAATATCCTCCGGCTCCTCAAGCGCGTCCTCGCCGGCCTCGTCGCTGCCGCGCAGCCAAGCGATGTCCAAGTTGTCGCCGCGGGCCTCGATCTCGGCGCGGGTGAAGCGACGGAAGCGGCCCTCGGCGCCCTGGTCCTCGCGCGCGGCGGCGCCGTTCGGGTCGTCGCCATAGGCTGTCTCGAACGCTGCGAAGTCCTCCACTTTCAACGGGCGTGTCTTGCCGTAGGCCGGCTGGCCGACGCGCATGTCGTAGACCCACACCGCCGGGGTGTTCGCCTTGCTCACCCGCGCCGGGCCGCGGCGCAGGAACAGGACGTTCGTCTTCACGCCCTGCGCGTAGAAGATGCCGGTGGGGAGGCGCAGGATGGTGTGCAGGTCGGCCACGTCCATCGTCCAGCGGCGCAGCTCCCGTCCGGCACCGTCGGCGAACAGCACATTGTCCGGCACCACGATGCCGGCCCGGCCGCCTGGGCGCAGCGCGCGCACCACGTGCTCCACGAAGGCGAGCTGCTTGTTGCTCGTGTCGGCGGTGATGGTGAAGTCCGGCCGGGCCGGACGGCCGCCGCCCTTCTTGGTGCCGAAGGGCGGATTGGTCAGGATCAGGTCGGCAACACCCAGCGCCTCGCCGTCTGGTCCCATGGCGTCGCCGCCGCGTACGAGGTCGCCGCCGATGCCGTGCAGCATCAGGTTCATGAGCAACAGCCGGTGCGTATCCGACACCAACTCCAGCCCGCGGAACGCCTCCTTCCGTTGGAAGCGCTGGGCGTCGGTCTTCAGCGCGAAGAGGTCGTCGGTGCGGTCCTTGATGGCGCGGTCGGCGGCGACCAGGAAGCCGCCGGTGCCGGCCGCCGGGTCCTGCACCACCTCGCCCGGCTGCGGCTGCAGCAGGCGGACCATGCAGTCGATCAGCGGGCGCGGCGTGAAGTATTGGCCAGCGCCGGACTTCTTCTCCCCGGCGTTCTTCTCCAGCAGGCCCTCGTAGAGGTCGCCCAGCCCCTCCGCCTTGGCGGAATACCAGTCGAGCCGGTCGATCTGCGTGACGAGTTCGTGCAGGTTGGTGGGCTTCCGCAGGCTGGTCTGCGCATCAGTGAAGATGGTGCGCACGGTGCCCGTGCCCGCGGTGCCGAGGCGCAGCAGCAGCGCGCGGTAGTGCGTCAGCAATGCCTCGCCCTGGCGGCTGGTGAGGCTCGCCCAGCGCGCCTCGGCCGGCAGCGCACCCTCTCGCTGCGTCTCGGCCAGCATTTTCAGAAAAAGCAGATAGGTCAGCTCGGTAACATAGGCCTGGTAGGTGATGCCGTCGTCGCGCAGGATGTCGCAGAGGCGCCAAAGCTTCTGGACGATGTCCCGGGTAACGCCTGCTGCTGCTCGCGATTCGCTCATGCCGTATCTTTCCACGCCGCTTCATTGATGTCGCCCAGCAAGCCAGCCAACCGGCCGCCGAACACGCGGTCGAGCCGGGTGAAGCCGCCCGCTGCCGCGCGGAACTGCCCCTGGTCGAGCGCCGCCGGATCGGCGACGCCGATCTCGGCTACCTGCGTGCCGATGCGACGAAGCCAGCGCTGTTGGTCAGGCGTCAGCCCGCCGCGCTTTATGATGGCCTCCACGGCGCGCTGAACGCGGACGGCCCAGGGCTCCAGCGCGTCGCCGAGGGCCACCTGGCGCACAAAACCGATGAGCTTGGCGGCGACGTCCTCCTGCCTGGCTTCGCGCCAGGCAGAGCGCAGCGCCGTCTCGGAGAATCCGGCCTCCTGTAACGCGAGCGCCAGCGAGCGCAGGTCGGCCTGCGTGAGGTCGCGTGGGCGGCGCAGCACGAGCGATAGCGCCGCCAGCCCGTTCTCATTGGCGCGCAGGAACGCGCCGAACGCCTCGAGGTAGTCCTCGGGCCGCCCGGCGGCGCCGTAGCCGATGGTCGTGGCGACGTGCGCGTCCGGGTGGAACGATACCGCCAGCGGCACCGGGCGACCGTCATCGGGCTGCCAGTCCAGGATCGGCCCGAGGCCCGGTCGTGCGGCCACCCAGGCGGCGAGGTCCGCCGGATCGGCCGTGCGCACACGGGCGAGGGTCTCGGACGGCGTCTCTCCCGCGGCGGCCGTAAACTGCTCCGACGCCTGTGGCGAGAGCCAGGCGACGCGCCGGCGCAGGCGGACGAGCAGCTGGTCCCGCACCAGAGCGCGCTGCTCCGGGTCCGTTACCCGCGACAGCTCGTCCAGCAGTTGTGTGAACGACAGCGACGGGTTGACGACCACCGGCTTCATCTCGGTCAGGTCGCCGATCGCCTCGGCCTGGCGCACCGCGTCGAACACGCGGAAGCTCTCCTTGTCGATGCCGGGGCCGCCGATCTCGGGGCAGAGCCGGGTCGCACGGCCGATCATCTGATCGTAAAGGATGCGGCTGTTGACCCGGCGCAGGAAGGCGAGGTTGACGATCTTCGGCACGTCGATCCCGGTGGTCAGCAGGTCAACGGTGACGGCAATCTTGGGCGATGGGTCGTTCCTGTAGCGCCGGATCATCGTCCCGGGACGGTCGATGCTGCCGGTGATCTTGCGGATCAGCGCCTCGTCCTGCGGACCGTGTCGCGCCTCCATTGCGGTGCCCAGCGCGCCCACGACCATGTCGGCGTGCGCGTCCGAGGCGGCGAAGACCAGCGTCTTGCCGGGATCAGCCGGATCGATGTACTCGGCGAGTTGTTCGCAGACGACGCGGGTGAACTCGGCGGTCACGACCCGGCGGTTGAAGCTCTCGACCTCGAAGCCGAGGTCGTCGGGCGCGGTCGTGAGATCGATCGTGCCGGTGAGCGGGTCGAGCAGCGGCAGATCGGACCCCTTGCTGAAGTGGATGCCGTCGCGGGAGAGCTCGGTCTCGATGCGGATCGGCGGCTCCTGGTCCACCAGCCAGCCGTCGATCACAGCCTCGCGTAGGCCGTAGGTGAAGATCGGGCGGCCGAAGATCTCGGTGGTGTGCAAGGCGGGTGTCGCGGTCAGGCCGATGCGGGCGGCGTCGAAGTGCTCGATGACGCGGCGATACTTGCTGACGTAGTCGGCTTCGGAGCGGAACCCGAGCTCGGCGTCGCTCATCTCGCGGTCGAGCGTGTAGCCCCGGTGGCACTCGTCGACGAGCATGAGGTCGTATTGGTCGACCGGCGGTACGTCCTCCGGCGTGGCGGCGAACAGCACGCGCTTCACCAGGCCCTGGATGGTGCAAATGTGGACCTTGGTGTCCGGGTCGGGTGCCGCGTCGCCCAACACCTTGAGGCCGAAGATGTCGGCGAAGGTGCGGGCGCTGACGATGCGGGTGGTGGTGAACGCGTCCTTCGCCTGGTCGCCGAGCGCCGTGCGGTCGACCACGAAGCAGACCCGGCGGAAGCGCCGCGTGTGCAGGAGGCGATACAGCAGAGCCACGGCCAGCTTAGTCTTGCCAGTGCCGGTGGCCATGGCGAGAAGGAGTGCGCGCTGGTCGTCGTCGGCCAGCGCTGTCTCGACCGCCTGAATGCCGCGCATCTGGTAGTCCCGCAGCCCGAAAGCGAAATCGAACGGCAACGATGCGAGCGCTGCGCTGGCCGCCGTGCGATCGATGTCGAGCATGGCCTTCAGCCCATCTGGCGTCGGCCAGTCAGCGAGCGCCCGCCGCCGGTTGGTCGGGTCCCGCGCGTCCCGGTGCCAGATGCCGGACTGCGTCTCGAGCTGCTTAAGGTAGGCACGCCCGTTGGTGGCGAACAGGAACGGGACCCGGTAGGCCGACTCGTTAATGGAGCCGGACTGTGCGAGCCAGGGCCCGCCGTCGGGTAGCAGGATACCCGGCTCGGGCAGGTAGCCCTGGCTGTATCTGCCGGCCTGGTCGACTGCCGCCGAGACATTCCGGCTGCTCCGCTTCGCCTCGACGACGCCGACGCAGGTCAGCCCGACGAACAGGACGTAGTCGGCCGGACCGGTCGCCGTGGGCCACTCGGCGATCGCCCGGTTGCGCCCGGCGACCGGCCGCGCCCCGGCTGCATGCCGCAGCGCCTGCGTGTCTGCCTCCCACCCCCGCGCGCGCAGGCGCCCGTCGATGAGGGACCGGGTTGCCTGTTCGTCCAGGTCGATCGCCTGGGCGGCTTCGTTCGCGGCGCTGGCGAGGAGTTGGAGTGCGGCCGGCCGCGCCACAGCTGCGGCCTGAACCCGCGCGAGTTCTTCCTGGAGCGCCAGGAGCCGGCCTTCCGTCTCGGTCGCGAGCGACTCCCACACCGCCCGTTCCTCCGCCTCGACGGCGGCGCGCTCCTCGGCGGTGCGCAGCGCTCGCTGGACCTCTTCGGCTTGCCGGGCGGCAGCGGCGGCTGTCGCCTCCGCGACCGACAAGGATGCCAGCCGCTGGGACTGTAGCCGCTCGAGTTCATCCCGAAGCGGGGCGGTCGGGTCAGTCGGCTGCCGCGGCGGCTGGAAGGGGCCGGCCCGAAAGGCCCGATCGCTGAAGGTGCGGTGGAACCAGACGGCGAGCTGCCGGGCGACCTTGAGGCCCGTCAACGCCGTCGCGTGGTCGCCCCGGTGCTGGTGGACCGCCTCGTTGCCGGTGCGGCGCAGGTCATGAAACAGGTCGATCACGTCCCGCGAGTAGGCTGTATCGCGGCGGAGCCGACCGAGCAGGTCGGACTGCGGTTCGTCCACCGCCACGAACACACCGGCCCGGGCCGCGACCTGCTGCGCGAGCAACTCGCCGAACTGCCGCAGCTTCATCAGGCAGGTGACGGGGTCATAGGCGAAGTAGCGTTCGGCCAGGGACGCGACGCCAACTAGGGCGTCGTCGTAGGGGGCGAGGAAGCCGAAGTTGGCCGAACCAAGATCACGAACTGCGGTCAAGGCTCGATCGTAATCATACCTGGATCATTGCTGCATGCCTCGCTACTGGACAACACGGTAGCCAACTACGCAAGCAAGAAAGAGATGCTCTACGTATGGGCCCCCTTGAACCTCCGCTACCAGTCGGCTGTTTCAGTCCGGGTCGACTCGAAGTTGACTCACGGAACTCACCTTTTGAAGATGCCTCACAACCGCCGTCGCTAGAAAGCGAGCCAGCCAACGTTCACGGCCATGTCTGCTTCGGAGCACGTCGTCGATTGCATTGAATGTCCGGGATGAGCGCAAAGCTGCCGAATGAAAACTGGGAGCTAGGTCACAACGGCCAAGACTTTGACCGGCCTGATACTCATCACGCCAAAGCTGCGGCCATGGTCGGACGCTTACGCAGGAACCACGCTGGGGACAGCCGCAGCGGCGGGCTACCCCCCCCCAGGCGGCACGCGGGAACGACACCGGCAGCAGCCGCATCGCGTCGGGACCCAGCGGCCTGGCCCGTGACGCGATGAGGAACATCAGGTGGCCGCCGACAATGCCGATCATCGCAGCCGACGCTGCGGTCCCGGTCTCGAGGCCGCTGGCGACACCAAGTGCCCCGAACGTCGCGAGCAGGCCGACCCACGGCCGGATCAGCCGACGCCCTGGACCCTCCAGGGCCCACTTGCCGAGCCAGCGTGGTCGCGCCTGATCGGCCCACACCAGTCGCAAGGACCGGTCGGACGTGGCGCCCACCGGGCGGCCCGGCCCCGGGAGATGAGCCACTTCAGTTGCAAGGCCGCAGGCGAACCCCCGGTTCGGTGAGCACGGACCCGGCCAGCGCAAGCATTAGCATTGCCATCGGTCGGACCAGCGGATCGGCCACCTGTGCTGCAGACAGCAGCGCGAGGCCGAGCGGTGGAAGGCAGTTCAGCAGCAAGGCCCATGGCGGTCCAGGACCAACCGATCCCGCACGGGGGATGGCCACCTACGCCGCCGGACGACCGTTCGTGGTGGAACCCCAACCGTGTTGGAGCGCGGCGATGAGGAACAGGCCGCTGATACCACCCGTCAAATCGATGCCCAGGCTCCGGGTGTTCAGTATAGTCCTCAACATCGTCGTTTTTGGCGCCATCTGTGAAGGGTGGCTGTTCGTCTTCGAAGGCAACAACCAAGTTGCGTAAACGACAGCAGCCGGACCACGCAGATCGCAGAGTTCCGGAACGCCCGTCGACGCAGTAGCGTATGCCGCCGCCCCGCAGGTGACTGATGACAGCCATCGCCACCAGCAGAGGGCTGGCACACGCCAAATTCGTCCGGGCTTGGCGACGGGAGGCTCTATGACATAGGGTACGCTGAAGCGCTGCTTCACCGACGCACGGTTTGCGCCGGAGGTTGACGTTTCCATGGCAGATCCAGCGGCCTGCAAAAGGCTCGCCTATCGGATGTCTGAGGTCAATCCGTCGGGGAACTACCGCAACCGCTTGGCCCGCCGCACGTCGGCGGCTAACAGAGCGCTGGGTCGATCGGTTCTTGCAGCGGGCGATATCGCCAAGCTGCTGGTTCCAGCAGACCATTTTCTCGATCCAGGTGATTTAGCATCGGGCGGCTGGGGCCTGACCGCTCGAGGTAGTCAGAGACTACCCAGGTTCGGGGTAAGCATCCGGGGAGCGCCGCGTCCTCACTTCAAGAGACGAGCGATTCTGTCGCCAGCCTCCAGAGCGTGTGGTCGCCAACGATGTTCGGCTTGTTGGACTTTCTGGTCCTCGAGATCGGCGGTAGAGGGGTGCCACATCTCGCGTAGTCGTCCGAGTGGTAGTGCGTCAGTCTCGCTGTTGATCCCCACGAACACCATTAACGCCGCTGCCAGCTCAGGCCATTCCCCCTCTACAGTATGTTGAAACGCGCTCAGCGTTCTAGAGACTGCAATCACACCGGCTTCGCCAGCTTTTAGCTCGGTCACTGCACGTCTAAGCTCAGCATGGACGTAATCTCGAAACCCAAGGTCCGTACCGTAACTTCCCACGTCTCACCTCTGGCCTCCGGATGATGAAAAACTTTGATCATGCAAGCTTACATGCTTCCCAACTCCAAGGGAGAAGTTCGTCCAGGCGTGACGCGGGATGATCGGCGATGCGGCACAAGACATCAGCGAGCCAAGCCCGCGGGTCAACGTTGTTGAGCTTGGCAGTGATGATTAGCGTGTAAACGTCGGCGGCACGGATACCGCCTCGGTTGGATCCGGCGAACAACCAGGATTTGCGCCCAAGAGCTATCCCGCGCAGCGCGCGTTCCGCCGCGTTGTTTGTCAGGCAGATCCTACCGTCGTCGAGGAACCTGGTGAATTGTGGCCAGCGTTTGAGCATGTAGTCCATCGCTCGGCTGACGTCGTTGTGGCGGGAGAGCCGACTGCGCTCAGTGCGCATCCAGGCTTCCAGCCCTGCTACCAGAGGCACAATCTGCTCTTGTCGTGCCACGTGCCGCTGCTCGGGTATGAGGCCGTTGATGGTGCGCTCGACGTCGAAGATCAGGTCGATCCGTCGCACGGCCTCGATGGCGATCGGCGCCTTCGCCACGTCGGCCAGCACAAAGAACTTCCTCCGCCCATGCGCCCAGCACGCCGCCTCGGCGATCGCACCCGGCACGCGCCCGGGCAGGTAGAGTTCGTTGAACCCGGCATAGGCGTCGGCCTGCAGGATGCCCGCGTAGCCTGCCAGGTGGCGGCGCGGATGCTCGCCGCCGCGGTCCGGTGAGTAGAAAAACACCGCTGCCGGCGGTTCGGGGCCGCCGAACGGCCGATCGTCGCGGACATAGGTCCACAGTCGCCCAATGCTCGTCCTGCTCTTGGCCAGCACCGGCACCGTGGTGTCGTCGCCATGCAGTCGCTCGGCAGCCATCACGTGCTGGCGGATGAGCGCCAGCAACGGCGCCAGGGCTGCGGTGCAGGCGCCGACCCAGCCACCCAGGGTCGAGACATCGAGATGGATGCCCTCCAGGGCGTAGCTCTCGCTTTGCCGGTTCAGCGGCAGGTGCTGGCCGAACTTTGCCTCCAGGATCATGGCCAGCAGCTCGGGCCCGGCGCGGCCCCGGGCGATCGGGTGAAACGGTGCCGGTGGTTGGGTGATGGTCTCGCAGGTGCGGCAGGAGAACTTCTCCCGCACCGTCTGGACGACCTTCCACTGCCGCGGGATCACCTCCAGCGTCTCGGTGATCGTCTCGCCCAGCTTGACCAGCCTGCCGTTGCAGCAGGGACAGGCGGCTGGGCTCGGGATCACCACGCGCTCGCGCGGCAGATGCGCCGGGAGCGGCCCACGCACCGGCTCTGCGCGGACTGGACTTGGCACGAGCCCGGGAGGGTCGACCGGCTCGGCGTCGGCCTCGGCGGCATCCGCCTTCAGTTCCTCGAGCTGCAGCTCCAGCTGGTCGAGCAGCCTGCGGCTCCGCTCCGAGGTCGGGCCGAACCGGTCGCGCTGCAGCTTGGCGATCAGCAGCTTGAGGTGGGCGATCATCGCCTCCGCACCCGTCGCCGGCGCCTCAGCCGCCTGCCTGGCCACACGCTCAGCCAGCAGCGCCGTGCGCAGCGTCTTGATGTCGTCGGGCAGGATGTCGGCGTCGGAGCTCACGCCTACGATTCAACCACACCACTGTCGGCTCGTGTACCGGCTCGATGTCGTCAGCCTGCTGATTCAGGGCGCAAGGTGCGCTGCGGGTGCCGCCAGTCGATCCCCTCCAACAGCATCGAGAGCATCGCAGGCGTTAGCGACACCGCGCCATCCTGCGCCTGCGGCCAGACGAACCGGCCGCGCTCCAGCCGCTTGGCATACAGCGACATGCCGAGTCCATCGTGCCAGAGGATCTTCACCAGATCCCCACGACGCCCGCGAAATACATAGAGGTCGCCGATATGGGGGTCGCGCTCCAACGCCTGCTGCACCTGCAGCGCCAGGCCGTTCATGCCGCGGCGCATGTCGCTGACACCGGCGGCCAGCCAAACCCGAACGCCGGATGGAACCGGGATCATCCGCGCAGGACGGCGACTATCCGTCGCAGCGCCGCCTAGCTGACGGTCTCGTCGACGCGGACACGCACCCCGCCCGGAAACTCGATCTCCATCAAGGCGGGTTTCGCTACTGGTCTTGGCGCCGACGGCCTCGCAGGCCGCGGCGGTTCCTGCTGTGTCTCAGCCGGGTGCTGCTCCTCGACCACGCGGACCGGAACAAGCCGCAAGGCCGATCCAGTTCTCGCCGCTACCGCTCGCTCGCGACGCCAACGGTAGACCAGGCTCGTGCAAATCCCATGGCGGCCCGCAAGCTCGCGCACCTGAGTGCCAGGCACATAAGACTCTGCCACCACACGCGCCCGGAAGGCTGGGTCATGGGCACGGCGTCTGTCGCTGATAATCTCGATCCGCTGCACCGAGGCTGCCTGAGTGGCTGCCACTGTCGCAGCCTCATCTGCTCTGTTCACCATGAGGCTAAGCAAGGCGATCTCAGCTCACGCCAGCAAGACGGCAGTCAGCGGACGGATACGGTTCGGGCTATGGACGTGCGGCCTAACGCGTCGCCGGATCACGATCGCAATCCTGCTGAACGATCATGTCATCCTTCCGGTGGGCGTCGAGGCGCCCCAGCATTGTGATAGGCCAGACCATCCAGACAAGTGCGGCCACCTGGGCATGCCACGCGGCACGTCTTCCGAAGGCGACACCTTCTATGCCACTGCGGGAGCGGGCTCGGGCGTGGTCGGCTCGAGGGATGACATGATCTTCTCCTCTGTGATGACAGCTTGATTCCTCGTGTCAGCCGTGACGGGACTCACTCCGTGAGCCACGTCAGATCCAGGACACCAATTGACGCGACGGGGGAACCCGGAGGGCAGGGCGCCTGACGTGTTCGTCGGTTGACGAACTCCAGCGTGGACTCGAGGCGGGCGAGGGCGCCTCCCAGATCGAGCGCACGATCAGCGGCCCAACTCGTCGACACGGTGTCGTCGCCGTCAGCGGTGCTCGCGACCCACGCCTCGCGCTGGGCGTCCGTGATCCAGTTCAGTGCGATCCGGATCTGGCGCGTGACCAGAGCCGCATCGGCGCCGTCCCAGCTCGGATCATGCACCGCGCGATCGAGATCGACGATCGGCTGGATTTCCACGTCGTCGCCCTGCACGGCCTCGGCACACGCCTGCAGGCAGTGGCCCAGTGGTGTTCGAATCCCGCCGATCCTGTGCGAGAGCATGCCGCCAGATGCGGCGACCTGTGCAAGGCGTTCAGCCAACGGGAACGAGATGACAACCGCGGACATGCACTCCACCCAGATACGGATGACGATATCGTAAACCCGTAAAGCTAATAAATCATTGCAAGTCAGCAAGCTTCGATATAGATCGCCCGAATGGCCATGACCACTCAGCACGCGACGCGGATAACGACGGCCCTGTAAGGCCGTTCATCATCCTGCTTGTTCGCCGTGTCGTGAGGTTTGCCGTGTTCCAGAACGATGACTCCGGATTTTCACCGGACGTTGATGCGATCGTTGACCGTCTGCTGGTCGAGCAGCGCGGTGCGCTCGACGCGGTTGGGGACGACGCTCCGTCAGGGGCCGGGCAGGTAACGCATCTGCCCGAGCCTGCCGAGGAGAGCGATCCGCAGGACGCAATCGATCTCCCGGACGCGGATGACGACGAGATTGTGTCAGTTCAGGACCCGTCGACGGCCGCAGCTGCAGAGCGTGTCAGGACAGCCCTCGCGCGGGCCCCTGGTTTGCGAGATGCGGTGGGGAAACCCGGAGCCGTGGTCGTGCTCGTTGTTGACGACATCTGGGCCGATCACGTCGTCAGGTCCTGGTACCGCAACGTGCACAACACGTCAGTCCCGTCGCGCGATCATTTCCGCGCACGCCGCGAGGGCGGCACGCCGTACGCCATCTCCTGCAAGGCTGGAGAGGCCTTGGGAACGACGCGCGACCACGAGCACCGCCTTGGGGACAGCCTGTCCCTCAGGCGCGGTTCGGTAATTTCGATTGCCGACATCGAGAGCCTGTCGCACGGGATGCGCCTCGCGGTGGACGTCGTCATCCCGATCCCGGTGCTCGACGACGAGGGCATGGCCGCTGTCGTGGGCGCATTCGGTAGCGGTGCAATCCCCACGTTGGATCCGGCGTTTCCGGCGCGTGTCGAGCCGCGGCACCTCGCGCTCGCGGTACGTCCCAACGACAGCCCAGGAACATTCCTGGCGCGTCTGCAGAGGATCGTGGAGGCGGACAGCGCTCGCGTTACCAAGAAGGCGAACGTTTCGCGATGGACGCTCGACAACCTCCCATTGCCGCCGACGGTGGAGGCCTGGGGGCGGCAGCTGGTCACGGATCTGGTCGCGTACAAGGGCGGCCGCATCGAGTGGGATGACGTCGACCGCGGTGCATTGGTATGGGGACCGCCCGGGTCGGGCAAAACGACGTTCGCGACGGCGTTGGCAGCGAGCGCGGGCGTGCCGTTGTTGCTCGGCGGTTATTCTGTCTGGGAGAGCGGCCCCGACGGCAAATCCGACTACACGAAAATCGTCAAATGCATGCGGAAAACGTTCACGGATGCAAAAGCCGCGGCGCCGTGCATCGTTTTCATCGATGAGATCGACAGTTTTGTCGCCCGTGGCGAGGCCGGACACAACGAGTCCTGGTTCCGTCCGCTCCTGAACGCGCTCCTCGCCGAGCTTGACGGGATCGAGGGGCGTGAGGGTGTGGTGGTCGTTGGTGCGACCAATCTGCCTGACGCGATCGACCCGGCGCTGAGGAGGGCTGGCAGGCTGGACCGCGAGCTGGAGCTGTCGCTACCGGACGCGCCGACGCTCGCCCGGATCCTGCGTGAGCATCTCGACGGCGCGGACCTGGACTATGCCGTGGTCACTCGCCGCCTGCCGCGTGCGTCGGGCGCCGATGCCGAACGCCTGGCCCGTGGAGCGCGACGCCGGGCGCGCGCTGCCGGACGGGCGGTCGAGATCGGGGACCTGCTGGCGGAGCTGGCGCCAGACGTGCCGTTGCCGCTGCACTGCCGGAGGCGGATCGCTGTGCACGAGGCCGGTCATGCCGTTGCGGCGGCCGTCGAGAGTCCGGGAATGCTGCAGGGCGTTTCCATTTCAGTGCCGGGCCTGCAGGGCGCGGGAGGACTGACGTGGGGCAGCGAGCCTGGAGCGCTCGTGCAGTCGCTGCCTGACCTCGAGGTGCGGATGCGGCGTCTGCTCGCAGGCCGCGCTGCGGAGGTGCTGGTGCTGGGTGCGCCGTCAGCAGGTGCGGGCGGCGCGCCCAGTTCTGACCTCGCGCAGGCAACGGCAACCGCGGCCTCTATCGAGGCCAGCTGCGGCCTGGGTTCGTCGCTGCTCTACCGCGGCGCCGTCGACGGACGATCTGTCGACAGTTTCCTGGTGCTGCACCGGGATCTGCATGAGCCCGTGCACCACCGGCTTGAGGCGGCATACCTGGCCGTGACCGACTTGCTCCGTTGGCACCGGCTTGCACTGGAGGCGGTCGCCGACGCGCTGCTGCGTAAGGAGGCGCTGACTGGCGCAGACGTCGACAGGCTCGTGGCAGCGCACCCTCCTGGGGAGGGGTCGGTGATGGCGGATGTGCCCAGGATTCCGACGCGGCCGACTCGGGCAGGAGGCCTGCGATGAGCATCTGGTTCACCGCAGACCTGCATCTCGGGCACGTCAATATCATTGGCCTCTGTTCGCGGCCCTTCGCGACGACCCCCGAGATGGATGTCGAGATCATCAGGAGATGGAACGCTGTCGTGCAGCCGACGGACACTGTGTGGGTTGTCGGTGATTTCGCGTGCCGGGCAAGTCGTGCACCGCAGGACTATCTCGCGGAGATGAGTGGCATCAAGCACCTCCTTTTGGGCAATCACGATCATGAGAATACCAGGACTGCCCCCGGCTGGGCATCGGTGCAGCAGCTGGCGGAGATCGTCGTCGAGAGCCAGCGCATTGTGCTCTGCCACTATGGATTGCGGGTATGGCCGAAGTCGCATCGAGGCGCCCTGCATATCTACGGCCATAGCCACGGCAGGCTCCCAGGCGATCGTCAGTCGCTCGACGTCGGCGTGGACTGCTGGGATTTCCGGCCAGTCAGTCTGCAGGAGATCCAGCGGCGGCTGGCGACCCTTCCCCCACGCGGATTTCAGGTAAAGAGCCCCGGATGACGCGGCGGTGAAGAAAGGCACGCTTGGCTCGGACCCGCCCAGGCCTGGCTCGGGTGTCCGGCGTGGGACCTGTTTGCCCGGCCTCTGCTCGCAAGCTCAAGGAAACAGTCCCACGTGGGCCGGTAGCGCCGCGCTGCTGTCGGTGCCGATGTCTGCGTCCAGGCTGAGGATCGCGGATCGGCTCTGCCGGCCGACGCAGCGGAGATCGCCGTGCCGGGCGGGAGCTTGGCCCGCGAGTAGCGGCCCGCGGGCAGGTCCGGCGCCATCGGGACGCTCCCGGCATAGGGAGTCTGCGCGCCTGGCCAGTCGCCGCGGCCATCCAGGATGTCGCCCGGGAAGCGGGCGCGGCGTCGGCCTGTCTGGGGATGCCCGTCTGTCGACCTGCGCCCCGGTGCCGAATAGCGGCTGCGAACCGGAAAACGCCAGAAACGGTCCGTGGCGGCCGGAGACCGCTGAGGTCACCTGATACACGCGTTGTCATCTGCGGGGCTGTACGGGCCGTCCCAGGAGGTCGGAATGTTGATGTTCGGCCAAAACCACGGTCTGCCAAGGGCGCGCAGCCGTCCAGCTTGAGGGCGAGTGCACAGCAGTTCGAACTGGGGTGGGTTGCATAGCCAGGCTGCATGCTGGGGGCGGACGGGGAGCCGGTGTGGTGCCCGGATACGGAGGCAGCGTTCATGGCCATCATGCAGATCTTGAGGGCGGTCGCGGCGGCCCTGGGCCGACTGGTCACCCGTACGGTGGCCGTATCGCGATGGATTGGCGGCCGTCTGGTGCTGACATGCGAGACCGTTGTAGAGCGCGCGGTTGACGTGGCGGCTTCCGCGCTCGACGTCGGCGCGACGGCCTGCAGGTTGGGCGCCGGGATCCTGTTCGAGGTTGTGACGGCGCCGTGCCAACTTCTCGGTACGCTGGCTCGCGACCGCCAGCAGTCGACCGCTCCCGAGGCTGCGGCCTCGGAGGCTATGCAGGTGGCCGTCGCGCAGCAGCAGCGTGCCGACACCGCCGAGGATGCGCGGCAGGTCCTGACGTCGCTGCGGCGAGTTGCGCAAGCGCGTGCGGCCGGTCAGGTGCCGGATCCACTGCATCTCGGTCGCCTGTCACAGCGGCTGATCGAGTACGTGGAGGGTCTCGACCGCGAGGAGTGCTCCGCGCTGGCGCGACGGTCGACGAGCGAACTGCGGGTTCTGGTCTCGGGCAGGAGCCTGCGTCGCGACGTGAGGTCGCAGGATCAGGTCGCGGTGCCTGCGCCAGTCGTGGATCTCGCTGAGACGAGGACCGCGCGGAGGCTGGCGATCCAGGCGGCAATCCGTAGTGGAGCCAATCGGGACAGGACGGTCGACGACGTACTCGCGCGGGTCGCGACAGTTTGACGCCTGCAGAGTGCGAATGAAGGCGGCCGTCGAGGCATCCTCGACGGCCTTCTCGTTTTGCGGATCCCGCGTTCAGGCGGCCCGGCGGAACGCCCGGACAGCGTCAGCCAGAATCCGGCGATCCTCCGTCAGTGCCGCGACCTGCCGACGGAGGATCTCGTTCTCGCTCTCGGCGACCCCCAGGTCTGCACAGGCATCGGCGAGACGCCCGCGCAGATCCTCGTTGGTGCGGGCGAGCGCGTTGGCGCGACCTCGAGCGCCAGCCTCAGCGCATGCTGCGTTATGGGCAGCGCGGCGATCGCCATCCTGTCTGGACAGTGCGTAGGCCAGGATCGCGGCCTGACCCAGGCCGCCGATCGCGCCGCCGACCGCCGATCCGACGCTCTCAGGCGAGTGGCAATCGTGGACCGACATGACGGCTCTCCTGAAACTCTAGGCCGAAAAAAGACCGACAAGCAATATCTCTGTTTTAAACCGAATAAAACAAATGTCAACAGATTACCGCGCGGTAAGAAGCCGATGCTGAAACGTAATCAGTCTGTCGTCGGCCTTAAAGGCGATACCCAGGCTGTATCTGAAACCGAAGAAGTCGTGGAACACGGGATCCAGACCGCCACCCAGCCGTGTAGAAGCCTTCTGTGCTTCACCGCGAGAGCTGCTTCACGATAGTCCGCCTGCCTCTGCCAGTTCGGTCAGGTCCGGCTGGTAGTACCGGTCCAGCGACTTCACGTCCTGGTGTCCGGTAACCCGCTTCAGGTCCAGTGGGTTCGGATAACGCTTTGCCAGCTTGGATGTCGCGATATGGCGCAGGTCATGAAAGCGGAGGTCTTGCAGCCCCGCCTTCGCGATAATCCGGCCGATCCTGACCTTGAAAGCGTTCGGGCCGCCAACAGAGAATACCAGCGCTTCAGCGTCTGGCTTTCTGTCACCGAGCTTCTCGATCAAGGTGGCTGCCGCCTCGGGCATCAGCGGCCGGATCTCCCAGCCTCTCTCTTCCTTTCGACGGGCGGTTTTCAGGTGGCCTCCCGTCTTCGTGCCGCGCTCATGGCGACCACGGACCGTCAGGAGCTTCTTTTCGAAGTCGATGTCCACCCAGCGGAGTGCGATGATCTCCCCCATACGCATCGCCTGCGCCAGAGCCAGTCTCGTGACCAGGACATCATCAGCACACGGCGACGCCGCGACACCCTTAAGGAGGCGTTCTTCCTCGCCCTCGGGCTTCTCCTCGCCCCTGGCCGCGGCATCCCGAAGCTCCTGTTGACGCGGCGCCTCCAGCCGTCGCTCGCGCTTGATGTCGGCACCGTCCGGCCGCTTCACCAGCGCGCTCGACGCCGGGTTCACAGCCAGTGGCACGTCCCATTCGCCGATCGCGTGGTTCAGGATGCGTGCCAGCAGGTTCAGCCGCTTTACAACGGTCGAAGCCGCGTACGCCTTGCCCTGTCGGTCACGGAAGCTCCGGATCGCCGTCGGTGTCAGCCTGGAGAGCGGGAGGCTGCCTATGGTGTCGGTCATGATGGCCGGGACGTGGCCACGGTCCTCCGCGGCGCCGCGGCGTCGGCCGCCGTCCTGCATCTCAGCGGTGACAAACCGTTGGACCAATTCCGCAAGCGTCGTTTGGTCCAGCGACCGCCGGTCGACGAAGGCGCCCTCTCGAACTCGAACCGACGTCTCCTCCAGCCACTCTCTCGCGAGGCGTGACGTGTCGAATGTCCTGGTGACACGGGTGCCGTCGACGAGTTTGCGGGCACGGTACTGCGATGCCCCGCGACAGGCCACGCCCAGCGGCAATGGCCTGCCTGTCGCGGGGTCGAGGGTGTTTTCGATGGCCTTGGGCCTGCCCATGCGTCCGTCCTCCAAAGGAGGATTGGACCATAATTGGACCAGAAAACAAGGATTAAGCGCAGAAGTGTGGCGTCCCGTAGGGGATTCGAACCCCTGTTACCGCCGTGAGAGGGCGGTGTCCTAGGCCTCTAGACGAACAGGACGTAGCCAGTGGCGGAGCATGTAAATCAGCGCCCGGGGCGATGCAAGCCCCCGCGCACCGCCAGCAGCGGCCGCCCGCCGCCCAGGACAGCGCCGGATCATCGTGCAGATGCTGGATGTCGACACGGGCCCGTCACGGGCTATGGTCGATGTGACGAGCCGCCATCGCACGGGGGCGTTTCATACCCGCCGCGTGTCGGCACCACCTGATCCGCGGCCACTGGGGCGCGGGGCAGCACGCGGCGATCGGGAGCAGACATGGCCATCCTGAGTGCCGAGACGGCGAATTTCGCGAGCCTCTCGGGTGCCTTCCTGCTGGCGTTCCCGGCGCTGTTCTCGATCGTCAATCCGTTCGGCGCGGCACTCATCTTCGCCGAGGTCACCGACGGGCGCAGTCCGGCAGAACGCGCCATGCTGGCACGCCGGGTGGCCCTCTACGGGCTGCTGATCCTGCTGCTGTCGCTGTGGATCGGCAGCACGCTGCTGGCGTTCTTCGGCATCACCATCGGTGCACTCCGGATCGCCGGCGGGCTGGTGGTCGCGGTCCGGGCCTGGAGCCTGTTGCAGGCGCCGGAAGCCAACGAGGCCAACAAGGAGCGCCAGGCCTACCAGGACGGCCGCACCGCCAGCGCCGATGTCGCCTCCACGGCATTCTTCCCGCTCACGATGCCGTTCACGGTCGGGCCGGGCAGCATCTCGGTGGCGATCGCGCTCGGCGCCGAGCGTCCGGAGGCGGCGCACGTGATGGACCGCGTCGAGTTCGGGGTGGGTACCTGCCTGGCCGCGGTCGCGGTGTGCCTGCTGGTCTGGATCGCCTATGCAGGCGCCCCGCGATTTGTACGGCTGCTGGGACGCTCGGGTGCCCGCATCGTGACCCGCCTGGTGGCGCTGATCCTGCTGTGCATCGGCGTGCAAATCATGGTGTCGGGGATCCAGGAGATCCTGGTTAGCACCCTTGCCCAGGCGAACCTGGTGGTGTCGGGGGCGGCACACCCGCCGGGCCTGGGGTCGCCAAGGCTGCCGTGACGGCGCCCCCGGACCGCGGCGGGTGGCTCAGGCCGGAAGCTCGGTCGCCAGTTCGGGCAGCAGCCGGTTGATCACGCTGTAATTGACCGCGGTCCAGAACTCCGAGCCGTCGCCGGCGAAACGGTGCTCCGACGCCTCGATCGCCGCATAATCGGGGCTGACCAGGTAGTCCTCGACATCGTTCAGCGAGGCAAAGCCCATGACCGAGACGGCGTCGATCCGGCTGCCCTCCGGATCCTCCTGGGTCGAGCCGATAGTGTGCAGCTGGGCGTAGCGGCGGACGAACTCGTGCGTCGCCCGTTGCGCCAGCACCAGCCTGGCATGCTCGCCCAGCAGCCGGGCCTGGAACTCGGCCCGGCTGAGCTCCGGCCGGCGCATGTGGATCGCGACCAGGCTGACCGCGTCGCGATGCCGGGCGCTCGGGATCAGGATGAACTCGCGGGTGATCTCGCGGGTCACCATCCGGAACGCGACCCGCTCATCCTCGATGATGCGTTGGGCGAACTTCTCCTGCCCGAGCGTGCGTTTGATGTCGGGTTGCTCGGCGTAGGTGATGTAGGCAAGCCCGTCCCAGCGCGGACGCCCGAACGCCGGCACCCGCTTCTCCGGGTCGGACGGGAGCCGGCCGGTATCGTCCACCATCGCGCGGTAGGGTGGCCGGAAGAACGAGGACGGGCCCGAGGCGATGCGATGCAGCTGGTCGTAGCGCAGCACCAGCTCCGACGAGCTGCCGGGCTCGTCCCACGCGAACTTGGGGCCGTGCACCTTGCGCCAGTATTCGTCCCAGTGCTCGAACGCGAGGCCTGGATCAGGCTCCAGCGCCAGCCTGCCCGGATGCAGGTCGGGCCGGCGGACCTCGCGACCCCGGACGTCCTTGGACGCCCCCTCGTCCTGGGGGCGCTCGCCGGGCGGGGTGTCGTCGACGCGGCTGACGAACGTCGGCGTGACGATCAGCGGCCGGGTCGTGGCGGTGAAGGCCCGGCGCACAGGCGCGCGATGCTCGTTGTCGGAGCGGGAGAAGTCGGTTGTCATGGCGAGGGTCCGATCAGGGGATCAGCCGGTCGGCACGCAGCTGCCCGAACAGGTCGAAGAACGCGTCGTCGGTCGGCTGGTAGGCGGTGAAGCCCAGGCGCCGGCTCTTGGACATGTCGGTCACGACCTCCAGCGGCCGGCCGAGATCGGCGTCGGTGTGCCAAGGCGAGGACAGGCGGTCGAGGTCGGGCTCGGCCAGTCCTTCGCGTTCGGCAATCCGCCGCCACACCGGCGCATCATCCGCCATCTGCTCGGCCAGCGGTGTCATGCTGCCGTCGAAGGGTGCGGGCTCCAGGCCAAACCAGGCGGCGATCTGGCCCCACATCCACTGCCAGCGGAAGATGTCGCCATTGACCACGTTGAAGGCTTCGTCATGTGCGGCGGGCGTCGCGGCGGCCCAGAGCAGGTGCCGGGCCAGCTGCCGCGCGTCGGTCATGTCGGTGAGCCCGCTCCATTGCGCCTGGTGACCGGGGAAGCGGAAGGGCCGGCCGGTCTCTCGGCACAACGTCGCGTAGGCGGCGAGCGTCGTGCCCATGTTCATGGCATTGCCGACGGCCTTGCCGATCACCGTATGCGGGCGGTGCACGCTCCAGGTGAAGCCGTCGCGCGCGGCGGCGGCGAAGACCTCGTCCTCCTGCGCATAGTAGAAGTTCTCGACGTCGAGCCGGCCCTGCTCCTCACGGAACGGGGTCTGCGGCAGCGTGCCTTTTCCGTAGGCCTCGAATGGCCCGAGATAGTGCTTGAGCCCGGTCACGAGGGCGACGTGGCGGGGGCCGTTCGGCGCCGGCAGCCCGTCGAGCAGGTTGCGGACCATGCCGGCATTGACCCGGATGTTCTCCGCTTCCGAGTCCTGGCGCAGCCAGGTGGTGATGAACACGGCATCGGGCTGCACCTGGCTGAGTGCCGCCTTGGTGCCCGCGGCATCGAGGAGGTCGGCCGCCAGTGGCAGCACGCCCGGCTGTGAGCCCGGTCGACGCGCGAGCCCGTGCACGGTCCAGCCCTGTTCCGCCAGCAGCGCCGCCGTGGCACTTCCGACGATCCCGCTCGCGCCCACCACCAAAGCCGTTCCGGCCATCATCAAGCTCCTGCGTTGTGTGCCATTGAAGCTGGGCAGCGGCCGCAAACGCTTCTAGACGGCACCAATCAGGAACCTAGGCACCAGGAGGTAACCAGCGATGCAGCCTGGAACGGCCGAGCCGGAATGGCGCGAGGATTGTGCACCACGCCGGGTGCTGGAGGTGTTCACGACAAAGTGGACCAGCATGATCCTGCACACGTTGCACGCCCGCCACGACGGCATTGCGCGCACCGGTGTGCTGCAGCGCAGCCTGCCCGGGGTGTCCAAGAAGATGCTGACCCAGACGTTGCGCGAGATGGAGCGGAGCGGCCTGCTGACCCGCCACGTGCATGGCACCGTGCCGCCGGCGGTCGAATACCAGCTGACCCCGCTCGGACGGCGCTTCGTCGAGCCGGTGGAGCTGCTCTACGCCTGGGGTCGGGCCAATGGCGACGCGCTGGACCAGCTGGCGAGACGCCCCACCTCCCGCCGCTCCTGACGATCCGATGCGCCAGTACGGCGGGATGTCAGCTCTCGAGCACGCTGTCCCAGTAGAGATAGTCGCGCCAGCTCTCATGCAGGAAGTTCGGCGGGAAGGCGCGGCCGTTCTCCTGCAGCTCCCAGGTGGTGGGCTGCGAGGGGGTCTTGCGCGGATGCATGTGGATCTCGCGCGGGAGCCGGTTGCCCTTCAGCAGGTTGCAGCTGCCGCACGCGGTCACGACGTTCTCCCAGGTGGTGCGACCGCCGCGCGAGCGCGGGATCACGTGGTCGAAGGTCAGGTCGTGCGTCGGCAGGCGGTCCGAGCAGTACTGGCAGGAGAAGTTGTCGCGCAGGAACACGTTGAAGCGCGTGAAGGCGGGGCGCCGGGCGGACGGGATGTAGTCCTTCAGCGCGATGACGCTGGGCAGCCGGATCGACAGGCTCGGCGAATGCACCTCGCGGTCATATTCGCTGAGCACCGAGACGCGATCGAGGAACACTGCCTTGATGGCGTCCTGCCAGGACCACACCGAGAGCGGGAAATAGGACAGCGGGCGAAAATCCGCGTTGAGCACGAGTGCCGGGAAGTGCAGGCCGCCGTCAGGCAAGTGCGCATCCTTTCACGGACGGCGCGCGAAACGGCTTGGCTTTCGTCAAACGAAACGCCAGTCGATGTGCGTCGTCGAGAACCTGGAGTTTGTATTGCAGAGGGCACCATGCTCTGCAAGCTGCGCGCCTTTCCGCAACCCTGCCGTCACCAACTTGTCGCATGAGTAGAGAGCCTCCCACCGCCAGCCAGCCGGTCGTGACGCGGTTCGCGCCGAGCCCGACCGGATATCTGCATCTGGGCCACGCCTGGTCGGCGCTGACCGCCTGGAGCCGGGCCCGCGAGGCCGGCGGACGCTTCCTGTTGCGACTCGAGGATATCGATCCGGGTCGCTGCCGGCCGGAGTTCGCAGCCGGGGTGTGCGAGGATCTCGAATGGCTCGGACTGCACTGGGACGGCCCGGCAAGGGTGCAGTCGGCGCATCTGGATGAGTACCGGCAGACGCTGGAGCAACTGGCCGGGCGGGGGCTGCTGTATCCGTGTTTCTGCCGGCGCGCCGACATCGCCGCCGAGATCGCGGCGGCGGGCGCCGCTCCGCACGCAGCGCCGGACGGGTCGGCACGCTATCCCGGCCTGTGCCGCCGGATCGATCCTGTTGCAGCCCGCGCTCGGGTGGAGGCCGGTGAGTCGCATGCGCTCCGGCTCGACATGGCGGAGGCTTGCCGGCAGGTCGGCGGCGGGCTGTCACGGATCGAGGACGGGCAGGGCGCGATCCCCTGCCGGCCGGAGCTGTTCGGCGATGTCGTGCTGGCTCGCAAGGATGCGCCGGCGAGCTACCATCTGTGCGTCACCCACGACGACGCCCGGGCCGGGGTCACGCTGGTCACCCGCGGGACCGACCTCGGCCCCAGCACCGACCTGCATCGCCTGCTGCAGGCGCTGATGGGGTGGCCGGCACCGGTCTATGCGCATCATCCGCTGCTGCGCGACGAGAGTGGCCGCCGTTTCGCCAAGCGCGACCAGGCGCTGACGCTGCGGGCACTGCGTCATCGAGGCATCACGCCCGAGGAGGTTCTGGAGCGGGTCCGGGTCATGGCGAAGCTGGCGTAAGCTGACGTAGTCTGCCCGGCGGAGGACCACGCATGCACGATCTGCCGCCCAATCCCATGCTCTACCAGGTCAACACGCGGGTGCTGATGCGTCGCATCGAAGCCGCACTCGGCCGTCCGGCCGGCTTCGACGACATTCCCGATGCGGCGCTGGCCGCCCTCAGGGAGCTGGGGTTCGACTGGGTCTGGTGTCTCGGCGTCTGGCAGACGGGGCCTGCGGGTCGTGCGATCTCGCGCAGCAATCCGGCCTGGCAGGAGGGGTTCCGGGAGGCGCTGCCAGACCTCGCACCCGAGGACGTCTCCGGCTCTCCATTCGCCGTTGCGCGCTATGCCGCGGCGGAAGAATTCGGCGGCGATGCGGCGCTGGCCCGGCTGCGTGCGCGGGTGAACGCCGCCGGCCTGCGGCTGATGCTGGATTTCGTGCCGAACCACCTAGCGCTCGATCACCCGTGGGTGGCCTCGCGTCCGTCGCTGTTCGTCGGTGGTGGCGAGGCGGAGCTGGCGGAGGCGCCCGCCAACTGGATCCGGCTCGAGAACGGCATCTTCGCGCATGGCCGGGATCCGTACTTCCCCGGCTGGCCGGACAGCATCCAGCTCGATTACGCCAATCCGGAGACGCAGGCGGCGATGGCCGAGACGCTGCTGCAGATCGCCGGAACGTGCGACGGGGTGCGCTGCGACATGGCGATGCTGCTGCTGCCGGACGTCTTCGAGCGAACCTGGGCGGCCCAGCTCGCCGGGCGCAGCGTGGGCGAGTTCTGGCCGGATGCGATCCGGGCCGTGCGTGCCGCCCATCCGGATTTCGTGTTCATGGCGGAGGTGTATTGGGGCCTGGAGCACCGGCTGATCCAGGACGGCTTCGATTTCTCCTACGACAAGGCGCTGTACGATGCGCTGCATGACGGCGATGCCGGTCGGGCGCGCTCGCTGCTGGCGGCCGAACCGGCGGCGCAGGCGCACCTGGTGCGCTTCCTGGAGAACCATGACGAGGCGCGGGCGGCGGCGGCGTTCGACTGGCCACGGCACCAGGCGGCAGCGATGCTCGCCTTCGCGGCGCCCGGCCTGCGGCTGCTGCATCAGGGTCAGCTCGAGGGCCTGCGGGTGCATATCCCGATCCACCTGGATCGTGGTCCGGACGAGCCCGTCGATGAAGCGGTACTGGCGTTCTACCAGCGGCTGCTTCGGGTGCTCGATCAGCCGGTGTTTCGCGGGGGGCGCTACGAGCCGCTGGCCCCGGTGCCGGCCTGGGACGGCAATCCGAGCCACGAGCGTTTCGTCGCGGCGGTGTGGCACGACGAGGCCGGCCCGAAATACCTGCTGGCGGTGAATTACGGACCCGACCGCGGCCAGTGCCGGCTGCACGCGCAACTCGGCGACGGCGCCATCGGCCTGACCGACCAGCTCGATCCGGAACGCTACGAGCGCGACGGCGGCGAGATCGCGCGCTCCGGTCTGTACCTCGACGTCGCCGGCTGGGGCTTCAACCTGTTCAGGATCGACTGATGGTTCGGGTGGGTCCGCCGGGACGCAGCCTTGCCCATGCGGGAGGTTGCCCGCGGCGGGTTCGGCTGTACTGTGACGGCCGCATCACCGGAGCTTCTGGCAGACCATCATGGACCTCATCGCCGCCCGCCTGAACAAGATCAGCCCCAGCCAGACCATCGCCATCTCGACCAAGGCGCGTGCGCTGAAGGCGGCTGGCCGCGACATCATCAGCCTGTCCGCCGGGGAGCCGGATTTCGACACGCCGGAGAACGTCAAGCAGGCGGCGATCCGGGCGATCGAGGCCGGCCAGACGAAATACACCGACGTGTCGGGGACGCCGGCGCTGCGGCGTGCGGTGGCGGAGCGGTTCCGGCTGGATTCCGGACTGGACTACATGCCGGAGGAGATCGTCGTCTCCACCGGCGGCAAGCAGGTGATCTACAACGCGATGGTGGCGACACTCGATGCCGGCGACGAGGCGATCATCCCGTCGCCGTGCTGGGTGTCGTATCCGGATATCGTGGCCCTTGCGGACGGCACCCCGGTGATCGTGCCGTGCGGGCCGAACTCGGGGTTCAAGCTTCGGGCCGAGGACCTCGAGGCCGCGATTACGCCGCGCACGAAATGGTTCTTCCTGAATTCACCGAACAATCCGAGCGGTGCGGCCTATTCGGCAGAGGAGTTGCGGCCGATCTGCGACGTGCTGCTGCGTCATCCGGATGTCTGGATCTTCACCGACGATATCTACGACAAGCTGGTCTATGACGGGTTCCGCCCGGCCACGATCGTTCAGGTGGAGCCGCGCTTGCGCGATCGCACGGTAACGATGAACGGCTGCTCGAAGGCCTACGCGATGACCGGCTGGCGGATCGGCTTTGCCGGCGCGCCGCTGAAGCTCGTCAAGGCGATGGACAAGCTGCAGAGCCAGTCGACCTCGAACCCGTCCTCGATCAGCCAGGCGGCGGCGCTGGAAGCGTTATCCGGGCCGCAGGATTTCATCGGCGAGATGGTCGCGACCTACCAGGCGCGTCGCGACATGGTGGTGGGGATGTTGAACGAAGCCGCCGGGCTCAACTGCCACAAGCCCGAAGGCGCGTTCTACGTGTATCCCTCGATGCAGGGCTGCATCGGCAAGACTAGTGCCGGCGGCACGCTGATTGCCGATGACGAGGCCTTCGTCACCGCACTGCTGGAGGAGCAGGGCGTGGCCACGGTGCACGGTGCGGCGTTCATGTTCCCGGGCCATTTCCGGGTGTCGTATGCCACCGACACCGAGAGCCTTCGGGAAGCTTGCAGTCGTATCCAGCGCTTCTGCGCTGGCCTGCACTGACCGGGCGTACGGAGGCAGCATGCCCGGTCTTGCTTCGCGGCTCGCCACGTCGTCGGCGCCGGCGACCATTGCCATGTCGATCAAGGCGCGTGCGCTGCGCCAGGCTGGCCACGACGTCATATCGCTTGCCCTGGGAGAGCCTGATTTCGCGACCCCGCCGCATGTGATCGAGGCGGCCTACGCGGCAGCGCGCGAGGGCCAGACGAAATATCCGCCGGTGGATGGAACAGCCGCCCTGAAGCAGGCGGTGATCGCGAAGTTCGCCCACGAGAACGGCATCGAATACACGCTGGACGAGGTGATGGTTGCCAATGGCGGCAAGCAGATCCTGTTCAACGCGTTCATGGCGACGCTCGATCCAGGCGACGAGGTGGTGATCCCGGCGCCGTACTGGGCGAGCTATCCGCTGACGGTGGAATTGCTGGGCGGTGTTCCGGTTTTTGCCGCCTGCTCGGAAGTGGACGGCTTCCGCCTGCGACCCGAGGCGCTGGCGGCGGCGATCGGACCGCGCACGAAATGGGTGATCCTGAATTTCCCCAACAACCCGACCGGCGCCATCTGCACCGAAGCCGACCTGCAGGCGCTGGGCGAGGTGCTCACGCGGCACCCGGATGTCTGGATCCTGTGTGACGAGATCTACGAGCATCTGGTCTTCGGCGATGCCGCACATGCCTCGCTGGCGCGGGTGGTACCGTCGCTGCGTGACCGCATCCTGACGTTGTCGGGCGTGTCGAAAAGCTACGCCATGACCGGCTGGCGGATCGGATATGCCGGCGGCCCGGCGGCACTGATCCGGGCGATGCTGGTGATCCAGAGCAACGCCACATCCGGAGCTTCGTCGATCGGCCAGGCGGCGGCGGCGGCGGCATTGTCCGGACCGCAGGACCTGGTGGCGACCATGCGCGACACCTATCGCCGCCGGCGCGACATGGTCGTGGCGGCACTCAGGGCGATCCCCGGCGTCACCTGCGCCATTCCGGAGGGCGCGTTCTACGCCTATCCGGGGATAGCAGGCTGCATCGGTCGCACCAGTGCCGGCGGCATTCGGATCGACAGCGATGAAGATTTCGCCCTGGCCCTGCTGGACGAGGAGCATGTCGCGGTGGTCGCCGGCAGCGCCTTCGGGATCAGTCCGTATGTCCGGCTCAGCGTTGCTTCGGACGATGACAGCCTGGCCGAGGCCTGCCGCCGCATCGCCCGGTTCTGCACGACGCTGCGCTGACACGCAGGGTCGCCTGGCCCGTCGAGGCCGGCCTGGGATCGAGGTCCTTGGGACCGTGATCGGCAGATTGTCGGCGGAACACGATTACCGGCTTCGAGGACGCTCAGCCTTGTCCGGCGTCGCGTTCGGCGAACGCGCGCGCAGCGTTGCTGCACAGGAGCTTCCAGGTGTGCGGCTCGAAGATCTGCGGGTCGTGATGTGGGCCGCCCGAGTAGCCACGCAGAAGGTTGGGTGCGAGCCACTCGACCGCCCCCGACGGTCGACCCTCCACGACACGCGTCACCCAGAACAGCTTGTTGGGGCCGCGGCGGTTGAGCACATCGAGAAACGCGAACGCCTCGTTGACGTCGCCGCGGACGCTGTCCTTCAGCAACCAGATCTTGTCGCCATCCTCGAGATCCTCGATGAACTTGCGGGTCAGGTAGCGGAGCTTCTGCTCGTTGAGCGCGCACGCCTCGGCTTCCGTATCGTGCTCCGGGCCGCGGAACGTGTGGTACCAGAAGTTCTGCTTCCGATCGACCATCATGAATTCCGGGATGATCAGCGGCGGCTCCGGCAGTCGGTAGAGCACGGCATCCGTCGCAATGGTGGATAGCGAGCCGGGGTCGCCAAGACCCGCGAAATCCCCGTCCAGCAGACGCAGCGTGTTGTGGATCTCGCCGGTCCCGCTGAAGCGGAAAAGGCCGAGCGGCTCACTGCCGAAATGCCGCTGCACGAAGCCGAATTCGCAATTCTCGCCCAGGCTCTCGAACATCGCCATCAGGGCCGCGTCATCCGCAGGAGGGATGATTTCCGGGGCTGCCGGGCCCACGTCGCATGCCATCCGGTCGAGCATGAAGGCCGTGGACGACGTGTCCTCCGCGGGAGTGACCAGGTCGATCGTGACCGTGTTGCCGTGCAGCGCCTCGGCCGGGATCCAGTAATCGAGATGACTGCCCATCGCCTTCTCGGGGCCGACGCGGGTCGTGCCCAGCGTCCAGCCGCCGGTGGCGACGGTCAGTTTGCGCGCGCGGTCGCTTCCGCTGATGTCGAAGCTGACCCTTGCATGGATCGGCCGATACGGGAGTGTCACCGTGACGGACAGCCGATGACCGGCATCCACCGCAATGCGGTCGCCTTCGCGCCGCCAGATGCCCGCCAGCAGGCCCGATCCCGCGAGGTCCGCTCCCGCGATGCGCACCACCGGATGCATCGCTCCGGGCTGTGCCGGCATCGTCACCGGCGCCGGGGTCGAGCCGAATTCCGGTATCCTGCATCGCCTGTCCCGGTCGGCGATCTGCTGGCGGATGGCGTCGAGCGTGCGGGCGTGCATGAGGCCCAGCGCTGCCGCCGCCTCGTCATGCGTCGGTCCCGCCGGCAACTCGAGCAGAATGCGCACATGCTGGAGGAGACCGTCCAGGATCGGACCGGGAATAGCCTCCAGCCGATCCGCGAGAAGCGTCCCGCTTTCCGTCAGGAACCAGTCCGCCTGGTGGCCTTCCTCATGCTGCAGCGACAGCCAGAGCAACTGGTCGCATCCGATATACAGCGCAGGCGCGGTCCAGCCGGGGTGCAGGCCCGACGGGTCGCCATGGTGCAGCGGGCAGGCCAGATCGTCGTCGAGCAGGAGGTGGAGCCGGCCATCGATCATGCGGATCGGGTCCGTCACGACCAGACGCCGGAGCGGCCGGCGCGCCGTGACCGTGAGCCTCGGTGCAGGAACGCTCTCGGGGGACATCGCAGCCGCGAAAGGCGGTTCGGGTGCTGCCGACGCAGCAGCCTGACGCGGTGGTGCGAAGAATGCAGGCAGTATCGACTTCATGAACGGTGGAGGCCCTTGCGACGGCAACGTCGTGCGTCGCCCGCTATCGTGGCTAGGGTGTCGGCGAGGGTCGAGGTTGTCACGCCGCCATCGGTCACTCCAAGGGCAATCCATTGTCAGGTGGCTTGCGCATCTCGCAGGCAAAGTCGTTCAGGACGCTACACACATCACCGACATCCGCGGGCTGCTCCGCGCGGTCGCGCGTATCGACGCGCCGTTCCGGTCGCGTTCGGTGTCGTCCGACAGGCGAGCCACGGGCCCGACGCATCGGAAGGCGTTGCACGCGTGGGGTGCCGCAACACGAGGCCGCGGGGTGGCGACGATGCCGTTCCTCCGTGGCGGCGGTGACATCGCGGCAGCATGACAGGTCGCGCCGCGACACCACCTCCTGCACCGGTCGAGGGACCTTGCGGCTCGCGGCGGATCTCTGCCGGCGCTCGCGGAAGCGCTCGAACATGATCTGACGCAGGTCGCTATCGGTCATCCCTAGGTCGGGCGCCTACGTCCACTCCCCGCGATCGATCAGGAGCGGCGGCGTTCAGGCTCGCCTTGATCGTCCTGCCTCGCGTGGCGGGTATGGACGGTGTCAGGCTCACCGGCGGCATCGCGGTGGACACGTCCGTCGTCAGGCCTTCCGGCCGGCCTGATGACGCCGGACGCGCAGCAGGGCCGTCAAGTAGGTGTTTGATTTGGCTGGGGGACCTGGATTCGAACCAAGGCTTTCCGAGTCAGAGTCGGAAGTTCTACCGCTAAACTATCCCCCAAGCGGCGGGCAACCCGACCAAGCGTGCTGCGGTCGCGGAGGTAGCACCGGCTGGGGTGGCTGGCAACCGCGATCACGAACGGACCGCCATCCCGGCCGGAGAAATGGCTTGCCGCTCCGATAGGGGCAGCCGAAGATCAGGTTTCCGTGATCCCACGGAGGGGAGGCGCCGGCAGTGATCGATCATGCCGCTGTCCAATCCTCCCGGAGGCCGACTCCCCTGAGCCCGGCCCCGCTAAGCCCGGCCCCCCTCGGTCCCGCATCCATGCCTCCGGATCCCGTCACGCCGCGCATGGTCTCCCCACCCGCCTACGCGGCATTGGATCTCGGCACCAACAACTGCCGGCTGCTGATCGCCGCACCCTCGCAGAACGGCTTCCGGGTGATCGACAGCTTCAGCCGCATCGTCCGGCTGGGAGAGGGTCTGCACAGCTCCGGGCGCCTCAGCGACGCTGCCATGGACCGCGCCATCGGTGCGCTGCAGGCCTGTGCCGGTCGGATCGGTCGCCGCCGCCTGCGCGGTCTGCGCGCGATTGCCACCGAAGCCTGTCGTCGCGCCGATAACGGTCGCAGCTTCATCGAACGCGTGCGCCACGAGACCGGTCTCCAGATCGACGTGATCTCGACCCGCGAAGAGGCCGAGCTGGCTTTGGAGAGTTGTGCTGCCCTGTTGCAGGCGGATCTGCCCGACACCTCCGGACACCCAGGGCGCGCGGAGCAGGACGGCGCCGCACCAGGCAGCGCCCGCGTTCCGACCGCGGAACCGGACCGGGCACGCAGCCGGGCGCTGATCTTCGATATCGGCGGCGGCTCGACCGAGATCGCCTGGATCCGTGTCGCCGGTGACGGGCGGCCGGGCACGGAAACGGGCAGGGACGGCCGCCCGGAGCTGGTCGGGACCCAGAGCCTGCCGCTCGGCGTGATCACCCTGGCCGAGCGGTTCGGGTCCACCGCCTATAGCCATGTCGGCTACGAGGCGATGGTCGAGCACGTGATCGCCCAGCTCAGGGACTTCGAGGCGGTGCATTGCATCGCCCGGGAGGTGCGACGTGGCGTCGTCCGGCTGCTTGGAACAAGCGGCACGGTCACCACGCTCGCAGGCGTGTCGTTGGGGCTGCAGCGGTATCGCCGTGCGCTTGTCGATGGTGTCGTGCTGTCCCGCAGGGCGGCGCATGACGCGATCCGACTGCTGCGCGATCTTGGACCGGCCGGCCTGGCACAGCATGCCTGCGTCGGCCCCGAGCGCTCGGCCACCGTGCTGCCGGGATGCGCGATCTTCGACGCGATCCACCGCCTCTGGCCGACCGACAGCGTCGTGGTGGCTGACCGCGGCCTCAGGGATGGTATGCTGCTCCGCATGATGCGCGACCGCACCCCGACCACACACCGTATCGCCGCAGCCGACAGCGGCTCCATGCATGTCTCGACGCCACGAGCCGGCGCAATCCGGGCCATGTCCTGATGGCCAAGCGCAGTGGCAGCGGCCCTGGCAACGGTCCATCGGCTCCGGGGCGTGGGCCTTCGACCCCTGGGCGGGTGCCCTCGATCCCCGGGCGGGGGCCGGCGGTGCCGGGTCGGCAGCCAGGCAAGACCGGCGCCAACCGGCCGGGCGCCGCCACCACCCAGGGCGACGCGGCGACCGCACAGACCAGCCGCAGCAAGGCGGTGTCGTTGCGGACCGCGCGCGGGCGCACGACGGCACAGCAGCGCTGGCTGTCCCGGCAGCTGAACGACCCCTATGTCGTGGCTGCCCGCAAGCAGGGCTGGCGCTCGCGTGCGGCGTTCAAGCTGATCGAGCTCGACGACAAGTACCAGCTGATCCGCACCGGCATGCGGGTGGTCGATCTGGGTGCCGCACCCGGAGGCTGGGCCCAGGTTGCGGTGAAGCGCGGCGCGGCCCGGGTGGTCGGCGTCGACCTGCTGCCGGTGGACCCGGTGCGTGGCGCCGAGATCATCCAGGGCGACTTCAACGATCCGGAACTGCCGGCACGGCTGCGCCAGATGCTGGGCGGTCCGGCCGACCTCGTGCTGTCGGACATGGCGCCGAACACCACCGGCCACGCCGCCACCGACCATATCCGGATCATCGGCCTGGCCGAACTGGCACTGTATTTCGCCATGGAGGTGCTGGCGGAGGGCGGCAGCTTCGTTGCCAAGGTGTTCCAGGGCGGCACCGAGAAGCAGATGCTGACGCCGATGAAGCAGGCCTTCGCCACCGTCCGCCACGCCAAGCCGCCGGCCAGCCGCAAGGAGTCCAGCGAGCTCTACGTCGTCGCCACCGGGTTCCGCCCCGAGCGCGCCCAGGTCCTGCGCGACATCCTCCGCAACGCGCTCGCGTCCACTGCCTGACATGACCACGCCGCGATCGGCCGATCTCCGTTCCCGCGATGTCGAGCGGCGACGGCTCGACGAACACAGCCACGGCATGCGCAACTGGCGCCTGTGGGGGCCGTATCTCGGCGACCGCCAGTGGGGCACGGTGCGCGAGGATTACAGCGAGGGCGGTGACGCCTGGACCTACCTGCCACACGACCAGGCGCGCTCGAAGGCGTATCGCTGGGGTGAGGACGGGCTCGCCGGGATCAGCGACGAGACCCAGCGTCTGTGCCTGTCGCTGGCGTTGTGGAACGGCCGCGACCATATCCTGAAGGAGCGGCTGTTCGGGCTGACCGGTCCGCAGGGCACCCACGGCGAGGACGTCAAGGAGCTCTACTGGCACCTCGATGCGCTCCCGTCGCACGCCTACCTGCGCATGCTGTACAAGTATCCGCAGGCCGAGTTCCCGTACGAGCGCCTGGCCGAGGAAAGCCGTCGACGGTCGCGCACCGAGGGTGAATTCGAGCTGTTGGATACCGGCCTGTTCGACGATGATCGCTATTTCGACGTGATGATCGAGTACGCCAAGGCGGCCGAGGCCGACATCCTGATGCGGGTGACCGCCTCCAATCGCAGCGCCGAGCCGGCCGTGCTGCACATGCTGCCGCAGCTGTTCTTTGCCAATCATTGGTCCTGGCGCGAGAACCATCCGAAGCCGTCGATGCGCAATTACGGGCCCAACCGCATCGTTGCCGAGCACCGCATGCTGGGCCACTACACGTTCCATTACGAGGACGGCCCGGAGATCCTGTTCTGCGAGAACGAGACCAACCCGCGCATCATGGGTCTTGATCCGGGCGAGGGGGTGTACAAGGACGGGTTCCACGAGCGGATCGTGCGCGGCGACCAGCACGCCGTGCGCAGCGAGGGGCCGGCCACCAAATGTGCCGTATGGCAAAAACGTGAGCTGGAGCCGGGTGAGTCCTGGACGATGCGGGTTCGCCTGGTGCGCGGCGAGCCGATCATTCCGCCCTTTGCCGGCTTCGACGCGATCGTGGATACCCGCAGGAGCGAGGCGGATCGGTTCTACGCATCGCTGCAGAAGGACATCCCCGACGCCGACGCGCGGATGGTGCAGCGCCAGGCGCTCGCCGGGATGATCTGGAACAAGCAGTTCTATGCGCTCGACGTCTATCGCTGGTTGCGCGGTGATCCGACGCTGCCGCCACCCCCCGCCAACCGCAAGCGGGGCCGCAACAGCGACTGGCGCCACATGAATGCCGCCGACGTCATCTCGATGCCGGACAAGTGGGAATATCCGTGGTTCGCCGCCTGGGACCTCGCATTCCACTGCGTCACGTTCGCGCTGATCGACAGCTCCTTCGCCAAGGACCAGCTGCTGTTGCTGGCGTCGGAAGCATACATGCATCCGAACGGCCAGATCCCTGCGTACGAGTGGAACTTCGGCGACGCCAATCCGCCGGTGCAGGCCTGGGCGGCGTGGCGCGTGTACCAGATCGAGCAGGAACAGAATGCCGGCAGCGGCGACCGCGGTTTCCTGGAGCAGATCTTCCACAAGCTGCTGCTGAACTTCGCCTGGTGGGTCAATCGCAAGGACAACCAGGGCCGCAACGTGTTCCAGGGCGGCTTCCTCGGGCTCGATAATATCGGCGTTTTCGATCGCTCGCGTCCGTTGCCGATGGGCGGCTATCTCGACCAGACCGACGGCACCGCCTGGATGGCGATGTTCGCACTCAACATGATGCGGATCGCGCTCGAGCTCGCCATGCATGACAGCGCATTCGAGGATATCGCATCGAAGTTCTTCGAGCATTTCCTGTATATCGCGCAGGCAATCAACGATATCGGCGAGCGCGGTGTCGGATTGTGGAGCGAGAGCGACAAATTCTTCCACGACGTGCTGAACCTGCCCGACGGCAGCATGCGCGAGCTCAAGCTGCGCTCGATGGTCGGACTGACGCCGCTGTTCGCGGTCGAGACGCTCGAACCGGACATGCTGAAGAAGCTGCCGAACTTCGCCCGCCGGCTGCATCTGTTCCTGAGCCGGCGACCGGATCTGGCCGGCCTGGTGGCGCGGTGGGACGAGCCCGGCATCGGCGAGCGCCGTCTGCTATCGCTGCTCCGCGGCCACCGGATGAAGCGCCTGCTGCTGCGCGTGCTCGATCCGAACGAGTTCCTGTCCGAGCACGGCGTGCGCTCGCTGTCGCGCTACCACGCCGAAAACCCCTACGTGTTCGAGAATGCCGGCGCGCGCATCGACGTCGCCTATGAACCTGGCGAGAGCCGCACCGAAATGTTCGGCGGCAATTCGAACTGGCGCGGGCCGATCTGGTTTCCGATGAACTTCCTGATCGTCGAGGCGCTGGATCGCTTCTATGATTATTACGGCCGCGATTTTCTCGTCGAATGTCCAACGGCGTCGGGGCACTTCCGCACGTTGCACGACATCGCGGATGACATCGCCGAGCGGCTGACCCGGTTGTTCCTGCGTGACGAGGAGGGTCGTCGGCCGATCTACGGCGATTGCGAGAAGCTGCAGAGCGACCCGCACTTCGCTGGCCTGGTGCTGTTCCACGAATACTTCCACGGCGACAGCGGCAAGGGGCTCGGCGCATCGCACCAGACCGGCTGGACCGGCTTGGTTGCCAACCTGCTGGCCCGGCGGCGGGGTATCCGTCGCTGAGGCCGACAACTGTTCGGGATCGCTTCGGTCCTCGGGCGAGATCCCTGACCATGTAGATGCGCTTCAGCCCGGTCTCGTCGACCCGATGGGTCTGGTCCTATTTCAACTCTTACAGGGCAGCCTGCTCGGCGTGATCGAGCATCCTGCTTCCCAGCCCAGAGCCCTTTGAGCTGGCCTCGACCGCCATCCTAGCTGCTGCCGACCAGACGACCGATGCTGTTCGGCACGAGCCTCAGCAACAGCGGGAGCCACCTGGTCTGGCCGGGCAGCGCCATCGGTCGGCGCTGGGCCAGCGCCTTCAGCGTGACCGCCGCAACCGTCTCCGGCGAGAGCTTCCTGCCCGAGGTGTTCGTGGTCATGGGCGTGTCGACAAGCGGTGGAAGCAGTTCAAGGACATGCGTGCCGTTCGGTGCAAGCTGGCGGCGTAGTGCCTCGGCAAAGCCGTGCAGCCCCGCCTTGACTGCGCCATAGGTCGGGGCCCGGGTGGGTGACACCAGCGCATAACCGGACGTCACGAATACGATCGCGGCGAGGTCGGGGCAGCGGCGCAGCACCTCGCCCGTAAGCAGGATCGGCGCCGTCAAATTGAGGGCGACCTCCTGTTCGAGACCCTTCGTGACGTCGATGTCGGTCAAGAAATTCCGCTCGACGAAGGTGCCGGCATTGTTCACCAGGATATCGACCCGGCCGAAACGATCGGTGACGGCGTCGAGCATGGCGATCCGGTCCGCATCGATGGTCACGTCGGCCCGTATCGCCAGCGCGTGCGGGTGGGCTGCGGAGAAGCGTTCGAGAGTGGCCTCCGACCTGCCGCATACTGCGACCTCGTCGCCGGCACTCATGAAGGCCTCGGCCAGCGCGAGGCCGATCCCCGTGGCGCCCCCGGTGATGAGAACGACCTGCTTCATCTGGCTGTTCTGCCCCTCGTTCCTGCAGAAGATCATCCCGAGCACACCTGGTCCGACCGGTCCAGCCGAGGATTCTTGCATCGGCGCGCCCACCGTTGTAGGGGGACCCGCCAGAGGTCGGGACCCGAGGCACGGACGTTGAGCCGCCGATGATCCGCATCGGCCGCGCCACCCGGGCACTCCCTGCCAGGAGAGCGTGCGCCATGGATGATGCCCGGAACAGCTTCGCCCATCCCGGCGCCGGTATGGACGCGCGGATCCGGGAGGCACTGGCCTTCGACGACGTTCTGGTCGTGCCGGGCTATTCCGAGGTGCTGCCGAACGCCACCGACACCCGCACCCGCCTGACCCGCCGGATCAGCCTGAACATCCCGCTGGTGTCGGCAGCCATGGACACCGTCACCGAGGACGCGATGGCGATCGCCATGGCGCAGCAGGGCGGCCTCGGCGTCATCCACAAGAACCTCGATATCGCCGAGCAGGCCGAGCATGTCCGCCGGGTGAAGCGCTTCGAGAGCGGCATGGTGGTCAATCCGGTCACCGTCACGCCACAGCAGACCCTGGCCGAGGTGCGCGCGATCATGGCGCGGGCGCGGATCAGCGGGCTGCCGGTGGTCGAGCCCGGCAATGGACGGCTGGTCGGCATCCTGACCAACCGCGACGTCCGCTTCGCCACCGACCCGACCGCGCGGGTCGAGGAGCTGATGACCCGCGACAACCTGATTACCGTGACCGATGGCGCCACGCCCGACCAGGCGCGCCAGCTGCTGCACCGGAACCGGATCGAGAAGCTGCTGGTGGTGGACGACCAGGGCCGCTGCATCGGCATCATCACGGTCAAGGACATGGACAAGGCGGTCGCCCACCCGCTCGCCAACAAGGACGAGATGGGGCGCCTGCGCGTGGCGGCCGCGACCGGTGTCGGCGAGGACGGGTTCACCCGCGGCCAGGCGCTGATCGAAGCGGGCGTCGACCTGCTGGTGATCGATACCGCGCATGGGCATTCCGCAGGCGTGCTGGCGGCGGTGGAGCGGGTGAAGAAGCTCTCCAACAACGTGCAGGTGATCGCCGGCAACGTGGCCACGCCCGAGGCGGCGCTGGCGCTGATCCGGGCCGGCGCGGACGCGGTGAAGATCGGCATCGGACCGGGCAGCATCTGCACCACGCGTGTGGTGGCGGGCGTCGGCGTGCCGCAATTCAGCGCGGTGATGGAGACGGCGGCGGCGTGCCACGAGCACGACATTCCGGCGATCGCCGATGGCGGGGTGCGGACGTCGGGCGACATTGTGAAGGCGATCGGCGCCGGCGCGGACGTGGTGATGGTCGGCAGCCTGCTGGCCGGGACCGAGGAGGCGCCGGGCGAGGTGTTCCTGTATCAGGGCCGCTCGTACAAGGCCTATCGCGGGATGGGCAGCCTGGGGGCGATGGCGCGCGGCTCGGCCGATCGCTACTTCCAGCAGGAAATCAAGGACACCCTGAAGATGGTGCCGGAAGGCATCGAAGGGCGGGTGGCGTTCAAGGGCGGCATGGCGGCGGTGGTGCACCAGCTGGTCGGCGGCCTGCGCGCCGGCATGGGCTATACCGGCAGCGCCAGCATCGCCGACCTGCAGACCCGGACGCAGTTCCGGCGCATCACCGGTGCCGGCCTGCGGGAAAGCCACGTGCATGATGTGGCGATCACCCGCGAGGCGCCGAATTACCGGCAGGACTAAAGCCGGGCTCTGCCCGGACCCGCCAAAGGCCTCGGCCTCTGGACACCTCTTGTAAGTTGGATTCTCAAGGCTCCGCCTTGAGCGGGTCCAGGGCAGCGCCCTGGCCTGCCTTCCTGGAACACGCATGACCCCCACCGCCCGCCTGGCCGCCGCCATCGACCTCCTGTTCCAGATGGACGCCACGCCGAGACGCCCGGCCGACGCCGTCGCCAATAATTTCTTCCGCGAGCGGCGCTATATCGGCGGTGGCGACCGGCGTGAGGTCTCCACCCAGGTCTGGTCGGTGCTGCGCGCCTGGCGCCGTCTGGAATGGTGGCTCGTCCGGGCCGGCGGCGAAGCGCAGCCACGCCTGCTGATCGGTGCGCTGTCCGTGCTGGAAGGCCGCCCGGTCGAGAGCCTCGCCCGCGCGTTCTCCGGCGGCCGCTATGCCCCCGACGTGCTGGAGCCGTTCGAGGCGCGGGTTTTGCGTGCCCTCGAGGGCCACACGCTGGACCATCCGGAGATGCCCGAGGCCGTGGCGCTCGAGGTTCCCGACTGGCTGCTGCCGCTGCTGCGGGCGCAGTTCGGCGAGCAGACCCATGCCGAGATCGCCGCCCTGACCGCGCCGGCGACGCTGGACCTGCGGGTGAACCTGCTGCGCACCACGCGGGAGGCGGCGCAGGCGGCACTGGCCGGGGAGGACATCGACGCGCAGCCGACCCGGCTTTCGCCCTGGGGCCTGCGCATCACCTCGCGCCAGCCGGTGATGGCGACCAAGGCGTTCCAGGACGGCCAGGTGGAGATCCAGGACGAGGGGAGCCAGCTCGTGGTGCAGGCGGTGGGCGCCGGTCCGGACATGCGGGTGCTGGATTATTGCGCGGGCGCCGGCGGCAAGACACTCGGGCTTGCGATGGCGATGGGCAATCGCGGCCATATCGTCGCCTGTGACGTCTCGGAGTCGCGGCTGGACGGTGCGGTTCGCCGTCTCAGGCGGGCAGGGGTGCATAACGTCGAGCGGCACCTGCTGGTGGCGGGCGACAAGTGGGGCAAGCGCCGCGTTGCCAGTTTCGACCGCGTGCTGGTCGACGCGCCCTGCACCGGCACCGGAACGTGGCGCCGCAACCCGGATGCGAGGCTCAGGTTGACCCGCTCCGATCTCGACGAACTGACCGCCAAGCAGTCGGCGATCCTCGACGCCGCGGCCGGGTTGGTCCGTCCGGGCGGCCGGTTGGTCTATGCCACCTGTTCGGTGCTGGCCGAGGAGAATGCGTCCCAGATCGAGGCGTTCCTGGCACGCCAGCCCGGTTTCTCGGCGCTCGACCTGCGTGATCCGGCGACGTTGGCCACCCCGCTGGCGGCATCGGCGATTTCGCCCGAGACACCGTTCCTGCGCCTGACGCCACGCCAGCACGGCACCGACGGCTTCTTCACCGCGGTGCTGGCGCGCTCGGCCTAGTTCAGCCGGGCACCCCGATAGCGGTCAGGCCTGCGGCCAGGACCTGGAGCAGTGCCGGTCGTTCGAGCGCGATGCAGCCTGCGGTCGGGCCGCCGCCCGGAGTCGCCAGGTGCAGGAAGATCGCCGATCCGCGTCCGCGCGCCACCGGATCATCGTTCCAGCCCAGCACGCCGATGATGTCGTAGAGCTGGTCGTCGCGCCAAAGCTCCTCGTGGCGGCCGGGATGCGGCAGCTGGACCGCGGTGTTGTAATCGGCGTGGCGCGGGTCGTCGCACCAGCCATCCGCCGGCGCCAAGGCCTCTCGGGGCACGGCGCATGTCGGAGCGGCGCCCCGATCCGCCCGGTAGAGCACCCGGCGCAGGATCAGCAGGCCAGCCGGCGTGGCATGATCGCCTTCCTCCTTGTCGCGCCGGATGCCGGCCGCTCCGAGCCACGCAGGAACACGGATGGTCCCCATCCGCAGGTGAGCTCGCGGGAGGTCGTCGGCTTCGATGATGGCGGTGGAGATGGCTCAGCCTTTCGAGTCAGACGGCGTCCGTTATCAGTGATATAGCCCATCTCGACGTCTTCACGAAAATGTGTGCGGAGGGTCTGGCTCGACCTTGCGCGGAGATCCCCGTCACCGCGTTGTGAGGATGACGGATAGTCACGTGTCCGAAACCTTGTTCGGCGCGGAGATGACGACCATTGTGGCCATGACAGCACCCGCTGGCGTGCTGCGGCTCAGGGACGAGGGAATCCATGGCGGGTGAACGCCCAATCTTGATCGTCGACGATGACCAGGCGCTGCGGGAGGCACTGGTCGAACAACTCCAGCTCGAGGGCGAATTCTCGGTAGAGCAGGCCGGGTCGATCGCGGAGGCTGCTGAACTGCTTGCGGTTCCCACGTCGCGCTACGACGCGCTGATCCTCGACGTCACCCTGCCCGACGGCGACGGGCGGGATTTCTGTGCCGAGCAGCGCAAGCAGGGCCGCCGGATGCCGATCATCATGCTGACCGGCTCCGACGACGAGGCCGACGTGGTGCGTGGCCTCGACGCGGGTGCCAACGACTACGTCGCCAAGCCGTTCCGGATCGCCGAACTGCTGGCACGACTCCGCGCGCAAATGCGGATCTTCGAGAACAGCGAGGACGCGGTCTTCACCATCGGGCCGTACACCTTCCGGCCTTCCGCCAAGCTGCTGCAGGAGGTTGCCCGCAACCGCCGCATCCGCCTGACCGAGAAGGAGGCGGCGATCCTGAAGTTCCTGTATCGCGCTGGCACCCGGCCGGTGCCGCGCCAGGTGCTGCTGAACGAGGTGTGGGGCTACAACGCGGCCGTCACCACCCACACCCTCGAGACGCACATCTATCGCCTGCGCCAGAAGATCGAGCCCGATCCGGCGAATGCCTGCCTGCTGGTCACCGAGGGCGGTGGCTACCGGCTGGACCCTGAAGGTGGCGTGGTCGCCGCCTGATCCGCGAAGCCGGCGGGGAGGGTGATCTGCAAGGCGACCGGGATCCGCACCCAACCCGGTGGCATAGGATCATCCGCCGAAGCCGGGAGCGGGGCGGCTCCGTACTTGATCGCCGCATCCATCGTGAATGGTAAGGCAATGTCTGGCATGGGCGAGGTCTCCGGGACGCGGTCCGGATCGTAGCCTGTCCCAGCCCGCTCGCTACAGGTCGATGTCGATGGCGACCGGCACGTGGTCCGACGGGGACGCCCAATCCCGTGCGGCGTCGAGCACGGTCAATCCACGCAGGGCAGGTCCGAGGTCTGCGGACACCCAGACATGGTCGAGTCGGCGGCCACGGTTGGAGGCGCGCCAGTCGCGGTTGCGGTACGACCACCAGGTGTAGAGCTTGGTGTCGGCGGGCACGAACCGCCGCATCGCGTCGATGAAGCCGGTCTCGAGCAAGGCCTGCATCCGCTCGATCTCAGGCGGCGTGTGGCTGACCACGCCGGCGAGCTGCTTGTGGCTCCAGACGTCATGCTCCAGCGGTGCGATGTTGAGATCGCCGACCAGGATGCAGCGCCTCGGCGGGTGGGCGGCGAAGTAGGCCGTCACCTCGTCGAGGAACGCCAGCTTGTGCGCGTATTTCGGGTTCAGCGCCGGATCGGGGATGTCGCCGCCCGCCGGCACATAGAAATCATGCAGCTCGACCGGCCCGCCCGGCGCCTGCAGCGTCACCGCCAGGTGTCGCCGGTCGTTCTTCAGGCACCAGTCCGGCATGCCGCGCTCGGGTGGTCCCTCCAGCGGCGCCAGCGCGAACCGGGACAGGATCGCCACCCCGTTATAGGACTTCATGCCGCGCCGGAGATGATGCGGGTAGCCGAGCCGTGCCGGGGCGTCCTCGGGAAAGAACTCGTCGGGGACCTTGGTCTCCTGCAGGCAGATGACGTCGGGCGAAAGTTCACCGACCAGCTGCTCGAGTTGGGGGAGCCGCAGCCGCAGCGAGTTGATGTTCCAGGTGACGATCCGCATGGCGGTCTGGTCGCGCAGGCGCCGGCCGATGGCAAGAGGGGTACTCCGCGACGGGCGTGGCTTGCATAAAGGGCGGCGCTGGAGTTGCGTCCGTCGCCATGAACGACCTCCCAGATCTGCACGCCACCCTGCTCACCCTCGACAGCCACATCGACATCCCCTGGCCAGACGGCGACGACCCGTTCCTGGATTCGAAAACCCGCCGGGTCGATATCCCGAAGATGCGCGCGGGCGGCCTCTGGGCAGGCTGTTTTGCCGCCTACGTGCCGCAAGGTCCGCTCGATACGGCCGGCCACCAGGCGGCGACCGCCCGCGCCTTCGCGATGCTCGAGCGGATCGCCGGGATGGGGGCGGCACCGGACGGCCCTGATGGTGTCGGTGCCGGGCGGATCCGCACGCGCCTGTGCGAGACGGCCGACGCGATCGAGCAGGCCCACCGCGAGGGCTGCATCGCGATCGTCCCGGCGGTCGAGAACGCCTACGCATTCGGCGAGGATCTCTCGGTGATCGCCAGGTTTCGGCAGCAGGGCGTCCGCTATGTCACGCTGACCCATAACGGCCACAACCTGGTCGCCGACAGCGCCATCCCGCGACGTGACCTGGGCGACGCCGAGACGCGGCATGGCGGGCTGAGCGGGCTCGGACGCGACGCGGTGGCCGAGATGAACCGCCACGGGATGCTCGTGGACGTGTCGCATTTGTCGCGGGACGCGATGCTGCAGGCGACACAGGTCTCGTCGACCCCGGTGGTGGCGACGCACTCCTGCATCCGCGCGCTGTGCGACCACCGGCGCAACCTGGACGATACCCAGCTCGACGCGCTGCGCGCCACCGGCGGCCTGATCCAGATCACCGCGATGCCGGGCTTCCTGTGCCCGCGCGGCGAAAGTCGGCGTGGCGGCGAGGCCGCGGTCGCGGATTTCGTCGATCACATCGACTACGCGGTGGCCCGGATCGGCGTCTCCCATGTGGGCATCAGCTCCGACTTCGATGGTGGTGGCGCGATCCGTGGCTGGAGCAATGCCTCGGAGAGCCCGAACGTGACGTCGGAGCTGGTCCGGCGCGGTTATTCCGCTGACGATATAACAGCGTTCTGGAGCGGTAACTTCCTGCGGCTACTGCGCCAGGCCGAGGACCGGAGCCGGGAGCCGGCACCTTAGATCCTGCGTTTCCCGGGCTGTATCAAAACTTGGAGTAAAAACCAGACACACGGCTCATTATAGAGGCGTGATAATCATCTCATCTTCGAATTAACAGTCTAAATACTGAGAGTAGCGGTTATGGAGGACGGGGATGGGCGAGGTCGCCGATCCGGCCGGGCTCCACAGGTGCAGCGTCCGGCATGTTCCAGGCTCCTTTGGAGGCTCCATGTCCGATACGGTGCAATCCACTAACGCTTATGGCTCGTACGATGTCAGCCTGAGTGGCAACACGGTCACCTTCGACGAGCTCTTCACTCCGAACATCGCGGTGGCGTTCGCAGCCCTCGAGAGCGTGCAGGGATTCCCGTTCGGATCGACGATCTCGCTGGTCCCGGAGACCGGTGGCGGCTTCCAGGTGGTCGGTAGCGGGGTGTTCATCGGCATCCAGACCGGCGACCTGTTCCCCGGCTACACGCTGTCATCGCCGGTCACGGTGACCATCCAGGAGATCCCGAACGGGCTCGGCCTGTATTTTACCGAGAGTGCGACGTGTTTCACCGCCGGGGTGATGATCGAGACCGCTTCCGGTCCGCGTGCCGTCGAGACGATCGAGGTCGGCGATGCGGTCTGGGCGTTCGGTCGCCTGGCCCCGGTGACCTGGACCGGCTCGCGCAGGATCCGCGTCGCGGACGTTGCCCGCCCCGAGATGTTCATGCCGATCCGGATCCGCCAGGGTGCCGTTGCGGAGGGCCTGCCGGTGCGCGACCTGGTCGTCTCGCCGGACCATGCGATCTGGATCGACGGCAAGCTCATTCCCGCCCGCATGCTGGTCAACGGTCGCAGCATCGTCCAGGACCAGGTCGCGGAGGTGACGTACTACCATGTCGGCCTCGAAAGCCATGACCTGCTGCTGGCGGAAGGGCTGCAGGTGGAGTCCTACCTCGACGTCGCCGGTCTGCTCGCAGCCGAGGGCGAGGGTGTCACGGCCCTCCGCCAGCTGGCAATCGAGCTGCCTCCGGCCGTCGCGGTCTATGAGGCGCACGGCTATGCGCCGTTGAGCCTGGCTTCGGACCAGGTCCAGCCGGTCTGGCAAAGCCTTGCCGAGCGCGCCCATTCGCTGTTCGTGGCTGCCAACGACGCGCTGCCGGCTCCGGCACAGCCGGCCGAGCCGAGCTTCGACATCGTCGTCGACGGCGACACCTATCATGCGGTGCTGGTCGCGACGGAGTCGGGCGCGTCGATCTTCCGGTGCAGCCTGCCGGGCGGGGCCCGCAGCCTGACGATCACCTCGCAGGCATCGTCGCCATGGTCGAGCCGACCGTGGCTCGAGGATCGCCGGCTGCTGGGCGTCGCGATCTCGTCCGCAAGGGTTCTGCATGACGATGTCATGACCGAGCTTTCGCTGGTCGGGCCCGCGTTCGGCAATGGCTGGTATGCGCCTGAGCAGGGAGCCGTGCCGTTCCGCTGGACCAACGGGGCAGCGACCCTGCATGTCCCTGCCGGTGCCAGCTCAATCGAGCTCTCGGTCGTGGCTATCGCGAGCGTCGACCGGATCGCCGCCGCAGCCTGACGTTCGTCAGCGAATCGGCATGCCAGGAGGCGCCCGGGAAGCCGGGCGCCTCTTTTCATGACGAGGGCGTAGATATCCGGGACGGCTGGCGCATGCTCCGTAACCTGTCAAACTGAACAAACCGGGATCGTCGGCGCGGCCACGGCCGGATTTTGTCCACGCCCGGCATTGACTCCAAGCTTTTCCAACGAAATGGCCGATTATGTTAACGCCGTGACAGGCGTGTAATTTTCAAATCGTGCAGGAACAACAGGTTACGGCGGGTGCCTACAATCTGGGCAATCTGATACGACCCTAGGGCGACTGCGCCCGCGGGCAATCTGTCAGAGCTTCACCCACAGACTTATCCACAGCGCCGGTGGAGAACCCTGCTGGCGAAGCAGGCGAGCAAAACCCTCCACGGTGACCGTTTGCGGCTACGCTTGCAGCCACCGCCGCACTATTTGAGGCGGCATGACGGAGACCAACACGACGGATACCCCGCTGATGGCCGGCGACGCCGCAGACACGCGCGCCCGGCCGGTGCAGATCGGGGTGGGGGTGATCGAACGGGCGCTCCTGACGATGCCGCTCTCGCCGGGCGTCTATCGGATGCTCGATGGCAAGGGCGACGCGCTCTATGTCGGCAAGGCGCGCAGCCTGAAGAAGCGGGTGTACTCGTACACCCAGGTCGGGCGGCTGCAGGAGCGGCTGCGGCGGATGGTGAACGAGACGGTCTCGATGGAGATCGTCACGACGCACACCGAGGCCGAGGCGCTTCTGCTCGAGGCCAACCTGATCAAGCGGTTGAAGCCGCGCTACAACATCGTCCTGCGCGACGACAAGAGCTACCCGTGGCTGATGATGACCGACGGGCACGCCTTCCCGCAGATCACCAAGCATCGCGGCAAGCCGGGCAAGGGGGCGAGCTACTGGGGCCCGTTCGCGTCCGCCTGGGCGGTCAACCAGACCGTCACGGCGATGCAGCGGGTGTTCCTGCTGCGCTCCTGCAGCGACAGCGTGTTCAGCAACCGCACCCGGCCGTGCCTGCTGCACCAGATCAAGCGCTGCTCGGCACCCTGCGTCGAGCGGATCGACAGGGAGGGCTACGACCGGCTTGTGGGCCAGGCGCGGGCGTTCCTGTCGGGCAAGGCCGGCAGCGTGCAGAAGGAGCTCGCGGTCGAGATGGAGACCGCGTCGGAGGCGATGGAGTTCGAGCGCGCGGCCGCCCTGCGCGACCGGATCCGCGGGCTGACCCACGTGCAGGGCAGCGGCATCATGAATCCGGCCAGCATCGAGGATGCCGACGTCATCGCCATCCACCTGGCGGCGGGCCAGGCGTGCGTGCAGGTGTTTTTCATCCGCGGCGGCCGCAACAACGGCAACCGCGCCTTCTTCCCGGCCAACACCAAGGGCGAGGAGGCCGGCGAGGTGCTGTCGGCGTTCATCGCGCAGTTCTACGACGACAAGCCGCCGCCGCCGCTGCTGCTGCTGAACTTCGCGGTGTCCGAGCCTGAGCTGATCCAGGAGGCGCTGAGCCTGAAGGCCGATCGCAAGGTGGAGCTGGCGGTGCCGGTGCGCGGCGAGAAGCGGCAGGTCGTCGAGCACGCCGCGACCAATGCGCGGGAAGCCCTGGAGCGCAAGCTGGCGGAGGGCGCCGGTCAGGCGAAGCTGCTGGATGGGGTGGCGGCGCTGTTCGGCCTGGCCGGGCCGCCGGAGCGGATCGAGACCTACGACAACAGCCACATCATGGGCACCAACGCGTACGGGGTGATGGTGGTGGCGGGGCCCGAGGGCTTCACCAAGCAGGCCTACCGCAAGTACTCGATCCGCGGCCCGATCACCCCGGGCGACGATTTCGCGATGATGCGCGAGGTGCTGGAGCGGCGTTTCGGGCGGGCGCTGCGGGAGCAGGCGGCGCGGCAGGAGGAGACCGGTGAGGCGCCGAGCCGTCCGGACTGGCCGGATCTGCTGCTGATCGACGGTGGGCTCGGCCAGTTCAGCGCGGTGCGCCAGGTGCTGGACGATCTGGGCGTTACCGACGTCAAGCTGGTGGCGATCGCCAAGGGTCCCGACCGGGATGCCGGGCGCGAGTGGTTCCACACCGGCGACGCTGCCCCGTTCCAGCTGCCGCCGCGTGATCCGGTGCTGTATTACCTGCAGCGGCTGCGCGACGAGGCGCACCGGTTCGCCATCACGACCCACCGGGCCGGTCGCTCGAAGGCGATCGTGCGCAGCGAGCTGGACGAGATCCCCGGCATCGGGGCGGCCCGCAAGCGCGCCCTGCTGAACCATTTCGGCTCGGCGCGCGGGGTGAAGCAGGCCGGCCTCAGCGACCTGGAGAACACGCCGGGAGTCAGCCGCGAGACCGCCCGCTCGATCTACGGCCACTTCCATCCCGGGTGGCGGGAGGAGCCAGGTTGAAGGTGCCGGCCGGAGTGCGTGCCGAGGTATCGGCATGGGACCGGCTGCGATAGACTGCGCGCTCGCAGACGGATCCGATCGATGCTGAGCGACCTGCCGAATGTCCTGACCCTGTCCCGGATCGCCGCCATCCCGGTGCTGGTGGCGCTGGTAGCGCTGCATCGCCCGTATGCCGATTTCGCGGCCTGCCTGCTGTTCATCGCCGCCGGCATCACCGATTACCTGGACGGCCACATCGCCCGCGCGCGGCACCAGTTCTCCGATCTCGGCCGGATGCTCGACCCGATCGCCGACAAGCTGCTGATCGGCGCATCGCTGATGGTGCTGGCGGGGTTGGGCCGGCTGCCACTGTGGGGGCTGTACCCGGCGATCGTGATCCTGCTGCGCGAGATCCTGGTCAGCGGGCTGCGGGAGCATCTGGCCGGCCGCCGGGTCAGCCTGCCGGTCACCAGGCTCGCCAAATGGAAGACGGCGTTCCAGATGGGGGCGCTCGGCGTGCTGCTGGCCGGTGACAGCACAGCGCGGCTGCTCGGCATCGGCTGGCTGCCCGTGGGGATCATCGGCGCGGTGATGCTGTGGGTCGCGGCCCTGCTCACCCTGGTGACCGGCTGGGACTACCTGGTGACCAGCCTGCGCCATGTCGGCAAGGCCGATGCGGGCTCGGTGCCGCCCGGTCGGGCGGTTCCCTGACGCTGCGCGCGCTGGGCATCGTCGGGCGTTCGGGCAGCGGCAAGACCACACTGATCGAGCAGCTGCTGCCGCGACTGCGCGCGCGCGGGCTGCGGGTCTCGACGGTCAAGCACACGCACCACGCTGTAGACCTCGACCTGCCGGGCAAGGACAGCCATCGGCACCGGGCGGCCGGGGCGGAGGAAGTCCTGCTGGTGTCCGACCGCCGCTGGGCCCTGCTGCGCGAGACGCCGGACGCGCCTGCCGACCTGCCGTCGCTGCTGCACCGCCTGGCTCCGGTCGATCTGGTGCTTGTCGAAGGGTTCGGCGCCGTTCCTGGGCCACGACTCGAGCTGATCCGTGGAGAGATCGCCCTCCGTGCAGGCAAGCGCCCGCTGTTCCATGATGACCCGGGAATAAGCGCGCTGGCGGCGGACGTGCCGGTGCCGGACTGGCACGGCCCGATCCTGGACCTCAACGACATCGAGGCGATCTGTGTCTGGATTGCCGCGCTGCCGCATCCTGTGGCGCACGCTCCCTTGAGCTAGAGGCCCGGTTGAGGGCAAAGTCCGGCGCGGGCGGCATTTGGAGCCGCAGGGGGACGACAATGCGGCGCTCGGCTGTGCTTGGAACGTTATTGCTTCTGAGCGGCTGCTCGGGCCTGGGCAAGTTCTTCACCGATACGGAGCGGCTGCCAGGACAGAATCCGAACTCCACGACAGGGGTGAGTGAGAACCTGCAGCGCTCTCGTGGCATCGAGCCGGTGGAGCGGCCGATCGAGCCGGAGCCGGGCAATGTGTGGCCGGGTCCGCCGCAGCCGCTGCCGACCCTGAGCGATGTGTCGCGCAATGGCGGCCAGACCAACGGCGTGCTGCTGGGTGGTGCGGGCTTGCCGAACGGCGGCACCATGAGTGCCGGCGAGCAGAATTCGATCCGTGGCGGCGCCGGGATCGACCAGGACGGGTTCGGCGGCGCCGGTGGCGGACCCAGCGGCGGCCAATCGGGCGGAGGCTTGTCCGGTGGCGGGCTGTCGGGTGGCGGGTTGTCGGCGACGGTGCCGGACCCATCCACCAAGTTCCACAGCAAGGGCGTGGACAGCAGCGGCAAGATCGTGATCCCGAACGGCGACGGCACCAGCACCGTGATCAGCCCGGATGGCAGCGTGCAAACCGTAAAGGACGCCCCCAAGTAGGACCCGTTCGACAGGGTCCCCGGGATGGCGTCCGTCCAGCTCCTCTATTTCGCGTGGGTGCGCGATCGCCTGGGTCGCGCCGGCGAGAGGGCGTCCCTGCCTCCCGAGGTGCGTGATGTGCGCGGCGTCCTGGCCTGGTTGCAGGCACGCGACCAGGCCTTCGCGGCAATCGTCGCGGAAGGGCGTCCGGTGCGCATTGCCGTGAACCAGGAGTTCGCCGGCCCGGACCACCCTGTGGCCGCGGGCGACGAGATCGCAGTCTTCCCCCCGGTCACGGGCGGCTGATGGCGACGGTCCGGGTGCAGCAGGCAGCCTTCGACGTCGGCGGCGAGCTTGCGGCGCTTACGGCTGCAGGGGGTGGCGCCATCGGCGGTATCGGCTGTTTCGTGGGCCTGGTGCGGGCCGATCCGGACGCACACGGTCGGGCGCTCCAGGCGCTGACGCTCGAGCATTATCCGGGCATGACCGAAACGGCGATCGCCGGCATCGCCGCGGCCGCGGAGCAGCGCTTCAGGCTGCTCGGCTGCACCGTGCTGCATCGGATCGGCCGGCTGCCGGTCGGCGAGGGCATCGTCCTGGTGCTCACGGCTGCCCCGCACCGGGCAGCGGCCATCGATGCCACAGCGTTCCTGATCGACTGGCTCAAGACCCGGGCGCCGTTCTGGAAGCGCCAGGACTATGCGGACGGAAGCTCCGAGTGGGTCGAGGCGCGGACTGCCGACGACGCTGTGGCGGCCCGCTGGGACCTCGCCTAGCCCGCCCTGCCGAGGGCCTGGTGGATGGCCCGGGTCAGCGTCGCCAGCTGGTCCGTGGTGATGGTGAAGGACGGCGTCAGATAGACGATGTCGCGGAACGGCCGCACCCACACGCCCTGGGCCACCAGCCGCGCCTTCAGGGCATTCATGTCGGCGATGCGGTCCAGCTGCACCACGCCGATCGCGCCCATCACACGGACGTCGACTACTCCCGGAAGGATGCGACACGGCTCCAGCTGTTCGGCGAGCAGGGACGAGATCGTCGCCACCTGGCCGAGCCGGTCCTCGCGCTCGAACAGGTCCAGCGAGGCGTTCGCAGCAGCGCAGGCGAGCGGGTTCGCCATGTAGGTCGGGCCGTGCATCAGCGCGTGGGTGGGGTCGTCGGAGAGGAAGGCCTCGAACACGTGCCGCCGGGCGACTGCCGCCGACAAGGCCATGGTGCCGCCGGTCAGCGCCTTAGACAGGGTGACGATGTCCGGCACGATGCCGGCCTGCTCGCACGCGAACATACTGCCGGTGCGGCCGAAGCCGGTGAAGATCTCGTCCAGGATGAGCAGCAGGCCGTGCCGGTCGGCGAGCCGGCGGAGTCGGCGCAGCATTTCGGGCGCGTGGAAGCGCATGCCGCCGGCGCCCTGCACCAGTGGCTCGACCAGGATCGCCGCGATGCCGGTGCGGTTGGTGGCGAGGAAGCCGTCCAGTTCCGCTTCCGCTGCGTCGTCGTGCGGCAGCGAGACCAGATGGTGCTGCGGCAACACGCCCTGGAACAGGCTGTGCATGCCTTCCTCGGGGTCACACACGGCCATGGTGGCGAAGGTGTCGCCGTGATAGCCGCCGCGGAAGGCCACGAGCCGGGTGCGGCCGCGTTCGCCGCGGTTGAGCCAGTACTGCACCGCCATCTTGATCGCCACCTCGACCGCGACCGATCCGCTCTCGGCAAAGAACACCGCCTCGAGGTCGCCGGGCAGGAGCGCTGCCAGCCGGTCGGCCAGCCGGAGCGCCGGTTCATGCACGAGGCCGCCCAGCATCACGTGCGGCATCCGGGCGAGCTGGTGGCGCACCGCCTCGGCGATATGCGGATGGTTGTAGCCGTGGCAGGCGGTCCACCAGGACGCGATGCCGTCGATCAGCACGCGGCCATCCTCGAGGCCGATCCGGCAGCCATCGGTCCAGGCGGCGTGCAGCGGCGGAAGCGCGGTGCGCATCTGCGTGTAGGGGAGCCAGAGGGTGCCGTGGGTCATGCCGCTTGATGGCACCGGATCGGCGGTCGGCGCCAGGGCGTGTCGGTGGATGTTGACCGGACCGGTCGGCGGCGGCAGGAGTGCGGCCTGATGTCATGTCTCGATCCGATGCTCGACGCCGCGCTGCGGGAGCTTGGCCGGCAGCGGCAGCTGCGCACGCTGGTGCCCGGCAGCCCGTCATCCGGCCATGTGATGCGCGGCGGCCGGATGCTGCTGAACGCCTCGGCCAACGACTATCTCGGGCTGGCGCAGCACCCGCTGCTGGCCGAGCGCGCGGCTGAGTGGGGCGCCAGGCATGGCACCGGGGCCGGCGCGTCGCGGCTGGTGACGGGCACGTTCGAGCTGCACCGGCGCGTCGAGAGCCGGCTCGCCGCGTTCAAGCAGACCGAGGCGGCGCTGCTGTTCGCATCCGGCTGGCAGGCCAATGCGGCAGTGCTGCCGGCGCTGCTCAAGGTGGCGCGGGCCGGCGCAGGCGCTGCGCCCACGGTGTTCGCCGACCGGCTGATCCACGCCAGCCTGCATCACGGCATCCAGGCGGCCGGGATCCGGCAGGTGCGCTTCCGCCACAACGATCTCGAGCAGCTCGAGGCGATGCTGGCCGACCATGCGGGCCAAAGCGGGCAGTGCTTCATCGTCACCGAGAGCGTGTTCAGCATGGATGGCGATCGCGCCGACATCGGCCGGCTCCGGGCGATCGCCGCGCGGCACCGGGCCTTCCTCTATGTCGACGAGGCCCATGCGACCGGCGTGCTCGGGCCGGCGGGCGCCGGGCTGTCGGTCGAGGCGGGCGGCGTCGACCTGGTGATGGGCACCTTCAGCAAGGCGTTCGGCAGTTTCGGGGCGTATGTCGCGGGTTCGCAGGTGCTGTGCGACTACCTGGTGAATGCCTGCTCGGGCTTCATCCACACCACGGCGCTGCCGCCGCCGGTGCTGGGGGCGATCGATGCGGCACTCGACCTGGTGCCCGGAATGGATCCGGATCGCGCGAGAGTGGCGGCGGCGGCGGACCGGCTGCGGGCGGCGCTGCTCGAATTCGGGATCGACACCGCAGGATCGACGACGCAGATCGTTCCGGTGCTGGTCGGTGACGCGGCGGCAGCCCTCGACCTGGCGGCGGCGATGGAGCGGCTGGGGGTGCTGGGCGTCGCCATCCGGCCGCCGACGGTACCGCCTGGCCGCAGCCGGATCCGGCTTGCCTTGAGTGCTGGCCACGATGAGGCGGACCTGGAACGCATCATCGCAGCGCTTGCCGCCGGGCTCGTGGAGACCGGACTTTCGCCAGGCGCCGGCCGATGACCCGGCAATCGTTCCTCTTCGTGCATGGCTGGGGCTTCGATGCGGGGGTCTGGGATGCTGTCCGCAGGCTGCTTCCCGAGGCCAGGACCAGCGTGGTCGAGCTCGGCTACCTGGGCGGGAGGCCGTGCGACTTGCGGGATGTGTCCGTCCCCGAGGGTACGGTCGCCGTTGGGCACTCCGGCGGCGTTCTCGATCTGCTGCTCGATCTTCCGGTGGCGTGCCGCGGGCTTGTCGCGATCAACGGCTTCACCCGTTTCGCCGCGGCGCAGGACTTTCCGGAGGGAGCACCGGTGCGCGTGCTCGACCGAATGGTGAAGCGGTTGGCGATCGACCCGGCAGCGACCGTGGCGTCGTTCCAGGCTCGCTGCGGGATCGATGTCCGAGGGCCGGATAGGGAGCGGTATTCCGATCTGGATGCTGGGCGCCTCACGGCTGGGCTGGTGCGGCTGCGCGACGGCGATGCGCGTGGTGCTCCGGCGACCTTCGGCCTGCCGGTGATGGCGCTCGCCGCTGCCGACGATCCGGTGGTGCCCGCTGCCCTGACCAGCGCCTGCTTCGACCGTGCCTCGATCGTGTGGAGCGATGCCCCCGGCCATGTGCTGCCGCTGAGCCGGCCGGACTGGTGCGCCGACCGGCTGCGCGCGTTCGCCGCGACATGACCATCCGCTCGATCGGGGCCAGCTTCGGGCGGGCGGCGGCGTCGTACGAGGGGGCTGCCACGGTGCAGCGCCTGGTTGCGGAGCGGCTGGCGAACCGGATCATGGCATCGGGTCCGCTGTCCGGGGGCGAGCATCCGCGCATCCTGGAAATCGGCTGCGGCACCGGCCTGCTGACCCGGGCGCTGCGCCGGCGGATGCCCGCCGCGACGATCATCGCCACCGACCTGGCACCCGGGATGCTCCCGGTCACCCGCCGCTCCATGGCCGGCGACGATCGGCTGCAGGTGCTGGCAATGGACGCGGCGCTGCCGGCGGTATCCGGTGAGTTCGACCTGGTCTGCTCGAGCCTGGCGCTGCAATGGCTGCCGGACCCGCCGGCCGCCCTTGGCGCGCTCTGCAGGCTGCTGCGACCGGGTGGACGGCTGCATGTCGCAACCCTGCTGGCCGGCACCCTGGCGGAATGGCGTGCGGTGCGGGACGCCGAGGCGATGCCTGATCCGGGGCTGCAGTACCGGTCTGTCGAGGACATGCGCTGCGAGTGCGGTGGAGAGTGGGAGAGCGAAAGTATCGCAAGCGCGTATCCCGACGGAGTGTCGTTCCTGCGTGCGCTGCGGGCGATTGGTGCGGACCGGCCTGCGACCGGCGTCAGGCCGGTCGGAGCCGGCCGGATGCGCCGCGCGTTGCATCGGTTCGAGGCCGAGCACGGGGCCGTTGCCTCGTATTGCGTGGGGTTCGGACACCTGCGACGGCCGGTGCGGCCCGGGGTGTTCGTGACCGGCACCGATACCGGGATCGGCAAGACGCTGGTTTCGGCTTGCCTGGTCCGCGCGTGGGGCGCCGAGTACTGGAAACCGCTGCAGACCGGTCTGGATCAGGATCCGGGGGACAGCGCCGTGGTCCGGGAGTTCGGAGGCGATGGCGTTCGGATCCATCCGCCGGCGCTCGAACTGCAGGCACCGTTGTCGCCGGAGGATGCGGCTGCCCTTGAACGGGTCGCGTTCGACCCCGGGGTCGTGCGCCTGCCGGACGGCGAGGGTCCGCTGGTGGTCGAGGGGGCAGGGGGCGTGCTGGTGCCGATCGGCGGGGGCCTGATGATGACCGACCTGATCATCCGGCTCGGCCTGCCCGTGGTGCTGGTCGCGCGCAGCGGCCTGGGGACCATCAATCACACCCTGCTGAGCCTGGAGGCGCTGCGACGGCGCGGCATCAGCGTCGCAGGCGTGGTGCTGAACGGGCCGCCTTCACCGGGCAATCGTGCAGCGATCGAGCGGCATGGTGATGTCAGGGTGATTGCAGAGATCCCGTGGCAGGCCGGCCTCGACCAGGGGGCGGTGACCCGGCTGGCGATGTCGATGCCTGGCCTCCCGGAGGCCCCATGGAAGATCGTGCCGGACGCCGCCATATCTTCGACAGTTGGAGGGACCTACACATGACCGAAGAACGTGCCGTGCTCGCGGGTGGCTGCTTCTGGGGCGTCCAGGATCTCATACGCCGGCAGCCCGGTGTCATCAGCAGCCGCGTCGGCTACTCCGGCGGCGAGGTGGCGAACGCGACCTATCGCAATCACGGGAACCACGCCGAGGCCGTCGAGATCGTCTTCGATCCGGCGAAGACCAGCTTCCGGGCGCTGCTGGAATTCTTTTTCCAGATCCATGATCCGTCGACCCGTGACCGCCAGGGCAACGATCGCGGCGCCAGCTACCGGTCGGCGATCTTCTACACGAGCGAGGAGCAGCGGCGGGTTGCTCTGGATACCATCGCCGATGTCGACGCGTCCGGCCTGTGGCCCGGCAAGGTGGTGACCGAGGTGGCGCCGGCCGGCCCGTTCTGGCAAGCCGAGCCGGAGCATCAGGATTACCTGGAGCGGATCCCGAACGGCTACACCTGTCACTTCGTCAGGCCGGGCTGGGTGCTGCCGAGGCGAGCGACCGCCGCCTGAATTCCCGCACCGGCACTCATCGGCGAAAAGGCTTCGGGAACCGGCCTCGGGCGTCGCCTGTTCAGCCGTCATGAGTGTGACCCAGCCCCTGCCGATCCTCGCCACCGCAGCCCAGGCTTACAGGCTGCTGTGGCGTTTTCGAGTGCTGCACGCCAAGGCGATCTGGCCGCCGGTGGTATTCCTGGTGACGGCCGAGTTCCTGTATCACCGGGTCGTCGGCAAGGCACACGGCCTCTCGGGCAAATTCGATGCCGTGCTCGCCGCACATTGGTATGTGGTGGCGGGCGCCGCGGTCGCGTGGCTCCTCGGGCTCAAGTTCCTGCTGTCATTCAGCATCTCCTGGCGCCGCCACATCCTGCTCGATGAGCCGTTCGACCCGTTCTTCTTCAAGCGGCCGTTCTGGAGATACCTGGGCTTCCTTCTGCTCACCTATGCCTGGGGGGTCCCGCTGGTCGGGCTCTCCGGCCTGGCTGCAATCCTTGTTGCCGGCGGGCACATGCCGCGGGGCGGGGAATTGGTCGTTCTCGTGCTTCCTGCAGCAGCGGTCGCGATCAGCCTGTGGGCGATAATCCGCCAGGTGCCGTTCTTCACCGTGCTGGCCCTGGACCCTCCGCAGCCCGGGTGGCGCAAGAGCGTGAACGTCATGGGCGGCAACGCGGGGCGCTATGCGATCGTGTGGATCATGGTCATGTTGCCGGTGGTGCTGCTCAATCTCGGGCTCGATACCGGGCTGCAGCTGGCGAATGCCGACCCGCACCATGTCGCAGTAGCGCTCGGCGAGTCGGCGTTCCGGCAAGCGATGCTGTTCCTGCACTTCTCGCTCGGAGCGTCGATCGGGGCGTGCACCTACATGACGACGCTTGCCGGCGGCCCGCGGGCGCTTCCGCTAGGCCAGCCGGTAGCGGTGCGCGCCTAGTTGTAGCGGCGCAGCAGGCCGACCAGGCGGCCCTGCACACGGACGCGGTCCGATGGCACGATGCGGGTCTCGTAGCGCGCATTGGCCGGCTCGAGCGCCACGGCACTTCCACGTCGACGCAGACGCTTCAGGGTGACCTCCGCATCGTCGATCAACGCCACCACGATCTGGCCGTTATCGGCGTTGTCGGATCGCCGGATGATGACCGTGTCGCCATCCAGGATGCCGGCCTCGATCATCGAATCACCGGCGACCTCGAGCGCGTAATGCTCACCGCTGCCGATCAACGCGAGCGGCACCTCGACATGGGCGCCGGTGTCCCGGAGCGCCTCGATCGGCAGGCCTGCCGCGATCCGCCCATAGAGCGGGAGCTGGATCGCACCGACGCCGGCGGCTGCAAGCACTCCAGGCAGCCTCTGGCTGAAGTCGCCCTTGATGACGTTCGGCAGGAACGGAGCCTGGCCCGGATCGAGATCGTCCGTCGGGAGGTGATGCCCGTCGGCAGGAAGCCCCTCGGCGCCTGCGGGAGGCGTTGCCACCACACTCGTCGGGCCAGCCTCGGGCAGACGCAGCACCTCCAGCGCCCGCGCCCGGTGATGCCGACGGCTCAGGAAGCCGCGCTCCTCGAGTGCCGAGATCAGGCGGTGGATTCCCGACTTCGACCGCAGGTTCAGCGCGTCCTTCATCTCGTCGAAGCTCGGTGAGAAGCCGGTCTCTTTCAGATGGCGGTCGATGAAGCTGAGCAACTCGTGCTGCTTGCGTGTGAGCATCGTGACGTCCTAGCCGGCCGCTGCATCTGCACCCGCACGCCACGCGCGGAACAAATAGGCAACCTGAGCGTGTGTTCTAGATTGGTTCATGTTCCCTGGTCAACCGTCAGATGCCGAGTCGGTCCAGGCGCAGGATCTCGACCTCGCTGCCGGCATCCGCCGCTGCAGCATGCGGCGCGCGCAGGATCAGAGCCTCTGACGCGGCCAGGCGCCGGAGCATGCCGGAATCCTGGCGCGGGAACGGCGTCACCAGGAATCCCCCGGGGGTGCGCGTGAGGGACCCGCGCAAATGGTCGGCGCGGTGGTCGTTCGCTTCGAGGGGTGTCGCCAGCACGGCGCGCTCACGTTCCAGGCCGCCCAGCCAGCCATCGGCCGCACCGCCGGACAGCACCTGCAGCGCCGGCATCAGGAACAAGAGCCCGCAAACCAGCGCCGAGACCGGATTGCCGGGCAGGCCGAGCACCGGGATGCCGGCCTCGCCGGCGCCGATACGGCCGTGCATCAGCGGCTTGCCGGGCCGCATGGCGATCTTCCAGAAATCCACCTCGAGCCCCCGCTGGGTCAGCGCTGCCTGCACCAGGTCGTAGTCGCCGACGCTGGCGCCTCCGATCGTCACCAGCATGTCGATGCCGGCGAGGCCGTCGGTTGCGCGGGCGATGGCGTCGGCATCGTCACGCACCAGCGGCAGCAGCACCGGGATGGCGCCGGCGGCCCGCACCAGGGCGGCCAGCATCGGAGTGTTGGAGTTGGTGACGCCGCCGGCGGGGATCGGCTCGCCGGGCAGGGCCAGTTCATCGCCGGTGGCCAGGAGGGCGATGCGTGGACGGCGATGCACGGTGATCCAGGCATGGTTGCCGGCAGCTGCCACGCCGATATCGCGTGCGCCCAGCCGGCGCCCGGGCTGCACGACCAGGTCGCCCTTGGTGAAATCCTGGCCACGGGGCCGGATGTTGCGGCCGACCGACACCGGCTCGCGTACCATGATGTCGATGCTGCCGTCCGGCATCTCGAGTCGGTCGGCATTTTCCTGGATCAGCACGCAGTCGCTGCCGTCCGGGATCGCGCTGCCGGTGAACAGGCGTATGCAGGTTCCGGCCGCGACATGGCCGCCGAAGGGATGGCCTGCCGGGGCCTCGCCGATGAGATGCAGGCGGCTGCCGGAAGTGGCATCGGCGCTGCGCACCGCATAGCCGTCCATCGCGGATATATCAGAAGGTGGATTATCCAGCCGTGCGTGCAGGGGGGCGGCCGCGACCCTGCCCCAGGCTTCGGTAAGCGAGACCGTCTCGGCCGGAACCGGACGCAGACGCTGCAGAACCCGGCTTCTCGCCTCATCCACACTCAACATGCTGCTGTACGCTCCTGCCCGGCTCGACCCCGCGGCGGCGGCGCCACCAGGGTATCGGCATGGCTTAGCCGAGCCTGGGCGTGTTGTCGCACCAGCGGCGCATGGGGACGCGTGCAACAGGACGCTTGACCTCGGGGCGCGGGATGAGCATTTTCCCGCCCCTTATACCAATGCTGCGACCAGCGCCCTGGCGGCTTCCTTTTCGGAATGCCGGCCGCGGAGCCGGGCCGCGACGGCGGCAGGCAGAGCCAGACGCAGAGGCACAGGACCCATGGCGAAGAGCAACACCATCCAGATCAAGCTCGTGTCGAGCGCCGACACCGGCTATTTCTACGTCACCAAGAAGAACGCGCGCGCCCAGACCGGCAAGCTCGAGCTGAAGAAGTACGATCCCGTTGCGCGCAAGCACGTGGCGTTCCGCGAAGCCAAGATCAAATAGCGCCGATCTCGCGCCGCATCGGCGCGGGACCTGGTTGATAGAGAACAGCGCGATCCGGGCTCCGGTCGCGCTGTTTTGGTTTCCGGGCTCACCGCCCGGGCGGTCGCTCAATACAGCTTGTTCTTGCCGTAAGGCACGACGATGTCGGTCGGCTCGGCCAGGTTCAGCATGGCGCGAGAGCGCTCGTCGAGGGTATCGGCGTCCAGCCCCTTGTCGCGCAGGCCGGAAACGCGCTGGTTCCAGGCCGCATTCTCGAACAGGGCGGCCTGCTTGGCGTCGTCGGCCTGCTGCAGGAGCTGCAGCTGGGCTCGGTAGCTGCGCAGGCCGTGGTCGCCCTGGGTGGCGTTCCAGCCAAAATAGCCGACCAGCGAGAGGAACAGCACGGGCGGAATCACCGCCTTGACCTTGCGCTTGACCGCGCGTCCGAAGCTCATCTGCTCTCTCACTCCACAAGCCGGCGATGCGGCACCGGGCGACGCCGTGGCACGACGCGGCGGCTCGGCGCCCCCTCTCGTGGAGCGCCTCCCTGGCGCCCCTGGCGCGGGGCGCCTCCTTGGCGCTATGTCCGCACGGCGGAACAGGCGAATGCAAGAGGTCTGTCGCAGTTGTCGGCTGTTTTGGCCGCTTTCTCATGTCCAGCAACGGAACCTCGCATGACGCCCACCTACCTTCTGGTCGAGCCGAGCCATTACGAGGTCTCGTATTCGATCAACCCGTGGATGAAGCCGGGGGTCTGGTCGGAGCATCCCGAGCAGCATCTGGCCGAAGCGCGGGCCGCGTTCACCGCGCTGAAGATCGCCCTGCGGGATGCCGGCGGCGAGGTGCGTGTCACCGACGGGGCGCCGGGACTGCCGGACATGGTGTTCCCGGCCAATGCGGGCATCGTCCTCGATCGCAAGGCGCTGGTGGCTTCGTTCCGCCATCCGCAGCGGCAGGGCGAGGAGGCGGTCTTCAAGAGTGTGTTCGAGCGGTTGCAGGCGGAGGGTGTTCTCGACCAGGTGGAGAGCCTGCCGGCGGGCATGTTCCAGGAAGGTGCCGGCGACTGCATCTGGGATCGCACCCGCTCACTCGCCTGGACCGGCTATGGGCCGCGCTCGAGCCCGGAGGCACCGGCCCACATAGCGCGGGTGTTCGATATCGACATCGTCCGGCTCGAGCTGGCGACAGAGCAGTTCTATCACCTCGATACCTGCTTCTGCGTACTGCCGCATGGCGAGGTGTTCTACTATCCGGCGGCCTTCACCAAGGCTGGGCTCGGGCTGATCCGCGACGTGGTGCCGGCCGATCGGCTGATGGAAGCCACTGCGGACGATGCCGCCCGCTTCTGCGTGAACGCGGTGGCGATCGACCGCACCATCGTGATGGCGCAGCCGACCGCCCGGCTGAAGCAGCGCTTCGCCGAGCGGGGTTACATGGTGAAGGAGGTCGGGCTCGCGCCGTTCATCCTGTCCGGCGGTGGAGCCTACTGCATGACGCTGAGGCTGGACCTTGCGACCCGCGGCCATAGCGCCGGCGTCGACCAGGATCTGGACCCGAGCGAAGCCTGAGCCACCGGCGGCCCAGGCTTCGCCTGCGGATCAGGCGCGCAGGATGGTGCGGCCGGCGTAACGTGCCGCACCGTCCAGCTCCGCCTCGATGCGGATCAGCTGGTTGTACTTGGCGGTGCGATCGGAGCGCGACAGCGAGCCGGTCTTGATCTGGCCGCAGTTGGTGGCGACGGCGAGGTCGGCGATGGTGCTGTCCTCGGTCTCGCCAGAGCGATGGCTCATCACCGCGGTGTAGCCGGCCTTGTGGGCGATCTCGACGGCCTCGAGCGTCTCGGACAGCGTGCCGATCTGGTTCACCTTCACCAGGATCGAGTTCGCGGTCTTGGCGGCAATACCGCGGCGCAGGCGCTCCGGGTTGGTCACGAACAGGTCGTCGCCGACCAGCTGGATGCGGCCGCCCAGCACGCTGGTCAGGTGTGCCCAGCCTTCCCAGTCATCCTCGTCCAGCGCGTCCTCGACCGACATGATCGGGTAGCGGGCGCACAGGTCGGCGATGTAGGCGACCATCCCGCCGGCATCGAGCGACTTTCCTTCACCTTCAAGTTCGTATTTGCCGTTCTTGTAGAATTCGGTGGCAGCGCAATCGAGCGCGAAGGTGACGTCGTCACCGGGCTTGTAGCCGGCCTTCTCGACCGCCCGGGTGATGAAGGTCAGGGCCTCGTCGGCGGATTTCAGGCCCGGCGCGAAGCCGCCCTCGTCGCCGACATTGGTGTTGTGGCCGGCGTCCTTCAGGCCCTTCTTGAGCTGGGCGAAGATCTCCGAACCCATCCGGATCGCCTCGGCGACGGTGGCGGCGCCGACCGGCTGGATCATGAATTCCTGGATGTCGATCGGGTTGTCGGCATGCTGGCCGCCATTCACGATGTTCATCATCGGCACCGGCAGGGTGCGGGCATAGACGCCGCCGACATAGCGATAGAGCGGCACCTGCAGCTCTTCCGCGGTGGCCTTGGCGACGCCGAGCGAGACCGCCAGGATCGCGTTGGCGCCGAGGCGGGACTTGTTGGGGGTGCCGTCGAGGTCGATCAGCGCGTTGTCGATCGCGACCTGCTCGGAGGATTCCACGCCGGCCAGCGCCTCGAGGATCTCGCCCTCGACGAAGCCGACAGCCTGCAGCACGCCCTTGCCGCCGTAGCGGGACGGGTCGTTGTCACGCAGCTCGGCCGCCTCGTGCGCGCCGGTCGAGGCACCGGAGGGGACGGCGGCACGACCCTTGGCGCCGGAGGACAGCTCGACATCGACCTCGATTGTGGGGTTGCCGCGACTGTCCAGGATCTCGCGCGCGACAATGTCGACAATGGCGCTCATGCTGTCTCACCCTTTGTTCCGGACCGGGCGTGGTGTCGCACCGGGGTTGTTCCGACGGGCCCTTTTGCACCACCTCGCCCCGCTTTCCGCAAGTCCGGGTTTCCGCAAGCCAGGCGGCGCGCATCGGTCCCGGACATTGCGCGCGCGGCGCTCGGCTGCGAGCTTGCACCGCTTCAGCACCCTTGAAGGAACCGCACGATGAAACGGCTGCCGTTGCTCGCGATCGCCCTGGGAGTTGGCGGGCTGGTCCCGTTCCTGGCCTGCGCCGTGGGGATCCTGTTGTTCAGTGGCCAGGTTCCGGCGCCGCGGCTGGTGCTGGCGATGATCGATTACGGCGCGGTGATCCTGTCGTTCCTGGGGGCGGTGCATTGGGGACTGGCGCTCGCCGGCGACCCTTTGGGCACGCCGATCGCGGCTGGGGCTGTAACGCACCGGCTGACGCTGAGCGTGCTGCCGGCGCTGGTCGGCTGGGCGGCGCTGCTGATCCCGCTGGTGGCTTCCCCGGTGCTGGCGCTGGCGGTGCTGCTGCTCGGGTTCCTGCTGACGACGCTGGTCGAGGCCCGTGCGTCCCGGGTGGGACTGATCCCGCCGGGCTACATGGCGCTGCGCTGGCTGCTGACCGCCGTGGTCATGCTGTGCCTGGCGGCGGCGATCCTGGCGCGGCTGTGAGCGGGCATTCCCTGCCGGATCTGCAGGTGCGGACCGAGGCGGGCGTCGTCGAAGGCCATCTCGCCCGGACAGCGATGGGGCCGGTGGGGGTGTGGCGCGGCATCCGTTACGCCGAGGCGCCGCGGTTCGAGGCACCCCGGCCACCGGCGCAGTGGACCGGTATCCAGGGCGCGCGGGCGTTCGGTCCCGCCTGCCCGCAAATGGTGCCGGGACTGTCGCGGCCGTTCGGGGCGTCGGGCGACCATCCCGACGAGGCTTGCCTGGTGCTGAACATCTTCTCGGCCGGCACCGACGCGCCGCAGCGGCCGGTGATGGTCTGGATCCATGGCGGCGCGTTCGTGCTCGGCTCGGCCGACATGTACGACGCCACCCATTTCGCGGCGTCCGACGAGATCGTCGTGGTGACGATCAACTACCGGCTCGGGCTGCTCGGCTTCCTCGATCTCGGCCATGCGCTGGACGAGCCGCGCTGCCCGGGCAATCTCGGCCTGCGCGACCAGATCGCGGCGCTGCGCTGGGTGCGGGACAACATCGCGGGCTTCGGGGGCGACCCGGACAGGGTGACGATCGCCGGCGAGTCGGCAGGATCGGTGTCGGTGTCGCTGCTGATGCTGTGCCCCGATGCGCTTCCGCTGTTCCATGGCGCGATCATGCAGAGCGGCGCGCTCACCATCACCCACGAGGCGGCGCGGGCGGAGGCGCTGGCGCATCGCTTCCTGGTGCTGCTGGGCGAGCCGGCGCCGTCGCTGGAGCTGCTGCAGGCGCTGCCGGTGCGGCGGCTGCTCGAGGTGCAGCGGGCGGTGCAGCAGGAACTCACCGCCGAGGTCGCGGGTCTGCCGTGGTTCGACGGCTCGCTGCTGCCGGCGAGCCTGGCCGATGCGGAGCGTATCGCCACGCCGCCGATCCCGCTGCTCGCCGGCACCAACCGGGACGAATACCGGAGTTTCGAGATCCTGCCCGGCGGCGTGCGGCAGCGGCAGCGCGACAAGCTCGAGCAGATGCTGCGCCGGCGGCTGGGCGAAGGGGAGGTGGATGCGATCCTGGAGGCCTACCCGATGACCCGGCAGGGCAGCCTGCAGCTTGCCACCGACATCTATTTCGGAATGCCGACGCTGCATTTCGCGGAACGTCACGCGACCCTGCATGCGGGTCAGGCGGGGACCTGGTTCTACCGCTTCGACATCGCCCACCCGCTGCTGGGCGCGGCACATGGGCTCGACCTGCTCTATCTGTTCGACATGCACGGGCTGTTGCCGGCGGCGTTGCGCGGTGGACCGCTTGCCGGAACACGGGCGGCGCTGGCCGGCAGGATGCGCAGCCACTGGATCGCGTTCGTGCGTGATGGCCAGCCGAATGCCGACTGGCCGCCGTTCGAGCCGAGCCGACGCACGACCAAGCTGTTCGATCGTGTCGACCGTCTCGCCGACGATCCGCATGCGCTGCGGCGCTCGGTCTGGCCGTTGACGGACCAGGAGGCCGAGCCGGCCTCGATCATGAGCTGACCGGTCGGGCAGCTTCAGCCTCGGCCGCGGATCACCTGGGCCAGTTCGGAAGCGCGGTTGTCGGTCAGGCTGGAGAGGAAATCGTTGATCAGGCGGTAGCTGTTCTCCAGGCCGCTGGAGGCGGTCGGCGCGGAGTCGCCCATCAGGCCGAGGATCCGCGACGCGCGATAGGAGAGGGCTGTGCCGCTCCCCTGGATCAGGAGTTCGCGGGCGGCGTCGGAGCAGGCGTCCAGCAGGGTGTCGACGGCCGCGTAGGCGCCGATCTCGATTTCCATCTTGCGGGTGTGGGTGAAGATCCGGTCGCGGGCCAGGCTCTTGGCGGCGTTGATGCCGCTGGCGACCGTCTCGCCGCCGGCTTCAACCAGGCTGGAGCGGAACACGCCGCCGAGGATGGCGGGCTGGTTGGCGAAGAAGCTGGCGACGCACTCCTCGATCAGCAGGTCGACCGCCTTGCCGCGCAGCCAGCGGACGCGCTGGCGGTCGGAGCGATCGTGCCGGAACTGCTCGAATTGCGCGCGCAGGGTTGGTGGCAGCAACGCGAGCAGCAGCTCCTCCACCTCGAAGGTGTGCAGGATGCCCATCTCGATGCCGTCCTCGATGTCGATGATGGCGTAGCAGATGTCGTCGGCGGCCTCGACGAAGTAGGCCAGCGGATGGCGGCAGAACACGCCCGGCTCGACCTCCAGCAGGCCCATCGAGTGGGCGATGGTGGCGAACACCTCGCGCTCGGAGTCGAAGTAGCTGAACTTGCCGGGGCGGTAGCGGGGCGCGTGGGTGGCGGACCAGGGGTATTTGATGAAGCTGCCCAGCGTCGCGTAGGTCAGCCGCAGGCCGGCGGTGTCGACCAGGCTGGTCAGCAGCCGGAAGCCCTGGGCGTTGCCCTCGAAGGTGGTGAGGTCCTGGATGCAGGGCTGCGCCATGCCGGCGAAGAAGGCGGCGTCGTGCTTGGCATACCAGTCGCGGATGGCGAATTCGCCGGCGTGGCCGAAGGGCGGGTTGCCGATGTCGTGGGCGAGGCAGGCGGCCTGGACGATGGCCGCGACGTCGGCGGCGACCACGCCGGGTGGCAGCAATCCGTCGGCGTGCAGGCGCTTGCCGGCCAGTTCGCCGAGCGAGCGGCCGACGCAGGACACTTCGAGGCTGTGGGTCAGGCGGTTATGCACGCGGTCGTTCTGCGGCAGTGGGTGCACCTGGGTCTTGCGGCCGAGCTTGCGGAACGGCTCGGAGAAGATCAGCCGGTCGTGGTCCTTCTGGAACTCGGACCGTGCGGTGTCGAGGCGGGGCCGCGGGGCGCCCGACAGTCCGGGGCGTTCGGCGCCGAGCCGGGTGTCGTCGAGCAGACGGTTCCAGCGCATGCAGGGCTCGGTGGCGATGGGGGCGGCATCGATCATGATGGGCAGTGTCTGCGACAGGGCGTCCGACGGCAAACCGGCTGCCGTTTCAGAGGAGGTCGCCGGACTGCAGGAGGGTGACGCCGAGCGCCTGCAGTCGATCCCGCGCCTCCTCGGTGCTGGTGCCGCCGTCGGGACGGGGCATGCCGATCGCGCGCGTGGCGTCCTCGATGACGAAGGTCTCGAAGCCGGCCCGGACAGCATCCTCGGCGGACCAGGCGACGCAGAAATCGGCGGCCAGTCCGCACAGGAACAGCCGTCGGGCACCGCGATCGGCGAGCCACCCTTTGAGGCCGGTCGAGGTGAGGCGGTCGTTCTCGAGGAACGCGGAGTAGCTGTCGAGCTCGGGACGCCAGCCCTTGCGGATGATGAGCTCGATGCGGTGGCTGTCGAGGTCCGGGTGCAGCTCGGCGTTCGGGGACCCCTGGATGGCGTGGTCGGGCCATAGGACCTGCAAGCCGTAGGGTAGCGGGATTGCGTCGTTAGGCTGCCGGTTCGTATGCGTGCTGGCGAAGGAGGAGTGGCCAGGTGGATGCCAGTCCTGGGTGGCGAAGGCGTGGCGGAAACGGGTGTCCAGCAGGCGGTTGATGGTCGGGATCACGGCGTGGCCATCCGCCACCGGCAGTTCGCCGCCGGGCATGAAGGTCGGCTGGACGTCGATGACACCGAGGAAATCGGTGTGCGGGTCCAGCTTCAGCCCGGCGGCGGGCAGGGTTCAGATGTCCTGGGCGGGGAGCGCCAGACCTGCGACCAGGGCGTCGGCGACGCGGCGGGCGAAGGCGGCGGGCTCGGCGGGCACTTCACCATCTTGCACGCGGGCCAGGTCGAACAGCACGTGCGCCACCTCGTCGACGGGCTCCCCGCGACCGACCTTGGCAGCCAGGCCGCGGATCAGCGCGTGATGCGGGTTGATTTCCAGGATCGGCGCCGAGCTCGGCATCTTCTGGCCGCTGCGACGCATCAGGCGCTGCAACTGCAGGTCGGGGCCGGACTGCGACGCCGCGAGGACGACGGCGCTCTGGACCAGGCGGTCGGTCGAGCGGACGTCGGTGACGGCAGCGCCGAGTGCCTGCTTCAGGGCCGGCAGCAGGGTCGCGATATCGGCGCCTTCGGGACGATCGGTCTCGTCGAGCGGGATCTTGGACAGGTCGGCGAGGCCCTGGGTGACGCTCCGCAGGGGCTTGTCGTCGAACTTGTCCAGGCGCTCTGGCCAGAACGCATCGACGGAGTCCGACAGCAGCAGCACCTCGATGCCGCGGGCGCGGAAGCCCTCCAGCTGCGGGCTGCTGGCCAGCGCGTCATGGCTGTCACCGACCAGGAAGTAGATCGCCTCCTGCTCCGGCTTCATCCGGCTGACGTACTCGGAGAGGGAGGCCAGGTTCTGGCCGGGACCGGCATCCGGTGCGACCGGCGCCGAGGTCAGGAAGCGGATCAAGCCGGCGACTTCGGTGCGGTGCTCGGAGTCCTCCCAGACGCCTTCCTTCAGGACGGGGCCGAAATTCTCCCAGAAGCCGGCATAGGCCTCGGCATCCTTGGTCTTGTTGCGCAGCTCGGTGATGACGCGGTTGGTGACCGCCTTGCGGATGCGGGCCAGCACCGGCGTCGCCTGCAGCATCTCGCGCGAGACGTTGAGCGGCAGGTCCTCGGTGTCGACGACGCCCTGCACGAAGCGCAGCCACGGCGGCAGCAATGCGGCCTCGTCGGTGATGAACATGCGGCGGACATGCAGGCGCACGCGGCTCTCGCGGGTGGACTCGACCGGCTCGAACGGGCGCATGCCGGGGACGAACAGCAGGGCGGTGAATTCGAGGGTGCCCTCGGCGCGCCAGTGCAGCGTGGCCCAGGGCTTGTCGAACATGTGGCCGAGATGCTGGTAGAACTCGGTGTACTGCTCCTCGGAGACCTCGCTCCGGGACTTCCGCCAGAGTGCGGTGCCCTCATTGGCGGCGGTGTCCTGTCCGTCGCGGCGGATGGTGATCGGCCAGGTGATGTGGTCGGCCCATTTGCGGACGATGGTTTCCAGCCGGTACGGCTCGAGGAACTCCTCCGCGTCCGGCTTGATGTGCAGGATGATGTCGGTGCCGGCCGTGTCGCGCGTGGCGGGGGCGAGGGTGTAGCTGCCCTGGCCCTCGGACGACCACTTCCAGGCATCCGGTTCGCCGACGCGGCGCGAGATCACCTCGACGCGGTCGGCGACCATGAAGGCGGCGTAGAAGCCGACGCCGAACTGGCCGATCAGGCTGGGGCGGTCCTCGGGCTTGGCGTCGGCGAGGCTCGCGGTGATGTCGCGGCCGAAGGCGCGGGTGCCGGAGCGGGCGATGGTGCCGAGATTGCGGGAGAGCTCGTCGCGGCTCATGCCGGTGCCATCGTCGGTGATGGTGAGCTGGCGTGCCTCCTTGTCCGGATTGATCCGGATCGCGGCACCGTCGGGGAGCGCGCGGGCGGGGTCGGTCAGGGCCTCGAAGCGGCGACGGTCGGAGGCGTCGGCGGCGTTGGCGACGAGCTCGCGCAGGAAGATCTCGCGCTCGGAATAGAGCGCGTGGACGACGAGATCGAGCAGACGTCCGACCTCGGCGCCGAACTCGTGGCGCTCCTCGGTCGGTGATGCGCCGGAAGCCGGCGGATCGATGGGGCTGGTATCGTGTGCGGAGTCCTGGTCGCTCATTGTGTCCTGCCTCGTGACCTGTGACCGGCCCTGTTCGAGCGGGCCTCTGTTCCGCGCGATATGCGCGGGTCCGGGACGTGATTCAACCGGCGCAATCGATCGGGGCCGCTTCCGGCGCCATCACTCACGCATGCCGGCTGGCGGCAGCGACGCCAGCGACACCGGCCGCGCCCGGTAGGCCGACAAGCCGCGGCCGCCGTTGCCGGCCGCGAAGATGGTCTGCGCCGGCACGGAGGGGCGCTCGCGGATGATGTGGCCGAAGCCGCCTAGCGGCCGCGCGCTCGGTGGCTCGGCATCACCGGACTGCGGGCCGCTCGGCGCGGCCTGTGTCGTGCGGGCCTCGGCGACGCCATGGTGCGGTGGTGCAGAGGCTCCGTTGCGATCGAGCGGCTCGGCCCAGGCATCCAGAACTTTTCGCTGGTAGTCGCTGCCGAGGTTCGGCGTCTGGGAATGATACGCGGCGGCGGCATGCGGCCAGCTTCCGGTCTGGTGGAACAGGTCGGTCAGGAAGCGGGCGGCGTAGAGCGCGTTGGCCGCGGGATCGAACGCCTGTTCCAGGCTGCTGAAGCCGTCCGGGTGGAACATCAAATTGATCTGCGTGCAGCCGACATCGATCGACCGGATACCGGCGTTCTGGAACTCATGCGCGGCAGTCACGGCCTCTGCCTTGGAGGCGTAGAAGTGGCCTATGCCCTCGGCGTTGATGGTCCAGGGCCAGGCATGCACGGCATCGGCCTGACGGTCGTAGCGGCCGGTCTCGACGCGGCTGATCGCGCCCAGGAGTTGGTCGGGTACACCAGTCGCTCGTTCCGCCGCGGTCGTTGCCGCCTGGCAAAGGTCGCTGCCCTGAATCGCCCAGGGGGTGGCGCCAGACGGGTTCGTCGTCGCGCGGCAAGGCGCGGCTGCGACACAGACCAGTGCGAGCACGACCGGGCTAAGGTGGGCCTTTCGGGCGGGTTGGCGGGGACGGACCATGCCCCTGGTATGCAGGCCAGACCTTCACAAAGGATGAACGGGCTCGGGAACATGAACCGCGTTGCGAGAGATTCTCATGTTGCGTCGCAAAAACAGTTTGACCGGGGGCGTGCGTGCGACTAAAAGGAACTTGCGGCGCTGCTTAGGCGCGCTGCTTCTTGGACGTTTCCTCCCTAAACTTGGCGGTGCTTCGGCACCGCCTTTTTTTTGGCCGGGGCCTGACCTGCGAAAGCAGCAGCAGGGTCAGGGGATCAGCGTCCGGCTGGTGTCGGCGAGGACCCTGACGAGCTCGGACATCAGCTTCCTGATGCGGTCGAAGCCTGGGAGTTTCTGGTAGGATTTCTGCTCGAGGTAGAGGGCGCGGCTGATCTCGATCTGCAGCGTGTGGATGCCTTGGCGCGGCCGTCCGTAATGGCGTGTGACGTATCCGCCGGCGTACGGGTCGTTGCGACGGACGCGGAACCCCGCGGCTTCGAGAAACCGGTGAGCGGTCTGGATCAGGATGGGTGCGCAGGAGGTCCCGTAGGCGTCGCCCAGGACGAAATCGGAGTCGAGGCCGGCAGCCCGCGGGTCGCCGCGCTCGCCGGGCATCGAGTGACAGTCGAGCAGGGTGCAGCACCGGAAGCGGTCGAAGGTCTCGCGGATCAGCTCGGCCAGTGCGGCGTGGTAGGGGTGCCAGCACCCATGCACCCGGGCCTCGGCTTCGGCGAAGCTCAGCGGCATGGCGTAGATCGGTTCGCCGGAGGAGACCAGGCGGGCGATGGTGCCGAACCCGGCGAGAACCCGGGTGGTCCGGGTGTTGCACCAGGCTGGCAGCTTCTCGGCGAACATCGCCGGGTCGAGCTCCCAGGGCTCCCGGTTGGCGTCGCAATAGACACGCGGGAAGTCGGCGGCCAGGAGGGGCACGTGGTGATCGGGCGCGTCGGCGAACAACTGGTCGACGAAGCAGTCCTCGCTCCGACGCAGGGTGGCGAAGTCCAGGCGAGAACTCTCGATGAAGGCGCGCGGATACACGCTCCCCGAATGCGGCGAGGACAACACGAGCGGCGACCCCGGATCGATCGGGCGGATCACGTGGTACGGAAGTTGGGCGAGCGCCTCGACGGGTCGCAACAGGCTCGGCCTCGTGGTGTCATGGTCGTCGCCCGGAGAGGCCGGGCAGGGGGAGGCTCGGATGATCTCGGACCGCGCCCTCATGTCACCTACGGAGGTCTGCTGCAACGACCTCTCCGACGAGATGATCTGCTCCTGCAAAGCCGGCTTGCGGAACCGCGGAAGCGCTTGTAGAAGCGCCGCAACGGATGGGCGCGTAGCTCAGCGGTAGTAGCACTACCTTGACATGGTAGGGGTCACAGGTTCAATCCCTGTCGCGCCCACCATCCGTTCCCGGCATCAGCCAGTCTTGCAGTCGTGCAAAGATGGCGTTTGCGGCTCCCATCGCCCGATCGTCGGTGTCGGGATCGGATACGCGCTCGAGAGCGTCGCAGATTTCGCGCCAGCGCTCACCGGTCCCCTCACCGTAGACGTTGAAATAGTGGCACGCATCAGCCGGGATTGCCGGGTTGCGCTGCATGTGCCGCCCGATCAGCCGCCCGCCGAGCGTGCTGCCCTCGACCACGTAGAGTGCCCCCATCGCTTCGGGTCGACCGGTCAGGGCAGGTAGCCCGGCGATCGCTGAGAGTGCGGCGATCTCGTGCTCCCGCATCCCACAGGTGAGCAGGTCGTGACGCAGGGCGGACAGCTTGCTCCGGCCCTCGGTCAGGGCGGCGGGAAGGGTGGCCGCGAGGGCCGGCTCGATCGCCCGGTGGAAGCCATGGAAGCGGGCCAGCAGGCGTGTATAGCCGGGAAGGTCGATCGGCCGGTCGATCAGGTCGAGCGCCTGGTCCAGCGCGTCATGGGCCGGTCGGGTCTCGCGGCGGAGGCGGTCCCGCAGATTGGTCCGTTGGGTTGGTTGCTCGGGGTCGGTCATGAGGCGCTCCGGCTGGCATCCAGGGCGGCCTGCAGGATGTAGGACGCGGCCAGCTTGTCCACCACTTCGGCGCGCCTGGCCCGGGTCATGTCGAGGTCGGAGATCAGCATGCGGTTGACCGCACTCGACGACAGGCGCTCGTCCCACAGGGCGGCGGGCAGGCCGGTGGCCTCCGACAAGCTGCGCAGCCAGTCGCGGGCCGCCTGTGCGGCCGGGCCGAAGCTGCCATCGAGGGAGAGCGGCAGGCCTGCAACCAGGCCGCCGACCTGCTCGCGGAGGCCGATGGCGCGGATCTCGGCGGCGGTGGCGGCGAGCTTGCCGCGCTTCAGGGTGGCGTAGGGCGAGGCCAGCATCAGCGACACGTCGGAGAGCGCCAGGCCGATGGTGCGCGCACCCAGGTCGATGCCGAGCAGGCGGGCGTTCGCGGGGAGAGCCGCGCGCAGTTGCAGCATGTTGAACAGAGGCATCGGGAAGGGTTATGGTCCCAGCCCACCCGCGCTGCCAGTGTTCTGGATGCCCCGCGAGCGGATTTGCCTTGGCCCGAGGCGGATCGGCGGCTGGCGGGATGGGTGTTTCTGCAACGATCGAAGGCTTGCCCGATGTCGCTTGACCCCGCGACCGTCCGACGTATCGCCAAACTGGCCAGGATCGGCCTCGACGACGGCGAGGTCGCTCGTCTGCAGGGAGAGCTCGGCGGCATCCTGGGCTGGATCGAGCAGCTGTCCGAACTCGATGTCGAGGGGGTCGAGCCGATCAACGGGGTCGGCCAGGCGGCGCTGCGGATGCGCGAGGACGTTGTCACGGTCTCGGATAATGCGGAGGCGGTGCTGTCGAACGCGCCGGATCGCGCCGGGGCGTTCTATTCGGTGCCGAAGGTGGTGGAGTGATGCTGACCGATCTGAGCCTGGCTGCCGCACTGGCGGGGCTTGAGCGCCGGGAATTCTCCTCGGAGGAGATCACGGCGGCGCATCTGGAGGCGATCGCGGCGCTCAACCCGCGGCTGAACGCATTCATCACGGTGACGGCCGAGCAGGCGATGCAGGCGGCGCGGGCGTCGGATGCGACGCGGGCGCGTGGCGAGGCGGGGTTGCTCGAGGGCGCGCCGATCGCGATCAAGGACCTGTTCTGCACGGAGGGTGTGCGCACCACGGCGGCGAGCCGGATCCTGGGCGACTTCGTGCCGCCTTATGAGAGCACCGTCACGGCGCAGCTGAAGGCCGATGGCGCGGTGTTTCTCGGCAAGACCAATCTCGACGAGTTCGCGATGGGATCGTCGAACATGACGTCGGCGTTCGGTGCGGTGGAGAACCCGTGGAAGCGGCGCGGCGACGATGCGGCGCTGGTGCCGGGTGGATCGTCGGGCGGATCGGCGTCGGCGGTGGCGGCGCGACTGGCACTTGCGGCGACGGGCACGGACACCGGTGGGTCGATCAGGCAGCCGGCGGCGTTCTGCGGCATTGCCGGGATCAAGCCGACCTACGGGCGCTGCAGTCGCTGGGGGGTAGTGGCGTTCGCGAGCTCGCTCGACCAGGCCGGGCCGATGGCACGCACGGTCGAGGATTGCGCGATCCTGCTGCGCTCGATGGCCGGGTTCGATGCCAAGGACAGCACCAGCGTCGACATTGCGGTGCCCGATTATGCGGCGTCGTGCGGTCGCAGCCTGAAGGGGATGCGGATCGGCATTCCGGCGGAATATCACGCGGCGGGCATGCCGGCGGAGATCGAGGCGATCTGGCAGCAGGGGATCGACTGGCTGCGGGATGCCGGATGCGAGATCGTGGATGTGTCGCTGCCGCACACGAAGTATGGGCTGGCGACGTATTATATCGTGGCGCCGGCGGAATGTTCCTCGAACCTGGCGCGCTATGACGGGGTGCGGTTCGGTGAGCGGGTCGAGGCGGAGCAGCTCGGCGAGCTGTATGAGCGGACGCGGGCAGCCGGGTTCGGGGCCGAGGTCAAGCGGCGCATCATGATCGGGACGTACGTGTTGTCGTCCGGGTACTACGACGCGTACTACCTGCGGGCGCAGAAGGTGCGGAGTTTGATCCTGCGCGATTTCACCGAGGCGTTCGGGCGGGTCGATGCGCTGCTGACGCCGACGGCACCCTCGGCGGCGTTCGCGCAGGGCGAGAAGATGGACGATCCGGTGGCGATGTATCTGAACGACATCTTCACCGTGCCGGCGAGCATGGCGGGGATCCCGGGGATCTCGGTGCCGGCCGGGCTCGACAGTTCCGGGCTGCCGCTGGGGCTGCAGCTGCTGGGGCGGCCGTTCGACGAGGAGAGCCTGTTCGCGCTGGGGTCTGCGCTGGAACAGGCGGCCGGGTTCTCGCACCTGCCCACCGTGCGGGCGGGAGCTGTGGCATGAGCTACGTGATCGAGGGGCGTACCGGGCCGTGGGAGCTGGTGATCGGGCTCGAGGTGCATGCCCAGGTGGTAAGCGAGGCCAAGCTGTTCTCAGGCGCTTCCGCGACGTATGGCGGGGCGCCGAACAGCAAGGTGAGCCTGGTCGATGCGGCGTTTCCGGGGATGCTGCCGGTGATCAACCAGGCGTGCGTGGCGCAGGCGGTCCGGACCGGGTTGGGGCTCGACGCGCACGTCAACCTGGTGAGCCGGTTCGACCGCAAGAACTATTTCTACGCGGATCTGCCGGCTGGATACCAGATCAGCCAGTTCACCCATCCGATCATCGGCGCCGGGCGGATCGAGATCGAGCTCGGTGACGGCAGCCGGCGTGAGATCGGGGTGACGCGGCTGCATCTGGAGCAGGATGCGGGCAAGTCGTTGCACGACCAGAACCCGACGCGGTCGTATATCGACCTGAACCGGGCTGGCGTCGGGCTGATGGAGATCGTCAGCGAGCCGGACATGCGTAGCCCCGAGGAGGCTGGCGCGTACGTGCGCAAGCTGCGGACGATCCTGCGGTATCTTGGCACCTGCGACGGCAACATGGAGGAGGGGTCCATGCGTGCCGACGTCAATGTTTCGGTGCGCAAGCATGGCGAACCGTTCCGGACCCGGTGCGAGATCAAGAACGTCAACTCGATCCGGTTCGTGACGCAGGCGGTTGAGATCGAGGCGCGGCGGCAGATCGAGGTGTGGGAGAGCGGTGGCACCGTCGACCAGGAAACGCGGCTGTTCGATCCGCAACGCGGCGAGACGCGGTCGATGCGGAGCAAGGAGGATGCGCACGATTACCGCTACTTCCCGGATCCGGACCTGCTGCCGCTGGTGCTGGACGAGGATTGGGTGGCGGGGTTGAAGGCCGAGCTTCCCGAGCTGCCGGATGCGAAGCGGGCGCGCTTCGTGAGCCAGTACGGGATCCCGCCCTATGACGCGGCGGTGCTGGTGGCCGAGCAGGCGACGGCGGATTTCTATGAGGTGGTGGCGACGGGGCGCGATGCGCGGTTGGCATCCAACTGGGTGATCGGCGAGCTGTTCGCGGGGCTGAACCGGACGGGGCGGACGATCCTCGATAGCCCGGTGACGGCAGCCAACCTGGGCGGGCTGCTGGATCTCATGGCGGACGGCACAATCAATGGCCGTATTGCCAAGGACGTGTTCGAGGTGATGGTCGAGACCGGGGATGCGCCGGCCGACATCGTCGAGCGCAAGGGCTTGCGGCAGGTGGTTGATACCGGCGCGATCGACGCGGCGATCGAGGCGGTGCTGGTGACACACGCCGACAAGCTCGCCGAGTATCGCAGTGGCAAGGACAAGCTGTTCGGGTTCTTTGTCGGTCAGGTGATGAAGGGGATGGGTGGCAAGGGCAATCCGGCGCTGGTCAACGAGGCGTTGCAGCGGCGTCTGGCGACGTGAGGATTGCGGGCGGCGGTCGATTTGACGGCGGCGCGGCCAGGCCGTAGAACCGGCCTGCAAACGCCGTGTGATGAGCACGCTCTTCGGCGGAGGGGTGGCCGAGTGGCTGAAGGCGGCGGTTTGCTAAACCGTTGTACGGTGTCAAGCCGTACCGTGGGTTCGAATCCCATCCCCTCCGCCAAAGTTTCCTTTTCCGGTCAGAACCTGCCGTGAGCCTTCTGCAGACTGTGCGGGCGGTCTTACCTGCTGGCCCAAACAACGGTAGATGGGCGTGCCTGTGGGCATGATTGCCCGGGATGCTCTGCGAGATACAGATGATCCAGAGACGATTGCTCGCTGCGGCACTTTCAATCCTGGTGACGGGTGCGGTTGCCGCCGCCCGGGCCGATGACGATAGCACAAGCGGTCGGGGCCAGCTGGACAAGATCCTGGCGGTGCTCCGCCTGCATACCGAGGCGGCAAGCAAGGCATGCCTGTCGGCAATGACCGAGGTGCACGAGACCGAGAAACAGGTCGCCGCACACCAGAACGACGCCGCCAATCACACCGACCTCGATATCGCCCACGACGTGCTGGAGTCTGACTACCAGAACAGCTCACAGATTTGCGGTGCCGACGCAGCGCGAGTCTGCCGCAACGGCGCGACCGGGCCGCTTGCCGCACCGTGCGCGGCGATCCAAACCGTCCCCCCACAGTAGGTCCGCCGGCTGCCGGTCCTTCGAGCCGCAGCAGGGTGCCTCGCAGCCACTAACAGTTCGAAGACGTTGCTGTCGTAATCGCACAAGGTCGCACCGTAAGCGATTGCCGCCATGACGATCGTTACTGCATGACGACAGTCGAACACCGGCGATTACATTTCGAAAACCTTGTCCCAACCATCAAGTTAAGTAAATATTGCGTCAGCCGCGGTAAAAACTTCTTGTACGGTCCCTAACGTTTTGTCAGTCTGATGTTCGCTCATAGCAGAGGCGGATATCACACATGCCACGAGCACTTCATTGGACGCCCGATCAGGATGCCCGTCTGACGGCCATTCTCGACAAGCGTGGCGCCACGTTGCGCAAGGCGGCGCTCCAGCTTGGTGTAAGCCGCAGCTTCGCCCAGCGTCGCGCAAAACTGCTGCATCAGAAAACAACGCGATCACCCTGTTCGCGCGACCGCGAGGACGCCGGATCCGCACCCTTGCGCGCCGGACATCCGATCACCTGGAGTGCGATCAGCTTCCATCCATCGGGTATCGCCGGATCCGGAAGCCGCAGACGATGACAACCGTTGCCCTGCCGACGCCGCCAGCGACTGGCAAGAACAAGTGGCATTCAATATACCGGAGGCGGCATCTATCATGAAGATCGAGCGTCTGTCTGCTAATCCACAAAACGGCTTGCGTGTCTCCATCGGCTGCCTGCCGATGTCCGGTCGCGCAGCCCGAGCGACACCCGAGCGTCTGGCAAAGGGTCAGGACGCACGGGTGCAGGACAATGTGCAACGAATGGTCGGAGCCTTGGCAGCGCTCCTGCCGAATGGTGCTGTCGAGCCGGTGCGTGCGGCGGCGGCCGAGCGATGGTACCGGGACTATGTCATGGGGGTTGTTGGCGCTCGTGATCCGGAAGCCAGCCGCTCCGGCCGAGCCCCGGATATTCATGCTGCCATGCTTGCCCGATCGGCTGCGATCGGACGCTGTCGCGCGGTGCGGGAAGGGCTCGGGCTTTGTTCGGAGTTACGCCTGAAGCTGCTTCTGGTCGACGAGCTTTCCTTCTCCGCGATCGCTGCGATATTGCTTCCCGGTGATTCGAGCGGCCGGAAAAAGATCGCGGCCCAGATGTCGTTTCTGCTTGAGCAGCTGGCCGAACAATATGCATCGATCGATGGTCGACATATCAAACAGTAACGTTCCGGTAAGATAACGATTGACGGCTGGCCCGGCCTGGACTATAAGTTTCTCATACTGGAATTGTTGAGCCCGCCGGGGAAACCCGGCGGGTTTTTTATTGAACTCCGATCATGGGTGCAATTCGATGTTCGCGAACTCGGCTAAGATCGTGTGTGGGGACGTTGTTGCCTGCGGAGCATCGGTCTATGTCGTGCAGGAGACGGTCGAGGACGAACTGACCCTGCTCCGCGTGGAGCGCCAACCGGGCACCCAGCACCGAGCTGATGTCGCACCCGCGCAACTCTCCGACATGGGGCTGAGTGGGCTTCCGCTGCAGCACGTGGTGATCCGCTGCGTGCCGATCCGCCGCTTCGGTTTTGCCAACCTGACGCGCCTGGGCGTCATTCCGGACACGCTCAGATCATCGATCCAGGCTGCCTTGAAGCGTGAACAGGCAGTCCGCCGGTTCGAGAACGGGCCGTCAGTTCGGAGCAACCTGACCGCCTGCACGTCGTCCCGGGGGCGACGGATCAGCGCGGTTCGTTATGCCTGAGGAAGACAGATGGTCTATAGTCCGCATGGTTTTCTCACAACCCATGCCGCGTCCGACATTGCCGGCCATCGGGCGGTGTGCGAATGCTTCTTGAACACGCTCGGGAAGACCGGAAACGCATCTGCTGCCTGTCGCGCCAGCGGCCTGAGCCGCCGTCAACTCAACATGCTGAAGCAGCGCGACCCGGTGTTCGCGACGGCTTATTCGGAGGCGCTGGACGAGGCTGCTGACGTGCTCGAGGCAGAAGCCTGGAGACGGGCACTGGAAGGCATCCCGCATCCGGTCATGAAAGCGGGGCAGCCGGTCTTCGATCAATCCACCGGCGAGGCGGTTACCGTCCAGCGCTATAGCGACCCGCTGCTGGTCCTGCTCCTGCGTGGCTGCAAGCCTGCCAAGTTCGCACAACGAACAGCCGCTTCCGGCGCGGCGCCTGACCCGTATGCCGCCATCAGGGAGATCGCCGCTGACGATGATCCACCGCGGGCATCGACCCGCTAGCAGCCAGGGCGGCAGGGCGGCGCTCAGTCCGGCGCAATGGGCAATCTACGAGGCAGGCTGGGATGCGACGGCGCGGTTCCGGGTCGCGGTCTGCGGGCGGCGGTTCGGCAAGGCTCTTGCGCTGGACACACCGCTCGCCTCGCCGGACGGCTGGACGACAATGGGCGAAGTGGAGGTCGGAACTCGCCTGTTCGACGAGCACGGGCGCATTTGCGCGGTGACGTATGCAACCGACATCATGATCGGGCGCCCGTGCAACCGCATGGTGTTCGACGACGGCAGCGTGATCGTCGCCGATGATGAGCATCTCTGGCCGGTGCGACAGGGATGCGCGCAGATCGATACGTTGTTGACCACCCGCCAGATCGCGCTCGCGATGCGGCAAGGGGGAGGGTTCACTATCCTGGACCGGCTGCTATCCGGTGCCACGGACACGGTGCATGGAATACGGTCGGTGCAGGCGGCGCGGACCCGCCCGGTGCGGTGCATCCAGGTTGATAGCCCGTCGCGCCTTTACCTATGCGGACACTCGAAGGTCCCGACGCACAATACCTTCCTGATGGCAGAAGAGCTGCGCCGGGCGGCCCGGCTGGCGGTTGCCGGCAATGTCGGGACCGAGAACGAGATCTGGTATGGCGCGCCGACCTTCCTGCAGGCCAAGCGGGTCATGTGGGGCCGGTTGAAGCGGACGATCCCGAGAAGCTGGATGGACGGGGCGCCGGCTGAAACCGACTGCAGCATCAGGTTGCGATCGGGCCACGTGATCCGACTGATCGGGCTCGATGCTTCGGAGAACCTGCGTGGTTCCGGCCTGTGGTTCTTCGGCGGCGATGAATGGGCTGACTGCCGGCCGTCGGCCTGGCTGGAGGTGATCAGACCCATGCTGTCGACAGCGCGTGGACATGCATTGTTCATCGGCACACCCAAGGGGTTCGATCACCTGAGGGACGCCTATATCCTCGGCCAGCCTGGTGGTGATCCGAGTTACCGGTCGTTCCTGTTCACCACCGCAGAGGGTGGACACGTTCCGCTATCCGAATTGCAGTCCGCGGAGAAAGAGCTCGATCCGCGGGTCTTCCGACAGGAATATGGAGCCAGCTTCGAGACCTATGCGGGAAGGGTTGTGTACGCGTTCTCGCGCGCGGAAAATGTGAGACGCTGCGCGTATGACCAGTCGGTTCCGTTGCACGTGGGGATCGACTTCAATGTCAATCCGATGTCGGCTACGGTTTGGCAGGAAGACGGCGATACGACGCGGCAGATCGACGAGATCATCCTGCCGACCTCCAATACCGACGAGATGGCAGACGAGATCGCTAAACGTTTCGGGCGCGAGGGATTCGAGCCGGGGCGGCGGCTGGTGGATCACATCACCGTCTATCCGGATCCGGCCGGGGCGCAGCGACGCAGTTCGGCCGGCGGCAGGACCGATATCGGTATATTGCGGGAAAAGGGGTTCGTAGTCTCCGCGCTCCGGGCACATCCACCTGTTCGCGATCGGATGAACGTCATAAACCGGCAGTTCCGAACGGCCGACGGTGCCATCCTGGCGACCGTGGATCCACGTTGCCGGCAATCGATCGAGGCTTATGAACGGCTGATCTATCGAGAGGGCAGCAACGAGCCAGACAAGACGCAAGGGTTCGATCATCTGGTCGATGCGAGCGGCTACTACCTGTTCGGCAGGCGTGCGGTGAATTCGGTCACCGCGTCGGCCAACGCCTTCATGGAGCGATGAACGCATGGATTGGCTTGCATTGCAGGCACGCATGCCGCGCGACGCGTCAATGCCTCGGCGCAGCGCGCGGCTGGCGGCGCTGGAGGCGGTTCTCGAAGGCCGGCAGTATGACGTACTGCCTTATGCGTTCTCCAAGGAACGCAGCGATGCCGGCGAATATGTGCCGCTCGACGAACGACGGCCGTCGGTGCGCACCGGGCTTTGCCGGGTCGTCGTGGAGGATTCCGTGTCTCTGCTTTTCAGCGAGGGGCATTGGCCGTCCGTCACGGCCACCGACAGCAAGACCGCGACGGCCCTGTCCGAGCTGATCCGCGAGACACGCCTGAACGAGATCATGCTCGAGGCGGCGACCCGGGGTTCCGTCGGATCGGTAGCGATCCAGTTGCGGATCATCGAGAGGCGTCCGTATTTCGAGGTGCTATCGACGAAGTATCTCACGCCGGTCTGGCGCAGCGACAAGCCGCGCGAGCTGCTCAGCGTCACCGAGTGCTTCAAGGTGGCCGCCGCGGACCTGGTGGCACAAGGCTACGCGGTCGACTTGGGCTCCGGGCCGTACTGGTTCAAGCGGGTCTGGGACGACACCGCGGAACGCTGGTTCCTGCCGGTGCCGGTCGGTGTCAATCCGTCACTGATGCCGCCCGATCCGGGCCGCACCGTCCTGCACGGGCTCGAGTTCGTGCCGATCGTGTGGATCCGCAACATCTCCGGCAGCGGTGGCCATGATCCGGATGGGCCGGATGGCACCTGCACGTTTGCCGCCTCGATCGACACGGTGATCGAGGCCGACTACCTGCTGTCGCAGGCCGGGCGCGGATTGAAGTACGGCTCCGATCCGACGCTGGTGCTCAAGGACCCGTCGGGCGGCCTCAACCTCGGCGGAGCGGTGCGCTCGGGCGGGGCGGCCTCGGCACTGACGTTGCCGCCCGAAGGCGACGCCAAGCTGCTCGAGATCAACGGCAACGCAGCGGCGGCGGTCCTGGCCCACGTGCAGGAGCTGCGGGCGATCGCGCTCGAGGCCATGCACGGCAACCGGGCGCACGGTGACCGCATGGGAGCGGCACAGAGCGGTCGAGCCATCGAGCTGATGTGCCAGGGGCTGATCTGGCTCGCAGACCGGCTCCGCATCTCGTACGGCGATGCCGGCCTGCTCGCCCTGATGAGCATGCTGTGCAAGGCGTCCAATTGTATCGCGGGCGGCCTCGAGGTCGCCGGGGGAGCAGCTGAAAATCTCGATGCAGGGGGACTGAAACTGGTCTGGCCGAGCTGGTTTCCGGCGAGTTTTGCCGACCGCCAGGCACAAGCGAGCAGCGTTGTGACGTTGCTCGGGGCTGGGGTGATCGACCACACGCAGGCACTCGCCATCGTTACCCCGCTCTACGGGCTTGGGGGCACCGGCCCGCCGGTCGAGGTCGGCACCGACGTCTAGCCGCCTCGCCCAACAACTTCTGCCACCAGGGACCGTGCCGTCATGTGACGGCGCGGCCGGTGGCGTTGAGAAGGACCTGTCCGCGGATGACAGAAAGCAGCCCAGAAGGCCTCCAGCCGGTCCAGTTGCAGGAACTCGTATTGCCTGCAGCGCCGGTGGTGGAGGTCGTGACGCCGGGAGCCGAGGCGACCGAGGTTCCGCGCGAGATCACCGAGTATGAGAGGGAGCTCCGCCTCGAGGTGGCGCGCTACCGCGAGCAGGCGCAGACGGCCGTCGGCGAGCGGGATACCGCATGTGCGGCGGCGGTACGCGATCGCGACGACACGATCGCAACGGTCCGTGCCGATGCAGGCAAGCGGGTGCAGGAAGCGGAGTTGAAGACGCAGGCAATTCGGTCTGGGATTGTCGATCTCGATGGGCTCCGGCTGGCGAATCGCGAGGGTCTCAGCCTCAGCGAAACCGGCGAAGTGCTGGGTGCTGAAGCCGTCGTCGCCTCACTTCGGCAGCAGAAACCGTATCTGTTCGCTGCAGACAGGACCGGCACCGCCACGGGTACCACGGCACAGCTGCAGCGTCCGCCATCACCCGCACAACCGAGCGTGGTGGATGCGCGCAGCCTGTCACGGGAGGCTTGGCATGCCGAACGGGATCGCCTGATCGCCAGTCCCCGCTGATCGGGGCGGGATCGTTCCAATCCCACTGCAGACATGACCCGGTGCAGGCCGGCTCGACGGAAGATTGCCCGCGCGTCCGCCAACGTTCGCGCAGGGCGCGCACCAACAGAAGGTGAAACCACCGCATGCCGATCCAGAACTTCCCGTCCCAGCTGCAGCCGATCATTCAGCAGGGCTTCCTCGCCCGCGAATTCCAGGACGGGCTGCAGTCGCGTCTTGGTTTCCGATCCATCGCCGACCGTGAAGTCTTCCCCAACCGCATCGGTGAAAGCGTCACCAAGACCCGCAAGGGCCTCAAGGCGCCGGTCAGCACGCCGATGTCTCCGACCAACAACACGAACTTCGATAACGGCATGACGCCGTCGGCCTGGACGATCGAGCAGTACACGCTGACCATCAACCAGTATGGCGACACCATCGATCTGAACATGGTCAGCGAGGGAGTCGGCATTGCCAGCCAGTTCCTGGCGAATGCGCGCACCAACGGCGTACAGGCGATGCAGTCACTGGACCGGATCGCCCGCAACGCGCTCTTCGGCGGCGCTTCGGGCGGCGTCGGCGGTTATCTCGGGGGCAATACCCGCGTCACGACGACGTTGGGCAGTGCGGGCAAGACGATCACCGTGGACGACATCCGCGGCTTCCAGAACGTCATGAACAGCAACGGCCAGGTGATCGCGGTCGGCACCACCAGCGGCATGACGGTCACCGTCGGGAGCAACGCCTACACTTTGGTGACCAGTGTGGCGGACTCGATCAACGTCTCGACTGCGCCGAACGGCACGTCCGGCAGCCTGACCTTCTCGACCAATATCGCCGTCTCGGACGGAACGGTGACGCAGGCCGTCATCGCGGCAACCGCTCCCCTGGTGATCCGCCCGAATGGACGGTTGAGCACGGCCGGCCTGGTGGCGCCGATCGGGACCTACGGTGCCAACAGCTATATCCCGGGCGACACGCTGGGGATCCAGACAGTGCTTTCCGCGGTTGCCGCATTGCGCATGAACAACGTGCCAACGGTCGGTGGATCGTACAACTGCTATCTCGATGATCAGCAGATGCTCGGGCTGTTTCGAGACGGCGATTTCAAATACCTGTACCGAGGCGCTTACGGAACCGAGACCTATCAGGCCGGCGCGGTGGTCGAGCTGCTCGGCGTCCGCTTCGTGCCGACGACCGAGGCACCTCAGCAGACGACGCTCGGCGCAGGTGCCATCCACCGCGCGATCGTATGCGGGCAGGGCGCGCTGATCGAGGGCGACTACGCCGATACCGGTCATAGCGACATTCCGGATGCCGAGAAGTCGCTCCTCGAGCGGGTCGACAACGTCGTCATGGTCACCCGCGAGCCGCTCGATCGGCTCAAGCAAATCATCGCACAATCGTGGTACTGGATCGGCGGCTACGCGCTGCCAACGGACGCAACCGCCAGCACGACGATCATCCCGACCGCGACCAACAGCTACCTGAAGCGCGGTGTGGTGATCGAGAGCCTCTAGCTGCGGGCATAGCTTCCGGGAGCAGGGTTGGGTGCCGGAGTGCCGGCGCCTGGCCTGCGTTGTGGCCGATTATGGGAGAATGGTGTGTCTGGCTCGTCAAGTCTTGCGACGACACCGTTTACCGACGCCGAACGTGTCGATATACGCCGGTTCTGCGGCTATCCGGCTTACGGGGCAGGCAGCAGCGGCTTTCAATCCTGGCGGTTCTTCGAGGCGTACGGAACCCTCGAGTTTCGATTGACCAACTTGGCGCCGAGCGAATTCCAGGTAGTACGGCAGTATCTCTTGACGCTCTACAGCATGGAGCAGGCGGTACCCTCGGCATCGACCAACATGGACACTGATCAGGCGGCTGCATGGAAGCATAACAAGTCGGAGATCGTCGAGCGGGCGAGGCTGTTCGATGACTGGTGCCGCCGCCTGATTGCCTTTCTCGGCATACCGGCGGGACCGTCATTTCGCTCAAGTGCAGCAATCATCATCTAGCTCGTCTTCTTGGCGACGTTTAGGGACCGACATGGCAATATTCTTCAGTGGCTGGCTGGGTTATGGGACCACGGTAACTGCCGGTATTCTCGCAGAGCCAGCCGATCCATCCTACCTCAGGCGGCCGATCGTGCTCGGCGACATGAACGCCGGCATCGTCGGCGATGTCGGCAGCGGCACGGTCGGACCGGCCTCCATGGCGTGGGGCCCGATCGGCTTCATGGCTCTGTTCGACGCGCAGAGCTCAGGGAACATGCTGCTCTGGCTGCCACTGCCGGCACCGATCGTGGTCCAGACCGGCAATACCATCACCACCGGTAACGGCGGCAACAGTTTCAGCTTCAATGAATTGCGGAGCAACGTGGGTGCGACCCGGCTCTGGCCATCGGGCAGCATCGTGGCGACCACGGCCGACGGACGCCCGCTGACGGCGGGTGTGCCTCTGCAGGCGACGGGCGGCCTGCTGTCGGCGCAGGCTCTGGCCTTCGGCAGCACGGTCAAGATGGCATCCTTGCCGCAGGCACAACCGACTACAGGCACGGGGCAACTCTGGAATAATGGCGGCGTGATCTCCGTCGCGTAACTTCATCAGAATGGGGGGCATAACGCTTGCTGCAGAGCATGATCAACGCGAGGATCGCGTTGGGATTGGCGCGCGCCGCATCCATTGTCGGCGCGAGCCATCTGCTTTATCGACCCACGAGCGCCACCACCCCGGTTGCAGGAACGCCTCTCGCAACTCTATTCTGCGCGTTCGACGTACGGCCGGATTTCAGGCTGATATCGACTGCTCAGCCTGGTCACAGCTATGCATCGTTGCTGGCGGATCCAACGATGGTCCAGCAGGGCGACTATCTGGTCGGCGACGAGATCCACTTCGTTGCCAAGGTCGAGCCCTTGCGCGCCGCTTTGTGCGTGTTGTGCGATCAGACCGTCGATTTCCTGAACACGGCGGTCGCGACGACGGCGGGAAGCAACGGCTACGGTGGTCGTACCAGCGATACGGATCTCGTCGTCGCACAAGGCTGGCCGGTCAGCATGGCAGCGCGGAACCGGGCAGGGCAGGACATCACGAAACTGCCGAGCGACACGAAGGCCGCCTATTATGAGGTTCTGGTACCTCCCATCCCCAACGTGTTCCTGACGTTCGGAATGCGGCTGCAAGACGTCAACCTGCAGAGCTACGAGATCATCAGTGCGGAGCTCTCGCCGTTCGGCTGGAGGCTCGTAGCGGGGCTTGCGACGACCTAGAAAGTCTATCGCCTTTCAAGAGGAGACGATGCGGGCATGGCGGATATCTCCGACGTGGAGACAGCACTTGTCGGCCTCATTGAGGGGGTAATCTACCCGGGCGGACTGACGCAGCCAAGCGTGAGCGGGACGGTCGTTAAGATCTATCGCGGATGGCCGGCCAACCAGGCGCTCAATAGCGACTTGTCCAACGGCTACATGACGGTGACGGTGTTCAGCCGGCAACACAGCACGCGCGATACGTCACGGTATCCGCGGGTCTGGAGGACGATCTCGGAGATCTCCCCAACCCTGACGGTCGATGTGGTGGGCGACGTCGTCTCGTTCGGCGGGACCGGAGGTGCGGGACAGTCGGCGGGGCTGACAGTGAACGGCGTCGCCTACGCGGTGACACTGACTGCGTCCGACACTTCGGCAACGGTGGCCGCCGCATTTGCCGGTCTGGTGCCTGGTGCGGTGGCGGCGGGTGCTTCGGTCACGGTTGCAGGCGCTCTGCTTGGCGCGCGGGTGGTCGGCAGCGGCACGGCAACCATGGAGACCCGCCGGCAGGAGCAGGGCATCATGATCGCCGTGTGGTGCCCGACGCCGGCCGGTCGGGATCTCCTCGCTTCATCGATCGACAACAGCTTGTCCGGAACTGATTGGCTGACCCTGTCAGACGGCACATCCGCGCGTTTGCAGTATCACGAGACGTTCGAGACCGATCTCTCCGAGAACGCGAACCTTTATCGACGTGACCTCGACTACAAGATCGAATACGCGACCACGGCAATTATGACCGGCGCGCAGATGCTATTCGGGGTCGGCACCCTCGGGGGAACCGGCCCGGAGGTCGGCTTCAGCTGCCTGGTGCCGCCGCCCATGCTGGTGATACCGCCGCTCGGCGCGGTGCGATTCGATGCGTGGTACGATCCGGGCAATCCGATCGATCAGGAATGTGCAGCAGCACTTTCGCCACCCGCGTTCAACGGTCGGCTCCCGCCCAATGCCGTGGTGGTGAATGGCGTGGCATCGTGGCCGTTGGCGACCCAGGCGACAATCGATGCGGAGATTGCCGCGGCTCTGCTTTCCGGCCTGTCGTTCTGGGCCTTCGACAGCTACCAGCCCGGCGACACCTTGAGCCTCGCGCTGCAATTCTACCTCAGCAGCACGATGCGTGGCCGGCTGAATTTCTGCATGCTTGGTCAGACCTCGAATTGGGGAGATGGCGGCCAGGACCAGCCGTCGCTGCTGCGCGACATTACGATGATGACGCAGCCGGGTTATATGACCGTACTCGGCGGTCGGCCGCTGTATTTGGTCCTGGATTCGGCTGCCTCGCAGAACGCCGGCCTGCCCGTCGGCGGAGTTCCCGCAGCGATTGCGTTCGTGCGCCAGCAGGTCCTGGCGGCCGGCGGTGGCGATCCGTATGTCGTCTGGTTGTCGGGTGCCGCGTTGGCGGACTATTCCAATGTCAGCGCGGCGCAAGTCGTCGGTGCGGACGCCTGCGGAGCTTACGCAACGCCACGGCTCAACGGCACGGAGCAGCCTTTCGTGGCGCTCGCGAACGCGGCGACGCTGGACTGGTCGGCGCGGGCCCTGACAGGTTTTCCGATGATCCCGACAGCCATGTGCGGATGGGATCAGCGACCGCTGATCGAGACACCGCAGCCGTTCTACCCGATCCCGTCGGGTCTGGGTCCGAACAACTACTATGACCTCGCGGATAGTCCGGCGATCGGGGCGCACGTCGTGGACATGGTGAACATGATCGTGGCATCGCCCGCCGCATGTCCGGCACAGGTCGGGTTGATCTATGCCTGGAACGAGCTTGCCGAAGGCGGCTGGCTGATGCCGACCTTCAGTGCGGAGGGACCCGATGCGGCGCGTGTCGCCGCTGTCGGCACTGCGCTGGCCGTCGCAGTACGCCAATCGATCGTGCCTCGAATCGACCTCATCAATTGACGGGATGCGCATGACCATACCCACACCTTCCGTGCTGCCAAGACTTGCAACGTCGGCCACGCCCGCGATGTTGATCGTTCTGCATGCTTTCGGCCGCTACGGGCGTGGCGACAGGATCGAGGATCCAGTAACGATCCGTGCGATTCTTGCCGGTGGCAACGCCAACCTTGTTGTCGTATCGGCTCCACTGCCCGCGATCCCCGCAACCGTGCCGACGGCGGAGCACTGAGAAATGGCACAGATTACCCAGGCAGGGGCCCTCAACACCGCAGCGTTGGTGGTTCCCGACCTCTACGTGCAGATCGCGTCGCCACAGACGCTTGCGCTGAACGGTGTGGCCACCGACCGTATCGGACTCGTCGGTACGGCCTCATGGGGACCGGTCAACCAGCCGGTTGTACTCGGGAGCCTCTCCGACTATGTGGCCGCGTTCGGCCCGGTGATCGCGCGACAGTACGATCTCGGTACGCCGCTCGTCTGCGCCCAGCAGCAGGGTGCCGCAGCTTTTGTCGGTGTGCGCGTCACCGACGGCACCGACCTTGCCGCGAGCTACGCCTTTCTCTACGCCGCCGGTGGCTATCCGATGGTGCTGACGGCGGTATGCTCGGGCTCCCGGGGAAACCTGATCAGCCTGGCCCTTTCGCCAGCCTCGAGGCCGAGTGCGTGGAAACTGACCTTGCAGATGCCGGGTCAGCTGGCGGAGGTGTTCGACAATATCGATGCCAGTGCGGGGCCGCCGGTATTCTGGACCAATCTGATCGGAGCTGTGAACAACGGCACCAGCGCCACGCGCGGGCCATCGGCGCTGTGCGTCGCGAGTTTGGGTGTCGCAACGGTGACCGCGCCGGTCACGATATCCAATCAGCAGCTTCTGAGTGGAAGCGACGGGGCTGGAGCCGTCACGTCGGCGACGATTGTGGGAAGTGACGGCCTATCCAGAACCGGTATGTACGCATTGCGTGGACGTGGCTGCGCACTCGGCCTGCTCGCCGACTGCGAGGATCCGGCGCAGTGGACGGTCCAGAGCGCGTTCGGCCTGTCGGAGGGGATCTACATGATCCTGGTGGGAACCAGCGGCGACTCCATCGCCTCGGCGGTGCAGGCGAAGCAGCAGGTTGGGCTCGACAGCTACAGCACGAAGCTGATGTTCGGTGACTGGTTGTTCTGGTACGATCAAACCAATTTCCAGACTCGCATCGTCAGCCCGCAGGGGTTTGCCGCGGGCTGCCTGGCGAACCAGTCGCCTGAGCAGTCCAGTTTGAATAAAAGGCTTGTAGGTATTGTCGGCAGCCAGAAAAGCGGGCTGGCGTCGAGCGGTCAGGCGCTCACCTACTCGACTGCGGAACTGCAGACGCTCTTCGAAGCCGGGATCGACGTGATCTGCAACCCGGCGCCTGGCGGGGCCTACTGGGCGGTGCGGTGCGGACATAACAGTTCCAGCAATGCCGTGATCAGCGGGGACAGCTATACCCGGATGACGAATTTCATTGCCGAGACACTGGCGGCAGGAATGGGCGGCTATGTCGGCAGCGTGATCAACTCGACGTTATTGTCGAATATCCGGGCGACGCTGCTCGGCTATCTGTCGAACCTGCTGCAGCAGGCGATCCTGGGCAGCCTCGATGGCAGCCTGCCCTATGCAGTCGTCTGCGATGGATCGAACAATCCACAGACGCGAACGTCGCTCGGCTACGTGCAGGCCGACGTGCAGGTCCGTTACCAGGGCATCAACGAGAAGTTCATCGTAAATCTGCAAGGCGGCCAGGGCGTGACCGTCACGACGGCAAGTGCCAGCGGCCAGGGCTGACCTCGAAACCGCGTCGCGTTTGATCCCTGTTCTTTCGAGAGGAATTCGGTTTGGCCAACCCGTATAGTATAGGACGCGACTGTCAGGTCGTATTGCTGTGGAATGGCGTGCGGCTGGATCTGCGTGACGTCACCGGCTTTCAGGCGGCGCAGGAGGTGCGCCAGCAACGTTCCGATCCGCTCAACAGCGTGCCGATCGAGTTCAATACGCCAGCCGGTTGGCGCGGGCAGTTCCATGTCGATCGCGGCTCCTCAGCGCTCGACGACCTGATCTCGGCGATCGAGGCGGCATTCTGGAATGCCGGTGTGATCGGCTCAGGCACCGTCTATCAATACGTGTCGGAGGCGGATGGATCGACCAGCACGTATGAATTCATCGGTGTGTCGTTGACGCTGACAAGTGCCGGCATCTACCAGGCGGAACACATCGTCAAGCAGACGATCGGTTTCTATGCCAGCCAGCGGAACCGCCTCTGATGACCCTGCCAGCAGAAATCGACAGTGGCGACGGGCGCCGCTTCGGGCTTCGCGAGGCGAACCCGGGAGACATGCTGGATCTGATCGAGGCGGCGGGGACGGCGTCCTCGTCATCGGCGTGGATGCGGTACGCGTTGATGATCTGTTCGGTCACCGCGATCGACGGCAAGCCGGTGATGATGCCGGTAGTCAAGGAGGCCGTACGCGATCTCGGGCGTCGTATCGGTAATACCGGCATGGATGCCCTCTCGAAGGTGCATTATCCGGACGAGGATACGGATGCCAAGCTTGCGGCCAGCGAGCTCGATACCGCAAAAAACTGAGCAGGCACGCTCTGCTTCGCCAGATCCTGTTTCTGGTGAAGGGGGGTGTGCCCTGGTCAGAAGTGCTGCGGATGTCCGAGAGCAGGCGGCTCGCATGCTGCGTGGCGCTTGGTGAACTCGATGGACAGGTCTTCGATTGGGTTTCCTTTACCTGGTCCGGAGCGACCTGAGCCAGCCGCCGACTGCAAACCAAGGAGGCCGGAAGGTGATCGTGTCGCACCGTATTGCGCTGTCGCTGGTCGGCCAGGAACAGCCAGATCCGTGGCTCGATAAATCGGATACCGCGATGACGCGGATGCTCCGGCCGAAGGCGTCCGAGACCCGCGAGCAGATTGCGGGGCTGGCGAAGGGGACGCGTTCGCTGCGCGACGCCCTCCGGCGGGCCGCATTGCCGATCGTGCGGGCGCCGACAAGTGCGGTCTCTCGCCAAGGCTTGCCGGCAGCGCCCGGAATTTCGGAACGCCTTGCGAGCCTCGGCGGCGGCGTGATGCGCGGCGGTCCGATCCGGCCCAATCCACCACCTGCCTCGAGGCTCGCGGCTGGAGGGCTGGCGGCTGTTCCGGGAAGCCTGGCGCCGAAGCAGAACCTGTCGGCGCAGAAGCCGTCGCATCTCCGCATCCAGGCCATTGCCGGGCTCCCTGGCGCGGCTCCCTTGCGATCCCTTGACCGCATGACACGCGCCACAGCGAGCTCGAATGTACTTTCGTTGCCAACAGGGGCTCTACCAGCAGGGGCTCCGGTCAGGTCCTCTCGACCGAAATCGGACGGTACTCCAGTCCTGGGAGTGGGGCGCACGACGGACGCCGCACGCCGGGCAGCCACGGACAAGCCCGGGACCTTGCTCCAGGTCTCATCATCGGCAAGGCGCCGTGATCTTGCTGCCGCCGCAACAGCGCCGCGCGATGCCGGATCGCTACCACCGCTCTCCCGGTCCGCACGCGCGCCGGTCGCTGCATCGGGACGTCAGTCGGCGCAGCACTGGGAAGGAGGTCGCGCACCCGGACTTGCTGAACACCGCGTGACTGCCGGAGCACTCGCCGCTCGAGCCGCGCTTTCCGGCGCAGTCGCAGCATCAACGTGCTCGACCGGCCTGTCGGGATCGCGGACATCCGACACGACCATCGCGGGTCGCTCCTCAATCGACGCGGGTGGCGCCTCCATCGCCGGGACTGGTCGGCAGGGCGATCTGCAACGCCAGGTCATCCCGCCGGCAGCCATGGCGCGGAGATCGGCCGGCACCGCTTCTCCTTCCCCGGCGCGAGCGGATGAGACGTATCAGCCGCCCGGATCGCCCGGAATTCGGGCCGATCAGGGCAACGGTCAGGGAACGGCGGCAGGCGCATCGATGGTGGTCAACCTGACGGGCAACGTCGTCATCGACGGCAGACGGTTGGGGCTGCTCACGGCAGCGTCACAGGCGCGGGATGCATCGCTTCCAGCGCACGGACAATCCCGGGTCAATCTGCGAGCCGTGCCGATCTATTCCGGCGCGCAGATCCCGAGATGAGCGGCTTTCTCGGGCCGCTCACCGGCAACATCGAATTGCTGATCGGCCGTCCGGCTCCGTTGATCATCGGCACGCTGCTTCTGCAGGACCACGAAGTTCCAGGCCGGATCAGCATCGGCGGCGCCCAGGCCGTCACCATCCACAAGCTACCGGGTGGCGGACGGATCATCGACGCGATGGGGTCCGACCAGGGCAGCATCAGCTGGCACGGCCTGTTCATCGGTCCGACCGCCGCCGGACGGGCCCGCGCGCTCGACATCATGCGGCAGCAAGGCTTTCCGCAGGTTCTCAGTTTCGGCGACTATACCTTCAACATCGTCATCGTGCATTTCGAGTACGATTACCGGGACCGCGGCGCGGTGATCTCCTATCGGCTGAAGAGCGAGATCATTCCGGACGCTTCCGGCGATGACTCAGGCAGCGCCGATCTCGGCTTTTCGATCCAGGACGATCTCGGTACCGGCCTCGGCGTGCTGCAGACCGGTGCCGCGGCAGCACTCGCGTATGCCGCACTGAGCGACCGCAACGGCGCAGCACAACTGACGGCAACCGCAAGTGCCATGGGTTTGGCAACAACCGGGCTTGGTGCAGCACTGGTGGTTGCCGATGCGGCCGCGAGCGGTGGTAGTGCCGGCTATGGCGGCGTGCAGACCGGCCTGTCCTCGGCGGGAGAAACCATTGCGAGCACGATTGCAGGATCGTCGATCGCAGCCCCCGGTGCCGGCACCGGCGGTCTTACCTTCGCCACCGCGGCAGGCCTCTCGCTTGCAGCCGGGCAAGCGGCCGCGATGGCGGCGCTGGTCAGGGCCGGCAGCAATATCAATCGAGTTGGGGCCAATCTCGCAGTATCGGGGGGCCCACTTCCGCAACCTTACGTCAATGCCTGAGGTCGATGATGCAGACAGTGCAGGTTGCGGGAACCGATCTCTTTACGGTCGCCGCTCAGCAACTTGGCGATGCGACGCAGTGGTATCGGATCGCCGCCCTCAACGGATTGTCTGACCCGATGATCTTCGGATTGGTGACGTTGCAGATCCCCGACTTCGACGCGAGTGCGTCCGGTGGACTGCCGGCGCAATGATACAGCCCGTCAGCGGAGTCAGACGGCCGCGCATGCGGCTGATACTGAACGGCGCGCCCGTCGCCGCATGTCGATCTGCCGAGATTGTCAGCCCGCGGAGCTCACAGGCCGCGCGCTTCCACGTCCAGGCGAGCCTGAACCAGATCAACAGGGTTCTCGGAGTCGCCTGGGCCGATCAACAGGCGCTGGATGTCGCAATCGATTTCGGCTTCCTGCCCGTTGGTGCCGCAGAAGGCGAGCTGGATTGGATCCGGATGCTCACCGGAAGCGCCGACCGCCTCCGGCTCGACCCGGTTTCGGGCGTCGCATCGCTGGATGGTCGTGACCATGCCGGCCGGCTGATCGATCTTCCGCTGCAGGAGGGCTTTCTCAACAACACCTCTTCCGAGATCGCGAGCGCACTCGCATCCCGTTGCGCGCTGCAGGCCGACGTCGACCAGACCTCGAGACTTGTCGGACAATACTATCAGATCCAGCACAGCAAGTCGGCACTTGGGAGTTTTTCCCGGCACGGCAACGGCTGGGACCTACTTGCGGAACTTGCCGATCTCGAGGGCTACGAGATGTGGGTCGATGGCACCACGCTGCATTTCAAGCAGCCGGCGACCGGAACCACGAATCTCTACGAGGTCGGGTATGCGCCGCCGGGAGCGCAGTCCGGATCGCCGGGTCTCACGATTTCCGACCTCGGCATGGAGCGCGCTTTCGGATTGTCGGATCCGGTGCAGGTCAGGGTGTCCAGCTGGAACAGCCGCCAGCGCCGCCAGGTGACTGCGACATATCCAGCCACGGTTTCTGGCGCCGTCCGGCAGTTCCAGGTGATCCGGCCGAACCTCGTGCAGGACGACGCCGAGGCTCTCGCGCGAAACAGTTACGCGAGGCTTCGGGCGCATGAGCGTGTCATTACCGGTCGCATGGCAGGCGAGCTGACACTGACGCCGCAGCATCGTCTCAGGCTGTCCGGTACCGGAACGAATTGGGACCAGATCTACACGATCGACCGGATCGAGCGAGAGATGTCGCTGCAGCACGGCTTCGTCCAGCACGTCACGGCGCGGATCGACACGGATGGGGAAGCTGTTGATGGCTGATTGGCTCGAGACGATCAAATACCATGCGGCCACCCAGGTCGGCGCGATCGGCCAGCCGCGGCATGCGCTGGTGACCAGCGTGGACGCAGTGGCGCATGCGGTAAAGGTGTCGATCCAGCCGGAGGGGATCGAAAGCGGCTGGATCCCCGACAGTGCGATCGCCGCGGGCGGCTTGTGCATTTCCTGCCCGGCGGAGATCGGCAGCCAGGTTCTGGTGGTGCCGGTGGAGAGCGATGCGGAGCACCCGATCGTCATCGCCCGGCTGTTCGACGTCACGACCACGCCGCCGGTCAGTCCGGCAACAGGAGCGCCTGTCCAACCCGGCGAGATCGGCATCTTCCTCGCGACCGGCACCTATCTCCACCTCACGAGCGACAGCATCTTCATGCGCGGGAAGGTCGTCATCGACGGCAGCCTGAGCGTGAACGGCGACGCGGTTGCCTCCAGCGTCAGCCTGGCTCATCACCAGCATGCAGGCGTCCAGCCCGGCCAGGGGCGGTCGGGTGCGCCGGTGCCGACAAATGGCTGATCTTGCGCACAGCTTCGGCGCGGATCTGCAGATCGGGTCATCCGGCGATCTCGCACTTGTCGAGGACGATCTCGAAACCCAGCAGCGCGTGCTGCATCGGCTGCTGACCAGCCAGGGGACTTATATCTGGCAGCTTACCTACGGCGCCGGTCTGCCCGGCCTCGTCGGCAGCATCGCCTCGCAGCAGCGGATCGCCGCGATCATCCGTGCACAGATGGCGTACGAGACGTCCGTCGCCGCGACACCCGAGCCGACGGTCGTACTGGCCGCCGAAGGGTTCGGCGTGGTCATCGCGACCATCACCTACACCGACGCGACATCCGGCAATGCGCAGGTCCTCAGTTTACCGATCGGTGGTTAGATGCAGCTGTCCCTCCAGAACTTCTCGACGCTCGTCAACACGATGGCGGCGACGGTGCAGGGTTCGTGCGCAAGCCTGATCGACCTTACGGTGGGTTCGGTGCTGCGCGCGATGCTCGAGGCGTCGGCATCGGTTGCGTTGTGGCTGCAATACCTGCTGCTGCAGGTGCTGACGATGACCCGGCTTGCGACCAGCATCGGCAGCGACGTCGATAGTTGGGTGCAGGATTTCGGCCTGACGCGTCTCCCGGCTGCACAGGCGACGGGGCAGGTGACGCTGTCCTCGTTCAGCCCGGCGTCGCAGGGTGCCACGATCCTGAACGGCGTGACCGTCCGGACCAGCGATGCAGGGCAGAGTTTCGCCGTGATCAATGGTCCCTATGCGCGTGCCATCGGTGCGCCGAGCGTCACGGTGCAGGTACAGGCGGTGACGCCCGGGCTTGCCGGCAACATCCAGTCCGGCGCCGTCAATGTTCTCGGAACGGTGGTTCTCGGGATCGATACGGTCTCGAACGCGAATGCCTTCAGTGGGGGTGCACCGGCCGAAACCGATGCGGCGTTGCGCCTCCGTTTCACCACGTTTCTCAACACCCGCTCGCAGGCGACGATGCAGGCCCTGGCCTATGCGATCGCCTCGGTCCAGCAGTCGCTGACCTATACGATCCAGGAGAACGTGACGGCCGCAGGGGTTTTTCTGCCCGGCAACGTTCATGTCATCGTCGATGACGGCAGTGGGACGCCCCCGGCCTCGCTGATCGCCCTGGTCGCCGCTGCCCTGGACGCGGTGCGGCCGGTCGGCACCACGATCACGATTGCGCCGCCGACCGTTCTGGTGGCCAACCTCGACGTGGTGGTGACGGTCAATACCGCAACCGTCCCGGCCACCGTGCAAACCGAGATCGACGCGGCACTGGTTGCCTATGTGAACGCGCTCGGCGTCGGCCAGGCGCTGCGTTTCTCGCGTCTTGCCGGTCTCTGCTACGACGTCGACGCCGGCATCACCAACGTCCTGAGCGTGCTGCTCGATGCCGCGTCCGCCGATGTCGGTGGCCAGCCCGGGAGCGTCGTACGCGCCGGGCTCATCAACGTGACGGCCACCGTCGGATGAGCGGGTCCGGCAATACCGGCGTGGGCTCCGTCGGCGACATGGTCGCGCGGATGCGCACCGTCATGCCGGCCGCATGGTTTCCCATGACCGCACCCGGCGCGGATGTGAGTGCCACTCCGGTTCTGGACGGGCTGCTGTCCGGCACCGGGTGGGCCTGGTCGTATTGCTACGCGCTCACTCTCTACGTCATCCAGCAGGCGCGGCTCGCAACGGCGACCGGCGGCCTCTTGGACATGATCTGCAGCGACTTTTTCGGCACCCTGCTGAAGCGGCTCGCGACCGAGACCGACGACGCCTTCCGCGACCGTATCCGCGCCAACCTGTTGATCCCGCGAGTCACCCGGGCGGCCGTGTCGGCGGCGATCGCCACCCTGCTCGGTCAGGTGCCGGAGATCTTCGAGCCATCCCGCGCCGCGGATACCGGGGGCTATGGCAGCAGCGCGGTCCCCGCTGCCGGTGGTGGTGGCGGCTATGCCGCGGCCGGAATCGCTTTCGGATCCAGCGAAATGCCGTTCCAATACCGTGTGACCGTGTGTGCAGGCTCGAGCCGAACCACGCGCGCCTCGCAGGCGAGCTACATCGACGGCACCGGCGCAATGCAGATCGCCGGACGCTACGTCACGCGATACACCGTCCCGGCCAGCGGCGCGGCAACCCCGTTGATCGAGCCTCGCGGCTTCAACCTGATCAAGGACAGCGTCGGCTGGAGCGGTTGCGTGGCGGCAGCGACCGGTGCCGGCGCGCAATGGGCGCTCGAGGGAGCGGCCGCCGATGCGGTGTGGGCCGGGCAGCCGGTGCTGCAGGTGAGCATCATCCGAGGCGGCAGCATCACCGGACCTGCGGCTGTCGTCGCGTCGGACGGCAATGCGGTGACCGGATCAGCCTGGGTGATGCTGCCGAGCGACCCCGACCTGCTCGTCTTCAGCCTGCGGATCAGCGATCCCGATCGCGCCGGAAGTGCCGTCATCCAGCCTTCGAGGCTGGGCATGGCCGGCAAGTGGCAGCGGATCACGGCGACCCTGCCTACGGCTCTTCCCGGCGCCGGCAGCGGTAAGCGTCGGGTATCGATCATGCTGATCGGTGCCGCGATCGGGCCTGTCAGCGCTCCGGTGCTGACGCAGTGCTGGCAGATCGAGCCGGGGACCACGGCCAGCAGCTACATTCCAAGCGCCCGGCAGATCGGCATCCGTGAGGCCGATAGCCTGGTGGCAGTGACGCCCGTGTCCAGCCTGCCGGTCGAAACCTCCAGTCTGTACGAGGCGATCGGCCGGGCTGCCCCCGCCGGCAGTGTTGCCTGGACCGCCGTCTCCGGCTGATCCGGCCTCTCGCCCGGCTCCTTCCACGATCACTGCACCCTTGCGGCCCGCGTCTCCCCGCGTGGTTCGTGCCAACCGGAGTACGGATGCTTGGATCGTCAAATCGTCTATGTCGGGGCGGTGCCGCTCGACACCGATCAGCTGCTGCAGGCGCGCAACGCAATGGTTGCCCTCGGCTACCTCGCCAAGATGACCATCGGTGACGGCACCGCCTATGCCGATGGCCTGGCCTGCACCCCGGGCGGCGGCCTGACCGTGGCGATTGCGCCAGGCAGCATGACACTGCCGACGACGATCGATGTCGCCTCGTATGGTGCGTTGCCGCCCGACGGCGACCTGCTGCTGAAGGTCGGCATCAACACCGCATCCACGGCGCTGACACTGCCCGGAACCGGCACCACGGTAATCTCCGGCTGCGTGGTCGAGAGCCAGGCCGGCAGTGCCGCGGTCGCATATTACAACTCCGCAAATCCGACGCAGACGCTGATCGGCGCGCAGGGCAACGGCCAGGCGCAGGCGACGGTGATCCAGGCGCGGGTGTCGTTCGCAGCGACGGCGCCAGGCAGCGTACCGTCCGGGTTCATGCCGCTGTGGCAGATCGTCGTGCCGCCCTTGGCCGTGGCCGTGACGGCGGCGATGATCACCGCCGCCGCAGGCGCACCGTTCATCGCGGTGAAGCTGCCGCAGGCCGCACCGATCATCTCGCCCGCCTTCCTCGGCAACCCGACCGCGCCCACGGTTGCCGTCGGCGACGCCAGCGCCAGCCTGGCCACCACGTCCTTCGTCAGCGCGGCGGTGCAGCGCAACCGCGCCGCCTGGGGATCCGGCGGAACCTATAGCTGGAGCTGCCCGGCCGGCGTTTCGAGCATCCTGGTGCGGGCCTGGGCTGCCGGTGGCACCGGTGGCGCTTCGGCTTCCGGATATCCCGGCGGCGGCGGCGGCGGCGGCGGCTACATCGAGGTCCTGATTCCGGTGACCGCAGGCATGACCTATGCGCTGCAGATCGGCAGCGGCACCAGCGGCTCGACCACGACCAGTTTCGACCAGCGCGTCATCATGAGCGGCGGCGGCAGCGGCCAGTCGGGAGGCAACGGGCAGTCGGGCACGGGCGGCGTTCCGGGCGCGCCGGTCAGCAACAATCTCAATTCCGTGGCCTCGATCGGCGTCAGTGGCGGCCAGTCCGGCTACCAGCTCGGCGGCATCTCGGTCGGCGGCGCCGGTGGGGCCAGCTACGGCGTGCAGGGTGCGACCGCAAGTATCGGCGGGATCGCCGGGATCGCTGGAACGTGGCCGGGCGGCGGCGGCTCCGGCGGTGCGACCGGAACCGCCGGCCGTGGAGCCGACGGCTTCATGAGCATCGAGTGGAACGGCTGACGATGAAGCCCGCCAGACCGCCGCTGCCCGTCCCCGCGACCGCGCACCCTCAGGCGGAGACGGTGCCCGACTTGGATTTCCAAGCATGCAGCGTCTTCACGCGGATGGAGGAGGGCGGCTACGTCGATGACCCGCGCGATACCGGAAACTGGACCGGCGGCGCCGTCGGAGCAGGCGTGCTCATCGGCTCGAACATGGGGGTCGGCGCACCTGCGCTGGCGTCATGGTTGAAGACGACCGCGATCGGCGTCGACACGATGCGCGGCCTCTCGCTGTCGATCTACGGCGCGATCGCCAGGGCGCATTTCTGGAACCCGATGTCCTGCGCCGACATGCCACCCGGGATCGACCTGATGCTGTTCGATTTCGGCTGGAACCGCGGTCCTGGAACGAGCATCCATCTCCTGCAAGCGGCACTCGGCCTGCATCAGGACGGTGTCTGCGGCCCGGTGACGGTGCGTGCTGCGCACATGCGGCCGACGACGTCGTTGTTGCAGACGCTGGCCGACGCACAGATCGGCTCCTACCGATCGCTGCACAACTTTGCCATCTACGGCGGCGGCTGGCTCGCCCGCAGCAGGCGTCGTCATGCGGCATCGATCGCGCGCACCGTGGCCGCCGCGCCGGTCACGCGAACCGCCGGGACAAGCCTTGCCTGAACGCCCGATCCGGTTCCGGTGCCCCGGACGTCAGGCTGCGCGGTCGATGTCGATCATCGCTCGGCCGGGCTGCAGCCGGTCCGCGGGAGCACCGTGATAATCCGAAGGGCCGGTATGGGTGAGGCGGCCACCCGTATCGAGCCAGACGCGCCCGCCCAGCCGCCGCCAGCGATGGCAGAAGGTGAAGTCCTCGCTCATGTAAACGCCGGTTTCGGCGTCGATCAGGCAATCGAACAGCGCATGATTGTCCCACGGCGCCTGTCCCCCGGCCGAATAGGCGTGGATGTGGCGGTAGCGTGTTTCCGGATGTGCTGCAGCAAGGGCAGCCAGCGTCGCCCGCTCGATGAGCATGAAGCCGGTGCCGGCGAACGTCGCGGTAGCGAAATCCCCCTCCCATTCGACCCGCCCGGCCGCCTCAAGCTCGCCGACATAGTGCAGCCCGGCAGTTTCTGCTGCCTCGCCGCCGGCCACTCGCTCGCGTGACGCCCGGTCCCAATGATACGCCTTCAGCGGGTACACCCCGGCCGCGATCGGCTTGCCTGCACGAAGCAGCCGGAACACCTGCTCGGGCTCGAACGAGATGTCGGCATCGACGAACAGCAGATGCGTCGCCAGCGGATGCGCCACGAAATGCCCGACCAGCGTGTTGCGGCAACGCGTGATCAGCGCGTCCTGCCCGAGCAGCGCCAGCGTCAGGTCGAGCCCGGCCGACGGTGCAGCCGCCATCAGGGCGCAGACCGACTGCATGTAGCCCTGGCCGACGACGCCGCCATAACAGGGCGTCGCGAGAAAGATGTGTGGACGCATCGCGCCATTCGCTCCCGGAACTGCCGCAGACTAGCGCCGCCCGGGTTTCACAATGGTTAACGTCAGTGGTGCGGGTGGTCGCCCAGCATCCGCGCCACGTACGGCTCGATCGCCTGTGCGATCTGTTCCTGCGTCTGCGCCGTCGGATGCAGCGGCGGGTCCGGCGGCGTCAGATGCGGGTCGAGGAACTTCGCCGGATCCACCACCCCGTCATGGCGAAACAGGTCGCCGACATCGACGAAGCTCAGATAACCAGGTCCCGATGCGGCATACCGGCGCAATTCCCCATTCAGGCGCGCCGTATTCTCCGTGACCCAGGCCGAGCGGATCGACGGCAGCACCCCCAGCAGCAGGATGTGCGTCGCCGGCAGGCGCTGATGGATCTCGGCCAGCACCGCCTGGATACCGGCAAGGGTCTGTTCGGCGTCGGTATGGATGTGGCCGAAATTATTGGCGCCGATCAGCAGGATAACCCCACGGGGGGACACCCCGTCGAGCTCGCCATGCTGCAGCCGCCAGAGCAGATGGCAGGAGCTGTCACCTTTGAAGCCGAGATTGACCGCATGTCGATCGCCATAAAAGCGCTGCCAGACGGCTGCGAACTGCCGCCACGGCTGCGGCCCGTCGAGCTCCCAGTTCTGGGTGATCGAGTCGCCGATCCACAACAGGTCGATCGGCCGACGCTTCAGCTCCGCCTGCTTCGCCTCGAACCGGGCATGCCACCAGCCGAGATCCATGCGCGAGATCGGCGTCGTGGCGAGGTTGGCCGGTGCCGCACCGCAGAGCAGGCCGGTCGCCAGAGCCAGGGCCACCAGCCGACCCCAACCATTCCCAGCCATCCTCAGAACACCCGCAGCGCGACGAAGCTGCCGGCGCCGGCGATGATGCTGTAGATCGCGAACGGGCTGAGCGCCCAGTTATCGTGCTCGCGGAAGTAGCGCATCAGGAACGCCGTGCTGGCCAGCGCCGTGATCCCGGCCACCAAGGCTCCGAGCAGCGCCGGCTGCAGGGCCGCGAACCCGACATGCGCATGGTGCAGCTTCAATGCCTGCGAGGCGGTCGCCGCCAGGATCACCGGCAGCGCGATCAGGAACGAGAACCGCGCCGAGGCCTGGTGATCGATGCCGCGCAGCAGACCGCCGGTCATGGTGGCGCCGGACCGCGAGATCCCCGGCAGGAACGCCAGGCACTGCCAGCACCCGACGATCAGCGCGTCGATGATGGTGAGCTCGGCGATCGGCCGGTCCGCCCTGCCGGCGGCTCGCCCGCGCAGCCGCTCGCCCGCGAACAGCATCAGCCCGTTCAGCATCAGGAAGATCGCGGCGATCGAGGGCGTTCCGAACAGTGCGCGCAGCAGGCTCTCGAAGGCGAAGCCGATCACCACCGCCGGGATCGTCGCCACCACGATCAGCAGCAGGATGTGCCGGCTCTCACGCACATGCAGCGGATCGGCCAGACCCAGCACGCCGGCGCCGATCGCCAGCCAGTCCCGCCAGAAATACAGCAAGAGGGCAGCCGCGGTGCCGACATGCAGCATCACCAGGAACGGCAGGAAGGTGATCCCGCGCTCGTCGAGGGCCCAGTGCAGCAGGGCCGGCAGGATCACCGCGTGGCCCAGGCTGCTGACCGGGAACAGCTCGGTCACCCCCTGGAGGAAGGCGATGATGAGCGCCTGCAGTGTCGTCATGCGATGGGTCCGGTCGAGGAAGCGAGCACCGGGGAGTGCCGCATAACGAGGCGGCCCGCAAGCATCGGCGGCCGACCCGGGCTCTTGCGGCAGGCTGGCCGGAACGCTACTGCAGCCGAATGACCATGACGACGGATGCGCCGCAGATCTCCCGCCATGGCTTCGCTTCGATCGCCGCCAGTGCCGCGGTGCTGGCGATCGCACTCGGCTTCTATGGCTATGCGACCGCCACCGTCAGCCGGGGCCGCGGCGATGGCTACCCCTTGATGGCGACGTTCCTGTCGTCGAACGGCCTGCAATCCGGTGCCGACGTCATGCTGGCCGGCGTCCCGGTCGGCAAGGTGACCGCGATCACCCTCGACGATCGATCGATGATGTCGCAGGTGCAGTTCCGCATCCAGGACGGCCTGCGACTGCCGGCGGATAGTCGCCTCTCGATCGGCAGCAGCACCATGACATCCGGCAACGCGCTGATGATCAGCCCGGGCAAATCCGCGCAGTTGCTGGCACCCGGCGGACTGATCACCGACACCTGCGAGCCGAGCAACCTCGAGCAGCAGGTCAGCCAGTACATCTTCGGCTCCGGCGGCGCTCCGACCAATTGCCCCGGCTAGAGGTCGCCGCTCAGTCGTTGAGCGGATACGACGCCATCAGTCGCCGCTGCAGTCTCCAGTAAGAGAACAGCTCGCGCACCCCGCTCGGCCGCGCTCCCCGGGCCCGCATCATCGCCCCGAATTCGAACGCCCGGCGATAATGCCTGAACTGGTCGAGATAGGCCGCGCGCAACGTCGTGCCCGGATCCCAGATGTGGGTCGCCTCCGAACCCACGCCGTTGATCTCGATGATCCGGAACCGTTCCCCCGCCCGCAGCGCCGCCGAGCTCTCGAAACGCACATCGAGCCGGCCGAAATGGAAGTCGGGGATGTCCTGCATGATCGCATCGACCCGTGACGTCAGCGCCCGGGTGATCTCGTTGGCGCCGTCGCTGAAGATCGAGCCCTTGCAGTGGTTGCCGGCGAACACCAGCCGGAACCGCTCGCCCGCCGCCAGCACCTCGTCGAGCCGCCCGGCCAGCCGAGGCATGTAGAGCTCCGGGATCAGTCGCGACCGCTCGTCCTGCAGGATCAGCTGGCGGATGCTGGAATGCCCGTCGCCGGTCAGGATCGGAGCCTGCTTCAGGGTGAGCGAGGTGACCTCCCCGATGGCTGCACCCGGCGCCCGCATGTAGAAGATCCCGGCCTCGCCATCGAACGGCACCAGCTCCTGCAGCACGAGCGCCACATCGCGCGGGAACGCAGCCAGGCTTTCCGCCAGTGCACCCGGCGTTTCCACCAGGCGCACGCCGGTGCCGTTGCAGCCGATATCCGGCTTTACCACCAGCGGCAGGCGGAGACCCGCGGCGTCCAGCGCCTGTTGCGCACGGGACAGATCGTCGGTGCCGGTCTGGAACACCACGTAGGGCGCGATCCAGGCGCGTGCTTCCGGTCCGGCCTGGTCCAGCAACGTGCTCTTGCGCTCGCCGCACAGACCGCCGGTCTCGACGCCCGGGTTGGCCGCGGTCGGCAGCGTGAAGCTCCGGTGCCGCAAGCCCAGCAGGATCCAGAACAGCACCACCGGCGTGTAGAAGATCCATCCCGGCCAGAACTCGAAGGAGGACAGGGTGCGCGGCCGTGTCGCGGGCGCCAGGGCCGCCAGAAGATCGCTCATTCAGGGTCTCTCTGCAGCCTCGCGACGAGACGGCCGATCAGCACGATCGCCACCACGAACACGGCAATACCCGCCCACCGCCAGGCTCCGAAATGGTCGATCAGGAACTGGCCGATATGCCGTGAGACGATGAACAGCAGCGTCGTCCAGATCGAGGTCGCCAGGATCGCCGCCAGCGCGAAGCGCCGGAAGCTCGCATGCAGATATCCGCAGGTGGTGTAGGTCGGCAACCGGGCGCCCGGCACGAAGCGGCTGATGAACACCACCCGGAAGACGCGCTTCTCGATCCAGTTGCGGCCACTCGAGCGCTTCTGCTCCGGCAGGAAACGCAGCGCCCATGGCCAGTGCGAGGCCAGGCGACCCAGGCCATACAGCCCGAGGTCGCCAAGGACGATCCCGGCATAGAGTGCGGCAAGCGCCAGCATCCAGTTGAGCTTGCCGTCCTGAACCTGCATGGCAGCGAGCACGGTCGCCGCGTCCTCGAGGATGAAGGTCCCCACGATGATCGCGACCACCTGCAACAGCGGGTGGGCCCCGGCCGACTTGAACAGGCCGGTCACGCTGAGGGCAAACACGCCTCAGGCCGTCCGGATCGTCGTGAGCGCTGGACTGAGAGGCAAGGCGTGACGTCTCCGGCAGCGCTCGTGGAACGGAGGCAGGCCGCCCCCGCTATCGCCCAGGCGGACCGTTCCCCGGCCCGGTGGCATAGGGCTGCCCTCGTCCCGCGTCACCCCCTATAATTGCCACCGAATGTGTGCCCGGTGGCGCCCGTCTCAACGCCGGTGACGTTTTGCGGGCACGACGGCGCTCGGTGCCGCCGGATGGGTGCGCGTATCCTGCAACGCACCGGCGCAGACCCCGGCATCCCCGACCCCGAACTGGATCGTCGGCAGCAAGGCCAGCGGCGCCAACACGATGCCGAGACCGGTCGCCGCACCGGCACGCGCGACGACTTCGGCTCCGGGCATGATGCCCGGCTTGCCGAGCTTGCCGATGATGTTGATCGGGCCGGGCAGGGACCCCACGCTGAAATGCGTCGACCGGGTGGTCAGGCTGTAATCCAGCGTCTGGTTCCGGAAGTCGACCGTGCCCTTGCCGACCGAGCGCGCCTCGGACGTCTGCAGCAGGAAGGTGTTGGTCGACAGGATGCCGTCCTTGAGTGGCATGTCGAGCACGAAGCACTGCACCGCCGCGCGGCTCGGCAGCCCGATCGCCGACAGGATCGCGTTCCCGACCTCCAGGCCCGCGATGTCCGGCAGCAGCGCGCTGATGTCGCCGCCTCCCGACATCACCAGCGTCAGGCCGCCGCTGCCGTTGCCCAGCATGGTCGCGATCGAGTTGCCCTCGGTCGTGAGGTCGGCCTTGCCGCCGATCACGCCCTGGCCGTGGAAGGTGTGCGTCGCCTGCAACAGCCGCGACAGGTCGACACGGTGGAAGTCCACATGCATCCGGGTCTTCAGCGAGCTCCCGACCGGGTCCAGCGACGCACTGCTGAAGATGGTGCCGGTGCCGACCTTGAAGTCGAGCTGCTTCAGGTCGATGTCGCCGTTCCGGATGTCCAGCCTGGCGACGATGTTGTCGAGCGGGACGTCGCGGTTCTCGATATGGTCGCCGCGATACGCCAGGTGCACGTCCGCAGCCTTGATCTTCGGCATGTTGATTGGCGTGGTCGGCAGCACGTCGCCGTTGCTCGCCGCCTTCGACGACCCCGCCTTCGACGCCGCCTTCTGCGCAGGGGCGGCGGCACTGCCATGGCCTGCACTGGTTCCGATGAACCCGCCCAGGTCGGCCAGGTCGACGTTGTGCGAGAACAGCTCCGCGTCGATATCGGGCACCTGCTTCGGCAGCACGGTGATCGTGCCGTTCAGGTCGCTCGATCCGACCTTGCCCTTGAAGTCCCGGAACACGATCCGCTGGCGGCTGTAGTCGAGGGCGCCGGTCACGCTGTAGGGCGGCGTCTGCGGGATCGGCACCCCGGTCAACGGGAACAGCAGCGACATGTCGGGCCCGGCGAACACCAGCTTCAGGCGTGCCCCCCCGAAGGTCAGCGGCTGCTCGATGGTGCCGGCCAGCGACACGTGGGTCGGGCCGTTGGCCACCCGCAGGTCGATCGGATACGGCCTGGCCTTGTCCCGCAGCGACAGGATCGCGCCACCGACGAAGTGCCCGGTGATCGGCTGCCCGGCATAGGTTCCGGTGGCATCTGCCACGATGTGCCCCTGGTCGGCAGGGATCGGCCGCACGGCCGGGTCCGGCGTGCCCTCGGTGGCGACCGTGATGTTGAAGTTCGCCTTCAGCTTCGGATCATCGACATGGACATGCCCATCCTCGATCCGCAGCACGCCCAGCAACGGCTGCGACGAGCTGCTGCTCTTGGAGCCGGTCTTGCCGGAAGACCCGATGGTCCAGTTGTTGGTGCCGTCACGCTGCGCCAGCGCGTCCACCACCGGATGATCCAGATCGACCAGCGGCAGCACGATCTGGCGATGCCGGATCAGTGGCAGCAGCTCGACATTCACGGTCAGGTGGTCGGTCGTGGCCAGCGGCTTCGGGAACTGGTCGGTTCCGGCGACGGCGACCCCGTCCGCGGTGATCCCGGTCACCGAACCCAGACGCACATGCAGATGCTGGATCGTGACCTTGCGGCCGACGGCTGCCGTGGCCTGGCTGTCCACCAGCGGGATGAACCAATCCCATGACCAGAACAGGATCAGGAGGATGATCAGGACCACGATCGCGCCGAGGGTGATCAGGCCCCTGTGCCTCGAGACGCCAATCGGCCTCGAAGCTCCGTTCGTGCGTGCCTGTTTCGCCACTGCCAATCCCACCCTGTGGGCCGCGCAACGCTCCGGCGGCACAGCTGGTTGCGCCACGACATCGTCCCGAGAACGCTGCTGACGTCGCGTGTTCGATCGGTTAGCCTCGAACCGTTCCCTGTTCGGATTGAGATCATTGGCCAACCAGAAGAGCAAGATGGCGTCCAGCCCGGTCCCGGCGACGACCACAGGGACCAGCAAGACCTCGGGGATCAAGAAAGTCGAAGGCGCCGCGACGACCCCGCGTGCCGCAAAGACCCCAGGCAATGCGACGACCCCGCGTGCCGCAAAGACCCCAGGCAACGCGACGACCCCAGGCGCCGCAAAGAGGCCGGCGACCGATACCGCCTCGGCAGTCAGGACCGGCGCCGGCAGTCGGGGACCCGGCAAGCGAGCCGTGGCAAAACCTGTCATCCAGGCGGCTGATGTCGCGGAGCCGGTGGCGGCCGAGCCTCGCGAGCCGGCGAGCAAGCCGCGCTCCATCGCACCGGCCGGCGACATGGCAGCGCCCGCTCCGACGGCTGGAATCGCGACACCGGTCGTCCTCACCAGCGTCACCGGCAGCCCGATCCGGGCGATCTCGTTGCTGTTCGATCCGGACTGGTATCTGAAGACCTACCCGGACGTCGCGGCCGCGGGTCTCGATCCGATCCGCCACTTCTTCGAGGACGGGGCGCGTGAAGGCCGCAATCCGAACGCCTTCTTCAAGACCGAGTGGTATCTCGCGCAGAACCAGGACGTCGTCGCCTCCAAGGTGAACCCGTTCCTGCATTATCTCCTGTATGGCGCCCGCGAAGGACGCAAGCCCGGTCCCTGACGTCCCTGACGTCGCTCAGGTCGCACCCGCGGGGCCCGGCAGCCCGGCACGCGTTGTGCGGTGATGGAGCGTGTGCCACAGGTACCCGCCATGAAAACCCGCCGCGCCCTGACCTCCGCACTCGTCTCGATCGGCGCCCTGAGCCTGACCGCGCCATTCGTGCCCGCGGCATTCGGTCGCACCCGGTCGCCTCCGGGCTCCGGCTCCTACGCCGCTTTCCTCGAGGGTGTCCGCGCCGAAGCCGCCAGCCATGGCGTGCCGGGCTCGGTGCTGGATGAGGCGCTCGCCCTGTCGGCGCCGAACGCCCACGTGCTGGAGCTCGATCGGCATCAGCCCGAATTCACCCTGACCTGGGCGCAGTATCGGGCCCGGGTGATCGGCCCCCAGCGGCTGGCCGGGGCGCGCAGTTCCTACCAGGCCGAGCTCGCGCTGCTGACCGACATCTGGCGGCGCTACCGGGTCGACCCGCGCATCGTCGTCGGCATCTGGGGCCTCGAATCCAATTTCGGCACCAAGATCGGCACCTTCAACGTCGTCGATTCGCTGGCCACCCTGGCCTATGACGGCAGGCGCGCCAGCTTCTTCCGGTCCGAGCTGATGAACGCCCTGCGCATCCTCGGCAACGGCGACGTGACGCCGTCGCGGATGATCGGCAGCTACGCCGGCGCCATGGGCCAGCCGCAATTCATGCCGAGCTCCTACCTGCGCTACGCCGTCGACTACACCGGCGATGGCCGCCGCGACATCTGGACCAGCCGCGCCGACGTGTTCGCCTCGATCGCCAACTATCTCGGCAAGTGCGGTTGGGTGGAGGGCCAACCCTGGGGCCAGCCGGTCACCCTGACCGCGCCGATCGACCCCGGCCAGGCCGGTCGGCAATCGATGCGTTCGCTCGCCCGCTGGGACGCCGCCGGGGTGCGGCGCAGCGATGGCGGCCGATTCTCCCAACCCGGCGTCGAGGGTGCGCTGCTGCTGCCCGATGGCGCCGGTGGCGATGCCTTCATGATCTACGGCAACTTCAACGTGATCCGGCGCTACAACCCGTCGGACTTCTATGCTCTCGCGGTCGGCCTCATCGGCAACGCGGCGGCGTGAGCTTGCGTCGCCGGACCCGGATCGTCCCGCTGGCGGTGATGATCGCCGCCGGCATCGGCATCGCCGGTTGCCAGCGCCGCGCCGCAGCGCCGCACCCGGTTGCCGCTGCGCACTACGTGGTCGGCAGCGCCTGGCAGGGCGACGGCGGCGCCTGGTTCTACCCGAAGGAGCAGTTCGACTACCACGCGACCGGCCTTGCCGTGGTGCAGGGGCCGCATCCGTCCAGCCTGACCGCCGACGGCGAGCTCTTTGATCCCGAGGCGCTGGCCGGCGCGCATCAGACGCTGCAGCTGCCGGCGATCCTCTCGGTCACCGACCTGGAGACCGGCCGCAGCATCCAGATCCGGCTGAACGATCGCGGACCGGCCGCGCAAGGCAGGCTGCTCGCAGTCACACCGGCCGCAGCCCGCCTGCTCGGCATGCATCCCGGCACGCCGACACGGGTGGCGATCTCGCTCGATAGCGGGCCCAGTCGCCAACTCGCCTCGCAGGTGCCCGGCAGCAACCAGCTGCCCATGACCGCCGCCCCGGTCGAGGCGGTGCAGGAACAATCCCTCGGGCCGCCCGGTTCGCCCGCCTCTGCGCTACCGCAGACCACGATCGGCGCTGCCTCGCCGGCGGGGCCCCAGGCCGGCGACTCCGCACCGGTTCCCGACCGGCTGCCTCCGCGCGTCACCCAGGGCATCGCCGACCCCGGCATGTTGTGGATCGATGGCGGCCAGTTCAACCAGCGCAGCTATGCCGACCAGGTCGCCGCCGAAATCAACGGTGCGGTCAGCAGCGACGGGCAGGGGCGGGAGGTCGTGTATAGCGTGCGCGAAGGACCGTTCCAGCGCACCCCGGACGCCGATGCGGCTCTGGACCAAGCCCGTCGTGCCGGGGTAACCGGGGCGCGTATCATCGTCGAATAGGGATCGAAGTGCCTAGCAGAAGGTTCTTGCTGACCGGTGCCGGCGGCATCGCGCTCTCCTCCTCGCTCCAATTCGGCGCCCTGGCCCGGCCGCATCATGCGGGCGCGACGGCGGCGTCGAAGGCCGCTCCGGGCGCCGGCTCCGACGATGATTCCGACAGTTCCGGCAGCACCGCTGGCGCGCCGTCGAGCCCTGCCGATACGCCGGTCGGGCCGCTCGATACCGAGGCGCGCTGGGCCTACATCGCCGATTTCCAGACCGGCACGGTGATGCTGCAGAAGGCCGCCGACGAGCGCATGCCGCCCTCGTCGCTGACCAAGCTGATGACCGCCTACATCGTGTTCGGGATGCTGAAATCCGGCCGGCTGCATCTCGACCAGATGCTGGGCGTCAGCGAGAAGGCCTGGCGCATGCAGGGCTCGAAGATGTTCGTGCCGCTGGGCGGGCAGATCGCCGTGCAGGACCTGATCCGCGGCATGCTCATCCAGTCGGGCAACGATGCCTGCATCGTGCTGGCCGAGGGCATTTCCGGCTCCGAGGACCAGTTCGTGGCCCTGATGAACAAGACCGCGCCCACCATCGGGCTGACCAACTCCAACTTCGAGAACGTCACCGGGTGGCCCGCTCCGGACCATTACATGTCGGCCCACGACGTGGCGACGCTGGCGCATCGCCTGATCGCCGACTTTCCCGACTATTATCATTTCTTTTCCGAACACGACTACAAGTTCAACAACATCAACCAGGGCAACCGCAACGTGCTGGTCGATAAGGGCCTCGCCGACGGCCTGAAGACCGGACACACCGACGCCGGCGGCTTCGGCCTCTGCGCCAGCTCCGATCGCGGCGGCCGGCGCATCGTCATGGTGGTGAACGGCCTGCCCTCCTCGAAGGCGCGTGCGGCGGAAGGCGAGCGGCTGCTCGGCTGGGCGTTCGCCAACTTCGAGAACGCCCGCGTGCTCACCCGCGGCCAGGTGCTGCAATCGACACCGGTCTGGCTCGGCGTGGCACCCACGGTCGATCTCTGCGCCGGCGCCGACCTGGTGCTCACAGTCCCGCATGGCTGGCAGAGCCGCGTGAAGGTCGCCCTCGACTACCAGTCGCCGGTCGCCGCTCCGATCCGTCGCGGCGAGCAGGTCGGCCAGATCACCATCTCCGGGGCCGGTGTGAACGACATCCAGGTGCCGCTGGTGGCCAGCGATAGCGTCGAGCGCAAGGGACTGCCGGCCCGGGCAGTCGCTGTGCTGGCGCATTATGTCGGCGGGAAGTGACCGAACCCTTAACGCGCGGCCTCTTCATCACCCTCGAGGGCGGTGAGGGCGCCGGCAAATCGACCCAGGCGCGGCTGCTGGACGACGCACTCGCCCGCCGCGGCCGCAAGGTGCTGCGCACCCGGGAGCCGGGTGGCGCGCCTGGCGCCGAGCAGCTGCGCGAGTTCCTGCTCAAGGGCGACCACGGCCTCAGCCTGCGCGCCGAAGTGCTGCTGCACTTCGCCGCCCGGCTTGACCATATCGAGCGCACCATCCGCCCCGCCCTGGATGCCGGTCAGGTCGTCATCTGCGACCGCTTCTTCGACTCCACCCTGGCCTACCAGGGCTACGGGCTCGCCCACGGCGACCCGGCGCTGCTGGAATTCATCGCCCGCCTGATCGACCTCACCGGCCTGATGCCGAACCTCACCCTGCTGCTGGCGGTGCCGCGCACCCTGGCCCGCACTCGGATGCAGCAGCGCGGCGGTGGCTCCGACCGCTATGAGCGGCTCGACGAGGCCTTCCACCTGCGCGTCGCCGACGGGTTCCGCCGCATCGCCGACCAGGCACCCGGCCGCATCGCAACCATCGATGCCGGCGGCGACGTCGAACAGGTGCAGCAGGCCCTGCTTACCGAGATCGATCGGCGCCTCCCGGCATGAGCTCCCAGGAGGCCCACCCGTCGCCCCGCGAACAGGACCAGCTGATCGGCCACGCCGACGCCGAACACACGCTGCTCGCCGCCGCCCGCAGCGCCCGCCTGCATCACGCCTGGCTGCTCACCGGGGCCGCCGGCATCGGCAAGGCCACGCTCGCCTTCCGCTTCGCCCGCTGGCTGCTGGCCGCCCAGGATCGTCGGTCCTCCGGAGACAGCCTGTTCCTCGATCCCCGCGATCCGGTGTTCCGCCGCGTTGCCACCGGCAGCCATTCCGACCTGATCACCGTCGCCCGCGGCTATGACGAGAAGCGCCAGCGCCATCGCGGCGAGATCGTCGTGGAGGATGTCCGCCCGGTCGGCGAGCTGCTCCGGCGCACCGCCGCCGAGGGTGGCTGGCGCGTCGTGATCATCGACGGTGCCGAGTTCCTCAACCGCAACGCCATGAACGCGCTGCTGAAGCTTCTCGAGGAACCGCCGCCGCAGACCGTCCTGCTGCTCGCATGCGCCGCCCCCGGACGCCTGCTGCCGACCATTCGCAGCCGCTGCCGCACGCTGCGCCTCGCATCCCTCGACGACGACGCGATGCGCCAGGTCCTGCTCGCGCACCTCCCGAACCAGGACCCGTCCGAACGGGAGGCGCTGATCGGCCTCGCCCGCGGGTCACCCGGCCAGGCCCTGGCACTGGCGAGCGAAGGCGGCATCGCGCTCGACGGGCTGGTGCGCGAGCTGATCGCCTCCGGTGGCGCCAGTGGCAGCCGTGCCTACCAGATGGCCGATGCGGTCATCCGCCAGGAGGGCGGCTTCGCGACCTTCCTGACCCTGCTCGGCGACGCCATATCCGTACGGGTACGCGACGCGGCCCGCCTGGCCCCGGGTGCCGGCGATCCCGGCGACGACATCGCGATCTGGCAGCAGATCCGCCGCGTTCAGGACGAGACCGAACGGTTCAACCTGGACAAGCGGCAGGCGCTGCTGTCTAGCCTGAACCTGCTGGCCAGTCTTTCCTGAACCCGGCTTTTCCTGACGGCGGACGATGACCAAGCGCTTCACCATCACCACACCGATCTATTACGTGAACGGTGCGCCGCATATCGGGCACGCCTACACCTCGATCGCCGCCGACGTGATGGCGCGCTGGAAGCGGCTCGACGGGTACGAGGTGTTCTTCCTGACCGGCACCGACGAGCACGGCCAGAAGGTCGAGCAGGCCGCCCTTGCCGCAGGGGTGCCGCCGCAGGACTTCACCGACCGCGTCTCCGCCGATTTCCGCGCCATGGCGGGTGCGATGAACATCTCGTACGACGATTTCATCCGCACCACCGAGCCGCGCCACACCGAGGCCTGCACGGCACTTTGGCGCCGCCTGCAGGAGGCCGGTCAGATCTATCTCGGCGCATACGAGGGCTGGTACGCCACCCGCGACGAGAGCTTCTACGGCGAGGACGAGCTCGTGCTGCGCCCCGATGGCGTGCGCGTGGCTCCGACCGGTGCACCCGTCGAGTGGGTCACCGAGCCCTCCTACTTCTTCAAGCTGTCCGAGTGGCAGGACCGTCTGCTCGCCTTCTACGAGGCGCATCCCGAGTTCATCGGGCCTCCGGGCCGACGCAACGAGGTCATGAGCTTCGTCCGCCAGGGCCTGAAGGACCTCTCCATCAGCCGGACCAGCTTCCGATGGGGCGTGCCGGTGCCGGGCGACCCAGCGCACGTGATGTATGTCTGGTGGGACGCGCTGGTGAACTACATCACCGCGCTGGGCTACCCCGACGAGACCGCCCCGCTCTGGCGCTTCTGGCCCGCCGACCTGCACCTGGTCGGCAAGGAGATCGTCCGCTTCCACGCCGTGTTCTGGCCGGCCTTCCTGATGGCCGCCGACCTGCCGTTGCCGCGGCGCGTGTACTCGCATGGCTGGTGGACCATCGATGGCGAGAAGATGAGCAAGTCGGTCGGCAACGTGGTCGATCCGCGTGACCTGGTGGCCGAGTTCGGCATCGACCCGGTGCGCTTCTTTCTACTGCGGGAAGTGCCGTTCGGCGGCGACGGCGATTTCAGCCGCCGCGCGCTGATCTCGCGGCTGAACGTCGAGCTCGCCAACGACCTCGGCAACCTGGCCCAGCGCACCTTGTCGCAGCTTGCCCGCAACACCGAAGGCCGCCTGCCACCGCGTGATCCCGCCACCGAGGAGGATGCCGCCCTGCTGGCCCAGGCGCACGCCCTCCCGGCGACGCTGCGCGAGATGATCGACCGCCAGGCGCTGCACGAGGCGCTGGAGGAGATCTGGAAGCTGGTGCGCGCGAGCAACGGCTACATCGACCGCCAGGCCCCCTGGGCGCTGAAAAAGACCGACCTGGCCCGCATGGGCACCGTGCTTGCCGTGCTCGTCGACGTGCTGCGCCACCTGGGCATCCTGCTGCAGGCGTTCATGCCCGACAGCATGGGCCGCCTGCTCGATCAGCTCGGCGTTCCACCCGACCACCGCCTTATCGCCGATCTCGACACCCCTCTGCCGGAGGGCACAATCCTGCCTCCGCCCGCAGGGATCTTCCCGCGCCACGTCGAGCCGGCTCCCGCTGCGGATGGTTGAGCCGCGATGCTGATCGACAGCCACTGCCACCTGGACCATTTCCGCGACGAGGAGCTGCCGGAGCTGCTCGACCGTGCTTCGGAGGCCGGCGTGACCGGAATGGTCACCATCGGCACCAGGCTGTCTGCCGCCCCGGTCAATCGCGGCCTGACCCGCCACGCCCGCCCCGGCCTCGCGATCTGGTGCACCATCGGCACCCACCCCGACCATGTCGACGAGGAGACGCTGCCTGACCCCGCCGAACTCGCCGCCCTGGCCGCATCGCCGGAGATCGTCGGCATCGGCGAGAGCGGGCTCGACTACTTCCACGGCAAACCCGAGATCCGCGCCCTGCAGCAGGCGAGCTTCCGCGCCCACCTGCGTGCCGCCCGCCTGGCCGACCTGCCGCTGGTGATCCACGCCCGCGACGCCGACGCCGATGTGGCCGGGATCCTGACCGAGGAGCACGCGGCCGGCGGCCCGTTTCGGTTCCTGCTGCACTGCTTCAGCTCCGGTGCCGAACTCGCTTGCACCGCCATCGCACTCGGCGGCAGCATCAGCTTCTCGGGGATCCTGACCTTCCCGAAATCGACCGGCTTGCGCGACATCGCCCGCGAGGTGCCCGCCGACCGCCTGCTGGTGGAAACCGACGCGCCGTTCCTCGCTCCCGTCCCCAGGCGGGGCAAACGCAACGAGCCGTCCTACGTCGCCCACACGGCTGCGACCCTGGCCGGCCTGCGCGGCCTGACCGACGACGCCCTCGGCCGGCTGACCACCGACAATTTCCATCGCCTGTTCAGCCGGACCGCCTGACCATGCGCGTCACCATCCTCGGATGCGGCGGGTCCGCCGGTGTGCCGATGCTGGGCGGCGCCGATGGACGTGGCGACTGGGGCGTGTGCAACCCCGCAGAGCCGCGCAACCGCCGCAGCCGAACCTCCATCGTGATCGAGGGCGATGACGGACGCTGCCTGCTCGTCGACACCTCGCCGGACCTCAAGAGCCAGCTGCTCGCGGCGGGTATCCCCCGGATCGATGCGATCTTCTACACCCATGCGCACGCCGACCATGTCGCCGGGCTCGACGAGACCCGCAGCCTGAACCGTATCGTCGGTCGCCCGATCGAGGTGTTCGGCACGGCACCTGTGCTGGCCGAGATCGCGTCGCGGTTCGAATACGCCTTCCGCCCCTGGTCGCCGCCGAGCTTCTTCCGCCCGGTGCTGCTGCCGCGCAGCGTGGCGCCGGGGGAGACCATCGAGATCGAGGGCATGCGCCTCGCCGTGTTCGAGCAGGATCACGGCAACAGCACCACGCTCGGCTTCCGCATCGGCGATTTCACGTACTCGACGGACGTCGTCCGCCTGACCGACTCGGCACTCGCGACCATCGAGGGCACGCGGACATGGCTGGTCGATTGCTTCCACCGCAGGCCGCATCCGGCTCATGCCAGCCTGGACCTGGTGCATGGCTGGTCGCGCCAACTCGGCGTCGAGCGGACCGTGCTCACGCATATGGGCACCGATCTCGACTGGTCGTGGATGCAGGACAACCTGCCGCCCGGCCTGGAGCCTGCGCATGACGGGATGGTCCTGTCGGTCTGACACGGACCAACGGATCGCGCCGAACCTGACATCAAAGTGTGTGCTTATCGTGCCCACTTCTTCAGGTTGCAGCGGTCCGGCCCGCAATTTAGTTGAAACATGAGCTTGGGCAGCTATAGCCTTGCATCAGGGCGTCGGGACCACGCTTCCGGCGCATGAAGCTTGATGCTGACGCCAACCGACATTGGACGGAAGCGGCCGGATTTCCGGCTCCTCATCCGCCAGTGTCCTGACAGGGAGGAACCTGATCGAAAATCGGCAGAGCTGAGCAGGCACGCTCACATTCTCCCGCTTGGTGATCAGACTGACCAGCCTCAGCTTATTGGAGGAGTTCGCCATGGCACCGCTCGACGACGTCTTCACGCTGGCGACCGCGATGCGCGACGAACGTCGCGAGACCGAGATGAGCCTCAGCGAGTATCTCGAGCTCTGCGCCACGGACCCGACCTGCTACGCCTCCGCCGCCGAACGCATGCTGAAGACCATCGGCGAAGCCGAGACCGTGGACACGTCCAAGGACGGACGACTCGCTCGCGTCTTCATGAACCGCACCATCCGGATCTACCCGGCCTTCGCCGACTTCCATGGCATGGAAGAAACCATCGAGCGGATCGTGGGATTCTTCCGCCACGCCGCGCAGGGACTCGAGGAGCGCAAGCAGATCCTGTATCTGCTGGGGCCGGTCGGTGGAGGCAAATCCTCACTCGGCGAGCGGTTGAAAACGCTGATGGAGCGCGAGCCGATCTATGTGCTGAAAGCCGGCAAGCAGCTCAGCCCGGTGTTCGAGAGCCCGCTCGGTCTGTTCGACATCGATCGCATGGGGCCGAGCCTGCTGTCGCGCTACAACATCCCGAAGCGCGCACTCACCGGCATCGCGAGTCCCTGGGCGTTGAAGCGGCTCGAGGAGTTCGACGGCGACATCTCGCGTTTCCGCGTGGTGAAGCTGCACCCCTCGAAGCTGCGCCAGATCGCCATCGCGAAAACCGAGCCCGGTGACGACAACAACCAGGATGTGTCGGCGCTGGTCGGCAAGGTGGATATTCGCCAGCTCGAGAGCCACAGCCAGAACGATCCCGACGCCTACGGCTTCTCCGGCGGCCTCAACCGCGCCAACCAGGGCATTCTCGAATTCGTCGAGATGTTCAAGGCGCCGATCAAGATGCTGCATCCGCTGCTGACCGCGACGCAGGAAGGCAACTATGTCGGCACCGAGAATATCGGATCGATCCCGTTCACCGGAATGATCCTGGCGCACTCGAACGAGGCCGAGTGGCAGACCTTCCGCAACAACCGCACCAACGAGGCCTTCCTCGACCGCGTCTGCGTGATCAAGGTGCCGTACTGCCTGCGCGCCACCGAGGAGACGCGCATCTACCAGAAGTTGATCAGCAGCTCGGCCCTGGGCGGCGCTCCCTGCGCTCCCAACACGTTCGAGATGCTCGCGCGCTTCGCGGTGCTGTCGCGCCTGAAACCGCATCCGAATTCGTCGCAATACGCGAAGATGCGGATCTATGACGGCGAGAACATCCGCGAAACCGATCCCAAGGCCAAGACCATGCAGGAATATCGCGATGCCGCCGGCGTCGACGAAGGCATGGACGGCATCTCCACGCGCTTCGCCTTCAAGGTGCTGTCGGCAACCTTCAATCACGACCCGACCGAGATCGCAGCCGACCCGGTGCATCTGATGTATGTGCTCGAGCAGGCGGTGCGACGCGAGCAGTTCCCGGCCGAAATCGAGGCCTCGTATCTGGCGGCGCTGAAGTCCGAGCTCGCCGGGCGGTATGCCGAGTTCGTCGGCAACGAGATCCAGAAGGCCTATCTCGAGAGCTACCACGATTACGGCCAGAACCTGTTCGATCGCTACCTCGACTACGCCGATGCCTGGATCGAGGACCAGGACTTCAAGGATCCGGACACCGGCCAGATGTTGAGCCGCGACCTGCTGAATGCCGAGCTGACCAAGATCGAGAAGCCGGCAGGCATCGCGAACCCGAAGGATTTCCGCAACGAGGTCGTGAAGTTCTCGCTGCGCGCCCGCGCACAGCATGGCGGCCGCAACCCGTCCTGGACGTCGTACGAAAAAATCCGCGACGTCATCGAGAAGCGCATGTTCAGCCAGGTCGAGGACCTGCTTCCGGTGATCAGCTTCGGATCGAAGAAGGACGGCGATACCGAGACCAAGCATGGACAGTTCGTCGAGCGCATGGTCGCGCGTGGCTACACCGAGCGGCAGGTACGCCGTCTCGTGGAGTGGTACATGCGCGTCAAGCAGTCGGCCTGAAGACGGGTGGCCTGAACCGCGTGGATATCATCGACAGGCGTCCCAACCCGCATGGGAAGAACATCGAGAACCGCCGGCGTGTGCTCAACCGGGCACGCGACGCGGTGCAGCGGGCCGCACGCGACGCGGTAGCCTCCGGGAAACTGCGCGAGGTGGGCAACGGCGGCGCGATCTCGATCCCGTCCGACGCGCTGCACGAGCCTTCGCTGCACCGCGTGTTTTCCAGCGGCGTCCGCGATGTCGTCCTTTCCGGCAACAAGGTGTTCTCGCCAGGCGACCGGCTGCAGCGACCGCCTGCAGGCAGCGGGCGTGGCGGCGCCGGGCCGGGCGAGGGGGGTGAGGAGGGCGGGGCCGAGGACAATTTCCGCTTCGTGCTGACCCGCGACGAATTCCTAGACGTGTTCTTCGACGATCTCGAACTACCCGACCTGGTGAAGCGACAGATCGCCACCACCGACACGATGAGCGTGACGCGCGCCGGGCTCAGCAGCGACGGGTCGCCATCGCAGCTGGATCTCGGCCGCACCATGCGCCACTCGATGGCGCGCCGCATCGGCCTGCGCCGCCCGAAGCCGGATCTCGTCGCCGAGCTGGAAGCCCGGATCACGGCCCTCGAGGCGCACCCCGCGGCCGAACAGTCGGAAACTCTCGCAGCCCTGAAGGCCGAACTGGTCGTCGCACTCCGGCGCATGAATCGCGTGCCGTGGATCGATCCGGTCGACCTGCGCTACCGGCGTTTCAGCATGACGCCGACGCCATCGACGCGCGCGGTGATGTTCTGCCTGATGGACGTGTCCGGCTCGATGACCGAGCGCATGAAGGACCTGGCCAAGCAGTTCTTCCTGCTGTTGCACGTCTTCCTCGAGCGCCGCTACAAGCGTGTCGAGCTGGTGTTCATCCGCCATGCCGAGGTGGCCGAGGAGGTCGACGAGGACACCTTCTTCCACGATCCGCGCACCGGCGGCACCGTGGTCTCCTCGGCACTGGTCGAGATGCTGCGCGTGCAGCGCGAGCGCCATCCGGCGGAGAGCTGGAACATCTACGTGGCGCAGGCCTCGGACGGCGACAATTCCGGCGCCGACACGCCGAAATCATGCGCGTTGCTGCGCGACCAGATCCTGAAGCTGGTGCAGTACTACGCCTATATCGAGATCGTGGGCTCCGGTGCGGTGATCCGCGGCGAGACCGACCTGTGGCGTGGCTACAAGACGGTCGCCGAGATCGATGACCGGCTCACTATGCGTCAGGTTGCCGACAAGCGGGACATCTTCCCGGTGTTTCGCGATCTCTTCGCCAGGCGATCGGAAACCGCATGAGCCCGCTCGACATCATCGGCACGGGAGGCGCTGCGGCCGGGCAGGGGGGTGATGCGGGGAAGCTGCTCTATAGCGGGTCGGAATGGACGTTCGACACGCTCCGCCGATCCTATGACGCAATCGAGCGGATTGCCCTCGACGAACTCAAGCTCGACGTCTATCCGAACCGCATCGAGGTCATCACCTCGGAGCAGATGCTCGACGTGTACACGTCGCACGGCATGCCGCTGATCTACAAGCACTGGTCGTTCGGCAAGCGTTTCGTCGGCCATGAGAATGCCTACAAGCGTGGCCTGATGGGGCTCGCCTACGAGGTGGTGATCAATTCCGATCCCTGCATCAGCTATCTGATGGAGGAGAACAGCGCCACCATGCAGGCGCTGGTGATCGCCCACGCAGCCTTCGGCCACAACCATTTCTTCAAGAACAACCGGCTGTTCCGTGAATGGACCGAGCCATCCGGGATCCTCGACTATCTGGAATTTGCCCGCGGCTACATCGCGCGTTGCGAAGACCAGTATGGCGTGCATGCGGTCGAGCGCATTCTCGATGCAGCCCACGCGCTGCAGAACCAGGGCGTGCATCGTCATAGCGGCGCCCGGGTGATGGACCTGAAGGGCGAGCAGCAGCGCGACCGCGACCGGCGCGAGCACGAGGACCGCGTGTTCAACGATCTCTGGCGCACGGTGCCTGGATCCCGCGCCGAAAAAGCGCTCGACAACGCTGCCGAACGACGCCGCCGGCTCGGCCTGCCGGAGGAGAACATCCTCTATTTCCTGGAGAAGAACGCACCGCGCCTGGCGCCGTGGGAGCGCGAGGTCATCCGCATCGTGCGGCTCATCGCACAGTATTTCTACCCGCAGCCACAAGCCAAGATGATGAACGAGGGCTGCGCCACCTGGGTGCATTACCGCATCATGCAGCGCCTGCACGACAAGGGTCAGATCGACGACGCGGCCTTCCTCGAGACCATCCACTCGACCACCAACGTCATCAGCCAACCCGGCTTCGACACCGGGGGCGGACCGAACTTCAACCCGTACGCGCTCGGTTACGCGATGATGACCGACATCGCCCGGGTGTGTGAGGCGCCGAATGAGGAGGACCGCGCCTGGTTCCCCGACATCGCCGGCAACAACGACGCGATCGGCACGCTGAAGCACGCCTGGTCGGAATATCGCGACGAGAGCTTCATCCAGCAGTTCCTGTCGCCGGCGGTGATGCGCCAGTTCAAGCTGTTCAGGCTGCGCGACGACGCCGAGAAATCGTACCTGCTGGTCGACGCGATCCACAACCAACAGGGTTACCGCGACATCCGCCGCAGCGTGGCCGCGTCCTACGACCCCGGCACGTTCTACGTGGATATCGAGATCGTCGATGTCGACCTGACCGGAGACCGCTGCCTGAAGCTGCAGCATCGAACCGATCCCGGCCACTTGCTCGACGAGAAGGATGCACGCGCATCGCTCAAGCAGCTGGCCGATCTCTGGGGCTACGAGGTTAAGCTGCTGGAGATCGACCGCCAGACCGACACGGTGCTCGCCACCCATCTGGCATCGCCGCCACGCACCGGCACCTAACTCTCTCAGCTGCCGAGTTGGCATAATATCTATTATGCGGTAACCGTCTGTCGGTGGGTTCAGGTGTAGAAGGCCTTCAGGAACCGGTCCCGCGCTCTTTCCAGATGAGCGCGCATCGCCGCCTCCGCAGCCACCGCATCTCGTGCCGCGAAGGCAGACATGATCCGCGAATGCTCGACCAGCGCGTCCTGCGTCACCGCCGGCAGTCGGCGCAGCCGGAACAGACGCAGATGGATCGTCTGCCGCGCCAGGATCCCGGTCAGCAATTCGTTGCCCGCGGCTTCGCTGATCCGGGCATGGAAGACAGCATCCTGTTCGGCAAACCGCGTGTAGGCCGCCTGCCCCGCCGCCGATGACGGTTCGGCCATCGCCTCCGCAAGCGCCGCCAAAGCGCTGATATCGGCGTCAGGCATGAGCCAGGCGGCCTTCGACGCACCGGCGGGTTCGATCAGGAGCCTCAACTCGCACATCTCGTCGAACTGCCGACGCGTCAACTGCTCAGCGGCCCGGTAGCCCGACAGGTGCAGCTTGGCCACCAGGCCCTGATCCTCGAGCCGGATCAGCGCCTCCCGGATCGGCGTCTGCGACACGTCGAGCATCCTGGCCAGTGCGTCGACCCCGATCCGCTCACCTGGCTTGATCTCCAGCGACATCAGCCGTTCCAGCAGGAACTCATAGACCTCGCCGGATAGCCGCATCGGCTTCGAGGTCGCCCCGAGCGGGTTCTGTCCAGCCTTCAATCCATCCTCGGTCCCGGCTGCGCCGGCAGCCTGATCAGGTTCCGGCCTCTGCTTGACACGGTTGCCCGTCGCCAGCAACGTCCGACCGCACCATGGAATCCGATCGGATCGGATTCTTCGGGCGCGGAAGCGCCGTCAGATGGAGAAAAGCATGACTCAGATCGCGCTCGTGGGATGCGGTCTGGTTGGCGGATCCTGGGCACTGGTCTTCGCCCGCGCCGGCCTCGATGTGACCCTCTACGATCCCTCGCCCGCGTCCATCGACGCTGCGATGGAGGTCGCCCGGACGTCCGCCGCGGCTCTGGCCGCCGAGGGCCTGCTGAATGGCCAGACCCCGGCGCAGATCATGTCCAGACTGAAGCCGGCGTCGAGCCTTGCCGAAGCCGTGGCGTCCGCCGACCACATCCAGGAGAGCGCTCCCGAGCGGCTGCCGATCAAGCAGGCGCTCTACCGGGACCTGGCCGGGCTCGTGAAACCGGACGCGGTCATCGCCAGTTCGACGTCGGGTCTGCCGGCATCCTCCTTTACCGCCGACATCCCCGGCCGCGAGCGCTGTGTCGTGGCCCACCCGATCAACCCACCGCACCTGATCCCGCTGGTCGAGATCATCCCCGCACCCTGGACCGACCCATCGGTGGTCGAGCGCACCGACGCGCTGATGCGCCGCATCGGTCAGGTTCCGATCCGATTGAGCCGTGAGGTGCCGGGCTTCGTGGTGAACCGGCTGCAGGGCGCGATGCTCGCCGAGGCCTTCCGCCTGGTCGAGGACGGCGTCTGTTCCTCGACCGACATCGACGCCGCGGTCGCCGACGGGCTCGGCCTGCGCTGGTTCTTCATGGGCCCATTCGAGACCATCGACCTGAACGCACAAGGCGGCATCGCCGACTACTGCGCCAAGCTCGGGCCGATGTATTACGACCTGGCGAAGGAGCAGGCGGCCCCCCGCCCGTGGAGCGACGCGCTGGTGGCACGGGTCGAGACCGAGCGCCGCGAACGCACATCGGCGCCCGGCCTGGACGCCCGCAAGAGCTGGCGCGATCGCTGCCTGGCGCGGCTCGTCGCGGCCAAGCGCGCCATCCTGCACGAAGAAACCTGACCGATGCCCGACGCGATCCCGGATCACCTAGCGCAGCAACGCGGCACCCTCGACGCGGCCGCCGCCCACCGCATGAGACGGCGCGCCTCCGTCGGCAGCCTGATCGGCACCACGATCGAGTGGTACGAGTATTACATCTACGGCGCCACCGCGGCGCTGGTGTTCCCACACCTGTTTTTTCCGAACCACGACCGCCTCGTCTCGCTGATGCTGTCCTTCGCTTCGTTCGGCGTGGCGTTCCTGATCCGCCCGATCGGGGCTGCGGTCTTCGGCCATTTCGGCGATCGGATCGGCCGCAAGACCATGCTGATCGTGACGCTGACGATGAGCGGCCTCGCAACGCTCCTGGTCGGCGTGCTCCCGAGCTACGGCTCGATCGGCATCTGGGCGCCGATCCTGCTGGTGACGCTGCGCCTGGTGCAGGGCTTCGGCGTCGGCGGCGAGTGGGGTGGTGCCGCCCTGATGTCGCTCGAATGGGGCGACCAGACGAGACGCGGCGCTGCTGGAGCCTGGCCCCAGCTCGGCACCTCGATCGGGCTGATCCTGTCGACCTCGGCGGTGATGGCTTCGACCGCGCTGACCGGCTCGCACTTCCTGACCTACGGGTGGCGCATCCCGTTCCTGTTGTCCGGCATCCTGATCGTCATCGGCCTGGCGGTGAGGCTCTCGATCGCCGAGACGCCCTCCTTCGAACAGGTCAAGGACACCGGCCTGGTCGCCGAAAGTCCGATCCGTGAGGTCTTGCGGTCCTACTGGCGCGAGGTGGTGCTGATCGCCTTCCTGCGCATGTCGGAGCAGATGCCGTTCTACATCTTCACCGCCTTCATCTTCGACTACGCGACCCACACGGCGCACGTCTCACGCACCTTCGTACTGTCCGCCACCCTGGTCGCCGCGGTCCTCGACCTGATCCTGCTGCCGATCTGCGCGATCGGATCCGATCGGATCGGCAGGCGGCGGATGTACTATATCGGCTGTGTCGTGCTGATCCTGATGGCGTTCCCGTATTTCTGGATCCTGGACAGTGGCAACCCGCTCTGGATCTTCCTGGCGATCAGCGTCTCGCTGGTGCCGCACTCGCTGCAATACGGCGCCCAGGCCTCGTTGATCTCGGAGCAGTTCCCGGCCCGCATCCGCTATACCGGCGCCGGCCTCGGCTACCAGATGTCCTCGCTGGTGGCTGGCGGACCGGCTCCGCTGGTGGCGTCAGCCCTGCTCGCCATCTTCGGCACCGGCTACGCGGTCGCTGGCTACCTCGTGGCAGGTGGCCTGGTCGCGGCCGGTGCGTTGCGCCTGATGAAGGACCGGAGCGCCACCACGCTCTAGTGCCGGGGCGCGCAGCCGGGCAGGATCGCCGTTACCCTGTCACGTCGGAAAGATCACCCGCGATGAATGCTGCCGACGAGCTGACCCGGCTGCTTGGGATCATGCAGGCCCTGCGCCACCCTGACACCGGCTGCTCGTGGGACCTGGCCCAGGATTTCGACAGCATCGCGCCCTACACCATCGAGGAGGCCTACGAGGTCGCCGACGCGATCGCCCGCCGTGACTGGGCCGGGCTGACCGACGAGCTCGGCGACCTGCTGCTGCAGATCGTCTATTACGCGCGCATGGCAGAGGAAGCCGGGCGCTTCGACTTTGCCGCGATCGCCCGGGGCATCGCCGACAAGATGGTGCGCCGCCACCCGCACATCTTCACCGACGCCACGCCCGAGGCAGCCCGCATCCAGGCTGCCTGGGAGGACAACAAGGAGACCGAGCGACGCGCCCGCGGCGAGCATGGCGCCCTGGCCGGTGTCGCTGTCGGGCTCCCTGCCCTGGCCCGCAGCATCAAGCTGACTGCCCGCGCAGCACGCGTCGGTTTCGACTGGCCGGATGCCGCGCACGTGCTGCTCAAGCTGGACGAGGAGCTCGCCGAACTGCGGGCCGAACTGCCTGCGCACCCGCAAGCTCCCGATCGGGCACGGCTGCAGGACGAGCTCGGCGACGTGCTGTTCACCGTGGCCAATCTCGCCCGCAAGCTCGATCTCGATCCGGAAGCCTGCCTGCGCCACGCCAACGACAAGTTCCAGCGCCGCTTCGACGCCATGGAACGGATCATCGAGGGCCAGGGGCGGTCACTGCGCGAGACCGGCCTCGACGAGATGGAAGCCGGCTGGCAGGCGGTGAAGACCCGCGAACGCCAGGCCTGACTAGCCCGGCCCTCCGTCGAAACGGGCCCGATCCGCCGGCAGCAGCCGCACCGTCAGGTTGATTTCCACCTCGTCGTCATGCCGCTCGATCACCTCTCCATGTGCATAGAGCCAGGCCAGCTTCGCGCCGTCCTGGACGTCGAGCCGATACGCGACCTGCTCCATCGCCGCCACCAGGTGCTGGTCGATCGAGCCGCGCAGATGGTCCAGCCCCTGGCCGGTGATCGCCGAAATGATCTCGGCGCCCTCGCGCAGGCCGCCGTCGAGCCGGACGCCCTCGGCCAGAGCCGCCGCATCTGCGCCGTCGAGCAGGTCGGCCTTGTTCATGACCTCGATCACCCGGTGCGGCCAATCGCCGTCCAGCGTCCCGTCATGCACCATGCCGTTCAACACGGCGATCACGTCGCCGCGCTGTGCCGCGCTGTCGGGATGGGCGATGTCGCGCACATGCAGGATGATGTCCGCCTGGGCCACCTCCTCCAGCGTCGCCCGGAACGCGGCCACCAGCTCGGTCGGCAGCTCGCTGATGAACCCCACCGTGTCCGACAGGATCACCCGCCGCCCGGAGGGAAGCTGCAGCCCGCGCATCGTCGGATCCAGCGTCGCGAACAGCTGGTCCTGCGCATGCACTGCAGCGCCTGTCAGGGCGTTGAACAGCGTCGACTTGCCGGCATTGGTGTAGCCAACCAGGGCCACCACCGGGAACGGCACCCGCCGGCGGGCGTCCCGGTGCAACCCGCGGGTGCGCCGCACCTGCTCGAGTTCGCGCTTCAGCCTGACGATGCGATCACCGATCAGCCGGCGGTCGGCCTCGATCTGCGTCTCACCCGGGCCGCCGAGGAAGCCGAACCCGCCGCGCTGCCGCTCGAGATGGGTCCAGGACCGCACCAGGCGCGAGCGCTGATAGTCCAGATGCGCGAGCTCAACCTGCAGCGACCCCTCGCGGGTGGCGGCACGCTCGCCGAAGATGTCCAGGATGAGCCCGGTGCGGTCGATCACCTTGCAGCCGAGTACCCGCTCCAGGTTGCGCTGCTGCACCGGACTGAGCCTCGCATCGATGATGGTGACGGCAACCTCGTCCGCCTCCACTGCCTGCTTCAGCTGCTCGAGCTGCCCGGTGCCGAGCAACGTCGCAGGACGCCTGGCACGCAACGGCAGCACCGCCTGTCGCACGATCACCAGCCCGATCGAGGCAGCCAGCCCGACCGCTTCCTCCAGCCGGGCCTCCGCCGCACGAACCTCGTGACGATGTGGCTCCCCGGAATACGCATCGCCGGTGCCGGTCTCCGCGTGACGCTCGGAGCGCTCCCACGGCAAGATGACGGCGGCGCGGATCGGCCGGGTGCCTGCCGCCGAAGACGCCATGATCAGGCGGTCACCGTCAGACGGCACCCTTCATCAGGCTGGTCTCCTGCTCGGTTTCCGGGCCGCCGGCGCCGGCATCCGCCTTGTTCTGGTCGAACAGCGCGATCGGGGCGGCCGGCATCACCGTGCTGATGGCGTGCTTGTAAACCAGCTGGGTATGCCCGTCGCGCCGCAGCAGCACAGAGAAATTGTCGAACCAGGTGATGATGCCCTGCAGCTTGACGCCATTGACCAGGAAGATCGTCACCGGCGTCTTGGAGCGGCGGACATGGTTCAGGAACACGTCCTGAACGTTCTGCGAGTTGTCCTTAGCCATGGCTAAAGCCCTTTTTTCTTATTGTTCCGGCGGCTGCCATGACCGGATCCGACATGGCAGCTGGACCATTTGGCCACCTAACTAGCAGCGCGGCAGCGCTATCGCAAAACCCGCGCTCGCAAGACCCGTGCCGCCGTGGCCTGCTGTCTTCAGATGGGCACGCGGTCCTCGGAATTGACCCCCAGCTGCTTCAACTTGCGATGCAGCGCGCTGCGCTCCATGCCGACGAAGCCCGCTGTCCGGCTGATATTGCCGCCGAACCGCAGCAGCTGCGCCTGCAGGTATTGGGTCTCGAACAGGTCGCGTGCCTCACGCAGCGGCAGTCCCATCACATCCGCCGCCGGATCGAACTTGAGCAGTGCTGGCGCACCCTGGCCGATGCTCGGCGGCAGCATCTCGGCCCGGATGGTCTCGGCGCCGCCCGGCACCATGATCAGCAGCCAGTCCATCAGGTTCCGCAGCTCGCGCGAGTTGCCCGGCCAGTCGTAGCTCTGCAGCGCCGCCAACGCATCCGCCGAGAGCTCGCGGCCGGGCAAGCCGGCAGCCTCGGCCGAACGCGCCAGGAACAGCCGGGCCAGGTCGGGGATGTCCTCGCGGCGCTCACGCAGGCTCGGCACCCGCAGCGGCACCACGGCGAGCCGGTAATACAAATCCTCGCGGAACCGGCCGGCGGCGATCTCGGCCTGCAGGTCGCGGTTGGTGGTCGCCAGCACGCGCACGTCGACCTTCACCCGGGTGGCACCGCCCAGCCGCTCGAAGGTCTGGTCCTGCAGCGCGCGCACGATCTTGCCCTGCGTCTCGGTCGGCATGTCGGCGACCTCGTCAAGCAGCAGCGTGCCGCCATGCGCCCGCTCCAGCAGCCCGGTCCGGCGCGCAGCCCCGCTGCCATCGGCCGATCCCTCGATCCCGAACAGCTCCTCCTCGAATCGGGACGGCGCCAGCGTCGCGCAATTCAGTGCGACGAACGGGCCGTCCGCACGGCGCGACCGCGCATGGATCATCCGGGCCGCCACCTCCTTGCCCGACCCGGCAGCGCCGGAGATCAGCACCCGCGATCCGGTCGGCGCCACCCGGTCGATCTGAGCACGCACCGCGACGATCGACGGGCTCTCCCCGTGCAGCGTGCTTTCCGGGCCCGCCCGTAGCCGCAGCTCGGCGTTCTCGCGCGCCAGCCGGGCGGCTTCCAGCGCACGACGCACCACCACCAGCAGCCGGTCGGACTGGAACGGCTTCTCGATGAAGTCGTATGCGCCATGCTGCAGCGCCGCCACCGCGGTCTCGATGGTGCCATGCCCCGAGATCATGATGGTCGGCACCGCGGGCTCCTCGCCCTGCATCGCCTGGAGGATGCCGAGCCCGTCGAGGCGAGACCCCTGCAGCCAGATATCCAGCACCACCAGCGAGGGACGCCGCGCCCGGAAGGCGGCGATCGCCTGGTCGGAATCTGCCGCAAGCCGGGTATCGTAGCCCTCGTCCTGCAGGATGCCCTCGATGAGAAGCCGGATATCCGGCTCGTCATCGACGATCAGGATCTCATGCGGCATCGGAAAGCTTCACCGGAAAGATCAACGTCGCAACCGCTCCCATGCCACCGCTCCGATCGTCGAGCATGACTGAACCCCCATGGTCCTCCATGATCTTTTTGACGATGGCAAGCCCCAGCCCGGTGCCTTTGGGCTTATGCGTCACATATGGCTCCGTCAGCCGCGCCCGGTCTTCGGTCGGCAGCCCGATCCCGTCATCGGCAACCGAGATCCGGATGTCGCGGGCGCTGGTCTCCAGGCTGAGCCAGATGGTGCTGATGCTCTCCCCGCCCGGAGTCGGGAGGCTATCCGGCGCGTGATCCGCCTCTCCCACCTCGACCTGGAGCGGAAGGTCGATCTGCTTCGGCCGCATGGCGATGCCGTCGGCGGCGTTCTGCAGCAGGTTGGTCAGCGCCTGGCCGATCAGCCGGCGGTCGCACGGCACCACCGGCCCGCGATCCGGCAGCGACACCACGAAGCCGATCTCCGGATGCGCGCTCTTCTGCAGGATCAGCGTCTCGCGGGCGATTCGCGACAGGTCCTCCGGCCGGATCATCGGCTGCGGCATCCGTGCGAAAGCGGAGAATTCGTCCACCATCCGGCCGATATCGCCGACATGGCGCACGATGGTGTCGGCGCACTGCGCGAAGGTGTCCGGATCGGTGGTGATCTCGCGCAGGAAGCGCTTCTTCAGCCGCTCGGCCGACAGCATGATCGGCGTCAGCGGGTTCTTGATCTCGTGCGCGATGCGGCGCGCCACATCGGCCCAGGCGGCCTTGCGCTGCGCCGATTGCAGCTCGGTGATGTCGTCGAACGTCACCACGTAGCCCTCGGTCACCGCGCCCCGCATCTCCGGCCCGATCCGCACCAGCAGCGTACGCCGGCTGGACGCGGCGCCGTGCTGCACCTCGGCCGTCTGCGCCCGCTCCGGCTGTGCACCGGCGAGCGCCAGCAACGGCCCGAATTCCGGCACCACCTCGGCCAACCGCTGACCCACGGCATCCGCGAGGTCGGTCTCCAGCAGGGTGCCGGCCGCCCGGTTCGGCAGCTCCACCCGCTGGTCGGCATCGAGCCCGATGACGCCCGCGGACACGCCCGACAGCACCGCCTCGGTGAACCGCCGCCGCTCGTTGATCTGGCTGTATGCGGCCATCAGCTCGCGCCGCTGCGCCGAGAGCTGGTCGGTCATCCGGTTGAAGGCGCGCGACAGGCCGGCAACCTCGTCGTCGCGGTCGGCTTCCGGCACCCGCACCGCAAGATCACCACCCCGCACCCGCTCGGCCGCCAGGATCAACAACCCCACTGGCCTGGCGATCTGGTTGGCCAGCACCAGCCCGAACAGCACCGCGGCGGCCAGCACCAGCAGTGCCACCAGCGCGAAGATCATCACGAAGGTGAGCTGCAGCACAGACCGGCTCTGGTCCAGCCGCTTGTAGTCGGCGACCACGCTCTGGGTGTGGTGCATATGCTCCAGGATCACCGGATCCACCGGCCGTGAGATCACCAGCATCAGCGCCGGGTTCGGGTCGTCGCCGATGCCGATCACCGCACTCACCGTCTGCCCGTCCGGGCTGTCCAGGATCGCCACGTCGCCCGAGCGGGCCAGCATCGTGGCCGACGTCGGCGGCAGCGTGACGCCCAGTCCGCCGAGCAGCCCGGTCGACACCACAACCTCGTTGGTGCGCGGGTCGTAGATCGCGGCTTCGTTCAGGTTGCGGGTGTTCTTCTCGTCGACCAGAACGCTGCCGAGCGTGGAGGGGTCGATATATTGCAGCGTGCCGGCCTGGTTGAGGTCGTTGGCCATGGCGATGGCGTCGGCGCGGATGTTGTTGTTGTGCTCCTGCAGGTAGCCCTGGCTCGCCTGCACCGCCTCGTCGAGTGCGGTACGCACCCGGTCGCTGAACCAGATCTGGATGCCCAGATGGAAGAACACGGTGGCGAACACGCCCACCACGATGGTGGGTGCGACCGCCACCACGCCGAACAGCATCACCAGCCGGACATGCAGCCGGGCGCCGGCGAGCCCGCGCTTGCGGTCCGCCACCACCCGACCGAGCCTGCCGACGAGCGTCGCCGCCAGCAGCAGCAGCACGATCAGGTTGCCGATGAACAGGCCGGCCTCGACATGCGGCCGATGGATCAGCGACATGCCGCGCGACAGCACCGCGAAGGTGGCGATGCCGAGCGCCAGGGCGATCGCCGCCATGGTCAGCGTCGCCACCCGGCCGAGCAGCACGTCGGCAAGCCTCGAACCCCGTCGGGAGCCGCCGCCACCGGGCTGCGTGCGCCTGCCCAGGATCCGGCCCAGCCACGTCCTCATCGGGTCGGACCGCGCATCAACCGACGCCTCGCACCACCGGGATCTCGAGGTCGCGGATCTTCTTGCGCAAGGTGTTGCGGTTCAAGCCCAGCATCGCCGCCGCCTTGATCTGGTTGCCCTTGGTCGAGGCCAGCGTCATCTGGATCAGCGGCCGCTCCACCTCCGCGATCACCCGGTCATAGATGTCACGCATCGGCATCCCGTCCTGGCTCGAGGCCAGATACTGGCGGATGTGCCGCTCGACCGCCTGCGCCAGCTTCTCGTGCTCGTTCGACACCACCGCCGGATCGTCGTGCATCGCGTTCTCGGCGAGCTCCAGGCCGATCACGTCGCCGCTGATCACCTCCTGCGGATACAAGGCTGCCAGCCTGCGCATCAGGTTCTCGAGCTCGCGCACGTTGCCCGGCCAGCGATGCGACTGCAGCCGCTCGATGGCCTCGTCCGACAGGCTCTTCGCGCCAAGGCCGGCCTGCTGCACCTTCTCCAGGAAGTGCCGCGCCAGGATCGCGATGTCCTCGGCCCGCTCGCGCAACGGCGGCAGGCGGATCGGCACAACGTTCAGCCGGTAGAACAGGTCCTCGCGGAACGACCCGGTGCGGATCAGCTGGCGCAGGTCGCGATGGGTGGCCGCGATGATGCGCACGTTCGCCTTGATCGGCAGCCTTCCGCCGACGGTGGTGAACTCGCCCTCCTGCAGCACCCGCAGCAGCCGCGTCTGGGCCTCGGGCGGCATGTCGCCGATCTCGTCGAGGAACAACGTGCCCCCGGACGCCTGCTCGAAGCGTCCCTGGTTGCGGTTGGTGGCGCCGGTGAAGGCGCCGCGCTCATGCCCGAACAGCTCGCTCTCGATCAGCTCGCGCGGGATCGCCGCCATGTTGATCGCCACGAACGGACCGCCCCGGCGCCGGCCGTAATCATGCAGTGCCCGCGCCACCAGCTCCTTGCCGGTGCCGCTTTCGCCGCTGACCATCACCGTCAGGTCGGCCGTGGTGAGCCGCGCGATGATCCGGTAGATGTCCTGCATCGCGACCGACCGGCCGATCAGCGGCAGCCGCTCCTCGCCATCCACCGGGCCGTTCTGGTCGATCGAGGCCGGCTGCGGTGCCGCCAGCGCCCGGCCCACCACCGACAGCAGCTCCTTCAGGTCGAACGGCTTCGGCAGGTACTCGAAGGCGCCGCGCTGGGCTGCCTTCACCGCCGTCATCAGCGTCGATTGCGCGCTCATCACCACGATCCGCAGTTCCGGGCGGATGCGCTTGATGCGCGGGATCAGGTCCAGCCCGTTCTCGTCCGGCATCACCACGTCGGTGATCACCAGGTCGCCCTCGCCATCCTCGACCCAGCGCCACAGCGTTGCGGCATTGCCGGTGGTGCGCACCTGGTAGCCGGATCGCCCCAGCGCCTGGGTGAGCACGGTCCGGATGGAGCGGTCGTCATCGGCGACCAGAACGGTGGGCAACGTCATCGGAAACTTGACACTCTCTACACTACACCGGCGCCGATGCGGGCGCCTTCAAGGCTCTGGAAAAGGGCCGGCTACAGCTCGCCCTCGTTCTCGACCAGCACCGGCAGATGCAGCCGGACGTCGGTGCGCCCCGGACGGCTGTCGATCTCGATCAGCCCGCCATGGTCGCCGATGATCTTCGCCGCCAGCGCGAGCCCGAGGCCGGTGCCGGTCACCTTCGTGGTCAGGAACGGCTCGAACAGATGCGGCCGGATCGCCTCGGAGATCCCCGGCCCGGTATCGCGCACCGTCACCACCAACGGCAGGTGCATGCGCTGGTCCGAGCCCGGCACCGCCAGCCGGATGCTGTGCCGGTAGCCGGTGCAGAGCGTGATTTCGCCACTGCCGGTATCGGCGGTGATCGCCTCGGCGGCGTTCTTCACCAGGTTCAGCAGCACCTGCACCAGCTGGTCGCGATTGCCCCAGACCGGCGGCAGCGACGGGTCGTAGTTCTCGACGAACCGGATGTGGGCGGCAAACCCGCGCTGGGCCAGCAGCCTGACATGCTCCAGCACCCGGTGGATGTTCACCGGCTTTCGGTCGATCGGCTTCTCGCTGAACATCTCCATGCGCTCGACCAGGGCGCGGATGCGGTCGGCCTCGTCGCGGATCAGCACGGCGAGCTCGCGGTCGCCCTCGATGACGGTGCTCTCCAGAAGCTGGGCCGCGCCGCGGATCCCCGATAGCGGGTTCTTGACCTCGTGCGCCAGGATCGCCGCCATGCCCGACACGCTGCGGGCGGCGTTGCGGAACGTCATCTGCCGGTCGAGTGTGCGTGCCGCCGATGCGTCGTGCAGGGTCAGCGCCAGGAACTCCGGGTCGTCGGTGACCGGGGCGCCCTGGACGGTGATGCCGGAGCGGCTGAGGCGCGGACCTTCCAGCATCAGCTCGTGCTCGACGATGGTCACGCCGGTCGCCCGCACCTGCGCGATCAGCTGGAACAGCGGATGGTCGCCCGGCAGCAGGTCGGACAGGCCGAGCTGGGCCAGCTGGGATTTCGACATGCCGAAGAACGGCTCTGCCGCGCTGTTGGCGTAGCGGATGCGGCATGCGGTATCGAGCATCAGCACCGGCACCGGCAGGCTGTCCAGGATCGCGGCCGGTCCGGGCCCGCTGCCGGCCCTGCTGGATACCGGGGCCGGTACTGCACCACGAACCGCGATCCCGCCCGCACTGCCCTGGTCGCCGGCCCCTGGTCCGGGCGCCGGGGGGCGCCGGATCGCCGCCACCCTCATGCTGCCCGATCCTGTTGCAGCATCTGGTCCTGCAGCTCGTGTCGGTCCTGCAGCGGCACGGACCGGCCGCGTCCGGCGCCGCTCTCGATCTGCCGGTCATAGAACGCGCCGATCGCCTCGAGTGCCGCCGCAACCTCCTCGATCCGGTTGAAGCCGGCACGGAAGATCGCCGATCCGGGCAGCCCGGCCGAGTACCACGAGACGTGCTTGCGGGCCAGCCGAAGCCCCGGATGGCTGCCGAAATGCGACAGCATCGCCCGGTAATGCTCCAGCACGATCGCCTTTTCCTGCGACAGATCCGGATCCGGCAACGCCTCGCCGGTGCGCAGCGCATGCGCCACCTGCGCCGGAAACCATGGCCGGCCATAGCAACCGCGGCCGATCATCACCCCGTCCGCGCCGGACAGCCGCAGCGCCTCGCGCGCATCCTCGACGCTCAGGATGTCGCCGTTGACGATCAGCGGCAGCCGGGTGGCGTCGCGCACCTGGCGCACGAAGGCCCAGTCCGCCCGGCCGGTATAGAATTGCTGCCGGGTGCGGCCATGCACCGTCACCATGCGGATGCCGGACTGTTCGGCGATCGACGCCAGGCGGGGCGCGTTCAGGCTGTCATGGTCCCAGCCCATCCGCATCTTCAGCGTGACCGGCACATCGACCGCCCGCACCGTCGCCTCGAGCAGACGGCCGGCCAGCTGCTCGTCGCGCATCAATGCCGAGCCGGCCTGCTGGCCGACCGCCACCTTCTTCGCCGGGCAGCCGAAATTGATGTCGATCAGGTCGGCGCCGCGATCGACCGCGATCCGCGCCGCCTGCGCCATCGCGTCCGGCTCGCAGCCCGCCAGCTGCACCGCGTTCGGACCGTCGCCCTCGGGCATTTCCGTCATCCGCAGCGTCGCCGCGTTCTCGTGCAGCATAGCCCACGAGGCGATCATTTCCGACACCACCAGCCCGGCCCCGAGCGAGCGCGCCAGCCTGCGGAACGGCAGGTCGGTGACCCCGGACATCGGCGCCAGGATGACCGGCAGCTCGATCAGCACGCCGCCGAGGTCGATCGGCGGCAATCCCCGGGCGTCGGCTGCCACGGAACCGTGCTGTCCCCCGCCATCTGTCTTGTTTTCGGATGCATTGCCCATGATTTGGGCAAAATACGCTGAAGCCGGTAGGCGACGCAATCGCCACCCTCGGGGCCGAACATAGTCGCACCACCGGCTTGCCCGATGCGACCGCCATATTGACCTGCCCGGCGCCGCGCCGCATTGCTCCGGCCATGCGTATTGCCGCCCTCCTCCTGGCCGCGGGCACCGGCCGCCGTTACGGTGCCGCCACCCCCAAGCAGTTCATCGCCCTCGGCCGCCGTCCGGTCATCCGGCACGCCGCGGAAGCGCTGCTGCCGCATGTCGCGTTGTTGCAGCCGGTCGGTGACGCCGCCCTGCTCGACCCGGCGCTGCACGGGCTGTCGTCATCCAGCCCGGATGCCGCGCCCGTCCTGGCGTCGATCCCGGGCGGCCCGACACGCCAGGCCAGCGTGCATGCCGGCCTCGAGGCGCTGGACGCCCTGCCAGCGGACCTCCGCCCGACGCATGTGCTGGTGCATGACGGCGCCAGGCCCTACGTGCCGGCCGCGCTGATCGCCCGGGTGATCGCGGCCCTCTCCGAGCATGACGGCGCCATCCCGGGCATCGCCGTGGCCGACACCCTGAAGCGCACCCGGGACAGCCTCATCGTCGAGACGGTCGACCGGCACGCGCTGTTCCGCGCCCAGACCCCGCAGGGCTTCCGGTTCGAGCTGCTGCGCGACCTGCACCGTCAGGCCGCCGCGAACCCCGGCTCGGAGCTCACCGACGACGCCGCCCTGCTCGAGCATGCCGGCCACACGGTGGCGCTGGTGCCGGGCTCGGAAGACAACATCAAGCTGACCTATGAGGAGGACCTGGTGCGACTCGAGCGGCTGATCGGCCCTGCCCTGCTGCCGCGCACCGGCACCGGCTTCGACGTGCACGCCTTCGAGGAGGGCCGTGCGCTGATCCTGTGCGGCATCACCGTGCCGTTCGAGCGTGGCCTGGCGGGTCACTCCGACGCCGATGTCGGCATCCATGCGCTCTGCGACGCGATCTATGGCGCGCTGGCGGAGGGCGATATCGGCCGGCATTTCCCGCCCAGCGAGAATACCTGGAAGGACGCCGACAGCGCCCGCTTCCTGGTGCATGCCGGCGAGCGCATCGCAGCACGGGGCGGGATGCTGGTGAATGCCGACGTCACGCTGATCTGCGAACGTCCGAAGATCGGCCCGCATGCGACGGCGATGCGCGAGCGGTTGGCCGCACTGCTGGGCGTCGAGCTCGACCGCATTTCGGTGAAGGCCACCACCACCGAGCGGCTCGGCTTCACCGGCCGCGGCGAAGGCATCGCGGCACAGGCCTCGGCGACCGTGCTGGTGCCGTAGAGCCGGAGCCGGTCGTCACGGAACGACGTCGGGATACCCACGACTCATTCCGCTTGCGGAACTGGAATATCTGAGTACCGGCAGACCATACCAAGTTCTCGAACAGCGGCGTGGTGGAGGGCCGATCGGGCTTGCCGCTGGAGACCGCGCTCGGCTGCTTGACCGGGCTCCAGATCAGTCCGATCAGCGCATCGAGGTCGAGCTGAGACGCAACCATTTCGGTGCGCTCGGCCCTTCCCGGCGCCGAATTCTGCGATGATCATGTTCATGTCGGCGTCGCATTCCGCCGAATTTATCACCTTCATCCCGGCCAGGAATGTCTTGTTCGAAGACGGGTCCTTCAGGGTTTCGGCGACGTAACGTCCTGGTCCGGTCGGCGATCACCATGATGGATTGCTGTAAATCCTCTGGACCGATCTAAAAGAATCATGCCGAATCGTGCCGCGTGCCCGGGTCCAGGAGTCACGAAACAAGTTGGTCATGTATCGGCTCTGTCGGTTGAACGTGATCCTCGGTGCCGTCAGGCTGGCGCTGCGATCGTCCAGACCAAAACAATGGGACCACAGGCCTTTCGTCGTGAACGGCTGCTGGATCGTCCTCGCGCCGAGTTGGTAGTGCGTCATCTCGGGTGGAACCCGCGGTGGCATGCGAGCGGCAGCGAGACTTCCGTCGCCACCGCCACCGGGCTCCGTCGGTCGCGTATCCGCGGCGCGCTTACACCTCGTTGCGGAAACGGCCTTCCATGACGAACTGCTCGACCGCGACACGACCATTCGGGACCTCGCGCTCCTGCATCGCTGCCGGCAGCAGCGACTTGTCACCGGGGCGGCCGATCGCGATCGCCGCCTCGATGCGGTAGCCCTGCGGCACCTGCAGCTGGGCGAAGGCGGTGTCCATGTCGAAGCCGACCATCGCATGCGCGGCCCATCCGGAGATCGAGGCCTGCAACGCGAGGTAGGCCCAGCCGGCGCCGGCATCCAGCGAATGGCTGTGCGACGGGATCTCGCGGTCCTTGCCGGGCGGCAGCAGCGTCGATTTCGACAGCAGCACGACGAGCGCTCCCGCCTGCTTCGCCCATGACCGGTTGTACTCGTTCAGCAGCCCCAGGAAGCCGTCCCAACTCGGGGTGTCGCGGAGCGCATAGACGAAGCGCCATGGCTGCGAGTTGTACGATGACGGCGCCCAGCGCGCGGCCTCGAACAGCGTCAGCAGCACCGCTTCAGGAACCGCTTCGCCGGTGAAGCTGCGCGGCGACCATCGTTCCAGGAACCGCGGATCGATCGGATGATCGGCAACGCGCTGATTGGCAGTGGTCATGCTTGGGGTTCCTCGCACAGGGTCGCCGGAGAGACGTCCTGGGCGACGGGTCCGTCCAAGTTGACCCGGCCCGGCCCGGACCGCAAGCGTCGCCCGGATCCGGCCAGCCGGTCCGGTTCAGGCGAGCGAATACACCACCACCGCGACCGGCATCCCCAGCAGCAGCAGCCAGGAGGTCATCGCGAACCGCGCCGCCAGGATCGCCACCCGGCGCTTCAGGCGTCTGCTGCCCGTCATCATGCTGCCGCCGACAATCCCCGAACCCGCCAGCACTTCATCCATGGTCGCATCCTCTCGGTGATGATGCAGACCTAGCAAGAACCTGCTGCGGAAGATGTAACCAACGGTCACGTGCGGTGCGCGTCTGCAACAGTGCAGATCGTCACTAACGACATGATGAACGCAACATACGACCCGCAGATATTATTCCGGTTCCGCAACAGGCGGCTGTCCTGAAACGGCGCGGCGTGACAGCGGGCCGGGCACTGTCGGGCCGTGGCTGAACCGCCCGGACTCCGTCGGGCCGGCGTCGTCATCATCCCAGGGCTCGGCCTCGACAGCATCCACGCGCGCCGCCGGTGGGCCCTGCCGCGAGGCATCCCGCAACCGTGCAAGCGCATCGGCAGGCCCCCGCAGCAGCGCCTCGACCCGCCCGTCCCCGAGATTGCGCACCCATCCCGAGAGCTCGAGGATCCGTGCTTCCTGCGCCAGCCACGCCCGGTAGCCGACGCCCTGCACCCGACCGGCGATCAGCCAGCGCTCGGTGATCGCGGCGATGTCCGTCATGCGTGTCCCCTCCTGGCCTTCCTGTCGGCTGAGCAGCAGGAAGCGCGCAGCCTCCCGCGTGTCGCGCAGCACGGCCGCATGGCGTTCCAGGGTCTCGTCGTCCGGGCCCCACTGCTCGAGCTGGTACTGCTCGTCGAGCAAAGCGAGCCGGACGGCCTCGGTCGCGTCCAGCGCGCCGTCCGCCACCGCCAGCCCGAGCACCAGGCTGCCGAGCGTCGGCACCAGCACGCCGAGCGCAGTCAATCCCGCATCGTCCTGCGCCTCGAGGGCCCGGGCGAGCGCCCCCACCGCGTCGGCCATGGGAGCCACCGGCATCACCCCGCCGACAACCGGCAGGCGGGCCGCGTGCCGGTTGGCGCACCAGTCCAGCCAGGGCTGCCACGCGGCCGCCTGGCACTCCACGAGTGCTTGCGGATCCCCTGCCCGGTAGCTCAGCAGGTCGCTCCCGGCATAGCCGAGCAGGGTCTCGATGACCGGCCGACGGTCAGGCGCCACACGCTGCTGCCGGGTCGCCGCCAGCCGGGTGAGCGCCAGGCTGTCCGGCCCGAACACCCCTCCGGGCGCACCACCGGCCTCCGACCATTCCTGGGCCACCGCGCGGGCCAGCATCTCTGACATCACCCGGAGCGGCTCCCCGCCAGCCACCCGCAGCGGCTGGCGATCCAGCATGATCCGGTAGCCGTCGCCGTCCGGTTCGTGCACCGCCTCACGCCACACCCGTCTCGTCACGGCTCCGGTCGATGCGTCGATCGCCGGGCCGGTCGCCCCGGTCAACGCAGCAGCCCGAGGCCGCGCAGGATGTCGAGCGGCTTCGGCAACTTGTGCGGCCGGTCCGCCGAATGGGCGTCTTCGGGCGGCGGCTGCGGTCCGGGATTGCCGAAGCGCGCCGCCGCGAGAGCCGGTCCGCACAGGTCGGGCGCCGGACCGCCGGGCCCGATGGTCAGCGCAAAACGACCGCCCGGAGCCGCCGGATCGAGTGCAGCCTGGGGATCGTCGAGGCGTCCGCCGACATGCACCGGCAGCGACGCCCCGGCCACGCCGATCGACAGCCGCGGCATCAGATGCAGGTCGAGCCGGCCATCCGCCAGCACCACCGTGCCATGGCCGCCGACATCGAGCCGCTTCGTCTGCAAGGCCAGCGGCGAGAGCGTAGCAATACCACCGGCTACCGACGCCGGCAGCGCCAGGCAGCGCAGCTCGGTATCGCCTCCGGACGGCATCCCCACCGACCGGCCGACCAGGCCGGCCAGCGACGCGTTCGCCACCGACCCATCCACCAGCGAGGCGCCGAACCGCCCGGACATGCTGCCGAGCAGCGCCTCCCGCGTCGGACCGGCCGCGTGCAGGTCCGCCACCAGCTCGAGCACGCCGTGCAGCACCGGTGGTCGGTCGGCCAGCGACGCCAGGGTCTCGGCCCGGATCATCGAGGGCTGCAGGGTCAGCGACACCTGGTCATCGGCCGCATTGGCCTGCAGCCGGCCGGCGATCGGACCGGCGGGACCCGTCACCGAGAACGGGACCAGGCTCAGCCGTCCATCCTGCACCGAGAGCCCGGCCTTCAGGTCGTGGTAGGTCTGCCGGCCCAGCATGACGTCATGCGCACCGAGCTGCACCGCCAGGTCGGCCAGCTTCAGCGCGTCGAACGGAACCACATGACTGCCTGCGTCGCCGGTCGCGTCGGACGGTCTTGCGACCGGTCCGGACGGTGCGATGGGGCGCGCACCTGTCTGCGGTGTCACCGCCGGTCCGCTGCTCCAGCCTGCCCGCAGCGCATCGACATCGACGTGGGTGGCATCGATCGAGGCGGTCAGCGTCGGATGTGCCCCCCCGAGCCAGCTGCCCGAGCCGGTCATGCCGACCTGGCGCGAGTCGAGCTTCACGCCGGACAGGGTGATCGGCTTGTCCTGCAGCAGCTGCAGGTGTCCCGACACCGCGAGATCGGTCAGGTCCGGGCCGCTCGCCAGCAGCTGCCGCAGCGAGGGCGCCCTCACCTCGAGCTGGAGGTCCGTGTTGTTGCGAGCAACGCTGCCGCGCAGTTGCGCCGAGGCCTTCCCCACCGTCATGGCCAGATCCAGGGTCGCCGGATCAACCGGAACGGTGTGGTCGTCCGCGCGGTGCGCCCAGCCCTGCCACCCGGCGAGGGTGCCGGCGGTGCCATGCAGGCTGAGCGGCTGGTCGCGCCAACGCCCATCCAGCGACACCGATACCGGCGACGTCCGGTCCCTGGCATCCACCGACAGCGATCCGACCACCAGCGACGCCAGCAACCGCCCGCCGCGGCCCCCGGCATGATCGGCAAGGCTGGCTGCCGGCAGACCCGACGCCCTGAAGGCCAGCGAGCCGAACTCCGGCTGCCCGTGAGGTGCGTCCGCACCTGCCGCATCGACCACATGCGTCCGCAGCGACACGCCTTGCGCCGCTGGCAGCTTCGCGTGCGGGAACAACGCGTTCAGCGCGTCGAGCCGGTCGGTGCCGGCATCCACGTCGAGCACGTAGCCGCGCTCGCGTGCGGGATCGGTGAAGCTGCCATCGACGGTCAGCCGCGCGATATCGTGCCCGTCCAGCTGCTCGGTCGCCGCCACATGCAGCGGCCAGGGCGTCCCGGCATCGACAGTGTTCTTCGGGTCGAGCCGGTCCAGCCTGCCGGTTCGGGCATCGATGAGGAACCCCGCCCCGCCATGCATGCCCGCGAGCGTGATCGCCGGATGGTCGCCGTCGAGGCCGCTGCCATCGCCGCGCAGACCCTCCGCGGCGCCGCTGGAACCGTGCAGCTCATCCTTCCAGGCGACACTGCCATCCAGCAGCCGCGCGCTGCCGACCTGGATCTGCCACGGTGCGGAGTGGCTGCCGACCGGCCCCGACGGCTCGCCCTCCGGACGGACCTGCTTGTGCAGCTGCCAGTTCGCCGTACCGTCCGGGCGACGTTCGAGCAGGATCGCCGGATGGTCGAGCGTCAGGCCCTCGAGGCGCAGCACGTGACCGAGCATCGGCAGCAGCGCCAGGTGGGCGTGCAGCCCATCCGCGGTCAGCATCTGCGGGCGCTGGCCGCCGTCCCAGTTGGCGAAGCTGACCTGGGTCGCGTCGAGCGTCGGCACCGGCAGCAACTGCACATGCAGGCTGCCCAGCGACAGCTGCCGGCCGGTCTGCCGCAGCACGTCGCGCTCGACGGATTGCCGCAGCTGCTCCGGATCGAGCCGCGACTGCACAAGCAGCGCCACACCCACCACGACCAGCACCAGAAGCAACACCAGCAGCAGGAGCGGACGGACCAGCCGGCGGAAACCGTTGCCGCGCGTGTCCGCCGTGGCCACCCCGCGTGAAATCGCCATGCGCGTCTAGCTCCGCCTCGCTGCCGGGGTCCCGCCCGCCTCGAAACCGAGGGTGCGGAAGGTCTCGCGCATGTGCGGCGACAGGTCGGCATGCACGATCAGCCGCCCGCCTGCAGGATGCGGCAGGTCCAGGGTGCGCGCATGCAGGTGCAGCTTGTCCTCGAAGCCGTCGAGATGCGCCGCCTCGCCGCCGTATTTCGGATCGCCCAGGATCGGCGTGCCCAGCGCCTCGCAATGCACGCGAAGCTGGTGCGTCCGCCCGGTCAGCGGCAGCAGTTCGAGCCAGGACATTTTCCGCGCCGCCGCGTCACGCACGACGTACTCGGTGATCGCGTACGCGGCATCCTCCTCGCCGCGGTCGGCGGCAATCGTGAGTGCGCCCGGCCCGGCACCCAGCCTCGCCAGCGGCATGTCGATCACCCCCTCGGTCGGGCTCGGACGACCCGCCACCACCGCCCAGTACAGCTTGCGGACATCGCGAGTGCGGAACGACGCTGCCAGCTTGGCCGCGGTGCCTGGCGTGCGGGCCAGCAGCAGCAGCCCGGAGGTGTCGCGATCGATCCGGTGCACCAGCCGCGGCCGGTGCTCGGAGCCGTCACGCAGCGCGTCCAGCATGCCGTCGACATGGCGGGTGATGCCCGGACCGCCCTGCACCGGCAGCCCCCACGGCTTGTTCAGCACGATCACCTGGTCGTCGCGATAGACCACCATGCGCTCGAGCTCGCGGGCGTCCTGCGGGTTCACCGTGGTGACGATCGGCGCCGGCTTCGAGGCGTTCGGGATCGGCGGCACGCGCACGACCTGGCCCGGCATCAGCCTGGTCGAGGTCTCACAGCGCTTGCCGTCCACCTTGACCTGGCCGGTGCGGCACAGCTTCTGCAGCGCCCCCTGCGTGAGATGCGGATAGTGACGACGGAACCAGCGATCCAGGCGGATCTCGGCTTCGTCCTCGGTGACGGGAAGATTGACGACGCTCATTCCGGAGGGCTCTCCCGCAGTCGCGCCCAGGTGTCCAGTCTTCGCGTCACCTCGCGCTCGTAGCCGCGCCCGGTCGGATTGTAGAACCGCTCGCGCTTCATGCCGTCCGGGAAGTAGTTCTGGCCGGAGAAACCCTCCTCGGTGTCGTGGTCGTAGGCGTAGCCCTGGCCGTAGCCGATCTCCTTCATCAGCTTGGTCGGCGCGTTCAGGATATGCGCCGGGGGCGCCAGGCTGCCGGTCGCCTTCGCCGCTCGCATCGCCGCACCATACGCCTTGTACACGGCGTTCGATTTCGGTGCGGTGCCGAGATAGACGACCAGTTGCGCCAATGCGAGCTCGCCCTCGGGACTGCCCAGCCGCTCGTAGGTCTCCCAGGCGGCGATCGCCTGCAGCTGGGCGTGCGGATCGGCGATGCCGATATCCTCGACGGCGAAGCGGGTCAGCCGGCGGGCGATGTAGCGCGGATCCTCGCCGCCGGTCAGCATGCGGGCGAACCAGTATAGCGCCGCATCCGGATCCGAGCCGCGCAGCGATTTGTGCAGCGCCGAGATGAGATTGTAGTGCTCCTCGCGATCCTTGTCGTACAGCGCCGCACGCTTCGCCAGCAGCGTCGACAGCGCCGCCGGGTCCAGCCGGGTCGGATCCTCGAGGCTGAGCAGCTGCTCGACCATGTTCAAAAGGTAACGCCCGTCGCCGTCCGCCATTGCCCTGAGCGTCCCCCGGCCATCGCTCGTGAGCGGCAGAGGATGGCCGGCTTCATGTTCGGCGCGGCCGAGCAGCGCCTCCAGCGCGTCGTCATCCAGCCGGCGCAGCACCAGCACCTGGCAGCGCGACAACAGCGCACCGTTCAGCGCGAAGGAGGGATTCTCGGTGGTCGCTCCGACCAGCACGACGGTCCCGTTCTCCACGACGGGCAGGAAACCGTCCTGCTGGACACGGTTGAAGCGGTGGATCTCGTCGACGAACAGCAGCGTCGCCTCGCCGGATGCCGCCAGCCGACGCGCCGCCTCGTCGAACGCGCGCTTGAGGTCGGCCACTCCCGAAAACACCGCCGAGAGCTGGGTGAAGCGCAGCCCCGCCCGCTCGGCGAGCAGACGCGCGATGGTGGTCTTGCCGACGCCGGGACCGCCCCACAGGATCAGGCTGGCGAGCGAGCCGCGCTCGAGCATCCGCCTGAGCGTGCCTTCCGGTCCGAGCAGATGCGGCTGCCCCACCACCTCGTCCAGGGTTGCCGGACGAAGACGGTCGGCAAGCGGTCGCGTGGCGGCGGCGGGTGACGTATCCACCGGGCTCGGGCCATCGTCATCCCCGAACAGGTCGGATACCGGTGCGGCTTTGTCACGGGTCTGCTTCATGCGGCTATCATAGAGCGTGCGGCGCCGGCCCGGAACTCGCACCCGGGAACTCGCACCCATGGACTTGCCCCCGTGGACTCGCCGGGGGTGCCGCCGCAGTACTCGCACCGCCTCGAAGGAGAGATGCATGCCGAACCCGCAGGATCTGTTGCCGTCTCGTCGCGTGGGCGCCGCCCTGGTGGCGTTGCTCGGCCTGGGTATCGGCCTGTGCGGGCGACCGACCGGCGCGGCAGCCCAGGTCCTTCCCGTCCCGCATGGCGGGCACGAGCACCCTCCGGCAATGACGGTGTCGCCGCGGACGCTGCATGCGGTCGCTCCCGCGCCTGCGCCCGCATCCACGGCGCCGGCCGCCCCGGCGCAGATCCCTGTCCCGGCCGCCGGGTCGCCGTCCGCCGCCACGCCGCTCGCGCCGTCCGAGGATCCGCTCGTCACGCCGGCACGCATGGTCGAGCATCCGGATCACATGCCGATGGAGAGCGTGGCCGTCGCCGGTCGCCGGCTGATCGCAGGTGGGCTGAATGGCGTGATCATCCTGTCCGACGACAACGGCGCGACCTGGCACCAGGTCGGCCTGCCGGTCAGCACCACCATCACCGGGATCAGCTTCACCAGCGACACCACCGGCTGGGCGATCGGCCATTCCGGCGCCGTCCTGCACACGCTCGATGGCGGCGAACACTGGACGCTGGTGTATGACGGCATGAGGGCGGCACAGGCGACGCTGGCTGCCGCACGCGCCGCCAATGCCGCCGACAGCGTGCGCTCCAGGAAGATCGATGCCGCGCAGAAGCTGATCGCCCGGGACAAGAGCCGCCCGTTCCTGCTCGTTCAGGCCGCCAGCACCGGCATCACCCGGCTGGTCGGCAGCGACAACCTGTCGGTCGAGACCGATGACGGCGGCCGCAACTGGCGCCCCTGGTCGGATGCGATCGACAATCCCGATGGCCTGCCGACCTACGGCATCGCCCAGCTGCACGGCATCACGGTGATCGATGGGGAGCGCGGGCTGCTGCTGGCGGGGCGCCCGGAGGACGGGCTGCGGGCGCTGAAATCACCGTTCGACGGGACATGGTTCGGCGTGATCGACGGCGGTGCCCAGGGTGTCGTGATCTTCGGCCAGCAGGGCCATGTCTACAGCGCCGATCTCGCAGGCGACTGGCAGCCGGGGCACGAGCTCGCCTGGCGCCGGATCATCGATCCCTCCACCAACACCCTGACCGCCGGCTTGCAACGCCAGGACGGCAGCGTGCTGCTCGCCGATACCTCGGGCGCCACCTGGTGGATCCACGGCAAGCCGGAGGATGCGCGGCTGGTCGCGGGGCCGGTCGGGGCGACCTTCCCGATCCTGGCGATGGTGGAGGCGATGGACCGGTCGCTGATCCTGGCCGGCCCCGGCGGCGTGGTGCGCATCCCGGCCCCACCCGCACCGGCGCCGGCCTCGCCCTGAGGCTCCGGGCTAGACGCTCCGGCCGCATGCCGAAATCGACTCGGCCGCTTAATGGACCCGCCCGTATGACGGAGCACCGAGCCCGGGGCAGCTGCACGGTGAATTGACCGCCAGCTGTTGCGGCGTCTGGCAGACATAGACGCCGGCGTAGCAGGTGTAGCCGTAGCCCGGTGCCGCGCCCGCGCTGCCGGTTGCGGGGACCTCGACCACGCATCCGCCAAGCATCAGCCCGGCCGAACCGAGCGCCAGCAGGCTGCGCACCAGGCGTCTCGCAGCCCTGCCCTGCGCCCGGCGACTTGCCGCATGGCCGCTTCTGCGGATTTGGTCGGTCATGATCCGGTTACTCCCTTGCGAGGATAATTGGTCCCGCCTTGCTGCCGCCCCAATCGCGGCCGCATCCTTGCCTCGCCAACACGAGCTGGAACACACGTTGAGCCTCACCGTTCCGCGACCGACATCGCTCCGCCCGGGCCCGCACCGGGTCCCGGCACCCAATCAAGCAACGGCTTTCCCGCCCACCCTGGCCGCACCGGTCTGGCGTCACCTCGAGCTGGTGCTGCCGCTCGTGCTGGTCTGCCTGGTGGCCCTGGTGGCCCGGCTGTATGGGCTGGATGGCAAGCCGTACTGGATGGACGAGATCACCACCCTGCGACGGTCCTCGCTCGGGCTGGGAGCCTTGGTGCGCGACTCCCTGTCGTTCCACCATCTGCCGCTGTATTTCGTGGTCACCTCCTGGTTCGTGCCGTTCGGACTCAATGAGAGCGTCATGCGGCTTCCGGCGGCGGTCTTCGGCGCGGCATCCTGCGGCGTGCTGTTCCTGCTCGGCCGCAGTCTCGGCGACTGGCGCAGTGGCCTGGCCGCCTCCCTGCTGCTGGCGCTCGCCCCGTTCCAGGTGCAGTACGGCCAGGAGGCGCGCTCCTACACGCTGGTGACGACGCTGATCCTGCTCGGGCTATGGGGGCTGGCGTTGCTCGCGCGCGATCCGGTTGCCGCGGCGGAACCTTTGCGTCGTCGGGGACCGGCACGGACCGCCTGGTTGCTCTACGGGATCGGCACCGCGGGCGCGCTCGACACCCTCAGCGTTGCCAATTTCTGGTTCCTCGCCGCCAACCTCGGAGCCGCCTTCATCGCATTCCGCTCGGCCTCGGTGCGCCGGAGCTTCGTGCGCAACTGGATCGTCGTGCAGCTGCTGGTGCTGTCGGTATACCTGCCGTTCCTCGCCGGCATGGTGGTGTTCACCCACGGCAACATGGGTTCCGGCCTCGACTGGGTGCCGCCGCTCAGCCTGCGCAACGTCTGGACCACGCTGCAGACCGTGTATCTGATGCGGATCTCCAGCCTGATCGCGTTCCGGATCTTCCCGAGCCACCTCGGCATGCTCGGGCTGCAATGGTTCGGCTGGATCGTGGCGGCGCTGGCGCTGACCGGCCTCGTCTCCGGCGTCCGGCGTGGACTGGTCGGTGGCGTGATCGCGATCGGCCTGTTCACCTTGCCGATCGGCCTGGCCGCGTCCGCCGTGGTCTCCTCGATCTGGATGCCGCGCTACCTGCTCTGGAGCGGTCCGGTGTTCTTCCTGCTGGCCGGGCTCGGGCTGGTCCGGCTGCCGGAGCGCCTGCGCACGCCTGGACTGGCGCTGCTCGCGGTGCTCGGCGTGGTGAACCTGCTGCCGTACTACCAGACCGAGACCAAGCCGCTGTGGAACCAGGCTGCCGCGGAACTGCTGCAGGACCGCCAGGATGGCGACCTGCTGATCACCGACGATCCCGGCACGGTGAACATGATGAACGTGTATCTCGCCCGCACCGGCCATGCGCTGAAGCCGGGCGATTGGACCACCGATGTCGCGGAGGCCAAGGCGCGTCACGCTGCCGGGGCGCGTGTCTGGGCGGTGCACGGCACGGTCGGCCAGAACGATCCCTACCAGCTGGGCAGCTTCCTGGAGACGCTGGCGCCACTCGGCCCGGTCGCGTCGGCGCATCAGGTCGGGATCGACATCACCATGCTGCTGTTCGCCCCCGACGGGACCTGAGGCGTAAAGCGTTCGGGCTAGCCGTCTGCAGCGATCGAGCGGCCGGCGGCCCGGTCAGGCCGGCCGCAGCGGGTCTGGCTCGACCGGCGCATCAAGCCGCATCAGCGGTCCACCGCCATCGTGCCCGGCGGCCAGGGCCACCCGGATGGACCGGTCGAGCACGTCGCGGAGCATGATCGCCTCGCCGGGGGTCATCTCGATGCACGGGCCGTTGGTCCGCAGGAACACCGCCCCAGGTGCCGGCGTGATGATGACGCTTTGTGGCTTGGCCAGCTTCTCGTCCTCGATGACGTCCAGGCTTTGCCGTATAACGATTTTATGACGCTTTGTCCATTGCAGAACATCACCGCCCGGCTCGGATGTCCCGATGCGTCGGTGTCAACCTGCCCGCGTCCACACGGTCTGCGCGTTGACGAACTCCCGGATGCCGAAGTGCGAGAGCTCGCGCCCATAGCCGCTGTTCTTGACCCCACCCACCGGTGTGCGCGGGTTGGACGCGGTGAAGCCGTTGATGAACACGCCGCCGGTCTCGAGCCGCCTGGCGATCCGCGCCGCCTTCCCGGTATCCGCCGTCCAGAGGTTGCCGCTCAGGCCGTAGTCGCTGGCGTTGGCAAGCTCGATCGCGTGCTCGGTGTCGCGTGCCAGCACCAGGGCGGCCACCGGCCCGAACACCTCCTCGTCGAACGCGGCCATCCCCGGCGTCACGTCACCCAGCACCGTCGGCTCGTAGAAGAAACCCGGCCCGTCGATCATGTGTCCGCCCGCCAGCAGCCGGGCCCCCGCCGCCACCGATCGCGCCACCTGGTCGTGCACGCCGTCGCGAAGGTCGGCGCGGGCGATCGGGCCGATCGTGCTGGCCTCGTCGGTCGGGTCGCCGGCCTTGATCCCACGCACGGCGTCCAGGAACAGCGTGGTGAACCGCTCGGCGATCGGCGCCTCGAGGATCAGCCGCTTCGCCGCCAGGCACACCTGGCCGGCATTGGCGAAGCGCCCGGCGATGGCGAATTTCACCGCCTGCTCGATATCGGCGTCCGCCAGTACGATGAACGGGTCGGCGCCGCCGAGCTCGAGCACCGATTTCTTGAGGTGCTTCCCGGCGATCGCAGCCACCGCGGCACCGGCGCGCATGCTGCCGGTGAGTGTCACGGCCGCGATCCGCCGGTCGGCGATGACAGCCTCGATCGCGTCCGTGCCGACGTTCAGAACCGAGAACACCCCGTGCGGCAGGCCCGCCTGCTCCCACATCTCCTGCATGAGGTATGCGCAAGCCATGACGTTGGGCGCGTGCTTCAGCATGAAGCCGTTCCCGGACAACATGATCGGCACTGCCGCGCGGATCGTCTGCCAGAACGGGAAATTCCACGGCATGATGCCGAGCACGGTGCCGATCGGCAGGTACGAGACATGCACCTGGTCGTCGCCCTCGACGCCGACCGGCTCGTCCGCCAGCATCGCCGGACCATGCTCGCCGAACCACGCGGCGGTGGCGGCACATTTCTCGATTTCGGCCGCCGCCTCCTTAAGCGTCTTGCCCATCTCGGCGGTGATCACCGCGGCCACCGCGTCGCGGCGCTCGCGCATGATCGCGGCCAGCCGGCCATACACCGCCGCCCGTCGCCCGACCGGCACGTCGCGCCACGCGCGAAACGCGCGATCGGCATCCGCGAGCAATTGTCCAACCGCCGCGACATCCTGGAACGCGAAGCGCTGGATGTCCTCGCCCGTGGCGGGATTGCGCGAGATCGCAGCCTGATCCGACATGCAAGGCGTCTCCTTGTTTAACGACGTCTGACGTCCGACGCACGTCTGCGTTCACGCAGAAGCGTCGGCGATGCAAATGGACGTGTCCGACGCTGGGCTTCAGGCATGCGCCTCACCAGCTTGACGACCACGCGCTCTACCTGCTCCGGCTGCCGGGGCGATTGCCATCACCCGCCCGAAAGGTCACCCACGTGCCCCGAAGCGACAGCCGGACCAAGCCCGTCAACAGGGGCATCCCGGCGCCGAGCCTGCTGCTCGTGTTCATCCCCATCATCCTCGTGATCCTGGGACTGTGCGTCACCATACCCTATCTCGAAACGCCGCTGCCGCCGATGGCGATGGAGGCGGCGGTGGGTGGCCCCTTCGAATTGCGGGACGGGTCCGGCCAGGTGGTCACGGACCGAAGCTGGCCCGGCAAGTTCCTGCTGATCTATTTCGGCTACACCCACTGCCCGTCGGTCTGCCCGACCACGCTCGCCAATATCGGCGGCGCGCTCGACAGCATCGGCAAGACGGCCGACCGGGTGCAGCCGCTGTTCATCACCATCGATCCGGCCCGCGACACCTCCAAGGTGGTCGCCGAGTATGCGCAGATGTTCTGGCCGCGACTGGTCGGGCTGACCGGAACCTCGTCGCAGATCGCGCAGGCGGCGAAGGAATACGACATCTATTACGCGCCGCATCGCGACAGCCCGACCGGCAGCGACTACTCCATGGATCACACCTCGGTGGTCTATCTGGTGGCGCCGGACGGCCGGATCGCCGCAACCATCGATGCCAGCAGGAAAGCCCCGCAGATGGCAGCCTCGATCACCAGCGCCATGAACGCGACCAGGTCGCCTGCATGAACCGGACACGTGCTGCCGTTCTGCTGACCGGCCTTCTCCTGTCCCCCGCAGCACTCGCGGATGCGCCGGGAGTTTCCGTGCAGGACGCGTGGTCCCGCGCGACGATGTCGACGGACACCGGCGGCGTCTATTTGACCATCGTCAACCACGGCGCCGCGGACGATGTATTGGGCGTCGCAACGCCGATCGCCAGCACGGTGCAGCTGCACACGATGACGATGACCGGCAACGTCATGCAGATGCGCCCGGTCGCCCACCTGCCGATCCAGGCCGGACAGACCATCCAGCTCGACCCGAACGGCATCCACATCATGCTGACCGGCATGGCCCACCCGCTGCATCGCGGCGAGACCTTCCCGATCACCGTGCGGTTCCGTCATGCCGGCGCGGTCACCACCACCGTGCGTGTCGCCGGACCGGGCGCCATGAGCCCGGCCGCGTCGACGCCGGCGCCGGGGATGTCGCCGGGCATGAACATGAACATGCGCATGCCGATCACGCACGGCGGCTAGAGCGTCATCCGATCGGCCGTGCTTACCGATCGGATAGGGATGCTGGCCGGACCGATGAGCCAGCGGTTTCTTCCGGACAATCGCGATCGGGAACGCCCTGGTCTCACATCGGCATGTGACCCATCCCGCCCGGCGGATCCGGAGCGGGCAGCGGTTGCTGCCGGATGGTGTCGATCGCGGCTTTCGTCCGCGCAACCAGGTCTCCGGGCGGGCTCTCCGGGGGCAGCATCTCGCGCAACGATCCCCGTGCGTCGATCAGGAACTGAGTCCCCGGGAGCGTGGTCCGATTGACGCCGAGAAGGATGGCGTAGGCCTGCAGGATGGTCTCGTCGTCGGCGATGCAGGTGGTGGCGTCGGGACGCGCCGCCGGGTCGGAGGTCACCCGGACCGTCACCAGCCCCGCCGCGGTGACATCCGGCGCCTGCCCGATGACCAGTCGCACGATCGTGCCGCGCAGGTCGGAGAGCGTCTTCACGGCACCTCCGGCACACGTCGCCTGCCATGACGGCGCCCGCACCGGCATCGGCCTGCGCCCCGCGGCGCGCCGGGCTGACCCGATGTTTCGCGCCCGGATGAAGTCGATCAGCGCCCAGCGATCGTCGGGCGATCGTGACGCGAAGCCGGGCATCGCCATCCCGCCATCGGGTGCCGCGATCCCGTGCGTCAGCACCCAGAACAGCGCGCCGTCGGTGTAGGTCCAGAGGTGGCTGGTGTTCAGGTCGGCGGCCGTCGGCGGCGCCGGGACCGGTTCGCTGCCGCCATAGCCGCCGTCGCCGTGGCATGACTCGCACGCCTGGCGGTAAAGGCCGGCACCCTGCACGATGCTTGGGGCCGAGAAGCCGGTTGGCGAATGGTAGAAGCTGGTGGGTGATGCCGGTATGAAGAGCGGGCCGAGCCCCGGCACTGCCAGCACCGTGATCACCAGGGCGGCAAACTGCACCGCCGCCCGTCGCCACCCTGCCCCGAGCAGCGCCACCACCGCAAGAATGATGGCCGCCGCAAGTGCGATGACGGCGCGCCAGACCTCGCGGGCGAGTCTGGCATCGGCATCGACCCTCAGCAGGCTGAACTGCCGGCTGAACGGCCAGACCGGCTGCTCGTGCATCCCCGGCGCCAGGCTGGACAGCACGCCCGCGGCCAGCAGCACGGCCAGGCCGAAGCCGCTCTGCACGCCGACGCTGGCAACCAGTCGCCGTCGCGCCTGCTCCGGGTCGCCTGCCATCAGTGCCGGTGCCAACCGGTAGCGGTTGAGGCACGCGAACCCGAGCAGTGCTCCGAAGATCAGCAGCTTGATGCAGGCGATCCAGCCATAGGCGGTACCGAGCAGCGCCGGGATCGAGCCGACCAGCACCCAGGCCTGGAAGCCGGCGGTGATCGCCACCAGACCGACGCACCATTTCCCCAGGACCGAGAACGAGCGTGCGGCGGTGGCGCCGGCGCGTGGTGGCGTGATCCTGACCGCGAGCAGGAACGGCAGCAGCCCGCCGAGCCACGCCCCGCCGGCCAGCAGATGCATCGCGTTCGACAGCAGCAGCAGGCTCGGGCCGTGCTCCATCGACATCGCGTGACCATGTCCGGCCTGCAGCAGCAGCGCCGCGGTCGCCAGGATCAGTGCAACCGTCCGCCGGATCGGCGCATCCCCGCGACCGAGCGTGGACAACGCCGCCACGAGAGCCGCCGCCTGCAACGCGAGGATATGGCCGAAGCTGGTCGAGACCAGGACCGTCGGCACCGCATCGACCGTCTGGCCGAGGCTGTCCGCATCGGCCATCAGCCCGGCCTGGATCACCAGCCAGCCGGCACCTGCCAGCAGCGCCAGGGCCAGGCTTGCCCGGATCAGCGCGAGCATGCGGCGGTCGAGTGCTGCCTGCGCCTCGGGCGGCGTCAACGAACGGGCCCGCCTGAGCACCAGCGTCCAGAACAGCAGCGCCCCGAACGCCGAGAACAATGCGGCGTCGAACAGCCCCCGGACCACCGCGAGCCAGCCCCCGCCGGTGATCTCGAAGCTCGGCGCGGCGCCGTCAAACACGGGCGCGGGCTGCGACCATCAGGGTGCCACGGTGAAGGCGAACGTGCCCTGGGTGTGATGGGTATCGGTGGCGGTCACGTGCCAGCTCACCTCGTAGCGCCCGGGCGCCAGCGGCTTCAGCCCGACCGCCAGGTGGGTGTCGCCCTGCTGCAGATGCACCTGGCCGTCATCGACCCGCGCGCCCTGCGCATCGGTGACGGTGATGCGGCTGAATTTCGGCTCGACAGCTTCGGTGAAGTTGATCAGGACCTCGGTGGGCGCGGTCCTGATGGTGCTGCCGACGGCCGGCGTCGCGGTCGTCGGGAAGGCGTGGGCGGAGGCGGCCAATGGCGCCGCGATGATGACGACGGCGCACAACATGCTGGCCGTGCCGGGACGCTTGCTCATGACGATGTCCTCAGGGATGCAGGAACTCATGGATCAGTCGAAGATCGGCTTGCCGAGGCTGTGCGGCAGCAGGTCGTCGAGGAAGACATGCACCAGGGCGACGGCGCCGACATTGGTGCCGGCCGCCTTGTTCACCGGGATCAGCGCCTCGACGCCGAGTTCGCCCCAGCCCGCCAGGTAGATCACCCCCGGCGCCACCGTCCATGTGGTGCCCTGGGTGCTGGGCGAGGAGGCGGGCGAGGTCCAGTCCAGCTCGACCACCGGGATCATGTTGGCGAGGAAGCCCGGCAATTTGTAATCGTGCACCTGCGTTTGCAGGTACGGGATGCTGTACTGGAGCGAGAGCGAGCCGGACCAGGCGTTGTTGTTGCCGGTGTTGAACTGGCTGACCACGCCCGCACTGGAGGCCGCGTCGGCGTTCGGGTTCACGGGCGTGGATACCTTCAGCCCCTTGTCGGCGATCGTGTAGGACAGCTCGCCGGTCACCGCGAACGGCTTCAGGACGCTCCCGGGCAGATCGCCGAAGCCCTTGCCGAAATAGAAATTCGGCGTGGTCGAGCCGTAATGGTCGGCGCCGATATGGACGGTGCCGGATCCGCCGAGCTCACGGGTGATGCCGAGCGAAACGACGAGCTCGTGGTCGGCATTGGTGATCGCCTGCCACTTGCCGGTGATGAACAAATTCTCGAACCCGGCCTCGGTCTTCGAGCCGTTGGTCTGGATCACGTCGTAGCCGTCATTGAGGATCAGCGCGGTGTTCTCGGTGATCGTCTTGTCGAACTCGAAGCCGTAATCGAACTCGTGCGACGGGCCGGTGCCGCCATCGGCGCCGCTCCGGGAGAAGGTGAAGGCCGGGGCCGAAATCTCGTCGCCGACCCCCGGGTCGTCGAAGGTCAGGGTGACGGGAAATACGCGTGCGCCGGCGACGACATGCGCCCACGCGTCAGGGGACAGGGCCAGCAACCCGGCACAGCCGAAGGTCGCTGCAGCAAGAACTCGGTTCATCAGGGGGAGAATCCTGGCGGGAGAAAAGCCGAGGCGCCGGGCATGATGCCGGCGCCGGATCGTCGTTCTCAGGCCAGGTCGGGAGGGTCCCGGGCACGCCATGCCCATGCGGTGGCGGCGGGCGGGGCACGCGCCGGTGGCAGCAAGATCCTTTCGCCGCCGATCGGCAGGCGTGGCGGTGGCAGTCCGCTACCGGGAAGCAGGATGACCGCCGGGAGCTCGAGCGCCAGGTCCAGCGGTCGTGCAGCGTGCAGCGGGTGGTGCCGGTGCGCCGGAGGCGTCTGGGTCGTCGTCCCGCTCATGCAGAGCACTGTCGCAGCATCGACACGCGACAGGGCGGCGGCATCCGAGCGGTCCGGCAACACCAGCGAACTGACGGCGAGCTGGCCGACAAGTGCCACCACCGCGAACAGCGCCCGCAGCAACGGCACTGAAACGCGCATGGAGGGGGCGTCGGACGACATCGCGCGGACGATACCAGAACGCATCAGCGTGCCAACCCGGATCGGCCCGGCGCCACGGCGCATCGCATGCCGCAAGCGTGACCGGGCGCCTGCCTGGCCGCCTGGCCGCGGGACCATCCGGTGGATTTTCGGGGGCTCGGTGTTGTCCTATGCTCCTCTTGTGAGCATCCCTTGTCCCGATGAGTTCGTCCGCTCGAGGCTCCGACCGATCCGGGCGGCGGTCACGGTGATGGCGCCTTCCGACCGGAGCCCACGGGTGAGCGGCGAGCCGGACGGCGGGAGGCTCGCGGCATCGGCTGCGACGCGTGCGCCATCGGCCGCGTTTGGACCACACGGGCGGCGACACGCCCCGCCTGCGGCGCAATCCGCCACCCCTGTCGCGGCGTTGCCGCATGCCACGACATTGTGGAAAATACGTCCCTGCCTTCGAGGACTTCCAGCATGACGACAGCAGATCCCGTCACCATCTCGCCTCGTGGTGTCGATGCCGCCACCATCCGGCAGGCCGATGCCGTGGCGCGGCACTGGAGCAGCCCGCATCAGGGCCGGCTCGTGCCGGGCAGCGAGGCGCACAAGCAGGCGATGTGCCGGATGTTCCACGAGACCTTCAATCCGTACAAGCCGTCTGTGATCGACTGGCCGAAGCTGGATCAGGCCACCCTCGCCCGCATCGTCGCCCTGCCGATCTGGGATATCGCGGTGCAGACCGAAGGCAAGGCACGGATGCGCATGGCCGCCTACGCCGCCACCATCCGCGATCCTGAGATGCGCGACACCATCGCCCGCAACGGCTGGGAGGAGAACCGCCACAAGGAGGTGTTGTCCAAGCTGGTCGCGGCCTACGACATCCCGCTTGCCCCGGAGCCGCCCTATATCGAGCCGCGCGATCCGGAATGGGCCTACATGGTCACCGGCTTTTCTGAGTGCATCGACAGCTTCTTCGCGTTCGGGCTGTTCGCGATGGCGCACCGCTCCGGCATCTTCCCGCCCGAGCTGATCGACACCTTCGAGCCGGTGATGCAGGAGGAGTGCCGGCACATCCTGCTGTTCGCGAACTGGCTCGCCTGGCATCGCCGCACCATGCCGATCTGGCGGCGGCCGTGGTTCGAGTTGCGTGTGGCGGCAGTCTGGGTGTTTCTCGGCTGGGAGCGCATCGGGTTGGCCAAGTCGATGGACGCGGACGGCAAGGAAGTTGCCCAGGACAACAACTTCACCGTCAACGGGACGAAGGCGGTGGCAGACGTGGAGATGAGCGTGCCCGAGCTGATGGCGCTGTGCCTGTCCGAGAATGACCGCCGTTTCGCCGGCTACGACCGCCGGCTGTTGCGCCCGACCACGATGCCGAGCCTGGTGCGGTTCGCGCTGCGCTTCATGCGGCGGAAACGCCGGTCCTCGAGCCAGGCGGTGCCGGCATGAACGCCGTGACGCCCCGGCTCAAGGCCGGTTCGGAGGAGCACAAGGCGTTCTTCTGCAAGCAGTTCATCGACACCTACCAGGATTATGACCCGGAAACCCTGCCCTGGCCGGAACTGACGGAGGTCGAGCTCGCCCGCCTGCGCGGGGTGCCGTTCTGGCAAGAGGTCTATCACACCGAGCGGCGGGCCGGCGCGATCGTGGACGCGTTCACGCCCCAGGTGACGGACCCTGTGGTGCGCGAGGCGGTGGCGCTGCAGGGCCTCGAGGAACGCCGCCACGCCGACCTGATCCGGGTGATGATCGAGCGCTACGGGATCGACGCGCACCAGCAGCCGATGGAGGCGTTCCCGGCCGATCTGGAAACCGCGTTCATCGATTTCGGCTTCGGCGAGTGTCTCGATGCGTTCCTTGGTTTCGGCGCCTTCAAGACTGCGCGCGAGTCGAAATTCCTGCCGGAGGGCATGTTCGACATCTTCGACGTGCTGATGTTCGAGGAGACGCGGCACATCGTCTTCTTCATCAATTACATGGCCTGGCGGGAAAAAGGCCGTGGCCTCGGCGCTGCCCGTCGTGCGCTGAAATCGACCCGGTTCTACAGCCGCGCCGGCAAGCGGCTGTTCGGGATGGTGAAGCGTGGACAGGAGCCGAATGATGGCAAGGATTTCGCCGTCACCCAGGCCAACATGTTCCTCGACGGCTTCTCGTTCCGCGGCTTCGTCGAGGACTGCTACCGCGAGAATGCCCGCCGCATGAGCGCCTTCGATCCCGAGCTGATGCAGCCCAGGCTGTTGCCTGCAATGGCGGATCTTGCGGTCAAGGGCCTTCGGGTGTGGGACCGGGCTCGGCCGCATCTGCGCAGCACACCGCGTCCGTGAAAGTCGGCTCCAGCCTGCTGGCCGGGCTGGGGCTGATGCTGGTGCTGGCTGCGTCGCGGGCGAGCGCCGCGCCGGCGCCGATCTGTACCGCGTCCAGCCTCACCGCGGTCGCTCCCGCCCTGGTGCTGACCGACCCGTGGATCCGGACGATCCTGCCCAGCCTGCCGGCAAGCGGCTACTTCACGCTGGCGAACCAGACCGACCAGGATGCGACCCTCATCGGTGCGTCCTCGCCTGGCTGCGGCATGCTGATGCTGAACCGCACCGAGCGCCACGGCGACAATGACGCGATGGTGGATGTCGATGCGGTCACGATCCCGGCGCATGGCAGCGTGTCCTTCGCGCCGGGCGGCTATCACCTGATGTGCATGGATGCGGCCGCCTCCATGCAGCCGGGGAGCAGGATCCTCATCACCCTGAGGTTCAAGGACGGGCAGCGCCTCAGCCAGCTCTTCCCGGTTCGCGATGCGAGAGGCCGCTGAACCCTCCCCCGATGCACCCGCAGCCCTCCCGCTGCCGGGGCGATGATCCTGGTCGGCTGCCGGGCCTTCGTGGCGGCTGCGGCACGGCGCGGACCAGCATACGGGTGCGCTGCCGGCAACCAGTCCGCGTCCGGTCGCATCTCTGTTCCTGACCACGCGCGTCGGGCTCCGTCGTATTCCCGCACTCCGGAATTGGCTCGGTCGGCGGCAGCCGGTTAGGATGGCGGCAGGCTGGACGGAGCCGCAGGCCCCTGCCAGCCAAGGACGAAGGAGGCAGATGCGTGGCCCGGCGACGCGACGACGAGCGACGTGCAGCGATCCGTCAGCGCGACCGCCGGGGGATGGCCGCGGCCATTTTTGGAGTATTGGTCCTGCTGGCTTGTGCTGCCGGCTTCCGATCGCTGCTGGCATCGGTGTCGTCCGTCTCCGTGGGTGGCCCCTTCACGCTTGTCGATGATCAAGGACGCACGCGCCACGGCGACAGCTTCCGCGGCCGCTACATGCTGATCTTCTTCGGCTATGCGAATTGCACCGACGTGTGCCCGCAGACCCTGACCGAGATGTCCGAGGCGCTGGGCACCGTCGATCCGGACGCACGGCGGATCCAGCCGCTCTTCATCACCATCGACCCCACGCATGACACGCCGCAACGGCTGCGCGCCTACACCGCGGCGTTCTCGCCGACCCTGATCGGCCTGACCGGAACGCCTTCCGAACTGGGGGCCGTCGAACGCCGGTTCCACGTCGTGGTCGAGCCGGATGCCTCCAACGGCCGGGACGGTTTCGACCATAGCGCGTTGATCTATCTGGTTGGGCCCGACGGGCAATTCATAGCGCCTTTCCCGGCGGCTTCAGGCCGCACGGTCCTGCAGGCAGCACTCCGCCGCTACGTGCCGGCATCTGCCGACCGCCGAAGCTGACGCGGGGTGTGTGCCGATCGGGAAAGATCAGGTGGAAACCTATAGTTGAGTGATCCAGCCAGCATCGTAAGCGATCGATCTCGACACGTTGACGCGGAGGCTTGGGGATGATCGGCGGAAGAGGCTCTGGCCCCCATTCTTATTCCAAGGTTCGAGTTCTCAAGACCGTTCCGGTGTGGCAGCGTCTGGTCCGTGTCATGCCAACGCACCCCAAGGGAGCACGTCATGTCGATCATCAGGAAGACGTTCATGCTCCTTGCGGTCTCCGCAGTGATCGTCGGGCTCTCGCTGGCTTGGTTGGGCACCTTCCCTCGGTGGCTGGCGGGGGAGGCCAGCAGCGGGCAGATGGTCAAGCTTTCGGTCCTCTCGTCCTTCGGATTGGTTTCGCTTTCCCGGGCCGCCACAATGTTCCGGAAGCAACGCTCGACAAGCTGACTTGCCCGTATGCAGTTGACGACTACACGCTGACATCCGCTTCCGTTTCTGGTCTATCCGTAAGCGAACGGCATCAGCACCTTGACATGCTACCGCTGGATCCAGAGCATTAAGGATGCGCCGCCTTGTCTTGTAGCGAAGCTTCCAGTCAATCCCGCCTTGTCGCCGTAAAATCGTGATCGCGGAGATAACTTGGGATTTGGTCATGTCGAACGACATGCCCTTTATTGAAGGCTGCTATAGGCTCAAGGGGAGCCTTGGCAGGTAGTAACGGCGTTCAAGTGCGAGAGAGTATTACAGGTTGAAGTTCGTGATGGACTGACCTGGAAGAGCGGCGTCACCGGAATGAATGTGATATTTCCGGAAGCCGCGGTCATGAACTCCAGTGTCCTGCTCGAACTGATATCCTCCTATCTAGGGATCGACAATTGGCTGGAGGTTACAGGGCCTGACTCGATGGCGCTTCGTTAGGAGGCGGCAACGGCTGCTTGCTGCGGATCTCCGGTGTAACCCGCTTGACCTGACCAGGGCAGCAGGTCATCGAGAGGGCTTGCCTGATGGCCGTTGACCATCATCGTCAGGCTGTCGCGCAACCATGCAAAAGGCTCAAGGCCATTGAGCCTGGCGTCTCGACCAAGGGACGCCACGATCGCCCAGCGGCCAGCACCACCCTCGCTGCCAGCGAACAAGCTATTCTTACGGCCCAGGGCAATCGGTCGGATCGCCCGCTCGACCGGGTTCGTGTCCAGGTCGATGCGCCCATCATCCAGGAACCGGGCCAGCGCGGACCATCACCCCAGCGCGTAGCGGATCGCCTCGGCCAGGCGCGAGCGACCCGGCAGACGCGAGAGCTGCAGGTTCAGCCAGGCCTGGAGAGCCTCGACCAGCGGCCTGGTGTGTTTCTGGCGAACCTGTAGCCGCTCGTCCGGCGGCCGCCCCCGGATCGTCGCCTCGATCTCGTAGAGCTCGCCGATCCGCTGTACCGCCTCGGTGGCGATCGGCGAGCCCGCCTCGTGAAGCTCGAAGAACTTCCGCCGGGCATGGGCCCAGCACGCGGCAGGGGTGACGGTGCCCTTGTCCGCCAACGCCTCGAACCCGGCATAGCCGTCCACCGGCCGCCTTCATCGAGGCGTGGAAGCATGCCCAGGTCGATGCGTCAGCCGGACGCGCCGCGGTTGGCAGCGAATTGCTGAAAGTCGAGCGCAAGCTCAAGGGACTGATCGATGCGATCTCGGATGGCTTCCGCGCGGCCGGGCTGCAGGATCAGCTGACGACGCTGGAGACCCGTCGGCTCGAGCTCTCCGTCAAGCTGGAAGCAGCTGGCAATATAGCTGCGATGCTGCAGCTAGCCAGATCGTCGGAGCGTACAACGCAAAGCAGCGGCGTCTCCCTTTCGGGAGACGCCGCTTTCGAGCTTGGTGTGTGTTCGCCGAAGGTGGTTGCGGGGACAGGATTTGAACCTGTGACCTTCAGGTTATGAGCCTGACGAGCTACCGGGCTGCTCCACCCCGCGTGGGTGATGGTGTTGTGTGGTGTGTTGGAAGACCTGGCGGCGACCGACTTTCCCGCGTCTTAAGACGCAGTATCATAGGCGCTGGGGGTTTTCACGGCCGAGTTCGGGATGGGATCGGGTGGATCATTCCCCGCCATGGCCACCAGGTCGTCCAGCACACCCGGGTGAGCCGGTGTGTAGGACGTGTGGGGTTGGTGCGTGCGTTTGTATGTGTGTGTGGTGTCGTTGTGGTGTTGTGGATGATTTCTATGCATGTGGTTTTGGCTCGTTTGACGGAGCCGGATGTGGTTTGAGCCTATTGGGCGATTAGGACCAGTTAGCTGAGCGCATTACTGCGCGTATACATCTGGCCTATCAACGTGATGGTCTATCACGGCCCTCGGGGAGACCTGGTTTTGAGGTAAGTTTCTCGCTTAGATGCTTTCAGCGATTATCTCGTCCGCACGTAGCTACCCGGCCATGCCGCTGGCGCGACAACCGGTGCACCAGAGGTGCGTCCATCCCGGTCCTCTCGTACTAGGGACAGCTCCTCTCAAGTCTCCAACACCCACGGCAGATAGGGACCGAACTGTCTCACGACGTTCTAAACCCAGCTCACGTACCACTTTAATCGGCGAACAGCCGAACCCTTGGGACCTGCTCCAGCCCCAGGATGTGATGAGCCGACATCGAGGTGCCAAACCTCCCCGTCGATGTGGACTCTTGGGGGAGATCAGCCTGTTATCCCTAGAGTACCTTTTATCCGTTGAGCGATGGCCCTTCCACGCGGGACCACCGGATCACTATGGCCGACTTTCGTCTCTGCTCGAACTGTCGCTCTCGCAGTCAGGCGGGCTTATGCCATTGCACTCAGCAGCCGATGTCCGACCGGCCTGAGCCCACCATCGCGCGCCTCCGTTACACTTTGGGAGGCGACCGCCCCAGTCAAACTGCCCACCATGCAGGGTCCCGGACCGGGCTGACCGGTCGCGGTTAGACATCAGAAAAATTCAGGGTGGTATTTCAAGGATGGCTCCACCTGAGCTGGCGCCCCGGCTTCAAAGCCTCCCACCTATCCTACACAGCATTTTCCTGATGCCACTGCAAAGCTACAGTAAAGGTTCATAGGGTCTTTCCGTCTGACCGCGGGTACCCCGCATCTTCACGGGGAATTCAATTTCGCTGAGCCGATGCTGGAGACAGCGGGGAAGTCGTTACGCCATTCGTGCAGGTCGGAACTTACCCGACAAGGAATTTCGCTACCTTAGGACCGTTATAGTTACGGCCGCCGTTTACCGGGGCTTCAATTCAGTGCTTGCACACCTCCTCTTAACC
>NZ_OZ240671.1:0-87500 GCF_965198575.1 Lichenicola sp. | reverse complement strand
TATCCGGACGCCGCCGCGCAAGCTCCGACGGGATGCCGATCGGCACCCGCGGCGGCACCGGCGGCACCGGGGCGGCGGTTTCCAGCTCCGCCCGCAGCGCCTGCGGCGGCTCGCCCAGCAGCAGGCTCAGCGCGTTGATCTGCTGCGCCACCTGCTGCTCGTCGTTGGGGATCGCGGCGGTGGTGATGTCGAGCTGCTGCAGCGCGTTCTGCACGTCGAGCTCGCTGGTCAGGCCGCCGACGAAGCGCTGCCTGGTCAGCGTGACGCTCTGCTCGGCGGTCTTCTGGTTGGCGATGGCGATCGCCAGCTGCGCCTGGGTGCCGCGCAGCATCATGTAGTCGCGGGCGACCTCGGCCAGCTCTGCAATCAGTGTCGAGCGCCGGTCCTCAGCGGACGCCACGAGGGTCGCATGCGCCGCCTCGACCTGCCGCCGCACCCGCCCCCAGAGATCGAGCTCCCACGATGCGTCGATGCCGTCTTCCCATAGATCGACCGGCGGGACCGTCACCTCGCCGGCATAGTCGCGGATGCTGTTCAGGGTCGAGCCGCTCACGATCGAGCCGGTGTTCGGCAGCTCGCCTACGCCATTGCTCAATCCGCGCTGGATCAGCTTGTCGCTGATCTGGGTGCGGCTGTAGCTGCCGGTGCCGTTGAGGGTGGGGTACTGCGCTGCCCCGGTGATGCGCAGCTGCGCCCGGCTCTCCGCCAGCCGCGCCGTCGCCAGCCGGACATTGAGGTTGCTGCGGGCCGCACGCGCCTCGAGCGCTGACAGCTCCGGATCGTGGAAGATGTCCCACCAGTGCGGATCCGGCGCCGACGGATCGGGCAGGCTGGCTATCGGCGCCGGCCGGTTCCCCGCAAGCGACGGCCCGGCCTGGCCCGGATGGTCGGCCGTCCAGCTGCCCGGCGACCACAGGCTGGGCCGCTTGAAGTCCGGCCCGACCGTGCAGCCGGATACGATAAACGCGGCGCCGACGAGGGCTGCCTGCAACCTGGGTCTGCTCGCCATCGGGCCGCTCCTGTCGCCGGGCCATACATGCCCTTGCGGGTGCCGCGACGCCAAGGCCGACGCTGCCCGCCTGCCGACCATGTCGTCGCTCTTCGACCCGCGCTGACCGACCGGTTCGGTCAGCGTTGACAAGCCGACAGTATCTGCTTTGCTCGGGCCGTCAACGCTGCACCCGCGAAACCCCACCCGTGCGACCGGGCCGGAGGTTGCCGGGCCGTCAACGCGTCACCAGAGGCTCGCCATGGCGGAACCGGACGAACACCCTGCCTCCAAGCGGCGCCAGATCATCCATGGTGCGGAGATCGTGTTCACCGAATGCGGCTACGAGGGTGCCAGCATGTCGCGCATCGCGCTGCGCGCGGCCGTCTCCAAGGGCACGCTCTATAATTATTTCACCAGCAAATCGGAGCTGTTCGCGGCCTTCGTCGAGCAGGCCTGCGCCAGCCTGATCCAGGTCTTCGAGCCGGTCTGCGAGCAGGAAGAGCTCGCGGTGACGCTGAACCGGATCGGCCAGCGCATGGCCGCGCTGATCCTCTCGCCGGACAGCCTGGTGCTGTTCCGGATCGTGGTGTCCGAAGCGGGCAAGTTCCCGCATCTGGCGCAGATCTTCTGGCAGACCGGGCCGCAGACGGCGCTCGCCTACATGTCGGACTGGCTCGGCCAGGAGATGCAGGCCGGCCGGTTGCAGCCGTCGGATCCGACCTTTGCCGCCGAGCAGTTCTTCGCCCTGTGCCAGACCCGCTTCGGCATGAAGCGTCGCCTGCTGCTGGTCACCGAGACGTCTCAGGAAGAGATCGACCTGGTGGTCGGCGGTGCGGTGCGGCTGTTCCTGAACAGCTATGCCGCCGCGGCACCGGTCGGTCTGCCGCGTTCATGAGGGCGGCCTCCGCGAAGGCTCTTGCGGCTCGGCAGGCGAGAAGCTAGGAAGCGCGCGACGTCCGGCGGTCCGCTGTTGTAGCTCAGTGGTAGAGCACTCCCTTGGTAAGGGAGAGGTCCAGGGTTCGAATCCCTGCAACAGCACCATCCGAACCACGTCCGACGGACCACCGGCTGTCAGGCAGCGATCCGGTTCGGCGTGACCGTGATGACGCCGGCGGTCGCCAGCAGCAACGCGTTCGACTGGCCGATCAGCGCCGCCACCGATGTGGTTGCGGTCGGACCGGCCGACTGGATGGCGACGAGCAGCGGTGCGGCCAGGGCCAGGGTCGCATTGACGATCGAGGTCAAGGCCGGGTCGGCGATCAGCGCGACCTCCGCCACACCCTTGGCGATTCCGTACAGGCTGACCGCGCCGGCGGCGTCGAGCACGCCGGTCGCCTCGCCGACGCTCTTCAGGGACGCGCAGCCGGGCAGCAGGGCAGCAAGCGCCATGCCGGCGGAGAGCACGCAGCGGCGACGCATCGGGCCACCCGTCTGACGCGCCTGATCAAGCGGGTCGGCAATGCCTTGTGGAGCGGGATCGGTCATCGCGTTCATCCTTGGGCTCGAGGAACATGGGTGTCGATGCGATCCCGCAACGTAATTGCGCGTAGTCCCGGAAACGATGGTTTCGAACCGGCGGCATCACACCCGCCATCCTGGCTTGTCCCAAGAGCGCGATCCTAGCCGATCGTTGCGCGGGTCTTGCGCTTGCGACGACAGAGCCAGGCGACGGTTGCGCGACCGTGCGGGGTTTGCGATGAGCCGCATGCGACCGCCAACCAGGCAGGCCCGGGACGATGACCGACCGACGCGATCCACAATCACCTCCGGGCAGATCGGGGCCGACCGAGCGGGCCGAGGCCGAGCGCCAGGCGCGACTCGTGCGTGAGGCCGCGGCGCTTCGCGACAACCTGCGCCGGCGCAAGCAGCAGACCAGGGCGCGCCAGCCCGAGTCGGATGCTGCAGCGTCAGCGCCGCCGCCTCTCCCCGCAGATGTCCGGTCCGACCCAGCGGTCGATGTCCCGACGGACCCCCCGGACGGTGCGGCCTGAACGCGGCGATTGCCCGGGAGTCGCCTGCCGGGCTAGTGGTGAGTGCATCGACCGGCCTGGCACCATCGCCCGGATCGTTCCGGACGCGCCGGGCCGGATTGTGCTGGAGACCCGTTTCATGCCGGTGATGCCCGATAGCTGGATCCGCCGGATGGCGCTCGAGCACGCGATGATCGAGCCGTTCGTCGAGACGCAGAAGCGCGAGGGCGTCATCAGCTATGGGTTGTCATCGTACGGCTACGATGCGCGCGTCGCGTCCGAGTTCAAGATCTTTACAGACGTGGACAGCGTCATCGTCGATCCGAAGAATTTCAGCGAGCAGAGCTTCGTCTCGCGCACCCTGCCCGTCTGCATCATTCCGCCGAACAGCTTCGTGCTGGCCCACACCATCGAGTATTTCCGCATCCCGCGCGACGTGCTGGTGATCTGTCTCGGCAAGTCGACCTACGCGCGCTGCGGCATCATCGTGAACGTGACGCCGCTCGAGCCGGAGTGGGAGGGCCAGGTGACGATCGAGATCAGCAACACCACGCCCCTGCCCGCGCGGATCTATGCCAACGAGGGCATCTGCCAATTCCTGTTCCTGCAGGGTGCGGGTCCGTGCGAGATCAGCTATGCCGACAAGGCCGGCAAGTACATGGGCCAGCGAGGCGTCGCGCCGCCGCGCATGTAAGGTCCACGATACGTGCCGCTTGCTGTGACAGCCTGCCAACCGGAGAGCGCCTGAGCGATGGACAAATTCCTGATCCGTGGCGGACGTCCGCTGCATGGCGACATCCCGATCGGCGGCGCCAAGAACTCGGCGTTGAAGCTGCTCGTCGCCGGTCTGCTGACGCATGAGCGCGTGGTGCTGAGCAACGTGCCGCGAATCGACGACATCACCACGATGCGCCAGCTGCTCGCCGGCCACGGCATCGCGGTCGAGGACGTCGACGACAGCGGCCACACGATCTCGGTCGGCGGCGACATCACCAACACCGAGGCGCCGTACGACATCGTGTCGAAGATGCGTGCCTCGATCCTGGTGCTGGGCCCGCTGCTGGCGCGCTGCGGCGAGGCGCGCGTCTCCCTGCCCGGCGGCTGCGCCATCGGCACCCGCCCGGTCGACATGCACCTGAAGGGGCTCGAGGCGCTGGGTGCGGAGATCCGACTCGAGCGCGGCTACATCGACGCACGCGCGCCGCGTGGCCTCGTCGGCACCCAGATCGTGCTGCCGTTCGCCTCCGTCGGCGCCACCGAGAACCTGCTGATGGCCGCCACCCTGGCCCAGGGGCGCACCGAGATCGTCAATTCCGCCCGCGAGCCGGAGATCGGCGACCTGATCGCCTGCCTGGTGTCGATGGGCGCCCGGATCAGCGATGACGGCGCCGGCACCATCGTCATCGACGGCGTCAAGAGCCTGCACGGCACGCATCATTCCGTCGTGTCGGACCGCATCGAGTGCGGCACCTACGCCTGCGCGGTCGGCATCGCCGGCGGCGACGTGCGGCTGGTGGGTGGCCGTGCGGCGCATCTCGGTGCCGTGGTGCGCTCGCTCGAGCAGGCCGGCGTCGAGGTCACCCAGGAGGGCGACGCGATGCGGGTGCGCCGCTCCGGCCGGCTGGTCGGCGTCGACATCATGACCGAGCCCTATCCGGGCTTCCCGACCGACATGCAGGCGCAGTTCATGGCGCTGCTCTCGGTCGCCGAGGGCGCCTCGATGATGACCGAGACGATCTTCGAGAACCGCTTCATGCATGTGCCCGAGCTCAACCGCATGGGTGCGCGCATCAACGTGCACGGCGCCTCGGCAATCATCCGCGGCGTGCCGTCGCTCTCGGGTGCACCGGTGATGGCGACCGACCTGCGCGCCTCCTTCTCGCTGATCCTGGCCGGCCTGGCCGCCTCGGGCGAGACCGTGCTGAACCGGGTGTATCACCTGGACCGCGGCTACGAGGCCGTCGAGCGCAAGCTCTCCGGTGTCGGTGCGGTGATCGAGCGCGTCGCCGACAGCGCCGACCGCATGGCCGGCGACTGACCCGGCTCGCCGCCCGTCGCGGCAACGACAAACATGTTGCCGGCGAAGCCTCATCCCCTATATGACCACAGTAGTCACGGAGGCGATGACGATGCACGAGATCCAGCTACGCGATGCCAAGGCGACGCTGTCGGCGGTTGTCGACCAGGCGCTGCAGGGTGAGCCGTCGGTCATCACCCGGCATGGCCGCCCCGAAGCTGTCGTGCTCGGCTTCGAGGAGTGGAAGCGCCTGTCGCAGGTGCCCTCGTTCGGCCGGTTGCTGATGGAGGCGCCGCTGGATCCGGAAGACCTGCCTTCGCGTACCGGAAGCCTGCGCGAGACCGACTTCTGACGGGTGTACCTGGTCGATACCAACGTCCTCTCGGCCGGTGCCCCGACCAAGGCTGTGCCACGGCGGCAGCTTCAAGACTGGATGGATCGCAACAGCGACCGCCTCTATCTCTCGGTGATCACTGTCGCCGAGATCGAGGACGGTATCGCCCGCCTTCGTCGCACCGCGGCGCATGTGAAAGCGCAGCGTCTCGCCGACTGGCTGGACACCGTGCTGCACCTTTATGGCAGCCGCATCCTGCCGATCGACATCGCCACCGCCCGGCGCATCGGCCTGCTGGCTGACCGGGCGCGCGGCTCGGGCCATGATCCGGGACTGGCCGACCTGGCGATCGCCGCAACCGCCACCATCCGCGACTGCACCGTCCTGACCCGGAACCTGCGCCATTTCGTGCCCCTCGGAGTCCCAGCGCTCGACCCGTTCGAGGAGCTTCCGGAGACGGGCGGGCATTGACCTCCGGGAGCCACCGCCTGCGCCGGCGCCCTGCACCCGGACGCTGACATGCGGCAGGCCGGGCTTTCGCGGTCGCGGCAGCAATGCTATCGCCGCGCCCGGCGCCTGCACGATCATCGTCCGGCACCGGCCGGAGACGTCATGTCCGCCCTGTCCAGTGTCCCGCCGATCGCCGAGGCCACCTCGCCCCTGGTGCTGGCCCTCCCCAAGGGCCGTATCCTTGCCGAATGCGGGCCGCTGCTGGCCGCAGCCGGCATAGTGCCCGCTCCGGACTGCCTCGACGAGGATAGCCGCCGGCTGCGCTTCCCGACCGACGATCCGATGCTCGACGTGGTCCGCGTGCGCCCGTTCGACGTCGCGACCTTCGTGGCCTTCGGCGCGGCCCAGATCGGCATCTGCGGCGCCGACGTGCTGATGGAATTCGACTACCCGGAGATCTATTCGCCGCTCGACCTGCGCATCGGCGGCTGCCGGGTGTCGATCGCCGAGCCGGTGGCCTTCGCCGCCACCGACGATCCGGCGCGCTGGTCGCAGGTCCGCGTCGCCACCAAGTACCCCAACATCGCTCGCCGCCACTTCGCGGCTCGCGGCGTGCATGCCGACATCGTGCATCTCAATGGAGCGATGGAGCTGGCGCCGGGTCTCGGCCTGTCGCGGCTGATCGTCGACCTGGTGCAGACCGGCTCGACGCTGAAGGCCAACGGGCTGCAGGAGGTGCAGGTGATCGCCGAGGTCACCAGCCGGCTGATCGTCAACCGCACCGCGTTCAAGACCCAGCCGGAAGCGATCGGCGCCTGGATCCAGCGCTTCCGGCTGGCGCTCGAGAGTGCGGAGATCAACCAGCGCGTCGCGGCGACCCTGACATGAGGCGCCTCGACAGCAGCGCTCCGGACTTCGAGGCTGCCTTCCAGGCCCTCGTCGTCGAGACCCGCGACGGCGGCCAGCCGGTCGACGGCCCGGTGCGCGAGATCATCGCCGCGGTGCGTGCGGAGGGCGATGCGGCCGTCTGCGCCTACACCGACCGCTTCGACCGGCCCGGCCTGTCACCGCCGATGGCACCCGAGCGGCTGCGCGTCACCGCCGCCGAGATCGACCAGGCCTGCGCCGGGATCCCCGCCACGCTGGCCGACGCGCTGGATCTCGCGGCACGCCGGATCGAGGCGTTCCACCGCGCCCAGCTGCCGCGCGACCTGGAGTTTCGCGACGATGCCGGCCTGACCCTCGGCCTGCGCTGGACGCCCCTGGATGCCGTCGGGATCTACGTCCCGGGCGGCAAGGCGGCCTATCCATCCTCGGTGCTGATGAACGCGATCCCGGCCCGCGTTGCCGGTGTCGCGCGGATCGCCATGTGCGTGCCTTGCCCCGGAGACCGGCTCAACCCGCTGGTGCTTGCAGCCGCCAGGCGTGCCGGCATCGACGAGATCTACCGGATCGGCGGCGCCCAGGCGGTGGCCGCCCTCGCCCACGGCACCCACACCATCGCCGCGGTCGACCGCATCGTCGGCCCCGGCAACGCCTATGTCGCGGAGGCCAAGCGCCAGGTGTTCGGCCATGTCGGCATCGACAGCATCGCCGGGCCGTCGGAGGTCGTCATCGTCGCCGACCGCGACAACAACCCTCACCACGTGGCCCTCGACCTGCTCGCCCAGGCCGAGCACGACGAGAACGCGCAAGCCATCCTGGTCACCGACCACGCGGCATTTGCCGACTCGGTCGCGGCGTGCGTGCAGGACATCCTCGCAACGCTGCCGCGGGCGGCGATCGCCCGGGCCAGCTGGGACCGGTATGGCGCGGTGATCGTGGTCCCCTGCCTCGATGGTGCAGCCTGGGAGCTGGTGAACCGCCTGGCGCCCGAGCACCTGCAACTGATGTTGGCCGACGACCGCGCGGCGTTCGCCGGGATCCGCCATGCCGGGGCGATCTTCCGCGGACGGCACTGCCCGGAGGCGGTCGGGGATTATGTCGGCGGCCCGAACCACGTGCTGCCGACCAGCCGCACCGCCCGTTTCGCGTCCGGCCTCTCGGTCTATGACTTCCTCAAGCGGACCACCTGGATCGCCGCCGACGCCGCCGCATTGGCCGAGGTCGGTCCGGCCGCGGTGGCACTTGCCGAGGCAGAGGGACTGCATGCCCATGCCGCCAGCATCGCGGTGCGTCTCGCCCGAACTTGACCGGGGCGTGCGCAATCATCATGTTCCGGCCCTCAATCGATGATTTTGGACCCCGAGACGTGCGTCCACCACCGTGGTCGCGCGGTTTCCGTGTCTCTCATCCCCGCAAAGACCAGGAGGTGCCTGATGCTGCAACGCCTTCTTCAACAGATCGAAGGACGCAATGTCTAAAGAAGACATGATCGAATTCAGCGGCACCGTCATGGAGCTGCTGCCCAACGCGATGTTCCGCGTGAAGCTCGACAACGAGCATACGATCCTGGCCCATACCAGCGGCAAGATGCGCAAGAACCGCATCCGCGTGCTGGCCGGCGATCGGGTCAACGTCGAAATGACGCCGTACGACCTCTCGAAGGGTCGGATCACGTTCCGGTTCAAGTAGGTCTGGCCACTCCAGCCGGATCCCGGCCTTGAGCCGATCCGCACGCGGCAGGCTGCTGCTGGCTTCGTCGAGCCCCCGCCGCCGCGATCTGCTGGCCCAGATCGGGATCGTTCCGGACGCCATCCTTACCCCCGATATCGACGAAACGCCGAAGCGCGACGAGCTGCCGCGGGCCTATGCCCAGCGCCTGGCCCGGGCGAAGGTCGAGGCCGTGGCGTCGGTGGCGGCACCGGGCGAGATGGTGCTCGGCGCCGACACCGTGGTGGCGCTGGGGCGTCGCATCCTGCCCCGGGCCGATGACGAGGCCACCGCGCGACGCTGCCTCGGCCTGCTCTCCGGCAGGCGGCACACCGTCATGACCGCGGTGGTGCTGCGTGCCGGCGATGGCAGCCAGGGCAGCCGGCTGGTCGAGAGCGTGGTCGGGTTCTCGCGCCTGACCGACCGGCAGATCGACCAGCTGATCGAAGCCGGAGACTGGCTCGGCAAGGCCGGCGGCTATGCGATCCAGGGCCATGCCGGCGGGGTCGTGCGTTTCCTCTCGGGCAGCTACTCGAACGTGGTCGGGCTGCCGCTGTTCGAGACCGCCCAGCTGCTGCGCGGACGCGGCTGGCTGCGGTGAGCGTGCGTCTGCTGGTCGCCTGCAGCCCCGGCGAGATCCGGATCGCGGTGGCCGGCGACGGCGGCCCGGACGCTCCGGCCCTGACAGACTACGCGCTCTGGCGCCCGGGCGCCCCGGATGGGGTCGGCGACCTGCATCGCGGCCGGGTCGAGGCGGTCGTGCCCGCCCTGGGGGGCGCGTTCGTGGCACTCGCACCTGATCGCCAGGTCTCCGGTGCCGTCTCCGGCTTCCTGCCGATGCGCGACGGCGACCTGCCCGCCGAAGGTGACGCCGTGCTTGTCCGCGTCGTCCGCGCGGCCCAGGGCGGCAAGGGTCCGCGGCTGGTGCGCGTGTCGCCCTCGCCAGGCGTTCCCTCGCCCGCAGGTGCCCCGGCGTTGCTCGAACGCGGACCGGACCCGCTCACCAGGCTCGCTGCGAGTTGGCCGGACGCGCAGATCATCGCCGACGATCCATCCCTCGGCCCGGACCTCGTGCCGGCCTTGCGACCCCGCATCCGTGTCGAGTCGCAGGCGATTCCGGCCGACCTCGAGAGCCTGATCGACGCGCTCTCGGAGCCGGATGTCGCCCTCCCCGGCGGCATGCGCGCCAGCATCCACCCGACTCCGGCGCTGGTGGCGATCGACCTGGACGGCGCCGCCACCACCGCCAGCCGGCAGAGCAAGCAGACCGCGCAGTTCGCCGCCAACCGCGCCGCGATCGGCCCGCTGCTGCACCAGCTGCGCCTGCGCAACCTGTCCGGCGCCATCCTGATCGACCTGGCCGGCCTCGCCTCCCGCAAGCGCGCCGCCCTGCGCCCGGAGATCGAGGCCGCCCTGGCACGTGATCCGCTGCAGCCGCGGCTGCTCGGCTTCACCGCCCTGGGGCTGGCCGAGATCCTGCGTCCCCGGCTGCATCCGCCGCTGCACGAGCTACTCGGCACGCCGCACGCCGCGGGACTCGCCGCCCTCCGCGAGGCCGCCCGGGTGGCCGGATCGCCGCCGCACCGGCTGCCACGGCTGGTGGCCAGCCCGCTGGTGACCGCCGCGCTGGAACGCGACCCGCTGGCCGCCGAGGCGTTGGCGCGCCGCGTCGGGCAGCCCATCTCGATCCAGACCGACCCATCATTCCCCCCTCTTGCCTGGAAGCTGGAGCATGGCTGACGCACGCAACCCGGGAGCGGCCGGCGCCGCCGCCAAGTGCCCGATCTGCGGCCGGCGCAGCGAGCCCGCGCACCGCCCGTTCTGCTCGGTCCGCTGCGCCGATGCCGATCTCGGACGCTGGCTCACCGGCGCCTACCGGGTGCCCGGCCCGCCGGCCGATCCGGACGACCCGGCGTGGCATGAGGACAACCCGGTGCGGAAGTCCGGAGGTGACCTTGATCCCGAGGACGGGCTGGGTTAAAGCCTGCGCCACCAACGGACTGGCTGCCTCGCCGGCCAGCCGAGGCCGATGCCCAGGTAGCTCAGTTGGTAGAGCATGCGACTGAAAATCGCAGTGTCGGTGGTTCGAATCCGCCCCTGGGCACCATCTCTCACCCGCACGCCGGCTCCTGCACGCCTCGGCGCATCGGAGGCCTAAGCATGACGGCCCTGAGCGCGAGTGTCGCACCGGAAGATCTCCAGCACGCCCGGTCGGTCGCCGCCGTCCCAATCCTCGACCTGCGTCCGGAAAACCCCGCCGACCGCCTTCGCCACGTCATCGACGATCTCTCCGGGAGTGCCCGCCTGTGGCGCCTGTGCTGGAAGCTCGGCTGGCTCGACGTGAAGCTGCGGTATCGCGGCTCGGTGCTCGGGCCGTTCTGGCTGACCGCCTCGACCGCGGTGATGATCGGCGCGATGAGCATCCTGTGGACCAAGCTGTTCCACATCGACCTCGCCAACTACATGCCGTTCCTGTCGCTCTCGCTGGTGCTGTGGGGCTTCATCGGCAGCGTGGTGAACGAGGGCACCACCTGCTTCACCCAGGCCGAGGGCATGATCCGTGCGATGCGGCTGCCGTTCGGGCTCTATGCGGGTCGCGTGCTGGTCCGCAACATCCTGGTGCTGCTGCACAACGTGATCGTGGTCGTGGTGGTGTTCGCGATCTTCCATGTCTGGCCGGGCGCGCGAGCGCTCTGGGCGCTGCCTGGGACCGCCCTGTGGCTGCTCGACGCGTTCGCCGGTTGCCTGCTGCTCGGCACGCTCGGCGCCCGCTACCGCGACATCCCGCCGATCATCGCCAGCCTGATGCAGATCTTTTTCTTCATCAGCCCGATCATCTGGAAGCCCGAGCTCATCACCCACGGCCACGCGCTGCTGCAGCTGAACCCGTTCTACGCCTTCATCGAGATCGTCCGGCAGCCGCTGCTCGGCGAGGTCAGCAGCCCGCATCTGTGGCACCTGGCGATCGGCGACAGCATCGCCCTCTGGATCGCCGCCCTGCTGCTGTTCATGCGCGTGCGGGCGCGCCTGGCCTACTGGATCTGACGTGCGGGCCTTCATCAGCACCCCGCAGCCCGATACCGACGCCGCAAGCTCCGGCACCGCGGTCGAGGTGCAGGACCTGCACGTCACCTTCCCGCTCTATCACGGCTCGGCCCGCACGCTGCGCCGGACGCTGGCGGCGGTGACCTCGAAGCGCTTCGAGCGCGACCAGCAGCAGCGCGTGGTGGTCCAGGCCCTGCGCGGCATCTCGTTCTCGCTGAAGCCCGGCGACCGGCTCGGGCTGGTCGGCGGCAACGGCGCCGGCAAGACCACGCTGCTGCGCGCACTCGCCGGGATCTACGAGCCGGTGGCCGGCCGGGTGACCGTGCGCGGCGAGATCAACGCGCTGCTCGACACCAATCTCGGCATGAACGCCGACCTCACCGGGCGCGAGAACATCTCGCTGCGCGGCCTGCATGCCGGCCTGTCGCCGCGCCGCATCCGCGCCGTCGAGGCCGACGTGCAGGAGTTCACCGACCTCGGCGACTTCCTCGATCTGCCGGTGCGCACCTACAGCTCCGGCATGGTGGTGCGACTCGGCTTCGCGCTGGCGACCTCGATCCGGCCGCGCGTGCTGCTGATGGATGAGTGGTTCCTGGCCGGCGACACCAACTTCATGCTGAAGGCGCAGGGGCGGCTCGAGCAGCTGGTCCGGCAGGCCGAGATCCTGGTGATCTCGACGCACCAGCTCGACGTCGTCTCCGCCTGGTGCACGCGCGTCTTCTGGATGGACCAGGGCACGATCCGGCTGCAGGGCACGCCGGCCGAGGTGCTGCCGGCCTATATCGGGCACGAAGCCGGTGGCTCGCCGACCCACCCTGCCGACACGACGCTCCCCGTCGAGGTCTAGCCTAGCGCAGTCCGGGCGGACGCCCCGATGACCCGATGAGTTCGAGCCGCGCCTCGTGCTCCTCCGGGTATGCCGGCTGCGTCGCCACCGCCTGCACGGGCCGGCGGCCCGAGCCGAGCAACCAGAGCAGGCACCAGCCGAGCAGGACCGCCGCCAGCAGGTAGCGCGGGATGACGTAGCTGCTGTAGAGCGGCACCGTCAGGAGATCGGCGACCAGCCCGGCGGACACCGCCCGGATAGCCCGGTCGCGTGTGGTCGCCAGCATCCAGAGCGCACCGAACAGGCCGATCGCCAGCAGCGTCGCGTAGAGGCGGATCGTGGCTGTCAGCAGCAGCGGCCAGAGCGAGGGCTTGAATGCCCGGCGCGGCGTCAGGGCGTGCGGCACCCAGCCACCGACCAGCCCCACGAAGCTGTCGTCGAGGGCCCGGTCCATGCCCATCTCGGTGATCAGGTGGTGCGCCCACTCGGACGGCTCGGCGTAGAGCAGCAACCCGTTGGCATAGACACGCACGAACGCCGCCGGATCGCGGCGGAAGGCCGCGTGCACGATGCGCGAGGCGGTGTGGTCGGCGCGGGCGTCATAGCCCTGCGCGTGCAGGCTGCTCAGGATGCGGTTGCGCAGCCAGTACGGCTCGGTGCCCCAGATCTGGTCGGTCCGTAGGTCGTAATCCTCCAGGCGCATGTCACGGACTTCGTCATCGGTGACGGCGATGCCCGCCGAGCGGATGTCCGGGGCGGTGATCGCCGGGCTGAACACGCTCATCAGGAAGATGCCGGAGAACCGGTTGAGGAAGATCTCGCCGGGATACTGGCGGGCGAACACCACGTGGTTGGCGGCAGCCAGGACGCCGCCGCCGGCCACCGGCACGAGCAGGCTGGGCAGCAGCAGGACAACCGCGCGTCGATCACGGCGCAGCAGGCCGGCCGCAAGGCACAGCGCCACCGTCACGACCTCGATCGGGGCATACGCGATGCGGCACAGGATCGCGCCGACGCCGCACGCAGCCAGCCCCGTCCAGGCGCCGACCTTGCATGCTCCGGTCGGCAGCCCCGCCAGCTGGACGACGAAGGCTGCGAACAGGAGCGCTGCCGAGAGGTCGGACAAATAGAACCGCGCATAGGCCTGGACCAGCGGATCGCAGCAGAGTGCCGCCAGCAGCCATGCCGACGCCATCACCGGCCGACGACCCGCGCCGAGGCGGCGGACCGCCAGCAGCCCCAGCGACAACACGCCCACGAGCTGCAGCAGGATGTAGGTCTGCAGGCTGTGCGTGCGACTGACGATCTCGCGCACCAGGACGCCGTAGATCCAGGACCGGTCGGGCGGGTAGAAGCCGCCCAGTCCGGAGCGCAGGTAGGACTCCGAATCTCCCAGCATGAAGCGGGGGTGATGATCCAGGGCGTATCCGGCGAGAAGCAGCAGAGCCGCCACGAGCCACCCCGGCAGCGTCCGGATGCCGAAGCGCCGACGCACCGGTTGCCCTGACGCCGCGGAAGCAGCTGTTGCGGTCATTCTGGTTCCGGTCCGGCCATGGCGCGATGCCCGACGGGCACACGAGGCGCGTTACGGGGTCGTAACACCGGCGTCAACGTCGGCGGCGTGCCGGGTGGGTCCGATCCGACGATCGCCCCGGAGCGCCGATGGCGGTCCGGCTGGCTACCTCGGCTCCTCGACCAGATGATCCTTGTTGGTGAGGCCCCGGATGCTCCTCGACCCGAGCAGGCCGGTGGCGCTCAGCAGGATCACGACCGACCCCACCGCAAGCAGGCTGCGCGGTCCGACGATGTGGGCGATCGGTCCGCAGAGCGCGTAGCCGATCGGTCCGAGGCCGGTCGCCACCAGGCTGAACAGCGCGTTGACCCGGGACAGCACGTCCTCCGGGATGCGCTCCTGGATGGTGGTCTGCGCCGTCACGTTCAGCACCGCCAGGGACGCGCCGAACACCGCGCTGCCCACCGCCAGCGGCAGCACCGGGATGTGGAAGGCCAGCAGCACCAGCGGCGTCGTCAGCAGGGCGGCGGAGAGCTCGAAGGCGATCAGCGGCCGCAGCGGGCGATAGCGCAGGATCAGCAGGCCGCCGACGACGCCGCCCACGCCGGTGGCGGACGCGACCAGCCCCCACAGCCGCGCCCCGTTCGGGATCGATGCGAACAGCACCGGCCCCAGCACGAAGAAGGGCGCGAATGCCACCAGGTTGAGCAGGCCGTACTGCGCGGTGATCAGCTGCAGCCAGCGATGCCGGCGGAACTCCACCCAGCCCAGCCTGAGATCGCCGATCACCGAGGCCGAGGGCTTCCGCTCGTGCGCCGCGACCCGCATCAGCGCCAGGCAGAGGCCGCTGGCTGCATAGCCGGCGGCGTTCAGGCCGATCGCCAGCGGGGCGCTGCCGAGACTGACCAGCAACCCGCCCAGGGACGGCCCGGCCACGGCCGACAACGAGCCCGAGATGCTGAGCAGGCTGTTCGCCTCCTTGAGCCGGTCCGGCGGTGCGATCTGCGGGATCAGGCCGATCTCGGCCGGACCGAAGAACGCGTTGCCGACACCCACGCAGGCGGCCAGGATCAGGAGCGAATACAGCGCCGGGTGCCCCAGCGTCAGGATGAGCGCCAGCAGCGCCTGGGCCGCACAGCGCAGGATGTCGGCCGCGATCATCACCAGGCGCCGCGGCCAGCGATCCCCCGCCACGCCACCAAGCAGCATGAGCACGACCGCCGGCGCCGTCTGTGCCGCAAGCACCAGGCCGATCGTCGTCGCGGAGTATTTCAGCGCCAGCAGCGCGAAGGTGAGTGCCACCGGAACCACCGCCGATCCCAGGGTGGACGCGCTTGCGGCAACGAAGAAGAGCGCGAAGTCCCGCTGATACAGCACAGCCCAGTAGCTGCCGCGCGAGCGGGTCGTGACGGCAGGATCATCTGGCATGTCGGATCTCGAAGGCGGTCGTGAGGAGCAACGGCTCCTACGATGGCAGAGGAGACGCTCCGGCGCACCAGGGAGCCGCACGGTGTTGTATCGCGGGCAGGGTCCGCCCGGACCGGCGCCGGCGGACCGCCCGGAGCGGCGCACCGAACCCCTGTCGGCACCCGACCACCGCCGCCGGATCCGGACCGCCGCAACTATATGTCCTGCGGACCGTACCTCGCGAGTGTTCCGGAAACCGTGCCACGTCCGAGCAGCCGTTTTATTATTGCGCAGTGCGGAATTACTCGCGTTTGCAGCGTTGCTGACCAGAACTCAAGAGATCGTGAAATAACAAAGAGTGCATGATCGTCACGGCGGCGTTACCTTGCCGCGACGGCCATGAGGTACGTCACTCACACAAGGCGGAAAATACTGCCTGTCCGGGAGTTGCGGCTTTGCATAATCAGGATGACCAGCTTGGAACGACGCGCCGCACGCTGCTGCGTGCGTCGGCACTTTCCGGGATTGCTGCCGCTTTTGGCGGCACCCGCCTCGCTCATGCGGCGACCCTGCTCGCGCCGAATGCAGACACCAGCGCCGGCTTCACGCCCGCGAATGCCTTCTTCAACGCCCACCATTCGCCGATCGGCGCCTATTCCACATTCACCCTCGGCTATCCCGGGGCAAACGGCGGCTTCGGCATCGAGCAGAACCTGCCCGGCAGCCAGAGCGTGTTCGTCGGTGTCCTGAAGGACGGCGTCGCCACCGCGCTGCCGTTCTTCGACGCGGCGACCGAGACGGCCATCACCGCCTACCCGCAATCGGCGGTCACCCGCGATTTCCGCGTCGCCAGCGACGCATTCTCCACCGCCGATTTCAGCTTCACGCTGTATTCGCCGGTGCGCTCGGTGCCGGACCCGGCAGCGGCCACGCCCTATTCCAACCTGTTCAAGGGCCCGCTGACCGGGATCTCGACGTCCGGCAAGCACTCCATCCAGGAGGCGCTGCTGCCGGCCATCTTCGCCGAGCTGGTTGTCGATAACAGCACCGGCACGACCGACATCAGGGCAGCCTTCGCCGTCGCCGGCGGCACCGCGGAGCTGCTGAATGTCGGCGTCCCGGGCGTGGTGTTCGGCACCGCCCCGTCACGCACCGCCATTGTCACCGCCGACACCAACGCGACCGCCTTCACCGCGGCCAGCATGAGCGATGCGATCGTCGGTGCCGCCGGACCCGGTCCGATCGGCGGCCTCTTCATCACCGTTGGCGCCGGCAAGACCCACACCATCCGCTTCGCGCTGTGCTTCCACCGTGCCGGCACCGTCACCACCGGCGCCCGCGCCACCAGCTTCTGGTACACGCAGTACTACGCCGACATCAACGCGGTCGCCCTCGCCGCCGCGCAGAACCTGCCGAGCCGCATCGCCTCGTTTGCGGCCGACAACAAGCTCGTCGACAACAGCGTCCTGTCGGCCAACCAGAAGTTCCTGCTCTCGCAGGCGATCCACTCGTACTACGGCAACACCGCCTTCCTGGCCGACAGCAGCGGCGCGCCGTGGTGGACGGTGATGGAGGGCCAGTATCAGTACATGAACACGTTCGACCTCACCGTCGACCAGCTGTTCTTCGAGCTCGGCATGAACCCCTGGACGGTGAAGAACGAGCTCGACAACTTCGCGACCAGCTACTCGTACCAGAGCGGCACCGAGATCACCGCCACCAGCACGGGTGCAGGCGGCATCTCCTTCACCCACGACATGGGCCAGTGGCCGAACTTCTCGCCCGACGGCAGCTCCGCCTACGAACGCACCGACGTGTTCGGCACGTTCTCCTTCATGACCGGCGAGCAGCTGACCAACTGGATCCTGATCGCCGGCGTCTATGCCGCCCAGACCGGCGATCTCGGCTGGGTCGAGCAGAACGCCGGGCTTTTCGCCCAGGCCCTGGCCAGCCTGCAGAACCGCGACAACGTCGCCGCCTCCCAGCGCGACGGCATCGAGAGCTACAACAGCACCAAGACCGGCACCGGCGAGGAGATCACCACCTACGACTCCGTCGGCGCCGGGCTCGAGGAGGCGGTCGGCAACACCTATCTCGGTGGCAAGACCTTCTCCGCCTACGTCATCCTCGAGGGTCTGCTGGCGATCACCGGACGGCTCGACCTGGCAGCACAGGCGCTGGCGCAGGCCGATCGCCTGGCCGCCACGCTCCTGGCCCACGTCACGTCGACGGGCTTCATCACGTCCAACGTGTATGACGGCTCGTCGATCGCCGTCATCCCGGTGATCGAGGGTCTGGTGTACTCCTACTTCGCCGATCGCCAGGACGTCGTCTCGCCGACCGGCCGCTACGCCACCCTGATCGCCGCCCTGCAGCGCCACCTGACCACCGTAATTTCGACGGGGCTCTGCATCACCAGCGATGGCGGCTGGAAACTCGACAGCCAGAGCGACAACACCTGGCTATCGAAGATCTTCCTGAACGAGTTCGTCGGCCGCCAGGTGCTCGACCTGAACATCCGCGCCAGCACGGACAGTGCGGATGCGGCCTCGGTGAACTGGCTCACCAACAGCACCAGCGCCAGGCTGGCGTTCAGCGACCAGATCATCAAGGGGATCGCCATCGGCAGCGAGTATTACCCGCGCGGCGTGACCTCGATCCTGTGGCTGCAGGAGCCGGCGGCGTAGCACTCCCCCCGTCCCGCGCCGGCAGGACCCCGCATCGGTGCGAACCGGTGCGGGGTCCTCGTTTCAAACGCTCCCGGGCCTGCACCCGGTCTTGACGAAGCTGCACCTGATCGTCCCATCTCGCATCGCAACATGATGAGGGCACGGAGCGTGATTTCAGCCGAGAGACGGAACTTCAGGACCCTCCTGCTCGCGGCCACCGGCCTCTGCCTGGGGCTTGGACTGCAGCTCGCCGGTCCGGCGCAAGCCGCCACCGTCGCCGGAGCGGAGCCAATGCCGGTGGCGCCCGGCAGCCAGACGCCGTGGGGCTTCGACCTCTCGGGCCGCGACACCTCGATCAGGCCGGGCGACGACTTCTTCGCCTATTCCGACGGCACCTACGTCAAGAACCTGGTGATCCCGTCGGATCACTCCTCCTGGGGCGCCTTCAACGTCCTGGCCGACCTGTCTCGTGCCCGCGTGCAGGACATCCTGAAGCAGGTGTCGGCGCATCCGGTCGCCAATCCGACGACGATCGAGCAGAAGCTCGGCGCCACCTACGACGCCTTCATGGACGAGAAGACGATCGAGGCCCGCGGGACCACGCCTCTCGCCCCCGACCTCGACGCCATCCGCAAGGTCACCGACCGCACGGCCTTCGCGACCCTGCTGGGCCATGCGCAGAAGAGCCTGCAGGGCTCGCTGTTCGCGCTGTCGATCGAGCCGGATGCCAAGGACCCGACCCGCTACACCATCGAACTGGCCCAGGGCGGCACCGGCCTGCCGGATCGCGACTACTACCTGCAGGACAAGTTCGCGCCCAAGAAGACCGCCTACCAGGCATACGTGGCGCAGATGCTGGGCCTGATCGGCTGGCCGGACGCCACGAAAGCGGCCGCCGACGTCGTGGCGTTCGAGACCAGCCTGGCGAAGGCGCAGTGGGCCCGGCAGGACGAGCGTGATCCGGACAAGACCTACAATCCGATGACCGTCGACGCCCTGGTCGCGGCCGGCCCCGACTTCGACTGGCACGCGTACCTCTTCGCCGCCGACCTGCCCGACGCGAAGGCGCTGGTGCTGTCGGAGAAATCCGCCGTGCTGGACGAGGCGAAGATCGCCGCCGGCACCGATCTCCCGGTCCTGCGCGCCTGGCTTGCCTTCCACCTGGCCGACAATGCCGCCGACGTGCTGCCCGAGGCTTTCGTCGACGCGTCGTTCGCCTTCCACGGCAAGACCCTGTCCGGCCAGCCCGAGATCGAGCTGCGCTGGAAGCGTGCGGTTGCGGCCACCAGCAGCGCCATGGGGATGGCGATCGGCAAGGTGTACGTGGCCCGCTACTTCCCGCCCGCAGCCGAGGCCGCGATGCGGACCCTTACCGGCGAGCTGAAGGCGGCGTTCCGCGTCCGGCTGCAGCACAATGCCTGGATGAGCCCGGAAACCAAGGTCGCCGCGCTCCGGAAGCTCGACAACCACCTGATCCAGATCGGCCATCCGAACAAATGGCGCGACTATTCCGGCCTGGTGGTGAAGCCGGACGACGCCTACGGCAATGCCAGCAGCGCGGTCGCGTTCGAGTGGGCGTACTGGGTCGGCCACCAGGGCCGCACCGTGGATCGCGACGAATGGGACATGACGCCGCAGACGGTGAATGCCTACAACAACCCACCCTTCGACGAGGTCGTGTTCCCGGCCGCGATCCTGCAGCCGCCGTTCTTCAACCCGAAGGCGGACCCCGCGATCAATTACGGCGCGATCGGCGGCGTGATCGGCCACGAGATGACGCACTCGTTCGACGACGAGGGTCGCAAGTTCGACGAGAAGGGCCGCCTGCATGACTGGTGGACGCCGGCCGACGCCGCCCGCTTCCAGGCCCGGGCGGACCGGCTGGGCGCGCAATTCGACGCGCTCGAGCCGTATCCGGGCATGCACGTGAACGGCAAGCTGACGATGGGCGAGAACATCGCTGACCTGGGCGGCCTGACCCTGGCTCTGGATGCGTATCACGCCTTCATGAAGGGCAAGCAGGCACCGGTGATCGACGGACTGACCGGCGACCAGCGCGTGTTCCTCGGCTGGGCCCAGGTCTGGCGTCAGAAGGTGCGCGACGACCGCGCCAAGATGCAGCTGGTGACCGATCCGCACTCGCCGCCGATGGCCCGGGTCGACATGCCGATGCACAACATCGATGGCTGGTACAAGGCCTGGAACATCAAGCCGGGCGACAAGCTCTACCTGGCGCCGAAGGACCGTGCCCAGATCTGGTGAAGAGAGGCGTGCGACTGGTTGGTGGGCCGGGTGGGGTTCGAACCCACGGCCATTCGATTAAAAGTCGAATGCTCTACCCCTGAGCTACCGGCCCGCCAGTCGGGTGGAGAACGGCGCGCCAGGGCGTCGTTCTCCGGGTCGTGTTCAGGCGCTGGCGGAGGCCGGGCGCATTTTCACGATGCGATCGGGGTCGGATACCATGCCGCTCCCGCCCGCGCCACGCTTGATCTGGTCGACCAGCTCCATGCCGTCAACCACTTCGCCGAAGATGGTGTACTGCCCATCAAGGCTCGGCGCCGGCGCGAACATGATGAAGAACTGGCTGTTGGCGCTGTGCGGGTGGGCGGTGCGGGCCGCACCCAGCGTGCCGCGCACGAACTTCGCCTTGGTGGTGAACTCGGACTTCAAGTCGGGCAGCTGGCTGCCGCCGGTGCCGGTGCCGGTCGGATCGCCGCTCTGCGCCATGAAGCCGTCGATCACCCGGTGGAAGACGACGTTGTCGTAGAAGCCTTCCGCCGCCAGCGTGCGGAAGCGCTCGACATGCAGCGGCGCCAGGTCGGGTCGTAGCTTGATGGTGACGGTGCCGGTCTTGAGCTCGAGATGGATGGTGTCGTCGGCGGCTGCCGTATGGCCCGCAGGGGTGCCGGCCGTGGCGTCAGTCTCGGACATTCTGGATTTCCTTCGACGAATTACGCAGCCGGACCATGATCCGGCTGTGGGTGAAGCTCGGCACGAACGACGTGATGTCGCCGCCGAGCTGCGCGATCTCCTTCACCAGGCGTGAGGAGATGAACTGGTAACGCTCGGTCGCCATCAGGAACACCGTCTCGATGCCGGGATCGAGCCTGTGGTTCATGCCGAACATCTGCGTTTCGTAGTCATAGTCGGTGACCACGCGAAGCCCCCGGATGATCACGTTCGCGCCGTTCTGCCGGGCGCATTGCACCAGCAGGTTGTCGAACCCCACCACCTCGATCGGCGTGCCGGTATCGAGTGCGATCGGCGCGACTTCCTGGGTCACGCACTCGACCCGCTCCTCGAGCCCCATCAGCGGCTGCTTGCCAACGTTGGCAGCCACCCCGATGACCAGCCGCTCGACCAGCCGCGCACCGCGCGCGATGACGTCGAGATGGCCACGGGTGATCGGGTCGAACGTGCCCGGGTAGAGGCCGACATGCGGCAGTTTGTCAGGCATCGTCTTCCTCCGTAGGCGCCGCCGGATCTGCGTCCAGGTCGGGCTCGACACCGGGTTCCACCTCCGAACCCTCCACAGCTGGCGGGATAGCCTCTGCAGTCATTCCTTCCGCCTCCGGAACCTCATCCTCGAGCACCGGAAAGACGCTGGTGACCCTCTCGGTTCCACCGAGCCGGAACAACGTCACCCCCATCGACGAGCGCCCGGTGATGCGGACCTGGTCCACCGGCACCCGGATCAGCCGGCCGACGTCGGTCACCAGCATGACGTCGGTGCCGTGCAGCACCGGCAGCGTCGCCACCACCGCGGTACCGTTGCGCGGCGCCAGCACCACGTTGGCGATGCCGAGCCCGCCGCGGCCGCTGACCCGGTAGTCGTAGGCCGAGGTGCGCTTGCCGAAGCCACCATTGGTGACCGTCAGCAGGATCTCCTCACCCGCCTCGAGCTCGGCAAACCGGTCAGGCGCCAGGGTGGTGGCAACCGCCTCGCCCTCCTCGCCCGCTTCGGCCTCGCTCTCGATCTCGGCGACCGCCGCCTCGGTATCCTCCGGCGTGGTCTCGGTGCGGCGCTTGGCCACCGCCATCCGCAGATACCCGGCGCGCTCGGCGACATCGGCCTGCACATGCTGCAGCACCGCCAGGCTGTTGACCTCGTCACCCTCGGCCAGCCGGATGCCGCGCACGCCGGTGCTGTCGCGCCCGGCGAACACCCTCAGGATGTCGTCGTTGATCTGGAACCGGATGCAGCGCCCGAGCCGGGTCGCCAGCATCACGTCCTGGCCCTCGCGGCAGGTCGCGACGCCGATCAACCGGTCGCCATGCTCGCCCCAGCCCTCGTCGAGCTTCATCGCGATCAGGCCCGACGCGCGCACGTTCTTGAAGTCGCTCAACCGGTTGCGCCGCACGTTGCCGCTGGCGGTGGCGAACACCAGGTGCAGCGCCTCCCACAATCCCTCATCCTGCGGCAGCGGCAGCACCGTGGTGATCGAGTCGCCACCCAGCTCCGGCAGCAGGTTGATCAGCGCCCGACCCTTGGCCGTCGGGCTGGCTTCCGGTAGCCGCCACACCTTTTCCCGGAACGCCTTGCCGCCCGACGAGAAGAACAGCACCCACTGGTGGGTATGCGCATTGAAGCTGCGGGTGATGATGTCGTCACCCCGCCGGCCCGACGCCGTCCGCCCGCGCCCACCGCGATTCTGCGCCCGGAAGGTCTCCAGCGGCGTGCGCTTGATGAAGCCGTCGCGGGTGATGGTGACCACCATCTGGCCCGGCTCGATCAGGCTCTCGTCGGTCTGGTCGCCGGCGATCTCCGAAATCTCGGTCATCCGCGGCGTGGCGATCTCCGCCCTCACCTCGGCCAGCTCGTCGCGGATCACCTCCAACCGCCGCGGCCGGCTGCCGATGATCTCCAGCAGCTCGTTGATGCGTGTTGCCACATCGTTGAGTTCGCTGGTGATCTTCTCGCGCTCGAGCCCGGTCAGGCGCTGCAGCCTGAGCTCCAGGATGCCGCGTGCCTGCGCCTCTGTCAGGTGCACCTGGCCGTCGATCACCACGTTGCCTTCGTCGTGGATCAGCGACAGCAGCGGCTCGATCTCGGCTGCGTCCCAGGCGCGTGCCATCAGCGCCTCACGCGCCGTCGCCGCATCCGGCGAGCCGCGGATCAGCGCGATCACCGCATCGATGTTGGCCACCGCCAGCACCAGCCCGACCAGCAGATGCCCGCGGTCGCGCGCCTTGTTCAGCTCGAACCGCGAGCGCCGGAGAATGACCTCCTCGCGGAACACGATGAACGCGACCAGCACGTCCTTCAGCCCCATCAGCCGCGGCTGGCCGTTATCCAGCGCCAGCATGTTGACGCCGAACGAGGTCTGCAGCTGGGTGAAGCGGTAGAGCTGGTTCAGCACCACCTCGGGCGTCGCCTCGCGCTTGATCTCGATGACGATGCGCATCCCCGACCGATCGCTTTCGTCGCGGATGTCGCTGATGCCCTCGACGGTCTTGGACCGCACCAGCTCGGCGATCTTCTCCTGCAGCGTCGACTTGTTGACCTGGTAGGGGATCTCGTTGATCACGATCGCCTTGCGGTCGCGCCGGATGTCCTCGATCTCGGCGCGCGCGCGGATCATGATCGAGCCGCGGCCGGTCTCGTACGCCGAGCGGATACCGGAGCGTCCCAGGATGATGCCGCCGGTCGGGAAATCCGGGCCCGGCACGATCTTCATCAGCTGGTCGAGCGACAGGTCCGGCTCGGCGATCAGCGCCAGCGTGGCGTCGATGATCTCGCCCGGGTTGTGTGTCGGGATGTTGGTCGCCATGCCGACCGCGATGCCGGACGCGCCGTTAATCAGCAGGTTCGGGAAGGCGGCGGGAAGAACCTTCGGCTCCTCCTCGCTCTCGTCGTAGTTCGGCTGGAAATCGACCGTGTCGCGGTCGATGTCGTCGAGCAGGAACATCGCCGCCTTGGCGATGCGGGCCTCGGTGTAGCGCATCGCCGCCGGGCTATCGCCGTCCACCGAGCCGAAATTGCCCTGCCCGTCGATCAGCTTGACCCGCATGGACCAGGATTGCGCCATGCGCACCATGGCGTCGTAGATCGAGCTGTCGCCGTGCGGATGGTACTTACCCATCACGTCGCCGACCGCGCGGGCCGACTTGCGATACGGCTTGTCCGGCGTGAAGCCGCTCTCGCGCATGCCGTAAAGGATGCGGCGATGCACCGGCTTCAGCCCGTCGCGGACGTCGGGCAGCGCGCGGCTGACGATCACCGACATCGCATACGCGAGATAGGAGGTCTGCATCTCCGTCTCGATATCGACCGGAACCATGCCGGACGGACCACCGCCGCCGGATGCGGGCGGATCGCCGGGAGGCATGTCGTCCGGGGGGCCGCCCTCCTGTGATCCCAGGTCTTCGGTTTCGAGATCCGGTGGTTCGGGTCTGTCGCTCAATTGGGATCCGTCAGTCAGGCACCGCCCCGGTTCTGCCGGAACGCGGAGCGCGCCGGCAGCCCGAACGGGTGCGAAAGGTGATGGCAACGCTCCAGCCGGCGCGTCGAGTCAGCATGTCTAGCACGCGCCCGATTGCCACGGAACCACACCCGGTCAGCCCGTCATCGGCCGGCTGAGGAAGCGTGACCCTGCAAGGCCGAACCGCCAGGGCGCGTCGATCCCCCGGGTGATGCCGATCCGTCGCCCGACCGCGATGTCCGGCACGTCCTCCCGATCGAGCAACGCGAACGGCGGCGCTGCGAGCGGCGAGCCATCCAGCGCACCGGTCACCCCCAGTGCCCGGCACAGGCGCCCCGGCCCCCGACAGAGATCGCGATCGCGCACCGCACCCCGGCGCGCCCGCATCGCATCCAGGCCGTGTTCGGGCTGCAACGCCCGGATCAGTACCGCACTGCCGGGAACGGTTCCGCACACCAGGTTGAGGCACCAGTGCAGCCCGTACGAGCGATACACGTAGGCCTGCCCCGGCGGCCCGAACATCGCGGTGTTGCGCCTGGTCTGGCCACCGAAGCTGTGCGACGCCGGATCCTGGTGATCGTACGCCTCGGTCTCGACCACCTGGCCGCCGACACCATCCACCAGCACGATCACGCCGATGAGCCGCCGCGCCAGCTCCGGCGCCGCCCACCCGAAGACCGAGATCGACAGCGGAGCCCGCTGCGCCGAAGCGATTGATACCTCCATCGACGAAACGGCACCTTTCGAAGGTTTCTGTTTTCGTGGCCTCGGACGGGCCGCATGGTGCAACCCAGCAATCACCCCGAGACCGAGAAGCGACCCGAATGGCAAAGATCCTGGTTCTCTACTACTCGTCCTATGGCCACATCGAGACGATGGCCGGCGCCATCGCCGACGGTGCGCGCGAGGCGGGTGCCACCGTCGACGTCAAGCGCGTCCCCGAGCTGGTCCCCGACGAGGTCGCCCGCTCGAGCCACTTCAAGCTCGACCAGGCGGCACCGATCGCCGAGCCGGATGAGCTCGCCCACTACGACGCGATCATCGTCGGCACCGGCACCCGCTACGGCCGCATGTCCTCGCAGATGGCGAACTTCTTCGACCGCACCGGCGGGCTGTGGATGAAGGGCGCGCTGGTCGGCAAGCTCGGCGCCGCCTTCACCTCGACCGCGAGCCAGCATGGTGGCCAGGAGACCACGCTGATCTCCATCCTCACCAACCTGATCCATCACGGCATGGTCGTCGCCGGCCTGCCGTATTCGTTCCAGGGCCAGCTGACGCTCAGCGAAGTGTCCGGCGGCACCCCCTACGGCGCCTCGACCCTGGCCGGCGGCGACGGCTCGCGTCCAGTCAGCGGCAACGAGCTCGATGGTGCGCGCTTCCTCGGCGCCCACGTGGCAAAGCTCGCCGCCAAGCTTTCCGCCTGAACCGCGGCACCCCCAACAGATCCGGATGTCCAGACACATGACCAGACCGACCATCGCCTTGGCCGCAACACTCGCCGTCTCGGCCTTTGCCGCCTCGGCCTTCGCCCCCGCGGCCGTCGCGCAGAGCGCCTCGCACGACACCAGCACCGTCAAGGCCGGGACCTACAGCATCGAGCCTACCCACACCCAGGTCGGGTTCACGCTGCTGCATCTCGGCTTCAGCTACTACTCGGGGGTGTTCTCCAACGCATCCGGCACCCTGACGCTGGACCCCTCGAAGCCGGCCGCGTCGTCGCTGAGCGTGACCATCCCGATCGACTCGGTGCAGACCACCAGCACCAAGCTGGATGGCGAGCTCAAGGGCGCCGACTGGTTCGATGCCGGCCAGTTCGCCGACGCGACCTTCGTGTCGACCAGCGTGACACCGGTGGGCAGGGATGCCGCGAAGGTGGTGGGCAATTTCACGCTGCATGGCGTGACGAAGCCGGAGACGCTGAACGTGCGCTTCGTCGGTGCCGGCGTGAACCCGCTCGACAAGCAGTACACCGTCGGCTTCGAGGCGACCGGGACGATCAAGCGCAGCGCCTTCGGGGTGACCAAATACGTCCCGCTGGTCGGCGACGTGGTCAAGCTGACCATCGCCGGCGCGTTCGAACTCAAGAGCTGATCCAGCCCGCGCCGCACATCGTGGAGGTGCGCGGCGCGGTCGTCGGACTCAGGCCTTGACGGTCGAGGCCGTGTAGATCTCGTCGATCGCGTGGCCGAGCGTCGCGTCGAACTCCGCGTCGGTCATCGAATGCTGCAGACCGTCGATCAGCGCGCGCGAGAAGCTGGCGATCATGCCGTGGTTGGCTGCCAGACGCCGGCAGGCATCGCTGCGCTCGTAGCCGCCCGACAGCGCCACAACACGGACGACTGCCGGATGCGCGATCAACGACGCGTAGGTGTCCGGGATCTCCGGGATGGTCAGCTTCAGCATCAGCTTGCGGCCGGCGGGAAGCGCGTCCAGGTGACGGGCGATCTCGTCGCGCAGGATCGCCTCCGCGCCGGCCTTGTCCGGGCTCTTGATCAGCACCTCCGGCTCCAGGATCGGGATCAGCCCGTGCGCGCTGATCTGCTCGGCCAGCTCGAACTGCTGCGCCACGATCGCGGCAATCCCGGTCTCCGACGCCAGGTTGATGACCGAGCGCTCCTTGGTGCCGAACACGCCGAGCTTGACCGCACGCGCCAGCAGGTCGTCGAGCCCGGGGATCGGCTTCATCAGGCTGACGCCGTCCTGTTCCGGCTGCAGGCCCTTATCGACCTTGAGGAACGGCACGATGCCGCGCTTCTCCCAGAGGTAGGCCGACGTCGGCTGACCCTCGACGAGCCCGTCCATCGTCGCCTCGAACAGGATCGCAGCGATGACCTTGTCGCCCGAGAACGCCGGCGCGGTCATGATGCGCACCCGCATCTCGTGCACCAGCCGGAACATCTCCTCGTCGCCGCTATAGGCGGTCTCCGGGATGCCGTAGGCGCGCAGTGCGCCCGGCGTCGAGCCGCCGCTCTGGTCGAGGGCCGCGATGAAGCCGCCCTTTTCCGAGATCTGCGCCATCATCTTGTCGTCGGCCATGCTCGTTTTCCTCTCCTGCGACAGGTTCCGACCGAGTTCATGCCCGGTCCGGCCATTGCCCGCACGACGACCAGAGTATCGGCATGACGCCAGAGTTCCAGGCACTTTCGTCGCATCGGGGCCGCGGGATCATGTCCGGGCGACGCATCCTGCAGCTAGAACGGGATCTCGTCGTCCAGATCCCCACCGGACGGCTCCCATCCGCCCGAACCGCCACCGCCGCCGGCACCGCCACTCGGGCCAGGCGCGCCGCCACCGCCGGGCCGGCCGCCACGCGCCGGTGTGGCGGGACGCGATCCGCCGCCATACCCGCCGCCGCCACCACCGCCACCACCGCCGCCGCCACCGCCGTAGCCGCCATCACCGCCGGCTTCCTCGTTCCGGCCGGAATCGAGGAGAGTGAGCTCGCCGCGGAAGCGGTCGATCACCACCTCGGTGGTATATTTCTCGACGCCGGACTGGTCGGTCCATTTCCGGGTCGTCAGCGAGCCCTCGACATAGACCTTGCGACCCTTGCGCAGGAACCGCTCGGCGATGTCGGCAACGCGCTCGTTGAACACCACCACCCGGTGCCACTCGGTCTTTTCCTTGCGCTCGCCCGAGGCCTTGTCGGTCCAGTTCTCGGTCGTCGCGAGCGAGAAGGTCACGATCTTGCTGCCGTTCTGGGCGTTCCGGACCTCCGGGTCCTTTCCCAGATTCCCCACGAGGATCACCTTGTTGACGCTGCCGGCCATCGCAACTTCCTGTCTTCCCGAGGGCCGGACCCTCCACGGGGGCCGGCGCGTTCCCGCACTCGAACGGGAGTGGGGTAGAGGTCCGCCTGTTTACGCGCCGCACTATCGCTGCGGAACAAGAACATAGTATGAACGAGGATACCGGATTGGCAAAAAGGAGTGCGGTGATGGGGGTGTCCGACGGCGTCGGGATCCGGACGGGGAACGCCGCCATCCGCGTGCGTGGTGCGCGCGAGCACAACCTCAAGAACATCGATGTCGACATCCCGCGTGACCAGCTGACGGTCATCACCGGGCTGTCCGGCTCGGGGAAGTCCTCGCTCGCCTTCGATACCATCTACGCCGAGGGCCAGCGCCGCTACGTCGAAAGCCTGTCCGCCTACGCCCGCCAGTTCCTGGAGCTGATGGGCAAGCCCGACGTCGACTCGATCGAGGGCCTCTCCCCGGCGATCTCGATCGAGCAGAAGACCACCAGCCGCAACCCGCGCTCGACCGTCGGCACCATCACCGAGGTGCACGACTACATGCGCCTGCTGTGGGCACGCGCCGGCATCCCGTACTCGCCCGCCACCGGCCTGCCGATCGAGGCGCAGACGGTCAGCCAGATGGTCGATCGCGTCATGGCGATGCCCGACGGCACCCGGTTGATGCTGCTGGCGCCGATCATCAAGGATCGCAAGGGCGAGTACCGCAAGGAGCTGGCCGACCTGGCGCGCAAGGGCTTCACCCGCGCCAAGGTCGACGGCACGCTGTACGAGATCGCCGACGTCCCCAACCTGAACCGCAAGCTCAAGCACACCGTCGAGGCGGTGGTCGACCGGATCGTCGTGAAGGAGGGGCTGGAAAGCCGCCTCGCCGACAGCTTCGAGCAGGCGCTCGCCCTCGCCGACGGCGTCGTGTACGCCGAAGAGGTCGTCCGCGGCGAGGAGGATCCGGTCCGCACGGTATTCTCATCCCGGTTCGCCTGCCCGGTCAGCGGCTTCACGCTCGAGGAGATCGAGCCGCGGCTGTTCAGCTTCAACGCGCCGCAGGGCGCCTGCCCGGCCTGCGACGGCATCGGCGTCGAGAACTTCTTCGACCCGCATCTGGTGGTGCCGGACGAGAACCTCACCCTGGCCGCCGGCGCCGTCGCCCCCTGGAACGGCAGCCAGAGCCCGTACTACATCCAGACGCTGCAGAGCCTGATGCGGCATTTCCGCAGCTCGATGACCGTGACCTGGGAAGGCCTACCCGTGCCGGTGCGAGACGCCGTCCTGCACGGCACCGAGGAGCCGGTCGAGTTCACCTACAAGGACGACAAGCGCTCGTACAAGGTGAACAAGGCCTTCGAGGGTGTGCTCAAGAACCTGCAGCGCCGCTACACCGAGACCGACAGCGCCTGGGTCCGCGAGGAGATGTCGCGCTACCAGTCGCAGAAGCCCTGCCACGTCTGCAACGGTGCGCGGCTGCGTCCCGAGGCGCTGTCGGTGAAGATCGCCGGCCACACCATCGCCGACGCGTCCGAGTTGCCGATCCGCCGCGCGCTGGACTGGTTCGCCACCGTCGAGGCCACCCTCACCCCGCAACGCGCCGAGATCGCCCGCCGCATCCTGCGCGAGATCCTCGACCGGCTGCGCTTCCTCGACGATGTCGGGCTCGACTACCTGACCCTGTCGCGCGGCTCGGCCACCCTATCCGGCGGCGAGAGCCAGCGCATCCGGCTGGCCAGCCAGATCGGCTCCGGCCTGACCGGCGTGCTGTACGTGCTGGACGAGCCCTCGATTGGCCTGCACCAGCGCGACAACGAGCGGCTGCTCGGCACGCTCGACCGGCTGAAGCGCCTTGGCAACACGCTGATCGTGGTCGAGCATGACGAGGAGGCGATCCGCGCCGCCGACTACCTGATCGACATGGGTCCTGCCGCAGGCGTGCTCGGCGGGAACGTCATCGCCCACGGCACCCCGGACGAGGTCGCGGCAAGCCCGGACAGCCTGACCGGCGCCTACCTGTCCGGCCGCCGCCGCATCGAGGTGCCGGCGCAGCGGCGCGCGATCGACCCGAAGCGCCAGGTCAAGGTGATCAACGCCACCGGCAACAACCTGAAGAACGTCAGCGCCGGCTTCCCGCTCGGCACCTTCACCTGCATCACCGGCGTGTCCGGCGGCGGCAAGTCCACTCTGGTGATCGACACGCTGTACAAGGCTTTGTCCCGTCGCCTGATGGGGTCCGGCGAGGTGCCGGCGCCGCACGAGCGCATCGACGGCATGGAGCATCTCGACAAGATCATCGACATCGACCAGTCGCCGATCGGCCGCACCCCGCGCTCCAACCCGGCCACCTACACCGACCTGTTCGCGCCGATCCGCGACTGGTTCGCCGAGCTGCCGGACTCCAAGGCGCGCGGCTACAAGCCGGGCCGCTTCAGCTTCAACGTGAAGGGCGGCCGCTGCGAGGCCTGCCAGGGCGACGGCGTGCTCAAGATCGAGATGCACTTCCTGCCCGACGTGTTCGTCACCTGCGACACCTGCAAGGGCAAGCGCTACAACCGCGAAACCCTCGAGGTGAAGTTCCGGGGGCACTCGATCGCCGACGTGCTCGACATGACCGTCGACGAGGCGGTGCCGTACTTCTCGGCCGCCAACCGCATCCGCGACCGGCTGACCATCCTGCAGCAGGTCGGGCTCGGCTACGTGAAGCTCGGCCAGCAGGCGACCACGCTGTCCGGCGGCGAGGCGCAGCGGGTCAAGCTGTCGAAGGAGCTGGCCCGTCGCGCCACCGGCCGCACGCTGTACATCCTCGACGAGCCAACCACCGGCCTGCACACCGAGGACGTGCGCAAGCTGCTCGAGGTGCTGCACGCACTGGTCGACCAGGGCAACACGGTGCTGGTGATCGAGCACAACCTCGAGGTCATCAAGACCGCCGACTGGGTGCTGGATCTCGGCCCTGAGGGCGGCGATGGCGGTGGCCGCATCGTGGCGGTCGGCACGCCGGAGGACATCGCAGCCGCCGCGGGCAGTCACACCGGACGTTTCCTCGCACCTCTGCTGCCGGCCCGGGAGCCGAGCCGCAAGCGCAAACGGGCCTGAGAGGGCGCCTGCTGCAGGCACCGGTCACCAGCAATAGCGGGTTTCCAATGGCGTGCCGGATGGCAGTTCGGCCGGCGTCGGTTCCTGCTGCGTCGGTCCGGGCCGAGCCCGTAATCGCCTGCGCCGGCGGCGGATTCTCGGCGGATCCGCGGTCTGCTCGGGTGCCGATGCCGACAGCAACTCGCTCATCCAGAGCGGGGAGAGCCTCAGCACGAGGGTTCGTTGCGTCCGGTCGAGCGTCAGCCAGGCGTCCATCGGTGGGGTGTTGGCGATGGGAAGTTGTGTCGGCTGTCCCAGGATCAGGGCGATCTGGATGCGCTCGGCAGTCGTCGTGAAGGTCCACAGCGTGGCCATTGAGAGCTTGTCGGCCTGGACGAGGCTCGCGGCCTGAGCGACCCTCATCGAGACGGCATGCCAGCATCCAGCCCGGACCACTTCGCGAGCACCGTCAGGTCATTCATCGGATCCGTACCTCTTCTCCCGCCTGACGTGACCATAAGCAGCAGTCATGAACGGAAGATAAACCGGACGGACGGCTGAGAGGGCTCAGACACGGCCGATCATGTAGGTGCCGAGCACCGCCAGGCGGTCGCCGAATCCCCGACCCGCCACCGGGAGGTCCGGTGCGCGCGACAGGTCGCGACGCGCCAGCACGAGCGGCAACACGGCGGCAAGCCGCTCACGCGGTAGGCGGAACCGTCCTGCCTCGTTGCGCAGGATGCCGCCCTCCCGCAGCAGCGCCGGATGCAGCGCCTCGACCATCTGCGCGCCAGGAACGCCAGGCACGGCGGCGGGTCCGGCCGCCTCCACCAGTTCCTCCGGCAGCCGGAGATGTCCGGATCCGATCATGGCCGGCAGGTGCCGGATCAGCGCGCCCACCGCATACGCCGCCCCGACCGCAGCCAGCCGCCCGCCGAGCACCGCCTCCACCCCCAGCACCTCGCCGATCGCCTGCTGCAGCCCGCCCGCGCCGCCGAGCAGGCTGCCCCGCCAGTCGGCGATCGTCTCGAACCCCTCCGCCTCCGCCTCACGTGCGTCGATCATCCGAAGCAGCGTCGCCGCCGGCACCGCGCCCGACGCAACGAGCCCGTGCAGCGGCTCCGCGACCTCGTGGTTGCGCCAGTCCGCGCGGCTGTCCTGCACCACCTCGCGCCACCATTGCAGCCGGATCAGGGTGGCGATCGGGCCGGCGCCGGAGCGGGCCGACGGCATCTCCACCGCTCGCACCAGCTCATGGTTGAAGGCGATCAGCACGCACAGCGCCGGGCGGTGCCGGGGTGGCGCGAACAACGCCGTCAGGAACCGGTCCGGGTCGGCGCGCCGGGCGATCTCGAGGCACGATCCACTCTGGTCGAGCGTGCCCGCGGTCATGCCGCCACCTGCAAACCGTCACGTCCCGCGGGTTGACGAGGCAGGTCGCCGCTCATAGCTCTCCAGCACGTCCCGGCGACCGGCGACCCGCATCCTGTGCGGCAACGCCTTCGCATCCCACCCCAGGAGAACCTCGCATGGCCTTCGAACTGCCGGCATTGCCCTACCAGCCCAATGCCCTCGCCGCCCGCGGCATGAGCCAGCAGACCCTCGAGCTGCATCACGGCAAGCACCACCAGGCTTACGTCACGGCGCTTAACGGCTTCGTCGAGAAGAACGAGGCGCTGCAGGGCAAGTCGCTCGACGAGATCATCAAGCTCAGCCACGGCAAGGCCGACATGGCGCCGGTGTTCAACAATGCCGGGCAGCACTGGAACCACATCCTGTTCTGGCAGGGCCTGTCGCCCGCCGGCGGCACCATCCCCACCAGCCTCGAGAGCAAGATCACCGCCGATTTCGGCAGCGTCGAGGCCTTCAAGGAGCAGTTCAAGACCGCTGCCACCACGCAGTTCGGGTCCGGCTGGGCCTGGCTGGTGGTCGGCACCGACGGCAAGCTGAAGGTGACCAAGACGCCGAACGGCTCGAACCCGCTCGCCGAGGATGCCGGCAAGGTGCTGCTCGGCCTGGATGTGTGGGAGCACTCGTACTACCTCGACTTCCAGAACAAGCGCCCCGACTACGTCACCAACTTCCTCGACAAGCTCGCCAACTACGAGTTCGCCGACGCCCAGCTGAAGTCGGCCTGATCGACCGGGACTGCTAGACCCGGGGCCGCGACCTGCGGCCCCGGCCTGGCTCAGAGCTTCGCCGGCCGCTTCTCGGGGACGGAATCGTTCGCTGCCGGCGGCACATCGCCCAGTACCGAGCTGATGGTGTCGCGCAGCACCATCACCCGGACGCCGGTGGCAATCTCCACCTCGATCTCCGACGACCCCTCGCGCACCTTCTGCACCACGCCGAGGATGCCGCCGGCGGTGACCACCCTATCGCCCCGCTTCAGCGCCGCCACGGTCGCCTTGAGCTGCTTCTGGCGCTGCTGCTGCGGCCGCATCAGCAGGAAATAAAATACCGCGAACACCAGGATGAACGGCAGGATCTGCACGACCCCTCCGAGGCTGCCGAGCGGCCCGGCACCTGCAGCGGCATCCTGGGCATAGGCGGGCGAGATCAGCAGGGTCATGGGAAGGGGATCCGGACGGATGGAAGCAGGTTGTGCGGGACAGGTTGCGGCCGCATGCCGCGGACCATAGGTTTCGCCGCCCGTTCGTCAAGGAAGCACGCGCCCAATGGATCCGTCGTCGCCGCAAACTTTGCTCCCCGTACTCGACCGGATCGCCCATGCGCTCGAGCGGCTAACCCCCTCGCCGCCTGTCGCCCAGGACCTCGACCAAGCCGACGCCTTCATCTGGGCGCCGCGTGACGGCCGGCTCGACCCGGTGGCGGAGGTCTCGCGGGTGGCGCTGCACCTGCTGCACGGCATCGATCGCCAGCGCCGCCTGGTCATGCAGAACACCGAGCGCTTCGCCGCCGGCCTGCCCGCCAACAATGCGATGCTGTGGGGTGCCCGCGGCACGGGCAAATCCTCCCTTGTGAAGGCCGTGCATGCCGCGGTGAATGCGGCCCTCGGCGCCTCCACCGCTCCGGCGCAGCGTCTGGTGCTGGTCGAGATCCAGCGCGACGACCTGGCCAGCCTGCCCGCCCTGCTCGACCTGTTGCGCGGCCGGCCGCGGCGGTTCCTGCTGTTCTGCGACGACCTGTCGTTCGAGCGCGAGGATGCCGACTACAAGGCGCTGAAGTCGGTGCTCGATGGCGGCATCCGCGGCCGGCCGGCGAACGTGCTGTTCTATGCCACCAGCAACCGCCGGCACCTGATGCCGCGCGACATGGTCGAGAACGAGCAGGCCACGGCGATCAACCCGTCGGAGGCGACCGAGGAGAAGATCTCGCTGTCGGATCGCTTCGGGCTGTGGATCGGCTTCCACAACGTCGACCAGCCGACCTACCTCGCCATGGTGGACGCCTACGCCGCCGATCGCGGGCTCCGGATCGATCCCCAGCGCCTGCATGCGGAGGCGAATGCCTGGTCGATCGGCCGCGGCGCCCGCTCCGGCCGCGTAGCCTGGCAATTCATCGAGGACCTGACCGGGGTCCTGCAGCAGGCCGACCAGACCGCCCGCAGCCCCGGCTGAGCGAGCGGCCGCGCTCAGCCGAGGCGGTCGAGCCCTGCCAACATCGCCATGACCGTCTCGCGCCAGGCGACCGGCTGGAAGCTGCGCTGCACGTCCTGCGCCCAGCCCGCCAGCCCGGCCGCGTCCTCGATCGTCGCGCGGATTACCCGGTAGGCGTCGTTCAGGTCGGTTGGGTCGAAATATCGCGCCAGCCCGCCTCCCGACTCCGGCAGCGACGTGGCGTTCGAGGCGACGCACGGCTTGCCCAGCGCCAGGCTCTCGCTCACCGGCAGCCCCCAGCCCTCGTAGAGCGACGGGAACACGGTGAACCGGCAGCCGGCATACACGGCTGCAAGCTCACGATCATCGAGCCCCTCGACCACGTGCAGCCGGCCATCCAGGCTGCGGCTGTTCTCGATCTGCTGCATCAGGTCGGACACCATCCAGCCGACCCTGCCGGCGAACACCAGGTCGGGCACCCGGTCCGGCGCCATCTCCTCGAGCAGGCGGCGCCAGACGCGGAACAGCAGGATGTGGTTCTTGCGCGCTTCGATGGTCGAGACGAACAGCACGTACGACCGGCTCCCCAGCGCGGTAGCCAGCGCCGCAGGCAGCACGGGCACCACAGGCAGCACGGGCACCACAGGCACGGCAGGAACCGCAGGGGCAGCCGGTGTCGTCCCGGCAGGCGTGCCCATGATCGAGCCGGCGCCGAACCCGGTGCCCAGCTGCAGTGCCTGCACCGGCGCACGCAGCACGATGGCGTCGCGCCTGCACCAGGCAGTCAGGTCGGCCGCCGTGGCCCGGGAGTTGGCGAACACCAGGTCCGCCAGCGGCAGCACCGAGGTGTACCAGTCCCGATAGACCCGGGTGGTGCCACGATCGACCCATTCCGGGCGGCGCACCGGGATCACGTCGTGCACCAGCACCGCCACGCGCATCCCGAGCCTCCCGCAGGCATGGCCCACGAGCTCCGCATAATCGAGATCGAACCAGGGCGAGCCGAGCACCGCCAGGACGTCGCCGCGGCGGGCGATGTCGGGCAGCCGGCGCGGCGGCCGGCCCTCGTGCGCGAGACCGGGTCCGGATGGTCCGTGCAGCGGCACCCCGGGACCGTCAAGGCCGGGAAGCAATCGCCTGAGCCTGACCAGACCACGACGTCCGGTCCGACCGCTCCGTCGCACGACCGCCCCGGCCGTGGCGGTGGCGGTCCCCGACAGGGAGGCGATCGCCCGCGCCTGCAACACCGTGAACAGGAGTGCCGGACGCCGGAGCCGCTCCGGCATCATTGCCACCGACCGTGCGAGCCATCGCCCGGATCGGCGCTGCAACCAGTCCGCCTCTGCGTCCTCGGTGGCCGCGTCGGATAGCCCCGCGCGCGCACCGGCCCCGGGCAGATGTGCCGATGCCGGCTCGAGCTTCCCCCGCGAGCGCGCCGGCAGCCCGCGTTCCGTCACGCGGCGGAACAGCATCTCGAGCTCGGACCAGTGTGCCTCGACGAAGCCGCGTTCGGCGGTGGCGTGGCGCACGAAGCCGATCCGCCTGGCGATCGCGGGGTCCGCCATCGCCGCCTGGTAGATCTCGAAGCAGACCCGCTGGATACCGGTCGGGCGGGCGTTGCGGACGGCGAAGTGGAACAGGTCCTCGACGTCGAACCACACGCGCGGCCGCTCCGACGCGACCTCCCGGGCGTGCCCTGGCGCCAGTTGTGCGGCCGGGTCCGGAAACGCGCTCACGGTGCTACCTCCCGATCGACGGCGACCGGGTGGTCCCGCATCGCAGCCTCATGGGCATCGAGACCATCCAGAAGGGCCCGCGCCGATCGCTCCCAGCTCACCGGCCGAAACCGCGACCTGACCTCCTGCTCCCAGCGCGCCAGCCCGTCGCGATCGCGCACCGTGTCCAGGATCACCCGGTAGGCGTCGTTGAAGTCGAACGGGTCGATCAGCCGTGCCAGGCCCGCACCGGCTTCCGGCAGCGCCGTCAGGTTGGAGATCACGCACGGCTTGCCGGCGGCCAGGCTCTCGGTCACCGGCAGCCCCCAGCCCTCGAACAATGACGGCAGCACGGTGAACAGGCACCCCTGGTAGAGCCGGATCAGCACCGCGTCGGACGGATCCTCGATGATCTGCAGCTTGCCGTCGACGTAGTTGGTGTTGGCGATCTGCAGCATCAGGTCCGCGACCAGCCACCCGATACGACCTGCGAATACCAGCGTCGGCACCTCGTGCGGCGGCAGCTCCTGCGCCATCCGCCGCCAGACCTGGAACATCAGAGCGTGGTTCTTGCGGGCCTCGATGGTCGAGACGAACAGCACGTAGCTGCCCGGCGCCGGCAACCTGCGCGCCGGGATGCGGGCGGCCTCGCCGCCGAGCGCCGCCGTGGAAGCGGGGAAGCCGGTGCCGACCGGGATCGTCCGGATCGGCCGCACCGGCGTCTTGCCACGCTGCTCCAGATAGCTGCCGACATCCTGGGCCGTGGCCTCGGAGATCGCGAAGATGGCGTCGGCATGCGGCATGACGCCGTCGAACCAGCGACCGAAGCTCTGCACCAGCTTCTGGTGGCACCATTCGGGGCGTCGCAGCGGGATCAGGTCATAGAACAGCAGGCCGGTCCTGACGCCGAGATCGGTTCGCGCCCGCTGCAGGAGTTGCCCGTAATCAACCCTGTGCCACGCCGCACCCAGCGACAGCAGCCAGTCGCCGGGACGCGCCACGTCGCGGAGGGGCCGGCCGACCGGCAGTTCCGCCGATGCGTGTCCGGACCCCGCGGTCGCCGTCGGCGCGTATCCCGAAGCCGCCGTTGCCACGTCATCGCGACCTGCCGGCCTGCCCGTCCGGCTTGCCCGCCGCAGCTCCATGAGTGCGCGCAGGGCGGCCGTCTGCTGGGCGCAGAAATGCCCGAACCTCACCCCTGCCGCCGCGGGCAACCGGCGCTGCAGCGCGACCGCGATGCCACGGCTGCGACGCCGAACCCTGACCATGCTGCCGGCCGGCTGCGCTTCGGGCACCGGATGCGACACCGTGAGCGCGTGGCACAGTCCCCGCACCTGCTCCCAGGCGACCACCGTGAACGCATCGGTCCGCGCGTCGATGCGCACGAAGCCGACCGGTCTGCCGCCCGCTGCCTGCTGCTCCAGGACCGTGTAGAGCTCATACGTGAGCCGCTGGATCCCGCTCAACCTGGCGTTGTGGCCGACATAGTGGAACAGGTCCTCGACGTCGATCCAGATCGCGGATGCCTGCTCCATTCCTGCCTCTTCACGTCGAGGGCGCAGGAAACATGCGCCGCATCGCGCGTCAAACCGCTGCAGGCAACGTCCGGGACCCTCACGGCCGGGTTCGGGGACCGGTTCGATCACGGCGCTTTCGGACCACGTGGGGCGATGGAGGCGTGCGCGCCCTCCACCGCCCCGGTTCGGCCTAGCCGATGACCTCGCAGCCTCGCAGATACGGCCGCAGGACTTCCGGAACGTCGATGCGGCCGTCGTCCCGCTGGTAGGTCTCCATGACCGCGATCAGCACCCGCCCCACCGCAACCCCGGACCCGTTCAGCGTGTGCACGAACTCGGGCGGTCCGCCGGCGTCGCGCCGCAGCCGGGCGTTCATCCGGCGGGCCTGGAAGTCGCGGGTGTTCGAGCAGGAGCTGATCTCGCGCCACGCCTGCTGTCCGGGGAGCCAGGCCTCGAGGTCGTAGGTCCGGGCGGCGCCGAAACCGGTATCGCCGGCACAGAGCAGCATCCGCCGGTACGGCAGCTCGAGACGGTCCAGCACGGTCTCGGCGGCTCGCGTCATGCGCTCGTGTTCGGCGGCACTCTCCTCGGGTGCGACCACCGACACCAGCTCGACCTTCATGAACTGGTGCTGGCGCAGCATGCCGCGGGTGTCGCGCCCGGCCGCCCCGGCCTCGCTGCGGAAGCACGCGGACAGGGCGGTGACCCGCCGCGGCAGGCTCTTCTCGGGCAGAATCTCGCCGGCCACCAGGCTGGTCAGCGGCACCTCGGCGGTCGGGATCAGCCAGCGGCCGTCGGTGGTGGCGAAGGACTGGTCGGCGAATTTCGGCAGCTTGTCGGTGCCGTACATCGCCGCCTCGTTCACCAGCAGCGGGACGGCATGCTCGACATAGCCGTGTTCCTCGACATGCAGGTCGAGCATGAACTGGCCGAGCGCCCGCTCCAGCCGCGCAAGGCCGCCGCGGAGCACCACGAAGCGGCTGCCGGACAGCTTCGAGGCGGCCGCGAAATCCATCAGCCCGAGCGCCTCGCCGAGCTCGTAATGCTGCTTCGGCTCGAACCCGTATTCCCGCCGGACGCCGCGCTCGTGCACCACCAGGTTGGCGGTCTCGTCGCGCCCGTCCGGAACATCGGGATCGAGCCGGTTGGGCAACTCGGCCAAGGCGGATAGCAGCCAGGCATCCTCGGTTTCGGCCTGCTGCTGCAGGGCCTCCATCTCGGTCTTCAAGGCCACGGAGCCGGCTTCGAGCTCCGCGGACCCCTCGCCGTTCCGACGCGCCTGCCCAATCTCCTTCGACAGCGCGTTCCGCCGCGCCTGCAGCTCCTGCAGCCGGGTCAGCGCGCGCCGCCGGACCTCGTCGTGCCGCATCAGCATGTCGGCCACCGGTGGCAGCCCGCGTCGCGCCAGGGCCGCGTCGAAGCCGGCGGGGTCGTCCCGCAGCGCCCGGATGTCGTGCATCAGATGTCCTCGTCGGCGACCGGCTTGGCTTCGACCAGCCGCGCCGTGAAGATCGAGATCTCGTAGAGCGCGATCAGCGGCACCGCGAGCCCGGTCTGGGTGATGATGTCCGGTGGCGTCAGGATCGCCGCGACCACGAAGGCGCCGACATAGGCGTAGCGACGCACCTTCTTCAGGCCGGCCGATGTCACCAGCCCCACCTTGGCACAAAGAGTAAGAACCACAGGCAATTCGAAGGCGATCCCGAACGCCATGATGAGCTTCATCACCAGGGCGAGGTATTCGCTCACCTTGGCCTGCAACTCGATCTGCAACTGATCAGGGCCGGTGTTCGTCTGGAAGCTGAGGAAGAACCGCCAGGCAAATGGAAATACGAAATAATATGCCAGCGCAGCACCGGCCAGGAACAGCACCGGCGTGGCGATCAGGAACGGCAGGAAGGCGCGCTTCTCGCTGCGGTAGAGCCCGGGTGCGACAAAGATCCAGGCTTGCGTCGCAACCACCGGAAAGGAAAGGAAAGACGCGCCGAAGAACGCTACCTTGATGTAGGTGAAGAACGCCTCATAGAGCGCCGTATATATGAGATGTGGCTGCTCGCCCTTCTGCCGCATGATGTGCGCCAGGGGTTGCGCCAGGAACAGGTAGATCCGCGACGAGAAGTGGTAGCAGAACAGGAAGGCCACGGCGAAGGCGATGGCCGACCACAGCAGCCGGCGGCGCAACTCGACCAGATGCTCGAGCAGCGGCATCGCCTGGTCCTTGATCGGATCTTCCTTCAGGGAACCGTCTCCGGACATGGGTCAGGCGCCCCGGACAGCGCGGGGGTGCACGGGACGCGGCGGCACGAAGCTCGGCGGCAGCGGCTGCGACCGCTCGATACGGAGCCGCCTGGCGATCTGCGGCGGCAGGATGCTGGGTGCCGGATCCGCCGCGATCAGCGTCTCGTCCTCCGCCGATGGTTCCGGGACCGCCCGCGCGGTGATCCAGGAGCGGCCCGAAGTCGGCGTCCCGAGTACCGGCCGGGCCTGGATGGTGTCGCCGTTCAGCGGCTCGGCAAGTGGCAGCATTACCGGCGCGTCGGTGGGGGTGGATTGCGTCGGGGGCGCGATGCGGGGTCCCGCCGGCACGTTATCGAACGGCTTCTGCTGCAGGGTGCGCTTGAGCGAGCCGTCCTCGTCGAGCGCCTTCATGATCTGGCCGCGCACGTTAAACGAGCGCAACTGGCGGAGCTGGTCGCGGGCCTCGCCGAAATCGGCCTCGCGGACCATCTCGTCCACGTGCGTCTGGAACTCGCCCGCGAGCTTGCGGCCCTTCTTCAGCAGGTTGGTGATGGTGCGGATCGCCACCGGCATGTCCTTGGGCCCGATGAAGAGCAGGGCCACGACGCCGATGAGCGCGATCTCGGACCAGGCGAAGTCGAACATCTGTTCCAGCGCTTAAAATCAGTCGTCGGTCACTAACACGGCCTTGCCCGGTCAGCTATCCGCCTGGTGATCCGGCGTGTGCTGATCCGGCGGGGACGGTTCATCCACCGGGATCACCGGCAGCTCGGCCAGCAGTTCCTCGCGACGCGGCAGGTCGCCCAGGGCGGCAAGGCCGAAACGCTCCAGGAACTCTTGCGAGGTGCCCCACAGGGTCGGCCGCCCGGGCACCTCCTTGCGACCCTTCGGCACGATCAGTGACGCCTCCAGCAGCAGGTCGAGCGTCTGCTGGCTGAGCGACACACCGCGGATCGTCTCGATCTCGGCCCGGGTGCAGGGCTGGTGGTAGGCGACGATCGACAGCGTCTCCATCGCCGAACGGGGCAGCCGGCGCGGCCGCTCGATCACCCGGGTCAGGCGCGGTGCCAGGTCGGCTGCGGTGCGGAACTGCCAGCCGCCCGCAACCTGCACCAGCGTCACGCCGCGACCTTCGCTGGCCGCCCGCACCTGCTCGATGATCGCGCCGACCTGGTGCCGCTCGTCCAGCACGCCCTGCGCCACCAGCAACTCGGCGATCGCCCGTTCCGTCACCGGCTCGGCGGACGCGAACACCAGCGCCTCCAGCAACCGGCAGGCAAGCCCATGGTCTTGCGTCGGCAGGCTCATGCCGGAACCACGTCGGCGGAGGCCATCGGCGCAGGCCGCCGCAGCAGGATCGGACCGAACTGCTCGTCCTGGCGAACCTCCAGCGTCCCGCTCCGGGCCAGCTCGAGCCCGGCGAGCAGCGTGCCGGCCAGCGCCGCCCGGACCTGGCGCTCCCCCGATGCAGGCCCGGCCACCGGCAGGAACCGCTCGAGCGCGCACCATCCGGTGAAGCCGTCGCCCAGCATCGCCTGCAGGCGCAGCAGCGCATCCTGCACGCTCCAGAACGTCGGCGGCCTGGGGCGATACACGCGGCGGCGGGCGGTGCGACGACAGGTGGCGAGGTAGGCGCTGAGCAGCTGGCCGAGATCGAGCGACAGGCCGCTGCGGTCGATCTCGCGCAGATCCTCGGGCGCGCCGCGGCGGAACACCTCACGCCCCAGCTGCGGCCGGGCCTGCAACCACTCCGCCGCACGCCCAACCCGCGCCAGTTCCAGAAGCCGCGCCTGCAGCAGCTCCGCCGCCTCCTCGCCCTCCTCGGCTGCGGTCTCGTCATCGGGAAGCAGCAGCCGGGATTTCAGCCAGGTGAGCCAGGCCGCCATCACCAGCCAGTCGGCGGCGATCTCCAGCCTGACCAGGCGCATCTGCTCGACCGCCGCCAGATACTGCTCGACCAGCTGCAGGATCGAAATCGCGGCGAGGTCGAGCTTCTGCGTCCGGGCCAGCTCGAGCAGCAGGTCGAGCGGGCCCTCGAACCCGTCCAGCTGCAGCATCGGGGCCGGATTGGAGCTCTCGCTCATGCCAGCAACGCGTCCCGCTCGATCGACATCGCAGCCGCATCGAGCTCCACCCGGCGGCGACGCGCCATCGCAGCCGCCGCCACGAGCCGGGTCCGGGCTGCCGCATCCGGGGCCGGCACCGCATGAAGCACCGACCGGGTTTCCGCCAGCACGCCCGAACAATGCAGCGCCAGGTCGCAGCCGGCGGCGAGGCTTGCCACCGCCAGCATGCCGGGATCGCCGGACACGGCGTGCATGGCCAGGTCGTCCGACACCAGCAGGTTGGCGAAACCGATCCGCCCTCGGACAACCTCGTCCAGCACGGTGCGCGAGAGCGTTGCCGGAGCGTGCGGGTCGAGACGCCGATACCGGATATGCGCGGTCATCATCCAGGGCAGCCAGGCGTTGGCGCGGAACGGCACCAGGTCCGCCTCGTCGACATCCTCGAGCTCCGGCAGTGCCAGGTGGCTGTCCAGTGTGGCGCGGCCATGTCCGGGTGCATGCTTGCCGACGGGCTGGATGCCGGCAGCCAGCAGCCCCTCTGCCACGGCCCGAGCCAGCACGGCCACGTTCGCAGGATCAGCGCCATAGGCGCGGTCGCCGATTACCGCGTCGGCGCCGGGCACCTGCAGGTCCAGCACCGGCGCACACACCACGTCGAAGCCGGCATCGTTGCAATCCGTGCCGATCAGCGCTCCGGTCAGGAACGCCGCCCGGAGGCCGGCTTCGGGGTGGCGACGGAACAGGTCGCCGATCCCGCCCGCCGCCGGATGCGCGCGCCAGCATGGCGGCCGAAGCCGCGCCACGCGGCCGCCCTCCTGGTCCACCATCAACAGCACGCCGGGAACCGTTGCCCGGAGCGATGCCACAAGATCAGAGAGTTGCGCACCGTCCCTGATGTTGCGCTTGAACAGGATCAGTCCGGTCGGCGGCGCTGCTGAGAACAGCGCACGTTCCTCATCGGTCAGGATCGGGCCGGAGATGCCGACGATCGCGGCCCGGGGCTGCGGCGTCATGTCAGAAATCGGCGAGCGTGCAGGCCACACGTGCCTGCCTGGCATGACCGCAGAACGCCGTCGCCTCGGCGAGGGTCGCAAAACCGCCGGTACGGAGGCGGAAGAACTCCCGCCCGCCACGGCTCGCGCGCACGATCGCCGGGTGGCGGCCCGCAAACAGGCCCGGAGCCTCACGGGTCAGACGGATCCACTCCGCCTGCGCCGCCGCCTCGGTATCGAGTGCCGCAAGCTGAACCTGCGGACCGTGTGGCGGGGGCACGGCAGCCGGCGCGGCGCCGTCCGTCGCAGGCGGTGTCGCCGCGGTGGCGTGAACCGGCTGGCTGGCCGCCGGCGCTGCCGTCACGGCTGCCGGTGCGGCGTCGGGCGCGGGCGTGGCTGGCAGTGCCGCAGCTGCTGATGGAGGTTGAGGTGCAGCCGGGACCACGACAGGCGCCGGGGCCGCTGGCGCAACGGGCGGCGGCACGGCTGCCGGCTTCGGCGGCGCGTCGGCCTGCCGTGCGGCATCGACCTCCTGCTGCAACGCCTCCGGCGCCGGCGCCTCGGGACCCGGTGCCAGGGCCTGAGCGGTGGAGCCGCTGCTGGCGGACATGGCCTGCCCGCCCATCAGCTGCATGCCGCCCGGATCGACCGGCTTCACCCGCACCGGCCCGGATGGCGGCTCGACCACCGGAATGCCGCCGCCCTGGTGATGCCCGAGCAGCGACCAGCCGCCGACCACCACCACCAGCAGCGTGCCGATGCCGCCCGCGAACATCGCCAGCAGCTTGGTGCCGGGATCGATCCCCGGGGGCCGGCGGCGGTCGGTGAGGTCGGCTTCAGGTTCGTTCATCGCATCTCCTCGACCGGCTCGACGCCGAGCACCGCCAGGCCGGAGCGGATCACGCCGGCGGTGGCTTCCACCAGCGCGAGCTTGGCGCGGGTCTCCTCGGGCCGTCCCGCCTGCAGGAAACGGAGAGTGGCATCGTCGCGCCCGCGGTTCCACAACATATGAAAATCGCCGGCGAGATCGTTGAGATAGAACGCAACCCGGTGCGGCTCGCGCGCTTCGGCGGCGCTTTCCACGAGTCGCGGCCAGTGGCTCAGCCGGCGGATCAGCGCGAGCTCCGCGTCACTGTCGAGCGTGTCCAAGGCCACCCCGGCCAGCGACTCGGCATCCACCGGACCGAGCTCCGGCTGCTCGGCGGCGGCCCGCAGCACCGACCGGCATCGCGCGTGCGCGTACTGCACATAGAACACCGGGTTGTCGCGCGTCTGCGCCACCGCGAGATCGAGGTCGAACTCCATCTGCGCGTCCGGCTTGCGGGTCAGCATGGTGAAGCGCACCGCGTCGCGGCCGACCTCGTCGAGCAGGTCGCGCAGGGTCACGAAGGTGCCGGCGCGCTTGGACATGCGCACCGGCTGGCCGTCCTTGATCACGTGCACGATCTGGCAGATCACCGCCTCGAAGCCGATCGGCCGGTCCGGTGCATACGACGGCGCGATCGCTCTCACCGCCGCCTTCATGCGGGCGACGTAGCCGCCATGGTCGGCCCCCAGCACGTCGACCAACACGTCGGCGCCGCGGGCGATCTTGTCGCCGTGATAGCCGATATCGTTGGCGAAATAGGTGTTGCTGCCGTCAGACTTGCGCAGCGGCCGGTCGACATCGTCGCCGAACTGCGTGGCCCGGAACAATGTCTGCGGCCGCGCTTCCCAGTCGGCCATCTGCTTGCCCTTGGGCGGCTCCAGCACGCCCTCGTAGAGCAGCCCGGCTTGGTCCAGCCGCGCGATCGCCGCGTCTGCCGCGCCGGCTGCCAGGATCGCCCGCTCGGACGTGAAGACGTCGTGCACCACGCCGAGCTGGGCCAGGTCCTCGCGGATCATCCGCAGCATCCAGTCGAGCGAGAAGTCGCGCACGGTATCGAGCCACGCGTCCGGTGCGGCGGCCCGCAGGTCGGCATCGGCCAGCGCCGGGCCATGCGCCTGCGCGAGTGCCGCCCCCACCGGCACCAGGTAGTCGCCGCGATATTGCAGCGCCCCGCCCGGCACCAGCGCCTCGAACTCGGCCTCGGTCATCGGCGTGCCGATCGTCTCGAGGTAGCGCCAGTACACCACCCAGGCGAGGGCCGCGACCTGCGCCCCGGCATCGTTGACGTAGTACTCCTTGACCACGCCGTAACCCGCCTTCGACAGCAGGTTGGCAAGCGCGTCACCGACCACGGCACCGCGGCAGTGCCCGACATGCATCGGTCCCGTGGGATTTGCCGACACGTATTCGACGTTCACCACGGTGCCCTGCCCGACCGTGCTGTCGCCATACGCGCGCCCCTCGCGCAGGATCGCCGGCAGCACCGCCTGCAGCGTCGCCGGCGCCAAAGTGATGTTGACGAAGCCGGGGCCGGCCGGCTCGGCGCGCGACACACCCTCGCCCGCCGCCAGCAGCACCGCCAGCTCGGCCGCGATCTCGGCGGGTTTGCGGCGTGCAGGCTTGGCCGCCAGCAGCGCCGCATTGGTCGCCATGTCGCCATGCGCCGCCTCGCGGGTGGGCGTCACCTCGACCCGTGCCACGATCTCCGGCGGCAGGTCCGGCACGATCCGGGCCAGCGCCTCGATCACCCGGGTCCGGTACAGCGCGAACAGATTGTCGGACATGATGATCCCGTCATGGTCGAGGAGCGGCCGGTTTCAGCCCGGTATGGAGGCGTCCGTCAACCGCCGCCGCTCCTGGACGGCAAAGCGGTCGGTCATGCCGGCGGTAGAGGCCGCCTCCGGCTCGGGATGCAGCCGTGCGCGGGCGCCCCTGATGCGGATTGCCGACGCGGCGAGCTCACTCATGCGCCTCCGCGATCGGCAGCCATGGCGGCACCTTGCGCCCCGGGTGGTGCCCCGACAATCGCCGCGCGTCCTGTCCCTGGACCGCCTTGCATGGGCACGGTCTTCAAGAACGCCCGCGGACGCGCTATCTAAGCCGACATGGACATCGCCATGACCACCACAGACACCGGGCCTGCCTCTCCGCCGATCGGCGCGCCGACGTTCTCGGTCTCCGAGCGGGCGGCGGCGCGGATCGCCGAGATTGTCGCCAGCCAGCCAGGCAGTCCCGGGCCGGATTCCCAGGCGTTGCGGGTCGCGGTCCTGGCCGGTGGCTGCAGCGGCTTCCAGTACAGCTTCAAGCTGGACCCCGAGCGCGCGTCCGACGACCACCTGATCCAGGCGGGCCAGGCCCGGGTGCTGGTCGACCCGGTCAGCCTCGACCTGCTCGGCGGCGCGCAGCTCGATTACAGCGACGCGCTGATGGGGGCGCATTTCACCGTGCGCAACCCGAACGCCACCTCGTCCTGCGGCTGCGGCACCAGCTTCTCGATCGACTGAGCTCCGGCCCGACGCTCCCCGTGAAGATCGCCACCTGGAACGTGAATTCGGTCCGTAGCCGGCAGGGCCATGTCGCCCGCTGGCTGGAAACGCACGCGCCGGACCTGCTGCTGCTGCAGGAGATCAAGTGCGAGACTAAGGCGTTCCCGGCGGAGGCGTTCACCGGGCTTGGCTACGAAAGCATCGCCGTCGGCCAGAAGGCCTATAACGGGGTGGCCGTGCTGTCGCGCATCCCGGTCACGGTGAGCCACCGGGAGCTTCCGGGGCTCGCGCTGCCCGCGACCGGCGAGCACCAGGCGCGCTACGTTGAGGTGCGTGCGGCCGACGTCAGCATCGGCAACCTGTATCTGCCGAACGGCAATTCCGGTGGTGCGGACGGGTATGCCGCCAAGCTCGCATGGATGGACGCGCTGATCGCACACGCCCGCACCCTGCTCGCCAGCGAGACCGACTTCCTGTTGGCCGGCGACTACAACGTGTGTCCCACCGACGAGGACATGGCGCCGGGCGTGCTCGGAGCGGACGATGCGCTGGTGCGGCCGGAGACCCGCGAGCGGTTCCGGGCGCTGCAGTGGCTCGGGCTGACCGATGCGCTGCGGGCGGTGCGGCCGAGCGGTGCCGCCTACACCTTCTGGGACTACCAGGCCGGATGCTGGCCGCGCGACCGTGGCCTCAGGATCGACCACGCGATGCTCTCGCCGCGCATCGCCGAGCGGCTGCTGGATGCGGTGCCGGACCGTGCCGCCCGCGACGAGCCGCAGCCGTCCGACCACGTTCCGCTGGTGGTCACGCTCCGCTAGACCCTGCGCCGTGATTCAGGACAGCAGCAGCACGTCGGAGCGGGCGTCGCGCGGCTTCACCTGGTGCGGTGGCTCGACATGGATGCTGATCACCGCCTCGCCCACGATGTCGCGGATCGACTGCTCGATGCGGTCGCACACCACATGGGCGGCATCCACGGTCAGACCGCCCGCCACCACCAGGTGGAAATCGACGAAGGTCATGCGCCCGGCGACCCGCATCCGCACGTCGTGCGCCTCGATCGCGCCATGGCCGCCGCGGATGATCGCCCGGCGCACCGCGTCCGCCTCGCCGAGGTCGGTCACCTCGTCCATCAGCCCGCCGACCGACGAGCGCAGCAGCCCGTAGCCGCTGCGCAGGATGTTCAGCGCCACCAGCAGCGCTACCAGCGGATCGAGCCGCTCCCATCCGGTGAGCGGCACCAGGCAGAAGCCGATCAGCACCGCGACGGTGGTCCAGACGTCGGTCATCACGTGCCGCCCGGCCGAGGTCAGCGCCGGCGATTTCGAGCGCCGCCCCTCGCGAAGCAGCACCAGCGCCCACACCAGGTTGACCCCGCCGGCCGCCCCGTTGACGGCGATGCCGAGCAGCGGCGTGTGCAGCGCCGGCGGGTGCTCCCAGCCGTCCCAGGCGGCGTCGGCGATGGCGAATGCGGTCGCCAGCACAAGCGCGCCCTCGACGATGGCGTTCAGGTATTCCGCCTTGTAGTGACCGTACGGGTGATTGCTGTCGGCCGGCTGGGCGCTGTACCAGAGCGCCACCAGGGCGGTCGCCGCGGTCGCCACGTTGATGATGGTCTCGATCGCGTCGGAATAGAGCGCCACGCTGCCGGTGAGCGCATAGGCGGCCGACTTCATCGCCAGCACGCCGACGCTGACCACGAGGCTCACCCAGGCGACGACGAGCGTCCGGTTCATTCCTCCAGCATCCCTCGAACCAACCTTGCTGCGCCCGACCTTGCTGCGCTCGACCTTGCCCCAGCCGCCGGCATGGCCGGACCCGGGGCGACGAACACCGCATGGATCACGCCCGGTGCCCGGATCGCAAGTCCGCTGTCGATCCCCCCGGCGCGCTGGCCCCGATGGATCGACCCGGCGGGTCCGCCGCATGACGCCGGCCCTGGCTGCTGCAGTATCGTTCGGGGGCAGCTTGACAGGGTGACCGGTGCGAACCTCACCATCCCGTGCGAGCGCGGCTTGCGGAGGAGCCTGATCGATGGCGGGAGCTGCCACACGGACATCCATCGATGCATTGATCGACCAGATCGGCGCTGGCGTTCCCGACGCCACACAATACCAGCGCCTGACCACGCTGCACCTGGAAATCCTGGAAGCGCGCCAGCTCGCGGCGTCCGACCCGTTCTCGGCCGCGTATCGGGACGCGGCCTTCGCGCTGTATCTGTCGATCCGCGGCCGCACCGAGCAGGGCTACGAGGCCGTGCGGGACGAGCCGCCGGCGACGCCGCTGCCGGAGCAGCTCTGGAGCGGGCTGGTGCCGTGGTCGTTCCGTGACACCGGCGTGGTGTCCGAGCACCTGCTCGCCTGGAGCCGGATCTTCCGTCACATGACGCTCGAGCCGGGCGGCGCGGTGCTCGAATACGGCCCGGGCAGCGGCCAGATCCTGCTGATGCTGGCGCGGCTCGGATACCGCTCGTGCGGCGTCGACATCGATCCGGTGGCGCTGCAGGCGATCACCTTGCAGGCGGCACATCTCGGGCTTCCGGTGGAGACCGAACAGGGCGCCTTCGGTGACGGCTTTGCGGGCGAACGGTTCGACGTCATCCTGTTCTACGAGGCGTTCCACCACGCCCTGGATTTCGAGGAGCTGCTGATCCGGCTGCATGCGCGGCTCAAGCCGGGCGGCCGGGTGGTGCTGTGCGGCGAGCCGATCGTCGGGGTGCCGACCGCTGCCATCCCGTACCCCTGGGGACCGCGGCTCGACGCGCTTTCGGTGTTCTGCATTCGCCGCTTCGGCTGGATGGAGCTCGGTTTCACGCATGACTATTTCGCCGCCGTGACACGGGCCACGGGGTGGCGGATGCGGCACGATATCGCCGCCTGCGGCCGTGCCTCGACCTATGTGCTCGAGCCAGATGGCGCGCCGCGCGATCATGCGGCGGCGTTGTCCGCGGGGTCCGAGACCTGGCGCCGGAATGCCGCGACGCGTCGCACGCGGCAGATGCTGCGCAGCACCCGCAAGACGGTTCGTGCCTGGCGCCTGGCCCGGCAGTGATGACGCGGACGGGGTGGCGCGAGCGCGTGTTCGGCAAGCGGACCCTTCGCGCGATCGGGGCGCCGCCCGGCGCGGCCGCAGAAGTCGCCCCTGACGGGGGAGTGTCGATGTCCGTCGACCCGCACTGCCGCCAGGCCGCGCCGTCTGGAGATACCGAACCGGGTGCGTGCCTGAATTGCGGCACGACCCTGGTGGGTGCGTGGTGTCATGCATGCGGCCAGGAGGGCGGCCCGGTGCATCGCTCCCTGCTGCATCTGGCGGCCGAGCTGCTCGAGACGCTGACCCATGCCGACAGCCGGTTCTGGCGCAGCATGCGTCGCCTGGTGTTCGATCCGGCGCGTCTGACCAACGACTACCTGGCCGGTCGCCGCGCCCGCGAGATCCCGCCGCTGCGGCTGTTCCTGGTGATGCTGTTCCTGCTGTTCAGCATCGGCTCGCTGACCAATGCGACCCCGCACATCGGCGCGATCCCCGCGGACGCGCACCAGAAGGCGATGGTCGAGATCCAGTCGATCACCCTCGGCGGGCATCCCTGGGCTACGCAGTGGCTGCGCGCGCATGTCGCAGGCGCGATCGACCATCCGAACGACGTGCTGGCGGTGATGCGCGACTGGGCCGAGCGCTTCACCTTCCTGATGCTGCCGATCGCGGGCGGACTGTTGTGGCTGCTGTACCTGCCGCAGCGGCGTTTCTCGGCCTACGACCACACGATCTTCGCGATCCATTCGTTGAGCTTTGCGATCCTGGTGCTGATCGCCATCGCCCTGGCCGACATGCTGGTCGGCTTCGACGTCGAAGTGCTGCTGTTGCTGCTGCCGGTGGTGCACCTGTTCCGCCACATGCGCGGGGTGTACGGGTCCGGAGTTGCCGGCACGCTGTTCCGGATGGCGCTGCTTGGGATGGGCTCGATGATTGCGTTCACGGGCTTGGTGATCGCCTTGACGGCGGTGGCCTTGCAGCTGGGGCTGGCGAAGGGCGGGTAACGTCGGGGGGACGGCATCGGATGTGCGACGATGCAAGCGGCATGCGTGACGGATCCGGCCCGCGGTATTGGCCCATGGCGTCGATCGGCTTCATGCAGTGATCGACAGCGCCCGGGTGCCCGCCGTCGCCGCGTTTGCCGCGGACTGCAGACCGGCCAATTCACTCGAGGCCTGGTCGACGCCCTTCTGGTCCACCGCGACACAAGCCGGGCTATGCGCGCGGTGATCGGCATCAACGCGGCCCTGCGCCTGGTTCAACGCCTGCCTGGCGACTGCAACCGCCTGGGCGTCGGACGGCTTCGACGCGGCCGCATCCAGCCGGGAATGGACCGACGCGTGAGATCGGGTGAGACCGGCGATACCCGCCATGGCAGCTCCTGCAGTGCCCGGTCATCGTGCACTGCAATCATTGACGGATGGTAAAGGCGAGGCGCCCGCGCTGATTACGACACCGCGCGACCTGCAGGCTGGTCCGAGAATTTCGAGTGGACCGTGCTGTCCGCGATGCTTTCCCGACCCGCGAGCGCCCCGCGAAAGGCCGCCGCCGGATGCGAGGATTCCGGGTGTCCGTCGGGCGATCCGGTGAGCTTCTGCCTGAACGTTCCGGCCTGGTAAGAGGTCTGCACGCGCCCGCGTCGCTGCAGCTCCGGGACCACGTGATCTATGAAGTCGGTGACCGTGCCGGGCGTCACGGCATAGGCCAGGTTGAACCCGTCGATGCCACCCTCGTCGACCCAGCGCTCGAGCGCGTCCGCGACCTTCTGCGGACCACCGACCAGAACCGGGCCGAGGCCGCCGATGCTGCGCTCCCGGACGACGTCGCGCACCGTCCATGTCCGGCCGTGATCGCCGCTGACGAGCGACTCCAGCGTGGTGCGCAGGCTGTCGTTCTCGAGCGCCTGCAGCGGCTCCTCGGGGTCGAGCTGCGCGAAATCGATGCCGGTCCAGCCGCCATAGAGGGCGAGCATGCCCTCGGCGCTCGCGTAGGACAGATACTCCTGGTACTTCCGCTCGGCTTCCGCGTCGGTCTCGCCGGTGATCACGGTCAGCAGCGTGAAGATCTTCACCGAGGATCGCGACCTGCCCTGCTGCTCCGCCTGCGAGCGGATGTCGTCGGTCATGGCGCGCGCCTGCTCGACGCTGGTCGCGAGGATGAACATCCCTTCCGCATGGCGTGCGGCGAAGCGGCGGCCGCGACCGGACGCGCCGGCCTGGAAGATGACCGGCGTGCGCTGCGGCGACGGCTCGCACAGATGGAATCCGGGCACCTTGAAGTAGCGCCCCTCGTGCCGGATCGGGTGCACCTTGCTGGCGTCGGTGAACACGCCGGCGGCCTTGTCGCGCCGGACCGCACCGTCCTCCCAGGACGCCTCCCAGAGCTTGTAGACGACGTCCATGTACTCGTCGGCCATGTCGTAGCGCTCGTCATGCGCCATCTGCCGGTCCTGGCCGATATTGAGGGCGGCACTGTTCAGGTACGACGACACGACGTTCCAGGCGATCCGGCCGCGCGTCAGGTGGTCGAGCGTCGAGAGCCTCCTGGCCAGGATGTAGGGCTGCTCGAAGGTGACGGCGGCGGTGATGCCGAAGCACACGTTGGTGGTGACCGCTGCCATCGCAGAGATCGCGCCGAACGGGTCGTTGACCGTAACCTGCGCCGCATCGATGAGGGCGGCCTCCGCGGAGCCCCGATAGACGTCATAGACGCCCACGACGTCGGCGATGAACAGGCAGTCGAAGAACCCGCGTTCGAGTTCGCGGGCCATGTCGGTCCAGTACTCGATCGTGTTGTAGTCCCACGCCCGGCTGTCGGGATGACGCCACGTGCCGGCCGACTGGTGCGACACGCAGGTCATGTCGAATGCGTTCAGGATGATGCGCTTGCTCATGTCACGTCACCCACGGTGCAGGAGCCCCGACCGCCACGCCCGATGCCCTCATCCGCCGCTCCTGCCATATCGAAAAGTCACGATATAACGACGTAGCACGTTGCGGATCACCGTGAAACGGCGTGGAATCGAGATGTCAGTGACGCGCCAACAGAATGACCGCGCTCCCCACCAGGCAGATCGCGCCGCCCGCCAGGTCCCATCGATCCGGACGCACACCCTCGGCTGCCCAGAGCCAGAGCAGCGACGCGGCGATGTAGATGCCACCATACGAGGCGTAGGCGCGGCCGGCAGAGGCGGTGTCGATCCGGGTCAGCAGCCACGCGAACAGCACCAGCGAAACCACCGCCGGCAGCAGCCACAGCGCCGAGCGACCGTTGCGGGCCCACGCCCAGAACCCGTAGCAGCCGGCAATCTCGGCCAGTGCTGCCAGCGCATACGCCGCCAGCGTCGTCACGGCGCCGCGGCTCCGGGAGGCGTCTCGAGGCGGGACCGATACACCAGCGGCCAGTCCTCGGGCGCCAGGCCGCGGCAGGCGATCATCAGCCGGGCGGTCACCAGCCGGAAGCGCTGCCCGTCCCAGCGGTAGCGGCGCAGGTCGCCGCAGTCGCCGAGACCGCGGCCGGGGGCGATCGCGGTGATCGCGTGTCCGTCCTCGCCGGTCTCGGCGTTGATCAGCACGCCCGGCGGCCCTGCACCGACCTGCGGCGGGGCGGTGAACCCGGCCGGCGCGACCCGGCCGGTCGCCCGGTCGGCCAGCACGAACAGCGACGCACGGTCGAAATTGCCGCTGCCGCACGGCACCTGCCAGAGCGTGACCGTGGACGACAGAGCCCAGGCGCTGGCATCGTTGGCGGGATCGTCGGCATCCTCGCGGCGACAGGCCGCCACCGACGCGAGCGCCGTCACGCCGGCCGGCAGGTGATGCGGGTCGGGCGCCGGGACCGGACCATCGGGCACCGCCATCACCAGCGGCAGAGCCTCCGGCACCCGCCGCTGCCTGGCGTCGATCCAGTCGAGGGCGGCGGCAAGCCCGGCGAGCCGGATCACGCCCAGGCTCGCCTGCCGGCCACCGGGCCGCTCGGCCTGCAGCAGCAGCCGCCCGCCCGCGCGCAAGACCGGCAACAAGGCTGCCACCGCACCGGCACCGAGGTCGCCGCGCTCGGCGCCGGACGCGCCCGCAGGCTGCACCCGCACCGTGACCGCGACACCCCGGCGGGCGCCCACCATGCGGACCGAAGCCGGCGGCGGCAGCGGTGCCGGTTGCAGCAGCAGCGTCACCACGGGCGCCGCGCCGCGTGGCCGGCCGATGATCAGTGTGGCCTGGGTGTCGTCGGCGCCAAAGCCGTCCAGGGTGCAGTCGAGCGCGTTGTCGCAGGTCGCCAGCCAGTCGCCGAAGGCCCGCGACGCCGGCTCCTCATGCGGCCCGGCCGTCCCGCGCGACGCCGCCAACCCATCCGCAGGACACAGCACCGGCGCGCAAAGAACCGCCCCGCACAGCATCGCTCGCCTGCACAGCGCCCGCCTGCACAGCGCCCCCCTGAATAGCGCCCCCCTGCATAGCGCCAAGACCGCGGCCCCTCGCCTGCCCATCCCGGACGGAGCGCGGCGGTCAGTCGCGATCTGCAACCTCCCGGTCGCCGAGTGCATCCACCACATAAAGCTCGCGCACCAGCACCATGCAGGCGGCGGCCAGCGGCGTGCCCAGGATGATGCCGATCGGGCCGAACAGCGTGCCGGAGACGGTCATCGCCATCACCGTGATCGCCGGCGGGAGCTCGACCATGCGCTTCTGGATCAACGGCGAGATCATGTAGCCCTCGATCAGGTGCACGCCCAGGAATACGCCCAGCGTCAGCAGCGCCAGATGCGGGCTGACCGAGAAGGCCACCAGGACCGCCGGCACCCCGGCCATGAAGGCGCCGAAATACGGGATGAAGGTGAGCAGCCCGGCGAGCGCGCCTAGCGCCAGCGGCACCGGCACCCCCAGCAGGCTGAGGCCGAGTGCGGTCAGCACCGCCACCACCAGCATGTCGAGGACCTGGCCCAGCAGCCAGCGACGCAGCGTGCGTCCGGTCTCGTGCAGGATCTCGCGGCCGCGCGCCCGATGCCGTATCGGCACCAGCCGCAGCGCGCCGTTGATGTAGGTGTGAGGCGACGCTGCCAGATAGAGTGCGGTGATCACCAGCAGGACCAGCGAGGCCACGAGGTCGAGGCTGACACCCAGCACCCGCATCGCCGGCGCCGCCATCGAACCCGGGACACCGCCACCCGGCTGCAGATGCTCCGCGATCCGCTTGCCCCATCTGGTCTGGCCGTACTTGTCCTGGAGCGTGTGCAGCTCCTTGGTCACGCTGTCGAACAGGTCGCCGCCCTGCTGCGCCAGCGACGGCCCGATCGCCAGCACGAACCCCACGGCGATCGCCACCAGCACCAGCGACACCAGGGCCAGCATCCATGTCGCCCTGACGCCGGTGCGCAGCGACAGCCAGTCCGCGGTGCCACGCAAGGTGGCGGCGAGCAGGATCGCGAAGAACAGCAGCAACGCCACCGACCAGAGCAGCCACAGCAGAAGAACTGCCGCCGCCACGGCCGCCGCGACCTTCAGCGCCGTGGCGATGCTCCAGGCGGGTGACCCCGACGGTCCGTGCGCCGACGGGGCCGGTGGGAACGGCAGCAGGACAGGTGCGGCGGTCTCGATGATGGGCAGGGGCATGCGGGGACAATCCTCACCGGAGGTGTCCCCGATCCTCACCCAGAACGCCGGCCGAGGCGAGACCGTTCCGGCCCCGGCCCCGCGCGCCCGCAGGGTCAGAACACGAAGTGCAGCAGCCAGTAGAGGCAGCCGGCCAGGGTGATCGCCACCGGCAGGGTGAGGATCCAGGCGAGTGCCAGGTTGCGCAGCGTGCTCATCTGCAGCCCGGAGCCGTTCGCCGCCATCGTGCCGGCAACGCCGCTGGACAGGATGTGGGTGGTGGAGACCGGCAACCCGTAGGCTTCCGCCGCCCCGATGGTGACCATCGCGACGATCTCGGCCGCCGCACCCTGGCCGTAGGTCATGTGGGTCTTGCCGATCTTCTCGCCGACGGTCACGACGATCCGCTTCCAGCCGACCATGGTGCCGAGCCCGAGTGCCACCGCCACCGACACCTTCACCCAGACCGGGATGAAGCGGGTGCCGTTGTTCAGATCGCCGGTGAAGCTCTTCAGCGTCGCCGCTTCCGGCGCCGAGAAGCTGGCGCCGGCCTTGGGCAGCGTGCGGATCGCCTCGGCGACCAGGTACATGTCGTTGCGAACGTTGGGGACCGCCTCGGCCGGCACCTTGCGGAGTGCCCCGAAACTGCCGATCTGGCCGCCGATATCGTTCGAGAGCGAGGCGAGTGCGGCATACACCTGCGGCGTGTTCAGCGCCCTCGTCTTGACCGCGGTATCGACGGTGCCGCGGGCGTCCTTCGGGTCCATCACCGGCGCGTTGCCGGAATGTGCCTGGAACACCGCGGCCGCCTGGTGGCTCATCTGCACGAAGGCCGGGGTGTGGCTCTCCGGGATCGCCCGGTTGAGCGCGAACGCGGTGGGGGCGGCGCCGATCAGGATCAGCATGATCAGCCCCATGCCCTTCTGCCCGTCATTGCCGCCGTGGCTGAACGAGACGCCGGTGCAGGTGAGGATCAGCAGGCCGCGGATCCACAGCGGTGGCGGCTGGTTGCCCTCGGGCGCCTTCCAGAGGTCGGGCCGGCGGATCAGCAGCTTGCCCAGCAGCAACAGGCCGCCAGCCGCGACGAAGCCGATGATCGGGCTGAAGATGAGCGCCTTCAGCACCTTCCAGGCCTGGTCCCACTGCACCCCGGAACTGGCGACGCCCACCGGGGTCATCAGCTGGTTGGCCAGGCCGACGCCGAGGATCGAGCCGATCAGCGCATGCGACGAGGAGTTCGGGATGCCGAACGCCCAGGTCACCAGGTTCCAGATGATCGCCGCCAGCAGCAGCGCGAAGATCATCGCGTAGCCGCCGCCGCTGCCCGAGTTCAGGATCAGGTCGATCGGCAGCAGCGTGATGATCGAGTAGGCGACGGCGCCGGTGGAGACCAGAACCCCCAGGAAATTGAAGAAGCCGGACCAGACGACGGCGATCGACGGTGCCAGGCTGCGTGTGTAGATGACGGTGGCGACGGCGTTGGCGGTGTCGTGGAAGCCGTTCACGAACTCGAACCCGAGCGCGATCAGCAATGCCAGACCGAGCAGCACCAGCGTTCCGATCGCCAGCGGTGCCGCGTGGGTCGCGTGCATGTCGGATACCAGGCCGTACACGGCATAGCCGAGGCCGCCCACCAGCAGCACCACGAACAGGATCACGCTCGAGATGCCGGGCAAGCCTCGTTTCTGCCGGTCGGGTGTGTCGCGGGACGGTGCGAAGGGGCTGCTCGAGCCGAGGGTCGCGTCTGACATTGGGTGCCCTGATGACATTCAGTCTCATCTTCTAGACCAGGCTGATCGTTTCGGCTGCAGACCAGATATGACGGTTTCATGACACCTGAAGGACACCGCCGCCCGATGCCGATGCCGCACCCATGCTGACCTATCTCCTGATCGCCCTCGGCGGCGCGATCGGCAGCGTCGGCCGTGCCTGGCTCGGCAACGTCGTGGTCTCGCTGGCCGGCGCGTCGTTCCCGTGGGGCACGCTGCTGATCAACGTGCTCGGATCGTTCACGATCGGCTTCTTCGGCACGCTGACGGCGGCGGACGGGCGGTTTCCCGTGGCCAGCGACTGGCGCAGCTTCGTGATGATCGGCCTGTGCGGCGGCTTCACCACCTTCTCGTCGTTCAGCCTGCAGAGCTTCGATCTGTTGCGTGACGGCCGTCCGGCGCAGGCGCTGGCCAATATCGCCCTGTCGGTGCTGCTGTGCCTGGGGGTCGTGGCGGTCGGCTACGCCAGTGCCCAGGCGATCCGTGGCGGGCTGCCGGGACCTCGCCTTGCGGCAATCACGCCCGCGCCGGGGGCCGGGTTCGCAGAGCGCATCCTGGTGGTGCTGCATCGTCCCGAAACCGCCGCTCGCCAACTCGATGCGGCAGCCCTGCTGTTGCGCGGCAGCAGCGCCGGCCGGATCACCGCACTCGCGATCGAGCCGGGCCCGGACACCTCATGGCTGCCGGCGGTGGAGATCGTGACGCGTGCGCGGCGGCAGGCGGTCGCCGAGCGGCGTGGTCGCTGGATCGGGCCGCTGAGGGAGAGTTTCGACGACTGGCAGGACGCGCAGCCGGCGAACGGGATCCAGGCCAGGTGGGTCGAGGTTGCCGGGCGCGATCGTGCGGCGCTGCGCGAGCACGCCACCTGGGCACAGCTGCTGCTGATGGAGCGGCTGGACGATCCGCTTAACGCCCGGCGGATCCACGACGCGTTGCTGCTCTCGCGCCGGCCGGTGCTGCTGATGCCGCCGGAGGGTGGGCTGCCGTTCGGCCGCACCATCGCCATCGGCTGGAAGGATGGCGAGCCGGCGCATCACGCTGTTGCCTCGGCGGCGCCGCTGCTGGAGCGGGCGAGCCAGCTGGTGCTGATCCGCATCGGACACCGCCCGGGCGACGATCGGGACGCGCTGCCCGCGATGCTGGCCAGGGTCGCGGATACGGTGCCGATCCGCGAGATCAGTGAGCGGCTGTCGGACGACGAGGCGGTCGGTAAACAGTTGCTGCGGCTGGCGCACGAGGCCGGCGCCGATCTTCTGGTGATGGGTGGCACTGCGCGCGGCTCAATGGCCGAGATGCTGCTGGGGGGCGCGACCGGGACGGTGCTCGATATCGCCGATATCCCGGTGCTGATGCAGCACTGAGCGGCAGCGGTGGCGGCACCTCGCGTCACGCCACCGCCCGAGATCGTGCCTGCGTCGGTCAGCCGGTCATGATCACCTGCGCGGGCTTCTCGGTTTCCGGTGCCGCAAGGTAACGCGCATATTCCTTCGGCACCACGTGCCAGAACTTCGGCAACGCCTTGGTCCATTCATGCAGCAGCAGGGCCGCGAACCGGCTGCTGGTCTCACGTGCGTGCGTCTCCACCAGGCGAAGCAGCTCGTCGTGCCAGCGTGCCTCGGTGACGCGTGCCCAGGTCAGGGTGTCGGGATTGGCACGGATCTCGAAATCACCTGCGCTGTCATAGACGAACGCCATGCCGCCGGTGAAGCCCGCACCGAAATTGTCGCCGACCGGCCCCAGCACCACGACCGTGCCACCGGTCATGTATTCGCAACCGTTCGAGCCGCAGCCTTCGACGACCGCCACCGCACCGGAGTTGCGCACCGCGAATCGCTCACCCGCCTGCCCGGCCGCATACAACGCGCCCGACGTCGCGCCATACAGCACCGTGTTGCCGATGATCGCGTTGTGGTTGCTCGCCAGCTGCGACGAGGGCGGCTGGCGCACGACGATGGTCGCCCCCGACAATCCCTTGCCGACATAGTCGTTGGCGTCGCCGATCACGTCGAGCTTCAGCCCCTTGACCGCGAACGCGCCGAGCGACTGGCCGGCGGATCCGCGCAACCTGACCGTAAGGTGTCCGTGCGCCAGGGTCTCCTGGCCGAACCGACGCACGATGCGGCTGGAGATTTTCGTACCGATCGCCCGGTGCGTGTTCTGCACGTTGTAGTGCAGCTGCATCTTCTCGCCATGCTCGAACAGCGGCTTGGCGTCCGCGATCATCTGCGCGTCGAGGGTTTCCGGCACCTCGTTGCGGCCCTCGCGGGTGCAGTAGCGCGCATGCGGTCCCGGATCGGCCTGGGCAAGCAGCGGGTTCAGGTCGAGATCGTCCAGATAATCCGCACCGCGGCTGACCTGGTGCAGCAGGTCGGTGCGGCCGATGATCTCGTTCAGCGTCCGGGCGCCGAGCGAGGCCAGGATATTACGCACGTCCTCGGCGATGAACGAGAACAGGTTGATGACCTTCTCGGGCGTGCCTTCGAACTTCTCTCGCAGCTTGTCGTCCTGCGTGCACACGCCGACCGGGCAGGTGTTCGAGTGGCACTGCCGCACCATGATGCAGCCCATCGCCACCAGGCTTGCGGTGCCGATGCCGAACTCCTCGGCGCCGAGCATGGCGGCGATCACCACGTCGCGTCCGGTTTTCAGCCCACCATCGGTGCGCAGCTTCACCCGGTGACGCAGCCGGTTCAGCATCAGCACCTGGTGCGCTTCCGCCAGACCCATCTCCCAGGGCAGGCCGGCATATTTCACCGAGGTCTGCGGACTTGCACCGGTGCCGCCGGAATGGCCGGAAATCAGGATGCAGTCGGCCTTCGCCTTGGCGACGCCGGCCGCGATGGTGCCGATGCCGGAGCGCGCCACCAGCTTCACCGTGACGGTGGCCTCGGGGTTGATCTGCTTCAGGTCGTAGATGAGCTGCGCCAGATCCTCGATCGAATAGATGTCGTGATGCGGCGGCGGCGAGATCAGCGTCACGCCCGGGGTCGAATGGCGAAGCTTGGCAATCAGCCCGGTGACCTTGAAGCCGGGCAGCTGTCCACCCTCACCCGGCTTGGCACCCTGCGCCATCTTGATCTCGATCTCGCGGCAGTCGTTCAGATACTGCGCGGTGACGCCGAAACGCCCGGATCCGACCTGCTTGATCGCCGACGAGGCATTGTCGCCGTTCGGGCGCGGCTTCGAACGCGCCGGGTCTTCGCCGCCCTCGCCGGAATCCGACTTCGCGCCGATCCGGTTCATCGCGATCGACAGCGTCTCGTGCGCCTCGGGGCTCAGCGCGCCGAGGGAAATTCCCGGTGACAGCAGGCGCTTCCGGATCTCGGTGATGCTCTCGACATCCTCGACCGGGATCGCGGTGCGACCGTTGCGGAAATCCAGCAGATCGCGCAAGGCGACCGGTGGCTGCCGGCGCACCGCGTCCGCATAACGGCGATAGGTCGTGAAGCTGTCGTTGGCGACGGCGGTCTGCAGCGTGTGGATCAGCCCGCCATCGAATGCATGCACCTCGCCCAGCCGGCGAAGCTTGTAGAGCCCGCCGACGGGAAGCATGACAGCATCCGTGTTCCAGGCGACCTTGTGGAAGCCCAGAACATTGCGCGCCAGCCCCGACAGCCCGATACCGGAAATACGCGACTGCATCCCCGGAAAGAACTCCGCGACCAGTGCCCGCGACAGCCCGATCGCCTCGAAATTGTAGCCGCCGCGATAGGATGCCACCACCGATATGCCCATCTTGGACATCGTCTTCAGCAGGCCCTTGTCGACCGCCTTGCGATAGCGCTCGACCGCGGTGCGCAGCGGCAGATCACCGAACAGGCCGCGACGGTGTCGGTCGGCAATGCTTTCCTGCGCCAGATAGGCATTCACCGTGGTTGCGCCGACACCGATCATCACCGCGATCGCGTGCACGTCCAGGCTCTCGGCGGTCCGCACGTTCAGGCTGGTGAAGGTGCGCAGCGAGGTCAGCACCAGGTGCGTATGCACCGCTCCCGTCGCCAGGATCATCGGGATGTAGGCGCGTTCGGCGCATTGTGCCTCGTCGGTGAGGAACACATGCGTGCACCCCTCGCGCACCCGCTGCTCCGCCTCGCGCCGGATGCGGATCAGCGCCTCGCGCAGGCCGGCCTCGCCGTTCTCCGCAAGGAACGTGCAATCGATGACGCAGGCGCTGGCGCCCAGGAAATCGAGCAGCGCCTGATATTCACCGCTGGTCAGCACCGGGCTGTCGAGCTGCAGCAGCTCGCACTGGCTGCTGTCCTCGTCGAGCACGTTGCCGAGATTGCCGAGCCGCGTGGTCAGGCTCATCACGCGGGTTTCGCGCAAGCTGTCGATCGGCGGGTTGGTGACCTGGCTGAACGCCTGGCGGAAATAATGTGCGAGCCCGCGGTATTTCTCCGACAGCACCGCCAGCGGCGTGTCGTCGCCCATGCTGCCGATTGCCTCGGAGCCGTCCTGCACCATCGGATGCAGGATCATCTCGAGCTCCTCGAGCGTGGTGCCGACCGCGTTCTGCCGCCGCCGCAATTCCTCGCCGGACCAGTAGGTCGGCTCGATGGAATCACTGCGCACGATCCGGTCGATCTTGTGGATCCTTGAGACCCAACCTTCGAAGTCCTGCCGCGACGACAGCAGGTCGAGCAGCTCCTCGTCGCCATACAGCCGGCAATGATCGAGATCGAGCGCGATCGTCTGGCCCGGCCCGAGGCGGCCACGACTGACGATATCGGCCTCGGGGATCTTCACCATGCCGGTTTCGGAGCCGACCACCAGCATCTGGCTCGCCGTCACGGTGTAGCGCAACGGGCGCAGGCCGTTGCGATCCAGACCGGCGAAGACCCAGGTCCCGTCGGTGCCGCAGATCGCCGCCGGTCCGTCCCACGGTTCCATCACCGCATTGCAGTACTGGAACATGGCACTATGGGCCGCTTTCATCTGCGGCTCGTACGCGATCGCCGCCGGCACCAGCAGCGCCTTTGCCATTGGCGCGTCACGGCCGGTGAACGTCAGCAGCTCGAACACGTTGTCGAGCGTCGCAGTATCGGAGCCGCCCGCCTGGATGACCGGCTTGATGTCGTCCATGAACGGATCGAGCACCGGATCCGCCAGCCGGGTCTCGTGGCTTTTCATCCAGTTGGTGTTGCCCGACACCGTGTTGATTTCGCCGTTATGGGCAAGCTTGCGGAACGGCTGGGCGAGTTTCCAGGTCGGGAAGGTATTGGTCGAGTAGCGCTGGTGGTAGATCGCGAACCGGCTGACGAACCGTGCATCGAGCAGGTCGGGATAGAAATCCGACAGGTTCTCGGCCAGGAACATGCCCTTGTAGATCAGCGAACGGCAGGAGAGCGAGCACATGTAGAACTCGCCCACCTGGGCCGCGATCACCTGCTTCTCGATCCGCCGGCGAATGACATAGAGGTCACGCTCGAAATCCACCTCGGCGGAATGCCGCGCGTTGCGGATCATGATCTGCTCGATCTCGGGGCGCGTCGCATTGGCTTTCTCGCCGATGCAGGCGGTGTCGATCGGCACCTGCCGCCAGCCATAGATGCCATAGCCGAACGCCAGGATCTCGGTCTCGACGATCTGCCGGCAGCGCTCCTGCGCGTTCAGGTCGGTCTTGGGCAGGAACACCATGCCCACCGCGATCAGGCTGCCGTCCGGCTTGTTGCCGGTGCGGCTGATCGCGTCGGCAAAGAAGTCCTGCGGGATCTCGACATGGATCCCGGCGCCATCACCGGTCTTGCCATCGGCATCGACCGCGCCGCGATGCCAGACCGCGCGCAGTGCCGCAATGCCGGCCTCGACGATGTCACGACGCTTCTTGCCGTCGAGTGCCGCGACCAGCCCGACGCCGCACGCATCGTGCTCCATCGACGTATCGTAGGTGCCGGCCAGAACGGCAACGTTGGCGTCCCAAGCGGCAAGGAACTCGGCGGCGGTCTCGACACCCATGGCGGATCCGTCCTGGCTATTGGTCACAGCTTGATCCCCTGCTGGCGCAACGCATCGGCTTTCGCCTTCAATATATCGGGGATGATCTGTTTGCCCCATTCGACGCCCAGCGCCATGACCTGCGGCGTCGCCTTGTCCTGGATCTCGATGGCCTTCCGGCCCAGCGGCGAGCGGTAGAAAGCGTCGAGCGCCTGAAGATCCGCGAGCGACGCATCGACGGCGTAGAGCATGGCGATCTCCCGCAGGAGATCGGGAAGGTGCGCACGGAACGCCGGCAGCAGGATCTGGTCGAACACCTTCGCTGCCGTCTCAGGCTGCTGGCTCCGGCGCTGCAGCATCGGCACCATGACCGTCCGCATTATGTCCAGGACCTTGCTGGCACGCGCTTCGCCGCCGGTATCGCGCATGAGTTGCTCCGCCGCCGCCAGGGTCGCCGGGTCCGGCGTCACCGGAGCGGTGTGCGCGCGTGCGATCTGCATCCCGAACACCAGGGCGCCCGCCAACGCGATGCCGACGCCCATGCGCCGCACGCACGCCCTCATTCGGCGGCAACCGCGAGGCCCTGCTCGACATGCGCCTCCATCCAGCGATGCATCTGCAGCGCCGCATCGCGCCCGTCGCGGATCGCCCACACCACCAGGCTGGCGCCGCGCACGATGTCGCCGGCGCCGAACACCCCGGGCAGGCTCGTCATGAAACTCTTCTGTCCGACCTTCAGCGTGCCCCAGCGCGACACCTCCAGCGCCTCTTCGCCCCAAAGCCGCGGCAGCTCCTCCGGATCGAAGCCCAGCGCCTTGATCACGATGTCGGCCTCGAGCGTGAAGCCGCTATTCTCTACCGCATCGACCGACTGTCGCCCGGAGGAATCCGGCAACCCGAGCCGCATCCGCACCGCCCGCACGCCGGTCACCCGCTCGTCGCCGAGGAACGCTTCGGGGGCGGCCAGCCAGACGAACTCGACCCCCTCTTCCTCGGCGTTCTTCACTTCGCGAAGCGAGCCCGGCATGTTGGCACGGTCGCGCCGGTAGAGGCATTTGACCGACTTCGCGCCCTGCCGAACCGCGGTGCGCACGCAATCCATCGCGGTGTCGCCGCCGCCGATCACCACGACGTTCTTGCCCGCCGCATCCAGCAGCCCGCTATCGAAGTCCGGTACCGCGTCGCCGAGCGAACGCCGGTTGGATACCGTCAGGTAGTCGAGCGCCTTGACGATCCCGGGCAGCCCGGAACCCGGTCCGCCGAGCTCGCGCGACTTGTACACACCCGCGGCGATCAGGATCGTGTCGTGCCGCGCACGGAGTGTGGAGAACGCGATCTCGGTGTCGGTATCCTCGACACCGATGCCGCGACCGAGATGGAATTCGATCGCGCCTTCCGCCAGCAGCGCATGCCGGCGCAGCACGATGTCCTTTTCCAGCTTGAAGCCGGGAATGCCGTAGATCATCAGGCCGCCGACGCGGTCGTAGCGGTCGTACACATGCACCTGGTAGCCGAGCTTGCGCAGTTCTTCCGCCGCCGCCAGGCCGCCCGGGCCCGCCCCGATGATGCCGACCGATTGCGCGCGCTCGACCCGCGGCCGCACCGGCTTCACCCAGCCCTGCTCCCAGGCATTGTCGGTGATGAAGCGCTCGACCGCGCCGATGGTGACGCTCTCGAAGCCCTTCTCGATGACGCAGTTGCCCTCGCAGAGCCGGTCCTGCGGGCAGATCCGGCCGCAGATCTCGGGGAAGTTGTTGGTCGCCGAGCTGACCTCGTACGCCTCCTCGAGCCGGCCCTCGGCGGTCAGCTTCAGCCAGTCGGGGATGTTGTTCGAAAGTGGGCAATGGATCGAGCAGAACGGCACGCCGCATTGCGAGCAGCGGCTGGATTGCACTTCCGCCTGGGAGATGTCGAAATCGCGGTAGATCTCGTCGAAATCCTGCCGCCGTTCCGTGACGACGCGCTTCTCCGGCTGGTGCTGCAGCACCGACACAAACTGCAGCATGCGATCCGCCATGCGTCGCTCCCCGTCAGGACCCGGAGGCATCATCTCGAAGCCGGGTCACGAACTCCAGCATAAACGGCGTCGGACACAGCCGAAAAGACAGGCTTGCTGCCCTATCTCAGGAAATTCACGGTTTTGCGAGGACGAGCTTCGAGGCAACCGCTCGGATTAGGGCCGATCCGGTCCTGTTATTCGAGAACCTGCTTGCGGCCACCGCCCGGGCGGTAGCGGGAGATGTAGGCGGGCACCACCAGTTCCACCGGCGTCGCAACGATCCCGAGCGCTTCCAGTCCAGCGGTGCCGTCGCCGACCACGTTGTCGCGGGACAGCATGGCAAGCTGGTCGCGGGTCAGCGGCTTGCCCGGAACATGCTCGAGAAAGGCGGCCTGGATGCGTGCCAGGCCCGGCGGCACATCGATCAGCGGCCGCTTGCGGTGCATCTGCGCCAGCATCCAGGCAAGCAGCTCACGGAAGCTCCAGACCCGTGGGCCGCCGAGCTCGAACAGCCCGCCGGCTGGAGCATGCTCCTGCACCACCGCACGCACCGCATCCGCCACGTCGCCGACATAGACCGGCTGCAGCCGCGTATCGCCACTGAACACCGGCATGATCGGCGACAGCCGGGCCATCGCGCCGAACCGGTTGAAGAACGCGTCCTCCGGTCCGAACACCACCGAGGGCCGCAGGATGGTGGCGCCCGGGAATGCCGCGCGCACCGCCGCCTCGCCGCCGGCCTTGCTGCGGCCATAGGCGCTGGGGCTCTCCGGGTCCGCGCCGATCGCCGACATCTGCACCAGCCGCGCGGTGCCCGATGCCGCCGCCAGCCGCGCGATCCGGCCAGGACCCTCCTCGTGCATGCGCTGGAAGTCGCCCTTGCGCGCTTCCGCCAGGATGCCGACCAGGTTCACGACGATGCTGCTGCCGGCCACCGCGCGCGCCACCGAGGCCTCGTCGTCGATCGAGGCGTAGGTCGGCACCACCTGCCCGACCCGGCCCATCGGCCTGAGCGCATTGGCGTTGGCCGGATGGCGCACCGCCACCCGCACCACGTGTCCGTCCGCCGCCAGCCGGCGTACGATGTAGCGCCCCAGGAAGCCGGAGCCGCCGAACACCGTTGCCACGCTGCGCGTTGCCATACCTGACGATCCTCATGCCCGTTCGCCGGCGTATGACGACCTGTCACGCCGATGATCTTCGCGTGGCGCACTATAGACACCGTCGCCTCCGCCTCAAGGCGCGCCGGTGCCGAAGTCCATGCGGCGCACCCCGACCGGAGCCCGGTGCCCATCACGCGCCTGCAACACAGGCAGTTGACGCCACCCCGACGCCCCGGTAAATCGCCGCCACCACCCGCGGATCGGTTGTCCGCGGTTGCCCCTTAAGCCCAGGTGGCGGAATTGGTAGACGCGCAGGTTTCAGGTACCTGTGGCCGAAAGGTCGTGGAAGTTCGAGTCTTCTCCTGGGCACCATAGGGCATACGACATCCCGGCCGATCGGTCGGGATGGCCCTGGCGGTGGGGCGGCCATCCGAGGGCCAGAACCGTGAGCATCACCCAATTCATGTCGAACGCGACCATCCACCTGCATCAGGGCGACCTGCCGGACGGTATCTCGTTCGGGCCGTCGGTTGCGGTCGACACCGAGACCATGGGGCTCAACCCGCATCGCGACCGGCTCTGCCTGGTGCAGCTCTCCGCCGGCGACGACACCGCCCACCTGGTGCAGATCGTGCCCCCTCGCCTCGGCGGCCATGGTGCGGACTGTCCCAACCTGAAGCGGCTGCTGGCGGACCCGGCCACCCCCAAGCTGATGCATTTCGCCCGCTTCGACGTGGCCGTGCTGCAGCACGCGCTCGACATCACCGTGGCGCCGGTGAAATGCACCAAGATCGCCGCCAAGCTGGTGCGCACCTTCACCGACCGGCACGGCCTGGCGCAGCTGTCGCGCGAGCTGCTCGGCGTCGAGATGAGCAAGCAGCAGCAGACCTCGGACTGGGGTGCGCGCGACCTGACCCCCGAACAGCTTGCCTATGCCGCCTCCGACGTGCTCCACCTGCACGCGCTATGGTCACGCATGGAGGCCCTGCTGGTGCGTGAACAGCGGCTCGAGCTGGCGGAGGCCTGCTTCGCCTTCCTGCCCGCCCGCGCCCGCCTCGACCTGCTCGGCTACGAGGTTCCGGACATCTTCGCCCACTAGCCCGGGTTGGCCCACCTGGACGCGGCGATCGACGGCCCTTCCGGGCGACGGCCGATCACGAGTGGTTACCTAAGGTTAGGTTGACGGCCTTCTTGCGCGTGCTCATACAAACTCGGCTCCCAGACGCTCCGGTCCGGAACCAGACGGCGGCGCCGGGCGGTCCTGGAGGAGAGCGGAGACGTCTTGACCATCATCACGCGGATCGCCATCGGAGTCGGGTTCGTCCGATGCATGAGCATCCAGGCGGGGATCCGAGACCGGCGCTCCAGGCATTGTCTGCGGGCCGTGTCGTGACCCTGCGACCGACCTTCCGCAACGGTGACGCGGTGCATGAGCCACCTGCCGCCGCTGGGCCGGACCAGGGTGTCGCCGGCGCCACCGCTGCCAGCCGCCCGCTGAGCGACAGGCCGGCAGGCGCCGAGCCCGCCACCGACCGGGACGAGCGGAGTGCAGCCGCCGCCCGTCGACGACTAAGTATCGAGCAGCCGCGGACCGGCTTCCGGCGCGTGCCGAATTCGGGCCAGATCGCGCGACGCCGGCTGATGCTGCGCTGGACGAAATGGATCCTGCCGGTGGCGGCGCTGCTGCTGCTGGTGTCGATCGCCACCTGGCCGGAGATCGACCGCTCGATGAACAGTGCGCGCATAGGGCTGAAGCAGATGGCGCAGGTGCAGGTCGATAGCGGCCGGATGATCGGCCCGCGCTATCACGGGCTGGATAGCCACAACCGGCCGTACATGATCACTGCCGACGAAGCCCAGCAGGTCACGGCGCCCCAGCCGAGGGCCGCCGCCGCTGGTCCGGCGACCGGCGCCGCTGGCACCGCGACCGCACCGGCAGCCGGCACCGTGGGAGGCGCCGGCAGGCCTGCCGCCGCCACCAAGGCCGCCGTCCCGGACGACCGGATCAATCTCGCGCGCCCGATTGCCGACATGCTGTCGCAGGGCGGCAGCTGGGTCAGGATCAGCGCCCGCAACGGGGTCTATATGCAGCACAGCCAGCTTCTCGACCTCGATCGCGACGTCACCCTGTATCGCGATGACGGGATCATGATGACGAGTCCGGTCGCCGATCTCGACCTGAAGCGTGGCGTGATCGCCTCCGACCGTTGGGTGCATGCGGAGGGTCCGTTCGGCGTGCTCGACGCGCAGGCCTACCTGCTGTCGCAGCGGGACGGCATCGGGCAGTTCCGCGGGCCGGGACGGCTGATCCTGAACGACGACCGGATCGCGCGTCCGACCGCTGCGGCGTCGACCGCCGCCGCCCCGCCGGTGGCACGGCCGGCAGGCATTGCACCATGAACGGACGGAGATCGCAGATCGCCCGCGCAACCGCCTCGCTGGGCTGTGCCCTCGCGGTGCTCGTGACGCTGGGGTCCGGGCGGGCCCGGGCGCAGCAGATCGACCTGTCGCATGGCGGCCAGGTCACCGTGACCGCACTCGGCGGCTTCGACTGGAACCAGAACGCCCAGACGGTGACCGCCTATGGCAGCGCGCAGGCGGTCCGTGGCGGCGTGACGGTCACCGCCGACCGGCTGATCGCCTATTATCGCAAGAAGGCGGTGCCGCCCGGCGCTCCGAGGCCTGGCACCTCGACATCCGGCGCAACCCCCGTCACCCCGGTTGCGGCAGGCAACACCACCGCACCGACGCCCGCAGGCGCTGCCGCCACCGCCGCGCCCAGCAACCCGACCCCGGAGAACCCGACCGGATTCCCCCCGCCGGGCACGCCGACGCCCAAGGGCACCGCCGCGCCGCCCGGCGACGACACCTCGGCCAGCGAGATCTACCGGCTCGAGGCGATCGGCCACGTGCACATCTTCACCGCCACGCAGCAGGCGTTCGGCGACCACGGCATCTACGACATCGACCAGGCGGTGATGGTGCTGACCGGCCACGACCTGCATCTGATCACGCCGACCGACCTGCTCACCGCGCGCGACCAGATGGAGTACTTCTCCCAGACGCGGATCTCGATCGGCCGCGGCGACGCCAGCGTCACCACCAATGACGGCCGCCGCATCCAGGCCGACACGCTGGTCGGGTATAGCGCGCCACCCGCTCCGCAACCGGGTGCGCCGGCCTCCAGGAGCGCCACGCCGGCGGCGAAACCGGCCAATAACGGCCAGGATCCGATCGGCAGCAGCGGCAAGCTGGAAAAGGTCAACGCGTTCGGCAACGTGATCGTGCGCACCCAGACCGAGACGGTGCGCGGCGACCGCGGGGTCTATGTTCCCGACACCGGCATTGCGCGTATCGTCGGCAACGTCCACATCACGCGGGGCCAGAACCAGTTGAACGGGGCTGCGGCGATCATCAACATGCATACCGGCATCGCGACCATGACCGAGGATCCGGGCGCCCGCGTCCAGGGCCTCATCGTGCCGAACGAGACCCAGAACGGGCCTCCCGGCACCGGGTCCGATGGGGCTGCGGGCGCCAGGGCGAAGGCTACGCCTGCAAAGACGCCGTCATGAACGAGATCAGGCCGCATGCACTGGACCCGGCCACGCTGTCGGGGCGCTCGACCGAGGGGCTGCACGCGCACTCCGTCGGCAAGACCTACAAGAAGCGCGAGGTGGTGCAGAACGTCTCGGTGAATGTCCGCCGCGGCGAGGCGGTCGGGCTGCTCGGACCGAACGGCGCCGGCAAGACCACCACCTTCTACATGATCGTCGGCCTGGTGCAGCCGGATGCCGGCTCGATCAGCCTCGACGGCGCCGACATCACCAACCTGCCGATGTACCGGCGGGCCCGCCTCGGCATCGGCTACCTGCCGCAGGAGGCCAGCATCTTCCGCGGGCTGAACGTCGAGCAGAACGTGATGGCCGCACTCGAGGTGGTCGAGCCCGATCCGGACCGTCGCGACACGATGCTGGACGGGCTGCTGGCGGAGTTCGGCATCGGCCATCTGCGCCGCTCCCCCTCGCTGGCGCTGTCCGGCGGCGAGCGGCGACGGCTCGAGATCGCCCGGGCGCTGGCCAGCCAGCCGAACTACATCCTGCTCGACGAGCCGCTCGCCGGAATCGATCCGATCGCGGTGGGCGAGATCCGCGACCTGGTGTCGCATCTGAAGCATCGCGGCATCGGCGTGCTGATCACCGACCATAACGTCCGCGAAACGCTCGAGATCATCGACCGCGCCTACATCATGCATGGCGGCCAGGTGCTGATGGAGGGCGTGCCGGAGGAAGTCGTCGCCCACGAGGACGTCCGCCGCGTATATCTCGGCGAAAGATTTTCGTTGTAGCCTTCGCGTCATGGCGATCGGACCACGACTGGAGCTGAGGCAGAGCCAGAACCTGGTGATGACGCCGCAGCTGCGTCAGGCCATCAAGCTTCTCCAGTTCACCAACCTCGAAGTCGCCGCCTTCATCGAGGAGGAGCTCGAGCGCAATCCGTTGCTGGAGCGCGACGAACGCGTCGACATCCCGCCGGAACGCGCAGCACTCGACCAGCGCATCGACGAGCGTGCCACCGCATCGGGCGAACCGGTCTCGACCGACCTGCTGGTGACCGCCGGCACCCTGCCCAGCGAGCAGCAGGCGCCGCTCGACACCGACATCGGCGCGCAGTTCGACGATGGCCCGTCCGACGGCGTGTTCGAGCCCGGCGAGGGCAACAGCGGCGACCAGACCCTGAGCGACTGGGGCATGTCGGGCGCATCGTCCTCGGGCAATCCGGACGGGCTCGACGGCATCGCCCAGCTGGTGGCCGGCGCGCCCTCGCTGCGCGATCACCTCGCCGAGCAACTGCGGCTCGCCTTCACCGACCCGGGCGAGCGACTGATCGGCGCCCACCTGATCGCGCTGCTGGACGGTGCCGGCCGCGTCCTGGTCGACGATGCGGCGCTGGCCCGCGCCCTGGGCGTGCCGGAGCCGCGCGTGGCGTCGGTGCGGGCGCGGATGATGCGCTTCGATCCGGTCGGCGTGTTCGCGGTCGACCTCAAGAGCTGCCTCGCCGCCCAGCTCGCCGAGCGCAACCGCCTCGATCCGGCGATGCAGGCGCTGCTCGACAACCTGGAGTTGCTCGGCAGGCGCGAGCTCAAGCGGCTGCAGCAGGTGTGCGAGGTCGATGCCGAGGACCTCGCCGAGATGATCGCCGAGATCAAGGCGCTCGATCCGAAGCCCGGCGCCGGCTACGACAGCACGCCGATGCTGCCGATCGTGCCGGACGTGCTGATGCGCGCGGCCCCTGGCGGTGACTGGCTGCTCGAGCTCAATCCCGACACCATGCCGCGGCTGCTGGTCGCCCAGGCGTTCCACGCCAAGGTGCTGCTGCGGGCGCCGAAGGAGGAGCGCGCCTTCCTCTCGGAGAAGCTCGCCAGCGCCAACTGGCTGGTGAAGTCGCTGCACCAGCGCGCGCAGACCATCCTGAAGGTGTCGAGCGAGGTGATGCGCCAGCAGGAGGGCTTCCTCGCCCGCGGCGCCGGTCACCTGCGGCCGCTGATCCTGCGCGACATCGCCGAGGCGGTGGAGATGCATGAGAGCACGGTGAGCCGGGTCACCGCGAACAAGTACATCGCCACGCCACGCGGCCTGTTCGAACTTAAATACTTTTTCACGACCGCGATCGCCGGAACCGCCGGTGGCGAAAGTCATAGTGCGGAGGCCATACGTCACCGGATCCGCGGCATGGTCGCGGCCGAGACGGTGCACACCATCCTGTCCGATGACGCCATCGTTGCAGCTTTGCGACAGGAAGGCGTGGACATCGCCCGCCGGACCGTGGCCAAGTATCGGGACGCCCTCCGGATCCCGAGTTCCGTGCAGCGCAAGCGGGACAAGTCGCTCTCCGCGTGACCGCACGATCGGGCCGGCCGATCTTCACCCAGCTCAAGCGGAGTTCCACCGCATGCAGATCAGTGTCGCCGGCAAGCAGATCGATCTCTCTGACGCGCTTCGCACGCGTGTCACAACACATCTCGACGTGATCGCCGAGAAGTATTTCGACGATGCGCTCGAGGCCAGCGTCACCTTCGGCCGCGCCCGCAGCTTCTTCACGTGTGACATCAACGTGCATGCCGCACGTGGCCTGGTGGTGCGCGGCGAGGGTGAAGCAGCCGACGCGCATGGCGCATTCGACGATGCAGCCGAGCACATCGCCAAGCGGCTCCGGCGCTACCGGCGTCGCGTGAACGACCATGCGCGGGACCTGGCGCATCGTCGCCGGCCGGAAATCGGCCGCCAGTACATCCTCAGGCAGGACGAGGAGGTCAATGTCGGCCACGGCTCCGAGGCCTCTGCGGAGGTGCCGCCGACCAACGCCTATGCCACCATCATCGCAGAGCAGGAAACGCAGATTTCCACGTTGAGCGTCGGCGAGGCGGTGATGCAACTCGATCTCGCCGACCGCACCGTGCTGATGTTCCGCAACAGCGCCAGCGACGGCATCAACGTGGTGTATCGCCGCCCGGACGGACATATCGGCTGGCTCGACCCGGACGCGCCCGCCCGCTGAGGCGCGTCCCGGCTGCAGCCGGAGCGCTCCCTCGGGGCAGAGCGACCGCCGGCGCTAATGCACCAGTGCCGGCACCATCTCGTGCTGGCGGATCGCAGCGAAGGCCACGTCGCGATCGCCGGTGAGCGCCATCGGCGTGCCGTCCGCCGCGTGGATCGCGAACACCGCGTTGCCGTCGACCACCACCGACTTCACGTAGGCAAGCTGCGCCACGCCGAGTGCCGCAAGCTGGCTGGCGGTCAGGTGGCGGATATCGAGGAGCGACAGATCCGGGATCGCGGCTTCGCTGTCGTGGCTGTTCTTGGGGCGGTCGGTCGGGCTGTTCATGGTCGTGTCCTTCGGCAGGCCGGCAGCAGCCCGGGATGGGCCTGGTGCCGCCTCCAATCTGAATGATGATGTGACGCCGGCCTGACCGCGCCGCCGGCTTCGGGCCCCGGCTAGTCCTCGTTCTGGGCGGCGCGGATAACCCGCGCAGGCCGCGCCTGCACGACTTCCGCGCTGGCCGGACGACCAGGATCCCGGGCCCGGTCCGGACCCTTGGAGATCTCGATCCGCTTGACCCTGACTTCGGGCTGTGGCCGCGCCAGGTCGATATGCAGCAGCCCGCTATCGAGCCACGCACCTGCGATCTCGATGCCCTCGGCCAGCACGAACGCGCGCTGGAACTGGCGGGCGGCGATCCCGCGATGCAGGAACACCCGCCCCTGGGTGTCGTCCGCCTGCCGGCCGCGGATCACCAGCTGGTTGTCTTCCTGGGTGATCTGCAGGTCGTCCATGGAGAAGCCTGCAACGGCCAGCGAGATCCGGAGGCCCGTCGGGCCGGTCTGCTCGATGTTGTAGGGTGGGTATCCATCGGACGACGTCTTGGACGCCCGCTCGAGCATCTGCTCGAGATGATCGAAACCGAGAAACATCGGGGACGCGAACAGCCTGCCTGACATGCGTGGCCTCCTCCTTGGAGCGAGACGAAACGCCGGAACCCGAAGCGATCCGACACTCGGGATATGGCGACCCGTTGGCTGTTTCGCAAGCATTACCCGCTTCGTGCCCGGCCCCGGCGCGATCCGCTCTGGTGCCGGGCGGCGGCGGTCGCTACATCGCCGGCATGAGCGATCTCGATCCCGCACCTGACACCATCCGCGCCGCCAGCGACATCGTCCCGGCGTCGATCCTGATCGCGCCGCACCCGTCGCTCCGTCGCAAGGCGAGGCCGGTGCGGCCCGAGGATGCGGTTAAGCTGCGGGCCCTGCTGCCAGGCATGTGGGAGGCGATGTATCGCGCACCCGGCATCGGCCTGGCGGCACCCCAGGTCGGGCTGGATCTCCGGTTCGCCCTCGTCGACCTGATGGAGAACGAGGTGCCGGCGCCGATCACCCTGATCAACCCCGAGATCCTCCGGGTCAGCGACCAGCTTGCCACGCGTGAGGAAGGCTGCCTGTCGCTGCCGGGGATGTATGCCGAGGTGGTGCGGCCGGAGAGCGTGCGGGTCCGCTATCAGGATCTCGATGGGCGCCGGCATGAGCTGGACGCGACCGGGCTGCTGGCGACCTGCCTGCAGCATGAGATCGACCATCTCGACGGCATCCTGTTCGTCGATCACCTGTCCACGCTGAAGCGCAACATGATCATGCGCCGGCTGGCCAAGGACCAGAGGCAGAAGCCCGGTCCCGGGGCGGGCTAGGACGATGCGCCTCGCCTTCATGGGCACACCCGATTTCGCGGTGCCGGCGCTGCGTGCGCTGCATGCGGCCGGGCACGAGATCGTCGCCGTCTATAGCCAGCAGCCGCGTCCGGCCGGTCGCGGCCAGGCGGTGCGGGCCTCGCCGGTGCAGCGCGAGGCCGAGCGGCTCGGACTCGAAATCCGCACGCCGACCCGGCTGAAGCGCGACCTAAGCGCCCACGCAGCGTTCGCCGCCTTGTCGCTGGATGCGGCTGTGGTGGCGGCCTACGGTCTGATCCTGCCGACGGCGATGCTGCAGGCTCCTGCGCGTGGCTGCCTGAACATCCATGCCAGCCTGCTGCCGCGGTGGCGTGGTGCGGCGCCGATCCAGGCCGCGATCCTGGCCGGCGACAGCGAGACCGGCGTCACCATCATGCAGATGGATGAGGGGCTCGATACCGGCCCGATGCTGCGGCGTGGCACGGTGCCGATCGGCCCGGACACCACCGCCTCCGGCTTGCACGATACACTGTCCGAGCTCGGCGCCCGCCTGATCCTGGAGGCACTGGCCGCCGACGATGCGCCGGTGCCGCAACCCGATGCCGGCGCCTGCTACGCCCCGCGGCTGACCCGCGCCGATGGCCGCATCGACTGGACCCAGGACGCGGCCGCGATCGATCGCCAGGTGCGCGCAATGACTCCCTGGCCGGGCGCCTTCACCAGCCTCGCCGACGTCGTGCTCAAGATCGAGCGCGCCACGGTGCTGCCGGCCCCGGTGGCGGACATGGCACCCGGCACCGTTCTCGACGACCGGCTGACGATCGCCTGCGGCCATGGCGCGCTGCGCATCGACAGGCTGCAATGGCCCGGCCGTAGCGTTCTGGATGCACAGGATTTCCTGCGCGGCCGGCCGATCCCCGCCGGCACGATGCTGGCGTGACCGGCGCTGCGGACGGTGCGACCCGCTGGGCGCTGCTGGTCGAGTACGACGGCACGCCGTTCGTCGGTTGGCAGCGCCAGGCCACCGGCGTGTCGGTGCAGTCGGTGCTGGAACAGGCGGCGAGCCGGCTGGTGAACGACGCAGCGGTGGCGGTGACGGCGGCCGGGCGCACCGATGCCGGGGTGCATGCAGCGGGTCAGGTCGCGCATCTCGATCTGCCGACCGGCCTCATCGAGAGCCGGGGCCTCACGCCGAAACGCCTGCGCGACGCCCTGAACTTCCACATGCGACCGCATCCGATCGCGGTCGTGGCGGCGGCGATGGTGCCCCCCGACTGGAGTGCCCGCTTCTCGGCGAACCGGCGGCGCTACCTGTACCGGATCCTGAACCGCCCTGCCCGGCCGGCGCTGGAACGCTCGCGCGTCTGGCACGTCAAGCCGCCGCTCGACCCTCTGCCGATGCGCGAGGCGGCCGCGATGCTGGTCGGGCGGCACGACTTCACCAGCTTCCGCGCCACCGCCTGCCAGGCGAAAAGCCCGCTGCGCACGCTCGACCGGCTGGAGCTGGTGGTCGCGGGCGGGCTGATCGAGATCCATGCCGAGGCGCGCAGCTTCCTGCACCACCAGGTGCGCAACATGGTCGGCACGCTGAAGCTGGTCGGCGAGGGACGTTGGCAGCCTGGCCAGGTGGCAACCGCCCTGGCCGCCCTGGATCGCGCCGCCGCCGGCCCCACGGCACCCGCGGACGGGCTGTTCCTGATGGAGGTCGGCTACGCCCAGGACCCGTTCGCGGAAACCGGCCTCAGCCTTCCATGACCAGCGGCAGCAGCGGCTGCATCGCGACACCGATCAGGGTCGAGCCGGCCATCAGCGCCAGTACGGTCAAGCCCGCCTTCACACGCCCGATGCCGAGCCCCTTCCAGGCCATGAACCATTGCAGCCAGAGCAGGTATCCGCCCAGCAGCAGCACGATCACCCTGCCGGCAAGCTCGTGGCTCACGCCCATCTGCAGCAGCACCGCGGTCAGCAGCATCGCCGGCAGATACGCCGGCAGCACCAGCCAGACGCTCCAAAGCGACGCGGTGGCGTAGCGCGGCCACTGCTCGGTGCGGCCCCACAGCCGGGCCATCGCCTGCGAAATCACCGGCGGCAGCAGGATCGCGCAGAACAGCGTCAGCACCAGGCAGCAGGCCGCCACCGTCGGGCGCTGCAGCAGCAGCAACGCCGACAGCACCAGCAGGAAGCCGATCGGTGGCGACAGACCAGCCAGGAACGCGTCGCGGCTGCCCTCGAAGCACTCGAAACCCTCGGCCCGGCCACGCCCCAGCAGGAGCAACCCGCGGACGATGGTGCGGAAACTGCGCGCCGCCCGCCCCGGCTGCTTCGGACGCTTGGATCCGCTCATCGTTCGGCTCCAGGTCGGGCACGGCCATCGAGAAGCCGTCCGAGCAGGTCCAGATAGATCCCCGACAGCGCCTGCAGGTCATCCACCGGGACGCATTCGTCGGCCTTGTGCATGGTCTCCCCGACCAGGCCGAATTCCGCCACCGGGCAATGGTGGGCGATGAAGCGCGCGTCCGACGTGCCGCCACCGGTATCCAGTTTCGGCCGGCGGCCGGTGCGGGCCTCGATCGCGGTCACCAGCGCCTCGACCAGCGGGCCGGGCTCGGTGCGGAACGCCTCGCCGCTTACCCTGATGTCCAGCCGGGCCTCCGGCGCCTGCCGCTCGCACGCCTCGTGCAGCATCGCCGTAAGGGACGCGCCGGTGTGCTGGTCGTTGAAGCGGATGTTGACCCGCGCCTCGGCCTGCGCCGGGATCACGTTGGTGGCCTTGTTGCCGACATCGATGCTGGTGACCTGCAGGCTGGAGGGCTCGAAATGGTCGGTGCCGCCGTCGAGCGGCCGGGTGGTGAGTTCGGCCAGCAGGGCCAGCAGGCGATGCACCGGATTGTCGGCGCGATGCGGGTACGCGACGTGGCCCTGGATCCCCGGAACCACGATATGGGCATTCAGGCTGCCGCGCCGGCCGATCTTGATCATCTCGCCGAGCACGCCCGGGTTGGTGGGCTCGCCGACCAGGCAGAAATCCGGGATCTGCCGGTTCGCCGCCATCCAGTCCAGCACGCGCACGGTGCCGTCGCGCGCCGGCCCCTCCTCGTCGCCGGTCACCAGCAGGCTGATCGACCCGCTCAGGGCGCCCTTGCCGCGGTCGAGCCAGGTCGCCGACGCAGCCACGAAGGCGGCGATCGCACCCTTCATGTCGCAGGCACCGCGGCCATACAGCACGTTATCACGCACCATTCCGCCGAACGGATCGTCCTGCCAGGACGCGTCGCCCGCCGGCACGACATCGGTATGGCCGGCAAAGCACACATGCGGGGCGCCGGTGCCGATGCGCGCGAACAGGTTCGGGGTCACGCTACCCGCTTCGCCGAACGGCAACGACGTCACCGTGAAGCCGATCCGGCGCAGCGCATCCGCCAGCACCGCCTGCGCCCCGGCATCGTCCGGGGTGACCGACGGGCAACGGATCAACGCCTGCGCCAAAGCCAGCGGATCATGCGCCGCGATGACGGACGTGGGATCAGCCTGCCGGGTGGTCGTCGTGCTCAATCGCGCAACAGCTCGTTGATGGAGGTTTTCGCCCGGGTGCGGGCATCCACCCGCTTGACGATCACCGCACAGGCCAGCGACGGCTGCCGGCTGCCCGGATTGTCCGGTGGCAGCGTTCCCGGCACCACCACCGAGTAGGCCGGCACCCGCCCGATGAAGATCTCCCCCGTCGCCCGGTCCACGATCTTCGTCGAGGCGCCGAGGAACACCCCCATCGACAGCACGCTGCCGGTCTCGACGATGACGCCTTCCGCGACCTCGGACCTGGCGCCGATAAAGCAGCCATCCTCGATGATGACCGGCGTCGCCTGCAACGGCTCGAGCACGCCGCCGATGCCGGCACCGCCGCTGATGTGGCAATCGCGGCCGATCTGCGCGCAGCTGCCGACGGTGGCCCAGGTGTCGATCATCGTGCCGGACCCGATCCAGGCGCCGACATTGACGAAGCTGGGCATCAGCACGACGCCGGGCGCCACATAGGCGCTGCGTCGGACGATGGCGCCCGGTACCGCCCGGAAACCCGCATCGGCAAAGCGCGCATGGTCCCAGCCGGCGAACTTGAGCGCCACCTTGTCGAACGCCGGAGCGCCCCCCACGCCCTGCATCGGCACGCTGTCGTTCAGCCGGAACGACAGCAGCACGGCCTTCTTCAGCCAGTCATGCACGATCCAGCCGGCCGCCTCGCGCGTCGCCACCCGGAGCGAGCCGTCATCGAGCGCTGCCAGCACCTGCTCGACATCGTCGCGGTCGGCGCCGGCGGTGCTGCCGGACAGCTCCGCGCGACGCTCCCAGATGGCCTCGATGCGATGGCGCAGGCTCTCGATGGTCATGGTGTTTCCCGGCAGCTGACGGTTCGCCGACGAGGCGTCTCTCCGAAGCGCGCGGACCATGCTCAGCCAGTCCCGCCGTGTCAACGAGGGGTCCGGACGCCGAGGATACGCCGGCGGCGCCGACAGTCGGGTCGTTTACCACCTGTTCAGTTTTTGAGAGGAGACTTCCGCCCAGCAATGACACAAGTATTCAGTATGTCGAACCCCAAGGCCTCTGATGCGGCCGCCGATGCGGCTTCCATGCGCGATGCGGCGGCAGTCCGGGGACTGCCGCTCGATCGTGCGTTTGGCGCCCTGCCACCCGACGATGTCGCAGCCGTCGCGGCTGCCGGCCGGGCGCGCGAGGCGCTCACCTCTGCCCTGATCGACAGCCGGCAGCGCTGGCAGGACGTCGCCGGCCTCATCAGCGACATGGTCTTCGAGACCGACGTGGAGGGACGCTTCGTCTTCATCAGTCCAGGATCGGCGTTCGGCTGGACGACGTCCCGCCTGCTCGGCCTGGCCTCCCAGAGCCTGCTCATGCAGCCCGTCGATCATGCAGGCGTCAATCCGTTCCGGCCACAGACGCCGCTCGCCCGCCACCATGGCTGGGTGCGGCGGAGCGACGGCGTCGTCGCCAGCGTGCTGATCTGGGCGATGCCGCTGCTTGATCACGACGGCAAGGTGGTGGGCGGCCGCGGCGGTGTGCAGGACGTGAGCGAACAGGACCGGCGCCGCGAGCAGCTCGCCGACACGCTGCTGCGCCGCCAGACGATGAAGGAGATCCTGCGCCGGATGCAGCGTTCGGTGCTGCCCGACATGGTCATCAAGATCGGCCTCGACGAGCTGCTCGATGCGACCGGCGGCAGCGGCGTCATCGTGGTCGCCTGCGACGGCGCGTTCCCGGCGATCGACTCCTCCGATACCCCGCCCCGCCTGCTGCCGCGCATCCTCTATCGCGCCGGCGCCGCTGCCCCGGCGCCCGATCCTGAGCTGGTGTCGTTCGTCTGGAAGGCGGCAGCCTGTGGACCCGTGCCCTGGACGCGCTCGGAGGCCCGGTTCGAATCACGCCTGATCATGAGCGCGATCGGGACGCATTTCTGCGAGCCGGTCGTACTCGTGATGTGGCGCGATGCCACCCGCGACTGGGTCGCCGGCGATGCCGAACTGGTCGACGCCTTCCTGGCCGCACTCGGCGGCGTGCTGGAACATGACCAGGTGCAGCGCGAACTCGCCAGGCAGTCCGGCACCGACACCCTGACGGCGCTGCTGAACCGCGAGAGCTTCACCGCGGAAGTGAACCGGCGGCTGGACCGGCTCGACAAGGAGGGCCTGTCCGGCACGCTGATGGTGGTGGGGCTGGACCGGTTTCGCGAGATCAACGAGGTCCTCGGGCCGGAAAGCGGCGACGAGGTGCTGCGGCAGGCCGCGCATATCCTGCGCGAGGTCGTGCGCCCGACCGACCTGGTGGCCCGGCTCGGCAGCGACGTGTTTGCGTTGTGGCTCGACGGCGCCGACCAGTTCGCCGCCGCCGAACGTGCCGAGCTGCTGTGCCAGCAGGGCATCGCGGTGACGATCGAGGACCACAAGCAGCTTCGCGTCTCCGTCGGGCTGGCGACCCGTCCGAGCCGTTCATTCGAGACCATCGACAACCTGCTCGAGCAGGCGCACGCGGCACTGGGCGCGATCAAGCTCGCGGGTGGCGGCCGCTGGCACTTCTACAACGAGGGGACCGGGGCGTGACGGTGTTTCAGCGAGTGGGCGGCAGCAGCGCCGACACAAGTCGCCGCCAGGCTGCCCCGCAGGCGGCCGAGGCCGGATCGGCGCCGGCGCATGATCAGCCGCCGGAGGCATCGGTCCCGGCCGCGCAGGAGACCATGATCAGCGCGCCGGTATCGCCCGGTCCCGGCCAACCTGCAGCCGAGGACAAGCCGCGCCTGTGCGCTGCCATTGCCGACTCCCTCCTGCCCGGTCTCGACGTCCCCGGACGCCGGGCCGTGGCGGCAAGGCTGGCGGACCTGCTGGATACGAGGCTGCGCGACACATGGTCCGCGCTGCTCGACGCCCACGAACCGCTCGCCGGTCTGCTTGCGGACCCGCCCGCCGCGTTCGATGCCGGCGTCGCCGTTGCCGAACTCGCAGCCTCCCTCGAACCAGGATCGGTCCTGTCGCTGCTGGCGGCGGACGGTGTGCTGCAGCAGCATGACGTCCTTGCGGCGGCGCTGTCGGGTCCGGACCCGGTCACGCGCGAGAAGGTGCTCGATGCGCTGCTCTCGACGCAGACCTCATCCGAGTTCGACCAGGCATGCCGGCGCGTGTGCGTCGAGCAGCTTGTGGCGGCACTGGATCGGCTGCCTGCCGATGAAGCCGAGCGGCCGGATTGGCGGCAACGCCTCGAGATGCAGCCGCGCCTTTGCGATCGCTCACCACCGCCCCGGCACGAGGATGCGACCGAGGCGGCCCTGCTCGCGGCGTTGCGGCTCGGCGATAATCGCGGCGCCATCGCGCTGCTGGCTGCGGCGGCCCTGGTGCCGACGGAGTCGATCGATATCGCGATCGGGCTGCGAAGCCGCCGCGGCATGGTAAGTCTGGCCTGGAAGGCGGGCTTCTCCATGCAGGCTGCCGTCCTGCTGCAGAGTCAGCTCGCCGAGATCACCTGCGGGTCGATTCTGACCGCGACAGCGGACGGTGGATGCCCACTCAGCCGCGGCGAGATGGCCTGGCAGATCGGTTTCCTCGCCCGGAAGCTGGTTTAAGAGGACCCGCGCCCGCCCGTATCAGGCAGCCCGTATCAGGGTGCCCGGTCCGGCGTCGGTGAACAGCTCCAGCAGCACGGCGTGCGGCACCCGCCCGTCCAGGATGACCGCAGCTCGGGCGCCGGCGCGCACCGCCTCCAGGCAGGTCTCGACCTTCGGAATCATGCCGCCGGAGATCATGCCGCTGGCGATACCGCGTTGCGCGTCCTCCGCACTCAGCTCCGGGATCAGCTGCTTGTTCTCATCCAGTACGCCGGGCACGTCGGTCAGCATGAGCAGCCGCGTGGCGTTCAGCGCACCGGCAACGGCTCCGGCGGCGGTGTCGGCGTTGATGTTGTAGGTCTGGCCGTCCGCACCGACGCCGATCGGCGCGATCACCGGGATCACCCCCGATCCCGACAGCGCATACAGCACCCGCGTGTCGATCCGCTCCGGCTCGCCGACCAGTCCCAGGTCCAGCACCCGCTCGATCCGGCTGTCCGGGTCGCGGACGGTCCGGGTCAGCTTGCGCGCCTGGATCATCCCGCCATCCTTGCCCGAGATGCCGATCGCCAGCGCCCCGGCCCGGTTGATCAGCTCGGCCACCTGCTTGTTGACCGATCCGGACAGGACCATCTCGATGATGTCGACCATCGCGGCGTCGGTGATGCGCAGGCCCTCGACGAAGCTCGACTTGATCTCGAGCCGCTCCAGCATGGCGTTGATCTGCGGGCCGCCGCCATGCACCACGACCGGATTGACGCCGATTAGCTTGAGCAGCGCGATGTCGTGGCCGAATGCTTCCGAGAGCGCCGGATCGCCCATCGCATGTCCGCCGTACTTCACCACGATGGTGTCGCCGGCATAGCGGCGCAGGTACGGCAGCGCGCTCGCCAGCACCGCGGCCTGCTCGCGCGCGGTCTTGAGAGCGTCCTCGTTCATCGGCATCGACGGGCTCCTCGGACGGCCGCAATCGGCCGGGGGATCGACAGGGTTACAGGGCCAACTCGGCGAGCGACGCACGCAGCTCCGGGATCCCGGCGCCGGTGCCGCTGCTGGTGGCAAGCACCACCGGATACGCGGCGGCGTGGCGTTTCGCCAGATCCTGGATCTCGACCAGCTTGGCGGCAAGCTTCGGCGGCTTCGGCACGTCGCACTTGGTCAGCACCAGCTGGAAGATCACCGCAGCCCGGTTCAGCAGCTTCATCGCGTCGAGGTCGTTCTGCTTGATCTCGATGCGGGCGTCGAGCAGCAGCACCACCCGCCTGAGGGTCGGCCGGCCGCGCAGGAAGTCGAACATCAGCCCCTGCCAGTCCTCCTTCACTTCCTTGGCCGCCTTGGCATAGCCGTAGCCCGGCATGTCCACGAGCGTCATGCGGTCGGCGAGCGCGAAGAAATTCAACTGCTTGGTGCGGCCGGGCTCGGAGGACGCGCGTGCCAGCGCCTTGTGGCCGGTCAACGCATTGATCAGGCTCGACTTGCCCACGTTCGACCGACCCGCAAAGGCGATCTCCGGCAGGTCCGGCTCGGGCAGCTGGTCGATCCGCTGGGCGGCGTAGAAGAACCGCGCCTCGCCCGCGAACAGCAGCCGGCCGGCCTCGAGCGCCTCAGCCTGCTCGTCCGCGGTCGCCGGGGCGCCGATAAAATCCGGCTCGGTCAGCGCGACACCGTGCTGACCTGGCGGCTGCCCCCGAGATGGGTGCGGCGCTGGATCAGCCATTGCTGCGACACGGTGAGCAGGTTGTTCCAGCAATAATAGATCACCAGCCCGGCCGGCTGGCGCGCCAGCACGAACATGAAGATCAGCGGCATGATCTGGAACAGCCGCGCCTGCATCGGGTCCGGCGGCGGCGGATTCATCCGCTGCATCAGCAGCATGGTGCCGCCGAGTACGATCGGCCAGACGCCCAGGTGCAGGATCGGCGCCAGCACTGCCGGATCGAACGGGATCAGCCCGAACAGGTTGAACACGTTGGTCGGGTCCGGCTCGGAGAGGTCGCGGATCCAGCCGAAGAACGGCGCGTGCCGCATCTCGATGGTCACCACCAGGTCCTTGTAGAGGCACCAGAACACCGGCACCTGCACCAGCATCGGCAGGCAGCCGCTTGCCGGGTTGACACCCTCCTGCTTGTACAGCGCCATCATCTCGGTGTTCATCGCCATCGGGTCGCCCTTGTGGCGCTCCCGCACGGCGGTCATTTTCGGCGCCAGCAGCTTCATCTTGCCCATCGAGCGGAACTGCTTGATGGCCAGCGGGAAGAACAGCGTCTTGACGATCAGCGTGAAGGCCAGCAGCGCCAGGCCGAAGTTGCCCAGGGCTGTGTTCAGCCAGTCCAGCACGTAGAAGATCGGCTTGGTCAGGAAGGCGAACCAGCCGAAATCAACGGCTTTCCAGAAGTCGGTGATGTGCAGGCTGGACTGGTAGCCCTCCAGCAGATGCACCACCTTGGCGCCGGCGAACACGTGGCTCGACGTGCTGACGGTACCGCCCGCCGGCACGCTGACGGGCGCCTGGCTGATGAAATCGACCTGATAGGTGCCGGCACCCTCGTTCGGCTGGTAGCGGTAGCTCGCGGTCGTCGCCTGGTCGTGTCCCGGGATGATCGCGGTCAGCCAGTACTTGTCGGTGATGCCGGCCCAGCCGCCATCCGCGGCGGGCGTCTGGTTCGCCGACCAGCCGGTGCCGCCGGCGTCGGCCGCCTTGCTCTTGAGGCTGGTGTAGGACATCTCCTCCATGCGGCCGTCGACGACCGCGATCGGCCCCTCATGCACCAGGTAGCCGCCGGTCACCTGCGGCGTGTAGCTGCGGCTGACCCGCGACCAGGGATACAGCGAGACCGGCTGGCCGGTGCTGTTGCGCACCCGCTGCTCGACCGTGAACATGTAGTTCCGGTCCACCGACAGGGCGATCTGGAAGACCAGGCCGGCACCGTTGTCCCAGGACAGCGTGACCGGCGTGGTCGGAGTGAGCTTCGGCTGGTCGGCGGTCCACAACGTGGCGCTGTCGGGCACCTTCACGTTTCCACCGGCGGCCGCACTCCAGCCGAGCTGCACCAGGTTCGGCTGCTTCTGGTCCTGCGGCTCGAGCACCCGGACCAGCGGGCTGCCGGCCTTGATCGTCTCCTGGTAGTCGCGCAGCACCAGGTCGTCGAGGCGGGCGCCGACCAGGTCGATGCTTCCCTGGACCTTGTCGGCGTCGATCGGCAACCGCGCCTCATGGGTCGGAGCGGGAATCGCCGCCGGCTGTGTGCCGGGTGGGGCCAGGTCGGTGACCGGACGCGGCGCATCGCCGGCGGGCGTGGACTGGGTCGTGGTCTGGGCGTGATGCAACAGCGCCTGGTGGCTCTGCTTGGGCATCAGCCACTCGAAGCCGACCAGGATGGCGACCGAGAGCGCCACCGCGAGGAAGAGGCGATTATTATCCATCAGCGGACGGGCCGATCTCGATCAAGGGAGGTTGGGGCAAAGGAGGGCGGTGCAGCGGCGAGGCCGGAAGCATGAATGCCGCAACGACAATCGCTCATGAGCCGGGAGCTTGTAAGCCGGGGGCTTGAAGGGCGGGACGGCACCGGGTCGTGTCCACCAGGATGCCACGGATTGCATCGCAGGATCCTCGCGCCGGCAAGGCCCGTCCCTCGAAAGGCTCCATGGAGCATCAGGGCTTCGATCGCATAGTCACTGCAACTCGGCACGAAGCGACAGTTCGGACCGAGCACTGGACGCAGGCAGTATTGGTAAAGCCGGACCGCAAGGACAAGGACAGCCTGGATTGAAGCTGCAGCATGTCGGATCGCCGAGGCTGCCTGCACGTGGCCCACTAGGATGATGATCCACGACCCGACGTGACCGTGCCGGTCCGTCGCAGCGCCCGACGAAGATCGTCGATCAAGGCCGGGAACGGACGCGAGCGGGTGCCGTCGCGGCCGATCAACACGAGATCGACCCCCGACAACGGCTCGCCCCGGAACGCCTCGTCACGCAACAGCAACCGGGCGGCCTCGCGAAGCCGACGCTTGGTGCGGTTGCGGATCACGGCATTGCCGACCTTCTTGGTCACCGTGAAGCCCAGGCGCGCAGGCAGGACATCGTCCCGCTTCAGCGACTGCAGCACGAGGCCCGGCATCGGGGCTTTCGCCCCCTTCGATGCAACACGGAGGAACTGTGCCCGTCGCTTGAGCCGGATATCGGCGGAGGCCATGCCGCGAATACTCCTGCGACGGACCAGATGCGGTTTTCCCCGCCATGGCCCTGCTGGCGGTCTCCAGCCAGGGCCTTGCGGCTCAGGGTTCAGGCTGAAAGGCGCTTGCGCCCCTTCGCCCGACGGCTGGCGAGCACGTTGCGGCCGCCGACCGTCGCCATGCGTGCGCGGAAACCATGGCGCCGCTTGCGCACCAGCTTGGACGGTTGATAGGTGCGCTTCACGGCTGCACTCTCCTAGATCGGGATGGTCCGGCGCACCCATGCGACGGACCGGTCGGGACACGAACATGCGAAGGCACGGCCGCGCTCTGCAGCCGCCTTCGGAGGGCCGGCTTATAGTCGTTGGGCCGCCCGAGCGTCAACCTTGGCGACCGGGGCATGGCCATTGGCGCATGGCGACCGCGGCCGCGACTTGAGCTGCATGACACTTCGTCGGACACTCGCCCTGACATGACCCTTCCATCGCGACCGCTTCCGACCGCAATCGGCATCGCAGGCCCCGTGCTGCTGGGCTCGCTGGCCGCCAACCGGCTGCGGATGCCGCCGATCATCCGCGTGATCGCGCCGGCCCTCGTGGCCTTCGGCGCCGGCCTGCTGTTGGACAGGAGGATACGGGCTCGTTCGACCGCGACGGCAACGCAGGCGATCGCCCGGGCGGAGCAGGCGGAGGCGCGGATCGGGGAACTGGCCGGTGCGACCGCCCGACTCCGGCACGACCTGCGCGGCATCCTGTCGCCGGCGATGCTGATGGCGGACCGGTTGGCGATGAGCGAGGATCCGATCAGCCGACGCGCCGGCGAGTCGATGATCGCCACCATCGAACGCGCCGACGCCCGGCTGAAGCCACCGCCTGCGCCGGAGCCGTCTGCCTAGTGCTCACCAGGCGGTCGGCTGCGGCTTGCGGATCTGCGCCGACAGGGTGCCGAGGTTCGTGAGAAACCTTCCGAGCACGCCGGACCGGTTTGCGGCCCGGTAGCCGAGCACCAGGTCGATCGTCGGCTGCGTGCCGCCGAGCGGGCGACTGACCACCGATGCAGGCAGGTAACCCCGCGCCGAGGCAGGCAGCAGCGCGATCCCCCGCTTCGCCGCCACCAGCGAGACCGCCATCGCGAAGTTGTCGATCTCGAACGCCGGAACGATCGGCGACGCAGACGTCGCAAGATACGCCTTCACCACGCCGCGCAGCACCCGCGGGATCGGCGAGATGCCGATATAGGTTTCCCCGGCGAGATCGTCGGCGTGCACCAGGGACGCCGCAGCGAGCCGGTGACCGGACGGCACGATCGCGATGATCGGCTCCTGCAGGACGAGCCTGTATTCGAGATCCGCGACCGGTTCGCGGCGCAGGAAGGCGACATCCAGCGATCCGCGCTGCAGCGCGTCGGCGAGGTCCACCGAGAACCCGCTGGAGATCCGCAGCTCGAGCCCGGGCAGTTCGTCCCTGAGGATGTTCGTCGTGGGCGGAATGCAGTCGACCTCGTGTCCGACCACGAAACCGATTGCGAACACCGTCCTTGCCGGCAGCGCCACGCGCCGCGCCGCCTCCGCCGCCGCTTGTGCTGCCGCCAGCGAGGAGCGCGCATGATCGAGGAAGGCGCGGCCGGCTTCGGTCAGCGCGACACCGTGCGCGCTCCGCTCCAGCAGCTTCACGCCGATTTCGGTCTCGAGGTCACGGATCTGCCGGCTCAGCGAAGGCTGCGCGGTATGCAACCGCTTCTCCGCCGCCAGCTTGAGGCTGCCGCTCTCGGCCACGGCGACGAAGTAGCGGAGATGCCGCAGCTCCACGATGCCTGGGCTCCGTTCTGCCTGTACCTTCGAGGCATAGCCCGAAGCCTACAAAGTCTTTCCGCTGCCGAAAAGGCGGATCTAGAAACGGCAGGTCTTTCCTGAACGGTTCTCGCAGAAAAGGAAACTCGCCATGTCGAAGCTCGAAGGCCGGACCGCACTCGTGACCGGTGGCTCGCGCGGGATCGGCGCCGCGATCGCCGCCCGCCTGGCGCACGACGGCGCCAAGGTCGCGATCACCTACACCAAGGGCGCCGAGGCTGCCGGGGCCGTCGTTCACCGC